>CAKQCB010000003.1 GCA_934216615.1 uncultured Anaerolineae bacterium | reverse complement strand
CCCGGGGTTGCTGTCACCCTGCTGATTGTGGGACAGTTATTAATGGGTGTTTTGATCGATCAATTCGGCTGGTTTGGCGTGCCCGTTCGCCCGTTGGATATCTCACGTTTATTAGGCGTGGTGTTGTTGCTCGTAGGTGGGTATCTGCTTTCACGGCAAACGGGCGCTGTATAGACATTCATGAAAAGAGGCTGACGATATCATCAGCCTCTTGATCTCACCCACAAAGACCGCCACGCGGATCAGTGATAAGCAGGCAACCAATCCCCGTGTGCTTCGATCAATTCATCCACCATCGACCAAATTTGATCGAGCGACAATTCCGCTGCGGTGTGCGGGTCAAGCATCGCGGCATGGTAGATGTGTTCGCGTTTGCCTGTGAGGGCGGCTTCTACCGTCAGCGCTTGCACGTTGACGTTGGTCTGCATCAACGCGGCGAGATGGGGCGGTAAATTCCCCACTTTCGCGGGGATGATCCCGTTTTTATCGACAATACAGGGGACTTCTACACAGCACCCTTCGGGCAGGTTATCGATCAAACCATTATTGGCGACGTTGCCATACACAACGCGGGGCTGGCCGGTTTCGATGCTGTGGATGATGCCCGATCCGTATTCGATACTGCGTTTGACGACGAGGGGCGCACCGCCTTCTAATTCCACCCGTTGTTTTTCCCAGTCAGCAATTTGGTTTTCGCAACGGCGAATGTATTCATCCAGCGGGATGTTGAATTCTTCGATGAGTTCGGGACGATCACGCTTGATGTACCACGGCACATACTCGCTAAAATGCTCACTGCTTTCGGTGACAAAATAGCCGAGCCGTTTGAACATATCGTAGCGGACGCGGTTCCAGTCGGGAACGCGACCTTCTTCGACAACTTTATGAATGAGGGGATACAAGTCTTCGCCATTCCGTTCAAACTTGAGGTAAAACGCCATGTGATTGATCCCGCCCACCACATAATTGATTTCCTCAATCGGCACGCGAATATCATGCGAAATTTGTTCCGCGGTATGCTGGACGCTGTGGCATAAACCAATCGTTTTGATGGTGCTGGCGCGGCTGATCGCCCAGCAGTTCATCGCCATTGGGTTCACGTATTGTAAGAAATAGGCGTTGGGGCATACTTCTTCCATGTCTTTGCAAATGTCCAACATGACGGGGATGGTACGCAAACCGCGCATGATCCCACCAATGCCCAACGTGTCGGCAATCGTTTGGCGTAAACCATATTTTTTAGGGATTTCAAAGTCGATCACCGTGCCGGGTTTGTAGCCCGCCACTTGAATCATACAGATGACATAATCCGCACCTTCTAAAGCTCGACGGCGGTCGGTGGTCGCTTCAAAAGTCGCTTTGGCGTTGACGGCATCCGCCACGCGCTGGGCGACGATCAGCGATGTTTGCAAACGTCCCTCATCAATGTCATGCAAACTGATGTGCGAGTGACTCAATTCTGGGAAACTGAGAATGTCCCCCAAAAGGTTTTTAGCAAATACTGTACTGCCAGCGCCGATCAAAGTAATTTTGGGCATTAAATTTCCTCTGAAAAGTTAAACAAAATCCTCATCTTATAGATAGTATCTAGTCCCCCGTAAAAGAGTCAATGACAACGCGCTAGAAAAGCGGTTATAAATGACCTATGGGGTGCGACAAGTTTCCCGATGTGCGCTACACTTCCCTCTATATTTCTTCTAGTTATAGGTACTCGCGATGTTTAATCCCCTTGATTCTGATTTTATTCGTGATCCATACCCCACATACGAACAGTTAAGGGCGACTACGCCCCTCTTGTATCTTCCTGAGCAAAAGATGTGGTTTGTTAGCTTATATGAGGACGTGAATGCGCTTCTGCGTGACCGTCGTTTTGGGCGCACGATGGATCACATTCTGACCCGTGAAGAACGGGGTTTACCCCCCAAACGTGCTGACCTTGCGCCCTTTGATAAACTCAGCGAAAACTCGATGTTTGACAAAGAACCGCCGGATCATACCCGTCTACGCACGTTAGTGCATAAGGTATTTACGCCCCGTCGCGTCGAGATGCTTCGCGGCAAGATCGCGATCATCGCCAATGATTTGTTAGATCAAGTGGCGGACAAACCTGTATTCGATCTTCTTGAGGACTATGCCACCCCGCTACCGGTGAGCGTGATCGCGGAATTATTGGGCGTTCCTGAAGAAGATCAGCATTATCTACGCCCCTGGTCACAGGCGATTGTGGCGATGTATGAACTCGACCATACCGCGGAACAAGAACGTTTGGCGGTGCAAGCCTCTATCGACTTTGACCGCTATTTGCGCGGTCTATTTAAAGAACGACGCAAAAACCCGAAAGACGATCTCATCACGGCGTTGGTGCAAGTCGAAGAAGCGGGGGATCGTCTGACGGAAGACGAAATGGTTTCGACCTGTATTCTGTTACTCAATGCAGGGCATGAGGCGACGGTCAACGTGATTGGCAACGGGTGGCGGGCGCTGTTTCATAACCCCGACCAGCTCAATTTGTTGTATGCCCAACCAGAATTAATCCCGCTTGCAGTAGAAGAAATGATGCGCTTTGATGTCCCTTTGCAGTTGTTTCGGCGTTGGGTCTTAGAAGATGTAGAGTATGCGGGGCACAGCTTCAAACAAGGGGAACAACTCGCCCTATTATTTGGTTCGGCTAACCGCGACGAAAAGCAGTTCCCCAACGCGCATCGCATGGACATCACCCGTAAAGAAAACCCACACATCAGCTTTAGCGCGGGCATCCACTATTGTTTGGGCGCACCTTTAGCACGCTTGGAATTACAAGTGTCGATGCAAACGCTGTTGAAGCGTTTCCGTCGCTTAGAACTGGTGGAAGAACCCACTTTCCGCCCCACGCATGTCATTCGCGGTTTATATGATTTAAAGGTAGCGCCCCTTGTCTAGTCAAGAACGGTTAAGCACATATATCGACGCACATTTCACGGATTTGGTGGCGTTTTGTCAGCGGTTGATTCAAACGCCGTCGGTGAATGGGCTTCACCCTGAACGCGCTTTGGCAGAGGTGATTGCCGCTGAAGCCAAAAAACTAGGCTTAACGGTCGAGTTTGTGAGCCAAGAAGACGATCATCCCAATGTGATTGTGAGCACGTCAGAACAAGGCGATGTCGGCTTACTGCTGGTAGGTCATTTAGACACCGTTGGCATTGGGGATGAGCGTGAATGGAAGTTCCCGCCATTTAGCGGAACGCTCTCTGCAGGACGCATTTACGGGCGGGGCGCTGTCGATACCAAAGGCGGGATGGCCGTCTCGTTGTATGCGCTGGCGGCGCTCAAACATACAGGCTTACTGCAACACGGACGGGCGCAGTTCATTGGCGTGCCTGATGAAGAAACTGGCGCGACGGGGACGCTCGGCATCAAGGTGTTGATTCGTGAAGGCAAGCTGGCCGCTAAAGGCGCGATCTACGCTTATTCGGGCGATGAGATCAATATCGGCCATCGTGGTTTACTACGTTATGAGATTACCGCGCTCGGCACGACCGCTCACAGCGGAACCAACGAATGGCAAGACCGTAAAAAAGGCAAGAATGCGGTCACGGCTTTAAGCCGTTTGCTGATCGCGCTGGAAAATCTCGATCAAGAGATGGCCTATTCAAAAATCCCGTTGTTTGCGCCGTATCGTACGGTCATCACCCCTACGATGATCGCAGGCGGGGCGGGGATCAATATTGTGCCCGACCGCGCAACGGCCTTTATCGATATTCGGTTGACGCCGGAATATCAACGTGCGATTTTAGAACCTCAACTCTTTGCGCTGGGGCAGGGGATTACTGAACAAACAGGCTGTGACTTTGAATGGAAATTGCTCAACGAAGTGCCTGCGGTGATGTCCGATGAAAATGCTCAGATTTTTAAGGTCTTGGAGCAGGTGATTCCCCAAGTGAAAGGACATTCTGCACCACGAACCATCGCCGGGCCAGCGAACGAAGGGTATCTGTTGATCGAGCACGGCATCCCGATGGTGTGTGGGTTAGGGCCACAAGGGGACGGAGCGCACAGCGCCAATGAATATGTAGAGGTTCAAGGCTTGCGGGATGCAACTCTCGTCTATGCGCTCACAGCGTTAGGGTTAGATGAGGAATAAATAGCATCATTCAAGTAACGGACAGGGTACGCCCTTTCCCTACAGAGGGTTCCGTGTGCGCGCTAGCGTAACGTCTTGTTTGACTTCACAGGAATTGTGGATTTTATAGGGGCATGATGTTCTCATGCCCCGAAGTGACTTGCAATCAGAGCTGACTGCGCAAGGCAAGCAAGCGTTCCGCGTCGAGATGTTGTTGTTTACGGGCGCTTTTATAATCAACCGTTTGCCATTGATGCTGACGCAGAACCCAATCACCCCCCACCATCGAATCGGTGACATGCAGGCCGTTGATGCTGTACACCAGCGCCGTGAACACATCGTTCGCAGGCGTTGGCCCCCAGCCGATTTCCTCCATATCCAAGAGGATGATGTCGGCTTGACGCCCAACCGATAATTCTCCAATTTGATCGTCTAAGCCGAGCGCGCGTGCACCCCCTGCGGTGGCAATATCCACGATGTCACGGGCGGGTAAAGCGCCGGGACGGCCTTCGCGGTAACTCGATAACTTCCCTAATGTGCGCATCTCTAAGAACAGATCATAGTCATTGTTGTTACAAACGTTGTCCGTCCCTAGCGCGATGTTGATGCCCGCTTGACGCATGCCGACTACAGGCGCTGAACCTGCACCCGCACGCATCCCCGCGCTTGGACAAATCAACGTGGTGAAGGGCTTTTGCGCTAAAAGTGACCAATCGGCTTCGGGGATGCTCAATGCGTGCGCGGCGATGATCCGTTCTTCCAACATGCCCAGTGCGTCCATCTTTTGCACCGCTGACATGCCAAAATGTGTTTGGCAAAATTCATCTTCTTCGCCCGTCGTCGAAATGTGGATGTGTAAACCCGCGCCATACTTTTGCGCGAGGCTCTTTTCTACGAGCATGGTTTCAGGGCTGTTATCGACAAAGAAGGCGTGCGGGCCAATCCAGCCGTTGATGCGGTCGGAATCGATTTCGCCCATGCCTTCTAGGAAGGCGTCCAGATGGGTGAGTTCTTGCTCACGCGCAATCGGATCATTCAGCTCGACCACGCCATAGGCCAAGACCGCCCGTAATTTACTTTGTTTCACGACAGGGATAATCTGATCCATATAAAAATATTGGTCAGCAAACGTGGTCGTCCCTGTGCGGATCATCTCACCGCAGGCGACGGTCACAGAAGCGGGGATCATGTCGGGGGTCATCACCAATTCGAGCAGGCGAATGGTGTTATACCAGCCGTCCATCGTCAGCAACGAAACCCCTTCCGCCAGCCCACGAAACAAGGTCATGGGCGTGTGGGTATGAGCATTGACGAGGCCGGGCATGATGAGTTTGCCTGTACAGTCCACCCGTTCATCCACCGAACGGCGATCATTCCATGTTTTTGCATCCCCAACAGCTTCGATCCGTCCGTTTTCAATCAGGACAAAGCCCGCATCATAAATCCGATCTGTTTGCCCTAAACATAAGACTTTTCCGCCGATAAGTAAGGTACTGGTCATGGGGTCTTCCTATAAATTTACGCTGTCTAAAATGCGTTCTACGATCAAGTTTTGAGCGCGGGTATTACGCACCGCGATGGCTAATCGAATTTGTGATTCAGGGTCAGTTTTGAAAACTGATGCACCTAACGTGTGCGTGCCTGTCAATTCAATATTGACCTCTACAGGTAGGGTGGTGAGCAGATTCGGGTCGATCAAACTGGCCGCTGTGAGCGGGTCATGAAGGGCGGTGCTTCCATGCTGTTGATACCACGAATAATCTTCCACCTCATCGGCGATCAAGTCATGAAATAACGTGTGGCATGCCCGAAATTCTTTGACCGCACTGGGGTACAACCGTACTTGTGTGGTGACATCCAGCGGAACAACCGTGACGGGGGTTTTTGCTTCGCTGAAAGCACGAAACACAATCTGGGCGGCGTCAGGGTCGCACAGAATATTATGTTCAGCGACGGGTAATTCTAGACGGTCAGGCGGGCGGTTCACGCCACCCATCAATGACATGCCTCGCACCCATTTGGGAAAATCAGGTTCGCGGATACATGCTAGCGCGATATTGGTCAATGGGGCGATGGCGACAAGATGGATCGGCTGTTGGCTCTCTTTCACCTGCTGGATCAAAAAATCAACGGCGTCAGGGAAATGGGTAGGCGCGGGCGGGTCATCTGGCGGGAGGATATTTTGACCCTCATGGCCTTCCCAGAAGATCGGTTTGCGGTTCAGTAATGTGCGTTTCGCCCCGACACACACAGGGATGGGTGTCTTGTTCGCCAAGTGAAAAAGTTTGTGGATGATGCGCGCGCGTAGTTCTGTATCGCCGTAAGCACAGGTGATGCCTTTAATGTCAACTTCGGGGGAACCCCACAAAAAAGCCAATGCCAGCAGATCATCAACGTCGGTTCCAATATCGGTATCAAGAATGATGGGAAGTGTGGACATCAGCTTATCCTTCATTAAAAACAAGTTTATTTGGGGTGTGTTATAGCGTACTCACACTAAATGTAACGAATTGAGACCACTTTTTTTAATTGGCCTTACACACATGCAAGATTTTGTAATGTTGGTTAAACTTTCATCGCAAGTCTAAGCCAAATTATAATCGTTGGTTTTCTTAATTTGATGAAGGGAATTTCAAAGTATGTTAGGGCGTAAGTGGGTGGTCAGTGGTGTTACATCAGTTGTGCTGCTTTTGGCAATGAATGCCGTGAGCGCACAAGAAGAAGAATATACAGATCCGTGTTTGGCACCTTCAGTAGAAGTGACTGCCGAAGGGGTGGAAGTTTCCGATAATAGTGATGTCTCATTCACGATTATTCTTCCGAACCCACGTGGAGATCGTTCCTTTATCGACTCTGCGGCGGCGGGTGCTGAACGTGTCATTGCTGAATTGGGTGTGACTGGCACTATCGTCGAAACCGCTGGCGTGCAAGAACACGACTCGGCAATCCGTCGCGCAATCCAAAATGACCCCGACTTGATCATCACGATTGCGGTGGATGCTTCGACTGTCGAAGAACTTGCAGACGAATTTCCTGATCAACGTTTTGCCGCTCAAGAAACCTTCTTTTTCCCTGTTCCAGAAATTGATAACCTCGCGCTGACCAACATTCTGACGCACGAAAACAGCTACTTGGCTGGCATCGCCGCTGGGATGTTGAGCCGTACAGGGATCGTGGGCGCAGTGGGGGGTATGGATACCCCCGGCATCAACTTGTTCATTGACGGTTTTGAACAAGGTGTCCTCTCTGTTTGTGAAGACTGCACCGTTTTACGCAGCTATGTGGGTGACTTCAGCAACCCCGTCACTGGTAAAGAACAAGCGTTGGCGCTCTACGAACAAGGCGCGGACATCCTTTACCAAGTTGCAGGTCGTAGTGGTGAAGGCGTTTTGGAAGCCGCCGCTGAAACTGGCAACTTCGCCATCGGCGTTGACAGCAACCAAGATGATCTCTACCCGGGCACCGTGATCCTTTCCGCGATGAAGCGCGTTGACAACGCCGTGTATGGCTTTGTTCAATCAATCGTTGATGGCACGTACGCCGCAGGTGAATCCAACTTCGGTATGGCCGAAGGCTATGCAGGGTTGAGCTGGGATGTCGGCGTTTGCTCGCGCACATTCGATGAATTTGGCCCAGAAGATATGGTCGCAGAACTGCCCGCCGTCCGTATGGCGATTGACGAAGCGCGTGAAGCGATCCTCGCTGGCGAAATCGTCGTGACCAATGCGTTAGCAGAAGCAAGCGAATAAATTTTGAATCAGAGAGTTAAAGACGTGATGTTTTTAACTCTCTTTTGTGTTGTTGTGAAATTTGTAAGCGAGGATGTTATTCAACACTGAATAACATCCTCTGTAGTTTTAAGAAGTTTTCTCCTAATGGTTGATTGTGTCCTCATAATTTCAGGTAAGCGCGCCCATGACTATTGCTGTTGAAATGCGCGGCATTCGCAAATACTTCTCTTCGACCGACACACTGGCTGTAAACAACGTTGATTTGGCCGTGAAACAGGGCGAAATTCATGCAATTGTGGGTGAAAATGGTGCCGGGAAAACCACCTTGATGAGCATTCTGTATGGCTTGCTCCAGCCGGATGCAGGCGAAATTCTCATCAATGGGCAACGTGCTCAAATTCATCATTCAAACGATGCAATCCGTTACGGTATTGGGATGGTGCATCAACACTTTAAGTTGGTGCCGACTTTTACCGTTGCTGAAAATATTATGTTAGGGATCGAACGGAACCGCGCTGGCTTTATTGATTCGCGTGCTGAAGCGCTTGCGGTGCATAAACTCTCGAACGAGTTCGGTTTAGCGGTGAATCCCTATCAACAAGTGAAAGATTTGCCCGTGGGGATGCAGCAGCGGGTAGAAATTTTGAAAGCCTTACAGCGTGATGCCAATGTTCTCATTCTCGATGAACCGACGGCGGTACTCACCCCGCAAGAAGTCCATGAGCTGTACGTCATCATCCGCAAATTGGCGGATTCTGGACGGGCGATCTTGCTCATCACGCATAAACTGCTGGAAGTCAAAGCCGTTGCCGAAAACGTGACCGTGATGCGCCGAGGCGAAAAAGTCGGCGTTTTCCCTGTCGCATCCTTGACGATTAACGAAATGGCTAACCAAATGGTCGGCCGTTCGGTGGTATTACAAGTGGATAAAAAGCAGGCGACCCCGGGCGAAGCCATCGTCCAAGCCAATGAGATATTGGTTGCTGGAACGGGGGGCGTACCTGCTGTGTATGGCGTGAGTTTAGAAGTTCGCAAAGGCGAAATTCTAGGCATCGCAGGCGTGAGTGGCAACGGCCAGACCGAATTGGTTGAAGCGCTGGTTGGCTTACGCGACGTTGAAGCCGGCTCAATTTATTTTGATGGCAAGCCCATCACAACCAAGGATGTGCGCCAACGACGCAAATTAGGCTTTGCGCATATCCCCGAAGATCGTATGGTGATGGGGCTGAATTTACAGACCACCTTAGACGAAAACGTGATTTCGACCAATTATTATCAAGCACCCTTTTCGAAAGGGTGGCGTTTTAATTTTGGCGAAATTCGAAAGTTTGCGCAGAAAGTTGTCAATGCGTTCCAAATCAAGTCGGCAAAAGTGGGGCAAGGCGTGCGCGGTCTTTCGGGCGGGAATTTGCAGAAGATCGTCTTGGGACGTGAACTGGAGGGACACCCGAAGTTCATCATTGCCAACCAACCCACACGCGGGCTGGATGTCGGAAGTATTGAGTTTGTCCATAAAACGTTGATTGCAGAACGAGATAGCGGCGCGGCGGTATTACTGATCTCGGTTGAGTTAGAAGAAATTTTCTCTTTAAGTGACCGAATTGCAGTGATGTTTGATGGGCGCATCATGGGTATTTTAGATGGCCCCACTGCGCGTGAAGAAGATATCGCCATTTTGATGGCGGGCGGCACTTTGGAGGCTGCACCATGAACGAACTTAGCGGATGGCGCCGTTCACTCAGCACTGGGGGGATTGCGGTTCTCGCAATCGTCTTGGGGTTAGTTGCGAGTAGTTTATTTGTGAGCTTGGCGGGCAATAACCCGATTGATGCTTACCAGCGGTTATTTTGCGAAGGTTTTGGCCCGCGTGGGTGCGAAACGTTTGGTAATTTATTATTCATTGATGTTGAAGATTCAGACACGGGCGCGGTTTCAACCGTCTTTGGCCCGCTCTATGGCAGTGGTGGGCATCGCATCGCGCTGATCCTTGAACGGGCGACCCCGCTCATTTTGACCGCGCTTTCTGCGACTGTCGCTTTTAAAGCGGGCATGTTCAGCATCGGCATGGATGGGCAGTTTGTGTTGGGTGCGTTGGTGGCGGTGTTTATGGGCTATTGGTTGCCCGGACAAATTTACACCCTCACTGGCGTGGGCGAATATGATAACGCACCCGAAGCGATGCGCCTCATCATGCATTTGACGATGCCCGTCGTGTGTATGGTGGCGGGGGCGTTGGTCGGCGCATTGTATTCAGGGCTTGCGGGGTTCTTGCGCGTGCGCCTAAATGTGAATGTGCTGATCAGCACGATCATTTTGAACGAGATCGCCGTGCGCTTTGTCGCGTATATGATCAACTTCCCGATGCGTTCCGACTTCAATAATATCGCGCGGACGTTCCCCATTGATAACACGGCGTGGTTGATCCCCTTTAACCGTCAGCTTTTTGCGGGGGTGGAGTGGTTTTCCGGCGCGCGCGTGGGCGTGGGGTTAATCATTGCGTTGATTGTGGCGGGCTTGGTATGGTGGTTCTTAAACCGCACAACGTTGGGCTATGAACAGCGTATGACCAGCGGTTCAAATTTGTTCGCGCGTTTTAGTGGGATTCCGAGCGACCGCGCCACAATGCGCGCCATGTTCATCAGCGGGGCGTTGAGCGGGTTAGCAGGGGCGATTCAAATTCTTGGCGTAGAACGGCGTGTGGTGGATGGTTTCGCGACAGCAGGCTACGGGTTTGATGGTTTGATGGTCGCCATCATCGCCCGTGAATCCATCGCGGGAATTTTACTCGTCGCACCCTTCTTAGCAGGCTTGGAACAAGGCGCGATCAATTTCCAATTTGGGAACCTTCCGCGCCAATTGGGCAGTATCATCATCGCATTCATCATCCTCTTTAATGCGATGGAAGATTTCTTGCGTAAACGTGTCAGCGCAATTTGGAAATTTATCCAACGAATATTGGGGCGTAACACGGCATCACAGGAGCTTGCGTCATGAGTGCAACGTCACTTCCATCACCTCACCAAAATTCGCTATCCCGTTATTATCCGTACCTGGTCATCCTCGGCATCATCGTCCTGTGTGTCATGGTTCTGCCGTCTTCACTACTCCAAAGTACGATTCGTTCAGCAACCCCTTACATCCTCGGCGCATTAGCCGCCTTGATCGCCAGTCGGGCGGGGGTGTTGAACTTGGCGATTGAGGGCAAGATGACATGGGGCGCATACATCGCCGTTGCGACGTTGTATAACCCGGGGGGCGAAACGCGCGACCCGATTCTGGGCGTGATCACCGCGACGATTGCGGGGGGCGCTTTGGGCTTGGTCTTTTCCCTCTTGTATTTGAAACTGCGCATCAACCTTGTGATCTTGGCGCTCGCGGTCAATATGTTCATTGATAATGCGACGGTCTTCTTCATGCGCACGCAGTACGGCATGTTCGGAACGTTGGCTGACCCCAGTATTCGCGGTTTGCCCGGCCTGCAAATTCCGGGGGTGTCGGATATCCCCGTTGTTGGCTCGTTATTGAGCGGTTACAACTTGATCGTGTATTTAAGTTGGGCGATGGCGATCATCATCGCCGTGATTTTGTTCAGGACGCAATTTGGGCGACACATTCGCGCTGTTGGTGAAAACGTCGGCGCGGCTGAAAGTGTCGGCATCAACGTCACCCGCGTGCAGATTTTTGCGCTCACCCTCAGCGGAATGTTAGCGGGCATGGCGGGGGCGTTCATCTCCATCGGCGTGTTGAGCCAATTTGTAGAAGGCATGGTTTCAGGACGGGGTTGGACGGCGATTGTCGTGTCCTTGTTCGCTTTCCAAAGCCCGATTCCGGCCTTTTTCACCGCGCTGTTTTTCGGGTTTTCCGAAGCGGCCTCAAATTATTTACAAAGTCGTCCCGAACTCAGCTTACCGCCGGACTTGGTGCTGGCGTTCCCTCAACTGGTGACGTTGGGCGCGTTGATCTTGGTCGCGGTGCGTATTCGTGGCGATGAAGTTTTGAAGCGACGTCGTTTTGTGACCGAGTTCTCGCGTGAATTGAAGAATTTGAGTCAAGGTGTTTTATCATCCAAGCCCTCAACAGAAAGTGTTGTTGAGGCAGAACGAAATGAAAGTGAGAAAGAAATATAACCATGGGCGTTCCTAATTTTCGTGAAGACCCGTGGACGCGTGTGCGCACACTCCACGATTTACCCGCCGACGAAGTGATCTCCTCCTTGCAGAAAGAAATTCGGCGCGGGAACCTCGATAATGCGGTTTTGTTAGCCTATGAGATGGTGACGACCAGCGCCGAGCTGGAAGCGTTTTTGTGGCATCGTCTACAGGTGATCGCCGTTGAAGACATCGGCTTTGGCGAAGTACAAGCGCCCATTTTGATCGAATCTCTGTTTCAACAGCACAGCCGTATTGTACGCCCGCGTCATGACCGCTATTTATTTGCTATCCACGCGGTGCGCTATTTGTGCGGTTGCCAAAAGGAACGGGGTAGCGACGACATCATGAATTGGCTTTCGCGCACGGTGGAACTGGAAAATACCTTGCCCGAAATCCCTGATTATGCGCTTGATATGCACACTCGTCGCGGTCAAGAGATGGGGCGCGACTATGTTCATTTTCTCAACGAAGCCTCAAAAGTGATTCCTGAAACTCCAAACCGCGACTTCACCTATCGTGACCGCGTTTTAGAAATTCTGAAGAAGCAGGGTTAAGCCTCGAAAGCGCGTGAGAAATCCTCACGCGCTTTCGTTTTGTATGACACTATCTTGTAGCTATATGACGAAGATAAAAAAGGCTGAACATGCTCAGCCTGTTTTTGATTAGCGTAGAGGTTATTTTCTACTTCGCGGGTCGAGCGCATCGCGCAGGCCGTCCCCCACAAAGTTGATGCTCAGAATTGTCAATAAAATCAACCCGCCCGGGAAGAACCATAACCACCATGCGGTATCAATCCGTTCGGCCGCGCGTTGGATCATATTTCCCCAGCTTGCCGTTGGCGGTTGGACGCCCAAGCCTAAAAAGCTGATGTTACTCTCGAGCAGGATCACCCCCGCGATACCTAATGTGGCAGACACAATCACCGGGGCGATGATATTCGGCAGAATGTGCGTGAAAATGATGCGCGAGCCGGTTGCCCCTAATGCCTTCGCCGCAATGATAAATTCTTGTTCTTTCAGTGACAGCACCACCGCGCGCACAATACGGGTGAGTCCCATCCAACTGGTAAAACCTAGCACAAGGATGATGATGAACACACTTCCGCTGATGACACGTCCAAGGATCGTGACATCAGGGATGCGCCCGCCGATGAACTTTGCGAGGACCAGAAGCAAAAATAAGGTGGGAATCACAAATAGCGCTTCCGCAATGCGCGTGATGACCAAGTCGGCCGCACCGCCGTAATAGCCTGCGATCAGCCCCAACAGCGTGCCTAAAGTGACGGTCACGGTGACCGATAAAATGCTGGTGAAAAGGGTGATTTGACCGCCGTAAATCGTGCGCGCCATGATGTCACGCCCGACGCTGTCCGTCCCCATCCAATGTTCTGCGGAAGGGGGCGCCCATTTATTGCGGATGTCAGTATCGTTGGCGTAGGCTTCTGTGAAGGCGAACGATCCGAGGGTGATATACAGGATGATGCCGATTAAGGTTGTCAGCCCGACGACGGCCATACGGTGACGGAAAAAGCGTCGCCAAACCACCAGAAAACCACTTTCCGACTGGGTTTGTTCCGTATTTTTTGTCGTTAAATTGACGACTTTTACGCTGGGTTTAGGGGTGCTGGTTTCAGTTGTCATGTGTCATATTTCCCTTAACTCAGTTTAATACGGGGGTCAACCCACACATACGCTAGGTCAGTCAAGATTTGGAAGAAAACCACTGCTACCGCCGTGAGCATCAAAATGCCCATCAAGACCGAATAATCCGCACGGTTGAGACTTTCGATGAATAACAACCCCATCCCCGGCCATGCAAAAATCTGCTCGGTGATGACCGCACCCCCTAACAGGAATGGGATATCCAAGCCAACGAGGGTGATAAGCGGTAACGAGGCGTTTTTAAAGACGTGACCAAAAATGATTTTGCGCTCGCTCAACCCTTTGGAATGGGCGGTACGCACATAATCTGACGCGAGTGCTTCCATCATGCTGGCGCGGACATACCGCATATATCCCGCTGCTTGGATGATGACGAGCGACATCACGGGTAAGATCATGTGTCGAAGCAGGTTTAAGAACGTTTGTGGTTCGCGGTTGTCGTACATTCCAGCGATGGGTAAATGCGGTAAACCCAGATTGCGGAACGTCACCGCAAAGATGAAGATCATCGCCAGCGCGACAATGAAGATCGGCATCGAGTAAAACACAAACGCGATGGTGGTCAGTAAATTATCCAGCCATGTATACGGTCGTGTAGATGAATACACGCCTAAGATAATGGCCGTGACCAAGACGATGATATACGTCGGGATCATCAGAATGAGGGTGTTCGGTAAGCGTTCTTGAATCCGTACCAAAGCGGGTTGGCGCGTGACGATAGAATTCCCAAGATCGCCCCGTAAAATGCCACGCCGTGTGCCTTGCGCGTCGGTGATACCATCCCCATCGCGGTCGATCTGTGTCCAATCATTTCCGACTAACCAATACAAATACTGCATATGAATCGGTTGGTCTAACCCAAGGATGCGCTCAAGGCGTGCGCGTTCTTCAGGGGTGGGCGGGCGTGTTGCGTCTACCAAAGTCGCAATTGGGTCACCGAGCGAGTTCATGATGATGAAAAGGATGACGCTGATTGCAAATAGCAATGGGATGGTTTGCAGAAGCCTGCGAAAAACATACCTGCCCATGATGCGCCTTTCAACTGCTGATCACAATAAATCTTGCGTTTATAAAGTGTTTCGGGGAAAACCACTGCGGGTGAAGTGAAAGGTCGGATAAATTTGGGGTGAGATGTGTTTTATCCTATTCCAAAATGAATCAAGTTGATCGCTTATTGCGCAGTGTCGTTGACCCCACTGTATTGTCTTTCAGAGAAAGGGTAGAGCGATGACCTGTACCCTTTCTCTGAAGCTTATGCTGATCGTTTATTCAGCCCGTTGCCATTCGTAAATTTGCCATAACATACCACGATACGGTGAAATGTCGTCTGGTGTTAAGCGGACATTTTCAAGTTCGCTGGAGTACACAGCCAACGATGGGCGATCCCACATGGGAATCCAGAAAACCTGTTCAGCCATGAAGGTTTGAATTTCAGCGGCGGTTGCTAAGCTGACTTCGGCATCCGTTTGGGTGCCGAGCGTATCCCACAGCGCATCAATTTCTTCCCAACAAGCATGTGCTAAGTTCAAACCAGCGGGGTTTTCGGGGGAAGGAATCCCTTCACAGCTCCAGTAGTTGGGCGCGACGATGGATGTACGCGAAGCCAAGACCGCGAAGTGATAAATATCGTTCAGACCTGCGCGTTGAGCACCGCCGTTGTCGAGCGTGGCGAGCATCAAGCTAGGTTCAACCGTGACTAAATCTAAGCCGATGCAAGATTCACTCAAAATATCTTGCGCCAAAACTTGGGCATCCATGCGCAGGGTTGCGGCGGTGGTCGAATGGCTGAGCACCAACGGCGTGCCATCTTCAACACCGTCTACGCCATGCGCTTCACAAATGCCGTCGCCATCTTCATCGACCCAGCCCGCTTCATTCAACAAAGCGACCGCGCCCGCAGGATCATAAGCAGGCCACAAGCCAGCCGCATCTTCATTTTCCCAAATGGTTCCCGCCCAGAATGTGCCCGGAATCGAGCTGACACCGCCGAGCAGTTCATCCACGATCAATTGACGATCCAGCGCCATGACCAACGCTTGGCGCACGCGCACATCTTTCAGAGCAGGGTGACCATTTTCGCCGAGGTTCAAGTACCAGCTTTCCACGGTGCCTGCGGGTAGACTGCTGATGACGAAGTTCGGATCATCTTGAAAGTCGAAAATTTCAGGCGGTTGGCCGAACGAAGAAATATCTGCCTGTCCATTTTGTAGGATGGTACGAACGACGGTTTGGTCAGGATAGAAGCTGACCACGACTTCATCGAACCACGGGGGTTGGAAGAAGGCATCATTGCGGGTGAAACGTAAATAGCTACCGGAAACCCATTCAGAGAAGATGAAAGGGCCGTTGCTGACGCTTGGGGCGCGGTTCCACGACAGGGAATCTAACCCTGCGCCGGAAGCGAGCGCTTCGTCATAGAGTGGGCGTAAGACATGCGCGGGTAACGGCCAGAAACCCGCCGCGTACCAGTCCGGTTGTGTTGAAACATACGTGACGATTACTTCTTGTTCACTTTCACCTGCGGTGACACTTTCCACCACGTCGGTGAACATATCTTGTACGAGCGCTGTAACGCCATCTTGAGAGACTTCAAATGGGAAGATGAAGTCGTCAGCGGTCATGGGGGTGCCATCTGACCAAACAGCCCAATCGGCAAGCGTGAAACGGACGACGGTTTGACCCGCATCGGTTTGGGTAACGCCACCTTCAACGTCAATCGGCAGTTCTTCCACCAAAACAGGGATCAGGTTGCCTGTGTCATCAAAGGTCCAAGGGCCACGGTTAATCAGATAGATATTGGTATGAGAAGGGCCGAGGCCCGTTAGATAGGGGTTCAGTGTGTCCGTTTCTGTAGACACAGCAATTTGCAACACATTCCCCACATCTTGTGCAGAAACAGCACTAAGGGAAAGGATGCCCAATAGGGAAACAGCACCCATTTTTAAAACTCTGTTCATACTCATATTTCTCCTACACACTCAATAAATATCTCAATAACCGATTTTTTTGATCTGGTTCAGGTATAACATTACGCTATTGCAATAATATGTGCAAATTTAGGTCGCGAGTTGCACATATTATTGTTTATCGCGGTTAGTTTTTATGAATTCAATCGCGTCCACCGTAGGCTCAAAACCCATCGAGAAGCTGTAAACGTCCCCGTGTTGATCGGTCTTGAAGCTCACCAACAGAAAGAACTCATCGCCTTCATCAGGGCTGGTGGCGGCGAACACGTCGAAATTGTGCGGGGACAGGTTGAAGGGGATACCGTTAAATGTGGCTTGCAGGCCGTCCCCTTCTAAGGCAATCACCATGTCTCCATACCCCGCATGTTGATACGTTCCCACATAATCAGCGAGTTTGTGTAAGGGGTCGGCATCCGCTTTTCGGGCGCTCACCAAATCTTCGACAGACTTCTTGTGCATGTCCTGCAGAAGTTCTTTATTGCTGTCAAAGCGTGAATTCCAGTCAAAATGATCTAAGCCCAACATGCGGTCAAAAATATTCAGCGCCAACGAAATCGCTAAGTAAGTTTCGCCGACGTTGGTGAGGACGACCACGCCAAAATTTTCGTTCGGAAAGAACGAAACGGATGAGATGAATCCATCAATACCGCCCGTATGCCGAACCATCGTATGGCCTCGGTAGGTTTGTGTCGCCCACCCAAGCGCATAGGCCGTATTTTCGATCTCACTGCTTCCATACCACGGCATATCTGGCGTGATCTTCATGACGGTTTGCGGGCTGTGCGTTTCTTTGAGAGTGGCCTCTTGGATGAGACGCTGTCCTTGATGCACCCCGCCTTCCATGTGCATTTTCAACCAGACTAACATTTCATTGATGTTTGAGTTGATCGACCCGGCAGGCGCTACCACATCTAAATTACGGAAGGGGATTGCTTTGATCTCGCCTGTCACATTCGAATAGGGTAGCGCGGCATTTTCCGCTGTTTCGGATTTTGTGACGGACAAGTTGCTGTTCTTCATGCCCAACACGTCAAAGACGCGGGTTTGGATGAAGTCTTCCCATGACATGCCCGCAATTTCACCCGTGAGGTAACCCGCTGCCATGAACATCAAGTTATTGTATTGAAAGGCCTGACGGAATGTTTTGCTGGGTTTTAAATGGCGTAGGCGATCAAAAATGGTTTTGCGATCCTGTGCCGAGCCATACCACATCATATCGTGACGTGGTAAACCTGTGCGGTGGCTGACGAGGTCGCGCGGGGTGGTGAGTTGGGTCGCCACTTCATCATACAAACGGAAGTCGGGCAGATATTCGCGAACGGGGGTGTCCCAATCGAGTTTGCCTTCATCCATCAAAAGACCCATCCCGTAAGTGGTGAAGGCCTTGCTACACGAGCCGATGGCAAATAACGTGTCGGCATCGACAGGCAGGTTTTTTTCTACATCACGCAGGCCGTACCCTTCAGCAAGGATGATCTCGCCGTCCGCGATAATGCCGATGGCCGCCCCGGGCGCGTTCCAACGCTTCAACTGTTCTTGGAGCCATGCCTCAAAACCTTGTAAACGTTCTGAATAATTCGTCATTTTTTAGACTCCTAAGGGGTTATCGACATTCGGCCAGCGGTGTAAACCCGCGTGCTCGTAAGGGATTGATTCAAATTCTGGGGCAACAGCACCCGGCGCCCCGACATAGATCACGCGCGTGGCTATCGGCGCGAAGCGAGCGTAAAAGTGTTGGGTGGACTTCACCACGAGGATTTTTTTCTGGAACGGATCAATGCCGACATTGGTAAAAACTTCAGGGCTGAAGGTTTGCCCACGCATGGAGTACAGCACAATATCGATCCCGTTGGCGGTGATGGCGACAGAATCGCCCATCACAAAGGACTGTTGGGTTTCGACAGGGCCGAAATGTTGAATGGCATCATACGTAATTTTGCCCACCTTCGCTGTCACATCAACGGGACTGCCGGAAGATTTACCCATCTTCCCGCCGATGCGTAACTCAATATCTGCCCCTTCGCCCGCTTCAATTGCCAGTTGAACCGCCATTGGGTCAAAAATACAACCGATGGCGACGTTGGTGATGCCACGTTCTAAAAGACGGCTCAAAATATAGGTGGAGTCGCCCGGCGCACCCCCGCCCGGGTTGTCGGACACGTCGGCCAACACCACCGGTTGTCCCTCAATGCTGAGCGCCGTGTCGATGGCCTCATCTATGTTGAGGAATTGAGGACGCGCTTCATTGCGCATGGTGTACATCTCCATCCCGAGCGACTGAGCTAATTCGGTCGCGCTTGAAAGATCATTGTCTGCTACCACGAGTGTTTTTGCACCGAGAAACGGCACATCCCCCCAGGGGAAGCCATGCCCTAGCGAGACGGACAGAATCCCGTCGTGTCCTTCGAGCGACTTCATCTTCTCAACGTAGCTTTTGAGCGGTTCTTGCGTCGGGTAATACAGGCTGTTCATCTGGCAGTCAAACATCGCCATGACGGGTTTGACCTTGCCTTCGGCGGTTGCGACGATGAGCTTGTAAAGTTCTTCCGCCCGTTCGCCAAAGTCGGTATGGGGGTAATCTTTGTAAGTGATGATCACCGTTGCATTTTCAACCATCGTCTCGGTGAGATGACAGTGTAGGTCAAGCTCTACGCCGATGGCGACTTCTGCCCCGACGATTTGACGAATACGGGCGATCAAGTCACCTTCACAATCATCATAACCATAGGCGACCATCGCGCCATGCAGGTCGAGCAAGACCGCATCGACAGGCAGGGCTTCTTGAAGGTCAGCTAAGATTTCGTCGCGAAAGGTTTCGTAAGTGGCTTGAAGGGTTTTCCCTGCGGGTTCTGCCAGCGCAATCAGGCTTTCTAGGATGGTGTGTCCATCTGCTTCGCCCCATTTACGCCAAAGCGCGGGAACAGAATCTTTAAAGGGGGGAAACGTGCTGTAATCTCCTTTGCGCGTCACGCTAAAACTTTTTGTGCCCGTAGGGATGGGGGAAAAGGTATTGGTTTCGGTGGCAAAACTCGCTGTAAAAATTCTCATGTGACCTCTATAAAACAGTCTTTCTTATACATAAATGGGTGGCGAAAAAAGCCACACAACATCAATAAAATAAACGCGCTTAAAATTCTTAACGGGTCTTCCAAAGTGGATATGCGCCTAAACGCAACCCGGTGACACGGCCTGCCTCATCTACTTGGAAGGTGGCATAGTCGCCAGAGACATACCCGCCCACCAGTTTAAAAATGTGCTGGCCGAAAGATGTCGGCTCCAGTTGCGTGAACGTGGATGGGTTCGCGCCAATCTCGAATAAGGTGAGGCGCTTATCAACGATTTCGATATAAACATGGTCATCGTAGGAATCCCCACGATATTCACCCAGATAGGCCGTCCATTGATCGCGCGTAGCTCTATCGGCCTTCACTTCTTGCCGTTCGATCTCACCCTGTACCGCAGGGATCAACGTTTCTAACATGCCTTGTGTGATGAGCGCGGGCGCGGTTTCGTAATTGGTGAACGCGATTGCCGCTAATTTCAACGGGGGCACTAACGTGATATTGGTCGTGAAGCCGGGCAAACCCCCGCTGTGACCGACCACTTTGAACCCTCCAACACGACGGATTCCCCAGCCAATGCCATAACCACTTTCAAAGTCAGGCGTGACACTCACGGGCATGTGCATTTCACGCAGGGTGGTACTGCCCAAAATCTGCGCACCGCCCGCGCCCCCTTCGCGGAATTGGAGCGAGATAAAACGCGCGATATCTTCGACGTTGCTGAACAACGCGCCCGCCCCAATATGCCCTTCGGTGGCCCAGTACATGGCTTCTTTGTAAGCGTCATTTTCATCCAGTTGATAGCCGACGCCGTAGGTGTCTTCGCCGTACCGCGAGCGGTTAAAACTACTGTTCGCCATGCCCAACGGTTCTAAAATATGCTCATGGATATATTCGGCGTAGGGCTGTTCGGCAATACGGCTGAGGGCGTGGCCTAAGAGGGCAATCGCGAGATTCGAGTATTTAGGTTCAGTCCATGCGGGCAGGCGCATTTCGATCTCGTTTGCCATGCGGAATAAATCTTCAAGGCCGGGCATCGTTCCGCTGATCCAGCCTTCATGTTCACCTTCACGACTCAAGCCGGAAGCATGCGAGACAATCTGCTTAAACGTGGGTGGTTTTGCGTCGGGAAATTTAGAATTTAGTTTTAACTCAGGCAAGTACTTGTCAATCGGGTCATCGAGATTGAGTTTGCCCGCATCGCGCAGTTGCATCAGCATGGTGGCGGTGAATAATTTTGTGATCGACGCGACGCGATACACTGTCTTCTCATTGGCGGGGGTTTGGTTTGTGACGTTGGCAACGCCATACCCTTGATGCCAAACTAATTCTTGGTCGATCACAATCCCCGCCGAAATCCCTGGGATGTTGCGCGCTTTGCGCTCATTTTCAAGGCGGGCAGCCACAAGACTGATCGCCGCTTGCACTTCTGGACTGTTGGCAATGTTCATTCATTTCCTCCAATGCGCCGCATGACATACGTAGAGCCATGCTCATCATCAATAAAGTCAACGCCGGTGTACCCATTCTCAATCGCGGTGAGCATGATTTCTCTCAGCGCAAGTCGCCATTCCAAAGCCAACGGTTTATTGGTTTGGCGCATTTCATCTAAGCCTCTTGGCACGGCGATCCGATACGCAGGGGCATCCCAGACAGTCGGTATGGGCAGGGGGATCGGTTTATTTTCAGCGTCGGTTTTTAACAAGTGGACTGTCTTTGAAGACAGGGGTTGGTGTAAACTGGGTTGATCTAATGCCCATACAATTTCGATGCGGTCTGAGGGCATACCCCGATTGATGTCGTCGTCCATTTCCCCGTAAAAATCAACGTGATACGTGTCGATATACTGCTTGGACATCATCCCCAATAAATGCAGGTTAAAACGGGCGTTCCCGCGTTGTAAGGGGTCCATCGTCCAGCAAACTTTTTTATAATCGTTTGCCAGCGCCCAGCGATATTGAAACCGCTTCAATTCAAGGCCAACACCATGCCCTTGATGAGAAGCTAAAACGCCCGTCATGTGCGACCATAACACCCATTCCCCTTTGCGTTTGGCGGGCATGCAGATGAGCAGGCCAACGAGTAACTGGTCATCGTATGCACCTAAGACCAACCCGCCATTGAGCGCCAAGACATGTTGTATCGCCGCGGGCACGGCATTTCGTGGGTTTAAGCCCCATACAGCAATTTGCAACGAGACGATGTCTTCAAGTTCAGGCATGGTCTCCAAAATTCGATAATCAATCATGCCTTTGATACCCCGGCCCGCGCACCACCCGCCCGGGCATCGCGCCCGTATGTTCACCTTCTTTCAGCACTTGCACGCCGTTGACGAACACATGCTTCATGCCAACAGCATATTGTTGTGGGTTTTGGAAGGTGGCATGATCTTGGATGGTCGCGGGGTCAAACACGACGACATCAGCAAAATAATTTGGTTTGAGCCATCCACGCTGTTTAATTTTCAAGTTTTCGGCGGGGAAACTGGTCAAGCGCCGAACTGCATCCTGCAAGGTGACTAACTGCTCTTCGCGCACATACTTCGCCAAAAGTCGGGCAAAGTTGCCGTAAGCGCGCGGGTGCGGGTTCGACTTGAGGAAAATTCCTTCGGGAGCCATCGACTGCGCATCAGAATCAAACGCAACCCACGGCAGTTGCACCTGCTTGCGAATATTGTCTTCAGAAATTGTGAAATACATGGTGAAGATGCGCCCTTCATCTTCAATCAACAGGTCGATCAACGTATCTACGGGGTGGGCGTCTCGTTCTTCGGCAACTTCGGCCAGCGTTTTCCCTTGTAGCGGTTTGAGGGTTGGGGATTTGAAACCTGCCAGTAAAATCCGTGAAGGATCATTGGCCTCGAGATACATATTTTCCCACTCGTCGGATGGGGTCAAGATGTCTTGTTTGATTTTGGCGCGGGTTTCAGGGTCTTTAAGGCGGTTGAGCAGGGCTTCTTCACCCCCATCATGTGCCCACGGGGGAATACAGGCGTTCAGCCCCGTACCGCCCGCCGGGTACAAATACATGTCGGCGGTGATCTCTAACCCTTCTGCGCGCGCCGCTTCGATGCGTTGAATCGCGACATCCATTTTCGGCCAGTTTTCCATGCCTGCGGCCTTGAGGTGATACACTTCCGCGCGTACTTTTGCTTCGCGTGCGATGGTGATGAGTTCTTCCAGCGCTTCAATGAAAAACGGCCCTTCACTGCGCAAGTGTGAAATGTACATGCCGTCGTATTCGGCGACCACTTTGCACAACTCGATCAATTCTTCTGTGCTGGCGTAGGTCGCGGGGGGGTAAATCAACGCGGCGGACATGCCAACCGCGCCTTCTTCCATCGCCTGTTGAACCAGCGCTTTCATCTGTTTCATTTCTGCTTCGGTTGCGGGGCGGTCTTCATAGCCGATGGCGTTCACCCTTAAGGTTGATGAACCCACAAACGAGGCTATATTGGTAGAAACCCCACGTTTTTCTAGGAATTCGAGATATTCCCCGAGGGTTGACCATTCAATTTCATATTGGATTTCTTTATTACCGAGGATGCCGCGCGTGCCTTTAGTGCGCATTTCTTCGTTTAACGGCCCCATTGAGGTGCCTTCGCCCATGACTTCAAGCGTCACACCTTGTCGAATTTCACTTTGCGAGCGACCATCTTCGATGAGGGATTCAACTGACCAGCTCAGCATATTGATGAACCCGGGGGCAACCGCCAACCCGCTCACATCCAGCGTGGTTTCACCGCTCAATGTGTTCGGCGCCCCAATCGCGGCGATCATGTCACCTTTGATTGCGAGATCACCTTGATAGGGGGTTTCTCCACTGCCGTCATAAAGGGTTCCGTTTTGAAGTACAAGATCAAAATCTGGCATTGTCTTATCTTTCTTCAATCCACTGGTGAAAAATACTCTGTAAAATTCTAACAATGATGGCGTATTCCAATATAGCTTGGCATTATGGAACTGAAACAATACTTTGTGCAAATTCTGGGGATAAGTTGCACAAAGTATTGCGTTTTGTGTACAGTAGGTCTATGATCTGGGTCAAAATCCGACAGGTTATTTACATTCTTGAGAGGTTGTAATGGTGGCATTTACGATTGAGCGCGTGGAACTTTATCCAATCGCGCTTCCCTTTGTAGAAATTTTACGCACAAGTTTTGGGCAAGACCCGTATAAAGCAGGGGTCTTGATTGAAGTCGTCACAACCGACGGCGTAAGTGGGTGGGGGGAAGCTTCTGTCGAGTTACGGCCGGGCTATGGTTCTGAGACGGTAGGCACGGCGTTGCACATGCTTCGTAATTTCCTCATCCCCAAAGTGATTGGCAAAACGCTGAATGCCCCCACAGAAGTGCCTGCGCTCATCAAGTCGGTTCGTGGCAATCATCACACCAAAGCGGGTTTAGAAGCCGCCATTTGGGATGCCGCCGCGAAGACCAACCAATTGAATCTTGCGGATTATTTTTCGACCTTCCTGCCTGCGGGACACGAGTCACGCGGGAAAGCATTTGTAGGGGTCAGCATTGGGATTCAAGAGACGATTGAAGACACGCTGGCGGTGATTAAGAAGCGCGTCGATCAAGGATATAAGCGTGTCAAGCTGAAGATGGAGCCGGGTTGGGATGTCGAATTGGCGCGTGGGGTGCGTGACGTGTTCCCCGACATTTCACTGATGTTGGATGCCAACAGCGCTTACACCTTAGCTGATGCCGAACACCTGCAAGAGCTGGATGAATTCAACTTGTTGATGATCGAACAACCCCTGCGCGACGATGATATTTACGAACACAGCAAACTGCGCCCCTTGATGCAAACCCCGATCTGCTTGGATGAAAGCATCAAGTCCGCCAACGATTTACGCCTTGCGATCGAACTCGGCGCGATCAGCATTTTGAACTTAAAACCCGCGCGCGTTGGGGGCTATACCGAAAGCCTTGAGATTTATAAAATCTGCGTAGAGAACAACCTTCCCTTGTGGATCGGCGGGATGCTCGAGTGCGGGGTAGGGCGTGCCGCGAACGTGGCATTTGCATCCTTGCCCGGCGTCAATATGCCCTGTGATATTTCTGCGACAGACCGTTATTACAACCCTGATGTGACCGATCCGCCGTTTGTCTTGAACCCTGCCGACAGCACCATTGCAGTAGCCGAAGGACATGGTATTGGCGTCGAAGTGGTGCGTGAACGTGTGGCAGAAGCAAACGCCCGTTGGGAAGCGAATAATTCATACGTCACTTCCTAGGCGATTATCAAATTGTTCAAATTGGAATTGGGAAAGGGACAAGTTGCGATCTTTCCCAATTCATCTTAATATCCGCATTCCTAGCGTGATGGTGTTGCGAAAGTGAAGCGTCGCATGGCCCCAAAAACAAACTCAAAAGATGTAATGCAGCGGTTACGCGCAAACTATGATTCGATGAGCAAAAGTCAGCAGCGTGTGGCTGAGTTTTTTCTGACGCGTGGTTTAGAAACCGTGTATCTTCCGGCGGCGCGCATCGCCGAAATCATGGATGTGAGTCATTCCACTGTGGTGCGTACCGCGCAGGCTATCGGCTTTGATGGCTTTCCCGACTTACAAGCGGCGTTGCAAGAACATTTTCTAGGGCGGTTGAATTCGGCAAGCGTGTATCAAATTGGGGCGCGTAAGCTGGTGAAAGAATTGGCAGACCAGCAAGAAGATACCAGCGCGGCGGCGGTCTTACAGCGGGTCATGATGACCGATTCGCGCAATATTGAAAACATGCTTCCGCAAATTCCGGTGCGCGACTTTGAGCAAGCCGTCGATTGGCTGGTGAAAGCCCCGCGTGTTTTTGTCATGGGGTTGCGTTCTTCGTCCCCGCTGGCGCTGTATGTCGGTTTGGGTCTGCGCCAAATTCGCCCCAATACATTTGTGTTACAGCCCGGTGTCGGTGATCTGGCTGATCAAATTACAATGATCCAATCAGGGGATGTGGTCTTCACGCTGTGCTTCGGGCGTTATATGAAAGACACCCTGCGCTGTATGGAATACGCTAAGAAAGTGGGCGCACAGGTCATCACCGTGACCGATACCCCGCTTTCGCCTGCCGCTATGCGGGCCGATATCAGTTTTATCGTGCGCTATGGGGTGTGGTTCTATGGTGCATCCGCCGCGTTGATCAGCCTATTGAATGCGTTGATCGCCGCGATCCTCTTGCGCGAAGGCGAAAAAGCTCAACAACGTATGGAAGTGATTGACGGCGTGATCGATCATTTCGGGATGTTCGTCCCCCTGAAAGACGACGAGATGAGCGACTTCGACATCTAAGCCCAACCGTCTGTCACAAAAATGATAAAAGCCTCTTGAGCATGAATTCAGCCCTGCGTTTAGCTCAAATTTTGCTGATATAATTCCGCGAGTCCCTGCTCGTTATACCATCTGTGATGTCATCAACTGCGCTGTGTATACCTGTGTGCTTAGAGCGTAAATCACCCAGTTGATGGCTGTCATTCCACGTCATGAGGTCGATGATTTTAATGCTTGATTTGCAATAATTACCGTATGCTTTCATAAGTTAGTCATCAAACTTTTCTGCTGTTTTTGCGACAACTGCTTTTATGTGCAACAGATGGTTTCTGTTTCACGTATAGAACGCATCTGCAAAACCTAAACTCACAAATCTTTTATCAATTGGGGAAGAAAATATGTTGTATGGGAAAGGGGGAAACGGATTATGCTGCGTATTATCCGTTATTTAAGGCCGTTTCTACCGCTGATTGTCCTCTCCATTGTGCTGTTATTCTTGCAGGCCAATGGGGAACTTGCGTTACCGGATTACACCGCTCGCATCGTCAATGTAGGGATTCAGCAAAACGGGATTGAAAGCGCTGTTCCTCAAGCCGTTCGCGCCAGCCAAATGGATAAGTTATTGATTTTTGTGCCAGAAAGTGATCGTGAAACGGTGCTTTCTGCCTATCAACTGGTCGATAGCGAATCGCCCGATTATGAACGCTATCAGCGTGAATATACCGCCCTCACCGACGAACCCCTCTACGTGTTGACCCAAACAGACGGCGCCACGCGCGACCTCTTGAACCCGATTTTGGCGCGGGCATTCACCGCGGTCAATGGGATTGAACAAGCAATTGCAAACCCCGAAATGGCCGCCGCCATGATGGGTTCTAATGCTATTGATCTGTCGTTGATCCCCGAAGGGACGGATGTCTTTGCCTTACTGCGAACCCTGCCTTCAGCCATGACCCAACCCTTGTTTGACGCGATGAATGAGCAGTTCTCACTCATGGAAGAGAATATGCTGGTTCAGTCGGCCATTGCCGGGGTTCGCGCGGAATATGTCGCGTTGGGGGTTGATATAGAAGCCCTACAGACGAATTACATCGTCACGATGGGGTTAATCATGATCTTGATCACGCTTGGCGCGTCTGTCTGTGCGATCATCGTCAACTTGTTGGCCGCCCAAACCGCCGCAGGTTTCGCGCGTGATGTCCGTTCAGATGTCTTTTCAAAGGTGACCAGTTTTTCAAACCTTGAGTTTGACCAGTTCTCAACCGCGTCGCTCATCACCCGAACCACCAACGACATCACCCAAATTCAGATGATTATCGTGTTGTTCATCCGTATTGTGTGTTATGCGCCCATTTTAGGCGTTGGCGGTGTGGTGAAAGCGACTGCTACAGACGCTTCGATGTGGTGGGTGATCGCGCTGGCGGTCTTCTTGCTGATCTTGTTGATCCTCACGTTGTTTGTGGTGGCCTTACCGAAATTCCGCATCATCCAAAATTTGATCGACCGTTTGAATTTGGTCACCCGTGAAAACTTGTCGGGGATGATGGTCATCCGCGCGTTTAATACACAGGCATTTGAAGAAAAACGCTTCGATACTGCCAACCGTGACCTGATCAAAGTGAACTTATTCACCAGCCGTGTATTCGTCGTTATGATGCCCGTCATGATGTTGATTTTGAATATGCTCTCGGTGGTGATCATTTGGGTCGGCACGGATCGTGTGGCCTCATCGACGATTCAAGTAGGCGACCTGATGGCGTTCATCCAGTACGCGATGCAAGTTGTCTTTTCATTCTTGATGATGTCGATGATGTTCATCTTCTTGCCCCGCGCGTTTGTTTCGGCAGACCGCATCGCCGAAGTGCTGGACGTCAAACTGAGTATTCATGATGCTCCATCGCCCAAGCCTTTGCCTGAAAAAGTGAAGGGTGTGGTCGAATTTCGTGATGTTTCGTTCCGTTACCCGGGCGCAGAAGAAGATGTCCTGAAAAATATCAGTTTTACGGCCAATGTCGGCGAAACGACGGCCTTCATCGGTTCAACTGGTTCGGGCAAAAGCACGCTGATCAACTTGATTCCGCGTTTTTATGATGTGACCGAAGGGGCGATTTTGGTCGATGGGGTAGATATTCGCGACGTCACCCAACATGATCTGCGCGACCAGATCGGCTTTGTGCCTCAAAAAGCTACGCTATTTTCAGGCACAATTGAGAGCAACCTGCGCTATGGTGATGAAGGCGCGTCCGAAGGGACTTTAGCATTGGCCGCCGAAATTGCTCAGGCCGCCAACTTCATCGCCGAAAGACCCGAAGGCTTTGAAAGTAGTGTGTCACAAGGCGGGACGAACCTTTCTGGCGGTCAGCGTCAACGGTTGTCGATTGCGCGGGCGCTCGTGAAACAACCGCCGATCTTCATCTTCGATGACAGTTTTTCTGCGTTAGACCTCAAAACGGATGCGGCCTTGCGACGCGCGCTCAAAGAGAAGATCGCCGAGACAGCCATCCTGATTGTGACCCAGCGCGTTTCCACCATCATGAGTGCGGAACAGATCATCGTATTGGATCAGGGACGGGTTGTAGGGAAGGGAACGCACGACGAACTGATGGCGACTAATCAGGTCTATCGCGAAATTGCCGAGTCACAAATTACGGTGGAGGCCTCATGAGCGAAAATCGTTCTTCACAAAACGAAACTCAAAAACAAACCAGTGAGTCGGCAGAGTTCGGTTTTGGCGTGCCGATGATTGCCGACAAACCTAAAGATTTTCGCGGGGCGGTGGCTAAACTCTTAAATTACGTCGCTGAATACCGCAACACCTTGATTGTGGTGATCCTCTTTGCGATTGCGTCTACCGTGTTCAGCATCGTGGGGCCAAAAATCTTAGGGCAAGCCGTCACCTTGTTATATGAAGGGGTGATCGGTCAGATGACAGGTTCGGGTGTCGGCATTGATTTTGCGGGCATCGGCAATCTGCTGCTTCTGCTCACAGGCTTATACCTGATCTCGTCTTTCTTCACCTTTATTCAAGGGTGGTTGATGTCGAGCGTGTCGCAGAAGGTGACGTATAAATTACGCCTCGAAATTTCGGAAAAGATCAACCGTCTGCCTCTCAAGTATTTCGACAAAGCCAGTCATGGGGATGTGATTTCCCGCATCACCAACGATGTCGATGTGATCAGCAACACGCTGAACCAAAGTTTGATGCAGATCATCACTTCGGTGGTTACGTGCATCGGCGTGATTGTGATGATGCTGACCATCAGTTGGCAGATGACGATTGCGGCCATCTTGGTCCTGCCTATCTCGTTTGTCCTCATCGCGCTGGTGATGAGCCGTTCACAACAATATTTTGCCAAACAACAGGAATACATCGGCAAGATTAACGGCCATGTAGAAGAAATGTACGGCAATCATCTGGTCATTAAGGCGTTTAACGGCGAAGAAAAAAGCGTCGAAGCCTTCAACGATTACAACAAAACGCTGTACGGTTCCGCGTGGAAAGCGGAATTTTTCGCGGGCGTGATGATGCCGATCATGACGATTGTTTCTAACTTGGGTTATGTCGTCATCGCGATTTTGGGCGGTTTCTTCGCCATTCGTGGAGTGATCACCGTCGGCGACATCCAAGCCTTCATCCAATATGTACAGACCTTCATGCAACCGCTGGCGCAGATCGCGCAGATCAGCAATATCCTTCAGCAGACCGCCGCCGCTTCCGAGCGTATTTTTGAGTTTCTTGCTGAAGAAGAAGAACCTGCCGAAAATGCGACCCCAATTTCACCTGACAATATTCGTGGTGAAGTCATATTTGAGTATGTGCGTTTTGGCTATGACCCCGAAAAAATCATCATCAAAGATTTTTCGGCGCACATCCAACCGGGCCAAAAGATCGCGTTGGTTGGCCCGACAGGGGCGGGCAAGACGACGATCATCAAGTTACTGATGCGTTACTATGACTTGAACAGCGGGCGCATTTTGATCGACGGCAGGCCGATTGATGCGTTTGCGCGCCATGATCTACGTGGCTTGTTTGGCATCGTCTTGCAAGATACGTGGTTATACAACAACACCATCATGGAAAATATCCGTTATGGCCGTTTAGATGCAACCGATGAAGAAGTGATAAGCGCGGCGAAAGATGCGCATGTGGACTACTTTGTGCGTACCTTGCCCGACGGTTACAACACCATCTTGAACGAGGACACCAGCAACGTGTCACAAGGTCAAAAGCAGTTGCTGACGATTGCCCGTGCGATTTTGTCTGACCCGAAGATTCTCATCTTGGATGAAGCGACCAGCTCAGTTGACACGCGCACGGAACTGTTGATCCAAAAAGCGATGGATCGTTTGATGGCAGGCCGTACCAGTTTTGTGATCGCGCATCGGTTATCGACGATTCGTAACGCCGACCTGATTCTGGTCATGCGAAACGGGGACATCATCGAGCAGGGGAACCACGCTCAGTTATTGGAACAAGATGGTTTCTATGCCGACCTGCATAACAGTCAATTTGAAGATATTGACGAATATACAGCGGCCACGACTTAATGCGTTAAAGCGCTAAAAAGACAGGGGTTCTCAGTGAAAAGAACCCCTGTTTGTATTTTAAGTCGATTACTCGATCAGCTTGACGCGCAGTTGGTCGATTTGGTTTTGACGCATCCCAATCGAATCCAAGTACCCCGCGCTGCTGCCCCATTCTTGATGAATATATTCCATCGTTTCGAGCATGTAGGCGGGATTGATCGCCAACATCGGCGCGAATTGTTCGGGTACACCCTTCAGAATTTCTTCCAAGATAGGGGCGAGATATTCTTGTGTTCGCCCATAGTCAGCGGCGATGGTTTCGACTTCAACCCCCGCAACGTCGAGGAGCAGGGCGGCGATGATTCCGGTGCGGTCTTTGCCCGCCGTACAGTGGAACAACGCTGGCGCGGGCGAGCTGGCGAGGTGCGTCATCACCAAACGGATAGGTTCCCCGCCCGTTTGCAAGAGCAGTCGGTACATTTCGGGGACAGTGGTTGGAATCGGCGGGACGTAAGTCGGGTCGAGGTTCGCTTGTTGTGTGAAAAGTGAAATATTTTGATAGCTGACATCAGGTGAATTTGCGAACACATTGGGCGATTGCGCCAGTTCATCGTCATAGCGTAAGTCGATGATGGTGCGGATGCCTAAATCTAACAACACCTTTTGATCCGCTTCGGATAACTTGTGCAAGCTGTCGGCGCGGTAGAACACCCCACGACGCACCGAATGCCCGTCTTTGGTGGCGTACCCTCCAATGTCCCGAACATTTAAAGCACCTTCTAAGACGATTCTGAATGGCGGAACTGCGACTGTATTTTCTGTATCCATTGTGAAATTCAAATTCTCTTTTTTAACCGTAAACCATGAACTATAAGGCGCATACAGGTAGGACGCAAGATCAATTACTGACAAATGCTATCGTGCAGGCGTTACACCTGTCACTGTTGTGATACCGACTTTGAACCGATGATTAAGGGTATATGCTGGGCAAGCCTTTGCCTTGTAGTAAAAGGGTTAGGAGTTTTAAGGTATGGCAAGTGAATTTGTAACCATCGATGGAAATGAAGCTGTTGCACGGGTTGCCTATAAATTAAGCGAAGTGATCGCCATTTACCCGATCACCCCCTCATCCCCAATGGGTGAATGGGCGGATGAATGGGGCGCAGCAGGAAATTTGAATTTATGGGGGACCGTTCCCTCTATTGTAGAAATGCAAAGCGAAGCGGGCGCGGCAGGGACAGTTCACGGCGCACTGCAAGCGGGTTCTTTGACGACGACTTTCACGGCGTCACAAGGGTTGTTGTTGATGATCCCGAATATGTACAAAATCGCAGGGGAATTAACCCCCGCTGTGTTTCATGTGGCGGCACGTTCGTTGGCGGCGCAAGGGTTGTCGATTTTTGGCGATCACAGCGACGTGATGGCGGCACGCGCAACGGGTTGGGCAATGCTCTCGTCAGCGACGGTGCAAGAAGCCCATGACTTTGCCCTGATCGCGCATGCGGCCACACTGCAAACCTGTGTGCCTTTCATCCACTTTTTTGATGGCTTCCGCACTTCTCACGAAGTTGCCAAAATTCGTTTATTAGAAGATAGAGATTTACACGAGCTGATCGATACTAATTTGATCAACAGCAACCGAAGCAACGCACTGTCGCCGGAATATCCGCGTATTCGTGGGACGGCACAAAACCCCGATGTTTACTTCCAAGGGCGCGAATCGGTCAACTTGTACTATGACCGCTGTGCGGGTGTTGTTCAGGGGTTGATGGATCGTTTCGCCAAAATCACCGGACGGCAGTATCACATTTATGAATATTATGGTGACCCCGAAGCAGAACGGGTGATTGTCGTTATGGGTTCAGGTGCGGATACTATTCAGCAAACGGTGGATTATTTAAATGTGCAGGGTGAAAAAGTCGGCCTGTTAAAAGTCCGTTTGTTCCGCCCGTTTGATGTCACCAGTTTCATGGCGGCGTTACCTCCATCGGTCAAGAAAATCGCCGTGTTGGATCGGTGTAAGGAACCGGGTAGCGCGGGCGAACCGTTATATGTGGATGTTGTCACAGCGATGGTAGAAGTTGGATGGGAATACCCGATTCCGCAAATTGTCGGCGGGCGTTATGGGTTGTCTTCTAAAGAATTCACCCCCGCGATGGTGAAGGCCGTCTATGAAAACCTGAACCAACCGCGCCCGAAGAATCATTTTACCATCGGCATCATCGACGACTTGACGCACACCAGCCTTGATTATGATGCGTCCTTTTCGATTGAACCCGACGATGTTGTGCGCGCTGTGTTTTACGGTTTAGGCGCAGACGGAACGGTGGGTGCAAATAAGAACTCGATCAAAATCATCGGCGAAAACACCCCCAACTATGCACAAGGATATTTCGTCTACGATTCCAAAAAATCCGGCTCAATGACCGTTTCTCATCTGCGGTTTGGGCCTGAACCCATCCATGCACCTTACTTGATCACCGAAGCGAACTTTGTCGCGTGTCATCAAGAGAATTTCTTATACCGCTATGATCTAGTGTCGGACTTGGTGGAGGGCGGGGTTTTCTTGCTCAATACCACCCATTCCGCCGAAACTGTCTGGAATCAATTCCCGCAAGATATGCAAGCGCGTATTCTTGAAAAGAAAATTCGTGTGTTTGTCATCGACGCTTATAAAGTCGCGCGTGCCAGTGGCATGGGCGGGCGCATCAACACGATTATGCAAGTCTGCTTCTTTGCGATTTCGGGCGTGCTTCCCAAAGAAGAAGCGATCATCGCGATCAAACATGCGATAGAAAAGACCTATGCCCGTAAAGGCGATGAGGTCATTCAGAAGAACCTTCAGGCTGTAGACAGCACCTTAGACAGCCTGTTTGAAATGCCAATGCCGACTGAAATCACCACGTCGCTGGCGTATTTACCCCCAGTGCCGGATAATGCCCCCGCCTTTGTGAAACGTGTTCTTGGGCCGATGATTGCCCGTAAAGGGGATGAACTGCCTGTGAGTGCGATGCCTCATGATGGCACATATCCTAGTGGGACAGCCCAATATGAAAAGCGCAACCTCGCCCAAGAGATTCCGGTATGGGATGCTGACTTGTGCATCCAATGCGGTAAATGTGCGATGGTGTGCCCGCACTCGGTCATCCGCATCAAAGCCTATGATCCATCAGTCGCTGAAAACGCCCCCGCGACATTTAAATCATCACCTGCGCGGGATACTGAATGGAAGGGATGGGATTACAGCATCCAAGTCGCGCCGGAAGATTGTACGGGCTGTGCGATCTGTGTGGACGTTTGCCCTGTGAAGAACAAGGCATTCCCTGACCTCAAAGCGCTGAATATGGCCCCCCAAGCGCCGATTCGCGAACAAGAAAAAGTGAACTGGGAATATTTCCTGTCCCTGCCTGAAACTGACCGCACGAAGATCAAGACGACGAGTATCCGTCAACAACAAGTCCAACAGCCTTTGTTTGAATTCTCGGGTGCCTGTGCGGGCTGTGGCGAAACACCTTATATCAAGCTCATCACGCAGTTGTTTGGCGACCGTAGTTTGATCGCGAATGCGACAGGGTGTTCATCTATCTTCGGCGGGAACTTACCCACTACCCCCTACACCTATAACAGCGAAGGGCGCGGGCCTGCATGGGCGAACTCACTGTTTGAAGATAACGCCGAATTCGGTTTTGGCATGCGCGTCGCTTTAGATAAACAAGTTGAAGAAGCGCGTGAACTGATTGAATATTTAGTTGGTGACCTTGACCGTGATTTTGTCAACAATATCTTGAATGCCGACCAAAGCACAGAAGCAGGCATCATCGAACAACGTGCGCGCGTCGTTTTGCTCAAAGAACGTCTTGCCGTGATTCCCGATCTTAAAGCAGACCGTTTGTTATCCCTCGCGGATACGCTGGTGAAACGGGATGTTTGGATTGTCGGCGGTGACGGTTGGGCTTACGACATCGGCTTTGGTGGTTTAGATCACGTTTTGGCGAGTGGTCGTAATGTGAATGTCTTGGTGTTGGATACGGAAGTTTATTCCAACACAGGCGGGCAAATGTCAAAATCGACCCCACGCGGTGCGGTTGCAAAATTTGCAGCGGGTGGCAAACGCGCGGGTAAGAAAGACCTTGGCTTGATCGCCATGACCTACGGCAATGTGTACGTGGCGCGGGTAGCACTCGGCGCAAAAGATGATCAAGTTTTGCGGGCGTTCATCGAAGCCGAAGCCTATGATGGCCCGTCGCTCATCATCGCTTACTCGCACTGTATCGCGCATGGCATCGCTGACATGAAGACCGCGTTGAAACATCAAAAAGCGGCCGTCGATAGTGGTCAATGGCCGTTGTACCGCTATCACCCTGACCGCGCTGAAGCGGGTGAAAACCCGCTCACGCTGGATTCGCGTCCGCCCCGCCTGCCGTTGAAAGAATATATGCAGATGGAAAACCGCTTCAACATGCTCGAAAAGATTGATCCCGAAGCGGCCGAAATGCTCTTTGAAGAAGCCCAACATGACATCAATTTCCGCTGGCGCTTGTATGAATATCTTGCGGCCCGCAAACAAGAAGCTCAACCTGTTGAGGCCTAACTTTAGACAACATCCCACTCAGCGCGAGTGGGGTGTTTTTTTATGCACAGGTGACGACATTTAAACCTGCGTACGGCGCGTTTTAATTCTTTTCGCCCACAGGGATTTCAATCGACAGGATGTTTTCTTTGGGTGGGAAGGGGCATGTCGCAAAATGGGTGAATGCGCAGGGCGGGTGATAGGCACGATTAAAATCAATATCGACAGTTTTATCTTCGTTGAGGGTGGCATAGACGAACCGCCCCGCGCCATAGGTAGATTTGCCACTGGTCGCGTCGCGAAACACAAACCAGATATCATTTTCCGACGCTGAAAAGGCTTGTAATTGAACGGGCGTGCCGTCAATGATAAAGTCCACATAGCCCGGGTTGCTCATGATGGCACGTTTGCCAATCGAGTTTTCTACCTCGATTTGGCGCGCGGTGGGGTGTTCGTTAAATTTTCCTTGCAGGTGATATTTTTCGTCGATGGGGAACCACTGACGACCTTGAAACTGAAGGCGGGTTTCGCTCTGCGAGTCGCGTATTCTCAGCGCGTATTCCGTTTCGCGTTTGATGACATGAACCGTCACCGCCCCGACTTGGATCAAACTTGGCCCTTTAGGGTCGTGATCGTTGCGCAGGTCAGCGTGTTGTGTCGGCACGCCATCGACGGTGATAGGTTCCGTCGCGGTGGCGGTGAAAGAGGCTTGTCCATTATTTAAGTGGATGATGCCTACATGAGCAGGGGCGTTTGCGGGTAGTACCGTCTCATTATCTGGCGCACTGCCGAGCGTATTATCCCCTTCATGAAGCCAACCTAAACCGACGAGTGTGAGCCAGCCATCCGGACGGCGCAGGTCAGCATCTTGTTGTTTCTGCCATTGATCGAGCTGTTCACGGTAATCGTTTGTAATCTGCTGTACATCACTCATTGTTTTAAGTTCTCCACAATGGACTTATTCTATATATTGACATAGAAGATTTCGCCCATTATGCTCTTACGTAATATTCAATACGTCAAGTTGAGATTGTTTGTGACAGCGTTCTATTTTATCCCCTGTTGTTGTTGCCTTTGTGATTGACACTTCACTGGGTTTATGCTGTATTGACACCAATCAAACAAAAGCCCAGTTTGGACGGGGCTTGTAATAAAAGCGCACAAAGGCCTCGTCTTATAAACGGGGCTTTTTTTATTTGTTTATCGCTTAAGGTTGGCAATATCTATGACGCAATACTTGATTCGACGGTTATTACAATCAATCCCACTTTTGTTGGTGATTTCATTGTTAACCTTCGCCATTATCGAAATTGCACCGGGCGATGCTTCACAAATGTATATCAACCCTGAACAAGGCGCGGACCCTGAATATATTGCGCAGGTGCGTTTGAGCTTAGGCTTAGATGAACCGATTCATGTGCGTTATATCTCATGGTTGGGCAGAACCTTGTCGGGCGATCTCGGTTTTTCGATGCGCACGCGCCGACCTGTCAGCCTTGAAGTGGGCGACCGTTTGCCCAACACCTTGCTTTTGAGCGGAAGTGCGCTTGCGCTGTCGTTCATCATCGCCGTTCCTATCGGTGTGATTTCGGCGCTGAAGCGCTACAGCATTATTGATTATGCGTTCAGCACCTTAGCGTTGGTGGGGATTTCCGTCCCGATCTTTTGGACGGCGCTGCTCTTGATTCAAGTCTTTGCGATTCAGTTGGGCTGGTTTCCCGCGTCGGGGATGCGCAACAACCGTGAGACGTATGAAGGTTTTGAAGCGACGCTGAACATCTTACATCACATGACCCTGCCGACGATTGTGCTCAGTTTGGCACAGGTCGCTTCATGGTCGCGCTATCAACGTTCTGCGTTATTAGACGTTTTAAATCAAGATTATATTCGCACTGCGCTCGGCAAAGGGTTGTTATGGCGTCGGGTTGTGAGTGTGCATGCTTTGAGAAATTCACTCATCCCGATGATTACCTTGATCGGGATTTCGATCCCCAGTGTGGTGACAGGGGCGTACATCACCGAGACGATTTTTAGCTGGCCCGGCATTGGAAGGTTAGGCGTTACGGCGGTCACAGGGCGGGATTATCCCGTGATTATGGCGGTGACGATGCTTTCTGCCTTGCTGATTGTATTTGGAAATTTATTGGCAGACATCGCCTACGCATGGGCAGACCCGCGAATCCGTTATGACAACCGTTAAACCTGTTACGCTGGAAACAGCCTCTCTCAACGGAGATCAAATTCCGAAAAGTCCGTCTACATGGCGTTATTTCCGTCGCCATCGTTTAGCGGTCATCAGCTTGATTGTGTTGGTGCTGTTCGCGCTGATCGCGATCTTCGCGCAACAGATCATGCCGTATGATCCGAATTCGACAAATACCGCCTATGCGGGCGGGCGACCCCAACCGCCGAGCGTGGAGTATGCGTTAGGCACAGACAATTATGGGCGTGATTATTTGTCACGCACAATTGCCAGTTTACAAATCTCGATGCTCGTCGGCGTGACGGCAGTTTTATTCCAACTCTTGATTGGCGTGACCGTCGGCGCATTGGCGGGGTATTTCGGTGGGTGGGTGGACAACCTGCTGATGCGCATCACCGATATCTTTTTGGCGATTCCAGCATTCATGCTGTTACTGATCGTAGCGGGGATTTTAGGCGGGACGTTATTGGCGCTCATCTTTGCCATCGGCGCGTTGAACTGGATGACGGTTTCGCGTTTGGTGCGCGCGCAAATTCTTTCTCTGAAGGAACAGGAATTTGTCTTAGCCGCCCATTCGATGGGGGCGTCTCACTTCCGTTTAATCCGTCTGTACCTGCTTCCAAACACCTTGTCGTCAATCATCGTCGCGGCAACGTTGGCGATTCCGGGTGCTATTTTGACAGAATCCGCCCTCAGCTTTTTAGGGTTGGGCGTACAACCGCCGAACGCCAGCTTGGGGAATATGCTTCAAGACGCTCAACAGTGGGTGCGTACCTCATGGTGGGTATGGATCGTGCCGGGCGTCACTATTTCATTGATCGTGCTGTCGTTCAATTTTGTGGGCGACGGTTTGCGCGATGCGCTTGATCCACGTTTACGTCGCTAGCGTTCTTATCTCAGAAGGAAGATTTTCATGAAGCGCTGTTGTTAAAAAAACAACTCTACATGCAAGAATCAAACGTTTTAGAGTGTTTATTGTGTTGAGTGTCAAAATTCTCAGTTGAGAATGAAAGGGAAATTGCGTGAATAAGAAAGCGTTATTGATCAGTACGTTACTCGTGGGCGCATTAACCACCGGCGTTTTTGCGCAAGAACCCACCGCGGGCGGTACTCTGCTCGTCGCAAGTGATGGTGACCCCCGTACATTAAGCGGTCTGTACGCCAATGACGGTCAAAGTTTGATGGTTGTGACCTACCTAGCGGAACCGCTCGTACTCGGCGGCGAAAATTGGGGTGATGCGATTGAACCTGCTTTGGCTGAAAGCTGGGATGTTTCGGAAGATGGCTTGGAATATACCTTCCACTTACGCCCCAACGTCCTCTGGCATGATGGTGAACCCTTCACCGCTGAAGATGTTTTGTTCACCTATAACGCCGTTCTGTTAGAAGAAAATGCGATTGCGTGGCGCTCTAACTTGATTCAAAATGGCGTTCCTTTTGGTTTTGAAGTGGTGGACGACCTCACTTTCAAAGTGATTTTGTCTGAACCTGATGCAACCGTCTTGACCGCTTTAGGGATTCCGATTGTGCCTGCCCACGCATTCGACAGCTTGAATGTGATCGACGCACCGTACAACACCAACCCCATCAGCACAGGGCCTTTCCGCTTTGTCGAATGGAACTCTGGTGAAAATGTGATTTTGGAAGCCAACCCTGATTACTGGCGTGGTGCGCCCCTCTTAGATCGTATCGTGGTGAATTTTGTTCAAGGTGTGAACAACCAAGCCAACGCTCTTTTGGCAGGTGAATTGGACTTCGCCCGTATCGACGGTGCCGACTTGACCCCGTTCGAAAATAATCCCGACTTCAACATCACCTATGCTTCGCGTGACTTGCAACGCTATGTCGGTTTCAACACGTTAAGCCCCACCGTCAGTGACCCCGCCGTTCGTCGTGCATTGGCCGTTGGTTTAGACCGTCAAGCGATCATCGACGCGGTTGCCGCTGGTAATGGGTTGCTGTCCGACTCGCTGTTCAATCGTTCCGTGTTTGTGTATGAAGAAGGTCGCAACACCCAATACGAATTCAACCCTGAATTGGCGGCAGAATTGTTAGCTGAAGCGGGTTGGGCTGACAGCGATGGCAACGGTTTCTTGGACAAAGACGGTCAAGAATTAACCTTGCGTGTGGTGTACACCGGTTCATGGGGTTTGATGCAGGGGATTGCGCCCATCGTCTATGACAACTGGCGTGCGTTAGGCGTCAATGTTGAATTGGCTCCGCTGGATGATGCCGCGATCTATGAAGAACTGTACGAAAACACCGACGTTGAAAAACCCTATGATGCTTTCTTAGGCGGTTGGGGTTTGTTCGGGCCAGAACCCGATCACTATCGTAGCTACTACGCTTCTGCAACAGGTTTCTTCGCTTACGAAAACCCTGAATTGGTTGAACTGTTCCAACAAGGTCGCGCTGAAACTGACCCCGAAGCACGGTATGCCATCTACGAACAAATTGACAGTATTTTGTGGGATGAAGTGCCCATGATTCCGATCTTCCAACCGATTGGTGTGTATGTGTACCCCTCCAACTTGGTCTTGGATGAAGCCGAAATCAACGGGACTTTCTTAACGGGGATCAAGTATCCTGCGTTGGCCTACTTCGCTGACTAAACGCTAGTCATATAAGCGTATAAAAAAGAGCGTGACGTTACATAACGTCACGCTCTTTTTGTTCAGTGAGGTTGATTTAGTTGTTTTCGAGCAGGTGACGCAAAATGATATATTCCGCGTGTGTCCATAACAGCGGGTTCGCGATTGGGCCACGTTCTTCTACCCAAGGTTCGTAATGACTGGGCGCTAACATGGAACTGTTGACTTGTTCAGGTAGGTTGCCTTCAGCATCGGTTTGGGTTTCCACCCATTTCACAATGGCGCGGGCTTTTTCGAGGTCGCCTAATTCCACGTAATACCAAGCCAAATGCAGGGATAACAACACCCATGCACCCCCGCCATAATACACATCTTCTAAGTGACGATGCACGCCCCCTGTTTTGGCGTGTAATTCGCGTTCTATGCGTTCCAGTGTCCGTAACATGATCGGGTCATTCGGCGCAAACAGACCGTGAGGGACAGCGACGCTCAAGAGGTTAGCATCGACCATATCAATCCCGACGGATTTAGCGAGTTCCCCGCTGGGTGTCAGGCACTTGTCCAGAACAAAGTTTTTGATGGCGACGCGCGTCGCTTCAAAGTTTAAGTCGGGGATTAGCGCTTCAGCCGCGACTAACCCGCCATAGATTGCGCCGAGCGTGCTGGTGTGCACATCGTTCCCGCGTTCTTCCCAGCAATCGTAACAAGGTTCAGCCCAAGTGGTGGCTAAGTATTCGCTCAAGGTGCGGATCGCCAGTTCCCAATGTGCGGGTAAGGGGGTGAACTGTGTCGCATCAATATAGGCTTTGAGCGCCCATAACCATGTACCCGGCCCATCCAGTTGAAATTCCGGCCATTCGATAGGGCCGTCACTGCCGTCAGGACGGTAGCGCGCATTCAACACATCTTGTTTGCTGTACGGTTCGCCTTTTTGGATGGCCTCAATCACCCGTTTTAAACCCGCTTCATGTTGGTTGATCATGCGCGTCACCCAATCATGAAAACGGAAGGCAGCTTCCCACTGGGATGCCATGCTGCCGTTGTGTTGTGCGCCGTTGGCTTCCCCGTCGAGTGTTAAGCTGTGGGCGATATATGCCCCATCCCGAAACCATGAAAATTGATAGTCCGGCATGACAGGGCAGGCGAGAAATGCCCCGCCTTCTTGTTGGTTATCTAAAATTACACGTAAGCTGTGATCGAGCAAGTTGATAGAAGACTGTACGGTCAAGAGACATACTCCACAACAATCAATGTCCAATAGTTAAGTTCGGTAAGCGTAAATTGAATCGTGTTCCCATGCGTTTCAAAGTCTATGGGCTGTGTGTGTAATGCGGTTTGGTCTGGGCTTGTAGCATATACCCGTTGAACAGGTTTTGAAATGTCTAAGCTGATCTTGAGGTGGGTATGTGGGGTAGGCGCTGACGTGAGCGCCACGTTCCAATATTCATGGTCGATGCCCATCAAGTTGATCAGGCTGAAGGCTTCTGTCGTCTCGCTCGAACGCACGATCACAGCAACGCGGTCTTTAGACCGTAAACCGTCTGTTTGAATCCCCGCGATTTTTAAGGCGCGCGCACGGCTAGGGGTGACATCGACGGTGCCTAATGCCAAGACATTTTCATAGCGCACAGTGAAATCATAATGCCGCTGCATGACCGCTTGCATCGCCTCATCCATCAGCCCAAATTTCGGAAAATACGGGTCGGCTAACATCGCGCGTGGTTCGCCCAATTGCAGTTGATACCCGCCTGATGCCAAGATCATCGCATGGGCGAGGCGTACATTGATCGCCTCGTCAGGATGAATGTACGCAGGGATGATGACCGGTTTTTCACCGCTTAGATTACGCGCTTCAGTGACGATGCGATGCAGGTCTAAAAATGTGGAGTACGGCTCCCAAACTTCGATATAAACCGCGTCTTGCCCCTCCACAGGCGCGACGGTAGCCAACGGCCAATTGCGCACATTATTGAAGATCGTCGCACCTTCAGCATCCCGTTTCGCCTTGACCAGTTCATGCGTCGCATTGATGAACGTCGGGAAAGTGTCTTCTAGGCGAATCAGCTCATCTTCTGAGGTACGCCCGTGCATCGGCGCGCCGTATTGGTCAATATGGATGCCATCAAAACGGGTGTTGTCTAAGACTTCAGCAAATGCCTTCAGCAGGTGATTTTCCCATGCCGACCCCGAAGCAGGATTCATGATAACCAGATAATCAGCGCCTAAGCGGAAGGGGCTTCCGCTGGTATCGTAGAGCGCCATGTCGGGGTTAGCATCATAAAATGAGGACGATGCGCCGTAGATCGCGGTATAGGGCATCGCCGCGATGCTGTACGCATGCGCTGTGTCGATCAAAGCATGGACGGTTTTTAAGGACATGGTGCGCCCTAGCAGATCACTGTAATCGTCGGCGGTTTCTGCGGGGGGCATCAATTGTTCGTGACGATACTGCCAATCATAAAACTGCAACCCGTTGACGTGATGTTTTGCCATCAGCGCCATTGTTTCTTGTGGATCGTGACATGCGGAAGTGAACTCGGTCAAGAAGCCATAACGGGGCGCTTGCGTCCAGCGTTCGAGGACATCGAAGGCGCTGTTAGCGGTGGCGATCACCTGACCTTGCGCATTCATCACGTTCATATCGACACCGTAACCGCGTGGCGCAACCGCAGGTGGTGTCCACTGAAGTAAGGCGATACCCTCAGTGAGGGGGACGCGCAGGGTGGTGACTTCATCCGCTAAATAGCTGATCTTGGCATGAACTTCTACCCCTTGCACACAAGAAATCGCCAGTTCGACAGGTTCTTGTGGCTTGTAGAAACTTTTATTCGGTTGTACATGGACGATTACAGAATCAGACACAATCGCTCCTATAAATAAGCAGTTCAAGAGAGGTTCGCATCAACCGCGAACACCTCCACTGGTTAACCCTTGGATGAAGTAACGTTGGAAGAACACAAACAATAAAACGGTAGGGACGACGGCCGTCAACGACCCGGCAAAGACCAGCCCCCAGTTCGTCGCGTGCTGACCTCTAAAGTTCGCGATGGCGATGGGCAGTGTGCGCAGAGATTCGTCTGTGATGAAGTTGAGCGCGAGCACATATTCATCCCACGCGCCGAGGAAGCTGAAAACAGCGACGGTACTCACAGCGGGAATCGCCAACGGCAGGATGATGCGCCAAAAGACGGTGAACGAGTTTGCGCCGTCAATCACGGCAGATTCTTCCAATTCGCGGGGCAAATTCTCAAAGAAACCACGTAACAAGAACGTATTAAAGGCCAGAGGCCCCGCTGAATACACGAGGATCAACCCACCAAGACTGTTGAGGATGCCGAGGTTTTTCGCCAAGATGAACTGCGGAATGATCAACACCACGCCGGGGATCATCAGCATGATGAGCAGGATATTGAAGATGAGTTTCTTCCCCACAAACTCAAAACGTGCGAAGGCGTAAGCCATCATTGAAGAAAGTATCGTAACGAGCAACGAGGTAGAGATAGCGACAATGGTGCTGTTTATAAACGCGCGCCCAAAGTTGCGACTGGTGAACGCCGTTTGGAAATTTTCTAAGGTTGGGTTTTCGGGGATGAAGCGCGGCGGGAATTCTTGGACGTAAGCCTGCGCTTTAAACGCCGTAGAGACCATATATAACATCGGCGCGATGGCGATGATCGCACCTACGCACAGAATGACGAAGATGAATATATTAAACAACCGTTGTTGACTATTGGATGTCGAGATCATCGGTTAATACTCCACTTCCGCGTTATTGCGCCCGAAGAAGCGCATTTGTGTAAAGCTGACGGCTACAATCAAGAGGGTGAGCAGGTAGCTGAGCGCGGCGCCGTACCCAAAATTGAGATTGCCAAAGGCCTCATCAAACATATAGGTGAGGGCGACTTCTGTACGATGGAGCGGGCCACCGCCTGTAATGAGCATGACAGAGATGAAGACTTGAAATCCGCCGATCATGAGCGCGACCAGCACAAATAACGTGGTGCGTCGGATGAGCGGAAGCGTGATATGCCAGAAGCGACGGAACTCACTCGCGCCGTCAATGGCGGCGGCCTCATAAAGTTCGGTCGGAATACCCTGTAGGGCGGCGAGAAAAATGACCATTGCCCAACCGACGCCTTTCCAAATGCCGAGCGCATAGATCACGATCCAAGCGGTGTCGCTGTTCGCCATCCACGAAATGGGCGCGGGCAGGATATGCAAGACATTCACAAGGACGAAGTTGACCAAGCCGGACGCGTCCGGACTGAAAAGGTATTGGAATAAGAAGCTGACCACCACCCATGACGTGACGACGGGCAGATAATAGATGGCGCGGAAAAGGCGCTTCAAAACAAAGACACGATGCACCATCATCGCGACGGCCAGCCCGATCAGCATTTGCCCCGCAACCGTGACCAACGCGTAGACCACCGTATTACGGATCGCCATGCCCACCACACGGTCATTGAATGCTTCGGCATAGTTTGCCAAGCCGACGAATTCGCTGACTTGGCCGGGCATAATTTTCCACTCGAAAAAACTGATGTAGAGCTGATAGGCCAACGGGTAGACTGTCCATAAAAGATAGAACAGAAGGCCGGGAAGTAAAAATAAGTAGGGGACATACCAACGATAATATATTTTTGCTTTGGCGGGCTTGGCTTTGCCACTACGGCTATCAGCAGATCGTGAAGCAATGTTTGTACTCATAAAGACAGCTTTCATAAACCTCTAGATAAGGTTTGTGTGACAGGGGATTTCTGTCTGCATGGCTGATGATGTAAGTAAGGCGATGTGGGCATAAGGCGAACCTTATACCCACACAGACGGAATGAGACTAGTCTTCTAAAATGGCGTTGATTTCTTCAGCGGCAAAGTCCAGTGCTTCTTGGGCAGACACTTCACCACGCAGAACTAATTGAGCAGCTTCGCCCAAAACTTCATCAATTTGAGTATAGGCAGGGTGGGGTGTACGCGCATTTGCCGTTTGCAGTTGTTCAAGGTACACACCATAGTAAGGATGTTCAGCAAAATATTCATCTTCGAGCAGTTCAGGCAAGACGGTCAATTGGCCGACTTTTGACATTTCCAATTGATATTCTACGGACTGCGTGAAGCGTAAGAATTCGAGCGCGGCTTCTTGGTTTGGACTGCTGTTGAACAAGACGATATTTTCACCCCCCACGACCGAGACGGAACCGCCCGGCCCTGCGGGAATGGTCGCCAACCCTACGGGCACATCCGGATATTGGTTTTCAGCGGTGGAGTTCAACCAAGGCCCTTCGGCGATGGCGCTAATGGTGCCACCGAAGAAACCAGCCCAGCTATCAATGCCACTGCCGATATAACCGTCGCTGAAGCATCCGTTATCGATCATTTCTTTGATGAATTCTAAAGCGGCGACCGTGCCTTCACCGTTCACATAGCCGGTTGCGGTGGTCATGTCAGGCGAGACAATATCCCCGCCAAACGTCCAAATCCACGGCAGGATATTCCAACCGCTCGTCCCGTTGTCGGTGAAAACATACGCATCGGGGTTCACGGCTTTGATCAGTTCACATTGGGCTTGTAATTCTTCCACTGTGGCAGGCGCGGCTTCGATGCCTGCGGCTTCATACATCGCGGCGTTATAGTTAAACACGCGGGTGTTGGTGTCTAAGGGTAAGCCGTAGTAGTTGCCATCATAAAAATTCGTGGAAAGTGGGCCGGGGAATACACGATCCGCATATTCTTGGAAGTCGGACATCAGCGTGTCGATAGGGGCGATGATGCCTTGCTCAGCAAATTCTGGTGACCATACAATATCCAAGCGAACGAGGTCGGGGCCAACCCCGCCTGCCGCTGCTGTCAAAAGGGCAGTGCGGAAACTGTCGGAAGGGTAGGGTACGGATTCGACGTTGATATTCGGATGGCTTTCTTCAAATAGCGGAATCAGCACTTCTCTGATGGTCTGGTTTTCGGGGGAAACTTCGTTATATGTGTGCCAAAAACGAACTGTGACCTGTTCTTCTTGCGCGCTGACCATTGTGAAGGGGATAAGTGCCACGCCTGTGCATAATAAAAGTTTATGGAAACGCATGATATAGGTTCTCCTTAATTCAACAAAATCTAGTAAATTTCGATAGGTTCATTTCAGTTCAGAGTCGCTCTTTTTTACCTCCTTTTTGAATCGGTTCAATTGCACTCGAAAAAAAATTAACGCGGCCTCCCAGTAGATTCACGAACGCGCAATACAGGTTTGATGAGCTGTCCAGAAAGCTCATTTACTGGTTCATCATTGATGAGAGCTTGGAGTAGTTTGTAGAGATGCTGGCCGATTTCACGAATCGGCTGGTAGACGGTCGTCAATGGGGGATGGGCATGGCGCGAGAGGGTGATGTCGTCAAACCCGATCACCGAAATATCTCGCCCGACGCTGAACCCCATTTCTTCAACTGCTCGCATCGCTCCAAAAGCCATACGGTCATTGCTACAAATGATTGCAGTAGGGGGTTCTGGGCGGTCTAACAAAAGCCATGTACAACGATAGCCGGAAACTTCTGTGAAATCCCCCTCAACGATGAGCGAAGGGTCTAACGTGAGGGCGTGCTTGTCCAAACCCCGCACAAACCCTTCCCAACGACGGAGCGCCAATTGTTGTTCAGCGGGCGGGGCGAGATAGGCGATACGTTTATGCGAAAGCGCCGCCAGATGATCCACCGCAATTTCAACGCCATGCGCACCATCGACATCCACCCAATGAATGTTGGGCGCGTCTTCATACTGGCCGAACAAAACAAACGGGAATTGGGCTTCTTCTAAGTAGCGAATACGGGGATCGTTGCGACGTGGCGCGAACAAGATCAACCCATCGACTTGGCGACCACGCACAACCCGTTGATACAGCTCAATTTCGGCTGGCCCAACCGGGATTGTCCAAAACGTCAGCCCGATAAAATCCGGTTCTGCGGCGCTGGCAACCCCGTCGATGAGTTCGAGGATGAAGGGATCAAATTCAGTGGCAGACCCGCGTGGGCGTAACTCGGTGCGGATCATGCCAATCGTGTCCGCATGTTGGGTACTCAGGCTTCGCGCCGCCGCTTGGGGATGATAGTTCAGCGTTTGAATGGCTTGCATCACACGCAGGCGGGTTTCTTCTTTCACCAAACTGCTTCCATTCAGAACATTCGACACCGTTCCGACAGAAACCCCTGCATATTCAGCAACATCACGTATGGTTGGCACAAAAAAATCCTAATAGGTATTTTGAGTAAAATCATTCTATTTTTGAACCGCTTCAAAAATAGTAAAACACAAAAATGAACCGCTGTCAAATAGTTGATCTTGTAACTTTCAAAACCAATTTATAGAGCAGTTTATGCAACGCTTTGTCATAATGGGCTTCATCACAGGTCATGAGTGTAATGGTGAAGGTTTAAAGGTAAAGATGTCACTAATCCCTGTAAATTATGATGAGCAAGTGTATGCGGGTTGGCTCGGAAAATGTATTGGCGTGCGCTTTGGCGCGCCGATTGAAAACTGGACGTATGCCGACATTCAGAACTACCTCGGTGAACTGACAGGATACCTTCATGATGAAGGTGGAAAGTTCTTCAAGCCGGATGATGATACGGCAGTTCCTTTGATCTTTTTGCAAGCCTTCAAGAAATTCGGGATTTTGCCCGACATCAGCGCCCAGCAGATGGGCTTGATGTGGCTCAACTATTTGACCGAAGGACGCGGGACATTATGGTGGGGTGGCTACGGCGTTTCGACGGAACACACCGCCTATGACAACTTAAAACAAGGGATTTTTCCGCCTCAATCCGGTTCGGTTGAGCGGAATGGGCAAGTGATTGCTGAACAGATTGGCGGGCAGATTTTCAGCGACATTTGGGGACTCATCGCGCCTAACCAGCCCGAAGTTGCGGCTGACTTTGCAGAGCGGGCCGCCAGTGTTTCACATGGGGGCAACGGAGTGTATGGCGGGCGCTTCATCGCGTCAATGGTGAGCGCGGCGTTCAGCGAGAGCGACCCGCTGGCGTTGATCGAAATCGGCTTAAGGCAGATTCCGCACGATTCGGATTATGCGCGCGTGGTTCATGCGATGATCGCTCAATATGCCACCTACCCCGACGATTGGCACCGAGCGTATCAATACTTACTGGCGAACTTTGGCTATGATCGTTATGGGGGCATCGTCCATATCATCCCGAATGCGGGGGTGATTGCGCTCTCTCTGCTTTATGGTCAAGGCGATTTTTCGCGCACCCTTCAAATTGCGAATATGTGTGGTTGGGATACAGATTGTAATGTCGGCAACGTCGGCGCGATCATGGGTGTCGCCGTCGGCTTGGCGGGGATCGCCACTCACTGGCGCGAACCGATGAATGACGTGTTGATCGCCGCGAGTAACATCGGCTCACGAAATATCGTGACGATTCCCCAAACTGCCGATGCGTTAGTTCAGATCGGGCGGGGTTTGCAGGGCGAAAGCAGTTCACCGCGTCCACGTTATCACTTTCACTATGCGGGTTCGACACAAGGCTTTTATGTGCGGGATGCACACGGCAACCCCATCGCGATACGTCAGCGGGTGGATGTTGCGGGCGAAGATGTACTACAGGTCAGTTTGCATTGGGTTCCCCCACAAGCCAGCGTCAAGGTGTATACCCCCACTTACGTCCAGTCAGACGCGATGAACGGCCATTATTACGGGACGATTTCCGCACCGTTGATCTACGCTGGTCAGACCGTTCACATGCGCGTTTATGTGCCTGCTGAATTCAGTGACCACTTGGCTTTAAGCCTGTATGTGTTTGACCGTCATCACGGCCAGACGATTCAAAGCCCCGCGCAGACCGTCACAGGGGGCGGGTGGGTGGACCTGCAATTTCAGATTCCCCCGCTGACGGATGCTTGCCTGAGCGAAGTAGGGTTGATGATTCACAATCAGGGTGAGGCCCTGCGTCCAGTCGTGGGCGCGGTCTATATCAGTCAATTATATTGGGATGGTGCGCCCAATTTCGTCACCACCTTTGCCCACGAATCCCCCGAACTCGGTGGGGTCAGTCAGTGGCCGTATGTGCGTGGTCACTGGCAGTTGGGAAATGGCGCATATCACGGCAGTGGTTATGAGATATGTGAAAGTTATACGGGCGCGGAAGATTGGACGGACTACACTCTACATGTCGAACTGACCCCACTTCTTGGTGAACATCACGCGATATTAGCACGGGTGGGCGGGGCTTTGTGGAGTTATGGTTTTGGTCTGGTTTCAGAGGGACGTGTCGCCATGTTCAAAAACGATCAAGGCTATACGCATGTCGCGGTTGCGTCTTTTGAGTGGCGAAACGGTGAACTGTATCATCTTGAATTGAACGTAGCGGGCGCACAGTTGACCGCGCGTATTCGCGGGGGTGATGAAGACGTTCAACTCTCATGGTTCGATGAGGAAGATGCCTATCTCACAGGGCAGATCGGGCTTTCGACAGGACAGGGAAGCCACACACAATTTTCCCGTGTGACCGTCACACCAAATTTTGATTAACAGCGATTCTTGTTCTTCCCCGATGGTGATGCTGTCGGGGAAGATTTTTCGATCCTCACCAAACACCCCATTTGAGATGCCGTTTCACTTTCTGTTATCATCATTTTTGAGAATGACTTATGGTACTGAGTGGATAAATGACTCAATTTACGCCTTCTTCCCAGCCTCATATTCTATTTGTTGAAGATGCACTCGATCTTGCGACGGTGGTCAAAAAAGAGTGCGAAGCGGTGGGGTACAAAGTCACCCATACCGATCACGGCGAAGTCGCTTTACAGCTCATCCAACAAAATGAGTATCAATTGGTGCTGTTGGATTGGATGCTTCCCGGCATGGATGGCTTGTCCATCTTACGGCGCTTACGCGAAACTTCGGCTGTGCCTGTTTTGATGCTCACCGCTCGCGACGCAGAGATAGACCGCGTCTTGGGGCTAGAGGTCGGCGCGGATGATTACCTCACCAAACCCTTCAGCATCCGCGAGTTGTTAGCGCGGGTACGGGCGATGTTACGCCGTCGTGAGCTGATCGAACAGACGCTGATGAATGACCGCAAAGCCGAAACCGCGCTGGTGATGGGTGATCTGCGCATTGAGCCAGACCAACACAGCGTGAGCGTACAAGGCGAGATCATCGACTTAACTAAGACCGAGTTTGCCTTGCTGTATTTACTGGTGAGCAATCAGGGACGGGTGTTCAGTCGTTCGTACCTGCTCGATACGGTGTGGGGAGAAAATTACATCGATGGGGATCGTTCGGTAGATAATGCGATTTTGCGTCTGCGCAAAAAACTCATGACGATGGGTGATTCTATCGAAACGGTGTGGGGAGTAGGCTACCGATGGAAACACTGATTCGTCCCTTACGCACAGCACTTCCAAAATTCATCTGGCGGGCGAGTTTTCCGCGCACGTTGGTAGAAACGGTGATCTTAGGCTTTTTCCTCTCTCTTTTATCCGCACTTTTTTATCGTGCATCGTTTTTCTCGCTGTATATCCTAATCTTGCTGTTTTTTGTCAGCCCGCTTTGTGCTTTTTACTACGGCTTGCGGTTACGACCACCTCAAGGGAGGAAAGTCCATTGGTTTGCGATTGAAGCCCTGCGCTTGGCGATCATCGGCACTGTGAGCATAGTGCTCGTGTTTGTCGCGTCCGTGTTTGCGGGCAACCATTGGGACTTACAAACCCTGTGGGCGTATGCGCTTATTTGGGGGGCGTTTATTTTTTCGTGGGTGTTCTTCCGCGTCATTTTTCATGTCATTTGGATATTCCATTGCTTAGGCCAACGCTATTTACTCTGGTCGCTGATGAACAGCCACTTAATCACGGTGGTGTTATTACAATCTGTTGTGATTCTGCCGTTGATGTTTTTCCTTGTGGTGAACGAACAAGGGTTTATCTCTGGCTACTTGGAGAATGACCCCATTGCATCCGGTTTTTATCGCGTCAACATGATGCTGCCGTTTTTAGGCTTGGCGATTCTCGGCTCATTGGTGATTTTGCTCATCTTACTGCCGGCTTCGGCAGTGGTGTCTTACTTCTTCGCGCGACGCATCAAACATCGCTTAGATGCCTTAGTCACCGCCGCGAATAAAGCGGGCGCGGGTGATTATCAAACGCGGGTGGAAGTGACGGGCGAAGACGAAATCACCCGTTTGCAGACCAACTTCAATAACATGATCGTGAGCTTAGAGGCAAACGTTAATGAACTGCGGGCTGAACGTGAAAAAGTGGCCGACCTGCTCAAACTGCGCCATGAGCTGATTGCGAACGTATCCCACGAACTGCGCACGCCTTTAGCGACGATGCGCGCTTATTTAGAGATCGCCCAAAATCAACAGCAAGAGGGCCGTGTGATTTTAAGTGCGGGCGAGATGGAAAACCTTCAACATGAGGCGGAAGTGTTGCAAACGTTGATTGATGATTTGTTCGCTTTGTCGCGCGCCGAAACCGATCATCTGGAAATTTACATGGAAGCGGTCGCCGTTGCCACTGTTGCGGAACGGGTCGTCGAGACGATTGCGCCGATTGCATGGCAAAACCAACGGGTAGAGATCAATACCCAAGTCCCGCGTTGGCTTCCCTACATCCATGTAGATGCGAACCGTTTAGAACAGACCCTGCGCAATTTAATCCATAACAGTTTGCGCCATACCTTACCCGGTGGGGTGATCATTTTGAGCGCGGAAGTTGAGGCCGATCATGTGGCGATCCACGTGCGCGATACAGGCGAAGGCATCGCCGAAGAAGACATCCCGCTCATTTGGGAACGCTTCTATCGCGGGCGAAAGAACGGCGGGACAGGCTTGGGGTTAGCCATCGTCAAGGCTTTTACAGAAGGCATGAACGGGACTGTTTCAGTGACCAGTCAGCGCGGGGAAGGAAGCTGTTTCACCTTGCGGTTTCCTGTGAATCATATGCCTCAAGAGCCGTCGAGTACAGCGGACGAAGCTCTGCCAAAACCAATACCTGTTTCTCATAAGCAGGCGCGCAACTCCCATTGAGTGCGCTTTTGCGACAATTTTGCGACAAACTTGTGAAATTGTCGCGACACCTCTTTGATACGCTTGATTTCATAGCGATATTTAAAGGAGTGAAACCCCGATGTTTGCTTTGCCTCAATTACAACACCCTGCAGTGCAGGCTCAAAAATCACCCGCAGATACGATCATCCAAGTGCGGGACATCACCCGTGAACTGCCCCTCGGTAACGAAAAACTCAATATTCTGCGCGGCCTCTCGTTTGCAATCCCACGTGGATCATGGACAGCCATCACCGGGCCTTCAGGGTCGGGCAAGTCCACGTTACTGGGCATTTTGAGCGGTCTTGATACCCCTACGCACGGTCAAGTGGTGATTGATGGTATTGACATCACCCACATGAACGAAGACAAATTGGCGCGTTTTCGGAATGAAAAAATTGGCGTGGTGTTTCAAAACTATAATCTCATCCCGACATTGACGGCCTTAGAAAATGTGGAAGTACCCTTATTTGCTCGCCGTCAAAGTATTCACAGCGCAAGACGTGCGACGGAAATGCTCAAGATGGTGGGCTTGGGGGATCGTTTATTTCATCGCCCCAATCAACTTTCTGGCGGTCAGCAACAACGTGTGGCGATTGCGCGTGCCTTAGCCAATGAACCTTCGATCTTGGTGGCTGACGAACCCACAGGGAATTTAGACAGCGTCGCGGGTGAGTCTATCTTGCAGTTGTTTGACGACCTGCGACAGGACTTTGGCCTGACGATTTTGATCGCGACACATGACCCCGCTATCGCGGCGCGTGTCGATGGCATTTTACATATTGTCGATGGTCACCTTGCGGAGTTCACACGATGATTTTATTTCAGCGGTTTGGATTTTATGTGCATTACGCTTTGCGTTCCTTACGGCGCGAAGGCATACGTACAGTTTTAGCGGGTTTGAGTATCGCGTTTGGTGTGCTGTCGCTGGTGTCGATGCAGATTTTATCCAACACATTATTGAACAATACCCTGTTCGACCAGCGCTTAGGCTATGGTGGCGACGTGCAGATTTTGCCCGAAACGTGGGGGCAGTTATTTACCGAAGCTGACCTTGCGCAGATCGAAACATGGCAGGCGCAGGGATTGATCACCGAATACACGCTCACGGCTGAATCCAACGCGGAATATCTGCGCACAGCGTCCAGTGGGCGCGTGTTCTTCCTGCAAAATGCGAGAGGCGTTCAGCCAGAAAATTACCCCTTGGTGGGCGAACTCACCTTACAAACGCCCGCGAATGCGACTTTGGCCGATGTCTTACAGCAGGTCGGGGATGTAGCGATCACCCGCGATATCGCTGAAAAACTATCGCTCGCTATCGGTGATGTGGTGGTGATCGGGGGTGGGGATGTCGCACCCGTCACCTTAACGATCACGGGCATTATTCACGCCACGCCGGATCAAATTGGGCAGTCGCTTTATTATTCGTTGGAAACCGCGTCGATGATCGATGGGCGTGAACCGTTCATCAACGCCGTTCCTGCGCTGTTATCAGACCAACCGAATGCCGAACAACCGCTGATCGATAGTCCGTTTCGTGTGTATGTCGCAGAAAACAGAGGGGATCGGATAAGGAATTCCAGCGGGGCAGGGTTATTTGACTTGATGCTCAAAGGCGCGGGTGTGCTCGGCTTGCTCGTGGGTGGGTTGGGGATTTCCAACACCCTTCAAGTAGTGATGGCACGGCGCAAACTGGAAATTGCGATGTTAAAAACGCTGGGCTTCCGCCGCCATCATTTGATGACGTTGATCGCGCTGGAAACAGGGATTTTAGGACTTGTGAGCAGTCTGGTGGGCGTGGTCGGCGGGGTTGTATTCGGGGGCGTGCTCTTGAATATGATCGGCAGTTTTGGCGCGATGTTAATCATCTACTCGCCGGATATGCGCATTGTGTTGGGCGGTCTGTTCGCTGGTTTAGCGACTGCGGTGGTCTTTGGCTTGCAGGTGATCTTGACTTCCAGCGCTACCCGTCCAGTGGTGTTGTTGCGCGAACTGCCTCTACAAATTTCGCGCCGTACCCATGTCGCTCGCGCCTTCTTATTCGTCTTCTTAGTGCTGATCTTAGGCGCGTTGGTCGGGGTGGTATTAGGCTCGGCTGTCGAAGGCATCGGCTTAGTGCTGACGGGTGGGCTTCTGCTCATCGTCTTGCGCGCTTTCTTCTGGTTCCTCTTGTGGGTGCTCTTGAAAGTGCCGATGCCCAAAGTCCCGATGATTCGTTTGGTGCGGGCAAATTTGAACCAGCGCAAAGCACAATCCAGCTTGATTGTAATTGCTTTGTTTGCGGGTGTGTTTTCGATCACCTTTGCGGCGTTGGCGATCTATAACGCGCAGGTGACGATGGCCGATCATCGTGTTTCGGACGCGGGCTACAACCTCACTGTGTACACGACCTTAGCCGAACAGGATCAAGTTGCCGTCCAATTTGATGCGCAAGGCATTACAGATCGGTATGTACGCTATCTCACCAACGGACTGATCGGCACACAACCTTTCGATTTTGAAGGCCGTGATTTACAAGACGTCGCGCGGGATATGGTCATTGTCAGCGGGGATTGGGCAGGTTTGTTAGGCACAGCGTTGATGCACGAAGCGTATCAATCGCAGTTTGCGATAGGTGACACGGTCACGCTAAACGGCTTAGAAACTGCCGAGCTGACGATCACCGGGTTTTACCGTGTGAATGTTGACTATCAAACCAATATGTCCTTCACTCCCTTGGGGGTGATCGTTGCGCCTGAACAGGCACAACAGTTAGGCGGTGAACGTCTGCGCGTGGAATGGGTCGCGTCCGTTCCGGTCGATCAATTAGATGCCGTCGCGACACAATTGGGCGAACGTTTACCGCATGCGATGATCTTTAGCAAAGCCGACATCAACACAACGATGGTGAACACGTTGCAAGGGTTATTCACCTTTGCCTTGAGCGTGGCGGGGTTGGCGTTTGTCGCAGGCGCGATCTTGATCGCCAATTCGGCGGGGTTAACTGTCATCGAGCGACGTCATGAGATCGGCGTATTCAAAGCCGTCGGCTACACCAGCGGGCATGTTTTACGCTTATTGGTCGCGGAATACGGTTTCTTAGGCATGTTTTCCGGCATTTTAGGCTTAGTGGGTGTGTATGTTGTGATCACCCTGATCAATCTGTCGCAAGGTGGCTCGGTGCAGATGGTGATGAATCCTGTCATCACGCTGTTGATGCTCCTCGCTTCGGTGAGCATCGCCGTGTTGAGCGCGATGGTGATTGCGTGGCAGCCCACGCACGTTCGGCCTTTGGATGTGCTTCGCTACGAATAATTTTCACTAGATAAATGAGGGATGAAAATATCCCTCATTTATGCTGAGATTTTCCTCGTTTTTTTCCAATATTCAATTATCGTTAAGTGCGAAACAAACCTTTTTCTATAACCAATCTTAAGCAAGCTTGACCTCTCTCTTAGGTGTACATCATGCTGTTCGACATAGTTCCCGCGTTCATTCTCTTGCTGTTGGTACTTGCACTCTTCATTTCTGCGTTGGGTTTTTACAAGACGATCTTTTTCATCACGCTCGGTTATGCGTTTTCCATTGCGGCGATGGCGGTTGTGACGACCATTCACTACGCGTCACAACTCACGTTGGGTTCAATTTTACAAAATGTACTGCTCCTCATCTGGAGTGTGCGCTTAGGTATTTATCTGATTCAGCGCGAAACCCTGCCTGCGTTCAGCAATCAGCGTAAACTAAACCAAGAACGCACCGCGCGGATCACCCTGCCGATCAAGTTTGCGATTTGGGCTTCCGTCTCGCTCTTATATGTGGCGATGTACTCACCTGCGCTGTTTGTCTATTCACACGCGCCTGTAGATACGGATCGCTCGCTCATCTCTTGGGTTGGCGTGGTGGTGATGCTGGCGGGCTTGGTGATCGAGAGTGTGGGCGATCAACAAAAGTCAGATTTTAAGGCGAAGTTTCCCAAGTCTTTTTGTAATGTGGGCTTGTATCGTTGGGTGCGATGCCCGAACTATCTCGGGGAAATTTTGTTTTGGGTGGGGAATTGGGTCGTAGGTGTGGCCTTTTACTCTAACCTTGCTGAATGGGCGATCAGTTTGATTGGCGCGGTCTGCATCACGCTCATCATGATGGGGTCGGCGAAGCGTTTAGAGGCCTCGCAGTACGAACGTTATGGAGATGACCCGAACTATCAAACCTATATTCGTACCGTGCCGATCTTGTTTCCATTCGTCCCCGTCTACACCTTGAAAAACGTGCGCGTCTATTTGGAATGACGACTTTTGACGAATTGCTTGACAAAATCAAATAATTCTCATATTCTCTCAATGGTTCATTTATTCGTTCAAAGGTGACCTGACGTGCAAAATTTATTCAGCCAATCCTGTTGTATGGTCTGTAAGGTGACATAACCACGGGGTTTGTGCTGTAAATGCACGGAAACAATTTGTGTGAACTCACGCCCCGCTAAACGGGGCGTTTCTATTGACTAGAGAGGATATAGCGCCCCGTGATGATACGGGGCGTTTTTTGTTCTATCAGCCATCAGGAAATATGCACGGGGGAAGGGGAAAATGGAAGACTGTTGTTGTTGTACTCATGTGAAGTTTGATACGGCGCTATTTTATTTGCAACACAAACCTTTCGAGTAACTATTCTGGAGTAAAACACATGAACTTTCGTTTATTAGGTGTTTCAGCACTTACCGGTGTCAGCTTATTTGCAACTGCTTTGGGCGTCGTTGCTCAAGATGCACCTGCATCCGCATTACCTGAAGAAGCGGTTGTCAGTGCAGATTGGCTGAGCGAAAACCTTGATAACCCGAATGTGCGGGTCATCGAAGTGAGTGTTGATACCGGTGTCTACGAACGTGGGCACATCCCCGGTGCAGTGAACTTCCGTTGGCATACTGATTTTGTTGATCCCGTTTTCCGCGACATTGTTTCTGCGGAAAATTTCCAAACTTTAGTTCGTACCGCAGGCATCAATGAAGATACCACCGTCATTTTGTACGGCGATAACAACAATTGGTTCGCCGCATGGGGCGCGTGGGTGTTTAATGTCTACGGCGCTGAAGATGTTCGTTTGTTGAATGGTGGCCGTGTCCTTTGGGAAGCTGAAGGCCGTGAATTGGCGTTGGATGTCCCCGCATATGAAGAAGGGAACTTCACCGTTGCCGAAGCGAATTTAGAACTGCGCGCGTTCTTGCCTGAAGTCTTGAGCATCGTCGAAGGCGAAGAAACGGGCGTGCTGATCGATATTCGTTCTCCAGCAGAATTTAACGGTGAAATTTTTGCGCCCGAAGGCGTCCCCGAATTATCCGTTCGTGCAGGACACATCCCAGGTGCGTTGAATGTGCCTTGGGGTCAAAACGTGAACGCCGACGGGACCTTTAAATCCCCCGAAGAATTGGCGACATTGTACGCAGGCATCGGCATTGATGGCACAACCCCTATCGTGACTTACTGCCGTATTGGCGAACGCGCCTCACTCACTTGGTTCGTTTTGAGCGAAATTCTTGGCTATGACGTCGCCTTATACGATGGTTCATGGACAGAATATGGCAATACCGTGGGCTTGCCCATCGAAAACCCCGCTGGCACTGTTTGGGGGGCACGTTAATTCGTGACTGAAGTAACGGATGGAGGTCGGCTTCTCACAGAGCCGATCTCTGGCACGCTGCGCATTTCGCGAAAGGCGCTGTTACAAACCATCCTTGCACTGATCGTCCTAGCAGCCATCACTGCTGGGGCGTTTCTTTTGCAAAATACGGCAGGGTGGGGTGCGACAGCCTCTTTTTCGCTTTTGGTCGGCGCGTTGTTGGGCATCGCCTTTCAACGCGGACGTTTTTGTTTTTACTGCATCCTGCGCGATTACATCGAGTTCAAGAATAGCACTGCCCTTTATTCTATTTTGACTGCGTTGGCCGTGGGTAGCATCGGCTATGTGATTATTTTTGGTATGTTTCTTCCTAACCCCGCTGTGGGACGCTTACCGCCGGGCGCTCATATTGGCCCTGTGAGTTGGGTCTTGGTGGCGGGGGGAATCGCCTTTGGCATTGGCATGGCGTTATCCGGCGCATGTGTCAGCGGGCATTTATACCGCTTGGGCGAAGGTTACTTGCGTGCACCCATCGCCTTGATTGGCACGCTAATCGGGTTCGGGTTGGGGTTCTTCTCATGGAGCGCCCTGTATATCGATACTTTGGTACGCGCACCTGTGAGTTGGTTTCCCGCAACCTTCGGCTATGGCGGTTCGCTGATTTTACAATTGGCCTTGATCGGCGGGATTGGTTTGTTTTTACTGCGCTGGCTTCCGGAAAGTAAAGCGAGTGAAGGCGGGAAATGGAGCCTCGCACGCGTGTATAAAATTCTATTTCGCCAGCGCTGGAATCCACTCGCCACCGGCGCATTGGTGGGGTTGGTCGGGGTTTTTGCCTATCTACGGGTGGAACCGTTAGGGGTGACATCCCAACTGAGTAGTCTTTCACGCACCGTCTTAAATGATGCGGGCTTATTGGCAGATCGGCTCAATGGCTTAGACACGTTCGCGGGTTGTGCGGCGATTGTGATCCAGACTATCACCGATAACGGCTGGCTCATCATCGGGCTGGTGTTGGCCTCATTTGCGATGGCGTTGCTCTCTAAGCGTTTTAGTTTTAGCAAATTGACGGTCGTCAACAGCATCACCGCGCTGTTAGGGGGCATTTTCATGGGCTGGGGTTCGATGGTTGCGCTCGGTTGCACCGTCGGGACTTTACTTTCAGGCATTTCAGCATTTGCGGTTTCTGGTTGGGTCTTCTTTGCCGCCGTTTTCATAGGCGTGTGGCTAGGGATCAAATTACGCTTGCATACCACTGGATAATTGATGATCTTTTTCGCATGGGGCTAATGGTATACTTCGAGTTGGGATCATCCAGTGAATTCCTTTCGCGGTTTTTAATGGAAAGGTGAGAAAGCCTTGAATACCTCAACCCATGCGCTTGAACTGTTACAACAAGCTTTGAAGCCCACGCGCGAGGCGCAGCAAGTCATTGGTGATTTGATCGCCCCGCACGATTTTGAAGATGTCGCTTTGTTGATCACCCAAGCGGCAAACGCATTATTAGAATCGGCTTCACACTTTATGAAAAATGAAGATGAAGCCGCGTTTACGGCGATGGAAAAGGCCGACGATTTTCTTGATGAAGTGTATTCGATCATCGAGGCGGATTTGAGCGACGAGGAATAAAAAAGACGGGATAGGTTTGCTTGCCTATCCCGTCTTTTTGTGGCACTTTTTATACGAGGCCGTTTTTAGAAATCATTTCTTGGTACATGCGCGCCGTTCGTTTGAGTGTGCGTTCTTGTGTCTCATAATTCACATGGATCATACCGAAGCGCTTGGAATATCCATGCGCCCATTCAAAATTATCCATCAAACTCCACAAGAAATACCCCTTCAGTGGTGCGCCTGCATCAATCGCATCTTCACAGGCTTTGAGATGGTCAGCCACATACTTCGCCCGCAGTGGGTCTTCTACTGTGCCATCGGCAGGTTCGGGATCATCGTAGGCGGCGCCGTTTTCGGTGACATAAATCACTTTCGGGGCGTAGTCTTCATAAACCCGCATGATGATGTCTTTTAGGCCGGGCGCGTAAATTTCCCAGTTCATGGCTGTATATTCAGAATCTTCGGGTTGGATGGATTTAAACCCTAATGGATTTTCCGAATCATAGGCGATGACGACACGGTTATAGTAATTGATGCCGATGAAGTCGAGCGGTTCTTTCGCCGCTTGAATACTGTCGAGATCAATCCCTGTGAGGTAGGGGGTGAGTAACTCTACTGCATCTTCTGGGTAGGTGCCTTTAAAAACAGGGTCGAGGAACCAGCGGTTAAAAATGCTGTCATACATCTGTTTCGCCATCAGGTCTTGTTCGCTGTCAGAGTTGGCATAGACAGGCCACAGGTTCAGGGTGATCCCCGCAGGGACACCCGGGCAGTTTTGACGAATGACGCGGATGGCCGCCCCGTGTGCCAGCGCCAAATGATGGGCGACTTTATAGGCGGCTTGAGGGTCTTTTTTGCCCGGTGCGTGTTCGCCGATCAAGTTACTCAAGATCGAAATGCACCACGGCTCATTTAAGGTGATCCAGCCTTTCAAACGGTCGCCCAAACGACGGGTCATGAGGTCGGTATAGTCGGCAAACCACTGCACACTTTCAGGGTTTTCCCAGCCGCCTTTTTCTTGGAGTTGTTGGGGCAGGTCCCAGTGATATAACGTTGCGTAAGGTTCAATGCCCTGCGCGAGAAGCTCATCCACCAGATGATCGTAAAAAGCCAGCCCTTGTTCGTTGATTTCGCCCGTGCCTGCGGGGATAACACGCGGCCACGAAATCGAAAAACGATAGCCTTTTAGCCCAATTTCGCGCATGAGCGCAACATCATCTTTATAACGATGGAGATGATCGCAAGCGACCATTCCGGTATCTCCATTTTTTACTTTGCCGGGGGTATGCGAGAAGTGATGCCAAATACACTCACCACGCCCTTCATCTAACCCACCGCCTTCAATTTGGTAGCTGGCTGTGGCCGCGCCCCATATAAAATCTTCTGGAAAAGGCATCCGTGTCTCCTGAATTTATGCCACCCATAAATCGAATGTGATTAAATAGGTTAATAGGCCGAGAAGCAGAACGCTGAGAAGCGTCCATGCTCGGTCAAATGCAATATATTTCCCTAAGCGGGCTAGAAATAAATAAATAGAAGGGATCACCAACACATAACGAATTAAACTTTGTGGCTCACCCGAAAAGACCGAAACGGCCAATGCCAAAAGACCAAAGAGGGCGACTTTCGGGTATTGTTTCAGGGTGAAAAGACACGCGGTAAGCGCTAAGAGAATACCACCAAATTCGAGTAGATTATAGGCGCGCGCCTGCAAATTTTCCCCGCTGATGATGGCGTTCCACGCCGCCTCAAACCCTCTGAACGTCGCGTTCCAATCAAATAAGCCTCGGCCAAAGTAACGGTCTTCAACTTCGTTAAAAGGCTTGCCGAGATAATGATTCCACAACGCATAGGCGATCAACGGAAGCAGTACGGCGATGGTATTGAGAAAAAGTGTTTTATAAGGGCGAAGGGCGCTTTTCCAATCGTTTCGTAGCTCACCCCACGAGATGTGACTGAGCCAAGCAAGCGCAAGCGGCACAACCAGCGCAAGACCTACGGCGCGCGTCCATACGGCGAAGGCGGCGAGGATACCCGCCAGCAATAAGCGTTTCTTTTGGATGAGCGCGAGGCTGGTGAACGCCAAGCCGACAAAAAGCCCTTCCGTATAGACGTGCGTTAGAAAGAAGCCCGTCGGGAAGATGAGCATATAAAATGCCGTGCGGATTGCGCCGGATGCTTCAAGTTGAGGCTGAGCAATGCTGTACAGGCTAATCATCCCCGCGAGTGTACCAAGCAGTGAGATGATGACCCCTGCCAACGTTGCCGTCGCGATTGCATCCATGCCGAATACCGAAAGCGGCACAGCAACGACACGCATCACATGCGGGTACAGCGGAAAAAAGGCATAGTTCAGGTACAAACGACTTCCGCTGGGCATGCGGACGAAATTCCCTGATTGATCCTCATACCCAGCAATCGCAATCGACAAATAATATTCGGAATCCCATTCAACCTGACGATTCATGAAAGGATTGTTTAGGTAAGGTTTCCCTTCATTAATGTCTGCGGTTGTGTTATCCCCCGTCCACGGGCGGGCATAATCTGGACGTTGAGGGTGGATTCTTGCATCCACAAAGGATTGATACCCAATGATGATTACTGCCCATACCGCCCAAATAAAAATCAACGTCCAGAGATTACGGTTACGAAAATATGATGTCACAATTCACTACTTAAGCAGGTGGAATAACATAGACCGTTAAAGATTGCCCGGGCAAAGAAAGTGTCGATTGGGCTGTGATCGACTGTGAATCTAATTGTTCTGCCTGATGATCTTGATCGAAGCGCCAAATTTCGGCTGGCCCGCCGATGGCAAATTCCCCAAGATCAAGGTTAGTTTCGACGGTGTCATCATTCAGGTTGACGATCATGAGTGTGAGCGCACCATCATCACGGCGGGCGGCGTAGATCGAAACGTATTCAGCAGTAGAGTCCGCAGTTAATAGCTCTGTACCAAAATGGGTGTACATCATATAAGTGTAATAGGTGGGGCGAACGTTATAACTGCCGATGATGCCCCAACCGCGATTGCTCGAGCCTTGTAAATCCCAATAGGCGACAATATCCACTTGGTTGCGGATCAAATGCCCAAGCACGTCGGCCAACCAGATCGCGTTGAAGTGCGAATCCAGACTTGCCACACCGCCGATGCTGTTGGCTGAATTGGAATTGACTTCGGTCACCGCAATTGGGATGTCGCGCCCTGCTGCGTTCCGAATCACTTCGCGCAGGTTGGGAATGATCATATCCCATTCAGACGGGTTGTTGCGTAATTCTTCTACCGTGACGCTGGAGATATTATCGAGCGGGAAGGGATAACGATGGATCGCCACATAGTCGAGTAAATCACCGTTGGCTTGCAAGAAGCTCTGTAACCAATCCGTGCCTAGATCGTCCAGCGCGTCAGAGGGGTTTAGGTATTCTATGTTGTTCGGGTCTGGGTTCAGAACAATGTATTGGGTGATGTCTGGCCCCACAAATTGGATGTCGGGGTCTACCGCTAACATCGCTTCGGCAATCGTACGCCATTCTCGATTGAGATCATCCGCCGTGTATTCGTCGATGTTCATCAATGCGGTGAACAGGTTCGGTTCGTTGCCAATGCTCCAATACTGAATGTCATAATCTTTTTCAATGTTGGTGTAACGCACAATATCAGCCGCGTGTTCGGGTGTACCGCCTAATAAGCGAACGCTCATCGCGGGTTCTGCGCCAATACTACGGGTTTGATAAATGAACATGTCAATGATAGACGCGCGCAAATTTTGACGATCTGTTTCACCCCCGCCAAACCGCGCATATTGAATGTTGAGCGCTTGCGCTTCATCCATGAGGCTGAGCGGAATCAGCGAATTGAGGCCGAGGTTTGCCCCATAAACATAAGGACTGATTTCACCATGAGATAAAGTCGTGTCTACGGTGAGCGTGTTGGGTTCTTGTGCCCATGTTGCGGTAAAAGTGCTTCCAAAAATGAACATCATGCTGAGAAGATAAGTTATTAATTTCATTATGGGTGCCTTCAATAGAGTAGTGTCAACGCTCTAATTTTCTATAACTTCATCGTATATTTTGGGTTGTGACAGGACTTGCGACCTTCTCTTAAAGAAAGTCGCAAGTCCTGTCACATAATCATTTATTGCAAAGGGAAATGGTTTCTACTTTTCTACACCCGTCACGACCACGCCGCGCATGAATATCTTTTGAGCGAAGAAGAAGATGACAATCGGTAAAACCATCGCCATTAAGGATGTGGCTTGAATCAGTTCAGGGTGTGGCCCATATTGGAAGTTGAAGGTTTGCACACCGACTGAAATAGGTTGTAAATCTTTTTGTCCCAACAAGTAGATGAGCGGGCCAAAATAGTCATTCCATGCAAAGATAAAATGGAATAACCCAACGGAAATGATGGCCGGCCACGCTTGCGGAATGATGACGCTCCATAAAACGCGCAGAGGCCCAGCGCCATCAATCATCGCCGCTTCATCGAGTTCACGGGGAAGCGTCATGAAGAATTGGCGTAACAGGAACACGTTATAGGCATTGGCGAAGAAGTGCGGGACGATCAGCGGTAGCCAAGTACCTGTCCAACCAATTTTCGCAAAAAATGCGTAAGTGGGGATCAATGTAACTTGGCCGGGCAGAATGATCGTGCCGATCAAGATGATGAACAGGACGTTCTTGCCCGGAATGGGAAAGCGCGCGAAGGCATAGGCGACGCATACGCTCGAAAGCAACGTGCCGATCATCCCGCCGATGGCAATAATCAACGTATTACGGAATAAGAGCGGGAAATTGATCAGTTCCCAAGCGATTCCGAAGTTTTCAGGGTGGAAATCATACTCTCTGACGGGGGTTAACGTTCGCCAGCTTCCTTCCCACTCAATCAAACCGCTTTCAGGACTGCTCGTGTCAATGAAACGGCTGTTTTGACGGCTGCGTTCAATCAATGCCCATTGATGAACGGTGCCATCTTCTGTTGGAACTTCATAGATGGGGAACATTTCCCCGTTATATTCATAAAGCGCATCGCTCATCGGCAGGATGGGGGTATCAACACTCCCCGACAGTTGTTCCTGACTTTTTAAGGAGATAATCGCCATATTCCCAAAGGGTAGTAAATAGACGATGGCGATGGTGGCGGCTAACAGGGTAATGATGGCGGTCACGCCAAACTTTCGAAGCTGTACACTGTAGTAGGGTGCTGTATTGACCGCTTTGGATTGAGTTAAAGTAGCCATGTCGTTCTAATCTCCGCTTGAGTAATACACCCAACGTTTGGATGTTACAAATAAACCGATGGTCATCACTAAAGCGATGATAAAGATTAACCATGCTTGGGTTGCGGCAAAGCCCATATCAAAGAAGGTGAAACCGGTTTTGTAAAGATGCATATTGAAGAAATAAGCTGAATTATTTGGGTTACCCGTCCCGCGCGTGGCGATGTAAGGGACCACAAAATACTGCATCACGCCGATGACGCTGAGCACCAAGTTGTAGAAAATGACAGGCGAGATCATGGGTAGGGTAATGTTGCGAAATTTAACCCATGCGTTCGCACCGTCAACTTCAGCGGCTTCGTAGAGTTCTGTAGGAACCCCTTGCATCGTCGCTAACATCGTGAGCATCGCATTCCCGACACCCCAAACGCCCATCAAGACAAACGCGGGCAGAATCCAATTGGCATCTTGTAACCAGTTAGGCGGGTTTTCAATACCGATCACGCGGAGCAGACGGTTTAACCATCCAGATTGACCATTCATGAAGGCCATCCAGACGAAGATAGAAGAAACAGCAGGCACCATATAAGGAAGATAAAACAGCGTTCTCCAGAGGCGCTTGCCAAAAAGATGCTTGGAATTTAAGAGTGCGGCAAAGCCGAGTGGGAGCAAAATCCCCACAGGCACAGCAAGTAGTGCAAAGCGAAATGTGACGCCCAACGCGGTCAAGGTCACAGGATCGCTGAAAAGTCGCTGCCAGTTGGCAAGCCCGATAAACTGCATCGGTTCAGCCGAGGTAAGGGAGAAATTAGTAAAGGTGAAAACTAAGGAAGCTATGATTGGCGCAGCAGTGAAAAGAACAAAACCTATGAGCCAAGGTGAAAGAAAGATCCAACCCCAGATACGTTGTTGCCGCGCAAGGCTGCTCGCTTTTTTCGCGGGGGCGACAGCCTGTGTCCCGGCTGGCACCGCTCGTGTTTGATCGGTAATAGTCATCGGGTACTCCTAGAGGTAAACGTGCGATCAAGCAGTTTTGAGCATGTGAGGTTGGCATACAAAAAACTGATTTCGCGGTACTGCCATACGGGCATAATAAAAAAAGACTCTCTTTGAGGGCGAATCACTTCACCCTCAAAGAGGTTGGTGCTTAGTACAAATTAGTTGCTAGCGCTATCAATGATAGTTTGGAGATCGGCTTGCAGAGAATCAATTTCTGCATTGAGGTCGATTTCTGCGCCGGTGTCACCTTCGAGCAAGGAGAGGAATGCAAATTCACGATCATAGGTTTGAGCGTAGTTAGGAACGTTCGATTCGTGGTGAACGGTACCTGCGTTTGCATATGCTAAGCTTGCGGAAGGAATACCCCAGTTGATTTCACCTGGGTAACGAGCGCTGATGGTGTCAACCCATGCTTGTTGAGCTTCTGGGTAAGCGGGGAACGCACCGTAAGCGGAAGCCAAAGCAGGTGCTGCTGTGGTTTGTAGGTAGGTCAACACGGTGAAAGCTGCTTCAGGGTTGGCCGATTGGCTCATGATACGGAAGGTATCAGCGTCGAGTGCAACGTGAGGTTCACCATCGAAAGATGAAGGTGCGACAGCGATATTCCAGCTGAAGTTACCAACGGATGTATCTAAGCAGCAGGTGTACCACAGGGGGGCAATGGTGAGGCCGAGGTTGCCGGAAGCAAAACCGCTAGGTTGGAGTAATTCACCCGATTGATAGGTTGCGTTAGGTGCAGAGTGATCAACCCACAGACGATCCCAATAGTATTGGCTGGCTTCGCGCCATTCGTCGGGGATGGTTGCTGTGCTGGTTTCCCAGTCGTAGTAGCTGGATGGTTGCAGGTTTGTCCAGATCAAACGAATACGCGCCCATTGGAAGCTCATACCAAATTGGATGATATTATTGGCATCAAAAGCGTCGCTGGTTGCATCGTTGCCGCTGGCATCAACAGTCAAGATACGGGCAACTTCAGCAACGGTTTCGTAGTCCCAAGGAACTTCTTCACCGTCGAGAACATAGGGTACGCCAAATTCGGAAGGAGGATATTCCAAACCAGCTTCGTCAAACAGGTCACTATTGTAGTAGGTGACCACTGGATACACAGCGAAAGGCAGACCATCTAAGCCACCTTCTGGTGTGCGGTACAGGTCGAGCAGCGCTGCATCGAACACGCTGGTATCAAAACCAGAGGATTCCACCAGTGGGGCAATGTCTAACCATTGGTCAGCAAACGAGTTGGAACCTGCAACACCCACTGGGCCGACGATGTCGGGGGCGGTGCCTGCGGCGATCAAGGTGCTGAGCGCGTCGCGAGAGGTTTCGTTGTTTGCGGCAATATTCAAAACCAATTCGATATCGTCGTGTGCTGCATTGAAGTCAGCAACAACTTGTTCTTGAATAGCAATTTGTTCAGAGTTTGTGCCTGTTCCCAAACCAACAAACCAAGTGATGGTAACAGGTTCTTGGGCGGCAGCGGGAAGGGCTGCGCCAACGAGTGTTGTAAGTAACGCGGCGGAGTAAAATGCTTTTCTGGACATCTGTAATTTCCTCTAACTTAGTATTGGCGACATACAAATTTTTGTAGTGTGAACTCGGCTAAAATTCTTGCAATAACATCTCCTGTCATATGCTGACCGTTAATTTTTTCGCGCCGCAAGATTCGCGGATAACGAGCTGGATGGGAAGGATGACTTGAGAGGGTGACTTTTTAGTTTCATTAATCAAGTCAAGCAGTAAATTGACCGCCGCCGCTCCTTTTTCTTGCACAGGTTGGCGTATCGTCGTGAGGGGCGGGTTGGATTTTTCAGCCACGTCGAGGTCGTCAAAACCCACGATGGCAATATCTTCTGGGACACGTAAGCCAGATTCATGAATGAAACGCATCGCACCAATGGCGGCGGTATCACTCGCAATGAAAATAGCATCGGGTTTTTGGTGGATGAGCGTCTGCATGGCTTGATACCCGCTGGGGTCATCGAAGTCGGCATAGACGACTAGTTTTTCATCGTAAGGCTTGCCCGCTTTTTCGAGCGCGAGACGGTAGCCGTTAAAGCGATCAATCGCGTCAGCGATGGTCATGCGTCCGGTGATATGGGCGATGCGCTGATAGCCTAAGTTAATCAGGTGTTCAGTGGCGATCTGCCCCGCTTTTAAGTTGTCAATCGTCACGTAGCTGACAATATCTTCAAAGATGAGCGGACGTTCCACAGGGACAAAGTGCGGAATACTGTGGGCTAACCTCTCAAAGAGGGGGTTATCATACGCAATCGAGGCTAAGATCAAACCATCGGTCATGCGATTGCGGAGAATACGTTGCGAAAAATGTTCAGGGTCTTCGCCCGTTTGACCGAGCCACAGCAAAATGCCGTAATCATGGTCGTTGGCGGCTTTTGCAATCCCTTGTAGCAACATGGGGAAGTAAGAGTTATCGCCAAAGAACACCTCAACCGTAGAAATGACGACGCTAATAACATTGGATCGTTGGGTGACCAATGTACGTGCCGCATGGTTGGGGCTAAAATTTAAGCGTTCGACGATTTCCAGCACTCGAGCGCGTGTCTCTTTGCTGACATAACCATCGTTATTAATGACCCGCGATACTGTTGACCGCGAAACACCCGCTTCTTTAGCAATATCTTCTAAATTCATTTGCTTGTGTGATCCACAAAATTTATCTTCAAAAACGCCGCTTCTTTTAAATGTTGATTAAGCTTCTGGGTTCAAAGATGACACCATATCTTAATATCGTTCATTTTTGTTCAACATTGTTCATTTTGTTCATCATTTTGGTTACTATGTGGGAGCGCTCCCATATAATAATCATAAGTCGTTGCAGTAAGAAATATGAATAATTTATTTAGGATGTTAATTTTATCGCACTCGGATAAATGCGCAACAAGGAAAATGTTCATTTTTGTTCATTTTGCGAATCGGCTATAATAGAGAGACATTTTTAACAAAAGTGAGTCTTAACTATGAAGGCTATTCACCGTCATGATAGGAAATAAACCCACCCTGCGGGATGTTGCAAAAAAAGCGGGTGTTTCACTTGGCACTGCTTCTAATGTTCTGAATAACAAAGCGAAAACTTCTGCTGAAGCGAAAGCGCGTGTGCTGGAAGCGGCGGAGAGCTTGGGCTATAAACCGCTCACGGTACTCACTGAAACTTCTGCGCCGAATTTTTTTGTGGGGGCAATTGGCAAAATTGATGACGGGCAATCGATGAATACCAATCCTTTTTATTCGTATGCGCTGTCCGGCATCGAGCGAGAGTGCCAGCGACATCACATGAGTTTGATGTTTGCGAATATTGAAGTTGACCGCATGAACCGCCCAATCAACTTGCCCCCGCTGTTATTTGATAATCAAGTCAACGGTATTTTGATGGTTGGAACATTTTTACAAGACACCATCCGTTTGATCGGCAATAAGATCAATAAACCCCTTGTTTTGTTGGATGCGTATGCTCCAGAAAGTCAATTCGACAGCGTGTTGACGGATAATGTGAGTGGGGCTTACCACGCAGTTGAGTTTTTGATTCAACGCGGGCATAACAAAATCGGCTTGGTCGGCAGTCAGTCGCATGGATACCCTAGTATTCGCGAGCGACGCAAAGGCTATCTGCGCGCGTTAAAACATTATCGAATCGACACTTCGTATATCGAAGAAAGCCCACTCACGCGGGACGGTGGGTTTGAGGGGGCGCGTAAATTGTTAACACGCGCGCCGGAAATCAGCGCGATTTTTGCCTGTAATGATGAGGTTGCCAGCGGTATCTATCAAGCCGCGCGCGATTTAGGGCGACGTATCCCGGGTGACCTGTCCGTCATCGGCTTTGATGATATTGATTTGGCCCAACAGTTGAACCCGCCTTTAACGACGATGCGGGTTGATAAAACCTTGATGGGGATGTTGGCCGTGCGCATGTTGAAAGAACGTGCAGATCATCCCAACAACCCTGCGATGACAATGTTATTAGGCACGCAGATGATCTCGCGAACATCGGTGCGCACTTTGCGCCTTTAAACTCTATAGAGTGGAGTGCTCTATCATGAAAATTATCATTCCTGAAGATTATCAAGATGCTGTACGTACATTGGATTGTTACTCGAAGTTGCAAGGCCACGAGGTCATCATTTTCAATGACAGCGTGCAGGATATCGAAACGTTAGCCGAGCGCTTTCAAGAGGCCGACGCATTGGTTTTGATCCGTGAACGCACCGCGCTTCCCGCTGAATTATTAGAGCGGTTACCGCGCTTAAAGATCATCAGCCAAACAGGGCGGGGGATTCCCCATATCGACCTTGAAGCCTGCACGCGCTTAGGCATCGCGGTGGCGGTGGGCGGGGGATCATCGATTGCGACAGCGGAACTCACATGGGCGTTGATCCTTGCATCCCAAAGAAATATTCCCCATGAAGTGACCCAAATGCGCTTGGGGAAATGGCAAACCACGTTGGGGCTAAGTTTACACGGGCGTATATTAGGCATCTTAGGATATGGCAACATTGGCAAGATGGTCGCAGGGTATGGGAAAGCGTTCGGGATGCGCGTCCTCGCTTGGGGACGCGAAGGCTCACTCACCCGCGCACACGCTGATGGGGTTGAAGTCGCGAGCAACCAGCGTGATCTATTTGAACAATCGGATGTGCTCAGCATCCACCTAAAATTGGTGGAGAATACGCGCGGTCAAATTACCGAAGCTGATTTAAAGGCGATGAAGCCTAACGCCTTGTTGGTGAATACCAGCCGTGCTGAATTGATCGCCCCGAATGCGCTGGTGAACGTGCTTCAAGCGGGACAACCGTTCCGCGCAGCCGTTGATGTGTATGAAAATGAGCCGTTGATCGATCATCCGTTACTGCATTTGCCCAACGTGATTTGTACCCCTCACTTAGGCTACGTTGAAAAAGACAATTATGAATTGTACTTTGGCGCGGCGTTTGATCACCTGCTGGCTTTTTGGAATGGTCAGCCAGCAGGGATCGTGAATCCTGAAGTTTTATCGTAAATTCTAACTTGATGGTGTTGGGGTTGGTGGGGGCATTTGACCGCCCCGTCTGCCTCCCATACCACCACCGCCACCCAATGGAGGCGGGTTACCTCCCATCATGCCACCGCCCATAAAACCAGAGTCGGACGCACCCACTTCCATATCTGTGAGGTCAAGGCCGATATCAAAGGTCGCGGTGAAGCCTTCATCGGTTTCGGTTAAGGCCAATAACAGTTGCTCGCCATCCGCCCCGTAGATATTGTCATTGGTGTTGCGGGTATTACGAATCCCTTTTTGGGAATACGGCGCGTTGGTGAAAACTTCATCGGTCAGTTCGTCATCAAAAAAGAGCTGAGAGGTGAATTCATACCCTTCTTCAGAATCTGGATTCACGCGAATTTTAAAGTGGATATGCACCGTACGGCCAGAGTACCAACCCGGGTAAATGGTCAGAAATTCAGCGTGTCCAACCGCATCGGTGCGCTGGTATCCACGCAAAAACTGTTGATTCACCGTGCTGAAATTTGCGGAATTATCGTTAAAACCAGAGTACACCCCCAGCGCGTCGCAGTGCCAAATATCCACAATGGCGTTAGGCAGTGGCGTACAGGCGTTTGTGCTGATGTCCGTCACGCGGAAGATCAGGTTGAGAAGCACCCCTTCGCATACGTCACCTGTAGTAGGGTCGGTACGGATATCTGACCGTTCCAGTTGATCGTCAAGGAAATAGGGGCCTTCGGTTTTATCCGGTTTTGCGATGCAAGAGGGAAGCGCGGTGGCTGTTCCTGTGGGGGTTGAGGTTGGGCCTTGTTCCGCATAGTTGAGCGCGAAACCTGTAAGGCCACCGCCTACAATCACACTCACTCCGCCAATCATCGTCATCGCTTCCCGACGTGAAAGAAGCCGCCCTACTGGAATATCATCGTTATGATCTTCGTCGTGTTGAAAAGAATCTTCAGGTTGCATGTTCATCCTCATGGTGCAATCAGTCACTCAACAATATATTCAAATATAAGCTGACTTTATGATGAACAATTATAAAAAGTGTAACCTAACTGTAAATTTATGGATGGGGAAAGATGTTAGAGGGTTAAGGGGAAATGGAGGCGAGTTTAACCACACTGGGTGCTGGATTGTGTGTTGGCTCTGCTGATAATTTTCTCGACGCTGGAGACCAACTCAAACGGAGAATTTGATTTGCTGGCAAAGAGATTCGCACCTGCCTGCATGTAGGAATGAATCATCTCAGGTTCGTCATAGATGGAAAATACGATGATCGGGGTCGTGCTGGTTTCGTTGTTTAAACGTAATTCTTGGCACAACGAAATTCCATTGGTATCAATGATGCTGACATCAAGGATCACCACATCCGGCACGTTGTTCTGGATATATTTCAACGCGGTAGATTTGTCATAGGCAACATCTACGGTATAGCCATTTCTGCTCAGCACATTTCTTGTAAGCGCGGCAAATCCTAAATCACTATCGATCACTAAAATACGATTCACCAATCCATTGACCATGATGTTTAATCAGTCTTAATCCATAGAAACAATCAATAAGGCAGAAAAAGCAGTCACCCGCCCGCTCATGAAGTGACTGCTTGGGCAAGCTCTGCCAAGGTGTTCACTTGTAAGGAACACAGCCATAATTCTGTTTCTGGGGTAAAGTCAAACTCTGCTAAAAGCTCTCCATCACGGTGATGTAACAACCGCTGACAGAAGGCAGAATCCAAAAGTGCTCTGCCGATTAAATGATCAATATTTTGCCGTTCTTGTTCCGTCAGAACATAGCCTTGCCACAGCTTGCGCTTGGGCAGTTCATGCGAGTCTGGAACGAGCCAGCGGTTTTGGGATGTATAGGCACTTTCTCTCAGCACCATAGAACACTCCTCGTTTTCAATAAAGTACGAAAAAATGGGGTTAAATACCGCCGATATCAGGACCGCCGCCGATGGGGCCACGTAGTAATTTCTTCATGAGAGGTTCTCCTCAATATGTCATACAGGACAAGCGCATAAAACAGTCAGAATCAGAAAAATAAGAACTAGATACCGCCAATATCAGGACCGCCGCCGATGGGGCCACGAAGTAGTTTCTTCATGAGAGGTTCTCCTTAAAACAAGTCACGCAGGACGAGAGCATAGAAAAGTCAGAATAGAGAAATAAGGGCTAGAGACCACCCACATCAGAACCGCCACCAATGGGGCCACGAAAGCATATTTTCATGAGATTTCTTTCATCACTAAAACTCAAATCAACAATGTGCTTAAGATAACAGTCAGTGTGCAACAAACTGCTTACCAAGCTATTTTTATAAGTGAGATGGGTTTGCTCTGTCAGGCAACGCTCATTGGAGAGAAAAAACAGGGTCTAGAACGTGGAATCGCTTCAAAATCATGTTGGGAATTGGGTAGGACTTCGGTACTAATGAGGTGAAATAAAATAAAAACACCTGCTGCGCTAATGCTTAAAACTTAAATTCGTAAGGACAAGACCGATCTTGTCCGCCTTGCGTGTAAATCTAAGATTATGCTATGAAACCCCTCATGTTATTCGGGACTTCGACAAAACGCGCTTAAAGGATGTTTCTAAATATAAAACCCTGCATACTTCAAAATCAGGTTATGAGGCATGCAGGGTTTTATATTTATGCTATCCGAATAAACTTATAGAATGAGCTACGAGATATCAGTGTTCAGCAAACAGGGATATGAAATTACCTTCCGTATCTTTGAATGTCGCGAAACGTCCATCATTGCCCATAGGGGTTGCTGGAAGGATGATCTCTGCCCCTAATGATTGCACTCGCTTGATCATAACTTCTAAATGATCCCCTCGTCCTGCATTGAAATATACACGTACTCCCTGATCAGAGGGCGTTAAGTAAGGTGACTGTAACAGGGAACCGCCCACTTCATTCGGCTCAAAATAGAGCGTCGCCATCCGTTGTGGTGGCATATCGGTGATGGTCACTTCTACATTAAACAATTGACCGTAGAATTTTGCGGCACGCTCAATATCTTGGACTGGAATTTCGACCCACGAAAAGAGTTTATTCATGATGCTGTTCCTTAGATTGAATCATTCGACACCATCACTTTATAATCAATTTGGTGACATCTATTGTCACCAGAAAAATATGTGTGAATCAATGGAGTGGTAGAAGATGCGTGCGGATCGCTTGTTATCCATCATGCTCATCTTACAAGCACAGGGTAAAACGACGACTTATGAGCTAGCGGAAACACTGGAAGTTTCACGGCGGACGATCTTGCGTGATGTTGAAGCGTTGAATATCGTCGGTGTGCCTGTCCATGCGGATGCAGGACATGGGGGCGGGGTGTACTTGGACGAACATTACCGTATCTCGCTGACTGGGTTGAATGAAGCCGAGGTGCGTGCTTTGTTTGTCTCTACTCAAACAGGGCCGTTACAGGATATTGGGTTGGGACGGGCGGTTGAAGACACCTTGCTCAAACTCTTTGCATCGTTGCCATCTTTACACCGTCATGAAGCCGAAAGGATGCAGCAGCGCATCCACCTTGACCCTGCTGGATGGTGGCATAAAGGTGAAACATTGCGCCATCTGGAAACGCTCAAAAGTGCTGTTTTTGAGGATTATTGTATTCAAGTGTGTTATGAACGTGGGGATGGGACAGTGGTTGAGCGGATTCTTGAACCTTATGGCCTTGTTGCGAAGGCGAGCACATGGTATCTCATCGCCTGCCGTGAGGAAGAACTGCGCACATATCGCGTATCACGTTTTGTTGCGGTGGACATTTTGCCCGCCCGTTTTGAACGGGATACAAACTTTCATCTAGGGCAATATTGGCAAATTCATGCTAGCGAATTCGTCGCCAATCTGCCTGATTTTGCTTTTACATTACGAATCAACGTCAGTAAACTTCCATTCTTAAAGTTGTACACGTCTGAGCGATACACAGTTCGCGAATTCAGCGCGGACGTGTTAATGGTTGATGTACGTCTTAGTTCGCTTGAAGAAGCGCGGATGGTCGTCTTAGGTTTGGGCGCTGATGCCGAGATCATCGAGCCGGATATATTACGCGAAGCCGTACTTCTACAAGCTCAGCAGATGGTGGCAAAGATTACACGATTCTAAAATCAGGTTTAGGGAGAGACAATCTGGCGGCTACCCTTCAGGGGAGATGTGCTTCACTCTCTATTTCATAACCTCACCTGCTGCGCTGACGCTTAGCCGTCCTCTCCGTGGGGAGAGGACAAGGGCAAAAACAAGTCGTGTTCTCTTTTCACCATCTCTCACGGAGAGGGAACGATGGCTTAGCTATCGGGTGAGGTATTTTGTGGCGAATGTAGACAGGCTAGGCTTACCGTAGAAGCGTTTTTGCATACAGCAAGGTTTCGCGGGTAGGTTCTACTTCAAGGTGTTTATGGAATTCCTCCAGCATATATTTGTAATGCTGATACACCTTTTGTCGCTCACCTTGTTCAGAGAAACACTGCATGACCGCGCGGTGGACTTCTTCGCGGAAGGGGTCGATCTTCAAAACCTGTTTATAAATGCGAACCGCCTGTTTGTAATCACTTCGTGCTTGGACACAAGACCCCAGCCCAAAGAGCGCATCAATATAATCTTCGTGGAGACGTTCCCGTAAATTGACCAGCCATTCTGCATCAAGCCCGGGCAAGAACTCACCTTGGTATAAATTGACAGCCCGTTTATATAAGTCTTCGGTGCGTGCATCTCGTACAGATTGATTCTGTGCGCGCTGGATGATTTCCTGAAATTCGTGCGCATCACACCAAATATCCAACTGTGGATTGATCATATAACGATCATTATCAAAGATGACGACATTTTCGCCTAAGGCTTGGCGCACACGGTAAAGCGTAGTGTGGAAGTTAGAGCGAACTTTGGCGGTAGAACTATCCGGCCAGAATTCGAGGCTGGTTTGTTCGCGCGTTTTCGGGCCGATGAACAACCAGTAAAAGAACAACTCGCGGGCGGCTGTCGCCCGCCATTGAGAGGGCAATACAGGGATATTATCTTGTTCCAGTTTTTCGCGACCCAACGTATACACGCGCAAATTGTAGGTGAACTCTGGCGCATGATCTTCCGTAAATTCGATCACGCGGGATTTGGCTTCCATCGTTTTGCGCAGTTTATTGATGGGGTTGAGCAGGGAAGCAAACCGTGTGGCGTTGGCGCGGATGTACGATTCAATTTGAGGTGAATGGAGTATTTCAGCGGCGGCGGGTTGGATGCGCGCGCCTTCTTCTAATAACCGTGTTGCCTCTGACAAGAAATCATTCGTAGCGACTTTATCTTTGAGTTGTAACGACAAGTCAGCACACAAAATCAACGCCATCGCCATTTCACTCGATGCCTTGAGTTTGTGCAACGCCTCAAACTGACTATAGATCGCTTCAAGGGCGGTTGGCGTACCTACTTGTCTGGTATGGGATGCCCAATACATAATATGGGCGGTCACCTTCTCCAGTTCGAGAGAGAGGGCATCGGCTAAGAGATAGGCTTCTTCCGCGAGGATTTCCGCTTCTTCTAAATTGCCTTGCCAGCGCCTTAAGATCGACGCATTGATGAGTAAATTGGCGCGTAAACTCGCTTCGCGATTGGCGGTAAATTCTAAGGCGCGGTTGTAGAGTTGCCACGCTTCTTGGTAGGTTCCTAAATCACGCTGTAAGTCTGCGAGACTCCATAAGAGATAACTCTCTACACGGCGGTTTTGTAGGGAAGCGACGATGCTGAACCCTTCTTGGAGGGTGGTAAGCGCTTCGGCATAATCGCCATGTTGATGATAGTGATATCCAAGATCATTGAGCGCTTGCGCCAACATCAATTTGCTATTCAGGCTTCGGGCAATCGCAACGACTTCTTGTAAACATGCGCCCGCATCGGTAAGCCGTCCTACCCGTAGATAGACCAACTGGACATCTTGTAATAAATTGGCGAGCATCGGCTTATCGCCATATTTCCGCGTGAGGGGAATCGCTTTTTCAAAATGAGCCAGCGCGGTATCGGTTTGTCCCAATTTAAAATAGGCTTTGCCAAGAATTCGATAAGCCCGCCCGTACAAGTTTTCAATATCAGGGTTGTGATGCAGTAAGTGTTCCGTTTGGGCGATGGCCGCCAAATGTTGATCTTTTTGGAGATCAATACGTGCGTGTTGTAAACGGGCTTCCGCTAAAAGTCGATCATTGCCTGTGCGTGTGGCAAGGGTGGTGACTTCATCCAGCGCGGTGAGCGCCTGCTCAAAATTAGATTGGGTGATATAAATCGTCGCTGCGACGTAGGCTAAATTCGCATTGTGAATATCATGTTCTCTCAGCGCATGATACCAACGCAGGAGAACTTCAAACTTGCCCTGTGTGTAATACGTGGAGAGGGCTGTTTCAATCGCGAGCGCCGCTTCTTCAGGCTGTTGTGCGGTGAGGAAATGCTCGAACGCATCTTCGAGCTGGTCATTTTGGCTAAACCAGCGCCCCGCCTTCAAGTGCATGGTTTGAAAGAGTTCAGGGTTCCGTTTGGCGATGGTACGCTGTAGGAAGTTTCGGAATAAGTTGTGATACATCAACTTCCCGCCAACCCGCGTTAAAAATAGATTTTTGACGAGGGCAGTGGAGGTGTAATAAGCCGTGTTTTGGATGCCGAGCACTTGTGTGATGAGCGGTGGCGTAAAGCGATCAAACGTTGAGGAGGCAAAGAGAAAATCTTGCTGGGGCGGTGGCTGTGCGTCGAGCATCATGCCGGCGAGAATATCAAATAACGCTTCCGGCCCATCCTCACTTGAAAGAAAGGCTTGGCTAATCGGCGCGGGCAAAGGCTGTAACGCGAGGATGATCCCCGCAGGCCAGCCTTCTAAGCGTTCCATCAAAGACTGGATGGTGCTTAACGGTTGTGGATTATTAAATGCCACCTTTGAGAGTTCGACGATTTCTTCTTGCGTAAAGCGTAGTTCTTCTTGACCAATCGCGAGCACTTCACGACGCGCGACCATCTCTGCAATCGGCAGTTTTGGAATACTACGGCTCAGAAGGATGAGATGGCATTTCGGTGGAAGGTTCGTCGTAAACGCCCTCAGCCATGTTTCACATTGGGTGGCGTTATGAAGTAAATGTATATCATCTAAAATAATGAACAGATGATTCTTAACCGACGCGCGTAAGGCATTGGCTAAGAGGGCGGCTGTTTCTTCGGGTTCTAGGTGGCCTTGGTTCAGGACTAAATCAATGTCGGGGATGAGGGTTTGAAGCGCTCGAATACATTCGGCGATGAATGTGGGAAAATCCCGTTCGCGTTCTTCTACTGTATGCCAAACGACATTATCTGTTGCATACGCAAATTGAGATGCGAGTGTGGTTTTTCCATACCCGGGAGGCGCAGAAATGAGTGTCACCTTATGATCTTGCGCAAGTTCGATCTTTTGAATCAGTCGATCCCGCAAAATCACATCAAAAGCGCGAGGTGCCAACATGGTATTTTCCACAGAGGGCATAAAACCTCACCACAATCCTTATTATTATTTTTAGGTTATGTAAAATCCACACATAGACTAATATTAGCGTAGCTAATAATTTGGTGTGTATGAAATTCATTACCAAAAAAGTACCGTAATGGTACTAAAATTTCAATAACCACTTACTTTAAAAGTGCATTGTCTCATAGAAGTGAGAAGACAATATGGAATGATGGTTTGATTTGTGGGAAATTTGTAATATAAATGAAATTTGCAAATTTACGTTATGTTATTATAAGCAATGAGAGGTTTACGAACTTTTAAATAGAACCTATCCCCAACACTGTAGTTCTCAACCCCGTTGATGCGCGCGATAAATGAAACGCCCGCATCGGTCATGAACCCAACCCGTTGGTCATGCCCATAGTATTCACTCCATATTACACGCATTGAAATTTGTGCTTCAGAAGCGTCAACGATTTGGAGCCACTCGGGTCGAACTAATAACGTTACCGCGCCATACGCTTCATTACTTAAGGGGATGTTCCCAAATAGACAATGTGCTGTTTTGCCATTCGCGGTCCCCTCAATAAAGTTTGCTTCGCCAATAAATTCAGCAACTTTAGGGGATGACGGCTGTTCATAAAGTGCATGTGGGGATGAAAACTGCGCAATCTTGCCTTGAAACATCACCGCAACGCCGTCAGACAAACTTAACGCTTCATCTTGTGCGTGCGTCACAAAAATACAGGTGGTATTTGCCTGGCGCAAAATGTTACGGATTTCCGAGCGTACCTGCATTCTCAACGTGGTATCTAAATTTGAAAAAGGTTCGTCTAATAAGAGTAAGTCGGGCTGTGGGGCTAATGCGCGGGCAATCGCGACCCGTTGTTGTTCACCTCCTGAAAGCTGATAGGGCATCCGCTTTTCATAACCGGATAAGCCCACCAGCGCAAGAATTTCCTGAATCCGCCCCGTTTGATGTTCTTTGGGTAACCCGAACGCGATGTTCTGCCCCACGTTCAGATGCGGGAACAGCGCATAATCTTGAAAAACCATTCCAATATGACGGTCTTGGGGAGGGGTAAAGGCTTTCGGCCCCGCAACGACAAGGTTTTTTAAAGTAATTGTCCCTTGGGTAGGCGTTTCAAAACCAGCGATTAAGCGCAAGGTGGTTGTTTTTCCACACCCAGACGGCCCTAAGATCGTGATGAATTCCCCTGTTTTAACGGATAACGAAATGCCATTCACCGCATGGACATGATCGAAAGAACAATGCACATTGTCTAATTCAAGTAAACTCATGGAATGCTACAACCCTAATGAATGCTAACGCACATACGCATCTCGCCAGAGGATGATTATAAGCCCTACACAAGATAAGGCGATCAAAATCAACCCAGGTTGTCCAATAAGGCTTAAATATGCGGATTCCGAAGCCATCCAAATACGGGTTGCTGGGGTTACAAAACCAATCGGAGCTAACATTAATGTGGTCGGCAGTTCTTTCATGGTATTCAAAAAGACCAACCCCATCCCTGCGGTGATGCCTGTCCACGCTAAAGGCAGTGTGATCCTCCATAAGATTCGTAGACTACTTGCGCCTAAACTTTGCGCAACTTCCTCAAGCGCGGGGTTGATGCGGGCGAAGGCGGTTTGGGTTGAGCCGAGGCTATAAGGCAGAAATCGAATCGCATAACCGAGGATGAGCAAGGGTAAGGTTTGATACAAATTGGGGAACGCGTTCGCCCCAAAAAAAACCAGTGCAAGCCCAACCGCGACGCCGGGTAGCGCATTGCCTATGTACGATAAACTCATCAAACCACGCGAAGCCCGCGATGCAAATTGACGGTTCAATAGGACGAGCGGAAGTGCCATGAGCGCACAGGTCATAGCGGTGATTGCGCTGGATGTGCCTGCATTCCAACTGGCCTCACCTAAGCGCATATCAATGGTGGATGTCACGGGGTTCAGCGCCCAGTTGAACAAGATGCTGATGGGCAGAATCACACCCAGCATAATCGGGATGCTCAAAAAAATAATCGCGGGGAACTGCCATTTTCCGATGTCAATAGGTTTGGCTTTGCGCGTTGTTCCTTTTCCGATACGGTAAGTACGGATCGACCTTCCGGCACGACGTTCCAAGACCGTCAAAAAGAGGGTGAAGGCAACCAAGACGAGCGCCAAAATGGCCGCGCGGTTACGGTCAAACGAGCTTTCATAGGCAATATAAATCGCACGCGAGAAAGCGTTATAACGCATCACCATGACCGCGCCAAAATCACTGAGTGTATACAGCGCTGTGAGCAGTGCGCCTACCGCTAATGAAGGTCGTAAAATGGGGAAAATAATGCGCCAGAAAATTTGTTGTCGAGAGCATCCTAACGACTGGGCCGCCTCTTCTAAACTTTGATCCATATTGAGCAACGCGGCGCGCAGAGGTAAAACAAAGTAGGGATAGGTGAATAAGGTGATAGCGAAGGCAGCCCCGCCTAATCCATAAATTTCAGGTAGACGTTGTATGCCGAGTGGTGCCAGCACTTTTTGTAAGATGCCCACAGGGCCGAAAAATTCAATGAGCGTGAGCGAGCCGATATACGAAGGGATCACCATTGGTAATAACCCAAGGATGAGAAACACCCGCTTAAAAGGCAATGTTGTTCGGGTTGTGAACCACGCAAAGGCCAACCCGATGATGCCCGAAGCAACCACAACAATCACAGTGAGAATGATGCTGTTGACGAAGATCGTGATGGTGCGCGGACGTAAAAGATATTCAACTCCTTGCTCACCACTTTCAAGTGCCCGCACAAGTAAGTAAACCAGCGGTAAAGAGATGAGTAAAACAACAGTGAGAGCGAGGAACCCAATGAATATCTTTTTTAAATCCCACCGAAAGGGAGAGGCTCTAAGCACAAAATTGTATTTGTGGTTGAGATGATCCATTCAAGACTCGAAAAATAGAAATTGCCGAAACAACTGACCGCTTCGGCAATTAAAAATATCTAAAGAAGCAACTAACCGTCTAGCGCGCCACTTTCCTCAATCATTTCGAGGGTGGTTTGCAAGTCCGCAAGATCGCTGAGGTCAATTTCAGGGGTTTGAATTGAGGTGAGCGGGATCAATAACGGATTGGTGATGATGCCTTCGACCACAGGATATTCATAATTGGTGGTGGTGAAATATTGTTGTGCAACAGGGCTTAATAAGAAGTCTATGAAGGCTTGAGCCAATTCCGGTTGATCGCTCGAAGCGAGAACACCCGCACCCGCAACATTCACCAAAGCGCCCGCATCTCCTTCTGGGAAGATGTGTTGTGCTAATTGTAGGTCAGGGTTCGCGGCGATGATACCGAATAAATAATAATGGTTGCTGATCCCAAAGGGGATTTCGCCCGCGCCAACAGCTTGATACAAGTTGCCGTTGCTGCTTCCAAAGCTGACAGCTTCATTGGCAACCATGCCGTCTAACCATTCAGCAGTCGCTTCTTCACCGATCAAAACGCGGAGCGCAGTCACTTGAGCTTGCAAGGAAGCATTTTCAGGTGCCCAACCGACCAACCCCGCATATTCTGGGTTCACAAGGTCTAAAATCGAGTTTGGCAATTCCAAACCTAATTCTTCAACCAAGACAGGGTTATAAACCAACACGCGGGCGCGTAAGGTGGTTCCCACCCATTCGCCATTGGGTGAACGGAAAGCAGGATCAACTTGATCCAAAATTTCGGCGGGAAGTTCGGCTAATAAACCTGCTTGCGCTAATGCGCCGAGTGCGCCACCATCTTGCCCATAATAGACATCTGCAGGGCTATTTGCACCTTCTTCAATAATTTGATTGGCGATTCCCGCTGTATTGCCGTAAAGAACTTCGACTTCGATCCCTGTTTGTTCGCTAAATTGAGCGATGATTGGGCCAACGAGAGATTCCCCACGGCCAGAATAAATCGTGAGGGTTTCAGCATCTTGGGCGCTGGCAACACTCGAAATGAGGAGTGTGCCGAATAACACTGCGGCAAACTTTAATTTAATCATGTAACGTGAATCTCCTTGGGCTGATATCCATAAAATAACCCTACTGTTGGGTTTTATCGATATCATCTTCATATAAACCCAAAAGGTTTTCTACGCCACTGCTCAAATCTATAATTAAAGTCATGGGGATAATTTTTTTACATGATAGCGAGTGTATCTATGCCATTAAGGAAAATATAATTTTGTCTGAATTAATCATTACCTCTTGAATAGTAACTTTCCTTAACAAACAGATGTAGAGTGCAAGCCATATGATGATCGTGCATCACAAAGGCGCCTTAGACGGTTCACCGTTCCCGCCCAATAGTTTAGAAGCGATACGCGCATGCCTAGAAGCGGGTGCAACCCATATCGAAGTGGATGTCTTTCCACTCAAACACAAGGATTATTTATTAGTTCACGATGCTCACCTTGAGAGGGAAACTTCAGGGCAGGGACGGGTGATAGAGACGACGCCATACACAGTGCAAGACTTGTTCATCCAACACCGCCAAGTGATTACACCTTACCGCCCGCCGTTATTGAGCGCCGTCGTCAGGTTGTTTGAAGAATTTGATCATCAAGCGCAGTTACAGTTGGATTTTAAATGTCTTGATGCTTTCAACGATGATGAACCTTTATCCCGCCTGCTCATGTTGATCGAGCCAATTAAAGACCAAGTGATCATCTCTTCTACGGCGGACTGGCATTTGCGTCGCTTGCACGCACTCGCCCCTGATGTGAAGTTAGGGTTTGACATCCAATTGTATTGGGATGCGCCCCGTTCATGGGATGCGTCTGGGGTTCCACCGCACCGACTTGGCGCATACGGTTACTTAGATGACGATCCGCTGGCGGACAGCCGAACGATGACTTCAACCGAATACTTCAATGCGCGCTGTGAAATATTGAGAGGGCAAGTGTCCTCTGCTGAAGTGTGGTACGTGAATCACCATCTGCTCATTCAACTCTTGGATGACGGGTTCAATCTGGCGACTTGGTTACATGAACATGATTTATTACTGGATGCGTGGACCTTGGATGTAGGCAAAAGCGACACCCTTGAAAAGGCAGTACGGTTATTTCAAAACGGGGTTGATTTATTCACCACCAATACGCCTAACGGGTTAGCCGACTATTTGGGGTTATAAAAACGCAAACCATGTCACCTAGACATGGTTTGCGTTTTTGCTTAGCGCGAGAGGAATTTCTCCATCTCAAAGTAACTTTCGCCAATCGGTCGCAGTTGGCTGATGGCATCGGTCAGAGGGATGGTTTTGATCTCACGACCGGAGAGGGCGACCATCACCCCGCTTTGTCCTTCATGCAGGGTGCGAACGGCTTTGACGCCCATACGGGTTGCCAAAAGACGATCAAACGCGGTTGGGCTTCCCCCACGTTGGACATGCCCGAGAATGGTCAAACGGATTTCAAAGCCGATGGTTGCCTTATTGCTCAAAAATTCTGCAAGTTCGGTGACACGGTACGGCGCACCTTCGGCAACGACCGCAATCGCGTGGGTTTTTCCGCGAACGTACGCATCTTCTAAGGCGGTGGCAATCTCTGCCATAGAGGGGGCGCGTTCAGGCGTGACGACCACTTCAGCTCCGCCGAGGATGGCGCCCATCAAGGCGAGATAACCACAATTACGCCCCATCACTTCAATAATGAAGGCCCGTTGATGAGACGTCGCGGTATCGCGCAGGCGATCCAATGAATCTAAAATCGTGTTGAGCGTGGTATCGACGCCAACGGACATATCCGTTCCATAGATGTCATTGTCGATACTGCCCGGAATACCGATCACAGGCATACCTAATTCATGAAGTCTCTGGCCCCCTGTGAGGCTGCCATTCCCGCCAATCACGATCAGCCCTTCAATGCCTTTTTCATTCAGGCGACGTAAACCTTTACGCTGTCCTTGTTCTGTTTTAAATTCTGCATTACGGGCGGTTTGTAAAACTGTGCCCCCACGTTGCAAGATACCGCTCACTGCGACGCTGGTGAGAAGTTCAAAGTCACCATTGAGCAACCCCGCATACCCTTGACGAATACCGTAGGTTTCAATGTCATATTCAAGTCCGGTACGGACGATAGCGCGGATCGCCGCGTTCATCCCTGGGGAATCGCCCCCGCTAGTCATAACTGCAATTCGTTTCATTGTTGAAAGTGCATCTTTCACGTTTGAGTGATTCAAACTTTTTGAGTTTAAACAGTGACTGTTTAAGCTAAAAACGGACAAAACATCCAATATTGTACAGTGCAGTTTCGTTGAAACCTAGAAATTTCATCGAAATTTCAACGAGACTTAAAAAAATATACGCCTATTTTTGCAATATGCGAATAAGCAGATTTGCGTCTCCAACAATTTTGCCGATTTCAGCGCACACCCGCTCATGACATTTGAAGGTACGGTCATCAAATTCCCAAAGCTGGATTTCGATGCCGTCTTCGACAATCACGATTTCAAAGCGATCATTGCCCGGGTTTTGGATGAGAATCCCGTCCAAGCGTTTGAGCTTGCGTTTGTCCACCGAGTCATTGCCACTGCGGTGGAAATATATCGTCAAAAGTTTGGGCGGTTCGGCGGGGGGATTGAACTCGTCATCAAACTGAAAGACGAATTTAGGCTTGGTATTGTGCGCATCATGCTCAAATTCCGTTGGGATTTCGATAGGAAGTTCATCAAATGTAGGGGGTTCTTGGGATGTCCCGTAACCTCCATTGTCTTCAACGCGCATCGGTTCGGAAACAGTCGAATCGAGGGGCGGTACAGGCGTATGTTCAGCAGGCGTATGTCCATTGGTATAGCGGGCAGGCGGTGATGAATCGACGGTATCATCTTCTAAATCTTCGTCATTCATCCAGCTCAATTTGGATCGAAATTCGTTGATGTCAGGTAAATCATTACTGGCCGAAATCACGGATTGGATTTGTTGGGTGACACTTTCGACGATGATTTGCGCCTCGCCTCGGGTGGTATCCAATTTCCCCATGAACACCGCCACCACGCCATCTGTGACTTTATCCTGATGTTGCGCCCATGTTTTAGGGAACATTACGGCCTCAATCGTGCCATAACGATCTTCAAGCGTGGCGACAGCCATCATATCTTTATTTTTGGTAGGTATTTTACGTAGGGCGGCGACCAACCCTACAAAGCGCACCCCTTGACCGTTCTCAAAGGTTTCGCTCTCTTTGAGATCATAGCTATTAGGTAAGTGGACATGCGCAAGCTGATCCAGAATAGGGTCGATGGGGTGACTGGAAATATACAGCCCCATCAGTTCCTTTTCCCACTCTAAAATTGTGCGGGAATTCACTTCGTCCATTTGGGGAAGGTTACGCAGCATGTCGTCGGTCACATCTTTTTGACCGCCGAACATATCAATTTGCCCCGCGTCTTTATTTTTATGGTGAGCAGAACTGTGATTCATCAGCCGTTCGAGCGCGTTCACCAACTGGGCGCGCGTGCCTGCTTTCAGGCTGTCGAACGCGCCGACTTTGATCAAACTTTCGACCGTCTTCTTGCCGACTTTGCGCAGGTCAACCCGACGGCACAAATCATCAAGGTCTTTGAAGATGCCGTTGGCATGGCGTTCTTCGAGCACCATTTGTAATGCGCCGACCCCTGCGCCTTTGATCGCCGCGAGGCCGAAGCGAATCCCGCGTGTTTGATCCTGTTGCAGTTGGATGTCAAAGTCAAGTTCACTGTAATTCACATCCGGCGGAAGGATCGGAATACTCAGTCGTTTACACTCGCCTAAGAAGGTGGTCACTTTGGCGGTGTCATCAAAATAGACGGTGAGCAGCGCCGCCATAAATTCTTCGGGGTAATGGCGCTTTAAGAACGCCGTCTGTACCGTGACCACCGCATAGTCTGCGGCGTGGGAACGGTTGAAGCCGTAGTTGGCGAAGAACTCGATCTCGTCAAAGATGACCTCGGCAGTTTTGACATCTACATCGTTTTCTGGCCCTTTTTCCAAGAAGATTTCTTTGTGCTTTTGCAGGTCTTCTTTCTTCTTCTTCGACACCGCTTTACGCATCAAGTCGGCGTCGCCGAGGGTGTAGCCAAACAAACGACTGGCGATCTGCATGATCTGTTCTTGGTACACGATGATGCCGAACGTTTCCGAGAGGATCGGCTCTAATTCGGGGTGATGGTATTTGATTTCTTCCGTACCGTGCATACGGGCATTGTAACGCGGGATGAAGTCCATTGGCCCCGGACGGTACAGCGCCACCCCTGCAATGATGTTCTCAAAGCGCGTCGGGCGCATTTCCCGAAGCATCTTTTGCATGCCGGGACTTTCAACTTGGAACACGCCGATGGTTTCCCCGCGTCCCATCATGACAAACGCCTCTTTGAGCATCTCGTTGAGCTGTTCATCATCCGAAGGGCGGTAGGGGATATTGTCCATCGTCAGATGTACACCGCGATGCTTCAAGATGAGATCGCTTGCGCGACGCATCAAGGTCAGCGTGGAAAGACCTAAGAAGTCGATTTTTAACAAGCCAATCGACTCGCACGTTTCCATCGGGAACTGCGTGACTTGCCGAATCGGCAGGGAGGTATCTTCTTTAGCTTGCCGTGTGAGCGGGATATATTCTACAAGAGGCTGGTCACCGACGATGATCCCCGCCGCGTGCACAGACGAGTGACGACTGATGCCTTGTAACACAGAAGCGGTGTCGATAACTTGTTTAAGCTCACCATCGGTTTGATAGAGTTTTTTAAGTTCTGGGTTGTCCTCTACATAAGTGAGGACAGGTTTTGGTTTCGGTTCGGTGGGGATTAACCGCGCCGCCGCGTTGACCTTCGACAAATCCACGTTTAAGGCACGTCCAACATCACGGACGGCCGCTTTTGCGCCCATCGTCCCAAAGGTGATGATCGCGGCAACTTTATCTTCACCGTATTTTTGCACCGTATAGGCGATCATGTCAGAACGGCGGTCGTCGGGATAGTCAATATCAATGTCGGGCATGCTGACGCGCCCCGGGTTTAAGAAGCGTTCAAAAAGAAGGTGATTTTGAATCGGGTCAATGTTGGTGATGCCGAGGCTGTAAGCTACCAAACTGCCCGCGCCGGAACCGCGCACGTTCCACCAAATATCGGTTTCGCGCGCAAACTCGCACAAATCCCATACGATCAAGAAGTAAGTCGCAAACCCCATCTTGTTGATGATGCCGAGTTCGTATTTCACGCGCTCCACATATTGAGCATCGTGCCCGTTTTCACCAAACCGCCATTGAAGCCCCTTAAAGCACAGATACTCTAAATAGGCGGCGGCATCTGTAAACCCTTCGGGGACAGGGAACACAGGCAGGTGATAGCCTTTGGTGTCGAGCGAAACATTGCACATTTCGGCGATGAGCAGACTGTTTTTTAACGCTTCACCCTCATTGATGTGACCGAACATATTCCACATCTGTGCTTGGTCGGCGAGGAAGTAGCTGTTATCCGACATGCTCAAGCGGTTGGTTTCGGTCTTTAATGCCCCCGTTTGAATACACAGTAACGTATCATGCGGGTCATAATCTTCTTCTAAGACGTAGTGCACATCGTTGGTGGCGACCAAACGAATATCATCTTTTTTGCCGATGCGCGTCAAAAACTCATTGACAGGCTTCAGTTCAGGGACTCTTTCATGAACTTGTAACTCGAGGAAAAAGCGATCTTTCCCGAAAACTTGCAGATACCAGTCGATGGTTTCGCGGGCTTCAGCCTCGCGTCCATTCATGACCATGTTTGGAATTTCTGCCGCTAAACAGCCACTGGTCGCGATGATGCCTTCAGAATGTGAAGCCAAAAATTCTTTATCTGTACGGGGACGGTAATAATACCCTTCCAGTTGGGCGGTGCTGGCAATTTTGAGAAGGTTGCTGTAACCCGCCGCGTTTTCTGCCAACATCAGCATGTGATAGGGTTTTGTGTCTAATTTAGAGTCGCGGTCTGTCATTCTGCGACGCGCTAAGTAACCTTCCATGCCGATGATGGGTTTGATTTCCGCCGCGATGCACTTGCGGTAGAAGTCGATCACCCCATACATCGCCCCATGATCGGTGATGGCGAGGGAAGACATCCCTAAATTTTTGGCGTGACTAATCAGCTTAGGGAGACGGCTTAACCCATCCAGCAGGGAGTATTCCGTATGGACGTGAAGATGAACAAAATCATTTGTTGTCATGAATAAAAGATTGTTGAATGTGTGAGTTTTTTCTTTCAGATAGGGTCTATTATACTCTGATTCGCTCTAATGTTCGAGTTTTTTCACGTTTCTTAAAAAACGTTGTACATCAAATCATCACGATGGGTTTTTCTGTATACTTAAGGGCATGAGCAATCTATCTTTCATGTTGGATTTTCAATAAGGTTTTTGCTTTTCATGCCTGAATTACCTGAAGTAGAAACAGTCGTGCGCGGTTTGCGTGAACCTTTGATCGGTCGTCGGGTCGAATCCATGGGGTACAACTGGGCACGGACATTACAAACCCCCGACGCTGAAGAATTCGCCGCCCGTATTCAAGGGCAGTCCTTCCGCGCGGTGAACCGACGCGCAAAATATATCCTGTGTGAACTGGATGATAACGTTCTCGTCGTGCATTTAAAGATGACCGGTCGCTTATATGTCAGCGATAAAGACGCACAAAACGAGGCGGATCGTTGGGTGCATTTTTGGCTGGATTTAGATGGCGACAAACAACTGCGCTTTTCAGATTCGCGCAAGTTCGGGCGGGTCGCTTTGGTCGATCATATCGACACGCTCGCCCCGCATCTTGGCCCTGAACCACTCACTGACGAATTTACTTTGAAGGTGTTTCGCGAACGCTTAGCCCGACATCAAAAGTCGATCAAAGCGCTGTTATTAGATCAAGCGTTTTTAGCGGGGGTTGGCAATATCTACGCGGATGAAGCGCTCTTGCGCTCGAAGATACATCCCTTACGCCCCGCCAATTCATTGACCCGCAAAGAAGCCGAAGCCCTTCATGAAGCGATCCGTTTTGTGTTAGAAGCAGGGATCGAACGGGAAGGCGCAAGCGTCAGTTGGTATCGAAAACCTGATGGCACATTAGGCAAAGCACAAGAGTATTTACTCGCGTATGACCGCGCAGGAAAACCTTGTTATATCTGCGGAACGCCGATTGAAAAAATTCGTGTAGCACAGCGGGGAACGCATTACTGTCCCACATGCCAAGTGCTTTCGCGACGTTATCGCTAATACGGGTGAGAGGGAGAAGGACTCATGGCTGAAAGCGGGATTGGCGATTTTTTCCGTCAACTGCCGATACAACTGATCGTGATGTTTTGTGGTTCTTGTGTGTTATTGCTTTTTGCAATCGGATATTTCGTTTTTGCCCGTATACGTCGCTCACAAGCAGAGCAACCTATTGGAGGAAAGCATACGATGTCGATGGTTCCACCTTCTTCACAAGATGATATGGATATGCCTGATCTCGATTTTCTCACCAGTAACCCCTTACGCACGTCCGCTTCTGGCACGTACCGCCTGCAATTGGCGGATGGTTCCTTGACTGAAGCCGCTGAAATCATGGTGGTTCTGCGGGATGTGGTCGAAGGTGGGTTGATCGTTCAGATTGGGGCGCAGGCGTATCGTGTTCCGATACAAAATGGCGATTCTGAATTTAAGCGCCGTTTGAATCACTTGATTCGCGAAATTGTGCAGGGTGGGGTGAATGTGGGCGAAACGAACCCGCCTGCTGACCAGACCCCTTCACCGTCGCCCGTAAGCTCAACCCTTTCTCAACCGACGGAAGGGAAGACCACATTACCCGGTGACCTACCCAAGTTTGAAATGCCGGGCGTTTCTGGTATCCCCATGCCGACACGGTTTGGGCGACGTCCGAAACTAGAAAAAACCGTCATCCCTGAAATCAATATCGTCGCGGCGATTGAAGCTTTCCTCCAGCATAAACTTTCGACGACGGGGGCTTATGCGGGGCGCTCGATCCATGTGCGCGAAGCACCCGGGGGTGGGGTCACCATCGAAGTGGATGGTCAATTCTATGATTCGGTGGATGCCGTCACCGATCCCGAAATCCGTGACTATATCAATGCCACGATTCAGGAATGGCAAGACCGTCAGTAGACGTTGAATGTAGCGTAGGCAGAGAGATCAATCTCTTTTCTGCTTGGTTCTGATAAAGAATGTCTGTGAGGGCGACTCTAAAATCTTATGTAGTCGTCGGTACTTAAGGAATATATTAAGGGCGACTCATCGAGTCGCCCCTACAAAATATGTCAATGACAACTCATCGAGTCGCCCCTACAAAATATGTCAATGACAACTCATCGAGTCGCCCCTACAAAAACACATCAATGACAACTCATCAAGTCGCCCCTACAAAATATATCAATGACAATTCGCTGAGTCGTAATGACTTACAAACGCTAGAAACCTTCTGAGACCGTGTTTAGATGGGTCATTTCCTCATCACTGAGTGTGAGTTCAACAGCGCCTAAAACTTCTTCCAGTTGTTCAGTCGTTCTTGCGCCAATGATCGAAGAAGAAATGACGGGATTCTTCAACTGCCATGCTAACGCAATTTGGCTAATCGGCACGTTTCGCGCAGACGCGATTTCGCGCACGACATCCAGAACATCGAATGCTTTGGGTGATGCCAAAAGTTCTTTGATCAAACCGCTTTCTTGGCGGGATGTGTCTGGTGAGAGGTTTTCACGGGTATATTTCCCCGTCAAGAAGCCCGCTGCTAAGGGGCTGTAGGGAATCACACCCACGCCTTGATCCAAACAAACAGCTTCTAATTCCTGTTCAAATTCTTTGCGGTGAAGCAAACTGTGATGCGGTTGTAAACTGTCGAAGCGGGCGAAGTGATGTTTATCGCTCACCCACAAGTTTTTCATCAATTCCCACGCTTTATAGTTGCTTGCCCCGACATATAACACCTTGCCTTCTTTGACCAGTTGATCTAAGGCGGATAAGGTTTCTTCAAGCGGGGTGTCGTCATCGGGGAAGTGGGTTTGGTACAGGTCGATATAATCAGTCCCTAAACGGCGTAAGCTGTCTTCTACCGCCCGTTTGATGTGAACACGGCTTAAGCCTTCACCATTTGGGCCTGCCCACATACGTCCGCGCACTTTGGTGGCGACGATGAAATCTTCCCGCTTTTTATGTTTAAGCCAGTTGCCAATGATGGTTTCAGACTCACCACCGACGTTATTACCAATCCACGTAGAATAAATATCGGCGGTGTCAATGAAGTTGATCCCTGCATCATGGGCGACATCCATAATGCGAAATGAAGTTGGCTCATCCGCCGACCAACCGAAAGTCATTGTGCCTAAACACAAAGCGCTGACTTTCAACCCTGTCCGTCCCAGTTTACGGTATTGCATATAAGTTTTCCTTTAAATCGTTTTTTAAGGGTGTTTTCGGCTAAATTATAGCAGTATCATTTAATTTAATTTGGTATTCTTATAAATCGTTTATACCGCTGTGCTATAATTTCATTCGCTATCAATGGGACAAATCTTCCCTCTGAGTAAAAACCGAGGCGTTTATGTTTAAAAATCTCGTCAAGAAAGTGCTTGGCGACTCATCGAGCCGTGTTGTGGGACAATTCCGCGACACAGTGAATGAGATCAACGCGCTTGAACCGAAGTTCCAAGCGTTAAGTGATGCTGAGTTATTGGCTAAAACCGCCGAATTTAAAGAACGTATCAAACAAGGTGCAAAATTAGACCAACTGCTGCCAGAAGCCTTTGCGACGGTGCGCGAAGCCTCCGTTCGTACCACGGGAATGCGTCACTTTGACGTACAGCTCATCGGCGGTATGGTACTGCACTCTGGTCGAATCGCTGAAATGAAAACAGGTGAGGGGAAAACGCTCGTCGCGACATTGCCTCTCTACTTGAATGCTCTCTTAGGACGGGGTGCCCATCTCGTCACCCCAAACGACTATTTGAGTAAGGTCGGTGTTCAGCAAATGGGCACGATCTATCACAAATTGGGGATGAGCGTCGCCGTCATTCAAAATAGTGCGGGCAACCCAGACGCGGGATCATACATCTATGATCCAAACTATGCGTCAGACGATGCCCGTTTCCAATATCTGCGTCCTGTCACACGTCGTGAAGCCTACCACGCGGACATCACCTACGGGACCAACAACGAATATGGCTTTGACTACCTGCGTGACAACATGGTGATGGACACTTCCCAGTTGTCACAACGCGAATTGTTCTTTGCCATCATCGACGAAGTGGACAACATCCTCATCGACGAAGCGCGTACCCCGCTGATTATTTCTGGTCAAGCCGATCAACCTTCTGACTTATACGGCAAATTCGCCCAATTGGTGAAGCGTTTATCCCCTAGCTCACAACAGAGCATTGATGACGAAGAACCCGATGGTGATTATGTAGTGGAAGTGAAAGACAAAGTTGCTTTCTTGACCGACGCTGGCATTGAGAAAATTGAAAAGATGCTCGGCATTGAGCATATTTACAGCGCTGAGTTTGCCGAGATGGTGCCGTATCTCGATAACTCTTTACGGGCGCATGCCTTATTCCTGAAAGATCGGGAATACATCGTTCAAGATGGTGAAGTGGTCATCGTTGACGAATTCACCGGACGTTTGATGCACGGTCGGCGTTTCTCTGAAGGGTTGCACCAAGCGATTGAAGCGAAAGAAGGCGTCGAAGTTCGTCGTGAAAACCTCACGTTGGCGACGATCACCTTCCAGAACTTCTTCCGCATGTACACAAAAATCTGCGGTATGACAGGTACAGCCATCACCGAAGCCGAAGAATTTGAGAAAATTTATAATCTTGAAGTCGTGGCGATTCCCACCAACCGTGAGAATATCCGCTTGGATTATGAAGATTTGATCTTCCCCACAGAAGAAGCAAAATTTGCCGCTGTGGTCGATGAAATCAAAGAACGGTATGAAACCCAACAACCTGTGCTGGTGGGTACCGCCTCGATTGATACCTCTGAACACCTGAGCAAACTGCTTAAAAAAGCACAAGTTGACCATCAAGTGTTGAACGCGAAGCAGCACGAACGCGAAGCCGAAATCATCACCCAAGCAGGGCGTTTGGGGAAAGTGACCATCGCCACCAACATGGCGGGTCGTGGTGTTGACATCTTGCTAGGGGGCAACCCTGAAGGGTTAGCCCGCGATATTTTGCGCAAGCAAAGCATCGAAATTACGGATGCAACGCCTGAACAATGGCAGGCGGCTTTCAGCGAAGCCAAAGCGCAGGTCGCTGCTGACCGTCCCAAAGTGCTCGAATTGGGTGGGTTGTTCGTTTTAGGTACGGAACGTCACGAAGCCCGCCGTATCGACAACCAGCTGCGCGGTCGGTCTGGTCGTCAAGGTGACCCTGGTGAATCTCGTTTCTTCCTCAGCCTCGAAGATGACTTGATGCGTCGCTTCGGTGGCGAACGGGTGAAATCTTTCATGCAGTGGGCGAAGATTCCCGACGATGAAGCGATTGAACACAGCATGATTTCCCGCTCGATTGGGCAAGCACAGGTTCGCGTTGAAGGCTACTACTTCGACATCCGCAAACGTGTCCTCGAATATGATGATGTGGTCAATAAACAACGTGAAGTGATCTACCGTCAACGTCGCGAAATGTTAGACCGTGAAGACCTACGCGAAGATTATCTGCGCGTTTTAGAAGAACAAATCGGCAAATTGGTTGATGAGTTTGCAGAAGACGCCGAACACCCTGAAGATTGGGATTTAGAAAATCTCCATCGTCAGTTGTTCACGATCTTCCCTGTGCCGGATACGATCACCGTCGAATCGTTAGACGAGCTGAGCAAAGAACAGTTAGAAGAAACCCTCGTCCAAGCAGGGAACGACGCTTTCGAAAAGAAGTGTGAAGAACTGGGTGAAGTGACACAACGCGCGGAACGCATCGTCATATTGAATTCCATCGATCAACATTGGCGCCGTCACTTAACCGACCTCGATATCCTGCGTGAAGGCATCGGCCTGATGGCGGTTGCTCAACGTGACCCGCTTGTAGAATACAAGCGTGAAGCCTTCAATATGTGGGAAGAATTGCAAGATAACATCTCTTTGCAGGCGTTACGTAATTTCTTCCGCGCTCAATTGCAAACCAACCAACCTCAGCCGATTCAACTTCAGCGTATGCAGACGATCCAGAACATCCAAGCTGTTCGTCCCGGCGCTGTCGCTGCTGAAACCAAAGCCCAACCAGTACGTAAAACTTCTAAGGCCTCGTTAGGTCGGAATGATCTGTGCTGGTGTGGCAGTGGCAAGAAGTACAAAAACTGCCATTACCGTTCGGATCGTGGTTTGTAATACGTTCTGCAACCCGAAGTTTTATACAGCCGTTCGCTCTCGTTTAGTCGTAGAGCGAACGGTTTTTATTTACGCTAAAATATCGCATAACATCGTCCTCACTGGAGATAGGTTGGCATGTCCCCTACACAACTCGGTCAAATCATCGCGCTGTATACATGGTTTGTGTTGGTCGCACTTCTCTTAATTGTCTTTTTCATCGGACGTTTTTATGAGCGTTTCTCGAATAAACGGACATTTTCGCCCATCTTATTTGTGATTATGGCAGGATATGGTGCAGCGATGATTCGCTATGCCACGCTGGATGAAATCGTCTCTGATCCTCTGGGTGACATCTTATTTGCGGGGTCGGGTATTCTGCTGTTTATCTACATCACGCGGGTCTATCTTTTTATGGTAGACGGAAAGCGTAAAGAATGATCGCCAGTTTAGGATACCTCTCAATTGCTGTGATGCTTGCCATTCTTGGCGATTTAAGTCGTCGATTAAGCGCAACTAATCAACAATCTTCGCGTTATACATTGGCGTGGATAGGTGCTGGATGTTTCTTTGTGCGTTTTGTGCTCCAGCTTATCTATTTTGCAGGCTGGTTTCACATCGATGCGACAGATATGTTTTGGTCCTCTATCTATGCAGGGTTACCCGCAGTTGGAATCACTTTAGGTCTAATTACGGGGTGGCATTATTGGAGTTGGTTGTTGGCAGAACGGAGGCAGTAGGGGAAATATGTTAAAAATTGGTCAAAATCTTAAAATCCATGTGATCGAAGAAAGTTATTCTGTGATGGACCCGGGTGGGATGTTTGGACTTGTTCCATATGCCCTGTGGAAGTCCACCATGACCCATTCAGAAGAGCGTTTAATTCCGGTAATTTCAACCTCACTTTTAATTCAAACCCCACACCATAACATCTTGATTGATACTGGCATTGGCTCTAAAGTGTCGTCTAAACAACAGTTATGGATGCGCCTTGAGCATCGTCGTGGAACGATGGCTGAATCTTTGGCGCGGTTACAACTCACCCCTGAAGATATTGATATTGTCGTGAACACTCATCTGCACAGCGATCATTCCGGTGGCAATACCTACACCGCCGAAGATGGCAGTATCCAAGCCACCTTCCCGAACGCGGAATATTTGGTGCAGAAAAAAGAATACGAAGCGGCCTCAAACCCAAATGAACGCACCCGCGCTACGTATCTGACGCAAAATTATGTGCCGTTGTTTGAACAAGGACGGTTACGCCTCATTGAAGGAGATATCGAAATTGCCCCGGGCGTGACGGGCGTCATCACCCCCGGCCATACCCCAAGCCATATGATTATGCGCATCGAAGATGGTGACGATAAACTGCTGTACTTGGCGGATTTGGCTTCTTATGCCGTCCATTTTGAACGCTTGGCGTGGATTCCCGCGTTCGATGTCGAACCCTTGACCACGCTCGAAACCAAACGTAAATGGCGTGAATTAGCGTTTGAATCTCAAGCGTTGGTGATGTTCGCACATGATATCTTGCGTCCGGCGGCGCGCGTCGTGAAAGACGGCGATGAACTGGCGCTCGAGATTGTCGAGATCGACTACGTCTAAAAGATTCACTCACCTGCGACCGTCTTGGATTCAGGGATTCTGAAGAAAAGTCTGAAATTGTGTATTGTGCTATAGTGTTTTAACAAGGTATTCAATGAGGGGAAACTCATGTCGAGTGAAGTACCGCACAATGATGAGAATCAATTTTCGTTCGATGACGTCGTACAACCGCATGCCAATACCACATTTCAAGTCGGACAACAGCATCCATCATCGTTACCGCTCCACCCATATCACGAAGGGGAATGGACGGTGAAAGATGAGATTATTGACACGGTCGGCACGCCGATTATCGAAGGAATTGTGAGTGGGTTTTTACATGCGATATGGTGGGTGATCACGATTCCCTTCCGCCTCATTTGGGCGATATTGACGGATTAAATTTGATCCGCCTTCTTCCAAAGATATGCTGTCAGTTTAAAAGATGGGATAAAAACAAAGGCCGATTTCACCCAGCCTTTGTTTTTTTTATGGAGTCGGTTTATTCGTTGAACAACTCGCCCACGCTTCGACCTTCATGCGCGCGCAAAATCACTTCGCCAAGTAACGGCGCAACAGAAAGCACCGTCATATTGGGCAAGGTTTTTTCGGGCGGGATCGGAATCGTGTTGGTGGTGATGATCTCTTTTAGCCCCAGAGTTTGCAGGCGTTCAATGGCGGGGCCTGCCAAAATGGGGTGGGTGAACGCGAGATAGACATCTTGTGCGCCTTCTTGTTTCACCAAGTGATAGGCATTGGCAACCGAACCCGCTGTTAACACTTCATCATCAACCAGTAGGACGTTTTTATCACGCACATCGCCAATTAAGCTGAGCGCTTCAGAACGTGAATCGTTCCCTGTACGGCGCTTTTCAATGATGACCAGCGGCGTCCCTAATTTTTCTGCCCAGTTGCGCCCCTTTTTTGCAAACCCTAAATCAGTAGACACCGTGACCAAGTTTTCAATTTGTTTGTCACGCAAATAACTGCTGAGGATGTGAAAAGCGGTGAGCGCGTCGCCGGGGATGTTGAAGAAACCTTGGATTTGGCCTGCGTGTAAGTCGATGGTCATGTAACGGTCTGCGCCCGCTACTTCGATCATATTCGCGAGTAAACGAGCGGTGATCCCCACACGGGGTTGATCTTTTTTATCTGACCGCGCATAGGTTAAATAGGGGATGACCACATTAATACGAGCGGCAGAATCTCGTTTTAAGGTGTCGATCATGATGAGCATTTCAAAAATTGCTTCGTGAATCGGGGTGGACAAGGTTTGCACGACGTAAACATCTTGTCCGCGCACACTTTCATTCAAACGAATGAAGATGTTTTCATTGGGAAAAATGGAACGTGTGTAATTCCCCGGGCGAATTTTTAAATAATCTGCAATTTCTTTCCCTAAAGCCTGTGAACCTGTGCATGCGAATAAGGAAATTCGGTGGTTGGGTGAAGCGATATACATCAGATCCTCTTTGAAATGCTTAAAATGATAGATCGTTTGTGAGCTATGTTTAGTCTAAATGGCGAATGATAAAAAACAAGTTCCCGTTAATTCCGCGAACTTGTTTTTGTATGCTTTATGAGATTGCCCCACGGTTAAACAATTCTTCTACTGCTGTGTGAGGGTCGATTTCTCGTGCTTGGACAGAATCGACGATCTCTAACAGCGTGTCGGGGGGGAAACGTTTCAACCATGCTTGTAAAAGCTGGTTCTGTAAGCGTTCGATCAGCTCGGTTTGAATGTGCTGACTCTCTAAAATCTGTTTTCGGTTCGCTTGCTCTAAAAATTGATGGTGTTTTTCAATCGCGTCCGCAAGTTCCGCAATGCCTGTGTTTTCTACGGCGACGGTCTTGAGGATAGGCGCGATCCACATATCCTGATGTTGAGGGACTTCTTCGGCATGGACGGTCATTTGTTGCCCATGATGACGGGTGATTTGTTTGGTCGGGTGGCCTAAATCCAGCATCGCTCGCAAGGCGGCAATCGTGTTGATAATCCCCGGACGGTCGGCCTTATTGACCACCAAAATATCGGCAATCTCTAAAATCCCTGCTTTAATCGCTTGTATGTCATCGCCAAGGCCGGGCGCTTCAACCACGATTGTGGTATGCGCCATGCGCACAATGCTGATCTCGTTTTGACCTGCGCCGACGGTTTCGATCAGGACAATATCAAAACCTGCTGCATCTAAAACCCGCGCCGCATCTAATGTCGTGCGCGCTAACCCGCCCAGTTTTCCGCGTGTTGCCATGCTTCGGATGAAGATACCGCTGTCACCTGCAAGGTCACGCATGCGGATGCGATCCCCTAAAATAGCGCCCCCCGTGAAGGGGCTTGTTGGGTCAACGGCGATGATGCTGACGGTTTTGCCTTCGGAACGATAATGTTTTGTGAGGGCGGTGACGAGCGTGCTTTTGCCCGTTCCCGGTGCGCCTGTGATGCCAACCCAATGGGCTTTCCCCGTATGTGGGTACAACTGAGCGAGGGCGACATCAACGCCTTCGGTTTCGCTTTCAACAAAGGTCAAGAGTCGTGCTAGTGCGCGACGATCCCCTTGTTGAACGGCGTTTGCTAATGCGTGGAAATCAGTCTTCATGAAAGGGAACTGCTATCTTTGGTTTCGATCAATGCCCGAATGAATTTGGCAATTTCTTCTGTGCTGGTGCCCGGCCCAAAAACGCCGGCGATCCCTTGTTCTGCTAAGGTGGCTTTATCGCTGTCGGGGATGATGCCCCCAATGATGATGGGAATATCGCTCAGGCTGTTGGCATTCATGACTTCACGAATACGAGGGACCAGCGTCATGTGGGCACCGCTGAGGATGCTCAGGCCGACGACATCCACATCTTCTTGTAAGGCGGCTTCGCTAATCATTTCAGGGGTTTGGCGTAATCCTGTATAGATGACCTCCATCCCAGCATCGCGTAGTGCTCGAGCGATGACTTTTGCACCGCGATCATGTCCATCTAAACCGGGTTTGGCAATGAGTACACGAATTGCCCGCTCATTAATAGCCATAGCGCTCCCTCAAATAGTTATATTAAGACCCATTATAACAAACAAATTCCGCCTAAATGAACACATTGAGTATTCTTTAGTTACGTTGCATAAAGAGTATGCCGAATAAATTTAGGTCAAATTGAACGGGGATGGATATAATCAAGTTTAGGGGTAATGAGCCTTTCTACCAGCTCATGTCAATGAAACTTTCACCCACCCGAAATATTGGATCAAGAACAATGTCATGCTGACGCTTGTACGGGGTCTTTCATCAAAAGAAGATTCTGTCGCGATGCAAGAAGAATTTTTAAGACTGGAATAGGCCTAATTTATGAGTGCTATTTCTCGACCTTCAGATGCTCAACAATCCTATGATGTGCCATCATCGAGAGATTCTGTAGAGTCCCTCAACAAAGTTTCTTTCCCGTTAACGGTGATGTCACTCATCATGGTGGCTGTTGCGATCATCCTTATTGGGCTTGCGTTCACGCAAATGTTGATGTGGCGTGACCGTCCGTTTCTAGGCGCATTAACCACCCGTTCTTTGATGGTGGATGGCAGTGTGCCGATTGGTGAGGAAGGGTGGGTCGCGCTTGATGAAGGTATCCTGCGCCTTGACCGTATCGTGGCCTTGAACGGCCAAACCTTGAGCGCTGACCTGAACGATTACACCACCGCGCTCAGACGGTTCAACGAAATTTTGGGGGGCACTCAAACAGGGGATGCACTCGAAATCACTGTGTTACGTCCCGTCCAAAATGGCGAAGTCGTTGAAGCAGGGTCGAGTGTATGCGGGCCTGTCGAGAATGGGTTTGCAACCTGCACTTTAACGGTGATGCTATCGCAATTCCCCGACATTGATTACATCGCGTTTTTTGTGGTTCCTTTTGTTTCAGGAATCACCGCGATTGCCATCAGCCTGTTGATCATGGTGGTTCGCTGGCGACAGCTCAACGCCTATTGGGTGAGCTTGGCAATTTTGGGATTGGGTGTGTTTATGATCGGTCTGTTCGATCTTTCGACCACCTTTTCATTTATTCCGCTCTGGTTGGTGATCGTCACTTCAACAGGCGGGTTTTTTACCAGTTTAGTGCTCGTCTTCCCCACGCGCGCCGTCATCAGCTACAAAATCCCTGTTCTGCGGTTTCTTCCGCCTCTCATCACATTGGTGATCGGCATCATCTTGGCCTATCTGTATTTGAACTCGACGGATTACCGCGCCGCCGCCACCATGTCACAAATTGCGACAATCATCGGCGTGGGGGGGATGCTGGTCTTAATCATCTCGCTTCTGCGGCTGCGAACCAGCGCCCATTCGATTATTCTGCGCGATCAAATTAACACAGCGTTGTTGGGCTTTGGTGTCGCCGCGTTTGTAGGGATTTTGTGGGCGTTCAGCCTTGTGGTGCGTCAGTTTACGGGGATCGAGATGTTCTCGATCAATACTTCATTACTGACCCCGTTCTTGCTTCTGCCTGTGATCGGCCTTGCTTACGCCGCGTTGCAATACCAGCCGTTAAACACAGACCGTTTTATGAGCCAATCCATCACCTACTCGATCATGTTGATCTTGTTAGTGGTCGGCTATTTCTTGTTGGTCTATGGGGTGAGCACCTTCATTGGACGGGTCTTGCCCGCCAATAACCCTTTGATTTTGGCGCTGGTGGTCTTTGCGCTGGCCTTGTTCTTCTTGCCGTTCCGTACCCGCATTCAAGCGCTGGTTGACAAACAATATTTCAAACAGCAACTCAATTATCAAGAATTGATCGAAAACTTCGCGTTTCGTCTGGGGTCATTAACCAGCTACGATATGATCGTGCGCGAGTACGAAAGCCTGATCAATTCCACCCTGCAACCTGAAAAAATCTTCTTTTTTGCGCGCCGAAACGAAGAAAATGCGTTTGTTGAAATCAACAACCGCACGGATGTGCGCTTTGCGTTTACCAGTTCGTTAATCCAATATCTTGAGCGAGCTAACGAGTTGGTGTATTTAGAATATGGCAAACCGTGGGATCGTCCCCTCACCGCTGAAAAAGCGCGCTTAACCCTCTTAAAAAGTTTGATCATTGTGGGGATGAAGGGCGAAAACCAACTTCGCCAAATTATTATCATCACACCGCCTGCGAGTGGACTCAAATATTACAACTTTGAACAGCTTCGTTTTGTGCAAAGTTTGTCGAACCAAATTAGCGTAGCTATCGAACGTACCCAAGTCGTCGATGCTTTAGAACATCGTATTCGCGAATTGAATGTGTTGAGCCAAGTCGGGCAGGCGGCCAACTTCGCCGTGACCTTTGACGACTTGCTCGAATTGATCACGACCCAAGCCCAACGGTTGATACCCGCGTCTCATTTTTATATCGCCCTGCGAGATTCGGATTCCAATGCGTTTTATTACGCTTTGTTCCTTGAAAATGAGGAGCGTTATAGCGAAAAAGAAAACCAACGCTGGATGCTCGAAAATGATCCGTTAAGTGATGTGATTCGCCATAATCACATCATTCGTTTAGAGTCGTTTGAAGATGAAGTCAACGAGCGCAATTTAGATCATGTGCGCGAAGACCGCACGATCAAAGCATGGATGGCTGTGCCGATGAGCGTGGGCGGTCAAGTGTTGGGGGCGCTGGCGGCAGGCAGTCAACAAGTCGGCCGTAACTTTACCGATGAACAAGAAAAAACCTTTGCGGATATTGCCGCCCTCGCCGCGACCGCGTTGGATAAAACACGCTTGTTTGAAGAAGCCAACACGCGCGCGCGTCAGCTTGCATCGCTGAACGACATCAGTCGTCAGATTGTGGCTGAAGAAGCGAACCTAGAAAACCTGATGCGCTTGATCACCCAAAGCGCCGCAGACATTTTGGATGCGGAAGCGGGTTCGTTACTGCTTGAAACTGAAGATGGCAGCAGTGATCTTGAGTTCCGCGTGGCGACGGGGGATGCTGGCAGTGAATTGATCGGCGTGCGCGTGCCTCATGGAAAAGGGCTGGTCGGTGAAGTCGCTTCCCGCGGGGAACCTGTCATTGTGAACGATGTCCGTTCTGATGCACGATGGGGCGGTGAAGTATCTGAGGACGGCTTCCAAACGCGCAACGTCTTGGCCGTACCGTTGATCGTACAAGACCGCGTGATTGGCGTGTTGGAGATTCTCAACAAGCGCGGGGGTGGCTTTACCACCAATGACACCCAACTACTCACAACCTACGCGGGGCAAACCGCCGTCGCGATTGAAAATGCGCGTTTGTTCCAATTGACCGACCTGCAATTGAGCCAACGTGTGAACGAACTTGAGACGTTAGAACGCATCGACGTTGAACTGAACCGTTCGCTCGACCTGCATAAAACCGCCGCCCTTACCGTCGATTGGGCGATGGAAAACACCGGCGCAACGGCGGGGATGTTGGGCTTGGTGCGGGGTACACCGCCATACCTTGAACTGGTCTATCAAAAAGGTTATGACGAAGCAGACCTACCTGCGGGCACACAAGGCGGGCGCATCCCCATGGATCGCGGAATTGCGTCACGAACTTTACGCACACGCCAGCCGGATTTAGCCCCTGACGTACAACAAGACCCGGATTATCTTCCTTCGTTACGTGGGGCGTTAAGTCAGATCACCCTGCCGATGATTTCGGGCGGGACGGTGAATGCGTTGGTGGTTTTGGAAACCAACCGCGAACCGCGTTTCCGCATTGTCGATATGCCCGTTTTACAACGGTTGATCGAACATGCCAGCATCGCCATCGCCAACGCTCAACTTTATGAAGAAGTGGCGCGCGCAAACCAATCTAAGAGTGAATTTGTGTCGTTTATCGCGCATGAGTTGAAGAACCCCTTGACGTCCATCAAAGGGTATTCGGATGTGCTGTTGATGGGTGCGACGGGCGCGTTATCTGACGGGCAGAAGAACTTTTTGACGACCATCCGCTCTAACGCTGAACGTATGACCACGATGGTGAGCGACTTAAACGATGTGACCAAGATCGAAACCGGAAATATGCGCATTACACCTTCTGCGATTCATATTTCTGAAGTCATCATCGAAACGTTGCGTCCGTTCCAAAAGCAGATTGATGATAAACAACAACGCGTGAATTTAGAAATCCCTGCGGATTTACCGCAAGTTTATGCAGATGCGAACCGTATGATCCAAGTGCTGACGAATATCGTCAGCAACGCGCATAAATACAGCCCGCCGAACGGGGAAATTACCGTAACTGCTTACGTGGATGGCACGTTGGTCAACGCAAAAGGGGCTGTATTACCGCCCATGATGCACCTAATGATTCGTGATACGGGGATCGGTATGAGCCAAGCCGATTTGAATAAGCTCTTTACCCCGTACTTCCGCAGTGAGAACCCGCTCACCCGCGAACAACCCGGCACAGGGTTAGGTTTAACCATCACGCGCGCGCTGGTTCAAAATCATGGGGGGCAAATTTGGGTGGAGAGCGAAATTGGCATTGGAACGGTCTTCCATATCACCCTGCCACTCGCTACTAAAGAGGATTAGATCACGCCTAAAAGGGTATGAAAAAGACCGTCACAGAGATAAGGTGACGGTCTTTTTTGTTTGTCGATTATATGCGTTATTTAGAGGTGCGCGTTGATGTGGTTCACCAGATGATCGCGACCTTTAAAGCCTGTTACGCGGGTCACTTCTTCGCCATTTTTGAACAAAATCAACGTGGGTAGGCTCATCACTCCTAACGCGGCCAATACATCTTGATGTTCGTCCGCATTGAGTTTACCGACGACTAAAGAACCAACTTTTGTTTCTGCCAGCTCATCCACAATAGGGGCGATCATTTTGCAAGGCCCACACCATTCTGCCCAAAAGTCGACGAGAACAGGTTGTGAATTTTGCAATACTTCTTTTTCAAAATTAGAGGTTGTAAATTCTAGCGTGTGAGCGCCCATTTTATCCCTTTGCGTTTGTTAACTTTGACCCTATTATCACGTAATGCTATGATACAGTAGAACTGCACCACAAAACAGGAATTTACGAAGTAGAGGTCATTCATCTTTACCTATGGTTACAGACGAAACACAACTTCCTGAACTTACATCTCGCCAAGAAAATATCCTCGAACTGATCATCCGTTCCTATACACAAACGCCTGAGCCAGTGAGCAGTAAATTTTTGCTTGAAAAGTTTGACCTTTCTTTTAGCTCGGCGACGATCCGTAACGAGATGTCACGGCTTGAGGAACTGGGGTATATCAAAGCGCCTCATACATCTGCGGGGCGCGTGCCTACTGAACTCGGCTACAGTTATTTTGTGCATCGGTTGATCTCTGGTCGCGATTTAAGCTCTTCTGAACAAACGCACATCACCGAAAAATTGCAGGCGCATCCTACGGCGAGCGAACAATGGATGACCACCGTCGCGACCACATTATCCCGCACGGCGCGCAGTGTGGCATTAGTCACGCCCACGATCAGCGAGATGAGCAAGTTCAAGCACCTTGAATTGATCGGCGTGCAAGGGCGGTTGGTGTTGATGGTGTTGGTGTTACAGCAGGGGACGGTCAATCAACAAATGCTGATGCTGGCCGAAGCCTTCCCGCAAAGTCGCTTGAGTGAAGCCGCTCGTCACATCAACCAAATTTGTGTCGATTTAAGCGCCAATGAAGTGCGCATGCGAAGCCTGAATTTCCAAATGTTGGAACGTGAAATTGGCGAAGTCGTCGCGGACTTGATGGAAAAGTCAGATACCGCACAGGTGCATCTCGTCTACCGTGATGGCCTTAGCCAAGCGGTGGGGCTACTCTCCAGCCAAGCGGCGCAACAGGCAGTGCGTGTGTTTGAAGAACGGTCATTTTTGAATATGGTGTTGTCGGAAGTCGCATCCCCCGTCATCAATGATGTAGAAGTGGTGATTGCCGGAAATGGCAAATGGGAAGAACTGAGCCATCTCACGGTGATCTTAAGCCGTTATGGAATTTCAGGTCTCGCTACTGGAACGGTAGGGGTCTTGGGGCCAACCAATATCAATTATGGCAGGGCGGTGAGCGCGGTGAGTTATATGTCCAGCGTGATGACCGAGATGTACACGAATTTGTATCAGACCAAAGGTGACTTGCCTGAGCCTAGCCGTAAAAATGACGAGTCCTAAATGTCGCGTCTTGTGTCGAGCGTTGCAAAATACAAAACGGCTGTTGATCTATTCTTTTTGCTCATCCTCGCTCTGTATATCCTCGCGGGTATGAACCTCACCCCATTTCACGGGGATGAATCCACCCAAGTGTATATGTCGCGGGATTTTGCCTATCAATTTTTACAGGGCGATACCGCCAGTTTATCCTATACCCCTGACCCCGCAAGCGCCCAAGAGCAAGATTTACGCTTACTCAACGGCAGTGTGAACAAGTACAGCATCGGCTTGGCGTGGTGGTTGGCGGGTTTTGAACTGGACGCGATCAATGAACAGTGGGATTGGGGCGCAGATTACCACTACAACACGACGACACAGCACGCCCCTTCGCCTGAACTGTTGCAGGTCGCACGCCTGCCTTCGACGTTGTTCACCCTTCTCGCCACGATCACGATGTTCTATTTGGGCAAGCAGTTGGGCGGGCGACGTGTGGCGACCATCGCCACGCTTTTTTTTGTACTGCACCCCGCTGTGTTAGTGAATGGTCGTCGCGCCATGATGGAAGGAAGCCTGCTGGCTTTCAGCCTTTTGACGGTGTGGGCGGGTGTGTGGTTTTTGCAAGTCAGACGCGGGCAATATCGGCGTTTTTTCTTTGCGGTGATGGTCCTCGGCATTTGTGGCGGGCTTGCACTTGCCAGTAAACATACGGCGGTGTTTACGCTCATCGCGGTATGGGGTGGGTTAGGGCTAAGTCTGCTGCTGCCCCAAACGATAGATCGTAAATTGCGCCTGTTCGGGCTTGTGATGGCGGGGATCGTCGCGCTGATTGTCTTTTATGTCTTGAACCCTGTCTGGTGGGGACAATCGCCCTTTGCCATGATTGAGATCGTCTTGGCAAAACGCTCATCGTTGTTGGCAGGGCAAGCTGAATTTTTTGGCGGGTATCTCACTGTGCCTGAAGCGCTCATCGGTTTTTACCGCCAAACGGGAATGGGCATGCCTCAATATTTTGAAGTTGATGGCTGGCAAACTTATATCGGTGACCAAATTTCGGTTTATAACGCCTCTCATTGGACCGGGGTGCTTCTGCCAGAAGCGCTCAGCGGGATCATCCTGCTGTTGGCGGGGGTGGGGTTGGTGCGGTTTTTCATCAGTCCGTCAGCTTTACCCCATCGACTTCTGATAGGGGGATGGGCGATCCTCATCTTCGCCTCTACGATGTTGCTCACCCCGCTGGAATGGCAGCGCTATTATCTGCCGATGATGCCTGTCTTAGCGCTGTTGGCGGGGTTGGCATGGATGCTGAGCAATCGAGTAAAGCCTGTCTCATCATGAGGTGTTCTTCATGATGAGACAAGGCCCTTATCTTGACGGTGATTAATATTCCTCTGTGATTTCAAACCGCGAAGCGTCGGCCAGTTCGTCAAAGTGACGGTGGCTAAAAAAGCTGGTCCACAAATTAGAACCGATCTTTTCCGCGTCAAGGTGCATCCCGTACCCGTTGAAATACATGCAGATGCGTTCGATGTCGCGCATAAAAATTGACTTGGCGGCACGATTGCTCTCTGGGCTGACATATTGCGGAAAGTCGATGATCGTCATTTCGCCTTCCCAATACAAAATGTTATAGGCCGAAAGGTCACCGTGAATGATGCCATTTTTGAGCATGATCTCAATATTCATCATCACTTTTTGATACAAGGTTTTGGCCTCGTTTTGGGTTAAGCGGGTATCGCTCAATGTGGGTGCGGCCTGACTGGCATCCCCCACGTAGCCCATGATGATAGCGTTGCTGGACTGAGCGAAGGGTTTCGGCACGTCTGCGCCTGCTTCATGTAATCGTTGCAGGGACGTATATTCGTACATCAGCCAAGACGATTGAATGAGTAAGTCACCAAAGTCGGTACGTTTTCCCAACGCTTTGATCATGCGTTTGTCGTTGGCTTTGGCTTCGCGCCCGCTCTCTAACAAGATGGCGCGCCCTTCACGGTACTGCGCGTCATTACGGATATTGCGGAACATTTTGGGGCGGTAGACCTTCGCCGCCACGAAACTTTCGCCGGTTTGCGGGTGCGCTTCACAGCGGTATACAGTGGCTTCTTTGCCACCGCGCACCAACGCTAACACATCATTGATGTATTGACGTTCGTAAAAAGTTTGTAACGAGCTGAGCAGCCATGTCGCTTCAAAACGGCTGGGGGTATAGGTGGTTTTGAACCCGCCTTCAAGCCCTTCCAACGTTTCAGTGAGCGATTCGATCACATCACTTTCATCACGTTTTGGCACATGAACCGCTTTTTGTTTCCGTTTGCGACGGTTTTTGCGGTCACTACGGTTGAATTCAGCATCATAGTCTTCATAGATTGAATAATTGATCGGTGACATTATTTTGTCATTCCTCGATGGATGTTTTTATTCTGTATGCAAATCAAAAATTAGTGAGCAAAGAACGTCTATTGCTCAAGCAACATCGAGGAATCTAACGTGCAACTGAGGGGAAAATAAACAGAGGTGTGTTTATACAGTCCGTACAGATGGTAATAGAGCCTCGACCCAGTGAGGGGTGTTCACAACTTGCATCTTCTCTAGCTCCTTTACTCAGTCAAAGACGAACTGGTGAACAGTGTAACATAGGCTGAATTCTTGTGTCAAGAGGGGTCATAACGGTGTTATTGAATGGGGTGCGTTGGCTTAGCAGTGGTTTCTAAACGGCTTACAGATAAGAAGCCGTCGTTTGAGCACCATGCAGGATTTCTGAAATTCGGCAAAAATAAATTTTTAAGACAGTGATCATAACGTTTGGAAAGGAATGAAGATGCGTATTCTTTTATTATTATTAACCCTTATATCTCTCTGCATTCAACCTTTGAGCATCTCGGTCATGGCTGAAGAAATTCCTGAATACTGGCAAGATGCCTGTGAGGATTGGGCGCAGGCGCTCATCTCGCCAATTGCCGTCGGCTTTGACTATGCTTCAGCTTGTCAGGGGTACCGTCAATGTGAAGGGGAACACGAGATAGGGTTGATCTGCCCGCTGTATGCGGCAGATGCTCTTTTAGCAGACTGTACAACGGATGATCTGGATTGTCGTCGGCAAGCGTTATTGTTGACCGCGATGATTCAAGGGATTGATCGAAGCGGGCTGGATGTATTCAACCAGACCATTTCACCCCAAGACTTAGTGAACCGAATCCTCAACGGGCTTGAATCCTTTTTTGCAGGGGATTTTGAACAGGCGCTTGCCGACTTTGACTTTTCGCCAGAGGTGTATCTGAACCCCATGATGCCGTTTGCGAGGGGCATCGTCTACGACCAGCTTGGCGACGACGAATCAGCACTCACGGCGTATGCTCAAAGCCTGGCGATCATGCCAAGCGACCCGCTGGTGCGCTATATGCGCATCCCGCTTTATGGGCGTTTGGGGCAGGCGCAGTTTGCCTCTTTTGATGCCTACTGGTTGGGTGAATTTACGGCGCAGTCATCACAACTCCACGCGCTGACCACCCCGCTGACCGAGGCGTATCCATTGGATGTATCACAGGTTGAGACGTTGAATTTTTACCCGCTCATCAGCCTGCATGCAGGGGTTGCGGCCGACGTCTACCAAGATGAAACGGGCGTTGAGCGTATCCCCGTTCATGTGCTCGAAGCCGAGGACAGAAACGGTATGTTTGTTTTAGGTCTCTTTGGCGCTTTAGGCATGGATGAAAGTGTCTACCTTATTGAAGGGGCGGTCGATGCGTATTTTCTGCCTCAACATGCGCTCGACCCGAATCGATATTCCTTCAGCCGTTCTATTGGAACATATGAATTTGAATCATCTTATTCGCTAGAACTGGTCATCACGCCCGACGCGCAAACAGGGATGCCCCTTTATGAAGGCTCGAGCATAAACACTTATTTTGAGAGCTACCAAGAACAACGGTTCATCATGACGGTTTCTGAAAGTGACCCACGCATCCGCTTGCGAGAGAATATCTGTGGTGTAGTATCCCGTTTAGAAGTGGGGATAGCAGTTCAGCCTTCGGTTCGTGTGCAACCGCTCGTATTTTATGACCAACCGAATGGCGACATCAGCGAACCGAGTGGGACTAGGCTCACCGTTCAAGGGGATGGGACGTGCGTCGCGGGCATCTTATGGTGGCAGGTGGTGACGGATACGGGCGATACTGCATGGCTTCCCGAAAATGACCAAGCGATATATCTACTCAACCCTGTGGATGAAGAACGTTTGTGGTTTGGTCTGTAAGGGGACTCAAAAAGTGAGCCGTCATGGGTGTGACGGCTCATTTCGTTACAAAGCGGCGATGGCGTTCGCCAGTTGTTTTTGGACGGTGCGGGTGTTGAACCGTTTCCAAATGCGGTCTACTTGTCCGCGTAGTTCACCAAGTTCAACTTCGAGATTGCCAAGATAACTGGTGAGCAAAATCGCGGTATTTTCGTCTGCGTGTTTAATCACATCTTGTAAGTAAATCTGCGCTGTGTCGATGTCGTTCATGCGCCCTAAGTGATCTTGCACCACTTTGATCTCTTTCACGAAATCATTGATGCTGGTGCCTAAGACTTCACTGAAAAGCGCGACGATGTAACGCAAACGCTTAAATTCAATGCGCAGGGCATGAAGGGTAGGAGCATCTGCGTCAGCGATCACGTCATCATAGGCACGTACTTGGCCTAAATGACTGTAAAGCAATGTCGGCAAGATGAAGCGCACTTGGTTGGTTTGGATACCATCCGTCTCGACACTGCGCGCGCCACTGCCTTTGTGCAGTAAAAACTGACTGAAATGGGTGATGAACCGCTGATACTCGCCTTTATTCAAGTAGCGCACCAAATCATGGCGGGCTAACGTCCGCTGTTCATCGAGCGTGTCGATGAAGGATTGGAAGGCTTTTGCATTGTCTTCATCTAAGGTCGCTTGAAATTCGGTCATGTTGGTGATCAAAACGTCAAGGTCGCGCACACTTCCCAAAACACGGGCAGTTTTGCGTAACCCTTTGAGGTGGTTTTGAATCGCTTTGGGTTTATAGTAGCTTTCTAAGAGGGAAAACGTGCTTCGCATCCGACGGATAGCGACGCGCATATCATGCACATCTTCAATATCTTCGCCCGTCTTACTGCCCGCTTCATGTTGCAACATGGTGATGAACTGCTTCAACAGAATTTTACGTCCGGCTTCCGCCATGTCATCATCGCCCTGTACTGGTTCAAGAGCAGCTTCTAACATTTCAAGCCGTTCGTCAGGGTCAAGTGGTGTAGTCATAAGTTCCTGTGTGTGTATTATGGAAGATTGAATTCTGACTAGTTTAGAAGAATGTTATGAGAATGTAAAATCTCTTAACATAAGCGTGGGGTAACCTTAACATACCCTAGAATTGGAACTGGCTCAAGATTTCACGGAAGAAATCGAAAATGGATAGATTCGGATTATTGAGGATATTCCGTAAGCCATTATTCACCACCGCCCATTGATACACTTGAACCGCCAATAATAACGGGATGCCGATGCTGACAATGCGGATCGGAAGGCGTGCAATCGTCACCGAGACAGGTGTTTCCGAAAGTTCTGCTAACTGCTGACGTTCGGCTACAACCTGTAACCGCTGCATGTTCAGGTCGTCTCGCTGGCTGTTAATTTGCACGTAGTGATACAACGTGTTCATCTGCTGTGAGGGGTCATTTTGTAGCGCGATCAGGCTTTTATGCCAATTGGTATCAATTCTTTCCAGCTCATCGTTGAGGGTGTGAATATTGGTTTCGATGCTATTGAGCTGTTCGGTGAGTTTTACCGTGTGTTGTGTGCGCCATGTCGATTGACCGCGACTGTACGGGAAGCGAATAAAGATGAAGTAATGCGCATATAAAAGTGCCAGCGGAATGATGATATTCAGCGCGAGGATGCGCCCCAAGTCATAGGGCAGACGGGGCAAACGCCCTTCGGTCAGCACTTGGCTGAAAGGCACTGCAAAAAGATACAGCGTGATCATCAAGATGATGATGAAGCCAATCGGCAGGGTGTTGACGATGCTCTCACGTTCTTCTGCGTTCAGGCTAGGGCGGCCGATCACCAATGCGTAGAGGATTAACAGCACTAAAAGTAACAGGTAAAAAGGCGTTGTGAATAAGAGCGCCAACGCTTGCTCACTGGTTTCGATGAGCGCGCTACCGCGTTGCAAAATCTGCTGGCGTAACAGGCCGATCACCCCGCCAGAGTCCCCCAATAAGAGCAGATAGGCGGGGATTGAGGTTGCGAGTGCGCCCAGCATCAACAGCATATCCATATCCGAGACGGATCGTAACCAGCGAGCGATACTTTGAGGCAGGCGATCCAGAAGCATGTCCGGCAGAAAACGCTGACGTAACCCCTTGCCACTGGTGTACACCAAAAAGATGATCACGCCTAAAATCAAGCCGACGACGGGCGCAAGCGCTAAGATCGCAAGGTTGGTATTGGTATCGCCGAGTAGCCCTGCGGTACGTAAGTCGGCCCGTTCAATCAACCGTTTGATGACCACCATCATTAGGACGATCAACGCTAACGGGGCGAACACACGGGCGAGTTGTACCCAGACGTTGTTATTGCTCAACCAATCATTGACACGTTGTACCCACATGCCTTGCATGCCGAACCAATATAAAAACAAAACGAATAACAAGCTGAAGGAATAGAGCGCGTCGAGGGTGGTTGTGAAGACCGATGGTTGGGTGAAGCGTGTGAAGATGCTGGCGACATAGAGCGAGAATAACCCCGCGGCGATCAACTCATTGAAGGCGACGAGGATTTGTTCCCAAATGGGGATTTGCGTGCTAAAAAATGTGTGGAACGGGCGAAATAATGTCAACCCTGAACGGATCAACATCCACACGACGAGGATGAAGAAAAAAAGCAGACTGTAAGCATAACTGCTGGTCTTGCCGTAGAAGGTGGCTTGTTGGATCAGCCCAAAAACGTTGAACAATAGCAGGGCATACGACCAAAATAAGATCACATAGAGCGCGTGCCGACGGTTGAAGCCACGCCCTAAAAGGCGGGTTTGGAAGTGGGATTGGCTCAGAATCATCACGATGCCGACGAACGTAACCGCAAAAAAAGCCACCTTGCCCCAATCGCCTTCGATGGCATGCCAACCCATCAACAGCACCCCGAAGATGAGCATGGCAAAGATCACAAAACGGTCTTTAGGGATAAAGCCAGTGGTGACAGCAACAAACTGTTGGGTGATTTTCTTGGGTTCGGTCATTCTTGCTTGCACACAGTCGCAAATAAGAGAACATTCCGAGGTGCACAGTGTAACATAGTTCCGTCAAAGTCAGTATGTTTCTAAGAATGTGATGATGTTATGAAGGGTGTTCAAATTTAAGCCATTATAATAAAGTCAAATAAATTTTGTTTGGAGACGAATATGCCCCTTTTGAATGGAAAAGACTTTAAAACTGCGCATGCGGAATGGGAAAAGAATACGCTTAAGCCCACGTTAGACCGTATGCCTGAGCGTAAAAAAGAGTTTATCACTCAATCCAGTTTGCCGATTGAACGTTTATATACCCCGCTCGATATGGCCAATACTGACCCCGTCGCGGACATTGGGTTTCCCGGGGAATATCCCTACACGCGTGGCATCCACTCGACAGGCTACCGAGGGAAGCCGTGGACGATGCGCATGTTTTCGGGTTTTGGCACGGCCACCGAAACCAACGCCCGTTATAAATATCTGCTTGAACAGGGGAATATGGGGTTGAGCGTGGCTTTTGACCTCGCCACCTTGATGGGCTACGACACCGACGCACCCGAAGCGCTTGGCGAGTTTGGAAAGTGTGGCGTTGCCGTCTCATCGCTCAAAGATATGGAGACGCTGTTCGACGGCATTCCGTTGGATAAAGTTTCAACGAGTATGACGATCAACAGCCCTGCCGCCATTTTGTGGGCATTTTATATCGCCGCCGCTGAAAAACAGGGCGTTCCCAAAGCCAAGTTACGGGGCACACTTCAAAACGACATTTTGAAAGAGTACATCGCGCAGAAGGAATATATCTTTCCGCCACAACCCGCGATGCGCTTGGTCATCGACACGATTGAATACGGCACCGAACATCTGCCGTTGTGGAATACCATCAGCGTGAGTGGCTATCACATTCGTGAGGCGGGCAGTACCGCGGTGCAAGAACTGGCATTTACGCTTGCCGACGGCATCGAATATGTGCGCTGGTGTTTAGCGCGGGGCATGGACATCGACAGTTTTGCACCGCGCCTCAGCTTCTTCTTCAACGTGCATAACGACTTTTTCGAGGAAGTGGCAAAATTGCGCGCCGCCCGTCGTATTTGGGCGAGAGAGATGCGCGAAACCTTTGGCGCGAAAGACCCGCGTTCATGGTGGATGCGTTTTCACTGTCAAACGGCAGGCGTGAGCTTGACCGCTCAACAGCCGGAAGTGAATTTGGTGCGCGTGGCGATTCAGGCGTTAGCGGGGGTGATGGGCGGGACCCAATCCTTGCACACCAACAGCATGGACGAAGCGCTGGCGTTACCCAGTGAACACGCGGTCACGTTGGCGATGCGTACCCAGCAGGTGATCTTAGAAGAATCCGGCGTGGCAAACACGCTTGACCCGCTAGGGGGAAGCTATTTTGTCGAGACGTTGACCAACCAGACTGAGGCGGCGGTGTATGAGTATTTCCGTCAGATCGACGCGTTGGGTGGGGTGATCCCCGCGATTGAGATGGGTTACATGCAGCAAGAAATTGCTGATGCCAGCTACCGCAATCAAATTGAAATTGATACGCATCAACGCCTGATCGTGGGACAAAATGCGTTTGTGAGCGAAGCCCCACCCGCAATCCCGATTTTGCAGATGGACCCAGAAGGGTATCAAAAACAGGTTGCCAGCTTACATGAACTGCGCATGACCCGCGATAACGAACGTGTGGGGCAGACTTTACAGGCATTACGTGAAGCCTGTTTAGGCACTGAAAACACCATGCCTTATTTGATCGACTGTGCCAATGCGTATGTGACGTTAGGCGAAATCGTCGATGTGATGCGCGAGACGTTTGGCGTCTATCAAGAATCCGTTCAGATATAATGAGCCGTTTGAACACGAGTATCAACACTGATTTTGAGGCATGAATGACAGCACCTAAGCGGGTTTTTATCACAGGCGCTTCTAGCGGGATCGGTTATGCGCTGGCTCTGAAGTTTGCATCAGCAGGTGATGATGTGGCCGTCACGGCACGGCGCGAAGATCGACTGTTAGAATTACAGTCACAAGTTGAGGCTCTGCCTACACCTCACGGGCGACTGCTTCCCCTCGTCGCCGATGTGCGTGAAGCAGACTCTGTTCGTGACGCCACACGGCGCATGGTCGAAGTTTTTGGCGGGATTGATATCGTGATCGCCAATGCCGGTTTAGGCCAGCGCGGTTCGCTCACAGATTCCGCTTGGGAAGATATCGAAACTTTAATGCGCACCAATATGGATGGCGTATTACATACGATCCGCGAAACCGTCCCTTTCATGCGTAAGCAGGGGACAGGTGGGCATATTCTCATCGTTTCGTCGGTGGTCTATAACCTTGTCGCGCCGTATACCGCAAGTTACAGCGCCAGCAAAGCGTTTGTCAGCAGTATCGCCGCGTCTTTGCGCTTTGAGCTGGAGCCAGATCATATTCATGTGACGGATGTTTTGGTGGGGCGAACGGCAACCGAGTTTAATCAAAAACGATTAGGGCAGGCGGGGTATGCGTCAAAAGCCCCGCGTCTGCCGGTGATGTCGATAGACTACGTAGCCGAGAAGATTTTTGAGCTTTCCCACAAGAAGAAAAAGCGTGTTACGTTGCGCCTGCTGGATCGTTTGATCGTCTGGGCGAATATGATTATCCCTGACGTGATCGGCAAGCGGGCGTTACGACAGTACAAAACCGATTGATCTGCATTAGTCGAATGGGGGTGTTTGGTTTTCATACTGCGCCCCCAACGACTTGATGAAGATATTCTCTTTGGAAGGCGGGGGAAGCGGGGCTACATTCGATGTGTTTTGAATCCACATGATGAGCGCGGTATTCTGCCGAATTTGGTTCACTAAGCCACGCATCAACTCAATGCTGATTTGGGGTTTGGCGTAGATCAAGGTGAATAAGTCTTCACGGCTTAAGCTCAGTAACTTGACGTGTGAGAGGGCGCTCACATTGGCGGGGTGAGGCTTCAAGTCAATTAAGCTGAGTTCGCCAAACACGTCCGTGACGGTGTAGCTGGAGAGGATCGTTTCATCTTCATGCTCGTTCTGGACACTCACGACCAAGTTGCCTTCCGCAACCACATACAGATGATGGTCAATTTGCCCATTCTTTAAGATGACGTCACCTACTTCGTAAGTTTGCATGGTGAGCAAGAGCGCAAGGTCTTCGAGTTCAGGGTTATCCAATGAATAGAAAACATTAGTAGAACGCAGTAAGGCTTTGCGACGACGAATCTCTGAAGGTGATAACATCCCCTGCTGACTGCTCAATTTGATGAGCAAGTCTAAGGTGGGGTTTTGTGTATTCAAGACGGTGCCTAGCTGTTGCCAAAGCGGGCTTTCTTCAGAAGGCATCACACTGCGAAGCCACACCCACGCATATAGACCGATGGAACCGCGCAAGGTCGCTAATTTCTCATCGACGTTACGCAGTTCTTTTCGCAAAATTTCGTGGTAATGATCCTGTTTATTCAGGTGCATCGTCTTTTGTAAGATACCCCGTAGCGATTGAAGCTGAATATATTCGCGTAGTAAGCGTGTGCGTCGTGGGCCTAACACCTCACGGTTTTGATAGAGCAGGTCTTCAAATTGGTCGGGATGGATGGCGGCTGCGCGTTCCCCCGCGCTGAGCATGTCGCTCAGTTCTGTGTTGAGCGCGTTTTTCTCGCGTTGTAAAGAGTGACGGATGATGACGAAGATCGCCGTAAAGCTGATGAAGCCGTAGGCGATGCCCGCTATAATGAGTGACGTTCCGCTCAGTTGTAGGGCGAGACGGTTGAAGACCGCGTGCGCAATCATCGCAATCGCGAGTGCGACAAGCGCCGACATCACCCGCTTTCGGCGTGGCAGTAGATAGGTTGACCCTAAAATTGCGCCGATGAGGCTTGTAGTGAAGGCGTGCATCACACTGACCGAAAGTGAGCGCGCTAAGGCGACTTCAAACGACCCCTCCGGCATGACCCACGCATACGCGAGGTTTTCGGCGATAGCGAAAGCCGTCCCCACAGCAAACCCGTAGAATGCACCTTCTACAGCATAACGTACCGCGAGGCGGTAGAATAGCAATAAAAATACCGACGCCTTTAAGATTTCTTCGAGGACGGGGGCGCTGATCAGGCGGATTTCTGTCGCGCTGAGAAGCTGGTTTGTGGAGAGCGAACTTTGGATGATATACGCAATGAAGAAGGCGCACACACCCCACAGCGCACTGAAGATCAACCACTGTTTGCGGTGAATGGCGTATATCTCTAATGTCCAAATGACGTAGAGCATAAAAAGGGGAATGGCGCTCGCGGCAATCACACTTTGAATCATTATTTATTCTGACTTCAGAATTCCAATAAATAGAAGACTTCTCACGCTATTATACGTGATTTAAATACCGAATTTGGGAAAAAACATGAAAAATAAACTCAATTCTATGCGCTTGTTGGAACAACATAACGTGCCTTATGAAGTGGTCGAGTTTCCAGACACCCTGCGCGACGCGGAAGAGATCGCCGAAGTGTTGGGCATACCGCCGTATCTGATCTACAAGACGCTCGTTGCGGATGCCGAAGGCAGTTCAAAACCCTTCCTCGTGATGTTGGCGGCAAATCGTCAATTGGATTTGAAGCGCCTCGCCGCCGTGAGCGGGATGAAAAAGGTGCGCATGGCTTCGCATAAAGATGCCGAGGCGTTGACAGGTTTAAAAGTAGGAGGCATTAGCGCGCTGGCATTGACGCACAAACAATGGACGGTATTCCTTGACCAGCCCGCGACTGAACAACAATACATTCTGGTGAGTGGGGGCCAGCGTGGGGTTGACCTGCGCGTGCCTGTTTTAGACCTGATGCGTATCATCCGTGCCCGCGTCGCAGAAATTGGCCGTGATGAAGGAGACGGTGGGTAAGCGGTCAGTGAGGGATTCTATCCCTCATTCATCATCAAATTCATTCAGGGATAAATTGATCATGATCCCCTCCTCATTCGTTCCATCCTCTTCTTGGAGAATTTCAGGAAGGGACAGCGGAACTTGGGCTTGGCGGGTGAATTTTTCCTTCCATTTCACCTGAAGGTATTTCTTCTCAAAAAGCTGATTCAGTGCGCTTTGGTTTTCCACCCAATCATGATACATACTGTTAGATATAAAACTTTTATCTTCGTTGATATACACCTCAAAAGAATCCATAAACCCATTGACATGCTTGGTTTCAACAACAACATACCAGTTTTTAAACCGACCGTTACCAATTTTCCCCAAGGTATTTAAGGGTATTTGTGTATGACGTTTTGCCATGATGTACCCAACTATTTTCGCGCATGATGTTAGGATGAATGTATGTAAAAAGAGAGTGTTATCTTCCCTAATCTAATTTTATCATTGTTATTAAGTTCTTTCATTAATTGTGATGTAATCACCTGATCATTAATGTATAACGGTTTATCACTTCCTTCTGTTATGTTTTGAATGTAATAATTCCCATTTTGTTGAAGGATAGTCGCATGCCGACGCGAAACTGTGAGCGCGTCTGGAAGATCGTTTAAGTTAACATCGACCGACTGCCCCTGCTTACTGCGTCCGATCACGGCGGGCAACCGCTGAATGACAAATTCAATATCGGGATCAACTTTTAAGACCAAGCGGTCTTGGGGCGCTTGTTGACGGTCAACCCGTCCTAATTGAAGTCGGGCAAATGGGGCGAGTTGTTCCAAGGTTTCATTCAACCCCAGCGGACGGTTTTCATAAAAAACAGCGTATTCGCTGATGTTGGTCGCGCCTTCGATGAATTTGCTGACGAGCATTTCGCGCAGTTCACGAACGCGCAAGTCGCGTTTCAGCAGTACCCGTTGAGATTCATGCTCCATGTCAAAGATGATCACAGGGATATGCGAATCTTTTAGGCGTTTCGATAACGTGTCAAAGCGATCTTGCATGGGAAATTGATCCTTTAGCCAAGAATATCGGTCACATCAATCTCGTCATTTTCTGCCAAGAGAAGTAACGTCTCATCATCAAAACCGGAAAGTGAATCTGTCAGCGAACCGGGAAGAAATTCTTTCTTGATCTCCATGCGTTCGATGATTTGCGCCCGCTGTTCAGGTGTCAATGCCTTAGCGGATTTACGGCTAGGCCCAGTGCCGTTACTTTCTGCCCCATCTTCGCCTTCATCAAGTGGTTTATGGAATTCCGGCCATGTGGCGGGGGCATACCCACGATTTATGATTTCTTCTATCCACGCATCCATATAGGGGACTTTTTGCGTCGCGTCTTTGAAGGGTAATGCCACTTGAACAGGGGATGCTTTTCCGGGGACGATCACAAAGGCGCGTCCGCGAGGCAGTTCGCCTTGTGTATAACTGCGCGGGACAGACCCATAGAAGGGCGCACTTTCAGCCGTTTCGGTATCCATCGCCAAGCCATAACGGTTGGCCGACACTGGACGGATGAGTTCGTCGCTGGAGCTGAGACCATTCCGCAACCCTGCGATGACAAAATGCAGGCCTTGTTTGCCATAACGACGCGCAAGGTCACCTAAACGTTTTCTCGCGTCGCCGTGTTCTGGGGTCGAGGCAATCTCATCAAAATCTTCATAGGTGTCAATGAGGACATAGATTTCACGCGGGGTGCGGTTTGGCGTGTAAATGAACTCATTTTCAAGCTGTTCGGCTAAGTTATGAAGATGAATGCCTTCGTTTAAGGTTTCTTGTCCGACCACATGCGGAAGGTCGCTCAAACGATACGTGCCCCCGTAATCGGTCATTCCGCCTTGATAATCGACCATCACCAAGGCGACTTGGTCGGGCGAATAGCGTTCTGCAAGGGACAATGCAAAAATTTGTAGGGCGTTGGTCTTGCCTGTGGACGGCTGCCCCGAGATGATGAAGTGTTGTTTCTGATCTAACAAAATCGGCGTAGGCTGAAGATCGTAATCCGAACGGCCGATGACGACATAAGGCGCGTTCGTTTCGAGGGGGTTCGCACGAGTTTCATCTAATAAGTTGCGCAAGCTGACGAGTTTTTCTTGTTCTAACACTTGGGGTGGGCGGGGGTAGTGATCACCCGCTTTCTTCATGATGTTGAGAAATTCGAGTAGGCGGTCATTTTCGCTCTTGGATTCGTCGTTCGGGTCTAAACCCAAGGGCATCGCCACTTGAAGTTCAAGGATGGAACGGTCTAAACGGCGTAAACCACGCCCCGCAATTTCATCGACTGGACGAGCGCCACGTCCCACCACCGAACTATATTCCGAATCGTCCGACAGTTTTAAGGTGATGCGCTCTGGCAAAAGGTTGAAAAGTTTGCCGACAGCCGTACTCTGCTCACCGGTGATGATGAAGTGTAAGCCGTTGGATAACCCTTCGCGCACCAAACCAGAAAACATGTCGAGATGCGATTCATAGCTTTCGCGGAATTCAGCGAAGTTATCCACCACCACGAGGATCGCGGGTAACTTTTCTGGTGCACCTTCAGGACGCTTGCGCGCTTCCAGTTGATTGTAATCCGCATAATTAGAGACATTCCCCGCGCTGATGATTTCCTTGCGTTCTTCGATGATCTGTTCAATTTTCCGCAGAAGGCGTTCTACACGTTCGCGTTCATGGGCGACGATATATGCGCCTGTGTGGGGCAGGTCTTCAAAGACTTGTTGACTGCGGTTGCCGAAGTCAAGAATGTACAGGTTCAGCGCGTCGGGCGCGTGGGTGGCGACCAGACTGGTCATCACGGTACGTAAGAAAATACTCTTGCCCCAGCCTGACGCACCCAAGATCAAGAAATGACCGATCATAAAGTCGATGCGTAACGTACGTAAAACCGCGTTTGCCGCATCGTCCATGAAGCCGATATTGGCGCGCATCGCGCGGTTTGCCCAGTCAATTTCGCGCCATTCGGTGCGCGTGGTGTACCACTGATAGATTTCTGGGCACAAGCTGAATGGTTGGTTTTCTTCCAGCGTTTCGCTGATGAAGTCAAAATCATCCCCAACAATATAGCTGGTTTCGAGGTTCTCGGTTTGGTCTAGCGAAAGGTAGGCGGGTAACGGACTTGGCCACGGTTTGCGCCAAGGGCGTTTATCGGGGTCAGTTCCATATTCTTTGGCAGACAAAATTTGCATACGACGTACCATGACATCGTAAGCAGGTTCATCTTCTTCTTTGCCTAGATCACTTTCCCAAATGATGTCGCGCACATCGTAGCGTTCAAGCGGGGAATAATCCTCTTTGGTGTAGGGTTCACCTGTGTATGCCACTTGGATCAATTCCAAACTTTCGCTGCCGACCTGCAAATAACCACGACCCGGAATACTGGGTAAGTAACTGGCATCCGGCATCCGCAGTAACTCGCTGGATTCTTCGCGTGTTTCGACGCGCAAACAAATGCGGAATTTGATGTTGGCGCGCATCTGGTCAGTGACGCCTGTAGGCCGTTGTGCCGCCAAAATGAGCGATACGCCTAGCGCGCGCCCTAAACGGGTGATGCTGTCGAGTTGTGCTTTGTATTCTGGATTGTTCGAGATCATCTCTGCAAATTCATCGATGATGATGAACAAGTGGGGGTAGTTATCATTACGGTCGAGATGCAAACCCGCCTTGCGGTAGCGGATGATGTCTTTCACATCGTTATCTTGGTTGACCCGTTGGCGACGGTTCAGCTCAGCATTGATGGCGGCGAACATACGCGCCACCGCATTTGCCCCTAAATTGGTGACAAGATCGACCACATGGGGCAGTTCGCGGAAGGGTTCAAAGGCCGCCCCACCTTTGAAGTCGATCAAGACAAAATTCACCATGCTTGGGTCATATTTAGCCGCCAAACTTAAGATGATAGTCATCAAGAGTTCGGATTTACCACTGCCTGTACTTCCTGCGATCATCCCATGCACACCGTCGGCGTCAGCGAAGAAGTGTAGGTTGCGCGGTTCTTGCCCCGCCATGATGCCCAAGGGCATCTTCGGCCAGTCAGCGCGACGTGGTTCTTTGCTTTCTTCCCATCGTTCTTCGATGCGCAAGCCCGCAATCGTGTCGGTATCATACAGCGGAAGCAGGCCACTACTGCGCGGAATATCCGCCCCATAGCTACGGCGTACTTCCCATTCAGCAAGGCTGGTCGCAAATTTACGCAGGGGGTCTGTGTGGATGACTGTATCCGCAGTGCCGACGTAGCGCGTGGTATTCACGCCTGTTTCAGCATACAGGAACTTCATGATGCCGTCCGCGTCGCGGGTGAGTTCAACAATGCCTTGGCACCCGCTAGGGATTTTGCTTCGCTCTGGAACGAGGAAGATCACCGCCGCGCCGAGCTGTGCGCCTTGTTCCATCAGCAAAGAGATGGCGGCTTCGCTCTCTAAATCATCCAGCCATGATGCCTTTAACGGGTTTTGATCGTGAGGCGCGTGGGGTTTTGCCGCCGTCAGATCGACGATTAAGAGCATAAACGGCAAGGTGATGATCAGGTTGTCATCATCTTTTTTGTCGCGTAAACGACGCGCCCGCCGATCCAGCTCCACCCAAATCTTTTCTTTCCAGAACCGCGAAACCCCTGCTACTTCACGTTTGCGTTGTTTTCCAAAACGGCGTTGATTTTCACGGCGCGGGTCAATTTCTTCTTCGAGTTGTTGCAGGGTAAGCTCAAATTCTTCTAGGCGAATGAGCAACGTCCCCGCTTGGACGGTATGCCCTGAATCGATGATTTTCAGTGTGTCATCGGCGCCGAGCGTGCGCCCAAATTCTTGAACGCGCCCGCTGATCGAGGCGGTGACCGGAATTGACCTGCCTGTGCGTTCGTCGCGGATGGTGGCGACGGTTTGCCCGGGCTTGACCACCTCTTTCATTTTGACGTGGATCGCCTCTATCGTACCCGTGACGGGCGCGTTGATGCGCTCATGGTCTTCAAAATAGATGCGAGTTTGTCCCTTGGTGGGGTTAAAACTCACATGCGGTAAGGTGAACGCCCAATCCCAATGGGGCGCGGTGTCGTGCATCCCCAAAATAAACAGTGAGGTGTCGGATGGGGAATGAAACCCTGTAAATTGCGCCACAATCGGGCGGATGAGTTCATAGATATCTTGTTGCGTACCCGAGATGCCAACCGCATGTAAACCATCCACAATCGTGAGGTCGGGCGCGGGGTTCTCGCCGTCTTTGCTTTCTTCTTTCTTGTCTTTTTTTGAGGTTTTTTCAGGTTGTTTATAGAGCGCCAACGTCAGGGGGACATCGGTCACAAAGTGCGAGTCGGTCTCTAAACGCTGAGCATCCTGCATTTCAGCGGTGAGTTCATTTTCACTGGTCGAACCCTTCACCTTATAGTTCACGGTCGAAGGACGTGTCCCGTTGCCGAGACGGATCACGCCGAAATCTACATCTGCACTGCGTCGTTCCCACAAGCGTGACCCGCCGCGATTATCGGCTTTGCTTCCGCGCATTTGTAAGACGATTTCGGGCGAAGGATAGTTGTATTCATAAAACGTTCGCTGACGGTTGTGCGCGTTGACCATCTCACGACGCATATCGATCAGCTTGTTGGCGTAGGCCTTTTTAAGCGCGGCACGTTTACGGTTGGTCGTCACCGCCGTATAAACCGCTAAACCCGACGAGATAAATACGGATAACGCCATCGGCAGTAAAAAAGCGATATTCGACCCTTGTCCCGTCATGCTCACCAATAAATAACTGATGATGGTGATGAGCGGAATCATGGATTGCCAAATGGGGGGCGGGTCTTGGTCGTCGCGCGGGGGCGCGGGGATTTCTACTTCATAGGTCGGAAGTTCTGGTTGTATACGTGGTGGACGATCCACATATTGAGTATTTGACATGCGAACAAACATCCTATGAATTATCTAATTTCTAGGAATAAGCAAAAGCATAATTTATAAACTAACTATACAATGAATTGATAAAGTGCGCTGAATTGACTTCTTGAAGAAAAATTTTAGGGGCAATCGCCTCATTTTGACTAGCGTGTGGGGGTTACGGACGGCATGAAACATATTTGTAGTCGCTGTAAATTAATGTCAGAAGATGGTAATTTATGGTGCCAAGAAGTGGACTGTCCTGCAGGTACACTCCCACAGTTGATGCGCTATGGAGATTATCTGGGTGATTTAAAAATACTCGAACTCAAACGGGTGTTACTGGCGGCGACCATCTATAAAGTAGAACGGGGTTTTGGCAAAGAAACCGAAGTCTTTTTGATGAAGATGGCGAACCCTAGCCCTGAAAATGAGCGCTATGTATGCCAAGAGGCCGCCGTCATCCGCAGTTTGACGGAACAAAATTTCGCTCACAACGCCTTGCCCAAGTGGCGACATCACGGCGCGGCCAACGGACAAGATGCGTTTGGCGTCGCCACCGTTGGCGAACAAACCCGCTTTTATTACTTAATGGAATATGTTGAGGGGGAATTTTTATTCGACATCCTTTTGGATAACCCTCAGCCGTGGCATGAGCATGTGGGCTGGTTCATGATCTCGTTGTGTGAAGCGGTCTATAACATCCAAAAATTGACGGGGAAACTACACCTCAATATCAACCCTGATATGCTTCTTGTTCAGCGCAATAATGCGGGCGTGTTACAACCTGTTCTCTTAGATATGGGGTTGCAAATTGCGCCTGAAACACCCCTTTCAGCAGAGCAAAGTGATGAAGTGCGCCATTATCTACTGCCTGCATACACCCATCCTATTTTAGTGACGGGTGGGGTGATCCCCGCGCGCGCTGACGTGTTCGGCTTAAGCTTGATCTTATACGAAATGCTGGCTGGAAAACCTTCCTATCCTTATGTGCGACGGCGTACAGAAGATATTTACCGCGCCATGCGTCAGCTTCCGCCACCTCTTGAACGGGTGGATTTACCTAGCGAAGCGCGCTACGGACGTAAGCAAAAAGGAACGCAGTCTTTACTCACCGTGTTGCAAAACGCGATTAATAACGGTTTGACAGGCGCGTATAAAGATGTGAGCGAGTTTCGCCAAGCGCTGTATGACCTGTACGGCGATATTGAAGTGCGTAAGGAATTCCGCTTTAAATCATTTTTGCAACGCACGAGCGCCGTGATCATCGGCGCGGTGTTGGTCGGCTTTTTACTGTATTTATTGGTTGTATTCGTCACCGCGGTCACGCGTTAATTCTGGGGAAGTTGAATGATCGGGCAGGCTTTTATCGAGTTTTCACCCACCACGTTGGCCGATGTTCTAACGCATGAGCATGTGATGGATTTTGGGATTCATCCGCTATGGCAGGGGATGCCACGGATTGCGGGGCCTGCTTTTCCGGTACGTTGCGCGCACGGGGATAACCTGATGGTACATGCGGCTATTCATCGTGCGCCCGCAGGGTCGATCCTCGTCATCCAAGCCGGTGATACAGACTTTGCGGTTGCAGGTGGAAATGTGTGTCGGGTGGCTCAAAAGAATGGCATCGCGGGGTTTGTCATCGACGGTGTGATTCGGGATATCGCTGAAATCCGTCAGCATCAATTTCCTGTTTTCGCGCGGGGGTTATCCCCGATTCCGGGCAAAAAAGAGGTTCTCGACGTTCTCAACGGGACTGTGATCTGTGGTGGTGTTGAGGTGAATTCGGGCGATATCATCGTTGCGGATGAAGAAGGCATCGTGGTGATTCCGTCAGCGAGTCAAGACGCGGTTTTCAGCGCGGCACAAGCGAAGGCGCTCAAAGATGATTCTGAAACGTTAGAAGCATGGGAAGCCAACCACCGCACGAAGATCGACGCGATTTTAAAAGCCAAAGGTCTCACTGAATAAAGAAATCATTCAGAGCAAGTTCTTTAGATAAATTGTTTTCTATAATGAAGTGTTATTTCAAAGATGGGCGTATCTATGAATCACTTTGGGGATGCTGGGCAAAAACAGAAATGGGTTGTATTCGGTCACGACTTCAACAAAATCATGGTGGCATTGGTCGCTTTGATGTTGTTGAGCGTGCCATTTTTACAGGTGAAGGCACAAACGGGGGTTGATCTCACCCCACGTCAGTTGCTGGTCAATTACAGCGAAGTCAGCGAATTAGACGGGCAGACCCTACGGGTTTACTTCAATGTGTTGAACGCGGGGGGGCAGGCATTGGGTGCGCCAGAAATCGGCGCGGTCAACCTGACGATGAACCAACAGGACTATACAGGCTTGGTCACGATTCCTAGCGACCCGCTGAATGTCGTCTTGATTTTGGATACCAGCGGAAGCATGACCGGAAGCACCCAAGCCATGCGACAGGCGGCCATTGATGCGATCAATACCGCTCCTTCTGGAACCCGTTTCCAGATCATCACCTTTAACCAAGTGATTAATACGCGCTTGGCCTTTACCGATGACCGCAACCAAGCCTTAGCCACTATTCAAAGTTTGACGGACGATCAATTTAGAGATGGTACTTGCCTCTATGATGCGACGTTCCAAGCGTTGCAGTCTTTACAGGCGATTGGCACAAACGGACGGCGTGCCGCGATCTTGTTCACCGATGGGCGTGATGAACTCATCGCCGGAGGCGAATTAGACCCATGCAGTACCCAAGCCGACTTTGCCCGCTTGGTCACAACCGCGCAAAACTCACAATTACGAATTCCCATTTACACCATCGGCTTACAAGGCCGTGAGCCGATCAACAGTCAAGAACTATCGTCGTTAGCGTCGAGCACAGGCGGGATAAGTGTCGTCGGTGTGACTGCAGAGCTGAGCAACCTGTTTGCGCAAATCATCCAATCTTTTGCGGGGCAGCGCCTCGCGACATTTAATCTGTGTCTTGCGGCGGGTGAGTATGGCGGTTTGATGAACTTGACCGCGGGTGGTTCGCAAGGTTCAGGTGGGACGCAGTTGGTGATTCCCGTCAATGCTGTGCGCTTGACGACGACGTGTGTTGTCCCTACAGCGACGCCCACGCCCGAAGCCCTCAGCCTGAGCATCGGTGACATAGGCTTTGACCCCTCTACGAATGAAGTCATCTTTACTGTAGAGCGGGGTGGTGATGGTGAAATAGATTCGTATCGCATTGAGATTATCAACAATATCACAGGCGTGCGTGTGCCGGGTGAATACGGTTCGCTCATCATCCCTGCTGACATTGGCAATACAATCCGTGTTCCGCTGAACGAAATTTCGGCTTTAGAATGGCTGGTGCGCGTCACTGCGTTGGATGCTTCGGGCGCGCGCTTGGCTCAAAGTGAACCGATTGAGATTGCACCCGAACGAACGCCCACGCCAGAACCGACGGTCACGCAGACCCCAACCCGTGAACCAACGGCGACCATCACCCCAACCTCAACATTCACGCCCACGCCCACGGTGCCACTGGTTGAAATTTCGTCGATTCAATATCTCCAAGATAGCCAAGAATTCATCTTGAACTTGCGCTTGCAGAACGTGAGCGCGGGGGCGGTGTCGGGTTATACCATCCGCGTGGAAAACGACGCGCAGATTCAAGTAGCGTCAGAAACCTATCTCTCACTGCCCACGACGCGCATCACATTCCCCGCGCTTTCAAGCGCGAATCAGCCGTTAGGTGAAGGCGAATATACCATCACCATCGAAGTGTCTTCTCCAGAATTTGGCTTAATTCGGTCTGACCGCGCGGTGACGGTGCCACCCCCGCCCGCAACGATGACCCCCACGCCATTACCTGCATTCACTGAACAATTGGTGAGTAACGTGTCGGCCAACCCCGCGCTGGCGGTAGGGGTCGTGGTCATTGTGTTCGGGGTGTTACTGCTCCTGCTGTTATTGTTACGGCGTTTACGTGGGAATAACAATCAGCGCAATTATAAGGGGCCGGCTTTCCAACAGTCGTATCAAGCTAACACTCCACAAACGCCGACTACTGACGGGGGTGTTGTGACGCCGTTCGCAGTTCCCCCAACGGCTGTAGATGATGGCGTGTCATTACCTGCGGGTGTGAGTGCGCGCATCACAATTGTGCAGTCCCCCGACCCGCTCATGCAAAGTGGACGTACATTTGAAGTGCGCTCGCGCAATTATCAAGTGGGGCGCTCGCCCGAAAATGACTTGTCGATCAATGCCGATGGTGTGTCTAAGCAACATTTAACCTTCAAGTGGATCGAGAATGGCTTCTTCCTCATTGATAACAACAGCACGAATAAGACCGAGTTAGAAGGCAAGGTTCTAGACCCACAAATTCCTTATCCATTAGAAGCTAACCGTGAATACACCATCATGGCGGGCAAGAAAACGCGGATTCAATTCTCATACCAAGCAGGCACACGCGCTCGTAGACCTGTTGAAAACCAGACCGAGATCGAGATGCCCGCTTTGTCCATACCGCCTGTGCCAGCGCCGACGGCGCCTTCACAACCGCCACCGCCCACAACCCCGCCTATGATGGACGACATGCCCACCTATGTAGGGGTGGAGGAAGTGCCGTCCAGTATCGACGCGGAATTAATCGTGACTTCTCCACAAGGAAAAATGGAGTCGCACAAGATCACTGCGCGCGAGACGACGTTTGGGCGAAAGGTGAGTAATACCTTCCCGTTTGATATCCCTGAAGTTTCACGCGAACACGCGCATTTGGTTTGGGATGGCAACGGCTTCTTCTTTGAAGATTTAGGAAGCAGTAACGGCTCCTTCGTCAACGGTGAGAAATTGACCGCCAAAGCGCCTCATGCGCTTTCAGCAGGGCGCCTTTATGAACTGCGGTTGGGGCGTGAAGAAAATGGTATTCACCTCCAGTTCAGTTACCGCAAACAGCGTTTATTTGATTTTGATAGTGGGGATGAACCAACGCAAGTTTAAACAGCTGTATTCGTGGGGGATGAGATGGCTGAATATGATGCTGCGAAAAAAATCACTGGCTTGCAGATTCAGGTTGCAGGAAGGTCTGCAATCGGCTTAAAACGCGCCGTGAATCAGGATGCGTTTCGCACACATATCCCAATACCGGAAGAGATCATGCAGCACGCCATTTTTGTGCTGGCTGATGGGGTAGGCGGGAACTTGCCTCACGGTGAAGTTGCCAGTCGCGTGGCGGTGGATAAGTTCATTGAAGTGTACGCGACCTTACCCCCCACGTTAGATGTGTTCTGGGCGATGCGCACCGCACTGGAAATTGCCCACGAAGCGGTCAAAGTCACCGCGTTGGATTTAGGCGTTGTAACCATCGGAACGACATTCGCAGGGGTAGCCATCACCCCTGCGGGTGAAGTGGTCGTCGCCAATGTCGGTGATAGTCGTGTGTACCGTATGCGCTCGAAAACACTGGATCGCATCTCGCAAGATCAAGTCAGTGGTAACCCGCATGGAAACGCAAAACGGGTCACTAAGATTTCCAGCTTTTTAGGACAATCCAAAACATTAGAGCCAAACTTTTTTCGTTTAGAAGCGCAGGCAGGGGATGTATTCCTCATCTGTTCCGATGGGATATGGTCGCTGATTTCGGATCAGGAAATGGAAAAATTACTGCGCGAAAAATCGATTGATGAACTGGCAGACCGCCTTGTACAGCTTGTGCATGAGCGAAATGCGCCAGATAACCTCACACTCATCCTCGTTAAAGTTGGGGCAAACCCGCCTTCTGGTGGCCTGTTTGATCGGATCAGTTCGTTCATCCGTTCATAATCGCCCCATGAAATGATCATGGCTGTAAATAAAACCATAGAAACACTGAAAAAAAGTTCACCTCTATTTTTACCAACTTGTAAAAAACCCATAAACAAAATTCGCGATATTTTGAATTGATTTTCACTCAAGCCCTAATTACATGGGGTTTGTGATTTTTCCTACAATAAAAATACGAGAAACTTAATGCGGTTTGTAAGTTTTACAAGGACTTTTTTTGATGCTATTTTGAAATCATATTCGTCTGCTAACCCCAATCCAGTGGGTTGGTGAAGTCAAAAGGTAAAACAACATGATTGCAGATCTAAGTATTGTTTTTAACCGCTTGATTATGAAAAGCAATATCAATGCACTCGAAGAGGAAGCTGGTGCTATTCAGAAATATAAGGCGGACTTGGAAGGGGTACTCAACACACTCAAGGGCGGTGGATGGAAAGCAGATGCGGCCAATACGTTCTATCAAAATATGGAACAAGAAGTATTGCCGGCGATTGATCGCCTCCAAAAAGCTTTAGTGGCTGGTGCCGCTGCTACCCGTGAAATCACCAAGACGTTGGATGACGCAGAAGACGAAGCTTGCACCTGCATGCCCAACTTCTCCTAAAGTTTTAGTTGTTTCTTTCTCGATCATTTTAGACCTGTAGGAGATAAAACCTCATGGTATCCAGAATTCAGTTTCGTGAAGAAGAAATGCGTCAAGGAATCGCCGAATTGCGCAAGGGTGCAAAGATCATGCGCGGTACTTGTGAAAAATCTAAAAATTTAGCCAAGGCCCTTGATGATGGTGGTTTTCAAGGTAAGGCAGGTGAAACTTTAAGCGCTGCATTTGCTAAGACCCTCCCCGCATCGGTTGAACGTTTGGCACAGAAGATGGAAGAACGTGCCCGTGTTATGGAAGTTGAACTCGAACAATTGCTCAAAGCAGCCAGTCAGCTGCGTTAGTTTCTGGAGAAAATTATCATGTTTGGATCAATTTTTAAACTCGCGTCCAAGATCGTTCAAGGTGTTTTGGATGTTGTGAATAAACAAGTCAACATTGTTCAAAACGATATCGCTGATACCATGTCGAATATGATCCTCAAAGGGTTTGATGACATTTGGCGCGGTGAAGATGCTGACCAATTTAAAGGAAAAGTTCAAAAAGCAGTTCAAGATGCGCAGAACATCACCAATGTGTTTGGTAACTTGATCAGTGGAATCACCAAAGCGATTGATGTTTTCAATAAAGCTGAATCCAAGATGAATCAAGTTGCTTCCAACTTGAACGACCAATTTTCGAAAATTTTCTAGAGCCGCATAAACGCCGCTTAATTTAAGGAGTGAATGTCATGGCAACACAACGCCATATGGAACCTGCTAAAGTGAAGCAAATTGGCAATACCTTGAACACAATCAGCTCAGTTTTAAAGGTGGTGAACGCGGTTCTTGAAACCCAAATGGCTATTCTGAAAGCATCCGCTTTGGTGAGTATGTTTGGGTCATTGGCTGTCGAACGGTATATTGCGCAAATCCAACCTCGTGTGAAGAAACTTTCTGAAACCACTGCGGAATTAGCGCAAGATGCGATTAAGTCGGCTGAAGATTGGGAACGCGCACAACAAGCAGGGTAAGAATGAACCCCCAAAGTCATATAAAGCGAAACTGCTCACACCCTGTGGGCAGTTTCGCTTTGAAGGGCTTAACGCATTTTGGCGTAAATCGACTGTAGATAGGTTTCGAGCGGGATGAGCGCTTTAAAGCGTTCTACGACTTGGTCAGCAAAATCGTCTTTGAGAAGTTCCTCGTCAGAGAAGTTTGTCCAACCCATGAACTGTTTATATTTTAAGAACTCAATCGCAGGGTGACTCGCATCAAACCCTTTCGGACTTGTTTTGACGCGATCCCCCGCCAACGTCTTGAAGAACGTCTTGAAATTCTTTGCGCCGACAATTTTTTCCAGCGCTTTCGGGTTTTCGGCAATGTTCAGCCGTATCGCTTTGAGTTGTTCAGGGCTTGGGTTCCATGCGCCTGCCCCCACGGCTGATTCGTCTAAGGGTTCAATGTGAAGATAGTAGGAACGCCCCTCGCTTTTACGACCTTCAGCGCCAATCACACAGCCGATATTAGTTTTATAGGGTGTTTTATCCTTGCTGAAACGGACATCTCGGTAAATGCGAAAGATACAATCTTTCGGCTCGACATCCCCTAAATCCTCTGTTTTCCCGAATTTTTGGATGATGTCGGCCAGCAAGGTTTCGACAATCGCTCGAGATTCTTCATATCGTTTTTTATTGTCTTCAAACCACTCGCGCGAATTGTTCGCCCGTAAATCCATCAGGAAATTGAGCGTTTTCTGAAGTTCTGCAGGCATTACCATCTCCTTAAGAGGATATTTTAGAACAGAGGGTCTAAAGAAGTGTAGCCTATGGCAACAGTTCCCTTCAAGTGTGCTTATGTGGAATCTATGGTGCGCTGAAGAATACGCTATCATCAAAGGGTGAATTTATATTCGAACCCTTTAAGGATAACTTCATGGCGACACATGAGCCTATGATGATTGCGCCGACCCCGCCGACGCTGAAAAATTTTATGCGGAACCTGCGCGACTTACCTCAAACAATCGCACTTTCAGGGATTGTCGCGGGCTTTATTGTGGTGCTCATCAGTTATACCGGCCCGTTACTCATCATTTTACAGGCGGCCGAAAATGCCAACCTCACCCCAGAACAAACCTCATCATGGGTTTGGACGGCGATTGTCGGGAACGGCATCGGTACGATTCTGCTGTCACTGTTGTTTCGTATGCCCCTCATGATGCCCTATTCTACGTCGGGGGCGGCACTACTCACGGTCAGTTTGATGCGGTTTCCATTTTCCGATGCGGTGGGGGCTTACATCATCACTGCGTTGGCGTTGGCACTGCTCGGCATGAGCGGGTTATTTGGACGCCTGATGCGCGTCGTTCCTCAGCCTGTCGTCTTGGCGTTATTGGGCGGCGTGTTACTGCGCTTTGGCATCGCGATTTTTAACACCCTTGACGACACCGCGACCAGTCCCTTTCTGGTCATAGCGATGGTGGTCGCGTTTTTCTTCGCCAAGCGGATGCAGTTTCGCGCGCCGACTTTATTGACGCTTATCGTCGGGGTGATCATTGTGGCGGGCTTAGGCGAACTCCATTTTGAGCAGGTCGAGATCATGTTGACCGTACCGCAGGTTGTCATGCCGACCTTTTCCTTAGATGCTGTGCTCAGTTTATCCCTACCTCTGTTTGCGCTCGCTCTTAGTTCACAATATGCGCCGGGCTTGGCCGTTTTACGCGCAAATCATTATGATGCGCCAATCAACGGGATTCTCACCATCACGGGATTGTTATCAGCAGTCTACGCTTTTTTCGGCAGTCATGGTAATTGTTTAGGCGCGCTCACAGCGGCGATTGTGGTCGGGCCAGATGGTCAGCCAGACCCTGATAAACGTTATGGCACAGCCGTCGCTTCCGGTGTTTGGCATATCATCTTAGGGCTGTTTGGCGCCACTATTATCGGTTTGTTCAGAGGCTTTCCGCCCGTGTTTGTGGCGACTATCGCAGGGTTATCCTTTGTAGGTGTGATTGCATCTTCGCTTGGGGGCGCATTAGAACACCCACAGTATCGAGATGCGGCCATCGTCACCTTTTTATGCACCGCGGCAGATTTTACGTTGTTAGGGATCGGCGCTCCATTCTGGGGTTTGATCGCGGGTGTGCTCGTCTATGCGTTGATGCGTCCGCGCAAGCCAGCCGTTGCATCTGTTTAATTAAAAAAGGCGGTTATGAGGGAATACCCCATATCCGCCTTTTGAATGCGCATCGTTTCAGGGACTAATGATTTGTTTTGGGCGTTTCTGTGAACACATACGGTTGTTTAAGTTGAACAGGCGCTTCGTGTTTCTTTCTGCTGGAAGCCCGCAGGTTGAGGAATTCTACAAACACAGAGAAACCCATTGCAAAGTAGACATATTCTTTGGGAATGTGTTGATGCAAGCCGTCCACCAACAGTGTTAGCCCGATGAGCAACAAGAAGCTGAGGGCGAGCATCTTGACTGTGGGGTGACGATTGACAAAGTCGCTGAGTGGTTTTGCGGCGATGAGCATGACACCCACAGCGATGATCACCGCGACGATCATGATCTCTACATGGTTGACCATCCCCACAGCGGTGATGACAGAATCCAGCGAGAACACAAGGTCAAGAAGCAAAATTTGAATGATGACACTTTGGAAAGAGGGCGCCACCGCTTCACTGATCTCGCCGGATTCACCTTCTAATTTATGATGAATTTCGCGGGTCGCCTTGTAAATCAAGAACAAACCACCGCCAATCAAGATCAAGTCTCTGCCTGAAATTGAAAATTCGGCAATGGTGATCAGCGGTTCGGTCAAGCTGGCGATTACGGATACCGTGAGGAGCAGGGCAATACGGGCAAACATCGCAATCGCTAAACCGAGCTGTCTGGCGCGGTTTTGTTGTTCAGCGGGGAGTTTTGACGCGAGGATGGAAATAAAGACGATGTTGTCGATGCCGAGAACAATCTCCATTATAGTAAGGGTGAGCAAGCCAATAAGATTTTCAGCAGTAAAAAGTGCTTCCATTGAAACTCTCCAAGCGCGATGAAATTTAGTCTTATTGAATTGTATATTCGTTTGTTTACTTGTAAATGAGAATCTGACTTTTGGGATTTCAGCAATCAATGCCAACGCATTTACTGCGACGTTCCAACATGACGATGTTACGCCATTGACCGTTATACTTCACAAACTGCTGTCTTTCCCCAACCACTCTAAATTCCAAGTTGGTGTACAGGTGAATTGCAGGGTCATTCTCTGTGAAGACATTCGCCTGAAGCGTCCAGATGCCCGCTGTTTCTGAAGTGGGGATGAGGTGCTGAACGAGCGCTGTACCCACTTTAACATAGTGTGTATTCGGATACACAAACACATGGGTTTCTGCCACGCCAAAGTATTCTCTGCGCAGGGAATAGGGGGTGAGGGCTAACCAGCCTACAAGTTCTTGTTGATAAAAAGCGACATAACGACATTTAGAGAGATATGTATGATCCCAGTTATACCAATCGAGCACTTCGCTCTGTAATAACATGCTGTTGGATTTAAACCCTTCCGAATAAATGCGTTGTACGGCGTCCCAGTCTTCAGCTTGCATTTCACGGATTAAGAGTGGCATCTCAGTACCCTTCCTAATTGAACCAACTTATATGAGAATATTATGATTTTAGAATAAATGAATGAAATATGACTTGTAATCTCTGAATTATATTTTAAGTATATCTCTATATTTTTAAATAAAACTACAGACTCCAGTAAAAATAGTAATAATGCCTTGAAATAAAACATCAAAAGATTAACAATCTATGCAAGTCGAAAGCACACGACTTTAAATTGAGGAGTTATTAGGGATGGAAAGCAAAACGTTTGTGGTTCCGAACATCGGTTGTAATGGGTGTGTGAACACCATCAAAACTGAAGTCGGCCAACTTCCCGGCGTTACACGTGTTGATGCAGATGTCAACACAAAAGTGGTTGTGGTTCAATGGGATGCTCCAGCCGAATGGGCTGGAATTGAAGCGACGTTGAAAGAACTCGATTACGCCCCGCAAGCGTAACAATCACCTTTGAATCACTGAATAAAAAACACACTGATCCAGTGTGTTTTTTGTTGCCTGAAGTTGCATTTTTGATATGAGAACTTGGTTGACAACATTTTGTATTCGTGTTAATTTTCCACTATGGTATGCGTACCATATCAATAGATCAAAACAGAATTCGTTAAAAAATTAAATCATTTTACAAAACTGGGTTTTAAAATGTCTTTTCTGGTAGATATGCAGGGCATTGGGAAGTCATTTCCCGGTGTCCATGCGCTTTTGGATGCACAATTCAATTTAAAAGCAGGCGAAGTTCACGCGCTGGTGGGTGAAAACGGCGCGGGAAAATCGACCCTCATGAAAATTCTTGCGGGAGTGTATACGCCTGATGAGGGGACGATCCTGTATAAAGATCGCGCTGTAGAAATTCGTAATCCCCGCGCCGCCCGTGAATTGGGCATCACCATGATCCATCAAGAACTGAACTTGCTACCACATTTGACGGTGGCGCAAAACATCTTTGTGGGGCATGAACCGCGCTCAAAAATCCCCTTTCTTCTCGACGAAAAACGCATCAACCAACAAGCATCAGAAATTTTGAACCACCTCAAATTAGACATTGACCCGCGTGGGCGGGTGAACCGTTTGAGCGTGGCGCGTCAGCAAATGGTGGAGATTGCCAAAGCGCTCTCTTATCACTCTGACGTGTTGATTATGGATGAACCCACCGCCACCTTGACCGAGAGCGAAATTGAAGAATTGTTCGCGGTCATTCAGCAGTTACGCAGTAATGGGGTGGGCATCGTTTATATCAGCCATCGCATGGAGGAATTAAAACAAATTTCTGACCGTGTGACGGTGATGCGCGACGGTCAATTTGTAGCGACGAACCCGACGGCAGAGGTGAGCATCGACCAAATCATCAGCATGATGGTGGGGCGTACCATTTACGATTCAGCGCCAGAACTGCCTGAAAACTCCTCAAATGAAATTGTTTTGGAGGTGAAAGGGCTGCGACGCGGAAATCTTCTTAAAGATGTCAATTTCAATTTAAAGCGCGGTGAAATTTTAGGGATCGCTGGCTTGATGGGCGCAGGGCGCACTGAAGTTGCGCGCGCCATCATCGGCGCTGACCCTGTGGATTCGATTTCGATGCAGGTGCATGGGCGTTCTGTCAGGATTAAGTCGCCTAAAGAAGCGGTCAAAAATGGTATCGGTTATCTCTCTGAAGACCGCAAGCGTTACGGCTTAATTACGGGGATGGATGTTTCGACAAATATCGTCATCGCCTCACTGCGTCAGTTCGCGAAATTTTTTGGTATTTTGAATGAGCGTCGCATCCATAACGCCGCACAATCCTACTCAACGACCTTAGCGGTCAAGACCCCTTCTGTAAAACAACGTGTGCGCAATCTGTCGGGGGGCAACCAGCAAAAGGTTGTCATCGCCAAGTGGCTGGTCGCAGACAGCGATATTTTGATCTTTGACGAACCGACACGCGGCATTGATGTGGGGGCAAAGAGCGAAATTTATAAGCTATTGAATGAGCTTGCGCGACAAGGCAAATCAATCATCATGATTTCGTCAGAACTTCCCGAAATTTTGCGCATGAGCCATCGTATTTTGGTGATGTGCGAAGGGCGCATCACAGGTGAGCTTTCGAGTGAAGAAGCAACGCAAGAAAAAATTATTACTTTAGCAACGCAACGTGAGACAGCGATTGCTCACGGTTAATACGATTTTATTTTAAAGAAGGCTAATAGTTATGACAGCGTCAACTTCTGTCTCACCACAGTACAAACCCAGAACCGCACGGCTTAAACGCGTGCTTCAGCATGAAGCCACACAGCGCGTCTTGGCGTTCGCCGCCCTCATCATTTTGATTATCGGGTTTTCGCTCGGCTCGGAAAACTTCCTTCAGTTCAGAAACATTTCTGGTATTTTTCTGGCGACTGCGGTCAACGGCATCCTTGCGTTAGGCGTCACGTTCGTGATCATCACGGGGGGGATTGACCTCTCCATCGGTACGGTGATGACTTTTGCCGCCGTAATGATGGGCGTTTTCATCACCGATTGGGGCTGGCCTGTTGAGATCGGCATCCTCGGCGGGGTGCTGGCGGGGGGACTCGCAGGGTTGATTAATGGGTTTGTCATCGCCAAGATGAAAGTACCGCCGTTTGTCGCCACGTTGGGCATGATGTATATCGCCAAAGGACTGTCCCTCATCATCGCCGAATTAGCGCCGATCTATTTCACGTCGGTGGAAGGTTTTCAGGCGATTGCGACAGGCTCGATTTTAGGGAACCTCATCCCCGGTTTCAATATTCCCAACGCCGTTTTGATCATGTTTGCGGCGGGGATTGTCTCCAGTTTCATCTTATTTAAAACCACGTTGGGACGTTATACCTTCGCCATCGGCAGTAATGAAGAAGCAACACGGCTTTCAGGCGTCAATGTAGACCGCTGGAAAATTTTGGTCTATACCGTCTCAGGACTGTTAGCAGGTTTAGGTGGGGTGGTGATGTCTGCGCGTGTGAACTCTGCACAGCCGTCTTTAGGGCAAGGCTATGAGCTGGACGCAATCGCGGCGGTGGTGATTGGGGGAACTTCCCTCAGTGGGGGGGAAGGCTCAATTGTAGGGACTATCATTGGTGCATTTGTCATCAGTGTTTTGACCAACGGTTTACGAATTATGTCGGTGCCGCAAGAATGGCAGATCGTGATTACGGGCTGCATCATTATTGTCGCTGTTTACTTTGACATGATTCGTCGCCGTTCATAAAACAAACGTAGAGGATATGAGATAGAAAGGGGTCACAATTCCAGTAACTTTACGGGTGTATTTAAATAATGCTTACGTAGATATTTTGGGAGTAAATTCGATCATGAATACAACAAAACGGTTTTCTATTCTATTTGCATTACTTGCATTGTTTTCCATCAGCATGGGAGCAGTGGTTGCCCAAGACACAACCGCAGAAGCGACCGCCGAAGCAACCCCCGAACCTGAACCCGAACCCTATTGCACCGAAGAAATTCGCGACGAAAACCTTGCTGCTGGCATTTTTATCCCCGTGATTTCAAAAGGTTTCCAACATCAATTCTGGCAAGCAGTCCGTTTGGGCGCAGAACAAGCCGCTGAAGACTGTGGGGTTGAAATCACCTTTGAAGGGCCAGAAAGTGAATCCCAAGTTGACCGTCAATTGGATATGTTGCAAGCCGCGTTAGACCGCAACCCTGCGGCTATCGCTTTTGCGGCGTTGGACAGCCAAGCGGCCATCCCCTTATTAGAACAAGCAGATGAAGATGGTATCCCCGTCGTTGGCTTTGACTCTGGCGTGGATAGTGATATTCCTGTGACCACCGCGACAACCGACAATATCGCCGCTGCTGCTGAAGCCGCAGACCGCATGGCCGAACTCATCGGCGGTTCAGGCCAAGTTGCTGTGATCGCACACGATCAAACCAGCCGTACAGGGATTGACCGCGTTGCAGGGTTCGTTGACCGTATGGAAGAAGCTTACCCCGATATTGAAATCGTCGATATTCAATACGGTGGTGGTGACCACCTGCGTTCGACCGACCTTGCCCGTAGCATCATTTTAGCCAACCCTGAATTGGATGGCTTCTTTGGCGCGAACGAAGGGTCTGCTATTGGCGTTTTGAATGCTGTGAGCGAACTCGACATGGCAGGGGAATTGGTCGTCATCGGTTACGATTCCGGCACATTACAATTGGAAGCAATTCGCAATGGCTTGGAAACAGGCGCGATCACCCAAAACCCCATCGGCATTGGTTACTATGCCGTTGAAGCGGCCGTGATGGCGTTACGTGGTGAAGAATTACCTGAAACTATCGATACCGGTTTCTACTACTACGACGCAAGCAATATCGACGACGAAGAAATTGCCGCCGTGTTGTACGAATAATCCTCTTTTCGCCTGTTCCCCCTTTTCGCTATGAAAGGGGGGAGCAGGTAAAGGTATCGGCCTTGCCCATCATGCACAGTTTATCCTACATAGTTTTAGAAGTGATCTTATGAAAGCTCGACGGTCAACGATTCGCGATGTTGCTAAACTGGCTAATGTTGCCCCGATCACTGTATCGCGCGTGATTAACAACTCGGGTTATATCAGCGCGGATACCCGCGAACGGGTGGAAATCGCCATCGCTGAATTGAACTATATCCCCAATACGCTGTCACAAAGTCTACGCTTTCAACGGACGGATATGATCGCGCTGATGGTTTCCGACATCACCAATCCATTTTGGACAACGGTGACGCGTGGCGTAGAAGATACGTGCAGTGAATATGGCTTGAATGTCATTTTGTGCAACACCGATGAAGATGCTCAGAAATTTGAGCAGTACGTTCGCTTGCTGATGCAGCGCCAAATGGATGGCTTTCTCTTGATTCCCACCAGCCAAGACAGCACCGCCATCAAAGGGATGATTCAAAACCATGTGCCATTGGTGATGATCGACCGTTCCTTGCCCGACCTGCAAGTGCCGATTGTGCGCAGTGATAGTGTGCATGGGGGGTATTTACTCACCCAACATTTGATCGAACTCGGGCATCGTCGTATCGCTGTGATCAGTGGGTTAGACTCAATTTCGACCAGTTGGCAACGGGTGGAAGGCTACAAAAAAGCGTTGCAAGAATATCGCATCCCGCTTGACCCTAAGCTGATCTGCTATGCCAGTTACACCCAGATCAGCGGGTACACCGCCACAAATGATCTACTTGCAAAGCTGGATGAAATCCCCACTGCATTTTTCGCGGCCAACAATTTCATCGCGATGGGGATTATGCGGGCGTTGATGGAAAGAAATTTACAAGTTCCCAAAGATGTTTCGATTGTCAGTTTTGATGAACTTCCGTATGACATGATCAGTGATCGCTTTTTCACGGTGGTCGTTCAAGACCCTTACTTATTAGGGAAACGTGCCGCCGAAGTTTTGATCAAACAGATTATGGGGGAACCCGTTCAAGAAACCGAAATTGTGCTTCCTGTTGAATTGATTATCCGATCCTCCACAGCACCCCCCGCGCGTTAAACGCGATTCCATGTTAAACTTCACAGTCGAAAAATGGTTCGTTTTCCAGTAGTATGCTGGAAGCAATTTGACTTATTCGCAGGAGCCTGTCTCATGCACTACAGCAAGAAAAATGAAGATGGCGAAAACGGGGAAAACGGATTTCTCGTTCCCAACGATGAAGAACTGAAACCCCAAGATGACGTTGTTGAAGCCGTCGATGAAATTGAAGAAGACGAAGACTTTGATGAGGATGACGAAGAAGATTTACCTCTAGCGCCTCTCCCTCCACTCGCTCCAGAAATCGCCGCACAATTTGACGAAATGTTCCCTCAAATGGTGCGTAAGTTTGGGGTGATTGCCGGCTTAAAAGACTTTAAATTTGACTTGGTGAACCCCGAAACCAAAGAACCCATCGCGCCGAGCAAGGCTGTGGAAGAATGGGCGCATAATTGGTCAAACCTCAAAACATCATGGGATCGTCGTCGTTACCTGTACAATATGATGTTGAATACCCTTGAAGATAAAATTACCCCATGGCATAAGGCGAATATTTTAACGGCGATGCGTCGCCCGCATCATGCTGTGGAACAACTTAACGGTAAACCCATGCCCCCTGAAGGACATGCGGAATATCCAACCTACTGCGGGGCGATTGCGCGTACCTTGTTGGCTTTAGGTCAAAACAAAGATGCGCTGGACTGGGCAGAAAAGGCCACCCAAGCCGACCCTGAAAATAACAGTCTGCAAGCGTTATATGCCGACGCGCTCACTTTGAGTGGCAAGCCTAAAGCCGCCAACGAGATATATGCCAAGTTGGTGAAACAGGTTGAAAAGCCCAAAGTTCCGCCTTCAAACCCTATCCGCACGATGTTCATTCAACACTTTGATCGGCTGACGGGCAAAGTCCCTTCGCCCGTGTTTGCTATGCAAGTTGCGCCCACCTTGAAAGACCCGATCCAACAAGGGGCGTTCTGGGCATTACTCGAAGATGAATATTATGATAGCCCCTTCTTCCGCATGCAGTATGCCTATTTGTTACTGCGTCGGGGCGACATTCAAGGCGCGTTGAACCGTTTGGTTCCGCTGGTACAAGAAATGCCTTGGTTGAAAGAAGCGGCTTTAAATACAGAGAATTTACTCAACAGCGCCGACCCTACAGGCGAGAAGTTGATGCCAGAATTCCGTAAGCAACTGCGTGACCATATCGCGCAGAATAAATGGACGGCTGATGGAATGCAACAAGTTCAGATGAAGGTGAATACCCGCCCTCAACGTCAGATTCCCCCCCGCAAAACGACTTAATTCAGTCATAAAAAAAGGGACTTCGATATCAAGAAGTCCCTTTTTTTTGAGTTGAACTTTAGGCACTAGGTAATCGTGATGAGCAGTTTGTTTTGCTCCACGCTTTGCCCTGTGCTGACGTGAATCCGCTGAACGATGCCATCGCGCGGGGTTTTGAGTTCGTTCTGCATCTTCATCGACTCCAGTACGACGATCGTTTGCCCCGCTTTGACTTCTTGCCCCTCAGTCACTGAGATCAACACAATCAGGCCGGGCATGGGTGACTTCATCGAAATTTCACCGCTGTCTGTATCTAACCCCCCACGCCGTAAGGCCAGCAGTTGCGCGCGTTCATCTAAGACTTGGGTTTGGTAGAGGTGACCCCGTAACTGCACATCGGTCATGCCGTCTTGTTCGTCGATCACAACTTCATAGGCTTGGTTGTCCATGATGATCGAATATAACGAAGGGCTGAGCGTGAGAAAGTCAACCTCGCGCTGTTCGCCGTTGACGAGCAGAGTGCCATCTTTTTGAATTTCGATCTCATAGCGTCTGTCATTGAGAACGGTGACATATTTCATCGGTGAATTCTCTCCCAACGGCTCAACCATTTCCAGTTGCTGGTATCACGTTCATTACGGGTGACGACTTGGCTTGCAAGCTGGCGACGACGATGCGCGTAGAGTGTTGCGGCAATCGCAGCCGTTTCGAGTTCCGTTTCTTGGGGCGCTTGTTCATAGGTGTTCATGCTGAAGCGTTCTTCAACAAATTTGGTATCGATCTTGCCCGCCATGAAACTGAAACTATTCAGCAAGTTTTGATGGAAGGGGATGTTATGTTTCACGCCCATGATCGTAAATTCTTCAAGGGCGCGGCGCATACGGAGCATCGCTTCGGCGCGGTCGTCGCCCCAGCAGATCAACTTGGCGATCATGCTGTCATAATAAGGTGTGATTTCAAACCCTGAATACACCCCACTATCGACGCGCACGCCCGGCCCTGTAGGAACGAGCATAGTTGAGATGTCACCGACAGACGGCATGAAGTTGTTATACGGGTCTTCCGCGTTGATGCGACACTCAATCGCCCAGACTTTCGGCTCGATCAAGTTTTCTGTTGGCCCCATGCGACGGCCACGCGCAATACGGATTTGCTCTTTCACAAGATCGACGCCGGTGATGAGTTCCGTCACGGGATGTTCTACCTGTAGACGGGTGTTCATCTCCATGAAGTAGTAATTCTTATCTTTATCCACCAGACATTCAATCGTGCCTGCGTTGACATAATTCACCGCTTGGGCGGCGCGGATCGCCATTTCGCCCATACTGCGCCGTAACTCGGTATCCATGAAGGTGCTGGGCGCTTCTTCGACCAACTTTTGATGCCGACGCTGAATCGAACATTCACGTTCGCCAAGATGGACCGTGTTGCCGTGCATATCTGCCAAAATCTGAAACTCGATATGACGCGCCCCTTCAATCATCTTTTCGAGATAGATCGTGCCGTCACCGAAGGCGCTTTCTGCTTCACGGCGGGCGGTTGCTAATGCTTCGGGCAGGTCTTCGCGCTTACGAACGGCGCGCATCCCTTTACCACCGCCACCAGCGGCGGCCTTGACCATCACGGGGAAGCCGATTCTATCGGCAGCATGGATGATCTCATCGTCACGCAGGCCGGGTTCTGTACCGGGGATGACGGGCACCCCCGCACGTTTCACCGTTTCGCGGGCGGCTTCTTTATTGCCCATCGTGGCGATTGCTGAAGGGGGTGGGCCGATGAAGATCAAGCCTTCATCCGCTACTGCTTGGGCAAAATCTTCACGTTCGCTCAAAAAGCCGTAGCCGGGATGAATCGCATCTGCGCCGGACTTCTTCGCCACTTCAAGAATTTTTTCAATGCGAAGATAACTTTCACGCGGGGCAGGCGGGCCAATGTGATACGCTTCATCCGCATAACGCACATGCAAGGCAGTACGGTCAGGGTCAGAGTAGACGGCGACGGTACGAATCCCCAAGTCACGACAAGCACGGATCACCCGTACCGCAATTTCACCGCGGTTGGCGATGAGAACTTTCTGGATATTCCTCTGTGGAGGTTGAATATCATTCATTCAATGTTTTCCTGTACTACGCCAATATATGCTTTAAAACCACTGTCTTAAAGCGGGATGTTGCCGTGTTTCTTGGGCGGGTTGGAATCACGCTTGTTTTGGAAAACTTCGAGACCATTGATCAAACGAGCGCGGGTTTCGCGTGGTTCGATGACATCATCAACAAACCCACGTTCTGCTGCAACGTACGGATTCGCCAACTTTTCACGGTAATCTGCCGCAAGTTGGGTTTTCAAGCTGGCGCTGTCGGTCGCTTCTTTCAGCTCACGACGGTGAATAATTTCTACCGCGCCTTCAGGCCCCATCACGGCGATTTCGGCAGTCGGCCATGCGAGATTTAAGTCACCGCGAATGTGTTTACTGCTCATCACGCAGTATGCACCGCCGTAGGCTTTCCGTGTGGTGACGGTGAGCTTAGGCACAGTCGCTTCACAATAGGCATAGAGCAGTTTGGCCCCACTGGTGATGATGCCGTTATATTCTTGTTCTGTGCCGGGCATGTAGCCGGGAACGTCCACAAATGTGATGATCGGAATATTGAAGCTGTCGCAGAAACGGATGAACCGTGCGGCTTTCTCGCTGGCTTTGATGTCTAACACACCTGCTAAGACCATCGGCTGGTTGCCCACAATGCCGATGCTGTGACCGCCAAGACGGGCAAAGCCAACGACAATGTTGGCGGCGTAGTCGCTGTGGATTTCATAAAACACGCCATCATCAACAACGCGATGGATCACATCTTTGATGTCGTAAGGTTTGTTCGGGTTGTCAGGGATGATCGTATCTAATTCGGCATCACTGCGCAGGGAATCGTCACGCGAGGCGATGAACGGCGGGTCTTCCATGTTGTTTTGAGGAAGATAGCTCAGCATTTCGCGGACGAGTAACAAGGTCGTCGTCTCATTTTCGCCAACGACGTGACACGCTCCGCTCTTGGTCGCATGGACGGATGCCCCGCCTAATTCTTCAAAGGTGACTTCTTCATGGGTCACTTGTTTCACCACGTCAGGGCCAGTGATGAACATATAGCTGGTATCTTTCACCATGAAGGTGAAGTCGGTGAGGGCAGGGCTGTACACAGCGCCCCCCGCACACGGCCCCATGATGACGCTGATTTGGGGGATCACCCCACTCGCCAGCGTATTATTCAAGAAGATTTCCGCATACCCTGCAAGGCTTACGACCCCTTCTTGAATACGTGCGCCACCGCTGTCGTTCAGGCCGATGACGGGTGCGCCTGTTTTCATCGCCATTTCCATCACTTTGATGATCTTTTGGGCGTGAACTTCGCTTAAACTTCCCCCCATGACGGTGAAGTCTTGCGAGAAAACATACACCAACCGCCCGTGAATCGTGCCCCAACCTGTGACGACACTGTCGCCGTAATAGGTTTGTTTGTCGAGGCCAAAATCTCGCGAGCGATGCGTCACAAAGGGGTCTAATTCTCTGAAGCTGTCGGGATCAAGCAATATATCAAGTCGTTCACGGGCTGTGTTACGTCCGGCTTCGTGCTGCCGTTTGATGCGTTCTTCACCACCACCCGCACGGCTTTGATCACGAAGGGCGCGTAATTTTTCGATTTTCGGGTTTGAATTCATAAAATGGACTCTCTACCATGCCACTGTCAGCATTCAAGCTGATGTCAATGGACAACTATAATATTTTCGAAAGGGTTGATGAGACCCCATGAATCACTGAAGTTACTGTCTTTACAACCCCATGCTGAACAAAGCGTAACGCAGACCTCACAGGGATGCAACGACTTTTACTGTACAAAGTGTGACGAAGTCGGCTTCAATTTTCATTTTTTACCTGCTCTACATTTCCCGTGTTTGGCGGGGATTGTGGAGCCGTGTATCGTATATTCTGAACAAAAAGAACGAGACTTATCCCTCCAATGAGTATCCATAAAAAAAGTAGTCGGTTTCGGTCATAATCCGCTTGGGCAAAAATTGTGAGGCGTGTTCCCACCCAAACGAGATAGCCGATCATAAGCCAGCGCGCACGGTTCATCCATCGCGGTTGCCCAACCCGTCCCCGCACGCGGAAAAGTTGATACACGATCACGATGACCAAGCTGATGAAGAGGACGCCGATCGTCATTTCCAGCGGAAGGCTCAAGCTGATATGTGCGCGCACTGCTTCGGGAAGGCTGAGCAGGGTTCCGATGTTCAACAACTGTTGTATGCCGATGCTAATCAAGATCATACAGGTGAACCAAAACCCGCGTTGGAAATGCTGTCTCGTCATGCTTATAACGCTTCGGGTTGATATTCCCCGAACACTTCGCGCAGGGTGTTACAAATTTCCCCCAACGTGACATCGTTTTCTACACATTCGACCAAGAGGGGCATGAGGTTACTCGTCCCTTGTGCTTCGGTATGTAGACGTTCCCGTAGAGAGAGCACTTTATCGTTGTCTCGCGACGCGCGAAGTTGAGCGAGACGATCTCTTTGCCCTTGCTCAATCGACGGATCGACCCGTAAGAGGTCAATCGGCGTGGTTTCTTCTTGGACAAACTGATTCATGCCCACGATGATCTGTTCTTTGCTCTCAACCGCCTTTTGATATTCATACGCGGCTTGTTGGATTTTATCCTGTATATAGCCTTGCTCAATCGCGGTGAGCGCCCCGCCTATCGCGTCAATCTCGGCGATTTGTTCTATGGCTAAGCGTTCGATTTCATCCGTCAGGTGTTCGATCAAATAACTGCCTGCTAACGGGTCGATGACGTCCGCCACGCCGGATTCATACGCGATGATCTGCTGTGTGCGCAGCGCAACTTGTACCGCTTGTTGGCTGGGCAGGGCGAGGGCTTCATCCATGCTGTTGGTGTGGAGCGACTGGGTCCCCCCTAACACGGAAGAAAGCGCCTGCAAAGATACACGCACGATATTATTCAACGGCTGTTGTGCGGTGAGCGTGCTTCCGCCCGTCTGTGTGTGGAAGCGTAGCATCCAGCTTTTGGGGTCTTTGGCGTCGAACCGTTCGCGCATGATCTTCGCCCACAGGCGACGTGCCGCGCGGAATTTTGCCACTTCTTCTAAAAATTGATTGTGCGCGTTGAAGAAGAAGGACAGTTGGGGCGCAAACGCATCGACAGTAAGGCCAGCTTCAACCGCCGCTTGCACATAGGCGATCCCGTTCGCAAGTGTGAACGCGACTTCTTGCGCGGCGGTACTGCCTGCTTCGCGAATGTGATACCCGCTGATGCTGATCGTATTCCAATGCGGGACGTGGGTTTGACAGTAGCCAAAAATATCGGTGATCAGGCGCATCGACGCTTTGGGGGGGTAAATGTACGTCCCGCGGGCGATGTATTCTTTCAAAATATCATTTTGGATGGTGCCCCGCAGTTGATGGGTTTCAACCCCTTGACGCTTAGCAACGGCGATGTACATCGCCAACAAAACCGACGCGGGCGCGTTGATCGTCATGCTGGTCGAGACTTGATCCAGAGGGATGCCCGCAAACAGCGCCGCCATATCTTGCGTACTGCTGATGCTGACGCCGACTTTACCCACTTCACCTAATGCCATCGTGTCATCGGCATCATAGCCGATTTGGGTCGGCAGGTCGAAGGCGACGCTTAACCCGCTTTGCCCTTGTTCCAGCAAGAAGCGATAGCGCGCGTTGGATTCTTCGGCAGTGGCGTACCCCGCATATTGGCGCATCGTCCAAAAGCGACTGCGATACATCGCGGGTTGGATTCCGCGTGTAAACGGATATTCCCCCGGAAAGCCTAAACTCTCAACAGCGTCGGTGCTGTCTTCAGCGGGTAAGGTGATCGGTTCTAACGGTATGCCCGACGAACTCACAAACTGCGCTTTGCGTTCCTTGAATTTCGAGATCGACTTTTGGTAAGTATGTTCACGCCAGCGCTCACGGGCTTCGCGTAGTTTTGCGGGTTTATCGGTCATAGAAATGGCCTTTCACAGGGTACATCTAGCCAAACTTAAAGGCATTGGCTGGTACAGAAATTCCTTCAAAATTAGCAAACGTCAAATCTTGGAAGTGGAGTCCTAAACTGCGTTTGACATTCTCGAACAATACGGCATAACCCCCTTGCATGGCGCTGGTTTCGTTTAACCCGAGGATTTGCATCACTTTTTGGATCGCCGTTTCTTCACCTTCGATCTCTACAAAGTGACCGTAAGGCATTTCGTCGAGCACAACTTCCGCCCCTTCAAGGGTGTAAGTCGTGCGGTACTTTTCATAGATCATGTGCGGGAAATAGCCGAGGCGTTCAAGGATCACATTCATCGCGTCAAAATCGCTGACTTCAACTTCTGCTTCAAAACGCGAAAATGCACCGCTGGCTAAGCGTCCCCCACCTTCATCTTTGAAGGTTAGGCGCACCCGCGTATCTTGGCGTAAGCGAACCACTTTCTTTTGTTCACGTAAGGTTTTATCTGCATTTTCATAACGGACGTTTCGCTCATACACGCGCGGGGCGACCAAACGCGCATCCGCCGTTTTGAGGCGTGCCTCGACCTCATGCAGGTTGTCTACTAAGAACTTGATTTCAATTTCGCTATAGGCCATGAAAACCTCACCATTCTTTCTATGAAATTGGGTTAGCGTACCGCTTCGGGAAGTACATTACGGATGAGGTTCACCAAACGGGCGTGCATACTCACACTCGCATCCAATGCCAACGCGGGTGCGACAATCACATTATGATGAAATGTGCCTGCTGCTCGTTCAACCATCCATAAATCCACGCTGTCATAATAAGGAAGCTCCTCTTGGTCGGGCAGGGTGTCAAAATGGATCGACTGAAGCGACTTGGTAAGCTGTTCAAAACGAAAAGGGGTGATAGGGAAGATATCCATTTTTTCGTTCGGGTTTTGGCTCGGTTTCGCTTCAATGCGGATGCCTGTAGTGATCGTTTTGCTCAACGTGGCGACACGTTCAGGCAGGCGCGCATCAAAATAATGAAACGTGATGCGGTGAACCGACTGTGTTCCGGGTTGTTTCGCCAGCGTTTGGATCGGGGGTAAGCCCAGCTTTTCCGCAATGGATTTCATCAATGTGATTCGCGTATGGATCGGGCTGGGCATAATGGGATTAAAGCTCCAAGACGATCTTGCCAAATACCGCGCCTTCTTCCATCAAACGATGTGCTTCTTGCACTTCGCTTAAAGGAAGGGTCGCGCCAACTACTGGCTGTAATTTGCCCGAAAAGATCAAGTTCATCACCTCGCGGAAATCTTGCGTGGTGCCCATCGAACTGCCAATCAAACTGATGTGCTTGCTGAACAAATAACGCAGGTCGAGGTTGAACATCGGCCCGCTGGTGTTGCCGACGATCAAAATGCGCCCCCCACGTTTTACCGAACGGATGCTGTCGAACATCGTCGCTTGTCCCACATTATCCACAACCACATCTACCCCTTGCCGTTGGGTGAGTTTGAAAAGGGCTTTCGACCAATTCGGTTCTTCTGCGCGGTTGATGACTTCTTCCGCGCCCAAGTCTCTTGCTTGTTGGGCTTTTTCTGTGTTACTGGCGACGACATACACTTTCGCCCCGCAGAGTTTGGCAATTTGGATGCTGGCGGTATTCACGCCTCCACCCGCGCCGACGATCAAGACACTTTCGCCAGCGCGTAAGCCCCCCCGTTTGATGAGCGAATGCCATGCGGTGATATAGACCAACCCTGCGGCGGCCGATTGTTGAAAGCTGATGTCAGATGGAAGATGGATTAAATTACGAGCGGGCAAGTTCACCCATTCAGCGGCGACCCCCGGTACATGCTCACCGAGAATTGGCGCATCATAGATTAAGTTCTCGTCACCACGTTCGAGCACTTCTTTGGGATCATACAAACTAGGGTTGATGCCTACACGATCCCCTGCGGTGAACTGAATGATATTTTCACCAACAGCTTCAACCACCCCCGCACCATCAGAGCAGGTGACATGGGGCATTTGTAGATTCAAGCCGTCCCAGCCATCTCGCACCCAAATATCCAAACGGTTTAAAGCCGCCGCGTGGATACGTACTTGAACTTCTCCTGCTTTGGGCGGGGGTGGCTTTGGAAGGTCAGAGCGCATTTCAACAACTTCTCTTCCACCGTGACGTTGAATCACTGCTGCGCGCATGGTTTCTGTCATTAGCGTAATCCTAATTCGTTGCGGGCGATGACCATTCTTTGCACCTCGCTAGTACCTTCATAAATGCGGGTGATGCGGGCATCGCGATAATAACGTTCGACTGGCACTTCTTTACTGTAGCCCATTCCACCATGAATTTGTACCGCTTCATCAGTCACAAACATGGCGGTTTCGCTGGCGAAAAGTTTTGCCATGCTGGCTTCGAGGGTGTATCGTCCGCCGTTGGTTTTGGAACGTTCCTTCGCGGCACAGGCACTGTAGATGAGCAGACGGCTGGCTTCGATGCGGGTTTTCATGTCGGCAATCTTTTGTTGAATCATCTGAAATTGACCGATAGGGCCACCGAAAGCCTGCCGTTCACGCGCATAGAGAATGCTCGCTTCATAAGCGGCTTCAGCGATCCCTAACGCTTGCGAAGCGATGCCGATGCGCCCCGCGTCGAGAACGGTCATCGCAATTTTGAAGCCTTCGCCTCGTCCGCCTAGCATGTTTTCTACCGAGACTTCGTAATTTTCAAACATGAGTTCGCTGGTGGCGCTGGCGCGGATGCCCAACTTCGGTTCTTTTTTACCCCGAATGAAGCCCTGTTGGTCAGCATCGATCAAAAAGGCGGTGACCCCTTTATGTCCCTTTTCGGGATCGGTCATCGTGAACAAGATGACGAAGTCCGCAACGGGGCCGCTGGTGACCCAGCTTTTGCGCCCATTGATGATGTAGTGAGTTCCGGCTTCGTTGAGCACCGCACGGCTTTCCATCGTGCCTGCGTCAGACCCGCTCATCGGTTCTGTTAAACTATAAGCGCCGATCTTTTCACCACTGGCGACAGGCACAAGGAAATGTTGCTTTTGAGCTTCTGTGCCAAACTTATAAATCGCATGGCAGTAAAGGGAATTGTTCACGCTGACGATTGTGCTGTGACTGGCGTCCGCTTTAGCAACTTCCACCATCGTCAGCACATAGGCGAGGGTGTCCATGCCTGCACCGCCATATTCTTCAGGAATTTCGATGCCCATCAAGCCCATCTCGCCCATTTTCTTGATGGTTGCCAGCGGAAATTCACCGCTTTCGTCAAATTCTGCGGCGATGGGGGCAATCTCATTTTCGGCAAATTCGCGTACCATCTTACGTAACATGGTATGTTCAGCGGTGAACTCTGGAAACAGTGCTTGGTTATTCTCTTGAACACTCATATAAAGTACTCCATAAGGCTCATCAGGTGTATGAAAAACAATTTTTTACAAGTTTAATTGGCTCAATTATAGCGCAGGCATAGGGCGTGTTTCGAAATCGTGAGATGCAATTGATAAATTTGTGATGTTTATGAACGTACAAGACTTAAAAACACACGCGTTAGCACTCGGCTTTAATATGATTGGCATCACGCGGGCTATACCTTCGCCCACGTTAGATGCCTATGAGCGCTGGGTAGAGGCGGGGATGTATGGCACGATGGGCTATCTTGCCCGTCCAGATCGTCTTTTAAGACGGCGCGACTTGACGGCCATTTTACCCAACGCACAAACCTTGATCATGGTGGGGGTGGATTATTCGACCTTCATGCCCAAAGCCGTGTTACAAGACCCGACGCGCGGACGCATCGCTATGTATGCGTGGCAGGTGGATTATCACGATGTGATGGCGCAGAAGTTAGATCAGTTGGCCGAATGGCTGACACAAACGCGCGGGGCGAGCAAAGTCTATGTAGATACGGGCGCAATTCTTGAGCGAAGCCATGCTTCACAAGCAGGAATGGGCTTCACAGGCAAAAATACCATGCTCATCCATCCCCGTCGCGGAAGCTATTTTTTCTTAGGCGAAATCATCACTGATCTTGAGATGGATGAATATGATTCGCCTCGTTTTGCGCCGACGATGTGCGGAAGCTGTACGCGCTGTCTCAATGCCTGCCCAACCGATGCCTTTCCCCAGCCTCATGTGCTGGACGCGCGACGCTGCATCAGCTATTTGACGATAGAGCATAAAGCCAGCATCGACCTTCATTTGCGACCTTTGATGGGAAACTGGATTTTCGGCTGTGATGTGTGCCAAGAGGTATGTCCGTTTCAACGGTTTGCGCAAACGGCGACGATTCCCGAATTTCAAATTGTGGATGTTGAGCGTGCCGCCCCTCAGTTACAAACTGCGCTACAACATACGGATGAAAGTTTTTCGGCGCTGTATCACGGCACGCCTGTGATGCGTGTCAAACGGGAACGATTCATACGCAACGCCTGTATTGCGTCGGGGAATTCGGGTGAACCTAAATTAATTCCGTATCTGGAGAAGTTATTGATTGACCCCTCTCCACTGATTCAAGAACACGCGCTGTGGGCGCTCGAACAATTGAGTTTGTGAGGGGTTCTGTTTGAGAATCATCCTTTGTCCCCGCATAAGAGAGGACAAAGAAAGTCAGTCACGGCTTTTAATAGCGTCCGCCAAAAGGTTCTGGAAGTTGATCTAACGTCGCGAGGTCTTCTGCGGAAAGCTCAATTTCTGTCGCCGCGATGTTTTCTTCTAAGTAACTTAAGCGTTTTGTCCCCGGAATCGGCACAATTTGATCCCCTTGTGCCAGTACCCACGCCAGAGCAATTTGTCCTTTGGTGGCATTGTATTTCTGTGCGACGGCTTCGATGCCATCCAAGATGACTTGGTTTTTCTCGAGCGCTTCGGGGGTGAAACGAGGCAGACCCGCGCGGAAATCTGTGTTTTCATACGTCTGCTCTGTGCTGATGCGCCCTGTCAGATAGCCACGCCCTAAAGGTGAAAAGGGGATGAACGCGATCTCATGCGCTTTGCAATAGGGCAGAATTTCGGCCATCACGTCGCGCGTCCATAACGACATTTCGGATTGTAGTGACGTGATCGGGTGAATTTTGCGGGCACGTTCGAGGGTAGGCACATCAACTTCAGACATGCCAATGTGACGGACTTTCCCCGCTTGTACCAAGTCTGCCATTGCGCCGATGGTGTCTTCTACAGGCACTTCAGGGTCTATGCGGTGGAGCTGGTACAGGTCGATCACATCCGTTTGCAGACGACGCAGAGAGGCTTCACATGCAGAACGTACATAATCAGGGTGTCCATTTCGCGACATTTGAATTGGTGCTTTGTTCGTCACCAGTAACCCACACTTGGTCGCTAACGTCACTTGGTCACGTTTGCCTTTGAGCGCTTTGCCGACCAATTCTTCATTCGTAAATGGGCCGTATACGTCCGCAGTATCAATCAGCGTAGAGCCGAGTTCGATTGCGCGGTGAATCACTTGGATCGCGCTGTTCTCGTCTTCGCTCGACCCGTATGCCCACGACAACCCCATACATCCGTAGCCCATCGCGCCGACTTTGAGTTGGCTCACGCCTAATATCCGCTGGTGCATCGTGTTGTCCTTTCTTCTCATAACGCCTCATTTTTATGGGTGTTATATAGGAGTTTCATAAGATTTTGCAGGATCATGAAACTGCCACTTAACAGGCGTAAAAGTTCGCTTCATAATACGCGGTTGCAATTTTCAGAAGGCGTTCTTGACCGCTATTCTAAGACAGAAATAAGTGTTTTCCAGCATATTTCTTGTGCATTGTTAATACAATTCTATGATTGTATGGCTAAACTTCATGTATCAATCGCAGAAAAGGCGATATCTCAACGCGATGGGAGGGAAATGGCGTGAGCCAAGACGAAAAACCCGTGGATGAAACAGTTTCTGAAGAAACAACATCCCCAGAAACTGAAACGAAAACTGTAGAAAACGGAAGTGAAAGTTTGGAAAAATTACGTGCTCAGTCTCTAGAATATCTTGAAGGCTGGCAGCGTTCCCGCGCTGAATTTTCGAACTATAAAAAACGTGCGGAACGTGAACTCAGTGACAGCACTCAAGCTGCTGCGGCGGATGTCTTAACCAAGTTTCTACCCGTCATTGATGATTTTGAACGAGCGTTAGAGAATGTTCCGCAAGATTTGAATGAAAACGCGTGGGTAGGGGGTGTCACCCTGATCATGCGCAAGATTGATAAAGTGCTTGTGGATTTGGGCATCGAAGCCGTTGACCCCACAGGACAACCTTTTGACCCGATCCAACATCAAGCTATTGGTACAGACACTGAGAGTGACGCCGAGAATGGTACGGTTACACAGACAATGCAAAAAGGCTATGTCATTGGGGAACGTGTAGTCCGTCCTGCGCTCGTTCGCGTCAAACAATAACAACTAAGAAAACAACAGGAGTATTTAAATAATGGGACGTATTATCGGTATTGACCTCGGAACGACCAATTCTGTGATCGCCGTGATGGAAGGTGGCGACCCTGTCGTTATTCCTTCTGCAGAAGGTGGACGCTTAATCCCTTCAGTCGTTGCTGTAAATCCAAAAACAGGGGAACGTTTGGTGGGTAAGATTGCCCATAACCAAGCCGTGATTAACCCTGAAAACACAGTCTTCTCTGTCAAGCGTTTCATGGGACGCAAATTCAGTGACCCTGAAGTACAATCGGCATTGAAATTGGTTCCTTATAAAGTGTCTGCCGCACCCAATGGGGATGTGCGTGTACACATGGGCGAACGTGAATATTCACCCCCCGAAATTTCTGCCATGATTCTGCAAAAGCTTAAGGCAGATGCTGAAGCCTACTTGGGCGAAACAGTCGATCAAGCAGTGATTACCGTTCCTGCTTACTTCAACGATGCGCAACGTAACGCCACCAAAGATGCGGGTAAGATCGCCGGTTTGGAAGTGTTACGTATTATCAACGAACCGACGGCCTCGAGCTTGGCGTATGGTCTCGGCGAAAAGAAGAATGAAATCATCGCGGTGTACGACCTCGGTGGCGGTACCTTCGACGTGTCGATCCTCGAAGTGGGCGACGGTGTGTTTGAAGTCCGTTCGACCAACGGCGATACCTACCTCGGTGGTGACAACTTTGACGAACGTATCATTGATTGGTTAGGCGTTGAATTTAAGAAAGAAAGTGGTATTGATTTACGTCAAGACCGCCGTGCTTTACAACGCTTGAAGGAAGCTGCTGAAAAGGCCAAGATTGAACTTTCCAGCACCTTGAGCACCGAAATCAACCTGCCCTTTATCACGGCAGATGCCAGCGGGCCGAAGCACTTGAACATCACGTTAACCCGTGCGAAGTTAGAAGACTTAACCCGTGACCTGATTGAAAAGACCATTGAACCCTCTAAAGCCGCTCTGCGTGATGCTGGCTTAGAAGTGGGCGACATCAACACCGTCATTTTGGTCGGTGGTATGACCCGTATGCCTGCGGTTCAAGACGCCGTGAAGAAATATTTCGGCAAGGAACCCAGCAAGGGTGTGAACCCTGACGAAGTGGTCGGTTTGGGCGCGGCAATTCAAGGTGGTGTTTTGGGCGGCGACGTCAAGGACATCCTCTTGCTGGACGTGACCCCACTTTCCTTAGGTGTTGAAACTTTGGGTGGTGTTGCGACGACCATGATCGAACGGAACACAACGATTCCTACCCGTAAGTCTCAGGTCTACTCGACCGCGGCGGACAACCAAACACAAGTGGAAATCCATGTTGTGCAAGGTGAACGCCCGATGGCAAATGATAATAAGTCGTTGGGTAAATTCATCCTCGACGGGATTCCTCCTTCACAACGTGGCGTTCCTCAAGTTGAAGTGACCTTCGACATCGATGCTAACGGTATTCTGAATGTGAGCGCTCGTGACAAAGCCACGGGTCGCGAACAGAAGATCACCATCACCGCCAGCAGTGGTTTGAGTGATACTGAAATTGATCGTATGGTGAAAGAAGCGCAGTCACATGCTTCTGAAGACGCAAAACGTCGTGAAGCTGCTGAAGTTCAAAATGAAGCGGACAGCGCCATCTTCACTGCCGAAAAATTCTTGCGCGACTTCAGCGAAAAACTGCCTGAAGATGCCAAGAAAGAAACGCAAGAAAAGATCACGGCTGTGAACGAAGCGAAGACCAGCGGTGATGCCGAAAAGATCAAGGCAGCGGTTGAAGCGCTCAGCCAAACCATCCAAACATTAGGTGGCCGTATGTACGAACAACCCGGCGAAGACGCTGGCGCGGGACAAACGCCCAACGATTCAAGCAAGGGGCCTAATGGTGAAGATGTGGTAGACGCAGAATTTACGGAAGCGTAATTCACAAACCCTACTTCTCATAAGTAGCTTTGAAAAGGGATGTTCTTCAAAGAGCATCCCTTTTTTATTATCTTGGGATAGGTCTTTAGTAGCGAATTTAATTTCGTATATGAATTTCTATCTTTTCTCTTATATAAAGTCATGTACACTCCTGATACCAAATTTTCGTTTCTATGTAATGAGTAAACCCTGAATGGCGAGAGATTATTATGAAATTCTCGGCGTATCGCGTAGCGCGAGTGCGGACGAGATCAAACGTGCATTTCGAAAGTTAGCGCGGGAAGTTCACCCCGACGTGAACAAGTCTGAAGATGCGGAAGAGAAATTTAAAGAACTCAACGAAGCCTATGGCGTTCTTTCTGATGAACAGAACCGCGCTCGTTATGATCGTTTTGGTCATGCAGGTGTGAACAACATGCCCGGCGGGGGGGCAAGTGCGCAAGGCTTTGGCGGTCTTGAAGACATTTTTGAAGAGTTGTTCAGCAGTTTCGGCGGTGCGCGTACCCGTCAACGGCGGGGGCCACGCGCAGGCGGTGATCGCCGTGTGCAGACAACGGTTACTTTTGAAGAAGCGGTATTTGGCGTTGAAAAAGATGTTGAATTTGAGCGCTTAGACGTTTGTACAACGTGTGATGGCTCAGGCGCGGCGGCAGGGTCTACGCCTGTGCGCTGTACCCAATGTAATGGTTCGGGCGAAGTGCGCCAAGTTCAACAAACCTTCCTCGGCCCGATGGTTCAGGTGACGACTTGCCCACGTTGTAATGGCAAAGGCGAAACCATCTCTAACCCCTGCCAAACCTGTAAAGGTCAAGGGCGCAACCGTGTCAAAACCGTGTTGACCGTTCAAATTCCCCCAGGTGTGCGCGATGGATTACAAATCCAAATTCGTGGCGAAGGGGATTCAGGCGATCTAAATGCCCCCAAAGGCAGTTTATTGGTTGGGGTCTCGGTTCAAGAACACGAATTTTTTAAACGTAAAGATAATGACATCATCCTTGACATCAATGTGAACGTCGCCCAAGCGACATTAGGCGATAAGATCAACGTTCCAACGGTGGAAGGGGATGTTGAATTGACGATCCCTTCGGGGACCCAAACGGGGAAAGTCTTCCGTTTGCGTGGGAAAGGCGTGCCCCGTCTACGCAATGATGGTAGTAATTCAGGGCGGGGCGATCAACTGGTGTATGTGCAGGTTGAAATCCCCACTACTTTAACTGAAGAACAACGCGAGTTATTTGAACAACTCGCCTCGACGATGGGGAAAGAAATCGAACCTCAACGCAACGGGAAAGGGTTCTTTGACCGCGTGATGGACTTTTTTGCAGGCGAGCAATAACCTATTATTGTCTTTTCGTTTGTGCTAAACGTGTATTCATACGGCTGGGGCGGTTGCGTATAATAGAGCAATCGACCCAGCTTGTTTTTATAGAGATTGTCGTTAAATCAACGTACATTTGAGGCCCAATGTCAAAATGGATTGAAGTTGCGCTGACGGTGGATGGCGAAGCCGCCGAAGCAACAGCCGAATTACTACAACGTTATGGATATCAAGGCGTGGCCGTGGAGCATGAAGGCATCCCGCCGGATAAACTCGACGAAGATGAACTTCCACCGCCCACGATGTTCACCGTGCGCGCCTATTTACCCTTCAACGATCAAGTGGATGATATGCGCCAAAAGTTAGAGATGGCGCTTGGGTACATGAACTTGATGTACCCCATGCCTCAGCCTGTGTATCGTCAAGTGGATGAACAGGATTGGGCCGACGCTTGGAAGGTGCATTACCATCCCGTCAAGATTGGTCGGCATATTATGATTCGCCCGTTGTGGGTGGAGATGGAAATCGCCCCTGAGGATGTCGAGATCGCTTTAGACCCGGGGATGGCTTTCGGCACAGGCACACACCCCACTACACAACTCTGTTTAGAGGCCTTAGAAGACTTGACCAAGCCGAATATGTCCGTTTTAGATTTAGGCTGTGGTTCAGGAATTTTGGCAATTGGCGCGGCGAAACTTGGCGCATCACCCGTGATCGGCATCGACAACGATGCGGTCGCGGTTGAGTCGGCGTTGATGAACATCGAACAGAACGGGGTGGCCGATAAAATCGAAGTTCGCGAAGGAAGCTTAGCGAATGTCGTAGAGTCCGGCGAAACGTTTGATCTGATTGTGGTGAATATTCTGGCGCGGATCATCATTGCCATGTGCAGTCAAGGACTTGGGGATACCGTCAAACAGGGCGGTCTAGCGATCTTTAGCGGAATCATTGATACCCAAGCCGATGATGTCGAGGCCGCGCTGCGCACCACAGGCTTAGAACCGTATCACCGTCGCCTGCAAGGGGATTGGGTTGTGATCGAAGCGCGCAAGCCCTAAACATCAATTCTAAAAAGTTTAAAAAGTCGCATTCAGAATGCGACTTTTTATTCCCGCAATTTTCTAATATGACATCTTTTATAAATTCACGAAATATTAAGGAAAAAGGTTTCAGTTCCCCCAAAAACTAGGGGTAATCATGACAATTAATCGTATAAAATGACACATAACGCGGCGCTAACGATGGAGCCACAACTGAAAGAGTTTGTGCTCCTTTTTTTTATGGGTCGCGCTCGTTTTTATACGTCCAAGAAGATGGATCATGGTATGACAATTCAAGAACCCGTTGAGCGTACAGAAGTGAAACAAACCCCGCAAGGGTTGACTTCTGCGCAGGTGATAGAGAGCCGCGCCAAACATGGCAATAACGTGCTCACCCCCCCGAAAGAGATTCCTTGGTGGAAACTCTACCTAGAAAAATTCGAAGATCCCATCATCCGCATTTTGTTGATCGCCGCGGGCATCACCTTAATTGTGGGTTTTGTAGACGGTCACTTTGCTGAAGGCATTGGCATTATCATCGCGATTTTGCTGGCGACCTCATTGGCCTTTGTGAATGAGTTCCGCGCCAAGCGTGAATTTGATGTCTTAAACCAAGTGAATGATGACATGCCCATCAACGTGATTCGTGATGGCGCGTATATGATGGTTCCTCGTCGTGATTTAGTCGTTGGAGATTACGTCCTGCTTGAAGCGGGTAGCGAAGTCCCTGCAGATGGTGTTTTGCGCGAAGCCTTTGGCGTACAGGTCAACGAAGCGCTGTTAACAGGCGAATCACTCCCTGTGATTAAGACCTTTGTGCGCAACAATACACCACACGAAGAAAATTCCCTTTACCGCAGTACCTTGATCGCGGACGGTCGCGGTACGATGGAAGTAACCGCCGTCGGCGATTTCACTAAAATTGGTGAGATTGCGCGTGAAGCGACTGAAACTACCGATGAAGTCACGCCATTAAATTATCAACTGGAACGCTTGAGTAAGTTGATCGGCGTGGTCGGTTTTTCCGTCGCCGCTTTGACATATGTCGCGTTGGTGGTTCGCGCTAGCTCAGTGGGCGAACTTGTCCTCTCGAGCAATAATTGGCTGTTCGTAATCCTTGCGTCTATCGTCGGCTTGACCGCGTTAGCGCGCATTTGGTTACCGATTGTCTATGATGCCTTTGAAATCGCAGGTCGTCCCCGTAAGCCTATGGCATGGATGGAAGACAACGGGATCGGGGGTTGGCTCAAACCCTTAGGGATTGGCGCGGCAATTTTAGTTGTGGGCTTGCTGGTGGGGATTGCAACCGCAACCTTCTCGAGCGATCCTTCTCAATGGTTGCCTAGCGAAGCAGGTATCCTTTTACTTCGTTTCTTCATGGTTGCTGTGACAATCATCGTCGTGGCTGTGCCTGAAGGTCTGCCGATGAGCGTGACGCTCAGCTTGGCCTACAGCATGCGCAAGATGACCGCGACCAATAACCTTGTGCGTCGGATGCACGCTACCGAAACCGTCGGCGCTTCGACCGTGATTTGTTCGGATAAAACAGGGACGTTGACCCTAAATCAAATGCGTTTGTATAAAGCTGTTTTCCCCGCTTTAGGCAACCGCTTGATGAACAAAGACATGGAAACCGAGATCGAGCGTTGGGTTGCAGAAGCTTTTGCCAATAACACCACCGCCAACTTAAGCCGTATTACGGGCGAACCGATCAAAGTGTTAGGCGACGGTACCGAAGGCGCGTTGTTAATGTGGTTGGAAGAATTAGGGATTGATTATCTCGTCCCGCGTAATTCGGCACCGATCATCGCCCAGTTACAATTCTCTGCCGAACGTAAATATATGGCGACCGTCAGCAGATCGAGCGTGACAGGGACACCTGTGATGCACGTCAAAGGCGCGCCAGAAATTATCTTGGATCACTGTTCACAAGTCTTGACCAACAACGGTTATGTGCCTGTGTCCGAAATGCGCGAACAAATTGAGGAAGATTTGTTAAATCTCCAACGTCGTGGGATGCGTACACTTGGTTTTGCCATGCGTCCTATCGACCCCAGCCTTGCCCATATCGAAATGGACATTGAAGCGGAAGTCGATAATTTGGTCTGGTTGGGTTATGTCGCGATCTCTGACCCGATCCGTCCTGAAGTCCCCGGCGCGGTGGATGCCTGCCGTAATGCGGGTATTCATGTCAAAGTCGTCACAGGTGATACTGAAGAAACTGCGAAGGAAATCGCCCGTCAGATTCACTTGTGGGACGCCGCCGATGATGATGACCCTCAAGCGCACATGAGCGGTGCTGAATTTGAAGCGCTAAGTGACGAAGAAGTTTTAGAAGCGGTGAAACATCTCAAGGTTTTGTCGCGCGCGAAACCGCTCGACAAGATGCGCTTGGTCACGTCTTTACAGAAGAATGGCGAAGTCGTCGCGGTGACCGGTGATGGTACCAACGACGCGCCTGCTCTGAACTATGCAAATGTTGGCTTGGCGATGGGTTCAGGTACTGATATTGCTAAAGAAGCTGCCGACATCATTTTGTTAGACGACTCTTTCCGCAGTATCGTCAACGCCGTGATGTGGGGACGTTCGCTCTATCAGAACATCCAACGCTTCATCTTGTTCCAATTGACGATCAATGTGGCCGCGTTAGGGATTTCGCTTCTTGGCCCATTCATCGGCGTGGAATTCCCCTTGACCGTGATCCAGATGTTATGGATTAACTTGATCATGGATACGTTCGCATCGTTAGCGCTCGCCAGCGAGCCTGCGCATTGGGAAGTTATGCGTCAGTTACCGCGTCGTACGTCTGACTTCATCATCAACTTGCCGATGGCGCGTCGTATCCTTGGTACAGGGTTGACCTTTGTCGTGTTCTTGATCGGGTTCTTGTTCGTCATCAACGGTGACGGTCAAACGACTGAGAAAGAACTCTCCATTTTCTACGCGACATTTATCATGCTCCAGTTCTGGAACCTGTTTAATGCCCGTACATTAGGAAGCAGCACTTCAGCCTTTACAGGATTGCGCGCCAATCCCACCTTTACGGTGATCGCGGTGGTCATCTTCATTGGTACCGTGTTGATTGTGACCTTCGGCGGTGATATCTTCCGTACCGTGCCCTTGTCCATCACCGAATGGTTGATCATCACAGCGGGGACGTCGCTGGTCTTGTTTGCTGGCGAAGGCTTGCGTTTCTTAGAACGCCGTAACCAAGCAGAAACCACCTTAGAAGCACAGGGCATCGGCATCTAAGCGAGTTGATTGTCACGTGATCAATCCAAAGCCAGCTCAGAAATTTCTGAGCTGGCTTTTTTCTTGCTATCCAATTTGTTCCTTGTATTCGATACAATACGAAACCTATTGAAAACATAAACATAAAGCAGTGAAGGATGATATTCATGGCATTGCTACAAGGTAAAGAAAGGGCAACCTACGTTCAATCAATGTTTGATCGGGTTGCGCTACGCTACAACTTGATGAACCGCATCATGACATTTGGACAGGATATGAAGTGGCGTCGCTTTGTCGTGAAGAAGGCGAACTTAAAAGCGAGCGATCATCTGCTAGACCTCGCGACAGGTACGGGCGATATCGCGTTTGAAGCCTTAAAAGCTGAACCCAGCATCAAAGCTGTTGGCGGGGATTTTTCTTTAGGCATGATGTACGTAGGCCAGAAAGAACCGATGGGCGACAAAGTGCTGTGGAGTGGGGCAGACGCGCTCAATTTACCCTTCGCTGAAAACACATTTCATGCCCTCACCGCAGGCTATTTGATGCGCAACGTGATCGACATTCCCCGCGCGTTTGCCGAACAACTGCGCGTGTTAAAACCCGGTGGGCGCGTCGTGCACTTGGATACCGCGCCACCACCGCATAATATTTTTCGCCCTTTCATCCTCATTCACCTAAAATATATCGTCCCCACATTGGGGCGCATCATCAGCGGTGGCAATGCGGACGCATATAATTACCTACCGGAATCGACCCAGAAATTTAAGACGCCCGAAGAACTCGCTGACTTGATGAAAGCCTCGGGTTTTCAGAATGTAGGCTTTAAGATGTTCATGTTTAAGACGATGGCCGTCCACTGGGGTGATAAACCCCAAGCCTAGATCAACGGCTCAAACGCCATAACTGCACTGAGGCACTCTCTACTGTTTCAGTAGGGCGAGGAAACACTTCGATCAACAGCGCTTCGACATTCAGTTGTGCGCTCACGGGGCGCATATCTGCACCGATGTGAGGCGCTGTATCAACCAACACATAGATCATATCGTTGAGGGTAAGTGCCTGTTCAATGCGGTCTATCCCCGGGGCGTTCCCACAGTCGAGTTGATGAGTCGCACTATAAAAATTGGCGCGCCGACAGCTATCCCCAAAAAAACTGGCGACGACCGTCACATCATTTGAGAATGTCTCCTCAATAAAGGCCATCGCTTCGCGCAGTCCGTAGCCACTACTATGCTCGGTGATGTGCTGTTGCCGTACATCAGTGGGCAGTGGCAAGTTAGCGGGGTCAGTTTGCATTTGTGTTAGGAGGGGCAGTATCCCCAACAATAATACAACGCTGACTGCACTCGCCCACACCCAGCCAATGCGTATTTTAGGCAGACGAAACTTCCCCAGCACATCCGTCAACTGTGCCAAGCCTAAACCACTCGCGACGATGAGCGAAGGAATTGTCACCACAAAATGACGGCTGAGCGCTTCACGTCCAAACACGGTGATGATGAACAGCGGTAATAACGTCACAAGTGTGAAAATGCGTTGCGATGCAGTTCCCAAAACGAGCGCGACGAATAGGCCTATCCCAAAGAAAGCTGTCCAGAGAGGGTTGCCAAAAAGCGTGAATTGTTCGCCCAAGCGGACGAGGTTCGCGCTGATGTTCTCTAGCCATGAGGTGGAGTTTGCGCTCCCACCGCCTACCCATCCCAGCGCGATGGAAAACAAGTCGCTGCCTTTGAGCATTAAATAGCCGATGGGGATCACAAAACAAAGCGCGACGACGAAATAAATAATGGCAAGGTGTTTGATCTGTGTCTTTCTGGGCGAAGCGTTCGTGAGGATGAGCAGGGCAATCGCAACGGCGACGGGGAAGGCTGTGAATTTGAGTAAGATCGCGGTTGCGAGGGTAAGCCCCGTCAGAACTGCATAACGCAGGTCAAGTTTCTTACTGTTGACCCTCGCCAGCCACAACGCGGTCACCGCCCATGCACCCGCCTCAGCATCGCTGAAGGCGAGACGCTCATAAAATAGTAGATACGGCGCTGTGATCCATAACGCGCCCACGATGAGCAGGGCGTAAGACTTGTTGAAAGAACGGGCAATCCCTAAACCGCTTGCGAAACCGATGCTCACGACAAATAAGGTCGCCATACGGCCGATGAAGTCGGGCTGGTTTTGGGGCATCAAAAACGCGATTGGAAATTGATTGATGATTTTTCCGTCGCGAATTTCCCAAAAAGGGTGCAAATTCCAGACTTCAACCGCACGGCTTAAATGAAGTCCTTCATCATTGTGGAGGGGCAGGGCAGTTAAGGCAGGAAGTCGGGTAGACCAGTAAAAAAGAAATAGGAAAGTCGCTAAAAATAATAGGCTGGTTCTTGCTTTCACTGCTTAATGAATCCCTCTTTTAATAAGTAGGAAATAAAAAGCCCGCGGCGATGAGCGAGCTTTCCCGATAGGTAAATGACATCACGATGTCACTGGCAGTTTATTTAAGTTCCTCGCCTTCATCCCCATCGCGACGGCCATCACGGTAACGATAAGTGATACGACCACGAGAGGTGTCGTACATGCTCATCTCAACACGCACACGGTCACCGAGCAAAATGCGGATGTAAAATTTGCGCATTCTACCGGAAAGGTAGGCAAGAATCTTGTGCCCATTTTCTAGCTCAACCAAGAACTGCGTATTGGGCAGCGCCTCTACAACAGTTCCTTCAACTTCAATCTTGTCTTCGCGATTAGACATAAGTCTCCTTAAGTGAATAAAGGTCTAAAGATGGGTCAATTATCACTGAATGTGAAAAATAAACAAGTACCGCTGTTTCTGCTATAGGCAAAAACAGCGGTTCATTTGCGGTAAATCTTCACTGCTGGCATACATCCCTCCAACAATCAAAAACGCCTGCGCGTTTTTGCGGAAGTTCTGCGTGCCCGCAAAGGCTACACAATGAGATGAGAATTCCTCATCCTATAGCGCCTAGACTGCTATCGCTAGCGAGTCATGGACTTGCGCTGACGGCGGCGAGAACGACGAATGGCCTTTTTCTTTTCAATACGGCGAAGCTCGCTCTTTGAAATGTGCCAACGTTTACGACGTACCGTGCTCAACACACCACTGTTTGTGACCTTTTTGCGGAAACGACGCAAAAGCGATTCCTGCGATTCATTTGGTCTAATAGTTACATACGCCATGCTTTGTCCCTCACCCCCTTTCTTGTCGAGTGTCTGTGAAGCGTCATCTAAACATCTGATGAGGCTGTTATTGAAAACACAGCCTCACTATTCTAGTAGATGTGACGCTTAATTTCCATTACTTTCCACAGTAGTTTCAACTTCTGCTACTGGTTCAGGTGTTTCTTCTTCTGTAGCTTGGGCTTTTTCGCCGACAGTGACTTCTTTCAAGCTCAAGCCTAAGCGTTGTTTGTCAGCTTCGATGCTGATGACGCGCATGAGCAAACGTTGACCTTCATGCACCACCAAAGTGGGGTCTTCCGGCGGCGGTTCGCTGATTTGGCTGGTGTGGAGCAGAGCTTCGACACCGGGTTCAAGGCTGACAAATGCACCGAATTGAGCAACACGGCTCACGACACCTTCGACCAATTGACCGACATGGTACATTTCTTCAACCTGTGCCCATGGGTTTTCTTGCAGACGCTTCAAGCTCAAGCCGATGCGTTTGCCTTCAGAATCCAAGCGCAGGATATAAACTTGGATTTCGTCGCCCACTTTCAACACTTCGCGTGGGTGGGTGACGCGGTGCCAAGCCAATTCGGAAATGTGGATGAGACCGTCAGCACCGCCTAAGTCAACGAATGCGCCGAAGTCGCGCAGACCGCTGACCACACCGGTACGAACTTCACCTTCTTGCAGTTGGTCGAGCAGAACTTCTTTACGTTGTTCGCGGTTGCCAGCTTGGGCGGCACGTTGGCTGAACACCAAACGACGACGCTTGCGGTTGACTTCAATCACCTTGAGTGAAACTGTTTGACCTACCAAGCGGCTCATACGAACTTTACGTTCATCTTCATTTAACCCACGTGGTAAATCGTGGACATGGCTGGCAGGAACGAAACCACGTAAATTACCGAACGGAACGATCAAGCCACCACGGTTAGAATCGCTGACGATTCCTTCCCAGCTTTCTTCGGTTCCCATCATTTCTTCGGCGCGCTTCCAGTCTTCAGACTGTTGCGCTTGTGACATGGAAAGTAATAAATTACCTTCGTCGTCTTCCATACGTAAAATCATAACATCGAGAACGTCGCCTACATTATAAGCATCGGTATCGACATTCATACGTTCCAAGTCGCGGCGTTGGACAATCCCATCACGTTTCATGCCTTCAATGGCGATGATTAACCCTTGGTTATCCAATGCGACAACTTCGCCTGTAACAATGTCTCCTCGTTCAGGAACTTCTTGATTGAACGAAGCTTCTAAGAGCGCAGCGAAATCCATGACGCCTTCGCTACTTGAACTAACAGTATCAGTTTCTTGCATTATTTCTTCAAGCCCCCGGGCAGTTTAAAATTTTTATTTTCCTAAAAGTGGACAAAATAAAACCCGAAGAACCCGCGTCCTTGCAGCGAGTGAATCGGGTTTTGTGATGTCAATATTAACAATCGCACAGAGCGAACGTCTTGCGTCATCGGGGTGACGACGCTTCCCCTTTCATGGAAAATCGGTTGGCATTATAGGTTCATGAGAAATGATTGTCAACGCTCAAGTACGTCTGACTTCGTTTGTTTTGGCTAAAGCAGGAGCCATCGGGGTTTATTTTTGTTGCACAAAAATGAAGACCGCGCTGGGTTACAGCGCGGTCTTCGCTTTCAATAAAGAATGGTAAAAATTAGAGCGCGTTAACGACGTTGGAGAAAATGTTACCAATGGCCGGGCCCAAGAGGGACAGAATAACGATAACCACGACGGCAACCAAAACGAGAATGAGTGCGTATTCTACGAGACCTTGACCTTCTTCACGAGGCATGTACAACATTTTGGAACTCCTTATGCAATCTTTTCGATTAGGACATTATACTGATAAATTTCATAGTTATATTGTCTGGAAAATTTACAAAATTCATAGAGGGTACAAAGTACTAATAAAGCATAAGGATAGTTTGTTTTTTGAAAGCTCGAATTTACGTGTAGTTTTACCTTAAAAATAGTGTAATTCATCCCCTCTCTTTGACATAACTTTCACACAAGCATAAAATCCCCTTAAACTTATATACACTGCTGTTTGAAAGAGTATTTACACTGCATTTTTATAAATGATTTTGGAGAAGTTAAATCATGAAAGAGTACACCACAGATAAGCTGCGGAATGTTGCATTTGTTGGTCATCAAAGCTCTGGCAAGACTTCCCTCGTTGAATCCATGCTTTTTAATACGAGCGCCCTCACTCGCTTAGGCAAAATTGAAGAAAAGAATACCGTTTCGGACTGGGACGAAGAAGAACGTGAACGTGGTTTATCGTTATCAACGTCGTTAATTCCCGTAGAGTTTGAAGACCACAAAATCAATGTATTGGATGCGCCCGGCTACCCTGATTTTCAGGGTGAAGTGAAAAATGCAATCCGCGTTGCTGACTCTGTCGTGATCGTTATTGATGCTGTTTCTGGGGTAGAAGTGGGGACTGAAATTGCTTGGCAATACGCCGAAGCGTATCAACAACCCATCATCGTGACCATTAATAAAATGGATCGCGAAAATGCAAATTTTGACCGTACCGTAGAAAGTTTACGCGAACATTTCCCTGAATATAAGTTCATCCCTGTGATGCTTCCTATCGGCGCGGAAGCAGACTTCAAAGGGGTGATCAACCTGCTCACGATGAAAGCCTACTATGAAGCGGGTAAGGATCGTTCCGAACTGCCCGCCGAACTTGCAGAAAAAGCGCATGCCGCCCGTTTGAAATTAGTGGAAGCCGCCGCTGAAGCCGATGATCGTTTCATTGAAAAGTATTTCTCTGAAGGTGATCTCAACTCGGACGAAATTCGCGATGGCATGCGTAAAGCTGCGCGTGATGCGTATTTGAAGACCGTCCCGATCTTCGTGACGTCAGGCATGAAAAATATCGGCACGATTCCTCTCATGGAAGCGATGGTTGTTTATGTCTCGCCCCCTTCAGAACGTCGCGTGCAAATTCTAACCCCAGAAGAAGAAATCTCTTTCTTGTATGCCCCGCAGACTGATCAAGGCCCATTGGCGGCGTATGTCTTCAAAACCAGTCATGATCGTTTTGTCGGTACGCTCAGTTATTTCCGTATTTTCTCTGGTCAAATTGATAATGATTCGCGTCATTGGAATGCAACCCGCGCTGTGGAAGAACGTTTCGCCTCGTTGATGACGATGCGCGGTAAAGAACAACTCTCTGTGCCTGTGTTACATGCAGGGGATATTGGCGTGATCGCCAAACTGAGCCAAACAAAAACGGGCGATACCTTCAGCTCGCGCGAAAACCCGTTACAAATCACCCGTCCGGATTTTCCCGACCCACTCTACAGCGTGGCGCTTTCACCCCGTACCCAAGCCGACAGCACACGGATGGGGACTGTCCTCAGCAGTTTGACCGAGTCCGACCCTACGTTGCGCTGGCGTCAAGATAACAATACACGTCAAACTGTCCTCGAAGGGATGGGCGAAATGCACGTCAACCTCGCCATCAGCCGTGCTGAAAAATTAGGCGTCGGGTTGGACATATCCGTGCCGAAAGTGCCGTACCGCGAAACGATTTCCGCTGCAGGCCAATCCACCTATCGCCACAAGAAACAGACAGGGGGGGCGGGGCAGTTTGGTGAAGTGACGTTGCGGGTAGAACCAAACCAAGGCAACGGTTACGAATTTAAATCTGAAGTGTTCGGCGGGGCGATCTCTAGTTCCTATTTCCCCTCCATCGAAAAAGGGCTTCACAGCGTGATGACACAAGGCGCGGTGGCGGGCTATCCGGTCATTGATGTGCGCGTCGTCGTCATGGACGGTAAAGAGCACGCGGTAGACTCCAAGCCAATCGCGTTTGAAATTGCCGGGCGTGAAGCCTTTAAAGAAGCCATCCAAGCTGCCAAACCGGTATTGTTAGAGCCGATTATGAACGCGGTGATCACAGTTCCTGAATCCATGATGGGCGACATCATGGGCGATATGAACACCCGTCGTGGACGTGTTCAAGGTATGGAGACGGAAGGCCCGCGCAGTGTGATTAATGTACAAGTCCCACTTTCAGAAATGCTTCGTTATGGGAATGATCTTCGTTCGCTGACGGGTGGACGCGGAACCTATACGATGACATTTAGCCATTATGATGCCGTCCCTTCGCATATCGCTCAACCGATCATCGCCGCGTACAAACCACATACCACGTCAGACTAATTCTTCAGCATAAAAAAACGGGGTCATCACGACCCCGTTTTGTCTTAATTGCCTGTGTATTCCCAACGAATCAACCGTTGATCGCCATAATTTGGGAAGCCACTGCCCAAGGTATATAACACATCACGGCCTGCAAACTGAAGGTCAACAGGGCTGGTGAGTGTATCGATGTGTTGGAGCAGTTCACCGTTCTCTGTCGTGTAGAGGTAGACATCACCGCGCGTAGTGCCCACCGCCAAAAATGTGCCATCGCTGTTAAATGTGAGCGTGTTCGGACGGAAGGGTTCTGTGAGCAAACGCACACCTACAAAACGGATATTTTCGGGGTCGGTGGAATCCACATTCCATAAAGCAACTGTCCCTGTTTCTGCGGTGGTGACCACGTAGACGCGTTCGGTAGAAAACAACGCCCACTTTAACGTATTGACGTGTTCGCTCAGCGCAAAGCCTTCGCCCGTCGCTTCATTCAGAAGTTCTTCAACGGCCGGGCTGAACTCAAAATGTTCACGGATGTTATAGATACATGGTTCAAACGGCCCTTCAGCCGAGTCGGGAACGGCATCAATGCGTTGAGTGGCGATGCCACACAAGATTATTTCTTGATCCATGCCTCCATCTCCACACCCAGCGGTGAAATTGGGTGTCGCTGGAGTGGTCGAAAAATCAACCAGATATTCCCCGCACGAACTTTGAAGCGTGGCGCTGGTATCCGTCGTATAGAGGATGCTGTACAGCGTGATGGTGTATACCGTCGGTAATGCGCGCGTGGGGAATTCTTGGGTTTGGTCTGTAATTTCAAGCCGATAGCCGAGATGTTCGTAAGGAGTTTGTCCCATAAAAACGAGACTAGCCGAGAAACGATCCCCGCTGGCTTGAAGGCCAGCGTTGAAAAAACCCGCGCTGTCAATAGCTAACGGACCCGCTTCGATGAACCCATCTTGGGTTGAGGCGGGAATCGGAAAAACTTGGGTGAAACTTGGACGCCTTCCACGTTCAATCGTCATCTGGGTGAGGGCATCATCAAACTCGATCAAAAAATGTTCCATGATGGATGAGACGGGAATGCCGATCACCTGCTCTTTTTGATTCGGAACATCGTAGATGAGGAAATTGGAATCATCGGGGGAATAGACCACAAAGCGACCCCCTGCATACAGGATGATATCCCTTGATTGGACAGACGGCGCGGTGCTTTCGTAAATGAAGGTTTGGGTATTCAGGTCGAGCACTTTAAATTGATTGGCATGGATGAAGCCTAAATAATGACCGTCGGCTGACCACGCCAACGCGCCCGCATCTTGAGCCGTGTCTGCAGTCCATGAGAAATGAACATCCCCACTCGGCACATCGAGGATGCGTAACGTTTCGCCATCCATCAGTGCAAGGCGTGAGCCATCCGCCGAAAAAGCCATTTTGATGTTAGGGGTGAGCATCTCTGTGATGAGGCTTGGCTGTGAGACAGCTTGCGCGTCTAAATCCACAAGGCTGATGTGATAGCTTTGGCGGTCTGGGCTGTAGTGCTGAACAGCGGCGATATTCTCGCGACTGGCCATGACGTTGATGCCCGCCAGTTCGATACGGTTGAGTAACGCCAAGTCAGGCGATAGGAGATCATAAAACTGGATTTCAGAGGGGGTGACTACATAGAGGACGGTTTCTTCAGCATTGAAGGCCAGCGCCCGTAGGTTGCTTCCGTAATCCCCTGTGTTGACGAATGTCCCTTCACTTTGAGCGCGAAGCGAGAACATATTTCCCCATAAAAAGATGAGTAAGATCGTGAGCATAGAGAATTTTTGCATAGAAAATATTCCCTTAGAATCAATAAACCTTATTTTCAATATAGTCTTTTTTTAGAATTGAGTAGCCCTCTGCGCCGCCTCAACTACACTACGAATCCCCCACGATTCTGTGACGCAACCCTAAAAAAAACTCAACCTGTATCACAGATTGAGTTTTTGAAATGTACGCTGGTGAAAAAAAGAGGTTATTCGGTTGGTTCGGGTGGAAGCGTGTCTGCCGACGTATTGCCAATCACGTGTGCATCTTCTTCCTCTTTGGCTTCAGGGGTGATGCCTGCGATGGCTAACACACGGTCACGATTCACAATTTCTGTCGTCAGCAGTTCGTGCGCCAGCATATCCAGCTTGTCCACGTTGGCTTTGATCAATGTGACCGCTTCTTCATACGCGTTTTCCACGATGCGACGGACTTCAGCATCAATTTGTGCGGCGGTTTGTTCACTGTATTGACGACCTTGAGACAGTGAATACCCCAAGAACGGTTGACGTTCGTCTTCACCATAGTTTAACGGGCCGATGTTTTCGCTCATGCCGAACTGTGACACCATGCGTCGTGCCATATTGGTCACACGTTGTAAGTCGTTTGAAGCGCCTGTTGTGATTTCGCCAATCGCGACTTCTTCGGCGGCACGTCCCCCAAGCATCATATTCATTTGGGCTAACAGGTACGTGCGCGAGTAATTACGGCGGTCATCGTCCGGTAATGTAGCGGTGATGCCCAACGCTTGCCCACGCGGGACAATCGTCACTTTGAGTACAGGGTCAGCGCCCGGCGTTAAGGCCGCAACCAATGCGTGACCTGCTTCGTGGTACGCGACCACGCGCCGTTCTTGCTCGTTGGCTAAGGGCGGGCTTTGGGTCCCCAAAATGATGCGATCATACGCGTCGAGGAAATCGGTCTCGGTGATCTGCTTGCGGTTATTGCGGGCGGCGCTCAACGCAGCTTCGTTGGCGAGGTTGGCAATATCCGCCCCACTAAAGCCAATGGTCGATTTGGCTAAGGTTTCTAAATCGACATCGGTGGCGATGGGCTTACCGCGAACATGGACTTTCAGAATATCTAAACGGCCTGCGCGGTCGGGCAGGGCAACGGTGACTTGACGATCAAACCGTCCGGGGCGTAACAACGCGGGGTCTAACACGTCAGGGCGGTTGGTCGCGGCCATCACGATCACGCTTTCCGTTTGGTCGAAACCATCCATTTCGGCCAGTAATTGATTGAGCGTCTGTTCACGTTCATCATTCCCACCGCCTAAACCTGCACCACGCTGACGGCCGACAGCATCAATTTCGTCGATGAAGACGATGGCAGGGGCGGCAGCTTTGGCTTTGTTGAATAAATCGCGCACGCGGGAAGCGCCCACGCCGACGAACATCTCTACAAATTCGGAAGCGGCGATGCTGAAGAACGCGACGTTCGCTTCCCCCGCAACGGCGCGTGCCAGCAAGGTTTTACCCGTTCCGGGCGGGCCGACGAGTAGAACCCCACGCGGGATGCGCGCGCCAAGCGCGATATATTTTTCAGGTTCACGCAGGAAATCTACAATTTCGACCAATTCACTTTTTGCGGCCTGCTGTCCTGCAACATCGGCAAAGGTGACGTGTGGACGTTCGGTGTTGTATTCACGGGCTTGGGTACGACCAAACCCAAACACCCCGCCCATTTGACGTTGTGCGCGCCGTGTTTGCCATAAAATCAAACCGATGAAAAGTAAGATTGGCCCCCAGTTCAATAAGAACAAGAGAATTGGGTTCACTTCCGCGATATTCCCAATGATGGTGACATTGTTTTCGCGCAAGATCGTCGCAAGTTCGGGGTCGCTGATGGGTAAGAGGGTCGTTACGAAAGAGCCGGACGTATTTTGCTGCACGCCTTGCTCAATCAGTGGTGAGCCATCTTCGGGGAAGGTGACCGCGTCGCGGAAATTTCCACGCGCACTTTGATCTTCCAGAATGACTTCCGAAACATTCCCACTGGTCACTTGGGTGTAAAAGACCGAATACGGTATCTCAATCGGCTGGCTGGGCGAAACACTGCTCAGCATATCCGGAACTCGTAATAAGCTCCATAACAGTAAGAAGCCGAGCAAGATCACCCAAATGTAACGTTGCCACTGAAAGAACTGCGGTGGACGAGGATCGTTATTATCCCCCTCTGGTCGCGGTGGCGTAGGGGGTTTCTGATTCTGTGGTGGTAGCATGCTATGACCTTATTTGTACTCTAAACTAATTTAGTTTAGGCGAAACACATTAGATTCGTGTAAATGTTTCCTTGAGCGTTGGATAGAGACTTTGATAAATCTCGTAGGGTTTTTCGTAATAGAGAGATGCTTCTGAGGGGTGAAGGGTCGCCCCCGTCCTCACCATCGAACGACAGGCTTGAGAGACATCTTCATACCACTGTGCGCCTACTGCCGCCAAGATTGCCGCGCCGTGTGCCGCCCCTTCGGTATTTAAACTGGTGACCAGTGGCGCGTTCAAAACATCTGCGAGGATTTGTTGCCAAACCATGCTTTTGGCGCCTCCACCACTCACGCGCACTTCAAAAGACGCGGGCAAGCCGGACATCTTGATCAGCTCAAAAATATCTTTGAGACCAAAGGCCACGCCTTCTAACACCGCTCTGGTGAGGTGCGCTTGGGTATGTCGTGTGGTTAAGCCGATGAATGCCCCGCGTGCAAGCGGGTCAGGGTGAGGGGTGCGTTCCCCAGTGAGATAAGGCAGGAAATATAACCCTTCACTGCCTGCGGGGATGGCGTTCGCTATTTGGGTCAACTGGTCAAAACTTTGATTGGGCGCTAACGTGTCGCGAAACCACTGGAAACTTCCGGCCGCGCTGAGCATCACCCCCATAAAATGCCACTGATGTGGAACCGCATGGGCGAACGCGTGTAAACGGCCTTCAGGTTCGTAGGCATATTGACTTATGGGCGCAAACACCACGCCCGAAGTGCCGAGCGCAAGTGAGAGAATATGAGGTTCCACCGCGCCCACGCCAACCGCGCCAGATGCTTGGTCACCGCCACCGCCGACGACGGGCGTGCCCGCTTTTAACCCTGTGATGTGTGACGCTTCATCGTGAATCACCCCTGTGATCTGCGTGCCTTCGGCGAGTGAGGGTAACCACTGTTCAGGGATGTGTAATGCGTTCAAGACGTCCCATGACCAGCGACGGTTGCCTACGTCGAGCAAGTTCGTGCCGGACGCGTCGGACATATCCATCACATAATCACCCGTCAATTTAAAGCGGATGTAGTCTTTCGGCAGAAGAATATGCTGTATCTTGGCGTAGATTTCGGGTTCATGCTCACGCACCCATAAGATTTTGGGCGCCGTAAAGCCCGTGAGCGCGCGGTTTCCGGTGAGCTGGATCAAGCGCTCAAAGCCGATTTGATCTGTGATCTCGTCACATTGGGTTTGGGTGCGCTGGTCGTTCCACAAGATGGCAGGGCGCAAAACGTCGCCATGCCCATCCAACAGAACCAAGCCGTGCATTTGACCTGTGACGCCAATCGCTTGAATTTCGTCACCCGTCGTCGCACTTTCAGCCAACACTTGTCGGATGCTCAAGGCAAGCTGTGACCACCATTGAGCGGGGTCTTGTTCGCTCCACAGCGGGCGCGGGGCAGAGGATGTGATCGGGTTGGTCTTGGAGAATTTGACTGTTCCAAATTCGTCCACAAGGATGGCTTTTGCGCCTGTTGTGCTGATGTCTAGGCCAAGAACATAAGCCATAGAATATGCTCCTCATCATGCTTGAGAGCGGGTATAATATGCGTTATTGTACCGATTCCTGAAAAAACTACCGAGAAGATGCCGTATTTGCGCTCTAAAAGTGAGCGTCAAGGTACAATAACGCGGTTTTGAAAATATAATTAAACATAACTTAATTTGATCTATCTTTGATAAACAGAGGCAAAATAGTTGTTATGGCAAATGAAAATGAGCGTCCATTAGAAGATCAAACCATCGTTTCCAGAGCGGCGATGGAAAAATTGAGCGCTCGCCATGACGGTGCTCAAGTGGTGCGCACACGCCCGTATGTACAAACTGCATCGCCAAAATTACCCCAAGCGACTCCCGCGCCGGTTTGGTTGGAACGCTATATTGATGGTGATTTTGATCTCGATAAAGAACTGACCCAACGCTTTCCGAATATCCCGCTGTTGTCGCTGAGCTATAACCGTATGATTACTAGTGATGAGCGCTCACGGTTTGGGGTTTTCACGCTGACTTCCCAAGATGGTGCATCGTCGTTGATTGCTGAGGCGGATTCAGCTTCGCGAACCGTCCGCTGGTCGTACACTTATTTCTCTATGCTTTCACTTCAGTTTCAGCCCAGTCGTGTGAGTGATACCGACCGTAAAGAATGGTTACACACGGTTCGGCGTGGAGCGGGCGAAGTCGCATTTTTATGGGGACAATCGCGCTGGCAAGATGATTTTTGTGTCACCGTAGCGCGTCGTAACCACACCAACTTTTTTGCGTTCAGCCAGCATAGTTCGGCGGCGGTTCGTTTGACCGCCGAAGCGACGCATAAACTTTTAGATTGGCTTGAACCAATTTGGCAGGTCAAGGCGACCCCTTCGCCCGATCAAAATACGGAGACTGACGCTTCTTGGTAAGCGGGATTCTTCAACCCCTGTGGAGGGATGGCTTATGGGCTGTCTCTCTACAGTTTGCGCAACAACGTCATCATTCAGGGCCTACACCTCATCCTCTGTTAAACAAAACCATATATGCTCTAAGTAATTTTCAATCGATTATCTATTCTGGTGGAACGATCACCTGTTGAGGTTAACGTAGTAAACGCATGAACCGTCTTGGAAAAGAAACCAGTCCGTATTTGATTCAACATGCAGAAAACCCTGTCGAGTGGTACGCATGGGGGCAAGAAGCCTTTGACCGCGCAAAAGCCGAAGACCGACCCATCTTCTTGAGCATTGGCTACAGCGCTTGTCATTGGTGTCATGTGATGGCGCACGAAAGTTTTGAAAATGAAGCCACCGCCAAAGTGATGAATGACCTGTACATCAACATCAAGGTAGACCGCGAAGAACGCCCCGATGTTGATGATATTTATATGACAGCCGTCCAAGCGCTGACAGGCGGGCATGGGGGATGGCCGCTTTCCGTGTTTTTACTGCCGGATGGTCGTCCCTTTTATGGGGGCACGTACTATCCACCTGAAGCACGTTACGGCATGCCTTCGTTCATGCAAGTGTTAGAAGGGGTGAATGACGCCTTCACCAACCGGCGCGCCGAAGTCGAAGCCGCCGCAGGTGGCCTGACCGACTCGTTACAACGCACATCGTTAGGCATCGGCTCACAATCGGCATTGAATACAGGTTTGCTCGACGCGGCTCAACGTCGGTTGACGCAACAGTTTGACCTTGTCAACGGTGGCTTAGCAGGCGCTCCAAAATTCCCGCAACCTATGACGCTCGAATTTTTACTGCGCTACGCCGTCGCCAAAGATGATCAAGACACGTTAGATTTTGTCATCTTTACCCTCAAGCAGATGGCAAACGGGGGCATCTACGATCAGATCGGCGGGGGGTTCCATCGTTACAGTGTCGATGCGGTTTGGTTGGTTCCGCACTTTGAGAAGATGCTTTACGACAATGCGTTACTGAGCCGTCTTTATCTGCACACATGGCAAGTGACGCGCGACCCCTTCTTCAAGAAGATTGCGCTGGAAATCTACGATTACATTCTGCGCGAAATGACAGCGCCCGAAGGCGGGTTCTACAGCGCCACCGATGCGGACAGCGAAGGCGAAGAAGGCAAATTCTTCGTGTGGAGCAAAGCCGAATTAGAAACTCTGCTCGGTGAAAATGCACCACTGGCGATTGCCTATTACGGCGTGACCGAACGAGGAAACTTTGAAGGTCACAATATTCTGCATGTCGCTCAAGAAGATGCGGTGGTCGCCGACCGTTTAGGCATCCCCTTAGAACAGTTACAAACACGTCTGATCGCTATCAAAGATACGTTGTTTGCGGCGCGTACCCAGCGCGTCAACCCGGGCTTGGATGACAAGATCATCACCGCATGGGTAGGGCTGATGTTGGCGAGTTTAGCGGAAGCGGCGCGGGTCTTTGACCGTGAAGATTACCGCATCGGCGCGGAACGCGCAGGCGAGTTTTTATTTGATACGATGCTCCATGATGGTGACCGTCTATGGCGCACCGCAAAAGACGGCCACGCTCATCTGAACGGCGTCTTAGAAGATTATGCCAACTTGATCGAAGCTTTCCTTGAGCTATACCAGACAACGTTCGATCAGCGTTGGTTTGATGTTGCGCGTCGGCTTGCGGATCGGGTGTTATCACAGTTCCGCGCAGATGATGGCGGTTTCTTTGATACCAGCATCGACCATGAAAAACTCATCACCCGCCCGCGTAATTTACAAGACAATGCCATCCCTGCCGGAAGTTCCAGCATGGCGCGTGGGTTAAGTCGGCTTGCGGCTTATACGGGCGACGGGCTGTATGATGATGCCGCTCGTGCCACGTTAGCGCAGTTGAGCGCGGCCATGCAGGAATACCCGCAGGCATTTGGGCACGCGCTCACCGCATTAGATGGGCTTGTACGGGGTATTAGCGAAGTGGCGGTCATCGGCGACATTGAAGCATCGACCACGCAGGCACTCCTGCGCGCTGTTTTTGAGCCGTATTATCCAAACGTCATCACGGCACACGCGGATGAGGATGTCACCGACGAACACGCGATTCCGCTGCTGAGCCACCGAACCCAAAAAGCAGGACAACCGACGGTGTACGTATGTCGCAATTTTGCTTGCAAGTTACCGGTCACCGAGGTGAGCGAACTCCAAGCGCAGTTGAAAGAGATTTAGGCGGTCAGTTGAGCGATTTTCGCGAAAGCGCACAAGATCAATTTCAGATGGTGTTAATGACAGTTGTCGGGCAAGCATTTACCGCGGCAGGTTATAAATTACAAGAAAGCCCCATGTTGTGGTCCATGGGGCTTTTCCGCTTTTCGACAACACTGCCCCAAGGACTTTATGGCTTTTTGGATTGGCATCATCTACCGTATCCTGAAGGACAGCCTTCGCGTTTTAAAGTGATCATCTCGCGAAGCGACCTTGCCGACCCCACACGTCACAGTCAGCATGTGGGTTATCTGCGTCGTGACTTGTCGGACTTGGTGGTGCGGGGTTTTGGCGTGGCAATTTTACCCTCTGCCGATTATTGGTGGACGTACCAAAACATCACGGAATTGGGGCGAACATTAGGGGAAGCTGGAAGTTTGACCATCGGCTATGCTTTGCCGTATCTTTCGGATGACCTCCAATTACCACAGCGTTGATGTCAGATTTTGAGGATTGCTTGTGTTCCGAAAAATACACGTATTGAAACATAAAACATTCAGATTTTTATGGGCTGTCGGCATGATGTTGATCTGTATGATGCCCGCATCCGCCCAAGTGAGCGTTGATGCCAGCGCGTTACAAGTCGGCCATCGTCTTTTGCTCAACGGTTACTACGCCGACGCAATCGCAACTTATCAAGTGATTGCGAACCAGACCAATTTGCCTTCAGAGACGCGCGCGGCTGCATTGTTAGGATGGGCTGAAGCGTCCATGCGCAGTGACTTGTACCAAGACGCGCTCACCCCATTAGACCGTTTTATCAGTGAGTTTGGTGGGGATTCCTTACTTCCGCGTGCGCATTTTTTGCGCGGTGACGTGCATCGTGCGTTAGCGAATTGGCAGGCGAGCATTGAAGATTTTGAGCGTTATCTCACGTTACGTCCCGGCGTGATCGACAGCTACGTGTATGAACGCGTCGCCCAATCGCAGTTGGCCTTGAACCAAACCGATGGGGCTTTAGCGAGTTATGCGTTAGCGAGCCAATCCCCGCGCAATAATTCCGGCATGGCGGGGTTACATGAACGGGTCGCCCAAGCCTATATCGATCAAAACCGCCTTGTAGATGCCGTCGCTCAATACGATGCGATCTTGGCATTTGCGCAAAATCCAGCTTATCGGGCAGGGATTGAATTACGCGCTGCCCAAATCGCGGCGAATGCGGGCGATTCTGCTAATGCGACAATCCGTTTTCAAAACGTGATGAGCCAGTATCCAACCCGCCCAGAAGCGTACCAAGCCATGCAGATTTTACTCTCGCAAGGGGTAGAGATTGACCCGCTCACCGTCGGGCGTACTGCGTATCACTATGGCGATTATCAAGGCGCGGTAGACGCATGGGTGACGTATCAAAGTCAAACATCGGCCTCAGAAATTCCCGCTGAAATCTATTTGCTGTTAGGGCGAGCCTATCGCGAAGTTGGCAATTCGCAGTCCAGCACCATCGCATTTCAGAGGTTGGTGAGCCAATACCCTGATGAGGCGTTCGCGGGGGAAGCGCTCTTAGAAATCGGGCGTACCTTCTTTTTGAATAACGATTGGCAAGGCGCGGTTCAGCAGTATATCCAGATGGCGGATCAGCACCCGAATCATGCGCAAGCGCCCGAAGCCTTGTGGCGCGCAGGGTTCTTATATTCCGAAAATGACCAATTCACCCAAGCACAGCCGATCTTTGAACGATTGGCGAATGACTATCCCACCAGCAACCAGACACTGGATGGTTTATGGCTTTTGGCCGAAACCGCACAAAACGCGGGGGATGCGTTGAATGCCGAACGTTATTTCACCGAAGTGATGAACCGCGCAACGGGCGATATTCGGGCGGATGCTGCCCTCAATGTCGGTTTCTTAGCCCAAGCGCGGGGGGATGTCAACGTCGCCAACGCCGCTTTCAATACGGCGGTCATCGCGTCGCCAGATTCGTATTATGGCACCCGCGCTCGTGACATCTTAGAAGGGCGACCTGCCTTTCAACTGCCCACATCGATGCGCTTCCAATTTGATACTGCAACCGAGGTGGCCGAGTCCGAAGCGTGGATGCGCTCGACCTTTCAACTGACACAAGAAGGGGCGCTATGGGTACTTTCGCCCACGTTAGCGCAAGACCCGCGCATCGTGCGAGGGCAAGAATTATGGTATGCGGGGGCGCATAGCGAAGCGCACTTGGAATTTGACGACATCATCACCGCCTACACTAACGATGCCTTAGCGTCATATCAATTGGCGATTTACTTGCGTGGTTTGGGTTTGTATCCAGAGTCGATCACCGCGGCGGCGAACGTCATCCGCTTGGCGGGGGTAGGGACAACCTCTGCGCCCGGCTTCATCGCGCGGATGCGCTACCCCGCCTATTATTTGGATGTCGTACAAAATGCGAGCGAACGCTACAGCTACAACCCGTTATTGATGTTTTCGTTGATTCGGCATGAGAGTTTATTCGACACCGAAGCGACAGCGGCGGCGGGCGAGATCGGGCTGACGCAAGTGATCCCTGCAACAGCGGATTATATTGGCGCTCAACTCAACTTCCCGAATTATGCGCACGCGCTTTTATTTAGACCGTATGTGGGGATTGAATTCGGATCATTTTATCTGGCCGAACAGCTCAACTTGTTCGACGGGTACATCACAGCCGCTTTAGCAAGTTACAACGCGGGGCCTGGGCGTGGTCTAACTTGGTTGGAAACGGGCGGTAGAGACCACGATACATTCTTACAATCGATCACTATTAGCAGTACACAAACCTATGTACGGCGCATTTACGGCTATTTTTCAATTTACCGTTCATTGTACGAAGGATAGTGATTGAGAAAATATCATTCAGCAATGTTTTGACCAAGCATTGTGCGGACTTTTGAAACAAGATCATGATGTAAAATGGGTTTTTGTAAATAGTCGTTCGCACCCGCCGCCATGCCTCTGAAAATACTTTCTGAATCTCCACGCGCAGAAAGCATGAGCACAGGCGTGCGTCGTGTATAATCGCGCTTGCGAATGACTTGACACAGTTCAATTCCATCCATACCCGGCATCATCACATCAAGGATAATCAGGTCAGGGACTTCTGTCTCGAGCACTGACAGGGCGGAATCCGCATCGCGTGCTTTAAGAACGCCAAACCCACCACGTTCTAGCATGATGCCAATGAGTGTCAGCGCACCAATTTCATCATCGACAACAAGGATATTTCGCTTCATATTACCCCGAATATTGAGTGGTTCTTTATTACAAAACAAGTTAATAATAACTTTGTGAGTAACAAGAGAAATTACCTTACTATTTGCAGTGTACCATCACTTTTAAACAAGATGCAATTAACGTTACAAACTGATGTAGCCAATTGTTAGATTGCTTTTGTGAAAAGAGAACGGGCTTTGCAAATTATTATAATCTTTTACGTATATACAATTAAACACCAAAAACATTTCAAATAGTTGTCTTATTTCTGCTGCATTATTAATTTTTGTGAGAGGATTTGCACTCTATGGCGCTTGAAACAGCAATTCATGTCGAGAATATTTCAAAGACCTACGGCTCATTTCGTGCAGTAGATAACGTGTCTTTTGAGGTCTACAAAGGTGAAATCTTTGCGATGCTCGGCCCAAATGGGGCAGGCAAAAGCACAACCATCCGCATGATATTAGATATTTTGAAACCCGACACGGGAAAAATCGAGGTTTTAGGTGGCCCGTTGACCGAACGCAAGAAAGACCGCATCGGCTATTTACCGGAAGAACGCGGGCTTTATAAAAGTGTCTCTGTGATCGACATGATGGTTTATTTAGGCACGTTGAAGGGGCTTTCTTCCAAAGAAGCCAAAACCCGCGCGATGGCCTATCTCACCCAACTTGATCTCGCTGAGCACGCCAAGAAAAAAGTGAGCGAGTTAAGCAAGGGGATGCAACAAAAAGTGCAGTTTGCCGTGACGGTGATGCACAACCCCGAAATCATCATCATTGATGAACCGTTCTCGGGGTTAGACCCTGTGAATACCCAGTTGATCAAATCGCTGTTAATGGACTTTAAGCGTGAAGGTGGCGCGGTGGTGATGAGCACCCATCAGATGCACCAGATTGAAGAGATGGCCAACCGCCTGTTCATGATCAACCAAGGCAGACAGCAGTTGTACGGGACGGTGGAATCGGTACGTTCACAACATGCCCTGCACGCGGTGGTGGTCGAAGGCGAAGGGGATTGGTCTACGTTGAACGGGGTGATGCGGGTTGATCCACACCTTGATGAGCGCAACGTCGCCACGTTATTCCTCACCGAAGGCGTGTCGTCCGACGACATCCTGAGCCAGATTGCCGAACGTGATGACTTGCACATCCGCCGTTTTGAATTAGCCGTACCGAACTTGAATGACATCTTCATTCAGGTGGTAGACAGCAACAAGCGAGCGACCGTATGAATAAGCTTTTGATTGTTGCGAAACACGAACTACTCACCAACATTAGACGGCGAAGCTTTTTATTCGGTTTATTCGGTGGCCCCATTTTCACCATCGTGCTGATGGCTGTGATTTTTGCGGTCATGAGTGAGTCGGAAACGAACACCGAACGGATTGGAACCGTTGGGTATGTCGATTATGCGCAAGTTTTGACTGAGGAACGATCTCGCCCAGAGACTTTCCTCGTCTATGCGGATGAAGATTCCGCTCAGCAAGCCCTAGATGCGGGCGAGATCGGCGCATATTTTGTCTTGCCCGAAGATTATATGACGACCTCGAACGTGCAAGCGTATTCACAAGGCGGGATGCCTAGCGCATTACGCGACCAAATCCGCACGTATTTACGGGCGAACCTGTTAGGCGAAGCATCCCCCGCATTGATCGAACGTTTGAATGACCCGTTCTCTTTGGCAATTCACACGACCAATAACGGCCGAACGGTGGGCGAAAACGGCGCGGTGTTCATGTTTTTGACGCCGATCATCTTCATCACCATTTTTATGATCGCTTCGCAAACCACCAGCGGTTATTTGATGTCTGGCATCGTCGAAGAAAAAACGAACCGCATCATGGAAATCTTGATCACCACCATCTCACCGTTTCAGTTGTTGATGGGCAAGATCATCGGCTTGTGTGTTTTAGGGTTGATCCAGTTGGGTGTCTGGTTGGTCTTGGCGTTCGTCATCGGCGTGTTGAGCAATAATATCGAAGCGTTGCAAGGTATCAGCTTACCGCCTGATATTTTTGTGCTTTCGATCGTTTACTTCCTGCTGTCGTATTTCTTATACGGAAGCATCATGGCGGGGTTGGGCGCGATGATCGGCTCTGAACAAGAGAGCCGACAGTATGCGGGTTTGTTCTCGATTGTGAATGTGATCCCGTTCTTTTTCATCGTTCAGCTTCTGACCGACCCCAACGGCACTTTGGCCGTTGCGCTGTCGCTCATCCCCTTTACAGCGCCCGCAACCGTATTATTTCGGGTGGCGTTTACGGCTGTCCCCGCATGGCATATCGCGCTCAGCCTTGTGGTCCTCGTCATTACGACGATTCTTGTGACCTACATTTCAGCGCGGGTGTTCCGTTGGTCATTACTACTCTACGGAAAGCGACCGAGTATACGCCAAATTATGAGCGCGTTACGGCCTCGTTCTGGTATGGCGACCACCCCAACTGAGGTGAATTCATGAATTTTCAACATTTCCTGACTGTATTCAAATACGAGTTGCGGCGTAATTTCCTGCGCAAAGGGTTCTTGTTTACGACCTTCGTTCTGCCGATCATTCTGCTTGGCGTCGGTATGATCTTGCAACGGGTTGCGACCCAACCTTTGACCGACCCCGAACAATCCACGTCGATGATGAATGAACTGACCGATCAGTTCACGCCCGACCTCACGGCGACATACGGACTGGTTGATCATAGTGGGATCGTCACCGAAACCGCACGTAACCAACTGGTCATGTATGCGACAGAGGCCGAAGCTGGCGAAGCGCTTGAAGCTGGCCAACTGACAGGCTATTACATCATCCCTGCGGATTATATAGAAACGGGTGATGCCACGTTGGTATTACCTGAGTTCGTCATTGGCGATATCAACGAAGGTCTGTTGGAAGATGTCTTAATTTCCTCGATGCTGGATGGGGTGCCACTGTCCACTATGACACGGTTGGTTAACCCGATGCGCCTGTCTGAATTTAACCTCTCCATCACCAACGCCCAAACGGGGGATGCTTCGGCAGATGAAGACAGCCTGATGATTGTGGTGTATCTCTTTGCCATGATCTTGATTATGAGCGTGTTCATGACCAACGGCTACCTTGTGCAGAGCGTGATTGAAGAAAAAGAGACGCGGTTTATCGAAATTCTGCTTTCTTCTGTGCGCCCCATCGAGTTATTGAGCGGGAAAATCCTTGCGTTGGGCATCCTCGGCATCACGCAAATGGCGTTATGGTTGGTGATCGCCTATGTGGGGCTGAACCTGTTGAGCGGGGGCGCGACGTCGCAAATCGTGGGGGCAGCGCCGATGTTGACCAATATCAATTTCCCTGTGGAATCCCTGCCTGTCATCTTCCTATACTTCATCTTGGCGTATCTTATGTTCGCGGCGGTGTATGCCGCCATCGGCGCGATTTCAAATTCCGCCAAAGAAGGGCCACAATATGCGGTGTTCCTGACGCTTCCCGCGTTAGCGCCGTTGTATGTCACCCCGTTGTTTGTATCACAACCGAACGGGCCTGTTGCCATCGGCTTAAGTTTGTTCCCCATCACCGCGCCGATTGCGATGATTCAGCGCTTGGCGATCAGTACCGTTCCGCTAGAGCAGGTGATCTTGAGTTTGGTCATCTTAATCATAACCGTCATCGTGCTGATGTGGGTCGCCGCGCGCATCTTCCGTGTGGGGACGTTACTTTCAGGACAAATGCCCAAACTGCGCGACTTGCCCAAGCTGATCCGTTCATAAGCTTGCGCTAAAAAACAGAATCACGGGCGAAATGAAAAGACCTTCTCACATTGTGAGAAGGTCTTTTGTTATCTGTTAGGGATGAAACAGGGTTACTTTGCCCACTTGATGATGCCGGGCAAGAACGGCGTAGGTAAGTAGGGATGATGCGGAAGCACACGCACAGACACCCCGCGATCCCCGCTGGTGGGGTAGGCGAAGTCAGTTTTGAACGTGTAATTTCCACTTCCATTGTCTTTAGTCGGACTCATCGTGACGGATGCCCCGCCCGCGCCAATTTCCCCGCGTGTGGTCAACGGCCCGTAATACACTTGGACTTGGACATCGTCAGGCGTCAAACTGCCCAATTTGATTTGAGCGGTGATTTCGACTTCATTCCCTACGGTGACGGTGGTTTCAGAGATGTTGACATCCGTGATTTCGACCTGTCCCCAAGAGGAGAATAATTTTTGTCGCCATTCCGCAAACGCCAACCCTTCCGACAAATCCGGTTCGGTGAGTTTAGTCGTGCGGGCAAAGTCGGGCATGTACATCTGCGCTGTATATTCTTGCACCATACGATGGGTGTTGAAGAAGGGGGCTAACATCTTGATCGAATGTTTGACCTTGCGTAACCATTCACGCGGGACATTATCGCGACGGTTATAGAAGGTGGGGATGAGGTCGCTTTCCAAGACGCTGTACAGGGCTTCGCTCTCGACATGATCTTGCATGTCGGCTTGGTCTTCAGCGTATTCTTCACCGTTGCCAATCGCCCAACCGACTTGGGGCATGTAGGCTTCTGCCCACCAACCATCAAGGATTGAGAAGTTCAAACCACCGTTGTAAATCACCTTCATCCCGCTAGTGCCGCTGGCTTCTTTGGGACGGCGGGGTGTGTTCAACCACACGTCCACCCCTTGGATTAAGTAGCGCGCCACGTTCATATCATAATCTTCGAGGAAGATGACTTTATTGTGAAATTCGGGCTGTTGGGTGAGGTTGGCAATCTGCCGAATCAATTCTTTGCCCGGTGTATCGTGCGGGTGCGCCTTCCCTGCAAAAATGATCTGAACAGGCCGTTCAGGGTCGTTCAGGATTTTCTTCAACCGTTCGGGGTCGCTAAAGAGCAAGGTCGCCCGTTTGTAGGTAGCGAAACGGCGTGCAAAACCGATGGTGAGCGCGTCTGGGTTGAGCGCTTCTTCAGCCGCTTTTAATTCATGTTGGGGTGCGCCCTTGTTGATCAATTGATTGCGTAGACGGTGACGCGCAAACGTGATCAACCGTTCGCGACGGTATTCGTGCGTGCGCCATAATTCCGTGTCGGGGACATGCTCGATTTGTTCCCAAACATCCTTACGCCAATCTTCTTTGCGCCATTCGATGGGCAGATAGCGATCAAAAATTTGCGCCATCTCTTTGCTGATCCATGTTTGTACGTGGATGCCGTTGGTAATCGCGCCGATGGGGATTTCTTGTTCCGGTAGTTCAGGGTACATCCACTGCCATAACGCGCGCGAGACATCCCCATGAAGCTGAGCTACGCCATTAGCCGAAGCGGACATCTTAAGCGCCAGCACCGCCATCGAGAAAAGTTCGTAAGTGCCCATATCTTCACGACCGAGATCGTGGAATTGGTCACGGCTCAAGCCGAGTTCCGGCCAATAATTCGTGAAGTGTTCGTCAATCAGATCAAAGCCGAAGCGTTCCAAGCCTGCAGGGACAGGGGTATGCGTGGTGAAAATATTTGACGATGAAGTGATGGTCAGCGCTTGCTCGAAGGTCAAGTTCTGTTCTTTCATCATGACGCGAATACGTTCTAAAGCTAAGAATGCGGAATGACCTTCGTTCATGTGGCAGATGTTGGGGCGCAAGCCGAGATGATCTAACATGCGAATTCCGCCGATGCCCATCAAAATTTCTTGACGGATGCGTGTGCGACGGTCACCGCCATACAATTGACTGGTGAGACTGCGGTCTTCTTCACGGCTGTTTTCTGGAACGTTGCTATCCAACAAATACAGCGGGATGCGCCCTACTTGGACTTTCCAGACCATCGCATACAGGTTGCGGCCGGGCATCGGCACGCTGATTTTGACGGGACTGCCATCCGCTTCACGCACTAAGGTGACGGGAAGGTTGGCGTAGTCGTTGATGGGGTAGCTTTCTTGTTGGTAGCCGTCCGCATTGAGATATTGGCGGAAGTACCCTTCGGTGTAGAGCAGGCCGATCCCGATCAACGGGATGCCGAGATCACTGGCACTTTTCAGGTGGTCACCACTCAAGACGCCCAGACCACCGGAATAGTTTTGAAAACATTCGGTGAGGCCAAATTCCATCGAGAAATAGGCGATGGATGGCTTTTCAGCGCCAGCATAGTTTTGAGCGAACCATGTGGTGGTGTGGTTGTTGAGGTAAGCATCATACTCGTCACAGACACGGCGATAGTGGGCTAAGAACACGGGGTCCTCTGCCAACTGTTGCAGACGCTGTTGGTCGACCAAGCCCAGTACCGCGACTGGGTTGTGATAGGTGCTTTCCCACAATGTACGGTCTAAACGGCGGAAAAGGGCAATCGTTTCTTGATCCCATGCCCAACGAAGATTATAGGCCAATTCTTCAAGCCGCTTAAGCGGTTCCGGTAAATTGGGAATAACGCTGATCGTTGCAATTGGTTTAACCATAAAATTACGCATTCCTGTTTCATATGCGAATAAATTGCCCAAACTGAGTGGGCTACAATTTCAAACGAATGACAACACGATGGCAAAAACGGTAAACGCTTAACCATCGAGGTTTCAGTATATCATTGATCAAAGCTTATGTGATTTAAAAAATGACCCTAAATATATAACATTCTGTCACAATTTTTTGTGCACCTCTACGATAACATCCCCTTGCTTGCTCAGTTACTCTTTAATAAACTCATTTACATATGTTGAATAAGAGACTCTAACGAATATGCTGAAGAAGCTGTATTTAAAAACAAAACCAGAATGTAAAGTGACGTTTTCCCTGCCCGCACAAGTTCAAGGCGAAAGTGTCTTTTTGGTGGGGGATTTTAACGACTGGGTAGAAGATGCCCTGCCGATGAAGCGCAACGCCGACGGTAGCTTTTCCGTGACGATCAATTTGCCTGTAGGGAAAGAATTCCAATTTCGTTATCTCGTCAACGGCACTGAATGGCATAACGACTGGCAAGCTGATAAATATGTCCCCAACCCCTTTAGCGGGGATAATTCTCTAGTCGTGCTGTAACGGCGCGTTCAACGCTCACCTTTAACAGCCCGCGTCATTTCATAGAAACATCTTCAATGTAGCAAAGTCTTGTTGCAAGATCGTTTTTTGGCTCGAGCTATAAAGCACAACGGCGGGATGATACAAGGGGACGATAAACACTTCCCCATATTCAAATTGTGTTTTGATCGGTTTGCCGTGAAGTTGACCAATGCGCCCGCGTTTTTCGGGCAGGTCTAATTTTTTGAGGATATAGCCTGTGGCAAACTGTCCCATCGTCGCGATCAAGCGCGGTTGAACAATGTCAATCAGTTGGTTGACAAACGGCTCATAAAACGCTAATTCTTCGGGTAAGGGATCGCGTTTTGAGGTGGGCGTGTCCAAGATCGCATTGGTGATGAACACATCACTGCGCAGTAAGTTGATGCCTTCGAGCAGTTCATCTAACACTTTGCCCGACTGTCCAATGAACACCTGACCGCGTTCAACCTCCATTTTCCCCGGCGACTCTCCAATAAACATGATGCGCGCGTCAGGGTGACCATCCCCCAACACAGGGAAATAACGATTTTCAACACGGTGATGATACAGCGGGGAATCTGTCGCGCTGACCAGTTTCAAGCGCAGTTCGGCGATGGCTTCTGCCTTTTGCTCGACAACTTCAGGGCTAGACTTGGCTTTGCGCGCCAAGCGAGGTTGCAGGCTTTTACGGATGATTTCAATCAGTGTATCGACATCTTCCGCAAAATGTTTACGTGTCATTTCGATAGAATGACGACGCGCCAGCAGTTGGATGCTTTCGGGCAGTTGGGCGGTTTGGGGCATCTTGCCTTGCCCAACCAAAATAGGAATCACCAGTTTGTTTTGTTTCAGGGCGCTTTCGATTTCAATGCGCACAAAATCATTCCACTGGTCAATGCGTCGTTCGCCATTTTCCAGCGTGAGGTTGAGCCACTGCGGGCCGATGACCGCCAGAAAAACATCACATGCTGCCACTGCATTTTCAAGCACTTCGACAAAATCATGCCCGGGTTCGATACTTTCAATATCCATGAAAATATCGTGGCTTTCAAAATGACGCAGCAGATGATCGTGCAAGCGGTCTACGTAACTTTCGCTGTCTTGACGACGATAATTGATAAATATCCGACTCATAAGCCCTGTATTTGTCTACTTGTGACCTTCAGCAATACGTGATCATGATTCAGAATCGGCCAGCATCCCCGCAGGGAAAGGAAAGAAACATCAACAAGGCGGATGGTCTGACATCACACCTTGTTGATGAGGCGGTTATTTCTTCTTATAGCCGATGGCAGTACCGCTGGGGACGACTTTATCTTTGTAATCGGCATAGTCGCTGGCCGTCAGGTCAGTGCCTAAAATCGACCCTGCGCCAATGGTGAAGCCGGCGGGGATGCGCGTGTTTTTCCCCACACAGGTGATGCGTAACTCACCCATTTCGGAAAGTGTGCCGACGCGCGCATTTTGCTCGATGATGCTCATCTTGTCGATCAAGCTACGTTCGATGATCGCGCCTGCTTCTACATACGCATCCGTCAAGATGACCGACTCGCGAATGACCGCGTTCGGGCCAACAAACACCCCCGGCGAAAGCACACTGCGTTCGACCACTGCCCCCGGGCTGATGACAACGCCGTTGGTCAACATACTGTTGCGTACCGTCGCGCCATAGGCGACGTAGACGGGTGGGCGTTCCTCGCTCTTGGTGTGGATGACCCATGTACGGTCATTGAGGTTGAGCGACGGTGGGGAATTGAGTAGTTCCATGTGAGCTTCCCAATAGGCTTCCACCGTTCCCACGTCGATCCAATAAGCGCCATACGAATAGGCAAACACGTTCATCTTTTCTTCAAGCATTTTGGGGATGATGTCTTTGCCGAAATCATGGTTAGACTGGCGTGATTTTGCATCTTCGGTGAGCAGACGCTCTAAAACGGAATAATTAAAAACATAGACCCCCATGCTGGCAAGGTTGCTGGGTGGGTTTTGTGGTTTTTCAACAAAGCTGGTGATGCGGTTGTCGTCGTCTACATCGAGGATGCCATAACGACTGGCTTCGTCCAGCGGAACGGTGATCGCGCAGATGGTTGCGTCGGCATTTTTACTGCGGTGGAACTGGATGAGCATGTCATAATCCATCTCGTAGATGTGATCACCAGAGAGGATCAAAACATAATCGGGGTTGCCACGCCGTACAAAATTCAGGTTTTGGGTCACGGCGTCAGCGGTGCCTGAATACCAATCGGTGTCTAAGCGCCCTTTATAAGGCTGAAGGATTTGCACGCCCCCCGTGAACGAACGGTCAAGGTCCCAAGGACGGCCGCGCTCAATGTGATCGTTGAGGCTGTGTGGGCGGTACTGCGTCAAGATGAGGACATCAAAAATACCGGAATTTACACAATTGCTCAGCGTGAAGTCGATGATGCGGTATTTTCCTGCAAAGGGGACTGCCGGTTTTGCGCGTTTGGTGGTGAGGGTTGCCAACCGCGTACCTTCACCGCCAGCGAGGATGATCGCTTTTACTTTCATTGCGGAGACACTCCTTAAGAAAAATATTCCAAATGAACACAGTCATATATTAATTGTGACGTGTTCTCTGAATTTAGCTACTTCGTAAACGTCACAGTTTAGAACCTATACGTTATGTAACTTAGCGCAAGCAGGCCCACCGCGCTTTAATCTTGGTGACGCGCTTGGACTTTTTCATAAAGCTCGATATATGCGAGCGCGCTGCGTTTCCAGCTAAAATCAGTGAGCATGGCGCGTTTTTGCATCTTCATCCACGCTTCGCGGTTACTGCGGTAGGTGTGGGTCGCCCAACGGAGCGTGCCGAGCACCGCTTCCCAATCTTCCCATTGGAAGACAAACCCCGTACCGTGATCGCCCGTGTTGTTATCAAAGTTTTGAACGGTGTCGGCCAACCCGCCCGTTTCACGCACTAAGGGCAGAGCGCCGTAACGCATCGCTAACATTTGACCCACACCACAAGGTTCATAATGACTGGGCATGAGGAAGATGTCACAGCTTGCGTAGATTTGCTGTGCCACCGCCGCGTTATAGCCGATGTACGAACGCGCTTTCCAATTGAAGTCATTTCCAAGCTGGCCTAAGCCGTAATTGTAGGCTTCTTCCCCTGAGCCAAGCCCGATGAATTGGACATCTTCACTGGCTAACAACACGCGCAGGGCGGGAAGGGCGAGGTCGATCCCTTTTTGCCAGACCAACCGTGTGACCATGCCAATCAAGGGGACGTCTGCGCGCGGTTGCAAACCGACATCTTGCTGAAGCTGAAGTTTATTGGCGACTCGTTTTTCTTCAAACGTTTCGGCGTCAAAATGGACTTTGACTTTAGGATCAGTCGCAGGGTTCCATAGGTCAGTGTCGATGCCGTTGAGGATGCCGTACAAATCATCCACGCGGGAACGGATTAAATCATCCAAGCCGTACCCCGCATAAGGATATTGGATTTCTGTCGCGTAACGTGGGCTGACTGTCGTCACAATATCCGAATAGGCGATGGAGATCGCCAGCATGTTATCGCCCAATCCTCGCTGAAGTAATTCAGGGTGATGACGGGTCGGAATCCCTAAATCATATAACCAACTGCCAACAGACTGGCCTTGATAGGCAATATTGTGAATCCCGACAATCGAACCTATGTGCGCCCAACGAGCATCAATGCCCCGTCGCTGGGCGATGAAGAAGGGGATCAGCCCTGTGTGCCAGTCGTTGACGTGGATGACCTCCGGAAACCATGAGGCTTTCTGGTCGATGAATTCAACCGCTTGCATCACCGCTTCACAGAAAAAAATGAAACGGGAAATGTCCCAGTCGTAATTCACATAGACGCTGTTCTCTTGACCAAAAAAGGGATGACCTTTCAAGAAATAGATCGTCACCCCTTGATGCACCGTTGAGAAAATTTCTACATACACCGTTTCATGGCGACGTGGAAACTCAAACCCGCCGACCCATTGAAAATTATATTTGGCGCTGTCTAACATGCCGTAGTAAGGCATAATGATACGCGCATCAATGTCATGTTTGCGTAGGGCGATGGGCAGGGAACCGATAACATCCGCCAAGCCCCCCACTTTTGCAAAAGGGTCTACTTCAGCGCTGACAAACAAAACATTCATCGTTTATTTCCTTACTGTAAGGCATGGCATAGCGATTTTTTAAGAATGCGCATTTGCAACTAGGCAAACCAACGGTAATCAATATCGACAAACACTTTGTCGAGTTCCCACAGTTCATTGGCATAGGTGACATTTGGGGCATCGCTTTCTAAACTTTCTGCAAGTTGATTGAAGCGTTCCAAGTGCTGGCTAAACCGTTGAATTGCATACTGTCGGGCTTGGTTGGTGGTGATGAGGAATTCCCAATCTGAGCTTTGGAGTAACAGAGCTTCCCGCGCCATTTGATTCAAGACTGTACGTTCATCGTCAGTCGGCGTTTCATACTGTTGCGCAAGGCGTTCTAACCGTTGTTCCACTTCATGGATGGGTTTCCACATCCAGAACGTTTCGGCGTTGTTCCAAACGAAATGGGTTCCCCCCATACCCCATGAGCTTTCGGGTAGATCAAGGACATATTTGGGCGGGTGCTGTTCTAAAAATTGTTCGGTGGTGACGATGTCAATATCTGGCCGTGAGCTGAGATGGCGCAAGACCAAGCCTAACCAACGCACCCCCTCATGCCACCAATGTCCAAACAATTCGGCATCGTAGTTAGCAGAAATCACGCCATATTCACCCGTATCATCGTGATATTCGCGTAAGAGGTCACCGACCTTGTGTGCGAAGTGTTCGGCGTGCTGTTCAATTTTGTACTGCGCCCATTCAGGGTGATAGTAATCTTTTTCGCCAAGTCCCACCGTGTCGCCTGTGACGCGCCAATAACGCAAACCGGATGTGCCCGATTTTTTGTGAAACTCGCGGTAGTCAAAGTCGCCCGGGTAGCCGTATTCAGCACTCCAAACCTGCTTGCCCAGTTCGTTGTTTCGGCCGATGACGGTCACACCTGAGTGTTTCCCTGACTGAGGTTGGGTGCTGTCGCTGACAAAATACGGTTGATAGGTGGTTGCGGTACGCTCGGGCGTGTCGAGGATGGCTGTGTCGGGCAGGAAGTATTGACGGTTAATTTCGCCGTATGGCCCGATGATATCGCCTGTGGCGACGCCGGAAGGCTGACCCCCGGTGATGGAGTGGGTTTCGCTAAAAAAATAGCGCAGGTTGTATTCATCTAAAAAGGTTTCAAAGCCAACGCGGGTGTTCCCATCATCGTCTTTGAACGCGGGGCGGTAAGCACATTCCGGTAGCCAAATGCCCCGTGCTTCTTTTCCAAACAAACGTCGATACGTTTGCATCCCCGTCGCAATTTGACCGCGAATGGTCGAATCTCGTTCTAACAGGGGCAGATAAGCGTGGGTTGCGGCGCTCGTCAAAATGTCGATGTAGCCTTCATCTTGTAACGTGCGAAACGCGCCGATCAAATCTTGGTTGAAGCGGTTGAGAAAGGCATCCTTCACGCGGGTATATTCTTTATGGAAATATTCAGCCAGCGATAACAAATGCGCATTATCGTTCTTAAACAGCGCGATATCCGCTTCAGCCGCAGCCAGACGCTCATCCAAATATTGAACGAGATGGGCTTTGACATCAGCATCGGCCAACTGTTCCGCCAGTGTGGGCGTGATCCCAATCGTGAGTTTAAACGGGATATTCTCTTGTTTGAGGTCGTAAAGTGTTTCTAGAAGGGGAATATAGGTTTCTGTCGCCGCCTCGTGAATCCATTCTTCACCGTGAGGCCAACGCCCTGCCAAACGCGCATAAGGCAGATGGCTATGCAATACAAAGGTGAAAGCACCTATTGAGTTCACTCGCTAGCTCCAAACATCTCAATGAAACTTGATTGTCAACATGTTGATTTCGTAACGCTATAAGGCAAATTGTACCGAGATGTTTTGTGCTATCGCAAGTTCAAATTCTCATATTGGCAAGATAGGGCGGGTTTTGGAAGAGGAAGTCACAAGAAGGTGACCCCCTCTATTTAACTTACATACTTACGTAAAAGGAAAGCCCCACTCGGCTGAGTGAGGCTTTTTGGGTTATTTAGTTTTGTTTATTCTAGGCAGTTAAGCGCTAATTTGTTCATACACGATCCTTGCTATTTGTTCATATCTAATCATCGTTATTTTCTGTCCATTGGTGTAAACCCAAAAGAGGCCATTCCCTTCATGTGATTTATTGAAGGAGTTTTGAAAAGCGCAAGCCATGTCAATGCCTTCAAATAGCACATTGTCATTTACTCCATATATGACCAATTTTACCGGATGGACCGAATGTTTATTGCTAATCATCGAAATTTCTTTCTGCTGAACAAGTCAGCAACTAATTCCAGTACGATAGTACCGAAATCAAATAGTTTGTGACTTAGACTTGTCAGAGCAGCAATTGATGATAGAATATCAACAAGAGTATATTCAATTAGGTATCCAGCCTAAATTGAATTTGGGAGAGCAGCTCTTAACTTTTTGCATATTTTTTTTGTGTTTGTGTCATTGAGGTGCAACTCAATGACACTTTTTTTATATGCTTTATCTAAGCTCTTAATATTTTAGCAAACTCAGTTTTTTTTGTATACAAGATAGCAGGTTGTTTTGGTTAGAAATTTATAATAGTCAAAAAGATTTTCCCGCTATTTCCCACATTTCCCGCCTTTTTACCTTTTTCAAAAATAACACTTCTATAACCTCTGCCGTGATCCTTCGCCACCAACCCGCACCAGCAGACCACACTTGACCATCTTCATCATATCGCGCCGCAACGTCCCTTCCGCGCGGTAAAAATTCAGGCGAGCACTCGCCTGAAACGGAAACACCCCGCATCCGGTATCACACTGAATTTCACGCACCACCGCGACAATCAAGTATGAAGTTTGGTTTTAAGCAGATTTTTGATGGGGTAAGACGAGTGTGAATAGACTACCTTTGCCCAGTTCAGAGCGCACGCGTAAATATCCGCCATGGGCTTCGATGACTTTACGGGCGATGAATAACCCTTGTCCCAACCCGCGCGGGTCGATCAGCGTGCCGTCGCCGGTACGTGGCTGACCACGATAGAATTTATCAAAAATGTGGGGCATATCACGCTCAGAAATGCCTACGCCCGTGTCCATCACTTGGATGGAAATAGTCGATTCATCATTGCGCGCGGTCAGTAAAATCACGCCTTTTTTCTCGGTATAGCGGATGCTGTTTTGGAGCAGATGTCCCAACGCCCAACGCAATTTCTGTTGGTCACCCTGAATCATGAGCGCGTTGGTATCCCGTACCATCACGCGCACATCATGATCTAATTTGGTGATTTCAGGGCGCATCCCACGATGAACCGACCATAACAGGTCTTGAATGTCGATTGGTTCCAATTGAAGCATCATATCATCGCTGGTGATTTCAGAAATGTCTAACAATTCCACGATCATACGGTCAAGAATATCGACGTTGCGGGTGAGGGTTTCAAGCATTTTATAGGTGGGTGGGTTGCCCGCTTGTATCTGCCCTTGAATGACCTCGCTCATCCCTTTGATGGCGGTCATCGGCGTGCGTAATTCGTGCGAGATGGCGGTCACGAATTGTTCTTTCAGGCGTTCGGAAAGGCTGTCCCCCGTCACGTCCCGCAAAACAATGATCGTCCCGATGCGTTCCCCTTGTTCATCGGTGAGGCCTGCCAACTGTGCGCCTAAAATGCGGTTATTGACTTGTATTCGCTTGGGCGCAGAGAGGGGCAAAATTTCAGCGCTGTTGACATTTGTCTCGTGAAATTCGCGAAACATCGTGCCTAATTCACTTTCCCAAAATGCTTTGATCGTCCCCAAAAGTTCACGCGCCGCCGCGTTCACCAACTGGAGTTTGCCCTCGTTATCTTGCATGATGATACCTTCATCAATCGTCGCAAGAATGGCGTTCAGCCGTTCAATGTCTTGGACGGCATGTTCGGCTTGTCGTTGAAGTTCGCGGTTAAGATCAATCAAGACTTGGGTCGTGCCGTTCGGTTGCCGACGGCCGATATTTTTATATAAACGGCTAAAGAGCGATTCCGAAGCCGTGCCCAATTCGTTAATGCGCTTGATGACGTCGCTCATCTCGTTGGTGCTAGGTTGAGCGATGGCATTTTTGTCGGAAGAATTCTCAAAAAAAGGATCAGGATTTATGGGGGGTTGTGTCGTCATGTTTTATTTTTCTCCAGAATGATCTTTTCAAAAATTTGCTGGAGTTCTAAAAAGTCGGGCAAAGGCTTCTGTAAAATTTTATCCACGCCATCGCGTTCATAAAATTCTTTTTCATCCCCATCCGAAAGAGAAAATGCGGTCATTAAAACGATGGGTGTCTTGGCGAACGTGTCAATCTCGCGCATTCTGCGCGCAACTTCATTCCCTTTTTTGCCGGGCATACGAATATCCATGAGAACAAGGTCGGGCACTGTCTCCATATTATTCCCGTTTTCGATGGTTTCCAACCAATCCCAGACCTGCTTTCCATTTTCGAAAGCCATGGTGTTATGCCCTAAGATTTGAACCATAAGGGTAATTAAATTGCGAATATCTGCTTCATCTTCTGCAACTAGCCAGATCAAAGAATGCCTCCATGGAATGGCAGGACTATGAAAATCACAGGATTTTTATTTTCGATACTACTATTAGTATAACTGAAGGTTATGGTTACCGTTGGTACTGTTTGCTGAAAATTCGTTTGAAATTTATCATAGTTCTATCATACGCTGATTTGTATTAAGGTTATTTGGCGAAGGGATATTTTAGTGCCTAAGTGGATGCTGCTGGAAGATGATGAGGATTTGCACAGCATGTTACTCATGATGTTCCAGTTATGGGGAATTGACGGGATTGCTTTTAATGAGGGCGACGAAGCGTATGACTGGATCGAGAGCTTGGATCGTGGGGAGTATCTCGGTGAAGCGCCAGTTCTCGCTTTTCTAGACATTCGCATGAAACGTCACATTGATGGCATCATGGTTGGCGAGCGCATACGTAAAAGCCCGAAGTTAAAAAACATCGCGATTGTATTGATGTCAGCTTTCCTGCCAGATGATAAGGAAGTTTTGGCCGCTGTAGACAAGGTGCAAGCCAATGGCTTTGTTCCCAAGCCACTGCCTAAATTTGCTGAATTAAAGGTAATTTTGGAAGATATTGTTAAGAAACACAAAGAAACTGCATCTGCAGACGACACGGCAGCGCATGGATTGGTTAAAATTCCATTGTCGTCGGCTGTGACACCCGCGCCAAAAGCGGAAGAACCCGTTCCTAAGACGAAAAAAACCAAGACGAAAAAACGTCGTTTTAGCCGTATAAACCCAAAAAATAAAACAACAGGTGAAGGCTCAGAATGAAAAATATTGCACCCTCACGCGCATTAACTCGTCGCTCGAACCAAATGAAGCTGATCGCATTTGTCGTTTTAGCGTTAGGTATCTTCATCGGCATGATCGCAGTGGCGATGTATGCTGTGCCCCTTGCCGCCCCGGGTTCCCAAGTGGAACAAGCGTTGGGCATCGTCAACATGTTGATTTTGGGGCTGGCCTTTCTGGTGGTCGGGGTTTCGGTGGTCTTGTTCATCCGCGCCTTCACATGGAAAGTCGATAACAATTTAGCGCTCGCGACAGGCCGTGCCCTAGAGGGCGTTTTGAACGATCAGTTCACGTTCATCCGCAACGTGAGCCAGCGGAAAATTGGTTATGTCGATGCGATATTGGTTGGCCCGCCGGGGGTGTTGGTCTTTCGCATCACCGATGTCGTTGGAGAATATGCTTGTGAAGGCCCACACTGGATGAAAAAGGCAGGGCATGATGAGTGGTATCCCGCGCCGACCGATTTCACCAAAGAATGTGTCGATGATATTAAAACCGTTCGCCGTGCTTGTGTCGAAAAAGGCATGGGCGAAGTGGATGTTTTTGGCATGATCGTCTTTACCAAAGACCCGCCACAGGCACAGGTGATGGTGAAAAACCCAACCGTTCCCGTTTCAACCATCGCTGGGTTAGCCAATAACATCCAAACCCCGTACTTGGCCTTGCAAAGAATGGATGATGCACGCGTTGAGGCGGTTGTGCGGATGTTGATGGGCAGCTAATGCGCGTTTTACAAGCGGCATCACGCCCGCAGTTGACCACGCAGATCATTGATGCGTTGGTTCAAATCAAAAAAGAACGGCCCTTAGCGCATGTATGGGTGCTCACGGCAACCGAGAGACAAATTTATGCATTCCGCAACCAATTGATGGAACAACTCGAAAGAGACCATCAATCGGTTGTTTTTAATTTGGAATTCTATAATTTCTACACACTGTACCGTCAAATTTTGATGTTAGCGGGCGAACCGCAACGGTGCATCAGCGAAACTGCGCGCCGACAGTTGATCCGCGCGATTTTGATGCAGTTACAACAGCAACAGAGCTTGACGGTCTTTGACAAGATCGCCCATACGCCCGGGTTGGTGCAGGTTTTGGCCGACTTCTTTTATGAACTGAAACAAAACCTGATCTTTCCTGAAACCTTCATGCGGGTAGCCTACAGCGCTAAAGAACAAGAACTCGCGCAGCTTTATTCTGAATACCAAACCAAACTTCAGCAAAACCAGTGGGTAGACCGCGAAGGGGAAGGGTGGGTCGCTCTGGAAGTGTTAGAGTCAGAGCAGGGGTTATTTCCCACTCGGCTGGATTATCTCATCGTCGATGGCTACGATGATTTAAACCCGTTACAAATGCACTTGTTAGCGACGCTTTCCAGTTTTGCCCAACAAACATGGTTTACACAAACTATTGTCCTCGAACGCGAAGAGACGTTGGGCAGTCGCTTTAGCCAGTCTTTAAAACGCTTTGAGCAGGTCGTCGCCAACAAGAGTAGATTTCCGTTTGTAAAAGAAATTCGCTACAGTGCGGACGAACCTCTCTCACCCGTCTTGCAACATTTGGTCGAGAACCTTCAGCTCAACCAGCCCGCGCCCTTTCAAGGTGACCCCAATACTGCTTTACAGTTGGTCGAACTGCCTTCTGCAGAGCACGAAGTCGCGGCCGTTCTGCGTGATGTGAAACACCGTCTTTTGTCAGGAACGCGCCCGGATGATCTCATGATCGCTGTGTGTGATTGGTCGATTTACGGGACGCTCTTTAGCGCCTACTGTAAAACGTATCATATTCCAGCGGTGCTCCATTACGGGGAGCCGTTAAATCAAAACCCTGCTGTCCATGCCGTATTGAGTGTGTTACGGCTGATCGAGAGTGACTTTCCCCGCCGTGAAATGTTTGATGTTTTGTATTCCCCTTATTTCTATTTTGAGGGGTTTTCCAGCGAACAACTCACGCTTTTAGAAAAAGTTTGTACAGCGCGCTTCATCACGGGGAAAAAGGCCGTTTGGCTTCACGAACTGGCGACGCTCATCCAAACCAGTGCCTCCATCGAGAGGCATGAAGACATCATCTCCGAAGACGCACCCCTTCAGTGGGATGTCCCCGCGTTGAAGGCTTTATATGAAAGCCTAACCCGCTTTTTTGAGGTGTTGACCCCACCCCGCGACCGCGACTTAACCACCTATACCCTTTGGCTAGATCGCTTGATGGGTTGGGATGTCGAAGCGACAGATGATGACGAAATTTCTGAAGAAGAACTGGCGCACAGTAACGGGACGTTACGTTTGCTGGATCAGATTCGCGCGACGTCTGATGAAGCCCTGCAAATTCGTGACCTCAAAGCGGTGCATCAGTTTAAACGTGGGTTGTCTCGCCTTGCGACGGAAGACCGCTTGGTGAGCGCCGTCACGCCCAGTCTAGACCTGTCTTGGGCAGAGTTTCTAAGTAACGTATTCACCGCTGCTGAAGAAGGCCTCAATGAAAACACACGCGGGCGTGATGGTCGTGTTTTGATTACGAGCATCACCGACGCGCGCGGGCTTGCGCATCCACACATCGCGATTGTCGGTTTGTCCGAAGGTTTGTTTCCCGCCCCCACACCTGAAAACCTCTTGCTCTTGGATACCGAACGGTTACGCCTTCGCGAAGATGGGGTGAATCTTCCCACGCAAGCCGACAGCGCCGATCAAAACGGGTTGTTCTATTCGCTCATCACCCAAGCGACCCATTCCTTGATGCTGACGCGCCCGACGCTCAAAGAGGGGAATGAATGGGCGGAAAGTCATTTGTGGCGCGGGGTGAAGCAGGTTTTTGCGTCAGCAGACCCGCCGTTATCGGTTGTGCATCAGGCGCCGGGGAGCGCCCCACATCACGCGCAAGCGGTGACGGTGGCGGAACTGGCGTTGTCTGTTGCTGATGATCTCACGCAAGGGCGAGATGACTCTGCCTTGAAACATGCGTGGCTGGCACAGACCGACTACTGGCAGTTTATCGAGCGGGCGCGGGCGGTAGAAGCATCCCGCCTTTCGCCAAAATCACCTTTTAATACGTATTCGGGCGTGATCAAGAACCCGATTTTGCGAGAACGTATTGCAGACTTACTGGGCGAATCCCATCGTTGGAGCGCCAGTCAGTTTAATGAACTCGCCAAATGCGGATATTACTTTTTTGCGAAGCGCCTATTAGGACTGGAACCTTTACAAGAACCGGAAGACGGCTTGCAAGCGACCCAATTAGGGACGTTGTACCACGCGATCTATCAAGAGATTTATCAATATGTGAGCGCCCAAGAACTGGCGATTCAACCTGAACATTGGCAACAGCTTCAGCCGTTTGTCGCCGAAATGACCGAACGCCATTTAGCCACCGCGCCCGACGTTTTGGGCTTTCGTCAAGACGGGGTATGGGAACAAGAAAAAACGCGCATCCGCGAATTGATCTTCCGCTTTGTGCAGTGGGATTTTGAAACCTATTACGCCGAAATTACAGATCGACGGTCGATTCATCAAGAGACGGCATTTGATATTTATGTGTCGATTGGCGAGAGTCGTTTGCGTCTGCGCGGGTTTATCGACCGTATCGATCAAAGCGCGGGCGGTCAGCACTGGCACATCTTTGATTATAAATCCGGCGGGACGGTCATTGAGCCTAAAGAGACGGTTCAAGGGCGCAATTTTCAAATGCTAGTGTATCTGTTGGCCGCCCAAGAGTTGGCGAAACGTTACGGCAACCCACCCACCAACATCAGTGGGGAATTTCTGCACTTTATCAAGCGTAAAACCAGCAAGCCGTTGAGCTTGGCCGATAGTGAGAAAATGGAGTCGGCGCTGAGCCACCTTGATCGCTATATCCACTTTGCGAAACGGGGGGATTTTTCGGTGCAAGCGTCGCGCTTATCCGAAGGCAAATGCGACCCGTATTGTCCCTTTCATAAGCTGTGCCGAATCGCCAATACCAGCCGACAAAAACCGCGCGGGACAGGGGTCTAGATCATGGCAGTGACGTTAAGCCGTGCCCAACACACGGCGATTTATACCCATCAGCAAAACCTGATTGTCGTAGCGGGGGCAGGTTCTGGTAAAACCTTCGTTTTGGTGGAGCGTTATTTAGCCCTCTTGGACGCTCATCCCGATTGGCGTTTGAATACGCTGGTTGCGATCACCTTTACCCAGAAGGCCGCGCAAGAAATGCGCGACCGTGTACGTCAGCAGTTACAAAAACGGGTGGATGAAGCCGAAGATGACGAGACCCGTCGAAAATGGATTGAACGCCTGACGACTATCGACAGCGCCCGTATTGATACCATTCACGGGTTATGTATGTCGATTTTGCGCGCCAATGCCGCTGAAGCAGGGTTAGACCCGCAGTTTGTGGTATTGGACGAAACCACCGCTGACGGCCTGATAGATGTTGCGGTGGAATATGCGTTGGCCGAAGCCTTTAATTCGGATGTCGCCAGTCATTTGTTCGCCGAATATACCCCGCGCGAGTTAGCTCAAACCTTACCCGCGTTTATCCCGCAGCCTATCGCTGATATCCCTGAGCCAGAGGCGCTCTTTGAAACGTGGCATCAGCTTTGGCAGGGAAAGATTCTCGATTTCAAGAAGCTGTTTTTGACGCACACGGTTTTTAATGAGGCGCGCCTATGGGGGCGGGATTTTGTCCCGAATGACGCTTCAGATAAATTAGTCGTGATATGGCAGGACTTCTTTCAACTGGCCGAACGCCTGCACGATGAACATGACCCTACTGAGATTTACGCCTCACTGAAGTCAGTACACATCGCGTTGAACGTAGGCTCGAAAAAGGTTTGGGGTGAAGACGCATTCGTCACCGCCAAAGATTATTTAAAAACTTTACGTCAATTACTCAAAGAGGCGTTTGATTCTATCGGCGTTCCCCCCGCGTCGATGAGCCAACACGCGTCCCTGCTCATCCCCGAATGGCTGAACGTGATCCAATCCGCACAACGCCATTATCAACGGCTGAAACAAGAACGAGTGGCGCTTGACTTTGATGATCTTGAACAACTGACGTACCAATTATTGAGCGACTATCCCGACGTGCGCGACCGCTATCGCGGGCGTGAAATCCGTCATTTACTGGTCGATGAATTTCAAGACACCAATCACCGCCAATGGGAAATCATTCGTGCGTTGGCATCGCCCGAAGATGCAGGCGTGATCTTCGTCGTCGGTGACCCCAAACAGAGCATCTATGCGTTTCGGGGTGCTGATGTCAGCGTGTTTGAAGGGGTTGGGCGAGAATTATTACAACAGCGCGGGGTGTCGGTTGCGCTGGCGACGTCCTACCGTACACATCAAACCTTGGTGCGGGGGTTTAATCACATTTTCTCACAGTTGATGGTGCGTGATGATTTATCCCCTTTGCGGGATTATCAGACCTTATTCGGCGAACCGATGCAGGCGCACCGTCTCGAAGCACCCGATGATGCACCCCCCATCGAGTTTTTATTGCACACCGCCCCAGACGATGCGGATACCGAACTTGAAGGCGACGAGTTACGCAAACTCGAAGCTTCATGGATCGCTGAGCGTATTGATCGACTTGTGCAAACAGAAAACCGTCATGTCGTGGAAAAAGATACGGTTCGCGCTCTCGACTATGGCGATATTGCGATCTTGTTTCAATCGACGCGCCATCTCACCCTATACGAAGAAGCGCTGAAAATGCGCCAAATTCCGTATATCACCTTCTCTGGGCGGGGCTATTATGACCGTCAAGAAGTATGGGATGTGTTGAATTTACTGCAAAGTTTGCATAACCCCTACGATGATCTGGCGCTTTCCGCCTGTTTGCGTTCACCCATCTTCAATTTGAGCGATGAGGCGTTACTGACTTTACGTTGGGATGTCGATGCCCAAGGCGAACGCCTCCCTTTATGGGATGTGCTTCACGCCCTATCACAGCCGATTTTAGAGTTGCTCAGCCCGTTAGACCAAACCCACATTCAAAGAGCGTCGCGCATCTTGGCGAATTTGCGCAGTATCGCGGGGCGCGTCACCGTCGTGGAATTACTGCGCATCGCGCTAGAACAGACGGGATATTTGGCTGTCTTAACCGGCCTGCCGGATGGCGCACGTCGGCGTGGCAACGTCGAAAAACTAATTGAGAAAGCGCGCACCAGTGGGTTGATTGGACTGGGCGAGTTCACCCGCTATCTACGTGACCTCACCGCGCGCGAAGTACGCGAAGGCGAAGCGACCTTAAGCGGGGCGGGCGCGGTCATTTTGATGACCGTCCACGCCAGCAAGGGCTTAGAATTTCCGGTGGTGATTTTGGCGGATGCGTCACGACAGTTGCACCGTGTACAGCAGGATATGCTGGTACATGATCCGCAGATCGGCTTTGCGTGTCGGTTGTCGCGCAGTATGCCCGAAGACCCCAAAGCCGATGAGGAAAAACATCCTTTTGCGTATACATCGGCGTTAAATTCGGCAAAGATACGCGATGAAGCTGAGCGTAAACGGTTGTTATATGTTGCGTCAACGCGCGCCAAAGACCTGCTCATTGTGAGCGGGAAAGTGACCCTGCGCGAAGAGGGCGAAGGCTACAAACTCAGCACGCGCGGTGTCACATGGCTTAGCTGGCTGTTGGCGTCCCTTCAGCTTGAGGTTGTAACTCACCGTGATGAGCAGATCATCTCTCAATCTTGGGGGGATGTGCGCTTGGTGATTCATGATTCAAAGCCTGCGTCGGCAGAGATCAGCGAACCCCCGCTGGAATGGGCATCCGTGTCTATGACCGATGTCGAAGCCCCGCCGTTGTTAGCCAAAGTGCCAACGGCGAAAGATACCGCCGTCCGCTCAATGACGGTACTGCAAGTTCAAGAGTTGGGGAAATCTCGCTGTTTCGGCCCGCCCGAAAGTGATATTTATGCGCGACGATGGCGACATCAAGCGCTTGGTGGGGTAGGTGAGCGCGTCGCCCAAATTCGCCTAGATCAAACCGAAATGTCTGCGCGGATGATCGGCCAGTTGGTGCATCGTGTCATCCAAACTTACGCAGGCGTACCGCAGATTGAAAACGAGCGTTTGACGCGCCTCTTGACCCACTTCACTTGGGATGCGGGCATTACAGAAGAAGGTCAATATGAGGATGTGATCCGCAAGTGTCGCGACATCCTCAAGCATTATTTTGAGAGTGAGGTGTATCGTTGGGCGGAAAATGCAAAGCAGATTTTCCGCGAACTACCCTTCACCTATAAAACCGAAAAACGACTGATTCACGGCCAAATCGACGTGTTGATGCAAACTGCGCACGGGGAATGGATCGTGGTGGATTACAAAACCAGCTCTGTACGTTCACCCCTAACTGAGCGTGCCCATGCCAGACGGTATTATTTGCAAGCAGGGGTATACGCCCGCGCGGTGAGCGAGCTTTTATTATCTCAAGGGATTCAAGCGCCAGTTCGTGTGTATATTCACTATATCCGTAAGGGTAGAACACTCGAAATTTTGCCAGAACACTATGAGAATGAACTGCGCCAATTAGAAACGTATATTGGCGAAGTGATGGGGGTAGAGGAATGATTCAACGGATTACGGGGCCACTGCCCTTTTGGACACGTAGAGAACATCCGTTGTTGAAAAAAGAACTCGCTGTGACCAGTTCGCCCAAAATGCGTTGGTTACGGTTGCTTCTCATGGTGTTCATCACGGTGGCGATCACGTTTGTTTCGTTTGCGGTGCATACGAACGGCTTTCAACAGCGCGCCGCTTCAACATGGATCGACGCGTTTCATCACATTGCGTATTTTCCCACCTTACTTCTCCAAGTCCTAGCCATCATTATCTGTGTGGTGAGTACCGTCCAAATCATCAACGAGGCGATACGCGGGGGTATTTGGGAGAGCATCCGCTCTACCGAGAACGGGGTAGGTCTTTTATTTCGTACCCGTTGGGCATCGCTTTTTTATAAACTGCGCCCGATTCTGTTGATCTTATTCGCGGTGCGGGCGGTGATGATTTTAGGCTTGATGGTGGACCTCACCAGTTTTAACGGGGATTATCTCGACCTGCTCATCAGCGATATGGAACCCCACATGAATGTTTTTGTGGCGATTTTGCTCATCGCCTCACTGCTCACCGCCAGCATGATCCAAGTGTTTGTCAACGTGGGGTTTGAAAGCTCGCTTGGGCTATATATCGCTACGCTGACGCGTGGGACTTTTTATACCAGCGCCGCGATGTGGGTATGGCTGATTTTACGCGTGACGGGCATTACCGTCCTCGTGCTGGCCGTCACGCAATATACAAGCGGGTCATGGGTATTGGATGCGTCCTCAGCATGGTTGTTGATGTTAGGATTTCTGTTTTTGGGCGATTGGGGCTTATTCCTGCTGTCGCTCACGCGCTTTGCATCGTTCTGGCTCATCGTGCCTTATGGCATCTTCATCGCACCGGCGCTTTTGCTCGCGGTGGTGATCCAAGCCTACTTGAGCGACAAACTGCTAGCCGCCGCCGCACGTCGCGCACAAATGCGCGAGGGAAGTTAGCAGGCTAGGTTGAGAAATATAGTGATAAATAGTGAACTTTAAACAAAAAAGAGGGCAAATATCCCTCTTTTAAACTTCGCTTCTCAAAGTGTCTTTGTTGACAAAATGAACTCTGCGGTTGCCTCGTTCGTCGCCAAGGGCACGTTATGCACATTACAGATGCGCAGTAACGAGTTGATATCCGGATCGTGCGGGTGCTTGCCCAGCGGGTCGATGAAGAAAAACACGGCTTCTACTGTATGCTCAGCGACTTGAGCCGCAATCTGCGCATCCCCGCCGATGGGGCCAGAGAGCATCCGCTTGACGGGCAAACCCGTGTGCTGTTGAATCAAACCGCCTGTAGTGCCTGTGGCGATCAACTCATATTTTGCCAATACATCTTTATGTTTTAGAGCAAAGGCGATCATATCGTCTTTTTTGTTGTCATGCGCAATCAGGGCAACGGTTTTAGGTTCATTATGAGACACGATCAAATTCTCCGCGGGGTGACCAGCCAGTAAAACTTAAGAGGGATGATAACAAATCCATCGGCGGATACACACGATTAAACCGATTATTGATGTCAACCGCTTCTTGATAATGTGTTTCAAGCTGTGCCATGATGCCACTCCACGGGTTTTTCTCTGCTTGAAGGCGGGCATGATGCGCCATGTGTTTCCGTAAGGTGGGGTCGTCGCGCAGGGTTCGCGCCGCACGCGCAAATTCGGCGGGGTCATCATTGCAAATAAAGCCGTTGATGCCCGACTGAACTTGATCGGTGATTCCGCCCGAATGGATGATCACAGCAGGCAGACCACTGGCTAAAGCCTCTTGCACCACTTGACCAAAGGTTTCACTTTCGCCGGGGAACATGAACACATCGGCGCTGGCGTAGGCGTTGCCTAAATCTTCGCCGAAAATGTAGCCCATAAAATGAGTGTTTGTGCCCGCAAACTGCGTTTCGAGTTCGTCGCGTAGGTAACCATCACCGATGATGGTCAAGGCAACGCCGGGGGTACGCGCCACCTCTAAGAGCAGATCAATCCGCTTTTCATTGGCTAAACGTCCCACGTATAAACAGAGAAGTGCGTTTGGATCACGCCCATTCAGCATTTTTTCGCGCCATGCTTGCGAACGGTGATTGGGATTGAAACGCTCTGTATTCACCCCGCGCCCCCAACGTCGAAGCCGATGATAGCCTTCGGAACGCAGTTGGTTCAGCGTCCAATTGGACGGGGCTAATGTGAGATGACAGCCGTTATGCAGGTTGCGCAACCAGTCATTGACGACGGTGCTTAATATCTTCAACCCGTAATGTTGGGCATAGGCTGGAAGGTCGGTTTGATAGTTGGCGATGACTGGGATACGGTTCTGACGTGCGTAGAGCATCCCTGTGATTGAGACCAGCGCAGGGCTGAACATGTGGATCAAGTCTGGTTGGAAATCGTGAAGCGTCTGGTTGATGACTGGATGCGGAATCGCCATGCGCGTTTCAGGTGCCATCGGAAGCCCTACCGACGGTAACGGCACCACACGACTTTGACCAATCGCTTGTGGGGCGAGGTCGGGCGCTAACACAATCACCTCACGCCCTGTTTGTTGTAAATAGCGCAAGGTCAAAAATGCAGTTTTAGAAACGCCATCCACTTTCGGTAAAAAGGATTCGGCAACGAGGGCAACCCGTTTGATCGGCGCAAGCTGAAGGTTTGGGTCAAGCGGTGGCACCGCCCACTCTGAGCCGTACAACTGCTCCATATCTTCGGGATGAAATTCAGTCAGAGATTTAATTAAGCGATGAGAACTCATGATATTCTCTCAACGTAGTCATGTGTTTAGCCTATAAAAAGAAAGATAGGTTCACTTGCTGAACGTTCGTGAACAACAAAGGTTCCGCGTTGCATGCTTGAAGGTGCACTCTTATGTAGATAACACGGTTGCTTTGTAGAAGTAACGGTGTCCTACTCAGATTGGTAGGTGAGATGTTTCTAACGTTCCAAACTGGGGACGGACTCTCAGCCTATCGCATAATCATGAACAACTTGCTAAAACTATATCAAACGTTTTATAAACTTTAATGATCTCTTGTATTTGCCAGTTGGGACGCTATGAGCCAAAAACAGCCCGAAACGGGCGCGCGGTCACTACGTTATACGTTGTTTTACCCCATCATGATCGCCGTCATGATTTTATGTATCGTGGTGGGCTATGTGATCGGCCAAACATGGGGTGAACGAGCGATGACACGTCAGCTCAATGGCGTGTTATTTGCTTGTATAGCGGCGACTATTACCATTGTGCTCTTTTTGGCCATCCGACGGCAGTTTCAACGGGTCGCGGTCATCCAGCATACCGTCGATGCGCTCGCGCAGGGGCAAGAAGTGGCACGTACTCACATGCGCCCCGTTGATGAGATCGGTCAGTTAGGCCATTCGGTCGATCAATACGCGGTGCAAGTGAAACGTCAGTCCGACGCGCTACAAACCTCACTGCGTCGTCAGCGTCGTGAATATACGTTTATCGCATCAATATTAGACACACTCAATGAAGGGGTCATCGTCCTCGATATTGGCGGGATTCCTATGTTCGTGAACGAACAAGCCAAGACCATCCTCCAAGCCGAAAACCCTGCGGAAGCCGTCGCGCAGTTTTCGCTACGCGCTTTAAAACAAATCACCTCGTTATATCCCACAGAAGATCACCGCACCCAAGTTGCGGCCGGTCTCTATACGTTGGGGACCCCGATCATCGTGCAATTTAATAATCGCTTGGTGCGGGTGCAAGCGGGTGAGATGACCAAATTTAATGGTGCGTTGGCGGGGGCAGTGTTACTTCTGCGCGATGTGACCGAAAACACATGGAAAGAACGCGCTCAACATATTTGGATCGAACGGATTGCCGAAGACGTGCAGAAACCTTTGGAGCAGGCCTTAGAATCCGTGCGTCAACAGCCTGCGAACACAAGCGGTCTGGATATTTTTTCCAAGCAGATTGAGAAACATTCGATTGCGTTACAAAAGCTGGTGGTTGAACTGCGCGACCTCGCGGGTGCAACCAATGACCGTGTGACGGCTGCGGATATCAAACCTTTGGCGGCGAAAGAATTCATCCGCGCGTTGTTTAATGAATGGCGACCTGTCACCCAAGTGAACCAATTACAACTCCAAGTGCAAATTGATGTCGAAAATGCGTGGCTTCAAGTCGATGAACGGCGCTTGCGCTGGGCCTTTGGCAACATCATCGACAATGCCAATAAATACACGCTTCCGGGGGGGATTGTCTCGCTGGAGATCAAAACGTTCGTCAAAGGGATGTTGGTCTTGCGCGTGCGGGATAACGGCGTAGGCATCACACCTGAAGAATTACCGCACGTCTTCACACGCTTTTTTAGAGGCACACCCCGTAATGCGCAAGGTGAAGAAATTTTGATTGCGGGGGTAGGGCAAGGCTTGACCACCGCCCGCCAAATCATCGAGGCACATCGGGGCAAGGTACACGTCAAAAGCACTGTTGGCGCAGGCACAACGGTGTATATCGCCTTACCGTCGATGTTAGCGCCAGAACCCCAAGAGATGTTAAACGAAGGGGCAAACTATCTGCCTGAATAACGGGATAAATCCCTATTGTGAGAAATAAAAACACCTCGCCATTAATGGTGAGGTGTTTTTTGTGACGATCAAACCAGATTAATCGTGCAAGGTGAGCAAGTAAGCAACGATGTCGTTGATTTCTTCTTCAGTGAGCGAGTCGCCAAAACCATGTGGCATGGGAAGCGCCCAGTTGGGGTCACCCGCGTTGACTGGTACGGTGAAGGCCGCAGGGTCAACGATGGATTCATGGATGTATTCGCTGGCGGTCATGTCCAAACCATAGCTTTCCGCATGGGTGGCGACATTCCACAGACCCGGGCCAATTAAGCGGATGCCATCAGACGTGACGGAGTGGCAGCTTGAGCATGCCCACGAGGTGCCATCAGTGACAGGATGCGCGACTGTGAATAATGCTTGCCCATTTTCAGGGTCACCACTCGCTTCAACGGCCGCTTCGGTGGGTGGCACTTCCGTCGGTGGGACTTCTGTTGCGACGACTTCAGTCGGTGGCACGTCCGTGGGCGGGACTTCAGTCGGCGGAACCGCTGTCGCGGTGGGTGGCACTTCAGTCGGCGTTTCGGTCGGTGGTAAAGGTGTCGATGTCGGGGCAATCTCTGTCAAATGGTCAGATGTAACAGCCAATGCCGCACGGGTAGATTGAGCATCTTCAGACCATTGTGGGGTTGCAACGGTTCCACAAGCGCTGAAGGCTAAACTTGCACTCACGATTGAGATTCCCAAAAGTAATTTTTTCATGATCTGAGGTTTTTCTCCTCTATCTTATTGTGAACTTATGAACAAATATCATTCGAGTATAGCTCAAATTTGTGCGAAGTTACAGTTAGAGATCACCCTGATTTAAATCGTAACTTTTAATACTACAGAATCAACCTACCCCTTTGGTTTTTGCCCAATCATGCAAACGTTGTTGCGCATTTTCCGTGATGGGCGCGCCGTGTCCTAAAGCGATGATTTGAAGGTCGAGCGCCAAAAATTTTGTGAGGGATTGGCGATTAGTTGCCATATCGACGGTAGCGCTTGGTAAAGGGAAGGTCAGGCGGTTAAAAAGCGCCATGAGGACATCCCCACCAAAAATGAGTTTATGTGCGGGCAAATAAAAGGCTACATGACCCTGTGCGTGGCCGGGGGTTGCGATGACCTGTAACCCACCGCCAACCGGATAAGTTTCACCATCGTTGATGATGTGATGCACAGGAGAAGCAGAGATACGTGTTGGTGGTGGGACAAGAAACTTATGGATGCCGTGAAGCACAGCCCGTTCTGGGCTAGGGATGGTCTTCTCGCCTTCGATCACCTGTTTTTCTTCGTTTGTGGCATACACTTCCGCACCGCTTGCAGCTTGTACTGCCTTCAGACCGCCAACATGGTCCGGGTGGGCATGGGTGATGAAGATGCGTTTTAAGTCTTGGATCGAATGGCCTAGCGCTTGGATTTGTGCGATGATCTTTGGAGCGGAACGCGAAATGCTAGCATCAATCAAGGTGAGGCCGTCCTCATCTTTGATGAGATAGGCGCGCCCTACAGTCAACCCGCTGAACGTGTAAATATTCGGTGCTATCTGTTGCAAGATGTTTTTCCTTCATGGAATGTATCACAGGACGTTATGACATCTTCTGTCGGTTCAGGTATCGAGAAAGGGCTTGGGTTTTATCAGTTTTTTAGACTTTTGATGCTATGCTCGGCGCATGAAATGATTTTTTTTATCAATTCGTGATGTTTCGCATCATCATGTGACGTCACATGTTAAAGTGTTGACTTTTTAGCGTCAGGTTTAGGAAAGGGAAGTACGGATGAGCGATACGTTGAAGATTCCGTTAGAGCAGGGGTGGCAATTCGCATCTGCCGATGGCGAACATACCTTGATTCAAGGTGATCTTTCCGCATGGGTGTCGCCTGTGCAAGGTGAAGTTTTCATCCAATTTGATATCACACCTGTTGATTTCTGTGCCCGTTATGCCCTCGAAGTGCAAGGCAATACGCGGGCAATTTCCATCCAAGTGAACCGTCACGCGCTGACGCTGGAGAATGGTTTACACGATGTGACGGATTGGGTATTTCTTGAAGACAACACGCTACGGATTCCCGTTTTGCCAGACGAAACCTTGCATGTGAATTTGGTGCGAACCCCATGTGTGATAACATCATAAGAGGGTGATTCATTGACGTTGTTTAAGATCATCCATTAAAATAAGTGAACCCTTGTTAAATCAAATTTAGGTTATGTCTTATGCAGTATCATATTTGGACTTTTGGCTGCCAAATGAATTCGGCAGATACACAATTGCTTGCTTCCGAGCTGGAAAAACTTGGACACAGCGCGGCATCCAACCCCGACGATGCAGAGATTTTTGTGGTCAATACGTGCGTCGTTCGCCAACAAGCAGAAGATAAGGCCTACGGCCGTTTGCAACTGCTGGCGGAACAAAAACGCCAACACCCCGACAAAGTTATTGGGGTGATGGGGTGTATGGTCGGCGTGCGCGACTCGTTAGCCCTGCGTAAAAAATTACCCTATGTGGACGTGTTTTTACCGCCTTCACAACCCGCGCCGATGGTGGACTTCCTCAAAGGGCGTATGTCGGAAATGGAATTGGTGGAGCTTGAAGCTCAACAACGTGCCGAACGCGACTTAGTCCAAGACGGTGAGTTATTACTGCCTATCCATGAACAAGGCCAGCTTATCAGCGCGCACGTGCCTGTTGTCTATGGTTGTTCCCATGCCTGTACCTTCTGCATCATCCCGTTTAGACGCGGTGTAGAACGAAGTCGTAGCGTAGGGGAAATTGTTGGGCATGTCCGCAGTTTAGCCCGTCAAGGCGTGAAAGAAGTGACGTTACTCGGTCAAATTGTGGATCGTTATGGCAAAGATATCCCCGACGGCCCCGACCTTGCCGACTTACTGCGTGTGATTCATTCTGTCGCTGAAGAAATGGGGATCGAACGCATCCGCTTTTTGACCAGTCACCCGAATTACATGACCGATAAAATTCTGGATACCGTCGCTGAATTACCGCGCATCATGCCCCAAATCGAAGTCCCTGTCCAAGCAGGTGATGACGAAGTGTTGATGAATATGAAACGTGGATACACCGTCGCCGAATACCGTGTTTTGATCGAACGAATTCGCCAGCGCGTGCCGAACGTGGCGATTCATGGGGACATCATCGTGGGCTTCTGCGGTGAAACCGAAGAACAATTCATGAACACCTATAACTTACTTGGCGAACTGCGCTTAGATAAAGTTCACTTGGCAAAATACAGCCCTCGCCCGAATACTGTTTCTGAACGGCGTATGGTGGACGATGTCCCCGCTGAAGAGAAGAGCCGACGCTTACAGATGATCGACGACCAACAGGAACGGATTTGTGCCGAAATCAATCAAGGTTGGCTGGGCGATATCGTTCAAGTTTTGGTCGAAGAAAATCACAAAGGCAAATGGCGCGGTCGCACCCCACAAAACAAGATCGTCTTCTTTGAAGATGAGAGCAGTATGGATTGGAAGGGGAAACTGGTAGATGTGGAGATTGTGAATACGTCTGCATGGTCGATGCAAGGACGTTTGCCCCAACAAGAAACGAACCAGAGCCAACACGAACCGATTTTGGTTTTCTCTGGGTCATAGCGTATAACATCGTAAAAATGCCTATACAACGGACGAAGTTTATAGGCATTGATCTAACCCTAGACGAACAAGAGCGAGAATAGTACCGAAACCCTATGATGGGTGACGTACCGCTTTACTTATAAAATGGGTATAATCGCTTGAGTTTAAAATATGCTAACAAAAACCTTTAGTTTGAATGCGGTTAAGTTTGGCGTATACTAAAAGACAACACTGATCTTCATGAAGGTCAATGGATTGTTATTTTATTTTCCACTGTTTTTTCTTGTTGAAGGTAGCTCTCGACGTTAAGTAGATAACAGCTGCCTTGCACCGATCTGGAGGATCAGGCAGGATGCCACCACAGAAAAGTGGTTATTACTATCCCAATAAATTTGCGCGTCTTGCAATTGAGGCGATGCAGGATGTTATGGGGCCGAATGGTTTGAAAGCCGTTTTAAACCTTGCAGGTCTGGATGCGTATATCGATAACTTCCCACCGGATAACCTTGAGAAAGGGTTCGACTTTGCAGAGTTTACCGCTTTGCAAGTTGCACTTGAAGAGACTTTTGGCCCTCGCGGTGGACGTAGTTTAGCGCTCCGTGCCGGACGTAAAGTGTTTGCAGGTGGGCTGCGCTCATTTGGCGCGCTCGCTGGTGTAGGGGACTTGGCTTTCCGCGTTTTGCATTTGAATGCGAAACTGCGCGTTGGCGTGCCCGCGCTCGCGAACATCTTCACCCAATTCTCTGACCAAATTTCGAATGTATATGATGAGGGAACCGATAAAATCATCTATACGATTGAACGTTGTCCGATGTGTTGGGGACGCAAGGTAGATAAACCCGTGTGTTACATGGGGTTAGGGCTGTTGCAAGAAGGTTTGAGCTGGTTGAGTGGGGGGCGCGAATTTAAAGTTGACATGACCACTTGCATCGGCAAGGGTGATGACAAAGCGCGTTACGTCATCTTCAAAGAACCGATTGCGTAATCAACCGATTCATCCCTTTAAATTCATAAGGCATATAAAAGCTCTGAAAAGGTGAGGCTCAATTTTCAGGGCTTTTCTATTGATTGTGGATATTTTTTCTGAAAGCACTGAATGCAGTCTGTAGAACCTGTGCTAAGATAAATAGGGGAATTTCTCAATAGAATTAAGATTGTATTTTGAATCTTCATTTGAAAAGAAGGCTTTACTGAATAGTGACGTTCTAGAAGTGAAGCGCATCCCTTAAAAATTTAATGATGCCGCCTAATACTGAGGGGATTAAGTTTATGCGACAACGTTTATGGTCAATTTTTGCATTCTTAGCGTTTGTCTTAATGGCATGTAACCTTTCAACAGGTGGCTCATCTGTGCCTATTGCGACATCGACACAGCCTACCGCAAACCCCAATACACGACCTGAAATCACGATTATTTCCCCTGCGAATAATGCAGAAGTGGTGTTGAACCAACAGCTTCTTGTCAGTGTGAGCGCGACCGACTCTGTGGGGATCACCCGCGTGCAACTGCTGGCGAATGGGCAGATTGTGAAGACCGTTTCTTCAGAATCTGCAACGGGCGATCAAACGTTCAACGCGGTGCTTGACTATACGCCTCGCGCTGAAGGCGCGCTGATTTTACAAGCGGTTGCTTATCGTTTGGCGACTGCCAGCACGCCCGCACAAATCACTGTCACAGTGAGAGCCAACCAGCAGCAAGTCACGGCGACCGCCCCTTCAGCGGGTGGCCCTGTGATCAACCCGAACGACCCAACGTGTCGCGCGTTGGTCAATATCGGGCTGAATTTACGCTCCGGCCCGAACACGACCTATGACCGCATCTCTGTTTTAGCGGCGGGGACAGTCGTGCCGATTGTCGGACGCATCGGCTCTAACGCATGGTGGCAGGTGCGCGTCAACACCACGATTGGTTGGATTTCTGGCGACTATGTGACCATTTATGGGAATTGTCAAAATATCCCTGTCGTGGCCGCACCAGCAACGCCTACTTCTATCCAACCAACCGCGACGGCGACTTTACCACCCCCCACTAACACCTTGACATTGACCGTCGTTCCGCCGACGGCCACTGCGACCGCCAGCCCTGTTGATCTGGTCGTGACCAATATCACCGGCCCCGCGAGTGTGATGTTAGGCTCTGGTGATACGCCGGTGTCTGCCAATTATTCCGTGACGATCACGAATTTGGGCGGTACACGCGCGGATATGTTTAATAATGTCATCACGATTTTGCCCGCGAACACGGAAGTGTTCTTAGGCGCGGTTGGGAACTTAGACCCGGGGCAAAGTATTTTGCTGAACGCCAGCGTGACCTTTACTTCAGCAGGGACGTTCATCATTCAAGCGACGGCTGATTCTGACAACACCATCAGCGAAATTACTGAGGTGAATAATTCGGGCACGGTGAATGTCACCATATCGCCTTATTCAGCGGTTTTACCCCCGCTGATCGAACTGCCGTTGGCGACATTCCAATTTAGCCCATCTATTATTCCAACCTTTGCGCTTCGTCCGTGAATTATGTGAGATGATGTAAAAGTGGTAAGACGTTGTACTTACCACTTACTTTTTTTGCCGACTAACGTTGCTCTCGATAGAATTTTGTTATGATCACACGAATCCTAGTCATTCATCATCAACTGGCATTTGCCGTAACCTTAAAACGTTCGCTTGAAAAAGTGAGCGGTTTTGAGGTGTATCCGTTTACTTCACTCGACTCAGCATTGGAATATTTACAAACCCATGCGCACGATGTGGCGTTTGTCGATTTTGATATGGCGGATACCCCCGGGCCGATTGCGGTTTCACGACTGCGTAAAGTCCAGCCGACCATCGGCATCATCGCCACTCCGCGCCCTACGGATGAGGTCATGACCCGCCTGCACATACAAGGCGGGATTGATATCCCCTTTAATGTGCGCGACCTTGTGCCAATGATTCGAGAGATCATGGCCACGGGTGTGAGCGTACAAGATGATATGGGCATGGGCAAGGATACTGACCGCCTGCCGACGACTGACACGATCAAACCACGCGCCGCAAAATTGAAACTGCCCCCTAAAGAAACGGATAAAAAACCACCCCCGCCAGATACAAAAGAACTGTGGCGACGTTTAGAATCAATTTCATCTGAACCGCATACTCAGATGACTGAGGAAGAATTTCGCGGGGTGTTAGATTCGATTGATATGGGTGATGTTCGGGGAAGCAAAGAAGAAACGGATGAATTTTCGGCGCTCATTCGTTCGTTGCAAAATGAGGAAAAACCTCAGCCTTTCCCTGTGCGTCAACAGCAAGTGGTCGAACTCATCATCAATGATGGGAATGAAGCGGACGATGTGCCGACCCCGCCACCGTCTATTCCCCTGAAGGAAGACCCACCGAAAACAACCAAGATGTCTTCAGGGTTACTGCGCGCTTCGCAAGAATTGAGCCGCATCAAACAAGAAGAACAAGTTGCCAAGCCCAAAGACACCCAAAAATTTTCGGATGAAGCAACGGATAAAGTGTTTGAAACCCTCGCCAAACATGAACCGCCCCTGCCGTCTTTTGAAGAAAGCGGAACTATTAGCGATTTAGTCGCGAGTGTGAATGCCACCCCTCCAGAACACGTTAACGAACTCGAGCAGTTGATTGCCTCGATTGAGTCTGCACAGCCGACGGTCAGCATTTGGAATTGGGATGATGTCACGCCTCAACCGCCCGAAACACTGCCCGAAGCGGAAACCCCCGCGAAATTGGTTCTGCAAGAGTCGATGGACGAATCCACACCATTAGATTCATTCTCGATCTCACAGCTCATCGCCAGTATTGAACGGCAGTTACCCGCGCATAAACCCAAACTGCAAGCCCCGCCCTCATGGATTCGAGAAGGTGAGGCGCGACGGTTAGCGCGCACAGAAGAAGATTATTTCAGTGAAAGCCTGCTGGATACACCTGAAGGGATTCCACTGGAAGGATTGGACGTATCTGAAGCGGACGGTGAATTCAGCTTTGACAATGTCATCGAGACGTTAGAGTTGGGGACGGAATCCGTCGTGCCTCCGCTGGTAGATGGCGTCGATGTGATGGGGCCGGAAGAATATGACCATACCACTATTGGACGAGGGCCTATAGAGAACCCGAACGAATACCCCACCGAGGCGATCTATCGCGAATGGGAATATGCCCCGACAGAAGCTGAAGTCGTTGATGTTCCGCCGTCGATTCCTGAAGAATTGCCCGACGAAGATTATTCATTCTGCATTATAGATGACGACACGCGCGATGTCTCTGCGGTTATAGATGAAGCTACCGTATTCGAACCGCTTGTTGAAGGCCTCGATTCTGACCGCTACGGCACGCCAGATAGAGATGTTCAAGATACCGATAGTGAAGTATTCCAAATTCCACTGCCCGAAGTCCCTCCTGTAGATGCGCCTGCCTCAGCACCTGCTCAACCGCGCATTGACCCGTTCGAAGAATATATTGCCAACCTCGCGCTGAGCTTGACGGAAGTTTCACTCGAACTGACCGCTGAAGCGACCATGCTCAGTCGGGGTGAGGATATTGTCGCCTATGCTGGACGGATGCCCGATGAAGATGTGACCGAATTAGGTTATATCGTCGCGGGTGATTGGGATGCAGGCGACGAAGGCGCGCGCATCCGCTTTATTACGATTCCCGCCAGCGGAAAAGACTATCTACTCTATGGACGACGCACCGCCAACGATTTCACCCTTACGCTGGTGTTTGCGGGGACAACCCCGCTGCGCGATATTCGTCGTCAAAGTAAGCGTCTCTTAGAAGCGCTTGCTGAGATTCCAGAAGTTGAAGTCCCACTTCCGGACGACATGATCACCGAAGAAGGCGCAGAATCTGAATTATTCCTGCCCCCACAACAAACCATCATCAACCGCGCGATGTATGCGTATGTCTGGCTCTTGCGGGACGCGAACCTGCGCATCCCCCATGATGTGGCACAAGCGATTTTGAGCGGTCTCAGTTTAGACCTCGCCAGTCAAAATTGGGTGGTGCAAGACTTCCAAATCGCCGATGAATACGTGTATCTGCTGGCTGAAATCCCTGACGTCGATATGCCTTATACGGTGGTCGATAGTCTGAAGGCGCGTTCGGCTGAAATCGCCGCGTCGATGAACCCCGCGTTTGACGCGCAAACGATGTGGGCAAACAGCTATTTGATCGTTGCGCCCGGTCGTCCGCTCACGGTGGATGATATCGGCCCGTTCATTGAATTTGAACGCATGTTATAAATCCAAAAGCTAGGCAGAGACGATCTTTGCCTAGCTTTTTAGAATTTCACCGCTTTAAAAAAACTGCTCTGCCTTTAGATTTTCAGTTTCCTGCGCTATAATTCGCTCATGTGTTCTAGCTGAGAAACCACAGGAGCCTTTATGTCCACACGTCCTCTTTTTTTCATTGTGGATGGTCATGCGCTGGCCTACCGGCATTATTTTGCACAAATCAAACGCCCGCTGATGACCTCCAAAGGGGAACCGACGAGCGCGATCTTTGGTTTTTCACGCACGTTGATGGACATCATTGAAAAAGACAAACCTTATTATTTAGCCGTCGCCTTTGACGAAGGCTTGAGCGGACGTGATCTGCTCTATGCCGACTACAAAGGCACGCGTGAGAAGATGCCGGACGATCTGCGTAGCCAAATCGAGCATATTCAGTCAGTGGTGCGTGCGTTCAACATCCCTATTTTGGCCTTAGAAGGCTATGAAGCTGACGATCTGATTGGGACGGTGGCGCGCCAAGCGGAAGCTCAAGGCATTGATGTCCGCATCATCACAGGGGATCGTGATTTATTGCAACTGCTCACCCCGCATACCACCGTTCGCCTCGCCATTCCACAACCCGGCGTGCCAGATGAACTGGTCGATGTCAGCCGTTTCATTGAAAAATATGCGTTACAGCCTACGCAGTTGATCGACCTCAAAGCCTTAGAAGGCGATACGTCCGATAATATCCCCGGTGTGGCAGGGATCGGGCGTAAAGGTGCGACGACACTCCTTCAACAATACGGCACGCTCGACGGCATCTATGAACATCTGGATGAACTCAAAGAGGGTGTGCGTAACAAACTGATTGCAGGGAAAGAATCCGCGTATCTCAGCTATCAACTAGCGTCGATTCGTCAAGATGTCCCGTTTGATCTCGCGCTGGCCGCCTGCGTTGCCCACGACTTTGATAAACGTTCAGTAGAAGAATTATTCCGCACGTTTGAATTCACCTCAATGTTTAACCAATTGGGGCGGTTGGGCGCGCGCAATACCGACCAACTTCCCTTGTTTGATCTCGGCAAACCTGAATCTAAAACAGAAGAACTTTTCCCAAGTGAACCTGTCACCGAATTTCCTTATGAGATTGTGACGACCCAAGCTCAATTGGATGCGCTGGTCGCTGAACTCAATAACGCCAAGCTGATCGCTTTTGACACCGAAACCACTGACACAGATCAAATGAGGGCTGACCTTGTCGGAATCTCGGTAGCCTATAACGGCGAGAAGGGGTATTACATCCCCGTAGGCCATCTTGAAGGGGAACAACGGCCTCTAGCGGTGGTTCTCGAAGCCTTACGCCCTTCTTTAACGAACCCGAATATCGACAAGATTGCCCACAACGCAGTCTATGATCTAGTGGTGTTGGCGAACGCGGGTTTAGATGTCACGCCGATCACCTTTGATACGATGGTGGCCTCTTGGTTGGCCGACTCGGTGAATGGTGAGCTAGGCTTAAAACGACTCGCCAAAAGTGAATTGGATGTCACGATGATCCAAATCAGCGAGTTGATTGGCAAGGGCAAGCAACAAAAGTTGATGAGTGAAGTCTCTATCGAGCAGGCATCCCCATATGCTGCTGCCGACGCGGTGGTGACCTATCAACTTTACCAACCGATGCTTGAAAAAATTGATATTGCCCCGCTCGAAGTGGACCCGTTATGGGGAACGAAGAACCCGCCAACGCCGTACCATATGATGAAACAGATCGAAATGCCGATGATTCCCGTCATCGCACATATGGAACGCACAGGCGTGCTTTTAGATATCCCGTATTTGCAGGCGATGGGTTCCCGTCTAAACGACATGTTGCGCGTGCTGGAAGAAGAAATTTATGGACTTTCTGGCGGGTATGGCGCGTTCAACATCAACAGCCCCAAACAGTTGAATGATGTGCTGTTTGGTAAACTTGGCTTAAAACCTGAAGGCGTGCGCAAGACCACACACGGCTATTCGACTGCCGCCGACGTCTTGGACTCGATGCGCGACTTGCATCCCATCATCGAAAAAATCTTGAACTACCGCGAAGTGACCAAACTCAAAGGTACGTATGTTGATGCGCTTCCCGTGTTGGTGAACCCGCGCACAGGGCGTGTACATACCAGCTTTAATATCACAGGCTCAAGCACCGGACGCATGAGCAGTAATAACCCAAATTTGCAGAACATCCCCATTCGTACCGACTTGGGGCGCGAAATTCGCCGTGCTTTCATTGTAGATGAGGGTTCGCGCTTGCTCTCGGTAGATTATAGCCAAGTCGAATTGCGGATCATGGCGCATATTGCCAGCGAGCCGTACTTGATCGAAGCGTTCCAACAAGGCCAAGACATCCATGCCGCGACAGCTGCCGTCGTGAACAACATCCCGATTGAGAACGTGACCAAATCTTTGCGCTCGTTTGCAAAACGGGTGAACTTCGGTCTTTTATACGGTATGGGAGCTTTCCGCCTCGCCCGTGAAAGTGACCTCACTCACGCGGAAGCAGCCGCTTTCATCGAGACGTATTTCAGCCGTTTACCCGGCGTGAAGGCGTATCTCGAAAAGGCGAAGCAACTGGCAAAAGATGAAGGCTACTTAACGACCTTATTCGGCCGTCGCCGTAGTTTCCCCGGTCTACGACATGGCAACCGCAACTTGCAACAGCAGGCGGAACGCGAAGCGATCAATATGCCGATTCAAGGGACGGCTGCCGACATCATCAAACTGGCGATGATAGACCTGTATGCCGAATTACCGCGACGTGGATTGAGCGCCAAGATGATTTTGCAGGTGCATGATGAATTGGTATTCGAAGTGCCTGCTGACCAACTGCAAGAGACCGCCGCGCTGGTGGTCGAGAAGATGGAAGGCGTGATTGAACTGGCGGCACCACTCCGTTGTAACGCTCAGTTTGGTATGGATTGGTACGACATGGAAGCCATCTAATATGCGCGTCTGCGGATAATACCAATTTCTAGAACAACCGAAATGGGACTTGACGGTATTTTAGATTCTGCGTGTTATACTGTTTTGGGTTTCACTGTTCGTCAAGTTCGAAATCTCCGTTTGGAAATAGGATCACACCAAAGAAACGCGCTGAAAAATCAGCGTGTTTCTTGCTTCATTGATCTGTGTTGAATTGCGCAATAGGTCATGTAGTGGGGGGATTCATAAACATCCCCTGATGGTATTGTTTTTCACACGGTCAGAAATGTACGGTCAGCGATGACCGTCTATTTTTTTCTTTATTGGACGAACCTAATTTTATCCACAGATGAGTGAAGAACATGCGGCATTTTATCGACCTAACCGACTGGTCCACCGAAGAAATTCAACACCTTTTAGACCTCTCCATCGAACTTAAACAAGAATATAAAACCGAAGGCAACCGCCCTCTGTTAAAGGGGAAAGCCCTCGCTTGTATTTTTGAAAAACCTTCTTTGCGCACCCGCGTCTCGTTTGAAGTGGGGATGCATCACTTAGGGGGAACCGCACTCAGCTTACTGCCCAGTGAAATCGGTCTAGGAAAACGCGAGAGCATTGCCGATGTTGCGCGCACCCTATCAAGTTATGTACATTGTATTATGGCGCGCGTGTTCGACCATCAAGTGCTGTTGGAACTGGCGAAGTATTCCAGTGCGCCAATCATCAACGGCTTGAGCGATACTCAACATCCATGCCAAACGCTGGCGGACTTATTGACCATTCGCGAACATTTTGGCCAGTTAAAAGGGCTGAATATCGTTTATGTGGGAGATGGCAATAATGTCGCCACCTCTTTATTACATGGGGCTGCTCACGTCGGGTCGAATTTCACCCTCGCTGCTCCTGCGGGATACAGCATTTCTGAGGAAGAAATCGAGCGTATCTCAACCCTTGCAAACGAAAACGAAACTAAGATAAATTTATATCATGATCCCGTTGAAGCGGTTCGCCATGCGGATGTGATTTATACAGATACATGGGTGAGTATGGGACAAGAAGATGATACTTCACGTCGCTTACAAGATTTGGCAAGTTACCAAGTCAACCCCGCTTTGTTAGCGCACGCGCCTGCCCATGCCATTGTGATGCACTGCTTACCAGCGCACCGCGGGCAAGAAATTCTTGATGAAGTGGCGGATGGTCCCCAGTCGGCCATCTTCCAACAAGCGGAAAACCGCCTGCATGCACAAAAAGCAGTTTTGGTGGAATTAATGACGAATCAGGCAGAATAAGGTAGGGTTGGTAGGACATCTTCATCATAAAGATGTGAAGTTGTTGTCGAGCAAGTTACAATCATGTAAATGATTTTATAGAGTCTAGTTCAAGTCTTCAGGGATGATGCGATGTCGGGAAATCGTCAAGCCTACGAACAAGCGATGAATGCAGGCCATAACGCTGCGTGGGACCAAGATTGGCAAATAGCTATAGCAGCTTATGGAAAAGCGATTCAAGAATTTCCACAAGACCCCGAAGCGCATATTCATTTGGGATTAGGACTTCTGGAATTGGGGCGGTTGGAAGATGCGCTGAAGGTTTATACGCGCGCACATCAACTTTCCCCGCGTGACCCGATCCCCTTAGAAAATAGCGCAGATGTGTTGGAACGTATGGGGCGCTTGCGCGAGGCCGCGCAACAGTATGTGAACGTTTCTGAAATTTACCTCATGTTTCCAGACTTGGAAAAAGCGATTGCCAACTGGGAACGAGCGACACGCCTCACGCCGGGCTTGATCGCCGTACATGCAAAATTGGCCCAAGCGTATGAACGCATTGGCAACAATACAAAAGCGATCCGCGAGTATTTGACGTTGGCGTATAATTTCCAACGTCTAGGCGATAGCGAAAAAGCGATGAAGGCCGCTCAACGTGGGCTTCGCTTAGAGCGCAACAATTCCCAACTGATGAATACGATCCGCGCTTTGGAGTCCGGCAAACAGTTGATGCCCCCTGTTGATGATGCCGCCACCCAGTCCACCCGTCGCAATTCTAACTTTGATCGTGATGCGCGTCGTAGTAGTTCCTCAACAGGGGAAGTTGCGGCGGTGAGTGATCCGCGTGGGCCACTTGGCGAATCAATCAACGATTCTTTAGGGCTTTTGGCCGCTTATGTCATGGATGGCAACGCCAACGAAGTCACGGGCGACGCATTACAGGCGATGGAAGCCCAACGTCAGGGTTTGGTAGAGGAAGCGGTCAGCGCGTACGAACGCGCCGAATCTCGCTTGAAACATCCCGCCCTGTTCATGAACTTAGGCGCGTTGCTCTTACAATCAAACCGTCCTGAAGATGCGGGGCGTTACCTGAACCAAGCGACCAAAGACGAACATCTCGCCGTTGGCGCGCACCAAGCGTTAGGCCAAGCGCTCCATAAGATGGGACGTTATCGAGATTCGATCCGTGAATCCATCAAAGCGCTGGAAATGATCGACTCTGATCAGTCTTTCTCATTTGATTATGGAACGACCAAAGATTCCATTTTCACGCAAGTGCAAGCGGGGATTTTACAAGATTCTACCGACGAACAAGCCACCGCCATCAGTGAACGTTTATCCTCGTTGATGCAGGGGAAAGATTGGAAACAACGCCTAGACGATTTCAAACGTCAGCTTTCGGAAACCCTGCGCGAACAGGGTATGAAGGGTGTGATTGATATTTTGGTCGCCAAGGGCGGGGATCGCCTTGCCTCGATGGTCGCTTCGATTGATCGTCACATTCGCCAAGGGTTATGGATGTTAGCGATGGACGAAGCGCACAGCGCCATCGAGTTTTCACCCAATTACTTACCCTTGCACATTCGCATGGCAGAAATCATGATGCGTGAAGGTCGCCCACGCAGTGCGATCACCAAATACAATGTGATTGCGCGGACGTATTTAGCGCGTGGCGAAAATGAGCGCGCCTCTGCCATCTTGTACGATGTGTTGGAACTCGCCCCGCTGGATGTTTCAGTTCGCGAAAGTTTAATTGAACTTTTAGAAGCGGAAGAACGTTGGGATGAAGCGCTCGATCAATATATTGATCTGGCCGATACGCATCATCAACTGGGTGACTTTGATGCCTCTCGCGACACTTATTCACTGGCTGAACGGGTCGCCCAACGGGTCGGGGCAGATGTCGATAAACTGGTGCGGATTAAGCACCGCATCGCCGACATCGACCAAATGCGTTTAGATACCCGTCGCTCACAAAAGATTTACGAAGAAATTATCACCCTTGCGCCCAAAGATGAACGCGCACATCGTATGTTGGTCGAGCTGAATTATCGTCAAGGCAACCAAGTCGAGGCGATTCGCCGTTTGGATAAACTGCTCGGCATCTTTGCGGCGAGCAAACAAATCCAGCGTATCATTCAATTGTTGGAAGAACTGGTTCGGCTCTATCCTTCCGATACCGGTCTGCGTTCGCGCTTAGCGTCGATCTACCGTCAGTTGGGACGCAATACCGAAGCGATTGCTCAACTGGATGCGTTGGGCGAACTTCAGCTTGAAGCTGGTTTACATAAAGATGCCGCGAATACCATTCGCTTGATCCTCAGCCTAAACCCCACAGACCATCTGGACGAGTATCGAAAACTTTTGGTACAGTTGGGCGGGTGAGGCGTTTCGAACGTCATGGTGTATAGTGAATAAGAAGGGTGATGCCGTTCTTATTTTTGACATGGATTTAGGTAGGACTACAACGCTTGAATATTTCGTGGGCTCTTGAAAGTTTACAACTTCCCGACATCCTCGATATTCTCATCGTTGCTTTAGCATTCTTTTCAATTAGCTTGTTTGTTCGTGGAACGCAGGCTGTTACGTTACTGCGCGGTTTGATGTTGATTGTGGTGGGCGTGGTGTTGGTTGCGAATATCCTCCAACTCCGTGCTTTACGTTGGTTGTTAGACAATCTGCTCACCGTCGCGTTGATCTCTATTCCAGTTATTTTTCAACCTGAACTTCGACGGCTTTTAGATCGCCTTGGAAGGGCAGGTTTTCTTTTTTCCCGCCAGCCTGTTGAAGATGTGCGCAGTATTCTCATCGAGAATATCTGCCAAGCGGCAGAACGCCTTTCAGAACGCCGTCACGGCGCGTTGATTGTTTTGCAACGCAATACGCACTTGCAAGAGTATATCCGTACAGGGGTGATGGTCGATGGGGAAGTGACCCCGCAAATGTTGCTCACGGTCTTTTGGCCGAAAACCGAACTGCACGATGGTGCGGTGATTGTCGATGGACGTGGACGACTGGCCGCCGCTGCCTGTGTGCTGCCCCTCTCTTCGGCGCGCAATATGCAAACCCCGAAGTTGGGCACACGTCACCGCGCCGCGATTGGCATGAGCGAAGTGAGCGATGCGATCTGCGTGGTGGTTTCTGAAGAAACCGGACGGATTTCTATCGCCAATGGCGGACGGCTCATCATGCGGTTGGACGCAAAACGCTTGCGCACCATCTTAAATGCTTTTTATGGGTCGGATAATGCCCAGAATCAACCGCTTTATGTGCGTATTCGCGAGCAAATACGTAAATGGCTTCGGCCGAGTGATGCCAGCCAGCGGAAAAGCGCGTGATGACACCTCAAAATCAAGTTTCCATTCGTAAATTCATCCTCGAAAATGTGTTTTGGTTTGTGGCCTCTCTCGCGCTGGCCTTTTTAATATGGATGACTGCGGTTTCAGAATCTGACCCGATTGAGCAGTGGCGCGTTTCCGAAGCGATTCCGATCCGTATTCAGGTGGATGAAGGCTTGATCGTGACCAACGCGGCCGAGATTCGCAGTACAGCCACGATACAACTACGCGCTCAACGTTCCCAACGCAGTTTAATCGTCGCCGACGATATTATTGTGATCGCGGACCTCACAGGTTACACCCCGGGCACGCACACCGTCCCGTTAGAGGTGACGATTTCTTCAGAACGGCGCGCGACGCTCGTCAATATTCTGCCCAGCCAGATCACGGTCAATTTACAAGTGGAAAGCAGTCGTTTAGTGCCTGTCGTGGCGAATATCACTGCACCGCCCGCGTTGATCTACACCGCCAGCCAGCCGAATTTGGTCGAACGGCAAGTTACGGTGAGCGGGCCTGAAAGTTTGGTGGATCAAGTTGTGCGGGGTGAAATTGCCGTTGACTTGAGCGACGCCCAAGCCACCTTTAGCAATACCGCGCGCGTCGCTTTATTAGATGCAGACGGCAACGTGGTGACAGGTGTCACGGCCGACCCGACGAACATCAATTATTCTGTGACGATCCAGCCGAATACTGAAGTGCGCGAAATTACCATTCAGCCGATCACGATTGGAACCCTACCGGACGGTTATATTCTGTCCTCTATCGAATACAACCCAACGCAAGTGTATGTCAACGGCCCCGCCGACGCGCTGGCGATGCTGTCTGATATTCTGCCGACATCCCCCGTAGATTTATCCGTGCAAACCAGTAGTTTCGAGCAGTTGGTTGATATCGAACTGCCGGATGATCGGTTGGTCATCATCGGCGGTCAGTCGCAAATTAACTTGCGCGTCACGATTGAAGCGCAGACTATCACCCGACAGTTTGAAAGTGTGCCGATAGAAATTGTGGGCAGTCGTTCAGACTTAACTTATTCACCCGTCCCTCAAGCCGTCTCGGTCTTGATTTCAGGACCGCAAGCGATGTTAGATACGTTAACCCAACAAGATATTCGCGTGGTTGTCGATGTCAGTGGGCAAGCGCCAAGCGATACCGTCTACCGAATGACGCCGACGGTTGCCCAAATCGCCCGCTTAAACGAAGTGAATATCACCGTCTTGCCACCGCAGATTGATGTGATGATTCAAAACAATGAAATTGCTACAGAAGCGTTCGCTTCCGACTAAAAAAACCTGCCCTCATAGATATGGGCAGGTTCTGCTAAAATAGAGTTATTCCGTTAATTCACAAACAGAAAATGAAATTATGCCAAGAAAACCCATTGTCGCGCTCGTCGGGAGACCGAACGTTGGCAAAAGTATGTTATTCAATCGCTTGGTTGGGGAGCGAATTGCGGTTGTCGATGAAATTCCCGGCACCACGCGGGATCGTCAACAATCGACATTTGATTGGCGTGGCTCACAATTTTGGGTGGTCGATACCGGCGGTATCGAAGTCTACGAACCCAAAGGTTCACGCAACGAATCCCCCCTTGCTGAAGGAAGCCCTGAATTTGTACCCCAAATTCGCGCTCAAGCCATACAAGCTGTAGAAGATGCTGATATTCTCGTTATGGTGGTTGATATTGAGTACGGTATCACCGCTGCTGATGAAGAAGTGGCTGAAATTTTACGACGCACCCAAAAGCCTGTCATGATTGCGGCGAACAAGAGCGATCACGTCAAGAAAAATGACGATTCCTTTGAGTTCTTCAGTTTAGGCATTGGCAATGTGTATCCGATCAGCGCCATTCACGGCTTAGGGGTGGGCGATTTGCTCGATGGCGTTTATGAAGCCGCTCAAAGTGCCAATCTATTAGATGAGATTGAAGATGAAGACGAACATCTGAAGATCGCCTTGATCGGTCGCCCGAATGTCGGTAAGAGTAGTTTGTTGAACCGTCTTTTGGGCGAAGAACGTGTGATTGTGAGCGAGTTCGCGGGAACGACGCGCGACGCCATCGACTCGCAGATCACCTTTCACAACGAACCTGTCACGCTCATCGACACGGCAGGGATTCGCCGACGTGGGAAGATCGAACCCGGCGTAGAGAAATTTAGCGTGATCCGCGCGATGAAAGCCATTGAACGCGCCGACGTGGTGTTACTGCTCATCGACGGTGTGCAAGGCGTGACCGAGCAAGATCAGCATATTGCGGGCTATGTGATGGAAGCCAATAAAAGCATTGTGTTGATCGTCAACAAGTGGGATGCGGTCGAGAAAGAAAGCACGACGCTTGACCATATGCGGAAATTGTTACGCGTGAAATTTGATTTCTTGCCCGACCCGCCGATTTTGTTCATCAGCGCGTTGACGGGACAGCGGATTCACGAAGTATTAGAGACGGCACATCGGGTTTGGGAAGGACGTTATTTCCGTATTTCTACGGCTGAAATCAACCGTATTGTGCGCGATGCGATGCAGAAACATACCCCACCTGTACGTGGAACACGCCGTTTGAAAATCATGTATGCGTCGCAAGTGGCGATCAATCCGCCCCTGTTTTTGTTTCACGTCAACGATCCGCGCTTGGTGCACTTCACCTACAAGCGCTTTCTCGAAAATCAAATTCGTGAAAACTATGCCTTTGAAGGGACGCCGATGCGTTTGAGCTTCCGCGCTCGCGAAGGCTTAGACGATAAATAAACGCATTTTATGAGGGTGCAACTGCGAGGATTTCGTACACACGAACCTGTTGGTTGCGCCCTTTAAGTTTGAGTTCCCCAAGTAAGTTCGCGCGTATCGTATTGCCCAATTGGTTCACGGTCGATTCTTCTACAATCAACTGGCCGGGTTTGGCAAGTTCTTGCAGACGCTTGGCGAGGTTGACCGTATCCCCAACCGCGGTGTAATTCATGGCGCAGTCTGTGCCGATGAAGCCCACCACCGCTTCCCCAGAATGAACGCCAATACTGAAGGTTAGGCCATCACCGCGTTGAGCGGCTAACTGCTGGCTGGCCTGCTGAAGCATGATCGCCGCTTCCATCGCCGAGCCTAAATGGTTTGGATCATCGTCGGGCGCGTTGAAGATCGCCATCAAGCCATCGCCGATGTATTTATCCAGCGTACCGCCGTAGCCCATGATCACATTGGCCGCCAAACTCAGATAATCGTTGAGCATCTCAACGACGGTTTCTGGTGGTAGATTTTCGCTGTAGCTGGTATACCCGCGAATATCTGCAAACAAAACGCTGATCTCACGACGTTTGCCCCCCAACTGCAACACGTTTTGATCTTCTAAAATCAGATCGACCACGCGGGGCGGGACAAATCGTTGAAACAAGCTGTGAATTCGTTCTTTTTCATTTTCTTTGCTAGTGCGTAACGCATCCATCGTGCGGATGTTTTGAATGGCGATGGCGGCGTAGTCCGTCAGCGCGCGGAGCAGGGCGCTTTCATGGTTGGTGAACGTGTGGCTGGTATTGCTGATATTACGCACTTCTAAAGCGCCAATCGACTGGTTGCGAAGCATGATTGGGGTTGCCGCGATGGAATGGGCATTCAGTCCGCGTGCGGCAGGGGTGTTCGGCGAGATCGTGACGACTTGCCCCATCTGCATCACTTGGGTGATGACAGGGTTTTGGATGACTCGGTTCGTCGATTCTGCCGTAGGGCTATGTCGTTGTTTTTGGGCGACACAGGTAATTTGTTGGTCAATTTTGAGATACAGATAACATTCTTCCGCATTGGTCACTCTGACAGCGGCATCGACAATACGCGGTAAGAGCTGATGTAAATTTGCCAGCGCGGTGACGGACTTCCCCACACTATAGAGGACATTTAATTCTTGTAAGCGGTTTTGCAGTTCGCGGTTGGCGTTTAAGAGCCGTTCGGTCAACCCATCGCGTTCTTTGCGCAGGCGCACTTCGGTCAAATGGCGCTCGATTGAACTGAGCATCTCGTCGGGCGTAAACGGCTTTTTGATGTAATCGCGCACGCCCAGACGGTACACTTCTACAGCAACTTCTTCCGAGCCGTAGAACGTCATCAAAATGACGGGGATATTCCATCCGCGATCATTCATTTCATACAGCACATCAATGCCGTTCATGCGGGGCATTTGATAATCTAAGAGGATGATGTCGGGTTTATACTGCGAAATGATTTGCAGCCCTTCACGCCCATCCCGTGCTTCTAGTGCTTGGTACCCATTTGGCCTTAGAATATATTCGATGATGAATTCGCGATTTTCCCGCCCATCGTCAATGACGAGCACTACTTCTTCAGCCAAAGTAACCTCAATTCAAACCTGCTCAAACAGGATCATCCTGTCGATAAGACCTTTTTATTTAGTATATGCTACAAATAGTACAATCTAAGTTTAAGCATCTCAATGCTACTTAAGAATTTTATCAGAACTGGGAAAGTATAATTGTTCTAAAAGAGACAGGGGTGTATAATCCTTTTATGAAATGAAGCATATTTGTCTTGTAAACATCATTTTACATCGTGATGTTTTCCCAACGTTGAGTACCATCTTTAGCGAATGTCTGCGTTGTCTACAATGTAGATCATTTTGAATTGTAGATTGAGATAGCACTTCAACTGGGCATGAGGAAGAAACTCCATTGACCGACTTAACGCCCTCAATACCATCAGTACCCAATAGTGTGTCCCAATCTAGTGTTGTTGCCCGCCCTAAGCTCCATCGTCCTACATTCATTCGGGAAGTGATCGAAACGCTGCTTCTGGTCGCGTTTGTCTACACATTCGTGAACTTGGCAACAGTTCGTTTTTATATTGAAGGCCCCAGCATGGAGCCTACATTCTATAGACAGCAATACTTAATCGTCAGTCGTGTGCATTATCTGTTGGGCAACCCTCAACGGGGCGAGATCGTCGTCTTTGATAACCCACACGATGATGCCAACTCAGATAATCCGTTATTGATTAAACGCTTGATTGGCTTGCCCGGCGAAACCATCGAAATTCGGGATCAACAAGTGTACATCGACGGTGTTTTGCTCAACGAACCCTATATCAATGAGCCTTGCGGTCAGTATCAATGTCGTGATAACTCATGGACGTTAGGGGAAAACGAGTATTTCTTTATGGGGGATAATCGCAATCATAGTAATGATTCGCGAAATTTTGGCCCTATCCCGCGTGATCGCATCGTCGGTGAAGCGATTGTGCGCTACTGGCCATTATCGGATGTGGGATTGGTGACACATCACCGATTCCCCGAACAGTAAGCTTGCTACACTATTCATTTTAAGGAGGGATTGTGATGCAGCCAATAAACGTGTCTTGCCCTCGCTGTCAAATTGGCTCGATGAAGCGCGTGAAATCGACTTATTCTGCGATTCATCAAGGGATGTTGGTGAGTGTGCCTGACATGCCCGGAATGCAATGTGACATTTGTAGCTATCAAGAATATCATCCATCCGCGTTAATTCGTTTAGGCGCTCAACTGCGCCGCTTCAATCTACCCGAAGCTTATGCAGGGTCTGCTTTTGCGAACTTACCTGCTCAAGAAGGGGAAACGGCTGAAAATAAGCCCGTAAGGCGACCAAAGCCATAGGCAAAAAACGAGTTTGGTTGTTTCGGGGGAATTTATCCTTGACGTATCCCTACGTGACTGATATATTTACCCCCGTTGTACGGCCCTATCGTCTAGAGGCCTAGGACGTCACCCTTTCAAGGTGAAGACTCGGGTTCGAATCCCGATAGGGTCACAAATCGCGCTCTCCATCGAGAGCGCGATTTTTATTTCCCATATCTCGTTTTTTTGGCTTAATTTGAGGTTACTTACACTACTCATCTGCCCTCACTGCACATTAGTCAGCAGTGAGGGCAGATTCAATTATTCAGCGGCGGTGATTTCGCGGATCGTCTCGAGCGCGACTTTCGGGGTGCGATCATACGTGAGCAGCCCGTTGATCTCTTGCTCCACATCGGTGAGTTGGGTGTAGCAGAACCCTTGTACATGAGGGGATGCCAATAGCGCATTCACAACCGCGCGATAACGTTCGATGAAGTCGCTATCTTCGCTTGCTGTCGTATACCCCCAACCTTGTTGAGCATCTTTTTGATAGCCAATGCCCCCAAATTCAGTCACAAGAATCGGTTCACCTTGATGCGCAAACCCCTGCACATACAGATCACGGTGGGCGGGACGCGCCTTGAGGATGTTTTCTAGCGTAGAATAACGTTCCGTCAACACTTCACCACTGCCCTCATAATCATGGATCGTGAGAAGGTCAGTACGGGCGTGTTCCCAGCCGTCATTTGAAATCACTAGGCGTGTGATGTCGAGCGAGCGCACAAGATGATACAGCGCTTGTAGGTGTTCAATTTGGTAAACATGAGTTGGCAAGTCGGGCACGCCCCAACTTTCGTTGATGGGCACCCACGCCACAATACAGGGGTGGTTATAATCGCGCTGAATTGCTTCTTGCCACTCTTGGGTGATGCGCTTCACCGCAGTTTCAGAATAGACATACGCATTCGCCATCTCACCCCATACCAGCAAACCAAGATGATCTGCCCAGTAGAGATAACGCGGTTCCTCCACTTTTTGATGTTTACGCGCGCCATTGAAGCCTAACGCTTTGGTGAGTTCAACATCTTTTTTGAGTGCTTCATCTGTGGGGAAGGTGAGGATGCCTTCAGGATGATAGCCTTGATCTAAGACGAGGCGCATATAATACGGCTGATTGTTCAGGCTGACCTTGCCATCTTGAATCGCAATCTTGCGCATACCAAAGTAACTGCTGACAGCATCAATCGCCGTTTCATTTTGCAGAACCGTGATGTTGAGATCGTATAGATGCGGGGTTTCAGGACTCCACAAATGCACTTCTTGAGGCGTGCCTATCGTCAGGTTGAGGTTGGCGCGCATGCCGTCTAACGTCACGGTTTTGGTCGCAACTTCTTTCCCTTGGTAACTCGCTTTGACGCTGATCTTTGTATCCGCTTCAAACTGGCTCAGAATGAGTTCTAGCGAGACTTCACCTGTATCAATGTTAGGAATCACTTTAAAGAAATTGAGGTGGGTTTTGCTGACAGGTTCTAACCAAACCGTCTGCCAAATGCCAGTCGTTCGCGTATAGAAAATAGAGGCAGATTCGCGTTCCCAGTATTGTTTACCGCGGGGTTGTTCTCTATCTTCGGTGAAATCTTCTACACGAACGGTGATGCGGTTATGACCTTCTTGAAGCGCGTGCGTGATATCCGCTTTGAAGGGGACATGCCCGCCTTCATGTTGGGTGACAAAATGACCGTTCACCCAAACAACAGCGCGATAATCAACCGCGCCAAAATGCAGGATGATATTTTTCCCATGCCATTCGGCGGGAAGCTCAAAACTGCGGTCGTACCAAACGATATCATGAAATTCATTCGTGCCGATACCGCTTAACGGCGCTTGGAAAGCGAAGGGCACAGTAATCTTTTGCTGAAAATCGTGCTGTTGATACCAATGCTCTTTTAAACCTTGATTGGCATCATCAAAATCAAAACGCCATTCCCCGTTAAGGTTTTGCCATTCCGCCCGTTCAAACTGTGGACGTGGATATTCTGGACGTGGTGTTGCCATCGAAAACATCTTTCTGTACAAGGCTCATTGAGGCCCATGAATCAAAATTCAAATAAGATTATTCATCTGCAGTTTCAACTACGGGCGCGGTTTGTAAGGCACGGGTTGGCCCCTCAACATTAGGCTTGCCATCGTTCCACACAAGGCGATCTAACCACACCTGCCGATTGCTGGTGATCGTTCCATTACTGTTCACTTGCCACGCATGATACACAAGCCATGTGTCGCCTGCATCATCGAGGATCACCGTTTGATGACCTGGCCCCACAACTAAAGGGGTAGTTTCCATATCGCTCACCAAAATGGGATTCTCCTCCGCATCTTCACACGGGCCGAGCGGGGTTTCACACACGGCATACCCCACCGCATATCGTTCACCTGCAAAAACGTTACCTGAGTAGAACATATAGTAAACCCCATCTTGTAACCACATCGTGGGTGCTTCCACTACAGGGCCTTTCCAGGGTTGATCGTTACTAATCAGGCGAACCGCTTCCCCGATGAGCGTTAATCCATCAGGGCTGAGCTGTTGACCGTAGAGGTACGTCGTCAACATACAGCAGTTGCCATCGTTCTTCCAATACAGATATAACGTGCCGTCAGCATCACGGAAGGGGTTGGCATCAATCGAACCGCCTTCTGTATCTTGGCAGATGAAAGGACGGTCGCTCAGATCACGGAACGGACCTTGGGGGGCATCGCTGATTGCTAACCCAACACATTGTAAGCCAGTCTCTCTGTCGCGGGCGGTATAGTACAACAAATAACGATCATCCACTTGAATCACTTCCGGCGCCCAAACATCAGGACGGCTGAGGTTGACCCAACGGGCGAGGGCAGGCATAGCATCCCGCCCGACAGACCAATGAATCAGATCGCTAGAGGTTGATACGGGCACATTGCGACTGTTCGAGTTGGTTGAGTATGCGTAATAGGTATCCTCAACTTTGAGGATGAAAGGGTCTGGAAAATTCCCTTGAATGATCGGATTTTGAAATTGAGTATCAGTCGTTTGTGAGGACACAAGAATACCTGAAAAAAGTAAGCAAAATAAAACAAAGATCGGTAGTAGAGTGCGTGGGATGGGTTTCATGATTTATCCCTTCAACCCAGTGGTTTGGACGCTTTCAACGACATACCGTTGCAAGAAGATGTAAAGGATCAACACAGGGATAGAACTGATAACTGCGCCCGCCATCATCTGCCCATATTCGGACGTATACGCACCTTGTAAGGTACGCAGGCCGGGGGGGAGTGTCAGTAGTGCTCTATCTTTGAGGATGAGCAGCGGCCATAAGAAGTCGTTCCATGAGCCTAAGAACGTGATGATTCCTAACGTTGCTAACGCGGGTTTGGCGAGCGGTAAGACGACGTAGAAAAACGTTTGGACGCGGTTCGCGCCGTCAATATAGGCGGCTTCTTCCAATTCGCGGGGGATGGACTCGAAGAACTGACGCATAAAGAACACACCAAAGACACCCGCTAAGCCGGGGATAATCACGCCTGCGTAGCTGTTTAATAACCCTAATGATGCGACGGTGAGGAAGTTCGGCACGAGGAACATCACACCGGGCAAAAACAGCGTCGCGAGCAAGAGCCAGAAAATGACTTGTTTCCCACGAAACTCAAGCCGTGCATACGCATAGCCCGCCAGAGAATCAATGATGAGGATGGCGACAGTCACAATCGAGGACACCATGAAACTATTGAGGAACCAACGCAAGATAGGTAAAGAGGCGTTGTTCAGAATGTTCGTGTAGTTATCCCATGTGAAAGTTCTGGGAATCCAATAAATCTGCGGAAGGAACCATTCTGCTTTAGGCTTGAATGAGGTTGAGAGCATCCATAACAACGGCAAGATGATGATGAATGCTACGAGGATGAGCAAGACATACAGCACTAGCTTTTGTAAAAGTTCTTTTTGACGCCATGTTAGCAGGGGTTTGCGTTCATGGGCGTGATCGCTTGAGTAATTCATGAATTCACCTCGCCGCTATTCGGGTGACTTGAAGATGCGGAAATTGAAGTATGAGACCACAATCATGATGGTGGCAACGACAAACGACATCGCTGCACCGCTGCCCATGCGGTTTCTGACAAAGCTCTCGTTGTAGATGCGCAGCATGATCGGTTCGGTGGAGCCACCCCCGCCGGATTGTGCCGGCCCGCCACCCGTCATGAACATCGGCTGTGCGAAGAGATTAAATGATGCGATGATCGTGGTGATTACAATGAGGATCATCACGGGGCGAAGCATCGGCAGGGTGATGAAACGGAAACGCTGCCATGTGGTTGCGCCATCAATAGAGGCTGCTTCATAAAGTGATACTGGAATACCTTGAAGCCCAGCAAGGATGATGATCATATTAAAACCGCTGGTCCACCAGAGCGTCACAATCAAAATGGATATCCACGCCCAAGGCATTGTGGAGAGCCAACGGGGAACATACATGCCTAAATCTTTAAGATAATAATTGAGTAAACCACCCTGGCTTTGGAATATCCAGAACCCGAGCAAGCCCACGACTGCCGAGGAGAGAACCCAAGGCGCAAAGTAGATGGCGCGGAATACATTGGTGCCTCGGATTTTACTGTTCAGCATCAATGCGAGGCCCAACGGAATGATGATGAGGAGCGGGACGCTCATCAAGACAAACTCAATTGTGTTGATCAGCGCGTTCCAGAAAACAGGATATTCAACGGTGCCGGGGGTGAAAAGATTGACGTAGTTCTCAATGCCGACAAAGCGGGTCGCTTCAGGTCGTAAATAATCATATTGGAACAGGCTAATAATTAGGCCTAATACAAAAGGGAAACCCACAAAAATCACAAAAAATATCAAATGGGGCAATATAAAAGCATAGGGCACCCAGTCAAAACGTGCCCGCTGCTTTTTGGGTGGTACAGTCCTTGAATCCATAATCGTTGCTGTCATGGAAGGTTCCTTTCGCCCACATCAGCAGTTTCAGAAAATGAGTGAAAGCGATGGATGATATTCAGAAACTTCCGAATATCATCCATCAAAATTAACTTAGGGCGTGGGCTTTAGGAAGCATCACCGTAAAGTTCTGCGTTTTGTTCTAGGATTTGGTTTGCGCGGTCAGCTGCGTTATCAAGTTCAGCTTGAATATCCGTCGCGTTCCCAGACATCAAAGCGCCGATGGCTTCGTCGAGCGGGCCGTAAGCATCACCGATGCCGGGGATGGACGGGGGCAGGAAGACGTATTCAGCAGAGCCTGCGGCAATGTCAGCTTGAGGTTGAATTTCAGCAAATTCTTCGCTTGCACGGACGACGTTATTGGCGGGCAGTTGGCCTGCGCTGGCCCAAGTGACCGAGTTGTCCAGCAAGTAACGGATGAAAAGACCTGCGGCGGTGTCACGGCACGCATCTTCTTCGGGTTGAACAGGCAGGGCTAATTGGTGAGAACCTGCCCAGACAGCTCTTTGTGTCCCAATTTGGGGCATGGCGGTGGCAATCGCATTGAAGAAAACGCCGTCGCCCGTGACATTGGTGGTTTGCCAGATACCGTTCCAGATGATCCCGATATTGCCACCTTTGAAGGCATTCAACTCAGCATCAACTTCTAAGTTGGCTTCAGAGTAGGCAGCTTGGGCATCCAACAACCATTGTGCCGCTTGAACACCGGCTTCGCTGTTCCATGCTGCTTCGGTTGCATCTTCACTGAAGGAAGAACCACCGAATTGATAGAGCAGGGTTTCGAAGATTTGACGGATCGGGAAACCAGCGGTGATGAAGAAACCATAGTTGCCGTCGCCTGTCAGCGCGGTTGCAATCGCTTCAAATTCTTCGGCGGTGGTGGGGGCTGCGCTAAAACCAGCCGCTTCTAACATGTCCACATTCACGAACATGGTCATCGGGTGGATGTCTAACGGGATCGCATAACGGCTTTCATTGACTTCGCCCGCTTCCCATACAGCGGTAGGGAAGTCATCACCCACGATGCCGACTTCTTCAACGATGGCATCAATGGGGCGCAGGATGTTGCGGTAGACATGCGTGGCGATTTGGTCAGCGTGGATGATCGCAACTTGTGGCAGGGTGTTCGACGCGGCGGCGGTGCTGAGTTGGGTGTAATGTTCGCTTTGGGTCGTCATCATGACTTGGATGTTCGGGTTGGCGGCATTGAACGCATCCACCATTTGCCCCATGAACGGGCCGTCTGGTCCCGTGAATGGATTCCAGTATTCAAGGGAAACAACACCACATTCTTCTGGAAGTTCGGGTGTTTCTTGCGCAAGGGTAGGGGTGAGTGTCATCCCTAAAGCTGAAAGAACGACTAATAACGAAACAGGGAGTATACGTTTAGACATGATAATATTAATCTCCTTAAAAATATATCGTCTGCCAAGCGGCTTTTATTCATGGAATGCTGTACTCATTTGAATATGTTGAGCCACCTATTCGGTCAATTCGATAAGCTTCTCCTTTACTTTATGGGGTCGGCTGGGCGATAGCGTAGACGCATAACAATGTCCTGCGGGTAATTACCAAATTGCCGACCGAAAATATTGATCCCGCCAACTCTTGTGGCATTGTCTTTAACGCCAATACGTACGGAAATGAACCCTCCATTCCCGATCCCTAACGCAGGGAGGGATACGGAAGATGCTTTTATGCCATCGACGTAGGATGCTTCAGATGTGACCTTCCACACTTTCAGCAAGCCATACTGGGAATTCCATTCTTCCCACCACTCTGGGGTGAGGTTGCCACGTTCACCACCGAAATCCCCTGGGCTGGTCCACGTGCCAATTTCGATGTCGTTCATCCAAACGGTGATGTCCGAAGGCCAATCATCGTTATGTAAGGGGGCTTCAGAGCAAATCTCTAAGCTGATTTGAATCGTCTCTAAGATGGCGTTTGCGGGTAAACGATTGGGGAAGCGGTACTCAACATACCCTTGTTTGAACCAAATCAACTGTGCATGAAAACGGCTTGGGTCATAAAATGTGTCAGGATCATCAAAATGCCCGATGATGCCCGTTTCACTCGCAAGCCCACAGGTGGGGGTGACTTGGCAATCCACATAAGCCCCTATGGGCATGGAGATATCAATCGTGTTATTGGAGTCTCGTTCACCGCCGGGCAGTGACATCACAATTTGGTCGAAGAGGCGGAAGCATATTTTTTGAAGTCCACGACTTGCAGGTTTGAGATTTGTCCGAATGAGGCCGGCTTTCTCTAATAAATTAATATGCATCGTCGCCGTGGAAGGGGGAAGGTCGAGTGCTTCGGCAATTTCATTGACACTGCAACTGTATCCAGAGAGATACCGCAGAATTTCGATCCGCTTATCAGATGCCAAGCTCTTCAGGATTTGTTCAACTTCATCAGATTCATGACTCAAATCAATGATGAGCACTCTACCTGATAAGGATGTTGAAGTTGTTTCTAAATTTTGCAACTCATTATTTGTCATAAAAAATTCACCTGTCATGTCTAATTTGCATTCCTATTTTAATCTAGGACGCCTCTTGCGAAGGTAGACGCATATCATAGACGCAGGTTTATATATATGAAACAGTAAAATATAGTTCATTTATTGGTTTCATTATAGAATCTATGAAAAATTTGTCAATATATTGTGTTTTTATCGATAAGCGCTATATTTTGTTGTTTCAAATGGTAGTTGTGAGGCACAATGACTTCAGGTTTGACTTATACCAATCCGGTGTATCCGCATTACATGGCGGACCCGTTTGTTCTTAAGCATGAGGGGGTGTATTACGCATACGGCACCGCCCCTGCGGGCCTGCAAGGGAAACAATTCCCCGTATTACGGTCTGAAGACTTAATTCACTGGGAATCGTGCGGTCACGCTTTGCTTCCTCTACAAGACGCTGATGCTTACTGGGCGCCTGAAGTCGCCTATCATCAAGGGGTGTTCTATCTTTATTATTCAGCACATGGCATTGACGGCAAAGATCATCAACTGCGGGTTGCGACGAGTCAAACCCCAGTCGGGCCATTTGTTGACAGCGGGCGCGTCTTAACCCCTGATGATCCTTTTACGATTGATGCCCATCCGTTTTGTGACCATGATGGACAATGGTATCTGTTCTATTCCCGTGACTTTTTGACGCTGGATGGGGACTATCGCGTAGGGACGGGGATCATCGTTGATAAACTTGTGGATATGATGACCTTAGCGGGTGATCCTCAAATGGTTATTCGTCCGCATGCGGATTGGCAAATCTTCCAATATCAAAGACCTATGTATGGGGCAGTCTACGATTGGTACACCATCGAAGGCGCCGCCTTGCGAGTCAGAAATGGGCGCTACTATTGTTTTTATAGTGGCGGGGCTTGGGAACATGATCACTATGGCGTGTCGTATGTCGTGGCAGATCATCCTCTTGGGCCATACACGCGGCCTGATGTACCATCAGAACCTATTTTGCGCTCTATCCCGCATCAAGTGATCGGCCCGGGTCATAACTCATTTACCGAAGGGGCAGATGGCGCGGAATATATTGTCTATCATGCGTGGGACACGGCCATGACCGCCCGCCTGATGCGCATAGATCGCCTTGTTTGGCATGATGAACATCCCGTGATCCAAGGGCCAACATGGAATCCTCAGCCTATTCCATAAGTCGGCATAGGCTGAGGATTTTTTATTTACATTAAGATAAATAAAACAGTTATTTAGGATGACATAAAAACCATTCTTTTTATGTTTTATTATCTTGGCAATCAAACTTCCCCTAAAAAATTTACAATCTCCACAATTTCCCTGCGAATTTCCCATAAATCAAAAATCAAGCTGTGACTTCATTAGCGTTTCTTTTGGCAATTCGTGTCATTCGAGAAATCGTTTTCTCATTATTTGTTGATTTTATACAAAATTTACGCCCTGTTTCTCCCTAAGGTGATTCTTCTCTCAATTTGTGGTGATCATCTCTTTGACATTTTTTGAGAAAACGTTTACTCTACGTAAATATGACTACATGATGTGTTTTTCGAACTGTGTCCATCAAGTCTGATTAGGGGGTGTTTCTCAAAAAATAAAGTTTTTTTGAATAAAGACGACGGCAGTCAAAGTGATTTTATGGAGTTTAATAATGACACGTAAATTTATAGCTAAATTATTGGTTCTCTCGCTCTGTCTGAGCATCATGGTAACAGGTGCTGTTGCTGCTCAAGATGATGCCCCAAGCGGAGAAGTTACCTTCATCTTTTGGGATAACACCACCGAAACACGGGCAGGTTGGGAAGCCCACGTTGCGCGTTTCAACGAACAATATCCTGATATCACGGTCAACCTCATTGGCGTTCCGGGGGTGATTTGGTCGGATTATTTGAACGGCACTGCGACGCTCATCGCAGGTGGCGAACAACCTGACATTATTTGGGTTGCGACTGAAGGCGTGCGCTTCTTGGTCGATCTTGGCCTGATGCTCCCCCTCGACGATTTGATTGCCGAAAATGCGGAAGAACTTCAAGCCTACTTTGATGACACCGCGCCCGCGTTGCTCGACAGCTTCCGCGTGGATGATTCCCTCTATTTCCTCCCGTATTCTTGGAACAACATGGTCATCTACTACAACCGCAATATGTTTGATGCGGCTGGCTTAGAATATCCAAGTGATGATTGGACCCGCGATGATTTCTTAGCGGCAGCGCAAGCGTTGACTGCTGACAATGATGGCGATGGCAACAATGATCAATATGGTTTCAGTGGAAGCGGTGGCGCGATGTTCTTCACCATGCCATGGGTTTTCGCCAATGGAACTAACGTGGTCACCGATGATTTCTGCGCACCCAACTTGACCGATCCGGGCGTTCTGGATGCAATTCAGTTCATCTATGACATGGTCTACACCTATGAAATTGCACCTGCACCGGGCACGATCACCAATACAGAAATCCAATTCATCAATGGTGAAATTGGTATGTTTGGCGCGGGTCGTTGGGCAACGGGTGGCATGTACCGTGAAGGCTTTGAAGATTATGACATCGCGCTGTGGCCGGGCAACCCCGAACAAACCACAGAATATGGTGTCGATGGCTTTGGTATCTTCCAATCCTCACAAAATATTCCCGCGTCATGGCAGTTCCTGCAATACATGTCGAGTGCGGAAGTTCAACAAGGCTTGGTCGCCAGCGTTGACAGTGGCAGCCCCTTGGGCAACATTCCTGCATCTCGCAGTGTGGCTGAAGGACTTTCCCAATTCCCACCGGATAACTACGGTGCATTCTACGGGTCATTAGATGGCAACATGCGTTTAGTGACCTCACCCCCACGTTTTAATGAGCTGGAAAGCATTTTCATCCGCTACGTTGACTTGGTATTAGCCAATGAAATGACTGTAGAAGACGCGATGAATGCTGCACAAACTGAGCTTATGGGTGTTATTTCCTGTAACTAGTTGTTAGGCGACTTCCTCCACCTGTTCAACTTGGAATGGGTGGAGGAAACCTTCTCATCAAAATAACAGTCAAAAACTTTGACCCCGACCCGCTAAAAATAGGCATATTTGGTATATAGGATTTTTTAGAATGCCCTACAAAGTTATGACTTATAAGGAAATGAAGCGGCGGGAAATGCTGACAGCGTATGCTTTCATTCTGCCGACTTTTATAGGATTTGTGATTTTTATCGTCGGGCCAATGCTGGCGAGTTTTGCGGTCAGTTTGTTTAGCTGGAATATGTTGACACCGCCGCAGTTCATTGGGTTCGCTAATTTCGAAAAACTTTTTAACGATGTTCGCATCGGCAATGTATACCTCACCACCTTTAAATTGGCGCTGATGATTGTGCCAACCAACATGATATTAGGGCTGGCCTTAGCCGTGTTGTTAGATCGTAAAATGCCCGGCTTTGTCCGCAACTTTTTTAAGACGAGTTTCTTCTTTCCCTATGTTGTCTCTGGGGTGGCGGTTTCGATCATTTGGACGTTTATGTTCCATCGGGATTTAGGGCCGTTCAACTATTATCTAGGGCAGTTAGGGATTGAGCGTATTTCGTGGTTGAACTCCAGCGCTTATTCACCCCTCGCCATTATGATTGCGGATGTATGGCGAAATGTCGGGTTTTACGTGTTGGTCTTTTGGGGCGGGATGCAAGCCATTCCCAGAGATTATTACGAAGCGGCTGAAGTGGATGGTGCCAGCAGTTGGAGACAATTCATCCATATTACCTTGCCTCTACTTTCCCCGACGATCCTATTTTTGTCGGTCATCAGCGTGATCGGCGCGCTACAAATTTTTGAACAGCCACAAATTTTGACCAATGGTGGCCCCGGCGACGCGACACGCACCATCGTGATGTACCTGTACGAACAAGGCTTCCGCTTCTTTGATATGGGGTACGCCTCCGCGATCGCGATCTCACTTTTTGTGATCATTCTTATCCTCACGTTGATTCAGTTTCGGTTGAGCCGACGCTGGGTCTTTTATCAATAAAGGGTAATTGACCATGGCGATACAGGCACAAAGACAGTTACAGGTCGCAACCGTTCCCAATAAACGCAAGCCGTTCCCCTTCGGCACGCTTTTCACAGTGCTTATTTTAGGGTTTTGCGCCATCTTGATGATTGCGCCGTTTTTGTGGATTATTTCAGCCGCCTTTGGCAAAACAACAGAGGTTTTTGTTTTACCTCCGCGCTGGTTTCCGCAAAACCCATCTTTAGAAAATTTTGAATCGGTCTTTAACCAAGTCCCCTATGGGCAGTTTATGTTGAACTCGCTCAAATTGGCGATTGTGGTGACCTTTGGGCAGTTGATCACGTGTTCGATGGCGGCGTATGCTTTCGCCCGCTTAGATTTTCCCGGCAAGAATATTTTATTCCTCATCCTCATTTCGGCGTTGATGATCCCGGGACAAATCACGATTGTTCCGTTATTTATTTTGGTGCGCAATTTAGGGCTGTATAACACGCATACAGCGCTCATTTTGCCCGGCTTGATCAATCCCTTTGGGGTATTTCTATTACGACAATACTTCATCACCATACCCACTGAATTGGAAGATGCCGCGCGGGTGGATGGCGCGAATGTATTCACCATCTACTGGCGTATCATCTTGCCGTTGGCAGGGCCTGCACTCACTACATTGGCAATCCTCACCTTTGTAGGAATGTGGAATTCGTACTTCTTCCCGCTCATTATGATCAATTCTCCAGATTTACAAGTGATCACCGTCGGGTTGACGTTACTGCGGGGGCAGTATGGGGCAGGGGCATTAGGCCCGATCGCCGCTGCTTTGACGATGGCGATTGTTCCGGTACTGATCGTTTTCATCGCTTTACAGAAATACATCATCAAGAGCATCGTTTCTTCTGGGTTGAAAACTTAAGATGCGCATCTTACAAGCACTCTCAGAAACATCATTGGGTTCGGCATTGGTCGCCTATTTCTTCGACCTACCGCGCTGGGCATTGATGAATGTGTTGTGTGCGCTCGCTTTTCTACCCACGTACTACGCTTTGACCAACGGTGCTTTTTTATGGGTCGCCTTTGCAACGTTGCCTGTAGTGCCTGTGTTGGCAGGCATGATGAATATGTCCGCCAGCCACGTGTTTAAAAATGCCCCTCGTTTGAAACAGATGTGGTTATACCCCGCCACGTTAGTGACCGTGTTTTTGGTATGGCTTGGCGTTGTGATTTTTGCCACGTTGTTGGTCGCAGATGTGCCCTTCATACTGGTGGTGTTCATGGGCATGCTCTTGTTATCGCTTCTGATGATCGGCGTGTTCGCCATGTTTTTACCCTCTCAATTAAAAGTGAAAGATGGGTTGGTTTGGCGAAATGCGCTGGTCTTGGCGGTGACAAACCCCATCGTGGGGTTGGGGATGATCGCGTTAGCTGTCGTGGGCGCGTGGGCTATATGGATTAGCAAAGGGGCGCTCATCGTGGTGGTGCCTTCGCTGTGGGTGTTGATGGCAGCCTTTACTGTAGATGATCGGATTAAACAATTTAATTCGACCCAAAATGAAACTGTTTAGTGGAATCAATTCCTTGAAAGTATCCGTTTTTGCGGAAGACAGGTTAAGAGATGAAAAGTAAGCGTTATTTTGATTCATCTGCGACTGCACTCGCCTTTCCGTTAGGCGGGTTAGGAACAGGTACGGTGTCCCTTGGGGCGCGGGGTGAACTGCGCGACTGGGAAATTTTTAATTCTCCAGCAAAGGGGAATCACCTGCCGAACACCTTCTTTACCATCCGTGTACAAGCGCCCGACCAAGAACCGATCTTACGGGTATTGGAAGGGGCGTTATATCCGCCGTTTAATCTGTCGCATGGGTATCATCCTTCGCAAAATGGAGGCTTGCCTCGTTTTCTGCACTCCAAATTCAGTGGTGAATATCCCTTAGCTTGGGTGGATTTAGAAGACCCCAATATACCGGTGAAGGTACATTTAGAAGCCTTCAATCCCATGATCCCGCTGAACCCTGATGATTCGGGACTTCCCTGCGTCTCATTGACCTACAGCGTGACCAATATTTCAGATCAACCCTTAGCGGTGACATTGGCGGGATCGTTGTGTAACGCCGTGGGCGGGGTGCAGTTTGATCCATTTTGGAATATCGCCCCCAGCAAACATGGGAAAACCCGTAATCAAGTTCGTGATGAAGCAGGTTTACGCGGTGTGTTCATGGATGCGTCCGGCATCCCCGAAGATGATTTCATGTTCGGCAGTATGAGCTTGGTCACGACGCATCAAAACGTGACCGTGAAACCGCAGTGGTTACGCAGTGGTTGGTGGGATTTCCTGCAAGAATTTTGGGATGACTTGGCGGAAGATGGCCTGCTGACAGATTTGGGCTATGAATTAGAATCGCCCGATGGCCGACCGGATTCAAGCTCGGTAGGCGCAGTAGATACCTTACAACCCGGTGAAACCCGTAGCTATCAATTCTGGATTACATGGCATTTCCCGAATCGTCATAACAGTTGGCATGGTCCTAAAGCTGTTGCGCCGGGCGCCAAACCCACCATTCGCAATCATTACGCGGTTCAATTTGAAGATGCGTGGAGCGTCGCGCAATACGCGGTTTCTGAATGGTCACGGCTTTCGAGCGAAACGCATAAATTTCATGATGCGTTTTTCAGCAGTACCTTGCCAGATTACGTGATTGATGCAGTCACCGCCAACATGGTACCCATGCGCAGTAACACCTGTTTTTGGCTTGAAGATGGGCGCTTTTACGGCTGGGAAGGGTGCTTTGATAACGGCGGTAGTTGTGCCGGAACCTGTACGCATGTGTGGAGTTATGCCTACAGCCTCGCGTATCTCTACCCCTCTTTAGAACGTGAGATGAGACGCATCGAATTTCAAATCGAAACGGAAGAAGATGGCTATATGACCTTCCGTAATTTGAAGTCACTCGGCGAGACATTTATATGGACATGGGCCGACCAACCCAAAGCCGAACCCGCTGTAGATGGGCAAATGGGAAGCGTGTTACGGGTCTATCGCGAATGGCAGTTGAGCGGGGATCGTGCTTGGTTAGCAAGTATTTGGGATGCCGTCAAACGCGCCTTGGATTTTGCCACCCATCATTGGGATACCGATGGTGATTTTGTCTTAGATGGCAAACAACACAATACCTATGACATTGAATTTTACGGGCCGAACCCACTCAGCAACATCTATTACATGGCGGCGCTGCGGGCAGTTGAAGAACTCGCTACCGTGATGGGTGAACCCGACGTCTCAGAACGTTACCGCAAGGCTTTTGAAGCCAGCGCCACGAAGTTCGACCGTCTATGCTGGAATGGCGAATACTACATCCAAGATTTAGAAGACGTAGATGCCTATAAATATCAGCATGGGTTAGGGGTTCTCTCTGACCAGATGTTAGGTCAGCTTCATGCGCACGCGCTTGGGCTGGGCGACTTATTGCCCAAAGAGCACGTTCGCAAGGCGATCAAGAGCATTTTTGATTACAACTTTCTCGAAGGTTTTGAGAACCACACCAACTGTCAACGCACGTATGTTTTGAATGATGAATCCGGCCTGTTGTTATGTACATGGCCAAATGGTGGACGGCCGAAGTTCCCCTTTGTCTACTCGGACGAAGTTTGGACGGGGATTGAATATCACGTCGCGGCCGAGTTGATCTATAACGGTTGGCTGGCGGAAGGCTTGAAATTGGTGGAGACCGTCCGTTCACGTCACGAAGGCATACGTCGCAACCCGTGGAATGAAGTCGAGTGCGGTCATCACTATGCCCGCTCGATGTCCAGTTGGACGGTGTGGCTGGCGTTGAGCGGTCAGCAGGCTAACCGTGCAAAAGATGAACTGACGTTTTCCCCTGTGCTCGAAGCGAGTACCGATCCTGATTTATTCCAATGTTTCTGGTCTAACGGCGTGGCATGGGGCGTGTACCGTCACCAACGCGCTGAAGATGGCACATGGGTTTCTGAGACGGAAATATTAGGGCAGTAGAGAAAAGATTTTTTTAAGAACTTGGTCGGAAGGGTACTTGGAGGGAAAACATGCGGCGTTTATTTGTAATGCTTGTTTTGATACACGTGATAGGGGTTTTCTCTATGGAAACTTATGCACAAGATCAAGAGGATATGACGCCCGTTTTGACAGGGATCGCAGACGTTGAATTTGTGGAATGGGTCACCGGGCCGGAATCCCCAAACCAGACCGATGTGAATTATGGTGTGCTGTCTACTGATCTCGGCAGTATGTTCGAGATGGACGGTAGGATTTACATCGCTTTTGGGGATACGTTCGGCTGTTGCCGTCCCGCCAATGGCGGCGGGGGTGGCGGTCAGTGGCGCTATAACGTTTTGGCCTACAGCACCGACCGCGACCTTGAAGACGGTATGACCATCGACGGCATGATTACCGATGATAACGGTCGTGCGCGCATCGTCATTCGCAAACGCTTTGAAGATTTCACGATCATCCCCACTTACGGCATCGCGGTTGATGGGCGTATGTACTTGCATTATATGGCGGTGAAAGAGTGGGGCGCGCCGGGGCATTGGACGCTCAACCGTTCAGGGTGGGGCTATTCAGATGATGGTGGGCAAACATGGACACAGCCTGCCGAATCGATATGGGATGGGGATACCAATTTCGGACAAGTGTCTTTGTTAGAGCATGAAGGGTTCATCTATGTGTTTGGGATTCACGGTGGGCGTTATAGCGGGGTGATGTTAGCTCGCACGCCCCGCGACCAAATCTTAGATATGGATGCGTACACCTATTGGAACGGCTCGGAATGGGTGAGCGATTTAGAGGCCGCAGTTGAAATCATGTCCGCGCCAGTCGGTGAGTTATCCGTTTCATGGAATGAATTTTTAGGCCGTTGGATCGTCATCTATTTAGACGAACCGCGTCGCGGGTTGGTGATTCGTGAAGCGCCAGAAATGACAGGGCCTTGGAGCGAACCGATGATGTTAGTGGACTCGTCCGATTACCCCTCACTCTACGGCTCATATTTGCACCCGTGGGCGAGTGATGGCGAGACGATTTATTTTAATATGTCCCAGTGGGGGCCATACAACGTGTTGTTGATGCGTGCTCGCTTGGTCAGAGATTCTTAAAGTTTTGCAGACGAAGATCGCTGTTTTGCGATAAAGGAAATGAAAAAATGACAGTATTCAAGGGAAGCCCGCTGGGTGAATTAGCGCGAGTACGTCAAGTGACCACGCGACGTGTCTCCAGTTATGATCGCACTGGTGGCAACGATGATCGCCTGCATGTGGCGCCGGGTAGCACCGTCGTGATCGCCGACATTCAAGGGGCGGGCTGTATTAATCACATCTGGTGCACGATGGTGTGTGACCAAAAAGATTTCTTGCGCATGGTAACGCTCAGGATTCGTTGGGATAACGAGTCGGATTATTCGGTCGAAGTGCCGATTGGTGACTTTTTCGGCGTAGGTCATGCGCAAACGGTGGATTTTGTGTCGATGCCGTTGCAAATGAGTCCTGCTAATGGTCGTTCATTCAACAGCTTTTTTCCCATGCCTTACTCAGAACGCGCGCTGATCGAAATCACCAGTGAGTGCGATGTCGAAGTCTTATTTTATTACTACATCGACTATGAAGAACATGCCAAAATCGACGCTGATATTGGACGCTTTCACGCGCAGTGGCGTCGTCAAAACCCGACCGATGGTATTTCTGATGCGGATATTCCGAATCATGAATGGTCATTCGGCGGGAAAAACACCGATGGCAAAGGGAACTATGTCATTTTGGAAGCGGAAGGCACAGGTCATTACGTGGGGTGTAACCTGAACATTCATAACCTGCGCAAACGGGCATGGCCTGAAAACGCACCGTGGCCGATCTCGCCCGAAGAAATGCACCAGAACCTGCCCGGCGTGGGGCAAGCCTTTAACTGGTACGGCGAAGGTGATGACATGATCTTCATCGACGGTGAAGAATGGCCCCCCTCACTCCATGGGACAGGCACAGAGGATTACTTTAATACCGCGTGGTGTCCGGCGACACCGTATCATGCGCCATATCATGGTATCACTTTGCCGGGTGGCCCAAACTGGTCAGGGAAAATTTCGCTGTATCGGTTCCATATTGAAGACCCTGTATGTTTTCAAAAGTCGATCAAGGTGACGATTGAGCATGGTCACGCGAATAATCGAAATGATGATTATTCAAGCACGGCGTATTGGTATCAATTGGAGCCGCATAAGCCGTTTCCCGCCTTGCCCGAACTCAAGGATCGTTTGCCATTGCCCGACGATGCGGCGACATAGGAAACTTTGTTCTCGGTTCAAAAGTCCTTGTGTATAATATCTTAATGATGAAGAAACGAGCGATGAAAGAATAATACAACCCAAGTTTATTCCCATCGTTCGTTTCTAAATTAGGCTCAAAAAAATCAATGTTGCGTCTATGCAGTTGAAGTTTTAAACACCCAAATCCCACACCTTTAATTGTTTGGTATCGTTAACTGCGTCATTTAGGAGCGTCTCTCATTTCTTCGATAAGTATCCTTGATGTTGCCCGCAAAGCAGGCGTTTCGAGTGCAACCGTTTCTCGTGTATTAGCGGGAAATGAATCGGTCAACGAACAGCTTCGTGAGCGTGTTTTACAAGCCGTGGATGAATTGCAATATCGCCCGAACCGTGTTGCGCAAAGTTTACGTGTGCAAAAATCAAACACCATCGGGCTGATTATTCCTGACATTCAAAATGCGCTGTTCATCTCGTTAGTGCGCGCTGTAGAAGACCTTGCGTATGAACATCAATTGACGGTGATTTTGTGCAACACCGATGACAACCCTGAGAAACAACGCTCTTATCTGGACATCATGCGCGGACAGCAGGCGGCAGGGCTTATCATCATCCCGACGCACCCTAAAGATGCAGATGTCCTCACCCCGCTACAAGATGCAGACATCCCGATTGTGATTGTGGATCGTGATGTGGCGCAGTTTGAGGCAGACACGGTGATGGTTGATAATTTGCGCGGGTCAGAAATGGCGGTGACGCATCTGCTCAATTTGGGATATCAGCGGATTGCGATACTGGCAGGGCCACAAAACATCACCCCCGGGCGGGAACGCTTGCAAGGCTATTACAATGCTTTTTATCACGCGAATGTCGAGCCGATCCAAGAGTTGATCAAAGTGGGGTCCTTCAAGTTAGAGAAGGGGTTTGAACTCACCTATGAACTGATGAATTCGGAAAACCCGCCGGACGCTATTTTTGCGACAAATAACTTGCTGGCATTAGGATGTCTGCGGGCGCTTCATGAATTACAAGTACGCATCCCCGAAGAAGTCGCGCTGGTCAGTTTTGATGATATGCCGTGGGCGCAAGATTTGAACCCGCCGTTGACTGTCGTCGCACAGCCGAGTTATGAGCTAGGCCGACAAGCCTTAGAACTGCTCTTGCACCGCATCAAATATCCAGATGCCGCCTATCGCAAAGTGATCTTACAACCCCAATTGATCATCCGTAAATCTTCAGTGCGAGTAGACGATAAGTAGACACGCGGGTGAGTTCACCCTATAGATTTTTTTGCACATCGACATCATTGGATGACGGATAGAAATCAAGCTGTCTGATTGCGCTGAAAACGTGACTTTTCAAGCTGTGATTCCGCGTGTATTGCGTTCCGTGACAAACTCTATTATCCTTATCCGCGCTCCAAACTGTGCCCCTTCCTAACCTCACATTTCAGGAAAACCAAACAACATGTCTCCTGTTCAGATCATCACTGTTGTGATTGTCCTGTTCACGTATGCTGCCATTGCAATTGGGCGAGTGCCGTATCTTCGTATGAACCGCGCCACGATTGCCTTATTTGGGGCGGTTTTATTGGTTCTTGTCGGGGCGATTCAGGAAGGACAAGCGCTCCATGCCATTGATATGGGGACGATTCTGCTCTTAGGGGCAATGATGGTCATCAATGTACATTTGCGCTTGGCGGGCTTCTTTGGGGTGATTACCCATCGTACTCTGCGTTGGGCGCGTACGCCAAAGATGTTACTCGCGCTGGTGATCGCATCGTCTGGCGTGCTTTCGGCGTTGTTTTTGAACGACCCAATTTGTCTTATGTTGACCCCGTTGGTGGTGAACATCACCCGACGCTTAGGCCGTGATGTTGAACCCTATCTCATCGGTCTTGGCATCGCTGCCAATATCGGCTCAGTGGCGACCATCACGGGTAACCCACAAAATTTGATCATTGGTCAAGCCAGCGGAATTTCGTATCTGCGCTTCGCGTCTGTATTGACGCCCCTCGCGATTGTGGGGTTGTTCATCGCGTGGGGGGTGATTACGTTGTTATATCGCGCTGAATTTCGCGGGACAATATTACCCGACATCGACATGCCATCACCGCGCGCGTATAAGCCGTTGCTGAACCGTGTATTACTCATCACCATAGGATTATTGATCGCCTTTTTCGCGGGTGTTCCGGTCGTGACGGCTGCCTGCGTCGCCGCAGGGGTGTTATTGGTATCCCGCCTGCACCCTGAAAAACTGCTCAAACTCGACTGGGATTTGTTGGCGTTCTTCGTGGGGTTATTTGTGGTGACAGGTGCATTGGAATCCAGCGGACTAAGCCAATGGTTATTCGAGTTGTCCGCCCCGATTTTGCAGAGTGGCGTTCCCGCGTTTACGGGGGTGGTCACGGTGTTGAGTAATATCGTCTCGAATGTTCCGGCGGTCTTACTCCTTCGCCCAGAAATCAGTTCTTTTCCCAACGTGGAACAAGCATGGCTTACTTTGGCGATGGCCTCTACGCTGTCGGGAAACCTGACCTTGTTAGGAAGCGCGGCCACCTTGATCGTCGCGGAAGTGGCGCGTCAGAATGGCGCAAAACTTGGGTTTATGCCGTTCCTACGCGCAGGGGTTCCCATCACCGTGTTGACGTTACTCATCGGCGTGCTCTGGCTGATTGTGGTGTTTTAGGGGGTTGCGTCAAAGAGAGATCAATCTGAGTAACCTGAATCCGTGATCTACCACTCGTTCACGCTCGTTTACTGCGCATCCCGCTTAAAACTTTGATGTCTGCTTGCTCACCACTGCTGAAGGTTTGATACGCATCCGTCTCTGCGCCGTACAGGGCGATATGCCCCGCCTCATCAAAGTGGAAACCCCATCCATATTTTTTTGCCAGCGTGGACGCGCGTAAACAGGCATGATCTTTGGAAAACAGTTCCGCCCATAATTCATCGCGACGTTCAGCGACTTCTTCTGGGCTAAGCCCTAACCGCCGTACATGGACTTCAAACAACAGTTCTTCACCATTAAATGTGTAGGGATGTTCAGTGAGCAGTTGATATTGAAGCGCGTGGATCGTCGGCTTATCGCCTTTCGAAGCGGGGATGATACTGGCCTCTGTTGGGCTATCTGGTGAAATCGTGATGAAGGTTTGTTTGTAGTTCATGCTCAAGCCTCATGGATGATACAGACATCTGAGAATAGCTCATTTGTTCTTGTTTTGCAAAGATGAGACATGAGGGGAATAGTGCTTGAAAATCCTTCGCAGGGACAGAATCATCTGCCCCTGCGAGAGGGTAAATTTATGATGCGGGTGTGGCTTCAGCGGTGGCTTCTACAGTTGGCGTGATACCATTTTCAAAGGGATTGGGTAGGGTAGGCTCTACTTGGGCGATGTATTCAAAAAGATCATCGAGTTGGTCATGCGCGGCGAAAAGACCATCCCCCCACCAATAATAACCGACCTGTGCCATATTGCCTGCTTGGATGGCCGAAAGGGCATTCCATAACGGGTTAGAGAGCAAGTCCCCCGGGTCGCCGAATAAGAAGATGAAATCACCCTCTGCCAGCGTGAGACTTTCTTCAGAGATGAGAATCTCTGACCGCCCATCAAGTTCGCTGAGCACATACTCGTAATCTACGGCTTGGGCTTCGGGCCGACCTAACCCCACTTCTTGCAGGGTGGTGGAGGCGGTCATCCCCGCGACCACAAGACCGATCTGATCTGGAAAAGTGCGCACTAACGAGATGTCGATCTCTGACGCATCTTCGCCTAACGCGGCTTGGAGTTCGGCAACGCGGGCATCATAATCTGCGATGAGTTCTTCTACCAAATCGCTGAGACCTAATAATTCACCCGATTCTCTTAAACGGGTTTTCCAATCGCCCGGCGTTGGTTCATAGACGATAGTAGGAATTGCTTCCGAAAGTTGGGGATATAACAACGCGCCGAAGAAATCATTCGGGATGATGATCAAGTCAGGTTGTGTGGCGATGACAGTTTCTACGTTCGGCGGAAAACCGACATCCACCGTTGGATCATAAAAGGATTCAAACGTCGCTTCCATTTCGGGGTGCATTCTTAATAACGTGTCGAGGATGACTCCCGAAAACGCGGGCGGTTCAATCCCCGCAACCAACAGCAGATCAAACGTGGTCATGTCCAGCGTGAAGACCCGTTGAGGCTGTTCGGGAATACAACTTTCACCTAACGCATGCTCAACAAGACGAAAGCCCGCTTCGCATTCGAGGGTATCTTGCGCTAGCGCTGGAAAGGTGAAAAACAGACAAGAAATGCCGACGATCAAATGACGCGTTTTATACCACATATTGGAGCGCTCCTTTTTAGTTAGAAGTAGATCGCAATGCGCTGATCATTAATCTCTTGGATATCAATATCAATTTCGTAGATGGCGTGCATTACTTCCGGCTGTAAAATGTCTTGTGGTGTGCCTTGATACACCACTTCAGCATTTTTCATCGCCACAATATAGTCTGAATAACACGATGCAAAATTCACATCATGCAGGACAAGCACAATCGTCTTTCCTAATTCATTGGCTGTGCGTCGTAATAAGCGCATCATGGCGACGGCGTGTTTCATGTCCAGATTGTTCAACGGTTCATCCAAGAGGACGTAATCCGTATCTTGGCACAAGACCATCGCGACAAAGGCGCGCTGGCGCTGACCGCCTGAAAGCTCATCCAGAAAGCGATCTTGCAAGTCTTCGAGCTTCAAGTAGCCGAGTGCTTGCATCACATGCTTTTGATCTTCTAACGTCGGCCGACCTTTTGAGTACGGGTAACGCCCAAAGGTGACGAGGTCTTTCACCGTCAAGCGTGAAGCGAGATGATTATCTTGGCGCAAGATCGACAGGCGACGCGCTAAAACATCGCTTGGGGTTTTGCTGACATCCAAGCCATCGACGGTGATCGTGCCTTGATCGATAGGCAGTAAACGGCTGATCATAGAAAGCAGGGTAGATTTACCAGCACCATTCGGGCCGATGATCGAGGTTACCCCTGAAGATGGTAACGTTAACGAGACGTTATTCACCACGACATTTTGATCGTAGTGTTTGGTGACATTTTTAATTTCAATCATCGTGATATCCTTCGGACGAGCATATAGATAAACACAATTCCCCCGACAAATTCCACTATGAGGCTCAAACTTGTGGTGAATGAGAAAACCCGTTCAACAATCATCTGCCCGCTGATCAAAAAGCTGACTGCAAGCAGCGCTGCGCAAGGGATGATCCAAAGATGCTTATACGAGCCGATAATTTGATAAGCGAGATTCGCAACCAGTAAACCAAAGAATGTCACGGGGCCGACTAAGGCAGTTGAAACCGAGACAAGTAACGTCACAATCACCAGCGTGATTGATATAGTGCGTGGATAATTTACCCCTAAATTGATCGCGATTTCTTTGCCGAGCGACATCGTATCATAGACGTGGTGCATGCGAAGTACGATGAACGACGCCACGATGATGATCACAGCAGAGATGCCGAGTAACTCGCGGTCAAAGGAATTAAAACTTGCAAACATGATGTCTTGCAACGTGGCAAATTCGTTGGGGTCGATCAAGCGTTGTAAGAAGCTGGAAAGGCTTCTAAACAGCACGCCAAAGATGATGCCGACCAAGATGAGCAAATGTAGGCTCTGGCGTTTGCTTCCAAACAACCAGCGAAACAGAATGAGCGAAAAACTGATCATCAAACCTAATTCCATCACAAAGCGGATGAGCGGGTCGATGTTGACCAGTCGGGCTGTCCCGAGACTGAATACCAGCACGGTTTGAAGCAAGCCGTACAGCGCATCAAACCCCATGATCGAAGGGGTCAAAATACGGTTGGCGGTGATGGTCTGAAACAACACGGTGGAGAGGGCAATCGCATAGCCGATCAAGACCATCGCTAAGACTTTCGTCGCGCGAAAGGGGATTACAAATCCCAAGTTGCCTTTGATCTCCAACGTCATGAATAACGCGATGATCCCGATGGTGATGATGGTGAGCACCGTCATCACCTTTGCGGGGCGTGACCATGCTTTGATCGGTTTACGTTCTATGCGTGAGAAGGGAAGTGTTTTAAGCGACACGGGTTTGCCTGCGAAGTAAGATATACAAGAACATGATGCTTCCACTAATCCCGACCACTAAACCGATGGGGATTTCATACGGGAAGCGGACAATGCGCCCGATAATGTCACAGACAAGGACAAAGCCCGCGCCGAAGATCGCAACCCACGGAACCGCACGCCTCACATTATCGCCCATGATGATACGTACTAAATTCGGGACAACCAGCCCTAAAAAGGGGATCATCCCCACGGTGACGACCACGACCGCAGTCACCATCGCAACGATGATCAGCCCCAGCGTCATCACGCGGTTGTAATTCATGCCAAGATTGGTTGTGAAATCTTGCCCCATGCCGGCAACCGTGAAACGGTCAGCGGCGATGAACGCGACGATGATGAGGATGAGGGAAATCCATAACAATTCATATCGTCCGCGCAAAATGCTAGAAAAACTTCCCGTCATCCAACTGTTGAGCGACTGCAAGAGTTCAAGCCGATAGGCAAAAAAGGTGGTGATCGCGCTGATCACGCCACCGAGCATAATGCCGATCAGCGGGACGATTAAGACGGAACGTAACGGGATCGTTCGTAAGATGCGTAAGAAAAGGGCTGTGCCTGCAAGCGCAAAAACCGTTGCCACTAACATCTTGCCCATAGGGGAAGCGTCGGGAAAAAACACCGTCGCGACCAGAATCCCCATCGTGGCAGATTCAACTGTCCCCGCAGTGGAAGGCTCGACAAAACGATTTCTTGCCAGAATTTGCATAATCATGCCGACGACGCCCATGGATGCACCCGATAAGATGATGGCGAGTGTGCGGGGAATACGACTGATGAGTAACACCTCAACCGCACGACTATCGGCAGTACCTGCTAAGAGTGTTTGGGGTGTCACATCGCTCACACCGACAAAGACGCTCATAACAGCAAAAACGGCTACTATGCAAGCCGCTACGATTAATTGCTTCATAGAATGTAATGACCTAAACAATAAACATTGTGTTGCTTGTTTTCACTTGACAAAGCTGGATGTCCCCTCTCATTGAGAGGGGACATCCAGCTTTCTATTCAACTTCTATGCGAAACTATGAGCCGAGACCAACCGCAATGTCTTCGATCATGTTTTCAACTGTGCCAAGACCACCCGCGACAATGTACCAGTCGATGGGGTCGATGTAGATGACCTGACCGTTTGACCAAGCGGTGGTTTGAGCGACCAATTCGTTATCCAGAACGGCGGCGGCCCCTGCACCTTGTTCGCCAACAGCGGCGTCACGGTCAAGGACGATCAACCAATCAGGGTTAGCTTCGAGAATGAACTCAGATGAGATGGCTTCGCCGTGTGTGGCTTCTTCGATGTTTTCAATGACTGGGGTGAAGCCGAGGTCGGCATGAATCCAGCCAAAACGAGAACCGAGACCATACGCATTGAGTTCGCCACCGTTGACCATGACGATCAACGCGGTGCCTGCTTCGGCGGTTTGTGCGCGAACAGCGGCAAGTTGTGTTTCAATGTTTTCCCAAGCGGCGGCAACTTCAGCTTCCAGCCCGAAGATTTGGCCGAGGGCTTCGGCGTTACGTTGTTGGCTGGCGAGGAAGTTGCTGTTATCAACGGTTAAGTCGATGGTGGGTGAAATTTCTGAAAGTTGTGGGTAAACAGCGGCTGAACGACCTGCGACGATGACCAAATCCGCGTCGGCGGCAGCGACCGTTTCATAGTCTGGTTCAAAGAGCGAACCGACTTTGATATAGTCGTCACCGGTGTATTGTGACAACCATTCAGGCATCGCAAATTCAGGCACCCCTGCGACGGGAACGCCGAGTGTGTGAAGCGTGCTTAAAGATGCAAGTTCAAAGGTCAAAACCGTTTCAGGAACGCCTGCTAAAACCGTTTCACCTTGGTTATGAGCCACCACAATTTCGCCTGCTTCGTTGGTCACTGCATAGGGGGTCGCTGTGGGTTCAGCCCCTTCAGCACCACCTAAGCCGCTGGCGATATCGTCGATCATGTTTTCAATCGTGCCGAGACCACCCGCGACAATGTACCAGTCGATGGGGTCGATGTAGATGACTTGATCGTTTGACCAAGCGGTGGTTTGAGCGACCAATTCGTTATCCAGAACGGCAGCGGCCCCTGCACCTTGTTCGCCGACAGCGGCATCACGGTCAAGGACGATCAACCAATCTGGGTTGGCTTCGAGAATGAACTCAGATGAGATGGCTTCGCCGTGTGTGGCTTCTTCGATGTTTTCAATGACTGGGGTGAAGCCGAGGTCGGCATGAATCCAGCCAAAACGAGAACCGAGACCATACGCATTGAGTTCGCCACCGTTGACCATGACGATCAACGCGGTGCCTGCTTCGGCGGTTTGTGCGCGAACAGCGGCAAGTTGTGTTTCAATGTTTTCCCAAGCGGCGGCAACTTCAGCTTCCAGCCCGAAGATTTGGCCGAGGGCTTCGGCGTTACGTTGTTGGCTGGCGAGGAAGTTGCTGTTATCAACGGTTAAGTCGATGGTGGGTGAAATTTCTGAAAGTTGTGGGTAAACAGCGGCTGAACGACCTGCGACGATGACCAAATCCGCGTCGGCGGCAGCGACCGTTTCATAGTCTGGTTCAAAGAGCGAACCGACTTTGATATAGTCGTCACCGGTGTATTGTGACAACCATTCAGGCATCGCAAATTCAGGCACCCCTGCGACGGGAACGCCGAGTGTGTGAAGCGTGCTTAAAGACGCAAGTTCAAAGGTCAAAACCGTTTCAGGAACGCCTGCTAAAACCGTTTCACCTTGGTTATGGGTAACAACAATTTCTTCTTGGGCAGCTGCACTAAACGCTGTAACGGCTAAAACTGCACCAATAGCCAAAGCACCAGAAATACGGCGCGCTGGATGACGGGAAAAAGACATGAATGATCCTCCAAGAATAAACATTCCTAGCATAATGTATGCATGATAGGAATTTTCGAGGATTTAAAAACGATTTTCCACGCTTAGGGTTAATCTAAATATTCTGTGATTTGTGAAAAAATTTTGCGGTCGGTATGTTTTGAGAGTAATGGGTGTTAGTGAAAAAATTTACAAAGGAATAATCATAAATCGGCCAGTAAGAAACTAGATGACGACACCTGATTTAATTAAAATTTGTCTTAAGTTAAACTTTTGAGAGGAAATTTCTCTTAAAACACGAGAAAAGCTATTTTGACATATTACAGCTTCTTATGACCCCATCCTGTTTTGGCATCAAGTTTTCTTTTGTCGTGTTTAGATGCCCTTATTTTGGCTTTGAAACATGACAATCATCACAGATATTTGACACGCATTTTAGTTTGCTGTATTCTCTTGAGAGCGCTCTCAAAGAATATTATTGCGTTGAAATGTGTTGAAAATATTGTGAAAAGACTTACGTTAGAAGAGATTGCAAAATTAGCTGGCGTCTCGCGGGCGACGGTGTCGCGGGTGGTGAATAACTATCCTCACATCAAGCCGGACGTGCGCGAACGTGTCCAGCAGATTATTGCGCAAACAGGGTTTCAACCCAACCTGATTGCGCGCTCTCTAGCGTCTGACCGTTCGGGGATTATCGGTTTAATTATTCCGAACAACCCGCGCATGGTGTTCACCGACCCCTTCTTTCCCACGTTAATTCACGGCATCACACAAGCCATCAATCGGCGTAACCTCACGCTGTCATTGTTCCTGTTTCATTCTAAAGAAGAAGAAACGCGCACAATTCATTCCATTTTGAATACGGGGTTGATTGATGGGTTAATCATCACCGCTGACCGTAAAGAAGAATCGTTTGTCCCTCACTTTATGCAACGCGGGATGCCCTTTGTCTTGATCGGCAGACCGGAATCCAAACAAGATGACATCACCTATGTAGACACGGATAACATCGCAGGTGGGTTTGCCGCGACGGAACATCTGATTTGTTTGGGCTATCGCCGTATTGCGGTGGTTAGCTCGGCCATGAACACGGCAGGGGATGACCGCCTGTTAGGGTACAAAAAAGCGCTCGAAGCCTATGGAATTCCGCTTGTACCTGAACTCATCACGTTTGGTGATTTCAGTATGCAAAGTGGATATGAAGCGTTCAAAAGCATCCTTGAGCATCGTCCTGACGCGGTGTTTGTCGCTTCTGACACGATGGCGTTAGGGGTAGTACGAGCGGCGCGTGAGGTAAATCTCCATGTGCCGGAAGACTTGGCGGTTGTCGGCTTTGATGATTTACCGCCAGCGTTACAAACGCATCCAGCGTTGACAACATTTCAGCACCCAATTGAACAACTCGGGGTGATTGCGGTTGATCTGTTGAGCGAACTGCTCACGGATCAAGACAACGCGCCCACCCATATTATTTTGAACGGCAAGCTGGTTATCCGCGAAAGTTGCGGCGCAAAATTGCCAGATCGAGGTTAGGACCCCAAAGGAGGTGGTTGGATAAAAACCGTTCTATTGAAGAATATTCATATTTACTTAAAACGTCGCCGTTACATAGAGCAATCAATACCAGTAAATGAATAGACGGTTTTCACCTAAAAACAGCAGGGAACATCTATTTAATCGTAGTTTGAGAGCGCTCTCAAAATCACTGTTTGAGGCGTGGAAAATTATTAGCTAGGTTAGGAGAATGAATAATGCGTAAAAGTAGATTTGGAAGTCTTTTGGTCGTAGGTGCGTTCGCCGCACTTTCCGTTGGACTGGTACAAGCACAAGAACGTGTTCAAGTACGTTGGTATGTGGGTCTTGGCGCGGGTACAGACGCCCCGACGATTGCCGCCCAAGAAGCCATCGTTGAAGAATTCAACAGCATGCAGTCCGAAATCGAATTGGTTTTGGAAATCGTGGACAACGCCCAAGCCTATGATGTGTTGGGCACACAAATCGCCGCGGGCAACGCGCCTGACTTAGTTGGGCCGATGGGCACACGTGGCCGTGAATCTTTCCCGGGCGCATGGTTAGACCTTGCTCCGCTGATCGAATCCACCGCTTATGACCTCAGCGACTTTGACCCTGCCTTGGTTGAATTCTATAACTTTGGCGAACAAGGGCAGTTAGGGATTCCCTTTGCTGTTTTCCCCTACTTCATGATGTACAACCAAGAATTGTTCGACGAAGCGGACCTGCCATATCCACCCGCGAATTACGGCGATCCTTACATTGATGAAAACGGCGAAGAACGTCCTTGGAACACTGAAACATTAAGTGAATTAGCCCGTATTCTCACTGTTGATGCCAATGGTTATGATGCAACAGAAGAAGAATTCGACGCTGAAAATATCATTCAATGGGGTTTTGGCATCAGCCATACCGACGTGCGTGGCCGTGACACTATGTTTGGCGCGGGTAACTACGTCGATGAAGACGGCAACGCGATCATTCCTGACGCTTGGCGTGAAGCTGAAAACTGGATTCACGATGCGATGTACGGTGAACAACCTTTCTACCCAAGTGGTGCTTATGCAGGCAGTGACTTGCTCGCAGGGGGTAACTTTTTCGGTAGTGGCAATGTTGCGATGGTTCCCATCCACTTGTGGTACATGGGTTGGGGTACAGCAGACTTAACCGCCGGTTGGGATATTGCTCCAATTCCTGCACACAACGATGTGACGACCGCCAAACTCCACGCCGACACCTTCGGCATCATGGCATCTTCTGATCATCCGGAAGAAACCTTCACCGTGTTGGCTTGGTTGTTGGGCGAAAAAGCAGACGAAATGGCACAAATTTACAACGGTATGCCCGCTCGTTTGAGCTTGCAAGGTGACTTCTTCGCTCGTTATGCCGCGAACCTCAGCGAAGCTTATCCAAACACCAACTTCGACATCAATTGGGATGTGGTGGTTCAATCACAAAGCTATCCTGACGTGCCCAACCACGAAGACGGGATGCCTGCTTTCCTTGAAACTACAGCACGCTACAACGAATACACGCAAGTTGTAGACAATAATGCCGATGCAGATGTAGATGCAGAACTTGATCGTTTGTTAACTGACCTACAAGCTATTTTTAGCGCGGCTGGTAGCTAAGCGTATTATCAGCTTCCTTAAGATAAACCGCCTGCCCAGTGTGGGCGGTTTATCCTCTCCCATAGTCGCTTAGGTGCGGGATTAACTACGATGGACATGCTCTCTGAAATTAACCTTTCTCGGAATGATATGCGCTCAAAGGGTAACAAGCGGACGAAGATGTCCATTGCCCAGCGACGTGAAGCAAAATGGGGTCTGTTTTTTATCAGCCCTTGGCTTATCGGCTTCTTGATCTTCTATCTGGTTCCGATGATCGCCTCGCTTATCTTCTCTATGTTTAACTTCACGCTTGGATCGCCAGATGATGCACAATTTGTAGGCTTTGCCAATTGGCATCGCATGCTTTTTGAAGACCCAAATACGTGGACAAGCCTCGGCATCACATTTAAATTTGCTTTAATCTCATTCCCCATAGGGATGATCCTCGCATTTGCTTTAGCGGTTCTGCTGAACTCTGAGCATTTGATAGGGCGTAATTTTTTTAGAACGTTATTTTATGCGCCGACGATGGTTCCACTCATCGCCGCTATTTTGATCTGGTCACAGGTCTTGAACCCAAGCACAGGTTGGTTAAACCGAATCATTGAAATTTTCGGGATTCCGGCGACGGGGACAAGCGCCTTACGTTGGCTGGACAGTCCAAATTTGATTTACATCTCATATACCTTCATCGGCTTATGGGGCATTGGCAATACGATGCTGATTTATTTAGCCAGTTTGCAAGGGGTCCCCACTGAACTGTATGAGGCTTCTGAAATTGACGGTGCATCATGGTGGAAACGCTTGTGGAATATCACCATTCCGATGATCACCCCCGTCATCTTCTATAACTTGATTTTAAGTATTGTAGGCTTACTACAATATTTCATTGTGCCGTTTGTTTTGAACCAAGGGAGCGGTTACCCCGAAGGGACAACCCGCTTCTTCATGGTGAACTTCTACAAACAGGCGTTCACCTTCCAGAATATGGGATACGGCGCTGCATTGGCTTGGTTGATGTTCATCATCGCGCTCATCATCACGGTTTTCTTGTTCGCAACCGCCCGTTATTGGGTTTACTACGCTGGGGAGGATCGCTAAATCATGGCTGCGATGTCAAAACCACAAAATCAGGCTGACCTTTCCGTTTGGCATGTTGCACGTCGTCGCCGTCGGTTGCTGAACCAAGCAGCAGTGACGCTCATCGCCTTGATGATTGCCGCAGTCTATCTCATGCCGTTAGGGTATGGCCTCATCAACTCGTTAAAATCACAAGCGCAATCGGCGGATTCTAGCGGGGCAATCTTGCCTTCGGTAGCGGTGAAATACGAATACGAAGGCGCAAGTTATGATGTTTATGAACTGCCGACGGAAAACGGAACCATCCAAGTCGCGCTGATCGATGCAGGTCGCCGTTCGAGTGAACTGTTAGACATCAATAACCCTGATGCCGGGGTCTTTGAATGGGAAGGTTCATGGCGTACCCTGCGCCCCGTCACAAATGTCGCTTTTGAGTTTGAAAACTACCCGCGTGCATGGAATACCATCAACTTCATGCGCCTGTTAATGAACACGTTGGTGTATGCGTTTGTTACGATGGCGGGGACGCTGATCGCGTCGTCTATGGTGGCGTATGGGTTTGCGCGTTTCCGTTTCCCCTTCAAGAATGTGCTTTTTATCATTCTCATCTCAACCATCATCTTACCGTCTGCTGTGACGCTCGTCCCGACGTATGCGTTTTTTGTGAACGTTTTAGGGTGGAGCGGTACTTGGCTTCCTCTCATCGTTCCGCAGATGTTTGGGAATGCCTACAACGTCTTTTTGCTTCGCCAATACTTCCTCACCATCCCGCGTGAATTAGAAGAAGCGGCGATGATCGACGGTGCAGGGCCGATCCGTACCTTCATTTCGGTGATTTTGCCCCAAGCGGTTCCAGCATTGACGGCAGTCGCGTTATTCCATTTCTTCTTTGCATGGAATGACTTCTTCGGCCCGCTCATTTATTTAGCAGGCAACAGACAAGCGAACCCGATCACAGTAGGTTTGACCGAATTTAACGGCTTGTATAGCAGTGAACCTCAGTTGATTTTAGCGGCTTCTATTATTTCGATGATTCTTCCCCTGACAATTTTCTTCCTTGCGCAACGTGTGTTCATACAAGGGATCGTCATTACTGGGGTAGATAAATAATTTTTTAGCATACCAATGCAGTAAGGATTCTGTATGCAGGCTGAGAAAGCCCAAGTCGATCTACAACAGGGGGTTGATGTCAAAGCCCTTGTTGCGCAGATGACATTGGCTGAAAAAATAGGGCAAATGACCCAAGTTGAAAAGGGAAGTTTGTCCACTGAAGATGTGACCACCTATTTCATCGGCTCTGTTTTGAGCGGAGGTGGTGGAAACCCTGAAGTGAATACTGCTTCGGGATGGATGGAAATGGTGCAGGCGTTTCAAGAAGCTGCGCTCGAAACCCGTCTGAAAATTCCGTTGATCTATGGTGTTGATGCGGTACACGGTCATAACAACGTTAAAGATGCGGTGATCTTCCCGCACAACATCGGTTTAGGCGCAACCCGCGACGCCGACCTGCTCCGTCGAATCGCGGATATTACACGGAAGGAATTGCTGGCAACCGGTGTCCATTGGGATTTTGCCCCTGCGGTTTCTGTCCCGCACGATATTCGCTGGGGACGGACATATGAGGGGTTCAGCGAAGATACCGACTTGGTGACGGAACTCGCGCTGGCCTACATGGAAGGGTTACAAAACGCTGACCCGTCTGTGCTCGCGTCGATCAAACATTATGTGGCTGACGGCGGTACAGAGTGGGGAACAAGTAAAACTTACGAATGGATCAGCGGGAATTGGCAAGCGCCGGGCGATTATTACAAGATTGATCAAGGGGATTCGCGCCTTGATGAAGCCACCTTGCGCGCTGTCCATTTGCCCCCATACAAGGCCGCCATTGATGCAGGCGCGATGAATGTCATGGCCTCTTTTTCAAGCTGGCAAGGCTTGAAGATGCACGCGCACCGTTATTTGCTGACCGACGTTTTGAAGCATGAACTGGGCTTGAAAGGTTTCATCGTTTCCGACTGGATGGCGGTGAGCCAAATCGACCCTGATTATAACGTCAGCGTCGCCATGTCCATCAATGCAGGCGTGGATATGGTGATGGTTCCGTATGATTTTAAACTGTTCATCCAAACCTTAACCCACGCGGTCGAAACGGGCGCGGTTTCAATGGAACGTATTGACGACGCGGTTGAACGCATCCTGCTGACAAAAGCATGGCTCGGTCTGTTTGAAAAGCCGTTTGGGGTCGCGGAATATCTACCTGAATTCGGCTCTGATCCCCATCGTCAAGTTGCTAGAGAAGCGGCGCGGAAGTCGTTTGTCTTGTTGAAGAATGCTGACCAAGTTCTGCCTCTCTCTAAGTCCAGCCAAATTTTGCTTGCGGGCAAAGGCGCTGAAGATATCGGCATGCAGTGTGGAGGCTGGTCGATCACATGGCAGGGCGAACACGGTCAAACCACGCTCGGAAAAACCGCGTTCGCAGGCATACGCGAAGCCGTCGGCGATGATGCTGAGCTTGCCTATGATGTTGAAGGTGATTTTGGTGGCGATACAATCGCCGATGTCGGCATTGTCTTTGTCGGCGAATCCCCTTACGCAGAAGGTTTAGGCGATAACAGCAACCTGTATTTGTCTGAAGCGGATAAGGCGCTGGTGAAGAAAATGCGCCCGCGTTGTCACAAACTCGTGGTGATCTTGCTCTCTGGCCGTCCGCTCATCATCACTGAAGAACTGGAATTGGCGGATGCGTTCATCGCCGCGTGGTTGCCCGGCTCTGAAGCGGGAAATGCCTTAGCAGATGTGTTGTTTGGCGACTTCCCATTCACCGGAAAACTTTCGGTTTCATGGCCGCGCGATATGTCCCAAGTGCCGTTCGCCGCGCTGAAAGCCAGCCCTGAACCTCCATTATTCCCCTTTGGGTTTGGCCTATAAAAAACGTGTATTTGTGAGGCAGGTTTTATGATCTGCCTCACGTTGTAGTGTAGATGATCGGTCATTGAAACGTCACAACGAGAATGTTTGTGGTTTGTCATCGAACCCCCACCGACAAAAGTTTCCTGAAAATATGATTTGAGGAATAAGAGATGTTACTTCCACGTAAATTAGGGTTGATGTTGATCAGCCTCAGCGCCTTGTTGATGCTGAGCTTGCCTTCGTTTGCCCAAGAAGCGGACAGCATCGAAGCGCAGATCGAAGCGCTTTTGGCGCAGATGTCCCTTGAAGAAAAAATTGGGCAGATGACGCTCGTCGAGAAAAATAGCCTCACGGCTGAAGATGTCGCCACCTATTTTATCGGCGGTGTGCTCAGTGGGGGCGGGGGATCGCCTTCGCCCAATACCGTATCGAATTGGGTCGAGATGGTGCATGAATTCCAAGATGCGGCGTTATCCACCCCGTTAAGCATCCCGCTTATTTATGGCATCGATGCGATTCACGGCAACAACAATGTCTATGGTGCGGTAATTTTCCCTCAAAATATCGGGCTTGCGGCAAGTCGCAATCCTGATTTGGTGCGGGAAACAGCGCGCATCACCGCGCTTGAAATGATCGCAACGGGCATCTACTGGAATTATGCACCTGTGCTGGCTGTCCCTCAAGATATTCGTTGGGGACGCACGTATGAAGGCTACAGCGAAAATATCGATCTGGTGAATCTGCTGGCGTTGGCCTATTTGCAAGGCTTGCAAGGCGACTCGTTGAGCGACCCGCTCAGCGTGTTAGGCACGCTCAAACATTTTGTTGGAGATGGTGGCGCGGTTTGGGGAACTTCTCCTTTTGGCGAAAACTTCATTGATCGTGGCATCACCGATGTAGATGAAGCGACCTTACGGGAAATCCACTTGCCCCCGTACATCAGCGCGATTGAAGCGGGCGCGATGAGCGTCATGGCATCGTACACCAGTTGGGGTGGCCTGCACATGCACGCTCAACATTACCTGCTCACAGAAGTTCTTAAAGGTGAACTCGGTTTTGATGGCTTCGTCGTCTCGGACTGGGAAGCCATCAACGCTATTGACGATGATTATTACACCGCCGTAGTGACATCGATCAATGCGGGCGTGGATATGAACATGGTGCCTTACGACTTCTTAAGCTTCATCGAAGTGATGCACGACGCGGTTGAAAATGGCGATATTTCGATTGAGCGCATTGATGACGCAGTCCGTCGTATTCTGCGCGCGAAATTTGCGATGGGCTTATTCGATCAACCCTATGCGGATGAATCCTTGCTTGAAATCGTCGGGTCAGATGAACATCGTCAAGTGGCTCGCCAAGCTGTGAGCGAATCGCTGGTGTTGTTACGCAATGACGACGCCACCTTGCCCTTAAGCGCGGATGTTGAAACGGTGTTTCTGGCGGGGTCCGCCGCCGATAACATCGGCATACAATCCGGCGGGTGGACAATTTCATGGCAGGGACGCGCGGGAAATACAACCATCGGAACGACGATTCGCGACGGCATCGAAGCCGCGCTTTCAGAGACCACTGATCTGCGTTTTGACCGCTATGGACGTTTTGAAGAAGAAACCGATGCGGACGGCAACCCATTGATTGCCGATATTGGGATCGTCGTCATTGGCGAAGAACCCTATGCCGAATTTGAAGGCGATGACAGCGCTTTAGAACTATCTCCTGCTGACCTGAACGCGATCAACCGTGTGCGCGCGGTGAGTGAAAAACTGGTGGTGATTCTGGTTTCCGGTCGCCCGCTCATCATCACCGATGCGCTCTTACAAGCAGATGCATTTGTGGCGGCGTGGCTTCCGGGTTCTGAAGGGGCGGGCGTGGCTGATGTCTTGTTTGGTGACCTGCCGTTCACGGGACGTTTGCCTTACACATGGCCTCGTTCGATTGACCAACTGCCCTTTGATTTTGACGCCCTGCCGACCGAAGGCTGTGAAGCACCGCTGTTCCCATTTGATTACGGCTTGACCACGGACGAGAGCGAATCCAATTGGGTTGCGTTAGCCATTGAATGTGCCCCGCCTGCGGTTGAAGAAGAACCGAGTGAAGGGGCGCTTGCGCCCACAGGTTTGATGGGCGAAACCTATTATGCGCCGTTCCCTGTGAGCATCACCTTAGATGGCGACCTGTCGGACTGGCAGGGGATTCCTCAAGTCACGTTAGCGCGTGGGGTGGACGTCGCCTCGGCGCGCTTTGCGGCGGCGGCTGATGCCGAATATCTGTATCTGAGCGCAGATGTCACCGACGATAACATCATCTCTGGCGAACATAACGCGGATTACTGGAACGAAGATTCGATAGAATTTTATCTGAACGGCACCGATAATTTAGAGCTGACCAGCTATACCGATGGCGTGGCGCAGTTGACCATTCCACCGCTCAACATTGGGCAGGCCGAAGGCGAAGAAGTCATTGGCGGGGTACGTGGTGAGTCATTGAATGCACAGGTGCGTGTCACCCAAACCGAGACGGGATATGCCGTTGAAGTCGCCGTCCCGCTGGAAAGTGATGTTTGGTCGGTCACGCCAATTCATGAAGGGGAAATCGGGTTTCAAGTCCATTTGAATGCCGCGTCGAGCCTCAACCGTGATACCAAGCTGATTTGGTCGATTTTTGACCCGGGCGACCAATCGTATATGAACCCCAGTTTGTTCGGACGCTTGATCTTCTTTGAAGTTGGGCAAGATTTTAGCGCTGCGCCTGTGGCAACGGCTACGCCTATCGTCGAGATTGACACCAGCGTGACATGGGATTCCCGCGAATGGGAACTGTTCTGGTCAGATGAATTTGAAGGTGAAGCAGGTTCCCCCGTGAACAGCGAGAATTGGACTGCTGAAATCGGCGGGCATGGATGGGGCAATAATGAACTGGAATATTATACGGATCGTGTTGAAAATGCGTCGCTAGATGGTGAAGGTAATTTGGTCATCACCGCGATTGAAGAAACACTGCCCAACACCACCTGTCATTATGGACAATGCCGTTATACGTCGGCACGGCTCATCACAGAAAACAATGTCGAGTTCACCTATGGACGTGTCGAAATGCGCGCGCAAATTCCGCGTGGGCAGGGGATTTGGCCCGCATTTTGGATGTTGGGCGCAAATTTCCGTCAAGTTGGTTGGCCTCGTTCGGGCGAACTCGACATTTTAGAAAATGTCGGTTATGAACCGCAAACGGTACATGGCACAGTACACGGTTCGGGCTATTCGGGCGCAGGGGGCATCGGCGGGTCACTGCATGCAGACGAAGCCTTCGCTGACGACTTCCATATCTATGCGATTGATTGGGACCCGAACGTGATCCGCTGGTATGTGGACGGTGAATTGTTCTTTATGCTCAGCGCGAACGATCTCAACGGGCGCACGTGGGCATTTGATCATGACTTCTTCATGATCTTGAATGTGGCGGTAGGTGGAAACTGGCCGGGTTCCCCCGACGACACAACCGTGTTCCCACAGCGCATGATCGTCGATTATGTGCGGGTGTATCAACTCGCAGAATAACCTGATAAAAAACGAGAGAGAGTGCGAGAATCTGCACCCTCTCTCGTTTTTAAAGGATAGATCCGTAATTTATTATTGGACGGCGCATGCAGTATCGATATTTTGAATCGTCTCTTGAATACGGGCGATACGATTATCTGGGTTGGGATGGGTGCTGAAGAACTCCGGTTGGCCAGAACCCCCACCCGCACTCGCAAGAATTTGCATCACTTCGATCATGGCTTCTGGGTCATAACCTGCGGATGCCATCAAACACACCCCAAACGTATCAGACTGAATTTCTGCATCGCGCCCATAGCTCATGTTGACGAGCTGACCAATCATCGCGGCGGTTTGGGCGGCGCTTGCATTTTCTGAAGCGACGGCGATCGCGCCGACCAGCCCATTGGTCAAATCGCTTTTAGCAATCTGTTGAGCGCTGTGACGTGCTAGAACGTGTACAATTTCATGGGCTAACACCCCTGCGAGTTGATCTTCTGAATTAAATTCGTTCAGTAGCGCGGTTGTGATGAAGACCTGCCCGCCGGGCAGAGCAAACGCATTGATGACTTGATCGTTATCAATCGCGTGGAAATCCCATTCCCATTCTGTTTGGTTGGCAATTGAACCTCGGACCAAACTTTGACCGACGTTTTCAACCAACGCCGCAATTTGTGGGTCTCTCACTTCATTGCCAAACTCTTGGAACATCGACGGGACGGATTGTAAACCGAGCGCAATTTCTTGGTCAGGCGTGATGCTGATGTATTGGTTTTCACCCGTGACAGGGTTGTACTGTTGTGAACTGAAATACGAGATGAGTGCGATCACCGCGAGCACGATGCCGATGATAAGGCGCGAACTGCTGCCGCCCCCACTTGCTCTTTGAGTATAAGCACGTCGTGTCATGGGGTTGTTTCTCCTGTTATGGGCATGTCGTATTGATCCAGTATCTCATAGACCCCGCCTGCGACTAAACCAAAAATAATGTGGCTGATGGCGAGAACAGGGGAATTTAAGGCGAAGAACCACGGGAAGATCAACGTCATGGTGTAGAGGTTGATGTAAAAGAGGGACAGGCCAAGGATCGCCCCGCCGATGATCCCTACCCAGAACCCCCAACGGTGAACCACAATGCCAATGACAAGCGCGAATAACATCGACAGCACATAATGAACGAGCAACCCTACAATCAGGATCACGGCTGTGCTTTCTTCTGGCCTAGGAACTAATACAGATTCGCCCATCACGAGGCCTGCAAAATAACGGATGTATAGGGTCCAATCCGTTTGGGTGACCAACTGCCCAAGCAGGATGATCACCAGTAAAAATGCGGAACCCCCAATAAGCCCTGCGATAGGTATTGCGCGCCACTCAACATTTTTACGAATGGATGCTAACACGTCTCGTTCCTTTCAAGTAAGTAAGGTTCTGCTAAAAATAAAATATACACCTTATAAGTCGGTAAAACTCCTGTGAAACCCCTAGATTTCAAAAATTAAACATTGAGCAGTATAACTCATTTTGCGGCTGGGTTGAATAAGACCCCGATGGTTTGAAACCATTCCGGTTCAGGGTAAGGGTTGGTCTCAACCGTCATGTGAAGATGGCGCATCACAGCGACCGACGCGCTGTTCTGATGATCCGTTGTAGCGACCACACAGGCAATGTTCATCTGGTTGAATAAAAAGTCGATCACGGCTTGGGCGGCTTCGGCTGCATACCCTTGCTTGCGGTATTCAGGGTGTGTTGCCCAATACAAGCCAAACTGGGGATTATTAAAGCGATGCTCGGGGCATTGAAAATGATTCTGGAACGTTTTGAGGGTGAAGAAGGGGCCAAAACAGGGGACGATCCCCACTGTACCGATCAAGGTTTGGGTGTCTTTTAAGATGACCGCTCGATCTCCATAAGGTGGTTGATACAACGCCGCCAATTGTTCGTTATTTCTGATCGACCATTCCAGCCACGCTTGACGATCTTCTGCGGGTTCTTCTCCAAAACTGGCATCGAGTATGGCCGAGATACGTTCAAAATCTGCTTTGAGAAAGGGACGAATCCCTAACCTTGATGTTTCAAGCCAATAACCATGTGCGGTTGACATCCTGTTCCTGCTTTATGGGTTATGTGCGTCGCTAGCAAAACCCTTTCCAGAGGAACGGTTCAACTTAACGACGAAATCACGCGGACATGTTAACATTCTAATGGGTTATTTGCTTAGGTGTCACTACTTACTCTACGTTTTCACAGCTTACTTACACAAAGGCGTTTAAAGGGTTTGCATGACCATTTTTTCTCAAGGTACCTATGTGTATCTCCATAACGGTAAAGAAACAGATATTCAAGAGACTTGGGTGAAAGAGATCAGCAGTGATTCGACGCGGATTGTGAGCCGTCGAGATGCACCCCCTTATAAATCTCGCATTGAAGTGAATTATTGGAGTCGTGCGCATGAACCGACGCGCATCGAGATCAAATGGTTGAATGGGACCACCCAGAATATCCCTGAGCGACAGGTTGAATACAGCGTGTCACAAAACCGCTTGCGGGTCATTTACAGCGCGTCTGATGAAGAAATTAAACGCGAAGAATACACGATCACCGAAGATATGCTGATCTCGCCCCTGTTACGCATCTTTGTCGGTTCAACTATTCGGACGATCCATGCCCAAAACGGGCAGGGGACGGTGATTGTGCCGAACATCACCAGCCCGCGCGACCCAGAGTTGTTGTTGAAACCTTCCTTCGAACAACGGCGAGTTCATTTTTTAGGAAATGCGATGATCTCCGTCCCTTCAGGGACGTATCACACCGAATGTTTTGGCTATGTCGGCAGTAACCACGATCAGAATGCGCGCTTTTGGTTGTATGGTGACACACTCGTGCGTTATACCTTCGACCAGTGGGATGTCCAGCTTGGCTGATCTAATGATTGCCATGCGGAATATCCGCGCCGGAACTGCCAATTAAAAAGTCAAAATCTGCCCCTAGGTTGGCCTGCTGGACATGGTCGAGATACATGCGCACGTATCCGCGTTGTGTGGGGTAGGGGCGTGGTTGCCACTGCTCACGACGCTGACGTAAAACCTCGTCGCTGACTTCTAAAGTGAGCGAACGGTTGGCTACATCCAACGTGATGTAATCGCCATTTTCCACCAGCGCGAGGTTTCCCCCAATGGCCGATTCTGGCGCGACGTGTAACACGACAGTGCCGAAGGCGGTCCCACTCATACGCCCGTCAGAAATACGGATCATATCCGTCACCCCTTGCTCAAGGATTTTCTTAGGCAGGTGGAAATTGCCGACTTCGGGCATCCCCGGGTAACCTTTCGGGCCAACTTGTTTCAACACGAGAACACAACTAGGATCAATATCTAAATTCGGGTCGTCTACACGAGCGTGATAATCATCGATGTCTTCAAAGACGACGGCGCGCCCACGATGCTGCATCAGGGCAGGGGTGGCGGCCGAAGGTTTGATGATCGCTCCATCTTGACATAGGTTTCCGCGTAAAACGGCCAAACCTGCTTCTGGTTTGATCGGGTTTTCGAGCGTGCTGATCACTTCACGGTCATAACAGGGCGCTTGGATGATGTTTTCACCCACCGTTTTGCCGTTCACAGTGAGTGCGTTATGATGCAAAATCGACTCCAGTTCTTTGATGACGCTGGGCAGACCCCCCGCGTAATAAAAATCTTCCATCAGGAATGTGCCCGAGGGCATCAAGTTGACCAGAAGCGGTAAATGACTGCCTAAGCGATCAAAGTCTTCGAGCGTAAGCTCAACGCCGATGCGTCCGGCGATGGCGGTCAAGTGGATGACAAAATTTGTGGAACCACCCACTGCCGCATTGAGCATGATCGCGTTTTCGAAGGCTTCGCGGGTTAAGACTTTGGATAGGCGCAAATCTTCTTTCACCATCTCGACGATACGCCGACCGGATTGGAACGCTAACCGCCGACGGCGCGAATCAGCGGCGGGGATGGCCGCCGCGCCGGGTAATGTCAGCCCTAACGACTCGACCATGCACGCCATTGTCGAGGCCGTCCCCATCGTGGAACAGTGCCCATCACTGCGCGACATGCAAGATTCAGCTTCGGTGTAGTCGCCCAAGGACATCGTCCCAAGACGCAGTTCGTCGGCAAATTTCCAAAGGTCTGTCCCAGAGCCGATGTCCCGCCCACGATATTTGCCGTTGAGCATCGGCCCGCCGTTCACCACTAATGTAGGCAGGTCTACACTGCACGCGCCCATCACGGTGGAAGGGGTGGTTTTATCGCACCCTGTGAGCAGAATCACGCCGTCTAAGGGGTTGGCGCGGATGGTTTCTTCCACATCCATGCTGGCGAGGTTGCGAAATAACATAGTGGTGGGGCGCATCAGCACTTCGCCGAGCGACATCACCGGAAATTCTAGAGGGAAACCACCCGCCTCATACACCCCGCGTTTGATGATTTCTGCCAGTACGCGGAAATGGGCATTACAGGGGGTGAGGTCAGACCACGTATTGCAAATGCCGATGACCGGACGGCCATCAAACATATCATCGGTGTAGCCTTGATTTTTTAACCAACTGCGATGGGTGAACCCCAACACGCCATAATCGCCAAACCAACCTTGACTGCGTCGCGCGCTCTTATTCTCTGACACGGTTTTACCTTCTAGTTTCCACGTTCCCTCTACAGGGGACACTATTTAAGCTCATATTGGACACTGCGTTTTGACTGCACACAGGCTGATGCATGCTTTGGCCATACCGTAGGCGCTGAATTGTGGATATGCTTGTACTCGAGTAACACCTGTCGTACGTAGATTCATGGATGAGGCATACCTACACGGTTCATGCGTTGTGCAGTCGTTGGACTGTTCTAAAGTTCATGTCAGTTGATGCGGGTGAGGCGTTCCTATGTTTGAGAACCGCGCGAGAAAAGCAAGCCCTGCATGAGGGGGATCACAATTCCCCAATTTCTGCGCCTATAAACACAACACGCTATCGCTTAAAAACGTGTTGGTCACACATCAACTTGAAGTACACCTCAATGGTACTCTTTTTCGCTGAACTCGGCTATTTTTGCCATCATGAACACTAGGGCATGACGAGTTTTGACAGACATATGAACATGAACCTGCATAAATAAACAAACAAAAATTTCAATTCTTTTCTAAAAAACACATGTTACACTGCTAAGATAGAATCGTTTTAAGCACGAAGATGATCTTTTTTGAGTAAAATTTACTTTTTTTGTTCACTCATGTTGACAAACTCATTTATAAGGGTTTAGGGATACCTATGTCCAATGCCGATTTGCTCACAATGGAACGCCAAGAACATATCGTACAAATGGTGAATACGCGTGGTCGGCTCACGGTGGCGGAAATCAGCGAGATTTTTGCTGTGAGCGAGGCGACGGTTCGGCGTGATCTTGCTACGTTAGCGGGTCAAAACTTGATCCGCCGTGTGCATGGCGGGGCGATGAAAAATAGTCCAGTGGCTTCTCGCGAAACCCCCATCTTACAGCGCGAGAGCGAAAAGAATGAGATCAAACAGCGCATTGGGCGGGCGGCGGCAAAGATCATCAATAATGGCGAGACATTATTGCTTGTGGGGGGCAGTACCGCGATGGCATTGGCGCGGGAACTGAATCATCATCGTGACCTCACCGTGGTGACGGACTCGCTGATGATTGCGAACGAGATTTTGCGTCAGGGACAGCATCAACTGCTTTTATTAGGCGGGGTGGTTGACCCTGAAGAACATGCGGTACGAGGCACCATCACACGGACGATTTGCGCTCAACTTCAGGTAGACCGTGTGATCACCGGCGCAAAAGCGATTTCTCTCCAGCGGGGCTTGAGCGCGGAAACTCCCGAAGAAGCTGAGTTGGTACGCAGCTTCATTTCGATTGGGCATCATATTATGGTGTTGGCCGACGCGACCAAGTTTCATCAATCGGCGTTAGTCCACATCATGAATATCGAGGATATTCACACTTTGGTGACGGAACTGGAAGCCGAACCGGACGTGCTAGAACGCATCCGCGAAAAAGGCGTATACGTGATCGCCGCGCCGTGATCTAGGTGAAATAGATCGGGTTTGTGAGCGAGATCATCGCATCTTCAGGGTCGCGCAATTCCACGCGGATGTAACGTGTGCCTTCAGGGATGGGATGCAAAAAATCTGCAGTGGTTTCAGTGGTATCAAATTTCATTACACATCCCGTTTGGGTATAGACGCGCAGTTCCCCCGTCACGGGTTGGGTGAGATGAATTTCGAGCAGTTGCCCCCTGAGCTTGCAGGTATCGCCCATCATGACATCACCAACACAAATTTCGATACGGGTGCGGTTTGGTTCGCGACTGACACAAACATGACCCGCTCGCATCGCTTGTAAAATCGAGGTAGGGGTAGGCGCATCCGCACAGTAGACCCAGTTGGTCGGTTCGGCCAGTTGTGCCGAATGTTCGCGATGATGGAAATGGGCATCACTTCCGCCTACGGCGACCAGTTTACGACCTGCTTGTAACTGCGCATCCCAAAATTCTAGCGCGGTTTGGTTCATGCCCAACCATGGGCCATTCCATACTTCGACACAGGCATACTCTGTGACTTCTTTGTAATCCCAGTCCGGCCCGTAGGGTTTAGGATGGTTACACGATACCAGATAGCCCCGTTCAGCGGCGGTTTGCATGGCTTGACGAAGCATCTCTGCATCGGTCACACGGAAATCAATCCAGTTGATGTTTCCCCAAATATTCCAATGTCCGTGATACGTAGTGACTTCATAGCCCGGGATGAGCATCAACCGCGTATTGAGGGTGGCTATCTCGCTTAAATGGGTGATGTTGTTGTGATCCATGATCGCGAGAAAGTCGAGGTTCATCAGCTCGGCTTTATAAATCACTTCTTGGGCGGTGGAATCGCCATCGCTATGCACGGTGTGACAGTGTATTTCCCCTTGATACCAACCGTCATCATGGCGAATGGTATCAGGGTTTGGCACGTCACTGAGCGTTAATAATGTGGGGAAGTCTTCACGCGGGGCATGTTCTGTAGGGAGGAGTGTGATATCTACAGTATATGTACACCCTTGTGGAGGGATTTTGTATAGACCGAGGCAGATATGCCATGTCCCCGCTTGGATTGGGCCGTGAAGATAGCCCGGGGTCGCCTCTTGTTCCGCGACAAAAAAATGAAGCCGAGCACTGCCACTCCATCCGCGATAGCCCTGCGCGATAAACTCTGCCCCGCGAGGATCAAAGATGCCAATGTCTACAGTGCTTCCATGAGTGATCAACGGGTCACTGCTCACGGGGTCTGTATAGTGATAGCTGACCTCAATCCGCCCCGTTTGTGGCGGAACTTCAAACGGCAGATTGAGGTAGGTTAAGGTTTGTTCTTGGGTGACATGCCCCGTAAGTTGCAGCTTCATCATGATTATAAAATCTACCGGATGCGTTGTTCGTCGGCGCCAAAGAAGAAAAGACGATTTAAATCAAAGCTCAAGTAAAGATCGTCGGGTAGGGTGGGTGGTTCTTCTTCGAACAACCGCACCGAAATGAGCGTATTGCCAATGCTGGTGATGATCAGACATTCACCGCCTAAGGTTTGGATCACATACAATTTAGCGGGGATGCTTCCCGGTGTAGGGGCGGTATGAATCGTGATGTTTTCAGGCCGAATCCCCAATGAGATTTCTTCATTTTTAGGCAGGTTAGCGGGTAACGCAGCCGCTAAATCGCTGAGGTTGATGGCGACATCTGAACCTGCAATCTTGATCTGATTGTCATCAATCGTGCAATCGAGCAGGTTCATTGGCGGGCTTCCGAGAAACGCTGCGACAAATTTATTCGCGGGTTCGCGGTAAACATCCAACGCTTTCCCTTGTTGCAAAATCCGACCTTCGCGCATCACAACGATGCGATCCGCTAACGCCAGCGCTTCGGCTTGGTCGTGCGTCACATAAATTGAGGTGATGCCCACTTCGCGCTGAAGATGCTTGAGGAAGGCGCGCGCCTCCACCCGTAGTTTCGCGTCCAAGTTGCTCAACGGCTCATCGAAAAGAAAGACCTGTGCTTTGTGAACCACCGCGCGCGCAAGCGATGCACGCTGTTGTTGTCCCCCCGAAATTTGACCCGGCCGACGATCCAACAGTTTGCCAATTTGGAGGTTGTTGGCGACATCTTGCACGCGGGCTGTCCGTTCTGGGGTTGGAACGCCGCGCACCTTCAACGGATAGCCGATGTTGTCGAGGACGTTCATGTGTGGGTAAAGCGCGTAATCTTGAAAGACCATCGCAATATCACGGTCACGCGCAGGTGACATGGTGACATCCCGACTGCCAATCGAAATTTTGCCATTGGTAGGCAGTTCTAAGCCTGCAATCATGCGTAGGGTGGTGGTTTTGCCACACCCCGACGGGCCTAATAACGCCACAAATTCGCCGTCATTGACCTCTAAATTGACATCGCTGACAGCCTTAAAAGAACCGAATATTTTATCAATGTGCTCAAGTCGAACGCTTGCCATAATGTTTTACTGTTTAATCCCACCAAAGAAACGGAAGCCATAGCGCCAGTTAATCAACAGATATAAGACGATCACTGGGACGGTATAAAGGACTGCATAGGCGGCAATTGCCGGAATGTTGGGGTTGCCTTCTTCCCCGTAGAATTGATAAAAAGACACCGATGCCGGACGCATGCCCGGGTTGCGAATGAGGATGAACGGAATCAAGAACGCACCCCACGCATTGACGAATGCCCAGATCGCAATCACCATCATCCCCGGGCGGATGAGCGGTAGCGCGACATCGCGGAAAATCTGCAACGGTGACGCCCCGCTGACCATCGCGGCTTCTTCATATGAACGCGGAATCCCTTCCACAAAGTCCTGCATGATGAAGATGGCTGACGGTAACAACCCGCCGATCATCGTGATGATGACGCCGTGATAGGTATTAAACATGCCGAGGTTGTAGACCAACATAAAAATAGGCACCATGCTGGCGGTTCCCGTTACGACGGACGAGAACAGAATCAGCATATAGGTCAGCCCGTTTTTGCCCGGAATATTCCCGCGTGACAAGCCGTAAGCGGTCAAGGCTGCGACGAAGGCCGTGCCTAACATCACACCACCGCTGATGATGATGCTGTTTTTGAATAAGCCTTCGACCGCGCGCTGGTTATTCAACACGGTTTGGAAGTTCTGTAAAGAAAATTGTTCAGGAATATCAATGCCTAAGGTCGCATTGGTATTAAACGGCGCAAAGATGAACCAGAGTAACGGTGTGATAAAAAATAAAGCGATCGCGATTGCGAAGACATTCATACCGAGGCGAACCCAGCGGTTGGTAATCATTTGGCTGTGCCTTTCTTCACCCGTGTAATGAATAGGTAAGTGCTGGCGAGCGCCAAATTGATCAACATGACCATCACCGCGACCGCACTGCCTTTACCAAACTCAAAGTTTTGTAGCCCTGTACGGTAAGTGAAGATGGACACCACTTCGGAACGATAGCTCGGCCCACCACCTGTGAGAAGATAGGGAGAGAACGTATTGAATGTCCACAGCGTGATGAGGATGACATCTGTCGCAATTGCCCCCTTAATTTGCGGGAGCAGAATGTCGCGGAATTTTTGCCATGTAGACGCGCCGATCACTTCCGCAGTTTCGATATGGGAAGGCGGAATCGACGCTAACGCAGAGGTGAATAAGAGCATGGAGAATGCCGTACCCCGCCACGTATTAAAAAAGATGATACTCAGTACCGGATATTCCAGAAGCCAGTCAGGTTGTACTAACCCCAAGAAGCCCAAGATATTATTTAACGTGCCTTCAAAGGGGTCTAAAAAGGCAAACCACGCGAACCCGACCACCACTTCAGGGATGATCCATGCGGCGATGGCAAGTGTCGTGACGGTTTCTTTGAAAATCCCTTTGCGACGGTAAAAGATGACGGCTAGAGCCATGCCTAAGCAAGCTTGACCGATCAATGCCGAGCCGATGACATATTGAGTGGTAACAACGAGGCTGTTCCCAAACTCACCACGTGCAAACCAATTGGCGGTATCAAACAAGTCAGCATAATTGGCAAACCCGACAAAGGCAGGGTTTCTTGCATTCACACCCACCAAACTTTGGTTGGTGAAGCTGACAAAGAAGATAGAGACAAAAGGATAGACTAAAAATAGCAAAATAAGGATCGCCGCCGGGCTGATAAAAGCGAGGCTTACGGGGCGGGATAAAATACTACGTCGCATGCTTTATCGACCTGTCTACCAGAAAGTTTATCTGCAACGGGCAATAGGTTGCCCAGAAAAAATGAAACAGACTGCCTCACTAAACGCGCATTGTGAGGCAGTCTCGTATTAAGTGATTACAACCGTATTATTCAGCCAACAAGTCGAGGACGTTTTCTTCCCCAACCAATTCGGTCACTGCCGCTGCGTATGCTTCCATCGCTTCTTCTGGTGTCATTTCGTCTGCAACAATGCGTTCGGTCATCAAACGGGCTTGTTCAGAAATGGCATTGTAGTTCGCCAGTTGTGGGCGGATGGTGGTGAAAGGCAGAATTTCTTCAGCGATAGCGGTCATGGTATCGTCGCCCACCACGGAAACATCAATGCGAGCGCGGATGCGGGGTTGGATGGCTTGGAAGGCTTCGAGAGAATCGACGCTGAACATGAAGGAGAGCAAGTCCCAAGCTTCTTGTGGGGTGTTGGTGTTGGGGTTCAACACGAAACCGGTACCGCCAGAGATGGTCACGAAGTCTTGACCGTTGAAGCCTGCACCGGGTTCGATGGCGGGCATGGCGGCAAAACCAATGATTTCATCGCGGTTTTCTACAGGGAAGGTACCGACGGAAGGCGCAACGATGGCACGCCACAGGTAGTCACCTTCAATCAACATCGCAACTTCACCATTGGCGAAGCCTTCGAAGGAGAGGTCACGACCATTTTCGACCAACTGCCAGCGGTCGTTGCCCAAACCTTCTTGGTTGTAGATGGTGTCGTACAGGTTGAGGGTGTCGAGGATGGCTTGGCTGCGAACGATCCATTTGCCTTCTTCAAAGTCATAGATGTGGTGACCAGCGCCCAACAACGCCATCAAATAGCCTTGGAGTGTGGTAGCTTCGCCCATTGCGTTCCCTGCATTCAATTGTAAGGGGACGACATCGGGCAGGGCGGTCTTGATGGTGCGGGCGGCTTCTAATAATTCTTCCCAGCTTGTGGGTTGCCATTCAGTGGGCAGGCCAGCGGCTTCAAAGACTTCGCGGTTATACCAAATTACGCGGGCATCTGTACCGGAAGGAATACCGTACAGTTCACCTTGATAGCCGAGGATGGATTGGAGACCTTCAGGCGTGTGTGTCCAGCCTTCCCAATCGACCGCATCTTGACCGACAACTTCGCTCAAGGGGCTTAACAAACCTGCGTCCACAAATTCGGGTAACCAGAAACCGTCAAAGGACATGATGTCGGCACCTTCGCCAACGCTCAAGTCCAAGACATATTGTTGTTTTTGGTCTTCGCCGGAAATACCGCCATTATCAATGACGACCACATCCACAGGGGTTCCTGCTTCAGCTGCCGCAGCTTCAAAGGTAGGTTCAACGTATTCGGTCAACCATTGGTAGACCTGTCCGCTGACACCTGCAATAGTCAATTCGACGGGGTCTTGTGCGGAAACAACCGAAGCGGCGCCCAATGTGAGGCCCAGCACTAAACTACAACGAACAACAGCTTTCATGTGAGTAATCCTCCGTATAAAAAAAGTATTACAAGTCAAAACATCATTTTGTGGGCGCGCACCACAAAAACGACGGCAAAAAGGGTAACGTGCGTTTCAGAACAATTATTTTTAAATAATCTTCTTTCAGTTCTGACCGCTTGTACTCGCTAGGGGTGCAGTCGATGACCGCACGATCAAACGAGTTGGGACGACAGTCATTAAGGGAAGTTCTTTTTCTCCATTAATCATAGATAGCAAACGTAAAGCCGCTTGTTCACCGATTTTTATCCCGTCTTGAGCAATCGTCGTCAGTGGGGGATCAATATGTTCGGTGATTTGTAAATTATCAAAGCCGACGAGAGAAATATCTTTCGGGACACGAAGTTTGGCTTTTTGAATCGCTTTGCGAACTTGTAAAGCCAAGTAGTCATTCACAGCAAAGATGGCGGTAGGGCGTTCGGGTGAAGTGAGCAGGGTGGCGAGCGAATCCAGAAGTTCATCTTCAAAGGAGTATGCTTCGTATGTGCTTAGCTCTTGATCTTTGCTGAATAAGAACGCTTCGTGCGGGGTTTGACCGTGAGCAATCAAGACATCACGGTAGGCGCGGTAACGTTCAGAGACTGTCCATAAATCAAATGTGGGTTGGGCGACAAAGAGAATATTACGGTGACCGATGCTCATCAAATGGTGCATCGCTTGGAGCGCCCCGCTGTAATTGTCACTGCTGACACACGGGATCGACAGGCCGGGAATTGGCCGATCAATGAACACAGTGGGTAATGAGTATTGCGGGCTGTTGATATAACGGCCGACCACTTCACCACGAGCGGGGGTGAGCAGAACACCGCTCACACCATCACGTTTCATCTGTTCTAAAACGCGGTTTTCTTCGCTGATATTACGGTCTGTATGGGCGAAGATGACTTGATAGCTATGCTTGCGCATCACCCGTTCGACACTGCCTAACATCTGCATGGCGAAAAGACTACGATATTCAGGGATGATGAAGCCGATGGCTTGGGGGGATGTGACTTTGGTCGGCGGTTCGGCGATGAACGTGCCTTTGCCCATCACGCGGTAGATCAACCCCTCATCTTGCGCTGCCTGCCATGCCCGTTGAATAGTCGCACGGCTGATGTTGAGTTCAGTGACTAATTCCCATTCACTTGGAAGGCGATCCCCGGGTTTGAGCGTCCCAATGAAAATGTTGTGCCGAAGTTCGTCCAACAACTGTAGATGGAGTGGCATTGTGCTGTCTTTTTTCAGCTTGAAGTTCGTCACATTGCACCAACCTGTCCGTACAAGATGGAAGAATAACATACTATTTGTTAATCTTCAACAAGTTATGGTTTAATTTTCTAGGGCAAGTTGGTGGAGGGGATTTAATAATTTCCTGAAAGTTTTAATAACTTGTCCGTACATCTAGTGTGTAAAGTTGTAGTTGCTTGAAAAGCAAAGTGTATGTCAAAATAATGCACTTTTTTATTTCAAGTTGTTATCCTCATTCCTTCATTTTAAAGAAGATACGCCATGAATCTACCTGTGGGTGAAATTCACCTCATTTTTAAGACCCATCTTGATATTGGGTTCACTGATTATTCTCAAAATGTCACACAAATTTATATGGATTCGTTTATTCCGCAGGCGTTGAGTACGAGCGAAACACTGCGGAAGCGCGGAGGCTCTGAACGGTTCATCTGGACGACGGGTTCATGGCTGATTAACGAATTTTTGGAACAAGCCGATTCTAAAAGCAAAAAACGGATGGAAACGGCGATCAAAGCTGGCGATATTGTCTGGCATGGTTTGCCGTTCACATCTCACTCAGAACTCATGGATGTCCCGTTATTCGAAGCTGCGTTGAAGATTTCAAAGGGGCTGGATCAGCGTTATGGACGCGAGACGATTGCTGCGAAAATGACCGATGTCCCGGGCCATACACGCGGGATCATCGCGCCGATGTCCCGCGCAGGGGTGAAGTTCTTGCACATTGGCGTAAACCCCGCTTGTACCCCGCCTTCTGTGCCCACATATTTCCGTTGGCACGACCCTGTGAGCGATGAATCCATCATCGTGATGTATCAAAAAGGCTCGTATGGGGATTTGCAAATCATCAGCGAGGCAGGGGTTGGGCTGGCCTTTGCCCACACCAGTGATAATTTGGGCCCACAAACCCCTGAACAAGTTTTAGAAGCCTATGCCGAATTACGCGCTCAATTCCCTGAAGCAAAGATTTTTGCATCGACGTTGGATGACTTCACCCGTAAGATTCTGCCTTATATGGATCAATTCCCTGTGGTGAACCAAGAAATTGGCGATACATGGATTCATGGCGTGGGAACTGACCCGCTCAAAGTCAGCCAATTCCGCGAACTGATGCGTTTGCGTCACGGTTGGGATGACCCACAATATGCCCATCAGGTCGATGCGTTCACGCGCCGTTTGATGATGGTCGCCGAACACACATGGGGCATGGATGAAAAGACCCATCTGCGTGATTACAGTGAATATTCACCTGCGCAGTTAAAGGCCGCCCTCAAAACCGAGAAATTCAAACGCTTTGCCAAGTCTTGGGATGAACAACGGGTTTATATCACGGATGCTGTGACTGCATTGGAAGCGACGCCATATCATCAACAAGCCGTGACGCATCTACAAGCGTTAAACGCAAAACGTCCTAGCACGCGCGGTTATAAGTCCGTCAGTTTTGACAGCGTGATCGAATTTGAAGATGGGAAAATCCATTTTAATGCAAGCGGGGCTGTCGATGAATTGAAGTGGCGAGGGAAAAAATGGGCCTCTGCTGACCATACCCTTGGCCATTTCCGATATGAGCAATTCTCTGCGAAGGAATTTGATCGCTTTTATGCGCGTTATAACATCCAAAAGCGGGCCAACCGCGCATGGGTGATCGACGACTACACCAAGCCCGGCATTGAAAACGTGATCGATGCGCACCGCTGGATTGATATGCAGGTGCAATCCATTTGGAAACGTGAGCAGAACGGAAACATCACCTTTTTGCTTCAACTGGCCCCGCTCATCAAAGACGGTTTAAGTGGATGCCCTGCGGAATCATGGGTGAAGTACGAACTTTCTTCACACGACAAAACGATTCATATCGAACTGCAATGGTTCGATAAAGTGGAAAACCGACTTCCCGAAGCCCTCTGGTTTTCGTTTAACCCCATCGTGGCCGAGCCGAAACAATGGATGATGCACAAAATGGGGCAGTGGGTTTCGCCTTTGGACGTGATCAGCAACGGCAATCGTAAACTGCACGGGGTAGATCACGGCGTGGGGTATTTTGGGGCAGATGGCGGGATCGACATTCAAAGTTGGGATGCAGCGTTGGTCGCGCCGGGCGCTCCATCCCTTTTGAATTTTAGTCAGCGCCAACCTAACCTGAACGGCGGGTTTCACTTCAATCTTTACAACAACATTTGGGGTACAAATTTCCCCATGTGGTATGGGGATAATGCACGTTTCCGTTTTGATGTCGCCTTGAAGGAGATTAGCTCAGCGCCATAATCATCGGTGGGTTGTCCATCGAATGTCCGCGATACCAAGCGTCAGCGCCGATTCGGTCGAGCAGTTGTGTGCCTCGATCCCAAAGGTGCTGACGCTTTTCTTCATCTTCAATCAAGGATGAGGCCGTGAGCAAAATCGCGGCGCGGTCTAATTTCCGCTGTGACGCCAGCTTATAAGCTCTTTTCAGCATCCGTAAACACTGCTGTTTATCGGGCAGAATTTCCGCGGCGACACGGTATGACAACATGAGCTGTGGAGGTGATTGAAGCCGTTTCGCCAATTTGTACCCGTTGACTAAACATCGAAACGCCTTTTGATGATTGCCGAGCAATTGGTAACAACGCGCAAGGTTCAAATAAGTATTGCAGATAGCCACTGCCGACGCATTGAGTTCTCTGGCTAATATCATATCTTCTATCAGATACTTCAGCGCAATTTTGACTTCGCCTTGGTGCAATTTCACAATCGCAAAATTGCCGATTCCACGCATGCGCTCAAATTTATTTTGGATCGCATGGGCATCTTCGATCTGTTTACGAATCAACTTTTCCGCTTCGCTCAGCCGTCCTTGAGACAGCTTGACAATGGCACGGTCAAGCGATTGCGCCGCCAGATGCCACGCCATCTTCATAGAGCGGTACAGGTCGGAAGCATAATCGTGCATTTTTTCAGATTCAAAGAGGTTTCCCGCTGACCAATTGACCAACGCTAAATTGGCATAACATTTTGCAACGGTTAATTCATCATGGGTGTATTGGCTGATTTCGAGCGAATGATGAATGTCTTCAATGGCTTTTTTGTGATTGCCAAGACGCCAGTTCGCCAACCCTCGGTGACGGTAAATGTCGGCAATATCAGTGAGGATTTCTACCGAGTCGGTACGAATCCGTTGGCTGATCTTTACGCCTTCGGTTGTGAAATATAAGGATTTCTGCAAGGCATCGGCCTCACCACTCCACGCGTAAAGGATGCCCCGAATATAAGAGGCCATCGCTTTCACGTAGTTGAGTTCAAACTCAGTCTTTGCAATGTGAATTTGTTGTGCTTCTTTTTCGTCAAGTTCTTCGATGATGTCACTTACAGGGATGGATTTCGCGCGTGAAGTGAGAATCCCTTCAGTCGCTTTGATGGCGTAGATGGGTTTTCCTTCACGTGTTGCTTCAGCGTAAATCACCCTGAAAATATACAGTCCAAAATCGGGATAGCCAATCGAGAAATAAAGGTTGGCGAGGTTGGTCATAAGACGCATGTAAACGTCAATTTCGCCCATATCGACGGCGATTTTCATGCCTTTTTTAAGGCGCTGTACCCATATTTCTGCTTGTCCCATATTCACGGGGAAGTTTTCCAACAGGTCGATGATAGTCATCACCGCTGATTGAAAACGGGTGTCGTCGATGACATTCTCTACGAGACGTAAAATGTCACCGAGATGGGCGTTGATAAACCCGACACGGTTGGCGGTTTGTAATTTATTAATGTACTCCCGTAGGTTGTTTTCTCGACGGGTCGCATTCCATTCTTTGATTTCTGCGTCTATGATGTTTGTCGTCTTGCGTCCCATTACGTTCAGCGTGCCTTGTTTATTTGAGTTTGTCCTGTAGGAAAGTGATGGTCAAGCGATGTAATTTGTACATCAATTCGTTTTCGATGATCCCCGCATGGCTGATTTCCACTAAGGCATGTACCATCAGCTCATTTAACCCCAATTCTATTTCTTCGCTATTCAAACCGCCAAGTTGGCAGGTTTGATAAATCCAATCCACAGTTGCGCCTTCAGGATCAATATCATAGAGGCACAAAAGCACCTTCTGGGCATTGGGCGATAACAGCTTCCACGTTTCCGCGTAAATATAATTAAATAAGGTGGTTCGCGAACGGGTCTTTGACTTTTTAAGCCCGCGAATGACTTCTTGCCCGCCTTTAGTATGCAGTTGCGCCGCCGTCAGTTTGAGCGCGAGCGGAATGCCGCCAATGGTTTCGTAAATTTGCTCGAAGTCGCTCTCTTTTAACGAAAAACCTGAGCTGATGCGCTGAAGTTCCGTATTGATGAGTTTACTAGCATCTTTAGATTTTAATTCTGGCACCGGAATCGAGTTGACATACGCATAACTGCGCAAGGTCAAACGACTGGTGACGATGATGCGCGTTGGGTTGCAAAACATGCGCAATGTAGGAATCAACGCTTTACGGTCGGTAACTGTTTCAAGGTTATCAACAATCAATAAATAAGGCCGTGAAGTAAAAATTTTGATCAACTGTTGGGTGAGGTCATCTGCCTTGTACTGGGCATAATCCCCCAACATCAATTTGTTGGCGATTTTACGGAGGATGTCGTTGCGGGTCTTGGTGAGATCACCCGTTGATTTTACCAAGATGCCGTTTTGATCAAGCCATTCTTGGCGGGCGCTAATCCAGATAGCGCCATCTGTCTCGTATTCTTTTAGGAACCATTCCGAAAGCTGATGCGCATGGGCTGTTTTCCCGATCCCGCCGAGACCTTCAATGCTCAAAATACAACTTTCACCTTTTGATAAAAGGTTTCTTAAGTTGTGAGGGGTACTGCTCGAATCAATCAGTTTTTTGTACTCGGGTTCAGGTAAATTCTCGATGTGCGAGAACATTTTCATGCTTTTATGGGCTTCGTATTCCAACTCCCAGATATATTTTCTGAGATACTCAGCCCCTTCTTTTGCACGACGATAGAAGGTCATCGAGTTAAAGTACCCTAACTTGCCTAACATTTTAACGTCGCTACGGACGAAGGGTTCAAGATAACGATAATAAAGCGCGCTCCAAACCTCTACGCTCTTGTTGCTTTTAGCACTGAAGTCGGAACGAATCGCCTCATTATATTCATCTTGGGTGGTGACGGGGGTGATCGGAAGATTGCATAACTTTCGTGCTTGAGTGAGTTGCTTAAGTGCAAAGTTATAGACGTCTTTATAAAACCATTGGAGCTTTTCTTCATCGCTACTCCCTTTATTTTGGAGATAATCGAGCTGAAGCCAAATTTTAGGGGTAGATTTATGTTGATGCCAATTTTTGAGAGCTTTTGTCACCAAATTTAAAGTTATGTCGTCAAGGTTCATAGCACGCCGCATATAGTGTTAGGATGTAGTCAACATCTAAGAGGTCATAAGTTTGAGATTATAAAGAGTATATACATACATGCAATTAATAGATTTTAAAATTTCTAATCTATACGGTTCAGAAAAAAATCTAAGTAGAGCTACTGTGCTTCGATGAAATATGACGTCAAGTATATTTCAAGAAGCGGAACAAAGCATAAAATGAAAATTTAGACACCCGTTTCGCCTACCTTATTTCTCTACAAGACGGGTTCATCATATTCAACCCAATGTACGTTCCAACCAAAATCCGCAAATCTGGGGTGTGATAATGGAAGGTTCAAACACCGCTGTGCCATGATTTCACCTGCAGCAGGCGAAGTCATGACCCCGTGCCCAACATGCGCAATCGAAACAAAGAGGCGTCCAATCTCAGGATGTGCATCGATGATAGCACGTTCACTTTCATAGGGAATGTGACTTCCGTCATCAACAAGCATGTAAGCAGTCATCTCATTACGCGAAACGTAATAGCCAATGTTGTGCGAGATGTTTCTTAAATAACGACCATCGGCAAACCCATCACGGGTATGTTGAAATTGACGCGCCAGGAGCATCAACGCAACGGATGGAAAGCGCGGGTCTTTGAGCGAATTCACAGACTCAACAGGTTTGAGAATCGCATCTTGGGCGGGGTTACTGCCATAGTTACTTGCGAGATGTTTGCTTTTCCACGCATATTCCCATCCGAAAATAGCCCCTGTTCGCGCTTCGGGGCGTACATGTGGAAAAGGATGAGCGCCGATGATCATGGGCGCATCTTCGGGGAACTGCTCATGTCGCCAACCTGTCGTAAAACTTTGACGGGGCCGTAACACAATCGGCAAATTGATATTCGCAGTTTCGGCAATCATATTTGACCATGCGCCTGTCGCGAGGATCACCGCGCCCGCTGAGAAGGTCATCCCGTTGATGTTGACCCCCCTGATTTCATCATGCTCGCGCAGTAGCTGGATATGATCTGCACCGAGGAATACTTGGGTGTGGGTGCTTGCGCGGATAAACGCATGGATCAAGGCGTTCGAGTCGAGCCAGCCCGCATGTGGATCATATTTCGCGGCGATGACATTTTCCCCCACCCACGGAAACCGACGGCGGACATCGTCTGCATTGAGATATTCAATGTGCTGAATACCAATATCACGAATGCGCTGAACATCTTTTTGAAATCCCTCAGCCGCATCCTCATTTTGCGCACACCATAAATAGCCATTTTCTTTCAGGTGGATGGCTTGCGCAGCATCTTCACCCAAAAATTCATCGGCATTGTGGAAGATGTGAATGCTTCGTTCCATCTGCTTAGCAATACATTCTGTCGGCCAGCAAGAACGATAGTTTTCCAACGATGCGGTTGAACTGCCCGCGCCTAATTTATCGGTTTTTTCGACCAGTAAAACGCTGGCTTCAGGGGCATATCGGTTCAATGCCCAAGCGGTGCTCGCCCCTGCCGGCCCACCACCAATGATGATGAAGTCATAGTGCGTCTTCACCTTATCTTGCGTGGGACGTAACAAAAATTTTTCTGACATATCACGCTCAATTCTTACTTCGTATTCAACATGCCCATGGCATATTTTTACTGCACTATAAGGCACTTGTCATCTTTATGACGCGCCAATTTTGATGTTACAATCAAACACTTTGATAATGGGCTTGGAAGACATCTCATGACTTGGTATACCAACGCAGTTTTTTATGAACTTTATGTTCGCGCTTTTGCCGATAGTAATGGCGATGGACATGGTGATTTAGCAGGCTTACGGCGCAAACTGGATTATTTACAATGGCTAGGGGTGGATTGTGTTTGGCTCCTGCCGATCAATCCATCTCCATTAAAAGATGATGGCTACGATGTTGCCAGCTATTACGGGATTCACCCTACCTATGGTTTGATGGAAGATTTTAAGCTGACCATCGACGAGATTCACCGACGGGGCATGCGCGTCATGATGGATTTTGTGGTGAACCATACTTCAGATCAACACCCGTGGTTTCAAGAAGCACGCCGTTCGAAAGATTCCCCGTTGCGAGATTATTATGTGTGGAGTCCTACTGACCAAAAATATCAAGGCGTGCCGATCATTTTCCCGGGCTTTGAGACCTCAAACTGGGAATATGATGCCACCACAGGCGAATATTATTGGCATCGTTTCTATAAAGAACAACCTGACCTGAACTACGATAATCCGGCGGTTCAACAAGAGATGGTCAACGCCGCCAAGTTTTGGTTGAGCATGGGCTTGGATGGTTTCCGCGTGGATGCTGTTCCTTATTTGGTCGAGCGTGAAGGGACGTTGTGCGAAAACCTTCCCGAAACGCATGAGTGGATTAAATCCCTGCGGGCGATGGCGAAAGAAGTGAACCCCGAAGCGGTTTTACTAGCCGAAGCTTGTTTACAACCTGACGAACTTATCCCGTATTTTGGCGACAATGATGAATTCCAGATGTGCTTTCATTTCCCCTTGATGCCCCGCTTGTATTTAGCGTTGGCGACTTCAGACCGTACCAGCGTCGTGGATGTGTTGGATAACACCCCTGAACTTTCAGCCGAGAACCAATGGGGGACGTTCTTACGAAACCACGATGAATTAAATTTGTGGCTGGTCAGTGAAAATGAACGTAACTTCTTGTGGGATCATTACGCGCCATTACCAGAACAACGCATCTTCACAGGGATTCGTCGCCGTTTAGCGCCCTTGATGAATAATGACCGTCGCAAGATTGAGCTGATGCACTCGATGTTATTCACATTACCCGGCTCACCCGTTTTATATTACGGTGATGAGATTGGCATGACGGATAATGTCGCGCTTTCAGATCGTAATGGTGTGCGTACCGCCATGCAGTGGAATGATGAAGCCAATGGCGGTTTTTCTAGCGCTTCCAGTGAAGAACTCTACGCCCCTGTAAACCCTGATTACAAGACGGTGAATGTGGCGGCTTTAAAGGCTGACCCTGAATCCATGCTGTATCGTGTTCGTGAAATGATCCATGCGCGTAAGGAATTACCCGTATTAGGGACAGGCGCATTGACATGGTTCCGTGAACTGCCCGTACAGGTGATGGGTTTTACGCGGGAAAAAGATGGGGTGAAATTGACTGCATTACATAACTTGTCCGAAAACTCGGTACAAGTCACGTTGCCAGAAGTTGCAGGCTGGACTGATCTATTTACTAAGACCACTGTACAGGAAACGGGTTCGATTGAACTTCCGCCGTATGGATATGTTTGGTTGAACGCCAATTAAAATCGAATGAGAATCTATCTCCAGCTACTACGCTGTACTGGAGATAGATTCTGTTTCTTTCATCAGTTGGTAGGCTGAGCTTTGCTGACTGCCTTGGGTGATTACGCCTTTTACGACGAAGTCCGTTGGATGAATCACTTTTTCATATACTAACTGTGAAATCCAAATCTCGTTTGAGCCAAAACTGCTCAACCGCTGTGCAGTTTCCACCGCTCGCCCGTTGATCGTTCGTTCGTAAGTGCCCCCCGCGCCTTCCATGCCAAAATGCACAGGGCCAACATCAATGCCAATTCCAACGGCAGGGAAGTTAGGGCCTAATTCATTCAGGATGTTTTTACTGGCCTCAATCGCTTGGTCGATGGCGTTTTCAATTACCCCTGTAAAACCAAAGGCCGCCACAATCCCATTGCCCGTGTAACGGTCAATTTTGCCGTCAAACTTCTTCACAATTTGGGTCACGGTATTTAAAAATGGATTGACCACCTGCTTCACAAATAACGTGGAGTCCATTTCGTGCGAAAGGGCATTAAACGCGCGAATTTCTGCCCATAGAATGACCAGATCATCTTGCTTCGGGAGTTCGGGTTGAACTTGGTTAGTGAAGACGGCTTGAGCTAAGAGAAACAATTGATCTTCTAAAAGCTCCGTCAATTCGGTTTGGATCATCCGTTTTTCAGCAGGGGACTTTATACGCGCAACTTGCGACATAGAGCGCTGAATCGCCGTTGAGATGAGCTGTGACTGTTTGGTGACATCCACAATACTTTCAGAGATTTTGAGCGAGGGCAGTTTTACAGCCACGCTCAGCCATGAAACCAGCAATGAAATCATGCGGGTATCGAATGTCCAATCCCCTTCAAAAATGCGCCCTTCTTCAGGCGCTAATTCTGTGTTGATTTCGCGTGCAATAACGGCACTGGCAAAATTTTTGCTGTGACTGATCAAGAACCATTCTTGGCTTAGGAGATCTTGCTCTTTCAGATAGACGTATTGAATCCCTTCTATCTCAGGGGGAATGACATCCGGAACGCCAAAGATATAAATCGATTCGGCCGTTTCCGCCATTTCGCGATAACGATCAACATGATAGATAAAATTACTCATCGTTTGGAAACCAGCAAAAATCCGTGTGGGAATACGATCCAACCGCGTCACGTTTTCAAGTTGAGCGCTGATCGTCCGCATGGTGGCACGATGAATATAATGAAAATTATCATCGCGGATGTGTTCGGCGAGGTTGTAAACTGAGAAGTCTGAGTCAACCGCTAATGACATGATGAGTCCTTAAAACTAGATTCGTGAAAATCTTAATAACATCCTCTTTATTGTATTCAAAGTCTGCCTATGTCATAGACACAGACACAAGAATTCGGAGATTTTTCAGTTTAGATGCACGGTATCTTAATACTTATGGAAGTACCCGCTTCGCGACAATACGGTTCGCCGCATGCCAAAAACGGAACCCTTCCGCGTGACGAGCATCACAAGCTAAACCGCGAAAACTGCTTAATGCTTGAGCATAATAATGAAACCCATTATGTTCAGGAAGGGGTAACTTGAAGTCAGGATTATAGCCTGCGGGCATCAATTGGCTGCGGTGTGCATCTAACATTTTCAACTTGTGTTCCCATACCGATGAAATATCTACATAATCGCTTGGGTTAAAGTTGATCCCCCGCTCGGCATCCATGAATGCAACCGGTACGACTTCGCGATGAGGCGCAAACCGTGATGGATAATTGGCTGTACGGGAAACTTGTGCGGCATCCATGACTAAACGGCTGGTCGTTTTGTGGTCAGGGTGATAGTCGTCGGCGGGGTGGGTGATGATGATGTCCGGTCGGGTTTCCCGTATGAGTTCGATAAATTGATGTCGGGTTGGGTCGTCGAACCATAAACCCCCATCGGGAATCCCTAAGTTGATCGATTCTGCGCCAATCACAGCGGCCGAGGCTTCAGCTTCGGCTTTGCGAATTTTGATAATTTCTGCTTCATCCCCTTGTGGACGACCACGCCCATCGGTCACGACACACATGAACACTGTGTCGCCCCGCTGACGGTAAAGGGCTAACGTCCCCCCGCAGAAAAGTTCGAGATCATCACCATGAGCACCGATTGCTAATACACGCATGTTAATCACCACTCCTTACATCAAGGACATCACGTAAACCATCACCGAGTAGATTAAAGCCCAACACGGTGATGAAAATGGCAAGCCCGGGAAAGAAGGGCATCCACCATGCCGAACGCATAAAGGCACGGCTTTCGGTCAGCATCTTGCCCCAACTAGGATGATGTTGACTGCCACTTCCTAAACCGAGAAAACTCAACGCCGCTTCTGACAAAATCACCCCGCCGATGCCGAGTGTGACCAGCACGATGAGGGGTGTCAGCAAGTTGGGCAAGATGTGACGGAACATAATCGCAAGGTCGGATGCACCGAGGTTACGCGCCGCCGTGATAAATTCATGTTCCTTCAGAGATAAAACTTGACTTCGGGTGAGCCGAGCAATATTAGGCCAGCTCACCAATGCTAATGTAATGATGATATTGGTATCACTTGCTCCTAAAACGCCGATCAGCGCAATCGCGATGATGAGCAGAGGGAACGACATTACCATATCTACGATGCGCATCACGATGGTGTCGAGAATACCGCCGTAATATCCCGTGAAAAGCCCGATCACCAAGCCAATTGTCAAACTGCTGGCTTGGGCGGCGAGGGCAATCGTCAGTGAGATTTGCGCGCCGTATACCGTTCGGCTGAACACATCGCGCCCAATATCGTCCGTTCCGAAAAAGTGGGCGCTAGAAGGCGGGGTGACATACATACGTAGGTCGCCTACGATGGGCGAGTGCATGGCGATGAAAGGGGCAAAAATCGCACAGAGTATCATCAATGAGACAATCACCAAGCCAAAAATGGCAGAGGGATTCCGCGTAAAACGATAGAGGGCGCGTACCCATTCCTGATTGCGTGGAGAGGCGTTACGCGCCTGAAGGGTTTGTGGGCTATGAACCACGATAGCGAATCCTCGGGTCAATAAAAGGATATAAAAGGTCAATCGTCAGGTTGACCCCCGCGTAAATCAAAGCGAACACGATGATCAACCCTTGCACCATCGGGTAATCTCGCGTGCTGATCGAATCGACCAGTAAGCGCCCCATCCCGGGCCAGCTAAAGATTTCTTCGACGAGTAACGTCCCGCTCAATAACCCTGCGATGCTGGTTCCCCAAACGGTGATTACAGGCAGAAGTGAGTTGCGTAATGCGTGTAACGTCACGATACGGCGGTTACGCAGGCCTTTACTGCGCGCGGTGCGCACATAATCTTGCGTGAATGTTTCGATCAAGCTGGAACGGGTCATGCGGGTGAGGAGCGCTAACATCCCTAAACCCGCACAAATCGCAGGCAGGATGAGGTGTCTATCGAAGCCGATCCCGCTAATGGGAAACCAGCGAAGCTGAACGCCAAAGACGATCTGAAGCATAATCGCCAAATAAAAGACGGGAATCGAAACGCCGATCAAGGCGACCACCCGCGAGATGAAATCCCAGAATGAGTTTTTTTTGATCGCCGACAGGATGCCTAACGGGATGCCAACACCTGCGGCGAATAACGTGGAGGTTAACGCCAACACCGCGGTTTTCGGAAAGGTGATGCTGAGAAGTTCCGTCACAGGGCGACGTTGCACGTAGCTTACGCCTAAATCCCCCTGCAGGCTGTTCACTAAGAAAGTTGTGTATTGGTCGAGGATGGGTTCATCGAGCTTCAGTTGTCTACGTAAATTAGAGAGGGTTTCGGCATCGTCACGGAACCCTGCAAGGTAAAGTGCTGGATCACTTGGCAGTACCCGCATCATAAAAAACACAAGGGTGTAGATGCCAAAAAGGGTAGGTAAAAGTTGGATGATACGAGAAATCGTATACCGAAGCATAGGTTATTACAGTTCTGGTTTATCGCGTAAACAGGGCGCTTGATATCATTTTTTAAAACTGAACAGAAAACAGGGCTTAGGTACTGCGTTGTTTAGGGTGATAATGTCCCGCTTCAAAACGGAAGGACACTGCAATACGATTCCAACTGTTGATGGCAATCACCGCCATATTGAGGCTGATGAGTTCCTTCTCTGTAAAATGCTGGAGCGCTTCTTCATAAACCGCGTCAGGGACATCGTTTTGTGGAAGCAAGGTGACCGCTTCTGCCCATGCTAAGGCTGCCCGTTCGCGCGCGGTGTAAAACGGCGCTTCTTTCCACGCGCTGAGTGTGTACAGACGCTGTTCAGTTTCGCCTAAATTGCGGGCATCGATGGTGTGCATGTCAATGCAGTAAGCACAGTGATTCAGTTGTGAAACCCGCGTTTTGACCAACTCGATCAAAATGGGTTCAAGCCCTGACGCTTTGGCGTATTGGTCAATCGCGCTGATCAACGCGTATGTTTCCGGCGCTAATTTTTTATAATTTAAGCGGGATGTCATGATTTTAGAATCTCCATGGGTTGTATAGCTAGAGATGGAAAGACCTTCTATATCCGTTGTTATAGAAGGTCTTCATATGTGTGATGGGTACGGTGATTATTCGCCGAGGCTGATCAAAGCAAATTGGCGAATGCCTTGATTATCGACAGGTGTACCTCCCAAACGAGCATTGATCAGGGTTGCCGTTGTGCCGTGATAAATGGGGATGGTGGCGACAGCTTCGGCGATCACAACATTTTGGAATTCACGGAACACCAGATCACGTTCTTCACCGAGAGCGGTGGTTACCCCTTGATCGTATAAGGCTTGTGCTTCGGGCAGTAATTCGTATTCACCATAACCGCAGTTCAAACGCGCGGCAGATGTACCACCAATCGCGATTTGGGCGACGTTTTCAGGGTCTGGATAGTCCAACCCCCAAGCCACGCTCCCCGCTTGCATGTTGCAGGCTGTACGGTCTTGATCCCAAACAGAACGTTCCGTCGAATTAATGATGATGTTGAATCCAGACGCGGTTGCCGTTTGAGCAATCGCGTTCAAAACGCGGACTTCAGTCTCAATTTGACCTGTACGTAATTCGATGTCGAGGCCATCAGGGTAGCCTGCTTCAGCCAACAGAGCGGCTGCCGCTTCTGGATCATACGGCGCGGGGATAAAAGAAGGGTCAAATGTGCTGAGTCCGGGCGGGTATAGCCCGTTGGCGGGAACGCCTTGCCCTTGTAACACCGTGTCGATGATGAGTTGGCGATCAATCGACTGTGAAAGCGCTTGGCGTACACGCACATCCCCTAATACAGGGTCATTTAAGTTGATGCGAAGCGTAAAGACCGACAAGGTTGGAATTTCAATCAACTGTGAGGCCAGCGTCCCGTCTGCGCGGATGCGTGCGAGATCGCTAGGGGGAACAGAAACGATGTCGAGACTGCCCGCTTCAAATTCAAGGATTTGAACGGACTGTTCAGGGATGACACGAATCACCACTTCATCCACTTGGGGCGCGCCGTTCCAATACCCATCATAGGCACTCAGCACGATTTGTTGGTCAGGGATGTTTTCGCTGATGCTGTACGGGCCAGAGCAAAGAGGGTTTTGCGCAAAGTCGGCGACTTCACCCGCACCTTCAGGGATGATGAAACCCCCGGGTAAGGTCAAACGGCTGAGGAAAGCAGGTGCGACGGTTCTCAACGTGATCGAAACGGTATTTTCATCGACGACACTCACCCCACTGATGGACTCTGCGGGGGTGACAGGTTCGGGTGTAGGCGTGCCTTCACCGACAGTTGAGGCGGGCGGGCGAGCTTCGCTCCATCCCACAACATTACTCAAAATGAGACCTGCGGTATACGAGGTGCCGGTTTCACGGTTCGCAAGACGATCTAATGAATACTTGACATCGTTTGCATCTAACGGGCTTCCATCATGAAAGGTAACGCCCGAACGTAAGTAGAAGGTGTAGGTCAGGCCGTCGTCGGAAATATCCCAACTTTCGGCCAGCGAAGGGACGGGTTCAAGGGTGATGGGGTCGTAAGTGATGAGGCCTTCGCAGACATTACGTAGAACTAAAAACTGGTCCGCATTGGAGGCGGCATGTACATCGAGTGATCCGGGTTGGGCTTCAGAGAAGGCGGTAACGATGCGGTTTACTTCACCTTGTGCTATCGTGAGCGAGGTAGCAATCAAGGTGGTCAATGCTACACTTCCGATCTTAACAAGTGTGTTCATCATATCCTCTAGACCTCATGAATGAAGCAAATTCGATTTTCTGTCCAACCTACAGGAACAAATTTGCACTAGAGAGTGGCGTCATAGGGTGATGAAAATACAGCCATCACAATAGAGTCATCACCTTGAATGAACCATACAAATCATCTCTGCTTGTTATGTTGGATGATAGATGGTAGTCTAGCGCTTAACCCTAGTGGCGGTCAAATCTTTGGAGATAACCAATTCACTATGAAACTCGCAATCATTGGTGGTGGAAGTGTACGAACGCCTCGCTTAATTCCCTCATTAGTACGCCGCGCTGAACGACTTGGACTTGAAGAACTTTGGCTCATGGATAGTGACAGTGACAAACTGCGTTTGATCGGCGGTTTGTGTCAAGTCATCGCGGACCAATTAGGCGCTCAATTTAAGATTGTGTTTAGTGACGATGCCCGTCAAACTTTAACGGATACTTCACATTTAATTACCAGCATCCGCCCGGGCAAAGAACGCGGGCGCGCGGTGGATGAACACATCGCGTTTGAGCATGGTGTTTTAGGCCAAGAGACGACTGGCGCGGCGGGTTTTGCGATGGCGATGCGCAGTTTGCCCGCCATCATGGAGTACAAAGCCTTATTAGATGAAGTTGGCGCGCCGAATGCGTGGTTATATAACTTCACCAATCCCGCTGGCCTTGTGGCGCAGGGGCTTCACGATGCAGGCTATGATCGTGTCATCGGCATCTGTGATAGCGCTAACGGCGCACAGCACGCCGCCAGTCGTTATTTAGGCGTGCCTTTAGACCGAACACGGCATACGGTATACGGTTTAAATCATCTTTCGTGGACGCGCAGTGTCCGCGTTTTAGATGAGGATGAAACAGGAAATGGCACTGATGCAGGCGAAGAAGTATTGCCTAGCTTGCTCGGGGATGAGAACTTCATCGCCAGTACCCACATGCAAATTTTTGATGGGGGGTTGCGTCAATGGCAGCGCGCCTTCATGAACGAATACCTGCATTATTTCTATCATCGTGATGAAGCCTTAAAATCTCTGCTGGCGAAGCCCCAAACACGCGGTGAAGAAGTCTGGAAACTTACCGAAAACTTGATCGAAGAATTGACTGCCGCCCCTACAAAAGAAGAAGCGGTAGACACATGGCGCCGCATTATGGGACAGCGAAGCGCATCCTATTTTGCCCATGCGCGGAATGATAAAGAACGGCCTCGAATGGAGCCGATTGGCGAGGACGATGAAGGCTATGCCGGCGTCGCGCTTGGATGCATCGAAGCGATTCAGCAAAACATACCTTTGTACACGGGGCTGAACGTGCCGAATAATGGCACCATTCACGGCCTGCGTGATGATGACGTGGTCGAGGTGAGCTGTTGGATTGATGCCAACGGCGTTCGGCCGATTCCGGTGACGGACATTCAAGAAGATCAACTCATGTTGATGCGGGATGTTAAACAATACGAACGCTTGGCGAGTCGGGCGATCCGTGAACGTTCGCGAGAACTCGCCGTTCAAGCGTTGACCGTTCACCCGTTGATCGGCTCGTATCCATTGGCGGGTAAATTGGTCGATGCGTTTTTAAATGCACATCGTGATATTACGGGGGAGTGGGGCGCGTAAGCGCTGAGGTTTTATATGTACGATCTTTTAATTCCCGGACATTTTTTCTGTGATTTGATTTTTACTGGCTTACCTGCTTTCCCGTCACTGGGGGCTGAAGTGTATTCGGAAGCCTTAGATATTGTCCCCGGCGGGGTATTAAATAGCGTCATCGGCGCGCATCGGTTGGGGTTAAACGTGGCTTGGCGCGGTGCTTTAGGCAAGGATATGTTCAGTCAATATATCAGCACTTGGTTACAGGGCGAGGAGCTTGACCTTGCGCTGGTCGAGCGCGTTGATAAACCGCTCCAGCGCGTCACTGTCTCGTTATCGTACCCCAATGACCGCGCGTTTGTGACGTATGTTGACCCAATTGACAGTACGATTGAGTTTGCTTTTGCCGCGCTGGAACAAGCGCAGTTTCGTCATTTGCATTTTACAGGGTTACAGGTTGACCCACGCACGAGCGAACTGCTCACGCGCGCGAAGGCGCAGGGGGCGACACTCTCCATGGACTGCCAAACCCGCCCTGAAACATTGAACGATCCGATTGTTCCTGAAGTGTTGTCCCATCTCGACTTTTTTATGCCCAATGCGGGCGAAGCGCGCAAATTAACGGGTGAGAGCGATCTTGCCAATGCCGCCGCCAAGTTACTGCCTTATGTGCCGTTAGTCATCATCAAAGATGGGGCGAACGGGGTGCATGCGTGGACCCAAGAGGGATACCACCATCAAAAGGCGATCTCTGTGCAACCTGTGGACACCACCGGCGCGGGTGATTGTTTTAATGCGGGTTATCTCACGGCTTACCTAGAAGGTGAACCTTTAGAAACGCGCCTGCGTTGGGGGTGCATCACGGGGGGCTTATCGACCTTAGGCCGGGGTGGGGCAACCAGTGCGCCAACCCGCGCTCAAATGCTCGCTTATCAAGATGAATGGGTATAATAAACACACACATTTGATGTAGGTGTGTGTGTGAGAAAGGTATTCTATGAAAGAAAAATTGCGGGCATTTATCACGGCTGAATTGATCAAGGATGCGGAATACCCCCTTGAAGATGACGAATCTATCGTAAAAGGTGGCTTGATCGATTCGTGGTCATTAGCGACGCTTGGCGTGTTCATTGAGGAACAGTTTGGTGTCTTTTTCCCCGACCCCGAACTGACTGCCGATAATATGGACTCACTCAACCAGATTTATAACAACATTCAGGCAAAATTGAACGCATAAAAATGCCCATTCAAATACAGAGTTCGTCATTGGTGAAGCAGGCATGGCAGTTGATCAAGACCATGCCTGAACAAAAGGCGTTAACTTTTCTCGCTGAGCAAGAAGAACGTTCCTATTCTGTACGTCAGTTTTTTGATCTCGCCGCTCATCATGCCTTGTTCTTGCGTGAACGTGGTGTGCAAGCGGGTGATTTATGCGTGTTGGTATTGCGTCATGATGAACGTGTACTGTCGCTTTTTTGTGGCGCGTTGCTCATCGGCGCGGTGCCTTCAATCTTCCCCTTTCTGTCCGACAAATTAGACCCTGAACGTTATTTCACCAGCGTGCGTCACATGGTTGAACATTCGGGCGCAAAATTGGTGTTGAGCTATGAAGAAGTCGCTCAGCCCTTGCGTGATGTACTTCAAGGGCTAGATGTTCAGGTGTTCAATATTGATGCTGAACCTGCCTTTGCTTTTGATGCGTCTGTGCAGGATGCAACGGCTTTATGGATGGAAATTGAGCACGCAACTTACGATGCCGACACTGTCGCGTTTTTACAACATTCTTCTGGTAGTACCGGTTTACAAAAAGGCGTGATGCTTCCGCATCGCGCAGTGATCAACCAACTCAATGACTACAGCACCGCGCTGGACTTACAACGCACTGATGTGATCGCCAGTTGGCTACCGTTGTATCACGATATGGGCTTGATCACAGGCTTCCTCATGCCGATTTTGTTCGGCGTGCATTTGGTGTTGATGTCCCCATTCCAATGGGTGCGCGACCCTAAAATCCTGCTTCATGCCATCACACGTCACCGCGCAACACTCTGCTGGTTGCCGAACTTTGCTTATGGATTCCTCGGCACGCGCATCCCCGACCATGCGCTTGATGGCGTTGATCTCAGCTCAATGCGGGCATTCATCAACTGTTCTGAACCCGTATACGCCGAAAGTCAACGCATCTTTCGCGAACGGTTCATCCCGTATGGACTGCTTGAAAACGCGCTCACGGTCTGTTATGCGATGGCCGAAAACACATTTGCCGTGACACAAAGCGTGGATGAAAAAGTCGATGTCGTGGAACGAACGGCCTTATTAGAAGCAGGGCGGGCCATTCCGGTCAGCGAACCCGCGACCCCTTCGCGCGAGTTTGTTTCGTGCGGGGCGCCCATCCCAAATTGTTCAGTGCGCATTATGGATGAACAACGGGTACAATTGGACGAACGTCAGGTTGGAGAAGTCGCGATTCAAGGAAATTCGTTGTTCAGCGGTTATTTCAACCAAACAGAATTGAGCCAACAAGTGCTGGTTGATGGTTGGTTCTACAGCGGTGACATGGGGTATATCGCCGACGGTGAATTGTATATCACAGGGCGTAAGAAAGACCTGATCATCGTGGCAGGAAAGAATATTTACCCACAAGATGTCGAGAATTTACTGCATAACATAACGGGCATTCACGCAGGGCGTATCGCTTCATTTGGCGTGCCTAATGAAAGTTTAGGCACTGAAGAAGTGGCAATCGTCGCTGAAGTGGACGACATCTCTTACCGTGATGATCCACACAAGCGCGGGGCGATTTTACGTGAAGTGCGCGGGCGTGTCGTCCAAAATTTAGATGTGGTTGCGCGTTATGTGCAGTTGGTTCCCACCAAATGGCTGGTGAAAACCAGCAGTGGTAAGGTGGCGCGGACGGCGAACCGCGAAAAATTTATACGTGAATTCGTCGAAAAAGTATGAACATCATTTCGTTAAATTTTTTAAGTAAGGAGACAAGTACATGCGTTTAAAGACAGGTTTAACCTTTCTTGCCTTCACTGTGGGGTTAGCAGTCATCCCTGCGACGGCACAAGATGACGTGACAATTACGGTGTGGGATAATTTCACTCGTGATGTCGAAAGTGAAATGATCGAAGCGTTGGATGCCGCCTTCACTGAAGCCACAGGCATCAATGTGTTGCGTGAAACCTATACCACCGACGACCTTGCGCTGTTGCTTCCGCGTGAACTTTCGCAAGAAAACGGCCCTGATGTGGCGATGGTCAATCAAGGGTTGAACAGCATGGGCGCAATGGTGCAAGCGGGTTTGCTCTTGCCTTTGAATGGCTACGCCGATGATTACGACTGGTGGAGCCGTTACGGTGAAGGTCTGCATGCCCGTAACAGCGTCACTGAAGATGGCACTCGCTTTGGCAGTGGCAACTTGTACGGTGTGTCTACCACCGCCGAAGTGGTGGGCGTGTTCTATAACAAATCTATTTTTGAAGAATTGGGCATCAGCGTCCCCACAACATGGGAAGAATTAGAATCTAACTTGGCGACCATTGCCGCCAGTGATTACACCGCCATCACCTTCGGAAATGTTGAAGGTTGGCCGGGGATTCACACGTATGGCGCAATCGCTCACGTCTTCTCCAACATCAGCGATGTGAATGATTTTATCTTCCGTAATGAAGGCGCGACGTTCGTCACCGAAGGAAACTTAAACGGTGCAAACCAGATGTTGGAATGGGTCGAAGCGGGCTATTTCAGCAACGGTTTTGAAGGTTTGGATAACGACAACGGTGCTTTGAGCGAATTTATCAGCGGTCAAAGCGCGATGTGGTTAGCTGGTAGCTGGAATTCGGGCGGTATCGCCGAAGCATTGGGTGAAGATGCAGTCGGTTTCTTCATTCTGCCTTCTGCTTCCGGTGAAGAAGTTGCCCCCACCATCGGCGGGGTTGGCTTAGGCTACGCCATTCGTGCCACCACCGCAAACCCAGATGCCGCTGCTGCGTATGTGGACTTCATCACCAGCGCCGACACCGCCAGCATCTTGCTTGAAAACGGGTTCTTGCCCGCAGTTGCCGCTGACGAATCTGAACTGACCGAAGGTACACTCACCGCAGACATGGTCGCCGCATGGAACACCATCAGCGCCGCTGACCGTGTCGGTCACTATTTCGACTGGGTTGTGCCGGATATGGGTGCTTACATTCAAGAAATGTTAGCGGGCGCTGTTACCCCTGAAGCATTCTTAGAAAATGTCCAAGCGTCTTATGAAGAAGGACAACCGTAGTTTTAGAATGTCTGAATCGCCCAAGCAATTGATGCATAGAGAAGGGGTTGGCTCCGTGCCAACCCCTTACACTTCCCGACGCCGTCGCTTTGCATTACCACCGCGTTCCCCACTAGGGAAGTGGTGGTATGCCTTATTATTCATCTTGCCCGGTTTGCTGATTTATTCGGCTTTCGTCTTGATCCCCATTGTGAATACGGTGCGTTACAGTTTTTACGATTGGACGGGGTTTAGCGAACCGATCTGGCGGGGACTCGGCAACTATCAAGAACTGCTGAACGATGTGGATTTTATTCGCGCCATCGGCAATAACTTTTTCTTTGTCATCTTCTACACGCTGATTCCTATCGGCTTAGCGTTATTTTTAACCTCTCTACTTTCGCGCAGTAAAGTGCGCGGGTTACCCTTCTTTCGTGTGGCGTTGTTCGTCCCACAAGTGATGAGCATGGTCGTCGTGGGCATCATCTGGCGCTGGTTTTTCACTGTTGATGGCCCTGTAAACCAGTTTTTCATGCTCATCGGCTTAGAAAGTTGGGTGCGTCCTTGGCTTGGCGACCTTGAGTTTGCGCGTTATGCCGTTGGTTCTGTCGGCTCATGGGTGCAGTACGGGTTATGTATGGTGCTGTTCTTGGCGGGCATCCAAGCCATTGACGAAGAACTGTACGATGCCGCGAAAGTTTACGGTGCGAATGCGTTCCAACAATTCCGTTATGTGACGTTACCCGGCTTGCGCCAGCAAATCATCGTGGCGTTTGTGCTGACGTTCATCGCCGCATTACGGGTATTTGATCTGGTCTTTGTGTTGACGAACGGGGGCAACCCTGCCAAACGCACGTATGTCACCACCATGATGGTGTATGAAGAAACCTTCCGCTTCAACCGCGCGGGCTATGGCGCGGCGATTGCGGTCACCTTGAGCTTGATCATCATTGTGATTTCATTGATTGTGTTCTATATGCAGCAGCGTGGTGAGGCAGAAAATGGCTAATTTTTCAGGGCTTGCCCAACGACAGAGCAGTCAATTTCAGAAGCTACTCACCTACTTGATTTTAATCATCTTCACGCTGGTCGCTGTGATGCCGTTCATCGCCATCATTTTGACGGCGTTTAAACAGCCTGTCGAAATGGCGAACGGCCCGTTTGCGCTCCCCCAAAATTGGACGTTCGAGAACTTTCGCGAAGCGTGGGAAGGGGCGCGTTTCAGCGCTTATTTTCAAAGCAGTGTCATCGTCGTGATCCCCGTTGTATTTTTTGCGGTGATCCTTTCAACGATGGCGGGGTTTGGCTTTGCATTCTTCCGCTTTCCTTTTGATAACGTCTTACTGCTCATCGTCTTGTTAGGGCAGATGGTACCGTTTGAAGCGGTGATCATCCCCCTGTGGGAACTGATGGCGCAGTTAGGTCTGCGTGACTCGTATTGGGCGGTGATCTTGCCCCAAATCGCGCTCAGTTTTTCGTTTGGTACATTTTGGATGCGCGCGAATTTCAAAAATATGCCCCGTGAAATTATTGATGCCGCTGTCGTCGATGGATGCTCTACATGGGGTGTGCTGTGGCGTATCGTCTTTCCTTTGGCGCGGCCTGCATTGGCGTCACTCATCGTCTTGTTGTTCATGTGGACATGGAACGAATTTTTCCTTGTGCTGGTCATGACGTCGGGCGATATGCGAACTTTGCCCGTAGGCTTGGCGCTCCTGCGCGGACGTTACACCACCAATATTCCGGTGATGGCAGCAGGGTCTATTATGGTCTTCCTCCCTGTGTTAGTGTTGTATTTCTTTTTCCAACGCAGCTTTATTCGGGGCATTATCGCAGGTGCTGTGAAGGGGTAGTGAACCATGCAGTTTGACATCATCACGTTGGATGAATATTTCTTTGACCAAATCTTTACGGGTCTGCCTAAGTTTCCTGCATTAGGACAAGAAACGTATTCTAAAAAACTCACCACAACGGGCGGGGCGATGTTCATCACCGCTACCGCGTTCACCCGTCTAGGTGCAAAGGTAGGATGGCCTGCCACTTTTGGCGACGATTCGTATAGTCAATTTGTTTATGAACTGTCGCAAAAAGAAGGGATCGACCTGTCTTTAGCGCGGGTATTAGACCGCCCAAACCGCCGTGTCACCAGCTCGATGCCCTTTGAAGGCGAACGCGCATTTGTCACGTTTGTAGATGATGAACCGTCCGACTTAGATGCCTATTATCTTTCGGCGTTGCAACGGGCGACGTATCGCCATGTGCATTTTGGCGGGTTTGTGTGTCGCAAGCGGTTGACCCCATTTTTAGACGTGATTCGTCAAAAGGGCGCCACCGTGTCGATGGACTGTCAAGATGGTGATCATCTTTCTGACCCCGCCAAATGTATAGATGCTTTAGAACTGGTGGATGTCTTCATGCCCAACGCCCGCGAAGCGCAGATTTTGAGCGGATGTTCCGACACCCTTGAAGCGGTGAAGCTATTGGCTGAAAAGACACCGTTGCTCGTCGTTAAGAACGGCGCGGATGGGGTCATCGTGGCACAACAGGATGAGATCATTCAGGTTGCAGGACTCAACGCGGGCGAAGTGATTGATACCACTGGCGCGGGCGATTGTTTCAATGCGGGCTTTTTATATGCTCATGTGATCGAACAGCATCCGCACGAGATCAGCGCGAAGTATGGCAATATCTGTGGTGGGTTGTCCGTCACGGGGATTGGTGGCGCGACAAACGCTCCAACTTACAGCGAGCTTCAAGGCTGGTTGGAAAAATTACCTGCCCTTTGAGATTACCTCATCGCGTTTATCTGCCAACGCTATTCAACGGGTTTACTCGAAAAGAAAAAAGAGCATCCTGTAGAGGATGCCCTTTCTCCTCATGTGATCGTCTGCAATCACTCACTTTGAAGTTGTGCCTGTATCCATTCCGCGAGGGGCGTTCCCATTTGGGCGACGCCTTCAAGGGTCATGTGGACAGGGCTATCAGTGAATTCAGATGGCGCGACTACATCCCACAAATTAAGATAGGGCCATTGGTGTGTTTCGGCGGTTTCGCTCACTAACTCGCGATATTGATCGTATGCCCAACGTGGATAGAAGAAGTTATAACGCAGGTCGCTGTTCACCCCATCGCTGATGAACATGGCTTCATTCACCAACCAGATCGGGGTTTCGCCTGCGCGTTCAAACCCTGCTTCGAGCATATCCAGCGCCAGATCATCACGGGTGAGGGTTTGCTCTGTCGCAAATGGCCCCCATCGCAGGTCTTCATCATAATCGACCGTTAGCGGGGTGTATTCGGGTGGGTAGTATTGATCTTGTCCGCTGGACGCCCATACAAAACCGTAAAACTGTAGGCGAATCCAATCTGCAAGTTCGCGTCGCCTTCCGACCAGCGTTTGATCCCAAACATCGAGCCTTTCAAAACGCGCGTCCTGTAAATCCAGATTGAGATCGTAGGCTTCAACCAGTGGGGTGATCGCCTGTGGATTGAACGTGACCAATGGCGCATCCAGTTGGGTCGGGCGCGGGAAAGACTGCGCGGTGACGAGCCACAAGATCGCGTCTGGTTCAAACGCTAAGGCGCGGTCGAGTAACAGCAGGTCTTTGGTCAAGGACATGGTGGGATAGCCCAGATTGTAGAAAACCAAGCGCTGTCCGTTGGGATGGGTTAAGTTTTGCTGGTTCAGCCAAGCGCTGATGGTTTCATCAGGGCGCAAGAGGATGCCCCACGTCCCTGAATCGCCCATCACGGCAACGCGGAACTCATCTTCAGCCTGTGGGGTGTTGATTTCGTGAGAAGCAAACATCGCTTCAAGGCTGTTGACACTCAAGTTATTGGCTAAGGTTGCATTTTCCCCGTAGGGAAGGCGATCACGTCCGGGCACAAGCCAGTTATAAATACTGAGGCGGTTGATCGCAGGGAGCGGTTGTAACAGCACGAATACCCCATTGATAAGCACGAAGAAAATCACGCTTTTGATGAGCAAACGAATGAGCGTTCCGCGTGTGGCGGTTTGAGTAAATTGGGTGAGCCAGTGCCAAGTTGTCATCAGAAACCGACCCCGAATAACCGACCAAAAGTGATAAATGCTGTTTCAAAATTGGACAATGCGAACCAAACCCAGCCTATGACGACAAAATGGAAGGTGATGAAGATGCCGAACCACGTCCACAAGCGTAGTTTTTGAGGTTGTTTCTTCAAATGCAGATAGCGCTTGCGCGTGCGGTCACTCCAGAGTTTATGGAAGAATAGCCCTAATCCATGCCATGCCCCCCAAACGATGAAAGGCAGGGTGACCCCGTGCCATAAGCCGATTGTGATCATCGTGGTCAGTTGGGCGATCAATACCGCGCGGGTTTGTGGAACTCTTTTGACGACCATCTTGCGCGAGAGGGGCGAAAATACATACGAGCGCACCCATGTACTCAAGGTGATGTGCCAGCTCTGCCAAAACGCGGTGATGCTGTTTTTGAGGTAGGGCTGGTTGAAATTTTCGGGTAGACGAACCCCAAGCCAAATACCAATGCCAATCACGATGTCGCTATACCCACTGAAATCGAAGAATAAGCGGAAGGCGAACGCATATAGCATCACCCATAAACTGCCTGCTTGGGTGGTTTGTAGGGCGTTCGCATCGTTGAGCGCGATGATGGCTAATGTGTCGGCGATGACAAATTTCTTCACCAAGCCAACCACGATCCTGCCACCCCCTTCGATCAACCGAGAGGACACCCATAACGGGAGGGTGGGTAAGGCTTGCCAATCCTTGCTGAACCGTTCGGCGCGGTCGATGGGGCCGGATGCTAACGACGGGAAGAAGATCACATACGTGATGTGTTCGCGTAGTCCCAGCGCGGGAAGTAAACCTTGCTGGCGGTCACGGATCAAGTGGATGAGGCGAAATGCGATATAAGAAATGCCCAACCAACCCAAGTCACCCACGCTGGCGAGTTCCACTTGTTGACCTGTGAGCGAACGCAAGAACCCCGCCATCGCTTCGGCCAAAACCTCTGTTTTGAGGATGACCAAGACGATCACCAGCAGATAGATCACCAGCCACTTTTTACTGAGCAGTGAGGGGAGCTTGATGGGGAGTTTCCAGATCAGCCCCGCAATCAACAGCGGGATCAGCAACAGAAGCAATACCGCGATAAATTCAGGCGGGCGGGCTTCGATGAACCGATATTCAGGTGGGAGATAACGAGTCCCCGCCAGCAAACCCGTTGTGATGAGCGTGACGATGAACGTGAGTTTGTCATCACGGCTGATCGGGACGGTGCGGTTGCGGGTCACCATCCAAACGATGATCACCAGAACCAACGTCAACAAACTGACGATGAACCCTAGATTGCGAATCGCGAGTTCAGGTTGTAAGGCGAATAAAAAGACGATACTGCCGATATGCAGTGCCCACTGTCGCCATTTGGCGGGGAGCAGGGACGCATAGAGCAGGGCAAAGATGGCAAATAACGCGACGAACGTCAAGGTCATTGGTTAAAACCCTTGATAAATCCAGAGCGGGGCGCTGTCCGTCGTGGCAATGATGAGCAAACAAACCGCAATCGCCAACCCCAACGCCAGCAAGGTTTCGCGGGATTTTATATGCATCGTTTAGCGCTCCGCTTCGCCACAAACTTTCCAGTCGCCATCTTCTTGGGTGACGCTGTAAACAGGCAAAGGCCATGAGCGGTTTTCGCCGTTATAAGAGGTCACAATTTGCCCCTCACAGGTGACCAGCGTTGCGCCATCTTCGGTGCTGGCGGTACAAACGACATCTTCAAGTTGTGCATTCATCGAACGGAAAGACTCGGCTTGGATGCCGGCTTGCGCTTCCCAAGCCGCACAAGAGACGGCCTGCATCGCGCTGCGGTCTGTAGCAACGCGCGCTTCAAGATAACGCATCACGGCATTGACAGCGGCATCATTGTTTCCGCTGGGGGTGTCGGCTCCATCGGTATTACACGCGGTGAGTAAACTGCTGATGGCAACCAGCAACAGCAGAAAAGAGGCTAAACGCGCAGTCATAGATGATCTTCTCCAAACTTTCCAAAGTGGGTCAAGTCTACCTGACAGTGTCCCTGTCGCCAATGCTGGAGAGTGCAAAAATATCCGTTCACCCTACGGTGAGCGCTCAAACGTTGAATCACTCCGTTGGATCATGTATGCTTGCAAGCGTTATGCTCAATCGTTGATCTATGACAGAGGATTTTGAACTATGCTGTCGAATCGCAAGCCATTGTTTTTGATTGTGTTGCTGATTTCTGTGTTCGCGCTCGTCATCACGGTCGCTGCTCAGGGTATTCCTACCGCAACCACAATTGCCAATTTGAATGTTCGCCAAGCCCCCGCGGTGGATGGCGCATTGATTGGCACCATTCCGGTAAACAGCACCGTGATTGTTGAAGGTCGGGATGAAAGCTCAAACTGGGCGCTCATTCGTACTGAAGACGGGTCATTACGTGGATGGGGCGCGCTGGGATACATCCAGTTTTCAAGCGAAGTTCGCGTTCGTGAACTGCCTGTCGTTTCTTTAGATGCACCTCCACCCGCACCCGTCGTGAACCCCGAAACGGGTGAAGTGGTCGGCGGGTTACCCACCATTGAACCTACGCCGTTTGCCTTCTTGACGGAACGGACAGATTTACCTGTCATCAGCATGGGGCCAAATGTGATGCGTAACGTGCGTAACATCTATGCACGCGGCATCGCACGTGGCAACAACCCCGCAGTGTTCATCAAAGTGGGTGAAAGCAATATGGCGGGGACTGTGTTCCTCTGCAATTTCCAATACGGGAATTACGACTTAGGCTCTTATACCGACTTACAACCCGTGATCGATCTGTTTAACAGCACCGGTTCTTTCTGTGATTATGCCGAAACTGCCCAAAGTGGTTTTTCGAGCGCCAGCGTCTTTGACCCGCTTTGGTCGGGGAATGATTGCACGGGGAATGAAACCCCACTCCAATGCGAACTGCGCATTCGCCGTCCTATGTACGCCATCATCCACTTAGGAATTGCGGATATGGGCTTCATCACCGCCAGCCAATACCGTACGAACTTAAACCGTTTGGTGCGTACGTTGTCTGAAAATGGGGTGATTCCCATTTTACAAACCTTCACGATGGCAGACACCTTCAACGATGGTTTGCCACAGGCATTTGTGACCGTGATTCGTGAAGTTGCCACACAAAATAACGTGCCACTCATTGATGTGCGCGCGCAAATGTATGATTATGAAAACCGTGGTACAGGGTCAGATGGTTATCATCTCTCGTTCCGTGATGAATATTTCACCTCATTTGGCGGTGACCAAGAAACTTATGGCCGTCCGATGCGTGAACTGTTGACTTTGCAAGTTCTGCGCGACCTCCACGCCGCGTTATCCGGCTCATAGATGACAGTCGATTTCGTAGAGGGGGCGAAAGTTTCCTCTACGGATCACCTCCACACTTGAACTCTCTAATTTGGCACGACTATAATTTCCTACTTCATGTAAAACATGCTGCAAGGTGAGATGTATTGCAGAGCTTAAACCTTTTCAACCTTAAAAAACTGTCAGCGCTGATTGTTGCGCTGTTTATGCTTGCTTCCTGTGCGACGCAAGATCAAGGCCCTCCTTCACCAACCCCTACGGAAATGATTGCGATTGCGACGTTGCCACCGCTCACCCCCGTACCGACGCTTGCCGCGCTTGCGCCGACCAGCGCGCCGACGGTCTTCCGTGCGATGACGGTGAATCCGTTGGGATTGCTTCCCTATGTGCATGAAAGCCCCGGGCAGATGAGCCGTATCGTGCGCGTTCCAAGCGCCGAAACGTCAGTCTTGCTGGTGGGGCGAACCCAAGACAATGCGTGGGTCGAAATCCGTTTTGATGATGGACAGGCAGGGTGGGTCGAAACCGGACGTGTGAACATCACAGAAGATATTTCGTCGCTTCCGGTCACGGGCTTAACCGCCAATGTAGATTTTGTCGCGGTGGTGCCCAGTGGAACCACCCTCACGATTTACGAGGACACCAGCACTGAAAGCGGGGCAATCGGTGACGTCAGCGCGTTGACGCCCGTTCGCATCACCGGACGGCGTAACGAAAATGACTGGCTTCGTATCGCCACTGCTGACCAACAGCAGGGCTGGGTACAAGCCAATCAATTAGATTTATCCACTGCACCGCTGGAAGGGATCGCGGTGATCTTGGATGTGCAAGCGGTGGAATCCGTCGATTATGAAGTGATGGCGCGCGTCAGCTCCAGCAGTGGGGGCTTGCGTTTACGTCGTTTACCCAACACCACCAGCACCGTGTTATTCAACTTGTTGGCAGGGACGGAATTACAACTCAACGGGCGAACGGTCGATCAACAATGGGTGTTGGTAGAAACGCGCGAAGGCTATCTAGGGTGGGTTTCCACATCATTCTTAGAATTAGAGATTGATGTTGCCATTGTCGCTGCTATCGAAAACCCTGAACCTGCGCCGTATGTGGAATTAGCCCCGCCTGAAAATGCCCCTAGCGTGGTGGTCAGCGTGGGCGGTGGCGCGAGAAGCATCTTTATGCAGGGACAGGCGATGGGCAACCAGCGCAACGTCTTTACGACGGTGGGCGACAGTTTGACCGACACCAATAATTTCTTGCGCCCTTTGATGACCAGTTACAATCTGGGTGAATATGGGTATCTACTGCCTGTGATCCAGTTCTTTTCGGCGGGCAGTAATTCGTACCGCAACAGTTCGATGTCGGCGCGGGCATCATGGTCAACCTTCAGCGCGTTAGACCCCGCCAATGCCAACCCGGGCGTTTGTCAGCCGGGTGAAACGCCCATCCAGTGTGAGTTCCGTGTGACCCGTCCCGCAGTGGCGATCATCATGATCGGCACTAATGACGCGCCCGCATTCCCCGCTTCTACCTATGAAGCAAATATGCGTCGGATCATCGAAACGGCGATTAATAGCGGGGTAGTCCCCATTTTAAGCACATTACCGCCACGCGCTCAACACAATGATGCCATCATTGCCTACAACCAAGTGCTGACGAATCTTTCTGCCAGTTATGGTATCCCGTTGACGGATTTGTACAGCTCATTGGTGAACAAGCCCAATCGCGGGTTAGACGCTGACGGTGTTCACTTATCCACACCATCGGGCGCACCTGCGACTACGGTTGATTTCACGGGCAATAATATGGATTATGGAACGACCATGCGCAATTTGACCGTCCTGCAAATCCTCGATTCAGTTTGGCGACAAGTTTTATATTAGGTCGCTAAGATCACATCAAACAAAGATTCATCCCTGTTCCTTTGAGAGAAGGTGGTAGAGGGATGAATCTTTATAGTGTTCGTATTCATAAGCCTAGAACAAATGTATAATAAAAGAAGCTGTCCTGAGCCATTCTGATCTTAGAGAAAAAGTATGGATAAGATTGATATTCCTTCTCAAGTGACCTCTTTTGTGGGGCGCAAAGAAGAATTACGCGCCATTGAAGAACTTTGGCTGAACCCACAGTGTCGCCTGCTCACGTTGTTTGGGCCGGGTGGGATCGGTAAAACACGCCTTGCTTTAGAAGTCGCGCGCGTCCATAAAAATGATTTTGCAGACGGTACATATTTTGTCTCGTTACAGTCTTTGACAGAACCTCATTCGATCCGTGTTGCGATTGCAGAAGCGGTGAATTTTACCGTCGTCGCGACGGATGAATTACAGTCTGCGCTGTTTCAATTTTTCGCTAACAAGTCGATGTTATTGATCTTGGATAATTACGAGCATCTTTTAGACGATGCCGTTTTCATCAGCGAATTGTTGATGGCAGCGCCGAACCTACGCATCATCGTCACGTCGCGCGAACGCTTGCAGTTACTCGAAGAATGGGTCTATGAACTGAGCGGGCTGAATTATTCCAATGCTGAAGCGGGTGGTTCGTCGGATGCTGTAGCGCTGTTTGAGCAGAACGCAAAACGTCTACTGCCTTCCTTTTCGAGCGCGGATGAATATTCGGCCATTTTGCGAATTTGTCATCTTGTACAGGGGATGCCGCTTGCGATTGAGTTGGCATCGTCTTGGGTGCGGGTTCTGAATTGTGGGGAAATTGCTCGTGAGATTGAACAGGGTTTAGATATTTTAGAGACCACGACCCGCAATACACCCGCACGTCACCGCAGTATGCGCACCGTCTTATGTCAATCATGGCTGTTGCTCAACCCCAATGAACAGGCCATTTTACAACGCTTATCCGTATTTAAAGGCGGTTTCACCCGTGAGGCGGCCCAAGCCGTCGCCGACGCATCGCATTATGTTTTAGCCTCGCTGGTGGATAAATCATGGTTACGCCACGTCGCGACCAATCGCTATGACATTCATGAGTTACTGCGCCAATACAGCGAAGAAATGTTGCAAGCGTCTGGTCAACACAGCGCGGTGTTGAACGCGCACATGGAGTATTTCGCTCAATGGATGGATGGGCAAGCCAAAGGCATCAAGTTCCGCCGACAGTTCGCCTCGTTATTAGAAATAGAGGCGGATTTTGAAAATGTGCGTATGGCGTGGAAAAGGGCAGTTGATCAAAAAGCGATTGACGCGCTCAATGGGATGTTAGAGGCGCTCAACTTTTATTCGGATATGCGCGCGCGGTTTATGGAAGGCGAGAAGCTGTTGCAGATGGCAGCTCATGCGTTTGAGGCGAAAGAGACCCGTGATGAAGCGCTGTTGTTTATCCGCCTTAAAAACCGCCAAGTGCGCATGATCTCTTTAGGCGCGGGAACAAGCCGTGATCATGTATCCGTCCTTGCGGAAATTGTTCAGCGCAATCTCGAAATCGCAGAATTTTACGAGTCCCCGTCAGATATCGCTTTTAGCGCGATGATGCAGGGTATCGTCTATTCAATTGACGGTGAGTACTCGAAAAGTGATGTGTATTTCTTCAGAAGCCGAGATATTTACATCGAGCTAGATGACCCGTTTTATATCGCTGAGCTGATGGTGTGGATTGCCGTTGCCTATTGGGCGCCCACGCTGATGCCTATGGAAGACCTGCTAGAAGATGCGCTCATCATCCAACGTGATATCGGCGATGAAAACGGGATGAGCTGGACATTACATCATTTGGCGAGAATGTACATGCTCCAGCAAAAAAATGAACTTTCGGAACGGTACTTTGCCGAATCGTTCGAACTTCAGCGTAAACGCAATAACTTGAAAGGTTTACATGCCAGTTTACTCATTGCCAGCACGCGCGCCGTCCGTTCCGGCAACTTTGAACATGCCCGTTCTTTAGCACATGAAGCATGGAACATGGCAGAATCTCTCAATCTGCTTCCGTTTCGGCAGGCATCAATGGCCTTGAAAGGGATGTTGATGATCTTGCTGGAAGATGATGTTGAGGCGGGGCGCAAACTGTGTGAAGAAGCCATCGGCCTAGATATTCCTCATACGTTTACCGTAGGGGATTCTTATATTGATGCGACGGTGGCGTTATGTACCGCTGCCTATCTCAACAATCAACAGGATGCGATTGTTCGGCATTACCGAAAGATGATTGAGTTTCTGGCCATCTATGAAATCAATGATGCGTATGTGAAATTTGATTTTATGATCCCGCTGGCGTTGATGTTTCTCAGTTCGCATCAGCGCGACGAAGCCTATATAGAACTCGTGGCCTTTGCGGAAATTCTTGAGGATATTCCGGTACGTCAGTATTCAGACTTTATCAAAAAACTGCCATTGCTGATTCGTACCCAAGCAGAAATCTATGAACGCTTACCCGAAGCGGTGTATGCCTCTGCCTTTGAACGTGGGAAACAGCTTGATTTTGAGGTGACGCTCGATCGCCTACTGAGCTTGGGTGAAGAGGAAGATATTCCTTACACGTTTTCTCAAAACGGGACATTACAGGGCGCTTCGCACACATCCGTATTGACCGACCGTGAGCGCGAAATTCTTCAATTGGTCGCGGAAGGGTTTTCGAATAAACAAATTGCCAACCATTTAATTTTGTCTGTCGGGACGGTAAAGTGGTATGTGAGTGAGATTTTGAGTAAATTAGCGGTGCAAAGTCGCACGCAAGCGGTGGCGCAGGCACGTCAACAAGGGTTGATTTAAGAACCTATCTTCCTATTTCTAAGACCTATCTTTTGGCAGGTGACATCCCCCCGGGTTGGGCTGGTACAGTAAACCTGACGATATAACCTGTTTTCAACAGGTATGAAATAGAAAGGGCTTAAATCATGTTTTATGGTGATGGACAAAAACCCTTATTCGAAGCTGTAGAAACCCTGCATCAGATGGTGGAAGACGAGCTTGCAACCCATCAGGTACAGTTTGCACCCCTAGGCGCGATACGGAAGTTCATTCAACAAGTACGCGGGAAGGCTCAATCCAATGAGCAGGCGACGTGTTACGCGTATCCAGAGATAGAGCGTGAAATCGGTTGTTAGTGACTGGACATCCTAACGAATCGTTTTGGGACACAAAGATAGGCTGGGGGGATTCACCTCAGCCTATCTTTGCTGCTACGCTCAGTGTTGAGCATTTGCTAAGAAATAAAATAAGGGGCTTGGTATTCCTCAGAATTTTGGCAACAATGGAGTGATCATATCCACACTCAGGATAAAACAGTGATTTTGAGGAGAACATTTTATGGGTTATAGACGACCATGGCGCTGGTGGACCCCCGCTTTATTATTGGCGCTCAGCGCGACATGGGCGGTGAACGCTCAAGAAGATGCCACGCCGGATTTGACCCCGCCAGAATTAGGCAGTTTTGAACTCGAAAGCATCACGGATGTTGTGGTAGAAGATGTGCCGATCATCCCCGAACTGACCGATCATGCTCGTATCATTTATGAACGTGGACAAGAAGCGGGACGTAACGCGCAGGTCTTCTCTAAAATTGGCGACTGTATGACCGCCTCCGCCGAGTTTTTAAACCCGTTTGGAACGGGTGATTATGACCTCGGCGAGTTTGCAGAACTGCAAGCCGTCGTTCATTATTTTGACGCGGTTCCAGCGCGAACCGAAGAAGCCGAAGTCGATTTCAGCGCGTTTGATAACCCGGGGCTTTCTACGGCGAGCGGTTTTACGACCACCAGCGTTTTAGACTCTACATGGTCTGACCCGCAGTGGTGCAACGCCAACGAGAGTCCCTTAGAATGTGAATATCGCTGGTCACAACCTGCCTTTGCGTTGGTCATGTTTGGCACCAATGACGTGCTGTTTTTTGACACCGCCACATTCGATTACTACTACCGCATGATCATTCTCGAAACCATCGAAGCGGATATTGTGCCCGTGTTGTACACCATCCCTGTACGCCCAGAACAACCGGACCGTACCGACGAATTTAACCGCGTGGTGATCCGTATTGCGGAAGATTATGATTTGCCGTTGGTGAATTTATTCGCCGCTGTGAACGATCTGCCAGATAACGGTGTTGACCCTGTCGAGCCGATTCATCTTTCTTTCCCAGAAGATGACAAGACGGGCAACCTCACAGAAGACTATTTGCAATATGGCTACAACATGCGTAACTTGGTCACGTTACAGACGTTTGCCCAATTCTTGACCGATTTGGAAATTGACCTCAGCGCTTTCGAAGAAGCCTAAAACAAACGGCGTCGATCCATTGGATAAAAAAAGCCTGCGAGGATGTCACTTCGCAGGCTTTTTGATTGATGTTACGATCTCTTTAACGCAGGACCGCGTTGTAATAGAAGGTGTGCGTGCAGTTGGGATCGTTGTCATAGATATAAGTCATGGTCATGATCCAACTGGATTCGCTGGTGAAGGTCAGGTACATGCTCAAATTGGCATTACCTAAGTGGTTACGCCCATTGTAAGCAAATGTATTTTCCCCAACCAAGGCCATCGGGTAGGGGTTCGGTTCTTGTCCGCGCCATGAGAGCGTGCTGCCGCTGAGTGTCGTGGCGGCTAAGTGGCTGCATTGAGCGATGGGAGAGGAAGTGCAGGTGCCTTCCATCACATCAACGCCTGTGTCTGCCATCCAGATGGTTTGGGTAGCGGGGACAAATGCGCCAACAGCGGGGGCGTTGCCTGTGCTCACCAATACTTCAGGGGTGGCGAAAACCGTTTCTGCATCCAAGTGGGGAAGGTCGGCACATGCGCCGACTGTGAGTAAATCGCTGGCGGGCGTCCAGCCTTCTAGGTCACCCAACGAGATCGAATACCATTCCACGCCTGCATCATCAGTGAATTGACCTTCCACTTGATAATGCGCGTCTGAAGCCAAGTTGAGCAAGCCCGCCGTTGTGACGTCTGGCAGGGCATAGGCGACGGTTTCGACATTTGCGCCTACACCAGCAATACACGTCAAAGACACGTTAGGTAATGCACTTTGCAGGGGTAAGCCCGCGACTAAACTAAAAGGATATGTGCCTACGACCGGCGCGGCGGTAGCGCTCAATCCTGCATCACCCCCCAGCGCAACGCTGACTTGTGCGCCTGCTTCAGCTTCGGTTGTTTCGCCCGCGCTGGTGATTGAAACGTCCCCATTCAAGACATTGATCGTCAAGGCTTCGGCGGATGATGCTTGTAAGAACAGCGTCGCATTCACCAAGCGAAGCGCCGTATCGTTGATGAGCAGTTGGGTAGGGGTTTCACTGGCGTAATGTACGAGTAAACCTGTGCTGGCGAGATCACAGCCTTCGAGCGGGGCATCATTCCAAAAATACAAACTCGATTGGGTCGCGCTGGGGGAATTCACATCGACGATGGCGAGGGCGCTTAAGTCATCACTGCTGGTGACGAGGCTTGAGGCAATCCACGCGGTGCCTGTTTCGGTTTGTAAACGTAACCATCCAGAATCGGCAGTGCGTCCGTCGGCGGTGGTTTCACTGCCCAACCCTAACGTGCCTGCAACCTCATAATCGGTGCTTGGGCCACTGCGTAAATTCGCGCTGAAAGGTGAGGCGTTGCGGACGGTGGCGGTGATTGCTGGGGCATTGGCGGACGCATCCAGTCCGCTCAGTTCGGCATGACCTAAAAGGATGAGTTGAATGTTCGTTTCAGGGTCATTGGCAGGTAAGCTGAGCGCCAACGCATCCCACGTTTCATCGGAACTGCTGAGGGTGTCTATGCCTTCGAGCGCAGTCATTTCCCCTTCGCGATCACAGACTTGACCTGCTGACAGGTTTTCACAGTTAGATTGTAGGTCACTGAATAGGGTTTGGATCGTTTCTGAACATAAGAGCGATTCAGGCGTTGCTTCTTGCGCTTGGGTTTGCTGACCCGCGCCGAGGAGGAATAAGCAAGCACCTAAAGAAACCGCTACGATTTTTTGAAGGTGGTGGAGCATGTGCATAACCTCAAACATTAAAATGATGGTGATTAGAAATAGTAGCGCATAAGTACAAATAGAGAATGCACAATTTATAGATTGCTCATCATTTACAAGATACTCCCATTGACATCAATCCGCTTATAGGTAAGCTAGTGATCTTTAAAGAAGCGATCATTTACATGAATACCTCGAAGTGAAATTATCTTAAAACTATGCCAAACTTGCAGGATGTCGCGAAGTTAGCGGGGGTGTCTACGGCGACCGTATCAAAAGTCTTATCGAATACCCCCTATGTCTCTGAAACAACACGTCAACGTGTGATGAATGCCGTTCGTACGTTGGGTTACCGTCCTAATTTGGCGGCGCGCGCGTTGTCTTCGGGGAAGGCGAACATCGCAGGGGTGGTCTTACCAAAGTGGACACAACACGCGTTTCAAGATTTTGCCTCGCTGGAGTTGCTACGCGGTATCGAAGATGTTTTTTCAGATCATGGCTATCATTTACTGCTCATCACCCCGAGCATTGAAAATGGCATCGTAGATGAAAGTTATAGTCGTGCTGTTTACAGCGGGTATTGTGACGGCCTGCTGATTTTTAACACGACTTCTAATCTCACCCTGTCCAATATCGCCATTCAAAACAAAATCCCTACGGTGGTGATCGGTCAGCTCAAAGCGCCTGTCAACGTGTACTGTGATGATTTTGTCGGTGGGTATTTGGCGATGCAACATCTGCTGAGCTTGGGGCATCGTCAGATCGCGGTGATTCAATCCATCGGCGACTATTCGGTGTCGATGACGGCGTGGATCAATGGGGTGCAAGCAGCGCTGGCCGAATTTGGGCGCAACTTGGATGAGCTTCCGATGGCGCACGCGGAAATTTCCCACGAAGAAGGCGTTTACACCACACAGGTGATGGTTCACCAGCACCCCGAAATCACGGCTGTGTTAACCTCTCACGATCAACTGGCAGTTGGCGCAATTCACGGCCTCACAGCTTTAGGATACTGTGTGCCTGCTCAGTACAGCGTGGTGGGGTATGGCAACCATGCGGTCTCAACCGCGTCCATGCCCATGCTGACCACCGTTGAGCACGATCATTACACGCTGGGGAAAACAGCCGCACAACTTCTATTTTCACTGTTGAGCCATGCCGAAGTTCACGATCAAGTTTTTCTTCCTCATGTCGTGTGTCGACAATCAACCGCAGTTGTACCCTAACGGTTCTTAATATTTAGAAATCATGAAAAAAGCACGCCTCGCGTTGTCATAACGTACTCGTTTGATTACACTTAAATTTATAGTTGTACCATCCTCCATGATCTTGCATGTCGCAGTACCACTACTTCTAAGGGGAAGTTAATGAGCGAATATTTCAAACAGAGCGTTGAGCAAGTCGCGAGTGATTTGAAGACAAACGTGCAGTCTGGGCTTTCTGCATCTGAGGCGAATACCCGCTTGCAGGAAGGCCGTAACGTCCTGCCCAAAGGCGAAAGCGCGACCGTTTTACAAATCTTTTTTGGACAGTTTAAAGATGCTTTAGTGCTTTTATTGGTTGTCGCCGCGATCTTATCCGGTATTCTTGGCGAAATCACTGACGTGATTGCCATCTTATTAATCATCGTGTTGAATGCCGCGTTGGGAACCTATCAAGAATATCGCGCGGAACAGGCGTTGGCCGCATTGAGCGCGATGCAAGTTCCGCAGGTGCGTGTGCGTCGTGATGGTCATGTGACGCAGATTAGCGCCGAAGAAATCGTCCCTGGGGATGTTATCCTGCTTGGCGAAGGGGATCGTATTCCTGCGGATGGCCGTGTGATCCAGTCGGCCAATCTACAAGTAGAGGAAGCCGCGCTCACGGGCGAATCTCATGGGGTGGGCAAGTCGGTCGAAGCGCTTGAAGGGGATAACATCTCGCTCGGTGACCGTAAGAACATGGTCTTTATGGGGACGGCGGTCAGTTACGGGCGTGGTGAAATGCTCGTCACCGGAACCGGCCTCAAAACCGAACTTGGCAAGATCGCCTCTATGTTGATGGGCGTAGAAGACACCAAGACCCCGTTACAACAACGTATCGCTCAGTTAGGGCATACCTTAGTTTATGCGTCGATTGGCATTGTCGCGTTGATTTTTGTCATCGGCTTACTGCGTGGTGTGCCGTTGACGCAAATGATCACCACCGCGATTGGTTTGGCGGTGGCGGCCGTCCCTGAAGGCTTGCCTGCGGTCATCACTATTGGTTTGTCGTTGGGTGCTTCGCGCATGATCAAGCGCAACGCGCTGATCCGTCGTTTGCCTGCAGTCGAAACGTTGGGTTCCGTGACTATCATTTGTTCGGATAAAACAGGCACACTCACCCGTAACGAAATGACCACAACCATGATCGCGCTTCCCGGTCGTGAAGATGTCAAGGTCAGCGGGATTGGTTACATTCCACAGGGGGAATTTGAAGAAATCGGGATCGGCAAAGTAGACCCTGAAAAAGACCCGATTGTGGGACGTATTTTGAAATCGATGGCGTTGGCGACTGACGCTTATCTTGAAACGGATGAAGACGGCAATCAGCAAGTGGTGGGCGACACGACCGAAGGCGCGTTGATTGTCGCCGCGCAAAAAGTCGGTTGGACGCGCGAATCCTTAGAAAAATCAATGCCACGTGTTTCTGAACTTCCGTTTAGCAGTGAACGTAAGGCGATGACGACCGTTCACCGCGTAGAAGGCGACGAAGCCAAAACCTTGTTCGATGGTTATACCCTCGTTGCGTTAACCAAAGGTGCGCCTGACCGTTTGATTGAATGGGCATCTTACGAACATCTATCCGACATCATCCCGCTGACAGAAGACAGACGGCAGAAGTGGCAAGCTCAAGTGGACATGATGGCGAAACAAGGCTTGCGCGTGCTCGGCATTGCCATGCGTTCGCTGGACAGTGTGCCAGCCGAAATGACGCCTGAAATCGAACGTGATCTCATCTTGTTGGGGTTGGTGGGCATCCTTGACCCTGCGCGCCCTGAAGCGAAGGATGCGGTGCGGGTGGCCCGTGAAGCGGGTATTCGCGCCATGATGATCACGGGGGACCACGCTTTGACCGCTGAAGCGATTGCGTCTGATCTCGGCATTTTAGAGAGTGGGCAAAAAGTCGTAACAGGCGCACAACTCGACCGTTTGGACGACGCGGGTTTGAAAGCGACGTTGAAGGAAACATCCGCGTTTGCGCGCGTTTCACCTGAACATAAACTGCGCATCGTCAAAGTCTTGCAAGAAGAAGGGCATGTCGTGGCGATGACGGGCGACGGCGTGAATGATGCGCCCGCCTTGAAGCAAGCTGATATCGGTGTGGCGATGGGCATCACCGGTACGGAAGTGAGCAAGGGCGCAGCCGACATGGTGTTGACTGATGACAACTTCGCTTCGATTGTTGCGGCAGTTGAAGAAGGCCGTGTCATTTACGACAACATCCTGAAGTTTATTCGCTACTTGCTCAGCTCTAACGTGGGCGAAATCCTCGTGATGTTCGTGGCGTTGTTAGTCGGCCTGCCCATTCCGTTGATCGCGATTCAAATTTTGTGGGTGAACTTGGTCACAGACGGGTTGCCCGCCATCGCGCTCGGTTTTGAACCGGGTGAAAAGGGCGTGATGAAACGTTCACCTCGTAGCCCTAAAGAGAGCATCTTCGCCAACGGCTTAGGTGGACGCATTATCTGGATGGCGATTGTCTTGGCGATTGTCACCTTGATCGGCTTCTTCATCGGGTTTACAGATCGGGGCATGGATCCATTCTCGCGCACGCTCAACTTAGAAAACTTTGATCGTGCCCAGATGGTGGCATTAACCCATGAAGAACTGATCCCCGCAGACTGGGATTCGTTGAGCATTGAAAACCGTATCGCTTTGATCCAACCAAATGGTGAGGCGTCTTTCGGTTCTGAAGAAGGCTTAAGCGAGATCATCGAAGAAGCTGAACGTGGCCCGCGCACCATCGCCTTTATGGTGTTGGCGTTAGGTCAGTTATTCCATGTGTCGGCCATCCATGCAGGGGAAAGAGAATCCTTCTTCAAGGTCTGGTTCTCGAAGAATCGTTTCTTGCTGTGGGCCGTATTAGGCACAACGTTCTTGCAAATTTTGGTGGTCTATTTCGCGCCATTACAAGCGTTGTTAGATGTCATCCCCTTGTCTGGCACTGAACTGTTCTTAACGTTTGCGCTCTCATCGGTGATCTTGTTCGTCGTGGAGATTGAAAAGCTCATCCGCAACATGCGTTCTCAGCCTTCAGCCTCTTAAAATATCGCGTGTGGACGGAATTAAAAACATCGAGAAGCTTGCTTCTCGATGTTTTTTTTAACGATAGAACCAGCGGTCATTTTGGGGCGTGCCATAAAACGGTTCGAGCAAAGTGAGTTCGCGCTCAGACGGTTGTAAAACGCCAATATTTCGTTCCATCCACGAGTTGGGTAGGACGGGCAACGTAGACAGATCACACGTAGAGAGAACCGCTTCGGTCAAAATCCATCCATAGTTGCTTAAGAACTGAATCCGATACCGCTCGCGAGATTCGGAAAGCGCGATGATGTTCACATCAATGTTGTTCGGCACGCTGCCCACCGCTGTGTAATCGATCAGCGGGCCAGTGCGCACATTCAACCGCAGATTGTTGATCGCGTTGACGGTTCCCGGACATTCAGACAGTAGACCTTCAATCACCGCAAAGCTCGACTGGGGCGAAAGGGGCGTTGTTTCCCCTATCCCCTCTTGAATACGGATTCCGTGATGCGCGGTTAATTCAAATAGGGTTTCCTGTGCATCGGTCACACTTAACGTGCCCTCTGTGCTGATGGCATACATCACCTCTTGGTTGGGGGCATTGTCCACAGCGAACATTTCTGAAGGTGCGCTGATTTGGGATGCGTGCGTATTGATGAGGAATGACTCGAATTGTTCAGGGCTGTCGAATTGATAGATCACACGGCCAGTTTGGTTAATTTCAAGGATGTAGTTTCCGTCCGCGCCTGCATAAAACTCGACAATTTCAAAGGTCGATTCGGGAAGGATGAACGCGATTGCCCCTGTGAAGAAGGTGACAATGGCGCGTCCGTTGTTATTGGTGGTGATGATGTCTCCACTCGCTACAGGCATGACTGCTTGAGGGGCGAGCGAGAAAGTTTGTTGGGTTAGCACACGGGTAAAATTGACCTGCGCAAAGGTAATTTCAACCATCGCGGCCATAGAGATTGGTGCTTGTGCCTGTGATAAAAGGGCAGAATTTGACAAAAGAAACAGCAAGCAAAATAAACAGGCCATTGGTGAAATGTAGCGTGTTTTAGTCAAGTTCATAGACATCTTCTTCAGTGGGTTGAACATCCCCTTCATATTGAGGTAACTGAATAAAAAATGTAGTCCCTTTCCCTTCTTCACTCTTAAACCATATCTTTCCATCATGAGCAGTGATGATAGATTGTACCAAACTAAGCCCTAAGCCTGTCCCCTCAATATTGGCCGTATTTGTCGTTCTCGCACGGTAAAACTCTTGGAAGATATTTTTCTGGTCGCTTTCAGGAATTCCATAACCTGTATCTTGTGTTTCAAATAAGATATGTTTGTTTTCGTGATACAACCTGACCGTGATTGTTCCGCCTTGCGGGGTGTATTTAGATGCGTTGCCTACAAGGTTGGTGAATGCTTGCGAAATTTCCCGCCGACTGCCGTAAATAGCAGGGACATCCGACGCAATCTCTACAATCAGGGTTTGATGACGCAGTTCAATATCCGGTTTATGCTGGGCAATCACCTCATTCACCAGCCCTGTAAGGTAGAACGGCCCTTTGAGCATCTGCTGTGAGCGAGTTTTTTCAAGGGCCAGAATGTCGTCAATCAAGCGCTGCATGAACTTGCTGGATTGATAGATGCGGTCGTTGGTTTCCAGCAGTTCCGTTTGTGACGCGCCGTTTTCAGAGATGAACATTTTCAGCAAACTGCTGGATACCATAATCGCCGTGAGCGGGTTTTTAAGGTCGTGTGATGCCATGCGGATCATCTTCGTGCGCAGTTCATTCAGCTTTGCCAGCGCTGTCACGTTGTTCAGCGTCACAATCCATTGGTTGTTGATGCGAATATGCGCGGCATCAATGATGAGCGAATCATCGCTGATTTTGACCTGTGCGCGGAAAGCCCCGCCTCTTTCAAAATTCATGAGAAGATGTTCGATGTCATTTTCTGACATTTCGGTGCGCGTCAATAACGTGCGTAAAGCTTGATTATCCTCATCAGTTGGGCTGTATTGTAGGGCTTTCGACGCGGCGGCGTTCAGTCGCTTAACGATCAAGTCGTTATCTAACAACAGAATACCGGAAGGCGACCCCGTGATCAGTTGGTCGAGGAGCGAACGTTGTTGTTCGGTCTGCGCGTGAAGCTGAGCATTCTCAATCGTTGGAGAGATTTTTTGCGTTAGTTCGCTCAAGATGGGAATCAAGCTGTTACGCCGACGGCTCTCTTTCGCGATGACGATCAATGCCCCCCATAGCGTATCTTGTGTGCTGAGGGGAAGCGCAATCGCCTCCTCCGAAACGACCTGCTTCTTTTCGGCCAACATTTTATGGGCTAACTGCGCTGTGAATGATGGCCTCGTGATGAGCTGGACTTCGTTTGTCCAGCGGTAGGCTTGCTCAAGCTGGTTTGTCTCGACATTCTTGAGCCAAATTTCCCCATCTTGGATGCCCACTTGGGTTTTAAGATCGTTGGCGATGCGCGCTAAGATGCGCGGTAAGGCAAGGCGTTCCCCTGAAATGCTGGTGAGGTTGTTTAACAGAAACTCGACTTGACGACGACGGTTCAGCTCATTGGTGACTTGGTAGCCGAGCGTAAGCGGGACCGCGAACGCGATGCCCATGATGGGGTGGAGCAGGTTGGTAATTTGCCATGTCGTCGCATAAATGAAGAAGGCGTACAGCAACCAAACGAGCGTGAGCGTGATCGCCGCGATGAAGATCCAAGACCAGCGGATGTTGGCATAGAGCACGCTGGCAAAGGTCGTCAGTAAAACGATGCTGATCGCCTGTAAGGTGTGCGATTCTTCATGAATCGGAATTTGCTGAAGGATCGTTTCGGTAGCATTGGCATGAATCTCTACCCCTGCCATCAACCGTTGATTATTGGTGGTGGGGGTCGGGTGTTGGTCCGTTACGCCGACGCTGTTCATCGTGCCAATGAACACAATTTTGTCAGTGAATGTGCCTTCAGGAAATTCACCGTTGACCACGTCGCGCAGGGAATAAACAGGATAGGTGCCGTTTTGTTCTACGCTGGGCGGGCCAAAATAATTCGGTCGCCACATGCCGTTTTCATCCAGTAATACCGAATGAGTGCCAGCAATTTCAAGCCTGTTGTCACTCACTTGGATGATCTGTGGAATCGCGCTTTGGGGAATACGTAAATAAGCAACAAAGGTCGCCAAACTGAGCGATAAGAATTGTTCATCACTCGTTTCGATGATGCCGAACTGACGACGGATCACCCCGTCCGAGTCGGCCAATGTATTGATGATGCCTAGGTGATCGACGCGCTCGGCAATCGTGCTATTGGGGCGAAGCACTTCTTCAAATAAAAACGAATAGTTGCCTGTCGCAATGGCGATGGATTGTTGTACGCCAGCGATGGGCATAACGATGCGCGTGCGCGTGTCAGACTGGCGGGCATCGGTCAGCGCTTGGATGAATACATCATCGTTTTCTGAGCCTTCGACGAACAGAATATCAAAGGTGATGACGCGCGCGCCATCTTCGCTTAAGACGTTGGTGAGCGTGGCAAAAATCTCTCTTGACCATCCGGTTGGGGAACGGCCATATTCCGCGAGGCTGTGGTCATCAATGGCGATGATGGCGATGCGATTTTGGGTGGGGATGGGGACGAAGTAGGCATCATTCAAGCGTAGGCGGATTTGGGCAAAGGCATTCGTTTGCCATAAAAACAAAATGACGAACGAAAGAACGAGTCCGATCAAAAGACCGGACAAAGTTCTTTGTTGCCATTCTCCACTTGACAGCCCCTTGGTGTTGAAGAGGCGGAGGATTTTGTGCATGATCGCTTTTTAAGTGGTAGGTGTTGCTTCAGGCGTAACTTCAGGTGAGGTTTCTTGAACAGGGTTTGACTCTGTTAAGCTGAAGTCTTCAGTGAGGGAAGAAAAACTTTCTGGGTCTTCCCCTGCGAAGGTCGCATCAAATTGACGTAATCCTGCACAGCTTTGGGCTAAAATCACGTTGCTTGCCAGAATCCAACCATAGCTATCTCTAAACTGGATGCGGAACCAATCTTCGTCATCGCTGAACTGTCCATAGAAACGCGCAATCGTTAGGGGTTCAATCGTGCCGATGCGGGTATAGTTTGTCCCTGGGCCTAAACGCACGTTTAAGCTCACATCATCAACCGTGTTGATGTTGGCAACACAACCGTCTAAGGCGGCATCAAGTTCGGCAAAAGAGGTGGCGGCGACGACATCGCTCAAACTTTCGTCGGCACGAATACCAAAGCCTGGGTTGACTTCCTCTGCTTCGGTTTCGTTATCAGCAGCGACAAGCCCTTCAGAGACCAACATCGCGCTACGTCCATCACCTTCTACGCGGATTGCAAATGCAGTCCCGCGTGCAACCAGTTCCATCGCAGGCGTTAAAATGTTGTAATTGGCGTTGCTGTCGAGCAGACGGGTGAGGCGCTGTGTGGTTTGACCGATCAAAACTTCAACGGTGAGGTTGTAGCTTTCGATGGTCGAACCTTCAAACGTGTTGATGCGAAATTCAGTGCTAGGCAGTATGTCGGTATCTACACCATCTGCGAAGAAGGTAACACGGGCATGACCTGTGTTATCGGTACGAATGATATCTCCTACACCAACAATCGCTTCGATATTCACGGCAATCCAGTTTTCGGTATTGACGCGCTTAACTTCAACCCCCGGGGTGATTACTTCTAAGATAGCAGCTAATTCCTGTGCTTTCACAGGGGCTACGGTAAAGATGAGAAGTAAAAACCCATACAACAGTGTAGTGAGATAGGTGTTTTTTGATAGTTGCATGAATTTAACCAACAGTGCATAAACGATGATTCAGGGTTTAGGTACATTAGATAAACCTGATTTTTTTAATGTACACTATATTCGGAATATGTCCAAGTGAATATCAGTGAATTTTTGCTGAAAAAAATAAAATCTATCACGATCAACATCATGATAGATTTTAAAGTGAGATCAGGCTTGGTTTCGGCTGTGATTTAGAGGCCGAATTCTTTCTTCACGTTTTGCGCCCACACCTTGATGCGATCACCCGTCATTTCAGGTTGGCCGTCTTGGTCAAAGCCGAGGCCGAGGAAAAATTCTTCAGCGCGTGCCTTTGAATCTTCAAATTGATATTTCTCATGTGACCACAAGCCCCATAATTGGGCACCGCGCGCCATCATTTCATCTGCTAACATACCCACCGCGTCCAGAAAGTTAAAACCATAACCGTTCTGGTCACCTAGACCAAAAATGGCGACTTTTTTGCCCTTTAGGTCCATTTGTTTTAACTTGGGCATGAAAAATTCCCAGTCGTCTTGAAGTTCCCCTGTGTTCCATGTCGGAATGCCACAAATCAGGTAGTTATACTGAAGCATTTGTTCAGGTGTAGTGGAACCAATATTGTGAACATCAACCAATGAGGGGTCGATTTTGTCGAATTCCTCTTTTAGTTGATATGCGACAAATTCCGTATTTCCGGTACTGCTACCGAAAAACAAACCAATCTTTCCCATCGACGATACCCTTTTTGATGTTGTAATGAGGGCACAAAAGCCCCTTGTATTTCACAAATGCCCTACAGTATACCACTTTGGTTAAGGCGTGAAAACTCTATACACGTTTAGATCATGGTGTATAAAGCGCTGTAGGCACCCCCTAATGCGAGTAGTTCCTTATGATTTCCCAATTCGATAATTTCCCCATGATCCATGACCACGATCAAGTCAGATTGAACGATGGTGCTTAAACGATGGGCGATCACAAAACTGGTACGACCTTTGAGCAACCGTTCAAGGGCGGTTTGGATGAGCTTTTCAGTTTGGGTATCAATGTTGCTTGTGGCTTCATCAAGAATCAAAATACGCGGGTCGGCCAGAAGCGCACGCGCAAACGCCAACAGTTGTTTTTGCCCCTGTGAAAGTTGTGAACCGCCTTCGCGAATTTCAGTATGATAACCATTTTCCAGTTGAGAGATGAATTCGTGCGCGCCAACCGCTTTCGCCGCGTCGATCACTTCTGCATCCGTCGCGTTCAAACGACCATAACGGATGTTGTCCATGATCGTGCCCGAAAACAAGTAGCTCTCTTGTAGCACCACGCCGATTTGCGAACGCAAGCTGTTTTGGGTGATCGAACGCACATCTACGCCATCAATCAGCAGTTGGCCTTCGGTCACATCGAAGAAGCGCATCAAGAGTTTGACCAGCGTACTTTTGCCTGCGCCGGTATGCCCAACCAAAGCGACGGACGTGCCCGGGGCAATTGTCAAGTTGATATCTTTTAAGGTGATCGCGCTTTCATCGTCGGCGGAATACGTAAAGCTGACATTTTCAAAGCGCACTTCGCCCTGAATAGTTGGTAGGGCGATAGCCGTTTCATCGTCTTTGACTTCGATCTCACGATCCAGCAGATGGAATAATTTGTCGCCCGCCGCCATGACCGATTGGAACAGGTTGTAGCGTTGGGCAAGCTGACGGATCGGCTGGAAGAATTGATCGACATACAGCACGAACGTGAGCAGGGTGAAGATGGATAAATCTTGTTGCAGAACGAGCGTGCCCCCTACATAGATCAATAACCCTGTCGCAATCCCGCCGACCATTTCAATGCTTGGGAAAAAGAGGGATGCCACCAGCGCCGCATCAACATACGCTTTACGGTTGGCGCGGTTGAACTCTGTCTTGAAGCGTTCATAGTTGTACTGCTGGCGGGTGTAAGTTTGTGTGACCCGTACCCCGTTAAACGCTTCGGCAAGTTCCGCGTTGGCGCGTGCGTTGGTTTCGACCACGCGCAGATAGGTCTTGCGGGCATAAATGCGCCAGAAGTTGGCGATGATGACCAAGACGACCAATATCCCCAATGCGACGAGCGTCAAAGGCAGATTGATGATGATCATCGCGATGATGATGCCGACGAGTGAGAGCAGGTCGCGGAATGTGCCGACGACGGCCCAAGTGATCGCTTCACGAAGCGTATTCACATCGTTGATGATGCGCGAGATCAACCGTCCGGTTTCGTATTTGGCGAAGAATGAGATCGACAAGCGTTGAATGTGCGAGAACAGCTCATCGCGGATGTCTTGGATTGCCTTTTGACCTGCTTCTGCCATCCAGCGAATTTGAAAGCGGAAGGCCGCCGCGCCGAGCAAGTTCAGAAGTAAGTAACCGACCACGCCGACCAGCACCGTACTGATCTCACGCTTTTGCACCCCCTCATCAATCGCCCAACTGATGATCGGCGGGCCAAATACCCCCGCGCTGGCGCTGATGAGCGACGCTACTAAAGCGCCGTAGATTTTACGTTTACTGGGTTTGAGATACCCCATTAGACGTTTTGTAATCGCCCAATCAAATGACGTTTTATCTTGTTCTGCTGTTATAACCGCCATTGTTAGTTCCCCGCCTGATTGATGTATTTGCGGTGTTCTTCCGCTGAAGTGCGCCCCTCTGTGATGAGGTTGTCGTTAGCGCGGTGTTTCTTGAGCTTGCTAAAGTCGGCCAATTCACGGCGTGCCCGTTCTTGGTCGGCCAGTTGGAGATCATAGATTTGTGCGTAGTAGCCTTTGAGCGCTAAGAGTTCCTCATGTTTGCCACGTTCGACAATTTCGCCTTCTTTTAACACCAAAATTTGATCCGCATTTTGGACGCTGTTGAGCCGTTGGGCGATGATGAATGTCGTGCGACCTTCCATGACTTTGCTCAGCGCTTCGCGGATGGAAAATTCAGTGCGTGTATCGACACTGCTGGTGGCATCATCCAAAATTAAAATACGTGGGTCGATCAAAATGGCGCGTGCAATCGCAATACGTTGTTTTTGCCCCCCCGAAAGGGTGATCCCGCGTTCGCCAATCGGCGTATCGTAGCCTTCGGCCAAATCCATGATGAAGTTGTGCGCGTCGGCGGCTTTAGCCGCGGCGATGATTTGCTCCATCGTGGCGTTAGGGTTGCCATAGGCGATATTTTCAGCAACAGACGCGCTGAACAACAATGATTGTTGCAATACAAACCCCACCTGATGGCGTAGCTCGTCCAGCTTCATGTCGCGGACATCAATGCCATCAATGGTGACGCGCCCCGATGTGACATCATAAAAGCGTGGGATGAGGCTCACCAGTGAAGTTTTGCCCGCGCCCGTAGCGCCAATCAAGGCGATGACTTCGCCCGCTTTCGCCTCTAAATGAATATTCTTGAGGGCGGGTTGTGTGCTGTGTTTATACGTGAGCGTGACATCTTCAAAGCGCACGTCGCCTTTAAATGTCTGGATGGATTTTGCATCCGACGCATCGACAACTTCTTCGGGCGCATCCATGATTTCGAACACACGGCGCGCACTGCTCAACCCTTGCGTGATGATGAGGATCGCAAAGCCTAGAAAGCGGATCGGCATCGCCATCAGCAAGACATACGCATTGAAAGAGACGATCAATCCTACGGTAATGCCACCCATACCCGCGCTTTCCATCAGGCTACCCACCAGTAACAAGAGGGCTGTAGAAAAGGCGATGATGAATGTGCTCAAGGGGATATAACTGCCCCAGCGTGAAACCAGCGCGATTTGTTCATGGTACAAAAGCTGATTGTCGGTCTTAAATTTCTTGATTTCGTGATCTTCACGGGCAAACGCGCGGACGACTTCCGCACCGAGCGCGTTTTCTTGGATGTAATTCCCCAATATTTGCAGACGATCCATGATCTTCTTCCAACGCGGGTCAACCGATTGAGCGAAGTTTTTGGAGAAAAAGGCGAGGGGAACCAACGGGATAAACGTGATCAGCGCGAGGATTGGGCTGGTGAGCAGCATCGAAGTCATGGCGAAGATCAAGAGTAAAATGGTGCTCAAGCCGTCAATAACGCCATAAGCGTAAAAACGCTGAACTTCCGAAACGTCACTGATGGCGCGGGTGATCAGCGTGCCGGTTTGGCTGTTATCATGGTATGTGAAGGACTGGTTTTGTACCTTGTTATATAGCGCATTCCGCATATCATAAGCGATGAAATGGGACATTTTTTCGCTGTAATAACGGAAGAAAAACCCAACGACACCACGCCCAAAACCAAGCAGGATGACGAGCAAACCAGCGCTCAACATATAATTGGTGTTCCCGCTTGCTACGCCTTGATCGATCACACCTTGTAATAGATTAGGAATTGCTACCGAGAGTGCAGTGCTGATTACAAGCCCGATGAGCGCGAGGAATGTCCACAACTTATAGGATTTAACATATTGGAATAAGCGTACTAAAACGTCGAAGCTGCTCAAAGCATCTCCTTTTTGAAAAGTTTATCTGGGCAACCAACAGGGTTGTGAATAGGTTTCATGGGTGAAAACCCATGAACTCCATTGGACTAGACTAACGATTCAGTGTTGATACAACGGCTAAATGAATTTCTCTGGCAGTGTTTAGCATACAAAATTGTAGAGATTATACAGAATAAAACGGTCATAGATGGACTTAGAAACATTCTTGTATCCTCTTTAGCCGTTGGTGGCTAGACCCCAAAGAACCGAACGTTATTCATCATGAAAGAGTTATATGCAACGTTACGTGCATTTATTGCGAAATAACCCGAACTATTTGTCCCTATGGCTGGCGCAAGCGATCAGCCTTTTAGGGGATTGGTTTAATACGATTGTTTTATCTGCTTTGGTGGTGCGAAACAGCGATAGCCCGTTTGCCATCACGCTGTATTTATTAGCGCGTTTTCTACCCCCGTTAATCGTCAGCCCCATCGCTGGGGTGTTATTAGATCGTTATGACCGTCGAACCCTGCTCATCATTAGCGACGTCGCCCGTTTCTTTACGGTGATCGGCTATTTGTTCGCGCTCACGCCGGACCGCTTATGGCTGTTGTACGTGCTGATCGTGATTCAGTTTAGTTTCTCTGCGTTGTTTGAACCGGGCCGTAACGCATTTCTGCCCACGCTGGTGCGCAGTGAAGACCTCATCACCGCCAATATGTTGGGAAGCATCACCTGGTCGGTGATGCTGGCTGTGGGTGGAGCGTTGGGGGGAATTGTCACGTCACTCATCGGGATTGAATTTGCGCTGGTCGTGATCGCGGCCACCTTTGCGATTTCTACTTGGTTCTTAACGCGCATCCGTGTTTCTGCCGACGCCCAACCACACGCCAAAGCGGATGTTGAAACGTTGACCAAACAAGACTTTAAAAGCGGGTTGGTTTGGGTCAAGCAGAACCCTCAAACCTCATTCGTCTTGCTCATTAAGATGTGGGGCAGTCTGGGCAATATTGATACTTTCATGACCATCTTCGCCACGACGATCTTTGTTGTAGGGGTGGATGGCACTGGCTCGATGGGGTTGATGTGGACGGCGTTCGGCATTGGCTCCATCCTTGTGCCTGTGATCTTCGAACGTCAGAACGACGGCACTGTGAAGCGCATGCGCCGTCTCGTCTTATTTGGGTTTATGTTCTTGGCGGTGGGGTGGTTTGTCTTTGGTTGGTCACCCAGTTTACTTTGGGCATGTGTGGGTCTGCTCATCCGCGCTATTGGTGGGGGCTTGTACTGGATTTATAGTTCGGTCATCATCCAAAAGACGATTCCTAAAGAACTTCAAGGGCGTATGTTCTCGTTGGATATGGCGGGTTTCCAACTGGCGACCGTCGTCAGTATTTTGTTGACAGGCTGGGCGATTGAGGCGTTAGGCCCTGAATTTGTGCGTCACGTCGCCATTGCTACAGGGTTCATCTCGCTGATCCCGATCTTTTTATGGATCGTCATTTTGCGCAATATCGAACGGCGTGAACAAAACAATGCGGTGATTCTCGCCGCATCTGAATCACTTTCTATGTGATCTCTGCTGACCGTCTTATAATAGCGATGCGTTTTGTCAGATACTGACCCATTCAGAAAGTGATTTTTGTGGCCGATATCATCAATGTGATCATCTTAGGGATTGTCGAGGGAATTACCGAATTTTTGCCCATTTCTTCGACGGGGCATTTAATCGTCACTTCTTCCTTGTTGCAGTTCACCCCCTCATATATTGATACGTTCAATATCTTTATTCAGTTAGGGGCAGTTGTGGCTGTCCTGCTTTTCTATCGTCGTGACTTATGGGCGCAGGTGAAGTCAGTCACCACTGACCGCGACGTACAGCATTTTTGGCTGGCGATCATCATTGCAGGCGTTCCTTTTGCGATTGTTGGCTTTCTTTTACGTGGGTTTGTCAAAGAGCATTTATTTCGTAACGAAGTGGTCGCTTTATCGCTCATTGTCGGTGGTATTGTGCTCATCATTGTGGAATTGGCGTTCAGCAGAAATAAGCCGATTGCTTCCACTACCCAAACAGAAAAAGGCATCATCCCGATCTCGTTCCGTCAAGCGTTCATCATCGGTGCGTTTCAGATGTTCGCGCTCATTCCGGGGGTATCTCGTTCGGCATCGACGATCATCGGTGGGTTGCTTTCCGGCTTAGATCGTAGCTCTGCAACGCGCTTTTCCTTCTTCTTGGCTATTCCTCTGTTGGGCGGGGCGACGATTGCTGAGCTTGTGCTTAGCCTTGATGAATTACAAGGCGACAGCCTGCTGTACTTGGTCATCGGCGCTGTGATCGCGGGGATTGTTGCGTGGTTTGTGATCCGCTGGTTATTGGCTTTCGTAGCGAAACATACCTTTGTGGGGTGGGGTGTATACCGCATTGTGGTCGGCATCTTCATTCTTCTTTGGACGCTCAGCTTAGCTTCTTAAGAATTTCTCAAAAGATCAACTGTGCAGGCGTGGATCATCACGTCTGCACAGTTTTTAACTTTCCTCCATCAATATTTGCCTCAATTGAAATATTAAATATACTCTTACGAAACTCTACTAATTGATAGAAAGTTTTGATTGTAATATTATAATGAACTGGATTGATTTAGAATTAATTAAATTCATTCAGTGAGGCTTAGTATTATTATATTAGATAACCACTTAGGCTACTAAGTTCAGATCATGGCTCATATAGATTTTTCCGAAGCATATATACGGACACTTGTAATAAGTAACGATGATGGTGTGAAAACATCTATAAGCGCTGTTTTAGAAAATTCCCCTCGTCGCGTGTCCTTCAATTCCATCGAAGAACCCTTGGTAGCTGCATTTGAACAAGTAGATGCTGATTGTGTTTTGATTGCATTCAATTCCACAACTGACGAAGATATAAGTGCTTTCATCACGACGGTGAGGGAATTTCGCCAAAAATACCCTTGTGTTCCCCTCGTGCTTGTCGCTCCACAAGCAGATGATTTTGAAGTCACCCCGCCTGTTCAAGTCATCAAAGAAGATCACGCGCATATTCAATGGCTTGATGTCTTTGATCACCTTGAGGGATGGATGCGCGAACAACTTGTAGGCGCTTATCAACCCCTTTTAGACGCGTTCCCAAAACCGACATTTTTGTTTGATGCGTTAGGGCGGGTTTGGTTACAGAACCAAAGCGCGGAACAATTTTCCACGCAACTCACAAAGCCTTTCATTGATTATGTGAACGAGATTCCTGTGTTTTCGCTGGTGTTTTCGCAAACCCGCCCCGATAACACAGGGATCATTCCGCAGGTTGAGTTGGCGCTCGATAATGAGCAGGTCGCTTATTCAACGTTTCACTTCCGTCATTTTGAAGATGACAAGCGAAATTTCAAAGGCGTGTTGCTCACCCTAGAAGATGTGACATCATTGGTTGAGACAGAGCAGGCAAAACGCCGTCACATGCAAATGATCGACATCATCCAAGAGATCAACGCGACATTGACGGGTGTGATTGAACCCGACACGGTGATGGATTTGATCTTGGGATACGCGGTACGTGTCGTTCCGCACACGGCCAGCAATCTCATGCTGTTGCAAGACAATGACAAGCTGAGCGTCTCTTATGCGAAGGGATATGACGACGTTCGCTACCCTAAACCTGATCTTGATTTACCTATGAAAGAATTTGTGTTTTTTAAATATGAGGCGGATCTAAAAGAGGTTCTCCTCATCCCTTCCACGCAAGATGACCCTTGTTGGCAAGAATTGTCTATGCCCACATGGGTGCAAAGTTTCCTCTGTGTGCCGATCTTGGTTTCCAGTCGTTTGATTGGCTTCATCAATTTTGAATCGGATATTCCGCACACCTTTAAACCCGAAGACACAAAATACTTCAAGATTTTTGCCGTCCAAGTCGCCAATGTTGTCGCCAATACCGAGTTTTACCATACCATCGCTCAAAGCGCCGATGAAATTCATAAACTGCACAGCGCCACATCATTTTTGTTCAGTTCGGGCATTTTTACATCGACCGATATCGAGACAGTGAGCAAGCGGATTGTAAAAACGGTTGTGCAAGAAATGGACAAGACGGATTGTTGTATCGTCCTGTACGAAAAGGGGAAACCCGCGCCTGTTTTGCGTCGGGTGGCGCGGGCGGGAACATGTAACCTGTTCACAGGGGAAACGACGACCATCGTGCCCGGGGACATCATCTTCTTGGCGATCCAGCAGAACCGCATTGTACGGGCGAATTTTCTTCACCCCGAACTACCCGAAGAAACACATGTGACACGCATCATCATTCCCCTGCGTACTCATAATGACACGATTGGCGTGCTCGATATTCGCAGTTCTACGCCGGGCGTATTAGACGAGCGGGACATCAATATTTTAGAGGCGTTCGCTGAACATGCCGCTTCTGCCATCGAAAATGTCCAGCTTCATCATGAAATTCAACAGCGGGTAGAAGAAAGAACGGCTGAACTTTCACGTGTGAAAGAACGCGCCGAAGCGATTCTAAATCACAGCAGTGATGCAATTTTGCTAGTTCGCTCTAACGGCACGATCCAACAAGGTAACCGTGCCTTTGTGGACATGTTCGGATACCCTGATTATGAGACTTTCGGCATGGCGCTGGTTTCGTTCGCAACGCCTGAACTTCGTGAGCAGATCAAGCTGGTTTTGGATCGTGTCTTGCTAAAAGGCGTGGCGGGGCGCATCGAGATTCCCCTAAAACGCTTTGATGGTTCTGTCTTTGATGCGGATATTCTTGTTTCCCCGATTATTCCTGAACATGGGAATATCATCAGTGTGGTGTGTAGTATTCGTGATATTACCCAGCGCCGTTTGATGGAACGGGAACTGCGGTTTGCCTTGCAGAAAGAACGTGAGTTGGTGGAATTGAAGACGCGCTTCATCAGCCGTGCTTCGCATGAGTTTCGTACCCCGTTAGCCTCCCTGCTAATTGCCAGCGAGATGCTCAACACCTACGGTGAACGGATGACAAAAGAACAACGCACCGAACGCATTGAGCGTATGCAGTTTGAAATTAAGCACCTAACATTGATGTTGGATGACATGTTAGAGCTGAGCAAGTCAGAAGAAATTGGGCATTTAGAATTTAGGCCATCCCATTTTGATCTGGCACAGTTGAGCGAAGAGATTGTGAACGAAATCCAAGACGGGATTGGCATCAACCATCAGATTCTTCTGAGCATCCAAAGCCCTCAATTAGAACTGTTTGGAGATCGTAAACTCATCCGCCGTGTGCTGATCAATCTGCTTTCGAACAGCGTCAAATATTCCCCTGTAGGCACGGCGATAGATGTGATTTTACAAGAAGATGAATCGAACTTTTCTCTCACCGTGCGGGATCGCGGAATTGGTATTCCAGAGGAAGATCAGAAGTTCATGTTTGAAGCCTTTCACCGCGCTCAGAATGTCGGTACACGTCAAGGAACGGGTCTAGGGCTTGCCATCGTCAAGCAGTCTATTTATTTGCATGGGGGCGAGATAAAAGTATATAGTCATTTAAATCAGGGTACTGAGTTTGTTATTACACTTCCACGTTTAAAAACGGAACTTTTATGAGTGAATCATCACCCGGTTCTATTGCCAAAAAGATACTCGTCATTGAGGATGCCTACTCCTTAAGAAAAGATATTATCGAGATGTTGGGCTTTGAAGGCTTTGATGTCATTGGCGCAGAAAACGGCTTGTTAGGCGTCGAAATTGCGAAGCGCGTCATTCCCGACCTGATCATTTGTGACATCATGATGCCCAGTTTAGATGGGTACGGCGTGCTTGAGTTGTTACGTCAGCACCCGTCTACCGCAACCATCCCGTTTATCTTTCTTACCGCGCTTACAGATCGTTCGGATATGCGGACGGGCATGGAGTTAGGCGCAGATGATTATCTTTCGAAGCCATTTTCTGCGGTTGAACTTTTAACAACGGTTCAATCCCGTTTAAAACGTCACCAGCACTACGACAAGATGATGGCGCGACGCATGGATGATCTGCGGGGCAACATCATACTCGCCCTGCCTCATGAACTACGCACCCCGTTGAACGTGATTTTAGGCTTTACCGATTTGCTTGCGACGGATGTCTACTCGCTTGACCCTAAGCGTATCGCCGAGATGATCGAGCATATCAAAACGGCGGGGTTACGGTTATACCGACTGATCGAGAATTTCTTGATTTATACCCACACCGAAGTGATGATTTCTGACCCGAGCCAAGCGGTGAGATTACGCTCTGGGTATACCTACTACCCGCATCAAAGTTTACAAAACTATGCCCGTGTTCACCTTGAAGAAATTCAGCGTGCGGGGGATTTGCAAGCCGAGTTTGAACCTGTTGAAGGGGTGAATATCGCCGAAGAATACCTCAAGAAACTGATTGAAGAACTGGTGGACAATGCCGCTAAGTTTTCCAGCGCAGGAAAGCCCATCATCATTCGCGGTGAGGTGCAAGGGGATATGTACTTGGTTTCTGTAGAAGATTCAGGGCGTGGCATCGGCGCGAACCAACTCAATAATCTCGGCGCATATATGCAGTTTGAGCGTCGCATTTACGAACAGCAGGGGGCGGGCTTAGGCTTGATCATTTGTAAACGTTTGGTCGAGTTAACGGGCGGTCAACTGAGCATCGAAAGTCAAGAAGGCATCGGTACAAAAGTCTATCTGCATTTACCAATTCGTACTTTAACGAACGAATAATGATGTTTTTTGAGCGAATTTCTCGATGAATATTGAAAAATTCGCACTTTCTTCTTTTGTGGTTTGATTAAAGTTCAGTATAATCGAAATATTCACCTCGCGGTTTTCATTGGGGAGTGCGTAGATGCTTACACGGTCGTCTCGCTCAGTCTGGTTGTTAGGCTGGATTGCTGTTTTATTAACTGCAGCGGGTTGTTTCCAACCTGCTGGTGCTGGTTTGGAAGCTACTTCCGTTGCGCAAGGCGCACCGACATATACGGCTATTCCAACAGAAACACCCATTATACCTACCGAAACACCCACGGATTTGCCAATTCCGACAGATACGCCTGAAATGCCAACAGAAACACCGACGCCGACACCCACAGCGACATTTGACCCCTTCAGTGTCTTGACGGGGACGGCGGTGGCGATGGCGCAAATAGATGATATTTTCTTAACTGCCACTCAATATTTCTTTGAAACCCAAGAAGCGGTAGGGAATATCCCCATCATTGATGTGATCGACCCTGTCGCGCAACAAGGTCCTAGCGCACAAGACTTGTTGGCAACACAAATTATTCAAACGGCAACTGCTGAAATCGCCATTCCGATCACGCTCACGGCGCAAGCGATATTAGGTGAACCGCAAGAGCCAACCACTGATCCATTCCTCGTGTTAACGTTGACTTCCCAACCCGTTCAAGCTACGCCTACTTCAGGGGTTGTTGTGAGCGGTAACGATTGTGTGTATGAAGTTCAAGCGACTGATCCTAATCTGTTCCGTATTGGGTTGCGTTATGGCGTTGCATATGAAGATATTGCCCGTGCCAGCGGGTTAGTCAACGCCAATTTGATCTATGTCGGTCAACAGTTGGTGATTCCGGGCTGTGGCACCACAGGCGTGACGCCACCCCCCACGTCAACGGACGGGACAGCGCAAAGTGGCAGTGGCAGTAACTATGTCGTCCAGCAAAATGACACGTTATTCCAATTGTCGCTGACGTATGGCGTGACGGTGCATCAAATTGCGGCGGCCAACGGCATCAGCAATATTAACTTGATTTATATTGGTCAAGAATTGGTGATTCCGTAACGCTGGATACTGATTTTGTGAATGAAAGCGGAGGTTGACCCCTTCGCTTTTTTGTTTGGAGTGAATCATCATGCAAGAGATTATCAAAAAGCGGGAATCGATCTTTCAAGGGCGGGTTGTCAAATTAGAGGTGCTTGACGTTGAACTGAGCAACGGGAAGCCTTCCAAGCGTGAACTGATCACACACCCGGGCGCCGTTGCGATCCTCGCTTTAGATGCCGACCAGAATATCCTCTTGGTTCGCCAGTTTCGTATTGCGGCAGGGCAGGTTTTATACGAAATCCCTGCGGGCACGCTGGAACCGAATGAAGAACCCATCGTCTGTGCTGAACGGGAACTCCAAGAAGAAACGGGCTATAAGCCAAACCATATCGAACGGTTGGGCGGTATCTATGTGGCGCCCGGCTATACAACCGAGTTCATCCATTTATTCTTTGCTACAGAGTTGCAAGACTCGCGCTTACAGATGGATGAAGATGAATTTATTGAAGTCTCGCGCGTGACTTTTCAACAAGCATTTGAGATGATTGATCGCGGTGTGATCATTGATGGCAAATCAATCTCTGCGATTTTGCTTGGCGCACGCAAATTAGGCGTTTAATTTCTGCCTTATCAATGGATGCGCCCTAGACTTCAAGACAAGCCTCGTGCTATACTTTTGGTCACTTTTGTAATTGATTCATCATGAGCACGCCGCAGGCGTGCTTTTTAGAGGATGTCGTAACAATGAGCGAATTGTTGAAATCACTGGAAGCGCCAGATCGCGATTTCCCTGAATTTGGTTCGGGCGATACGATCAAAGTGCATGTGAAAGTTAAAGAAGGCGACCGCGAACGTATTCAGATATTCCAAGGCGTTGTGATTCGCAAGCGCAAGGGTGGTAATGACGCAAACTATACCGTCCGTCGTATTGCTTCGGGCGTGGGTGTAGAACGTACCTTCCTGCTGCGCAGCCCCCGTATCGACAAAATTGAAGTTGTTCGCCGCGCGAAAGTGCGTCGTGCTCAACTCTACTACTTGCGTGAATTGCGTGGTAAAGCTGCCCGCTTGAAAGAAAAGCGCTAGTCTCGAAATTGATATTTGAAATTTGAACAAGCCTCATGTTGAATCTGTCGATATGAGGCTTGTTATGCATCCTACTTAAAACGTATTTTTGACCTTTAGAATAACCTTGATAAAAGTGAGCGTTTGAGATGATTCAGCCCTTAATTGGAATTTCTTCTGCTAGCATCACCGTAGATAACAAAGTGTATAACCGCGCTTATTGGCCGATTGCCAATGGGGTTGCGAATGCCGGTGGTTTGCCCGTTTATATCCCGACAGGGTTAGAAGAATCTGTCTTAAGAGCGATCTATGACCGATTGGACGCGGTATTACTGCCGGGTGGGCCAGACGTTGACCCGTCAATTTATGGGCAAGAACGCCATCCTAAAGTCGTCCAAATTGACGACCCGCGCGATACGTTGGAATTGACACTCGCCCGTTGGACGGTAGAAGATGATCGGCCTGTGTTTGGCATTTGTAGAGGGCATCAAATATTAAACGTGGCGCTCGGTGGCACGTTAGTCCAAGATATACCCTCTCAAGTGGAGACTGATTTAACCCACGACTTGCCCGATGAAGACCCCAGAAACACGCTGTTACATTCGGTCACGTTAGACCCGCAGAGCCGTCTCGCCAACATTCTGGGCAAGACTGAATTTCGTGTGAACAGCCTTCATCACCAATCGGTGCAAGAAGCTGCCCCCAATGTGAAGATTACTGGCCACTCGCCTGATGGGATTGTCGAATCACTCGAAATTCCAGAACATCCCTTCGCTTTAAGCGTGCAGTGGCATCCTGAAGACCTCGTTGATGATGACGATGCGATGAAGGCGCTGTTTAAAGCGTTCGTCGATGCCGCGCGTGAATATGCAGAAAATAAAAAATAAAGACGTTGCATGACCCCTAATACTCAAAGCCCACCATCAACTGTCGGCGTGATTGATTCTGGCGTGGGTGGGCTTTCCGTGTTATCTCACCTCCACAGTTTATTGCCGCAGGTATCCACGATTTATTTTGCCGACCAGAAAAACTTACCCTACGGCGAAAAATCACCTACGCAAATTCAGCAGTATGTGCGTCAAATTTCTGAATATTTGATTCAACAAAACGTGAATGTGATCGTTCTGGCCTGTCACGCGGCCAGCGCCGCCAGCCTGTATGAGTTGCGTTCGCATCATCCTACCATCCCGATGATCGGCATCGAACCTGCGATCAAACCTGCTGCCGAACAAACCCGCACTGGCGTGATTGGGGTATTGACCACACGCGCAACGGCGCAAGGGGCGTTATATCAAAGTGTGGTCAAGCGGTTTGCCAACCATGTACGCATCGAAATGCGCATCACGCCGGAATTGGTCACGTTGGTAGAGCGTAACCGTCAAGCGACCGCAGAAGGACGGGCATTACTTCGCGAAATCATCATGCCGATGGTAGATACAGGAATCGATCAATTGGTTTTAGCGTGTACCCATTTCCCGTTTTTGCGTCCCGTGCTTGATGAATTGCTTCCACCATCCGTCCACATCGTTGACCCCGCGCCCGCCGTGTCTAAACAGACGGCGCGCATTTTAGGTGATGAGGCGTTACAGGGTAGGGGATATGGGTCTCATCAATACTTTACGTCAGGTGACGCACAGAGTTTTGAGACGCTCGCCACTCAACTGCTGAAAAAGCCCATCCAAGCGCAAACGGTGATTTTGTAAGTGACTTAGCGCAATTGTGAGCGTTGTAATGTCGGTTGATCCCAGCCGGATTCCCCCAACACCATCGACTTTGTAGACTTATCCGCTTTGGGTTGAAGAATCGGCAGTAGGATATAAAACGCTGAACCGGGCAAGTTGATCACGTCATAACCCGAGCTTTCCGCCCAAATATCCCCGCCGTGCGCTTGAATTACCCCGCGCGCAATCGTTAAGCCTAGCCCGGGGCCTGCCCCAAGGAACTTATAAGCCCCTGTTGAGTGCGTATCTGGATTGAAGCCACGAAAGAATTTTTCGAAGATCAATGTGAGGTTTTCGGGGGGGATGCCGATTCCGGTATCCGTAATTGCCAGCAAGATCGCTTCCGAATCTTGGGTGTTATCCGCTGCTTTAAGGTTGCCTGTGATTTCGATACGGCCACCATCAGGCGTGAATTTGATCGCGTTCACGATCACATTACGGATCGCCTGAACGAGACGTTGAGAATCAGCTTGGATGGCAGGCAGGCTTTTGAGACCCCGCGCTGTCAACGCGATTTTACGTTGACGAGCCGCATCGATCAGCGGTTCCAACGCCAAGCGGATTACTTGGTCAAGGGTGGTTTGGGTGAAGTCGAGGTCCATCGCGTTGACATCGATTTGACTGACCGCCAGCATGTCCGAGATGAGCACTTCCATGCGTTCTGTGGCTTTGCGTAGATTATCCGCCATGCTGTCCAATTGTTCACGGTCGAGCTTCCCGTTATTGTTCAGCGCGTCGATGATGTCGGTATACCCGCGAATTTGTGAGAGCGGTGTGCGCAGTTCATGGCTGGCTACCATGATAAAATCTGTTTTTACGCGGTCCAGCCGTTCAAGCTGTTGGCGTGTTTGCTCAATATTGGCGTTGAGGTCGCGGGTTTCTTGGTTGAGCTTTTGCATATCTTTCGCCAGCCGTGCGTTACGGATAGCTGCGCGCGCGAGCAAAAAAAGCGCAATCGCTAAGATGGCTAAAAAGGCGACAATAATCAACCAAGTATTATTTTGAGTGAAAGGTTCGAGCGCGGTGACCGAGGTATCTTGTGCAAAAAACAGACTACGCATAGATCAATGTATCCACAGGGTAGAACTCGCCATCCACAACCGGATGAAGTGGGGCATCGGTGTGGTGTGTGTTGGGATGGCAAGTTCGAGAAACGACTACTTCAAAATATAGTACGTGCCTTTTTTAGAGCCGACTTTGAGCAAAATACCGCGTTCTACCATGTCGGCGAGGTCTAAGCGGAGGGTTTCCGCCGATACCCCTTGACATAAAGAGCGATATTCACGATTTGTGATCGAGCCATGATCGCGTATGTACTGCAACGCCCGCGACTGGCGGTGATTGGTATTGCGTACCCAGTCTGGCATCACTTGTTTTTCGCGAGAATTAAACAACGTCACCGCAAAACTATATGGGCGGGCGTCGAACGTCGGTGGCATGTGACCCGCTTGTTCCATTTCTTCCATCATGCGGTCGATGCCGAGGCCGAGTTCTTCAATGTAACCCCATTGGAACAGGCCGTTCACAATGCGGGGGTTACGGCTGAAGTGCTCGTCCACGATGTTTTCAACGGTGATGAAGCCGGGCAAACCGCCAGGGGAAATGACTTCCAAACGGTCTGAATACATGCGGATTTCAATACGGCGACCTCGTAGCCGATAATCACGGTGGCAGATCGCATTGACGATGGCTTCACGCACCGCAAATTGAGGGTATTCGTAGCGTTCTTCGCGTTCTAACCCTTTGACAACAGCGCTGACCGCCATCTCGCTCCAGATGAGGTTCCATGCCGCTTCAATTAAGCGGGGCAGAGGGCCTGTGAGTTCTTCACGGCGTGAATAGCCTGCCAGTCCGTTTTCACCACGCGGGTTTTTCCCCACGAATTTTGCAAACACGACGCCACTTTGGGGCATCCAATGTTGAGGGTATTCCGTGAAAAGCAGAATACCGCCGACGGTGGGACGGCTGGCCGCATCAATCGCGCCGATTTCGCGCAGAAGGTCGTCAATCTTGCCGTTATACGGGCGTTTTGTCCGTTCAGCGCGCTTTGCAAGATACTCGTCGATCATCTTCTTGCTGAAGTCATCTTTGGTCGCGCCGGGGACAGGTTCGCTTTCATAGTCGCCCGTGCTTTTTGCGCTCGCCAATTTGAGGATTTCTTGACCGCCTAAAGGACGGTTAGCATTTTCCGCACGAATCAACACACGCCCATCACTTAAAGCGTGCAGTTCGATGCTACGGGGAACACGTAACGCAAATACGGTCCCTTTTTCCGTTTCAACGGGTTCCCAACTGCCAGTGACGACAGACGGGCTGAGTAAAGCGTCCGCTTCGCGTAGGGATTTACTTAAGAGTTCTTGTTCCACTTTGCCAACTAAGTCGCCATTTTCTTTCAAACCGACGACTAATGTACCGCCTTCGGTATTTGCGAAGGCAACCAATGTTTCGGCAATGTGTTTAGCGTCTGACTTTTCCAAGAATTCCAAACGCGGGCCGGGGCCATTTTTTAAAAAGTCCGGGTTTAACATGCCCTGTTTCTTGTCCATGAGCCGAGGATAAAGATGCTCGGCTTGCGATATATAGGTTTTAATTTGGGATATATGTCATTGTAACATGGATTGTCGTTTGGCATAGAGCAATGATTTATTTCTTAACCATTGTCATCGCAAATCCTTGATCCACGTCAAACGCTGTGCATGTGCTGATGCGCGAGGTGATGGTTAGCTTTTTTTGCTTTGCTTCATCAGCACATACGCCCCAAGGATCAATGACAAGATGGCAGGGGGTAAACACAAAGAGACGAGCAAGCGAATGAACGGCTCTAAAGAGGTGGTGCTTAAAAAGCTATAGATCGCAACAAACAAGACAATCGTCACAATGGCTAAAATCCCACCCACAATCAACGGTGTGCGGACGGATGGCATAGGCGACGGTGTTTGTGGAGATTCTGGGTTTGGGTTCTCCGAGTTGGTCATGTGAGCCTCGTAAAACAGGGTATACGGGTACATAAAACCCGCAGTTTCAGCCTGCGGGTTTATTGAAGCAAAGTGTAGCGGAGAGCAAAATAGCATGCAAGCCTTAGATATAGCTTCGCATTACTCTTTGACTGCGCCTGCGGTTAACCCAACGACGAAATAACGTTGAAGGGCGAAGAAGACCAACAACGGTACGGACATCGAAATGAACGCGGCGGCGCTCATCAAATGCCATTCGGTGGCATACGTCCCTAACATGGCTTGGATGCGCACCGTCACCGGTTGGTTTTGTGGCGTGCTCATGAAGACTAACGCCAACAAGAGATCATTCCAAACCCACATGAATTGGAAGATCGCCAGTGACGCCAGCGCAGGTACTGAAAGCGGTAACACGATGCGCCAGAATACGGTGAGTTCGTTCGCGCCGTCAATCTTTGCGGACTCCATCAGTTCTTTGGGTAAAGACGAGAAGAAGTTGCGCAGAAGATAAATCGCGAAGGGTAGGCCGTAAGCGGTATGGGCGATCCAAATACCGAGATAGGTTCCTGAAAGCCCCAACTGATTGAACATTCTCAAGACAGGCACCAGCGTCGTCTGCAAGGGAATGACCAGCAGGGCAAGGATGATGATCAACATCACATTACGCCCGGGGAACTTCACCCATGCCAGCGCATACGCCGCGACAGAGGCGATCAAAATGGGCAAAATGGTGCTTGGCAGGGTGATCTTGAAGCTGTTCAAGAAGCTGTCGCCCATGCCTTGTGCATTCAGCACCAACTCATAATTTTCGACGGTGAACTGCGTCGGGGAGAAGGTCCACCACCCCGAACTGGAGATGTCCCCGCGTGAACGGAATGAGGTGATCAACAAACCGACCGAAGGCAGTAACCAAACCACTGCCAGAAAAAATAAGGTGATGTGCGTCAAAATGCGCCCAAGCGAGAGGGTGCGACGCGGTTTTGCTTTTGATGAGCGATAGGAAGAAGGTGCGCTGATGGCGGTCATCGAGATGCCTCCTCACGTCGGAAACGACGAATATTGAAGTAAACGAAAGGCGAAACGACGATCAACATGATGACAGCCACCGCCGCACCATAGCCGGGCTTGCCGTTTTGGAACGTTTCCCAGTACATCGAGAGGCCAATGACGTAGCTGGAACCTCTTGGCCCCCCTTGCGTCATGATATAGACCAGATCGAATGCTTTGAGCACATTGATGATCATGGTTGTTGTGACGACGATGATCGTCGGCCACAGCATGGGGAAGGTGACTTTGAAGAATGTTTGGATCGCATTTGCACCATCAACTCTTGCGGCTTCCATCACTTCTTGCGGTAAACCCTTGAGTGCCGCAGAAATGATGACCATACAAAAGCCCGTCCACAGCCAAATGCCCGCCGCGATCAGCGCATAATTGACAATATCCGTTCGGCCTAGCCATTGAACGGGGTCGGCCCCGGGAATTAAGCCAACAAGAATCGCATTCAATACCCCGATATTTGCATCTGGACTATACACAAACCGCCAGATGATCCCCGCCGCCGTGAAAGAAATTGCCATCGGCACAAAAATGATCGTTTTGATAAGAACTTCGTAACGTACGCTGTTGGCTAATACCGCGACCAACAGCCCCATGCCAACTGTGCCACCCGTAAACAAAAACAGCCAAAGGATTGTATTAAAGACGGCACCGGAAGGCGGCCACGTGTTCACGTTAAAAAAGAGACGATCCCGCGTGAATAAGTTTACGTAGTTTTGGAAGCCGACATATTGGCTGGTTGTGAAACCTGCGCCTGTATCAAAACTAAGTTGGATGGTGCGGAAGGTTGGATAGATTAAGAATGCGATAATCAAAACAACTGCTGGAAGGACAAACCCCCAACCGAGTATAGTTTCTTTTTTCATGGATGATGTCCCATATCAACTATGGACAAAGGGAAGGTCTTGAACCTCACCCCGATCATGTGTCGGGGTGAGGGAGGTCTTAAAACGACTTACGCTTTAGTAATTGGCGGCTGCGGTATCTTCAAGACCAGCCAAGATGTTTTCGAGATCATCTGGTGCGGCAATGAAGTCTTGCAGAGCAATACCAAAGGCTTGTGAAACTGCGCTGGGCATCAAGTCGGAACCGTCAAACACGAAGGCGGAAGCATTGGCAACTTGGTTCGCATCAATGGCGGCCAAGGGGCTGTAGACGCTCAAGTCAACGTTCATGTTTGGAGAAACGACTGCGCCAGTGGGTGCAGTTGCCCATAATGTGTTCGCTTCTGCGCTCGCCATCCATTCAACCAAAGCGGCAACTTCTGGACGGTCAGAGAAAGCAACCAACAAGTCACCACCACCCACAACGGGTGCGCCAATGGCTTCATCTGCTGCGGGGAACAGGAAGGCATTGAAGTCATCTACTGGGGTGAGGTCGGGGAAGTTGGAAGCGACGATACCGCCGATGAAACCACCTTCGTAGTACATTTCTGCGGCGGGTTCAGGACGGAAGACGAGGTTCGCTGCACTGATGAAGTCAGTGGAGAGCGTGCCATCAACGCCACCTGCCAAGTTGACATCTGCAGGGTCAACGATGGAACGGAATGCGTTGAATGTGTTCACAACGCTTTCGTCGGTCCAAGGAATGGAGTGTTCAACGAACAATTGCAGGTAGGCTTCAGGGCCATTCAAACGAACATAGATGTTTTCGAACCAGTCGGTGAGTGTCCAGCTGTCCGCGCCACCAATGCTCCATGGGGTTAAGCCTGCATCAACATAGGCTTGTTGAACGGCGAGCAGTTCTTCCCAAGTGGTTGGAACTTCAAGGCCTAAAGCTTCCAAGGAAGCAGGGCGGTACCAAATGGTGCTCTTGGAATTGGCTTTCGCCAAAATCCCATAGATCGAACCATCGACACTGCCAAGATCAATGAATGCTTGGGCATAGTTGTCGGTGATCACAGAAGCATTGACCAAGCCCGCGCTGCCATCTTCATTGACGAGGGGAACGAGATAACCAGCTTGGGCAAATTCTGCCATCAAGCCCGGTTGGGGGATCAAAGCAAGGTCTGGCGGTGCACCACCCGCGAGACGGGTACGTAAGATCGGCACGAGTTCACGGTTGCTTTCGAGGATCACTTGGATGCCTGTTTGTGCGGTGAATTCGTCGATGGAGGTGCGAAGACCATCAAGTTCTGACCCACCAAAAGTTGTCATGAAGGTGACAACTTGAAGGTCTTGAGCGCCAAGCGGTGCAAGCGCCATTGCACTAAGTAAAAGACCGGAAGCGACAACAAAACTACGTTTTAACATGATGTAATACCTCAATTTTATTTACACATGGTACGACGATAGTTATCTTACCGAAAAACAAATAAATCCCTCAATAGATTTTTTATATTTGTGTATATTGCATAAGTAATTGGGAATGTTTTTGTCCCTGTGAAGTAAAAAATTATGAATTATGGATGGTCCAAAGCGTGATTTCCGGACGGCATAGGAAGCGTGCGCGCGGTGCGCCGAACCCTTCCATGCCAATGCCTCTTGAGGTGTAGAGCGTCATCGCCCGATCTGTTGATGAGGCGAGCGAATATCTTCCCATCACAAACCGTTTGCCCAACTGACTTGAAGAAAAGAGTGCCCCAATCAACGGGAAGCGGATTTGACCACCATGCGTATGCCCACACAGATACAAATCAAAGCCAGCAGTCGCGGCTTCGGGGGCGACGTCAGGGGCATGCGACAACATCAAGCGGATTTCGGGCGTTTCGGCATGGGGTGGTTGGGTCGCTTGCGCGGTGTGTACGGTGTTGCGGTCTGCCGTGAGGTCATGTGTGGTGACCATGCTAAACAGATGCACAGTCCCGCCATCGGTTTGTAGACTGCTCCATTGGTTGGGTCGAAAATGAAGATTCTCTAACCCTGACACAAAACTTTTTACGCGTTCAAACGGCTCTACAATCGGTGTGCCAGAGACGACATACACCCCATACGGCGCTGTCCATCGGCCGATGACCTGCCGAATCTCCTGTTCAGTTTGTGGATCAAACGTATTCGAGAGGTTGACAAAATCGCCCGTGAAAACGATCAGGTCAGGTTGAAGCTGATCGATGATGGTTTGAATTTTGTCTTCGCGGTGGGTCTTGCGTTCAAGATGCAAGTCCGTCAGGTGCAAGATTTTGAAGGGGGTATCCCACCCGTCAATTTTGAGGGATTGATGCGTGACTTCGAGCCAAAACGGTTCTCTCCATGTGCTGTAGATCACCAACAGGACGATGCCCAAGACGATGAGATAGGCAATAAATAGATTGGCGCTCCATTCATTCATGAACGTGTCGGTATAAACCCCTGTGTTGAATACAACACGTAGGATATCATCGCGCCGTGACCAGACCAGTGAGCTGATGATGACGCCCGTAATCACAAATGAGAGGGCAATTGCTGACGGCTGATAGGGGCCGAAACTCCGTTTAAAGCGGGGCAGTAACCACAAGCTGACCCCGCAGGTCAGCATCGCGCCAAAGCCGATTTGTGTCGCCTGTAGTGTCATGGCTTGGTAGTAAAGAATACTTCCCCAAGCGGACGACTCGCCCCGATCCCGAAGTTGATGAAACGCCTCGACAATGAGAAAGGTATTGAAAAGAAAGATGAGGATAACTGCCCACCAAGGAAGGCGTTTGAAGGCGTCTGTGAATACAAGAAGGCGATGAAGCAGGGAAGATTCCATTTTGGAGGCGGCGGCCTCTGTTGCACTTCTATTCATGGCGTGGCTCATGCGGACGTATTCCTATAAGATCGTGACCTCTAAAGTTCATTATAGAAGGCTTATAAAAAACGCACGTCCCCAAAGTGACCCGCGTAGTTGAACAATAGAGGAATAGTAGGAAATAGACCTGCTACTGAGATAGAGGGGCAGTTATTTTAAATTTGTGAGACGGGTTGGTTTAAAAAGTGATAATCGAACGTGAGGATGCCGCGTTTCGCAGGCGACACGCCATCTAAGGGGTGGATGGGTGTAGCCCCATGCCACAGATACAAATCTTCAAATAAATAGCTGTCCATTAGGTTTGCCAACTGAAAACTCTCGATTGGTTGTTTGTGATCGTCATAAATCGTGACGACGCCACCCTCTGCATTTTCGAGCGCGGCCAAATGCACCGTGACATATTCCGCGCCATCGCGATGGATGCCTTCTGGGGTAGGGTGTCCTTCACCGTCAGGCGTGGCGACGACATAGATCATGTGAACATCCACTTGCCATAAGCTGGTGCTCCACGCGGGGTCACGCATGGGAAGTTGAGCAAAATCCCACCGGATCATAGCATGCAAAAATTCATTGGCGGCAAGTTCTGGGGTGAGCGGGGCAAACTTACGAACGATCCCCCCTGTGACCTGATTGATATCGGTACTTTGAAAATAGTCTTGATGAGGCAGTAATTCCAGACTGCCGTTGGTGGGGTCGAAGTGAAACCGATCATAACGCCGAAACCGATAGCGCCCGCCGTCGGGAAGGTACTCATCCGGCGGTAAGTGAGGATATTCTGCGGTGAGTGCGCTCCACGCGTGTGTGTATTTCTGAAGTGGCGGTATATTTCCCGCTGGAACCACTACAAAATGCTGTTGATGCAGGGCATCCTGAATACTGTTGCGCATTGGTGTGTTTCCTTACTGAACAATCTCGCGATAACACGGTATATTATCCCCTTCAATTGTATTACAGTTCGCGTGTCATTTTTAACGATTTTTATTCAACAACATATACAAAGCGTTGCTTGGATATGGTTGGGCATGGCTGCGCATTTAAGAATAGGAGTTTTTCGTGAGTGAACCATTTGTTTTAGGAGTGAACTACTGGCCTCGCCGTAAAGCGATGTATTGGTGGTCAAATTTTGAGGCGGATGAAGTGCGTGAAGAATTTGCCGTCATTCGCGACTTGGGCATGACCGTCGTGCGCATCTTCTTGTTGTGGGATGAATTTCAGCCGACGCCCGATGCCGTTGACGCTGAAAAACTCGGTCATTTGGTCACCGTGTGTGATATTGCCGTTGAACACGGCTTGAAATTGGATATCACCTTTTTCACGGGACATATGAGCGGGCCAAACTGGATTCCGCGTTGGTTGCTTGACCCTTCCGTTCCGTTACCTTCGTATCATGCTAAGCAGTTGGTCACACGCGGGGATGAAATTGTCGAGGGCAGTTACCGTAATATGTATACCGATCCGATGGCGCTGGAAGCGGGAAAACTGCTCGTGACAACGGTGGTGAGTACTTTGAAAGATCACCCCGCAATTTGGATGTGGAACTTAGGCAATGAGCCTGATCTCTTTGCGTGGCCCCCCAAAGCGGAAGATGGACAGGCATGGACGCGCGAGATGGTGCAGTTGATCAAGTCGATTGACCCTGTGCATCCGGTCACATTAGGTCTGCATTCAGGCAGTACGATGGAAGACAATAGCTTCCGCATCAACCAAATTTACGCCGAAACCGATGTGGCGGTCATGCACTCGTATCCTATGTATTCGCCATTTTCGACCCAACCGCTCGACCCTGAGTTTGTGCCTTTCACCTGTGCATTAACCAGCGCGTTGTCGGGCAAACCGACGTTGATGGAAGAATTTGGTGGGTGTACTACAGGGCCAGGTCGCGCCAGCGAAGTTTGGGAATGGACAGCATACGGGGAACCGCGCACACAATTCATGGCTTCTGAAGAAGATTTAGCCACGTATCTTCAAGAAGTTTTGCCTCGCTTGGTTCAAGTGGGGGCGACAGGCGCGCTATTATGGTGTTATGCCGACTATGTGCCTGAATTGTGGGAAAAGCCCCCCTGTAAAGAATCTAAACATGAACGGTTCTTTGGCTTGGTACGTCCCGACGGCTCTTTAAAACCGCATGCCCAAGTGGTGAAAGATTTTGCGGCGACCCAACCGACGGTGAAACCCGCAGAAATTGCGCTGACATTGGACATCACGCCGGATGAGTTTTATGAAAATGCGTTCTTCCACACGGGACGTTTTTATAAAAAGTATCTCGAACAACTCTAAACGGTGATGGGTAAACACATCTCTCTATGAATTGTGTTGAAGTGAGGTCGTAAAACACCTCACTTTTTTTATAGACGGTACTTAATACAGGATGTTTTTTGCGAAATTAATGGAGGGAGTATGGCGGAAAAATTAGCGATCAATGGCGGGAATGCGGTGCGCATGGCTTCATGGCCCCGCTGGCCGCAATATGATACTTTAGAGGAAAATCATCTTTTAGAGGTATTTCGTTCGGGGGAATGGTGGCGTTCGTTTGATGAGCAAGACCCTAGCCTTAGTCGTGTCGCCCGTTTTCAAAATGACTTCGCTCACGCGCATGATTGTCGTTATGGCATTTGTACGACCAACGGCACGGTATCGTTAGAAATCGCTCTGCGGGCAGGCGGTGTGAAGCCTGGGGATGAAGTGATTGTTCCCGCCTACACATTCATTGCGACGGCCACCGCCCCGCTGATGATTGGCGCGATCCCGATTTTTGTGGACATGGACCCCGACACGTATACGATGGATATCGACCGCGTCCGCGCGGCGATTACAGAAAAGACCCGCGCGATTATCCCTGTGCATTTTGCGGGGCAAGCCTGTGATATGGACGCGATCAACGCGCTGGCACAAGAACACGATCTATTTGTATTAGAAGATGCCGCCCATGCGCACGGTGCATCTTATAAAAACCGCGCGTGCGGTTCGCTTGCCCATGCGGGTTCATTTAGTTTCCAAGCCTCCAAAAATATGACCGCAGGCGAAGGGGGCATCATCACCACCAACGATGCCGACTATGCCGAACGTTGTGAAACTTTGGTGTGGGCAGGTCGTCAGCATGGCAAGGCATGGTATAACCATGAAGTTTTAGCCTCCAATGCGCGCATGACGGAATTTCAAGGCGCGTTGTTATCCGCCCAATTGACGCGACTCAAAGCCCAGACCGAAAAACGCACGCTGAACGCCCGCTATTTACATGAGCACCTCAGCCAAATTGAAGGCATTTCGCCCGTGGCTGTTTCGCCGAATACCAGCGTTCACGCCTATCACCTGTATATGTTCCGCTATGATGCGTCCGCGTTTTCGGGGCTTTCTAAAACCGCCTTTGTGAACGCGCTACAAGCCGAAGGAATAACAGGTGCTTCGGCGGGCTACGTATGGCCGATCTATCGAAACCCCGTGTTTGAGAAAAAACAATTTTTAGGTGGATCGTTTCCTGTTGATGAACGGATATACGGGAAAGATATCGACTATTCAGCGTTTGCAGCGGTATGCCCTGTGAGCGAACGTGCTTGTGATTCTGAAGCGGTCTGGCTTCCGCAAAATCTCTTACTGGCCGAAACGTCAGATATGGCGGACATTGTAGAAGCGGTTCGGAAAATCCAAGCATTGGCCTCGACAGTTCAATAACAGGGTGAGAGAAAACGATGATTCAAGTGGCTGTTTTAGGCGCAGGCATGATGGGCAAAGCGCATGTGCAGGCGTTGACCCAAATTGAAGACGTTGCTATTCACACCATCACCGCGACACGGCTTGAACGCGCGTCCGCGCTTGCGCAGACGGTAGGCGCGCGTGCAGAAATAGAGATCGACCGTGTGCTGGATGATCCACAGGTTGAGGTGATTGACATCACTTTGCCCACGCCGTTACATGCGCCTATCGCTATCCGCGCATTGGAAGCGGGCAAGCATGTGATTGTTGAAAAGCCGATGGCGCTCACATTGGCCGAAGCGGATGCGATGATCGAAGCGTCTATCAAAGCCAACCGCCTTTTATTGGTGGCGCATCTGTTACGGTTTTGGCCTGAATATCAAGCCATCCAAGCGCGTCTATCGGACTCACAGGGGGGAAGTCCACTTTTCATGAGCGCGTACCGCCTCTCCAAATTCCCAACGTGGGGTGAGTGGTTTCGCGACCCTGAAGCCAGTGGCGGCGCTGTTTTAGATTTGCATATTCACGATCTCGATGTGGCGAATTGGCTGTTAGGAACCCCGCTTAGCGTTCGGGCGCAAGGGGTGCAGACCGCTTCGGGCGCGTGGAACCATGTCACGACGCTGATCGAGTATGCTTCTGGTGCATCCGCTTCGGTTGAAGGAAGCCTGATGATGCCCAACAGTTTTCCGTTTCGTCACGGCGTGCGGGTACTGCGTGAACACGAAGCGATTGAGTACCAAATGCGCGCGGGCGGTTCAAGTTTTGAGATGGGGCAGCCTGAAAATTCATTCTATGTGTTTGAAAACGCGGGTATACACTCACTCGCGGTGGAGAAACACGATCCGTTTGTACAACAACTTCAGCATTTTATAGCGTGTATCCGCGCGGGCGAGCCTTCGCAGGTGATCACGCCTCAACAAGCACGTTTGGCCTTACAAGTCTCGTTGGCTTCAAAAGCATCGTTGATTTCTAAAAAGACGGTGTTGATCTAAGTGATGAGAATCGAAAACGCCTGTGAAAATCTCACAGGCGTTTTTGTAAGTGCGTACTGACTTTATCGCAGGTTACGGCGGTGAATCACCCAACCTGCTGTGCCGATGATCAAGACGATCATACTCGCGCCGAGCACGATGATCCCTTGACGCCAGACAGGGGTTTCTCCTGTGCCGGGCAGTTCTTGGATCGGGCGGGCGGTTGTACATTCCGGCGTGGCTAGGTTGTCTGCGGTGACGCAGGCGGTGTTATTCACGGTTGCCCCGTCGAGCGTTGTGGTGAAAATGCTGAACATGACGGTTTGACCCGGGTTCAGCTGTCCGTATGTCACAGTGACCGTTTGGCCGTTGACGTTATAGAACCCACCCGCGACTTCGACGCGGTCGATCCGTAAGTTGGGAATCAACGTATCTGTGACGACAACATTAAAGCCTGCAACACTGCTGGGGTTGCTCACCGTCACAACCCATTCAAGTTGTTCCCCTGTGACACCTGTTTGACCCGGAAGCAGGATGCCAAGCTTGCTGATGGCAGGGTCAAAGACATCAATGTTAGGTGATGCTGTTCCATCGGTTGGCAAGGATGTCGCGCCTGCGACAGGTGTGCCTACAGGGGTGACTTCTGAGGTAACCTCCGGCGTGATTTCCGGTGTCACTTCTGGTGTGACCACCGGCGGTACAGTTAAGTTGAGGTCAACCACAATTGGGTCATGGTCACTGGCGCGGAACGGATCATTGTTGTACATCGTGACTTGATGATTCGTTGGTGAAGTAGGCTTGAATTCCAAGTTGTAGTCAAAGATGAGAGGTTCGTCGGCATTGGTGAGCCAATCAACCGCATTGGCTGTTTGCGCGAGTAACGGCGCATTCGCAAATGCATAATCGAGCGTGCCCCATGTTTGGATTTCGGGGAACGACCCTAAAATATTGGGGAACCCATAACTATGCGTGTTCGACGTGCCTGCAAAGTGATTGACAAGGTTCGTATAGCCTAAACTGGCGAGGGTGGTGATGGGGTTTTCTTGGGCGTATGCGTTGAAGTCGCCCAACAAAATATAATCGGGATCGCCCGAACCTGTCGGATCACCTGCCAACCATGCTGTGATTGCATTGACCGCGTCAACACGGCGTTGGTTCCAGCTTCCTTGTCCGTCACCAATATCAAGGTCCGCGCCTGTGCCTGTTCCGCCCTTCGATTTGAGGTGGTTCACCACAACGGTTAAACGCGCCCCGTTGCTGATTTGTTGGAAGGTGGTAGCTAAGGGGACACGGTTGGTATTTGCCCCCACAAAAACCGAGGCAGGTGTATTGAGATATTGTACGGTGGTGCCCGGCGCAATTTGAACAGTAGCGGCGCAGTAGATCAGCGCAACTTTGATTTCATCTGTGCCTAACTGCGGAATCCCCGGGTCGATGAATGCCCAGTTTGGCCCGCAGGTTCCACCCCCTGCCGAGTTCAGCCCATCAATCAGGTTCTGAATGGCGCTCTCCGGCCCGTAACTGTCATTTTCCATTTCAAGAAGGCCAACAATATCCGCTTGCAGGCCTAAAATTGTGGCGATTGTTTTCGCGCGTTGGCGGTCAAACTCCACCGCTGAAGTTGCCCCGCGTGATGTGGGGAAACCACCGCCTGCGCCATCCCCGTTGAAGTAATTGAGGACATTAAAACTTGCCACCCGTAAAGTGCCGGTAGGTGCGGGGGCGCTGGTCGCTCGTGGATTCGACGCTGTGAAAGAGACAGTCGCCGTTGGATATAACACATATTCGCTGAAGGTGAAGTTAATGACGCCCGTCACGCTGGGGACAGTGTAACCTGCGCGTAATGGATTGGTCGCGCTGAGTTCGCTGCCATTGATCATAATGGCAGGCGATGGATTCTGAGCGTTACTGCCATCATCGACAAGGATTGTGCGCCCTTCAATTTGGTCTTGATAGGCCGCATAACCCGCCGTGTTTGGTGCATTGACTTGGGTGTAGTTATAGATGCGACTATTTGAAAGTTCGAATGAGCCGTAACGCCCCACATTGTACACATCGTTGACAAAGAGCGGGCCATTAAATTGAACGAGCATCCCTTCATAGCGTTCGTAATCTTCATAAGTTGCGATGGGAAGTGTGATGGTGGTAGGCGTGGGTAAGGTGACGCTGGCAGAATTTACCGTAATGATGGGCGATGTGATTTCTGTGAGGTTGTTAAATTCAGTGACGGTTCCGCGAACTGTCACAAGGTTGCCAACGCTGACCGTTGGTGATGCGCCTACGAACACAAAAATACCTTCAGAAGTGGCTGGGTCAGCATCTACATCGGCATCTTCTTCTTGAATGAAGAAGCCGTTGAGTGCGGGGGTAACCTGTGTGACGACCCCTTGAATTGTGACGGTTAGACCCTGGATGGGAGAGGATGCCCCCGGCCCTTGTATATCGTGAATGGGTGTGATGGTTAAGGATTCAGTAGTGAAACTGAATACATAGTTGTCACCGCCTGTGCTGTCGTTATTTCCATCTAATGGGTTGCTGGCACTGTCGGTGATATTTGTGGCATTTAAGGTCACAGTACAGGTTACAGACTGCGGTAAATTTGGCCCTATATACGTGAGGGTGTGTGTGGTGCCACTTCCGAGCGTGTTTGAAAATTCAGCCGACCGATCAATGCCTGCACAGATGACGGTGTACCAACCAGCGGTTGTAGTAACGGTTTCATTAAAGGTCACGCTGATGGTGGGGTTAAGTGAGACGTTTAGGGCACCATTTGCAGGTGTGGTACTGCTCACACGGGGGGGAAGATCACCCGCGCAACTGCCCGAAACATTGATGTCATCAATCCCAATCCATTCGTCGGCACCTACAGCGTCACTGGTGATGATGCGTACTTGAACCTGTGCTTGGTTCTCTGCTGCGACGGGAAGGGTGACGCTCACAGGCGTGACTAATGTTGCGATGCTTGGGCCAGTAGAAGCATCGGCCACAAAACCCGCTGGAATGTTGGTGAAATTTCCTGTGGTTCCTAAACGATACTGCAAAGCAACAGGTTGAACCGAGTTGTCGCCACTGCCATCAAGATCACGCAGGTTGTAGGCGATATTAATATTGGACGCACCTGTGGTATTGAGGTGAATGATGATATGTGGCGCTCTTGCAGCGCCTGAACCGGTTAATGCAATCGATGGGTCTGTGATATGAAATTCTGTCACACCCCCAGTCGTGAATGTATTCGGATTGGTTTGGTTTGCGTTGACATCAATGACATAAGTGCCTTCTGTAAGAATCGTTTGGGGGTTCACTGCTGTACTGCTTGCAAGTCCATCCCCACGATAGCCTATGATGCTTGGAACACCGCTCCAATCATCATCAGTGGTGATTAAGTTTATATTAGTCCAGTTTTGGGTGAAATTACCGGCGCAGAGATCATGATAAGTATTATTTGCTTGTACGCGTGCGGTGGGTGAAATTGAAAAGACAATCAAAAAGACGATGCCAAAGGCAAAGAAAACTTTGAATGGCGTGGATAGAGAACGCAACCTATGATGCTTCACTGAAAACACTCCCCCTAAGTAACAATGTGAAACTTTTAGCGAGGGTGAGTATAGTGAAATTATGTAAGATTGCTATTCATTACAATTAACAAATTGCACAATTTTTGTTGATTACATTTAACGTATGGAATTTGTAATCATCAAGACAGGGCTAATTCCGCATATACAGGGTAGTGATCTGACCCGCCGCTCTCAGTAAAAGCATGTGCGCTTAAAGCAGTCCATTCTGGACTGTGGAAAATATAATCAATACGAATGATCGGCGGAAGCCAGCTCAAATCTGGATTGATGCGCGCAAAATTGGGGAAGGTTGATCCTAAGCCTGTGCCTGCCTCGAGAAACGCATCTCGATAGGATTCCGTAATCAACGCATAATCATCGTTTTGAGTGGTCGAATTAAAGTCACCAACCAGCAAAACAGGGTTCAACTCTCGCCTCGCGATGTCCAAAATCATCTTGATTTCAGCGTTCCGCAGGGACGAATTGATTCCCGTATACGGTGTTTGGGGTGGCGGTGGATGCACATTGAGCAGGCTGATGATCTGTTCGTCTGCCATGACAAGATGCGTTAACTGTCCGCCGAGGACTAAGTTTTCAATCGGCTGGTCATCGACAATGGGAAACTGACTGAATATTCCTACGCCACGTGTGTATTGTTCGCTGGCTTGTAACGCTTGATAGGGGTAAAGGTCGATGAGTTCGGGCGCCAAAACTTCCGCAATGCTGAGATGTAGTTCTTGAAGTGCGATGATCTGCGCGTTCGACTGGCGCAGGACTTGGATCAGTTGGGTTGCATCGGCAACGCGGGGTGAGATGTTCATCGTCATCACGCTGATGCGTGGGGAATCTTGCGCGACGACGGGATACGTCGGTAGAAAATAAGCCCCGTACAAGGCGAAGAATAGCAAGACCGATGGGATGTGTAACAGCGCCAGCTTTTTCGGCTGTAGAAATAGCGCCAACAAGGCAAAAATAAAGGCTGGGAATAGGATGTTCGGCATCAAGCTGTTGAAAAGCTCAACAATTTGGAGCTGTTCACCGAGTGTGAGACGCGCACCGATATAAAACAAAATCATGATGCCGTAAAGAATGCCGACAAAATGGCCTAATTTCAAAGCGCTTTGAGCGAGTTTTTTTCCGAGTGACAAGAGCTATGCCTCGTGGATACAAGCGGTGATCGATACGTGGTATACACAAGGAGTTGGAGAAGGACTTACAAAAAAGAGGCATCGTAGGAATGCCGTAGGGTATGAACAATTTAATACAGGGTGACTTGCGGAGCATCAAACAGCACTTAGTCATTTCCCCAGACTGAGTGCCGTTTGATGCTTTCTCACGTTATCGTTTCACACCGACGGCATGAACATAACGGACATTCTTCAACGTCTTGATGTAAAGCCGACCCGGTACTTCAGGCCACAGCCGACCCATCAACCAGCCAAAGTCACGCGCCAGTGCCTCGCGAAAACGGCGCAGTACCACAGACGACTCTTTAAACGCCTGATTCATATCGGGCGTGTAATCGACGTAAGCGACGGGGGTTAAATCCGCGTTTTCGAACAGGGCAAAATACTGTTCACGAAGCCCAAAATAAATACTCTGATTGGCATAATAGCGTTCGGCAAATGCGCCCATCGGGTTTGCGATCGCTGAATCGACAATACATAAAGGCGACCCGTGTTTGAGCAGGCGCGTCAGCATCTGCATCCCCGCCAGCTTACGATCAGGCGGGAAGTGCAACACGACCTCGATTGCGCCCGCCGCGTCGGCCTGACCCACTAAATCTTCCGTCATGGTGGGGTCGAACAAATCGCCCAGCCGTACTTCGACATTGGTCAACCCCATACGTTTCACAATCTCACTGACAATCGCATGTTGTTCAGGGCTGATGGTCAGTGAGACAATGCGCGTTTGGGGAAGCATCGTCGCCAGACGAATTAACGAGTTCCCGCGCCCTGTGCCAACCTCGACGATCAAACCACGCCCGCCTAAATTTTGTGTGATGTGACTTACAGCGGGTCGCCAGTTGATGTCAACGTTATTCACCTGTGCCACGATGAGCCGTTCCCCAACTTCTTCGATGCGCTGAATCGACTCGTCATACAGCCCTACGCTGATGCTCAACCACGCCCAGCGCATCAACCGCCCGAAGGTCTGGTAAAAATGCTCGACATCGCGCATAGGTTTGCCAATGACGGGGTTCACCATTGCTCCTAAGAATTTTTTGGTACGTTCGCTCGGACGGGTCGTTTGATCGGCCTGTGCATAAAAGGCATCCTCGACTTGGTCACGCACAGCGATAAACGCATCCGCAAAGGCTTTTTTGCCTTCGACCGCATATAACGCTTCGATGTCGGCTGGCACAGGAAAGTGAGACGCAAATTCATGACGATCTGTGATGAGCTGCGTCTCGATTGAAGAAACCATACATCCCCCTCATTTAATGGATTGTTCGGGTAAACGAATCGCGTTCCGTTCGGCAGATGATTGCCCGTAACGGCCTGTTTCATAAGACCAGTCGATGTTGCCCCGAACCCAATAGCGCAAACCCTCTAAATAACGTTTTACTTCGGCATCGACCTCTGTACCGAAAGCAGGTACTTGTGTTTCAAGCGCAACATAAGCGCGCATCCGTTCGTTGAACATATTCACAGCTTCGTGAATCGCCTCTGCCAGCGTTAGGTCTTGTTCAGCTTGTAGTACCAACACAAGATTGTGGACATCCTGATTACGAATTTCTTTTTCGAGCGATACGATATCGTTGAACCACGCTACACCGTCATTTGCCATTGCCTTCAGCTCAACGATGATCTCGTTGTTCAACACCTCAACGGGCAGATGAACCGCGTCCGCCCGTTCGATCAGATCAAAAAAGATGTAGAGGGCTGAGGTTTTACGACGCATGATGAGGTAGTCTGCCAAAGATGGCGTGAGATTTTCCGCGCGGTTTTGAGCTTCCCACAAGCACCCAACCGCATAATCTTCAAAGGTGTCGATGAAACGCTCAACCCAACCTTCAGGCGCTCCGTCACGCATCTGCATCCAAATATCATGCAGGCCGACCATGATTGCAGAATCGTTCACGGTCATCGGGCGGGGGTAGCGCATGTGTGTGACAATGCTGTGATGTAAGGTGTATAAGCCTTGCGGGTCTTTGCCTAAATCCGCTTCGTCACATAGATCGTCCAGCATGAAAAGCCAGCTCATCCATGTGGCGACGAGGGTTAAAGCTTCAGCAGATGCAGTGGGGTGGGCACGTCCAGTAGTCCATGCGAACTTGCCCGCTTGAAAATGTTTATATGATTTTTCTGTCTTAAAGTAGCCGCGATGATGCATCCAAAAGTTGATGCTCTCTTGCACTGTTTCCACATGAGAGCTGATTGCTGAGGGGAAAGGGCAGAATATATCCGGAAGTGGAACCGATGTAATCACATGGAACCTCACAGGAGATAATTAACAATCCGTTTAATAATAGTTGATATTCCATTAAGATACACTAAGGAATCTAAGAAATTAGGATATTGTTATATCTTATTCGTTTAAGACATACTGAGCATGTACTTTCAGTCGATGGGTATACATGAAAAGAGAGACCCTGAATGTGACCAGTTATCCTCAAGAAGGTGTTGGAGTATGGAATCTTTGGATTGGATTGTTCGCGCAATAAAAACGCGGGTTCATTTGCAATCCGTATTTTGCTTTGAGAGGGACGTGCTTTAAGAAATAAAAAAAGCTGACTTGATCAAGTCAGCTTGGGTTTGCTGGCAAGATGAGACACACCCCGAACATTCCCCAGAGGTAGCTCACCACCATTTTCTAAGTCAAATTGCATTTCACCAAATAAAGCGTCTTGAGAGATTCTCAACAATCACATAACGAGGGCTTCAGCGGCGCTCAAGGGAGGGTTACTCCCCTGAACGCCTGAAGTACATCGTGCGGAGAAGTTACTCATACTTAACGCACAGTTCCATTTTAATGGATGAGCGGCTGAGTGACAAAACTCCCACGATTTTTATCAAATCGTATGTGGTTAAGGAGAATTACTCATGCAGACTCGTAGTTTTGTTTTTACGAATCACAAAGGGGGCGTTGGGAAATCAACGTCCGCAACCAATGTCGCTTATGGCATCTGCGGCATCCTCGAAAGTGCAAAAGAACGTGGCGTGGCAAACTCGCGTGTCCTCCTCATCGACACCGACTCACAGGGACATGCTTCCCTCGTCACCACCGGACGCAACAACTACGGCGAACACGACAGCCTCTACAGCGTGATCAAGACCGCCGACCCCGTCGAAGCCAGCCAGGTCATGGCAAACTGCATTGTCAGAAGTAACTGGCACCCCGATCTTCACATCCTCCCCGCCTCTCCCCTGCTGGAACAAGCTGAGCGCGAATTGCAAAGCGCCCCAGGTGCGCCCTATCGCCTCGTGAAACCCCTTCGTCAAATCGCTTCGCATTATGCGGCAGTGATTATCGACACCCGCCCCTCATTTTCACTTTTAACTGAAATGGGATTGGTCGCGGCGACAGATGCCATCATCCCCGTTGAACCGCGCTATCTCGAAACCGTCGGAATTATGTCGGTCGTTCAAAAGATTACCCAGATACGGGACGGCTGGAACGTTGACCACCTCAAAATCAGTGGCGTACTGGTCACGAAGATGGACAAACGCATTCGTGGACATCGGCAACTGCTGGATGACCTGAAGGGTCACTCCATTCTGGGCAAGATGATCTGCGGCGTGATCCCGCAAAATGAAGCGGTCTCCTACGCGCATCATGAACACCTCAACCTCTTTCACTATGACCATAATGCCCCCGCAAGCAAAGCCTACGCGCGGCTGGCAGGAACACTCGCCCGCCAAATCGTTACGGAAGGGGTCTAAACATCATGACGAAGAAGAACCTCGACCGCGCCCGCGATCTCTTAGGGGCAATGAATGAAGAATTCTTCGGAAACACCATTGCGTTGAATGATGACCAACAACTCCGCGTGATGGATACTCGCGATTACATCTCGCGCATCCTGCTGGAACGTGTCCGCCCTGATCCGGTGCAACCGCGCCGCGTCCTGCCGGATGAACTGCATCTCCAGTTCCACACCGAGCGCATCACCCCGATTAATGCACTGCGCGAGATTGTCCGCATTGCAAAGATTGCCGCCCGCCAAAAAGGGCGTCCCTTCGAAAACCTGCTGGACTTGCTGGGCAATCCAGAGGAAGAAGAAGTGGATACTTCGGACTTCTCCCCGGAAGAACGGCTGCTCCATGAGCTGGTCACGCTGGCAATTAGCATCCGTGATGATGGTCAGGTCAACCCGATCACGGTGGTAGAAGTCGCACACAACGGTTATCCCTCCTACCGCATCGAGACAGGCGAACGGCGCTACTGGGCATCGTACATCCTGAATGAGTTCATCCCCGGATACAGTGGCGACCGTATGATTGATTGCGTGGTCATTCCCCCAGAACGCTACTCCCCTTTCCGTCAAGCACGCGAGAACAGCGCTCGCGAAGGGCTATCCGCGATTGCGATGGCACGGCAGGCTGCCCTGCTGGTGATTGCTGTGAATCAGTCCCCTATTCCAGATCAAGCGGTAAACAATGACTTCTACCGTCGATCGCTGGAAATGCGTATCCCGCGTGAGTACGCCGATCTGGTCTATAACGCGATGGGCGGCATCGGCAAAAAGCGGTTCAGCCAAATTAAAAATCTGCTTCGCCTGTCTGATGAGGCGATGGAACTCTCAGATCGCCACAATGTGGAAGAAGGCAAACTACGCCATGTTCTTCCACTTCCACAACCGGAACATTTAGAAGTGGTTCATCAGATCATCACCTATAACCTCACAGTCTCCCAGGTTAAAGAACTGTGCGAGAGTGTTCCCGAAGAAAACGATGATGTCATCGAGATTGTGGATGAGCCCTCTATGCCCATCCCTCCGCATATCAAGAAACTGGTACGTGCCACCCAGAAGGATATTCTGGCGCATGACCTGGTGCGAGCATATGTGAATGAGTCTAAAGGCGACACCATCACAGCATATGCACGCATCCGCCAGACCTTAATTGCCTATCAAGATGCGCTCAATATGTTGAGTGTTTCGATTGAGGAATAGCTGAAAAGTGGTGATAAGTCTACACGTGTGGACTTATCACTACACACCCTTTATTGAATACGCTCGAACTCTAAAGGAGACTTTCACCATGTTTATGAAACCAAAGCATCCACTGGCGATCTATGTTGCGACTGAAAAAGACGGCAAAGATGTCATCGAACGCTGGAATCAGCACCCTGCATTCGCGCCAACAAACTATCTAAAGAGCCATACAGTCAGTACCGCGGCGGGGGATGTTGAGCTGCGCTTTCCTCATCACATGCCGCGCGACATCTCAAGGCTGGGGCGTGCCTATCGTGAAGTGGAAAAGATGCATCCACAACCCGACGACATCGAACGCATCGACAGCATGACATCGGCAGAAGAACGGCTCAATTTCGCGCTCAAGCTGGCGCTGGAATACATCGAGCGAGCGGAAGACGGCGGCGGACACAATGCCCGATCACGCCACATTGCTCAGTGCCTGCGCCATCTGCGCGAAGACACGTCAGACAATTGCCCTTAACCAGAAGACCGAATGCCCTGCCCTTGTGGTGGTAACCGGTCTCCAGAAAGCCAAAACCCCCTACCGGCATTGTAGGGGGTTCAGGCACAGAGACGACTTATCGAGGGAAATCGCCCCCGTACGGGATGTGGTAGATTCGTGAACAATCTACATCAACGCTCACAATCTAGCATGTTCTCGCTCTGTGTACAAACATTTTTGACACTTCTTACACCTTTTTAAGGAAGCAGCGATGAACATTGATTTAGAAACCATCCGGTCGCGCCACGCGATCGAAGCCATCGTGAATGAACACTTTCCTTTAAAGAAATCCGGTTCACGCTTCATCGGCATTGAGCATGATAGTTTAGTGGTCGTTCCCCGCACCGGTTTTTACTTCTGGAACTCCAAAGGCGAATATGGCGATGTCTTCGACTTCGTCGGACGTTACGCGCTCAAGTATGGCGATGGCTGGAACAACAATAACGGCGATCACTTTATGGATGCCGTGCGCTATCTGGCAGACCGCGCCGGTATCTCACTGGAACAACCCGCTAATCTGAAACAATCGCCCGCATGGGCAGAACGTCAGCTGGTCAACCGCCTGCATCAAGCGTTAGCGAACCACAAGCCCGCCATCGCCTATGTGACGCAGGAGCGCGGCTGGCATCCTGACACCGTGAAAACCGCCAGGATCGGCTACATGCCCTACCTGCCGAAAGACAAACGCGAAATTCTCAAAGGTCTGGATCATCTGCCGGACATGTGGAAGCAACTCATTGAGCGCTTCTTTCCCGCCGATATGATCGTTTATCCGCATTTTGCTAACGGACGCCTGGTCTATCTCTCCGGTCGGGGCATTACTGCCAAGCGCCATTACAATCCGCCAGTCGACATCATCGGGGCGCGTCAACCGTACATGAATAGCTACTATAAAGAAGGCGGCGATGTCGTCATTGTCGAGGGACAGGCAGACGCGCTGACCTTTGCCCAGTGGCAAATCCCCGCGATTGCGCTGGCTGGCATGAAACCGTCAGAGGAACTGATGGCTCAACTGCGGCAACATCAACGGGTCTTCGTCGCACTAGATAACACCGACCAAGCCTATCATCAGGGACTCAAGATCGCACGGACGCTGGGCGGCAAAGCCTATCTGGTGGAACTGCCAGAAGGCATCAAGGACGCCAACGACTGGTTACGCGCAGGCGGCACATCAGAAGATGCCCAGAAAGCCATCAACCATGCCCAGAGCTGGATCATGGCAGCGGTAGAACACACTTCCACGCTTGACGGTCTGGCACGTGAAGATGCCATCCGCGATCTGTTCCAGCAGGCAACAACCTTAGATCACTTCCAGTTGGCGCAGTTCAAAGACGCGATGGCGGACATCGGCATCAAGGCACGCACGTTCAATGAGCTGATAAAGGCTGCCGAAACCTTCCACAAGACCAACGCAAAACCCGAAGACGACGACGCACCGCAAATCTTTGATGACAGTATTCCGGTCTTGTCGGCGGCGCAGGGCTATAACCGTCATATCGCTATCATGACCGTGACGCTACGTGAACGCACCGCGAATAACCAGCTGGCAAACCGTCCGTATCTGGTGACCAGTCACCGCGAAATCCGCCGCATTGAAGATGCGCAAGTGATCGAAATTGGCGATCAAGAAATCGCGCTGCGGGTGTTGCCCGAAGGCTCCGAGATGTTAATGCGCTGGCGCTACAGCGACATTCAACGCTTCTTACAGGGTGAAAGCGTCGATCCCGCGGCTGTGTTTCATCACGTTCACAATACCTTCTCGCGCTATATCGACTTCCGCTCGCGCGTCGAGAGCAGCGTTTTAGCGCTCTGGGCAATCGGGACTTACTTCTACACGATGTTTCCCGCGTATCCGTATCTCGCACTCAACGGACCGAAGAACAGCGGTAAGTCTACGGTACTTCGCATCCTGCAACCGATGGCGTTCAACATGATCTCCACCTCAGACCCGACTGGTCCGAGCATGTTCCGCATGATTCATTACACCTCATGCACGGTGGGCATTGATGAAGCGGAGCGTTACCACAATCCGCGCGACCCAGGGATGCAGCAAATTCGGCAGCTGCTCAACAGCGGCTACAAATCCGGGATGCCCGCGATTCGGCTGGTTGGTGAAGATATGAAGCCGCAGGCTTTCGATGTCTATTCACCGAAAATCATGGCGGCGATTATGGGTATGGAAGACATCCTCGCCAGCCGGTGTATTGCGATCCCGATGCGACGCACCGACCGCAAAATGCCGCTGATCCCCAATGACTTCGACGGGGCATCGCTGCGCCACGAACTCTACACCTTAGCTTTGAGCTTCCATCAAGAGGTGTATCACAACTACTTTGAGCGTCCCGACATTCACCGCTTAACCAACCGGTCAGGCGAGCTGTGGCAACCGTTAGTCGCATTAGCAGCGTTCTTCGAAGAAGCAGGGGTGAACGGCTTACTGGATGCCATCTCGCAGGCTGCTGAATGGGACGAACAAATCAGCGAGGGCAAGAGCTTATCTGACCGTGAAGAAGCGGTCTTGCAAGCGCTTGAAATCATGACGCGCGGACAAGAGAAAGCCTACTGGGTGAAGTCAGCAGACCTGCGCCGCGTGGTGGCACATCTCACCGGAGAGAATGCCGAAAACATGGGCAACGCCCAATGGATCGGGCACATCATGAAACGCCTCCATTTAATCGACGAGCGCCGCCGCAAGCGGTTAGCCGATGGCATCATCTACAGTGTGATACCGGAAGAAGTCCGCGACATGATGCGCCGCTATCAGGTTGATCCCATCGTCATTGAAGAATCAAAAGACGACGCCTCATAAAAACCGTTCAAACCGTACATAACCCTTCATACCGTTCATTTTTCCCCGTGTAAGTGTAGGGTATGAAGGGTAGTGAAGGGTTTTTCGACACCCTTCATTTGTAATTTTTCGATGATACGCCGTACAAAATCGCCAGGAGTGACATGAGCAACAACACCAAACCAGAACGCAAAGAAGAACCTGAGGAATACCTGTGCTTAAGATGTGGCACAGCAGTTTCCGATATCTCAGTTGATTTTTGTAATGACTGCATTTTGAAGAACTTTTTTGAAGACTGCACACAAGCGCAGAAGAATCACACGACAAGAGAATCGTAGACCGAAGAAGAACTTAAGGTATAGCGGGTGGGCGCGATGAAGGAAAGCAGTAGATGATTACGCTTCATCATACGGACAGCCGTTTGCGCGTGTGCCATGCGGCGCTGTAACGGACTCCATACACATTGTACGGGGATGGAAAACCGTCACGCCCACTCACTTGAGAACGTCCTGACGAAGCCTTCCTGTCGTACGACCCGATCTGCTTTCGGTGCGTTTCAACCTGCACAATACACCGTCACCCTGTCTGCCAAAACTGCAAGCAGTTTCGACTCTGAATCCATTCTGGCTTGTGCCGTCTGAATTGCCAGCAATTCAGCCTCATATGGCTTCAGGTCGCCCTTCGGGTGTCAGGCAGGGAACCCGACGGCGTAACGATTTGTGCAGAAACGCACCTTAACAAAAGCAGATTTGGGTTATCGTTCTGACGGATGCTCCGTTAGCCAGGCCGTGTTAGCTCGAAAGGGCGCACCGTAAGTTTTCCCGTGACCAATGTGTCCCGATGGACTCCTACAGCAGAACGCACTGTCCCAATCCGCCAAACGTCCTCGATCCGCACCAGAAGGCGGTCACCCTGTCGGGAGGTAAAGAAAACACAGACGGGGGATGCGCTGAAGGGCGGTAATCGAATAGAGCAGATCGTCGCGGATGATGTCGTCACAGCACGGCATACCGGAAAGGTCAACGTCTCGAGGTCGGCGTAGCAATACGCTGCCGGGGCGCATTCGGGCGGCAACCTGCACTGATGGACGGATTACACGCAACACCCCACGAGAGGCGGTCAACAGATCGTCTCTTTTCATTTCTTTCAATCGTTCGCAACACAATACGCATATCAGGAGAACCTCATGACAACAAATATCCGCATCACCACCGACGGCAGCTGCGAAACACAAACACGCAAGGGCGGCTGGGCAGCCATCTTACAGGCAGGCGCACATCGCAAAGTCCTCACCGGACAGGCGAGCGACACGACCGTCAACAGCATGGAACTGACCGCGGTTATCGAGGGACTGAGCGCACTCAAAGCAGTGAACCAGACTGTCGAAATCATCACCGACTCGCAATACGTCGCCAGGGGCATCAATCAGTGGATGCCCGACTGGATCGCGCGCGGCTGGCAGACGGCGAACAAGAAACCGGTCGCCAATCTCGACCTCTGGCAGAAGCTCCACACGCTGCTGACACAGCACAACGTCAGCGTGAAGTGGGTCTCACGCGAACAAAACACCGAAGCAGACGCACTGGCACAGGATGCACGCAAATCGGTACAACCAGTCGAGGCGGTGATCACATCGCAACCGGTAACGACGACGCACGTCATGATCGCAGGGTCACGCTACGCCAACCGCGAGGCGCTGGACTACGCGCGGCGAGTAGTACGGCGTGTGCATCAACTCGGGCATACGGTCATCGTCGGCGACAACTCGAAGGGCATCGATATGGCGGTCGTGCAGGAATGTCGGCGGCTGAAGGCAAAGGTCGTGGTCGTCGGCATCACCAACAGCCCGCGCAACGGCGGCTGCAAACACGGCGAGTACGCCAAAGTCGAGAGCGACACCTACCGCGCGGCAAACGGACACCTCTATAACCGGTATCACACCCGCGACCGCTGGATGGTCGACACGGCACAGCGTGGCGTCTTCATCTGGAACAACGAGAGCAAAGGCACGAAGGCAGGCTACGACTACGCCATGCAGCGCGGCAAAGAGGCGCATCTCATCACCTTCGAGAACAAGCCGAAGCCGGTCTTCGACAAGCCCGCCAATCCAGCCCGTGAGCGTATTCGCTCGCGGGTCAAGCCCTTCTCACAACAGGCGGTGAAGCATGCCTAGACACATCATCGCCATCTCAAGCTACGGGTCGCAGCGGGTCAAGCCGCCGTTCAGCACAACGCGCCTGAGCGCCTACAAAATCGGCTACACCGGAGCGGGGCGGGCAGTATTGCTCGCCCTGTTCGGCGATCTTGCGCAGGATGTCTCGCCCCTTCAGGCAAGCTACCACTACATCCACCTCAAAACCGAAGTCACCGTGCGGCATGGCTATCTGCTGCTGAAACTCACCGACGACGAACTCACCAGAGCCGAAGCCTTAACGATGAAAACGCAATATGCCTCACTCTATCGCTGGATGAATGAGGCATGGTACGGCTTCCCGAATCGTGAACAGGCAGATTATCAGATACAACCAGCGCTTAGTGGTCCACGCTTTAACCCAAACAGCTTACGCATCGGCACAACCGCAGGCGAAAAAGAAGCTGCCACACCCGACAAAATCACGGCAGAACGCAAACAGGGCTGGTGGTGGCTGTACGGCGACACCTACCCGCACCGCGAGACGCTCAAACGGTGGGGCTGCCGCTGGTCGATGCGGCAAAAAGCGTGGTACTACAAAGGCACTGATCTACCCGACGACGTGCAGGCGCTGCTGTCTGCACCCGAAGATGACGCGCCATGTTCCGATGAAGAAGCAGCGGCAATTCTGGGGGTGACCCTTCAGCCGAAACCGCAACCAGCCATCGCGCGATTATTCACCCTCAATCAAGCGGTTTACGCACGGCATGATCTGCTTTCCCCCGAAGCAAAACACATCCCGACAGGCACACGCGGCACGATTAGCCGTCTGTATAACCGCAACGAGACGCACGGCTGGAGCTATGATGTTGACTTTGAGGGCATCGGGACAGGCTGGTTCTTTGAGCGAGAGTTAACCGATCTGGAGCCAGTCGCAGGGATTCGCATCACACGCGGGGCAATCGTCCCGCCAGGAGCGGATTTACCGCCCACCGATGCCGAAGTCAAAGCTACATTGATTGAAAACGGTCTCCAGCCCGAAACGATTGCGCTACCTAACAAAACACCCGATGTCCCCGAAACATCCCCCATTCAAATCATCAAACCACAAGCCGACGACGAACTCCGCCAGACACTCCGCGAAGTGAAGCTTAAGCCAGTTGTCACCCAGCCGATAAAGTCGGGACTGGTCCGCATCGGGCAAGAAATCGTCGGCGAATTGACAGGCAGCATCACCGGTGATGTATTTTGTTATGGCGTTGCCACGCATGACGGCGTGACCGTCTACGTCAATATGGCGGGTCCGAGAATGGCAGTTGAGGCGATCCGCGCGAAGTTTGCGAAAGGCGAAATCGTCAATCTCCATCGATGGGATGCGCCAACGCTGGAACTGACCGCAGGCGAAGGTGAAACGGGCAAGTACAGCAGCTTCTTTCACAATATCCCGACTGCGCGGCTTACGTCGCTGATTCTGGTGCATGAAATGGTGACGCAGCCTAACTACGGCGGGAAGTCGACCACCTTCATCTTTGAGGCGAACGAGGCGCAGGTCATCGGGCAACTGAAGCACCACATTACCGAACTGGTCAGCGTGCCTGTCTTTGAGGACTGGGCAACCTATCTCTGGGAGGCGGGACGCGCCGCGCAACTGGTACGCAAAGCACAGGGACAGGGCGGGTTGATGGTCTACGCCGTCGATTTAGACATGGACGCCTGGACACGCATTCTCACCGGTGGCTTAGCGCAAGGGATTATCGCTTTGAATACAACTGCGAAATGAAACGAGATTACAGCGTAACTGCGAAAAAAACGAAGCCAATCTAAGTTCAAAATCAGCGTTCCCTCCCTCACTATCTTTTTCGCGGTTACAAAAAACCACGTTTTTCACGCTTACATTGGAATAATGGAGCATAAATTGACCTTTTTCGGGCATTTCATTTCGCAGTTACGGTGGAAGCGACAGGGATCGTCATGCTTCCCACGTTATTGAAACATTGATACATTTTGGAGGTAAGTCTATACTCCAACTAACCGATTTTATGATAAGTGAAAGTTTCTCCATCTATATACACCGAAAGGCGCTAGAGATTTTATGATCCCCAAAGATGTGCAAGCAATGTTAGATGAATACAAGGAGCAGGTACAAACATCACTCCCTGATCTCATCACTGGCTTCTACCTTCATGGTTCCCTCGCTCTCAACGCTTTTAATCCGGGTTTGAGCGATGTTGATTTTATCGCAGTTGTCAGTCACCGCTTGACAGAATCTGACCTGGCATGTCTTACAAGGATCCATGACACTCTTGCAGACAAATATCCCAACGCACCACTTCAAGGGAGTTATCTTCAAGTGACTGATCTAGGGAAGTTTCCGCATCAGGTAGAACCAACACCATATTACAGTGATGGAGTACTCAGTCCGGCTGGATATCATGATCTTAACTCTATTACCTGGTGGTTACTGAAACATGGAGGGATTACTTTGTTCGGTACACAGGCAGAGTCCCTTCCATTCTCTGTAGATTGGCAACTTTTACTTGCCAATACTAAAGCCAATCTAAACAATTATTGGGGAACGTATATTACTCGACCTGCTCATATCGCCTGGCTATTTTCCGATTATGGTATTCAATGGGTCGTGCTAGGGGTGCTGAGACAATGGTATACGTTTGAGAAAAACAGCATTACTTCAAAGGTTGAGGCTGGTGAATACGCACTTAAACAACTTCCTGCGCGATGGCATAAAATCATTCAGGAGGCTTTAGGTATTCGCTACACCAAACCATCCTTATATAGATGGCGGTTGCTGCGGACTATCGAAGCCTGGCTTTTCTTACGTTTCATCATTAACTACTGCAACGCGAATTACAGGTTTTAAATTTGACACTCTATATCGTAATACTGGATTGTGACGCCTGGCCCCGTCCACTACTGACGGATTGAAGCAGGACATCATCCGGCTACCGCAGGACGCATAAGTTCCCCACTTTCTAATCGACCATCCAACAGCCACTCGCCAGCGAGGATGGCTGTTTTTGTATTTCTGAAAGGAACGACATGGTACGCTTAGAGTCAAAAGTCATCATGGGCTATCTGCCCATCGAGGAGCGCCACTATCAGGCGCTCTTTTCACTGGTTGCCCCCGCAAACCCTGACCACAAACTGCTTGACCCAATGGCAGGTTCAGGCGAGTTTCTCGAAGTCGCGGCGAAAGCATGGCACGTCACCCCCTACGCCAACGAGCTAGACCACGACCGCGCTCGAGATTGCATTACGCGGTTCAGTCCACAGCAGGCGGTACAGGGCGATGTCGAGCGCCTGTCTGCCAGTACCGAAGCCTTCGGGTTGCTGTGGGTCAATCCGCCGTATGACCATGACGCACAGGCGGCGGACAATAAGCGCGTCGAGTTTCGCTATCTGCGGCACAGCTGGAAGTGGGCGCAGGCGGGCGCGGTGGTGATGTGGGTGGTCTACCAGCATCATCTGACCGAAGCCGCCGCCGAATTTCTGGCAAAACACAGCGCGTCGGTGCATGTGTGGGCGCTGCCAGGTAAACATCTCAACACCTACGATCAAATCGTGGTGGTCGCGGTCAAAGGACTGCATCCTGAACCAGAGCAGCTGTATCGCCAGATTTTGCAGGGTAAAGCAGATCCGTTACCGCTTATCCAACAAAGCGAACCTCCGTACAAACTGCCGAAGCCACGCCAGCTCCCGCGTTTCACGTTTGCGCCTGACCATCTGACACCGGAAGCCGGACTGCGACTCATCGAGACGCAGGGGGCATGGCAGGCACAGGGCTTTCAGGCATTGTTCAATGTACCGACCCCGCCGGAGATGATCCGCCCGATTGTGCCGCCGCGCCCTGGACATACCGCGCTGGTGCTGGCAGCCGGTATCGCAGATGGCGCAGTCATCGACACCGAAGCCTATGGAACGGTCGCCATCCGTGGGAAAACGACTACGATTCGGCAGCTCTCGCGGGTGGAAGTGGAGAGCGACCCCAAAGACCCTGTCCAGCAGATCAAGAAGACCACACACAAACTCAAACCGACTACGACCTTAAATCTGCTGGCACAGGACGGCACGCGGGTCGAGATGGGCGGCGATGAGGCGCTGTTGAGCTTCATCACCGAGAACAAAACTGCGCTGGCAGGCTATCTCAACGACAAATTCAACGCCAGTTATGCCTTCGATATGAACGGCATGGGCGGCTGGTTGTCGGCGCTGCGCTTGAAGGGCAAATACGAGCTTTACACGGCGCAGAAACACGTCATCGCCGCGGTGACAGAGGGCTTCGAGACACGCAAAGGCATCTTGCTGATCGGGGCAATGGGCGTGGGTAAAACGGCGCTCGGCAGTTCGGTCGCGCTAGGCGTGGCGTGTGGTGTGGCGCAGACGCTGCACCAGCAAATGCGACCGGATCAAGTCTCGTTGATCGTCGCGCCGCCCCACCTCATCGACAAGTGGAAACGCGAGATTCTCAGCCTCAATCGTCAGGCGTATGTCGCGCAGCTGGATCGCCATGAAGAACGCCCGAACTTGCGGGAATTAAAAGGGTTTGCTGGTATTCCTGCGTATCGTACCAGGACTGCCGGTAGGTGTACTTGCGCGGCTGCTTATAAACCTCGCCGATCTTGCCCGAATGGTTATCATGATGATAGAAGCGATGCACGATGCCTTCCCATCTCAGTTCAGGGAATTCACGCAGGATTTCCCACTGCGGACGCTGGTCGTGAATCATCTGCACCATTTTCTTCGCCTCGGCATCCGTCAGAGTGTACTGCGTTTTGCCAGACCGAAATACAGTTTCAGAACTTGTGCCATCACGCCATTCGACCACCAAACGCCGTTTAATCTCACCGTCCTTATCGACAATGATGCGGCGGGCGAACGCCTCAAACAGCTCACGGCGTTGCTGATAAGGGACATCATCCCAGCGTTGAATAATCAGTTCCAGTGTTGGACGCGCATCCAGCATCACCGTTTTCTGCCCGACATTGGCTTTGGCTCGCTCAAGTTCCTGACGCAGACGGACAATCTCGCGGTCATTGGCTTCATAACTGGCTTCCAGATTCTTGACAATCTCCGGGTTGGAGATGGCTTTCAGATTATCCAGAATCGTTTGTTTCGCCCGTTCAGCGGCACGAATATCCTGCTCAATACGACGGACATCCCCTTGATCGCTTTGCTGTGTGCCTTCCATCGCCTGCTGCCATGTCGCATCGTCAATGGTGGTCGCTTCCAGTCGTTCCAGCAGCAATTTATCTACCTGAGGATCGAGTATTTTCGAGTGAATACTCATGACCGTGTGGCTCAGTCGATCCGCCAGAATATAAGCATAGTTATCGTTGTGATTCAGGTAATGCGTGTTGACCTTGCGGAAAGGATGCCCCGGCAGCGAATGTGAATAGACTAAGCCGGTATAGGTGGCGTTCCGCGCTTTGCGATTTTCGGTCTTGTGCCGGACATAGACCCGATGGGGTGAATAATCCGCGTTCGGCTGCCCGAAGAAATCAACCTTCGAGAGGGCATTAAAAGCGTACATGAACAGGTCTTCCGGGACGATAGCCTCATGGTTGTGCCACTGTTCAATCACACCCCGATATGACCAGTGTCCGATGTAGGCGACATTCGTCAGCATATATTCCAGCCCGGATGGGGAAGGCAGCAAACCACCGTTTAGTCCGCGATATTTCACGATCACATCAACCTTGAAGCCCGGCGGTACAAGTTCCTCGAAGTTTTCCGGGTAGCAGGGACCATGCTCATAGATGTGTCGCCATGTGCGTGTCAGGTTGCGGTTGAACCGGCGGAACAGCTTGAAATATGCCAGCACCACATCAGCACAGGGTTGAAATGCCACATAGCGGCGATGTTTGGGGTTCGATGAGCCATCCGGCAGTTTCTGGCGCAGATCAACCATGTAACCAATCGCCACGCTGCGCCCTGTCCAGATGCCGCGCACTTTCAGATAATCTCGCGCCTGCATCAGGCGACCCTTGATGTGGTATTCCAGATGATCGGCGGCGCGCTGCGCGTGGTCACGGAACATCTGCATGTGATAGCGCCCCTGAGTGGGATGGGCGAAGTCATAGACAAAGGTGGGTGTCAACACCAGTACATTATTTCGGCGACAGGTATCAATGAAGATATTCGTTTGAATCTGCGTCACATCCCGAAAGAAGCGGTCTACATCCTGTGAGGCGACCAGCCCGATTTCGCCGTCTTCAATCAGGGTGTGCAGGTAGGACATGCCTGGACGCTCGGCGATTTTCTTGGTGCCGCTGATGCCCGCATCACGGTCAATCATGATGATCTGATCGCGTACCCAGCCTTGGCGCATGAGATGTTCAACCATATCTACCGTTTGCAGGGTGGTGTTGATATTGCCGATCTGTCCCTCAGACGATTGGCGATAATACACCGCTACCGGGCGATCCAGCGGCAGGGGCTGTGCCTTGTAGGGATCGATCTTTGCTTCCTGACGTTGATGATACCGTTTCGGCATATCGTTTCCTCGCTTCAGAACGCTCCTAAAATGGAAAACGCCCTGCTTTTGCGAATGATTTTCACAGAAGCAAGGCGCATGAGGTACAATGCGGCTTAGCCCTGCGACGTGCTCAAATCACTCGCCGGGTCAGGCAGGTCGTCGAGCTGGAACTCGTCGGCCTGTCGTCGAATATGTTCGTCTGACTTGTCCTCACTATACTCGTTTTTGGCAAGCTGTGCAACGATTCTGAGCAATGTCCGTGAGACATCCAGCAGGTTCGTGCTGTTATTCAATTGTGTTTCTGATGCGTTTTTTCGCTCCAAATGCCGCCTCTGTATACGCTGGTTTTACCCGTTACATCCAGCATAGCAAAGTCACCCCTCGCAACCCGTGAAATTCTACAGTTTTGCCCCGTCAGTTTTGGCAATCTGTATGTAAATTTACACGCTGGCTAAAGCGCTGCGGAAATGGGTGCAAAAGCTGGCTGTGCAGCGAGTAATCCCGTTGATTGACCGTCACAACCAGCATATCAAAGTGAGGCTACCTTATCGTTGGAGGATTCCGGCTTGGGGTGGGAATTTTATGGGTCAGGATTTCTCCTAACACCTTGTTAGAACAGATGGTTCAGTGTACCCTATACAAGGTATAGATGTTTCTCAATTCGTTGAAAGAAAAGGTCCTAAATGGATGGATCGCTGGATCAAAAATACTTGCAGATATTGATCGACCGAATTGAAGTCTGCAAAACCTATAAGCCTAAGTTTGGGCAAGGTGGTGAAGGAATTTCGTTGGAAGAGTTTCGGGCGCTTTATAGTGCTGACCCATTCTACTCTTGGTTTGGACTCGACAATCCCCTAATGTATGCTGCACACAAAGCGGCTGGTGGTATCACTTCAGTCTATCGTCAAATTGGCATTGGTGGCGAAGCATTATTTCGGCAACTACTTCAAGATCATTTAGGATTAACTGCTGAGCAGTCAAATTGGTCATATGAATTAACAACAACTTCAGGTCAAACACGAACCCTCAAACTTGATGGTCGCATCGAACCTGAAAATGTGAGCGATCTAGAACGCCGGCAAATTATTAATCGCTGGATGGAAAAAGCAAATCAAAAACTCATGATAGACAAACATGTTGCCCAAGCAATGCGAGGTATAGTCTTAGAAGTTCGACAAGGTTATAAAAGTAAAGACTCTAAACGCCAGAACGCGGACATGGCGAACGCAGCAGAAGCATACACCAAAGGCTATTTACCCGTTTTAGCCGTACTATCCACTCAAATTGACGGTGATATTGTAGAGCGATATGAACGCGGCAAATGGCTTGTATTGCGAGGGACGGTTGCTGGTGAAGATACATTTTCAATCTATACCTTCACTCGTGATATTGTCGGTTATGATCTTGCAGCCTTTTTTCAGAGAAACAGTAAACAGTTGAAAAGCTTTACTGAGGATGTCTTGGAAAGTTTGCTGAGAGCAAATGATGACGGCTAAACAACGTGCTGATTTGACGTTCAAAGACAATCTCAATAGGGCTAGGCATGGATGGGTTCGACTAACTCCAGCCTATTCTGTAAAAATTGTAGAGGATGTCATTAACAAACATCCTGATATTGAGTATATCTTAGAACCTTTTTCTGGAACTGGTACTACAGGATTAGTTGCCGCACAGTATAGGCTTCAATGTGACTTGTATGACATCAATCCATTTCTTTTATGGCTTGCGAAGGTAAAATGCGCGAACTATAGTTCGGATCAGATCAAGTATGCAAGGCGAATAGCTCACGAAGTAGTCAATTCCGCTCGCAGAAACATAGATAGTGATAATTTATGGGTTCCGCCTATTAGCAATATTGAACGCTGGTGGCATCCTCGACGGTTAACTGTACTGGCTAAAATTTTCCAGTCGATCAATAATTTGCTATCAGAATCATGTAAAGAGAAAGACTTACTTCTTATAGGATTTTGTCGGCTCATTATTCAATGGTCAAATGCTGCCTTCAATCATCAGTCAATGTCATTCAAAGAAAATGATGATCAACAGTTAGTTGATGAAGACGAAGAAATTTATCATGTCTTTCTACATGACCTAGAGGAGATATTTTTAGAAGCCAGCTATGACATTATAGGTGAAGTTCGTACACATCTGCTGGATTCCCGAAATATTACCGCCAAAGATCCATATCGGGGATATGATGCTGTTATCACCTCACCACCATACGTTAATCGAATGAGTTATATAAGAGAACTTCGTCCTTATATGTATTGGTTGGGATATTTAAAAGAAGCTAGGGAAGCGGGTGAACTTGATTGGGAAGCAATCGGCGGAACATGGGGTATTGCTACCAGTAGGTTAAATGACTGGGAACCTACTAATGAATTAAAAACACCTTCTCGCTTAAAACCTCTAATTGAAGAGATCGCTCAATCTAGTGAAGTTTTGAGCAGGTACGTTCACAAATATTTTGCAGATATGTCCAGTCACTTCTCTAATTTATATGATGTCGTTGCACCAGGTGGACAGTTATATTACATTGTCGGAAATTCAAAGTTTTACAATACACTGGTTCCAACTGAAGAGTTATATGCTAATTTGATGAAAAGTCATGGTTTTGAAAATACGCACATAAAAATCATTAGAAAGCGTAATTCCAAAAAGGAATTGTTTGAATTTCTAGTTTCTGCCATAAAACCCTTGTAATCGCAAAAAATATATGGCTGATGAAACATCCACCAGCCATAGAAACAAAAACGGCTAACCTCATGCGGTGCAGCCGTAAGCTTTCATCAGCGACTTCTTCGCTCGCGCCCGATACTGATTGTTATTCGCCCACGGGCATTGGAGCCGCGCTTCGGTTGGGTGCTGTTCCTCCAGAAGCGAACGAATAGCGTAAATCATACGTGGATTTGCCTGATACTTCTCCAGCACCAGCATTGCCGGGGTTTGGTGTCCACGCTTGAACTTGTCAATCCAGCGCAATCCCGGACGGTACATCTCACCGAATGCCTGCTGCACATCTTTGCGAACAGTGCTGGCGTAATCATCCAGCAGGTAGTGATGGTTGATTCCGGCGATGAGTGCCGCATCTTCCAGATTGACCTGGGTCGTTACGTAGTACAGCGCGACCAGATAGCGGAAACGGTGCGGTTCTGGATGCGCTTCGTATTTGGCGACCAGTCGGGCAAAGATGCGTTCGATGTCAATCCGCATATCGGCTGCGGTTGCCCAGGCTGCCCAACGCTCGCTGCGATTGGCTTCCAGCCCGGTAATCATCCACTCGTCGGGATGGTCTTCGGTGATGACTCCTTCCAGCGCATCCAGACTGAGATGGCGTTCATGCCGCCGCATGTAATTCAATCCACAGTTCGCATCAACAATCCGCGCAACGACGAACTTATCAGCATCAGCAAACATCTGCGTATCGTTTGCCAGTCGCTCCCACACGACCATAAACCCGCGTTGAAGCGCATCCGGGAAATCCTGAAACGCGACGCCATGTTTGCGGATTAACTTCGCAGCTAATGGTGTGCAGTCATCCATAATCTGCTGAAAAGTACGCTGCCCCGCCCAGCCAGTGGGATAGGTGGCAACACGGGGAAACGGGCGAATATCGAAACGTGATTGGGTCATGATGACAACTCCTCATCACACTGGAAACCGTCCAGCACGGGCGAGCACAACGCTCACCCACGTGGAACAGCGCAAAGGGGGAACTGTCAAGCAACGGCGCAGCCGTATGCGGAGAATTTGCCTGCAAATTCGGAGCGGTGCTTGATGGTGGGTGACCCTTGCGCTGTACACTCGCCGCGCGGCGGTGTGCGAGAGAATATGAAGTAGACGATGGACAAATAGATGACAACACGCAGTTTCCAGCGAATGTTGAAGCTAGATTATGGTTCCAAGCTAAGCCACTGACCGAAGGTTATCAACGAACAAGAGCCGGTCAGGATGGAGGCAATTGGCATTCGCCAGGTTTTTCAGGTGCAGCCAAAAGCGCTCAATTGGATTGAGAAATGGGCTGTATTTGGGCAACCAGAGGACCAGGATGCGGTCTTCAAGAGCGGCCAGCGCCGCTAAGGTCGCCCGACTTTTGTGGTAAGAAGCATTGTCCATGACCAGGATGAGGCGCTGATTCGGATAGACCGTGAACGCCAGATGCTCCAGAAAGGCAATGAAGGCTTCACTGTTTTTCTTCTCCCCTTGCTGCCAGGCCACCTGACCGGTCTGCCAGTGGTAAGCGCCGAAGACATGACGATGCAGCGGCGTGCCGGGAGCCGGAACGAGCTTCCGTTGCCCGCGTTTCATCCAGCAGCGGCGTAAGGGCGGATGCAAACTCAGGGTCGTTTCGTCCAGAAAGAGAAGTTGGAAGGTGACGATGCGGGTGAGGACGGCATTTTTTTTAACCAGTCCAACACCTGCTGTGCGACCTGTTGGGCGGCGGGGTCTTGCAGGGCGCTTAAATCGTGTTTGGGTTGTCGCCACACATAATCCAGTTTGCTCATCAGCGCCCGGAAGCGGGTATAGCTCAGAAGAATGCCCGTTTGCTGATGCAGATACAGGCGTAGTTTGTTCAGCGTCCAGATGTGGTACGCCAGTCCGAGCTGCTGCGGGTCGCTTGCCAGAGCAGTTTCTAACTGGCGCACGTACTCATCATTAGATTTGGTCTTGCGTCCCGATTTGGGACGGTCTGCCAGCCCGGCAATCCCGTCTTTGCGCCAGCGTCGGTGCCATGTCCAAACGGTGTTGGCGGTGATGGCAACCATCTCCCCAACCGCTTCCGGTTTGTGTCCCAGGTGCAGCAACCGGATAGCAATCGCTCGCTGGCGCACTTCAGACTGGGACGACGTATTAATGGCTTGCTCAATTTCGGCAATCTGATTACTATTTAAGGTGAAATCGACTCGTCGGCTGATGCTCAACGAGTCTACCTCATTCGTGGATTTCTTTCGACTACTGGCTTAGGTGGTGGTTATAGTAGTCTTCTCAACTTTATACTTCATCACTTCCTCGCCAGTTATCTGGATAAGGAGGGGTTCCATTTCTGAGTTATTAGATTTCTTGGTTCGGCTAGCCTGATGTTGCTTTCATCTACAGAGAGCTTATCATGTACAAGCGCACGGAGAAATATGCCGCTTAAGAACCTCGTGGTACTCGATAGCTATCGGTGAAACCATAAATGGTTATTGTTATAATGAAAATGCCTTGATCATTCAACGCAAAAAGCCCATACCTTACCAGTATGGAGATATTGTTGGAAGCATAGAAATTGAAACTTTTCCAGATAACACTATTTGGCATTCCGGGAATCTACTATGATGACGTCCCCATACGTATCACGCGGCGTAAAGCGCTGGCGCTTCTCGCATATCTGGCAGTTGGCGAGAGGCGCTTTAGCCGAAGCGAACTCGCCATTCTGCTCTCCCCAGATCATGATAATACACGAGCTTACGCTGAACTTAGGCGTACGTGGGCTGCACTCAAAGAATTGGGACTGGGAGATGCGCTCATTGCTGATCGCCAATACCTTTACTTAAAACCGCATCCGCAACTCTGGATCGACGTACAGGAATTCCAGCACCAGTTATCCACCCAGTTGAACGATACAGCATCGCTTCAGAAAGCTGCCGCTCTTTATAAGGGCGAATTTCTGGCAGGATTTTCGTTACGCAATAACGAGATATTCAATGAATGGCACTTTATCCAAACACAAACGTATCAGCGCCAGTTTTTGGCGACCCTGGAAAAGCTTATCCAGCTTTTTATCACGCAGCAAGCTTATAGCAAGGCGTTAGCTACAATTGAACAGTTCATAGCCTACGAATATTTTAACGAAAGCATTCAACAGCAGGCAATACAGCTATATGCAAAAATCGGACAACCGCTTACAGCAATCCGTGTCTTTGAAGACTACAAAACACGGTTAGAAGCCGAAATTGGGGCAAACCCTCTAGAGGAAACGGTGCGCCTATATGAAGGTCTACACTCGTCACAGTCACCTGAGGCATTGAAGTTTGCCCATGCTTTTACAGGAAAGATTCCATCAGCACCTGCATTAATCTTAGGACGTGAGCAAGCACTCGCGAATATGGAACAACGGTTACAGGCTAATAGCAGTACATCAGCAAAGACCATTGTTATTCAAGGCTGGCCCGGCATTGGTAAAACAACCTTCGCGTCAACACTTGCGCGTCATGAGGCTATTGCAGCCATATTCCCAGACGGAATCCTCTGGGTTTCTCTCGGACAAGCACCCGATGTAATCGGCAAACTGCAATCTTGCGCGGCAACAATAGGCATGCCCGTCGGTTTTGATTATGAAACGCCAGAAGCACTTTCGATGCGGCTGGCAAGCGCTTGCCAGAATAAACAGATGTTGTTAATTATCGATGATGTATGGAAGGTGCAAGATTTTGTCCCGTTTAATTTTATGGGAGCAAAATCGGCTACATTGGTTACGACGCGCGCGAATGACATTGCACAGGATATTGCACTGCGTCCCGATGACATTTACAAATTACCGCTGCTGAGCAATGCGTATTCATTGGAATTACTCCAAATGCTGGCTCCTGACGTTGTGGCGCAAAACCGCAAAACCATCGAACTATTGATCAATACACTTGAAGGACTGCCACTTGCCTTACAAATCGCCGGGCGTTTACTGCGTGCTGAATCGAATATGGGCTGGAGCGTTAATAATCTACTAGAGGAACTGCTTGAAGGAACGCGCATCCTTTCTGAACGGGTTCCACCTGATCGAATGGATATTTTACATGAAACCACGCCAACGGTTGCGGCACTTCTACACCGCAGTACTGACTGGCTCGATCCACAGACACGGGAGCGCTTTGCCTTACTTGGCGTATTTGCCCCGAAACCTGCCACATTCGACCTTGAAGCGCTGCGTATCGTATGGAAAGCAACCGATCCCAAGCCCACAGTTCGCAACCTCGTTAATCGGGGATTGCTGGAACCCTGCGGTGGCGAAGCGTTTCAAATTCATGCGCTGTTGGTCGCCCATGCAAAAAGCCTGTTTACACATGACTTGTGATCGGTAAGGGCGAGGTTGTCCTCGCCCTTACCGATGCACACTGATTGTTATTGTACCGTTATTGTCTGAAGGATCGCTGTGGTTGTATTCGCGTAATCCGTATAAGCGGGCGACATCGCAACGACGAACAGATAGTTATCCCCGGCTTTCAGACTGTAAATCGCGCCACTTCCACCTTCTGGCAGCGTCATCGCGACATGAGCCGCCGGATTCCCATTGATGGTTAACTCCTCAGGTGAGCCAAAGGTTGGAGCTGCATCACCAGCAGCACTTTGCATCATCATTGAGAGTAAACTCAGCGGTGAATCAATTTCAGCCGGAAGTTGATCCGCTGGCAATTGCGTAATTTGTAAACCGAAACTGTTGGCAGGCAGAGACACTTCTTCGATATTCGCGCTGCTGATCAAATCCAACACCGCTTGCGAATTCGCAAGCGAAATCATGCCAAAAGCATCTGCAACGACCCAACCAGACGGGTAATTGAACTGAAATGTTTGCCCGTTTTCTTCTCTCGAAAAACTTTTGGATAATGCGATACTCTGCGTCGCGGCTTCAGCGGTCGGTGATGCCTCTTCAGATGAGTTACAGGCTGTCAAGACCACAGGGAATAACACAACCAGCCAAAACAGATTCCATTTGATAACCATATAGCACTCCTGATGTTTACATTGCTTATCTGCTTTCATCATAAAGGAGCAACAATCCAGTGCCGTTGCAAAGAAAATGGCAGCACTGCAACCATATTGCAACGACCATCCAGTATGCTCATCTGAAAACGTATCAGGAGAACACACATAACATGGCAAGAAAACATATTCTCACCTTCGTAATTATGGCGCTGCTGGTGATTACTGGTGCAATTGCATCAGCTCAGGATGGCAGAACACCCATCACCCCGGATAATGCAGGTATGGTCACAGAGTTAATACGGTTGGGGCGTGGTTCTGCTGAAGATGCTGTGTTTGCACCAGATGGCAGCGTACTGGCAGTTAGTGGGACAGTCGGTGTCTGGCTTTACGATCCGGCGAACATTACAACAGAAACCGAACCCACACTGCTTCTGACTGAAGAAAAAGTGAATGATATTGTCATTACACCGGATGGTATGTCCCTGGTGGCATTGCTTTCCGACCGCAGCAGGGTTATCTGGAATCTTACGACACACGAACGTATTCAGACCGGTGATGTTAGCTATGGAGGGAGTGAGATGGCAATCAGCCCCGATGGCAATCTGATTGCCATTAACGCCGGCAGCAGCGGAATTAATTTATTAGATACTGTAACATGGGCGGAGACTTTGCTGGAAGGCAGTTTCCGCAGCGATTCGGAAGTTGTTTTTAGCACGGATGGACGATGGCTTGCGGCTGTTGGCTCAGACAACGCTATATACGTGTGGGACGTTGCCAATAGCCAGCAAGCGGCAAAACTGGAAGGCCATACCAGCACACCGATTAGTTTAAGCTTTAACCCTGATTCAACCATGCTGGTAACTGGCTCTGCTGACAGGACAATTCGATTGTGGAATGTGGGGGACTGGACACAGGCATCCATAATCGACTCATTAGATGGCACTAATCTATCTTCTGTGAGCCGTGTGCGCTTTAGCCCTGATGGGACAACTTTCGTCAGTGGGCATAATAATAGTGTGGTCATTTGGGATGCCCTTACAGGCGGAGCGCAGATTCAAATCAGCATTGCTGGTACTGGCAGCGTGGCAGAGCTGCTTTATAGCCCTGATGGAACACAGATTATTACTATTGATGCCAGTTATCAAATTATACAAGCCTGGGATACAAGCACTGGAGAACTTACCGCTACATCTATTGGACATACGCCCAGTATCACAGCACTTGCGTTTAGCCCAGATAGCGATGAACTTGCGTTTACAGACGTATCTGCCGGTGATTTATGGCTGTGGGATACGACGAGTATGCAGGAAATCAATTTCGGTATTCGCCTGAACGATCTAGCCACCAGCAGCAGCAGTAACATTACCGGCATTGCCTATACATCCGATGGCGCATACCGCGCGATACTGGACTCCTTTAGCGTCCATTTGATTGATACCACCACGAATGCAAGTCTCCATGAATTAGATATAGAAGGAATTGCTGAAGGGCTTACTTTTAGCCCTGATAATTCACTGCTGGGAGTAATCACGAGCGCCGGTTTACACATCTTCGACGTAAGCAGTGGCGAACAACTTGCGGAATTCACTGATCATAACGACTGGCTGACGAGCGTTGCATTCAGCCCCAATCAAACGCTCATTGCAACGTCTGCTCGTGACCGTACAGTACGTGTTTATGGGCTTGAGTAGTCGTCAATCCGCATCCGGTGCGGATAGATCAAGTAACTGCTGGATAACCTGCTGAAAATAGGCGGTGCTGTGCGCGGCACGACTGCGCTCAAGCACCGTCTCTGGCATCAGTATTCGCAGTTTATTGATAATATATGTGCTTGGCTCAGCAAATAAAGGATCATTGTGGGCGGGCATCGACACGGCTAAATGGAATACCTGCCTGCTTATTTCAAGGTGTCTTACATGTGCCAGCCAGTAGGCAAAGTGCAGTAAAATTGTGTAGAGTAGATCCTTCGCGTCAATTTCCATGCATATAGCAAGCGCATCGTGTAAATGCTGGCGTGCTTTGTCTAGTTCACCTAGCTCGATGTAAAGAAAACCTATATTATCCAACGCATCGGCTTGCCTGGAGGGGTCATTCATCTGAGCAGATATTGCGCGTATTTCCCTATAATATGAGAGTGCTTTATGATATTCGCCCTTCATAGATGCCATATAGCCAAGATTGACGAGTGCATACATGGTATAGCGACGGTTATCAATCGTGCGGCTAAGGTTCAGCATTTCCTCAAAGTATACCCAAGATGCAGCACGATCACCGAGAAGATCGGTGAGTAGGCCAATAACATGGAGCGCATTCGCAATTGCGCGACTATCCTCCGTCCGTCGTGCTATTGTCAACGCACGTTTAGCGAACATATAGCCTGTGGCATAATCGCCTTCACGTTCAGCAATCGATGCCAGCCGTGCTAGTACAATCACCAGTGAAGGCTCATCCCCTAATACGGTATAAATCTTCAACGCTTCCTGTTGATATGCCTTTGCCTCTTCAAGATTTTGCAAGTTTTCCTCAAGTACGCCTAAATTTCGTAAGCTCTCCGCAACTCGTGGCAAATCATCAATTCGCCGAAAAATCTCCAACGCGGTCTCCATATATTGCCGCGCCTTACCATCATCTGGCGGGAATAGAATTTGCAATCGCCCTAAAGTGAGTAGTGCGTGCGCTTCACCCGCATACAGGCAGTGCTTTCGCGCTAATGCCAATGCCTCATCAAGCAGCGCCTTGTTCGTGTCAAGCATCATCTCGCCATGAAATATCCGTACTTCGACCAATTCAATCAAGAGTCTTATGATTTCGGCATGATTCCCTATCTCGCGTGCGGCAGCCAGTCCGTCGCTTAACCAGCGAACACGCTCTGAAAGCGGCTGAAAAACGGCAATGAATCTGGTTATTGATTCCTCTGTATAAGCAAGGCATATAGCAGCAGAGTCGTGGAAATTCGGGTTTCGCGCTGACCATGCCTGCCCTATCTGGATTTGTCCCCACAGGTGTTTTGCTTTTTGCAATGCAATGGGCATGTTATCGCCGCCCCGGCGATAATGAGCGCGAATCTCTTGTAACCGTGCTAGATAATATGCAGCATGGCGCTTTTGTGCAGCATACATATGTTGATGTGTAAGCATAAATGAAATGTTTTATTGATTAGCTTCTCTGATTGCACGATTATAGCGCACGACGGTTAGTATCTACCTGTAATTGACTGTGTCAGATAAAAACAGCGTTCGACTATTAAAAATAGTCCCACTAACTTACCCAAATTGAATGGATGCTTAAGATATATTAGTTTGCCTATTGCTATATAAAGATAGATGGTTTTGTCTCAACTGTCACAACCGTAAATTGTGAAGTGAAACAGCCCTCTGAATAGGGGTGTGAATTTTTTGAAATTCAGTAGAAATGGTTGTCTCAACCTGTGCCACCTGAGCCAGTTGAGCCAGATACAGACAAAAGACCCCCTACAGACGTAGAGAGTCTCAAGTGTCTCAACTAACTCAACCTGGATTCAGGCGTTTGTATCGCCCCTTTGCGTTTGTCGGATGCCCGTCTCAGGTGGCTCAACTGTCACAACCCAAAGCATCGCAGGTGAGCTGCCAGAATCGCACCCTGCCGCCGCGTACTCGTTTTTGCGTACTGAGATTGTTCTGTCCGGGGATGAGCAGCCCATCTTCTTTCAACTGCATTCCAATAGCGGTCACGGTGAAGCGTAAGGGCTGCACGCGATTAACCTCACGATGGGCAATCTCCGGCAGCAGATAGACAAAGCCTTCATCCCTGTAGCCGACTACCGTCACGCCGGGCGGATACTCACGCGGATTCTTCATGTCGTCGTCAATCACCGCCTGCCCACCGGCGATCAACTGCCCCAGAATATCGAGGAACACCTCACTGGCGCGTTCCTGTCGCAGGGTGCGGACGCTCTCGACAATCACATCCTGCCATGCAGGCAGCAGATACTCCGCATCCATCTCGCTCAGGAAATTGGATAGCAGTTGATACACCGTCACCAGCACCGCCCAGTTCTTGACCACGCGATCATGGTTGGACTGCCTGCCAATTTCGGCGGCGAGTCTCGCCTTATAGCCTTTCACATTCTGGCTGAAACGGCTGGCGATGTCGTCTTTCAGATCGCCGTTTTCAAGCTGTTTAGCGACCCACGAGGCAAAATGGGCGGTAAATCCGGGCAGATGGTCGCGCAGCGATTCGGCGTGAACCAGCGCCTGCCCATCCGGGTCGCGTTTTTCCCAGGGTGGTACTTCCAGCACCAGCATCCGGGCAATCACCGACATCTCGCCCTCAATCGTCGTTTCACCAGTCGAGAGAATCAGCCCACGACAGGGTTTCTCCTGTCTGACTTTTGCCTCACGGGTCAAACGTCCGCGCCCCATGCCCCGCGAGTAGCTTTGCAGAAAACGGGTGAAGGTCTTTTCATCGGCATAGATGCTTTTGTAGTCATCCACCCAGAAGATCGTGTCTGCCAGTGGATAGCCCAGCGTCTCCACCGTGTTGATGGTGTCACCCCACTGAGCAGGCGGTGTGTCGCGGCTGAACTGCCCGTAGAAGCAGCTCAGCAGCGATGCAATCTCTGATTTTCCGCTGCCTGATGTGCCGACCAGATGCACAGCGGGTCGGGTCGCCGTCGTCGGAAAAAAGCGCTGAATCATAGGCAGCAGCGCAAAGGCAATCAGGCAGGATGCCAGTTGCGGCGGTAGCACCTTCGTCACGGCATCGAACGCCGCGAGGCTGTCGTTCCAACTCGCCGCCTGTAAGCCATAATCACGCAGACGGTGATCCAGTTCAACGGATGGCGGTTCAGCCAGTTTGCCCTTCGCCGTGATGCAATCCCCTGGCGACACATACACCCACCGATTATCAAGCTGCATCCAGCCCATGAAGTTGTAGTGGCGATGGGTTGGAAACTCACCGGATAACTGCACAATCGCTGGAACCAGGTGCTTCGACATGCCTGCCCGCACCACGTACTGCGAACCTGCATTTGCGCCAATGAACCGCCGCAGCGCCACATCATCGACAAAGACATCCCCCGGAATATCGAGCTTCTTGAGGGATTCACCACGCCGCAGTTCCAGCGCCGTGTGATGCACTTCTTTGCCATCATCATCGACCTGACAGGTCTGGTGCAGCGCGACCGCTGACCAGTCGGTGACGGTCTTTTCCAGCGTGCCGCGATAACTCTCTTTCCTGTAAATCATTTTGCCATCGAGCAGGACATAACTCTCGGTATCGATGTAGTCGTGCTGGCGCTGGCGGTCAAGTTCGCGCTTCTTTTCCTTATACAGGCGGTCAATATCGTTGATTTTCAACCCGTCGCCGCACAACCCCTTGAGGCGCTGGCGTTCCTCCGCCCACTCGACTGAATTCAGGTGAATACAGGCTTCGACTGCTTCCACAATCTGCGCGGTGGTGGGACGTTCTTTCTGGTCAGGCTGATATTGCCCCACAAGCTGCCCGACCATCTGCCGCGCATGGTCTTTCGGTGCAGTGATGGATTCACGCGGCGGACGGCTGTAAACGCTCTTGATCGTTGCCAGTGCCTCACGCTCGCTGCTGCCATTGGCAACGTGTCGCCCAATAAGTTCGCGTTCGGCATCGCTCTGGCTATACCCTGCATCTCGCAGCTGGCAGGCTGCCGCGAACAGTTCGTTATTGCGGTTGCCGTTGGCTGCACCACTGGCGAGATACTGCCCGGTGCGCGGTGGCAACTGACCGTTACTGCTGGTTGAAAACATGGCTGTGTGACCGTTCGACTGCGGCTTGACCACCAGCCAATCAAAACTGCTCAACGCATAACGTCGATCTGGATGCCAGTCCACCACCTGCACCATACCGCCACGCTCAGGTTTGGTGTTGATGCTATCTGGCAAGCGCATCACGGATGCCACCGATTTGACATAAGCTTCATCGCCATCCAGCACGCGAAATAACCCATGCAGGATGTGGGCGACGCGCTGTTTATCCTCATCGTTTTCCAGCAGAAACGGCGTATCCATCAACCAGTAGCCATGCCAGCCACCGCCGCTATCGACGATCACCGACGGCGCAGGCTCGAACGCATGGAGTTTTGCCAGCGCCTTATCCCGCTGGATCAGGTCGCCATCGCAATCAACGTCCACCCACAGCACAGGCACAAGCGCCGCCGATGCCGCGCTGCCTTTCTTTTCTCGGCGCAGGCAGGGCGCGAAGTACACGCCATACCCCTCGGCATTAAGTGTGTCCGCCTGCTTGAAGATGGCTTCACATTGTTTGGGATTGTTCGGCTGCGCCCAGAATGATCGGACTTCGCCTGTTTCAGGGTGAATACAGCGCAGTTCCAGCCAGAGCGTATCCGGTGAAGCGGCGTAGAGCGCGACCAGAAAGTCATGCCGCGCCGCGATTCGTTCGTTGTTCGCTATCGTTTTCTGTGTCATACTGTGTTTATTCCTTTAGATGTACACAGGGGCTTGAAGCACTTTCCGTTTGGCGACGTGGTGTGCTTCCGGCTCCTGTGTGCGTTATCGGTCAAGGGTTGGATATACACGGTCATCGGTATCCATTTCGCGCTCGTCGCGCCGTTCACGTAACTGTTCCTTGAGTTGTATAGCGCGTAATTTGGCTTTCTCATGATCGAGATTGGGCATCATCGGGCGAAATTGCAAAGTCGTCTCCCCTTCGCGGTTCTTGAAAAAGCCATAGATACCGACTGCGCTGGTCGCCTCATCGGTACGGCGAACACCTGCCCACACTGCGCCGATTTCTGGTTCGTAGCCGTGTGCTTCCTCTATAAAGGCGACTTGTTCCTGCTGCTCACGGATGGCAGCCAGTTCGTCATAGCGCTGTTCCCAGTCGCGCCCGGCGTAGCGATCCATCAGCGCGACCATGTTCTCCTGCGTAACCTCGTGCAGCAGTTCGATATGATCGACACTTTTATTCCTTGAGAAGTACAGCGGCTTGCGTCGTCCTTCGTCGGCGTCGTAATACGTGCCGGGCAGCACGATATGGGTATGCGGGTTATGCTGACCCGGTGCTTCGTCGCCGTCGGTCTGGCGGTGATGCAAGACGGCGCTCCACTCAACACCCGTATCAATGCCACGCGCGTCGAAGAAATCGTTCATCGTGCGTTCGGTGAGTTGCTTCACAAAGGCTTCGCGTTCATCAGACGGAACCATGCGAATCAGATCGACATTCGGGTTCATCACCAGTGAAAACATCAGCACATGCTCACTTTGATAGGCATCGCAACGCTCCGCGATTGCCGTGACCGTATTGCCCATCCCCCGATCCAACCAGCGCTCCTGACCTCCGGCATGACGCGCTTTTTCGGTGCGTGATTCCCGGTACGTCAGGTACTTGAGCAGATTTCCCATGCGCTTACTCTCGCTGGCGGTGGGCTTTTTGTATTTCACGTTCGAGACACACATCTGCTTGCGATCCATCTACGCCTCCTCCCGTCGCTTGCGGAAGAAGGCGACCATCTTTTCCAGCAGATCACTTTGCCGCTGAAGCTGCTCCTCAACCGCATCCAGCCGCCCTTCGAGTTTGCGGGTAATGGCTGCCCGTGTGCCAGGAATGTCATCCTGATGGCTGAGATACAAATTCAGCGCATCGCGGATCAGGTCGGTTTTGTTCTGCATCTGCCCCTGTCGGGCGCGGACGCGCAGAATTTCCTCTAATCGGCGCATCTGTTCCGGCGTAAAGCCCACACTGAGGCGCTCGGTGTAGCCGTCGCGGTTCTTACGCTTGTTCAAGGTCAACCTCCTGAAGTTTTTCCTTCAATGTCTCGATAGGACGGAAACGCCCATATACCCGGCGCAGTCGCCCATGCTGGTGGAGTGCACCTCCGGCTTTCATATCCTGTACTTCGATGCTCAGCCGTCCGATATCCGGCACGATGATGTTTTGCCCACTGGCTAACTCGGCTGACCAGACTTCGGTCAGCACTTCGATGACTTCCATCACGTCGCGCTGCGTGCGGTGCGGCAGCCGCCGGGCAACTTCGGCAACTATTTCACGGTGAATCATGTCGTTCTCCTGTTCGTATTTTGTGCGTTGGTCAGACGGTGCAATGTCGTCTGACGTTGCTCGCCAGAGCAACACCACTCCACACCGCGAAAAGGATCGCGGGTGTGGTCGCTCGTCTCGATAGATCGAGATGAGCGGTGCGGCGGAACACCAACACCGCCGCACGGATGCCAGCGCAAACCTGCGCTGCACCGAAGCCCTGCGGCGTTGAGCAGCCAGCGATTTAGCTGGCTCAGATTTGAGGGGGGAATACTTCCCATAGAACCTCACGGTTCGCCCCTCAAATCGTGCCCTGTTGGGACATGCCCAACAGGGATGGGCTGCGCCAGCAGTCCATAGCGTCGGACGCATTGAACGCGCTACCATGTGGCACGCTTCATGCGCTGTGTCCGACGTTCGGTATCGGTATGCGTCAGGGCTGGATCGCTGGTCTGTACGGGCGGCGATGCTCTCGGTGGATGCTGCCCGACAGCCAGCGGCTGAACGTTGTTTGCCACATGCTGAATGACCCGTTCCAGATAGGCGGGCATGTCATTCAATGCGTCTTTGATCCACAGCGTATCCCGGCGCACTTCCAGCAGTTCCGACAGGTCGATGATCGGCGTTCTGGGCTTCCGCCGGATGCCAAGTTGTTCGCGGATTACGTCGCGCAGGGCATCGCTGCGTTCGCCTTCTTCGATACCCTCCCACCAATCCAGAATGTCCTGATCGGTGTCGTAGTAGGCTTTGAAGGCAATCAGCTTGAACGCCCGTTTGCTTTTCTTCGGCTTTGGCATAGCACTCTCCTTTGAGCGGGTTTTACGCGGCATACCCATCGGGCATACCCTGTAAAACCCCGCTGAACTACCCTTCACGGCTGATGAAATTGGCGTAGTACAGATAGCCGCGTGCATTCGCCATCTGTGCCTGCGGCACGAGCTTCGTTTGCGGATAGGCTTCGATGACCTGCTCATAGACCAGCTCCGCGCCACCACCTGAGAGATAAATCACGTCAACAGTTGTCCCGCGCTGCCATTTCTCACTCATGAGGTTGAGCGTCGCGCTGCGTAACGGCGATAACGCTTCTTCGACCGCCTCACTGTAATTGATGGGCTTGCCGCTGGCGGTGAAAATCCCGGTTCGCAGCACCTGTTCAATAATTTTGTAGGGCATCTTCTCGCGGTAATCCCGTTCCAGCATGGCGCTGATGCGTTCCTGCGCTGTGTACACGCCACCCTCAACGCTGCCGCTTTCGGCATCGACAAACTCACCATCATCATCGAGGGCAATATCGACCGTATACGTCCCGACATCGACGATGCCGGTGCGCATGTAGGTGTGATAGACGTTGACCTCGCCAGCCGGTGTGATCATCTGCGAATACGCGCTGCCGTAGGGCTGCGGCATGACGATGACTTCGGTCACGTTGGCGATGACTTCACACGAATCGGTCTGGATGAGGTGTTGACCCAGCAGCGCTTCCTTCAGCTGGGCAGCATCCCGCATGTGATCCACTGGTAATCCGGTCGCAATCTTCAGATGGACGACATCTCGCCCCCAGACTCCCTGCACCAGCTTGCCGATGGCGACCTTTGCGAGGCGCTGGCGGAAGGTATTGCCCATCGTCTTTTCGTTGGCGGTTCTGCCGCGCAAACGCAGTAATTCACCGGGCGGCAGCTGTGCCAGTGCCAGATCGCCCACAAACCATGTGCCTTCATCGTCGCTGATCTGATCGCCGGGATATTTCTGCTGGATCGTCTCCTGCTGAAACTTGATTTCACGGGCATGTCCCATGACGGAAGGGAAGGCGAACGCGCCATCATTGGTGACAACCTTCACCACGCCATAGCCGATGTCGAGACCGACGGTAATCACACCTCCGGTCAGGTTGTTGAGAGGTTGCTGCTGTTTCTTCGCTTGCTTAGCCATTGTTTTCTTCCTTTGTATTGAGGCATACGAGGTATTGCTGAATTTGCCGAAGTTGCCCTGCCAGATAACGGGAACGGGCATTGTGTCCGCGACCATCTTCTGCCAGCGCGATGTATTCCAGTGACAGGTGCAGTGTTTCACTGAGTAGCGCTTCGTTGCTCAGCGTTTCTGGTGACAGGGTTTCCGGTCGCGGGTGCAACTGTTCGATGCGTTGATGCGCCCGGCCCAGCACCCTGTAATTGCGTTCAGCCAGTGGTGGCACGCGCAGTTCAACGTCACCGGCTGCCGTACTCACGTTCTGTTTACTGCCTGAGTGCGGAGCAAGTGCTGGATGTTCAAGCCACTGAATAACCTCCCATGCTTCTTCAGGCTGGTCGTCCCCCATCTGTGGGCGATACACCAGCACGTAGACCGCTTTCTGTGTGTCTTTAGCCATCTTGTTGCTCCTCTGTGGAATCAAAAGCGGAAGCATCCGCCGAAGGACGGGCTTCCAAATGGGCGAAACGCGATGCAAACGAGCCGTTGAAAGCTCGCGCAACATCCCCTAAATCAAATGCCTTTGAATTCTGTTCAGTTGTAGCGTTCTGAAGATGTCAAAGCGTTCATGACCAGAGCCGAATTATTGGGCGGGAAAGTCCCCAAAATCGGGCTAATTAAACGCGATATGACGAAGCTGGGTGCAGGCTTTGAACCCGCCGTGAGATGGCGGCAACAGCCGGTCGCACTGTGGTCAAGACATCAGCAAACGCCGGTAGGGTATGAACCTAATCAGCGCATTGTGAAGCAACGCATCCCGCAATGTCCGACGTGTGGCGAAACCGTCACGCAGGAGAAGAACGGGCAAATTCTGCCGGTGACGGTGGGCTGGCTGAAGTCAGGCAAACGGGCGTGCCGGATATGTCATGCCCCGCTGTGGCAGACGCAGCGCGACAGTGGATCGCGTCCGAAAGCAGGCGAGAAATACCCGACAAAAAACCCGCGGTATCGGCTGGATGAGTACCTGAAGCGCGTCTATCCTGACCGCGTGTTTCTGCTGATCTGGGATGAGGCGCACGAGGCACAACACGGCGACACCGGTAACGGGCAGTCGTTCGGACGCATGGCGGGCATCGCGCAAAAGGTGCTGGCGATGACCGGAACCCCGTTTAATGGGCGTTCATCCTCCCTGTTTAACCTCGAATATCACCTGAACCCGCGCATCCGCCAGCGCTTTAACTGGGGCGGTGCTGACAGGTTGGCAGGTAAAGAACGCGGCAGCCGTCAGTATCCCGCCATTATCTCAAGCAGCGGGTATCAACGCGGACGCGCGGAGTCGGCATGGGTAGATGTGATGGGCGTGCGTGAGCAGGTCACCGAGGAACGTCCAACTTATGATAGCCAGACCGGAGCCTATACCGGAACGACCACCTATGAGCGCCCATATCAGGAAGCACCGGGCATCTCGCCGCTGCTGGTCGCGGAGGTGTTAGATCACAGCGTCTTCTTTTCGCTGGGCGATCTGGGTAAAGCCTTGCCGCACTACGAAGAAATCGCGCTGCCGGTGGAAATGGATGACGACACCTATCAGCAGTATGACCGCACCCGCGCATTGCTGAAAGATTATCTCATTCAGCGGCGCTGGGAAGGGGATGCGACGTTCAGGGGCGCGTACTTACAATGGTCGATGGGCTGGGTCAATCGTCCACATCTGCCGGAACAGGTTATTCACAACCTCAAAGACCCGTTTTCCACCGAGAAACGCCCGCACATCGTGACGCAGATTCCGTCGTTTGGCGAAGACCGCATCTACGCCAAAGAACACGCGCTGATTGATCTGGTGAAGGCGGAACTCGAAGCGGATCGTCCGTGTGTGGTGTACGTGCGCCAGACCGTGACCAACGATATTCAACCGCGCCTGGAGCAGCTGCTACGCCAGCACATCCCGCAGGCACAGCCGTTCATCCTGCGAAATAGCGTATCTGCCGAACGCCGCGAAAAGGTCATCGAAGCCGAACGCGCAAAGGGGATGAACATCCTCATCTGCAATCCTGAGCTGGTCAAAACCGGACTTGATTTGCTGTTCACGCCGACGCTGATCTTTTACGAAATCACGTTCAATCTCTCGACGATGATGCAGGCAGCCGCCCGCGCATATCGGCTGAATCAGACGCACAAACAGTGCAAAACGGTCTATTTGTACTATGAAGGCACGATGGAGCAGACCGCTGTGCAGTTGATGTCACGGAAACAACGCGCGGCAAAATTGCTCACAGGCGAGTTGGGTTTGACCGGCTTAGAGGCGTTGACGGACGGCGAAGGCGGACTGGAAGAAGCGTTGATGGATGCCATCGGCAAAGAGGAAAGCTTGCTCGATCCGTCAGCGATGTTCAAAGCTGACAGCACCGCGATTGATGCCGAAGATCAGGCATTCTGGGCAGCTGAAGTCACCGAAAAATCGCCGGTGATTCCGCCGGTGGAAATCGCGGCGAGTCAGGTACAAAAAGAGTCATCGGTCGCGGGCAATCGCTGGACAAAACTCACCGATTATCTGGATGATATCCACCTGATTTACGACGAAGAAAAACGCATAGCACTACAAACGGAACTGCTGCAACGGGTCGAAACACAGCCAGAACACGCCATCATCAGCACGTGGTTGAAAGATAACCGCTTTGTGTTCGCCGGTTGTGAGGACGAAAGCGCCGCCGAGATCATACGCCTGGCGGGATACACCGCACCAACCAGCAAAATCATTTCGTTTGAGTCGTTCCGCAAAGAAGCGAAGTCCAAACCACGCCGCAAGGTTGACCTGTCCGTAGCGCCGGAGGTGATCGACTTCCCGCCGCCGGTGAAATCCAAACGCAAACGCCTCAGCAATGCCGATGAGCAGCCGTTGCAGCTGGCGCTGTTTTAAGCGATGAACGCTGACGACTTCCTCCAGTGGTTGTTTGAGCGTGTCCCCCGAACAAACGAAGCCCGATTGACGCTGACTGCGATCCATCCCACAGGCAACAAAGCGACACCTTCGCGCCATATCGCACTGACTAACTCAATCGCACGATATGATGCCTTGAATGCGCTTCAACGTGCTAATGTTCTGGGCTGGGGCGCGTACTACGCGGTGGGACTACGGCAGGCGGGTCTGGGACGGTGGCGACGTGGCGGGATCGCCGATGTTCTCACTTTGCCTGCGCTCTACGTCGATATAGATAACCCTGCCTTTGACCTCAAACTGCCACAGACCATCCCAAAACCATCGTGCATTGTTCACAGCGGGGGCGGCTTTCACCTGTACTGGAAGCTCAAAACGCCTCTAAATGACCTCATGCTGGCGGGAAAGCTGCTTCGGGCATTAGCCCAACACCTGAACGGCGATCACCTGTCGGTTGCCCAGAGCTTACGGCTGCCGGATACGCTGAACACCAAACCGCATCGTGGCACACGCTGTCAGGTGATCCAGTTTAACGAGTGTCAGTACACGCCCGACGATTTCAAAGCACTACAGGCGGTCAAACCGAACCGTGTCTATCCGCTACGCGCCCCGCCACTGCAGCACAACGACACACTCAATACAGCCGTAATTGATGTAGTGACGCATCACTTTCAGCGGGAAAACTACCGCAAACGGGGTGACTGGCTGAACGGCACATGCATCTATCCACAGCATCACCAGCACGAAGACCGAAATCCGTCTTTCGGCTTCAACACGCGCACGGGGTACGGCTACTGTCACCGCTGCGGTTCGATTCTGCTCAAAGACATCTGTCACCAGTTACACATCCAGCCTGCCGATTATGGCGGGCTTTTCACATCCTATGAAAGGAAAATCGCATGACATCTGAAACCATTATCACCTTAACGTTGCCGCATGAAAGCGGACTGAGTCATACGGGAACACTGCTCATCCAGCGGGGCGAATTGGCGCAGGTTTTCCAGTTCCACTACGTCACGCCAGCCGACATCACCTCTGCCATCACGGATGCCCGCCAGCGAATAGATGAACTCGAAGCACAGCCGCCGGTGATTCCTGAGCTACCGGAAGAAAAGCCGAAAGCACAGAAGAAATCAAAAACGACATCATCAAAATCGTCACCTGATGAAGAACCAACCATCGATGTTCCGCTGAAGAAAGGCAAGCTCAAAGCGGTGAAGATGGGACATCTCAAGATTGTGGGCGGCGAAACGGATGCGGCAGCCTATCGCCAGGCAGTGATGATTGCCGGTCGTTTCATTGATGGCGGACTGTGGGACGGGGAATCACCGATCCGTTTTGAAGATGTCCACGCCGTGGCAAAGAAGGTCAAGCACCTCAATGACAATGAGTTTTCGCTATTCTCACTCGCTGATTTCGTTTTAGTCGATTAACCCACTTTAGAAAGGACATATTCTCATGACCGAAAACACCACCCCGAACCGTATCTTCAAGATTGGCGCGACCACTATTCAGGCAGATGCAAACATGGCACATCTGGACAATGAAGGCATCCGTGCGGTGCTGAAGCGCAGTTATCCCGAAGTCGCCCACGCCACCATCCGCGAAACGACGCTGGAAGACGGGACAATTGTCTTGCACTTTCAGGCGCAGGCAGGGCGGAAAGGCTAAGCCATGACCGCGACCGCAGAAGAAACCCTGCGGGCGTGTCTGCTGCAATTACAACCTCTCGAACTGCTCGGCATGACGCTGCTCAAAGCGGCAGGTGTCGGGCAGTTGCCCCTCAATCAGCAGATACCCCGAACCGAACTGCAATCCGCCGTACTGGAAATCATCAACTACACCACCACCTGCCAGAAAATCGCGCAACAACTCAACCAGTTAACACCCATCCCACTTATCACCGGTGACATTCCAGAGTTTGCCTTATGAACCCGTTAATCGACTATCAAAACACCCTCATTGATGCGCTGCTGGCTGATCCCGTGCTGGCGCTCGCGTACACCGTCAGTTTGTTTGATCCCTTGTGGGCGGATGACCTGCACGAGTATTACGCCGAAGATGATCCCGTGCATACCGCGCTGCATGTGCTGCGAAAAGCGTTTCCAGTGCTGTATTTGGATGCGCTTCAGGCGATGCAAGCCAACGCGACTTACGCTGAACTGGAGACGCTGATCTGTGATGGCGTGCAGGCAGCGGGGATTCCAGTGGAAAGCCTTGAGTGGCTGGGCTATGGCATCCCGTTACCTGCGTATGGGGCAGTGTGGGAGGATGAAACATTCGCCGAGATGTACCCGCAGGCGCTGCCCGTCTTAGCCTGCTTTGCAGATGATCCGGATGATGTGACGACTATCCCCGATGAGATGCACACCCGCGCGCAGAACCTCGCCGAAACACTCATAACTCAAGAGGATATTCACTGGCAGCAGGTCGCCTGGACAATCCGCTGGTTGTTCTCTTGTACGGGAAACAGTTCGGTCGATTACGACTTCGAGACGATGAGCGAGTTTCAGCCGCTGATGTGGGAACCGGACGATCTGGCTTTCGCCCGCGACATCATCGAAGAAGCCGACGGCATTATGTCAGACGCACTCGCGGGACTCCAGTATCTGCACGACAACCCCGATCAAATTCAACTTCTAAAAGCAAAACTTCAACCGAAAGGAAAACCTGATGTTACTGTCACAATCCGCTCTGCACAGCGCGATGAGCGAGCAGCCTAACGTGTCGCTCAATTTCTACTCATTCGGGGTGACGCTGCGTAAATGTGAGGGCGATCAGCATACCGAATACCCTGTCGATCCCGCGCAGGTCATGAACTTACTTGCTACAAAAATCACCTTTAGTACCGGACTGCTGGGCGAAAACACGCTGTATGTGCATCAAGAGGGCGTGAAGAAAACCATTGTCGAGTATCGCCCGCCACAGATGACGGGTGTCTTTCTCGATGACTCGGACATTCCGCTGCGTGTGCCGCTGCCTGGACTGCTCATGATTCGCACGACGAAGGATAACCGATCACCGGATTATGCGGTCTATGCCGTGAAAAAGCGTCCCGACACCCTGAAAGCTGACTTATTCCATGCGCCGCTGCCGAACGTCTTTACCTCGGGCAACATCTGCTGGGGATCAGTGGAGCGCGTCGCGGACGAAGCGCTACACGATGTGAATCTGGCGGCGGACTGGTCGATGCTGCTGGGGTCGCCGTTTGGTAATCATGCCGTCAATGGCAAGTCGAAAGCGCATCGTGACGACATTCGTAAGCAGTTTATCGCGCTGGAAGCCAAGAAATCACGGCGCTATCCCATCTCTGACCTTTTGCCCGCAAAAACCACCCTCGCGCATATATTAGGAGCAAGCTCATGACCACGATTTTTGACCCCAATATGTACCTCAAAACCGTGATGATTGTTGGCTGTGGGGGAACCGGTGCAGCCGTTGCACGGATTGTTGCCCGCATCCTGTATGACCTGAAACGGTCGCGGCGACATACCCCTGATCTGGTGCTGGTTGATCCCGACATCGTCGAACCGAAAAACATCGGACGACAGCTCTTTAGCCATAGTGAAGCAGGACGCTACAAAGCCGAAGCCATCGCTCGAAGGCTCAATTTTGCACTGGGATTAGATGTCGCGTGGATCAATGCCCCGCTTGATGCCAGACGACACGATGACCGTTACGGCGGAAGGGTCGTGATCTCGTGCGTAGATAATCACGAAGCGCGGCGCGAAATCCACCAGATGAAGGGCGTTCTCATCGCGTCGGGTAACCACAAAACGACCGGTCAGGTTTGTATCGGCAATACCAACGATCCCGAACTGGTGCAACATGATTTTGGTAAGGCGACCTGTCGCCATCTGCCGAAAGAAGGGCTGCTGTTTCCTGATCTGCTCCAGCCAGAGCCGATGACTGCGCAGCCGGTGGTCTCATGTGCGGAACAGATCGAAAGCGGCGAGCAATCCCTGCTTGTGAATGACTGGCAGGCAAACGTCATCGGGGGATACGTCTATAAACTGCTCCACCGCCAGCCGATCACCAGCTTTTTGACCTTCATTGATAGCGAAAACGGCACTGTGTCCAGTAAAGCAATCTGCTGCGAGGAACTGGCGGTGTATCTATGAAGTTTTAGCTGTTTTAACAAGATAAATGACAGCTTTCTCGCTCTCGAATTTCGGGGCAAGCCCCTCAACTCTCAACCGAGATAAAAATATTAAGGAATTCCATCATGACGAATGAATCTGCTTATGCCCGTTATCACAGCCTGTACGACAACAATCAGTATCAGACCGTGACCCAATTGGTCGCGGAGGAATTGACACGTAAACACGAGAGCGAAGCCGCTGCGGATGTGGGCAATCTCATCACGGATGCCGCGCTGGGGTTATGTGGTCACGCCACTTTTGCAACTGCTTGTCACCGGTTAGCGTTGTTTTGTGTCGCAAACGGAGTCTCACCGGTGGCGATTGAAGCGATCTATCGTTATTTACTGGTATTTCAGCAGGCAAAAGACCGCCGTGCTGATGATTTTGAGGCGCTGGCAAAGACCCTGTACTATTTGCAAACCATTACTGAAGCACTACAGACTGCAACCGCTCACGCGACAGGTATCCATAGCTGGCAGGGGCGGACAGGGTATCATCTCCTGGCATCAGCGAGCCAATTGCTGCAAACAACCCAGATTCTATTGACCGGTGCAACCGCGGATTATGCTCATGAGAAGTTGAAAAAGAGCATCACACAGCTAAGTTACGCGCTGAATGAAACCGCAGGGCAGGACGACTTTCCCGATATCACCTTCCCCACGCCAAAAGCGTAAAGTCAACTGCTGCACCACTGATCCGATCTCACCAAACGGTATCTCCCGCGTATGGCATCATCCCTGACATCCAGCAAGACGGCGTTGATACGCTAACCCTGTGGCATTCTGTTCTCGCCAGCCGGAACGCTTCAGCACGTCATACCATCATCCGATAGCGATATTGCCACATCTGCCTCATTCCATCACACTAACGCGAGCTGCACCTTTCGCCGCCGGATTGCCCCGACTTGAAGCGGCTTGATCTGCTTAGCCGAAAGTGACCCCGCGAAGCCCTCTGTTTACAGATCGTGATTGTCCCATGCGCACCTTCATTCATCGCCCCAAAACCGTCGATTTAATCTCTGACACGCTAACAGGCGCGGCGACACGTCAAAATTGATTGATCAATTTCGCTTAAACCCGATTGACTCTGGCTTGCGCCGTTACTCTCATGCAATCGGGTTAGCGCCCTGCGGGTGACCTGTCTCCTGATGCGCCTGTTTTCAGCAGGTCAGAAATCGACAAGGGGTCGATTAGAAAATAGAAGGAGCTTCAATCATGGGTACGATCATCACGTTGTCTGTTACAGGGTTCGTCGGCAGTGAAATCACCGTTCGGGATGCAGGCGATCAGCGCGTTGCTTCATTCTCGGTCGCGGTCAATCGCAAAGTGAACGGCGAGCAGCAGACGCTGTGGGTTCGTGTCAACTGCTGGAATAAACTGGCAGATGTCGCGCAGCAATATGTGCGCAAGGGTGGGCTGGTGCAGGTGACGGCTGAATGGATGCGTCCGACTGCATGGCTGGATCAGAATGGCAATCCACAGGCAAGCGTCGACATCACCGCAAATCGTCTGATATTGCTGGATCGTCAGCAGGCAGAGGATGACCAGCCGATGGAAGATGTTCCGTTTTAAGTGAATGACGGACAACAGAAAGCGGTGCGGGGATGACCTGTACCGCTTTTTTTATGCGTGTGTTTAGGTTTGGGCTGCCTGTTTGAGGGCATTCTGACGGGCGGCTTCTTCAGCGATGCGATGAATATCTGCTTCTAAAGGGGTGGTTGTTTGCCCCAGTATCGCGGCGATGTCACCCGTCGGTTCATAATCAGCCAGTTTCGTTAAGTCGGCTAAGACCGTACGGCGATTCTCGAACGTGAAATACTCGGTGTAGTTGCCGATGGGGGTATGTTGTGCCTGATACCGTAGCTTGAAGTAAAACTCGATACTGCCGCGATATTGTAAAAGGCGCAGCGGTTTAATCTTCACTTGATTCAGATGTGGAGCAAGGTCGCGGTAAATTTCCTCAATACGTGCCTCAATGTCCCGTCGCGTGATACCGATTTTGTAAAGTGTCCCGTCACTGTGTTTGATTTCAAGAAAATAGAGCTTTGCAGCATAAATTCGTCGAAGTTGCGCACGATAAATCCGAAAATCGCCCAGCACTGTTTGAACAGGAAGCGCGAGTCTTACATGTGAAAACACATCCTCTGCCAGCTTTCTATACCGCGTGAGTTGAACCTCTTGTTGGATTTCAGCAAATCGCTGTAAACTCGCGCCCCCAAATGGAATTTTGCCCTTTGTTGTGATATCCCATTGATCCCCCCAACGGCTCCAGTAGGTTCGGTACTCATTGAGCTTAATGAATCCCCACTGTTCGAGATTATGTGGGCTAACAACGTTGAGATAGTTTGCGCTTTCGGGAAGTTGACGATAAATCCCTTCCAGATACAGCACCTCATTATTAGACAAGCCCAGATTGAACTTGTCATACACCGGTATGTAAGCGTGATGACGCTGCTCCAAAACATCGCGGCAGGTATTCCCGATATGGGCGAAGTGATGAACCAGCACCTGACCTTTGCGGGCAATCAGTCGTTCGCCACAGTAAGGGCAGGTGAGATCGGTCAAGCCGCGGTGGGTCTCGTCAATAGAGACAAGTTCATTTTGAGCGTTCATTCCGAAATCTAAGAACATCCCTGTATCCTCGTTTTTAATCAGCCTATAACTGCAAAATGGGCGTGTCAAAAATGGGATGCGGTATGGCTTATTCGGCGTGTAGTGCTGTCTGATTCGGGGATGTGTAGTGACACTGATTTTTGTAGTGCTCTGTGGTTTTGGCGCGTGTAGTGACACTTTTTACGCTGTAGTGACGCAGCGCATTTTGAGCGATGCCTTGAGCATCGCTGGCACACTTTTGTGTGCCTCTCCCACTCTCTGACGCTGTGTATACACAGCCAGTCAGCACCTTATTGAGCGTCGATCTGAACGGTTGAAAACCGGTTCAGTGGCGCGTCAGAGGTGGGAGCAAGCTAAAACTAGCTTGCTCCTCTAGCCGGAGGGGCTGGCACACCACATCGTGGTGGCGTGCCTCCAACAAGACACACGTTGTCTTGTTGGAACGTCGGCTTGTTTCACCGCGCCGACCAGCCGTGCATCGCACGTCTGCATGACGAAAGCACTACAAATGTAGTGATCCGTCATGAAAAGCAAAAAGCGTGTAGTGACACACGAAATAAGATGGTTAGATTTTTTCAGATAGGCTATTTGGCATAGAACTTAAATGCTTGTTGTGCTATGTTTAGATAGCATTATTTGAGTGAGGAAAAACAAGTGTTGAATGTAAATCAAATTCATTTTGGGGATGCACGTGAACTTCTTAAACAAATTGAGCCAGAGAGTATTTCATGTAGCGTTTGGTCGCCACCTTATCACGTAGGCAAAAACTACGAGAAAGATGTTTCATATGAAGAATGGGTTGAACTATTGAGGACAGTCATCTCGCTCCATTACCCTATTCTGAAACCGGGTGGGTTTTTAGTAATAAATATTGCTGATATTCTCTCGTTCCGTGATGAGAGAATTCCTAGATTTCAAGCCTCTAATGTGGACAAGCACCGTAGCCCAGTAACAAGGGAAAATGTGTTAGCCGCTATTAAAGCTTATCCAGATTACAATCGCTATCAACTTGCACAATTACTTGGATGCAGTGAACAAACCATAGATCGCCGCCTCAACGGTAACAATATACGTGGAGGTAAATATTCTCCACAAACGAGAGTTCATCTTGTAGGAGGATTAGTCGAAGAAGCAGGTTACAACGCAGAACTATACCTCTATGATCGTCGAGTTTGGGTCAAAGACCCTGCGTGGGAGAATTCACAATGGCATAGTTCATCATACCGTTCGGTTGATGAATTTGAGTACCTATATTTTTTCTGGAAACCCGGAGCAACACAGGTTGAACGAAAACGCTTGACTAAACAAGAATGGGCAGATTGGGGATCACGAGGTGTATGGAAGTTCCGATCTGTGCGGGCCAATAATGACCATGAAGCGAAATTCCCTATAGAACTACCGCGCCGCGTAATTAAGCTACTTACAGCACCCGGCGAAACTGTATTAGATTGCTTTATGGGCAGTGGGACAACCGCTATTGCGGCTATACAAGAGCAACGTAATTATATAGGTATCGAAATAGTAGAAGATTACGTAAAGCTTGCACAAAGAGCTTGCGAACAGGAGAAAGCCAAACTATCATTTGCGTTTGATGATTATCAATGAGCAACTGAAAGTGATATACCTCCAAGTATCATAAATCAAATATTACTTGACTTATATTATAGGCAGCCCTGTTTCGGGTGGTTGACGTTCCCATACCGTTACTCGTCGCCAAGCTGCGAGGCTTGATAATGGCCCCATACGTACACGTACACGTTTCTTCTTATGTGTTTTTTCATCTTTCCCTGGAATGAACAATCCTGGCTGGGTCACATAATTGGAGCCAGCAAATGACATTAGTCCATTAGGAACACAAACAAGCTCTAACTTAATCAGTGGTTGATAGCCTATTTCCTCTACCGTATAGACGCCTTTAAGAAAAATTGTAAGGCAGGGATATAAACGACCTTCAATTATATAAAACGGTGGTAATTCAGGCTGAAAAATCATAGTGGCTCTGTTACCATTTATTGTAATCGGCGAATTTATTACGCCATCACGCCACTGAATTCCATCTCCAGACAATTGATTTGGGCTTGCAACAACCTCATCAGCTCTATCATTAGGACCTGTGATCTTAACATCAAAATGTACAAGAGCGTCTTTAGTTAAAAACCTAAGATCTGCACCTGATGGTAACCCAGGAAATGTAATATCTGGATTATCCTGAGATAGCGCTCGGATAATGTTATAACCAATTGCTGTTTGCCCAACTTCTGACCAAGGGATTGAGGTACCTGTTGGTGCACGCCCACGTTGAATTGGTGGATAATTTTTCCAGAATGGCCTCAATTCAACCGCTTGGCCAAAATCCAAGAAAATACGCATAGCAACTCCTGCAATTATCCTTTGCAGGTAATCCATATAGTGCTCTTCAATTTCTAATAATATCCGAGGTTGTTTTAGTAAGCTCTCGCGTGCCGCCAGGTATTCAGTCTCTAAGTTTGCCATTAGTGTCATTAAACTTGCTCTGTTGTTCCATCTGTAAGACAAGAACGGATAAATTTACCTCTAAGGCATTCGCTATCTTGTTTGCAGTTTCCAAAGTAACGTTTTTTTCACCGCGCTCAATCGAACCAATATAGGTTCTATGCAAGTGGCAACGAACTGCGAACTCCTCTTGAGACAAACCCGCCTCTGAACGCATTCGTCGAACGACAATACCAAATAATTGAGCGAGAACAGTATTTTTCATAAGCTACAAAAATAGATAAATGAAGACTAGAAATCTACAGACTAAAGATAGCAATGGATTTTTAATCATGTGTCTTCCACTCGTACTGTAGAATTCAATGCATTGTGAGAATGAATCAAACGAAGAATATATTTATTAATGCTTGCTTCAACTTTAAATAGGATCTTGTACTAATCGCTTATGTAGTCTTTGGATAATCTGCATCTTGTTCACAGCGTAAATTTTAAGGTTGAAGACCGGTAATTTTGCCACCCAGAAACGGTAATTTTACCGCCAGTGCGACAAGCCATCCTGTCATAATGAGCATAACCGCTTTAGATGACAGGATGATATATGACCAAAAAAGAAGTCCGTTGTACCGTTTTCATCACCGCTGAGCTAGACCAGCGGCTTACTCAGTTACAAAAGCCCAACGCCAAACACAAAGTCACCCGCGCTGACCTGATTCGCGAAGCCATTCGGCGCTACCTCGACGAGCAGGAAGATCTGATCGGGTCGCGGCGACACTTCCAGAAATCGTTTCAAGAACGCCTTGACCGTCTGGAAGCCGCCCTTACCTTTCACCTGACAACCCTAATTTACCTCACCACACAGGACGAAAAAGCAGTTCAAGCCGCCATCATCCGCGCGCGACGCGACGGTGAAACGCTGCTGGCACAGATTCAGGCGGTCCGCGAGCTGGAGCTGAAGCCATGAGTCGCGCGATTGTGGTCGTAGATTTTGCCTACAAAGGACCGAATCGCCGCGGATACGGGACGGGCAAAAAAGGGCTCAAGGAGCTGCTGAAGTATCTTCAATATCGCGACAAACGTAATAACCATCTCGCGCAGGATCATGACTATGAGCGCTGGCAGGATCGCGGGATGGGGACGCACTTTCACGACATTCTGGAAAACTGCGACGACCTGAAAAGCGAACATGTGCTGGCGTGGACGTGGGTTGTTTCGCCAGCACCCGACCTGATGCAACTTGTGCCGGAAGACAAACAACGCGATCTGGTCTGTGACCTGACCGAGCGCGTCGTCGAAGATTACTACGCGGAACGCGGGTTTTGCATCCCAGAATATGCGTATGTGCTGCATGAACGCGAAACCAATCATGAGCAGCTGGATCACTTCCATACCCATGTGATTCTGCCAGGCACAGCCCCTGACCTTGCCGAACGGCTGCCGATGTACAACAACAAAGAACGCGGACACGACGCACTGTTTCGAGAAGTTGCCAGCCGACACTTTGCCGAGCTGCTGGACGAGACCATCGGCATCGAGTGGCGGCAGCAGCGCGAAGCCCCCGAACCGACAACGCCTGAACGTGACCTGTTAGATGAATGGTTCCCGCGATGACGTTTACCCCTTATCACTTTGGGCTACTTGCCCTGGTCACGCTCATTTTGGCAGTTTTCGCCGTTGCGCGGGTGCTGGGCTTCAATCCGTGGGATGTCCTGTATGCTCTGGGCATCCTGACCGCCGTCTCGATCAGCCTGTATTTCCGCTTTAACCAGAGGAGGAATCCCTCATGATGTACTGGCTTTTCACCGAGGGACGCGCCTTACTCAGTGCGTTTCTCATCCCGCTGGGCTGCTTAACGCTGCTTGCCCCCATCATTGCAACCGCGATTTTAGGGGCAGGCATCCAGCGCACCGATGATCACGAACCAGATAAACCCTCAATCGCAGGCTGGGTCGCTGTCTTTTTCGCCGTCATCGGCGTGACCGCGCTCTTTCTGCATTTCGCCGGTGATTTCGCGATCCAAACAGCGGCACGTCGTCCCACCGGTGGCAACACGTTCTTAAATGCCCTGATCGGCGCCCCTGCGACCGTCGATCAAAACCGCTTGATGCTCTTTAGTTTCGGGTTGCTGATGCTGCAAGTGGTCGTCGGGATGGGACTTCGCAGCGGGATGAAGAACGGCGGCTGGCTCCATGAGCGCGTAGACCGCCTGCGCAATCCACAGAACAAACGCGGCGCGTTAGGGTCAGCGCATTACTGCACGCAGCGTGAGTACAAACGCTTTCGCCGTGAAGACCCCGAAGGGCTGATCCTGCTGGGCGCGTTCTGGGACGGACAAAAGAAGCGACTTGATCTTGGGACAGGCAAGTTTTGCTTAGGCGGCGAGGACATCGCACGCGGTATCCTGACGCTGGGCGGGCCGGGGTCGGGCAAGACGCAGGGCATTATCTTACCCGCGATTGCCGACCGGATGCGCTCCGGGCATTCGCTGCTGGTCGCTGACCCGCAGGGTGAAATCACCGCGCATATCTTGAAATATGCGGCTGTCACTCAGCATCTGGTCGTCGTGCATGATCCGACCTCAACCACCGGTCCACGCTACAACCTGGCAGAAGGCATCACGACCGTTTCGGATGCCCGTTCGATTGCCGATGTGCTGATTCCTTCCGCCGGTGGCGATAACAAATTCTGGAGTGACAGTGCCGCCGCATTGCTGGCTGCCTGCCTGATTCGCTTTGACAATCTGGGCGATATTTATAACGCGATGAACGACCTTCAGGCGCTGTCAGAGCAGCTCGCTTCAAAGAAAGACGACGCAGCGCTGCTGGCAAATAGCTTTATCGCGTCGGTCGGGTCCGATGGTAAGGTCGCCTCCAACGTGGTCGCGACACTGGCAACGGCGCTCACGGGCTGGGCATCGACGGAGGTTAGAACTAATACCGCTGCCTCAGACTTCGACGCTGCCCTGATGGTCGAACAGCCGACAGTCGTTGTTTTGACGTGTCCGGGCAGAATGCGGGCAGTCTACGCTTCGTATCTGGGCGCGACACTGCGAAAAGTCATGCTTGACCTCGATACCATCGGCGAACGCAACGGCGGGCCACTCCCGATGCCGGTCGGCGTGATCCTCGACGAATTCCCCACACTGGGCAAACTGGACTCACTGGTTGCCGATGTCAATCTCGTGCGTAAACGCCGGATTTCTATCCTGATTGGCGCACAGACCAAAGGGCAGTTCCACATGATCTACGGCAGCGAGGGGACGCAATCGCTGTTTACCGGTCTGGCAACGCAGGTGATTTACGGCGGGTGTGACGCAGATACCGCCGAGTTTTACAGCAAGGCATCCGGAACCGCCACCGAGACCAGCAGCGGCGAAGACAAAAGCGTTCGGTCGCGACCATTACTCACCGTCGATGAGGTCATTACGCCTCAGATTGGCAACTGTACGATCTTCGCGCGGTATGTTGAAACCGGATTCGCGACGCAGGTTGTCTTGAACGCCCGCCTCACCCGTTTCTATGAACGGAGCGACTGGCAAAAGCGCCTCAAAACAACGAAAGGCGTTGAACCGATTCTGCTGGAGCGTGGCATCTCGTTCACACTCAATCCGAACGCACGGGTTGAAGCACCACAATCTGAAGTCACAACACCCGCTGCAAAAGTGACATCCAAAACAAAACCTGATTTACTGGAAGAAGCCGCAAAAGTGGCGATGGAGCGCGTCTTACAAAAGGCTCAAGAAAGCGCACAAAACGTGACCTTCACAGGACTTGACCAGATGCGCCCGAAACAAAAATCCGCTTAGAAAGGAGCCATGATGAGCATTAACCGCAAAATCACCATCCGGACGGTTGCCCGTCAAACCGGACTCACGCAGCGAGAGGTTGAACAATGTTTAGACCTGATTCTTGAGCTATGGAAGGAGGAACTCATCGCCGGTGGACGCATCGAAATTGAGAAGTTTCTGGTGCTGGAGACGGTCGAGCTAGACCGCGGGGACAATGGCGGACTCTTGCGCAGCGGCACGACTGCCCCGCGTTTTATCCGTCGTGTACAGGTCAGAGCCGCCAAAAGTTTAAAACTCGCGATTAATCAACACACCCGGAGAGATACCCATGGCTAATGAACTCACTCCCGAAGTGAAATCGAAGTTGCTGGCAGCGCGAAGCTTTGCCCAGGAACGCAAACCGGAGGTTGCCCGCACCATCCTTGAAGCCACCGACCACCCCAGAGCGCGCGAGATGCTGGCAAAACTACCCGCCAAAAAGCAAAATAGTTTTCCTTTAAGTCGATTATTGACGATTTTAGGGGTTCTGATACTGGTGGCGGGGACAGCCTTCACAATTGGCTATGCCAGCGCCCCGAAAGAAACGATCAATGTATTGTTTGACTACCAGCCGACAGAAACACCAACCCCGAATCCGGATGCCACACAGAATCCGGATCACGCGACGATGACGGCGATTGCCATTGAAAACGTAACGCGTGTATTCATGGGAACAGAAGCTGCTATCTGGCGTGAGACTGAATATCACGGACTAAGTCCTTTCCAGATAGAACAAACGGCAGTCTCTTTACAACGAGAAAACCGCAACATCCGACAAACAGAAATAGCGGTGGGCCGCGAAACGCAAACTGCGGAAGCAACCCTGACCGCTATCGCTCCTGAAAACCCATAATCAACGCTTTGTGCGCCGTGGCACTCGTGGATCATGGAGGTCCAAATCGGGTGCCATGGTGGGTGGTTCCACCGCGACCGCGCCCTCATGCGGCGACCAGTCATAAGTCAACCTGCTGCCGCGCTTGAAACTCGCGATTAATCATCACGCCCTGAGAGAAACATGAGTAACAAAACCAAAGCGATTAACGTTAACTCAACATAGCCTGTGATATGATCATTTCTAGTGTGCCATCATGATTTTGTGTGATGATGGGATCTGATTTATTGTAAGTGTTGAGAGGAATATTCATGGCGATCATTGCGGTTACAGGGGCCAGTGGAAATCTCGGCGGATTGGTAATCGAGCATCTCCTGACATTAGGTGTGGATGCGAGTCAGATTATCCCGCTGGTTCGCTCTGCGGAAAAAGGCGCGCGTTTTAGCGCTAGAGGATTGAATCCGCGTGTTGCAAGTTATGATGACCCTGTAGGCTTTCAAGAGAGTCTAAAAGGTGTTGATAAGCTGGTGCTTATTTCGCCGCCATCGTTAGATAATGCGATACGTTTGCACCAACTGCATAACGCTGTGATGGCAGCGCATGCTTCGGAGTTAAGTCAATTAGTGTGGGTTAGTCTTTCCGATCCTGAAGAACGCACCTTTGGACTTGAAGATGTTGATCTCGCGATTGAATATTCAGTGCGTGCGGTGGGGATTCCGTTTACCATCCTGCGGAACTCAGTTTATCTTGATGAACTCGGTCCTGAATTAGCGGTGGCTGTTGCCAGTGGCGAGTTACTTTCTGTGACTGAAAATCATACGATGAACTGGGCTCCACGCGCAGATCAAGCAGCAGCGATAGCGGGAGCCATCACGCAAGAGGGGCATCTTGGCGCAACCTATAATTTGGTCAGCTCACAACTTTATACCTATGATGAGATTGCCAGGTTGCTTGGTGAGGCGACAGGAAGAACGATTACGCATCGTACCGCAGCACGTGATGAAGTCGTTGAGGCGCTCGCCCGCGGCGGCATGAACGCGGATCATGCAAAAAGCATGGTGGATTATTTCCAAAAGGCAATCGCTTTAGGGAAGTGCTATACCATCAGCAATGATATTGAACGTCTCTCTGGACGATCCGGGCTGCCTACCGCTGAATACCTGGCTGGTCTTGTCAAGCCTACGCAAGATTAAATAGCGGTCATGCGCGAGACGCAAAATGCGAATGCAACGCTGACCGCTATCGCTCCTGAAAATCCATAATCAACGCTTTGTGCGCCGTGGCACTCGTGGATCCTAGAGGTCAAAATCGGGTGCCATGGTGGGTGGTTCCACCGCGACCGCGCCCTCATGCGGCGACCAGTCCGACCGGTCATAAGTCAGCGTCAGGGTGTCATTCTGCAACGCCTCCCGTTCCGCCATATCTAATGGCTTCCACGCAACCGGTTCATCTTCAAACTTACTCAGCACCGCCTCGACCAGCTCGGGACCTTCAAGCAACCCCGGAGATAAAAAGCTATTAAAGTCCTCAGCAAAGGTGTCTGCCTGCTGGCGTGTTTCAAACTGGGCAAACTCCACCATTTCCACCGGTGCATCTGTTGGAATGTCTGGCATCTGGCTACGATCTTCGGGCTGCTCAATGGTGGGAAAGCGCACCATATTGAGCGATACACCCAGTGATTCGCCGTCGGGGGCTTCGACCGGTAACGTCTCAAACTGCCAGTACGGATTTTCGACCGTTTCTAAGGCAGGTTCCGGCAAGAATTGCGGGGGAAGCAGCGGCTGATCGGGTTCGAGCAATCCCTGCTCAACAGCCACATCACGGGCGGTTTCTAAGAATTTAGCATCCCCCTGTTCCGCTTGAATCGTCTCAAGCGTGTCGAAGATCTGTTCCATTTCTTCCCACGTTCCGCTGGCAAGGGTCACAATTTCGGAATTCTCGCCCTGTTCCGCAATCAATGCGACGGTTGCAGGCAGTGAAGCGCTGACTTCTTCATCAAATGCCACGACACCATAAGTTACCGTGTTGTCGATTTCAGGCAGAGGTTGGGTCTCGAACAGCGGCTGATCCGGTTCCATCATGCCCTGGTCGATGGCGACATCGCGGGCAGCCTCGATCAGTTTTACGTCGCCGTGTTCTGACTGAACATCCTCCAGACTCATCGCCAGATGTTCCATCTCCTTCACATTGCCTTCTGCCAGCACGACGGTATCAAAACGCCCTTCCTGTATCGCCAGCAATTCTAATGAAGCAGGTGACTCCTGGCTGAAGTCTTCGCTCGACACGGTGACAACATAGCCAATGTCTTCGAAAGGCTGCGCTTTGACCTGCTCAACGTCTTTGCCAATCGCATTCTCAAGCCCCAGCTCGCTAATGGCTTGATCCACGCCCATCTGATGTTCTTCGGCGAGACCATAGGAATCATGCGTCTCCAGCGTCAGGCGCTGCGCATTCGGCAGCCCGTGTTCATCTTCCGTCCAGCGCACTAAATCGACGTCATATTCAAAGGAGGTATTTTTATCATGAATGACCAGATCAACTTCATAGATTGCGCCATCTTCGCCTGAATGCTGCCGGTTTTCGTTCATCTTAAGATCCCTTCTCTAAAGGTATGGACAACGGACGCATCCGCACGCCTGGGTACGGTTGTCCGGTGGGGCGAAACTCGCCGCCTGCGTCAATCGGCAGCTGCTGAAGGCGGTCATATTCCCGCGCGATCAACTGGCGGATGAAACTGGAATAATCCATGCCATAGGCGGTGCATAACGCCTCTAGCTTCATCAATTCATCGGAATTGAAACGGATTTGTTTGGAGAGGGTACGGCGTTTACTCATAGTTCAAGCTCCATCGGGATGCCCCGTTCACTTTGCCAGATGTCATGTTGTTGCGAGCCGCGCGCCATGGCTTCGGCGGCATCAAAGGCGTGATCCATCCCGCCCTGCTGTGCTTTCTCGATCAAAAAGTTGGCGTTGGTATTCGCCAGCTCCCAGTCCCCAACTGCACAGGGCGCAAGCTGTGCCTGAAAGCCACCCGCTTCATCAGGCGTGAGCGACAAAATCGAGGTGATGCAGTTTTCGGTATCGCTGGTGTCGGGTTGAAAGACCCCGATCCAGAAGTGGGTATTGGTGGCTTCATCGCTGAACATCGGCGGCTCTAAATCAGCATATGCCATCCGTACCCCGATTTCGCCCAGGGCAACCTGTGTCGGCGAGGGGACGATGTCCGGTTCGGGCAGAGCGACACCGCCCAACTCAAATGCCTGCTCCAGTATCGGGTCGATGGCATCTAGCGGCAGCTCATCGGACTGCTGTCCGGTGAGATAGTGATAAGCGTCAAACTCTGCCGCGCCCGCCGGTTGCCATGCGGGGTTCGCGGTCTGCGATTCGAGAAAGGCGCTGCGGTTTTCAAACGCCTGTTCAGCCAGCTGCTCATCTAAGACATTGAACTGTTCAATCGCGGTGGCTTCATCGGCAAATTGCATGAGGGGCAGATACTGTCCCACGACTTCACCGGTCTCGACATGGGCGTACACGTCCATCGCGCCGATCTCGTAGCGATCGGTCTGGTCACGTTCCACCCCGACCAGCCGGGTATCCTGCCAGCGCCAGGCATCGTCGACAAACTGCTGATCCTGACTCTGTAAGCCGTCCTGTTCCGGTCCCGGGTAGTCGTCCGGATCAACCGCAAAAGTGGGCGCGACATCATTGGGCAACCAGTCGTCATAGACCGGTGGCGGGAAAGGGTCATTGGGCAGCGTGTCCAGATAGACATCTTCATAGGGCGGTTGTGGCATGTAGAACGCCTCATCCGTGTAGTCCATCGGCGGGAAATACGGTTCATCCGCATCATTCGCCGGTGGAAAATCGGGTTCCGAATAAGCGTAATCGTTCATCGCACCGCCTTATTGTGCGTGCAGGACGACAGCCTGCGCTTCCGCCCCACGCGTGTAGGTGCATTTGGGAAAAGCGCTGCACCCGATGAAGGTTCCCCGTGACCCCTGCCGCTCGACCAGCTCACTGCTGCATTTGGGGCATTGCTCCCCAATGAGTTTAGGCTGTGGACGATCCTTGAAGCGTTCCGCAAGATGTGCCGCTGCCTGCTGCGAGGCGCTGGTGAGATGCGGCTGAAACTCCAGCCAGAAGGTTTGCAGCATCTGTAAACGGGTCTTTTCCCCGCGACTGATACGGTCTAAATCCGCCTCTAACGTGGCGGTATAGGTCACGTCAAAGACGGTCTGGAAATGCGCCAGTAGATAATCCAGCAACTTTTCGCCATCTTCGGTTGGGACAAGACGTTTCTTGCTGATTTTGAGGTATTTCTTGTCCTTGAGCTGCTTCACCGTGGCGGCGTAGGTCGAGGGGCGACCAATGCCGACGCGCTCCAGTTCTGCGACCAGCCCCGCTTCGCTAAAGCGTTTCGGCGGCTGGGTCTGGTGATCGGTGACCAGCGTTTCCACAAGGCGCACGGGTTGCTTGACATGCACCTGCGGCAGGGTGGCTTCGTCCTCGTCTTCGTCTTCATTGAGGTCTTCTTCCACTTCCTGATAGACCTTCAGGAAGCCATCAAAGGTTTTGCGGCGACCAGTGGCGCGAAATTCCAGCGGATACGGCTTTTCGTCGCGGCTGACGCGCACGGTAATGACCATCGCATCGTAACGCGCGGCTGCCATTTGACTTGCGATGAAGCGTTCCCAGATCAGGCGATACAGGCTCGCGCCGTCGCCCTCGATGTCTTTGGGAAACTGGGTGCTGTCGGTCGGACGGATGCCTTCGTGCGCTTCCTGTGCGTTGGCGGCTTTCGCCTGAAATGTCGGCGCAGCCGACGGCAGATAATCCGTGCCATAAGTCATTTCGATATACGCACGGGCGGCTGCCTGGGCTTCGGGGGCAACGCCAACCCCGTCGGTACGGTGATAGGTGATCAACCCCTGTTCATAGAGCGTTTGCGCGACAGCCATCACTTTGTCGGGCGATAATCCCAGTGCTTTAGCGGCTGCCTGCTGCAACGTGGACGTCGTGAACGGCGGCGCGGGATTCTTGCGCTGTTCTTTCTGCTCCACGTCCGAGACGGTGAAGGTCACGCCCTTGAGGAGCTGCACAATCTTGTTGATTTGCGCCGCATCTTTGAAACGGGTATCCGCCCCCTGAATGCGATGGAGTTTGGCGACAAATTCGCCCGAAACCGCCTGCAACCGTACCGCCAGCTGCTGATAGGATTCAGGGACAAAGGCGTTAATCGCGCGTTCGCGCTCCACGATAATCCGCAGGCTGGCACTCTGAACGCGCCCTGCGGAATAGCGCCCATCGAGCGCTTTACAGGCAAGCGGCGAAGTCAGATAGCCGACCAGCCGATCCACGATACGGCGGGTTTGCTGCGCTTCGACCAGATCGGTATCCAGTGCGCGCGGTGCAGCGACCGCACTTCTGACCGCATCGGCGGTGATGGCATTGAACGTCACGCGGTAAACCGGTTTGTCCTTCGGGACTTTGACCAGCTTCAGGATATGCCAGCCGATGGCTTCGCCTTCGCGGTCGGGGTCTGTGGCGATGTAGACCGCTTCCGCCGTCTTGACCGCCTGCTTCAGCCGTGTCACCAGCTTGCTTTTGCCGCTCAAGACCTCATACGAAGGCGTGAAGTTGTTGTTGACATCGACACCTAATGTTTTATTGGGCAAATCTGCGACGTGTCCCGCGCTGGCGATCACCTGCCAGCCGTCCCCTAAATAGCCGCCGATTTTCTTTGCCTTTGCAGGACTTTCGACAATCATTAAACGGGTCATACAGTTTCTCCTGACTCTAATTCGGGCGTGGGTTTGGGCTGAATGACCTGTTTGTTGAGTTCGGCGATGCGCAACATCAACCACAGCGGCCACTCGCGGAAGGCGTTAAACGCCTGTTCTTCGATATGCTGAAAGCCCCCGACGGGATCGGGTTTCTTCGCCATAGGTCGTACTCCTTACGTTGTTTGGAAGCGGATCCGTTCCCCTTCAGCGGGACGGTTGTACAGATACCACAGCCCTTCATCCTGAATATCCAGCACAAAATGAAAGCGTGGCAAAGCGGAAATGATGTCTAAATGCTGCTGGTTGAGGTGCTGAAAGGCGGCGTCCTGATGAAAGACATTCATGCCCTGGCGCTGGCTGAAGATCACCCGAATCGGGCAATTCTCGAAGACCAGCCGCGCTTTGCCTTCCAAAAAGACGCTCATCTGCTGGTTCAGTCCCAAATCACCCAAGAATTGTGCCGTTTGACTTAAGCGACGTTGCGCGCGTCTTCGACGGCTCGTTTGCGTCGCGTTTTGCTCATCTGGAAGCCAGTCAGCCGACTGATGCTTCCGCTTTTGATTCCGTGAAAGAAAAACCCCATGACTGACAAGCAAAGAACGATTTATGTGCTGGTGTACTGTCCACCTGCGGACAGGGATGAAGGCAGGCAAGAAGAATGGGAGGTCGTCGAGTGGTCTCAACATCCTTCCCTTGCCCCATATTCGAGCGGCAAACAAAAAGTGAGCACTGCGGCGGGCGATGTTGAATTACGCGTGCCACCGCTGGCTGAACGTAATTACAAGGTTTTGGCATGGGCGCATCAGTGCATCGAGCAACTGCACCCACGTCCTGACAGTCTTTCACCCGAGAGTATGACGGATGAAGCACTGCTCAGGGAAGTTCTGCAAATGTCACTGGAATACATCGTGCTGGCAGAAGAGGGACGTGGCCACAATGCACGCTCACGCTATCTTGCCCGCCAGCTCGCGAAAATTCAGCAGTACGTAGCTCAACAACATCATGAAATGTCTATCCAGATGGGAGAAAAGAACAATGGCTAAACAAGCGAAAAAGCACCCACAGAATCTCAACCACCTGACCGCAGGCATCACGACCGTCGGACTCGACATCGGTTACGGCGTGGTGAAGGTTGTCACCGATGAGGGCGCGTTCGCGTTCCCTTCCGTCATGGGGCACGCTCGCGAGATCAAGTTTCAGCAGGATGAAATCGCCAAACGGCATCCCGGCGACCAGATCACCGATGACGACGGCACATGGTTTGTCGGTGACCTTGCGCTGGCACAGCTCCCGCCCGGTGAGCTGCTGCGTCTGCGCGGCAGAACTGCCAACGAAAAAACGATGGGCAATACCTTCCGTCAGCGCCTCGCTAAAGTCGCTATCGGCAAGCTGGTATCAGGGGTGTGGGGGCGCGACGTGGTACATCTCCGCATCAGTACGGGCCTTCCCGTCGATCATATGCGGGATGCCGCCGAACTGAAAGAAGCGCTGCTCGGCCAGCATCTCATCCAGACGGACTCCTGTGAAGTCATCGCCAACGTGACCGAAGTCATCGTCATGCCTCAGCCGTATGGCTCAGCCTATTCGCAGATGCTTACTTCTTCGGGCGAAATCAATGTGTATCACACCTACATGCGCACTGGGATTGTGGACGTGGGCACGTACACGGTCGATATTGCGCTGGACGATGACGGGGAGTTCGTGGACGCCGAAAGCGGAAGCGTGGAGAGCGGAGTCTACACCGCGCAGGAACGCATCTCGGCCATGCTGGAGCGCGATTACCGCGAGAAGATGCCCTACAAAATCATTGAACAGGTACTCCGCACAGGGATCTTCACGGCCAGCGGAAAGCCGGTCGATTACAGCGATGAGGTCGAAGAAGCGTTGTCTCCGCTACGGAGCGCCACATTGAATCTGATGTCGGAGAAGTGGCAAAGAGGCACAACGGTCGATGTGATTTATCTCTCCGGTGGCGGCGCGGAACTGGTCTACGAGCAAGTCGTTGACGCCTACCCGCAGACCAAACTTGTGCCCGAGGCGCAGATGGCCAACGCACGCGGCTATCTCTACTACGCCAACTTCGTCCGCCGTGAGGAGTAGCTTAGGAAACGGGTCTTACGGGTATTTACGAATTGTATTTACACGTAAGACCCCTTCAAGGAGAGGGAACATGGCAAAGCATCGAACTAAGAAGCGCAACTACAAGATGATCAACTTCAAGGTTTACCACGACACCGATGCCGACATTCTGGGCTGGTGGGAAAGCATTCAGGAAGGCGACCGCAGCGAGGCCCTGCGAGACTTGATTCGTGGGCAACTAGGCATTGTCCGACGCAAACCGAAATCGCCCATGATCGACCTGCCGGAGCTGCTGGAAGTGCGCCGCGACACGCTCTGGATACGCGATGTGCTCAACGACATGCCGGCTTATTTGGAACGAGTTATCCAGCATGTGGCCGCTAATGCAACCGTTGCGCCGATCGCAGTAGGACAGCATCCCGCGAGAGCATCGCCACCACCGACCAGAGATGAACCAGCTCTGACGAATGATGATGCTGCACGTCGGACACAGCGCATGAGAAAGAACACATGGTGATCGATTCCGCATGTCCGACGCATCAGCCCGCTGGCGCGGACTGGTATCGCTGTGACTGGCACAGCGATACATTGATGACCCTAAGTATCTCTAGAGTTCACAACAGATTGCAGAGGGTCATCAAGCCAGCTAAATCGCTGGCTCCTCAACGCCGGAGGGGCTTGGTGCAGCGCCCGTTGGCGTCTGCACCCATGCGGCGGTGTTGCATGTCCGCCGCATCTGTCGCGCTGGTTTGCCAGCCCGACAGACCACACCCCATCGAGTTTTCGCGGTGTGTGGCGGTGTTGCTCTTACGAGCAACGTCAGCCCGTCTTGCGACGGCTGACCAAAGCAAACGACAAGTACAGGAGAGCAAAATGATTCACCGAGAAGTAATCGCTGAAGTCGCCCGACGACTGCCACACCGCACGCAGCGCGATGTGGCGGAAGTGGTCGAGGTACTGGCTGAGGTCTGGTTCACCGAGTTAGCGAATGGCAGGAGCATCATCGTGCCAGACATCGGACGGCTGAGCATTGAAGTACAGGATATGAAAGCTGGTGGCTTGCTGGCTCAGCATGGACGACTGCGCCGGGTGTATGGGCGCTTCCGTCCTACAGAAGCATTGAAAGAGGTTATTCAGGAGGTTGACCTTGAACAAGCGTAAAAACCGCGATGGCTACAGCGAGCGCCTCAGTGTGGGCTTCACGCCCGAACAGATGCGGCGGCTGGAAGAGATTCTGCGCGTCCGTGCCCGACAGGGACGGATGCAGAACAAAACCGACCTCATCCGCGATGCGCTGAACTTATACCTCAGCCATCAGGATGACATCCCCGGCACACGTGCGGCCATCACCCGCAAACTCGAAGGGCGACTGGATGCTGTCGAGGAACAGCTTCAACGTCAGAACGATCTGCTGGAAAAGATGGTCGCCTTCTTCAAGCGCAGGCGGGAGGCCTAGGACATGGATCGAAAGCAGATGTGTGTCTCGAATGTGAAATACAAAAAGCCTACCGCTAACGAGAGCAAGCGCATGGGTAATCTGCTCAAGTATCTGACGTATCGTGAGTCGCGCACGGAAAAGGCACGTCAGGCAGGCGGTCGTGAGCGCTGGATAGATCGCGGCATGGGTGGTTCAGTAGCTGAGATTGCTGACCGCTGTGAAGCGTACAGAAGTGAGCATGTGCTGATGTTCAGCCTCGTGATTAATCCCAACACCGACCTGATCCGCATGGTGCCGCCCGAACGCCGCGAGCAGTTTGTGCGCCAGCTCACCGAACATACGATGAACGATTTCTTCGATGCCAGAGGGATTGATACCGGTGTCGAGTGGTCTGCGGTTCTGCACCATCGCCAAACGGACGGCGATGAAGCGCCGGGGCAACATAACCCGCATACCCATGTGGTGTTGCCAGGCACATACTATGATGCCGACGAAGGACGGCGCAAGCCGCTGTATTTCTCACGCAACCGGGAGGTCAATCACATCGACATGCTGCATGAGGTCACGCAGGAGAATATGGTCGCGCTCATGGATCGCTTCGCAGGACTCGACTGGGAACAGCGCTACGATGCGCTAGCTGAAATCCGTGAACGGCAGGAACAAGTTGCCCGTATAGAGGAAGCTCATGGCTATGAGCCGGAGATCGGTGTGGTATGGGCCGGTGTGCGCCGGACGGATGAGGACACCAGCGCGGTTGGTTTCTATGGCTATCTTGCCAACCGTGAAGGTCAGACGACCCTGCAATTCCGTCCGGTGATGGACAACCTCGATCATGAGGAAGCTGAGCGGCTGGCTATCCAACTCAAGGAGCAGTTACGTGAACGGCGCGACCAGCGAGAAATTGATACTGACGACAGGAACTATCCAATTCTTGACCTATAACGCACACAGGAGCCGGAAGCGCACACCGTCGCCAAACGAAAGCGCTTCTAGCCCCTGTGTCCATGAAAAGGAATAAACACAGTATGACACAGAAAACGTCCCTAAACAACGAACGAATCGTTGCGAGAGGTGAATTTCTTGCGGTGTTGTACCCAAATGTGGCGAATAAACTCTGGCTGGAACTGCGCTGTATCCATCCCGAAACGGGCGAAGTTCGCACATTCTGGGCACAGCCTGATAACGCCAAGCAGCGCGAAGCCATCTTCAAGCAGGCAGATAAACTCAATGCGGAGGGTTACGGCGTGTACTTCGCGCCGTGCCTGCGCCGAGAGAAAAAAGGTAGCGCGGCTTCGGCGGCGCTCGTGCCTGCCTTGTGGGTTGATGTCGATTGTGAGGGCGACCCAATCCAGCGTGATAAGGGATTGGCGAAACTCCGTGAGTTCGAGGCTGTTCCTTCTGTCATCGTCGATAGCGGGGGCGGCTGGCACGGCTATTGGCTGCTGGATGAGCCATTCTTGCTTAAAACGGACGAGGACAAGCAAAGAATCGCCCATATCTTGCACGGGCTTTTCAAGGCACTGGACGGCGATGAGGCGTATGTGAAGTCGGTGGCATCCGTGATGCGTCTGCCTGATAGCGTCAACACCAAGCCCAATCGCGGCGCGACGGTGCAGATAGTCGATTGGCGTCCAGATCGGCGCTATAAGTTGGCCGAGTTCGATTGGTTAGCGGTGAAGCCTCAGTCGAACAGCCATGTGCCAATGTTCTCGACCAACGGGAACGGTCATCATCCGCTGCCGCCGCGAACAGAACAGTATCTCGCGTCCGGCGCGACCAATGGCAGCCGCAACGCCGAACTCTTCGCTGCCGCTTGCCAGCTTCGGGATGCTGGATACAGTCAGAGTGATGCGGAACGCGAATTGGTCTCCCGCCATGTCGCGGATGGGGACGGCAATGAGAATCCAGCATCACGAGAGAAAGAAGCCCGTGCCACCATCGCCAGCGCATATCGACAAACGCCAAGAGAACCTATCGCCGCGCCGAAAGAACATGCGCGGCAGGTCGTTGGTCAGCTTGTGGGGCAGTACCAGGTCGAACAGAAGTCAGAACGCCCGACAACAGCGCAGATTGTCGAAGCAGTTGAAGCCTGCATCCATTTGAATTCAGTAGAATGGGCGGAGGAGCGCCAGCGCCTCAAAGCCTTGTGCGGGGATGGGCTGAAGATCGGGGATATTGACCGCCTCTACAAGGAAAAGAAACGCGAACTGGATCGCCAGCGCCAGCAAGAATACATCGATACCGAGAGTTATGTCCTACTTGATGGCAAAATGATCTATCGCAAGGAAAGCTATCGTGGGACGTTGGAGAAGACCGTCGCCGACTGGTCGGCCACCGCGCTGCACCAGATCTGTCAGGTCGATGATGACGGCAAAGAAGTCCATCACACGGCGTTGGAACTGCGTCGCGGCGAGTCACTCAAGCGGTTGGATGTGCCCGGTGATGTATTCGTGGATGATGTTGCGCTCCGGCGCTTCATCGGCGCGAATGCAGGCTCTCAGTACGTCGTTCGGGCAGGGATGTCAAAGCATCTTGTTCCTGCCATCGTGCAGTTGTCGGGAGAGTTCCCGACTCACAGGCACTATAACTTCATGGGATGGATGGAATTAGATGGCCGGTGGGTCTATGTTTCTCCGCAGGACTGCATCACGGCGAAAGGAAAGATGCTTGAACCGCTATCCGTGGAACTGGATCATCGACTCCGCGACTATGGACTCCAAGCAGCAAACTGGGGCGATAGCCTCGCTGCGTTCGATGCGGTAACGAAGGTCTTGCCGCCGCATCTGGCACCCTGTCTGATCGCCTTTGCGCTGCTGCCGATGCTTCAGCGTTTCTTCCCGACCACTGCCACGCGACCCGCCGTGCATCTGGTGGGCACATCGGGCAGCGGCAAGAGCGAAATTGCATCGTTACTCAGCAGCTTCTACGGCCAGTTTAGCCGCGACACACCGCCCGCACAGTGGGGCGATACCATCAACACGGTTGAAACGCTCGGTTATCCGCTGGCAGACACGATCTTCTGGGTCGATGACTACAAGAGCATCTATGCTGATGAAAAGACTTTCACGCGCTTCCTGCAGAGTTATTCGCGTGGCATGGGACGCGGACGGCTGACCCGTGAGGCGAAAGTTCGTCAGGAGAAACCCTGTCGCGGACTGATTCTATCGACGGGCGAGACGACGATTGAAGGCGAGATGTCGGTGATTGCGCGAATGCTGGTGCTGGAAGTGCCGCCGTGGGAGAAGCGTGATCCCGATGGGCAGGCGCTGGTGCAGGCGGAACGCTTACGAGAACACCTGCCGGGGTTTACCGCACACTTCGCCTCATGGGTGGCGAAGCTGCTTGAGCAGGGCGACCTGAAAGAAGACATCGCCAATCGCTTCAGTCAGAATGTAAAGGGCTACAAGGCCAAGCTGGCCGCCGAAATCGGCAGACAGTCCAACAACGACCGCGTGGTGAAAAATTGGGCGGTGCTGGTGACGGTGTATCAACTGCTCTCGAAGTTCCTGCGTGAGATGGACGAGGACTATCTGCTGCCGGCGTGGCAGGATGTGATTGTCGAGAGCGTCCGCACGCTGAGGCAGGAACGTGCCAGCGAGGTGTTCCTCGATATTCTGGGTCAGCTTATCGCCGGTGGGCAGGCGGTGATTGACGACGATATGAAGAACCCGCGCGAGTATCCGCCCGGCGTGACGGTAGTCGGTTACAAAGATGAGGGCTTTGTCTATCTGCTGCCGGAGATTGCCCACCGCGAGGTCAACCGCGTGCAGCCGCTGCGCTTCACCGTGACGGCTATCGGGATGCAGTTGAAAGAGGATGGGCTGCTCATCCCCGGACCGAATAACCTCAGCACGCAGAAGCGGGTTCGTGGTGGGCGTGTGCGATTCTGGCAGCTCACCTGCGAATCTTTAGGGTGTGCCACTTGAGCCACTTGAGGCGGGTACTCAATAAACCGCAAAAGTTGCGGTGCGAGTGCCATATATCTACCTGAGTTAGTTGAGACACTTGAGACTCTCTAAGACATAGAGAGTCTTTTTTGCGGATGTTGTGATCTGCTGGTTGGCTCAAGTGTCTCAAGTGGCACAAGTTGAGACACCTATTTCTACTGAATTTCAAAAAAAACATACCCCTATTCAAAGTGTTGTTCGACTTCGCAAATCATAGTTGAGGCAGTTGAGCCGCCTGAGACACAAGGAAAAAGCGGGGTGGGGATAACGGGAGCGAATCCAAGTTATCCCCGGGCTTGTGTATGTGCCTGACGGGAAGTCCCCGTGCAGACCAGACCCACCGGCGCTATCCTTCCGCCTTCGCCGCAGCCGGAAAACCGTGGTCACCCGGCACTTTTGGGAGCAGGCATAATGCCCTCTGAAGGGTGAGAAGGTTATGGGCAGACAACACCAACCGCAACCCGTAATTGTTGTTATCGTTGTTCGGATTGTTGTTGTTGCGGTACGACGCGGCGGCATTGTTCTGATTGTTATTGAAGGAACCGCCCCGCAGCACCTGCCCGGCAGCCTGACTGACCGAAGCCAGCAGCACCAATATACTCGATTTTGCAAAACTTTGTAGCGACCCGCTTCGCGGGAGAGGGTGGGGGATTCCCCCCACACCCCCCTTAGAGAAAAGCAGAGCGCCAGAGAGTCAGAGAGCAGAGGCGCGCCTGCGGCGCTACAGAGGTCAGAGGGCGCTAATAGGGGCAGACAACACCAACCGCAACCCGTAAAGGAAGAGATAGCGGTCCGGACTGCTGCTGACGCGGTACGACGCGGCGGCGCTGGCCTGATTGAAATCGAAGGAACCGCCCCGCAGCACCTTACTTTCTCCGTTACCAAAGCCAGTGATGATATCCGGCGATTCGTAGTCGTTCAAACACCATTCCCGAAGGTTGCCCGCCATATCCAGCGCACCACACTCGGCCCTACCATGCGGGTACATGCCCACTGCCGTTGTACGCGAAATGCCTGCTTCGCTCGTATTGCAGCGGCGTTGATCCCATACACCCCATGGGTAAGCCTGCTCCTGCGGGCCTGCCATGGCAGTCCACTGCCATTCCCATTCGGTCGGCAGGCGGATTTGCCATTTGCCCTCATCCCCCAGCCCCTTCTCCCTCAGGGAGAAGGGGAGATTCGCCACAAACTCAGTCATGATGCCAGCATCACGATAACTCGCGTCCAACCAGCGGGCAAACGCCACCGATTGATACCAGCTTACGCTGTCGCGCGGATAGTTCGTATAGGGTTGGCGTGGATCAGTGACACGCTGCTTCTGGTACTTTTCCGGCATATCCCGCCACCATTCCGGATTCTCAAATCCGTTCGGGTGCTCCAAAAACACCTGAAACTGCGCATAGGTCGTCAGGTATTTGGCGATAAAGAATGGTCTGATAACCACCGGGCCAATCTCATTTTTGTCTGTCTTGATGGTCACTGGTTTCAGAGAACCCTCTACTGGCAGCCACACGATATCCGGCAGGCCGTCCTCGCGCAGTCCTGCACCGGGTAATGTATGCTTCAATTGGTGCAGCCGCGTGCTAATTTCATTGCGGCGCGGGTGCAGCGTCTCAATATCGGCAATTTCATCCAACAGGTGTTCCGCTTCGGGTCGAGCAAAGGCGCGTTCTGTCTCGTTCAGGTCGGGGTTCAGACGGGCGATCATCGCCTGTGCATCCTGCCCGCGGTCACCCAACCATAGAAAATCACGACTGCGGTGATTGGCATCCCACAGTGCCGCCGCTTTGCGGAGTTCTCGCAGGGTATACAGATCGCCGCGCACTTCCGCAATCCAGCGCACCAGCGTGTCCCAGCTTCGCAGCAGGGCTTCATGCGTGACCTCAAGATAGCGCCGCTCTCCATCGCGCCCACGCTGGAGCAAACCCTGATCCACAAATGCGTCAACCAGCATTTTTGCGTTCGGGTCGGCAATCACATCGGCCAGCGGGGCGCGGCGGCGGGTCGGTTCCCCCGTTTCCTCGTCAATGTTCACCAGCGGTAAAAAGACCTGTCCCAGCGTGTTCTGTGCCGCTTCCGGCAGTGATCGAAACACGGATTCGCTGTGTGTGCCAATCGCGCCGCTCACACCGCCCATACGTTCATACGCATCACGGGTGAGTGTGCTTCCGTCGCGTTCCTCGTACAGCCGTTCCAGCGTGAATTGCAGCAGCGGTAGCGCCCCGGCCAGCGCTTTATCCTGCCCGCGCAGCGCGAACACGATGTCACCAACCAGCCCGTCGTCAAAGGTCAAGCCCGACTGCTGCGCCGGTTTTTCGATAGCGTCGCGCAGTTCAGGAATGCGCATCGGCTGGACAAGTTCGTTATAGGCGTTGAACAGCGGCCCTAGCTGCGGATAATTCAGCGGATAGTCCAAGAAGTCCGCGCGCATACTTAACAGTACGATGAGCTTGCCGTTCGGCTCTGTAGCTGCACCGCTCAGCAGGCTGATAAACTCTTGTCGTTCGCTGTCATCCTTTGCCAGCGTGAACAGTTCCTCAAACTGGTCGATATACAGCACCACACGCCGCGCAGTGAGCATATCGCAGGCAAAATTCACAGCCTCGACGCCCATGGTATAAAGACGCCTTAAGACTGTGCCCGCATCGACCGATGGCATCAGCGAAGCGAAGGCCGTGGCAAGGCTTTCCATGGGGTGTGCGCCCGGCGTTATCGTCGGCAGATAGTGCCAAGCATCACTGCCCGCGATAGCGCTCTTATTTTTCAGGGCAGGCAGCAATCCCGCCATCACCACGCTGGATTTCCCTGCGCCGGATGGCCCCAACACGGCTAAGAATCGCGCTTTGCCTTCCGCAAGCTGGTTTTGCAGGCGCTCCGCGAGCGACACAATCAGCGCCTCCCGTCCGAAGAAATCGGGCACGTCGTCCTCAGTGAAGGCATTCAAGCCTTTGTAAGGGTTACGCAGCACGCCATCCGGCGAGAGTTCGGGCGTCTCTGTGATCGGCACGATGTACTCAGAATCGCTTTTCCCGAGTGCGGTAAGAAGCTGTTCCAATCCGGCAGCATATCTGCCTGCACGCATGTTTACATACTGGATATTATGCTTGCCGAGCGGCACACACGCGATCCAGTTATCTCCATCCGCCCACACCGGATAGATTTTGCGCTTGTACATCTCGGCCACAGCCAATTCGCTGCTCACGTACTCGGACTCGTAAGCGGCGGGCGAGACAATCCACAGCACTGCACTGCTGGTTTGAATCGCAGCACGGATGGCGCGCTCCCAGTTGGGCGTGCCGGGGGATAAGCCTTCCTGATCGATCCAATACGGGATGCCTTGCGTGCTCAAGTCGCCGCGCAGACGGTTTACAAAGGCAAAATCTTTACGCGAGTACGAGATAAACAGCGGCGCATCTAAGTCAAAACTTGTGTCTGCGATCGACCCTTCGATTGGGGCGGCGGTTTTGCCGTCTATCTCTGCCAAGAGTGTGTTAATCCGGGCTTTGACATCGCCCCCGACGTAATAATCACGCAGGGTTTCCAAAAGCTGCACAATGGCCGACTCGGTGTTGTACTTCTTCAGGTGAAGCACGCTGTTCATGGCAAAGGTCACCGCCTGACCGCTGTAGGTCAGTTGATCAACGACCGGTTCGCCGAAGAACGCTCGCTGCATCAATGCGCGGCGGTCATCGTCAGGAACGTTGACATGCGGCACAAGAATCTCGATGATCTGGTTGAGCAGTTCGCGGGTTAATGGCATTGTTTCATCCTATCGTCGCTACCCGTTAGTATACTGTCAAATAACATATCAAACCATTGATTTACGGGGTGGTTTGCCGCAGCCATCCGCCTAAAAGCCGCCCAATTTCCTCAATCATCTGACTCACGTGTTCGTACTGCCCGGTGCTCAACCATGCCCACTGATACGCCAGCCGCAGATACAGCCGCAGCGTCGTCAGGTAGGCATCCGCTTCGCGCAGGTGTGCAAGCCGTGCCTCACCCCGCTGCGCGTTGGCATGGAATAATGCCTCTTGGAAGTCTAACGCGGCGTCACCGAGCCGCTGAACAACCCAATAGCGCTGTGCCTTCGGGAATTTTTCGCAGTGCGGCAGCAGCCACGTCAGCAGATCGAAAGTACGGGTGAGAATGACCATTTCTTCGGGCATGAGCTATACCTCTTTGTGGGCGTGGGATAACCTATGGCTGGCTTATCGCAAGGCGGCCAAGGGGAAACGCGGAAGATTTCCAGCAGCAGACTTTGAGCATCAAGTGGCCGACAAGCTCATCCAGCTACAGGACGACTTACGCCAAACAACCTATCGCCCGGGCGCGTACCATCATTTCTTCATCCATGAGCCGAAACGACGCAAAATCAGCGCTGCGCCGTTTCGGGATCGTGTGGTGCACCATGCGCTCTGTAACCTGATAGAGCCTGTGTTTGATGCGCGGTTTATCCCGCACAGTTACGCCAACCGCGTGGACAAAGGCACACACGCTGCCGTAGACCACCTGCAAGCCTGCGCCCGACGCTACCGCTATGTGCTGCGCATGGACATCGTGAAGCACTTCCCGTCGCTGGATCATACCGTGCTGCATGAGGAAATCGCCCGCGTGGTGCGCGACGACGGTTTGCTGTGGCTGGTTGGCCAGATTCTCACCAGTGGGCGCGACGTGCTGAAGGATGAGTACAAAATGGTCTATTTCCCCGATGATGATCTGTTCGCCATTAACCGTCCGCGCGGGTTGCCAATGGGCAACCTCACGTCGCAGTTTTGGAGCAACGTGTACATGAACCCGTTTGACTGGTTCATCCAGCGCGAATTGGGGTGCAGCGCTTACCTGCGCTATGTGGATGATTTCGCCTTGTTCAGCGACGACAAACGCCAATTGTGGGCATGGCGTGAGCGTATCATCCGCCGCTTAGCGCGCCTGCGCCTGACCGCCCACGAACGTGAGGCGCAAATCACGCAGACGAAAGACGGCATCCCTTGGCTGGGCTTTGTCGTCTACCCAACACACCGCAAACTCAAGAAGCGCAACGCGGTGAACTTCACCCGCCGCCTAGAACGTAACATCGACGCCTACGAAAACGGCGCGATTACCTTTGCCGAACTGGATGCCAGCGTGCAGGGCTGGATCAACCATGTGCGCTACGCCGACACGTGGGGCTTGCGTAAGCATCTCTTTGATAATCATCCTATCAAACTGCGCCCGGAACCACAAAAGCCCGAACCACCCCGCCGTATTTACCGCAGACGGCGCAAAAAACGCTGAAATCGACTCCGCTGACGCGGAGAGACACTGGGGGAATCCCCCAGACCCCCTTAGAGAGGCGCACTTCGTGCGCCAGAGCTACAGAGGCGCTCGTTTCACTCGCTTTCAGAGGTCAGAGTGCCAGAGACCAGAGACGCAATAGGGGCAGACAACACCAACCGCAACCCGTAATTGAGGCGATCGTAGTACGGAAGGTTGTAGTAGCGGACCGACGCGGCGGCGTGATTCAGAGGGTGATCGAAGGAACCGCCCCGCAGCACCTTACTTTTTTCATTACCAAAGCCAGTGATGATGTCCGGCGATTTGTAGTCGTTCAAGCACCATTCCCAAAGATTACCGGCCATGTCCAGCGCGCCACATTGCGCCGTGCCGTGCGGGTACATACCAACCGTTGTTGTACGGCTTAGTCCCGCTTCGTTTGTGTTGGCATAGCCCTCTTGCCATTCACCCCAAGGATATGCCCGCGCTTCTGTGCCATTCTGGGCTGCCCACTGCCACTCCCATTCGGTCGGTAGGCGCACTTGCCAATCACTTGCCCTCGTCCTCAATCCTTCTCCCTCAGGGAGAAGGACTTCAAACAATCCATGTTCACGATATTTGGCGTCTAGCCAGCGCGCGAAAGCGACGGACTGATACCATGAAATCGTGTCGCGGGGCGCATTGGCAATTTTTGTTCGCTGATTATCTAAACTCTGCGGCCGATACTTATCGGGAAAATCTTGCCACCATGTTGTGTTGTGATACCCGTCTTCAGCCTTGATGAACGCCTGATACTGGGCGTAAGTCACCTGATACTTGGCAATGAAGAAGGGCTTAATTTCAAAATGACCGAACTTGAATTTGTATTTTCCATTGCTACCTTCAACCGGCAACCATGCAATGTCAGGGATACCGTCTTTGACGCCGACACCATGGCGGGTATCCCCAATCACGGCCAGTCGGTCGCCAATGTCGCGGCGGCGCTCGTCGTCAGTCGTCAGGATTGCGATTTCCCGATACAAGCGTTCCTGCTCCGGTTCGATGAAGGCCTGTTCGACTTCGTTCAAGTCGGGGTTCAGGCGCGCCTGCATCGCATACACCAGCGTCAAACGTTCCTGCGGCCACAGCAGAAAGTCGGGGCGATGTTTTGTCTGCCAATCATGGGCTGCATTCCGCACCTGCCGCAGCAGGATTAAGTCCTCTTGTGCTTCAGCAATCCAATCCTTCAGCCGCGTCCAACTGCGGAACAGTGCTTCGTGAGCCACTTCGACCGTATTATTGTCCGTTACCAGCAGGCGTGCACGGATGAATGCCTTGATTAACGCCAGCGCATCCCGGTCAAACTGATGGCTGGTTGCCCGCTGGCGGGTAGGTGTCCCCCGTTCGTCCACAGTCACCAGCTCGCGGAAAACCCGTTTGAGTACGGTCTCCTTATCCGGCAGTTCCAGCACGTCGAAGGTATCTTCTGCGCGCTTGCCAATTGCACCTTCCACGCCGCCAATCACTTCATAGGCGGCAGCGGTCAGCCGTTTGTCTTCGCCACTGGCATGGTAGAGTTCATCCAGCGCGTAGGCCATCACCGCCAGCGCACCGCTACCACTACCCGTCTCAGTTTGGATGCGTTCTGGTAATCCATCTTCCCATGTCAGCCCGGCTCGCTCTGCCGGACGTTTAATCATCTCCACCAGTGCACCTGCTGTGGGCGGTGCCAGAACGTAATTGCCACCGTTGATAAGCGCCGCTAATGCCGGATACTCGATGGCCGTTGCCATAAAGTCGGATCGCATGGTCACCACACAACGCAGTCGCTTGGACCGCGCAATGACTTCGAGCAGAGCAATAAGCGCAGGACGATCGCTTTCCCGCACCAGTGTGAACAACTCCTCAAACTGGTCGATGAAGAACAGGATTTCCGCCCATGCGGGGGCGTTCGCTTCGGCCAATAGAGCATCGCAGATGTCGATAAGCGCGGACGGATTCGTGCTGACGCTGTTAATGAACGCTTCTTTTTCCTGCACCACCATGAACGGTGAAACGACGTGTTCCGGGAATACGGCGCACAACGCTTTGAACATCGGAGCGAGCGGTGATTCGGTTTTCTCGGGTGTGATCCCTTCCCCCGGTGTGAAGCGCACAAATCGCCAGTCCTTGCTGCCCGTGTCGCCACTGACAATGGCATTTGCCTCCAAGCGTGGGATCACCCCTGCTGCTACCAACGACGACTTGCCGCTGCCGGATGCCGCCACCACCGCGACAAAGCGGCTTTCTCCAATCCGTTGTACTAGGTCGCCTGTCTCTTGCCCACGCCCGAAGAAGATGGGCGCGTCGGCTCGGGTGAAGGCGCGTAAACCGGGAAAGGGCGAACCACTCCATAAAGGCGGCGCTTCCACCAATTCACGGGTAATTTTGCGCTCAGGCACATGAATACCCGTCAATAACTTGTCCAGTTCATAGCGCAGGTGGTTGATCAGTTTCTGCCGAAAATCTTCGGGATTGGTGTATTCATTGAAGCCACCCAGTAACGCACCCGTATCAGGATGACGGAATTGTTCGAAAAAATCTAATACCAGATGATACTGCTCAAATGCTTTGCGGTCTTTGAGGTCAATCCGGGGTTCTTCAGTGCGCCGATAAACCAGCGTGACAGGTTTTCCGGTAGTCCGTTCTGCATCGAAGGCATCTCGAAATTCCCACTCTGTACCGGAAAGATACGGTGATCCTTCATCCTTCTGATATTCGGGATAGGGCAATGGTGTCCCCATTCGGCCCCAGAAAAGCACCAGCACAATATCACATTCTGACGGACGGGGCAGTCCTTCCGTGATGGCGGTTTGGGGTGTTTTGGTGATCCGCATGGGCACATCGCCACCGGGTTTGTCCCATGCAATCGCATGGAGTGAGATACCTCCAGCGCCACCTTTGCGGAAAAGCGGGTCGTATTCCAGCATATCCAGCACCTGCAAGGCGACGGCGCGTTCTTCGTTAACGTCGCCGGGTGATGCAAGGAAGACTCGAATTTGGGGGACAAAATTTGTGATCATAGTCTGCTCATAAGTGGGTGTCTTCGGTTTATATAACAATCATACTTCAGAAGGCTGATTTCCACCGTAATGGTATGTCGCCATAGCTACTTATAAAACGCCCCACGATGTCCTAAACCATATCCCTCGCACAACGCCGCGCGGCGATCGTACAGCGCAAGGGACACCCACCGTCAAGCACCGCTCCAAATTTGCCCGCAAATTCTCCGCTACGGCTACGCCGTTGCTTGACTGTTCCCCCTTTGCGCTGTCCCGGCGTGGTGAGCGTTGTGCTCGCCCGCGCTGGACGGACTTCCAGCCCTGTGAGGAGGAACCTCATGAACAATCACATCCGCAGCCAGATTCGTCCGTTTCCACGCATCGCCAGCTACCCGACATCTTGGGGCGGCGACATGACCTTCGAACAAATCCGCGACTCGCTGACGCCGAACATCAACCGCTTGATGCATTACTATCGCTATATTGAGGTCGATATTCCCGATATGATGGCGCACGGTTTTATGCGGCTGTGGGAACAGCTTGTCGAAGTACCCCACTTCCTGACCACTGTCGATCATGGTGGCGCGATCAAATGGGTGATGTATCGCTCTGGCATCTCGTACTATCGCAAATTCTATCGGCGTGAAATGTACCTCGAAGAGATGGCAACCCGCAGCGGCGACCCCGATGAATTCATCATCCATGGCTACGAAGGCCGGTTCTATATGGGGCACTCGGATTACTCGCGGCACGTCGATCTACGGGTTGACCTTGAGCGTGTCATCCAGCACATGGCGCAGAAATACATCGACAGTCAGCCGCATCTGGCGGCGCTGTACTACATCACGACCTGTGTCGGTCCGGATGATGCGGCGGCGATTGCTGGGCGCAGCGGGACAAAGAAATGCTGGTGGCTGACGAGCGTCGTCAAGCCGATGCGCGAAGAACTGGCTGATCTGCTGGGCGTCTTTCGCCATCAGCCGGTCCAGTGGAAAGACAAGTTTCTCGCCGGTGATGAAATCCCGCTGTGGCGTCTGGTGGATCAATACGAGGCGAAAGGTGATGCGCGCATGGCCGTGACGCTCAAGAGCATGGCCGCACACGAAAGCTGTAAGGCACTGGTTGAGCGGCTCGGTTTACCCAAGACCACCATCCACATGCTGCGACGAAACGCACACATCGCATTGAAGGAAGTTTACGGCTGTACCGCATGAGGTCAGCCGTTTTCGTTTCTATGGCTGGTGAGGGTTCGCCAGCCATATATTTTTTGCTTCGCTCAACGTGATAATAATACCGAATTAGTCAGTCATCTTGCTGGCGGATGGTTTACGTACAGCATCCACAATAATCACATCGGGTACGCGCTGGTCAATCTGCTTACTGGCCTCAACAGCTTTCAAGAAAGCCTTGTATCGTGGTTTAGTATAGCCACCCACATCAATGACCAAAAAGATGGCATGATGCGTTTTCTCTGCTTTCTGATACTCTACCAATTGGGTTTCATAACCATGCTGAAGGCGGGGATTGGATGTGAGCTTTGTTTCAACTAAAACACGACTGTTATATCCCCGACTGATCTTGAAATCAACCTGACCGCGACCAGAGTTAACTTCAGGACTGAGATCAAGATTATTGCTTTGACAGTAAGCATCTGCTACTCCGAAGAATAGTTTTTGAGCAGCTTCTTCCCTCTTTGGCTCTGTGCAGGCATCATCACGATAAAGCAGCGTATGCAAGCCATTAAGCTCAATCAGTTGCTTGAACTGCTCACAGATGCGATGAACAACGGTGAGAACATCATCAGCCGAAGGAAAAGGCGATAGATTAAGGTCGAGGGGATATTGCTCTGCGTATTCTCGTGCTTTTTGAAACCAGATGAACTGACCTGCCGGATCATTTTCGAAGTTATATGGTCTAGCGGGCAGGCCGCGATATTCCTCAATAAGTTGCCTCAGAATATAAGGTTCGCCAAGCAGCACAGTACGCACTTTTCCTTTGGTGAGTTTTTTTGCTTCCTTCCACGAGATACCAAGCAGTTGATTGAGTCGGGCACGCAGGCGCTGATTGAACTCAACCACGTCCCCGACATCGCTCAAACCATATGCCATCGGCAGATCGCGGAGAATATCCATCGGGATCAGAATAATCGGCCAATTATTGTAGGGGTTACGGGCGAGCTGATATGAATTATCTCCGTAAGTCCATGTTGTGAGACGATCTTCGATTCCTAATTCATTAAGCACACGTTGTGAATAGGTCAGCAAGTCATCAATGATGATGCGGGCAACCATATCACTAATGCGATCCGCACCAACACCTTCCTCAAACAATCCCAGCAACTCGAAGAACTCCGGGTCAGTGATTCCAGCATCAATGATCGTTTTTGCCGTTTGAAGTAATTGCTGGCGAAAGCCAACTCCCATGCCACTGCCAGAAGTAGAAGTGCTTGAATAGCCGATACATAACCCCTTGACCTCGTTAAAACGCATCAGCCTTTCGGCTTCACGCCAGAACTTATCGCCTCGGCGCGTGGAATGGGCAAGCAGCTTAATCACCTTTGAGAAGTGATCGAGCATTTTCTGGTAGGAATTGGCAAGCTCTGGTGCAGAGGTGAACCTCAGGAGATGAGGGTCAATGAACAACTTCGAGTCAACCTCAAGAACCGCATCAAATGCGCCAGTAGCCGCAAAATCACGAGCGGGGATGTTGAGGTAGGTGCTGATTGACTGTGCCATCAGATCATTCCTGCCCCCACTCGTACACGTTCGCTTTGACCGCCGCGTAGTTCTCGTCAAGGGCTTCTTCCAGCGCGAGAATCGCGGCGATGCGCCGGGCGATGTGCATGAAGGCTCGCACCTCATGATCGTGCAGCGGGCGACCCAGTACGCGCAAATCGCGGTAGCTCAGCCACTTCTTGAGCACCTGATAGCCGCCGAGCGTATACGCCCACACTTCGGTGGGGATGCTGCGCCAGTACGTCGTCGTGTTGAGATACACATCCAGTCTGCCGTAATCGCGCTCACGAACAGTGCCCTGACCGGGCATGGTCGCACCGTTGGCGAGATAGCCCCAGCCCTGCGCACTGTAATCGGGCATCGCGCCAGTGGTGGACGGCACAGCGATTTCGCGCAGATCATCGCGGATGCTGCCTGCCGTCACGCCGTCAACCTCGCGTTCGACATCGAGCAGCGCGGCGACCTGCCGCCCCAACCGCGCCGACGCTTCCAGCGCCGTCTGTGACTCTGGCAGCGGCACACGCGGCCAATCCTGACGCAGCGCCCCGGCATTTTCGACGCGGTATGCCTGCGCGTGCATAACCGCCAGTGCGTGAAAAAACAGGCTTTCCGCATCCGCGCCGAGCCTGTCCAGATACGCCTGCGCCTTGCTGGTCAGATTGGCACGCCGCCCCGGTGCGCTGAACATATCCTGCGTCTGCGGCTGATTGCTGCCTGGATCGTTGTAGAGGTAGAGGGGGGTACCTCTTGCGCCACTGTCCATTAGATTCAAGTCTGTGAACTGAGTAGTTACTATCGGCGGTTCGATTCGGTTTTTTCGTGTTCGACCAGTAGTAAACATGAATGGGTTTGAACTATGAACATGGGCAAAATAGTCTCGACTCTCGCGCTGGATTAGCTTAGTTTCTTGTTCATAGTAGAGCCATCGCGTATCGAATGGTCTGTATAAATATCTTATAATTTTCTCACCACTATAACCAATCTTTTGAACTGCTTCCCGGGTCTGGATTGGGTCGAAATCTTTGTTAGATTTACTCATTGCCTGCGGGGAAATATGTGTCATTGCTTCATGGCTAACGCTCGTGTCGCAATACATTCTAATCCGCTCTTGCAGAGGAGATTTATCTATATCTGTAACAACGCTGTCACGTTTAGTCTGTGCTCCTGAAAAGTTTGAGAAAAACAAATCAGGAAGCTGCGGCCAAGCCAGGTAATCCACACCAGTCAGGCGTGGTGTCAGGGGCAGGCCAAGTTGCACTTCCGGGGTCAGCGTCTCATAAGTGATGGACGCTTCGCCTGCTGCCTCGGCAGCAAGCTGCGCCAGCTTGTTTCGTCCCCACAGGTTGCGGAAGTGGATGTGCTGCGTTCCCTTCGATTCTGACTGCTTGCGGACAAGGGTCACAATCGCCGTGCCCACCTGAATCCCTTCCCTGTTAAACGGGGTCGAAAAGATGCTAGGGTCAGACTCACCTGCGCCGGGGAAACCCGCTGGAATTACTTTGCCGGTGCGGTACTTGTCTCCGTTCAGGCTGTCGATAGTGATGGTGTCGAAGACTTCGAGATAACGTTCGCGCATCCCCCGATGGCTCAGACCGTCCAGCCAGCTATAGTTGGAGATGTAGCAGACAATGCCGCGTTTGGTGTTCTCCACAATCTTGCGCTCTGCCATGCGGAAGAAGCGTACATACAGGTCGTTCAGCCCCTGTCCCTGCGGTCTTGGCAGGTCGGGGTTTCTGGTCTCGCGGTAAGCGCCGGTCAGGGCGCGTTCTTCCTCGATCTTCACGGGCGGCGGCTTGGCCCTGCCGTAGTACGGCGGATTGCCCAGAATCACGATGATCGGCTCCTGCTGCTTGACCTGCTGGGCGGCGTCGTGTTCCTTGCGCAGTTCGGTGAAGTTGATCTCTAGCTGTTGGAACTCGCTCCAGCCGGTCAGCGAATTCGTCAGGTAGACTCCGGCGCGGGTGCGGTCTTCGATAGGTGCTTTCATCCCGCGCAGCAGCAGCCCGATTTGCAGATGAGCGATCACGAACGGCGCGGGCAGCAGCTCAAAGCCAAACACCCGCGCTTTGGTGGTTGCATCGCCAACAATCGCTTTGCGAACCGCCTGCCCCGCCATCAGTTCGCCTTCGCGCTCAATTGCCTTCTGGTGGATGTGACGCAGCACCTCGACCAGATACGCACCGGTGCCGCAGGCCGGGTCCAGCACATACACGCTGTCATCCAGCAGCCCATCCGCGATACCGAGTTCCTCACGCAGGGCGGCATCCACCCGTGCCACCATGTACTTCACCACCTGCGGCGGCGTATACCACACGCCAAGCTGCTCACGCAGATCGGGGTCGAAGGCTTCCAGGAACGGCTCGTAGAAATACTGGATGGCTTCGCCTTTGTCGAAGGTGGCAAAGAAGCTGTTCTCCACGCGGTTGAGCGCATCAGCCGTCCAGTTCAACACTTCCTCAATGTTGAGCGGGCGCAGGCGCGTCGGGCGCGTGATCTCCTCGAAAAGCTCCTGAATCGCCGGGACGTTCATATCGCGGATATGCCGCCATAGCTGGAAGCGTTCGCCCGGTGGGGGTTCGCTCTCGTGCCACAGCACCCACGCGGAAAAGATGCCGTAGAACAGCGTCTGCACCAGTGTCGAGCGGAAGAACTCCTCGCGGGTTTGCGTGTCGAATGAAACACCCAGCGCCTTCTCCAACTGCCCACGCACGGTATCCAGTGCTGACATATCGACACCCCCGCTTTCCAGGCGGGCGCGTGCTTCCCGTGCATAGGATGCCAGTATCCAGGCGACATCACGCGGGTCAGCCAGCGGAGCCTGACGGCGCATCACGCGCAGCAGGTATTCAATCAGGGCGGTAGCATGGCGGTCAGTCAGGCGGCGCGGCATCGCCGCTTCCTGCCAGAATTCGTTTTCGTTCTCTGCGAGCTTATAACTTTCCTCAATCACGGCGCTGCCATCTGCACCGCGAGTCACCAGCATGAACTGGTAGAAGTTGGTGACAAGCACCTGCCCATAGGTTTGCAGGTATCTTTTGACCTGATCGCCATTGGCAATCGTTTCGATGTTGGCGGCGGTTGACTTCGCCTCGATGACACCGCGTTCCGGCTGCCGCCCAAAGCCGGGGCGGTCAAGCCGAACATCTTCAGCATCGATGTCGAGAAACAAACCTCCATCGGGTATACCCGCGCCGCGATTCCGCGTATTCAACACGCAGAATACCCGCTGCTGGCCGAGCGCCTGTCCTATCGCGTTGAACAGCGTTTCCATCGCGCCATAATACGATGTCTCAGGCACAGCTTGCCCTGTTCTCCTGATGCGGTACAAATTGTCGAGATAATCACGAAGAATGGTTGCGGTGTCCGGCATACATGCTTTCCAATCGGCTGGTCGTTTCTTTAAATAGTGACAATTATAGCCTATTTGACTGTTACCGGCGGGAGAGACGCAGGCATCGCGACGGACTTGTTATGCAGTGTAAAAAAAGCTGAAATGGAGGTATTAATTGGTGACACAGGGACAATTGGTTTGCTGTCTTTGTTCGACTAATTATAAAAGGAAACCTCTTGAGCCTATGAAAACCCATCTAATGCAGTGAAAGATCGGTTTTCCGGCATCGGCTGGCCGGGGCACTTGAAATAGTCACAAAAAATATTGCGCCGAAATCTCTCTTTCAAATCCCGTAAAACTCCTAAGCCAAAACTGGAAATTTTCAACGGTCAGACCTCCTCACTTTGATATGCTGGTTGTGTCAGTTCAATCAACGGGAAAGCCCGATGCACAGCCAGCATTTGCACCTATTTCCGCATCCTTTTAACCGATCCGTAATTTTGACGGGCTGAAGCTGTAAAATTTCAGGGGTTACGGGAGGCGATTTTGCTATGCTGGGTGCAGCGGTCGAACCGGAGTACACGAGGATGCACTTGAAGTCCAATAACGTGCAAGAAAAACAACCAAATAACAGCACGAACCTGCTGGATGTCTCACGGACATTGCTCAGGATCGTTGCGCAACTTTCCAAAACCGAGTATAGTGAAAACAAGTCAAACGGACCTATTCGACGACAGGCCGCCGAGAGCCAACTCGACGACCTGCCTGACCCCGCGAGTGCTAGTGACACATCGCAGGGCTAAGACGCATTGTACCTCATGCGCCTTGCTTCTGCGTAGAACAACTCGCGGAAGCTGGGCGCTTTTTATTTGTGAATTCAGAAAGGAGAAAGCTCATGGTCAGAACCCTCAAGCGCCCTGACACCGCGTCGATTGATCCATACAAATCGCAACCCCTCCCGCTCGGCAAGCCGGTCTCGGTATATTATCGGCAATCCTCGGAGGGGCAAATCGGCAACATCTCCACCACCCTGCAAACGGTGGACATGGTTGAACACCTCATCGCACAAGGCTGGCAGCGCGAACAGATCCACATGATCGATATGGATGCGGGCATCAGTGGCCAGAAGAAGATCAGCGAGCGTCCGGGTATGTCCCTGCTCTATCGCCAGATTGAGAACGGTGAGATCGGGCTGGTGGCGGCGCAGGATGTGGATCGCTTTTTCCGCGACCTCACCCAGATCGAAACCAACATCTTCATCGATGCCTGCCGCCGCAACAATGTTCAAGTCCTCACGCCCAGTTTTGTGTATGACTTCGCGCACCCGACGCAAGGGCGCTATCACATGCAGATGTTCCGTGATCAAGCGCAGCGCGCCGCCGACTTCATCGAATATCACGTGCGTGGTCGGCTCGTGAAAAGCCGTCACTGGCGAGCAGAACGCGGCATGTGGACGGGGCGCAAGATCACACCCGGTTTCATGGTCGATATGCGTGAGAAGCTGCCAGATGGTTCATCCAACCCTGACTGGCGTAAGTACCGCCGCTTTGACCTGTATGCCGATGTCGTGCTGGCCTACTTCGAGCTGTTCCGTGCCAACGAGGGTAACCTCAGCAAGACATGGAAACAGATTGAGGCTGAAGGGCCGTACTTCCCTGATCTCACCGACGACATGGTTCCAGCAGGCTTCAAGACCACCGATCATCTAGAACGCCGTTCACGCATCACGGGGATGCTCACCCCATCTCAAAGCGGGTTCCAGCACCTGCTTGTCAACGTGGCTTACATCGGGCACTGGATTCACCAGCAGGTGATCGTGGCGTGGCATAATCACGAAGCCATCATCCCCAACGACCTGTTCATGTACGCCTACAACCGCATCTCGCAGACCGACTTCTACGGCGAACCGAACCCGCACTATGTCCCCTATCGTCCGTGGATACGTCATGACAAGGCAGGTCGTCCTGAAGCACCACCAACCTACTCCAACCTGCTGTACACCGATGATCTAGAACACGATCCGCATCACCGACTGGCAACGGTCTGGAATACATGGGCGCAGAAGTATCAGTATCAGTTGTATGATTACAGCCGCACCCAGTCAAATGTTTGGAATATCCGGGCCTTCATCGTGGATGAGATCGTGGACGAGATGCTGCTTAAACGGCTGAAGGCCACCACCATCGACGAGGACGTCTGGCAGACCGCGCTCACCAGCCTTGATCACGGGGATCATGCTGAAGTCCGACGGTTAGAAACAGCTATCAAGCAGGTGGAAACCTCAAAGGACAACCTTATCGCCAGCCTGACCACCCTCTCACATCCTGAAATGGTGGAACGGGCAGAGGCACGGTATAAAGCGTTGGAAGGTGAAGTTGAATCGCTGCGGGGAGAGCTGACCCGGTTGAAGTCGGGTGAGAAGAAACGCATTAACCTAGCGGAAGCCAAACCTGTGCTGGAAACGGTCATTTCACGCTGGGAGGATGTACCGCGTCAGGAACGGCGCAGTCTGTTCGAGGCGTTCGCTAGCCACATCCATTTGACCAAGATCACCCGTCACACCAAAACTGTCACCGTCCACTGGCGTGACGGTTCCACCGTGTCCAAAAATGCCACGCACCGCAGCAAAGGCTACTTTTGGGAGGGAGATGACCTCCAAAAGCTGACCTCCATGGTCGAAAACAATGTCGATCAGGTGTGGATTCTTAAGGAATTCCCGCATTACACATGGCGTGCGCTCACCGAACGGATGCGTTACCATCACGGCAAAGGCTGGTGGAAAACCTACACAGGCCAGAAGAAATATGTCAACACGACGCGCTGGACGGATACCGAAGAAGCCAAAGCCGAAGCAAAATCTCGTAAGTCCCGCAAAACCCCAAAATCACAACTCATGCCGAGTGAGTGCTGTACTGGTCAATCACGATTAACTTTTTTCTGCGGGTTCTAAAGGTCTTGGCGGCTTCGATGAGAAAATCGAGCAGTGAGGGATGGCGCATAAGGCGGTAGACCTCATCCACCGCGATGATGCGCGGCTGTTCGTCAATCAGGCTGTCGCGGCGAATGGCGCTCAAAACCTGCGTATACGCCAGCGCCTGCAAGATCGGGTCGCCTTCCAGCTCATGAAACGAGAAAACGCGCGGTTGAATCCAGTCACGCCCGCCGCGGGTCAGGTCAATGTTGGTGATGCCATTGAGAAACGTTGACCACGGACCGGAACCCGTACACAAACTGGCGATTTCGTCGGCTAAATCTCTGGCGATAGAGCGCGTCGCTTCTTTGTCGCCCAGTCCGGATAGCACATCACAGACGACTTCACAGGTCGGGGTGATGTCCGGAGTCAGCGTGTCGAGGTTCGGATAGCCCTTGTAGAGCGTCTCCAGTGCCTCACCCAGTAAGCCGCGTTCAAGATTTTGGCGTTGCCCACCAGACAGAAAGCGCCCTAACACCGTTTCATAGATGCGTGTGGTATGTGACACCTGCTCAATCAGCGTCGGGAACATCACATCCTGCGGGTTGAGCTTCGTGGCTTTAGCACTCATCACATACCACGGTAGCCCGAAGGCTTCTGCGATGTGTTTGCCGTGCCCCATCGGTTCGAGCAGGTCAAACGCGATGCCATTTTCGGCGTATTCGCGCGTGAGATAGCAGTTATTGGCGAAGGTCTTGCCGAAACCAGACGTCCCCACCCAGACTTCATGGGTTGCGCGTTTGTCGCGCCACGAATTATGGAAAACTGGATAAGCTGCGCCGACCGCTTCACCCCGCAGTACCCCATCCGTTGTGGAGAGTTTGCGGTAGCCGAGCGGTGAGAGCATTAACGCCAGACCGCGCGAGACAACGGGCCAGGTCGTATCCGGTAATCCAATATCTTTACTGTGTTTGGCGGTGAAAAAGCCGAGACTGCGGGAAAGCAATTCACCTTCTTCATGACGGAGAGAAAACCACGCCCGCGTTTCATTGGTGATCGCCTGGACGCGCTCTTTGAGTGTGGCGAGATCATCCGCCGCGACCGCGATACAGATTTGCACCGTGTGCAGGGCATCACCGTTATTGATGTCCTGTAGCGACTGGCGGCAGTCGTTGATGCGCTGCACCGCCCGACTGTCTTCACCGCGCGAAGATGCCAGGTGGACATCATACGCCTGAATCATGCCTTCGAGGGTGTCGATGGCTTCGTTACGTTCGTAGGTTCTGGGGATATCCACCGCCATTGCCAGCGGAAAGTTGAGGCGGAGCAGCGGCGGCAGGGGACGGAAGAAGTTCCAGTTGGCGGGGGCGAAGTCATAAGAGGTAAGCAGCGCCCAGACCGGACGACTGCCCGGACGACCGAGCGGCGCAAGATGCCAGAAAGGGGCGCTGCGGACTTCATAGCGCCCCGAGAACAAGGCGGGCCACACCCCTTCGACCACCGGTGTATCAAAGGAAGACGCCATCCCACCCGCAAGTGCGCGGGGGTTCTGGTCACTCCAGACCGCCATGCCACACAACGCGCGCTGGTATTCGGCGCTGTCGTTGAGGTGTTCGAAGTGACGGCGATATTCCATCATCAAGGTAGCGCGGTCGGGGTCGCGGGTTTCTCGCGCCATACGGCTGAGCTGGTTCACTTTGTCGTTGAGATTGGCGGGCATCTGCCAGCAGACGAACCGCGACGGGGTATTGAGCGTGCGAAGCCACGTGGAAAAACGCGCCTGCAACGAAGCGACGCCTTCATCGGTGGTGTGTAACATGATGTCAAACGGTTCAATCAGGAAGGTGCGAACATCCATTTAGGACTGCTCTTTCAACTGCACCATCAGACGGATGACCTGTTCCTGTGCCGCCAGTGACAGACTTTCAAAGGTTAAACGGAAATATTCTGAGCGGGTTGAGGGTGAGGTTCCACCACTGACAATGTAGCCCGCGCTCTTAAACAGCAGCAGCGGATCAACACCTAACACGCTGGCAATCCGTCGCAACGTTGGCGCTTTTGGCGAACGCACACGCGGATCCAGCCCATATTGTTGTAAATCACGGACGATTTCCAGCGGGACTGCCGCTGCCGCCGAGAGCGACTCGGACGTATGTCCCTGTTTCTTCATCAGGTCGCGCACGATGACGCCCAAAACAGTCATCGGGTTTCTCCTTCTTCTAATAAGGGGGAATCGACAAAGATCAACCCGTCCGTATCATCCGAACGGGCATAGATGATCCACTCGCTTAAATCGACTTCCCCGCGATCATGCGGTGGGGCGAAGATCACCGCCCCATCCAGCCGTGCATGATCGGTTGAGATATTCAGAAGGGAAGTCAGTTGATGTGCGAGGGACTGTGGGCGATGAATTGCTGCCAGCACCAGCTGTCCCCGCACCCGATACCACAGGCGCTGCCAGAGGGGAATGCCGCCCCTGAGCCCTGTCAGGATGATAACGATAACGGCAATCACAATAGCCAGAGGAATCGACCAGCCAGGCGCAACCAGATTAAGAATCGTATATCCCATGCCACCGCCACATCCCGCCAGCAGCAGGCGTTTGAAAGGGATTCCGAATAATCCCTTCTCATCGCGCCGCAGGACATGTGATCTAAAATCAACTGCCATCAGGTCAACTCCTGCTGTGCTAATTAAACGTAATCAGGGTGGTGACGCTGGAAGCCAGAATGACAAAGAGCAGCCCGACGACGACTTGATTAGCGGCTTTTGGATTGTCCTTCTTCCAGTCCCCGATAATGGGCCATGATGACCCCATATACATCAGTCCCAGTCCTAGAAAGCCGATGACGGCAGCCATTGGAGCGATAATCTGAGCGGTGTCCTGGACATCCCCCAGTAAATCCTGAATAGCGGTACTCAAATCCATAATGTGTTTCTCCTGTTATGTTGAACTCATGATCAATAAGGATTGCAAAGGCTTGCAGGATTGAACAAAAATGTAGAAAAACCTCCTTTCGCTGTGTGATCGCATAATTTCAGCTTATCAGGGGCGGTTTTCGCGTAGCCTGTAAAATTACCAGTTTTGGGTGGTAAAATTTCAGGCAGGGGGTGGTAAAATTTCAACCCCCTGCGCAGGGGTGTTATTGACGGTTATTGACCGGTAGTAACTGGATGGCATAGCGCCAGCCGCCGATCTGCAATGCCGCGTAGGGTTCCCCCGTCCAGTTCCATGTCAGCGAGAGATTGACGGCCTGCTCTGGCAGCAGCGTAATCGGTTCGAGTGCCAGCGCTGGATTGCGCGGGCCGGGCGGATCCGCGATATAGCCGAGCGAAAGCCAGATGTCATCCTGTGAGAAATGCAGCGGTTCAGTGCGTCCGTTATAGATGCGGAGCTGCGTCATCAGCCGGTCGTCAAGATAGGTCACCCCGACCATTTGCACACTGACATCTTCAAAGCCAGTCGTTACCACGGGCGCAACCAGTATTTCAGGGGTAAACGTGAAGCGGAAGGTGACCGCATCCCCCTCGCCATTGCGAATGAGCAGCGTCCCTGCGGGAAAATCTGACGAGACCACAAAGCCGACCTGTGCCGACATCGCGCCGTATTCGCCTAAACGCAGCGGGATACTTTCAGACAATGGCGTTTCAGGGGCGTGAGTTTGTCCGCCCGCATCAACCAGCGTCATCTGCCAGAAGGTCGTTTCTGCCGGTTGTTCGCCGGTCAGAATGTCAAACTCAAAGCGGAGACGCTGCTGGACAGGCAGTAAATCAGGCGTATCCGTGACCTCATGAACGGTATTTAAGCGCAGCTGGACATCGCCTAAAGAAAGCGTGTCGCCAATGCCACCCTCCACAACCTGACTCTCAAAACCCGCGACAATTCCACCGCGTGCCAGCTCCTGTTCAGGCGGATAAGTTGCCGTGATCAGGGTACGTGTGGCGGTTGGTTGTCCTTCCTCATCCGTGCCGCCGATGAGCAGCAAGACCAGACCAGGCGAGACCTGCCGGAAGATGGCAGTATCACTGCGCAGCACATGCGACTTTGCCGCAAATTCATAGCGCAAAATCGCGCCGGTGTTCATCGTGACGGTAAAGATTGCCCCTTCATTCAATTCATTAAACAACTCGTCATTTTCTTCACTGAACGGGATACCGATCACCGGTCGCACACTCATTCCACTGACAAACGAAGCAATATCGGGATTTGTGTCGTAGTTCCACTGGGCGGCGGCGACCGTGCGGCGCTGCACCACCCACACCCGCGGCGGACGATCTTCAGGCAGCGTCACCTGTAAATTGACCGGATAGGCGACCACGCGCTGTTTGCTATCCCCGCTCTGGATGACATCATCCTGTGCTTCCAGCGCCAGCGGTGTATGCGTGGGACTCATTTCCGGTGTCGGTGTGGGCGTTTCGACCGATTCGGCAACTTCTACCGCTTCGCCGCGACCGCCTAAGACCCGCGACAACATGAACACCATCAAAAGTGCGCCCAGCACAAAGCCGATCATGACTTTAGGATTTGTGCCTTTGCGATCCGGTTTAATCGGGCTGTCGAGTGGCTGTAAATCGCTGTTCTGGATGGCGGCATCTCGCACCCGTGACGGGACTTTCACCCAGCGCGAACCGACCGGAACCAGCGACGTTTGCTGGTAACGTTCCAGCAGCTGCTTCGCCAGTTCCCGTTCGAGGACATCGGATCCCCCTGCCCCTGCCGTGCGGACTTCGCGTTCATACGCCGCACGATACCCGCGCTGCCGGTCGGTCGGAACCAGCTCCCAGAGCGATTGCAGTTCGGCTAAAGAGAGCGATTCGAGTTCTTCAAGCGTGTGATAACGCAGTTCATCATTCATGGGTTAACCTCCTAACACGCTGCCGCTGCCACCCATCGCAGCCTCTTTTTGTGAAGCGCGTTCATAAGAACTCTCCTGTTGAGTGGGGGCGGAAACAGTGACATTGACGGCGGGATTGACGGTAATTTGCGGTTCAATCGTGGGGGTCATGGTCGCGGCGGATGGCGCGGAAACTATGCCATAAATGGACAGATTATTGGGCAGACTCATCGCGCTACTTTCCAGCCGTTCAACGCTGCGCTGTGCTTCGGGGTAACTCTGTTTGCCACCCGCGACGATGACCTGTGTCAGCGTGTCGCGCACACCATCCCGTAGTTGACCCGTCGGCGACGATTTCACCTCATGGACTAATCCGCCTACCTGATTCGGGGATAGTCCCGATGCCTGCGCCTGATTCAGGAACAAGCCTAAACGCGCGAGATCTTGACCCCCAATCGGGGTACGATCTTTGACCGGAGTCACGCCTGCTGCCTCTGCGACATACTGCCCCGCCTGAATATGATCGACCGGTTTACGCGCATAGCCCCCTAAATCGGTCTGGTCACGCTCAATAAGGCGCATTGCGTCCGCAATCGTATTACCAACATCACGGCTGCCGCTGATGTCCATCGTTCCCCGCTGGAGCGCGGACGCTGCCATCGTGAGCGCAAGCGCGGCGCGTTCGAGCGATTGCGCATCAGATGAACCCGATTTTGTACCCATCACGTCGCTGATGTGCTGTTCCATCTCCTCGCCGACCATCTCAGCGTTATGGTCGCTGCGTTCCCGCTGACGCCGGTCTTCGCCAGTGGAAGGCGCAGTGGTTTGTTTCTCGACTGCCGGTGATTCGGTCGTGTTTGAGGCTGCCACTGGAGTGACAGGGCGACGGTTTGGCGGTGATTGAGGCGCTTCTTGCTCCGCTTCAGGATCAGGTGTAAACCAGCCCGTGCGCTTGTCTTTTTCCTGTTTTTGAGGAGTCGTCCAGCCTTCTAACCGTGCGCCGACTGCCGGTAATAACATCGGGCGACCCAGAACGCGCAGGTCTTTTTCGTCGTAGTCCGCCTTTGCCGGGTCACGATCCGAGAGCAGCCCGACACCCCCACGCAGATTTAAGCCGGTTGCCATCTGTAAGGGTTTCGGGACGGTTTTAGCGATTCGTCGGGCGGATGCGCCCTCGAGGAATTGTTCTGCCGCGTCACCCATCGGGGTTTCGCGTAAGCTGGGCGTATAGGCAATGGCGCGCATTGCACCGGAGAGTGCCTGCGATCCGCCAAAGGATAAGCCAGCCGCCTGCATCCGGGTCGCGCCCTGATTGAGCGCGGACATACCGGTTAAAGCATTTGACCCCACGCTGACCGCAGCGCCTGCCGCAAGTGCGCCTGCTCCAGCAGCGACTGCGGTTGCCGCACCAGGCGAAGCAATGACTCCACCGGAGACCTGACTCATCGCGTTAAATAGCCGGTTGAAACTATTCCAGACCGCCTTAACCCCTGACCACAGCGCGATCAGCATACACACCAGACAGATCAAACTGATGCCGATAATGGCGACGGCGCTGCCGGTGGCGACCCCCGCCAGAAAGAAGCCGATCACCAGCGCCTGCATCAGCCCGATGATGGTGGACTGAACCAGAAGCTCAATCCACTGGTCAACGATACTCTGCGCGATGCTCTCAGTACGCTTGAAGAAAGCGAACAGAATCGCAATCCCGAACGAGACAAAGGTAATGCCCAGCGCAATCGTGATGAGCAGCTGCACGATTTGCTCGACCAGCCCAAACAGCAGTAAAGGCCACGCGGTGAGCGCCCGTTGTTGTGAAGCCCCCGCCCATGAAACCGCCGCCGCGCGATCTGCAGCCGTCAGACTGTCCCAGTGTTGTGGCGCTCGAGTGTGGTCAAAGTAGCCACCGTTCCAGTTCCAATCTAAGGGGATGACAGATGTTCCATGCGCACCTGCAAAAGTTGATGCATTTTGGTTAAAGATATAAGAATCACAACCAGAGTCGATAGGCTGGTCATAGCCCATCACATCATAGGCATGAGCGCGTAGATACGACATCGCGATATCCAGCCCATCTTTACCACCCGGACCGGTCGCGCCGGGCAGATAGACATCAAAGTGGTCACACAGGGATGCCATATCCAGATCGTGCGAGTTGACCTGCGAGAGCGACGAGAAATCCCCTGAATTATCCTCAAGACTCTGACCCACACTCAGGTACATGGTTTCACTGATCGTCATACGAAACTCGTTCATCCCCTGATATAAACTGGGCGCGATGGCGAAGAACAATGCGCCCGCCACATACCACATGATGGCACTGCGAGGGGATACCACTTCTAATCGAACAAATGCTGCCAGCATATAGGTGATCCCCAGTACCAGCAGCGCCACGACAAACACCACATTGACCGCCACGCGCAAACTATCGTTGGTTTGTCCGATAATCGGCATAAAAGCATTCTCAATCAGCCACTGGTTGATAAGCTTGACGGTGTACCCTGCCATCAAGACGGCTTTTTGCATCCCCCAGTGAACGCCTGCAAGGGAAGCGATAATGCTATAGAGCATTTCATCCATCATGCGTGCAAAATCTGGCATGATTTACAACCTCCTTATCGTTAATGTGCAATATCGCCGGAGCAGAACGGGTTATTGCCGTTCCGCCACGTGATTTGATTCGTGCCGTCTAAATCCAGCAGATAGGTAAACTGCGCAATCGTGCCAGGCGGCGTATAGGCTGCCAGCCGATAAACGCGCGTCATCCCGCTGTGCAGCGGGTCGTAGTTTTCATCGGTGAAGCCTGCCGCCTTCATCGCGCTTTCTGAGGTGCGCCATGTACCGATCTCGTCACCTTCTACCGAGAAGATGCGCGTAATCAGCATCAAGGCGGTAGGGATGGTCTCGTAGACTTCAGTCCCCAGATTGGCAATCTCCAGCTGCCACGTCACCAGATTACGGTTTGCCATCTCCTGTATCTGCACGTTTTGCAGCCGAAAGCGCAGGCGCTGCGATGCACCCGCGTTGCCGGTGAAAATCGCGTCGCCCACGTAGAAGTCTTGCGGCGGCGTGATGATATAAGGCGTGGGATACGCTGTCGGCAGCGGCGGTGTCCAGCCAGGTGGAAGTGGTGTCCCGTAGGGCGTGGGTGAAGCCGTCGCCATCGGGGTCGGTGTGGGACAGGCATACACCGGAACATCTGAAATCGGTGTGCCACACGCCAGCGCCATCAGAAACAACGTGATGGGCGCAAGGAATGCCGGAAGATGTTTACGCATAAGAAAAAATCTCCTTTAAGGAATCAGTCCGGGTTGTGTGCCGGGCTTGAGCAAGAGCGTAAAGCGCGATTGACCGGTTGCTTTGGCGGGGATGTCCCACACTTCGCCAAAATACGGCACAACCACCCGAATCGCGGCAGAGGTCACCACCCGTAACCGGGCATGTCCCTGACCATCTGTGAATGCCTGTGCGATCTCCTGATTTGTACCTGCCTCGATGATGCGAACCGAAATCCCCGCGACCCCTTCCGATGGGTCGACGGCTTTATTGCCGTTTTCGTCATAGGCGACGACCAGCGAAATCTCGCGCTCTTGCGGGGCAATCGGGGAGGTTGTCGGTTGAATGGTGGGCGGTGCGGCGATGAGTTCAATGCCTGCGGCGGCACGCGGTGGCGGGGTTGGCGTGGCAGTCACCAGCGGCGGCGGAATGATGAGGACATTCTCCGCGCCTAAAAAGACCTGAATCGCATCCAGCGCCATGACATAGCCTTCACTTTGATTGTTACGCCCTGCACTGCGAAGCTCTAAGGTGTGTTGACCACGTTCAAGGCTATAAATCCGGGTGGTGAGCGACGCGATTTCAGGCGCGTAGGCATCGACGGTATCCAGTACCACACCATCTACGATGACCTGAAAACTGCCCATATTGCGGGCGGCAATATAGCGAATCCGCAACCCTTCGCCGGTGAAGGTGAACTGCGCCACGCTGCCGCTGCTCTCGGTGCGGTGATACTGCCCGCGGCTGGCATCCGCATACAGGCGACGCTCCCATGCAGGGAAGTACTGCACGGCGGGATGATCCGACTCGAAGTTGTACCAGCCCTCATAGGGCGGCGCTTCATGCGTCGCATCGGGCAACGGTTCCAGCGGAGATGGAACGGCTGGCAACAAGACCGTGCCAAACGGAAAGTCTGTCGCGGTCGGCGGGATGTGGACGCCAGGCATGATCGCGCTCACTTCCAACACGCGAACCGAGAGCGTCGGCGTCGTCGTTGGGATGAAGGTTGCCGTCGCGGTCGCGGTGGGAGTTGCGGTTGGCGTAAACGTTGGCGAAGGTGTAATCGTTTCCGTCGGCGTAGGAGAAGGGGTCTGTGACGGCAAAACAATCACGGTGGGAAGGGTAATTTCGGTTTCGGTGGCGGGGACTGACGATTGCGAAAGCAGTATCCCCACACCACCCCATGCAGCAAAACACAATGCCGCCATCACAATTAAGAATGTCCAGTGCTTTCGTTGCATAAAAAAACTCCGTATCTGCCAGTCGACTGTTTCCAGCGTAGCAAACACGGAGTCTTGAGAGCCTGAAATTTTACCAGTTTTGGGTGGTAAAATTACAACCTAGCAAAAAACAACGATTATTGGACTTGAAGCGGTTCTATACTTGGATGCAAAAAGACAAAGCCTTCTGCTACTGCCCGACGGATGAGTTCCTCATTGGTTCGCGCCCCAAAGCGTGCACGCAATTTCTCCCGCACACGATAGACGCGCCGTTTGCTAATCCCAATGGCATGGGCAATCGTGCAGGGATGCGTACCGTTCGCGAGCAGGCGTAATACCCCCCGATCTTCTTCATTGAGTTCACGCACAAGATCCGCATCGGCTTTCTGTTGTACCACGTTGTATTCTGTATTCGCGGTTGTGGAAAGATACGTGCGATCTTGCAGGATACTATAGAGGGCTTTAACCAGAATCGGGCGCAGGTCATCTGTTTTTGAGAGATACCCTGAAACGCCCGCCAACATCAGGTCACGGATAAAGAAGCCGTCATTTAATGAGCCAGTTACCAGCACGCGGCAGCGCTCCCGCGGGTCGCAGGCAGCGAAGATTTGCTGGAGTGCGCTCATAATGTCGACGTTATACAACCACTCGTTCAGCACAATGATATGCGGTCGATGAATCCGAATTTCCTCGATCAGTTCATCTAAGAAACGAGCCGTCCCTACCACACGAAAATGATAATGCGATGCAAGAATAGTTTGAATGCCGAGGATAAAAATATCTGAATCGTCGCACACCAGCACTTTGATGTATTTACGCTGATAGCGCTGGTTAGTCAAATTGCTGATGATGATTGATTGGGGTGTCATCTGCTCACTTCTCCTTCAACACCCATGAAAACGATGTATGAAAGTTGTTGATGTAGATTGGTTCTTTATTCATCTTATATTCATCCTTTATACCCGTCAAAACTGGTGTTACCATGCCAGACAGATATTCTTTGTAATCCCCCATGTAATGAATATCAATTTTATAAAGGGGTTTGTCGTGTGATGATTCACACAGAAGAATAATCAGGAGATGGTAATGACACATGATTTCTTAATACTACAGCCGCGTGAACGACGAGGTTGTTATGGCTAAGAAACTCATTCATCTTTTTGAAGTTGCTCAAATCCTCTCGCGTGTTGCGGAGACACCTCTTACAAATCCGCAATATGACAACTCTGCAACACTGAATCAGCCCCCGAAGACGAAATCGCCTCCGAAAAACACCTCAAGTTCCCTCAAAAAACGTAACCATTTCAGCCATTAAATTTCGCTGTGTAGGCGAGTAGCACTACACTTTTGATTGTTGTGATAACGCTAACCGCATAATTGAAAACATTGGATCATGACGACGATATCTAAACCTAACAGCCTGCCCCGTCGGGGGTGGGCGCTCTATTTACGTACCAGCAATATGGAAACCCAGAACCCTGCCAACTCACAACGGAGGCAACGCCACGCGATTAGACATAATCTGCTGCGTGACTCTAACCTGCCAGTGATTGAAGAATATGTGGATAACCTCAGCGGCGCATCCACCAAACACCGCCCTGCCTATCTTCAGTTGTTGAGTGATGCCCGTATTGGACGTTTCTCACATGTCGCGGTAGAAAACGCCGAACGATTCGGACGCAATGATACCGAAGCGCTCACCACGATTGACGAGCTGCACGCGCTGGGTATCTCGGTTCGCTTTGCTGATTATCCAGAACTTGACCCGATTAATGCCGATGACCGAATTATGGTCAGTATCTCATTTACGCTTGCCCGCCGTGAATCGATGAAACTGGGGCAGCGAGTGAAAGGCGGTCTCCAGGCTAAACTGCGTCAGGGTGGACACAATGGTCGCGCACCAGACGGATACATCAACTGCGAGAAGCGCAATACCAGTGACAAACTTCAGAACGGACAATATATCCGCTGGGTGGAACCTGACCCTGACCGGTTTCACATCTGGCGCGAAGCATGGGATTTACTGCTGGAGGATCGCTATACCTTAGAGGAAATCTGCCATAAGCTGCATCTGCGCGGCTATACCTATCGCAGCGGACGGGCTTTCATTCAGATGAAAGATGGGCAGCGCATTGCCAATAAGAACGGGTTATCTTTTGTCTTTCACAACTGGTTTTATGCAGGCTGGGTTGTCAGCCCATCTGCCAAAATCCCACCCAAGACTGTGAAAGGCATGTGGCAACCTACCGTCACCACTGAGGAATTTGAGGAAGGGCTGGCAATCCTTGACCGCCGTAATCGCCATAAACTGGCAAAGCGTAAGCATGAATATCTGCTCAAAGGGCTGGTCTACCTTCAGCAACCGAATCGTAAACAACCGGTGAAGCTCACCTGCTCCACCTCCAACAGCAACCGCCCCAACGGGGGAACCGCTTACTATTGTATCCCCAAAAGTAACGTCAACATCCGCTGTGAAATTGTTGACCACCACCTCAATGAGCAGATTAAGCGTATTCAGGTTGACCCTGAAACGCTTCCTGAAATTCGCCAGCGGTATAAGCAGGAAGTCGCGGACAAACTGCGCGACCATCGCCCCGATGAACGCACCCGTTTAGAAAAGCAGCTCAAAATTGTGGATGAGGAAGAAAAACGCGCTTTGCGTTTATACGTCACGGGGAAAATTACCGATTCAGTCTGGGAAAATATGTGGGCAGAATGGCAAGATCGCCGCAGCCAGCTTCAAATGACATTGAAGAATTTAGGCACAGAACAGCAGGCGCACATTAGTAATTTGGATGTCGCACTGGATTTAATTGCCAAAATCTCTGTTTTGTATGATAAACTGAATTGTAATGACAAAAGCGCACTACTGCGTTTGATTGTTGAGAAAGTCATTATCGATCAAGACGGAAATGTGATGAACTTGAAATTGCGCCCCCCTTTTGCCTATTTGAGGCAAATTGCGCATCAAGTTGATGAATTGGTGGTAAAAAAAGAAGAAGCCGACTGTTCTTCAATCGGCTTCTTCTCTCAAAAAGAGTGTTCGGACTACGTCCAAATGTGCTGAGGGACCTGGATTCGAACCAGGATTAATGGATCCAGAGTCCACTGTTCTACCGTTGAACTATCCCTCAATAGAGGATGTGCATTCTATCATTGAGGTGCATGCACTTCAAGGTTGGGTCAGCGCGAAATCATCCCTATAAAATTCACTTTGGATAAACTTGGGATAAGTGAAGTCTTATCCCAAGTGTTGACCTAAAATAAGTGAAAATTGTGAATGTCTGAAGTGTTTTTATATCCCACATATCCCAAATCGGGTGTTGGATAATCTAACTTGTTTTTTACAGCGATGCGCTCGCCCGCGCAAAACGCGACTGTACGCGGTCAACCCCCATCGTTTGCATCATTTCGTACAAGTCTGGCGTATTGGTTTTCCCTGTGAGCGCCACACGAATGACCATCATCATATCCCCAAATGTCCCTTTAAAGAGTTCTGGGTTTTTCTTGAAGGATTTGTTGTCTGGCGCAAAACCGATTTCAGCCGAGAACGTGCGCATGCCCGCAAGCCAGTCTTCTTTGCTTTGAGCAGGGTCGAATTTTGACGCGTATTCGATCAACTGGCGGATGGTGTCTTGATCGAGCTTTTCAGAGAAAGGATATCCCAAGCGGTTGACTGCATCTTCAAAATAGCTGTCGAAGAAGAATCCACAAGCACGCTCAATATCTGACCAATTGATGATGTCTTTTCGCGGGGATGGCCCAGCGCGTTCGACGTTAAAGACTTTGAGCGTGTACGCTTGATCTGCCTCGAGCAGTTCTACTAATGTCGGTTGATATTCCTTTGCCCAGTCGAGCGCTTGAGCATAAATCTCTTCAGCGGTATATGATGCGATCACATCTTTGCTGGTGTCGTTGAGTTTGATGATGTCAAACAACGCACTACTGACCTGCATATTATCAAAGCGCACGACAAAGTCGGTATGGGGCGCGGTGGGGTTGGCTTGGCGCCACTCGTAGAAACTGCTGTTGGTCAAGTTGAGCAGATATTCTGTCACTGCTTGGACAGGATAGCCTTGCGCGTAGTAGTAAGCGACATTGGCTTCGGGGTCTTTCCGCTTGCTGATCTTGCGTTTGGAGCCACCATCCATTTTTGCGATGGGGGCAATATGCGCATAGAGGGGCAGGGGATGTTGAATATACTCATGGATTTGCACGTGGATGGGCGCAGAGGGTAGCCATTCTTCACCGCGCACCACCAGATTCACTCGCATCAAAATATCATCAACCAAGTGAGCAAGATGATATGTGGGCAGGCGGTTACTGGACTTGAGCAAGACAATGTCTTGATCGTTGGCGGGCATGTCCATCTCACCACGAATCGCATCTTGGAATTGGATACGGGTTTCGATGGGGTAGGGGGCGCGTAAACGGATGACCGGACGGTCGCCCACATCCAAACGTTCCTGCACTTTTTCGAGCGACGCATTCCGCCATTTGGCGAATGGGCCGTAATACCCGGGCTTGATGCGCTGTGCTTCTTGCAACTTGCGGTTTTCGTCGAGTTCCGCTTCTGTCGCAAAACAAGGATAGGCCAAGCCACGCGCGACCAAGTCTTTCACAAAGGTCGCGTAGATTTCGGCGCGGTCACTTTGGGTGTAAGGCGCGTAATCTCCACGTTCAACTTCAGGGTTTACTTGGACAAAGCCTTCATCCGGCGTGAGGCCAAAATTATTCAGGTTGTTGACGATGGCTTCGATACTGCCATCTTGTTCGCGCTTTTTATCCGTATCTTCGATGCGTAAGAGGAATTTGCCGCCCGTTTGATGGGCGATTCGGCGTGAAACCAGCGAGGCCATGATACTGCCGATATGCACGAACCCCGTTGGGCTAGGCGCAAAACGGGTGACATACGCCCCTTCTGGAAGCTGACGCGGGGGATATTTTTCGAGCCAATAGGACGGCGTTTTATCAATTTCTGGAAATAAGAGGTCGGCAAGAAGTTGGTTTGGGTGGGTCATCAGAAATACCTTCATTCAAGAGAGTGATCAAAATAAACTAGTTGCCGCCGCGTCGTCGTAAAGCCACACTTTGCACGAGGCCGATGCCTGCAAGCGTGGATAAAAGTGACGTTCCGCCAGAACTAATGAAGGGCAGGGTAAGCCCCGTAACAGGCATGAGCCTGAGATTCATACCGATAGAGACGAATGTCTGAAAGAAAATGAACGCCGCAACCCCATAGCAGATCAGCGAACCGAACGGGTCAGAAGCGAAACGGGCGATGCGTAAAATCCGTAAAATGCTGACCGCGAGCAAAACAATCGTGGTGATGCCCCCCACAAAACCGAATTCTTCTGCAATGACCGCAAAAATAAAGTCGGTGTGCCGTACACGTAAGAAACGCCCAATGTTTTGTGGGCCTTGTGTGTACCCTTTGCCTGCCCATCCGCCTGAACCGATGCTGATCGCCGCTTGACGAATATTATAATACGCGTCGGGGTCGCTTTCGGGTAATAAGAAGGACGTGATGCGCGATTGTTGATAGGGTTCCATTCGGCTCCAAACCAAAGGAACGGTGAGTGGAATGGTGATGAGAAGGGTTAATAACGCGATGGCGATGTGTTTTACGCGCAAACCTGCCGCCCAAACCATCACCAACCACATGACGGCAAAAACCATCGTCATCCCTAGGTCCGGCTGAATAAAGATCAACCCCATAGGGATGCCGATATGAATCAGCGACATGATGATGGTGCGTACTTGCCCCATTTTGGAGTAATTATTGGCGAGGTATACGCCCAACGTGATAATGATGAGCAGTTTCGCTATTTCTGAAGGTTGAATACGAATCCCCACGTTCAACCAACTTTGAGAGCCGCCATCTCCCTCAACGCCGAAGAAGAACACCATCACCAACAGCCCGACCATGAGAAGGTACAGCCATTGGCTGATGCTGCCGAGAAGTTGGTAATTGAGCGCGGCTAAGCCAAAGAGGACGAGAAAACCCAGAATCGCAAAACGGATTTGGTCAGGGACGCGGTTGATAAGATCAGGATCGACGGCATCCATCGTCGCACTGCGAATCATCAAGACGCCAAAGAAGGTCAAAAATACAGAAACGGCGAACAGAATCCAATCAAAATTACGCCATTGATTGCCAATTTTCATAGAAGTGGAAAGCTCTTAACTGGGCAAACACAAGCGACAATTATAAACAATGCTCATTCTGAATAGAAGTGCATGCCAATGGCGATCAACATGCACTCACAGAATTTAAGCAACAGTCAGCTAGAAACAACATGGGGAAGAGGTTACGGTTTCGGTTTTGGTGGAGGCGTGTTATCGGTTTCGTTCTCATCAATGTCCACAGCTTCCGTTGGCTTTGTAAATGGGATTTCTGCAACCAGCAGACTGTCTCGCTCACGTTTTTGTAAGGCAATATCTACATGATCATTGTCGATGGCAACATATTTAGAGATGACTTTGAGTATTTCTTGCTTCATCTCCTCTAGTCTTTCTGGTGGAAGGTTGAGGCGATCATGGATCAGCACAAACTGCAAACGTTCTTTTGCTTTCGCGCCTGTCCCTCGTCCTTGCCCACGGCCTAGCATTCTGTCAAAAAAGCTTGCCATTGCTTATACCCCCTGCGCCTAAGCGCCTTGATTTCCGCCGAGTAGACGGGATAGGCGTTTTAAAAAGCCACTGGATTCTTCCAATTGCATAAATGGCACGGTTTCACCCATCAAACGCCGAGCGATATTGCGAAAGGCCATCCCCGCGCGTGATGAATCACTTGAGGTCAGCGGCATCCCCGCATTGGAAGATGAGACGACATTTTCATCTTCAGGAACAATACCGATGATTTTGATAGCGAGAATATCGGTCACGTCATTTGCCGAAAGCATCTCACCCCGTTTGACCATTTCCGGTTTAACGCGGTTAAGGATGAGTTTGGCTGGCCCTTTACGGTCAGCTTCCAGTAAGCCGATGATGCGGTCTGCGTCGCGTACAGCAGAGACTTCAGGGTTGGTCACGATCAAGACTTCATCGGCTGGGGCAACGGCGTTACGGAACCCACGTTCGATGCCTGCGGGCGAGTCGAGGATGATAAAGTCAAATTCCTGACGTAATTGATCGGTTAGCTGAATCATATCAGCAGGGCTGACCGCCGTTTTATCGCGGGTTTGTGCGGCGGGAATCAAATAGAGTTCGGGGAACTGCTTGTGTTTAATCAAGGCTTGGCGTAGTTTACAACGGCCTTCAACGACATCAACGAGGTCATAGACAATACGGTTTTCAAGCCCCATCACAATATCTAAATTGCGCAGGCCGATGTCAGCGTCAATGACGACAACCCGCTGCCCCAAACGCGCTAAGGCCACGCTGATATTTGCCGTCGTTGTTGTTTTCCCAACACCACCTTTCCCCGAGGTGATGGTAACAACGCGCCCTTTACTCGTCTTTTTAGGCTCTACAGAGGGCGTTGTGGTTTGTTCCCCCATTTTGCTAGTCCTTTCTATTGGAGACTACGGTATCCCTACTACAATTCGGGGTTATTTCCATGCTTCTACTTCAATTTGACCGTCGCGGACAAAAGCAATTTCTGGCTGTGCTTTATGATTTTTCTCTGGTGGTGAAACGGTGATGAACCCTGCGATGCGCAGTTGGGTTGGGATCATATCTAAAGCACATACGATGGCTTCCTCATTGCCATTGGCGCCCGCGTGTACGATGCCCCGCAGTCGCCCCCAGATGATGACATCGCCATCTGCGATGATCTCTGCACCCGGGTTCACGTCGCCATATACAATGACATGCCCCTGACTATGGATGGAACGTCCTGAACGCATCGTTCTACGGATCATCACCCCCGGCGTCCCTTCTTCTTCCGAGGAAGGAAGCAGATCGTCGGCAGTCAGTTCGCCTTCTACGCTGTTAGATTGACCATGATAATGTGCGCGCAGATCAAGTTCTGTCGCTGCTTCGATGGTGGTTGGACTTTCACTGTTGACCAGTGCTAAGCTCAAACCACGGCGTTCTAGCAATGTCTTAAATGAGTTGAGTTCGTGCTTGCGTACGGGACGCGCACCCACTTCGAGGGTGATCTTCGCACCTGTAAAAAAGTTACTTTGTGCGTCAAGACGGCTTGCCAAATCATTCATGATTAATTGCCAGTCTTCAGATTCGTTCAAGGCAATCAACAGCCCATCTTTTATGCCTTTTATTGCAACCATTTGTTCAGACATGGCGTTGAAAACCTATGTGTTGGGTAGACAAGATAGAATACGCTTCATATTAAACTACTATTGAATAGTTCTACCGTATCTTTTGAAGTGCAGTGTATCAAAAATCAAATTATACACAGGAAAGTTATTTTTGATGAACTGTTTCTTAGGATCAATGTCCCATTTAGGATATATCGCTATAAAAAAGAGAGCTGTCACACGATGCGACAACTCTCTTTTTTGTGAAGTATGAAGGACTAGAATTACAAAATTCGTTTGATGAATGCCCAAACGATACTCGAGAGGGTGACGAGGGCGACAGTTGCAACCGCTGCGTCACGCCATGCGGGGGTTTCGCCTGTGCTAGGGAGTTGGCTGATGGGTGAGGCGGTGGCACATTCCTGTGGGCCTTGGTTGCTGGCGGTGATGCACGCGGTGTTGGTGATGGAAGCGCCTTCTAACACAGTGGTGAAGATGCTGAACTGCACTGTTTGGCCCGCGCTCAACACGGGATAGGTGACCGTCACCGTTTGCCCGCTGATGTTGACGATGCCTGTTGCAGAAGTGACATTGTCAACTCGCAAGGCGGGGATCAAGGTGTCTGTCACAACGACATTTTGCCCATCAACCCCACTGGTGTTGCTGACCGTTACGACCCATTCCAACATTTCGCCTGTGACGCCGACTTGACCGGGGGTTAAGAAACCGATCTTACTGATGGCAGGGTCAAAGACAGAGAAGGCGGGTTGTGACGGCGGTGTGAAACTCACACCCGATGTAGGTGTGACTTCAGGCGTAATTTCCGGTGTCACCGTCGGTGTGATTACCGGGGTTGGAACTGCTGAAATTTCGCAAGTGATGGTGTACGTTGCTGGGCTAAGGGGATCATTGTGGATTACTTCCAACGTCGCAGAAAAACTGCCCGCAGTAGGTGACGCACAAGTCACGGTGATATTTTGAGTAGTTCCACTGTTATCAACAATAGTGAAAGGTGCAGGGTTGGCGCTCAAGGTGATTTCAGGGTCGCCTGTGAGGTTAACTGCGCTGATGGTGAGGTCTGAATCCCCGGTTTCAGAGACGGTAATTGTTTCTGAGTCAGATGTTGTTGTTGACCCGACGAGGGCGACTGCCGACCCAACCGCAGGGGTTGAAGTATAGATGGGGTTTTCTGCCAATTGAAAATCTAATATCCATTGGTCCAATGAACCCCCATCTGCAGCTGCATCATCGTTAATGGTGAGCGTCCAAGTGCCATTGGGGTCTTCGCCGATAAAACGACCGAAGGAACCTTCTGGCGTTAAGGGAGATGCTAAAATGCCATTCACGTAGAGATGATCGGTCACGGGCGTGCTTGCAGAATCATCCCAGAGCGTGCCATTGAAGACATGCTCATTAGTTCCTGCATTATCCGTAGTGACAGTGACGATTGTACCTGCGGGTGAAGTAAGGGTGATCTCTAAGTCAGCCGCGAATGTATGAGTTATGTATGTAGTCATGTTGAGGTCGAATAAATAAGGACTTACTCCACTTACAACGAGGGTGCTGGTGACTGTTGCTGGGCCACTTGGAATCGCTACAGGGGTTGTGTTCGTAAAACTTGCATTGACTAATGTGGGAGGCGCATTCAATGTGGTCAGGTTGAGATCCCAAGTGAAGTTTCCTACATCACCTGCTAGATCATCGTTAATGGTGAGCGTCCAAGTGCCATTGGGGTCTTCGCCGATAAAACGACCGAAGGAACCTTCTGGCGTTAAGGGAGATGCTAAAATGCCATTCACGTAGAGATGATCGGTCACGGGCGTGCTTGCAGAATCATCCCAGAGCGTGCCATTGAAGACATGCTCATTAGTTCCTGCATTATCCGTAGTGACAGTGACGATTGTACCTGTGGGTGAAGTAAGCGTGATGTCTAAGTCAGCCGCGAATGTATGCATGATGGATGTGGTGAGGTCAACATCAAATAGATAGGCTCCCACACCGCTGACGGTGATGGTGCTGGTGTTTGTACTGACATCATTAATAGGGGTATTTGTAGAGTTTGAGAAATTGGTGGTGGTTGCTATCAAAGGGTTCGGAGGCGCGGGAGCAACCGCAAACACTGGAAATGCAAAGATCAAACAGGCGAAGAATACAAGAAAAGACTTTGTCATCATATAAATCCGAAATCTTGAGTATTCAAATAAAGTGGCAACTTCACATACGAAGGGCGGACTCATATTAAAGATACAGATACTTCAATATGATGGGGACAATAAGGGAAGTCATGTAAATGAAAGTTGTCATTTTATTATATGGGGCGATATAGAAGAACGCAAAAATATTTACGTTTAATTTTATGCTTATTTATAGAAGTGGGTTATAGAAGTTTTCCTCGAAAAAAAGGGAGCTATCAGGGGATGTGACAGCTCCCTTTTGTAGAAAATCATCAAGATAGAATTTACGAAATTCGTTTTATGAATGCCCAAACGATACTCGAGAGGGTGACGAGGGCGATGATATAAACGAACGCAAAAATAAGTTTCATGTATTCTAAAAGTTGAGAACCACAAAAAATAGAATATAGACCAATGGCGCTACCCAGCGAACCAGTGAGGGTGACCTCATGGCACTTTTCTGTAACCATTGACTAAAGGTGTAAATAGCATAGGTGATCCAGAAAATTTGGATCATGTGCAGGGGCAACAACAGGACATAATTATCGCGCCCAAAGTACATGAGGCCGAATAAACTATATGTGCCATACAGAATCATTGTGATCACGCCAATGGGCGGGTACCAGCGGGCTAAGCGAGATAAACCAACCACCCCTAAAAGCAAGCCAACCACAGAAAACTGAGTGACCACAATATTGATCAGTAACACCCACCGCGAAGGCTCACGCCAGCCATCCGCCATCAGAAAGGGAGTGTGGATGCCAATTTCTTGAGCACGCCCCGCAGAGAATAACCACCATGCAGAATCTGCATAGAGCATCCCCAATTGATAGACCCCATAAGCTGTGATCGCGATAAACGCCAGCCAATACCATACGGGTTGTTGGCGGTTGGTGAGGAATAATCCCAAGAGAATTGCCGGACACATCAACACATAAAGCGGATCATTCAAAATGCCGATGATGCTAAAGAGCAGTAAGCCGTAGGTGTGTTGAATCCCGATTTTGCCTAACGGTGTGGTGTCAGGACGGGGATTACTTCGTAATAACCCATCGATCAGCAGGTAGATCGACCAGACGTTTAGTAACGTCGTTAAGCGCAGGCTTCGAGGGGAATCCAGCGTGGTGAAGAAGAACCCTGCGAAAATGAGGATGCCGATGCCGATAGCCAGTGTCGGTTTTTTGAGCGCGAAGATGAACACAACCGTACCCACAAGCGCTAACAACATCACAAGGATCACGCTCTCTAAGGGAAGACTTTCACCCCCGCCCGTTTGCGACCAAAAGGCTGAACAAAAGGCAAAGGTTAAAGCGCCGATGAGGGCATATAATGCCCCCATCGGACGTAAGGCAAGCGCCATGCCAAAGATGATTAATGCTAACCCGCCCGCCCGTACCAACGGCGTGTGACCGATGACAATATAGGCCATGCCTGCAATCGCGCTGGCGATGAGCGAGGGAAGCCAATATTCTAACCGAGCGTAAAGTCGGTGTTGGTTCAAACCGATGGTCGGTACCGCAGTCACAGCATTTATCCTTTAGGGCGCGTTCACAGGGGTTAATTCAACCGTAGATTGGGGCGCTGATGTGGGTGTTTCCAGCGGAATTGTCACTGGGGTACTCACTATATTCTCGTCTGCTGGAAGGTTGTCCAACGTCAGATCAAGGATGCCCGCATCTTGCCGTTGATTGCGTAAGCGGAAATAGGCTTCCATCGTTTCGACCGCCACCGGAAGGGCAACCGCCGAACCTTCACCGCCGTTATAAATGAAGGTGATGATGGCGATTTCAGGGTTTTCATACGGTGCATACGATGTAAACCACGCGTGAGATGGCCAGAGACCGGGCACACATAACCCACGTTGATTCGCAATCTCATCACAATATTCGGCCGTTCCGGTTTTCCCCGCCACGTTGACATAGGGTAATGCTGCGGTGGTCGCCGTGCCGATCTGTACTGTCAAGCGCATACCTTCTTGTGCGATGGCAAAGTTCTCTGATGAGATGAAGGGGGGCGCATAGTTCGGGTTAAAGCGCAGTGGTTGGCAAATATTATCTGAAAAGGTGTAGTTGTCCGGCACTGACACATTATAGGTGCGCCACTCGTTTAAGTTCGGGTCGCTATTGATGTCCACTTGTGAGGTGTAGGTTTCAGGGTTACAACGGCTTGGACTGTAAGAATCACTTTGGGATTCACACATGCACGCTAAACTATTGGCACCACGCATAATCATGTCTTCAAACATCAACAAGCGGATCGGTTCTGCAGGGTCGGTCAGTTCAAGATTTAAGTCGCGGATGATTTCCGGTTCAAAACTTTGCACGATGTCGCCGTTGATGTCACTGATATCGCGAACGACAGTCGGTTGGATCATTCTGCCACCGTTGGCAATAGCCGCCACAAAAGCCAATTGTTGTAAGGGGGTGACGTTCACATAGCCCTGACCAAACGCGGCGTTATAGGTATCCCCCGTTGACCAGTTTTCCCCGTGAAGGCGACGTTTCCAGTCAGGGTCGGGCATCACACCTGTGTTTTCAAAGGGCAGTTCAATACCCAAGCGTGAGCCGATGCCTAGCGCGGTTGCATAACGGTATAAATCGGTGATGCCAAGCCCGCCTTCGCGCAGCGTGTTCGCTGGGATATCCGGGTTGCCCCCGCCGACTTGGTAGAAATAAACGTCACAACTTTGTGCGATTGCGCCGAATAAATTGATATTTTGGTGACCGCTTCGAAGCCAACAGACGAAACGCTGACTGGCCGAAACGTCATTGGGCGCATAACGATTGGGCAGGATTAAGTCCCCGCCATCATAGAGCGTCGTGCGCGGGTCGATGACATCTTCTTGCAAAACACCCAATGCAGTGACCATCTTCCAAATCGACCCGGGGGGATAGATAGATTGCGTGGCATGGTTCACCAAAGGAAGCAGGGGATCATTGGCGACTTGCAAATAGTATTGAACGTCGATGTTACGGGCAAAACGCGCGTTGTCGTAACTGGGATAACTCACCAGCGCAAGGATTTCGCCTGTTTGGGGGTTCATCGCGATGACGACGCCCGTTTCACTACGAATATAACCTTCTGTAGCGTTCAACTCAGAGATGCGGTTACGAAGCGCTTCTTCTGCGGCAAGTTGTAGTTCTGTGTCGATGGTCGTGCGGACGTTGTAACCCGCAACCGGCGGGTCATTGACAAGAAGCTCAATCGGGCGACCTGCAACATCGACTTCGGTCACTTGGCGACCGCGCTGTCCCATCAAGATGGTTTCCATAGAATATTCCAAGCCGGAATATCCGGTACGGTCGTATGCAGGGTTATAGCCTAATTCGATTAGCTCAAGTTGTTGTTCGGCGGGAATCGGCCCCATATAACCGATGATTTGAGACGTTGCCGCTCCTGTGGGGTATTCGCGCACGGATGGAGTTTCAACACCCACGCCCGGCAGGGTATAAATTTCTTCGAGGATTTGCATCGCCGCTTCTCGCGGGACGTCTTGTGCCACCACGACAGGGCGGTACGGGAAGATACCTACGACTTCATCCACGTAAGATTCGATACTGCGCTGGGTATCGGCTGTTGAGCCGATGGCGACGGCATCTGTAGGCGGAACGCCTGTCAGCGCTGAAATACGATTATAAATTTCCAGCGTTTCGGCTTCACTGCTGGGTAATTCCGCCGGAACAATGGTGATGTTGTATGCGGGCACATTCAACGCTAAGGGTCGGTTGTAACGATCAACGATGGTTCCACGCGGTGCAGAGATAGGAAGTTCACTCAGACGGTTGCCATCTGCCGCGATTTGGAATGTTTCATTATCGACCACTTGATACACAAAGAGTTGGACACCGAATAACACAAAAATAGCGAAGACAATTGCTTCAAAGAATGTCAGCCGCCAACCCTGAAAAGGTTTTAAATTCTGCATTCTAACGACCTCGTTAACTTAAATGAACTGGGGTGAATAAACAGATGCGCAAAACGGCATCGTTCGGGGGAATCGAATGTCAACGTTCAGTTAATTCACTTCTATAGTTTGCCGACTGAAGTTGTTTTGTGAGCCAGAGTATCGGCCAGATCAGCACCAAATTATAGGCGATTGTCGGAATGATTGTATAGGTCAACATTTCTAAGGGCGCAATTCTAAAACCCGAAAACAACATGATGAGGATATGCATCACTTTGATAAAGAGCGTGCCTCCAATGACCAGAAGTAGGATGGAGAAAAAACCGATCTTAAAGACTTGTCCGCGAACCAGCTCCACAGCGTAAAGGATGATTGTGAAGGCTAATGGGGTTGCCCCTGTAGGGGAAACTGTCACAAGGTCGAGCGTGATGCCCCCAATGAATGCAATGATCAGACCGTCTCGAAAAGAAGAACGGATAGCCCAAGCCAGCACGAACAAAAAGACAAGGTCGGGCATGCCACCGCGAATCCGAATTTGTGGAAGGAACGTATTTTGGGCAAGCGCGGCCAAGATGAGCAAGAGTGCAGCAATGTAACGCCCCATAGGTTAATTGCCCGCTTGGATGGCATCAAAAATAGAAGTGTCTACGGGCTGGAAGTTCGTCACCACCAAGACGATTTCTAAAGTCGAAAAGTTGATCAAACTGCGAACCTGCGCTTGTTGATACAAGTCCGCCCCAACGATGACGCTGGTCACTTGTCCAATGGGAATATCCGGCGGAAGATTGCCCCCCAACCCTGATGTATAGACCAGTTCGCCGTTGATCACGGTGTCGTTTAAGGGGATGAAGTTCATCAACAAATTGCCTGCCGTTCTGCCTTGCACAGTGCCGGTTGAGCGTGTTGTGAGCAGGCGCGCGCTGATCGCGCTTGAGGGGTCTGTGATGAGCAGGACAAATGCGGCGTTGGACTGGACTTCAATCACACGGCCGACCAACCCTTGTTCAGTGATGATTGGCATGCCGACCGCGACACCATCCCGTGTGCCACGATTAATCGTGATGGTGCTTGGGTCTTGACCAGAATTGATCACATCTGCCGCGAGAAATTCTTGATCGCGGACGCTGTTGACATAATTCAGTAGAGACGAAATACGATAGTAATCGTTTTCGATTTCACGCAAGTCCACCAATTCGGCTTGGTATTGAGCAAGCGCCTGCTCCAAGTCTGCCACCCGTTGTTGCAAGGTTTGGATGGAGGCGACTTCGGCGGCGGTTGTGCCAAGATTCATCGATGCGCGGTTGAAAAACCCCGAGATGGTATTGAGAGGGGCGGCAAGAATACTTTCGATAGGAGAAAGTAAGCCAAAACGACTGGCCGCGATCAACCCTATACACAACAGAACGATGATGAAAAACAGGAGACGGATACCGCGCGCTCCACGTCGAGTTCCACTATTCGGATTCATAGCGCTTCCAAATTGAGTTTATGCACGAACATGGATTAATGGCGTGTACTACCACGCTCTAGCCCAACTAATAAACGGCGTAGATTGTTGTAATCTTCCAAGACACGGCCAGCACCACGAGCAACACACGTCATGGCGTCGTCGGCGACCCATGCTTTGATATTGACATCTTGTGAGATACGGTCGGCTAAACCCCGCAGTTGACCGCCACCGCCTGCGAGACAAATCCCGCTTTCCATTAAGTCACCGACGAGTTCCGGCGGGGTGGCATCCAAGGCTTCTTTGACGGTATCTAAAATGATGTTGACGGAACCCGAAATCGCTTCACGAATTTCGATGGAACTGACGTTGATGGACGTGGGTAACCCCGTGACTAAATTTACCCCTTTGACGGGGAATGTGCGTTCTTGAGGCAGTGAAAACGCAGAACCGATTTCAATTTTGATGCGTTCTGCAGTGGGTTCACCAATCAGCAGGTTGTGTTTGGTGCGCATAAACTGGACGATGTCCTCATCCATTTCATCACCCGCGACGCGGATGGAACGGCTGATGACAATGCCACCGAGAGAGAAAATCGCAACTTCAGTCGTACCGCCACCGATATCAATGACCATGCTTCCGCGCGTTTCTTGAACGGGAAGGCCTGCGCCAATGGCGGCGGCAACAGGTTCTTCGATCAAGTAGACTTCACGCGCGCCTGCGCTCAACGCCGCTTCGTAAACGGCGCGTTTTTCGACTTCCGTGACCCCGCTCGGAATCCCCACAACAACGCGGGGACGCGGAATCGGCACCCAACTTTGCTCATGTGCCTTATTGATCAGATACGTGAGCATCTTTTCGGTAATTTCAAATTCACTGATCACGCCGTCCCGTACAGGGCGGACGATCAGAATGTTTTTCGGATTTTTGCTCCACATTTCTTTTGCGCGCGAACCGACTTCAATTGGCTCTCGCGTTCGTTTTTCAACCGCAACAAAAGAAGGTTCATTGAGAACAATGCCCTTCCCGCGAACACTTACCAGTGTATTGGCTGTTCCTAGATCAATACCGATATCTAATGAAAACAGACCAAAAAAATAATCAAGCGGACTTAACACAGGAACTCCTCAACCGCGTAGAACAGCGTCGCATTATAGCATGCCTAAACTGACTTACAAAAGCGTGCTTGGAGTATGAGCCAAAACTGATGACTAAAACTCATCTTCTGCTTACATTTGGATGAGTTGACATCGGGGGTGATGTGACTATGCCTCAACTGTTTAGAGGCATAGTCACCCTAGAAATTACTCAGCAAGTGAGAAGATATAGGCGACGAGTGCATCAATTTCTTCGTCAGAAAGTTGAATACCGTAGCCACCATACATCACCCCGCTGGAATAGCCCGGGACGGTAAACGCATTGGGATCAATAATCGACTCGCGAATATATTCTTCTGCGCTCATCCCCATAATTCGGTCTTCTGCGCGCACAGCAATATTGCGCAGGCTGGGGCCAATACTGCCACGATATTGCTCTAAGAGATGACACCCGATGCACCCCGGCGCATTTCCCGAGCCGTACATGTAAATCGCTTCGCCTAATTGAATCAGCTCTAGGTTTTCTGCATGCGCTTCACTCAATTCCTGTGCTTCGGTGATCGGTGGTTCAACTTCCCCCGTATAGGTGATGCGGTGAACTGTGCTGCTTGTCCATTCTGCAACATAGAGTGAACCGTCCGGCGCGACGGTTACATCAATGGGGTGATATGCAAATTGGTCGGAAGAAAACGTTGCAAAAGGTTGCCATGTGCCGGTATACGTCCCATCGTCTGTTGGCTCTAAGCTCACATGGATGATCATTTGACCTGTGTTGAACCCTAAACCCATCGGATATTCGGCGCCTGTCCCATACAATGCAATAAATATACCGCGATATGCTTCCGGAAATTGATCCGCTTCGTATACGGTCAGCCCACTGGTGGCAGACGACGTTAAAAGTTCGGTCACAGGGTCGGTGACATCCGTATAAAAAGGATTCACGCCAAGTACATAGGGGAAGCCATAATCACGACCTTCACGAATATGATTCAGTTCTTCTGGGGGGAGATAGTTCAGGTCTGGCCCGAGCGCGTCAGGGCTGTTATCTGCGCCAAACAAATCACCCGAAGCCGAGAATGCAAGATCGTAGGTGTTACGGAAGCCCGTCGCAAAAACTTCGAGATCACTTCCGTCGGGGTTGGCGCGTAGAATCGACGCTTCTAACGGGTATTCAATCGGGCCATGATCGGTCGATGACCCCACAGAAATATACAATTTATCGTCGGGGCCGAAGGCGATACCGTTGTTTGAGTGGAAGGTATATACAAGGCCGGGCAGGTCGGTGATGATCGGCGTGACGGTCTCTAAAAGACCATCGCCATCTTCATCCGTCACCGTACTGATTTGACCGACGCTAGAAACATAAATCGTATCGTTATAAAAATCCATCCCTACGGCATGGTCGATTAAGCGTTCATCATTGGAATAGAGGATGCGCGCATCGTCAAAAATACCATCGTCGTCTTGGTCGATCATCTTGACGATTTGCCCTGTCACCGCCAGCGCGTACAGGTCACCATCCGGCCCAAACATGATGACGCTGGGGTTATTTAAGGGAAGTAAACCCGCCATTTGAGCTTCAAAGCCTTCAGGGACATTGAAAATGTTGATCGTATTGGAATCCACTGTGAATTCAAACGTGGGGGAAATATCAGAAATTTCGACGAAAGATTGCTGATCATTTTCGAAGCTGGTTTCTAAGACCGCAATCGCCCAGTAATACGTGCCTGTGCCTTGGCGTAAAAGCCAGTGACGCAAGTCAAAGAGCGAATCAGTCGTCCATGCGATACCGTAGGGCGGTTCCCCTTCACGCCAGACGCGAACATCAAAGACTTCATCAGGTGCAAGCGGGCGATGCCAGCGCCATTCCAACTGCATCTGAGAGATGTCGCTGAAAGATGTGCCATTCTGTGGAGAGGTGAGCGATGGAGCGCTGCGGGCGATTTGTGTAGAAACGGCCACCACGGCATCGTTTACTTGTTCGGTGGCGCTTTGGTTTCCTTGGGACCACCCACCCATGAACGCGGCAATAAGGAGACTGAACGTAAGGATCGTAAAGAGTAGGATATTTCGCTTTTTCATATGCACTTATAGATGTAAAAGGGCTTTAAGCCTGATGACGATACAAGGGGTTGTTTCGGATAGAAGCTCATCAGAATGGCTGAATATAGAGTATATTGCAAGGATGAATCCTCTTTTTTCCTCTAAAATATGACCATGAATTCATAGGATTTAAGTCTATGTCACGTCGTCACCCTTTTCGAGATGCGGTACTCCAAATCATCCGACAACATCAACTGCTTCAAGCGCAAGATCATGTGCTGGTGGCCGTTTCTGGCGGTGCCGACTCGCTGGCGTTACTGCACGTCCTCTTGAGCTTGCGCGAACGACTTCAACTTGAGTGTCATGTCGTGACTTTGGATCACCAACTGCGGGGGCAGGCGGGCGCTGAAGATGCCGAGTATGTAGAACAGTTTTGCCGAACCCACAACGTGAGCTGTACGCGTGGCCAAGCGGATGTACAGGCCGTTTCGCGCGCCAATAAAGTGAGTATTGAAGAAGCGGCGCGCATCGCCCGCTACCAATTTATCGCGCAGGTGGCCGAACAACATCACATTCAGATCGTCGCAACTGGGCATCACGCCGGTGACCAAGCTGAAACCGTTCTGCTTCATCTTTTAGCAGGTACGGGGGCGAAGGGACTGAAGGGCATGTCTATAAAAGGAAACGTTCCTTACGCCCCGCACCTCACGCTGATTCGTCCTCTGCTGTCGATTTCGCGGTCTACCATTGAAGATTACTGCCGTTTTCACGATCTCACCCCGCGTGAAGATGCGACCAATCAAGACACCGATTATCTGAGAAACCGTATCCGTCATGAGCTAACCCCTGTATTGCAGACGTATAACCCGCAAATTGAGGTCACCTTGAACCGCTTGGCCGAAGCGATGCACGTGGATGAAGCGTATATGTCAGCACAGATGGATGAAAAACTCACGCCTTATGAAATGTTCCAAGAGGGTAGATTGCAGATTTCACGACAGGTGTTTAGAGCGTGTCACCCCGCGTTACAACGTCGATGGCTGATGCAGGGGGTTCAGCGTTTGGGGGTTTATCACCGTTTGGATGTGCGCGACTTCAGTTATGAGCGCGTGCTTGCGGTGACGCATGGACTCAATACGGGCGAAACAGGCAAAAAATATAACCTGATTGAAAACCTGTTTGCGGTCATCACACGCGAATGGATCGTATTAGAACCGATATTAATAATTTTTTAGGATTTGATTTAAGGCTTCGTTGGATGGGTTTATAGAGCCTAAATCCATCTTCTTGAGGCGAAAATAATTAAGAAAAACCAATGTATTAGGGTTAAATATGGCTTATGTAATAGAGTGAGTTATACATTGGCAGATTAAGAGTTAATGAGTATCATGATCTGTAACAAAATTACATTCGGTACAAAATACGCTAAAGACCTACTTCGTAGTGAACAGGATGTTAAATAATCATGGATTTAACCAATGAACTAGCCCATGTGTTAGTAGTTGATGACGAAGCCGCCATTCGTTATTCAGTCAGCAAAACACTTCAACGTGTCGGCTATAACGTGCGGGAAGCGGGAAGTGGCGAAGTGGCGAAGAAGCCTTAGAATCGATGCACGGCAATACATTTGATGTGATTTTGACGGATGTCCGTATGCCCCCCGGCATCGACGGTGTGGAATTAGTCCGCCGTATTAAAGAAATCGACCCCGATATTATCGTGATTTTGATGACGGCCTATCCTAGCTTGAGCACAGCCGTTGAAGCCTTGCGTTTAGGCGCACATGACTATCTCATCAAGCCAAGCTCCAGCCAAGACGTACGTCAGAGCGTCGCTCGCGGAATCGAACGGGCGCGTAACCTCAAACGTCGGCGTGTTCTATTGGATGCGATCCGTAACAGCGTACAAGAACTTAGCCACCATGCGCCGGACGATGTGCCGACGCGTGCGGAACTTGACCCGCCTATGATGGCCAACCATCAATTAGAAAACATCAGCGAATCGACCATGGCGACGATTATGACGTTAGGGCCATTAACGATTTACCCGGGACGTTATCAAATTGCCGTTGAAAACCAGTCGATTGACCTGACGCCAACAGAATTTGATTTGCTGTTATACTTGGTGGCGCATCGTGGCCGTGTTGTAACCTGTAATGAACTGGTTCGCGAAGTGCGCGGTTATAGCGTTGATGAAATTGAGGCGCGCGAAGTGGTGCGTCCGCATGTCAGCAACTTACGCCGTAAATTAAAAGAAGCAGGACAAGACGAAGATTTGATCGTGAATGTCCGTGGTATCGGCTATCGTTTAAGCGATAAAGCCAACTAAGGTTCAAATGCGTTTTCTAATCGTTACAATTTGTTTCTTGTTTGCTATTGTGGGGGTGAATGTACAGGCTCAAGAGCCGACGACAGTCACCCCTGTCGTTTTAGAGACCGATGTTGATGCGTTACTCGCGTCGATGACATTGGAACAGCGTGTTGCCCAAATGTTCATGGTGACCCTTCACGGGTCAGTCATGACGGAAGTCGGTGCGGAATTTTTGCGCACATGGCAGCCCGGCGCGATCAGTATGTTCGCAGGGAATGTGACCAGTCCCGCGGGCGTCACCACCATGACGAACAACTTCCAACAAACGATTACGGAGGCGGGCGGGGTTCCGCTCTTGATCGCGATTGATCAAGAGGGCGGGGTCGTCGCACGCTTAAGTGAAGAAGCGGGTTTCACCGTCATTCCTGCCCCTGTTCTGGTCGGCGCGTCAGGGGATGCGATGGCACAGCAGATTGGGATGGCAGTCGCGCAAGAATTGAGCGCGGTTGGCATCAATATGAATCTTGCGCCCGTTGCCGATTTAGAAACCAACATCACCAACCCGATTATTTATCGCCGTTCGTTTGGTAGTTTGCCCGAAGTCGCAGGGGCGGGGGTTTCCGGTTTTGTGCGAGGCACCCAGTTCATGAATGTTCTGGCGACGCTCAAACACTTTCCGGGTCACGGCCCCACCGCACAAGATTCTCACGGTGAATTGCCCCGCATTGATTACCCGCTCGAACGCATTGAATCGGTCGAATTAGTCCCGTTCCAAATGGCGATTGATTCTGGCGCGGCGGTGGTGATGGTTGGTCATTTGTGGTATCCCGCTTTAGACCCCACCCCGAATATGCCTGCATCGTTATCGCGCGTGGTCGTCCATGACTTACTGCGTGAACAGATGGGGTTTGAGGGCATCATCATGACCGACGCGATGGACATGAATGCCGTCGATATGACCTATAACTTCTACGAAGCGCTCTTGATGGCGATTGAGGCGGGTGTCGATATGCTGGCGCTTGGCCCGTCTTCTGGTTTGCCTGTGGCAGAACAGTCGATCCAAACAGTGGTGGATGCGGTGCGTAACGGTCGCATTAGCGAAGAACGCATTAACGAATCGGTACGGCGGATTTTGGAAGCCAAGGCTCAATACAGCGTTTTAGATTGGGTTCCGCTTGACCCTGCGACGGCGGCCGAACGTGTCGATGTCGAATCGCACGCGCGCTTGATCGAAGAATTGTTCATGCAAGGCACGACTATCGCTTTCGATCATGGCGATCATTTGCCGATTCAACCCGATCAACGGGTGGCGATCATCTTCTTGGCGACTCGTTACCAGATTCAGCAAGAATGTAGTCAATATACGGACCCCGCGCTGACCCAGTGGGTCGGCGTGAGCGATAACCCCTCCAATGATGAAATTGGCTGGGCGATAGGCGCTGCGCGAAATGCCGACACGGTGATTGTCTTCACCAATGACGCATTGCGTAACCCAGACCAAGCCGCTTTAGTGAACGCGCTTCCACAAGATAAAACAGTGGCCGTCGCTTTATTCACGCCGTTTGATTACCGTGTTTACCCAAATATTTCTTCTTATGTCGTGACGTATAGTTCGCTGCGTCCGGCGGTGCCTGCGGCCTGCGCCGTTCTTTTTGGGGCGCGGGAAGCGACAGGGGTACTGTCGGTTGATCTCACAGGTGAATTAGCGCGACCTTAATAACGCTAGGGCATTTGGTGTTGTTTATATAAAATAAACCCTCTTAGCGTCATTTTGAGAGGGTTTGTTGTTTAATTACGTAATACTCAACGATTGAGCAAAGGCGAAGAACGCGCAAGCCCTCATTTTAAACGCGCGTTTGTTTTAGGCTTACCGCTTGTTTCAAGATGTATTTCAAGGTAACTTAATAGGCAAAAAGTTCACACTATAGGACAAAGTGGATGGGTACACTGAACCCTGATTTGATGTCAAAAGACCTCGATGCGGTTTTTAATGATGCCGTTTTATTAAAAGACGAATATCGCAAATCTGTCATCATGCCAGAGTTGGTCCTTTTGGCGATGTTACGGCGGAAAGATACCGCCGCGATGCGTATTCTCGAAATCTTCAAGAATACGCGCGGCGTTGACCTTGAAAAATTAGATCGACAGGTGCATTTAGCGATTGAGAGCCGTCGTGACCAAGATGGCAACCTCGACTTTGTGGCGCGCGCTAACCGCCAAGTGCCCATGTCGCGCCAGACAATCATTGTGGTGGATGATGCGTTGAGCATCGCCAATTCACAAGATGAGGTGCGCGTCGATACCGATCATGTATTGCGTGTGCTTGCAGAAAGCACCGTCAGCACCAGCGGGTTATTACGTCAGCAGGGGATCACGCCGAAAGCGATCACCGATATGCTGATGGACAACTCACAGGTGATGAAGAAAGACACCACGGTTCAAGATTTTGTCGCCGGGGCAAAGTCCGGCAATCTCAAAGCGGTTTATTTTCGTGAAGGGTTGCTTCGCGACATGGTCAACATCCTCACCCAATCGGTAAGCCGACATGTGATCTTGTTAGGCTCGGATGGGGTGGGCAAGCGCACGCTGGCTTACAGCTTGGCGTTGTTGATCGCCGAAGGCAAAGGGCCAAGAGGCATCGGCAGTTTAGTGCAAATTGACGAAACCGCTTTGTTGGACAACGACCAAAAAGCGATTCGCGCGGGTTTAAACCAAGCGCGCGGGGGAATTTTATTTGTGCCTCATATCCATCGTTTTTTTGGTGGGCCGTTAAAAGCAGAATTTGCGAAGGCGACGCCGTTACTTCAAAAAGCCTTCCTAGAATACGATCCGATCATCATCGGCACCACGACTGATTTAGAATGGCAACAACGCCTGCAAGGGGTGAATGCGATTGTTGAGCATACCCAACTTCTGCGCGTGCCTGAACCGTCCATTGAAGAAACCATCGAGATTTTGAAGGTCACCCGCCCGCACTTACAAGCGGATTACTCGCTCGAAATTTCAGATGATGCGCTGGCATTGGCGGCTCGTTTGGCAAAACGTTATATGGGGTCTACCCCCTTACCACGCAGTGCAGAACAACTGCTTCACCGCACCGCCGCGATGGTTAACATGAGCAAGTTGAATAACAGCACCTTACGGCCTGTCGCCGAAATCCGTGATGGTTCGACGGTGGACGCAGAGGACATCACGCTGACCGCCAGCCAGATGACGGGCATCCCCGTGAGCAAACTGGGCGAAGACGAACGCCTGCGTTATGCGAGTATGGTTGAGCATGTTCAAGAACGGTTGATCGGTCAAGATGAAGCGGTTCTAGCTGTCAGTCGGGCGATCAAAACCGCGCGGGTTGGCTTAAAAGACCCGAAACGTCCCATCGGCGCGTTTTTATTCCTTGGCCCGACCGGGGTGGGTAAAACCGAGTTAGCGCGTGCGCTGGCTGAATTTATGTTCGGCAGTGAAGATGCGATGCTCCCGCTCGACATGAGCGAATTCAAAGACGAAAGCAGTCTCAACCGTTTGATCGGCTCTCCCAGTGGCTATGTCGATAGCGAAGCGGGCGGGCAGTTGACCGAACGGGTGAAGCAACAGCCTTATATCATCGTCTTATTTGACGAAGTTGAAAAAGCACACCCTCGCATTCTAGATATCTTATTGCAGGTGATCGAAGAAGGCCGTTTGACCGATGGACGTGGTAATACCACCAACTTCAGCGAAACGGTGATCATCTTGACCAGCAACTTAGGCTCTGAATCGCTGGCGGTTCCAGTGATTACGGACGAAATTCGCGAAGAAGCGATGGATGATGTACGCGAATGGTTCCGTCCAGAATTTTTGAACCGCCTTGATGAAATCATCATGTTCAACGCACTTTCGGAAGAAAGCCTGCGGAATATCTTAAAATTACAGTTAGCCAAAGAAGCCAAGATGGGCGCGGAACGGGGTATTGAACTTGAATTTACCGATGCCGCGATTGATTGGATGATGGCACAAAATGACGAACCTGAATACGGGGCACGCCCGCTTCGACGCATCATTCGTCGGTTTGTGCGCGAACCCTTAGCAGACTTTTTACTGCGCTCGAACCCGCCTGCGGGGACATCGATTCAGGTCGATGCAAACAAGAACGGACTGCGTTTTATCGCGGTCATTGATGGCAAAGAAATGTCGTTAGAATCTCCGTAGGGCATACAAAAAAAGCATGAACGAAACAATCGCAATGAGGCCGTTACCGAAACGGCCTCAATATGGGTTACAAGCGTGGTTGGCAACAATGGGGTATTTGGCGCAGGAATACAGTCCTGATGCGCTCTTAACACTTCGTGCGACCGCTCAAAATACACAAATCACATGGACGGCGGTAGTCACATGGGGAAACGAACGCCATGAGGTCATCAATATGGCGACATTACCTGTTGCTTTGCGTGATCTGTGGAAGCGGGTTGAGCGTGGCCGTAAGATTTTTAAGACGCTCGAAGCCGCGACCCGTTCCCCCTTATTTTATACCGATGATCTTTGGATTGACCCTGAGACGGATACCGCGCTGAACGGGATTATTCGGCTGACGAAGTCGGCCTTTCAGGATTGGTTGCTGGTCATCATCTATCGCCCCATCGAAAACCCTGACAGCCGCGTACAAGCCCGCATCATCGGCTCGGCGAATCAAATTTTTGTCAGCGGTTCAGGCGGTTCTATTCATGATGCGTGCCGTGCGCTGTTCAATAACGCCGCGCCTACTTATTTTGCAAAAGCAATTCGTGACGGTTTTAGTCTTTAATGAGAAGCACGTTACTCTGTCCAAATATGAAGGAGTCTTTTTCATGGCCGAAATTATAACTTCGATTTTCCGTAAGTATGATATTCGGGGTACTGTCACCGGAGATAACCCACAACTTACGGTTGAAGTGGCCCGTTTGGTGGGGAAGGCATTAGGAACGTATCTACCCCAGCAGTTTGGAACTGAACGTGTTTTTGTGGGCATGGACAATCGTTTAACTTCCGCGCCTTTACAGAGCGCGATGATTGAAGGGTTGTTATCCACTGGGATGAATGTCACTGACATCAGCTACGTGCTCACCCCGACAGTCTATTTTGCTTCGGCAAGTTATGAGGGGAAAGCCGCCGGCGTGATGATTACCGGTAGCCACCTTTCCACGCAATACAACGGCATCAAGATGGCTTACGGTTCGTTAGCGCTGGCCGACCAACAAATCTTAGATTTGCTCAACCTGATTCAAACCGATGCGTTCGCCGTCGGGCAGGGTGAGTTGAGTAAAGATTATGAAATGATCCAGCGCCATATGTTCACCATCAAGAGCAAAGTGACCTTGGAACGCCCCTTAAAAGTTGTCGTCGATTCTGGCAACGGCCTCAGCGGAACGTACTTCCCCGCTGTGTTGCGCGAATTGGGCTGTGAAGTCACTTGTTTATACTGCGAAAGTGACGGCACGTACCCCAACCATCTGCCGAACCCCGAAGACCCCAATATGATCGTTGACTTGATCGCCAAAGTGAAAGAAATTGGTGCGGATGTCGGCTTGGCGTTTGACGGTGATAGTGATCGCTGTGGGTTTGTGGACGATCAAGGCAAACAAATCCATGCCGACTTGCTGCTTGCCATTCTCGCTCGTGACCTGTTGAAGCGTATGCCCGGCTCGTCAATTGTGTTCGACGTGAAATCTACCCAAGCGCTACCTGACTTAATCCGTGAATACGGCGGTGTCCCAGTCATGTGGAAGACAGGTCACAGCTTGATGAAACGCAAGATGCACGAAATCGGCTCTCCATTGGGCGGTGAAGTGAGCGGTCACTTGTTCACGGGCGAAGATTATTATGGCTTTGACGATGCCCCGCTGATTGCTCTGCGCGCTTTAGAAATTTTTGCGAAAGATGGACGTAAAGTGTCGGAAATCTTCGCGGAATTACCGCATCTTGAAGCCACCCCTGAAGTGATCTTAAGTGCGCCAGATGCGATGAAATTCAAAATTATTGACGAAATCCGCGCTGAGCTGGAAAAGTCGTATGAAGTTTCTACCTTAGATGGCGCTCGCGCTCAATTCGAAAACGGCTGGGGCTTGGTGCGTGCCAGCAATACCCAACCGGCCATCACCCTGCGTTTTGAGGCTTATACCAAACCGCAGTTGTTAGATTACATCCATCGCTTTAAAGTTCTGTTGGACAAATACCCTGAAGTGGATCAGTCGCACCTGTTAGAGCAGATCGAACGCTTCAGTAAGTAACCCGTATCGAGAATGAGAAAGAAAAGACGGTGATTGAACTTCGCTCAATGCCGTCTTTTTTGATTTATAGAGGATGTGCTCATGCCTACTTTTGAAGAAGTTTATGCATCCCACGCTGCAGAATATGATGCGTTGATCCAGCGTGAGGACTATCAACATAATATTCTTAAAGCCCTTTCTGAAATCACCCTGTTTGAGGGAAAAATCGCTGTCGATATGGGGACGGGGACAGGGCGGTTAATCCGCTTATTGGCGCCGAAAGTACAAAAATTATGGGCATTTGATGCTTCCGCACACATGCTCTCTATCGCCCAGGGGATGGTCGATGCGCAGGGGTGGAAGCACGTCACCTTACAAGTTGCGGATAACCGTTCTTTGCCCCTCGAAGATGCACAGGTAGACCTCGTCCTTGAGGGGTGGAGTTTTGGTCATGCGACCGACTGGTTTGGCGACCAATGGCGACCTGAAGTGAAAACAATGGTAGATGAGATGTTTCGTGTGTTGAAGCCGTTAGGTGTGGCGATTCTCTTAGAGACGTTAGGTACAGGCAGTGAAACCCCTGTCGCGCCTTCGCCAAAACTGGATGAATTCTACCACTGGTTAGAAACTGAGCTTGGTTTCCAGAGAAAGACGATCCGCACCGACTATCAATTTGTGGATATGGCCGAAGCGGAAAAGTTATCACGGTTTTTCTTTGGGGACACGCTTGCAGACCAAGTTGTCGCCAACCAGTGGCAAATTCTGCCCGAAAATACGGGGATATGGTGGAAAGTGAAGCCTGAAGAAGGCTAATCGTAGTTGTGATTTAAGTTGGGCAGGTTGCGGTTGACCGTTTCTTCGCCCAGTTTGCTCACTAACTTTTCCCTTAGTTTAGGCGTTTCTTCCGCCCATTTATTTTGTAACTGTTCACGGGTGGCGGTGCCCCCACGTCCGGCATTGGCCGACATCCCTTGAAGTGTGGCTGGTGCATTGGTGATGATGCGTTTGACTTCTGCAGAATCGCATTGGGGACAGGGGGGCGCGGACTCGTGAAAGCCGTGACGCGCCTCGAACGTTGACCCGCAAGTTTCACAACGATAGTCATATAAAGGCATGATTCAACCCTCACTAACGTGCTTTTATATGCTTATTGTAACAGGATATTTGGCAGGGTTAGCTTCGTCGTTTGGATTCCGTCATTAAGATGAGGACGGCGACTAAAGGAATACCTACACAGCACACCAGTGTGAAGGTGCGGTTGGCCGCCACGAAGGCGACGACCGCAATCACCACAATGACAGCGAGAATAACCCAGAAAACCCAGCGGAACGTAGTCGATGTTTGTTTGTCTTGTTTCATAATAGGTGAAACTGTACTGCATTCTATAGAGAAACTGCAAGTGGAATTCAAGACTTGGGGTTTCTTTCTAGGGGTTTACAGCGTCACAGGTTGCTTTTCACCCCCTAATAAATTGGGGGTGAAAAAATGTTTCGCACAGATGTTTGTATAATTTATTCATCAGTCTTTTTGCAAAAAGACTCTAAAATAAAAACTAAATAGGGTGTCACAAAAGGCTCTGTGTGCATTTTTTTGTACACAGAGTTTTCGTTGTGCGAATAAGGGGATTAAAAAATATGAATGTGCGTCGCTTTCTGATAGGCGAACCACTTCCATCCAATCAAGCAATTCATCAGCGGTTATCAAAACTGAAGGCGCTGGCTGTATTCTCGTCAGATGCGTTGTCATCTACGGCGTATGCAACCGAAGCGATCTTACTTGTTTTGATCGCCGCTGGTACAGGGGCGTTAGGCGTGTCGATGGGCATTTCCATAGGCATCGTCGCGCTTCTGATCATCGTCGCATTTTCATATTACCAAACGATCCACGCTTACCCGAATGGGGGCGGCGCGTATATCGTCGCGAAAGAGAATTTAGGGAAGGGCGCTGGTTTGATTGCGGCGGCCTCTCTGTTAATTGACTATACCTTGACCGTCGCGGTGAGCGTCTCTGCAGGGGTGGCGGCGTTAGCGTCCGCGTTCCCTGCCATCGAACCCATCCGCGTGGATATTGCGCTGGCGATTGTGGTCTTCATCACCGTGATGAACCTGCGCGGTGTCAAAGACAGCGGAACCTTCTTCGCCATCCCAACCTATATGTTTGTTGTCGGCGTGTTCATCATGATCGGCATGGGGATCATCCGCGTTTTGACGGGTGATATCCCCGCGACTGACCCCAGTGCATTGGCGGCGATGGAAAATGCCGAACACGCGGTGAGCGGTTTAACGTTATTCCTTGTTTTACGCGCTTTCGCAGGTGGGTGTACCGCTTTGACAGGGGTGGAAGCCATCTCAAACGGGATTCCCGCTTTCAAGAAACCTGAAAGCGAAAATGCGGGCAAGACCTTGATCGCTATGGTGACGATGCTGAGCGTGATGTTCTTGGGTATCACCTTCTTGGCGAATTCATTCCCGATTGTCGTGAGCCATGATCCAAGCAACCCTACAGTGCTTTCTCAAATTGCGCGCGGTGTGTTTGGCGAAGGGTCTTTACTGTTCTTCTATATGCAGTTTGCGACGCTGTTCATCCTGTCGTTGGCGGCCAACACCGCCTATGCGGACTTTCCGCGTTTGGCATCGTTGATTTCGAATGACCGTTATTTACCACGCCAATTGACCAACTTGGGGGATCGGCTGGTATTTAGTAATGGGATCATCTTCTTAGCGGTTGCCGCTAGCGTGTTGATCATCATCTTTAACGCGCACGAACACAATCTCCTGCCTCTGTATGCCGTCGGTGTTTTCTTGAGCTTTACGCTGTCACAGTCGGGCATGGTGATCCACTGGCTGAAAGAACGCCATCATCCCAATTTTGTGATGACCCGCAGTTGGCAATTTCATGTGGGCATCAACGGGTTCGGGGCGGTCTGCACGTTCATCGTGTTGTGTATTTTGCTCGTCACCAAGTTTGTTGAAGGCGCTTGGCTGGTCGCGGTGATGATTCCCTTCTTTGTCGGCGTCTTCCTGTTCATCAACCGCCACTATAAACAAGTGGCGCAATCGCTCACCTTAGATGGGATTCAGCCCTTTAAATTGAGCGTGGATAATTATCCTAGCAACAATGATGTGCCAGTCGTCGTTTTGCTCAACAGCTTAAACCGCGCATCGTTACAATCGCTCGAATTTGCGATTCGTTTTAGCAACAACGTGCGCGTGTGCGCCATTGAAACAGACCCGCACCAAACCGATGCGCTGGTTGACCGCTGGGTACAGTGGGATGTCGAAATTCCGCTGGATATTATCCCGTCACAATACCGCGAGATCGGGCATCCGTTAATCAAATATCTGCACCAGCGCGACTTGGAAAATGAAGACGATGTGCCTACCGTTGTGATCATGCCGGAATTTGTGGTGGAACGCTGGTATGAAAAGTTCCTGCATAACCAGACTACAGTGGCGATTCGGGCTGCGTTGTATCAAGACCAGATCGAGTTTGGGCGTGGCCGTGCGGTGATCACCGTGCCGTACCGCATTGGCGATGTGCTGTACGAACCGATGTTGAATGGCGATGAAAACGATATTCAACCCTCACAAGCGGGCCAGCGGGTGACCAATCTGCCCCAAGGAAACGCGATTTCAAAAGCACGTCATACCCAGCAAACGGTGGTGTTCAAAGCGGTTGAACCTCAAATACTCCCGCCAGTTTCTCCAGAAACACCCCCTGAAGAAGAAGCGTAATATCAAACAGACGTGGGGTAGGCGTCCTCCCCACGTCTGTTTTTGTAAAACATGATGTAACGCTTTAGTCCTGTTAAGAACCTATTCTTCATGAATTATTGGTGGGCGTGCGTTGTATCATCAAGCTATGTTCTGGTATCATCTACAGATGATTTGTCTCATTGCAAGTGAAACAGTGAGGGCAAGAATATGGAATTTCAGGATATTTCCGCACAGTTTAAAGCGAAGCGCGAAGCGCAAGCACAAGCTGCCGAAGTAGAATATGCCGTGAACCCCGCGGAAGAATACCAACTGCGTGCGCGTATTGTTGGGGTGTTACTGCGCGATGCGCGGGTGAGCATTGGACGGTCACTGGAAGATTGTGCTCGTCTATTAAACGTCACGCCCGAACAAATTGAGACTTGGGAAACAGGGGATGAAACCCCTTCTTTGTCCCAGTTGGAATTACTTGCGTTTTATTTGGATGTCCCTGTCAGTCACTTTTGGGGGACACAAACCAAAGAAGCAGATTATCGTGATTATTCGACTGTGCAGGCAGAGTTCGTCGCTTTGCGAGATCGTATGATCGGCGCGATGATTCACCAAGCGCGTGATGAAAAAGGGCTTACCTTAGAAGCCATCGCCAATGAAACTGCGCTTTCTGTTGAGCAGTTATCCCTATATGAGAGTGGACAAGAGCCGATTCCCATGCACTATCTGCAAATGATTGCGCATAGCGTGGGGAAGAACCTCAGCCACTTTTTAGAGAACAGCAGTCAAATCGGTACGATGTTGTCTATGCGTGAGGAATGGAAGCATTTCATCGAAATGCCGGAAGAACTGCGCAAATTTGCGGCCAACCCCCTCAATGCTGGCTTTATCGAAATTGCAATGATGCTCGCTCAAATGCCGGTGGATCGTTTGCGGCGCGTGGGTGAAAGCGTCCTCAACATCACTATGTAACCACACATCACAGGCAAGGAGTTAAATTCATGGCGAGTGCCAAAGAATTACAAGAAAAGGGTGTAAAACTCTTTCAACAAAAAGATTATGAAGAAGCAGTGGCGACTTTTCATGAAGCGGCCGAAGCTTATGCAACTGAAGGTCAAAATGACATGGTTGCAGAAATGAAGTCCAATATCGGCTTAGTTCATCGCGCTTTGGGTGAAAATCAAAAGGCGTTAGATGTGATGCAAGAAGCGCTTCAGGTGTTTGTCGAATTAGACGATGCCCGCCGTACCGCGATGGCATTGGGCAATTTAGGCGGTGTGTACGTCGCGATGGGCGACAAAGAACAGGCCTATCAAAGCTACCGTCAAGCGGCCGATTTATTCCAAGAGATTGGCGAACGCAAATTACACGGTGAAACCTTAATTGCAATGGCGGATTTACAAGTCCGTGATGGTAAACTAGGAGCAGGCGCGGCAACGTATGAAGTGGGTTTGTCGGAATTAGATAAACTTACGGCCAGCCAAAAGGTTTTGAAGGGTTTGATTGGGATTCGCAATAAGGTCATCGGCGGCGGTCAACAAAGCGAAAGCTAATCGTTGCTGAGAGCAGCATAGGTTTCTCTTGAAAAGAATGCGTCATTTTACGGATCAGCGGCTTATTTGTTTGCTGGTCTGTTTATTTTTTGGGTTTTTCAGTCTTTATCTTTTAACGTACAGTGCGCGTATTGAAAGCGGGGATGCTTACCGCGCTTTTGATGCCGTCAGCAGTAGGGTAGATCATGGGGATCATTACCTTGATCTCTCTGCTGACCAATCCTTTCCCGCGCTGTATGGTGCGAATGGACGGGTATTTTCCTTTCCAGAATTCCCTCTCAGCACCATTGACCTCGAACCATTGCATTTGTGGGTTTCCAGTATCTTATATGTGATAGCAAAGGTGATCCCCAATTTTGGGTTATTACACGTCACCTACCTGACCAATATCCTTGTGAGCGCGGCGACAGTTTGCCTTTTTTACTTGGTCGCGCGTAAGCGTGGCGCGAGTGAACGCGCATCGCTCATTGGCGCGGTGATGTTAGGCGTCGGCTCTTTGATGTGGGTGTACAGCAAGACGTTTTTTCGCGAACCTTTGACCGCGTTCTGTTTACTGCTCACGGTGTATTGCATTGAAGTATGGCGAACCAGTCGTTATCAAAGTGTCGGCGCGGTGATCGCGATTGCCCTTGCATTGATCGCATTATTCTTGAGCAAGGCATCGGCTTTATTGGCGCTTCCTGCGTTACTCATCCTTGCGCTTCCGCATTTATCGCATCGGCCTTCTAAACGGGTGCTGAGTTTACTCGTCGGCCTCGTCATTATCGCTGTGGGGTTATTCTTCGCCATCGGCGTGTTTGACATGCTCCCGGGTTCCGCTGGTCGGTATAACATTTTGCGACGCTTAGAAGTGCTGACGCAAAACCCGTATTTTTTCACGGCGTTACATACCTATCTCTTGAGTATTGGCGGTAGCTTTTGGGGCACATCCCCCGTCTTGATCCTCGCCTTGATTGGCATGGTCTCGTCCCTTCGCTCGAAACAATGGCGCTATCCGCTGGCGATCATGGTGCTGATCTTGGTTTTCGCCGTCGGTTACGCGGCGCTCAACGGGATTCACTGGTTCGGTGGGTTGTCGTTCCCCTCGCGCTTTTTAGTGCCTATCTTGCCAGTGGTGATGTTAGGCGCGCTTCCCATCCTCGAACGGATCGCAAACCGTTCGCGCTGGCGTAACTTCGCCATTTTGCTCACCTTGTATGCGGTTTGGGTGCAACTGAGCGGGGTCGCCTTAGATTGGACGTATTATTTACGCCATCTGCCCCCTGAAGCGGGCGGGGTCGCTGAATGGGGTGGCGGTTTGAATGTGGTGGAATATCTGCGTTGGGTGATCGTGCCTCAAATTTGGGGTCAATACCCGCTGGATTTTGCTTGGCTTTCGGCTGATTTGTATCTTTGGGCGTTGGCATTACTGGCGTGTTTCATTATTTTTATAAGTTTGCTGATCGCGATTCACCGCACCGCCCGTACTTACATTTTGCGTTGGGTCGTCGGCTTGGTGGTGATCGTCTTCAGTGGCGTGCTCATCATTGGGTTGATGGCGTTGTCGATCAACGACGAACGGTATTTAGCCAACAATCAAACCCTGCATGATATGTTGCCCATTTTGGAAGAACAGACGAATGCGAACGATGTGATTTTATTGAGCACGTCGCAATACACGTCATTCTTTTTGAATTACGGCAAACTCTTTGATTCTGGACGTGTGATCACTTTACCCCTTCAGCTTGGCGAAACCGTGAACCCTGAACTCCCCGCTCCCGTGACAGCGGTTTTGAGCGATGCGCTGATCACCCCACAGACGGCGGCCTTCATCAATAACTTGGCGGCGACCCGCGAACGCATCTGGCTTTTGGTGAATGGCGGGCCTGACCTCGGTTGGATGACGCGCCCCGTAGAACGTTATTTGAGCGAACATTTTTACCCTGTCCAAGTGATTTCGACTGGCCCGCTCACACGCTTGATCGAGTATCGCACCGTGCGCGCAACCGACACGCTCACCGCACAGCAAGCCACCTACCCATCCACCCTGATGTATGGCGACACTCTACGGTTATCGGGGTTTGATCTGCCGATGGGGGATATCTATCGGGCTGGCGATGTCATCCCCGTAACGCTTCATTGGGAATTGGAACAACTGACCGATCAAAATTACACGGTTGCTCTGTTCCTACGGGCAGCGGATGGCTTCGCGATCACCCAAAACGATTGGCAGCCGAACGGCGGGTTTGGTTACACCAGCGTGTGGCAGTTAAACCGCGCTTATTTGGATCATCGTGGGTTACGCTTGCCCGCTGAACTGCCCGCTGGAGCTTATCAACTGTGGGTGAAGGTGTATATCTACACCCCTTCAGGCCCCGTTGACTTGACCGTGGACGGTGAAACGACGTTAGAGGGTGAGATTGGCGTACTGCCGATCACGTTATACGTCGAGTAAATTCTCACTCGCTTATGGATGGGATACGGCCAACAATCATCAGTTTTTCTTCATGGCTATAGCCGATGCCGTGAATCAACGAGTTTTTATATTCGATGGCTGTCCACGCTCCATAGGCGATCAAAACAACGCTGTAAACAATCGCTATTCGATAGATCCAACTTTGGAACGGGGCGGGACAGCGGTCATAGACGCGCATTGCCATACTTGCGCCTAACGCGCATAACGGCGGGTAAAAGAGCAGTAAGAAGCGGGGATCGTAGGAAGTGAGCCACCACCAAGCGAAGAAAAAGGGCAGGGAAATCCCTAAAATCAGTAGTTCGGTGATGGCGTCGAAACGCCGTGTGATGATCTGCCAAACCCCGTAAAAAATGCTGAGTGTGACAATCACGCCCGAAATCAAGAAGTTGAGCGGGTTGCTGACGAACACAAACAGATTTGCAACCGTGTGTTCGGCTTGCTCAGTCCATGCGGTGTCAGGCATGATGAACCCCGCGCCGATCAAGTTGCGGAGGTACCAGCCTCCACCGATCAGCGCGGTAGACAGCGCGACGATCAAAACATGCCGTAGGGTGACCCGTTTCGTCAGCCATGCGATGATCAACGCACCGCCAAATAACGGCACGCTGACAAGCGCCGCGTTTTTGGTGAACGTCGCCAACCCGATCATCACACCCAAAAGGATGGCATCTCGCGCTTGTTTGTGATCCCATAACCGCAAGCTGAAATGCAGGGCGAGCAAAAGATAAAACGCCATCGGCAAATCGACATAACCCGCTGCAATCCAACGGATATAACTTGGTGTGAAGGCTAAAATCCCTACCGCGACCCAGCCTGCACGCGGGTGCATCCGCTTGGCGAGGCCATAGACCAACGGCATACATGCCAACCCCATCAAGGTTGGGATGAGCTTGGCGAGATATTCATTTTCCCAGCCAGATAACGAGAATACATACACGTATTGAAGCGGGATTAAAATCGGGTAGGCACGGTATAAACTATCCGCGCCGATGAGCGGTTCTAACCTCCCCGTTTGAAACATGGTTTGCGCAGCGGGCAGATAAATCCCCAGCGTATCGTCGCGGTAAAAAGGCCAGTACAGCGCGGTGAATAAACTGCCTAAACAGAAGATGCTAAGGGCGATCATGAACCAACGCTTGTTTGGTTCGACCTGAAACCGAGGCAGATCAGCTTTTTGAAACCCTCTCAAAAACGGTATGGTGATGACTAGATACACAGGCGTGATGAATTCCCAGCGTAATGGCACGCCAACCAACCCAAACACAAACGAGATCATCGCGATCAAGCCTGCGCTTAACCCCAACATGAGCGGAAGTGAAAGCCATGTCTCGCCTTGTTTCCGTAAGCATTGATACGCCATCGGGTAGGCAAGCAGAACCAGACAGGGCAAAAACACCCATGCCAACACCGTTTGCATTATGAACCTTTTACGGGGTGAGGCAAGGCTGTCCCGTTTAACCCTGCGAGTAAGTTTTCTACCGCCATGAAGGCCATTTTAGTACGGGTTTGAATCGTCGCACTGCCGATATGGGGCAACACGATCACATGAGGCAGGCTCAACAGTGGATGATCTGCGGGGAAAGGTTCGGGGTCTGTGACATCCAAACCTGCCGCGCGAATCTCCTTTGTGACGAGTGCGTTGTACAGCGCATCATGATCGACCAGTTTCCCGCGTCCTGTATTGATCAAAATGGCGTTGGGCTTCATCATCTGTAAGGTTTCAGCGCGGATGATGTGATGCGTTTCTGCTGTGAGCGGGGCATGGAGCGATAAAAAGTCACTCTCTTGGAATAACGTCTCTAAAGAAACGGCGGTGGACGTGTCGGGAAGGGTTTCGCCCACCGTTAAACTGCGACTGTGCGCTAGGATGTTCATACCGAAACCCGCCGCCCGTTTGGCAACCGCCGCGCCAATACGACCATACCCATAGATGCCTAACGTCGCGCCTGCGAGATCGACCCCTAACAGGGTGAGCGGGTGCCACGTCGTCCATTCGCCATTTTTGACATAGTCGATTGATTCATTGAGACGGCGCGCTGTCGCGAGGATGAGCAGAAAAGCGATATCGGCCGTGGCTTCGGTCAAGATGCCGGGCGTATTTCCTAACGGAATCCCCATACGGGCCAAGGCCGTCACATCGATGTTGTCATAGCCTGCGGCCAATTGGCTGACGACTTTGAGCGAACCGCCCGCTTTTTCAAGAAAGTTTTGATCGATACGGTCGGTGAGCATACATAACAGCCCGTCTTTTCCCTGCGTCCGTTCGATCAGCGTTTCATAGGGTGGGGGTGTTTCTTCTTCCCACAGGTCAACGATGCAGTGTTGTTGAAGTTTCTCAATCGCTTCTGGGGCGATTTGGCGGGTCACAAAGATTTGAGGTTTTGCGGGGTGGCTCATAAAAACTCGCCTTCGATTTTTAGATATGACACAGGTATCATGAGTTCAAAATGCCTATCCTGCGAAACATGAGTTTACCGATGCAGACTTTCCTTCGTCAACTGCCTATTATTTCTTCATCCCGTTTATGGACGGCCAGCGCCATTTTATGGGTGGTTTTTGCGCTCTTTACCATCAACGCGCACCATGTTTATATGGACCCTGATGAAGAATTGTCCTACCGTGCCACACAAGGGACATTGGCAGATACGATTGCATTTCAAACTGGTGTACAGGATAACCAAGCGCCGTTGTTCTTCGTCACGTTTTGGACGTGGCAGCAATTAGTCGGCCCAGCAGAGTATACATACCTTTGAATTGAACTGATGTTTTAAAAAACTTGAACCACTATTGGAATGTTGGTTCTATAAACTTCCCTCAAAAACAAGTAATATAAAGGTTTTCCTTACATAGATGGAAAAGGGTTATGACTTCAGAATTTATTCCAAAGTCAGCTTTTAAAACCAACCGAGCATCGGCGTTTCGTTTTATCGTGTCGCATATTTTGCGACACCCGTTTTATGCGATCTTGATGGTTTTTGGCGCGCTGAGTAATGCCGTCCTTGCTGCTGCTGTCCCGTATTTTATTGGGCGAGCGTTCCAAGATATTCTGGATGGCGCAGGGCTTGAGGCCGCGGGGAATGTAGCGATTTTAATCATCATTTCGCAGGTGATTCGGGCGAGCTTACAGTTGATGCGGAATTTTTCTGCGGAAGTGTTTGCACAGCGTTTTGAGCGCGACATTCGCGACGAGTTATACGCCAATCTCTTAGGCAAAAGTATGACGTTTCACGGACTGCAACCCGTCGGCGAAATTATGGCGCGGGTGACCAATGATGTGCGTGAAATGAACTTGATGATGAACCCGGGCATGAACTTGCTGATTGGCTCAGGGTTTTTCTTGATCATGCCGGTGTTTGCGGCCGTTCAATTACACCCACAGTTGATCATAACCCCGCTTTTATTTTTGATTTTGTATGCTGTGTCTCAGTACTTTTACATGAGAAAACTGAGTCCTATCGGCGAAGAAGTGCGTGAAAACTTTGGCGCCATGAATGCGCGGGTTGCTGAAGTGCTGGACGGTTTACAAGTGGTGAAAGGTGCCGCCCAAGAAGACCGTGAAAAACAGATTTTCGATGCTGAGGCCGACGACGTGCGCAACAGCACTGTGCGCCAAAGTGATATGGAAGCGCTATATATTCCCATCCTGCTTTTAGGGTTGGTGACTGCGTGCGCGTTCATTCATAGCGCGTATCTGTACAGTATTGAGGAAGTTGAGATTAGCGTGATTGTGACATTTACAGGGCAGATCGCGCTGTTTGGCTTCCCTGTGTTCACGTCACTGGCTTCGTTCTCACAATTGTCTTTGGGCTATGCAGGCGCAAAACGCATCCTCGAAATTATGAACACGGAAAATGATCTGGATCAAAACCTTCAAGGGGCTGACAAAGTCATTGAAGGGGGCATCCGTTTTGAGAATGTTGATTTTGCATATGGCGATGGCTCAAATACCTTGCATAACATCTCATTTAACGTGAAACCGGGCCAAACGGTGGCGATTGCGGGCCAAACCGGTAGTGGGAAAAGCTCGATCACCAAGTTGATCAACCGTACTTATGACGCGGATAAAGGGCGCGTGTTTGTCGATGATATCGACGTGAAAGACTGGAACCTTTCGACGTTGCGTTCACAGATCAGCATCATTGAACAGGATATTTATCTGTTCTCTCGCTCGATTGCCGACAACATCCGTTTTGGTAAGCCTGAAGCGTCGATGGAAGAAGTGATTGACGCGGCGAAGAAAGCGCAAGCGCACGACTTCATCATGACCTTCGATGATGGTTATGAAACGAAAGTGGGACAGCGCGGGGTGACTTTATCCGGCGGTCAGCGTCAGCGCATCGCCATCGCGCGCGCCTTCGTAACCAACCCGCCCATTTTGATCTTAGACGACAGCACCAGCGCCATCGACAGCGCGACTGAAGATCAAATACAACGGGCGATTTGGACAGCCGCCAAAGACCGCACGACGATCATCATCACACACCGTTTATCACAAATTCGTTGGGCAGATCATATTGTGGTGTTACGTCGCGGGCATGTGGTCGCCCAAGGGACACATGATGAACTGCTCGCTACATCAGAAGATTATGGTCGCATCTTTGCGCGTTATGAAACCCCGCGCCAACGGATCGAAACGCCGAACAACGCAAGTTCTGACCTCACCTTGGATTAAAGCATCTTTCGGGATGGGAAAATAAATATGCTTGGAAATCTTAACGCCGATAAGTACGACCGTCAGTATTCAGATGGGTATCTGTTTAAACGGATTGTGACGTATTTCCGACCCCATAAAGGGAAGATTATTAGCGTCGCTGTGTTGGTCTTGGCTTTTGCAACCGTCACGTCTTTAATTCCGGTGATGATTGCACATGGCATCAATCTTTTACAGACCGAAGCGCCCGGAGAACAAATTTCTGTCTTGATCGGCGCGCTGTTGTTGGCGGCATTTTTAGAATACATCTTCTACTTCTTCCGCCGACGCATCACGGGGCGGGTTGTGGGGGATGTCATCAGTCAAATTCGTAAAGATGCGTTTGATGCCGCCATCCGCCGTGATATCGGCTTTTACGATGAAAACAAGTCTGGCAAGATCGTCAGTCGTATCACCAACGACACCCAAGAATTGAACCAGATCATCTTGATCGCGGCGGATATTCTGACCCAGTTCTTTGAATTTGCCGTGTTATTTGTTGTCTTGGTCAATCGTGATTGGCGGTTGACGTTATTGCTCATGTTGATGATGCCTGTCGTGATTTTTGTGACAGGGATTTTCCGTAAGTTAGCCCGTACCGCCACCCGTCAAGGGTCGCGGGCGATGGCCGCGGTGAACGATAACATTCAAGAGAGTGTGTCGGGGATTTCGGTCGCCAAAAACTTCCGCCAAGAGGCGATGATCTACGATGAATTTATTGAGGTCAATCGTGAATCCTACTCGATCAATTTACGGCGTGGGGTCGTGTTGGCGATGGTATTCCCTACGTTGAACGCTTTGATGGGCTTTGCCATCGGCGGGGTGACGTACATCGGCGCTCAGTTTGTCTTGAGTGGGGTCATGGACGTGGGGACTTGGTATCTTTACGTACAAGGGATTGACCGTTTTTGGTTCCCCTTCCTCAGCTTGTCGTCGTTTTGGAGCCAGTTACAGGGTGGGTTAAGCGCGTTAGAGCGTATCTTCGCGTTGATCGACGCTGAAAATGTTGTGAACCAAACGGATAATGTGATCCCGCCCGCACTCACAGGGAAGGTAGAATTTAAAGATGTCACCTTCCGCTATAAGTCGGGTGATCCTGTGCTCACCAATTTCAATCTCACCATTCACCCGGGCGAAAGCATCGCGTTTGTGGGGCATACGGGCGCGGGCAAAAGCACCATTGCTAAATTGATCGAGCGTTTTTATGAATTCCAAGACGGTGAAATCCTCATCGACGGGTATGATATTCGCACGCTCGATATTCATGAGTTCCGTCGTCACTTGGGCATCGTTCCGCAAGCGCCATTTTTGTTTAGCGGGACCATTCTCGAAAATATCCGCTATGCACAGCCTACGGCGACTGATGAAGAAATTATGGAAGTATGTAAGAGCATCGGCGGGGGTGGTTGGATCGACACCTTGCCCGAAGGCTTACATAGTGAAGTGGGCGAGCGCGGTTCACGCTTGAGCATGGGACAGCGCCAATTGGTTAGTCTGCTACGTGTATTGGTGCAAAAACCCGCTATCTTCATCCTTGATGAAGCGACGGCCAGCATTGATCCGTTCACCGAAACGCAAATTCAAGAAGCGCTGGATATGATCTTGTCGCGGTCATCCTCCATTTTGATTGCGCATCGGCTCAGCACCGTCCGCAGTGCTGACCGCATCATCGTGTTGAAACAGGGGAAGATCATCGAATCTGGCGATCATCAAGCGTTGATGGAGCAGGGCGGTCATTACGCAGAATTGTATGATACCTATTTCCGCCATCAATCGCTGGATTATATCGAAGGCTCGAAGACCGTTTTTAGCCAAGCGACCGATTAATCTTTCAAAGGCGCACGACTGATGACCCAGACAACCCCTTCATGGACAGTATTACTTTGTTTGAACGTTTGATCATTGCGTTGGCGGGGACGCCGACGAACCAACCGGAGAAAGAAAATGACTGAGAGTACTCGACTTTTAGGACGTTCTGGCATTGAAGTATCGCCTTTGGGGATGGGATGTTGGGCCATTGGTGGCGGGGCATGGGGCAAGGTCGATGATTCTGAATCTAAACGCGCGTTGCGTCGCGCTTATGATTTAGGCATCACGTTTTTTGATACGGCAAACATCTACGGTAAAGGCCATAGTGAGAAGTTGATCGCCGAGGCGCTTTCTGATGTGCGTGAAAAACTCGTGATCGCCACAAAATTCGGCTACACATTCGAAGAAGAAGATGCTGAGGAAGATTACAGCCAAAGCACCACGCTGAACAGCATTCGCCAATCGTGTGAAGCGTCGTTGCGCCGTTTGAACACAGACTATATCGACTTGTTTCAATTTCACATCAACGAATATGACCCTGACCGTGCGTTTGAAGTGCGGGATTCGCTCGAAATTCTTGTGCGTGAGGGAAAAATTCGCGCTTATGGCTGGAGTACAGACTTTCCCGAAGGCGTGCCCACGTTTGCCGAAGGTGAGTTTTGTACGGCGGTGCAGTTGGAATTAAATGTCTTAGCCGATAACCCCATCATGATTTCGGTGGCCGAAGCGCTCAACCTCGCGCTCATCAATCGTGGGCCGTTGGCGATGGGCTTGTTAACGGGGAAATTCAAGACAGGCGCGCGTTTGCCCACCGATGATATTCGTGGGCCGAACAGCCCTGCTTGGATGAAGTTTTTCCAAGCGGGTGAGCCGAACCCTGAGTTTTTAACGAAGTTAGAGTCTGTGCGTGAAATTTTACAGAGTAACGGACGAACTCTCTCTCAAGGGGCGCTAGCTTGGCTGTGGGCACGCAGCCCGCTGACGGTGCCGATTCCGGGCTTTAAAACAGTCGCCCAAGTTGAAGAAAATTGCGGGGCGATCACGTTTGGCGCGTTGACGGCTGAACAAATGACAGAAATCGCACAGATTTTAGAAACTGACGAGGTATAAAACACACCCCGCTTTGATCATCAAGCGGGGTGTTTCTTTAATGCGTTATTCTAGCTCTACAGCGAGGGCGACTGCTTCGCCACCGCCGAGGCATAACGCGGCCAGCCCTCGTTTTAAGCCGTGATCTTTCAAGGCGTGGATGAGCGTGACGAGGACACGTCCACCACTTGCCCCCAACGGGTGACCTAATGCGATTGCGCCACCGTTGACGTTGACTTTTTCCATAGGAATTTCAAAGCCATCACGCTTGAGGCCTTTCGCGTCGGCGAGGACTTGTGACGCAAACGCCTCATTGATTTCGAACAAGTCCACATCATCGACCGTCCAGCCTGCACGTTGAAGCGCAACCGGAATCGCCTTGACGGGCGCGTAGAAAATCCATGCGGGGTCAACGGCGGCTTGTCCATAACCGACCACACGCGCTAAGGGTTGATGTCCGTTTTTCTCGGCATAGTCACGGCTGGCGACGACCAAGCTGGCCGCGCCATCGTTCAGGCCCGGGGCATTTCCTGCGGTGACTTTCCCGCCTTCTTTGAAGGCGGGTGCTAATTTTGCCAGCGCTTCAAGGCTGGTATCAGGACGAATCGATTCATCTGCTTTGATGACAGTTTCGCCTTTGCGCGTTTTTAAAACGACAGGGACAATTTCCGCGTCGAATTTGCCCGCTTGTGTGGCTTCGTGCGCCTTACGATGGCTGTCGTATGCAAATTGATCCATTTCTTCGCGGGTGATTTCGAGTTGTTCACCGACAAATTCAGCGGCGCTTCCCATCACCCAATCGCAAATACTGCACCATAGGCCATCGGTTTCGAGCGAGTCGCGCATGGTGACATCGCCGTACTTGTGCCCTGTGCGGTGGTTATCGACTAAATAGGGCGCACGGCTCATATTTTCGGTCCCGCCTGTGATGTATAAATCCCCATCTTCAGCGCGGATGGCATTAGCGGCGAGCATCACGGTTTTAAGACCACTACCACACACTTTATTCACGGTGATGCCGCCGACAGTTTCCGGCAATCCCGCTTTGATCGACACTTGGCGGGGCAAGGCTTGACCGACCCCTGCGCTCACCACGTTGCCTAAAATGACCTCGTTAATATCCGCTGTATTGATGCCACTGCGTTCAACGGCGGCTTTTACAGCGGTCGCGCCTAAATCTGCCGCTGAAATCGTGCTTAAATTTCCGAGAAACTTTCCCATAGGGGTACGCGCACCGCTGAGGATGACCGCATCTCGACCCGTTTTAACACGTTGTGTCATGGTTATGAACTCTTTTCTGAAAATAATGTTTGCCAAACGGTTTTTAATTCGCGATAGGTGTTTTCTAAGGTGTCGGCGATCACGCGGGTTTCACCCACAACACTGATAAAATTTGCATCTCCAGCCCAACGCGGAACCACATGAAAATGATAATGTTCCGCGATGCCCGCACCGGCGGCGGCCCCAAGATTCGCGCCTAAATTAAAGGCGGTGGGTTGGTACAATTGACGTAATGTCGCCATCGCGCGGTTAGTGGTTTGCATCATGTCGAGCAGGGCGGCGTCGGCCATCGTTTCTTGGGATGCGACGTGTTCATACGGGACAATCATCAAATGTCCGTTGTTATAGGGGTAGCGGTTGAGAATGGCATATACATATTCCGAACGGGCGACGATGAACGCGCTGTCATCGCCAGTAGTTTGTGCGTTACAGAATACACAACCTGTATCGGGCGTTTTTTCACCGCGAATGTATGCCATACGCCACGGGGTCCAAAGATGATCCATAGAATACCTGTTGTTTCTTCAACACGGTGGAAGTGATTTATGAGGGATTATAAACGATGTTCAGCATGATCCTCAAAAATGATTCTTTCTAATTTTTGACCATGAGGCTTTAAATGTTTTTACAAAAAGACTTGGATCGCCTAGCCCTGAAGCATGGGGCACAGGTGCAGTATCATCAAAGCGTGACCAGCACCAATGACCTTGCGTTGGCGTGGCTGGAAACGAACGCGCCGAAGGGTTCGCTGGTGATCGCGGAATATCAAACACGTGGGCGCGGGCGCTTAAACCGTCATTGGCAGGGGGAAACAGGCGCATCGTTGATGTTGACGTACCTGTGTTATCCCCAAGTCGATCAACTTCATCAAATCAGCATGATGGGGGCGTTGAGCGTTGTTGATGCGCTCACCCACATGGGCGCTGTGGACGTGAAGATCAAATATCCTAATGATATTTATGTGCAGGGTCGCAAGATATGTGGCATCTTGCCGGAAAATGCGTGGCGAGGTGACCAATTATTAGGCGTGGTGATTGGCATCGGCATCAATATTGACGTGCCTTTTGCTGACCCCGAAGTGATTCAGAAGGCGATTAACCTGAAGACCGTTTTAGGTCAGCCTGTAGATCGTACTTTGCTTTTGGATTCTCTATGGGGGGCGCTGAATTACTGGGCACGTGAGTTAGGAAGCCAATCACTTTTTGAGCGCTGGCGCAGTCAATTGATGACATTGGGGCAAACCGTGCGGATTCAAAACCAAGAACGCTGGATCGAAGGTCAAGCGGAGGCGGTAGACGAAGCTGGGTATCTGTATATCCGCACAGGGGATGGTACACTGGAAAAAGTAATCGCGGGTGATATTTTGTTGCTCTAGCATTTGTTCTGTTTGAATGTGTGGAAAGAGGCCAGCTTGGGCATTCGCTTAGACTGGGAAATAGAAGCTGAAAAAGAACGTGTGAAATCTTCCCGTGAAGACCCCGAAGCCGTTCGCAACCGCCGACGTACACAACGTCGATTTTTACTATTGATCGTCTTTTTGCTTTTCATCGCGGGCTTGATCATCGGCGGTACGGTGCTCCGCTTGGAGTATGTCGATAGTGTCGTTGAACAAGGCTTGAGAAGCGCCGTCGAAGCAGAAATTGCCGCCCTTCGTGTGGGCGATCGGGATGCATTTTTAAGGTCCCAACGCAGTGCCACCAGTGACTGGGAAAATTTACAGTCCACGATTTTTGATACCTATCAAGATTTAAAACTGACGACCGACCTCAATTTGACCGGACAAATATTAGACGTTGTGATTGAAGGTCAACGTGGCCGTGTCATAGTGCAAGAGATCATTAACGATGCGCCGTTTGCGCGGGTATGGTTCTATTGGCGTTATGAAGAAGGGTGGTTCCACGTTCCGCCAGATTATACTTTCTGGGGGGATGTGGTCACTTTGGATGAGAGCCGTTACAGCATCCGTTACCAATCGGTCGATGCGCCGTTTGCTACCGCGATTGCCGAATCTTTTGATGTGTGGTTTACGTTAGGCTGTACGGTGATTGATTGCAGTTCCCTGCCCAAGATCACGGTGGACATTCACCCCAACAGCCCTGCCGACCCTGCATGGAGTTCGCTGAATGAATGGCAGTTGGTGTTAACCTCACCGTTTGTCCAGCCAGTGCGCATGGATCAAGTATTGAACCCGAATACTAAAATGCAAATCGCAACGTTAATGGCCGAACGCCTTGTAAATTTTGAGACAAACCAGCTTGAGCCGTTGTATCCGGCGGATGTTTTTTATCTGAAGTCGGCTATTGTGTCGTGGTTGGTGGGGCAGTTTACCAACACACAGACCAATTCATTTTTCATCGCCAGCATTGCAGATCAATTGACCCCTGCACGCGTCGGGAATGTTTTACGAGCGTTCACGCCGACCACGAATGTAAGTGAACTTTCACCAGTGTTGGGCGTCGCCAATATCGCTGAAGCCAATGTCGATTGGCGTGACTTCTTGACGTGGCGTTTGCGCTTAGAGCAAGATTTTCTAGCCTCGCGTGACCGTGACGCTTTTTTTGCCCTGTACGATGGGGCAAACCCTACGTCCTTAGCCGTCGCGGATAGCCGTTTTAACGCAGGGTCGATGGTCACCCCGCAGGTTGTCGTCTCGGCCGCTGCTCCGGTTCAGCGTGATGGGTCAATCTTTTTGAACGTTTTGGTTCAAGTGGGCGAAGGTGAGAACCGCCAACAAATTGAAACCACCTTCCGCTGGGATGGTTTTGGCTGGAAAAGATGGGATTAAGATCATCCAAAAGTGTTATCGCGGGCCTAAAGCAAGCTGTGTTACAATCTACAAAATGTGTCTGTAACCGCATGGAAAAGTTTGAGGAACTGTTATGCTTGATGATCTTCGTAACAGCACGCTAGATAATGACGAAGTTTATGATCGCAGGTCAGATGATGAATTTTTTGCGGTATCTGAAGCGCCGAAAAAAGAAGGTCGGTTTTTAGGCATGACCTCTGTTGAACGGATGTTATTGGCAGTCTTCTTTTTTATGAATGTGCTCATCATCGGCTTTGCCTTATTGGTGGCAACAGAGCGTATCGTTTTCTAAAATCGCGATTTTACGAACTGTTCCCATTTAGGAAAACAAAAATCCCGCACACTGCGGGATTTTGTTTTTGATGTGTGAAAAGAAGAAAGATTATTCTTCTTCTTCGTCAGCCTTGCCCTTAGAAATGACTTCCGGTTCAGAAGCGGAAGGTGCTTCTTCTTCGGTGGTTTCAGCCGCTTGAACGACTGGGTTGACGCGGGCAATCAAGGCATCGGGTTCAGCAAGAATGTCGAACTTGCCTTCAAGGTTCAGATCACCAATGGTGATAGAGTCGCCCACTTCGGCCAAGTTGGTGATGTCAACTTCGATACGTTCGGGAATATTTGCTGGCAGAGCTTCAATTTGAACGCTGTTCAAAGCGTGCAAGATCGTCCCAATGCGCGACTTTTCTGCTGCGCTTTCACCGACGAGGGTGACGGGGACTTCTGCTTGAATACGACGACGCAGGTCAATGGCAAGGAAATCTGCATGGAGAATGTTTCCCTTGATGACATCGCGTTGAACGTCACGGGTCAAAACGTTGTATTTGTTTGAACCCACTTGAATTTCGATGACGTTGGTACCCCCTGCTTTGAGAAGCAAGTAATACAAGTCGCGTTCTGGAACTTGGATATGAACAGGTTCAGTGCCGGAACCGTAAATGACAGCAGGAATTAAACCTTTTACGCGAAGCTGACTGACCTTTTTGCCTGTCACTTCGCGGCTGTCTGCTGCGAGTGTATATGTAGTTGCCATGACAAAACTCCCGGATCTGAAAGCGTTGCGCTTTTCTCGTTAGTGGTTATGCAAAACAAAAGCCTCTGGCTGAGGCTTTCTTGTCGAAAGTGTTCAAATTCTACTTGTTTGGTGCGAGTCGGTCAATCCTTAAAAGTTAAGGGTTGTAAATCAGAAATGATGAGCCATCCCATGTCTAATTAATATAGGATGGCTCATGCCTAGAAAAGTTATGGCGCTGGGTTCAGCACAAGACGATTGGATACGGCTGCTTCAACAGCTTCGCGCGTCCAATGGAAATTGTGATATTCAATATCTACCCAAGGCTGAATCATATTGGTGTAATACGGGCTTGCAGGGTGACCACTTTGACCTGTGGTGTGAATGGTACGTGTGTTATCCCAATTGGCGGGGTCTGCGATGTAACGCATGGAGGGCAGGGCGCTCACTCCAAAATCGTCACTGTTGATGCGCAAACTGGTCGCATTGACGATTTCATACCCACCGCTGACACCGCTTGCGGTACGGTTCACAAGGTCTTCGATCAAGCTGATACCGCTGAGACCTAATGGGTTGGAGACAAACACAGCGCTGTGTGCGTTCCCCCATACCCATTCGGCGCGGTCAGTGCCAATGTCGCTGTGGATGCTGTCTAAAGCGCTTTGTAACGCGCGGGTTAAAATTACATCGCGGTCTTCGGTGACATCACTGGTGGTGACATCATCCCACCAAACATTGTCGGCATCTTCCATCATGCGCACGAGCGGATACAGATTGCCGTTGGTCGGCGTAATATCTTCCGGCAGTTGATCGTTGTAGGTGTGGCGCATCACTTCACGGATGAAATATGTGAAATACAGCGCTTGTTGGCTGTCGGCAGAATGGACAAAGTCCCATGAACCGAGCCAGTCACGCACTTCTTGAAGACTTGCATCCGTCAGGTCGAGGTCGGCCAGATACGGCATGATGTCTTCGGCGAATAAGCCTTTGTTATCCCCTTGAATGTTACTGTACGTTTCGACCGAATGAGGCGCGTATTCTTCGATCAACTGGTTGATGCGTTCGCCACGATACCCATATGACCAATCGTACGAAAGCTCATAGTTCATACCTTCGCCCAATGTGTCGGCCAGTTGTTCATAGTATTCAAGTGGAACCACTGCTTGGTTTGCCGTCACAATATAATCGCGCGGTGGGTTATATACACGAGGCAGGTCATCGAAGGGGATGAACCCTTGCCATTCATACGTATCCACATTCCCCGGAACGGGCAGGGTGCCGTTCATGCCTTCGGGACGGTAGGGGATTTGACCGGGGGTTTGATAGCCGATGTTGCCTTCAACATCTGCATACACAAAGTTTTGTGAAGGTACGCTCCACATGCTGAGCGCGGCGCGGAAATCATCCCAGTTTTCAGCGAGGTTCAAGCCCATCACGGCGTCGAGTAGGGTGCCTGTGTCAATCCCTGTCCAACGGAGTGCCATCGGGTTTTCATTGTTGAACCCGCTGAGCGTGTGCGTTTCCGAATCATAATCGTTGTCATTGATGATCGGCCCAAGGTGTGTTTCGCGTACCTGCATGGTTAAGGTAGGTTCGTTATCGCCAAATTGGAGGACTTCTTCGCGCACGGTCATGTCGCGCCATTCCCCATTCCATTCGTATTGCAGGGGGTTGTCAGGGTTGACGGTGATCATGTATACGTCTTGCACGTCCGCGCCGACATTGGTCACACCCCATGCGATATTGGCGTTATGGCCGATGATCACACCGGGGGTTGCGCTTGTGGCAAAACCGCCCACTTCGATGGGGCAAGCGTCGGTCACAGGCAAACAATGAAGGCCAACTTCATACCAAATCGACGGCATACCGATACTTAAATGGGGATCATTCGCTAAAAGCGGGGTTCCGCTTTCGGTCATGCTGTTGGTGGCGACCCAGTTGTTACTGCCAATCCCCGGCTCGTTAAAACGTCCAAGCATCCCCGCGATGGGGTCACCTGCAATGTAACCCCCCACTAACTGCATGGTGATTTGTGTATCGGTCACGTGGCCTTGGATGCTGGCGCTTAAACTTTCTTCGCTCAGGGGTAAATCTTCGGCTTGCAAAATAGTGGGCATTTGATCGTAGGGGAAGGGTGGAGAGTAGTCCACCAGCATATCTTCGCCCAGTGCTTCCAAAATGACTTGGCGTTGGATGTCGTCACTGAATGAGCTGGTGAGGTCCCATGACAGCACCTTACCCCATGCAATCGAGTCTAACGGCGTCCACGGCTCAACGGTGATACTCACCCCTGTGACCCCCAGTAAACGATATTCCAAAGCGAGGTCATCGGCAGGGCGAGAGGTGATGTAAGCGTTCACACCGTCCGAGAAGGATTGCAGATATTCCACCACCTGCGGGCTGAGTACGGCAAGGTCGCGTTCGGCGGCTTGTTGCCAGCCGACGGTGCGGATGAATAGATCGTTGCCGAGCACACTTTGATTCAACCCTGTGAGTTCGCCAATGCGTCCCCGCCCAATGTGACGGTTAAATTCCATCTGCCACCAGCGGTCTTGCGCTTGGACAAACCCTTGTGCAAAGAAAAGATCGTGGGTGTTGTCTGCGTAGATGTGAGGCACGCCCCAATCATCCCGCAGAACTTCGACAGAACTTTGTAACCCTGCAACGTTCAGCTCGCCGCTAATTTGTGGCAGCGGGCCTTGTAGGGTGTCGGTATAAATCGCATAGCCCCCAACCACAAGGACTAAAATGAGTACCAGAAGGATAAGAAGTAAAGCGCGTAATATTTTCATTCCATCTCCAAAAGAATATTTTGATGAGGTCTCTATAGAATCTCCATCAAATCTTAACTCGTTTTACCTGACTCACAAGAAGATCGCAAGCGAAGGTTTTAAGTCCATATTTATCCTTATTAATTCGCATATTACATTCGCTTATCAGCCTCGCTTTTTTAACGTTTATAACCTATAATTAATAAATACGTTTTTTCTATGAAGGTGGCAATCTCACATGGATTCTATCGGTCATGTCCGCCCCATTAACATTAATGAAGAAATGCGTGGGAGCTTTTTAGATTATGCGATGAGCGTAATCGTCGCCCGCGCACTTCCCGATGCTCGCGATGGGTTGAAGCCTGTTCATCGACGCATTTTGTTTGCGATGTATGACATGGGGATTCGCGCCAACACGCAGTATAAGAAAAGTGCGCGTATTGTGGGTGAAGTTTTAGGGAAATATCACCCGCATGGTGATAGCGCTGTTTATGATGCAATGGCACGTATGGCGCAAGATTTCTCTTTGCGCTATCCCTTAGTCGATGGGCAAGGCAACTTCGGTAGTGTCGATGGTGATATGCCAGCGGCGATGCGTTATACCGAAGCGCGTCTCTCTAAACTTGCTGAAGAAATGATCGTCGATATCGACATGAACACGGTCGATTTTGGCGATAACTATGACGGAACCCAGCGGGAACCTCGTGTTCTGCCGGCTCGGTTGCCCAATATGCTGTTAAACGGTGCAAGCGGTATCGCGGTGGGGATGGCGACGAATATTCCACCTCACAACTTAAATGAGCTTGCAAATGCGATTTGTCATCTGATCGATCATTGGGACAACATCGACGATGTGACGGTGGATGATTTGATGCAGTTTGTCAAAGGGCCGGACTTCCCAACAGGGGCGCTGGTCGTCGCCAATGATGAATTGAAAGAAGCCTATGCGACAGGGCGCGGTCGTGTGGTGATCCGCGCTAAGGGTGAAGTCGAAGAAAGTAAAAACGACCGTTATCGCTTGGTCTTTTCGGAAATTCCGTATCAAATTAGCAAAACCTCGATCATCGAGCGGATTGTGGCGCTGGTGCGCGAAGGTCGCTTAAGCCATGTGTCCGACTTGCGCGATGAGAGTGACCGTCACGGGATGCGCTTAGTGGTAGAACTGAAGTACGGCGCACAACCAACCAAAGTTCTGAACCAACTGTACAAATATACCCAGTTACAAAGCACCTATAGCATTCAAATGCTGGCGTTGGTGAATGGTGAACCGCGCACACTCAGCTTGAAGCGCATGCTTCAAATTTGGGTTGAGCATCGTTATGAAGTCATCGTCCGCCGTGCCGAATACGAATTGGATCGTCGTCGTGCCCGTGCGCACATCTTGGAAGGGCTGTTAAAGGCGCTTTCCAGCCTTGATGCGATTATTCAAACCATTCGTTCGGCTGAAGATGTCGATTCGGCGCGTAACGAGTTAATCAACCGTTTTGAGCTTTCCGAAGCCCAATCCAACGCGATTTTAGAAATGCAGTTACGTCGTTTGGCCGCTTTGGAACAAATGAAGCTCCAAAACGAATTCAACGAAGTGATGACCCGCATCACCTATCTTGAAGGTCTGTTGGAATCACCCGCTGAAATTTTAGCGATCATCCGTGCTGATATTGTCGATGTCGCGACCACCTATTTAGATAACCGCCGTACGAATGTGGTGTATGGTGTCACGACTGAATTCAACGAAGCTGACCTTGTGCGCGATGAAGAAGTGGTCGTCCTGCTGACTCAAAACGGTTACATCAAGCGCGTGCCTGCAACGGCTTACCGCACACAGCATCGTGGTGGCAAGGGCGTGATTGGCATGGTGACCAAAGAAGAAGATGATCTGTACGATATGGTCGCCGCCAACAGCTTAGACACCCTTCTGTTCTTCACGGACAAAGGCAAAGTCTACAGCGAACGCGCATATGCCATCCCCGAAGCAGGACGTAATGGTAAAGGCGTGTTGATCTTGAATGTGCTGGCGCTTCAGTCGGATGAACGCATTACCGCCATTGTGCCTGTACCTTCCTTTGACCGTCAGGGCTATTTTGTCTTGGCGACGAAACAGGGGCGAATCAAACGGGTGCATTTGGAAGAATTTGAAGCTGTCCGCTCCAGCGGTTTGATCGCGATGAGTTTAGATGACAATGACCTCTTACAATGGGCGAAATACACCGACGGTGATCAAGACATCATCGTGGTGACTGAAGACGGTCAAAGTATTCGTTTCCATGAAAACACGGTTCGTGTCATGGGACGTGGAGCCACTGGCGTCCGTTCTGTCCGCTTGAACGAGAACGATCAAGTAGCAGGGATGGATGTGGTCGATGCGGAAGACTCTCACGTTTTGGTCGTGACGAAATTCGGCTATGGCAAGCGTACACCCATCAGCGATTACAACGCTCAAGGGCGCTATGGTTCTGGGGTGCGTACGTTATCCCGCAACAGCCGTACGGGTCAAATTGTGTCGATGCGCTGTATCAACTCTCAAGAAGATATCTTGATCATTACCCGCCAAGGTGTGGTCTTGCGCACCCGCTTAGATGAGATTCGCGAAACAGGTCGTAATACGCAAGGGGTTCGTTTGATGGACCTTACCCGTAAAGATTATGTCGTTGCGATTGCTGTCATGAGCGGTTCGCCTGACGTGTTGGAAGACTCTGTCAACGGGAATGGCCTTTCTGACGAGGACGTACCTCCAACGGAAAACGCGGTGGCTGTAGAACCGACCTCTCCATCAGACAATTAAAAACAAGTTAGAGCATACAAAAAAAAGCGCGTTTCTTGTTACAAGAAACGCGCTTTTTTTAGGGTTCACTAGCCTTGGGGTTCAGGGGGTTGGATCGCTTCTAAGAAGCGTTCCATGTTTTCACTGCCAATCGGGGGTGCTGTGTAAACATGAAACCGATCTGCCGAAATGAAACTTTCTACTATTTGCCAACTTCCATCGGGCAGGGCATTTTCCAGCAATGTTTGTGCCGCCGTATCCTCTACGTGGAAGAAGATCAACAGCGGGGCGTTCGGGTTAAAATTATAGTCCCCGGGGGCATTCAGTGCAGTGTTGACGACGTCTGAAAAATCCTTCAATTCCGGTACGGTATTTTGGAATTGAGGATACCCCGCTTGGTAGCCGAAAGCGCGATGATCCAGCCAATAAGGATATGAGATGATGAAAACATTCCCAATCTTGGCGTTGTTCAGGCGCATAAATTCTGTTGCGACTTCGGCAACATCGGTATAAGGGGGCGAGCTGAACGCATACATCGGCCCGTAGACCGTGAAATACGTGTCCCAATTTTGACGCAAACTGAAGAATGAAAGCACGACAATCGCAACGATCATGATCGAGCGACCCCATCGTTTGCCAAAGATACGAATGACTTGTACGCCAATCACAGCCAGCGCTAAGGCGGACGCAAGATAGGCAAAAGGCATCGTCCCACTCATCCGTGTGGCGCTAGGGTTTTCATTGGGAAATGAGATCGACAGCGCCGACGGTAATATCAGCACCAAGAAAGCGACAGGCACCATAAAATCGACGATGTCGCCTTTGCGAAGGATACGAAAGAGTAGAAGTACAGCGCCTAAGAACGAAAGCCCTGCCGTAATGTAATCAAATGAAGGACTGTTAGGCGCACTTTGCCACCATGCGACATCCCCCGCCCATGAATACATCAAGAGCGCACGCCGTACATTATTCAAAAAGGTGGGAATGATGTCGGTGAGTTCGGCAATACGCGCATTCAGGTCTGGCTCGACGAGAATTGTATTTCCGCTCTCATCAATGACTTGTACTAAATCTTCGCCAAAAATACGGCTGGATGTGCGTCGCCAAAAGTCTTCGGGGTAGTCGAGCGTGAATTGAAATAGAGGCAAGAAGACGGCGAACGCCATCACCACCAAAATGATGTGATTGATGATGAGTTTGGAACGGCCTCGGTTTTCGGGTTTTGCCTCTGTGGGGTTGGCAAATAACGAGAAGAACATCATGATTGCAAGCGCAAGGGGCACCATGCGAATGACTTGATAAGTGTACAGCCCAATGCCGAGGATCAACCCGGTGAGAATAAAGTCGATGCGTCGGCGGTAGCGGAGCGCCCGCGAGAAGAAGATGAAGATCAGCGCGACGGTCAACGGCGTTAAGATGATCCGTTCACCTAAACGGCTGATCGTGACATGCCAATAACTGACCGCGACCATCAAGGCTAAAACCAAGCCTACAAACGTGCCCAGTCGTTTATCTTTACGCCCAATCATCTCGCGGCCGAACCAATACATCACTGGAATGGTGAGCACCCCTTCGAGGATGTTCAGTATTTTGAGTGATTCAAAACTTACATTGGGCGTGAATATCTGCGTGAAAATGGCGTACAAATAAAATTGTAAGGCTTCTCGACCACCGTTATTCGCAAAAAAGATATTGCGTACATCGTGAAAAAGGATTGTATCGACGTCGAGGAGCATCTCCACATGATCGCTGGTCATATCGCGCGGGGCGGCATCTAAGTTATATAAGCGGAAGATCGCCCCCACCGCCATGATGATGAGCAGTGTGACCATCACCCAACTGGGTTTGAATTTTTCGAGCGTACGTTTCAGCGCGTTGATGAATGACCATTGAGGAGGCATAAAGGCATAAAATAACGCGCCGATGCACAAAACCCACGCGATCACGCCAATGATCGTAAATTGGTTATTCTGCGACCCTGTCATAGTGAAGACCGCAGCTAAACCCGCAACGATGAGAAACCCAACCCTTTGAACGAGATTAGACGTTTTTTCAGTGTCCGTTTCTTGAGGGGCTTCGCTCCATTCACGCCACGTTTCGATAGTCCGCTTGCGCCATAGAAAGGTGTAAGCGACTTCAGCGACGATCCAAAAGATGATCCCAAGCACCACAATCGGCATGCCGACATTGAGGCCGTTTTCCTCAGAAGGGTTGAGCGAGCGGTGCATACTGGCGACACCATACGTCGCAATCCCAAATGCGAACAGGCGTAAGACGAGCAAGATACTTTCAAACCAGCGTCGTGTCGGCAAGGCAAATGAAAGATTGCGTTCAGGTGGAAATTCAGACGTTTCCATCAACACAATCGGTTCTTCAACCACTGACGCGACAGTGGTTGTTTCCAAAATGGGTTTCGTTTCTTTGTGGGTCAAAACGCTGACGAAGTTTTGGTAAGTTGCGCGTGGTCTGCGCACAAACTGAGAGAACGCCGCCGCGAGGGTTAAATCTTCAAAGCGCGTTTCTTCTACAGGGATCGGTTGGGTGACTGTTTCCGTTTCGCTGCTGGGTGATTCTGGCGTTGTAAAAGTTTCTTGTGGATGTTCGTCATTCATCACAACGGTTTACGTCCTTTGATTGCCAAATTGACCGTTGACCGTTCAGGCGGTTCATTCATCACGTTTTTACGGTCGAAATAATTGAATACTTTGACCCCCAAGTTGATTGGGTTTAATAAACTGCCATTATTTTCTTGTGGCTTGGTTCGGTCTGCCGCGGTGGCCATCGAGCTGGGCATTTTTCCCGATTCTAACAATGGCATGCCGATGCCATAAACTAAATTATGAATGAAAGGGAAGGAATAATGCGTAAAGGATCGTTCTTCTTCGACGCTAAAACCGGCACTTAATACCGCCTTGCGCAGTTGATCACGCTCATAAAGCCGTACATGATTGGCCCAAATGCCCGCGAACATCCCTTTTTGAATGTGGGTCTTAAAAAGTGTTTCGAGCGTTTTGTTGAGCGGGTCCCAGATGAAGGGGTAGTTGGCATTGGGGACGGTGATCGCGACCACGCCCCCGGGTTTTAAGACGCGGTAGGCTTCTTTCAAGGCGCGGGTATCATCGTCCACATGCTCAAGGATTTCAGAGAGGATGACCGCATCAAAACTATTGTCGGGGTAGGGCATGTGATAAATATTCGCACACTGCAACAGAATGTCCGACATGTGACCGACGTTGTGCTGTGCTTTGAGGATCACATCAAATTCAAGCTCCGCACCGTACAAGCGCGCTTCGCACACTCTGCGAAACATATTCAAGTAGAAACCACGCCCGCAGGGGATATCCAAAATCACCATATCGTCGGTGGGGTCAACCCATTCAAAAATGGTCGCTGCCCGTTTTTTGAAGGCCATATCTGCTTCGTTTTTTGTCAACTCGGCGATGACTTCTTGCGTAAGGCGTGGGTTTTTAAATGTCGGATTATACGTGCTTCCGCTCATTTCGTGTTCCTTTGTGGTGCGGGTTCAGGGATCGGTAACTGCCCCTGCGAGGTTGGACGGTTATGATTCACGGCTTCTAACATCACTGCTTCATAGTGATTGACCGTTTCAGGGAAGGAAAAGATATCCATGATTTCTAGGCGTGTTTTCGTATAGTGATTTAGATTCTGCAAGACATCAACCAATGCCGTGCCAATCGAGTCTGAATTTCCTGCTTCTGCCAGTTTCCCCATTTGGGTCACTTGTACGGGCACACGTCCGCCGGGGATGTTTGTCATCACGACAGGCGTACCACATAACATCGCTTCAACCTGTACCAATGCAAAACATTCCGTGTCACTGGGTAAGGCGAGGACATCACATGCCGCGTAAAAATCCGCCATGTCCTGCGGGTCTTCTCTCAACCCCAGAAAAATCAGCTGATCTTTATATTGGTTGACTAACGGCTGTTCGCGGGTCCATGTATCTTCGTAAGGGATATCATATTCCCCGCAGAAGACAACCCGCGCATTAGGGTAGGTTTGATTGATGACCGACAGCGCTTTGATGAGCAGGTCGGGGCGTTTTTCTTGCACAAAACGACCCGCGTAACCGATGATCGGCCCACCGTCTTTAGACCATGCTTCGCGCAGTTGACGTACCTTTTCGGGGTTTGGCTCCGGCATCAAAATAGGCGGATACACGGGTTGAACTTTGGACTTAAAAGGCTTCAGGTAATACGAGTTGTCCGCGTAATCCTTGCTGTAAGCGAGGATTTTGGAGGCGCGTTTCGCCGCGATTTTGTACATGGCAAACATAGTTTCGCGGATAAGACGGTTTGCAAAGCCATCGGGCAAGACCAAGTCACCATGATGCGTGATGATTAAGGGGCGGTTGGTCAATTTGGAGATGCCCGCGATCAGCGCGGTTTCTAGCATCGGGGTATGGATGCTGATGACATCATGTTCTTTCATGAGCTTGAGAGCAGCCAGCGGATACATCGGCATAATCATCCCGCGACTTAGACGGATCGGCGCCCACAACCGCACCACGCGCACGCCTTCGTGCATGGAAAAATCGTCGCGTGGAAGGTCATTTTTGTAACGCGCTGTTAATACCGTGACTTCATGCCCGCGCCGTACCAATTCTTCCGCCACCCGCTGTACGTGGATGGTCAATCCTGTTCGGTGGGGAAAGTAGTAAAGTAAGCTGATGAGAACTTTGAGTTTTTTTGTCTGTGTCACGCTTCTATGCTTCCCGCAGCTTGCTTTTGCTGCATATTACGTACACCCGTGGAGATTTGTTTGATCGAAAACCCTTCACGGAATAGCCCCCAAATGCCGAGGACGATATTTGCAAACAGGTTTAGCCCATGAACGACGAGCGCAAAAGCGGCGGCGGTTTCAACCACTGGGTCAAAATTCAGGGTTGAGAGCGCAAAAACAATACTGGCTTCATACGTGCCGAGATTGCCGGGAATTGCAGGCACCGCAATGGCAAATGATGCTGTGGCGGTGAATAAACAGGTTGCAATCCAATCCGCTTGGTCGTAGAAGGCTAACATTATGACATAGCCTGAGATGACTGAGAACGTCCAACTCACCGCTGTCCACAATACCATCTCGATGAGCGTACGCATTTGTGTTAACGGTTTTAACCCCTCAATGAAGTTGATGGTCAGTTGGCTAAACTGAAATCTTTCTAAAATTGGGATGCGACGACTTAGCGCATGGGCTAAGTTTAAGGAAAAATCGGGCTTTGATGCAAGGATCATCAAGAAGGCAAAACCCACGATCATCAAGGGAAGAAATAACGATGCCGGCGCACGTACTTCTTCAGGGATCGGCGCGACCAGCAGAACGATGCCGATCAATACCAGCACCGCTAGCAGGTCAAGCAAGCGTTCGATGATAATCGTGCTGGCACTTCTCATCATCGGCACAGGCGGTTTCACCTGTGACGCTAAATAAGCGCGTGCTAGTTCCCCTGCGCGCAGGGGCAAAATGCCGTTGAGCAAATAGGCGATATTCAGAATATTAAACGCATGTTCAAGCGAGATGCTTTTGCTGAGCAAACTACGCCAGCGTAAACCACGAAAGAAAAGCCCAAGTGTGATTAAAAAAAACGCGGGGATGAGCCAACCATATTTCGCCCCTTGTAATGCCTCGCCCAATTTGATGAAGTCAATATCGCGCATGACAAGATAGATTGCCCCTACGCTAAAAAGCACCCCAATCAGAGGCAAGACCCAACGTTTAAAGCTCATAACTCTACATACTTTCTTAAAATGGCAGATGCCAGCGTCCAAGTTCAGGGCGAGATGCTGTGCTGACGTTCAACATGGTTTATTTTTACACGGTTTTGCAGAATATTCCGCACAAACTTTGTGTCGCACTTGACTTCCCGCCGTCCCGCCTTATAATTCTGAAATAAGCGCGGGTGTAGCTCAGTTGGTAGAGCGTTTGCTTCCCAAGCAAAAAGTCACGGGTTCGAATCCCGTTACCCGCTTCCCTCAAAACGACCTGAAAAAGGTCGTTTTTTGTTTGTTTTGGTGACATTTTGCTTCTGTACATCCTATGCTTGATAGGGTTTGTCGTCAAATCAACGCAAAAAGGTTCATGTCACTTTTACCTTGATTCCACAGTTTCACAAATGAGAACGAGAGATGCAGCTCACCTCATAAGGCCAGAGGTGGGTTATTTTTGATGGGTTCGGGGCGGATCGCTGTTTAATTCAGAGAGGATCGCTTCGCTGATTTGGTTTAAGGCCTCGAGCTGTTCAAGCGTGAGGACTTGATAAAAGTAGGTGTTCACGATTTCTTGATGATATTGCGTCGCCTCTTGTGCGAGTTTCCGTCCTTTGGCGGTCAGGCGGATTACCGTACCGCGATTATCTTCCGTACATTCTTCACGGCTGACCAACCCGCGACTTTCCATCCGCCGAAGCTGGTGCGAAAGTCGGCTTTTTTCCCAGTCCAGCCCACAACGTAATGCAATCGCGCGTACTGATTCTGCTTGTGACTCCATCAACGCCGTGAGAATGTCAAAATCTGCGTCAGAAAGTCCTGTTTTTTGGGTCAGTTCACGGCTAATCCGACCCGCCAAAAGCAAGCGCATCCGTTGGTAGTTCGCCCATGTTATTTTTTGTGAGAGAAATTCAGTGTTTGTCATAACCACAGTATAAAAATAAATGGTTGACTTGTCAACCAATGTTGAGTTAAAATGGTTGATACATCAACAAAGGTAAACTTTATGAATTACGGTCATTCACTCAAATTTGGAACGTTTATTACGCCTAAAAGTGGCGATGCACAAACCGTTGTTAACCTTGCCAAACACAGCGAAGCGTTGGGCTATGACTTGGTGACTTTTCAAGATCACCCGTACCAGCCCGCATTCTTAGACGCATGGACGCTCATGTCATGGGTGGCAGGGCAGACGGAACGTATTCATATCGCGGGGAACGTTTTGAATATCCCGCTGCGCTCACCATCCGTGTTGGCACGTTCAAGCGCAAGTTTGGATTTGCTTTCGAACGGTCGGTTTGATCTCGCGCTTGGAGCAGGTGGCTTTTGGGATGCGATCCACGCAATGGGCGAACCAAAACGCACCCCCAGTGAATCGGTCGAAGCGTTGAGCGAAGCTATAGATATCATTCGCGCGCTGTTAGACACCACTGAAAACACACCGCTGAAATATCACGGGAAACATTACCGCATGAATGGGGTGAAGCGTGGCCCTGTTTCCGCACATGAAATTCCGATCTGGGTGGGCGGTTTGAAGCCGAAGATGTTACGCTTGATTGGGGAAAAGGCCGATGGTTGGCTTCCTTCAAGCATGTATTTGGATCATTCAGCAATTGGCGCGTCGAATCAAATCATTGATGAAGCCGCCGACGCCGCTGGCCGTGACCCGCGCGAAATTCGACGGATGATGAACATCGCAGGCAAATTCACCCCAGAACACGGCGAGTTTTTGAACGGGCCAAGTACAAAATGGGTGGATGATCTCTTGCCTTTAGTGGTTGAACACGGCTTTAGCACCTTCATTTTGATGGCCGATGATGCTGAGGTGATGGATCAATTTGCGCAGGAAGTCATCCCCGCCTTGCGCGAAGCGGTCGCCCGCGAACTACCAGATGGACTTTCTGAAAAGAAGATTCGGCGTGCTTCGGTGAAAGCGAAACGACGCGCCTTGATCGACTATGAAGGCGTGCCAGAATCGCTGGTGGATACCGTCATTGAACCCGGGGATAACAACTTTTCCCGCGTGCGATCTACGTATATGCGTGGTGGCGCGCCGGGCATCGTCTTTCAAGTCAGAAATGTGGAAGATGTCGTCGCTGCGCTCGCCTTCGCCCGTCAACATAAGGAACTGCCTCTGTCTATTCGCAGTGGTGGGCACGGTATTCGCGGACGTTCGACCAATGATGGCGGAATCGTCATTAATTTAGCGAAACTCAACACGATTGAAATTGTCGATCAAGCGACACGGCGTGTTCGCATTGGCGCAGGCGCTCGTTGGATGGAAGTGGCGCAGGCACTTGAGCCGTATGGTTGGGCGCTCAGCTCGGGTGATTATGGTGGCGTAGGCGTGGGCGGGCTGGCGACCGCAGGCGGAATTGGCTGGCTGGCGCGCAAACACGGCTTGACCATCGACCATGTCCGTGCGGTTGAAATGGTCTTGGCGGACGGCTCGATTGTTCATGCCAGCGAAGATGAAAACCCTGATCTGTTTTGGGCAGTACGCGGTGCGGGCGCTGGCTTTGGCATCGTCACATGGTTTGAATTTGAAGTCGATGAAGTGAGCGACGTCGGTTGGGCGCAATTTGTCTTTGATGCGTCTGATACCGCCGAATTTTTAGAAAGTTGGGGGCATGTCGTCGAAACATCCCCGCGAGATTTGACCAGCTTCTTAATCATGGGTGCGCCTCGACGAGATCAACCGATGATTGCGCAAACGCTGGCGTTGGTAGATTCGGACAACCCTGAAACGATCATCAGTCAACTGCAACCGCTGGCAAATATTGCGCCGATGTATGATCAGAGCGTGGTGATCACAACCTATGCCAACTTGATGGCAAACGCGCAGTTGGGCGACCATCACGGGCAGGGAAATCCAGTCGGGCGGTCTGGGCTTGTACGTCACTTCACTCCAGAATTTGCGGCGGCGGCTGAACGATTGATCCGCAGCGGATCAGTCTTCTTCTTCCAAGTCCGTTCGATTGGTGGGGCAGTTTCGGATGTTCCAGATGAAGCAACGCCTTTTAATGGACGCGATGCGAATTTCCATGTAACCGCCTTGGGTATGAACCGCGACCAGTTGAATACCTTATGGGACACGACGATGAAAGATCATATGGTTGGGAATTATCTCAATTTTGAGACGGACACCCGTCCTGAAAGAATGGCTGAAGCATTCTTGCCGAGTACGCTAGAACGCTTGAACCGCCTCAAAGCCCAATACGATCCTGAGAATCTTTTCAAAGATAACTTAGTTTTTCCAACGCCAACCCCTAAATCTCAATCTTAGTGTAGAGAGTTGAGAGAAAGAGCTTGAACATGACAGATTACGGACATGATTTAACATTCGGGGTTTTCATCACCCCGGTAGCACAACCCGCACAGCAAGCCGTTGAACTGGCGATGGTGGCCGATCAAGCAGGGTTTGATCTTGCAACATTTCAAGATCACCCCTATCAACCTGTATTTCATGACACATGGACGCTTCTTTCTTATGTAGCGTCCAAGACAAAACGCATCCACGTCAGCGGGAATGTGATCAACTTGCCCCTGCGTCAACCTGCGGTTTTGGCGCGAAGCGTCGCGAGTTTAGATATTTTAAGCGGTGGCCGTGTCGAGTTAGGGATTGGTGCGGGGGCGTTCTGGGATGGCATCGAGTCGATGAATGGCAAGCGCTTAAGCCCCGGCCAATCGATTGAGGCTTTAGAAGAAGCGATCACGATTATGCGCGCGCTTTGGGATACCAGCGAACGTTCAGGTGTGCGCATTGATGGCAAGTATTATCAGGTGAATGGGGCAAAACGTGGGCCAGCGCCCCTTCATAAAATCAATGTGATGATCGGCGCATACAAACCGCGCATTCTCAACCTGACTGGACGTATTGGTGACGGTTGGCTTCCGTCAATGGGCTATCTCAAGAATGGAATTGATGAGCTGGCCGAGATGAATAAACACATTGATGAAGGCGCAAATTCAGTCGGGCGAAACCCGCAAGAAATTCGGCGCTACTTGAATATCAACGGTCAATTTACTTCCTCTGGTGGTGGACTGTTTAATGGCTTGCCGAAACAGTGGGCGGAAGATATTGCTGAAATCACGCTGCGTTACGGCATCAGCGGGTACATCCTCGCCACCGACAGCGCGCCGATGATGGAGCTTTTCGCGGCAGAAGTCGCTCCTCATGCGCGGGAACTGGTCAGCGCTGGACGGGGACGTAGTTAAAAGACATCAAAAAACACCTCTCGTTATTGAGAGGTGTTTTTTTGTCCACATGAATTACTGCGGTTGGTCTGTGACTAAGACTAGTGTGCCGGGTTCAAACAAGGTGGCACAGGTAAAGCCCTCAAATTCAGGTACGGTGTAACTGCCGATGATCTCTGCATGGCGGGGCATTTGACTCGCCGCCAACCAAATGAGCGGGCCGGTCCCTTGTAGACAGAAGACCGCACCGCCTTCGAAATAATTTAATCCAACAGGGCTGAAGAAGTCGATGGCTTGTTGAATCCCGAGCTGTTCTAGCCCCGCAATCCCGATGTTTTCAATGTTATACAGGTTAGGGCCTAACCATTGAGTGGGTACGCCGTGTTCATATAAAACGCGCACGACAATACGATCTACCAAATGTTCGGCGATCCCCGTCATCACCACGCTCGATTCTTGGAAGTTGACATCTTCCGCGTACATCAAGGTAGGTGGTGGTGGGTAGGTTGAGGGCGGTTCGGGCGTGTCGGTAAAGAAAGGTAATGACTCACCTTCAGGCGTATCTGTAAACACAGGTGGGGTAGGCGTTGCCGTCTCTGAACCATTGGGGGTAGGGGTATCGGTGAAAATATCCAATGGATCCTCTGTCGGGGTATTGGATGGCACAAAACCATCAGGCGTCTCGGTTGGCACAGGGGTATCGCTTGGAATGAACCCTGGCGGGGTTTCCGTAGGGGTTAAAGTTGCCGTTGGTGCTGGCGTATCAGTGGGTGAAAACCCAACGATACCCGCATCAATAGTGGTGATACTGATCAAATTCTGCGGGAAATTATAGATATCGGTAAAACCGAAGTGAATCCCCGCAGTATTGATGTCACTATCCACGGTGTCATTCCCTAGTTGATCTTTGAGACTAAACGATGTGCCTGAAGGCAAAATTACCCTGACGCGATATTGACCCGGGCCGGGAACCGTCAACATATAGTGGCCTATATTGTTGGTCGTCGTGGTTGCAAGTAACATCGTTTTGTTGCTATTCCAAATTTCAACAGTGACGCCAGAAATCCCTAATTCCCCCGCGTCTTGGATGCCGTTAGCGTTGGCATCATTCCAGACAAAATTACCAACATTGATCGGCGTGGGGGTACGGGTGGGTGTAGCAGTGACAAACCGCTGAATCCCGATGTCAATGCTCGTGATGCTGATCAAATTGGAGGAGAAGTTATAGGTATCTGTAAACCCTAGATGAACGCCGGTTGGGTTGATATCGCTGTCTTGTAGGTCATCCCCTCCAGCCTGATCTTTCGGACTGAATTGATCCAAAGGATTTGGCAGGATTGCACGCACACGATAATTCCCCGGTAGGGGGGCGATCAATGTATAAATGCCGGATGCATTGGTGGTGGTCGTGCCAAAGAGCGTTGTTTTGTCGCTGTTCCATAACTGCACAGTGACCCCTGCAAGACCGGGTTCCCCTGCATCTTGTCGCCCATCACCATCAATATCCCACCAGACAAAATTACCAACATTGATCGGCGTTGGTGTTCTTGTCGGTGTTGGCGTGAAGTAACGGATGATGCCCGCATCAATGAGGGTCGTGCTAATGACATTCGATGCAATATTAAAAACATCCGTGAAGCCGAAATTTACGCCCGAAACATTAATATCGCTATCAAGCAGGTCATCTCCCCCTGCTTGGTTCATGGGGCTAAATGCATCCAGCGAATTTGGTAATAGGACGCGCACACGATAATTCCCCGGTATGGGGGCGGTCACTGTATATATGCCGGATGCATTGGTGACGGTAGCATCAATCAATGCTGTTTTGTTGCTGTTCCATAACTGCACTGTGATCCCCGCAAGACCGGGTTCCCCCGCATCTTGTCGTCCATCCCTATCTAAATCATCCCATACAAAATTCCCAATATTGATTGGTGTTGGTGTTCTTGTCGGTGTTGGCGTGAAGTAACGGATGATGCCCGCATCAATGAGGGTCATACTAATGACATTCGATGCAATATTAAAAACATCCGTGAAGCCGAAATTTACGCCCGAAACATTAATATCGCTATCGAGCAGGTCATCTCCCCCCGCTTGGTTCATGGGGCTAAATGTATCCAGCGAATTTGGTAATAGGACGCGCACACGATAATTCCCCGGTAGGGGGGCGATCACTGTATATATGCCGGATGCATTGGTGACGGTAGAATCAATCAATGCTGTTTTGTTGCTGTTCCATAACTGCACCGTGATCCCCGCAAGACCGGGTTCCCCCGCATCTTGTCGTCCATCCCTATCTAAATCATCCCATACAAAATTCCCAATATTGATTGGTGTTGGGGTACGGGTTGCGGTGGGCGGTTGTGCGATGAGAGCGGATTGTGAGGGCGACAATGCTAAGGGTAATGCGCAAATTGCGAGGATAAGAATCACAAAAAATATTAAATACTGTAAACGTATACGTGTGGGCATTATAGTTGTAACCCCAAATCTTAAAAAAGATAACACGCGAATAGGTATGAATCAGCATATTCAAATTTCAAAAATGAGCAACTTACTATCATAATACCGTGTGGAATGTTGTTTCGAGGGCATAAGATGTCGATCTCATGAAATGACTTTCCAAAAGACCCGAAGTTGGTCACAATGGATACTAATCTGTAGGAACAGTAAGAGATTTCTGCTGTTTGCGTGTACAAACAACCGCATAAATTAGACATTCACCCTAAAATTCAACGAATGTTTATTGCATTCAAATGAGAGTTTTCTGTATGCAACAATTTGTTTCGTCAAGTTCAAAGTCAAATTCAGTGCGCCCTAAGTCTTTACCTCATCTGTGGGTGGCGGTCTTATTGGTGATTACCTTAATCGCAGCGGGGTATTTACGCTTTAGTGGGTTGTACTGGGATGATTTTACGCATCTACACCCTGACGAACGGTTTCTAACCAATGTTGCAACCAGCTTGAACGGGACATTAAACCCTAGCGGTACGGACGAAGAACACCGACTTCAGCTTGAAGAATGTATGCGACGCTACCCCGATACCAATGGGGTAGGGGGCTTCTTTGATGCCCTGTGCTCCACATGGAACCCACATAATACCGACCGAGGTCAAGGCGATTATGTGTACGGTACCTTACCCTTATTCACCGCGCGGATTGCTGCTGATGGCATGGTGACAGTTTCAGAATGGATTGCGCATAACATCCTCGCGCAGACAAACCCCGACATGGCGCAGTACGATGGTTCATGGTGGCGTACATATGATGGCTTGCCACTCGTGTGGCGGGTTATTTCTGGCCTTTCGGAACTGGTCACGACGTTGGCTGTCTTTGCCATTGGCTGGCGACTGCACGGCAAAGGCGTCGGTTTATTAGCAGCGATCTTGTACAGCTTCGTCGTGTTCTCCATTCAAATGTCACATTTTGGCACTGCCGACGCATTTAGCAATATGTGCAGTGTTTTATCAATTCTTGCTGCCGTTTATGTCCAACAAAAAGGACGACTGCGCGACTATATCCTCTTTGGGATTTTCTTCGGCGCTGCCCTCGCGAGTCGTATCAACTTACTGCCGTTGATCGGTCTTGTCGGCTTAGGCGCGATCATCCAAATTGCGCCTGCGTTCACGCGCGGTTTAGCGACAGGTGAACGGGAATGGCTCTTTGCCAAACATATTTTGGGCGTGGTGGTTTCGGTGGTGGTGGCGCTGATCATCTTCCGCCTCACCAACCCATATATGTTCGTTGGGCCGACGGTCTTTGGTTTATCGCTCAACTCGCGCTTTTTAGATGACATGACGCTGGCGCAGTCGCTGGTGTCAGGGTCGATGGATATGCCCCCCAACTACCAATGGGTGGCGCGTTCAGCCTATATCTTCCCTTTCACGAATATGGTGATTTGGGGGATGGGCGTTCCGCTTGGCTTAGCAGGATGGATCGGGTTCGGTTGGTCATTGTGGCGCTTGATTCGTGGTAAACCCCAAGCCACCGCCAATTTACTGCTGATCGCATGGATCGCCGTTTACTTTGGATATATGGGGCGTTTGTGGGTTATGACCATGCGTTATAACCTGCCGATATATCCTGCGTTGACGATTCTCGGCGCATGGTTGATCGTCCGTCTTGTGACGGCCTCTGAGGGACGCTGGTTCAAATTACGACGAGGGATAGGTTATGCCTCGCTGGTCGGCGTGGTTGGGTTTACCGTCGTCTGGGCATTGATGTTCACTAATATTTACCGTAATTTACTCACCCGCGTGCAAGCCTCCAATTGGGTGTATGAACAAGTTCCGAGCGACTTCTCCATGCGCATTGAAGGCGCGGATGACACGACCCCGCTCATCAACATCGGGTTGACGGACAGCCATGGGACGATGATCGAAAATGATCTTTTGACCCGTGTCACCCGTTTACAACCCGGCCTTGTGGTCATGGAAAATTTCCGTTCACCTGTGACAGGCACCGCCACAGAGATTTATGCCCCGCATTTGGGCGACATCAGCGACGACCCCGGCCTCGAACGGTTGAATATTCGCATCATCCGCGTGCGTGACGAACAGTTGATGACGGAAACCGTTTTTGAACAACACCTGACGCGCGACACGCACATCTCAGGGGATGCGGTCACCATTCCTTTAGCAACCCCATTTGAAGCGGAAACAGGCGAAACCTACCGTATTGAGATTTTGCTGGAAGAAGGCGGGCCACTCGTCAGCGGGGGTTCTATTTTTACGTGGGAAGGCGCTTGGGATGACCCGATTCCCACCAAAATCTGCTCGCTTCCTGACGGCATCACACTAGCCGATGAACCCGCCTCGGGTTCTGTGCCCGACAGCCGTTATTGCAACAGTCGTGACCCGTGGTGGGGGCTTGTCACAGGGTATGAGATCAACATTGTTTATGACGACAATGAAGCCAAGCGTGATCTTTTAGAGACCATCCTACAAAACAGCGACTACATTGCCATTAGCAGCAATCGATTCTACGACACGCTCAACCGCAACCCTGCGCGCTGGCCGATGTCGAACCTGTATTATCGGGCATTGTTCGCGGGCGAACTCGGCTATGATCTGGTCGCCACATTCCAAGAAACTTTTGAGTGGGGGCCGTTCCGCGTTTCAGATCAGTATTTGCCGACCTACGACGGCCCTGAGTGGCTCAACGAAATCGAATCTGAAGAAGCTTTCAGCGTCTATGATCATCCGGTCGTGTTCATCTTCCAACGTAGCGCAGACTATGACCCCGCGCGTGTACAAGACATCCTCGGTTCGGTTCCGCTTGTTGAAGTGAACAGCGGGCAACCTTATTTTAACTGTCCGTATGCGTCTACGTGGTATTTCTGTTCTGAGCAGATTGTTGGGGTGGCGTCCAACATCACGTCTGAAATGGCGGATGCCGCGCCTACGCATCTGCGTTTTACTGAGCAAATGCGCGAAACCCAATATGAAAACGGGACATGGAGCGAACGCTTTCACCCCGAAAGTATCATCAATACCAATCAAGTGGTTGGGGTGATCGCATGGTGGGTTGCGCTCGGCTTGTTCGGCTTGAGCGTTTTCCCCTTGTTCTTCAAGTTATTGCCCGGCCTCTCTGATCGTGGCTATGCCTTCGCGAAATTTGGCGGGATGTTCCTCACCGGCTGGATCACATGGTTTTTGAGCAGTCTCAGAATCCCTGTTTGGTCGCAAGTCGGCATTGCAGGGGCGATGATCGCGCTGTTCGTTTTCGGCGTGTTACTCGCTTGGCGTTCGCGTGCAGAGTTTGTTGAGTTCATTCGTAAAGCATGGAAACGGCTGTTGGTGATCGAGTTGATCACGTGGGTGTTATTCATCGCGTTCATCGGCGTGCGGTTGACCAACCCTGACCTGTGGGTTTCAGGGTTCGGTGGCGAAAAACCGATGGATTTTGCGTACTTCAACGGCGTTTTGCGAAGCACCATCTTCCCTGCAATTGACCCTTGGTATGCAGGCGGGTTCATCAACTACTACTATTTTGGCTTCGTGATTGTGGGAACGCCCGTATTGTTATTAGGGATCACGCCTTCATTTGCCTATAACCTCATTCTGCCGACCTTGTTTGCAACAGCGGGCATTGGCGCATTCTCAGTTGCGTACAGCGCGGCTCATCGTCTGCGCGATTACTGGCGAGACCGTGATGCGCAGAAGCGCGTCCGTAAGTTGGCAAACCCATTTGTCGCGGGTGTGCTGGCGATCTTGTTGTCGGTGGTCGTCGGCAACTTGGATACCCCACGCATCGCATTAACAGGGTTGGCGCAGATGGGTGGTTATGTACGCCCAACGGGAATGCAAAACTTCCTCATCGAAGAATATACAGACACCAACGGCATGACGCCTCCGCCCGAAGTTTATCAAGACATCGTTGAGCGCGTCGCCAATAACAATTTGGCAGACCGACTTCGTTACGAACTGGATAATTCCACTCGTTTGATTTCAAGCATCACCTCTGGTTTACAACAGTTTTTCGATAGAGTGCCGCTACGTGTAAACGCAGATCGCTGGTTCTGGGGGCCGAGCCGTGTCTATGCAGAAACCCCCGGCGTAGAAGGCGGGGCGATCACCGAAATGCCGGCGTTCACCTTCATTTATGCCGATATGCACGCGCACATGATTTCGATGCCGATGCAGTTTGCGCTTTTTGCCTTCATCTTGAATGAGATTTTAGTCGCAGGCAAAGACCCACGAAACCGCACCAACCGCATCCTACAGCATGTCTTGATTGGCGTGTTTGTCGGGATGTTACGCGCGACCAATACATGGGACTGGATCACCTACATGATTTTTGCGGGTGCTGGTCTGTCCTTTGCATGGTGGTTATCTTGGCGCACGATCACACGTGAATCCCTCACCGCGTTTGTCGTTCGGGTGGGCGGGTTTGCCGTTGCCAGTTTCGTCGCGGTGATGCCGTTCACTTCTTGGTACGCCTCCACGTATAACAGCGTTTTGCTGTGGCACGACGGAAAATCCCCCTTGTGGGCGTTCTTGGACATTCACGGCCTATTCATCTTCTTGATCGTCTCGTTCCTGATCTGGGATACGGTTCGCTGGCTTCGACGTGAAAAAGTGAGCAGTTTGCGCGGGAAATGGCTTCCCATGTTCGCGCTGGTTGGCATCATCACGTTGGGGGTCTTGGCATCCGTCATTTTGGCGATGATCGAATACCAAGTCACATTGATCGTCTTGCCGCTATTAATTTGGGTGACAGTGTTATTCTTCCGTCGCAATCAAAGCCGTGTTATACAGTTTTTATTAGCCTTGATGGGCTTGGCTTTAGGGCTGACGCTCGGCGTGGAATATATCGTGTTGGGTGGGGATATTGGCCGTCAAAATACGGTGTTCAAATTCTACATTCAAGCATGGTTGATGTTCAGCGTGGTCGGCGCGGTCGCCGCATCTTGTTGTTTTGAGGCTTTGAGCCGTTGGTGGAGTGGTTTTAAATATGTGTGGTATGCCGTCTTCATGATCTTATTCGGGATCGCCGCACTATTTCCTGTGATGGCGATTCAAGGCAAGGCGGTATTCCGACAATCCCACGAAGTCCTGCTCACGCTGGATGGCATGGATTATATGCAGTACTCGGTGCAGTACGAAGGCGAAAATGCGGGTTTTTCACCATTTACACTCGCAGAAGATTACGCCATGATCCGCTGGTTGCAGGATAACGTACAAGGCACGCCTGTCATTTTGGAAGGCTTGGGGACGGATACCCAGTACCGCTGGAACGGACGTATATCTATTTATACGGGTCTGCCGACGGTGGTCGGCTGGAATTTCCATCAACGCCAACAACGCACGTTAGAAGCGATGGGGCGTGAAGTAGAAATGCGTAACGCCAACGTGAACGCATTCTATCAAACCAGCAACATCGGTTTTGCGTGGCGTTTATTGCAATTACATGATGTGCAATATCTCATTGTAGGACGCATGGAACAAGCATATTATTTAGCCTCTGGCTTAGAAAAATTTGCTGAAATGGAAACGATGGGCTTGATCGAACCTGTATTCACCATCGGCGAATCGGTTATTTATCGCGTAAATCATGACGCAGTGTTGCAGGAAGTAGGTTAAACGTGATTATTGATTGGATAACACGCGAAGGATGGATCATTGCGAGTTGGTGGCTTTTAGTTACCGTTGTGGGGTGGACAGCCGTCCCCCTCGCTTTGCGCTTACTTCCCGGCTTGCCTGATCGTGGTTATACCTTTGCGCGGGCCATCGGTTTACTGCTGGTGGGTTGGGTTTTCTGGATATTAGGAAGCACAGGGTTCTTAGGCAACACGCAAGGTGATATTGTATTTGCGTGGCTGATCGTCTTCATCGTCGCCTTGTTCATGTATTTCAAAGGCGAACGCATCGACCTGCGCCAGTGGTGGCGCGACAACCGCACCATGATCATTGTGGTGGAAGTCTTATTCTTCGTGCTGTTTGTGAGTTGGTGTGTGTATCGCGCGCATCAAAATGAGATCACCAGCACCGAAAAGCCGATGGAACTGGCGTTCATCAGCGGGATTATGCGCAGCGAAAGTTTCCCGCCGAATGACCCTTGGATGTCCGGTTATTCCATCAGCTATTACTACTTCGGCTATGTGATCGCGGCGATGCTGGCGAAACTGAGCGGGGTTTCCAGCACCTACGCCATGAATATGACCATTTCCCTGCTGTTTGCGCTCACGGGTGTGACGGCTTTTGGCGTGGTGTACAACCTCGCCCGTTCTCATCAATTTGCGGCGTTGAGAAAACGTGTTGCTGATGCCAGTCAGAGCGTCACCGAGATCGTTCCGCGTGTGCGCGGGCCAATTTTCGCAGGCGTGTTCGGGCTGATCTTCGTCGTGTTGATGAGCAATTTCCAATTCCCACTGATCGAAATTCCCTATCAAACGGGGACGGCTTCGGCGGAATATCTGCGCTTTTTAGACACAGATAATCGTCAAGACCCCTTGCCAAGTGGCAATAGCAACTTCTTGGAGTGGGGGGATTGGTGGTGGTTCCGTTCCGCGCGCGTATTGAACGACCGTTATCTGGATGGTGTGCGCCAAGAAGTGATCGACGAATTCCCGCAATTTAGCTACCTGTTGGCGGACGTGCATCCGCATGTGCTTTCCCTACCGTTTGCTGTGATGGCGCTCGGCCTCGCGCTGAATGTGTTGTTACGGGGACGACCGCCCAAAATCACCGAATTGGTTTTTTATGGGTTGGTGATTGGGGGGTTGGTCTTTTTAAATACATGGGATGGGCCGATTTATGCGGCGGGCATCCTTGGGGCAGAGGGTTTAAGGCGCTTAATGGGCAAAGGGCGGGGACGCTTGGGCGTGCAAGACCTTGTGCAGATTGCGATTCAAGGCGTGACGATTGGCGCTGTGGCGTTGATTGCTTATCTACCCTTCTTGATCAGCTTCCGTTCGCAAGCGGGCGGGTTGATTCCAAACCTGATTTTTCCAACGCCGATCCAGCAGTTTTTCATTAACTTCGGGCCTTTGTTCGTCATCTTGACGATCTATTTAGCGATTGAAGCATGGCGTGGTGAAAAACGCTTGAATACTCGTTTGGCACTCCAATTTCTTGCGGGCTTCGCTTTAGCCATTGTCGGAATCATCGCCATTATCGCGTTATTGATGGCGACCAACGTCGAATTTGCGGGTTGGTTGGCGAGTGAGGTACGCGGAACAGGGACTTGGGATGCAGTTTTAGGCCAAATACTGAGTAAAAGAGTGACTCACAGTGTAACAACTATTGTCTTGGTGTTGGGCTTGATGGTCGTCATCGCGCGTTTATTCCCACGTCTACGCGAAGACGAACACAATGACGCGCACTCACTGCCTATCATCACCTACTCGCCCGCGACAGGCTTTGTTTTATTGCTGGTGGGGATGGGGTTGGTGCTGACGCTCGTTCCTGACTATTTCTATCTGCGTGATTATTTTGGCACGCGCATGAACACGGTTTTTAAATTCTATTATCAAGCGTGGTTGTTATGGAGTTTAGCCGCCGCATTCGCCGTGTACGAAGTCGTTTTGGCGGGCAACCTGCCTTCATTCAACTTACGACAGGTGAACGGTGTGGTACGCGCTGGTTTAGCGGGTGCGACCCTTATTGTGGTGACGTTAGGTTTATTGTTTGTGGCGGTTGCGCCGCAATACCGCATGTTTTCACCGATGGCAGGCGGGTTAGGCTCAAGCGCTTCGCTCAACGCGCTCACCTTAGACGGGGGTACGCGCTTTACAAGCGGTTCGGACTATGCCGCCGTCCAGTGTTTACAAAACTTGGTTGGCTCGCAAACTGTGGTTGTAGCTGAATCCATCGCCGGTTCGTATTCTGGGGGGCAAGCCGGACGTACCGCGACCCTCACGGGGATACCTGTAGTTCTCAACTGGCCCGGTCATGAATCACAGTGGCGCGGGTCAACCTATGGCGCGATTGCGGGTTCACGCGAAGCGGATATTGAGCGTTTATACAGCGAATTGTCTTGGCCCCCTGTCGAATCTATTGCAGAACGATATGGCATTGATTACATCATGTTTGGAACCGCCGAAGCAAACCGCTATGGATGGGAAGCCGAGATCAAGTTCCGTGACAACTTAGAAGTGGTCTGTGATACCGGTGGCAGTCGCTATTACCGTGTCGATCAGCGCTGAAAGGAATTCAAAGATGCAGGAAAATCTAACGTTTGGTCAGTCATTTCGGCGCTTGCGTGAGACTTCTAGCGCGCAAGAAAACACGCGTGAGTTCTCGGTTTCATGGGAATTACTCGGGTATATCGCGCTGGTTTTGGTGGCTTTTGTACTGCGCTTGGCAGAAACGGATACCGTGCCAATGTTGCCCCTTGAAGCCAGCAGTGCGCTTTCTGCATGGCAAGCTTCAAGCCCAACCGCGCCGAATGTTCCTGCACAGACCGCCAGCCCTTTGATTTTTCTTGGGCAGTTATTCTCTTTCCAATTGATGGGCGCGAACGAAATGACGGCGCGCATCGCCACGGTGTTCATCGGCGCTCTTTTAGTCATCTCGCCGATAGTGTTGCGCGGGATGTTAGGTCGCAGTCGCGCCTTTGCGTTGAGCGTTTTCCTGTTCTTCTCTCCAACGCTGTTCATCGCCTCACGCATGTCTGCGCCGAGCATTTGGTCACTGCTCACCGTCGTGGGCTTGTTGAGCGTGGTCTATCAACTGTACCGTACACGTCACAGCACGTATGGGGTTTTGGCCGTTGTCCTCACTGGGACGCTGATTTTCCTCGCTGACCCCGCAGGCTTACTTCTTGCGCTCATCCTCGTCATCGCCTTTTTGATCGCCTTGTTATTCACGCCTATGCCGAACGACTTTGGCTTTGAGGATGAAACGGATGAAGCGGAACATCCTCCTGTGCCATCTTATGTCGATACCACCAAGTCATTGATCCAAAGTATCCCTTGGGGCTATGCGCTGTTGATCACCGCTTTGGTGATTTTTAGCGTAGCGACCCTTTTCTTAACCGTGCCAGATCGGTTTAGTCAGTTGGGCGGTGTCTTTGATGGGTTGGTGCGCTTACTGTCACAACCTGCCGTGATTCAAGTCAATGCGCTGCCTTTGATCGCCTCACTTTTTTATGAGCCGTTTTTATGGATTTTTGCCATCGTTGGCCTTGTATTGATGTTCCGCGCAGAGAGCATTACGCTTGTCGAACGCTTTTTTGTCGCGTGGGTGATCTTGGGAATCGTCGCATCGTTTTTGATCTCTGGCGAAGGTGCAGTTAGGTATTCCGTTTGGTTCACGTTACCGCTAGGTGGACTTGCCAGCGTCGCCTTTGTTCGTCTGTTTGCCCATGACCGTCGCGCTGCATTTTGGGGCATCCCTTACTGGGTGCGTTGGGTTGGGCTTGTGGTGATGTTAGGGCTGTGTTTTGCCTTCGCGGTCGCCATCCAAGCGATTTCACGTTCCTTCTTGACTGCAGGCACAGATACCCCATTTGTGTTTGATTTTCAGAACGTCATGGTCATTTTGGCGGTGGTTTCCGTCTTATTCATGATCGTGTCTTTTTCGATGGTCGCCAGTTTGTGGAATGTGCGCGCGGCAGCTCAAGGGTTTGGGTTGGGCATTTTGATCTTCGGGTTGTTCACGTCACTGGGAGCAGGGTGGAACAGTGGGGTGTTTTATGCCCAAAGACCTGCCAACCTTTGGCACCTACAAGCCACCAGCGATGATACGGTGCTTCTGCGCCAAACCATGTTGCAAATTGCCGACCGTGAAACGCTCGGTTTTCCGCTGGTAGATGTCGCGGTGTATGCGCCCAATGACCCTGTGGTGGCGTGGCTTCTGCGCGACTTTTCTAATGCACGGTTTGTGAACGATTACCGTGAAGCCAATGGCGCGTCGATGGTGGTCATGACCGAAAACATCATACCGGATCAATGGACACTTCCATATGTGGGGCAAAGTTTCACGTTGTATTCTACATGGAGTCCTGCGACGATGATGGGCATGGACGCGCTGGCATTCTGGACGCAAGGGCGTACCCGTATGCCGATTACATCCACCAGCAATGTGGATTTATGGCTTCGTCAAGATATTTATGACGGCGTTCAAACCGTTACACCGGTAGGTTAGAAAGTTGTGCTTAAGACTTTTAACGACACAGTTTGTATAAAGTACGAACCATATTGAGATGAAAATTCAACAGCATTGTGAGAGGGGCGGGATGTGCCTGAACAACCCGTAGAGATTCAATCTGTAATTCGCCGTAGTTTGCAAGGTGACCAAACTGCTTATGCAGAACTGTATGACGCCTTCGTAGAGGGTGTGTATCGGCTGTGTTTTAGCTTGCTGCTCAACCGTGAAGATGCTGAAGACGTGATGCAAGAATCTTTTGTGTATGCCTTTAAGAACTTATACCGTTATGACCCAGAACGGTCAGCATTTAAAACGTGGTTATACACCATCGCGATTTCGCGCTGTCGAAATGTCTACCGCCGTAATAAACTGCCGTGCTTGGACATTCATCAGCTTTTACAAAAGACACCTCACTCACCAAACTCAGAACTGCCAGAAGCGGCGTATGCACGTCAAACGGTACAGGCGAAATTAGAAGAAGCCTTAAGAGGGCTTTCGCCACTTTTACGGGAAGCGGTGGTGTTACGCTACGGTCACGCATTGACGTACCGCGAAATTGCCGAAGTGATGGACTGTCCACCGAAGACCGCTGAAAGTCGTGTGCGTCTAGCGCACGATGCTTTGCGCAGTTTGCTTCAAACAGAAGGCACGGTTTTACTTCAAGAATTGTTGAGTTTTGAGTCATGACAACACACCCAACGATCAACGAGCTGAACTGCAAACAGACACGACAGTATCTGATGCGTTATGTCCGTCGTGAATTAAATGTGGATTTGCGTCACCGTGTGGCCTCGCATTTAGATCATTGTGACGCTTGTTATCAAGAAATGCGTCAACAACGCGAACTGACCCAATCTTTGCAACAGCAGATGCCCCGTGTGGGGTTGAAGACCGCCCCTCATTTTGGAGACATATGGGCTGCTGTTCAAGAAGAAGTGCGTCGCCCGCGCGAAACCCTTTTTCAGTTACATCCACGACGATATAGTATGGCTGTGATCGTCATGGTGATGAGTTTTGTCATTTCATTGTCGATGAGCCAACAATCGCTGGGTGGGGTGCTTCCACTGCAACCGACCCCGCGTGTGGTTGAGCTTAATGAAACATACAGCATAGATCATTTTCGGGTGGCTATGCCAACAGCGGAATGTTATTGTGTGGTCACTTTAGAGAGCGCTGAACCAACGCCACCCGTACAACCGCAATATGCACCGATAAATAGCTCCAATGTGGTAGGCGCAACACAAGAACCAGAGAGGAATTCTTAGTTATGGCAGCGACATTTCCAAAATCGGGGGGAACGACTGACGGATCATCAGATTTTTTGAGCCGTTGGTTGTCACGTGGGGTTAAGGTAAATGCCTACACACTCGCCATGATACTCATTTTCATCATCGCGGTGGTGACGCGGTTTTACGCTTTGGGCGACCGTGTGATGAGCCATGATGAAAGTTTGCATACGTACTATTCATATCTGCTCTATAAAGATGGTAACTTCGCCCACACGCCGTTAATGCACGGGCCGATCTTATTCCATGCAATCGCCTTTTCCTATTTCTTATTTGGCGATTCGGATTTTAGCGCCCGCGTTTACCCTGCGGTCTTAGGCATTTTGATGGTGATGTTCCCATTTTTGTTCCAACGTTGGTTGGGACGAACGGGCGCGTTATTAGCCTCCATCATGATTCTGATCTCACCATTGTTGTTATATCACCATCGGTATATCCGCGAAGATACGCCTTCGATCTTCTTCACGCTGATTATGGTGTATGCAACGTTTATGTACATCGATGGCCCGCTGAACTTGAGGCGAAAAGCCCGTTGGCTCTATATTTTCGCGGCGTCCATGTTAGGCAGTTTGGGGTCTAAAGAAACAGCCTTTATGTATATCGCCGTCTTCGGTAGTGTGATGACCTTGTACTGGGTGTTACGGCTCATCCAACATTATGCGAAGCGCCCCATGCGTTCGATGATGGGGTATCTCAGCATGCCTGTGATGTTAGGGACGGTAGGCGCCTTGTTCATGTACGCGATCTTGGCCGTGGCGTTTTACTCATTTCCCACGTTAGAAGCGCGTGTTGAACACATCCAACAACAATTGTTTGGGGGCGCGTTAGCCACCGCAGACTTTAACCTTTTCCTCGTCGGCGTTTTGATCACCATCGCGTTTACGCTGGCGGTGATTATCGGCACGGCGCTGTGGGCGTTCCGCAATACGTCCGTCAATATTTCCTTGCGCGGCATCATTTTTATGTTTGTCTTGTCGATGATCGCGATTATTGGCTTGATTGTGATCGAAGAAATTTCTAAAGTCCCTTCGCGTAGTGAAATGTTAGCGCAGACGAGCGAAGTCGTGACGGAAGAAGTGCGCGAATCAAACACAGTCGTGTATGCCGTTTGGGTAGGCTCTGCCGCGCTCATCGCCTTATTCATCGTGATGAAGCTGAAGGGGATTTGGACGACCTTACGCCGTTTCCCCGAATTTGATATTTTGCTCATCATGGGGTCGTTACTGCTCCCATGGATGACGGCATTATTTACGTACTCTGCATATCATATTGGTGGTGCGGATGCCTCGGACTATATGGGCGATGGCTTAATCCGCATTCTTGCCGTGCTCATTCCCTTATGGCTGGTCGCGATTGTGGCAGGCCTGTTGTGGAATTGGAAACGCTGGCTGATCGCCACGACTGTTTTCTTGATTTTATACGTGTTCTTCTTCACGACCATGTTCACCAATCCGGCAGGTTTAGGTACGGGGATGGTCGGTAGTTTAGGCTACTGGCTGGAACAACAAGGCGAACGTCGCGGTAGCCAACCTCAGTATTACTATCAGATGATCATCATGCCGATCTATGAATATCTGCCTATGTTAGGCGGGTTTGTGGCGATGTTGGCAGGGATGGTGAATTTCTGGGGGACACGTCGCAACGCCAAAGAAGCGGCCTTGCTCAATGCAGAATTGCCCGCTGATGATGAGTCGCCCAAAGAAGACCCCAAACGCGCGCGTGACCGCGTCCTGTTTGGGCCAGAACGTTTGCGTCGGCTTTCATTCATCCTTTTTACCAGTTGGTGGGCGGCTTTTAACTTTATCGCCTATACCCTCGCTGGCGAAAAGATGCCTTGGTTGGGGACACACCTCACTTTGCCTTTAATTTTCATGACGGCGTGGTATTTTGGGCGCGTCTTTGAAAAGATCAATTGGGCGCAGTTCTTCAGTCGTGGATGGCTCTACCTCTTGCTCATGCCATTATTCGCTATTGCGGTCTTCCAATTGATCGCCGCATACGCCGATGGGCGCACCCCATTTGGTGGCTTAGAACAAGTGCAATTGCAAAACACGAACCAATGGCTGGCGATCTTGTTCATGGCTGTTGTGATTGGGATTTTGATCTTCCTCATTGCGCGACGAACTAGCTTCCGCCTGATGCGTGCGATGGTGGGCTTAAGCGCTTTTGTGATTTTGAGCGCCATGACTGTGCGTACCGCGTGGATGGCGAGTTACATCAACTATGACTATGCAACGGAATATTTGGTGTATGCTCACGCCGCGCCGGGCGTAAAACAAATGATGGAACAGATCGACGAGTTAACCCGTCGGCTTCCTGAAGGTAACAACATTCGTATCGCGTGGGGCTTTAACGCATGGCCTGTGACGTGGTATTTCCGCCATCTCACCAATGCCGGATATTTCGGATCAAGCCCAACCCCGTCGATGCTCCAAGATGCGGTAGCCGTGTATGCCAGTCAAGATATGCGTTCTTCTGTAGAACCTTTACTGGAAAACAACTACTATCGCTTTGAATATATGCGTATGTGGTGGCCGAGTTGGAATTACTATAACTTGAACACAGGGCGTATTCTGGAAATTTTAGGCATTTCGACTGTAGACCCCAACATAGACCCGAACGCGGAGATCGTTGCCGCTCAACGGGGCGCGTCTATTCGTCGTGGTATCTGGGATATCTGGTGGGCGCGTGATTACACCCAATACGGGTTGGCGATGGGTGAAAATTACTCCGTTGATAACTGGACACCTAGCGAACGCTTGTATTTCTATGTGCGTAAAGATGTGGCCGCGCAAATTTGGAATTTGGGCGTCGGCTCTGGCTCGGCATTGAACCCACTCGAAAACCAGACCGCCAACATTTGTATTGATAACTGGCAACAAATTGATGCGAGTGTGATTTTCCAAAACCCAACCGATGCAGGCCAAATGGTGCGTCCGTTGGGGATGGATGTCGATGCTGAAGGTAACGTCTACATTGCCGAAGACGGCTCTAATCGCATCCTTGTCTATAGCCCTGATGGAGAATTCATCCGCGCTTTGACAGCACCTTCGGGTGATACATTCTCGCGTCCGATTGGCTTAGAAGTGGATACAGCATCCAATCGTCTCTATATCGCTGAATTTGAGTTTGGGCGTGAACGTATTAGCGTGATCGACCTCGAGACCAACACCCTCATCTTACAATGGGGTGAACCCGGCGCTTATGGCGAAGCGGCTCAAGCTGAACCGACAGATGCGCTGTGGGGTCCCCGTGATATTGCGATTGATGCCAATGGCCTAGTCTACGTGTCGGACACGGGGAACAAACGTGTTCGCGTGTACACCTCTGAAGGTCAGTGGGTGAGAGACATCGGTAGTGCAGGTGCGAACCTCGGCAACTTGAATGAACCGAGTGGTTTAGCCATCAGTGCGGATGGACGCCTATTTGTGGCAGATACGTGGAATCGTCGTATTTCCGTCTTCAATACCGCAGATGGCACCCCGCTCTATACCTTCAATGTTCGTGCATGGTATGAAGATTTGGGCAACCGTCCATACCTCTCGGTAGATTCTGAGCGCAGTCTACTCTATGTCACCGACCCCGATGCCGGACGTGTCTTGGTCTATGATCTGGAAGGAAACTGCGTCGGCTCTTTCGGTATGTTGAGCGAAACGCCTGTAGGTTTTAACGATTTCCGTGTGATTGGTGGTATCGTCGCGACTGAGTCAGGTTCGGTTTATGTCAGCGACTATCAAGCGGGCCGTGTGTTACGTTTCGAACCTAACTTTGAAGCGAACATCTTCGATGATGCAGGCCTCATCTTGCCCGAAAACACAATGGAAGTGATTGATATTATTGATCTGGAGACACAGGAATCGGTGCTTGATGAATTCTTGATGACGACTCAAGAAGTGGTCGAGACGACTGAAACTGTGGAATCCACCCCTGAAACAACGGTTGAAGCCACGGTAGAACCTGCGGGCTAAACACCTCATGTAAGCGGGGCATCGTTTCTGAATGCCCCGCTTACAAATCACCTGTTTTTTGACAAAGTTTGAGAAGAATTAGGAAGGGGTTGCGTTCAAACTTCTATTAAAGTTGCTGTTTACAGCGGACAGGAAGTTTGCTATACTTTTTCTAGTTTAGATGTGACGGCAAAAAGTGGGCGATCCCCACTTTTTTGCTAGTTTAGCAAAGATTGCATCGGTCAACACTTCGTTTTATGTCCGCTGTTGTTCTCCGAGGAGACTCCCAGAGAGTTAGATAGATCGTATGAAAAGTGAGTTTGAAGTCGCTTTTAGTGAAATTGCAGAATTACGCGCTTTACCGCGTGACATCGTACTTGAAGCGCTGAGTCAAGCGTTAGTTTCTGCTTATAGACGTGATGCCGGCATTGGCAACTCGCAACGCATTGAGGCGAGCTTGGACCCTAACACGGGACGCCCTCGTATTTTCGTTGAAAAAGAAGTTGTTGATGAAGTTCAAGACAAAAGAACGGAAGTCTCCCTAGAAACGGCACGTTATTACGAGCCGGAAGTTCAGTTAGGGGACATGGCGATGGTACGGGCGGAAGGTTCGACCAAACAATTTGGCCGTATCGCTGCCCAGACCGCAAAACAAGTGATCCTCCAGAAGATTCGTGAAGCTGAACGCAAGAACTTGTTTGATGAATTCAGCGCACGTGAAGGTGAAGTCACCAACGCTACGGTTCAAAGCGTGAATGGGGGCGTTGTCACTGTGAATTTAGGGCGTACTGAAGCAGTTATGCCACGTGCGCAACAAATCCCCGGTGAACGTTACAAACCCCACGACAAAGTCCGCATTTACATTCTTGAAGTGAAAAACACCAATAAAGGCCCACAAATTATTGTGAGCCGAAGCCATCGCAATATGTTGCGTCGCTTATTGGAGTTTGAAGTTCCTGAAATCTATAACGGCTTGGTGGAGATCAAGAGCATCGCCCGCGAAGCAGGCTATCGTTCCAAAGTGGCCGTTGTCGCTTTGCAAGACGGGATTGATCCCGTAGGCGCATGCGTAGGTCAAGGTGGACGGCGCATCCAAAGCATCGTGAAAGAACTTCACGATGAAAAGATTGATGTGATCGAATGGAACCCCAATCAAGAACAATTCATCTCGAAGGCGCTCAGCCCTGCGACGGTCAGCCGTGTGTTCCTTGATGATGACCCTGATGCAGGGCGTACCGCAATTGTGATCGTCCCTGATGATTACCTGTCCTTGGCGATTGGGCGTGAAGGTCAAAATGCGCGTCTGGCCGCAAAATTAACGGGCTGGCGCATCGACATCAAGAGTGTTTCAGAGACCATCGAAGAAGCACTTGCCAACTTGGATTCTCCATCCCTGCGTGACTTGCGCGACCAACAACCAGAAGTGATCGAAGAAGTTCGTCGCATTATGGATAAGCTGGCGGCAAAACGCGCTGTGATGCCCGAAGAATTTAAGGCGCTGGAACGGTTTGCTGACAGCGTACAACGTCGCTACATGCAAGCGCGAGAAGCTGCCCGTGCGAAGCGTATTGCTGAATTCAACGCGGTGCGTGCAACGTTACCACAAGGCGCATTCACGATGGCAGTTGAATCGCTCAATGTGCCCGAATCCATCGCCGACGCATTACAACCTTTGGGGAACGTCGGTGAAATTATGGTACGTTTCTTAATTGATGAGAACCGTATTCGTAATCTTCTCAACAATAACAACGCGGCCGTGAAACAACTTCAGGATGCGCTGGATGAATTGGTGATTCCAGAAGTTGAAGAAGTACCCGTTCAACCTGAAGATGAAGAACCTGTCGAAGACCCTGCAGTCGCAGAAGTGAATGTAGAGCCTTTGGCCGCTATTGCTGAAGACGAAGCTGTTGATTTCCGCGACGCCTTCACGGATACTGTGGAGCCAGAATCGCAAAAACCGCGCGAACACGCGAAATATGCACCTGCTCCAGAGCGCCAAGCGGAACGTTTTGATTCAGGGGAAACCCTCGAAGAAGACCGCAGTGGCGGTACCAAGAAGGGTAAGAAAAAGAAGGGCCGTCAACTCATTTTTGATGAGAAGAAGGGCGGTATGGTTACAAAACGCAATCGTAAACGCCGTCCCAATGATGGCTGGGGCAATGATGATTGGGATATTTAAAGGCTAATGAACGGTCAAATACAGTCTCATCAGAAGCATATTCCCATGCGTACCTGCGTGGTCTGTCGGAAACAATCACCAAAACGTGAATTGACCCGTGTAGTGATGACTTCTGATGGTGTACAGTTAGATCGAACTGGTAAAATGAATGGGCGCGGTGCCTACCTGTGCAAACAGGAAAGCTGTTGGCAACGCGCCTATCAGACAGATGTTTTGTCGAAAGCGTTGAATATGCCGCTGACAAATGATGACCGTATGAGACTGAACCGGTTTGGTACAGCAACATGACCGGTTCATCTTCCCTAATTTCTAGGCCTATAGGTCTGGATTTTCAATCTGTCGTTTTGTCCTGTGTGCAAAATGACATTCGTTTCTACAAACACGCAGGTAACTTGTTTTCACATAGACGGTTTGCGATGGCGCAACCAATCCTCTAAGGGTTGAACTTGCGTTCCTGTTCCATCGCATTCCATGGGAGGTATAGATGGCACAAGAACAACAGGTGATACTTGTCCCCGACTTTTTAACAGTTAGAGAACTTGCCGAACTCATTGAAGCCAGCCCAATTGATGTCATGAAACGGTTGATCAGCAGTGGCATCATGGCATCGATCAATCAACAGATTGATTACGATACTGCGGCCATTGTGATTGAGGATATGGGATACGAAGCACAATCCCAATCTGCCGCAGTTGCGAAAGAAGAAAAAGATCGTCGTGTCGCAACCGCTCAACAGTGGCGTCGTGTTTATGACAGTGAGCGCAGTGAAGATTTACAACCGCGCGCGCCCATCATCACTATTTTGGGCCATGTCGATCATGGGAAAACGACGCTGTTGGACACCATTCGTAAGGCAAAAGTAGCGCAAGGTGAAGCAGGTGGGATCACCCAACACATCGGCGCTTACCGTGTAAACCACAATGACCGACAATTGACATTCTTGGACACCCCGGGTCACGAAGCCTTCACATCCATGCGTGCGCGTGGCGCTCAAGGTGCTGACATTGCTATTCTCGTCGTCGCCGCAGATGACGGTGTGATGCCGACAACGCGCGAAGCGCTCAACCATGTTCGCGCCGCCAACGTGCCGATTGTGGTTGCCATCACCAAAATTGACAAACGGAATGCCAATATCGAAAAGGTGAAACAAGAACTATCCGAAGTGGGCGTTGCGCCTATGGACTGGGATGGGGACACCTTTATCGTGCCGGTTTCTGCACAACAAGGGACGGGCATTGAAGACTTGTTAGAAGCACTCTTATTGGTTGCGGATGAACAAAACATCGTCGCCAACCCCAAAGCTGACCCGACAGGGACAGTGCTTGAATCGCGCGTGGACCGTAACCGTGGTGTGATTGCGACGCTGTTGGTATTCAACGGCACCATTTCGATGGGAGATACCATCGTCGCTGGAAATGCGCATGGCCGTATTAAGGCGATGTTCGATGAAAGTGGCAAGAGCGTGAAAACGGCTGGCCCTTCAACCCCTGTGGCAATCCTCGGCTTGAGCGAATTACCCGAAGCGGGCGATACGTTTGAACGTGTGAAGAACGACAAAGTTGCACGTCAATTGGTGACTGAACGCGAAGCGGCGCGGGTTGCAAATACCACCACCGTCGGACGTACATTTACACTGGAAGATTTGTTCTCGCAATTTAATGCGGGTGACGTCAAAGAAATGCTCGTCATTTTAAAGGTGGACGTTCAAGGCTCGTTACAACCGATCATTTCCTCACTTGACCAAATCTCTAAAGATGGAGAATCCGGCATCAATATCCGTGTTCTCGCCTCTGAAGTGGGGAACATCACCGAAAGTGATGTGATGTTGGCGACGACCTCCGGCGCGATCATCCTCGGTTTTAATGTCAACCTCGACAGTGCCGCGCGTCGCAGTGCAGACTCGAATGGGGTGGATGTCCGTTTATACGACACCATCTATCGTCTGCTTGAAGACGTTGAACTGGCATTGAAGGGTATGCTCGAACCCGTCTACGTCGAAAAAGTGATTGGGACGGCTGAAGTTCGTCAAGTGTTCCGCATTAGCAAAGTCGGCGCGATTGCGGGCTGTATGATCATCAATGGCGAAGCACGCCGTAACGCCCGCGCTCGTGTGAAGCGTGGCAACGACATCTTGATTGAGAACACAGCGGTCACCTCGCTGAAACGTCTTCAAGAAGATGTTCGTGAAGTTCGTTCAGGGTTTGAATGTGGTGTCGGTTTAAACAACTTTAGTGAATTTCAAGAAGGCGACATCATCGAGTTCTACGTTTCTGAACGGGCGACCTAATCTTTAAAAAAGCCTGAAAATTTTCCTTCGATCATAAATGTGTGGTCGAAGGAAAATTGTTGAGTTGTTCAGCGTCTTTCTTTTTTATTTCAGAGAGATTGACGCAGAGAGGTAGATAGTATGTCGAATTTTAAGCAAGACCGCGTTGCGGAACGAATTCGTATCCTCCTAAGTGAATTGCTTATACGCGAAATTTCTGACCCCAGCTTACAGGGAATCACCTTCACTAAGGTCGAGCTTGACCCTGAACTCATGTTTGCCAAAATTTATGTCAACGCGCTCGGTGAAGAAGACCGTAAAAAAGAAGTGTTACAGGGCTTAAAGCGAGCAAAAGGGTTTTTGCGTCGCGAAATTGGCAGGGGCGTTCGTCTGCGCAATACGCCAGAACTGGTCTTTCGTTGGGATGAAACCCTCGAATACAGCGAACGTATTAACCGCCTCTTATCCTCTTTGGATATTCCACCAGACCCTGAGGCTTCACCCGCCGAAAACCCTGTGAATACCCCTGAAGATGCTGATCCTTACGATGACGAATGGGATGATTAATTCATGACCTTTCAACAACCTGTGCTTCAATTCCAAGAGGCCGCCGCCGCTTTTAAAAGCGCGAATACGATTCTGCTTGTCACCCATATGTTTCCGGACGGTGATGCCATCGGTTCGTTGATGGGGTTGGCGAACGCGTTAAAACTGCATGGGAAAAATCTCACCTTAGCCGTAGATGCTGGAGTGCCTCCGTATTTACAGTTCATCCCCGGTAGCGAGGATATTCTTCCGGCGCTCACCAATGGTCAATGGGATGTGATGGTCTCGCTCGATTGCAGTGATGAAGAACGTTCGGGGCATGTGGGTGTGTATGGACGCGCGCACAGTAATCTGGTGGTCAATATCGACCATCATGCGACCAATACAGGCTTTGGGCATGTGCATATTGTCCGTTCGTCGGCAGTTTCGAGCACCGAAGTGGTGTTTGATCTGCTTGAAGCGATGGGGCAGGGCATCACCCAAGATATCGCGGTTCCACTGCTCACCGGCTTGGTGACAGATACGCTGGCCTTCCGCATCAGTTCTGTGACCAGTAACACCTTACGTATCGCTCAACGCTTGATTGATGCGGGCGCTGTCTTGAGTGACATCACGGCGCGCACCGTCGGCAGTACCGATTTCGCCACGATCTTGTTATGGAAAGAAGCTCTGCCCACCGTCCAACTTCAAGATAAAGTGGTCTGGGCGACCATTTCGCGCGCCATGCTCCAAAATCTGGGCATCGACAAACTCACCGACAGCGGCGGATTGGTCAGCTTTTTAGTGAGCGCCAAAGAAGCTCAAGCCTCTATCGTATTTAAAGAACTTGAAGATAACCAAGTCGAACTCTCATTCCGTAGCAAGCCTACATGTGACGTTTCTAAAGTCGCTTTTGCTTTAGGCGGTGGTGGGCATAAACAAGCATCTGGCGCGACGATTCAAGGGACGCTGGAAGAAGCGTATCAACGTGTTTTACCGCTGGTATTCGCGGCGGCAAATCTGGCCGAATAGTGGGTTTGATGCTTCCTTTAAATGGTTTTTTAAACATTGATAAACCCCTCGGCATGACCAGCCATGATGTGGTTTATAGAGTACGGCGCTTGGTTGGAAAGTCAACAAAAGTGGGTCACGCGGGGACGCTTGACCCACTGGCAACCGGGGTTTTGATCGTGTGTGTGGGCGCGGCAACTCGTTTGAGCGATTACGCGATGCACGCCCAAAAAAACTATCTCGCACAAGTGATGCTCGGCGTAGAAACAACTACCTATGATGGCGAAGGCGAGATCATCCAGCAGATGGATGTGAGCCATTTGACCGAAGGGGATATCCAAACGGCGCTTATCCCCTTCATCGGTAAAATTCAGCAAATACCCCCCATGTACAGCGCGATCAAACAAGGCGGTAAAAAACTGTATGATCTGGCGCGGTCTGGTGTGACTGTAGAGCGTGAGCCTCGAAATGTGGAAATTTTTTCTCTTGACCTGCGCGTATGGGAACCGCCTGTTGCGACCCTTCAAGTGGTATGCAGTGCGGGGACTTATATTCGTAGCCTAGCGCATGATTTAGGCAGCGCGTTACAGGTAGGCGGTTCGTTGAGTGGTTTGCGTCGTACCGCCAGCGGTATCTTCACGTTGGAGAATATTGAAGACCTTGCGGGCTTCCACACTATGGCAGATGTATTCTCGAAATTACTGCCCCCGTTAAGCGTCTTTACAGACTGGCATCAGGTTGTGGTGACACCTGAAGAAATCATCATGTTGCAACAGGGTAAGTTGATCTCTATACGAGACGAACAGCCCCTACAGGAGGCTGTCGCCGTGACAGAACAAAACCAACTGCTCGCCATCCTCCAACGCCAAGAAGACCATTGGCACCCTAAGAAAGTATTTCCCTTCACTTGAATGAAGTGATCGCGTTATAATCCCATTTTTGATTTGCTACCCATTACGAGACTTTTATGGAACATTTCCGCTCGCTCAGTGAAGCTCATTTAACTCGCCCATCCGTTGTCACCATTGGTGTTTTTGATGGGGTGCATCGGGGTCATCAATATCTCATCCGTAAATTGGTCGAAGAAGCACATACTTCAAACCGTAATTCGGTTGTGATTACGTTTTATCCTCATCCGGACGTTGTACTGCGGGGCATCACGGGGCGGTATTATCTCACCACGCCAGAAGAACGGGCTTCCCTTTTTGGCGCGTTAGGGGTTGATTATGTGATCACGCTCACGTTTGATGACGTACTGCGCCAAATCCGCGCGGCCGATTTTACAGATCAAATGTTATCTTCGCTGAATCTCGATTCGCTATGGGTCGGGTCGGATTTTGCGATGGGTTTCAAACGTGAAGGAAATGTAGAATTTTTGCAGGCTCAAGGCGCTTCAAAAGGCTTCTCTGTGCATGTCATCGACATGCTTCTGGATGAGGGGGGCAAGATCAGCAGTACCACGATTCGCCAAGCACTCGAAAAAGGTGAGGTAGATGCGGCGAAAGAACAACTGGGGCGATCCTATTCCGTCACAGGTGAAGTGATTCATGGGCAAAAACGTGGAAGAACCATCGGGTTTCCGACGGCCAATATCGAAGTTGATGATTCGTTGATCATCCCTGCAAATGGGGTGTATGCGGGGTGGGCCACATGGGAAGATCAGCGCTATAAGGCTGTCACAAATGTGGGGATTCGCCCTACCTTTGAAGGGCAAGCGCAAACAGTCGAGGCATATTTGCTCGACTTTTCGGGTGACCTTTATGGAAAATATCTCACGTTTACCTTTGAAGATTATCTGCGCCCAGAAATGAAATTTGACGGGATACAATCCTTGATTGCACAAATTCAAGCGGATGTTGAGCGTGGGCGAGAGGTACTTTCTGAACCGCGCTGAAAAAAATCAAAATCCTATATACGAAAATAATCAAAATTACTTACAAAGGTAATTTTTTTGTAATGAATAAACTTATAGGATATCTTATGTGAGATTTTATTAGGGGGGAATGATGAGAAGCTTAAATAATCGAATAATAATACTGTTTATAATATCTTTGTTCCTAATCATAATGATTATGCCTGTATCTGCCGCACCAGCTGCTAATATAGTAAATAGTGCAGTAAATGAGGCGGATTGTTACGTCGATATTACTATAGAGGTAACAGGGGATGCTAGTTATTATGCCATTAATCTGTGGGATGATGGTAGCTTTCGAGGAGGGGCAGGAGCTAATATGCTTCAGGGCCAAAGCCTGACTGTTCGGTTTACAATTGGCGGGCGTATTGCGCAGGCAGTCCCTGGAATTGGAATATATGTAGATGATGCCATTGGGTCGGCTTATACGGTAACCTACGCTAGTAGGGGTGGTAACCAATTTTGGAGTAATGCTGTTGCAGACACATGCGTAGGGAATGGATATGTATTTGGCGCAGTAGCTTTCCCTCCTTTCCCAGAAATCACACCAGAAGTTACGCCAGAAATAACACCAGAAATCACACCTGTTCCACCGACCCCAACCGTACCGATGCTAACCGCGATGCCCACCGCACAACCTTTGCCTTTGTGTGCCTTATTCGGTGGTGGTACCAATCCAATTGTGCGGGCGAATGCAAATCCCTATCAATTCTGCCGTATTCTCGTGGAAAATAGTCAATACGTTCAAATTGGCGCTGAAATTGGCGATGTCAACTTGATCAATCTTGGTGTGATCCAAGCAGTCGATATTTTTGAATTCACTTCGGGGGGACAGCAAGTGATTCATTTCAGCCAACCGTTGACCGTTTGTTTACAGGGGGTGGGCTTCATGTATTATCGTGATGCTACAGGACAACCGCGCACAACCGCGCTGCTGTCCTCTTGGCAAGAAGGCAATTACACCTGTGCGACCATTTCCAATGCGGGCACTGTGGTGCTCACTGGACGTTCTTAAAGCGTAAAGATTCCTCTACCTTATAAAAAACATGACGCATCTCTTAAATGTGGGATGCGTCATGTTTTATTTTTATGATAGCGAAGAAACCTGCTTTGATCTTAGTCTTCTTTAGGCATACGATAGCCTAACCGCTGCATGAGTTTTTCGTCACTGCGCCAATTTTTCAACACTTTGACGCGCAGTTCTAAGAAGACATCGGTATTTAACATCTCCTTGAGTTCGGTGCGTGCTTGTGTGCCGATCAATTTGAGCATTTGCCCACTTTTACCGATGATGATCCCCTTTTGGGATTCCCGTTCAACATAAATCAACGCGCTGATGTACGTCAGCTTGTCGGAACGTTCGCGGAAACTTTCAATTTCGACGGCGACGGAATGGGGAATTTCCTGTTCTGTGTTGTGCATGATTTTTTCACGCACCACTTCGGCCGCGACAAAACGCATATTCACTTCGCTCAATTGGTCAGCGGGGTAGTAACGCGGGCCAAAAGGCAGATGAGCCTTGATGAAATTGAGCAAATCATCGACCTGATACCCCTTCAACGCGCTGATGGTGAACTCGTATTGAGGTTTGATCAGCTCACGGTGGATGTTGATGTTCACTTCGCGATATTCGGCTTTCACAGCGTCGATTTTATTCATCGCCAAAATGACAGGGGTTTCCCCGCGCAAGCGTTGAATAGTTTCAGCAAGGTGACGGTCACCCGCTTCAGGCGCTTCGGAAATATCGACCACGACGAGGATAAAATCCGAATCACGAAAGGCTGATTCGGCGTTGCGCACCATATATTCCCCAAGTTTATGTTGGGCGGCGTGTAACCCGGGCGTGTCTACAAACAAGATTTGGGACTCTGCATCGGTATAGATGCCCATTTGCCGACGGCGGGTTGTTTGGGGTTTCGGGCTAACAATGGCGATCTTCTGCCCAAGCAGGCTGTTAATCAACGTGGATTTGCCAACGTTTGGCCGTCCGATCACGGCGACAACGCCCGAACGGTGATCTTCGGGCAGTTCTTCATAAAATACGGTATCTAAATCATTCATGTGTTTACTCTAGTGTCTTCTGCCACTGCGCTATCGTTTCAAATACGGGTATGTATTTTATCAAATAGGGTGGCAGGGATATATGGCTTGAGCTGTTGGATGGCGCAATCCACGCTGAAAGTTGCGCAAACGGTTGATCTTGTACAGGGTGGGTGAATGCAAAAACTACAATCGGTAAGGCAAGATCAAGTTGACGAATGGTGATTATATCATCAACCCCATCATGACGGTGCCCAAAAATTTCGGCGCGTGGGTACATATTGCTTTTATTCAGCAAAAATTCCCACGCCTCAACCCCATTCATCATCGTGCCATAATCTAACACGATCAATTCAGGAATGATCGAATAGTGGGTTTTACCTAAAAAACGAACCCCATATCTGAAGGTGATTTGACCGTGATAAAGGGGTTCGCCGATACCCAGTGGCTCATGTGAAACGACCACTTGGTGATTGAGCTGTGTGAGCGCACCGAAGGTATGTTCTTCAAGCGCCTCACGGGGTAAAATTTCGCGGGGCGCCATGATGAAAATTTAGTGTGTGGCGCTGTGCGTTTCAACCGCGATGGGTGTGTCATCATGCGGGACAATCGCGCTGGTATCCGCCGGAATGGGATCGTGATGATGCCCGTGATATTGCGCCACATTAATATCATCGAAGTGTTTTTGGGGTTGTACGTACCCCACCCAAGCGATGATTCCGCCAATGAGCGCTAATAAGCCCAAGGCAATCGCCAAATGGAAGGTTCCAGTATCACTTTCTGTGCCTTGAATTGCGCCGACGCCCAACGCAACAATCATCAAAACGATGCCTGCACCAGCGACAAAGGATATGCCCATCAGCACGCTTTTGCTGGGGGCACTTGAATGATTGGTATTGCTATCCATGAATGAACTCCTTAATGCGGGCAACATTTTAAATGGGTTGCGTGCGCCCAAAACATACAATCAACATAGGGTATAATTTTGCCGATAGTATAAGATCACGTCAACCCTTTGACCTCATACCAGAAAGCAAGTGAGATGCAAAAGAAATTATACCTGATTCGGCACGGTGAAACGATTTGGAATGCAAACGGGCGTTGGCAAGGCATGATGGACATTGATTTGAACGAGATAGGCATACAACAGGCCGAGGCTTTAGGCGAATTATTAAAACCTCACCCCATCAAAGCCATCTATGCGAGCGATCTAAAACGTGCCCGTATCACCGCCGAAAAAATTGCTCAACATAAAGGCTTAGACGTTCACACCGACCCGCGCTTGCGCGAATTGAATCTAGGTATCTTGCAAGGGCTGACGTATGAAGAAATTAAAGCGGCACACCCGGAAGAGTTTCAATCGTTGACGACCAGCTTTTTAGATGCCAAGATGCCCCAAGGCGAAAGCCGTCGCGAAATGCAGCATCGTGCGCACCAAGCGGTAATGGATATCTTGAAACATGAACATAGTGAGGAAATTGCGATTGTTTCGCATGGTGGCACCATTCGTGTGTTACTGATGCGCTGGTTTCCTAATTCTGATCTTGGCGAGAACCGCATCACCAATACCTCTATCACCACAGTAGAATACCGAAATGAACAATTTCACTTAAAAGCGGTGGGCGAAACCCCGCACTTGGTCGAAACCAATCCCAATGTAGGCAAGCTGATATTCTGAGAATTTTTGAATGGCTCTCTGTGGAATTTACAGCCCCAAAGTGGGGTGGTATCCTAATGCCATTGAAATTCTTATTAGGTTTTATGAGAGGAAATAAAAATCATGGCTCGTAGTAAAGTAACGGTGGTTGGCGCTGGTAACGTGGGCGCAACGTGCGCACATTGGATCGCCACCCGTGAACTTGCAGATGTTGTTTTAATTGATATTGTCGAAGGGGCGGCCAAAGGCAAGGCGCTCGACCTGTTTGAATCCAGCCCTGTAATGAAGTTTGACCTCAACATCACCGGTGGAAGCGATTATGCCTTAACTGCGGATTCTGATGTCGTCGTCATCACCGCAGGGGTTCCCCGTAAAAAGGACCCTGTGACGGGTCAATTCCCCAGCCGTGATGACTTGGTGCGCACCAATCAAAAGATTGTGGGTGATGTTGCGAAGCAAGTGGCGCAGTATTCCCCCAACGCGGTGATTATTGTCGTCTCTAACCCATTGGATGCGATGTGTCACGTCGCTTTACAAGAAAGTGGTTTCCCTGCTCACCGCGTGATCGGCCAAGCAGGTTCCTTGGATACGGCCCGTTACAAAGCATTTTTGGCGATGGAATTGGGCGTGAGCGTCCGTGATATTCATGGCATCGTCTTGGGCGGTCATGGCGATGAAATGGTTCCTCTGCCCCGTCACACTTCGGTTTCTGGCATCCCCGTCCGTGAATTGATCGCTGAAGATCGTTTGCAAGCGATCATCGAACGTACCCGCAAGGGTGGCGGTGAAATCGTCGGGTTGATCGGTGTGAGCGCGTGGTATGCGCCTGCCGCGGGAACCGTCGAAATGGTCGAAGCGATCATCCGCGATCAAAAACGTGTGATCCCTTCAGCAGTCCTGCTCAACGGGGAATACGGCTACAAAGATTTATTCGTGGGTGTTCCTGCCATTCTTGGCAAGGGCGGCGTTGAAAAAGTCATCGAAATGGAATTGAACGACGAAGAAAAAGCCATGTTAGAAGTGAGCGCTTCAGCCGTTCGTTCCGTCGTGGGCGTGTTGGGCTACTAAGCTTAAAAGCCGAATTTGATTTCCAGATGAAATTTTTGAGGGGTTTGGCGGTCTGCCGAACCCCTTTTTTTATTCTGTTTCGCTCGTCACGGTGATGACACGCCCTTCTGATGCGCGGGTTAAACGGTCACGAAGTGCCATGCCAATTCCGCGATTTTCAAAAGAACGCACCAGAATCACCGACACCGCCTGTTGATCGATCTCACGGATCGCCGCAAACAGAGATGCCGCCACTTGCTCTAAATCAGCTTCGCTTCCCAACCCAATCTTGATGTCGGCGTGAAGTGTGTCCATATCTTCTTGTACCGCTAAGATACCGACTTTTTCGCCTTGTGCTGTGAGGTGTTCGCGCTGTTGATTCATCGCCCGCAAAACAGCTTGACGTTCGCCCTCAAACACGATCATTTTGGCACGTGGTGAATAATGTTTCAGCAATTGGCCGGGGGCTTCTGCCGCTGTGGTGTCACTCAAAAACTGCTGACGAATTTTCACGTTGGGCAGATGGTCGCGTAACGTTTCGAGCGCGACCCCACCCGGGCGCAGTAGGGTAGGCGTTTCAGTGGTGAAATCAATCACGGTGGATTCAACGCCGATCACCGCCGAACCACCATCTAAGATGAGTTCGATTTTACCGCTTAAATCTTCTAGCACATGCGCCGCCGTCGTTGAGCTTGGACGGCTGAAGGTGTTGGCGCTAGGCGCGGCAATCGGCACGTCGGCACTGGCGATGAGCGCGCGCGCGATAGCGTGAAGGGGCATACGCACCGCGACCGTATCACGGCCTGCGCTGACGTTGGCAGGGATATTGTCATGCCGTTGAAGCACAAGCGTGAGCGGGCCGGGCCATAACTTTTCCGCGAGATCGGTCGCTAAGCTGGGGATATTGATCGCGACTTGGTGCAAGCGTTCAAACGTGTCGATATGCACAATCAACGGGTCACTGCTTGGGCGTGACTTGGCGATAAAAATCCGTTCGACAGCGCGCGCATCTGTGGCATCTGCCCCCAGACCGTAGACGGTTTCAGTGGGAAAAGCGACTAATTTCCCACGTCGTAATAACAGCCCTGCGTAACGAATAATACGCGCATCCGGCTGTTGAGGATCGACCCGTAATAAACACGTGGGGATGAGAGGGTATTGATCGTTCATTCGCCTAATGTCGCCCCTATAAATTGAGGATACCCGCGCACAAACTCACTGATGGAGGCGGCGCTTTTTCCAGCCAATTGTACTTTCTTGAGCGCCAGTAATTGTTCACCTGTGCCCACCGCAATCTGATCGTGTTGTTTCACGACAGTGCCCGCTTCAGCACGGCCTTCAATGACAGACGCTTCGATGATTTTAAGCAGTTTTCCATCCCATGAGGTGAAGGCGCTCGGCCACGGGAAAAAAGCGCGCACGGTGCGTTCAATTTCTTGCGCGGTCTGTGACCATTGAATACGGCCTTCATCTTTTTCGATGCGCGGTGCAAACGTCATCAACGCATCATCTTGAGGTTGGGGGGGGATTTCACCCGCTAAATAAGCAGGAAGGGTTTGGACGATCAAATCACCCCCTACGACACACAATTTATCATGTAACGATTGTCCCGTTTCTTCAGGGGTGATCAGCACGGTACTCTTGGTCAACATCGGGCCGGTATCTAAACCTGCATCCATTTTCATGATGGTGATGCCCGTCTCGGTATCGCCAGCGCGGATCGCAGCTTGGATCGGCGCGGCGCCACGCCAGCGGGGTAACAGCGACGCGTGAATATTCAAGCAACCGAATTCAGGGATGTCTAACACTTCTTGCGGTAAAATTTGACCAAATGCCGCGACGACATACACATCTACCTGCCATTGGCGTAAGGTGGCGATGGCTTCCGCACGACGCAGTTTTTCCGGTTGGAAGGTGGGGATGCCCGCTTCGATGGCCGCTGCTTTGACAGGCGAAACTTGAATTTGACGGTTACGCCCTGCCGGACGATCCGGCTGGGTGACAACCCCGACAACATCATGATGTTGAATGAGTTTTTGAAGGGCAGGAACCGCAAAATCAGGCGTACCCATAAACACAATTCTTGCCATAGTCTGTTCAAACCTTGTGAGCAGTAGAAATTACCGACATAATTACGTTCACTTTGTTCATGTGAACTATCCTGAGTCTATCATGTCCCAACCGTTTGCGAAGCGGTGGAATCTTGCTCCACCCGCACCGCCTGACCTTTTAAACGCTTATGTAGGGATGTCCCCGCTGGTAGCGCAAATTTTGTATAACCGAGGGCTGGCTGACCCGTTACAGGCAGAGGCGTTCTTGTCTGCGCGAGATACGTCTGTTGGGCGTTTTTTATCATACAAACGGGGATCAAACTCAAATATCGACCGTGCGATTGGTCGTCTGCGAAATGCGATTGCGCGTAAAGAGCGCATCGCCGTGTATGGGGATTTTGATGCCGACGGCGTGACCTCTACCGTTTTATTGGTGCAAACCTTAACCGCGCTCGGCGCATCCGTCGAAGCGTATATCCCGCATCGTGTTGATGAAGGCTACGGCTTAAATGCCGAGGCGTTATTGAAATTGGCGCGTTCCGGCGTGAAGGTGGTCGTCACCGTCGATTGTGGAATTCGTTCTGTAGAAGATGTGGTGTGTGGGAACGCCTATGGTCTGGACATCATCATCACGGATCATCACTCGCTCGGCCCAGAAATTCCGAACGCGCACGCCGTCATCAACCCCAAATGTGAAGACACCCCTTATACCGAACCGATGTTGGCCGGGGTCGGGGTGGCATATCGACTGGCCGAAGCGTTGATCATGATCGCGTCGAAAGGCAAAGACGAGATCAATGGACTGCATCTGGATCACCTGCTGGATTTGGTCGCTATTGGCACCGTGGCCGACCTCGCCCCGATGAATTGTCTTGAAAACCGCGCTTTTGTAAAACGAGGGCTTGAATTGCTCAACAATTCAAACCGTGTGGGCATGCGCAGTTTGATGGAGGTCGCCCGTCTGGAACCCGGAACAGTCAATGCGCAGAGCATCGGCTTTACGATTGGGCCACGCATTAACGCGGCGGGGCGGTTAAAGTCAGCCATGATCGCCTATGATCTGCTTTCGACGACAGACCCCACAATCGCCATCACCCGCGCCCACGAACTGCATGACTTGAATACCCAACGGCAAGAACTGACCCGCGAAGCGCAGGACTTGATCCGTCAGCGGTTAGAGGCCAACGGCGAGGATGAATCTTCTTTGATCTTTGAAGAAGATGACAGCTTTCTGCCCGGCATTGTGGGGTTGGTCGCGGGGCGTTTAGTCAACGAATATTTTAAACCCGCTGTGATCGTTGAGCTTGGAGAAATCGAAAGCCGCGCTTCTTGCCGTAGCATCCCTGAATTTGACATCACCCAAGCGCTTGATCAATGTGCCGATTTATTGGTACGTCATGGGGGACACGCCCAAGCCGCAGGCTTCACCGTGAAGAACGAAAATATTCCCCATTTAAAGCGCGAGTTAGGCGCGATTGCGGATTCTCAATTGGGGGGGCAAGCCTTGATGCCTGTCATCGCGATTGATGCCGAAATCCCCTTGGATGTTATTCGCATGTCGCTCTTAGATGAACTGGCGCAGTTAGAGCCGACAGGCCATCATCACACCTTGCCCATCTTCGCTTCTAATAAAGTTCGGGTGGCGTCGGCCCAACCGGTTGGGCAAGATGGCAAACACATGAAACTGCGTTTGCACCGTGACGATGACCAGCCTTTAGAATGTATTGCGTTTAATTACACGAGCTGGAGGCCAGACGCGGGTGATCTCGTGGATATTGCTTACAGCCTTGAATTGAACGAATGGAACGGTCAACAGCGGATTCAGCTTCATCTTGCCGATGTGCGTCCCGCTGAGCGTGAAGCGACTGTGACTGTCAAAGGAATTCATTAATGACTAAGACACAACTGACCGCTTGCGGTCTTCGAATTATGCTACTTCTTTTTAGTGTTTTCGCCCTCACTCAGTCCAGTTCAACGCTTGCACAGACCCCTTCCGACGAAAATATTTTTGGTGTGGTCGAAGGTTTTTGGCTCGCGGAAGATGTATGTGAACTGGGCGCAGGTTGGGAACGCATCATCTTCGATTGGGCACAGCATCAACCCAGCGGGCCACAAGATTGGAACACGCTCAATGTGGATGAGCGCTGGCTCACAGCGGCGACAGAGTGCAATCGTGAAGTGATCGCCATTGTGAAGAATACGCCTGCATGGGCAACGGATGGCTTAGCGGGTCCCGGGCTTCCCCGCGGTTTAGATTTACCGATTGATGACCCGAATAACCTCTGGGCGAATTTTATGCGCCGTGCCGCTGAGTATTATCAACCGCATGGCGTCACCCGTTTCATCATTTGGAATGAGCCGGATATCGAGGCGGGGACGTATGGCTATGAGTTTGAAGGTAGTGTAGAAGATTACGCGCTTCTTTTGAAAGTGGCCTCGCTGGCCTTACGCGAAGGCAACCCTAACGCCCAAGTTCATCTTGCGGGGACCACCTTCTGGCATGACTTCAACGAAGGTCGCCGTTTATATTTGGATCGCTTGTTAGAAGTGATCAACAATGACCCTGACGCTGAAGCCAACGGCTACTACTTCGACGCGATCACCCTGCATATCTATTTTCGTGTGGAGACGGTTTTCACCATCGTTCGTGAGATGCAAAATGTCCTGAATCAATATGGATTAGAGGACAAAGCGATTTGGATTGTGGAGACGAACGCTTCCCCCAACCTTGATCCGTTGTGGTTGGTCGAACGCCCGCAGTTTCAAATCACACTTGAACAACAAGCCAATTACTTGGTTCAAGCGGCGGCTTTGAGTTTGGCCGCGGGCGCTGATGCGATGGGCGTGTATAAGTTTTACGATTGGTCACTGCCCGCAGGACAGGAATCATGGGGGTTGGTGCGTGAAGATCAAACGCGACGGCCTGCGTTTGATGCGTGGCACATGGTGATTGAGCAGTTCAACGGTGTGCGTGAGGCCGAGTTTTATCAAAGCCGTGATGTAGATGCAGTGCGTTTGGTCCGCGAAGATGGTCAAGATGTGATCGTTTTATGGGCGCGCACAGCCAATACTTCAACGGTGGAATTGTACCCGTCACAGCCTAGCGTTCAACTCTTGGATGTGTATGGTAATATGATGGAAGTGACGGCAGTGAATAACTCCCTCTCGTTGGTGTTGCCACCTGCGACCTGTCATGAAGCAGATGGGTGCCCTGTCGGTGGTTTTGTAAGTGTATTGATATACCCTCACAATGATGATTTTCGTATTGATAACCACACCATTGAAGGGGTTGTACAACTTGAACGTATTGAAGAAATGAGTGAATCGGACGCATCATGAGCGAAGCTCCAAAACAGTTTTCATACGGCGGTCAAGCCGTGATCGAAGGGGTGATGATGCGCGGGGCGCATAAATTTGCGGTTGCCGTGCGTGATCCTAAGGGTGAGATTGTCATCCACGAACAAGAGATTAATGCGGCGTTGTATCGCGGGCGCATCAGCAAAACCCCGTTTATACGTGGTTTAGTCGGTCTATGGGATGCGTTGGGGTTAGGAACGCGCGCTTTGATGTGGTCAGCCAATGTCGCCGTTGGTGAAGAAGAAGATGTCAACTTTAACGGGCCGTTAGGTTGGGGCACAATGGCGATTTCGCTCGCCTTCAGCGTGGGCTTATTCTTCGTGTTGCCCACCGTAGCCGCCTCTGGCATCGAAAATCTTTTAGGCTTGGACGATCAATCGTTTGTGGTGAACCTTGCTGAAGGTTGTGTGCGTTTACTGCTCATCGTCGCTTATATGTGGTTGATCGGTCTGATGCCTGACATCAAACGGTTGTATGGCTATCATGGCGCAGAACACAAGACGATCAACGCCTACGAAGCAGGGGCGGAACTTACCCCTGAAGTGGTCGCCCGTTACCCGATTGAACATCCACGTTGTGGGACGGCATTTTTACTCACCGTCGCCGTGATTAGCGTATTGTTGTTTTCGGTGTTAGGTCGCCCGCCGTTACCGATCTTGATCCTCTCGCGCATTTTGTTGATTCCAGTGGTCGCAGGAATTGCCTATGAATTCATCCGTTGGACAGCGAAAAACATGAGCAATCCACTTGTGCGCATCATGATTATTCCTAACTTGGCTTTGCAACACCTGACCACGCGTGAACCTGATCACAGCATGTTAGAAGTGGCTATCGCCTCATTCAAACGGGTTTTGGTTTCTGAACAGGTTTTGACCGAAGCAGAAGCGCCTTTGCCCGCTCCGCAACCTGTCCCTGCGGGGGATTAAGCACCACTGTTACGAATATAAAATAAAACCGCGTTAGAGAATTTCTAGCGCGGTTTTTTGATGAGTCTATTCCGTTACTGCGACCCTGCGAGGCGTTTCAACTCATACAGTTTGGTCAACGCTTCGATGGGGCTGAGCGCATCAATCTCCAATTCTTTGAGCGCGCTCAAGGCAGGGTGAGGCGGTTCGTTGAATAACCCTATTTGACCGGGTTGTGGGCCAGACTTCCCGCGTGGTAAAAGCCGTCGTGGACGCAGTTCAAAATCACTGCCTTGCTCTTCAAGTTGTTTGAGGAGTTCCCGTGCCCGTTCCACTACGGGACGAGGCATCCCCGCCAGTTGGGCGACGTGTACCCCGTAACTTTGATCTGCACCCCCTGGCACCACACGATGCAAAAATACGATCTCGTCGTTTTGTTCGCTCACCGCCACATTAAAATTACGGCTGCGGGGCAAGATATTCGGAAGTTCGGTCAATTCGTGATAATGAGTTGCGAATAATGTTCGGCAGTTTAAGCGTGGGTTGTTGTGGATGAACTCTACCACTGCCCGCGCAATCGCTAAGCCGTCATAGGTTGAGGTGCCGCGTCCCACTTCATCCAAGATGAGTAAACTGCGTCGTGTGCTTCCAGACAGTAGACGCGCGGTTTCGATCATCTCGACCATGAAGGTGCTGTAGCCTGCGTGGATTTCATCTTGCGCGCCGATGCGGGCAAAGATACGATCCACCACGCCAATCGTCGCGGATGTCGCGGGGACAAAACTGCCGATCTGCGCCATGAGTGTGATGATCGCCACCTGCCGAATATACGTGGATTTCCCCGCCATGTTCGGCCCTGTGATTAAGTGGATACGCGACATCGAATCAAAGTGCGTGTCGTTGGGCACATAGCGCAATCCACTTTCGAGGCTGTTTTCCACAACGGGATGCCGTCCATCTTGGATGATGAGCAGATCATCTTCGGTGAGGGTAGGGCGGACGTAATTTTCGCGCACAGCGGCATCTGCCAATGAGACAAACGCATCCAAATGGGCGATCATCCGCGCTGTTTGTAAAAGCCCGTTGGCATGCTCGCTGAGGGTGAGACACAAGTTCTCGAATAAGCGCCGTTCAACCTCTAAGATTTGTTCTTCGGCATTGAGGACGAGCGTCTCGTATTCTTTAAGTTCAGGCGTGATGTATCGTTCGGCATTGACTAACGTCTGCTTGCGGATGTAATCGTCCGGTATTTTCTTCGTGTTGGCATGGCTCACTTCGATGTAATAACCAAAGACTTTATTAAACCCAACTTTGAGTGTGCTGATGCCCGTTCTTTCACGTTCCAACGGCTCTAAATTGGCAATCCATTCGCGCGCATCACGGCTGGCGTGGTAAATATGATCCAGTTCTTCTGAATACCCCTGACGAAAAATGCCATAGGTGTTCAACGTAGCGGGGGCATCTTCGGTGATCGCGCGGTCAACTTCATCATAGACAGGCTCACACGGGTTCAGCTTGTCATAGATGGAACCAAGGGGCGCGATGTCTTTGAGCGTGTCGCGAACCTGCGGAATAATCCCCAGACTTTGTTTCAACGCGAGTAGGTCACGCGGGCCGGCTTTGCCAATGAGCAGGCGATTGGTCAACCGTTCAAGGTCGCTGACACCGCGTAATAAATCGCGCAGTTCAGAACGCAGAATCTCTTGTTGGGCGAGGGCTTCCACAGCGTCTAAACGGGCATTTAAGCGGTTCAGTTCCAGTAAGGGTTGGCTGATCCACGTCCGTAACAGACGTGCGCCCATTGCGGTGGTGGTGCGGTCTAATACGTTGAGCAAACTGCCTTTGCCGCTGCGTCCGCGAATGGTTTCGGTCAGTTCGAGGTTGCGCCGTGTGAATTGATCCAACACCATAAAAGCGGAGGTGCTGTACGGGCGAATGGTCACCATTTGGTTGAGGCTGGAACGTTGGGTGTCTTGTAAATACTGCATCAACGCGCCCGCCGCACAAATCCCTGCGGGCAGGTCTTTCACGCCGAAACTATCCAACGTCATGACGTTGAAGTGCTGTTTGAGCGCGGTTTCAGCATGTTTGAACTCAAAATGCCAATCTTGATAGGGGGTGAGATGGGTTCCATTCGGTAGGGATACCCCAGCTTCTGCCCATGATTCGGGCAGTAACACTTCGCGCGGGTTCAAACGCGCTAATTCTTCCAAGACGAGAACGGGCGCATTTTCACCCTCAAGCTGTGTGAGCGAAAATTCCCCGGTAGTAATTTCGGCATACACCACCCCCGCACTTTCCCAACGGCGTTGGTTCAGGTCGCCCACAGGGAAGATCGCCATGATATAGTTGGCGCGCCGTTCGTTGAGCAGTTCGGGTTCGGTGATTGTGCCCGGCGTGATGACGCGCGTCACTTCGCGTTCGACAATTCCTTTACCGTTCGGCTGGGTGACTTGTTCGCATACTGCTACATGGTAACCCCGCTCGATCAAACGGGCGATATAATTTTCAGCGGCATGATGCGGGACACCCGCCATCGGCACCCGTTTATTTTTGCTGACCGGACGACTGGTTAAGACCAAATCCAGCTCACGAGCCGCCGTTTCAGCATCTTGATCAAAGGTTTCGTAAAAGTCACCTAATCGAAAAAAAAGGATACAGTCCGGATATTGTTTTTTAATATCTAAATACTGCTGACGCAATGGCGTGAGATTTTCAGTCATGAAGTTTGTGAATTGAGCATGATACTCGATTAATATGGGCGAAAAGATTGAACATCTATTCTAACAGCCAAACCAACGAATTTCTAACATCGAAGCGGTATACTACAGACATTATGCTAAGTTTAATTGATTTTCGCGTTAGACAACGCGACTTCCTCCTTGAAATTACGCGCGCCATCACAGCTCAGTTAGAGTTGAGTGAGGTCTTGCGTCGTGTGCTCAATGCTTCAACCGCGATGCTGGCAGGCAAAGTGGGTTTGATCGCATTACGCGACACACAGGGCTTCTATCGTATTCGAGCGACGCTGGGCATTGACGCGACGATTGTCCCTTCTTTGCATGAAAAACTGCGCGACCTCATCACCGCTGCCAGCGAAGCCCGCGATTATGAAACGTTGGATATAAAACTGCGCGAGATGGGTCAGTTACTGGATGAAAAACTGGTTCAGTCTTTTGCTTTGCCGTTGGTCTTTGGCGGTGAACCGCGCGGTTTATTAATCGTCTTTCGCACCTTCGCGGGAAAAGCCACGCCAGATGATGTTCAGGTTCTGCAAAGTTTTGCCGACCAAGCATCAATCGCTGTTCATAACGCCCAGTTATACGAACGTATCGAATACGAACGCCGTCAGTTGGGTGCAATCCTTCAATACAGTGGCGATGGCGTGATGACGCTGGATGCCAATTTGCACTTGGTGAGCTTAAACCGTGCCGTAGAACGCATGACGGCGTGGACTGCTAAGGAAGCGGTAGGTTTATCCATTGATGAAGTGATTCAATGGAAACGGGTCGATAAAGGTGACCTGCGTAGTTCCATTGATGAGGCATGGCTGAATAACAAAGGCCAAGACCGCGAGGAATCAATCTACGTTGAAGGGGATATTTTCCGTCGCGACGGCTTAAGCCTAAGCGTGGGGATTCGCTATTCCCCGCTTTATAATGCCTCGGGTGAATTGGTCAATATCATTGCCAACATGCGCGACATTACCAATTTCCGCCAAGCTCAAGAGATGCAGAATGTTTTTATCTCGACGATTTCACACGAATTAAAAACCCCCGTCGCCTTGATCAAAGGCTACGCCGCGACCTTGCGCCGTGATGATGTTGAGTGGGATGCCGACACCGTTCGCGAATATTCCACGGTGATCGAAGAAGAGGCCGACCGTCTGACCAGCTTGATCGAAAACTTGCTGACTGCAAGCAAATTACAAGCCGAACAATCGATGGTGTTGAACGTCGGTGAAGTTCATTTAGATGAACTGACCGCGCGTTCTGCAGAACGTTTTTCAACCCAAAGCCCAAAACATAAAATCGGTCTGCGCTTTCCAAAACAATTTCCCTCTATCCCGGGGGATAGCACCCGTTTACGACAGGTCATTGATAATTTAATTGGCAACGCCCTTAAATATTCGCCCGATGGCGGTAAAATTGACGTGAGTGGCAAAGTCGAAAAAAATACCGTGAGTGTTTCCGTGCGTGATGAAGGGGTAGGCATCAGCGAAGCTGACCAAGAACATATCTTCACCCGTTTTTACCGTGTTGATGGCGCGTTAAGCCGCCGTACACAAGGCACAGGGTTAGGGTTATACCTTGCGAAAGCGATCATTGATGCGCATTATGGAAGATTGACCGTAGAAAGTAAGCCCGGCAAAGGTTCAACCTTCACGTTTACATTACCTTTGAATTAAGCTAAAGCATCTATTTGCCTGATCTTATCTGCCTTCGCAGAATTTCTAGCCGCCACGAGAGTGGCCATTCATCAACTAACTTGGAGTGTATATGGCTCAACAGACACGTATTCAATGCCCACAATGTGGACAACCTTTCACCGCGATTGTAGACACCATTATTGACCCTGCAACTGACCCCGAATCAAAAATGCGCTTGCTCTCTGGGCAAGTGAACAATGCGCGCTGTCCGAATTGTGGCACGCCCGTGAATATGGCCGCGCCGATTCTATACCACGATGCAAACAAAGAATTGTTGATCACCTTCTTGCCGATGGAACTGAATTTGCGTAAAGATCAACAAGAAAAAGCCGTTGGTGACTTGATGCGCGAACTCACCGCCTCACTCCCTAAAGAATCGATGAAGGGGTATTTCTTCAACCCGAAACAAGCGCTGACCTTACAAGGCTTGATCGAAATGGTGTTGCAGGCAGACGGCATCACCCCCGAAATGATGGAACAACAACGTTCACGTGTGAAGTTGATTGAAGGGTTGTTGGCTACCCCTGAAGAACAATTGGAAGGGTTCATCCAACAAAATGACGCGCAAATTGACGCGCAGTTCATGCAAACGCTGACGGTCATGGCACAGCGTATGGCGCAAGAAGGACAGTCTGAATTGGTTGAGCATTTGCTCGGCTTACAACAATATTTGATCGCCTATTCTTCCTACGGCAAAACACTAGTTGAGCAAAACCGCGTACAACAAGAAACCGTTGCTGCGATGGCGGATGAAATCAACGCTTTGGGCGCTGAAGCCACCCGCGAAGATTTTCACAAGCTCGCCGTCAAATATGCAGAAGATGATCACCGCTTGCAAGCCTTGGTCGGGTTAGCCCGTCCCGCATATGATTATGAGTTTTTCCAAGAGCTGACAGAACAGATCAACAATGCGACTGAAGGCGAACGCGCCAAACTGGAAGCGTTGCGCGAAAAATTGATGAACCTCACCGCGATGGTCGATCAACAATCACAAATGGCCGTTCAAGAAGCGGTTCAACTGTTGCAAATTTTAGCTAGCAGTCCTGACCCTGACGCGCTCATCCGCGAAAACCTCAATGCGTTTGATGACACGTTTATGACGGTCTTGACCGCCAATATCCAAGAGTCTGAACGGCAGGGGAACATCCAAGCCTCGGCCAAGCTCAAGGATTTATACGAACGGGTTGTGACCGTTTTGCGCGCCAACATGGACCCCGCTTTGCAACTCATCAATGAGTTGTTAGGGGCAGAAACCGAAGCCGATGCGCACGCGTTGATCCAAGCTCAAGCAGGGCCGTATGGCGCATCCCTGTTAGATTTGGTGGATCGCATCACTGAATTGTTGAGCACGCGCGGGGATGAAGCATCTTCCGCAAAACTGAGCAATTTACGTTCGGAAATTGAACGGGTAGTCGGTGGCGCGTAAAACACGCCTGAACTTAAAAAGTGAACTTTTCTTAAGACCCAACAAATCTTCTTGTTGGGTCTTTTTGTGTGTGCAGAGAGGGCTTAATCGCCACCAACTTCCGCAGGGGTAGTGTGTTTGGCTGTGGCATCTTCTCGGTGTTTGGTTTTTTGCCGTTCGGCGAGGAAATAACTGCCAATCACAAACGTAGCGGCGGCAATCTGCAAAATGATGCCTTGCCATGTTGCGAACAACCCGAACCATTGACCCATCCAGAACGGGAAATAGACCCCTTGAATCGGCGTGATTGGCATCCAACCGATGGCTTGCATCACATGGACAGTGTGCCCCACCATTGTCAGCAAAACCGCGCCGATCATCACGCCAGTGACGATCAACATCTTCTTGTAGGGCAGGCGCACTTGTAGAGAGAAGGTGATGACCCCTACAATCACGGTTGCAATCGAACCGAGTAACACTCCTTGCAGAACGATGCTGGTCCCTGCTTCCAAAACCAACGACTGAAGGAATAAGACCGTTTCAAAGCCTTCGCGGTAAATGCTGGTGAACCCCAACAAGACTAACCCGAAAGATTGGCTGATGGTCACTGCCGCGACGCCTTTAATCAATTGACGTTTGCGCGTGTGAAAGTTCGCCATCCAGTCCACCCAATAGGTTTTGTGAAAGAACCAATTGGTCACAAGGATCAACACGCCGATTGCGATGATGGACACAATCGCTTCGAGTGTTTCGCCGAGGGGTAGTAAGACATTCAAAATTTGTGTGGCAACAATCCACGTTACAGCGGTTGCGCCGAGCGCGACCAATGCGCCAATGGCTAAGGGGCGACGGTATTGTTTTTGATCGACGGTGCGCAAACTTGCCAATAATGACGACAAGATCAGTACCGCTTCTAGACCTTCGCGAAACACGATGATCGCCGCATTCCCGACAACGACTGCAGGGGCGGCTTGCCCTGCGCTGAGCAGTAAGGTCGCTTCATCGAGCGCGGTGTTGAGCGCCGTCAGAGTGGAACGCAGTTCAGTGGTAGACGCTTGGTTGGCGATGAGGGCCGCGAGGCCTTGTTGTTCGGCGGTGCCTTGCCAAAATAAACTTTCGATATGCGCGGACATTTCCGGCGCAAACGCGTTCAGACGCTGTTCAATGCCCAGTTCGAGCATAGCATATGCTTCTAAACGAGAAGATTCTGCCGCGCGGTAGTCTCCTTGTTGGGCGGCGACCGTGATCTGATCGAGGACAGAGCGGATGACATCCAAGTCAGATTCGGCACTGCTCGCCAGCCATGATTCAGGGATGATGCTTCGCGCAAGGCTCAATGCTTCATCGGCATTGGCTTGGAGCGCACTAGGTTCCGCAACCGTTCGGATTTGCTCTAATATCTGTGCCAGCAGAGCATCAATCTGATCTACCGTATCGGCATGGTCAACGCGCAAGGCGGGCTGAAGCTCGGCAAAAGCTGTTGCTGCCCCCGCTTGGAACGTTAACGCTTCTTGAATTTCGATGTCATTGGTAACGACACCCCCGCGTACCCCCCGCGCATATTCAATGGGCACGAGCGTTAGATAGCGTGTGAACTGACCAGCGCGACGGGCGAGATCGTTTTCAGACAGCGGAACGGCCGCAAACCCCATCATCCTGTCACTGATTTGCGCGCGGGTTTGGGCATATTCTTCAAAGTCGCTTGTGATGGCGGTGTTAATGAGCGCATCAAACGTGTCTTCGAGCGTGTGAAGCGCATCTTCACCGCGTTGTTCGGCATAAACATCAGCAAAAATATTAAAATACCCACGCGCTAAGGCTGTTTCTTCCGCTAAACGCAAAGCGAATTGATTCCGACTCGCTTCATCGGCCGCTTGTAGGGTGAGCATGAGTTGGGCTTGATAGGTATCGAGCAGATCACGGTTGACTGCTTCGACCGCCGCGCTTTCTGTCAGAATACCTCGTGAGAGTGCTTGTACTGCCAGCGTGGCATCAACGGGTGGGCGGATGAATCGTGTTGACGGACGGAATTCACGCAGCGGAAGCCACAAGGACGCTGTGACAGTATCGTTGTTGGTGAGTGAAGCCTCAACCACATCCATCGCACCTTCTAAAAGCCCTGTATAGATCAAACTGCGCAAGCTGACAAAGCGGATGGTATCCCTCTCATCAATCGCCGTTTGAGCCGCATCAAAATGAATTTGGATGTTCTGCGCAAGCGTGGGTGCATAGATTTCAAAACTGGGTGACAGTACCGCCTGATAAAGCTGTACCGTTTCATCAAATGCCATCTGCGCTTCAGTGGCATGATCGCCCATCAGCGCAATTTGGGTGTTAAACAGCGATTGGCGAATCTGTTCAGCCGCCAGCGGTGGCGTGATATCCGTCTGAGCAGTCACCCCATTTACGCTCAAGATGAGTAAGATACAACTGAAAAAACATGCGATGAACCGATTTTGATGATGTCGCATGTGGGAATCCTCATTTCTATGAACAAAAAGAAGGGACAACGAAATTGTCCCTTCATAACTACCTCTGCTTATCGCCGATCAATGAGCGACTATTCTTCGGGTAAAGTGATGTTCAACAAGGCCGCCACTTGCGTGATTTGCCCTGCGATATTTTGAGCGCGGGTTTGTGCTTCTGTACCGAAAATATCTGCTTCTTCGGCGGTGAAGATACGCCCATCCAATTCTTGTGTGTAAATGTCGTTGACGTAGGCTTGGAGATTGGTCAAGCCCGTTGCGATCTGTTCATTTTGGGCGGCATCAGCACTTTCGATGAGCGGGGCAACGTTGTCATAGACAATCTGCAACCCGCCGAGGATGTCACCAATATCGGCCAAACGCGAAATGACGACAAAATCACGTTGGGTGCTTGCCTCACCAGAGACAAAACGCGAATCGCGCCATGAAGCGAAGTATTCGCTCATGGTTGGCACCATGACCACCAATGCCGTGAAGGCATCTTCGGTGGTGGGTTCCCATGCTGTCGAAGAAGCGACTAAATCATCAACATATTGACGAGTGGTTTCAGCGGCGGCAAGCAGAACATTGGCATCCGGCAGAACATCACCAAAATCAAGGCTACTGTTCAAGTTCAGGTCGGCGGCAACGCCAGCGCTGTAGGCTTCTTCAGTGCCCCATAAAGTGCTTTCTAACACCCCAAATAGATTGCCCGGACGTTCCAAAACACGTCCATCGCGCAGGGTGAGGTCGAAGGTGACGCCTTCTTCGGGGTCATCTTCGCCAGATGCACCCGCATCTAAGACCACATCATAATCGGCCAGCGCTGGCACACCCGCAACGATCCCCTCAACTTGCTCATAGAGCGGGCTGAAGACGAGCCAAGCATCCCGCGCATTGAGAACTGCGCTTGCGGCGGCGGCACGGTCATTTGCCCACACGAGGGCATAATCAAAGCCTGCATTTTCCGCAAGGGCATAATATTCTTGCGCGACGGTTTCAAGGCGCGTTGTTTCCGCTTGTAACTGCGCTACATTCGCTTCCAAGTAGGTTTTGATCCCGCTTAAATCGAGGCTCTCTTGTGCCCCAACCAAACTTAAATTAGACAGGACAAAGCCCATGCCCAAGAGGGTGATCCATGTGCGTTTCACGTAAATATCCTTTCACAGGAAGATAAAAATGATTTTCTGGAACGTGTTTTACGATACTTGAAACGCTTATGATGCTTCCACACCATTTGTTAAGTCGCAACTTGAATGATGTACGAAATGAACTTGTTTTTATGGTGAAGTCAGAGTTTATATAAGGTAAAAATGAGTTTACCGTGAGGTAAAATGCGCTTCATTCAAGTTTTGGTGCGCTTGCTAGCACATATTGAGCGTAATTTGCCCAACGCCTTACCTACGATTTTCATTAAAAAATCGTTTCTGAAATCCAAATGCTGGAAAAACTGCCCTCAATTTCGTAAACTACTGCGATTGCCTATTCACTAAATGGTGGATTCGGTAACATTTGATCAGACAATATGTTAAGAGGTTGTACAGTTATGCAGAACAAACACCGCTGGTTACCTGTTTGGTGTACTGCCGCGCTGATGGTTTTTATTGGCGCATTTGCATTCATCGGCTCGCCGACAACTGTGGAAGCGCAAGCAGGCCCAACTGCTACTCCAACAGATCGTTTGTGGTTAGCGTATGCTGCTACACGTGATGCACTTGAAGAAAAATTTAGCGTTGATTTAAATATCGTCCAACGTTGGGACTTCGAACAAGTCGAATTCCGTAACGGGATTGATAGCTGTGTTACTTTTGAAAACCCTGCTGAAGCGCGCGCACTGTATTTTGGATGGCGCTTCTTAATCACTGACTTGTTCGGTCGTCGTTATGAAGGCCGTGCCAGCTTCGATACCACCCTCATCACCGCATGTGATCAAATCACCGACGACACCACGGGTTCAACCGCAAGCACAGCTGCCCCCGCCGCAGAAACAGGAAACTTACCTGCGCCTGTCGCTGGCAGTGGTGCAACCGGTGCCTTCGAACTTGGTGGGCACTACCTCGAAATGAACGCCAACACGGTGGCAATCATGCGCAGTGCAGGGATGAGCTGGGCAAAAACTCAAATTCGTTACAGCCTTGGCGCAGACCCCGCCATCGTTGCGGGCGCAATTAATGCCGCTCATGCCAACGGTTTCAAGATTTTGTTAGGTGTTGTGGGTGAACCCTCTCAAATGGGTGACTACAATGCTTATATCGCAAGCTACGCTCAATTTGTGGCGGGTGCGGCTAGTTTAGGCGCAGACGCGATTGAAATTTGGAACGAACCCAACATTGATCGTGAATGGCCTGCGGGTTCCATCAATGGCGGTACGTATACTCAACTGCTCGCGGCATCATTCAATGCCATCAAGGGCGCCAATTCCAGCACCCTTGTGATCAGCGGTGCGCCTGCGCCTACGGGGTTCTTCGGCGCGGCAGGCTGTGGTTCCGGCGGTTGCAATGACGATGTGTTCATGCAACAAATGGCACAAGCAGGCGCGGCAAGCTACCTCGACTGTGTCGGTTTGCACTACAACGAAGGCATCATTTCCCCAACCCAAAATAGTGCTGATCCTCGTGGTAGCTACCCAACCTATTACTTTAGCTCGATGTTAGCGCGTGGTTACAATCCCTTCGGTGGGAAGCCCGTTTGCTTCACCGAATTAGGGTACCTGTCACCTGAAGGTTTCGCCTCACCTCTCCCTGCCAGCTTTGGTTGGGCAGCAGATACCAGCCTCGCCGAACACGCTAGCTGGTTAGCAGGTGCCGCTTCAGCAGCAGCCCAAAGTGGCCGTGTACGTTTGATGATTATTTGGAACGTGGACTTCCCCTTCTACACAGCAACCGACCCGATGGGTGGGTACGCAATCTACCGTCCCGATGGTTCTTGCGCCGCTTGTAGCCAACTGCGTTCTGTGATGGGTGGCTAGGTCGAATAGCTCCATCAAGTAAGTATAAAAAAAGTGCAGAGGGTTTCTCTGCACTTTTTTGTTGCTACGTTAACGGGATAATGCCTGATGAGGTTCTATTCACCCCATGCAAACCAATCATGAAGGGGATACGCTCATCCCTCACCGTAATAAATAAAAAGGCTTATGCCTGTGTTGACATAAGCCCTCCAAAGATCGTTAACGCAGTTTAACCGGTCAGTACAACCGTCCCCGCATTCGGGATTGTTGCACAGGTGAAGCCATTTTGCACGGTGCTTGGCAGAAGGGTGGTTGTGCGGGGTTGTCCGTTTGCGTCACGGAAGTAGAAGTTTCCTAAGCCTTGTAAACAAACCCATGTTGGCGCATTGAGCGAGGTTAATTGTACGCCGTTGGCATCAAAGCGGAAGATATCCACAGCCTGACGCACGCCAAGATTAATCAAATTGATATCACCTACTTCGGCGGAATGTTGTACATAGGCGCCATTTTCGTTAATGATTCGGCAGTGTACGCCCGGCGCGGCCGCCTCTGCACGGACAATACTGCTTGTTGAGCCACCCACTAAAGAGCAAGGGGCAACTTCTGGAACAACAACAACGGGTGTACTGCTCGCTGAAGGGGGTGGCGTTACCGTAGGAACAATCGTTGAGATCGGTGTAGATGTATTCGTCGGCGTGGGGGTTGGGGGATAATTGCATTCCAAATCAACCATGACGTGTGTTGGCCCACCTGCCGCCGCTGAAAATCTGAACTCGATCAAGTCGATATAACCAGAATCCGCGCCGCCTAATGCATCATTATAGAAGGTTGACCATAACCCTGTTGAGCTACTGGCGGTATCAAATAGGAATACTTGCACAACCCCCGCGCGATAATCGTATGTTTGTGTGCTTCCGCTAGGAGGGTTTGTCCATGTTATAGGCCCACTCGTAAGCTGGGGGAGTGTTGGGCCACCGTAAAAGCCTATATGCGTGCCAGCAGTGACATAATCATGGAAGGTGAGTTGGTTTGTCCCCACATCTGTTGACCATCTATTCCATTGTCCACCCGGCCCATTGAGGTTATACGCATAAAGATTTTCAAAGTCAATTCGTCCGATACCACTGCTTCCATGCCCGCTTAAGCTATAGTAAAGGTTGATATAAAAGTCTGCGCTTGCGGTCGCAGCAGTGGCTTTGTAGGTGTGATAGCTGATACTTTCAATATGTTCGATTCTTAACGCATTCGGCGCAAACCCTAACAATGTAGGTGTGATGGCAATTTGTGCCTTTGCGGACGCGCCTCCAACTGTCGTCCCGTTCCATCTCCATGCGCAGGTTCCTGCGGGGTTATCTGTTCGTTGATTGGTAGGCGTCATAGGTGAGCCGGAACTGCCTCCATAATAGAGGGCAGGATCAATTAAAATAACGGTATCTTGCGCGTAAGCAGGCAGATTCACACCGCTCAACAGAAGGACTAAACAAGCGAAAATCCAGAGTATTCCAAGATAAATACGTTTTATATGAAACATTTTAATTTTCCTATTTCTAACTTGTCAGCATGTGTAGCAATGACATACATAACATTACCTTAACAAAATTATTTTTCAAAAAACTTCTCAAAAGATACACACTAAAGGATATTGTCTGCTTAGAGAAGCTATCGTCTTTATACGCGCTTGATGCGCTGGTGAACCTGAGTGCGTCTTCATAAGATCGAGTCGAATGCCCGCGTTATTTGAGAATAAAAAAAGTGCAGAGAAACCCTCTGCACTTTTTTGTTGCTACGTTAAGGGGATAATGTCTGATGAGGTTCTATTCACCCCATGCCCAGACCCATAAATTGCTGACGGTGCATGTGGTGCTAATGCTCTCATAGTTGACGACTGCCGTTCCGACTTGTCCACGTTGTTCTGGAACGTCGAGCTGTCCTGCGAGGATGCCATCGAGGTAATAATATAATGTTGAACCAATGCCAATCAGCACCATGTTATGCGTCGCTTGCATGGGCGACACGGATAGTTCAACAAAAATCCCTTCTTCAAACACCTCGCCATGACGCACCGAAACACCGTGACTTCCCGTTTGGTCAACATACGCAAGGATATAATTTTGCTCATCGATATACCGCGAAATTAATCCACAGCCCGTCACGCCTCTCAGCCCTGCTTCTAAGGTCACGGTGGCGCCAAGCGCAAAGTTGGCGTAGGTTTGCCCACCGCCTAACATCAAGCGGTTGATACCCGCCCGTGAATATTCGAGGGTACTGCTAGGAACGGTGAGCAGTTGAACCCCAGTTGCATCGACTAAATGCCGTCGTTGAAGTTCGAGCGTGATGAAATTAGCATCACGGATTTGAATAGCTTCAGGCAGGATGGGTTCACCGCTGAACAGGGTTGGCGTAGTGGTGAGCAGGTTATCAAAGGCGACATCAATCGACGTGTTTTGTCGGTTGGTGGACGCAACATGAAGCCCAACAACGCCTTCTGTCCATGTGGTATCACTACTCGCGCCGATAAACCCATCATTATAGAAAAAGTGGAAGCCGTGATTGCGTGTCAGCGCGGAGAGGGTGAACGTAGTTTGCCCCGCTACAATGTTCGGGTGCGAAATCCAATCTCGAAGTACCGTTGGTTGGTTGTCCTCAATCTTGGAGAAGCGCCATAACCCATCATGCCGAATCTGGATTAGGTAATAATTGTCGCCGTTTTTGTGGAGCATGAACCCCACCATCCACGCATCATCCCCATCTAAAACCGTGATCTCAACGCGAGATAACCCAATCGAAATCACCTCACTCTCATCCGGTGGGGTGATGAGTAGGTTCCTGTTCGCGCCTTCAATATGCGCTACCAGTTGGCCGTCGGCAACTTCAATCGTGCCGTCAGCGCCTTCCCAACCGTGATTCACTGTGAAACTTTCGGTTGTGGTTAAGGTGCTGTATCCCGCGCTGAGTGTGAGTTCGTACCCGCCCGCGCTGTCACCATACCCGCTGACGGTGATGGTATAGGTATCGGTTCGGGGAAGGGTGATCGCCTCAATCAGCGAATCGCTCGAGAGGGGATAGGCATAATCGTCGTTATGGATCAGTTCTAAGCCACTGCCATCGACCAAGCTCAGAAGCGGATCAAGTTCGCCTGTGGCATGGACTTCTAGGCTGATGACTTGCCCACTTTGACCTGCAAAAAAATATTGTTGGCTTGTGCCCGCTTCAAGGGTTCCGACAACGGTTTGATACAGGGCTAAAGGGGTGTTTTGCGCGAACAACTGCGACGTGCTCAACAGCACCCCAAGTAGGCTTATACAAACGGTAAATTTCAGAAATCGGTTCATAGGCTTTTACTGCAAGGGTAACCATTCAGGGAATAAAGTTTTGATCTGTTCAACATACTGTGTGAAGTCTTCAAGGTTCATTTCCGCCCCATTTATCCAACGATCATTTTCTGCTTGACGCAGACGGCGCTGTTCCCCCGCCATGCGCAGGTCACCACGTAAAGATTCTTGTTGATCTTGTTTTTGAGCCTCTTTATTGCCTATTACTTCTTTAAACAAGTCGCGGTTTGGGAATGTTTTTAAGTCTTTTGGGGAAATTAGACTGTAAATTGTGAGATAACGATCTTGGTGGGCAGGTTGTAAAGCGATGGCTAAAAGTGACCAGCCTTTAGGGACATGAGAGCGTCGTTTAATGACGAAGGTCCAAAACAGCGCCGTACCGACTTCGCCTTCAGTGGGTACTTCTATTTCGACGTTCGACTTTTTGACGAGCGCCACTTTTTCAGGGGTGATTTCAACACGACGCCCACTTTGCCAGCGGTTCTGTAAAAACCGTTCCAACAGGGAAGAAAACAGATATCCCCCCACAAAGGCCGCCAAAATTGCCACCAAGTTTAACCCACTGGATGAGACGACTAAACTTGTGACGAGATAGACGATAAAAGCAAAGACGAAAAATGAGATGAGGATTGTCAGCCGTAATGGGGTGTGATTACGGTCAACACTGTAAACGGCGGTTTCTCTAATAGACATGGATGGATAATTCCTATACAAGTATGCGCAACGGTGCAACAGTATAAATCATGTCGATAGATGCGCTATAAATCACGATGCTACGATAATTTCGCAGGTCGATTTCTGGGGCAATGGAATAGTTCTGGTTTCCGTACGTCCCAATGAGCGCACCCAGATCAACCTCAATGCCGTTAAGACGCATTTCATCGGCGGTGGTCGGGTTCGCACTGGCAGATAAAATCACACGGAGATTTGGCCCGTTGGCGACATCAAAATCTTCAAAGCGCACCGTTTTACTATTGTCCACATCTTGATAGATGGTGACGGAGCCGGCGGCACGGGCGATGGGGCTTAAGGTGGAGAAGTTCCCTGTAGCCGCGATCACGGCACTAGAGGGGATTTCAAAGAGCAGACTTTCATCGGGAGCAGCGACAGGCGGGGCAAGATACCCCTCAATCGCGGCGATCGCCATGCCTGTATCAGTGACTGCTAAGTTAAAGTACGCATCTTGTTGTTCTTGAAGCAAAAGGCTGAAATCTTGCTGGTACCGCGTGGCTAAACCCGGAAACACTTCAAAGGCAATATTTCCAGTCGTTGCTCCGCGCAGGGTGGGTTCCCAAGTGGGCAGGGTGAAGACCAAGGCAACGATGACAGCGCCGATAGTGATGAGAAATAAGCGAAACCGCATAAAAAACTCAACTCAATCCATTGAATAAATAGGAATCAAGCGTATCACAGCGGTACAAATCGGTCTAGCGTAATATGAAATTCGTAGTGTTAACGTCCAGTAGTGAGGGTATAACCGCCCCCGGGAATGGTGAGAATGAGACGGGGTTGGCGTGAACTATCCCCTAGTTTGGTGCGTAACCGCGAGATGTTCACACGCAAGACGGAAAAATCTGCCCCATATTGGTCGCCCCATACATTTTGCATGAGTTCATTATGAGACACAACTTGCCCTGTATTTCGCATCAAGGTGACGAGGATGCTGTATTCAGTTGGGGTGAGATGGAGTTTCTTCCCGCGTAGAAAGGTTTGTCGGCGGGTGATATCAATTTCAATTGGGCCGACGCTCAAACGCGTTTCTACATTCGTCGGAATCCCCACACGGCGGATGAGCGCTTTGATCCGCGCGATCAAAATGCTGGAAGCGTAGGGCTTGCTGATGAAATCATCCGCGCCCGCTTCAAATGCGCGTACTTTGTCCGTGTTTTGTGAATACCCGCTGATGACAATGATCGGAATGGGCGACTGGGCACGAACTTTATATAACAAATCAAAACCATCGACATCAGGTAATGAAAGGTCTAAAAGGACGAGGCCCGCCCGTTGATTTTCCAGAATGGATATGGCGTCTTCGCCTCGTTGTGCCCAAAATGTCGGAAAGCCTGCCGCCTCAAGTTGTTCACAAACGAGTTCTGCAACCTCTATATCATCTTCTACAACAAGAATCTGTGTTTGTTCATGTACAAAGGTTGTAACCATCCCCATACATCCAATCAGAATTATAACTATTTTAAAACATTGTACTAACAAAACTCAGATTTCGCAAAAAAATAAATCAGTGATGAGAAAAATTTATTTTATATCAAATGCCTTGCTCGAAGATATAGAACAGATGTTATAATCTTAGGTGAGGATAGGAGGGTGATTTATGCAAATTGATACAACTTATGACAATACATCACTTTGGAGTCGGGTTCTGAAAATTGCGCTTCAATACCCTGAAGTTTTGGAAAGCACAGCCTATGGTTCGCCCGCAATCCGTGTTGGGAAAACCTATTTAGCGGGTCTGCGTAATGAGGGGGAATTATCGATCTCTTTGCCGGACTTTGAACGCGAAATTTTATTAGAAACTCAACCAGATATTTATTATATTACCGATCATTATTTAAACAGCCATTATGTGATTGTAAGATTGGCAAAGATTCCAGACGAAGATTTGCAATATTTGATTGAGTCAGCTTGGAGGCGACGCGCTCCAAAACGCTTAGTGAAACACTATGATGAGCGCCTCAAAAGCGCGTTATAAGCGAGATGGTGAGAGGACATAAGGCGCTGGTCACCCCAGTGCCTTATGTTTACAAAACAGTTACGATACCGCAGGGACGTAGGTAAGCCCCACAACCCCGCCTGAAAAAATCTTGCTGTCTGCTAATTGGAATTTGTACGGATCAGGGCCAAATAATTTTTTGCCATCCCCCAAAATCACCGGGTTGATATTGAGGCGATATTCATCAATCAGGTGATGCTTTAAGCACGCTTGCGCAAGGGTAGGGCTTCCTAGAAGCCACATATCTTTGCCCGTTTCCTGTTTCAATTTGGTGACTGCATCGACAAAATCGCCTTTGATGAGTGAGGTATTGTGCCAGCTCACTTCATCAAGGGTGTTAGAAACTACAATTTTTCGAGCATCATGCACCCATTTGGCATGGCGCATATCGCCTTCTGTGGCGTTAGGATCGTTGAAAACGTTAGGCCAATAACCGGCCATCATCTCGTAGGTGACCCGTCCATAGATGGCGGTATCGGTACGCGCGTGCATGCTGTGCGCATAGGTTTCAATTTCTTCGTTGTAATTAATCCAATCCATTTCCCCGTTTGGCCCTGCAATATAACCATCCAAACTGACATGGATCATAAAAATGATCTTGCGCATACATTCTCCTTGAGTGACCACACTTCGCTTATTTGGCAAATCGTCTTGCAGAGCGTAAACGAGCTTTGGCATTTTCTTCTTCGCGGTTTTTAGGGGCTTGGGTGGTTTCTAGGGAACGAAGAAGTGCCACGGAGATGGTGGTAATGGCATCCACCGCGTTGTGAAACGCCTCTTCATTGGCCTTTGAGGGTTTGTTATACCCGCTGATTTTGCGGACAAATTGAAGCGCGGCGGCGTGAACATCTTCTTCAGTAGCCGCAGGTTCAAAATTAAATAAAGGCTTGATGTTGCGGCACATAAAAATCTCCTCAGTTTGAATGCAGTCCCCATTAATGAAAGTATAGCACGATTCTGTGAATTTAAGAACAAAAATTCTATATTTTGCGGCTATGTAAACATGAAAATGAGCTTGAAGAAAAGCGGCCTGTTTGAGAGCATCTATATTTCTCAAACAGGCCGCTTCACTGAATGTACAAATGAGTTGAGGCTAGGCTATGGTCGAGGATGCGTCTTTGAGCAGTTGTTCCAGTAGTGCATAGTCTGTCGTATGTCCTTTGCGAATTTTGATGGTACGGCGTTCCGCTGGCCCATCTTCAAATAACCCTTCCGGCACTTGTAATGAGGCTGCGTTGAAGAGGGTGAAACTTACATATTCTTTTGCGGGGGTGATCACCGCAGCGTAGGTTTTCCCTTTGAGGAAATGCGGTTTTTTATATTGAAGCCGTTCGGTTGCGTCTGGGATGGCTTGATAGACGAGCGCGCGTAATTTTTCGGCAATTTCGATCTGCCAATCTTGCAAGCCTTGAATGTATTCGGTCACTTCTGGGGTCATTACAAAGATGCTTTCTGTTGAAGGAAATAAAAGATTTAATGACTGCCTAACATCTCTACTACTTTGGCGATGCGTCGCTGACGTGTTTCATCGGTCTTTGAAGCGGTGATGTTACGCACATGCTCTTTGCGCGTGGAATAGTTGAGCTGATCAAAGGCTTCTTTCGCGCCATCTTTCGCATCCAGCGCGGACGCTAAATCTTCGGGGATTTCGACAACGCGCGGCTCTGTATCCAGCGCTAAGGTGATTTCCAGCGTGTCGCCCGCTTGAACATTCGCCGCTTCGCGATGTTCTTTGGCGAGTGGAATCAAAAATACCCCGCTATAGGCGGCCACAGTGGAGCGGTAGCTGTACCCATTCAGGCTGATGACCACTTTTGGTTTTTTGCCACTGTTCAATTGTTCGATCACATCTGAAGGGACTTGAATCCCTGTTGCATCTTTCACATCGTCTTTGCGAATGGTGGTCACAAAACTGACTTTCATAACTGAAGCTCCAAGTTTAGTGAGATGACCCTGCACCCGATGCAGAGCAGGGTTCATCTGAAGATCAACGAGGGGAGTGCTGCGCACACTCTGCGAAAACCTGTACAGTCTGCTTCGATGAAACTAGGGATTGTTTAAGTAGTCTTCCAAACGGTCAAAGCCGACAGCCGATCCTTCTTCCATACCGCTTGCGTACATGCCATCACGGTCTGCAACTGATTGAAATACCGATTGATCGACCATATAAGTTTTGCCGTCACGGTCTTCAAATTGAATAGTTTCTAAAAGAATGTGACCTTCCATTCCCTCAAATTCAAAGGTTTGCACGATGCGGTAGGGTGCATTGACTTCATGAAAGACACCGCGAAAGGCAAACTCACTGCCGTCGCCACCTTTTTGGATGAACCGCCATTGTCCACCCCGTTGAGCATCCAGTTTTTCAACGACGGTTGTAAATTCGGCAGGCCCCCACCAATGTTTGAGTTTTTCGGGGTCGATGAACGCATTAAAAACGAGGTCAATCGGTGCATCAAAAAAACGGGTCATAACCACTTCAAGAGAATTTTCGGGCGCACTAATCGTGAAATTACCTTTTTTGGGCGTAGTCATTTTTGTGATATACCTCTCCAATTTATTGAAACTTTGATTCCAACCCACATCCATTCCTGAAAGTGGCAGGGCGACTTCGGGAACAGCTTTCAAGACCAACACCTGTAAAACGAGCTTTGTTTTCCCCTTTTCCTCCGTAAAGGTGACTGTCTGCTGGACTTCTAAGCCCGTAATACCGTGTTCATCCTCAAATGCTGTTAAGACACAAACCAAACGTTCTGGCGGGGTTATTTCTACAAAATATCCTTTATTGGGGTATAAATTGCCGTCTGCATCGGCCATGGTGATTTGGATTTTTCCGCCAGCGCGCACATCCATTTCGCAGAATGGAATACTGAAACCGTGTGGTCCCCACCATTGGGCAATGTGTTCGGGGTCAGTCCACACTTTGAATACCAAGTCGCGTGGGGCATCAAAATAGCGCGTTATAACAACCCCTTCATGAGAAAGTGAATTGTTATTCATCATCGTCTTGTCGCTCCTGCGCTTGCAGTTCGTGTAAATAATCGTCGAGACGGTCGAAACTTTGCTCCCAAAACTGCCGATAGTTTTCAATCCACAGTGAGGCATCTTTGAGCGGGCGTACATCAAGGCGACATAAGCGCCATTGGGCTTGTTTTTCACGTTGAATAAGCCCCGCGTTTTCCAATACTTTAAGATGCTTAGAAACCGCAGGTAAAGACATTTCAAATGGCTTTGCTAACTCGTTGACACTAGCCGTTCCTTGCGACAAACGCGACAGTATGGCGCGCCGTGTGGGGTCAGCCAATGCTGAAAATACAGTGCTTAATGAATCCGAACCCATTTACTTAACCGATAAGTTAATTAACCTTTTGGTATAATACGATAAATGCGTCTTTCTGTCAATACTTTTTGATGTCAAAAACAATAATTGGCGACGTTCAGAATGAGCTAAGATTGAGCTGAAACGAGCAACAAATAAGCGTCTTCGAGGGTAGGCGAAACGGATTTTGCTTCTGGATGTGGACGCGTTGAATTCAATATTCGTAAGGTAATTGCATCGGCATTTTCAGTCGCACGGCTTATGTGGAATTTTTGTAACCACTGTTGTCTTTCAGCACTGGGCAGGGTCATTTCAAAGCATTGATTTTCTGCACGTTTGCATAAGGCAGAAATAGACCCATGATATAAAACTTGCCCTTGATAGAGGACAATCACTCGCTGCGCAAAACGTTCAGCTTCTTGGGGCAGGTGGGTACTGAATAGAATCGTCGCATGATGTTGCGCAAGGATAGTAAAAACACGTTCGCGCTCTATGGCATCAAGCCCATTAGTGAGTTCATCAAGGAACATCAACGGCGGGCGACTGAGGATCGCTTGGGCCAGTGCAATCAAACGAAGTTGCCCATTAGAAAGCTTCTCCAATGGATGGTGTGCAATTTGATTTAAGCGAAATTGTTCAATCGTGTGTTTGATTGCTTGTTCGGAAAGCAGGCGCATTTTTCCGAGATATATTAAGAGTTGGTATGCCGTTAAATGTGAAGGTAGAAGCAATTCTTGAGGCAGATAGCCGATATTCGCGCGCATTAATGCAATGTTTGATGGATAGCGATATTTTCTCCAAAAAATATCACCCGATGATGGAGTGTCCAAGGTCGCTAATATGCGCAATAAGGTAGACTTTCCAGAACCGTTGGCCCCCAAAAGCGCTGTGATGCCGGTTGATAATTCTAAGTTGATATTTTGCAGTGCCGATATCTCTCTAAATTTCTTATGAACACCGCGTACGATGAGCATTAGCTTGCCTTCGCACTGGGGTCAACCCAAGTGTGACTTTTCCAAAGAAAAACAACCCCTGTAACTAAGATGCCGATTGCCAGTAATAAGATGCTGTTTGAAGAATTAAACATTGTAACGAGCGAACGATCAAACGGGATTTCAGTTTGGGTGAACATCTGTTCACGCCACTGTAAAGAGATGAACCCTGCCCACAAGATCATAGGGATAAAAATGCCGACGAGCGTATTCCAGCGTAAGGTACTGTAGAGCGCAATCCCTGTAAGGCCGATCATCGGCCCGATCCACAGAATGATGAGCCTCCATAGGATGAGTTCTGTTCCTTGAACCCAGCCTAAAGCAATCAAGAAAATAGCAAGGGTGCTGTTGTAAATTAAGATCAGTAGCAAACGGGAATAAAGAAGCTCCAAGGGTTGAACAGCGCTTAAAAGTTCAAATTCTCGTAGACTTTGTGTATCCGAACGAAAGACAATTGCGGTGACGCTCACGGCGATCATGGGCGATATAAGCGTATAAATCGCAGCGATATCGCTTCCTCGGCTCAGGATAATCCCTATCCCTAGCATGAATAGAATGGCACTTAACCACGCTATACCATTCTTGATGAATGAGATTTGTGACTGTGCTAGGCGGAACCAAAAGTGTAAACCGCGTTGTTGTGTGGGGATGATAACCACAGGTGGCATCTGTGTTATTAAACTTGCGAGTAATGAAGTCGTCTCTATGGATGGCGTATGATACTGTTCGAGCAAGTTTTGCAAACTATCTATATCGCCTAACTCAGCTTGTTGTTGTGGGTCTAATCCATCAGTAAGTTTATGTGTGTTCATCAGCGTGTCTCAGTATTAAGTATTGTTGTTTGAGTTTTTGGAGACCATGAAACAGACGACTTTTAACCGTTCCTAAGGGGGCATTGGTCACATGGGCAATACTTTGTAAAGGAAGGTCGTGATAAAAGCGTAAGATCACAACCTCGCGTTGTTCTAAAGGGAGATTTTGTAACAACTTGATGATGGTTTGTCGTTCGTCGGCAACAATATACAGTTGTTCTGGGAATTCACTTTTAGAATCTGCTTCCCAAACTTCCTCTTCTTCAAATGAGCTAGGGGATTCGTGACGAAATTGAGCTGACCTAAAATGATCATAAGCAAGATTGCGAGCAATCGTGAACAACCAACTGCGCAGTTGGTTTGGTACTGCCCCTCGATATTGAATGAGCCGAATGAAGGTCTGTTGAACCAAGTCATCGGTTAAATCACGGTCATCGGTGAGACGAAACACAAAATCAAACAAAGCACGATGATGTCGAGTGATGAGCACTTGTAACGATTCTACGTGTCCAGCTTGAATCGCTTCATATAACGTGTGATCGTCAGCCACCGCGTTGTCTCCGCCAATACGTATAGGCAATATTTAGGCCGATACATAAGAATGTTCCAAGTACCAAAACCCATTGGTTGAGGGGTAGGTCAATATTGGGGTTGGGTCGTGAATGATTAAATAAATATACAACACCCGTATAACGTCCGACGGATGTCATATCCCCATACCAATAAGCTGCGACGATACCGCCCGCAACCCAGTAACTTCCGCTGATGTTATTCACCAGTAAGGCGATGCTCCCAAGATAAAAAGCTGGAATGAACGCGGGGATGAGCACTTCCTGAAGATCATATACACCGTAAGCGATGCGAAAAATAGCAGCACTGATGAATGCGATAACAAGGATGAAGAGCATCGCGGTGATCGTGCGCATCAGCGGAATTCGCCATGTGCTTTCAGGGTAAGAACGGCGGATTCCATCAAACATTTCTTCGCGCTCAATCGTCATCAAGTGAGCACATGCTAACCCCGCCGACAGGGTTAACAATGCCTCAATTACAGCTATTGGTTCTGTAATGGATGGAGGTTGCCTCGGCGGTCTCCATGCTAAGAGTGCTAACAGCGTATATGCAGGCAACAATAACAGAGGCAAAAACGAAGCCAACCCAAAAGCGATCCGTGCTTCATAGTAGAGGATGGACTTAGTTCGCAAGGCGCTGTGTCTCCATCCAAATGATGACTTCTTCACTTGTGAGTTGCGCCAATTCCGCCATATTTTCACGGAATTGATTCAGGATACGAAACACTGTTGCTTCCCCATCCTCTGTATAGATTTCGCTTAATAACTTGACCACTAAATACGGATCATTCTCTGTGTAGAGATAGGATGATCGTGAGCCATAGCGATTAAGATCGCCTTGAACAGCGGTTTGAATCGCTTGCGCATCCCCTTGTAAGGTGTAATGAAACCAAATAAAAAAGTTGATATTACGCGTGAGGATCGCATCGTTTTCGCCAAAAAATGCATTCAGCAAGGGGGAGATGCCATCGTTATATTGAGCGGTGATATCATCCTGCCAATCGACATTACGCGGAGATAACAAGAGAAACAAGTTCTCAGCAATCGGCGGTGGGTACCTTGCCCAACTTTCGCTAGGGATTTCAAGAACTTGTATATTGAGATCAGGAATATTATCGAAATGCTCGCGCATGTAGCTCATGAAAGGGGTATAGAGATTAGAAACTGGCGGCGCTAAAAACTCAGTATCACGTTGGCGGGTGATGATGTGTAAATGTTCGAGAGATGTTGTTTCTAGGTTTGGAATACCAACCAATGAAGCCCACGTTGCTCCTTCGCTCACGAAGCTATTTTCTGAGATTTGCAGAAGATTGGATGCAAAGTCTAATGTGTCAGAAGGCGAGATGCTCAATTCAAACTGTGCGGGTTCATCGAGTAGCGTGTAATGAATCAGACGGTTGGTTTCAGGGTGAAAAATCAATCTATTAGGGAGAACATGACCGGGCATAGGATACCAGATGATGTCATAGATTAAATTCACCCCGTTAGGTCGTATGAAATTTTTTGGGATTGGGGCGCTGTTATAACTTGTTTCAAGCGACCATAATGCGCCTTGATAGGTGATCTGGAGTTGTAACGTCTCTGCTGGGTTTAGAGGAGATTCTGCCATGAAAGTGACAAAACTATCTTCACGGGTATACGGTAAACTGGCTTCCGTAATCTCAAACTGATAATACAAAGAGAATGGGAATTGGTCTAAAGGGACATCCCCCCGATTGCGAACGTGCATTTGGGCAACAAATTCCGCTGTGTGAGGGTTAAACTCAATGACATACTCATCCACAACAATAGGGGTATCTTGGGGGATTAACAAGTCAGTATAGGGGATGTTCAAGTGGGTTTGCTCATCTTCTATGGCTTGGTTTAACGCCACGACTTCTTGTACATCATTGACTGTCGCATAGCCTATGAGCAGCGCTGCTATACTGGTTACGCTCACTGCGGGTAACAGGAGTTTCTGCAGGCGCGTTTTGCCAAAATGCCACCATAAAACCCCTAAAATAAGGACGATGATACCTACATAAAATAACCTGATCCATTGGGGTAGATTTCCGGTTGCAAGGTTCCCCCATGTCCAGTTTTGGCCTACATCCATGACCACAAAATTGACTAAATTGGTGCCGGGGATAGGTAAATTATTGTTGCGGAAGAAGGGCGCGTTGGGCAACATCCCACTGAGTAACCATAATCCGATCAAGAAGGGGTACATCCAGCGACGGATGCCAAACAAGGTTTGAATGAGCCAGATGAAGCCACTAATAAACCCAAGCGAAATGATGGCTTGAATGAAATTAATGATTGCATAGTCAATGTCTAAGTGAGTGGCTGGGATGAATAACGCCACAATGAATGCTGGAACAAATAGGATGAGCAGGGAAGTTAAGGAAGCTCCCCAACGGGCTAAAACCAGCTCAAACCCCGTAGGGAAAGCAATCTCAAGAAGATCAAAACGACTGCGGTGGGCGCGGGACGCTTGAACAGCGACCATCACTAACCCGATCAGCGAACTAAAACCCACTACGAAATTAAACATCGCTCGAATAGCCATCAAGGAGTCATTGAGATATTGGCTAACGATGAAAACGCTCCATATCGCAAGCAATAGGAGGTAACTCCAATGGGTACAGTTTAAACGAAGTTCAAGAAGATAGGACGCTAAAAAGCGACGCGGGTTAAAGTGAGACATGAGCTATCTCCCTTAAACTTGCATTGCTCATCACCGCTATGTATCCATCTTCAAGTTCGGCGTTTACAGAAATGCCTTGACCCAGCGGGTTTTCGGATGAAATGACACGTAAGATCATGTGCCCTTGTTCTGCACGGCTAGAAAGAATGGTGTATTGACGTTCCAACCGCTCATATTCACTCACTGGAATCGTCACTTCCCAAACACGATCATGGGCTTGTTGTTTCAGCTCTGAAGGGGAACCATGAAAAATTAACCGCCCTTTATTGAGCACGCCAACCTGCTGACAGCTCACCTCAATATCCGCGACGATATGGGTTGACAAGATAATGGTACGTTCCCCAGAAATGCGTGCGAGCAGATTGCGAAAACGAATTCGTTCTTCAGGGTCTAAACCCGCAGTCGGTTCATCAACAACCAGTAAGTCAGGATCACCGATCAAGGCTTGGGCGATGCCTAGACGTTGTTTCATTCCACCTGAATAGCCACCGACGCGACGTTTTGCATCTTTGGTGAGGTTCACCTGCGCAAGGACGTGTTCAATGTGGGTTTTGCGTTGTCTGCTGGGGATATTTTTCATCATCGCTATATAATCGAGGAGTTCATAGGCATTTAAACTTTTATAAAATCCAAAATCTTGGGGTAAGTAACCGAGTTTTTGCCGTACTTCATGAAGGTTTTGCTGAATTTCTTTTCGATTAAATTGAATCGTGCCTGAAGTCGGTGGCAAGATTGTGGTGAGTATTTTCATCAGGGTGGTTTTGCCCGCGCCATTTGGGCCTAATAAACCAAACATCCCATGTCCAATATTGAGCGAAAGTTCATGTAGTGCATGGAATTTCCCATACTGTTTTGTCAGGCGTGTAATTTGAATATCCATCATTTCCCCTTTGATGCAATCTCTATAGAGATGACGGAATTTATAAGGAAAAGGTTTAATGACGTTTGGTGTTCAGGGTTTATTCAGGGGGGAAATGCTGTAATACAAAGTAAGAAAGTGCCGCCCAAATAGCCACATGCGGTGACGTGCGCTGATCGTTCCGTGTGCAAAGTCAGCGGGGTAATCTTCGGGAATCACCCCCGACGGATACACATCAATAATTTCGTTGATCGGAAGCCGAACAGGACAAAGGCGGTTGGCGAAATATACCCCTTGATCGCCTTCGCGGGTGCTGAAACTGCTGAGCGCAAGCCCGTTTTGAGCATCTTGAAGCGCATCTAAACGCAAGATACTGGTCAAATTCCCAAACGGAAGGGGAAAGGCGATATTCATATAGGTGTGTGCGCCATATGTGTGGGTTGAGTAGGCCGCTACATACACCGCTTGCTGGGTTTGAGTGTAGGTGCGAACCCATCCGCGTACATGACTTCGGCCATCCAACGCATCTTTGAGCGGGATGATTTGGCTGGTGATGTCTTTCTCTGCATCATCCGCTTCAAGAGGGAAATTCATTTGCCCCACGCGCTTGCTCATCTGTTTATAAAACTGGCCGAGTCGATGAAATCCCCTTTGCCATTGGGGATAGACCAATAAGTGATGATGCGCGGTTCGCTCATAAAAAGCCACAATTTCAGGCGTGAGCTGAGCAGGATCAAAATCGTCACGGTGGTAATCTTCCATGCGATCTACAATGCCTTGCGGTTGGGTAGGCTTCTCAAGGTCAACGGCATTGATGTCGTTAAAAAATTGTGGCCCAACACGCCAGCGAAACGGTAGTTTGCTAAAGGGTATTCCCGAAGGTGACGTATGACTTGGCGGGGTGTCAAGCCTCCATGCGACCAAACTTAAACCGACAAAGCCAAGGGCGTTCAACCACCCATGCCATTGAATCATCGTTTCGAGCGACAGCATCCATAGATTGCTGAGCCGTCCTATTGTATACGCTAAGGCAAACCCCATCGTGAGCAGTAAGCTTACTGTAGCGAAGATGAGGAACCATCGGCTCAAGGTGTTTTGTGGCGCGGTACTTGTGATGAGTAGTGCCAGTAAGACAAAACTACTCGCCAGCACCAAGACTGAAAGGGATTCTATAAAGATAATGCCGGTGACTTGCGTAAAGGTGATCCCCACCGCAACAAAGAGCGGGGCAATGATGACTACGCGCGCGATCCGTTGGTAGGTTTTCCAGCGTGGGGTGTTATACAACCGCCGTCCTACCATGCCCGCCGTGATCAATGCCCCTAAACTGATGTAAACAAAATGGATCGCGGTGAGCAAAACAAAGGACGAATTAAAGCTCAATAATCGTATTTCAGCACAATAGGCGACGAACCAGATACCGCTGATCGCCGTGTAGACGAAACCCGCATCAATGCACAATTCTTCAAGCGTGAGGACGGGGCGGGTGAGCATACGCTGTAACCCCACGAAGCTGATACATAAGCTTTGAATGAGCCAGAAACATGCAAAAAATGCGCTGAGTGGTTGTGTGGGGATGAGCAGGGCGAGCGCCGTCGCGACAATCACGACTGGATGCAGGCGTATGATCCACTGCTGGAAACGTGAACGTTGCCCTGAACGATCAGGGGTCAGCACAAGCCGAAGCGCAAGCAGGGTCACCAGCGCGACCCCAAGAAACATCAACCATTCAGCTTGAGAAAAATGATCCAGTTGCATGTTGATCAATCTGTTTTTTTGACAAATGCCCTCAATGATAGTGTAACCGATTTCTTCCGTTGATTTTTGCTATCAGGAAAAATAGAGCCACACATCCATGAATAAAAGGACAGTCCTCATTGTAAGCGAGAAACCTGTTGAGAGGAAGAACTTTAAAACCAATTAAAAAAGGCGGATGTGTCTCACACATCCGCCTTTTTGAGAAAACACTGAGGTTAATTAATTTCCACTGGAAAGTTTAAGCCCGACAATGCCTGCAATTAACATGACCAGTGAAAGAAGTTTGAGGATTTCGCGAGATTCACCGAGAAAAACCATCCCTAGAATCGCGGTTCCGGCAGCGCCGATTCCTGTCCAAATGGCATAGGCTGTCCCCACAGGCAGTTCTTTGATCGCCTGTGATAATAACACCATACTCAATACCATAAAGACAAGGAAACCCACGGTTGGAAGGGGTTTTGTGAAACCTTCAGATTGTTTCAGCAAGAGCGCCCAAACAACTTCCAATAGACCTGCTGCAACTAATATGACCCATGCCATCTCTTTTATGTCTCCTTGAAAGGGCTGGGGTCGTCCCCATGTGAAACTGTGACCATGTTAGGTCGTCCTAACACGTATTCACTCTATCAATGAACAGGCTCTATTATGATCCATTGTATGACCAAATAGTAGATAGTTTTTAGCTGTTTACGGATTGAACCATTTTTGAAGTTGGCGGTGACGATGCTCAAAAATAAACCGCACAATCGGGCGCATGATGAGATGAATCAACGGCAGGCGCGGTTTGAATTTGAGATGATCTTTTAAAACACAGTTATCCGCTTCGCCTGTGATGGTTCGCTCATGCTGCCAATAAGCGTGCATGAGGCTGGAAGAATTTTCACGAAAACCATACTGCCAAATGTCGTCCAGCTTTAAGAAGTGCAGGTCCACCGGAATGACCCTGAACAAGAGCAAGACGCTTGTGAATAGCTTTTGTTGAATCGGCGCTTCTGTAAAAGGCAACTTCATTTGATCTGCTGAGGCAGTCATGCGCACAAACGGCGCCAGTTCCTCATTCACACCTTGCAAGGTGCTGATCTTTTTCCAGACTTCAAGCGGAGAACGTTGAAGGTGGGATTCAATAATAATTTCTACGCTCATCTTATGGGTAACCTCTCGTTGAAGGAACGTTTTTAGCTGTCATCGTCATCGTCGCTGTCATCATCCGAATCATCATCGTCTGAATCGTCGTCATCATCGCTCAAAGTTGGCGCGGGTGCTGGTGATAATGTAGGGTTTGTGATGGGTTGTGTCACCTGCGAAGCGGGCGCTATGGTGAGGATATCCCCACAAGTGGCATCTAAAGTCACGGTGATTTGATCTGACGTGCTGACTTGCCACACAGAAACACCATCCAAACGTTGTGATTGTACGATATTGAGGATGCTTGCCGTCGGGTATAAGTTCTGAATACGCCCCCTTGCGGATGTTTCATCCACTAACGGCGTACACACCGGGGATGCGAACGCTTCTATGGGCGTCGTTGCCGTCAGCGTCGCTGTCGTGGTGCGCGTCAAAGAGGGGGTCATCGTGGGCGTGGATGTTGGGGTATACGATGCGGTTGCCGTTAATGTGATCGTCGCCGTTGCTGTAGGGCTTAGGGTAGGGGTTTCTGTGTGTATGATCGGATTGATGATTGGGGATTCGTCCGGTAAATCTGGCCGAGTGAGTACAAACCATGTCGCCGTTGCCATCAACAGCAAGATCAACACGGCTGCCCAAAGCTGTAGGCTAAGCCCTGTCCGACGGTTTGGAAATTGATTTGCTGGCGGGTTCATCCCTGCTTGGATTTTAGACCAAACCACTGCTTGTTCTTGGGCTAACTCCAACGGGGGAATACCGATTTGGCGTAGGTTCATCACGGTTTCTAACATCGGCCGAAGCTGAACGCTAAACGCGGGATACAACGAAAGACAGCGCTCTAAGGATTCTCCATTGAGCATCCGCTGAACACAATCGTCAAAGATGTCGGTGAAGTTTTGTGGTGTCATTGAGGTTAATCAACCTCCTGTGCAATTAAGAATGACCGTAACGTTTCGACTGCTCTAAATTGGAGTGATTTAATTGCGCTGACACTTTTATCCATCAGGTCTGCTGTCTCTTGTAAATTCAACCCTTGGCTAAACCGTAATAGGATGACCTCCTGTTGATCAACCGCCAATTTCTGGAGCGCTTTTCGCATTTGGCTGATGCGAAAGGTGCGCATGAATTCCATTTCTGGTTCAGTTTCACGCGGGCTAGGAATCCACTCGTCAAGTTGGGTTGTGGTGAACTGCTTGTCTTTCCCGTAATGATCATAAATTTTGTTGCGGGCAACCCGAAATAACCATGCTCTTAAACTGATATTTGGCGCTCGGTTCTTCTTGAGGGTTTTAAAGAAGTCGAGAAATACCTCTGCTGTGATGTCTTGCGCGCTGTGTTGATCTTCAATCCGCAAGCGGATAAATTGATAAATGGGCGGGAAATATTGCTGATAAATCACTCTTAATGCCTCTTGGTCTTGACGTGCAGCTTTCGAAAGAAGCGTTTGTTCTTCAGCAGTATCCGGCAAGACGATATAAATCAGCATTCATTCTCCAATGTTGAAGCCATGATTATCGTTGATTGAGTTCAGATAGTAGGGACTTCCTCTATTATTTGCAAGCTATCGTGCAAATTATGAATTGAGATATGAAAAGCTCAGGGGGATTGTTTCCTCTGAGCTTTTGACTTTAGGTAGAGCAGATCAGATATTAATCATCATCGTCATCGTCGTCGTCCCAATCGTCATCATCATCGTCATCCCAATCATCGTCGTCGTCCCAATCATCATCGTCATCAAAACGATCATCATCTTGGCTGTCATCCCAATCGTCGTCGTCATTTTCGATCATCAAGATCACCCCTGTATTGGCATCGATGATGACATCACGATCATTGGTCAGGTCGATTTCCCAAACCAAAGTCCCGCCAAAACGGGAATCAAGCTCGACTTCATCCACTCTGCTTGAAGGAAAGACACCCAATGCAATGGTAATCGCTTGGTCTACGGTGATAGGTGTTCTCCCTTGCCCTTGTGTCGTGGGGACGATATTGACTTGCCCTTGAGGCACAGGGGTTGGCGTGACCGTTCCTAATGTAGGGGTATTCCCTGTAATAGAGAAGCCTTGAGCATTAAACGCGCCGTTGGTATTGTCCACACGCGCAGACATCACGATGCCTACAATCAGCGGGTCAGTCAGTTGGGCATTCACCATGGGGATGGATTGCCCCGCAATCGTCACACCCGTTCCTTGAATATTTTGTAACGTCCCCGTGATTTCAAGATTATTTCCAGAAGGGATATTTGTCCCTGCAGGGATGACTTCGACTACCCGCGCCTGCCAAGTATTCGGAGCGGTCATCGTCGCATAGACACGCACAGGCTGACCCAGAGCAGGCGTGCCTGTAATTTGGGCGCTGGCGGTTTGTACGCTGGTTCCGCCGACAGTCCATTGGGTGCCATTGATGCTATTAATGGTGCCCACTAATTGAGCCTCATCGACGGTGACACCGACAGGGGGTGTTGTAATGTTTTGGGCGACCAAGACATTATTCGAGTTTAAAACCCCTGTGATATGCACGAAGGTTCCTACTGTCAGCGGGGCATTCACCGTCGCTTGACGAATATCGACCTGCTGGCGGTTGATATTGATGCTGTTAGTGTTGACTGCTTCAATCACGCCATAAATTTGAGCGTTACGGGTATTTTGTGCTTGAAGCGCAAATGGTGACGCGATCAAAGCGAGCATGAATGCCGCGATGACGATGAGTGTGCTGATGGAAATTTTGTGTTTGTTTAACATGACGGTCCTCAAAACAAATCGATCACAAATTGATATTGCATCTATACAGTCTGGAAAGTTGCAAAAAAGTTTCGGTCTTTTTGAAAAGTCGTCTATTTAAGGCATGTAGTCATCGTCAAAAGATGAAACTATAGTAGAGTAAAGCGATTGTTTGAGTAAGCGATCTATCACGACATGTATTAAATAGGTTATTTGAATGGTGAAAGAAAACGACGCCATCCTTTCTTCTGGTTGGCTTGTTACTATCCAGCGTTCTTACTGGGCATACCCGTTAATGATCTTCATACTATCGCGTTTATTTTTAGTGGGGATCGGACTCATCACGTTTGCCACATTTTCAGGCGATTATTTGACGGTTCGCCCAGTTCCAGAAAACCCCTTGCTCGATATGTGGGCGCGTTGGGATAGCCGTTGGTATGTACTCATCGCAGAAAATGGGTATTCTTTTACGCCCGGCGAAATGAGTTCTATCGCCTTTTTCCCTCTTTACCCCATCGCCATACGGATAGTCGATACCCTGATTCAACAACCTTATTTAAGCGGATGGCTTATTAGTAATTTATGTTTTGTAGCATGTCTGATTCTCTGTTATCGGTACATTTTAGAGAAGTTTCAGCGACAGACACTCGCTCAGCTTTTTATTCTGTATCTATGTTTTGTGCCCAACACCTTCTTCTTCAGCGCTGTCTACACAGAGAGTTTATTTTTTCTCTTAGTGATTAGCTGTATTGTTGCGGTTGAAAAAGATCATTGGCTGGTTGCGGGGATATGTGGCGCGTTAGCCTCTGCTACGCGAGTTGTTGGGGTGGTACTGTGGGTTTATTTGTGCTTAGAGTGGTTACGTATCTATTGGCGTGAGCCTAAGACAATGCGAGCTTGGAGAAATCTGTTTTTTATTCAGCTTACACCTTTAGGATTACTTGCTTATATGTCCTATCTGGCTATGCAATTTGGTAATCCATTACTTTTTTTAGAAGCACAATCTCAATGGGGAAAGAAAGTTACAAATCCCATCCATGTTCTTTTGACGACTCTTGAAGGTATCTTCAATGAAACCTTATATGGTTACTTTGCCCCCTTAGAATTATTTTTGGGCTTTATATGCCTTATGATTCTGCCTTTTATTTGGAAAAAACTGGGCTGGAATCAGTTTATTCTCGCTGCATTAATGATTTGTATCCCCTTATCTTCGAGCGTATATAGTTTTAATCGTTACGCTTTAGTGGTTTTCCCTTTATCCCTGACGATTACCATGATGACTGAAAATAAAAAAGTCAGGAAATACTTCTTATTAGGAAGTATATTATTTTTAATGTTGACCTTTTATCTTTTTGTCATTGGGGTATTTGTTGGCTAAACCGTAGCGAGGGGCGCTTGATGAACACCAAATTCAAGACGGTTGATGAGTACATCGCCACGTTTCCTGAAAAGATTCAACAACTGCTGGAACAGATTCGGAGCACAATCCGCGAAGCTGCGCCAGACGCGACCGAAAAAATCAGCTATGGGATGCCAACCTTTGCGCAAGAAGGAAACTTACTTCATTTCGGCGCGTGGAAAAATCATATTGGAATTTACCCTGCATCCAGTGGCATCGAGGCATTTAGAGATCGCTTGGCAGAATATGACGTCGAGAAGGGGAATATTAAATTCCCTTTGAACCAACCGCTTCCACTCGACCTCATCGCAGATATTACGAAATTCTGTGTTGAGCGGAATTTGCAAAAAGCCCGTGAAAAAATCTTGAAGATGAAAAAATAAGGCCAATGAGGATGGCTCTCCACATTTTGAGGGGTGTCTCCAGAGCGCTTTTTGTGGTGATGAAGCCTGTTGGTAAATAATCATCCCGTCCCTAAACTGAGTCGAGAAGATGGATACAATGGACGTTCAACGCGGCGATATTTATTGGCTTGACCCGCACGCCGTGACAACTTTAAAGTCGGATATTGCGCATCCTTATGTGATCGTCCACATCAACGCAGAAGGTGTGATTTTATTGTGCGCCTTAACGTCAAATTTGAAACGAATCCGCCTGCCGGGAAATATTTTGCTTGAAATAGGTGAAGCCAATTTACCGAAGCAAACAGTGATTGAAGTCGCCAAACAAGCGCAAGTCAAAATACACCAATTAGGTGCTTATATCGGCACACTGTCTTCACAGCGCGTTGATCAGGTTTTGGCAGGAATTCATTTTATTGAGACTGCGTTTCGTTCAAAAAATGATGACTCCACCCCATAAAAACCCCGTATTTGAGCATTCGCTCGCTCTACTTTGTAACACAAGTAATAAAACAATATAGTCTTACTTATCCCCGCTTACTAGGCGAAAACTGGTGACAAAAATCAGAAGATAATCCAATGAATGGTTTGATTTTCTATTGCACCGACGTATCGCGCGGAGTATCTTTAAGAAAAATTACAGTAAAACAACTTTCTTCTTCAGGGCTAGAATTTTGTCAAAATTACCGACCTCTTATTGTAAGTTGCAACCGCTCAGCGCTATTTCATCTGACTGTTCTAGGGTCACGAAAGGGACGTGCTGAAATGGGAACTTCACCGATCCAAGTCATTCAAACAAAAACACAAGAAACCGTTTGGGTTTTAGAAACCCGAAATAGTGCGTATGCGTTTTCTTGGAATGACAAGAAACATCTTGAGAACCTCTATTGGGGTGAGAAGTTACCCCTCTTAACAGACTATCTTCCAAAATCGCTATCCTTTGACCCATTGGGTAATTGGAATTTTGCGCGGAATACCCACGAAGAATACCCCGCATGGGGTGACTACAAGTTCAACGAACCGTGTCTTAAAGTTCGCTTTAGTGACGGGGTACGCGCTTGCATCCTCGATTATGAAGATACGACGGTCACAGAGGTAGAGGGTATTCCCACCTTGACGATCTACTTGCGCGACCAGTATTACCCGCTTCAGGTGCGCTTGATCTATCAAGTATATGTTGAGCATGACGTGATCTTGCGCAAAGCCGAAATTGAGAATGTCGGCGAAAGTCCGATTGAGATTGAACAAGTATTGTCGGCGGCGTGGCATCTCCCGCGTCGTGACAACTACCAATTGACCACGCTCAACGGTAAATGGGGCGGAGAATTTCAGATTCAAAGGGTGGAATTGCCACGCGGAAAACAACTTATTGAACGGCTGCGTGGCAGTACAGGGTATGATTCCAACCCGTTTTTCATGCTCGCTCCAGAAGGTGGCGCAAGCGAAACCCATGGCGATGTGTGGTTTGGTGCGCTCGCCTTTAGTGGAAATTATAAAATCATCATCGAGCGGGATGCCTTTGAACACGTGTATGTGACAGGGGGCATCCATGACTTCGATTTTCAATGGCGTTTGAATGGGGGCGAAATTTTTGAAACCCCTCACTTTGTCGCAGGGTTCACCCATAGCGGATATGGTGGCGCCAGCCGTTTACTCCATGCCTATCAAAATGCGCATGTGGTTCCCAAAGTCACCGCGAAGCAACCGCGTCCTGTCGTTTACAACTCTTGGTATGTCACGGAATTTGATGTCAGCTTTGAGAATCAAGAAAAAGCCGCTGAACTAGCTTCCAAGATGGGCGTTGAACTTTTTGTGATGGACGACGGATGGTTTGGACAGCGCAATAATGACCGTGCTGGCCTCGGTGATTGGTACGTCAACCGTGATAAGTTCCCTCAAGGTTTAGAACCGTTGGTTCGGCACATCAATGGGCTTGGGATGGATTTTGGCATTTGGGTAGAGCCAGAAATGGTCAACCCTGATAGTGATTTGTACCGCGCTCATCCAGAGTGGATTTATCACTTTCCAAACCGCCCACTCAGCACTGGTCGCAATCAATATGTTTTGAACGTGTCCCGCGAAGATGTTCAGGAATACATCTTCAATTTCATCGATGACTTGTTAGCCAATAACAACATCAAGTTTGTGAAATGGGATATGAACCGTCATTTTAGTGAACCGGGCTGGCTGGATGCGCCTGAAGGCCGTGACCGCGAAGTTTGGGTTCGTCATACGCGCGGTCTTTATGAAATATGGCGTAAGCTCCGTGACAAATTCCCTCACGTTCTATTTGAATCCTGTTCGGGCGGGGGCGGGCGTGTAGACCTCGGCATTATGACGTATGCCGAGCAATTTTGGATGACCGATAACACGGATCCTTATGATGATTTGTTCATCCAAGAAGGGTTCACCCAAGCTTATACCCCACTCACCCGTATGATGTGGGTGACTGACCCGAATGGGATTAATGGAAGAAGCTATTCACTGGAGTACCGCTTCCATGTTGCGATGATGGGTGTTTTAGGGATGGGTGCTGACCTCACGCTGTGGTCACAGGCAGATTTAGATCAAGCCGCACACTATATCGCGCTTTATAAAGAGGTTCGCGAAACCATCCAACTCGGCGCTTTCTATCGTTTGCGTTCCCCAAGAGAGAGTGCATTGAGTGCTTTCCAATTCACCCATCCACAGGGGCATGAGGCTGTTGTTTTTGTATTCTTAGGTCAATCCAACTTTGGCTACTTTGCCACGCCGCTGTTTTTACAAGGCTTAGACCCTGACGCGCAGTATAAAGTAGAAGGGTGGGATGACTTATGGAGTGGGCAATCCTTGATGAAACAAGGGATTCCAACCGCCCTGCGGGGATCATTTGTGAGCCGCATGATTCGGATTTCACGCGCATAGTTAAGCAGCTATTTTCGCTTAACGACAATCCATACACGAGTGTATTAGGAAAGGAGCGAGCCGAGCTTAAAACAAACTAGATGAATTTTAAAATAATGCAAGGTTTTATAAGTATTTAGGAGTAATTGCAATGCTTAAGCGACTTTTATTAGCAGCGTCATTGACACTCACTTTGAGTGGTATGGCGTTTGCTCAAGACACCACCTACAACGAAGCGCCTTCCCTCGCCGAATTGGTTGCGGCAGGCACCCTTCCTCCCATTGAAGAACGTTTGCCACCTGTGCCCCTTGTGATCGAACCTGTTGAGCAGGTCGGCCAATACGGCGGTACATGGCGTATGCTCGACCAAAATAATGAACTCGGCTTCACGTTGATGACGGCGGGCGTAGAAGGGTTTCTCAAGTGGAACCGTGATGCGTCGGGCTTCCGTCCTAACGTGTTAGAAGCATGGGAATGGAATGACGATGCGACCCAAGTCACCATCCATTTCCGCCAAGGCATCCGCTGGTCAGATGGTGAGCCATTGACTGCCGATGATTACTTGTTCTGGTGGAACGATATGGTGCTCAACGAAGATATTCCGGTGAGCGCTGCTGCGGGTACTGTCGTCAATGGTGAATTGATGACGATTGACCGTGTGGATGAGTACACACTCACCCTGTCGTTTGCCGCACCTAATCCCTTGTTCCTTGAAAATCATTCTCGTGGGCCGTGGAACTCTGCTCAATCGCTCGTTCCTGAACACTATATGCAACAATTCCACCCTGCGTATAACAGCGAAGTGACCGACACCACCGAGTTGATGAACCGTTATAACTCAGCCACGCGCTTACACTTTCCCGACATGCCAACGATTGGCCCGTGGATGGTGACCAGCTATGTTGCTGACCAACTCGCAACCCTCACACGCAATCCTTATTACTGGAAGGTCGATACCGAAGGCAATCAATTGCCCTATATCGATAACATTCAGGTTCAAATTGCTTCGGGCGCTGTCTCTGAACAAGTGACGTTGCGTGCGTTGGCAGGTGAACTGGATATGCAAGTGCGTGACGTGGCGTTACAAGATGTGCCACTCATCCTCGAAAATGCTGAAGCCGGTGGCTATCACGTCATTATGTGGGATCGTGGTGACTTCGCATGGCCGTGGTTGATGCCTATGTATGATCTTGCTGATGATGGCTTGGAAGACTTGATGTATACGCAAGAATTCCGCCAAGCATTGTCGGTTGCAATTGACCGTACGCGCATCAATGATGTGACCGCGCTTGGTTTGGCAACTCCACGTCAGTTCTCGATGTTGCCCCAAGCGGAAGAATTCCAAAGCCCAGAAGGACAAGCACTCTACGAAGCGTGGGCCAATTCCTACATTGAATATAGCCCTGAAGAAGCCGCGAGCTTGTTAGACGGCATCGGTGTTGTCGATACCAATGGAGATGGGTTCCGCGAACGTCCTGATGGTACTGAACTTGAATTGTTTGTGACTATGTTCCCCGACGATACTAAAGTTGCGCAAACGTTGGAACTGGTTCAACAAGACTGGCAAGCAGTTGGCATCAAGACCACCATCAACATCATGACATGGGATGAATACACCACCGCCAATGAAGCGGGACTGGTTCAAATCTTCGCTTGGCCTAGCGCTGCAGGATGGGGCTTGCTCTCTGCACCTACCGTTTGGGCACCTGTAGAAGGCGTTCAATGGTCAATGGCGGGTATGAACTTCGGTACGTACTATCAATCTGGTGGTGCTGAAGGGGTTGCCCCGCGTGAAGGTTCAATGTTGGAACAACTGCAAGATGCCTATAGCGTGGCGGTTGCGGCGACCACCAACGAAGAACGTAATGCTGCGCTGTTAGCGGCGTATCAAATTCACCTTGATCATGGGCCTATCAACATCGGTACAATTGGTCAACATCCTAGCCCTGTGATTGTGCGTAACAACTTCCACAACGTCCCTGAAATTGGCCTCGTTGCCTCTTGGGACTTGGGCTTCCCCGGCACTGCTGACCCCGAACAATTCTATTTCGATCAAGAATAGATTTCACGTAAGGTAAATAGATGAGAGGGATTCAACCCCTCTCATCTATCACGGAGTATAGGCATGACACGCTATATTGTTAGGCGGTTGCTACAATTCATTCCCTCCATGATTTTGATCGCTTTTGTAGGCTTCGTCATCATGGAATTACCGCCGGGTGACTATGTGAGCAACTATGTTCGTTCACAGGCGTTGGCAGGCAATCAAAGTGCAGTGTCACAAGAAGATATGATGCGTATGCAGTACGGGTTAGATCAACCCTTCATGGTGCGCTTCGCAAACTGGACACTGAATCTTGCACGCGGTGATTTTGGGCTTTCCTTAGCAACAGGCCAACCGGTTTCAGAAATCATCGCTTCAAAATTAGGGCCTACGGTGGTGGTGTCGCTCTTTGCGTTTGTCCTCTCGTGGGGGATCGGCATCGCGCTAGGCGTATATTCGGCGACCCATCAATATTCTAAAACAGATAATTTTTTAACGACCGTTTCATTTATTGGTCTAGGTTTACCTGACTTTTTAATTGCGCTCGCATTTTTGGTATTTGCGTGGCGCTTAAATGGCGAAGTATTGACGGGCTTACAATCCCCGCAGTTCATCGGCCAGCCCATCTCGCTCGCATTGATTCTGGACTTCTTCAAGCACCTCTGGATTCCTGTTTTGGCGGTGGTCATCACAGGGATGGCGTGGGTCATGCGCGTGATGCGCGGTAACTTGCTCAACGAATTGGGCAAAAATTATGTCACCGCGTTACGGGCAAAAGGTGTTCCCGAACGCACTATCATTTGGAAACATGCTTTTCGAAATGCGCTTCATCCCCTCATCGGCGCGTTGAGCCAAACGCTGGCCTTCTTGGTCAATGGGTTTGTGATCACCAGCGTTGTCCTTGATCTGCCGACGATTCAAGTCACGTATCTGAGCGCGACACAATCACAAGATGTATTTCTCGCGGGGACGATCTTAACGTTCATCGGGTTCTTGGTGCTCCTTGGAACGTTGATTTCTGACCTCATGCTGGCGTGGCTCGACCCACGTATTCGCTTCTCTTAAGGCGTGGGGAGAAAATATTCATGAGCACAGAAGTTTTACAGAACAAAAACACGACCCCCGACATCGCGAAAAAAGAAGAAGTCGCCCCTGTGATTTCTGTTCAACGTTTGATGTGGCTGCGGTTTAGACGCAACCGCTTGGCGATGATCGGCGGGATATTTTTACTGTTCATGTATCTGGCAGCCATTTTTGCGGGCTTCATTACTCCCAATGACCCGACGATGGTCAACGGACAGTTTGTGTCGATGCCCCCTCAAGCGCTGAACTTTATCGATACAGACGGTAATTTTCATTTGATCCCTTTTGTGTACGGTGTGCGCTCTACGGTTGACCCTGTGACATTTCGCCGTACATTTGAAGCCATTCCTGAAGAAATTTATCCACTCCAGTTTTTTGTGCGTGGCCCTGAATATACGATTCTTGGGTTTATAAAAACTGATATTCACCTGTTCGGTGTCGAAGCCCCGGGCAAACTGTTTCTGTTTGGGACAGATACCCAAGGGCGCGACATTTTCAGTCGTGTTTGGTATGGGGCGCAAGTCTCTTTATCCGTCGGGCTGGTCGGCGTTGTCTTGACGTTGATCTTTGGCTCCATCATTGGGATTGCCAGCGGGTATATCGGCGGGTTATTTGATGATGTCGTTCAGCGTATCATCGAACTGCTGATGTCGTTTCCGCAGTTGCCTTTGTGGTTGGCTCTGGCTGCGCTTGTGCCGGATAACTGGCCTTCAGACCGAACGTATTTTGCGATCACGATTGTATTGGCGGTTTTGAGTTGGGGCGCGCTGGCACGTCAAACGCGCAGTATGGTGTATGCGCTTCGCGAAACGGATTTTGTGACCGCGGCTCGCTACTCCAACTGTGGCAATTGGCGCATCGTGACGCGACATCTTCTGCCGAACACGATGAGTCACATCATCGTTGTCGCGACCACGGCGATTCCGGGCATGATTTTGGGCGAGACCGCCTTGAGCTTTCTTGGCTTAGGCATTCGTTCCCCCTTGATCAGTTGGGGGCTTCTGCTGACAGACGCACAGCATGTCCGTGTGTTGATTCAACAGCCGTGGATATTAACCCCCGCGATCTTTGTGATCGCGACCATCATTGCATTCAACTTCTTGGGCGACGGACTCCGTGATGCCGCAGATCCATTCGCAAAGTAGGCATTATGACGACTGACAATAAGCTGATTCAAATTAAAAATTTACAGACGCACTTCTTTCTTGAAAGTGGTGTGGTGCGCGCTGTTGACGGCGTGAGCTTTGATATCCCTGTGGGAAAGACGTTGGGGGTCTTGGGCGAAAGTGGATGCGGTAAATCGGTCACGGCGTATTCAATCTTGCAACTCATCAACCGACCCGGGCGGATTGTGGGCGGTGAAATTCTCTTTGAGCGTGAAGCGAATGGGCGCAAAGAAGTGGTCGATCTGCTGAAATTTGACCCGCGCAGTGAAGATATTCGCCGTATTCGCGGGAACGAAATCGCCATGATTTTCCAAGAGCCGATGACCTCGCTCGATCCGCTTTTCACGATTGGCGATCAACTGGCGGAAGCGGTTTTGGTGCATCAGAAAGTTTCTAAACGAAGCGCGTTAGACCGCGCCGCAGAACTGCTGGATAAAGTCCGTTTGCCCCAAGTCAAAGACCTGTTGAACAAATATCCTCACCAATTGAGTGGGGGGATGCGTCAGCGTGTGATGATTGCGATGGCGCTGACGGGACAGCCTCGCTTACTGATTGCGGATGAGCCAACGACAGCGCTCGATGTGACCACCGAAGCGCAAATTCTGGAATTGATGCGAGGCTTACAGGAAGAATTTGGCATGGCTATTTTGTTCATCACCCACGATTTAGGCGTGATTGCGGAAATGGCTGAAGACGTAGTCGTGATGTATCTCGGCAAAGCGGTCGAAAAAACCGATGTTCATACGTTGTTTGAGTCGCCAAAACATCCTTATACCCGCGCTCTGTTAGAGTCGGTGCCGAAGATCGGCCAGAAACACGAAGGCCCGCTCCACACGATTGAGGGGATGGTGCCTTCGCCATTGAATATCCCGCGTGGGTGTTCGTTCCATCCGCGCTGTGCCCATTTCATGCCGGGTGTTTGTGACGGCGTGATGCCAGAAGAAACCATCCTTGAAGGCGGGGATGCAGTGCGTTGTTATCTCTACTCTGAAAAACCCGAAGGAGGGGCACATGAACGCTCAATCTAATGTGAAGCCTCCGTCAAACCGTCCCTTATTGGAGATCGTGCGCCTCAAAAAATATTATCCGATCACCCAAGGTCTTTTGAAGCGCACTGTGGGCTATGTCAAAGCTGTTGATGACGTGACGTTGACCATCCATACAGGGCAGACAGTGGGGTTGGTCGGTGAGAGTGGTTCGGGAAAAACGACGCTTGCGCATACTGTCATGCGCGGGATTCACCCCACAGGGGGCATGGCGATTTTCCATGATGAACAACAAGGGCCGATTGATATTGCCAGCGCGGATTCCAAGTCATTACGGCGGATTCGTCGCAACATGCAGATGGTGTTTCAAGACCCGTTTTCTTCGCTCAACCCACGCATGACGGTGTTGGATACGATTGGCGAACCGCTGATTGTGAACAACATCTTGAAGGGGAAAGCCGTTGAGGAACGGGTTGCCGAACTCTTGCAATTGGTCGGCTTGCGTCCTGAATATATGCACCGTTTTCCGCATGCGTTCAGCGGGGGGCAGCGTCAGCGGATTGTGGTGGCGCGCGCCTTAGCACTCAACCCGCAGTTGGTCATCATGGACGAGCCGACATCCGCTTTGGATGTGTCGATTCAAGCGCAAACGCTGAACTTGCTCAGCGAATTGCAATCCCGTTTGAATTTGTCGTATCTGTTCATTTCGCATGATTTGGGCGTAGTGGAGCATGTGAGCGATCTGGTTGCGGTGATGTATGTCGGGCGGATGGTCGAAATTGCCCCTACGCAGAAACTCTATCAAAAGCCAACGCACCCATATACCGAAGCCTTGTTGTCGAGTATTCCAAAACCGGACCCGAAACTGAGAAAACAGCGCGTCGCAATTTCAGGGGAAATCCCTAACCCTGCGAACCCCCCAAGCGGATGTTACTTCCATCCACGTTGCCCGTATGCACAAGCGGTCTGTAAAACGGAAACCCCGGCGCTCAGGGAAGTCACCCCCGGGCAGTTTTCAGCCTGTCATTTTAGTGATGAATTAAATCTCAAAGGGGTGATCACCAGTTAATTCCAATAGAGAACCGCGATGCTCGAAGCGCTCTAGGATTTCGCCGCGCGGTTTGTTGCGGTATTGGTTCGGGGACATGCCGACCATCTTCTTGAACAAACGCGAGAAATAGGCAGGGTCTTCATAACCTAGCTCATAGCCAATTTCGCGAACGGTCATGTTGGTGAGAAAGAGCATTCGGCAGGCGTGCTGAACTTTCAAGTGAATGAAGTAGTCGATAGGGGAGTAGCTCGTTTGCTCTCTGAATAAACGCGAAAAATGAGAAGGCGAGAGGTCCGCATGTTTAGCCATCTCTGCAAGGGTAAGGGGCTTATGTACGTTGTGATGTAGATAGGCCAGTGTGGAATCTAGGTTATGGAAACGGCTGGTTTGAAGGGTCGGTGAAAACGTGCGGTTGTTGAAAAAGATACAGCCAAGCAAGTGATGGAGGGTTTGTGAGGCGTAAATCATGCGTTCGAGGACAAAGCCCGTCATCAATGCCTTGCAACATTCTGCAAACAGCGGTTGTACAGCGGCCATCGCTTCTTCATCGACGGTGAGCTGACACTCACTTGAATTGAGTTGGTGCGCAAAAAAATCAGCGCTGGTTCCGGTGAAGTGAACCCAGTAGATAGACCAAGGTGTTGTGTCTGAAGCCCAATACACATGCGGGGTATTGCGCGGAATTAAAAGGGCTTGGTTGGCTCGTAAGACACCTTGCTCACCATTGATATTGTATGCACCCGATCCTGCTATGCAGAGGATAAGGATGTGTTCGTTTGTGCCTTTTTCCCGCTCACAATAGTGGAAACGGGCTTCAGGATACCAACCGATGTCGGTAGGCATCAAAGGTTGAACAAGAGGATGTTCGGAAAACCGAGGCAGGATATGCCGAGGGATGACATATAAAAGTTGGTTTTTGAAACCTTCTTTAATCCGAATTTGTGACATGAAAGGTACCTATCAATTTCTTGCTGAATTATAGCATGTACCTACCTGAGTTTGAGTGGAAATTGTTGTCATGCGAGGAGTCGCTTTTATGAATAAGACAGATCATCCTGTACATATGTGGGAAGAGCGTGTTGTCATACCGACTTACCCTGTTGGACAACCAGATAAAAACCCGATGTTTTTAGAGAACCGTGTGTACCAAGGGAGCAGCGGGGTTGTTTATCCGAATCCTGTGATTGAGTCTGTTTCTGACGAGAAGATTGACCAAGAATATACAGCAATCTATCTTGAAAATCGCTATCTCAAAATCATGCTTCTGCCGGAATTGGGCGGGCGTGTACAGATGGCGTTGGACAAAACCAATAACTATCACTTCATTTACTACAACCGTGTGATCAAACCGGCGTTAGTAGGGTTAACAGGCGCTTGGATTTCCGGCGGTATTGAGTTCAACTGGCCTCAACACCACCGCCCAAGCACGTTTGAACCTGTCCACTATCGGTTACAAGAAAATGCCGATGGTAGTAAGACGGTTTGGTTCAGCGAAATTGAGCGGATGTTCCGCACCAAGGGGATGGCGGGTTTCACGCTCCACCCCGACCGCGCATATTTAGAGATCAACGCTCAACTGTATAACCGCACAGACTTCCCACAAACGTTCTTGTGGTGGGCAAACCCTGCGGTCGCCGTGAATGATACGTATCAATCGGTGTTCCCGCCGGACGTTTATGCGGTGATGGATCACGGCAAGCGGGATGTATCCAGTTTCCCTATTGCGACAGGGACATACTATAAATTTGATTATTCTCCGGGGACTGATATTTCCCGTTATAAAAATATCCCTGTGCCTACGTCGTACATGGCCTACCATTCAGATTTTGACTTTGTCGGTTGTTACGATGATGCCCCTCAAGCAGGGATGCTTCATGTGGCTGATCATCATGTGGTGCCGGGTAAAAAACAATGGACATGGGGCAACGGTGAATTTGGTCAAGCATGGGATCGCCACCTGACCGATGAAGATGGGCCGTATATCGAATTGATGTGCGGTGCTTATACCGACAATCAACCTGATTTTGCATGGTTGCAACCTGGTGAAGAAAAGCGCTTCACCCAAGTGTTTATGCCGTATAAACGCATCGGCGCGCCGAAGAATGCCTCAAAAGAGGTCGTTTTAAATCTTGAGATGACCGCTGACGGTGCGAAGGTGGGCGTGTATTGCACATCCCCGCGTAGCGTGCAAGTTTCGCTCACCACTTCAAGTGCGACGCTGTATGACGCCACACATCACCTTGACCCAGAGACGGTTTTAGAGACGACTGTCGCAATTCCAAGTGATATTCAAGAGACAGACCTCACCTTGACGGTGCGCGAAGGTTCTCAAGTGTTACTATCCTATACGCCTGTGGCCTATCCTAAACATGAGGTGCCGCCCCCTGCGACGCCTGCGCCCGACCCCTCCACTATTGAATCGAACGATGCGCTGTTCCTGAATGGGTTGCATCTGGAACAGTACCGTCACGCGACTTACCGCCCCGAACCTTACTATGAAGAAGCGTTACGTCGTGACCCGTTCGACAGCCGATGCAATAATGCGCTTGGCCTGTTGTTATTACGGCGCGGGAAGTTCGCGGAAGCGGAAGCGTTTTTCCGCACGGCGGTGAAGAGCATCACGCGACGCAACCCGAATCCTTACGATGGCGAGCCATATTACCATCTTGGGTTGGCTTTACAATTTCAAGGCAGGTTTGATGAAGCGTTTGATGCGTTTTACAAGTCAGCATGGAATGCGGCTTGGCAAGAAAGCGCCTATTTCGCCTTAGCGCGGATCGCTTCCCGCCGTAAATCATGGACACAAGCGCTCGAGTTTATTGAGCACGCGCTTTCTCGTAACACCCGCCACATGAAAGCATGGACGTTAAAAATAGCGGTCTTGCGTCATCTTGGCGGAACCGACTTGGCATTACAAACCGCAGAAGGCGCTTTAAAAACTGACCCGCTCGACTTTGGCGCGCTGATTGAGAAGAAACACCTCTTAAATGACGAGGCGTATACACAGTATATGGGCGACAATGTGCATGCGTACATCGAGATCGCGCTGGATTATGCGTCGGCAGGGTTGTTTGACGAAGCGACTCAGCTTTTGCAAAGCGCCCCTCAAACAGACCCGATGGTGAAGTATTTTGAAGGTTGGTTCCATCTACAGGCGGGGGATGCGCAAGCGGCAGATGCGTGTTTTATCCAAGCGCAGGACATCGGCCCAGATTACTGTTTCCCGCATGCGGTAGAGACGGTGCCCGCACTCGAAGCTGCCATCCAACGCCAGCCGAAAGATGCGCGTGCGCCGTACTATCTCGGTAACTTCTGGTATGCCCATCGTCGTTATGAAGAAGCGATTGCCTGTTGGGAACGTTCTGTCGAATATGATCCCAATTTTGCGACTGTTCACCGTAATCTTGGCCTTGCTTACATGAATAAACGCGGGGATAGCCAACGGGCGAAGGCCCATTATGAAAGCGCGTTCCGACTGAACCCGCAGGATGCGCGCGTCTTTTTTGAACTCGACCAACTGGATAAACATTTAAACGCATCGCCGATTCAACGGCTATCACATTTAGAAAATCATCCTGAATTGGTACAAAAACGAGATGATTTGACGGTGGAACGGGTGACGCTGTTGAACCTGCTCGGTCGCCATGAAGAAGCGCTGAAGGTGATGCTCGAACGTAATTTCCACCCGTGGGAAGGCGGCGAAGGAAAAGTGCCCGCGCAGTATGTGGCGAGCCGTCTGGAATTGGCGAAACATCATCTCGGTGCTCAACAGTATTCGGCTGCCATTGAGGAACTCAAGGCTGCGTTGGTGTACCCGCACTCGCTCGGTGAAGGTAAACTCATCGGCGCGCGCGATAATCACATTCATTATTTTCTCGGTCAGGCGTATTTGGGCATGAACGAGTTGGATAAAGCGCGTGAACATTTTACACAAGCCTCAACAGGGACACTGAACCCGACTTCCGCCATATACTATAACGATCAACCGCCGGAAATGATCTTTTATCAAGGGATGGCTCAACAAGCGCTTGGCCTGTATGATGAGGCGAAAATCATATTTGAACGGTTGCTGAATTACGGGCGCGACCATCTGAACGACGACATCAAAATGGATTACTTCGCGGTTTCTCTGCCAGATTTTGTTGTTTTTGAAGTGGACCTGAACCAACGCAACAAAATTCACTGCCAATATATGATGGCGCTAGGATTGTTAGGGTTGGGGAATGAGGTTGAAGCAGAAGAAATATTCACCAAGATTCTTTCTGCCCAACCCGATCACTTAGGGGTGACGTTACACCGTTCATGGGTGCGCGACCGTACAAAAAAAGCATCACTATAAGGGGAAAACGAGATGGGCGGGAATGTGCGTACGTATGAAATGACATGGTTGGGGCAACCTGCATTGGCCTTAGAAACGGATGGTTTACGTGTTGTGACTGTCCCTCACATGGGCGCAAAAATTGTCTCGTTATTTGATAAAGTTGCTCAACGTGAATGGCTGCTTCCACCCATCAACCGTCCTTTTATGCCTGTGGATTATGCCTCTGTTTTCGTCGAACAAGACATGAGCGGTTGGGATGAGATGTTCCCTAACATCAATGCGGGGGAATACCCCGTTGAAGGGGAATTTCATCAACGCGCTCTGCCCGATCATGGGGAAGTGTGGGCGCTTCCGTGGGCGGTCGATCATGTCGATGAAGCCCATATTCAACTGTCTACCCACGGGAAAGCGTTACCGTATCAACTGACGCGCACCATCCAAGTTTTGGGGAATCAGAAAATCCGTTTGGCCTTTACGGCTGTGAATACGGGCGAAACCCCTTTTGTCGCATTTTGGACAGCACATCCTCAATTTATTGTCGATGGTGAGACGCGCATCAAACTGCCTGCCGAAGTTACGCAGGTGGTGAATGTCTACTCGAATTTAGGGTTGGGTGAACAAGGCGAAACCTGCGCTTGGCCTTCACCTGAATCCAGCACCGGGAAAACGGTTCATCTGGATCAAGTTGGTGGTGTTGAACTGCAAGATTGTCGCAAGTTTTACCTGTTACCCGAACAACCTGTCACTTGGTCTGCATTACAACAAGGGGATGACGGTGACTGGATTCGTTTATCTTGCGATCCTTCAGACGTGCCGTATCTCGGAATTTGGGTAGATGAAGGAACCTATAACGCCGCGCCGACTGTCGCGCTGGAACCGTCCAGCGGTTTTTATGATGAACTTGGCGTCGCGTGGAAAAACGGACGCGTCGTACATTTTGATCCCCATGTTACGGTGCAGTGGAGTTTAGATATTGAGTTAGGAAGCGGTACGCTGTCTTAATCTCAACTTTGATCGGTGAGAAACAAAATGCCCAGTGATGTTTCCACTGGGCATTTTGTTTCTCACCCCTTATTTGACTACTTGAGGGACAAAGCGCGGGTTCAGCAGGTAGGGCGGTAAGTAGGCCGGAATGTTGCTGAAGGGAAGCACTTCCGGTTTGAGCTGGATGCCTAACACCGTCTCCATGAAATGACGACGCGCTTGGATGCGTGCCCATGCTTCAGGGTATTTTTGCGCAAACGCATCGCGCAAAGTTTCGTCAGCGAGGGCGATGCCATCTTCAATGTTGGTGCTGAAGTAGTCGGTTCCGGTCGCGGGGATGATGTCGATTTGAATCGCCATGCCGGATTGAAGGGCGATATCCGACCCTTCGAAGATGGGGGAATTCACCCATTCATCAAGGTGGATATAATGCCCCGGGTTAAGGGACACACCAAAGAATGGATCGCCTATACGGTCATGGACAAGTTTATAAATTTCGCCCCCCGTCACACCAATGCCGATGGTTTCATACCATGCCGCCGCCGTCGCAAAGTAGGGTTTGATCAATTTATCCACATAATCTTGAATCGGTTCGGGCAACTCGTTAGGCCCTTCAACGATGAAACCCCCGCGTGAAGTCAATGCACCCCACAACCCAACGGCCGATGTCAGATATTCGCCTCGTTGAATGACGCGCATACTCGGGCTAGGCAATCCATATTTTGCCTTCGGCCCAGCAGATAACATGGTGTGTACGGCAACGGGTAGGGCAGGCAGGTTCATCTTTTGGGAAAGCTCAAGCTCGGTCATGCCGTCTTTTACGGAAAAGAGGACATTTTTCACCGCTTGAGAGGCCCATGACGCCGAAAATTCAAACGCCGCTAATTGATCGACTTCATTGAGGATACGTAACCCGTTGCGCGGATTTGAAAAAATAGATGTCGCGTTGACTACATTAGACGCATCGCCCGAAAGTTCGCGTAAAACGTCGGTGATGAATGAGGGGACTTCAATCCATGTTTGGGGGGTGGCAGTCTCGCGCTCATCAAAATACTTCCAGCCCACAAGTCCAATTTTTTGACCCGCTTGTACGCCTGCTTCAGTAAAAATTTCTGAGAGGCTTGGGTTTCCTTCACGGGGCATGCCCATTAAACTGAAACTTCGATACAACACCCGTTTCAAAGGAGGCGGACATAACTCTGCATATCCCCAACCTTCAAGACCGATGACGAGCGTAGGTTCTTGTTCGGGTGTGAGGATGAGCAGCGCTTCTTCAAAGCGTGGGTCATAACCGGTGAGGTAGGCGAGATTTGAAAAATGCTCACGATCTCCATACACAACTAACACATCAAGGTTTAAGGCTTTTGCACGTTCGCGTGCATTGGCGATCCGTTGAACATAAGTTTCTGTTGTTAAACTCGGTTGTACTGTAGGCAGGCCAAAATCTGGAATATCTATATGGGTAAACTGAATGAGGGACATCATGTTCTCTTTTTAATAAAAATTCATCCTCATTTATTTTATCTTGTTTATGTTGGTAAAGCCAATGTTTTGAGCGGGTATTTCACAGAAAATGATTTGTTTTTAACGAGGTGAATTTGAGCATTTTGATGACGAGGTTCGATTGCGGAAAAATCACTGTGTTTTTGTGCTCTATGTGTAATGAGATATATTAGTTTTTTGGTAAGGGGCAAATATGATTGATTTGATAGAATTATTTTTATAACTCCATTACATAATTTATGTAATCGTGTTTATTTTTGGACGAATTTTAATATTTTCGTCGCTACTTCATCAAGTGATATAGATGTATCCAGTTCAACATCTGCACCTTTTCTGAGCAGGGGTTCAATCATCTGGATATTTTGCAGGGTTTCTGCCAGTTCTTCAGGTGTTTTGCCATAATCATTATTGGTACGTGTTTGAAGGCGTTCTATGATGAGAGGTGTAGGAGCGCTCAACAAAATGACGTGGGCAAACTGCGGATAAAACTTCCCTTGATTGCGAGCACACCCACTCACAAAGAAAAGCTCATTGGCGGGTTGCGCGGTGAGTAATTCCGCAACTTTGCCTTCACTCCAAACCCATTCCCCATCGGCATCATATTCGGACCAATGCGGGCTGTCGAGATCAACCGCGTTGAACCCGCGTCGGCTCAGTGCTTGGATGATGCTGGATTTGCCTGTTCCCGACATGCCCGTGATCAAAATACAAGTCATTATTTACGGTCTCTTTCAATCAGATAAATAGCTTGAATATCAGCGTTGATGAGCCTTCGAGCTGGAAACAAAAACAGGTAACACTGAATGCTACCTGTTTTTTTATGCTTAAGAAACCGTTATGTTAAGAGAGTAAACGGTCAAGTTCGCGCCCTAATTCCATGCCATCGATGGGTTTGGGCAAGTAGGCCAAGAAGCCTGCTTTGATCGCATCTTCACGCATCTTGAAGGTGTGGAAGGCGGTTACCGCCACACACGGAATGTGCGAAACTTTGGGGTTTTTTAAGATGGTCGCCAACAGTTCCCAACCATCCATCCCCGGCAGGGCTAAATCGATGATCACGGCGTTATAGTTCACGTCACCGTTTAACAGATAATGCAGCGCGTCTTCTGCGTTGCCTACAATGTCCACAGGGAAATTCATGTGTTCTAACATTGTGGCGACCATTTCTTGGCCGTCGGGATCATCTTCTACTACTAAAATACGTAAGTCACTCATTTACTACCTCTATACATTGAGTCGTTTTGAAAAGGCTGGAATTTCGCTTAACACGCCGACAAGATCATCAATGAACGTGTCAACAAGTAAGGGTTTTGTTAAATAGCTGTGGAAACCTGCGCTCAGTGTGCGCTCACGGTCGCCTTTCATGGCATGTGCGGTGAGGGCGATCACGGGAATGAGGGTGAGTTCTTCATCTTTTTTCATGGCATTGATGAGTCCCCAGCCATCCATGACAGGCATAGAAATGTCAGAAATGACAAAGTCTGGCATCACTTCACGGATGAGTTCTAAGCCCTCTTTACCATTTAAAGCGGTGAACAAACTTGCGCCGTATTCGAGCAGAATAATTTCTGCAACTTCCAAACTGTCACCTTCATCATCAATGACAACAATCCTGCAATCTTTGAATATGTCCAATGGTATGCTTTGCATTACTAACTTTCCTATGACAACTGCGCTTGTAAGAGCATGGGGATACGAACGGTGAAGGTACTGCCAACACCCACTTCACTTTGGAGCGTCACCGTACCGTTCATTTGACGTGCAAGTTTGTGGACGATAGCTAAACCTAAACCCGTACCGCCGAACGCACGCTTGGAAGATTGGTCAACTTGACGGAATTCATCGAAGATGTATTCGCGAGCGTGGGGTGGGATGCCGATGCCTGTATCTTCAACCGTGATGACAAGGTCATCTTCGTCCCGACGTAAGGCTAATTTCACGCCACCTTGATCGGTAAATTTGAAGGCGTTACCGAGCAGGTTGATCGAAATTTTGGTGATCGCTTCTTCATCCCCGTAGAAAACTTCGGGTAATGTTTCATCAACATACAGATCAAAACTCAGTCGTTTTGTTTCCGCCAGCGCAGTCATCGCGTCGTACCACTTGGTCGCCATATCGCTAGGGGTCACAGGCAGGCTGGATAATTCCATACGTCCGGCTTCAATACGGGACAAGTCCAAGAAGTCGTTGATGAGGTTCAGCAGACGGCGGCTGTTATTACGCACTTTTTCCAGATAGTGTTCGGTCTTCTCGTTGTAATCCACACCCCCCATGCGTTTGAGCATCACGCTGGTGAAGCCTTCAATCGCGTTCATCGGCGTGCGCAATTCGTGAGACATCGTCGCAAGGAACTCAGATTTGAGACGGGTGGTTTCATTGGCTAAACGGTTCGCCACTTGCAAGTCCACAAAGGCGCGTTCCAGCTCAGTTTGTACCTGCTTACGATCCGTAATTTCGTAACGAATCGCAATATATTGGTAAGGTTTGCCCTGTTCGTTCAAGAAGGGGATGATGGTGGTATCGACCCAATAAGCGCTGCCGTCTTTGGCTTTATTTTTAAGTTCACCGCGCCAAATTTGACCGTTGGCAATCGTCACCCACAAATTACGGATGAATTCTTTGCTGTGGTAGCCTGAATTGATGATGTCGTGGTTTTTGCCGATGAGTTCTTCACGGCTGTATTTCGAGACTTCACAGAATTTATCGTTGACGTAGGTGATCTTCCCCGTCACGTCGGTGATCGCCACGATGGAAGATTCGTCGAGCGCAAAACGCAAGTCGCTCAATTGACGACCTTGACTTTGACGCGTCTTAATTTCTTCCTGTAAGTCAATGAAGGCGCGTTCGAGTTCATCCTGTGCTTGTTTACGATCCGTAATTTCGTAACGAATCGCCACATATTGATAAGGTTTGCCCTGTTCGTTCAAGAAGGGGACGATCGTCGTATCGACCCAATAAGCGCTGCCGTCTTTGGCTTTATTTTTAAGTTCACCGCGCCAAATTTGACCGTTGGCAATCGTCACCCACAAATTACGGATGAATTCTTTGCTGTGGTAGCCTGAATTGATGATGTCGTGGTTTTTGCCGATGAGTTCTTCACGGCTGTATTTCGAGACTTCACAGAATTTATCGTTGACGTAGGTGATCTTCCCCGTCACGTCGGTGATCGCCACGATGGAAGATTCGTCGAGCGCAAAACGCAGGTCGCTCAATTGACGTGCTTGTTGTTGACGGGTCTTAATTTCTTCGCGCAGTTCGTTTTCAGTTTGGCGCAAGGTTGTGACATCTTGCACGATACCGTAAATTGTGGTGAGCTGGCCGGATTCATCGTGTTCGTAATTTGTGCCGATGTTTTGATAGCGCACTGCACCATCGGCATGGACAATACGATAATCCAACATCTCAGGCAGTTCAGTACCCGCGACCATGCCTTCAACAACTTTGACCATCGCTTCGCGGTCTTCTGGGTGGAGGAAGTTGAGGAATTTCTCAAAGGTGATGTCTGTCGAACCCGCTTCTAACCCAAAAATACGGAAAACTTCATCTGACCATACGATTTCTTGGGTGAGGACGTTCATGCTATAGCTGCCCAAGTGCGCGGCTTGTTCGGCTGCGCGCATGTTTGCTTCGCTGATGCGGATTTGTTCTTCTTGCTGTTTACGTTCGGTGATGTCGCTATACGTGCCGAGAACACCGATAATTTCGCCGTCCGCATTATGCAGGGGCACACGGCTGATCAAAATCCAGCGTTCTTTACCGTTCGCTAGAAGGTCGCGTTCTTCGCTGTTGATCTGAGATTCACCCGTTTCAATCACTTTTCTTGCGTTGCTACGGTGATTTTCAGCATTGGCACGCCATGTAACGTCAAAGTCAGTTTTGCCAATCAATTCTTCGATACTATTGAAGCCTGCATCTTGCGCAAACAGTTCATTCGCGCCGAGGAATTGTAAGTTGCGGTCTTTCCAGAACACACGGACAGGAATCGCGCTGAACAGTTCTTGCTGGCGAATTTGAGATTCTATTTCGAGCTGTTCAACTTTGATACGTCTCTTAACTTCAGCCCGCAATTCGATTTCTGTCATCACCGCTTGGGTGAGTTCTTTGACAATTTCGATTTCGTGTTCAGTCCACTTGTGAGGCTTGGTGTCGATCACACAAAATGAGCCGAGATTTTCGCCGTTGCTACTTTTGATAGGAATGCCTAGATAAGAAACCACGTCGAAGCCGGGAAGACCTAATGAGTCTTTTAAGAAATCAACCTTGTGGGCATCTTCTACAATAAGCGGTTGCCCGCTGGCTACCACGTGTTTACAAATTGCGTTTTCAATGGGGGTTTCACGTTCTTTGGCGATTGTTTCGCTTAAGCCAACAAAACTTTTAAACCATTGACGGTCTGCGTCAACCAGCGAGACGAGCGAGATCGGCACGCCGATAATTTTACTAGCAAGGCGGGTTAGGCGGTCAAATGATGCTTCTGCTTCGGAATCAAGAATCTCTAAGCCGTGTAATGTTTCTAAGCGGCTAGGACTTAATACGCTCTCCATTACATCGGTTGTTTGTGGGGCTTCCACGTCCATGAATGAACTCCGTGAATGAACAATGATGAGTGTTATGTTGAAATCAGCGATGATTGTAGCATTGTTCGTTATCTTGATGAGTCCAATGTGGAATAAATTAATAGATTTTTGGGAATTGTGAAACCTTTGAGAGACGGGAAAGTAAGTGAAAAAATAACAGTTTAAATTATTTAATTAAATCATAATTTATTAATAGATATGGTGAAGCCTGATGCGACTGATAAACAGCGCTGATGGAAAATGAAAATGACCTATTTTGAACCCCCTTCAAAGTATTTGACAGGTATACATATTCAAGTTCTAATCGGGATTCGTCTTCTCAAAATAGATCATTGCATCGGGACAAACTGATGTACAGACCGTCTATAAAGCTCACGCGCTAGTCATCACATGGTACTCATTAAGCAAAACAAACTGCGAACTTCCCGATCCGTTGAGTAAGGGGTGTACCGTGCTTTATCCAATTCAGAACGATCTTCGCAACAAATTTGATATTTCTGGTGTTTGGGATTTTAGAATTGATCCTGATGGGGTGGGGGAAGAGGCGGGCTGGTTCAATGGCTTTGACGACGCGCTTCCCATCGCGGTGCCAAGCAGTTGGAATGAGCAGTATGCTGACCTCTTCAATTACTTCGGCCTCGCATGGTATCTCAAACGGACGTTTATTCCGCGAAGTTGGCAAGGCCAGCGCGTATTCATCCGCGTCGGGTCTGCCTGTTATTTTGGCACGGTGTACGTCAACGGCATAAAGGTCGGCTCTCATGAAGGTGGACATCTGCCGTTCGTGTTCGAGATCACCGGCTTGATTCAGTGGGACGCTGAGAACGTGATCGCCATCAGCGTAGAGAATGATTTAAAACCGACGCGTGTGCCTTCAGGCAATATGTCCTCTCCATTGGGTTTCAGTGGCTACCCCAGCACCACCTTTGACTTTTTCCCCTTTGCGGGGATTCATCGCCCCGTCGTGTTGTATTCTGTCCCTGAAACTTTCATCGATGATGTGACCGTCGTCACCACCCTCGACGGTGAGCATGGCATCGTAACCGTGACAGCCCGCTTGAATGAGCCTATACAGGCGATAGGTAACCTAACTTTGAAGGGGAATAGTCAACCCATCGAAGCCGAGCTGACGTTTCATAACGGCGTCGCAGAAGCAAGCCTCGTTATTCCTTCGGCGCGTTTCTGGTCGGACAAAGACCCTTACTTGTATGACCTGACGATACGCACAGACCATGACCGTTACAGCCTTCCCATCGGCATTCGCATTGTTGAAGTGAAGGGATCGCAGATTTTGCTCAATGGCCAAGCGGTGCAAATGAATGGCTTTGGTCGTCATGAAGATTTTTATGCCAGCGGAAAAGGGTTGAATCTGCCGTTATTGGTGAAAGATTATGGGCTGATGCGCTGGACAGGCGCGAACAGCTACCGCACCGCGCATTACCCCTATAGCGAAGAAGAAATGCAACTCGCTGACCGTGAGGGATTTCTGATCATCAATGAGATTCCCGCTGTCAGCTTGCAATTTGATAACGAAGCGAATATGGCAGAGCGCATGCGCATGTGCCTTCAGCAGATTGAGGAACTGATCACCCGCGATAAAAATCACCCCAGTGTGTTGATGTGGTGTGTCGCCAACGAACCCCAACCTACGGGCTTGAAGCTGGCAGAGATCGGCACGACGGATACAAACGAGTCGGTAGAATGGGGGAAAACCTTCCTCGAACGGCTGATCCGTCATGCGCGTGATTTAGACGCGACACGTTTGGTCACCGTCGTTTCGGTGATGGGTGGCCCTATGCAGTGGTTAGATGCGTGTGATGTCATCTGCCTCAATCGTTATTGGGGATGGTACGTCTATGGGGGAGAACTCGATGCAGGGTTGGCGACGCTTGAGCGTGATTTAGATGCACATTGGGAACATCACCAAAAACCGATCATTTTGACCGAGTTTGGCGCAGACACGATGGCGGGCATGCACGGAAACCCCGCGCTGATGTGGACGGAAGAATATCAAGCATCATTCATTCGAGGTTATCTGGAAGTGGCGTCCCGTAAAGCATTTGTTGCGGGGATGCAGGTTTGGAACTTTGCCGACTTCGCCGCGGTGCAAGGTGTGATGCGGGTCGCGGGTTTGAACATGAAAGGGGTGTTTACGCGCACCCGAACCCCGAAGATGGCGGTTCATGTCCTGCGTGAATATTGGATTGAGTAGGCAAAGCCCCAGAAAACAGAATAGGTTTAAGGGCACGCTTTCCTTAATGGATTTATAGAGTTTATCACGACGGTTGAATGCTAGCGTATGCTTAGTCGTGAGCGGATATTGATTGTGAAGGGGTGGTTATCCATCATTTTTAGGAACATCTTAACGCTCTGTCACTGATTGCAGAGGCTAAGAAAGAACGATACCATAAGATTTGTTTCCACTTCATCCTATCGTACTCATGTAATTTAATGCGGTTTCTGAGCATTTGATCTGTGATTAGAGAAAGAGGATGTGTGACAGACCCTCGTAAATCGCTCCCTGTGACGCATGGGGATTCAGAAATGAACGCGCCATTTCAAGGTATGGTGTACATCACGGGTGGCACGTTTCGGATGGGTTCCAATCATTTTTACCCTGAAGAACGCCCCGAACATGGGGTCACGGTGGATGGTTTCTGGATGGATGAACATCTAGTGACCAATGCCGATTTTCACCGTTTCGTCAAAGACACTGGTTATATCACCGTCGCCGAGCGCCCGCCGAACCCTGACGATTACCCCGGTGTTGACCCCGCTCTGTTAGTCCCCGGTTCACTCGTCTTTCAAAAACCGCCGTCTCGTGTCAACTTGAATGATTACCGCGCTTGGTGGGCATACGTGCCGAACGCGTCTTGGCAACATCCCGAAGGCCCTCACAGCACTCTGCACGGACGTGAAGATCACCCCGTTGTGCATATCGCTTATGAAGATGCTGAGGCGTATGCTTCATGGGCGGGTAAGGCTCTGCCGACTGAAGCCGAATGGGAATTTGCCGCGCGCGGTGGGTTAGAAGGTGCGACCTACACATGGGGGGATGAGTTTGCCCCTGATGAGCGCATGATGGCGAACACATGGCAGGGTGAGTTTCCATGGCAAAACCTGCAAACGGATGGCTACGAAGGTACATCCCCCGTGAAGGTGTTTCCCCCGAACGGCTATGGTTTATACGATATGGCAGGGAACGTATGGGAATGGACGAGCGATTTTTTCACGCAACGTCACCCTGATGAAGTCGTCAAGCCGTGCTGTATTCCCCATAACCCGCGCGTTGAAAGTGCCGAACAAAGTCGACTTCCGAATCAAATAGGATCACATATACCCCGCAAGGTTTTGAAAGGGGGTTCGCATCTCTGTGCGCCGAATTACTGTCTGCGCTACCGACCGTCCGCACGACAGGGTGAGCTGGTCGATTCTTCGACCAGCCATATTGGATTTCGTTGCATTATTCGAGAATAAAACACTTATGAGGAGGATATAAATGAGTACGGATCAAACCAATGGACAAGGCAAGAAGCGTCCGAATATCCTAATTTTGTGTATGGATCAATGGCAGACCCATATGCAATTACCTCCTGACGTGCATTTCCCCGCGATGGAACGCCTCGAATCTCAAGGCGTGAGCTTCGACAATCATTACTGCACCAACCCCATCTGTACCCCTTCCCGCGCGACCATGTGGACAGGCGTACATGCCAACATGACAGGCGTGCAAGAGAATACCAATCAGGCATGGATTGAGGAACTTTCCCGCGACATTCCCACCATCGGCCATATGCTTCGTGATCAAGGTTATTACACCGCCTTCAAAGGCAAGTGGCATCTCTCATGGCTCGAACACAGCGAAGATGCCCTTGAATCATACGGTTTCTCGGACTTTCAGCAGTGGGGTGAAATGTACGGCGCACCTTTAGAAGGCGAAAAAGTTGATGGCGCGGCGGCATTTCAAACGGTGGACTGGTTAGAGACAAAAGCGCCTGAACTTGACCAACCGTGGCTGTTAGTGTGTAGTCTCGTTAACCCGCATGACATCATGTTCTATCTGCCTGACCCCATCGAAATGCCCCTGGGTGGAATGGCGGCGCTCAAAACCCCACAGCAACGCTTGGGCTGGTTCGATAAAGAATGGGATGTGGGCCTGCCGGAAAATTTTGAAGATGATTTCCATCTTCAACCGTTCGGTGTGCTGGCTTACCGCGATACGATTGCCGCCAGCTATGGTCAAATTCCTGAAGATCGCCCTGATCTGTGGGTCAAACGACGCAACTATCTCGTCAACTGTATGCGCTTAGTCGATATGCAGTTTAATAAGATTTTGGAAGCGCTGGATCGACAGAACTTGTGGGAAGACACAATCGTGATCTTCACAGGCGATCATGGCGAGATGAATGGCGCACATCGCCTTCAACAGAAAGGCGCGATCACCTACGATGAGGCGGCGATTGTCAATTTCACCGTGTGCGTGCCAGACGCACCACAAGGCAAACGGACGAACGCTGTTGGGTCTCATCTCGACCTTGCGCCGACCTTGCTTAACTTTGCAGGGATGAGTGAGGAAGAAATCCACGAACGTTATCCCCTTCTTAAAGGACGCAGTTTGCGCAGTGTGATCCACAACCCCGAGAGTGCTGGCCCGCGTGGTAGCGTGACCGAAGCGGGTGATGGTGCACTTTATTGTAGTGACTTGCTCCAATCGCTGGACTTGGTGTACACACAGACGGGCGCATTTGCATCCATCAGCACCATGGATTTGTCCCCGGGCAATCAATTCAAGGATGCCGCCACAAAAATTAAAGCTGTTGGTGAAAAATTCGGCGCGCCGGATTATGCCAAACGCACATTCTATCGCACCGTTGTGGACGGTCAGTATAAGTTAGTGCGCTGGTTCAGCCCTCTCGAATATGGCAACCCTTCGACATTAGAAGCATTGTATGCGACGAGCGATGTCGCGCTTTATGACCTTGTGAATGACCCGGGTGAACTGGAGAATATTGGCCATCCTGAACACCCTCAACATGACCCCGCATTGGTCGAGCGCATGCTGAAGAAATTACACGCGCTGGTCGCACATGAGATCGGTGAAGATCGTGCGCCTTTCGACCTCGACATGTTTGGCACACGAGAAGTCAAGTATCACAAGGGGCAATAAGCGCAGTATACGCGGAGGATAAACAGGGTGCTTGAGACACTGTGGCAAGAAGTTCAGACCCTGCTTGGGCTAGGTGTCGATGTGAGTGATGTGGACACGTTACAGATGGCGCTACGCACCATCGTAATTTATGCCATCACGCTGGCGCTTGTCCGCTTGGGTAGTAAGCGTTTTCTCAGCGAAGCATCGGCATTTGATGTGATCGTTTCCATCATGCTCGGTTCGGTGATGAGCCGTGCGATCAATGGCTCTGCACCCTTTATCCCAACGCTGCTTTCAGGGGTTGTGCTGCTTGGTCTACATTGGCTGTTTGCGGTGATCGCCTATCGTACAGATTGGTTTGGTTCGCTCGTGAAAGGACGGTCTGTGTTGCTGATTAAAGAAGGTGAAATTCAGCGTGATGGGATGCGTCGTGCGAGCATCACCGCCAACGACCTGACAGAAGCGCTGCGTTTGCAAACGAACCAAACCGACCCCGCAAAAGTACAACTCGCTTACCTCGAGCGTAATGGCAGAATCAGCATCATCCCTTACCCGCGTGAACCCCATATCATGGATATTTCTGTAGAGGATGGTGTGCAGACGGTACGTGTTGAAATTGGTCGGTCTGGAGTAGATACGTAGCTTGTGAATAGGATAAAGAAGGGATAGCTTAAATTATGGATAACATTATCAGCACGTTAACGAACACCTTCACACTGTCATTTGTTGTGACCAGCATGTTTTCGCTCGGTCTCGCGATGACAGTGAAAGATATTCTGACACCCCTTCGCAACCTGCGATTGGTGATTGGGATGCTGTTGGCAAGTTTTGTGATTTTGCCAGTCGCAGGCTTCTTCATCACCCGTATCTTATCGCTCGAGGCTGACTTGCAAATTGGGGTTCTGCTTATGAGCTCGGTCGCGGGCGCCCCGTTGACGATCAAAGCTTCACAGATCGCTCGTGGCAATATGAAATTTGCGGGGGCGTTGGTGGTTCTGCAAGTGCTGGTCACGGTGATTTATCTGCCCTTCGTGCTTCCTTTGCTGATTCCGGGTATTCAGGTCGATGTCATGGCGATTGCACTGCCGTTGATCGTGCAGATTCTGCTTCCGCTTGCGGCGGGTATCCTGATGAATTATCGCTATGACGAAGAGGCCGAGATGACGCGCCCGATCATGAGCGAGATCAGCAACATCAGCCTCGGCTTGATGATCGTGTTGAACTTAGGAAATATCGGCGATGTGTTAGGACTGCTCGGCACAGGGGCGATCTTGGCCGTGTTACTGGTGATCGCGCTAGGGTTCGTCGCAGGGTATGCCCTCGGCGGGCCGGACTTTGGCACACGGAAGGTATTATCCATTGGCACCGCCCAACGCAACTATGCCGCCGCCTTTGTGCTTGCAGGGGGCAATTTTGCAGATCGTCCGAATGTGTTCTTGCTGTTGTTATCCGCGTCACTCATCAGCATGATTCTTGTGATGATTGTCGCAGGCGAGTTTCGCAAACGTGCTGAGCCAAAAGTCGTTCCCGTCTTGGAACCTGCCTCAGAAAGTGACCTCCAATGACGAGCGTAGTGAACATAGAAGAACAATCAGAATTTCCAGAACTGGATGTTGAGGAATCTGAAGTTCAACAACCCGGGCTGAGTAGACTTCGCGAAGTGGTAGCAAATTATTTGATGCGACCCCTTCCGAGACGCGCTCAATTACGACAGGATGTACTCGCAGGGCTGAGCCTTGCGATCAGCAATGTGCCTGACGGCATGGCAAATGGCATCCTTGTCGGCGTGAACCCCATCCTTGGGTTGTATGCCTCCATGTTTGGCCCGTTTACAGGGGGTCTTTTTTCCAGCACACAGTTAATGATCATCACGACGACGGCTGCCGCATCTTTGGCGGCGGGGCAGTCGCTTGGAAATTTGACAGGGGATGCACGCGCCAGCGCACTCGCGCTGATGGTGCTTCTCATCGGTCTATTTCAGATCGTGTTTGGTTTACTGCGACTAGGACGCTTAATCCGCTTTGTGTCTTATTCCGTGATGACGGGGTTTTTGACGGGGGTTTCCGCGCTGTTGGTTCTGAACCAGCTTCCAATCATCACGGGGTATATGGGGGAAGGGGATAACAAGATCACCCAAACCCTCGACTTGCTCGCGCATATTGGCGAGATCAACGTGCCCTCGTTTGCGTTGGCGATTTTGACCTTCATCCTCGCCTTGATTTTACCGAAAACGCGCCTCGGTAGTTTTGGCACGCTTACCGCGATCATCATCCCTTCCATCTTGGTCGTGATTTTGAGTCTTGAGAGTGTGGAGATCGTGGGCGACGTTGGCACGATTCCTAGCGGTTTTCCGATGCCGTTCTTGCCCTCGTTCGATAATATCTCATTCGATGTGTTGAGCGGGGCGGCAGCGGTCGCGGCGATCATCCTTGTTCAAGGTGCAGGCGTGAGCCAGAGTGTGCCAAACCCTGATGGTTCTCGTCGCAACGTCTCGCGGGATTTTTTCGCGCAAGGGGCGGCCAACACCGCGTCTGGGTTGTTTCGGGGTTTACCCGTTGGCGGTTCATTGAGCGCGACGGCACTCAATGTGATTTATGGCGGGCGCACCCGTTGGGCGTCGATCCTCGCGGGCTTATGGATGGCGATCATTGTGCTGATTTTCCCTAGCCTCGTCTCTTATATCGCGATGCCTGCGCTAGGCGCGCTGTTGATCCTCGCGGGAACGCGCAGTATCAAGTTTACGGAGATGGCCTCTATTTTCAGGATCGGTTGGCCTTCGGGTATTGTCAGCATCACTACTTTTTTAGCGACGCTGTTTTTGCCGATTCAGGCGGCGGTAGGGCTGGGCGTGGTGCTTTCGGCGCTTCTTTACCTTGCCCGTTCCTCCAATGACGTCCTTGTGGTGGAACTGGTCAAACTAGATGAGGCACATATAGAGGAACGTAAGCCACCACGCGAATTGCCTTCCAATAAGATCACCGTGCTGGATATCTACGGCAATCTCTTTTATGCAGGGGCGCGCATCCTCGAAAAGCTCTTGCCTGACCCACGAAATGCAGAGAAACCTATCGTCATTTTGCGCTTACGCGGGCAGACGAACCTCGGCGCGACATTGGTAGAGGTTCTCTCCACCTATGCGGAGAAATTACAAGCGATCAATGGACAGTTGTACCTGACAGGTCTCAGCAAGAGCACACATCAAAAATTGGAACAAAACAGCAAACTCCATCTCACAGGGCCAGTACGGGTTTATGAGGCAACCTCAGTCAGAGGGCAGTCTACCAATGCGGCTTATGCAGATGCGAAAGCATGGCTGATCGGCGAAAAAGAGAAAGCAAACTCTGATGAATCGCCATCGGAAAGTCCTGCTGAGTAACGGCGAAATTTTATTGGTATCTTTAACCTGAAGGGCGAGGGGTTATGAGCAGTTCGCTTCCACCGAATATCAAGATGCCGTCACCACCGACGACAAAACAAAACGCTTGGTGGAGAGATATCATCGCCGGGTTAATCAACGCTGTGGTCAGCGTCCCTGATGGGCTTGCGTCCGCTGCGCTGGCGGGGGTGAATCCGGTCTATGGGCTTTATACCAGCATCGCCGCGCCTATTAGTGGTAGTCTGTTGGCAAGCGCGCAGTTGATGCAAATTTCAACGACCAGCGCCTCTGCATTGGCGGCGGGGCAGGCGATTGCGAGCTATCCGGAAGGGGTGCGTGATCAAGCGCTGTTCATGCTCGTCGTGTTAATCGGTATCTTCCTGCTCATCTTCGGCTTTCTGCGCCTTGGACGGTTGGTGCGCTTTGTCTCGCACTCGGTCATGACTGGCTTTTTGATCGGTGTCGCGGTGGTGTTAGTCCTTGATCAGCTTGCGCCGTTGGTCGGCTACAATCCGCAGGGCGGGAACGAGATCACTCAGTTTCTCAACTTGCTGGCGCACGTCCCTCAGTTCGATGTGCCAACGATTATTATTGGCCTGCTGGCTTTGGGCATCATGATTTTGCTGGCGCGCACGCGGTTTTCTCAGATCTCTTCCCTCGCCGCGTTGATTATTCCGTCGCTGTTAGTGCCTCTGTTCAGCCTGCAAAGTGTTCAGCGTGTGGCTGATGTCAGCCCTATCCCGCAGGGTGTCCCTATGCCCATGCTTCCTGACTTCTCTATCTTGTCGCTCGACCTGATCCTTGCGGCGCTTGCGATTGCCATTGTGATCGGCGTGCAAGGGGCAGGGGTAAGTCAAAGTGTGGAAAACCCCGATGACACGCCCATCAACCCCTCGCGTGATATGATTGCACAGGGTGCGGGGAATGTCTTCAGTGGGTTGTTCGGCGGTATTCCAGCAGGCGGTTCCGTTGGGCAAACGGCGTTGAATGTCAGTGTTGGCGCGCGCACGCGATGGGCGGGTGTTTTTGGCGGGTTGTGGATGTTGGTGATCGTTTTGTTGATCCCCGGCCTTGTGGGGCGTGTTCCGATGGCGGTGCTGGCCTCCTTGATGATCGTCGCGGGGATAAGCGCTATTGATGTTCGTGAAGCTCTCTCGATTTGGAACACGGGGGGCGCGGCGCGTATATCCATTCTGATTACGTTTATCGCGACGTTGATTTTGTCGATCCCCGTTGCCGTCGCTATCGGCGTGGTGGTCGCGGCTGTTCTGTATCTACTGTCGGCGGCGAGTGACGTCAAAGTGCGGATGATCACACTGCTTGAGGATGGACGCTTTTATGAGACCGATCCACCCGCGCGGTTAACCAGTAATACGGTGACGGTGCTCGCCATCTATGGCAGTTTGTACTTTGCGGGAGCAAGGACTTTATTAGATGCGCTACCTCGACCGGAAGGCACGACACATCCCGTAGTTGTGCTTCGTCTGCGTGGACGAACCCGCGTGGGCGCAACGCTGATTGAGGTGCTTGATCGCTACGCAGATGACTTAGCAGAATTGGGCGGACGGCTTTACCTCAGCGGGGTAGAGGATGAGGTGAGCGCTCAGCTTCGGCGTGTGGGCAAGCTCGATCTTAAAGAGGCGGTACATATCTTCCCGAACAGTCCTATTCTGGGCGAGTCTACAGAACAGGCCGTAGAACATGCCAACGCTTGGCTGGGCCGAGCGCGTAAGCATCAAAACGCGTGACGCGGGCATGGTGAGCATCGGCTTGGCTGTTGTGGTGATGTTGTTATCTACACCCAACAAAACACATAAATTCCCCCGCGCCGTCTCATAAAAGATCAGCTGTGCAGATATGGCCTCGTTTATGGTGCAACAGGTGAGGGATCAACGGCGCATCCAGCAGACCCTCGCGATTTGTAATTAAGGCTTGATATCCCCCACCCCCCTAGACAGAAACATAACATCAGATATCCGGCGATTTGGCTCGATGTTTGATGTTATTTAATTTTTCTAAAAATACCCTGTAGGAATCTTTTTGCTATTCGATCCCCGCTTATTCTAAAATGAGATTTATGATAACAAAATCTTCTATGGATAGTATTGATGCAACCCAAGACTATTTTCATCAGCCACAGCACCACCAATGACACACAAGTTGACCGTATCGCTGAGACGTTGGAGCGTGCAGGCTTCAACGTTTGGGTAGACCACCGTAGCGGGATTAAGCAGGGAACACCCTCATGGGATAATGCGATTAGAAAGGCGATTGTAGGGGCCGACATTGGACTGTTCATCATGTCAGAGGCATCCCTTGCCAGTAACATTTGTGGGAGTGAGTGTCTACTTGTGCGTGAATTAGGTCGCCCATTGTATGTCCTGAAGTTGGAAACGGTGAAGCCTGAGAACATCTGGTTATATATCAAGCAGATTCAATATGGTGATCTGACAAAACAGTATGATGCAGCGCTAGATGCCCTCATCGCCACGCTCAACGGCCAAGAGGTCAAAGATTCACCGCAACCCATCTTAAGTAAATTTACAGGGGAAGCCACCCTGCGCCAATACTTGCCCTATCTCTTTACCAACCCGATGCACGGACGCGATGCGGATTTGCGTCGTTTGACCGACAGCCTCAACGGGGTGGTACAGGTGACGGGCACGGGTGGGTTAGGAAAGTCACGCTTGGTGGCTGAAGTCGCGCTGAAACATCCGCAGGGCGCGGTTTGGTATCGTTGTTCGGCTGCCTCATCAACCGCAGACCTGTTCGGGTTATTGGTGGAGCACTTACAGCTTGCCAAAGAGACTACGGAACAAGATATGCTCCAGCAACTGCGTTTGCGTCCTCATACACTGATCGTGATCGACAACGCCGAATCGGTTCCGCTTGATAAACAACCTGCTTACCGCGAAATGATCGCCAAACTGCAAGCTTCCCAGGCGCATGTTGTGCTGACTTCCCGCCAACGTTGGGAACGATTAGTACCATTTAAAGAGATTACCCCCACAGCGCTCAACATTGAGACGGCCACCGCGATCGCGCGCGATTTTGCAGTTTCACAAGATGCTTCGTTGACAGATGAACAAGCCAAGAGACTGGCTGAGAGTGCCCGCTTGTATCCACGCTTAATTGAGTGGGCGATCGGACAGTTGAATAAACGTCCCTTTGAACGTGTGTTGGCACAGTTGCAAGACTTAAAGAGCAAGGGTATTCAGGACGCGCTGGAGGAGATGATCCGCAGTTCGATACAGCAGATGACGGCTCAAGAAGGGGATAGCGCCGAGCGTCTGTTGAGGCAGTTGACAGTGTTTCAAGGAACGTTCGATCAAAGCGCTCTGCAAGCGTTGCTGCCCGAAGACATGGATATTGACGATGGAGAGGCGGCGCTCGACACCTTGCAATCGTGGCGGTTTGTGCGTTATGACCCCAGAGAAGAACGCTATAGTGTAGATGCGATGGTCTTGCTTAGCCTACCCGCGCCGGATGATAAAGTGCGACACGCTCACTTTGATTATTACTACAGCCTGCATAGTGATTATGATGCGAACCAAGCCTATAACGACAAAGGGGAAATGGCGCACCACGCTTCACTGTCGTTAGATTGGGACAATATCCAATCGTCCTTAGTTTGGGGTTTGACGCATGAGCCACAAAGTGCGGTAGATTGGGTAAATGCTTTACAAGCCTTCATGATGTTGCAGCGCACCCCTGAAGAACGTTCATCTCTGCTCTTTTCAGCACGGGTTACTGCCCAACAAAATGCCTATATAAGCGGGGAAGCCAACTGCTTGAGTGCGCTGGGGGATGTGCATCTTCAAAAGCATGAGTACGTGGAGGCGGTGGGGCGGTATGAGGAAGCGTTGCGGTTGTACCGGACGATCGGCGATCGACAGGG
>CAKQCB010000002.1 GCA_934216615.1 uncultured Anaerolineae bacterium | reverse complement strand
AACCGACACCCCGTTCTCGTCATCATATCCTTCGACAACCGATACCAAACACGAAACACACAAAAGAACGCGCACACAGCGCGTTTTTTGTTTCCCCCTACCTTGTGCCTGTCCCTGATTCTATCTACCCTATTCCCTGCTTTTAAATCCTAAAATGAGCATGATTTCTGATCATATATTTTGTGTAAACAGCGTTTTCTCATGGGCTGATATTCAAAAGCTATGCTCGTCAATAATTGCTCGCTATAAAATATATATATGTAATAAATACTGAAATTAAAATCGTAAATTTGATTTATAGGTTGTACATATCTCGCATTTTAGCTTCGTGATTTAATGCTTTTTATAAAGATGAGTTTTAGCTGGAGGCTAAAATGAACAAGTTACACCGTTTTTGGATCACAGGTTGTTTATTGGGGGCAGCGCTGATTGTTGCTCAAAGTGCATTGGCATTGACTGCGTCGTATAGTGGCAATATTGCTAGTGGTGCACAATATGATCTGTACACCGTTGATCTTGTGGAGGGTGAGCAAGCATCTGCAACCCTTGTATGTGATGAGATTGCCCCGAATGATCGCCCCTTAGACCCTGTTCTAAGCGTTTATTTTCCCGGCGTGGATCCATCGGACCTCATCAATGCAAATGTTTACAATGATGATGGGTTTGGTAATGACGACAGCCCAGACGGGGTGGATTGTAATGCTTTCGACAGCTCATTTTTGAGTTTCACTGCGCCTGTTACAGGGACATACACCTTCCGTGCGGATGGCTTTGGAAATCAAACGGGACCTTACACGCTCACTATTGTCACGACAATGCCCCTCAGCGCTGAACATCCTTTTACGGATGGTCGCTTGAATCCGCATCAACAAGCGACGGCGGTGGTGTATTGCCATGAAAACCGTTCTGATATTTACGCGGTGAATAGTGCGAGTGAAGGCGTTTTCGCTTTCAGCGTATCTGCAGAAGAGGTCGCATCCGCAACGGGCGGTGATGTGATTGCAAACGGCAGTGGCATCACAGTTTCCCTCACCCATGAGGGACAGTTGGCCTTAGTTTCGCCCTTAGCGAATGGCAAATCTTACTTGTTCATCTGGAATGGATGCCCTGCAGCCGCTTCATCAACCTACACAATTGATCCCGCCTTCCCGAACCCTGTTCTGCTCGAGACGCGCAGTTATTAATCTTAAATAGATTTAGAGCTTAAAAAGAGCGCTGATTTTCAGTGCTCTTTTTATTTATAATGAAGCACTTGATCTCTTTTAAAAAGATATGAGCTATTATGAGCCGCTATATCCCAATGAATGTCCCTGAAGTGCTAGAATCGTCTAAACTACGCCTTCGGTTTCCTCAGTTCCAAGATGCACCCGCGATGGTCGAAGCCATCACCGAAAGCCATGAAGAGCTTCGCCTGTGGATGCCTTGGGCGCAAACGATTCCTACGGTTGAAGAGAGTGAATCGGTCATTCAAATATGGCAAGAGAGCGAAAGGCATCGCCGTGAATTTAGTTACTACATGTTTTCTAAAGAGGATCGGCGCGTGTTAGGGGCGTGTGGTGTTCATCATATCTATTGGGATGTCCCGCGCTTCGAAATTGGATATTGGGTGCGCACCAGCGAAACAGGCAACGGCTACGCGACAGAAGCGACACGATTAATCACCAATCTTTTATTTGAACAATTTCATGCCGAACGTATTGAAATTCGGTGCGATTCGCGTAATCGCGGAAGTGCGTCGGTTGCGCGACGGGCAGGTTATTTATTAGAAGCCTGCCTACGGCGCGAAACGCGCGACCCGCAAGGCAACCTGCGCGATACTTTAGTTTTCGCCCGTTTACGGGACACTGACTAGGGGGTTATAATCCTTCATCGACGTCTATTCATTGAAATGCTAACTTGATCATGCAACATTTTGTGCCGCTTCATATCCCTGAAATCATCGCGGGTTCATGTTTTTATCTACGGATGCCACAGTTATCTGATGCGCCTCAGCTCATGGAAGCGATCCGTGAGACGGAAACCGAGCTTTTATGGTGGATACCGTCGATTCATCATGTCCCTTCTTTGGCGGAAGCCGAAACCACAATTTTAGAAATCCATGTGAAAGAACGCGCAAAGACGGATTTAATTTACTATGTGTACGCGCCCGATCAAAAGCGCATGATCGGATGGTGTGGCGCTCATCATATTGACTGGAGTGTGCCCCGCTTTGAGATTGGCTATTGGCTTCGTAAAGGTGAAACGGGCAAGGGGATCATGACCGAGGCGGTGAATCTGCTTTCGCAACTGCTCTTTGAGCGTTTCCACGCTGAACGTATCGAGATTCGCTGTGATGCTCGTAATCTTGCAAGCGCGGCGGTGGCTCAGCGAACGGGGTATCTCAAAGAGGCACATTTACGCAATGAAGCGCGTGATAAAGCGGGTCAACTGCGCGACCTTCTGATCTATGCACGCTTAAGAGAACAAGAACCCTCCATACCAACTGATGAAAACAAGGTTTAATGAAGGCTGCCTGAGATGGAAATTTTTGGTGTAGGTACATGGGAACTCGTCGCGATTCTAATCCTTATGCTGATTGTGGCAGGCCCTAAACGCATGATTCAATGGTCGTATGTGCTAGGCACATATCTCTCCAAAGTACGTAAAATGTGGGTAGAAGCGGCCAGCGTCTTACAAAATGAGTTTGATAAAGCCGGTGTTGATGTCAACGTGCCGAAAGACATCCCTACCCGCCATGATCTTCAACAAGAAGCGGGGCGTATCGTGACCAAATACGGCAGGCCAATCGCCGAACCTCTCGAAGAAATCCAGAAGGATATGGCGACGATGCGCGAAAACTCTCGTGTTCTCAAATCTCAAGGGGATGTAAAGTCTTATAAGCCTGTGACACCCGCGAAGAAATCGTCCAATCCACCTGCCGAAAATGCCCCTTCTACCCCCTATCTGGGTACATGGTCTACCGCTGAATCTGATTCAGCTTCCGAGCCGAACGCCCCTTCTGAATCAGAGGGTCATTTCGGTACATGGTCATCCGGAAGTTGAGCGCGAAGTCCTGCGTTTCAGGTGTTGATCGACGTGTAATGAGTAGCCGATCAGGATAAAGATACTGATCACCGTCACGGCGCCAGTCACATATAAATTTAAGGGTTTGTATTCAAATAATACGTGTAGACCGCCTGCATTTTGTGGTAATCGGACGGCAATACGCCCATTTACAGACTCAATCGGTACCGTGTCACCGTTGATGCTTACTCGCCAGCCCGGGTAAGCAGTTTCTTGCACGACCAAGACATCTTCCTCGCTACTTCCATCCAGCAATACTTCAATCTCATCCATGCGATGATAGTATGTTGCCGGGGTGGTATTGTCATTGAACATTTGCTTAGCTTCGTTTTCGATAATCGTCGTTTCGGATGTGACGAAAGCATAGGCTAATGCACGTGGGTTTCTATCGATGAGCGCGCCAATCAAAGGATCGATGGGCATTTCTGGCATTTCGACATAGCCATTATCCAGCAGGATCATACCGTTGCCGGATTCTGGATCATCACCGAACGTAAATTCAGCCAAAAAATTAGGTTGCCAAGCGCCAATTGTTGGAGGTAAGCCCATCGTAAAAACTTCATTATCACCGTATGGATGGCGAATTAAATTGTCATTGAGCGCGTAGTGTAGAATCCAACCGCTATGAATGGAGAGAAACGCACTGGGGTATTGTTCTCTTAAAAGGGATGCCCCCCGATTTTCATTTGAGAAAAAAGCCTCTGTTTCTTCAAGATATACCGATTTACGCCAATTTACGCCTACATTTTCGGCGCTCCATAAGGCAAGCACGCTCAAGCTGATGATGCCCGCCATGCCCAAAAACCGCATTACGTGTTGAGTCTGAAATATTTGTAGAAGTACGCTGAAAACACGGTCGAAGAGCCATCCTACAGCGAGAATGACCCAAGGGGTGGCTGCCGCTGCCATCCGCCCTGTATTGCGCCAATCGCGTAACACAGGTAAGGCTTCATGAACGGCTTCTAACTCAGGGGTAGGCCCCATCCCAAAAAAGGCGAATACGCCAACACTCACAATCCCCGCGAGGATGACCGTCCAACCACCCGTAAAACGATACTCAAATTTCCAAAACGTGAGCATCGCAAAAAGCACGATCACGGTGAGTGTGAGCGCGGGCACGATATAGTGATAGACAATAAACCATCTGCCCATGTCATGGGTGTAATTGGGATCAAAAAAATTATAGAAAACTTGAGTGTAACTCAAGATATAGTCATAACTATGGTAGGTATGGTAGAGCAGGTCGCGATTCATGGTGAAAAGGCGAATCGCACTACACCCCACCACAAAAAGACCCGCTGTGATGAGTTGTTTCAGGATACGTTTTCGGTCTGCGCGGGGGTTGATGAACGCGAACAGCCCGATCAACGCGCATGTAAAAGCGACGGGTAACACATACCAAAAACTGCCACTAAAGATTAATAACATCGTCGTGGTGACGAAAAGAAGCATCCCTGTGCGTTTATAGGGAAGAAATAACAGTGTAACCATCCCTGCTAAAACATAGGGGATATATGCCTGACTTTGCGAGAGCTGAAACACCCCGTGACTTAAAGCGCCTGTGTAACTTCCATTACTTATCAGCAGGATACCTATAAAAACGCGCCCCGCCGCATGTAACCCAATCACACGGGCGAGAACCCAACCCCCAATTCCCATGAGTAGGCCGTGTAAAAGAATCGTGATTAAAACACCCGGGCGTGCACCTAAGAGCATACTTGGCAAAGACATGAACGGGTTGAGGATGAAAGAGGAGACTGCCTCTAACATCGGTTCGCCATTCCCAATAAACGGATTCCATAAGGGGATAGCACCTTCTGTACGTAAGAAATGACCTGCAAAATCTGCCGATCTTGAGAGCGGGACAATATCAAGGTTATTGATAAGGATGTCACTGCTAAATTGATGAAAGTGAGACGTTACCCATAAAAAAACAGCGAAGATGATCAGGAATTCTATGAAAACTTGGCGTAACTTGAGGGGAGGAAGTGATTTGGCATCAGATGACTTATTCGACATATATCACTCTTAAACTCAGGCAGAAGTTTTGCAAACGTTTATTATTTCGTAATATAACATCGAAATAGAGGGGCAATACTTAACATGAGAATATTAGAGCCAAATTTTAGGGGAGGCTGTGTTTGAGGGAACTCACATGATACTGCGCATACGCATAGGTTTTGGAGTTAAACGAGCCTGAAGGATTATCGATGTACCCGCTGACTTCAACATGCGCCGAATATACACCCCGCACCTGTCCATCCGGCGTTTGATAGTGAATTGCTACCTCTGCCCACTGCGGTTTTTCGCTGGTGTCTTGGCGCAGAATTTCCCCACTTTTGAGATAATCGAACCAATCCCAGCCTAGCGTTTGCCATACAGCGCGTTCCGCGGCTTGTAGAAAGCCATCATCCACGCCTGACCAACCGCGATAATAAGCGTTGAGCTGTGATACTGGTTGATTCTTCTGGGCAATTTGATCCCCCTGTTCAGGTTCAACAAACGCCCAATAATGTCCGCTGGGCATATCTAAAATGGTGGGCGCGAATACATGCCCCCCAAAGTGGTTGACCCGCCAAACCCGCACAGTTTGAGCATACGGTTGGGCACGCATTTTCTGAAAGACGCGGAATCCAAATTTGCCACACGCGGCATCAACTGTGCCATGTGTGCAGACCAACAAATCGCGGATGTTGTCGGCTTCAGGGACGCGATACTGTTCAAATTCAGGCAGTTGATCACGTTTTTCGTAAAGGGCATAGACCAGATCGCCATACACCGCTTCTGGCGCTAAGTATTCAGTTTTGATATATTGGCTAAACGCGCCTTCGGGCTTTTGATAGAACATCACCCGACGAAACCCCTCAACCGAATATTCAGGGTCGGGGGCGATCACGAGTGGACGATGTCCATAATGACCTGTGATGTGATACGTTTCGAGCCACAGGTCTAGAAGTTGAATCACTTGGGAGGGCAGACGTTGGGTGTCTTTCCACAACTCATATTTCCATGAGAGGGGTGTTTCGATGATCACCGCGTCGTCAAAGTTCGATGCGTAGCCAACAGGGTCCATCTCTTTCAAGATAGCCAGTACGTTACAGTAATCTTTTGTACGAATCCCCTCAATTGCTACCATAGTGGTTTATGCAGAAATGGCGACTTGCGCAAATGCGGCATGCTTTCTTTCCTGCTGAATTTGCTGTCCACGCCGTCCCATCGGCACAATTAACGGGGTATTCGAGATCGGGTCACTGATGATGTGACATTCGATGCCAAAGACTTCGTTCACCATGTCCCCCGTCACAACTTCAGACGGAATCCCTTCCGCCGCGATGCAACCTTCTTTCACCGCAATCAGATAGTCCGCGTAACGGCAGGCTTGGTTCAAATCGTGCAAGACCATGACAATGGTTTTCTTGCGGGTACGGTTCAGTTCATGGAGCAAGTCCAAGACTTCGATTTGATACGCTAGATCGAGGAACGTGGTTGGTTCATCTAAGAGGATGGTGTCGCTGTCCTGCGCTAACGTCATGGCGATCCATGCACGTTGACGTTGACCCCCTGAAAGGGTATCGATAGGGCGATCCGCAAATGGGGCGATCCCCGTAATTTGCAGGGCATCTTGGGTGATGCGTTCGTCTTCACGCGACCATTGTTGGAACCAGCTCTGATGTGGGTAACGCCCTTGAGCAACCAATTCGTGAACGGTCAACCCTTCGGGGGCAACTGGCCCTTGTGGCAAAATGCCGAGTTTCTTCGCCAGTTCTTTGGCGGGCAATCTCCAAATATCTTCCCCGCTTAAAAGCACTTGGCCGTGATTCGGTTTCAGCAAGCGTGAAATGCCCCGTAAAAGGGTGGATTTTCCACAGCCGTTCGGCCCAACCAAAGCCGTGATCACGTTAGAAGGAACGTTGAGGGTCAAATCATGAATGATGGTCGCATTTTCATACGAGAGTTTGAGATTGTTACCACAAATTGCGCTCATGAGAATTAGGTTCCGTAATGTATGAAACGAACGATTTCATGAAGTCACGCTGAGGTGACACGTCAGATCAGCATGACTTCATAGTTGTAAATTCTGAAGTTATGACGCTGGGGTCACTTCGGGAGTGACTTCAGGCGTTGCTTCAACGTCTAGGACGGGCGGTTCAATCCCCAAAGAATTGAGGATGGTTTCAACCAATACCTCTGCTGAAAGTGGGCCACCGAAGAACCACACATCACCACCGAGCCAGTACGCATGCCCTGCGGCTACCGCTGGGTGAGCTTGCCATAAAGGCAGTGCGACCAACAGGTCATTAAAATCGGCTTGGGCGACGTAGAAGAAATTGGTATCCGGAATGTCGGCGAGCGGTTCAATATCACCTTGGGTGAATCCGTAGAGTTCAATCGGCGCATCCCAGATATTCTCTAGGCCGATGCGTTGCAACACTTGAACGGCCAAGGCGTTGTCTGTAAACAGACGGAACGCAGGGACATCCCCCGCAGGGAAGGTTTGAGCAATCACAAACGTATTCGTAGCGAGTTCTGCTTCTGTAACGACTTCTGCGACCGCATCAAAATAGGCTTCCATGTCGGCCAGCACTGTTTCCGCTTCTTCTTCACGGTTCACAGCGGCGGCGATATTTCTGAATGAGTTCAGCATATCGTCATATTGTGACGCCATATCTACAGGATACGGGTTAAAGGTCATGGTTGGGGCAATCGCATTCAGCGCTTCATAGTTATTGACAACGCGGGATTCTGCCGCCAAGATCAGGTCAGGATTTAAGGTCGCAATAAGTTCTAAATTGGGTTCTTGACGTGTGCCCACGTCGGGGACGGTTTCATCTAAGGTGACGGGGATTTTCACCCAAGCGTTATAGCCTTCAATATCGGCCACGCCCACAGGTTGAATACCCACGGCCAACAGTGCTTCGACCAGTGACCATTCTAAGGCGACCACCCGTTCCACGGTTTCGGGGATGCAAAGCGTGCCTAAAGAATGTTCAAATTGACGTTCACCTTCGGCACAAGTGACATCTTGCGCAGAAGCGAAACTGCCCGTCGCGATGAACGAAAGACCAACGACACCCAACAACCCGCAAGTTTTCAGCGAAGAAATAAAACCCATAAAGTTCTCTTTAAAGTACGGATTCAATCAACAGTAAAAGACAGTGTAATCATACTTGTGAGAGATGTAACAATTCCACGCAGGCGGTTAAGGCTAAATTTACTCATCTGTAGGGGTTGTTTAACCTACCTTTAATTCGTGGAGTGAACAGCCGAAATTATTGATTTACCCGCATTTAACATTTGGATGTGCTGTGCCGTGAAAGTTTATAAATTTCGCAAAAACCCCATCTTTAATATTTAAATCATGTTACATTTAATAGGTATAAATAAACCACGTCGAGTGATTACATTATGAAAGCACTGCTGAATTTCTTGCACACAAACGTGATGAAAGTGGCTTTCATCAGCACTTTTCTTGTTTTGATCGGTATGGTGATTCCCCCTCACACCGCCTCGATGCAGGGAAGCACTGAAGCTTGCCCGCAGATCGTTTCTCGCGCTTTGGAATCCATCGGTAACGCATGCAGTGGCATCGAACGCAACTCTGCCTGTTATGGGTACAACTTGGTCGAAGCGCAATTTGTCAGTACCCAACCAGCAGATACTTTTACCAATGTGGGGGACTTAGCCCCCTTACCAGAAATAAGCCGTATTCGCACCATGCCCCTCAATGAAAATTTGAACGAATGGGGCGTTTCATTACTCAGCGTCCAAGCGAATTTACCCAACATGCTTCCGGGTCAAAACGCGATGTTTATCCTGTTGGGGGACTCTGAGATTGAAAATGCGACGGCGCCCGAAACGATCTTTGTGGGCAGTGATACCCCTATCACAACACAAACCCTTGGCACGGTGCAGATGTCGGTACAGCCTACATCGAATAGCCAAGTCATTCAATCTGTGCCTGCGCAAGCAGAGGTTTCCATCGACGCGGTGAGCCATGATGGTTTATGGGTGCGCGTCTTTTACGCCGACCAATCCGGTTGGGTTTCACGCAGTTTCATCGACCCTGCGTTAGATTTAAGTTCCCTTCCCGCCTACCAACAAGGGGAAAGTTTCGGCGTGATGCAAGCCTTCTACCTGCGGACAGGGTTGGGACAGCTCACCTGTAACAGCGCGCCTTCAGCTATGATCATTCAAGGGCCACAAGGCTATGAAGTGGATATTACGATCAACGGTGCGGACTTGCGCATCGGCTCTACCGCGATCATTCGTACCCTGCCCGTACAAGGTCAGAATACGTTTGGAAAACAAGATGATGACTCGCCAATAGGGGGTATTTTAGAGATTTCAACGGTTGATGGGAATGTGATCGTCAGCCCTGATACAGACGATGAAGTCGAGATTCCTGAAGGTCAGCAGTCATCTACCTGCTTAAGCCACCCGCAAGATTTAGGCTTAGATGGCGTAGAAAATGATCAAGTGGTCTTGCCAAGCTGTGGGTTCACCGACCCGCGCGATATTCCGGAAGATTTCCGACAAGACTTTTTAGGGTTTGATGGATTCAGCGGTTTATACTATCCCATTGATATTTTCCCTTCGCCCAGCCCCACGCCAACGATTGTTCAATGGGTTCCGTGGACGAACACGCCAATTCCGCCCACCCCAACGCTGGTGCCAACGGCGGTTCCACCCACCGACATCCCGCCAACTGCTGTACCGCCTACAGTAGTGCCACCCACTGAGACGCCTGTACTGCCTACCTCAACACCCGTTGTGATGTTGCCTGATCTCTCATTTTCCCAAGCAAATGTGATGGTCGCGACAGCCTTTTTTAACTCACTTCAGTATATGAAACCGTTGGCACAAGGCACTCTCATCGTTTCGCCTGAAAGCCAATTGATGTATTCGTACACGGTCACCAATAACGGAAATGTCCCTGCTACAGGCGTGTATGTAGAGGATGTAATCCCTGAAGATTTGTTTCTTCTCACGAACTATCCCTCATTGTCATTTGATGAAGAGACAGGCACTTGGCACTGGTATATTGGCGACATCGCCGTAGGCGAATCTGTTTCTTTCACAATTCACGGTGAAGTTTCTTATTATGCTGCGGGGCTGATGAGCAACAGCGCCACGTTGATCTCAAATGAAGGGGATATTACGCCGTCTGATAACAGCACTACATTGGCAGTTCAAGTGATGGTGCCCACCCAACAGATGCTGCCTGACTTGTACTTTACCCGCGCTGAAGTGAACGGTGACTCAAGCGCAACCGTGATGTTAGGCTCGGCGCTAACGTATGCCTATACAATTAATAATATGGGAAATGCCGTTGCGACAGGCGTCCGTGTGAGTGGCATCTTCATGAGTGGTGTGGGCGCTCCGATCACAACAGGCGATGGCAGCGTGATCTTCGATACGGAATTGGGCGAGTATGTTTGGCTTGTGCCCGATCTGAATGCTGTTGAAGGAATAGCCTCCATTTCGATTGAGGTGATGCCCGAAACCGTAGGCACGTATGCGACGACGGCGACGATCAGCTTGAACGAGACCGATTCATACCCTAGCGATAATGTCGCGTCCACGCTCACGGCGATTGTCGAAAGTCAGCAACAACCGCCACCCTCGATTGATCTTCAATTGGCTGGCACCCTCGATGAATCTGTCCCCGGCCAGTTGACCTATACTTACACGATCACCAACCTTGATGCAGGGCTGACCGCCAGCAATATCGCCGTGATCGATGTTTTACCGTTTGAATTGTCACCTTCGACGGTCACTGGAACAGGGTATGACGATGTGACCAAGACATGGACGCCGGATGATTTAGCGCCCGGCGCCAACCAAACGATTAGTTTTGTCATCACCACCTTTGATGCAGGCGTCAGTTACAGCAATACGGCCTCAGCAAGCAGCGCAAACCCTGATGAGAATCCTTCTAATAACACCGTGACGTTAGTAACATCATCGTTTTAAAACATCTTCTATTAGGATATATAGGGGTTAAAAGCCCCTATATATGCTCTCTTAAATAATTTTTATAACGTTTACATGAAAAGGGTAGTACAACATGCGTTTATTCCATAATGGGGTGATTCACACACTCTCAAACGTCGCCGCGCCTCGTGAACGTCCCGAACTCGTCTTGGTGGACGATGACGGGAAAATTGCCTTTGTGGGCAAGTGGTGTGACCTTCCTTCTGCGGCGAATACCACAATGGTGGATTTGGGCGGGGCAACACTCATCCCGGGCTTGAATGATGCGCATGTGCATATTTGGAAATTAGGCTTACTGCTCACCGTTCAAGTAGATGCGCGTAAAAATGCCGCGCCTGATATTCCTACGATCATCGCGAAATTTAAAGAGCGGGCGGCGCAAACTGCACACGGCACATGGCTGACCGGACGCGGTTACAACGAAGCTGAACTGCCTGAAGGTCGGCATTTAACCCGTCACGATCTTGACCAAGCCAGCACTGAACATCCGATTGCGTTGACCCGCACCTGTGGGCATATGATCGTCGCTAATAGCAAGGCATTGGCTTTAGCGGGCATCACCGCCAACACGTCCGACCCTGCCGGCGGGATGATTGTGCGTGACGAACACGGCGAACCGACAGGCCTCATCCAAGAAACGGCGATGGGCTTGCTCAACCACGCCATGACCGACCCCGACGACGCGACGATGGCGCGGGCGATTCAAGCGACGCTCGATCATCAATTGGCATTGGGCATCACCAGCGCGACCGATCCGCTTTTGGCACCTTCACATCTGCGCGTCTATCGTCAACTTGAAGCCGAAGGCAAGCTGAAAGTTCGCATCAACGGCTTACCGATTCGGCGTCCCGACGGAGGCACGGAAACACTGCCTCTGCCAGAAAAATATCTCAGCGACACCTTACGCATCGACAGCGTGAAATTTTTTGCCGACGGGGGGTTAAGTGGGGCGACAGCCGCGCTCAGCGTGCCTTACAAAGTGACGGGCACACAGGGCGTGTTACGCTTTGCTGATGATGAACTTTTTGAATTGATGTTTGAGGCGCATCAAGCGGGATATCGCATCGCGACCCACGCGATTGGTGATGTCGCGCTCGACCAAGTGATCACAACTTATGAGCGCTTGTATGCCCAACATCCTTCTACATTACGCCACCGTATTGAGCATTTGGGCTTGCCGAGCGCCGATCATTTAAAACGCTGTGGGGCGATGAATGTGATCGCCGTTCCGCAGACGATCTTCTTGTACGCGCTTGGCGTGACGTACCGCCGTTACTTGCCGGATGAATTTTACCCGCGCTGTTACCCCATCCGTGACTTGATAGATGCAGGCCTCACTATTGCTCTAAGTTCAGACGCGCCCGTTGTCACCGACGACAATCCGTTAGTCGGCATCAAAGCCGCGATTGATCGTCAAGATGCGCAGGGAAACCCCCTCGCGCCCGACCAAGCCATCAGCGCGTATGAGGCGTTATATGCGTATACGATGGGCGGGGCGATTGCAAGCGGTGACCAGCAGACGCGGGGCAGTATCGAAACGGGTAAATGGGCAGACCTCACCATCCTTGAGGGCGACCCGCTCACAACCCCGCCTGAAGAACTCGCCAATATTCGCGTTCGCCAAACGTATGTCGGCGGTGAACTGCGCTACGAATCTTAACCTGATGATGTTGACCCCCGCGCCTCAAGGACAGGAACGCACCCTGCAACAGCGGTTGTGGTTTATTTTGCGTTCGTTTGTGGTGATTTTGATTGCCAGTGCGGTTGTCATCCCGTTGATTGGGGGCGGGGTGTTCATCACCGCGTTGATCTATCCCGCCTGCACAGGCATTGTTGATCTTTCGACGCAAGCGTTCAGGGTGGAAAACATCACGTTTCCGTCCACGTTAAACACAGCGCCTACACAGGGTTATTTTATAACGGGTGCTTCGCCCCAAAACGGCGCGACGGTCATCATTGCGCCGACGTTGGGAAGTGGACGCGGTTCCCGCCTTGAAGAATGGATTCACTATCAACAAGCGGGATATCACATTTTGACGTTTGACTCGGTGAACTGCACAGGGCAGGTGCAAAATTCGTTGGGGTATGGCGAAGTGCCGCTGATCGGTTCGTCGTTAGATTATCTACGCACACGCGCCGACGTAGACCTTGACCGCGTTGGGATTCACGGCTTTTCTGCGGGGGGCGCTCTCAGTTTATTGGCCGCCTCACAATATCCTGAACTCGGCGCGGTAGTGGCTGAAGGGGGCTATCACGACTTGTTTGGCGAAATCCAGCGCAATACCGACACTTTCGGCATCTTCGGTGAGTTATTTCGCTTCGGGGTGCGGGTGAGCTATCAAACCCAAGTCGGCTTTGAGATCGAACGGCTTAGTCCGATCAGCGTCATGGATCAAATTGCGCCACGTCCCGTGTTATTGGTCTACGGGACGATTGAACCTTCATTTTATGCGGGTGAGCTTCTCGCCGAAGCAGGCGGGGCGACGGCCGAATTATACCCTGTGCAGGGGGCTGTACACGGTAATTATGTGCGTGTACAGCCTATAGAGTACCCTGCGCGGATCGTTGAATTTATGGATGAGGCGCTCGCACCGCGTTAAATCATCATTCGATGCGGGTGTTGGCTTGTGCGTTCAGGTCGATGTTGGTTGACCAATTCCCTGCGATATCTTGCGCCCAAACTGCGAACTCGATGAAAGCGCCTTGCGCACCTGTATATTCAGCGCTGGTTTCTGCCGTCTCTAACCACTGGCTCCAGCCTTCGCCATTCACTCTGACCCAAACAATATAGGTCTGGATCGGGCTGCTATCTTGCGCCCCCCATAACACCGTAAAAGTAGATGGACTCACTTCAGGTAACGCATCCACAAACGGAAGCGGGGGCGTGCGGTCATCTACGGGTGCGGTGGTCGGGATGGGCGTTGGCGTGGGGAAACTGAACCCGGTGGCTTGGCCTGTTTCTTCAAACCGTTCATCGTTTTCAAGCGGTACAACGGAAGGTGTGGGCAAGGTGCGACGCGCTACCCCTTCCACAAAAATGAGATTGGGGTCGCGGGGCATACGTCCGCTAGGAATAGGGTCAATGATAATCACCGGATGCAAGCCAATCCCCGTTGCTTGCCCAACCCCGCCCTCTAAGACAATGCGGTATTCGCCATCTTCGGGGTAGAGGGTGTATTCACGGTTTTGTAACGTGATCATACGGGCAGCGTTGCCTACGGTGGGCAGTTCAAACGCAACGGGTTGTGAATGGTTATTCCAGATCACATAAATGCGTTCACTGACCGCGCGCCCCCCTTGTGGTGTGCGTTGAAAACGATCAAACACAATCGCGGTGCCTAAGCCATACACATTGACGATCGTGCCTTCGCCAATATCCCCTTGAAAATTCTGTGACATCAAATAAAACGCGGTGGCCGAAGGGCGCGCTGTGCCGGGTTGAGGGCTTTGCCTGAAGCACACATTATTGTGCTGGTTACGATACAAGCCGTGCGCATCCCCCGCTTGGCCGACGACATTCGGGGCAAAATCCGTGCCCTGTGCTTGGTTGCCACAGTCATCGTAGAGTTGATGATAAAACACGACATCCGCACCTGCCGCCCAAGCAAACGCAGTGCTTTGTAAAATGAAGGCGGCCTGCTCTTGCATTGAACCACGCCAGCGCCTGCCTGAAGGGTTATTCGCCGCCCATGTTGGCCCTGGGTAGTCATCCCAAACAGGAACGCCACTCTCATTCAGCCAGATCGGACGGGTGAGGCCATAGTGGGCGAGGTTTTCGCGAATACGCGCGATGACCGTCCGCGCACGCCCCGCGTCGGTGTAGTTATGAACGGCGACAATATCCATATACCAGTTGTTCACGCCTGCCATCGGGTCGCGCGCATAAATGGCGAGTGTTTTGGCTAACCAGTCGTCCGTTTCAGGTTGTAGATAGGCCAGCCCGCCGTACATAACTTCGGCATTGGGGTCGGCGGCATGGGCGGCCATATAGGTGATTTTGAGCAAGCGCGCATAGTCATCGACCCCGCCCGACCAGAACAAGGTGTAATCCTGTTCATTCCATGCTTCCCAAACGCGAATTCCGACATCTGGCCCGAAATTTTGGGATTGAGCGAGTAACCCCCCAGGACGGTAGCGGTTCACCGCCGTGTTGACAAACACCGCCCACGGGTTATCTGGATTCACCGCTTTGCCCGCGCTCCATTGATCGGTTCCGTCAGCGAAGATGGGCGTATATAAATTGCGGATGGTGTGGCCTACACGGTAGGGCTGTGAGATGCCGAGCAGAATCGCGTTGATGTTCAACCCATGCCGTAAATCTTGAATCACCAGTTGATCGTATGCCAGCCAGTCAAACGTTCCGGCGCTCAGCTCAACTTGTGACCAATATAAAGGCCAGCGGTTCCAACCTGCGCCTAACGTGAGGGCGTTACGGTAACGGTTTTCATCATAGGGCATTTGCGCCGAACTGATGAAGGTGATGCCTAAGCGATTCGATTGTTGATAAAGGGATTGTCCGTGCGTTTGTAAACTGAAAATAAAGGTGATGAAGACAAAAATAAGGATGCTTTGGTGTTTGAACTGTCTACTCATGTTGAACTGGAAATCTCTGCTTTTGTTACTATCGGGTCGAGGGTGCTTTGTTCCCACATCAGGTTAAATTGACCCAACCAATACTCAAACCATTTTTCAGATTCGGAACGGTGGATGACGATGTGCATACGCTGGTGAATATCTTCGTTCTGGTAGCCAAAAAACTCGATCACCATACGCCCATCTTTTTTGTCAGGGTCAACGATCAGCATGCTGAAACCGGATGTGTATTCGGTCAGACGATACTCAAGATGGCCGTACCAATCGACCTTAAACCGACGCAGTTTCGTTAAACTGCTCTGAATATCCGTTTCAATCGTGGCAAAGTCAGGGTGGTGTTTTAAGGCGCCGAAGTCTGGAGTTATGTCAGGGTGTTGGATGATGATGCGACACATCCCGTTTTTTTCAATGAGTTGATTGCGCACTTCGCCTATTTTTGCCAACACATTGATTGCCGATGGCCCATACGCATAGAGGGTTTTGCCTGTGCCAATAAATTCCCTTAACGGGCCTTGCGCCGAACGGTCGCGCAGTACCGTGTCGAGGTTGGCAGTGGTGGTAGTTGATGGGGCGGTGGAGCGAAGCACCAAAACTAAAAGCGCCGCGACGATGACGGTGAGTTTAAGCGAGTCGTCCACGTCGCCGATGATATCGATCACCAGCAGACCACTCGCAATCAACGCGACGATATAGGCTTCAAGGTTGACGCGCGCTTTAACGTCACGGAATACACGTTTGATAAATGTCATGATAACACTGTTCTCCACCTGCGCTGAATATCTTATACAGAATAACGCAGGTAGAGAATCCTAGCGAGTATTTATTGACTATCTTCTGTAAATTCTTCCGTCGCTTCAGCGGTTGCCGCACTTGGGAATAAGCTGTTGACGTTTGCGCCACAACTGGTCAAGTAGTCTTCAAACAGGGTCAGGGTTGAAGTCTCTGGCAGTTCAGATTGCAATTCGTATTGATACCCTTGCTCTAAAACATTGATCGCCGTATTGCAATTCCCCGCGTTGATATAGGCGATACCTGCGCCTAAATAATCGCGCGGGCGGGTGGTTTCGGTATCCAAGAGGGCTTGGTACATGCGCACCGCTTCAGAACTGTTGCCTGTCCCGTTATATAAAGTACCGAGATAGCGCAAACAAGCGCGGTTATCCGGGTCGAGCGAAACACACCGTTCCAAATATGTCGCGGCCTGTTCGGGGGAACCATACGCCGAGTAATACAAGAACCCAATCGCGTAGAGCGCGTCGCGGTTTTCGGGGTTTTGTTCCAAGACGTCCAGCAAAATTTCTTGCGAAACATCATAGTTTTGAAGCACCTGTTCCATCTCTGCCAACGCGATGGCGATGTAGGGGTAATTCGGCGCAAGTTCATAGGCGCGTTCGAGGTCGTCGCGCGCGGCGGTGTAGTTGATCAGGTGAAAACGGTTCAACAGCCCACGAACATAATAGCCTTCGGCTAAATCTGGATTGACTTCTAAGGCGCGGTTGACCGTGCTCAAAGCCAACTCCATACGGTTGCCCCCATAATAGGCTTCGGCTAAAAATGCTGATGCCCGCGTGTTATTTGGGTTTAACGCCAGTGATTGCTGTGCGCTGGCTGCTGCCGCCGCATACTGTTGATTATCGCTGAGCGCTAGTGACCGAATCGCCCAAGCGTCGGACGAATACGGGTTGGCGGTGATGGTACGTTCGGCGTATTGAAGGGCTTCTTCAGGTTGACCCTGCATGATGTAACCGAATGCGACGCGATAATGTGCGGTGACATCGTTCGGGGCATTTTGTAAGGCGGGCATATAAATATCGAGCGCACCTTCAATATTGCCTGCTGCCCATAAGTTATTCGCTTGTTCCAACTGTAACGATGGGTCAGCGGTGGGAAGGGGCGTGGGCGCGACCACCGTCGAGATGCTTTGTTGAGCATCATTCACCGCGTTGTTGATGGCTTCGCGGAGCGGTGGGCCGAACACTTCGCGCTGTTGATAGATGAAAAGACCGCCTGCAACCACAATCGGCGTGAGAATCCATAACCACAACCAACGGAGCGAAATGATATTTCGGCTTTGTTTGCGTCCGGCTTGATAACGTTTTGGTGTGCGCAAGTACATAGGGTGTTTACACTCCAGATGTCACTTCAGATGTAGCTTCGGGTGTCACTTCAGGCGCTATGGTGGCGGTGGGTACCAAAAGATTCGGCACGGTACGCCCCGAATAGCCGGGACACGTGGAAGATACCAGCGAAATCCCTTCCAACGCCGTAGAGAGGCGGTAATCTTGCGGGTTAGTCGTGATCTGTTGGATGCGCCCCAACGCCTCGCTCAAAATCGCCCATGCCTGATCACAATCCCCAATATAATAATGGGCTAATCCGCGTAGGGTGTAACAGCGGATGTCCGTCCCCTGATTCGCAACACATTGATCAAATGCGGTGATGGCCTGCGTGAAACGGGTTTGACTGTATTCCGCTTGCCCCAGTGAGGCCCACGCTTGCGCATAGGTGGGGTTGATGTTCAGCGCGTTGGTGCAGTGATCCGCCGAACGCGCCATTTCACGCCGTTCAAAATAGGCTTCGCATAAACGTAAAAAGGCGCGCGCATTTTCCGGCTGTTGGGCGATGATCCGCTCGTAAATATCAAGCGCTAACGCCGAATAATACGCGATTTCTTCAGGGTCGGCTGAATTCAACGCAATACTACGATACATATTGGCAAGTTCAAATGAAGACCCCGCGAGGCTAGGGTTCAATGCAACCGCTTGCTCTAATTGGGCAATCGCTTGCTGACGCTGTCCCACCCAGTTGAGCGCCAGCGCATAGATGCGCCGTGCTACGGGGTCTGTCGGGTCAAGTTCGACCGCGCGCGCGCCAAACTCCAACGCCAATTCGTAACGGTCTGTATTGCGGTAGGCACTGCTCAAACCGGCGTATAGCGAGGCAAACCCGCGATCCACGTTTAAGCCTGCTTGCCCCACCGGAACCGCATCTTGTGGACGGCCAAGCGCATCTAAGGCACGCATTTTAATCACATATCCGCGGGGGTTATTCGGGTCTGTTTGGATGGCGATGTCGCCGATTTCGAGCGCTCGTTCATAATGACTGCGGTTATCAACGCCCATCTCCAACAGCATCCGCCCATACTCATACAAGTAGTCGATATTGTCCGGCTGTTGTTGAATGGCTTGCTCAAAGGCTTGGGCGGCGGCGAGGGTATTCCCTCTTTGAAAACGGGTCAACGCCTGTTCCGCATAATAGCTGGCGACGGGCGTGGGTTCGGGCGCCATGCCAATCATATCCATCGTGGCGCTTTGTAACGTGTAAAAATTGCGATCCACAAAAAACACGAACCCCGCAATCAACGCCAGCAAGATCAACACTCGCCACCATTTGGTGCTTCGGCGTTTGCGGTGTGTGAAGATAGATTGAGAATAGTCGCGGTGAATCTGCATTCATTTTTTCCAGAAATCGCCAACATTCATGACAAACGCTGGTTTTCGGTCAAGATAATCCAATAGAAGCGTGCGTATTTTAACCACCAATAGGTGTCGGTGGAATGGCGGTGGGTGGGATGGCGGTGGGCAGCGCTCGGTTTGCGAACCCTGTACAGGATGATGTTGCGGTGATCAGGCGTAACCCTTCCATCGTTGCCAATAAAACAGGGTTATTGGGGTTCTGGTTCTCTTGTTGGATGAGGTTCTGCGCTTCAGTGAGGACATTCCATGCGTCTTCACAATTGCCCAGATAATACAGCGCCAGCCCGCGCAGATAGTAACAACGGATGTCGGTACTGCCGTAACGCAGACACGTTTCAAAAGACTCAATGGCGCTTTCATAATTACGTCGGCTGTATTGGGTTTGCCCCAAACTCGCCCATGCCACCGCGTATTCTGGGTTGATGTTCAGGGCTTGCTGGCAGTATTGCGTTGCGGTGATATTTTCGCCAATGCTGAAGTATGCGTCACACAAGCGGAGATAGGCGCGCGCGTTATCCGGCTGCATCTGCGTGATTAACGTCAGCGTGGCGATGGCGCGCGCGGCATATTCTGTCCCTAACGCACTACCGAACATCTGCGAAGACCGCGAAAGGTATTGGCCTGCCAATTCAAAATATGGCCCCGTCATGTTGGGGTTGAGCACAATCGCCTGTTCTAGTTGTGCAATCGCCTCGTCATAACGGCCTAACCACATCAACGCATAGGCATAAATACGACGTGCGCCCGCGTCGTTCGGGTCACGGCTGATGGACTGTTCCGCAAAGCTCAGCGCAACATCATAACGATCAATGTTGCGGTAGGCACTGCTCAACGCGGCGTATAAAGGCGCGAAGTTGGCATCTAGATTGAGGCCTTGTTGGGCCAATGGAACGGCGATTTCAGAATTGCCGAGCTGATCTTGCGCGCGCGACTGGATGTAATAACCGCGTGGGTTATTCGGGTCGATCTGTGAAATCTGTTCGCCAATGGTCGCCGCTTCTTGCCAATAGGTGACATCTTCCGCGCCGAGTTCTAACAGTACGCGCCCGTATTCATACAAGTAATTGATGTTGTTGGGCTGTTGGCGAATCGCCTGCTGATAATTATTACGCGCACCGATCAAGTCGCCTTGGACGAATTGTTGGCTGGCGTTGGTCGCATAAAAACTCGCAAATTGGGTTGGCGCAGGCGCTTGCCCTACAACTTCGAGCGCTAAGATTTGAAAGCGCGAATAGTTGCTATCAATGATAAACAGCAAGGCGATGATAAAAATGCTGAAAATAATGATGATTCGCCACGGGCGTTCCCGACGTTTGCGAAAACTGAATGCGTGAGAATCATCACGACGGATTTGCATAGATAAAAATTCCTCCACCTGCAATTGATGGGATGACGCCCAAGCGCATTTTACAACGCATCTGTGCATCACCATCACCTTGCATTATAAAGAAATCTCAACCTGCTTCCAATGGCATATCCATATAAGTGTTCGATGAGTCGCTTCAAATTTCTTGTGAATAGAGGGTGCATTATTACAGGACTTATAGGCGTTTGCCCTCCGCAAAAATGACTCTCAACTTAACTCTATGAGATCGGTGTGCTATCCTAAGTTGTTTGTGATCTGCCCAAGCCGAATCGAGGATTTCTTTTGGCTGAACAACCCGATTCACTCTCTGCAAATGCGCTTGAAAGTGCCGCTACAATCACCCAAATTGGCGTGGAGGCACTGGATGCTGAAACCGCTGTGGAAATGACCACAGCCGTCGCGGTACAAGAAGAAACACAAACGGAAACCAATGTGCGCGTTGCCAAAGCCACCGGCGTTTTGGCGATGGGCAATATTGCCAGTCGTGTTTTGGGCATGGCGCGCGAAGTGGTGATGACCAACCTGTTCGGGGCCAGTATCGCAACCGACGCGTTTTACATCGCGACGATCATCCCGAAAACCTTATATGACCTGCTGATCGCGGGGCATGTCAATGGCGCGATCATCCCCGTATTGAGCGAAGTCGCCACGCGGAATAAACAAGAGTTTTGGCGTCTCACGTCGGTGTTGTTGACGCTCACCACCGTCATCACGGGGTTATTGACGATCTTGCTCACTTTGTTTGCACCGCAGGCGGTGAGCTTGGTCAGCAGTGGGGCCGATGAAGCGACGTTCGATCTCGCCGTCAACTTGTTACGGCTGACTTCCCCCGCGCTCATCCTCTTAGGCTTGTTCTCGATCCTCAGCGGGGCTTTATATGCCTTGCGCTCTTTTACGTGGCCTGCGTTTTCGGGGGTCGTATTTAACGGCGCTATCGTCGTTTTGACGTTTGCCCTCACGCCACTTTTTCGCCCCAACGATCCTACCGGACAAGGGATTCAAGCGGCGGCGATGGGTTGGGTCGCGGGGTCATTGGGTCAACTGCTCTTGCAGACCTTCGGCCTGCGCGGGGCGCAGTTACGCATCAACTTTAATTTTCGACATCCTGCGGTCAAGCAGGTGGTGAAACTTTATATTCCGGTCATGTTTTCTTTGATCGTCGATACGCTGATTGTGCGTACCTTCAGCTATAATCTCGCCAGTCAAACCGGAACGGGCAGTTTAGGCTACATGAATTGGGCCACCACGTTGATCCAATTCCCGCAGGGCTTGGTCGCGACGGCGATCAGCATCGCCATTTTGCCGACATTGGCACGGCAGGCGTTGATCGCCACTGAAACTAAAGATGAAACCTCATTTCGCGATACGCTGGGTTTAGGCCTGCGGTTATCCATCACCTTGATTTTACCCGCGACGGTGGGCTTGTTCGTCCTCGCCCAGCCGATCATCAGCTTGTTATTCGAACGGGGCGAATTCACGCCTCAAAACACGCTCATCACCATGGATGTCTTACGCCTGTATTTGATCGGCCTGCCGTTTGCGGCGGTTGATCTTCTGCTGGTCTACGCCTTCTATGCGCGTAAAGATACGCTCACGCCCGCGCTCATCGGTGTATTTAGCTTGATTGTGTACATGATCGTGGCGATTGTGTTACTGCCTTCCATCGGCTTGTTCAGTTTGATGATTGCCGACAGTGTGAAGCATGTCGTTCATGCCAGCATCTCGTCGGTGATTTTATGGCGACGGGTCAAAGGGTTGGGCAAACAACGCATCACGCTGACGCTGATCAAAGCGGGGACGGCGGCGCTGGTCATGGGGATTGTGGCCGCCTTAGTTGAGCCGATTGCCGAACAATTCCTTGGCGAATATGTCGGCCGACAGTTCTTCCGCGAAGTGGCGCTGGTCGTCTTGGCAGGGGGCTTGAGCGTGCTTGTCTATGGCGCGCTGGCGTGGCTGTTTAAACTCGAGGAGTTTGCGTGGATCGTTGGCATGATCCGCTCACGTTTGCCGCGTCGCCTACGCGGGTAATTTCACCCATTCACCAGCGGATACTGTAATAACATCACCTCTAACTGTAAGCGCAGGTTGGCGTTGGTCGTATTCGAGACGTGGATAAAATCCCGCGTGGCGCGAATCGCCTTCAAAATCTGCGTGGTATCGACCATGCGAGCGATATTGCGAATCGTCTCCAGATGATCGACGTTGCTGATTTCTAGCCCGCTTTCTTCGCGCAGGTGTAAAAGGTCACGCCAATAGGTGAGCCAGAGCGCCAACATCGCGCCCAACTGCCCTTTGTCTTTGCTCAAGGTTTCGGCCTGTTGGAAACGGGTGATGCGGTTGGCGGTAATCAACCCCTCTAAAAGTGTGAGCGCGGTCTCACGCTCTTTCAACACCTCATCATCTTGAAGCACATTCAACGCCCAGCCAACACGTCCCCCGCTTAAATGGGCTAAAAGCCCTGCATGGTTCTCGTCTACACCGTGATCGCTCAACGCTTGGTATACATCTTTAAACGCTGAGGGGCGTAGATGAACCACCTGACTGCGACTGGTGATGGTGGGCAGAATGGCTTCCAACGTGCTGACCAATAAGATCAAAATGCCGTGAGCAGGTGGTTCTTCTAAGGTCTTTAAAAGCGCGTCCTGAACGCGGGGTTGCGCGTGGTCAAAGTCGCGGAAGATCACAATTCGATGTTTAGATTCAAACGGTTTGAGCGCCAGCCAGTTCATGGCGTTGCGCACTTCTTCAATTTTGAGTTGACCGCCATCCAGCGGTTCAATTTTGAGAATATCAGGAAAATTGCGGTTCAAAATCCGTCGGCAAGAAGGGCAAATATCAGGGCTGTTGGTTGGGCAAAGTTCCCCGTTTTGGGCATAATGTTGACAGGTGATGGCACGCGCTAATGCCCATGCGACCGTCTCTTTGCCGATATGCTTCGGCCCATAAAAGAGATGGGCATGGCGCAGTCGCCCTTTACGTAAGGCGTTATCAAGCTGGTTTAACGCCCAGTCGTGTCCATAAATTTGCCAATGCATCATGTGCTTCTCATCAAGTTCTGTCATAATTCTGAATGATCTTCATTATGCCAGAAAATAACGATTCTGTGGATTTGACGATAGAGAACAAATGTCCTATGATGAGTGGGGCGAAGATCGCTTAAATAATTAAATAAATCACAAAAAGAAAGAGGGCAAACCATGACTCCATCGCAACAAGAAATTGACGATTTGGTGATTGCATCTCATTTTAACTTACAAAAAGTGAAAGAGATTTTGTCAGAAACCCCATCTATTTTGAATGAAAACGCGGAATGGCTCGAAACCCCGATTCAGGCGGCAAGTCATGTCGGAAATACGGACATTGTAGACTACTTGCTGAGCGTCGGCGCGCCAATGGATATTTGCACCGCGACCTTACTTGGCAAAACGGACGATGTCCGCGCGATGTTGGCCGACCAACCTGAGCTAATCCATGCGCGGGGTGCGCATGACATCCCTCTGTTATATTTTGCGGCGATTGGTCACCAAATGGAGCTTGCGCGCGAACTGATCAGCGCGGGCGCAGAAGTCAACGGGCCAGAGGGGGGTATCGCGCCGCTTCATGGGGCGGCACGTCGTGGGTATACCGACATGGTGCAGTTGTTGTTAGATGCAGGCGCGGACCCTTATGCTACTGATATTGAGGGGCATTTGGCGTATGATTTAGCAAAAGCAGGTGAACACGTTGAAACGGTTGAGCTTCTAAAAACATTCTTAGATGCAGAGGATCAATGAGCCTTTTAGATCAAGCCATTCAAAGTTTATATGAAGATGCAGAAGTACGGAGCGATCTAAACGACGACGATGCGGATCGTCTGTTGCAATGGGGCAGTGAACAAATTCGACGGATCGCTGAAACACAGCCCCAAGTTTCCCAGAGCGTCGCCAAGTTTGTGCGCGACCTGCTACGGCAGATCAACCGTTTTGCGGGGCGTATCCAGCATGTGGATGATCCCTCTACCCAAACCAATGTCAGAGAGATTGTCAATGCGGGGCAGGCTTTAGGCTGGACGCTCGCCCCTGCGGATGTGCTGAGCGTTCTTGATTATTACCATCCCGATGCGCGTTCTGTTTTGGAAGGGGTACTGCGAGTTGTAGAAAATGCGCCGTTCATCCCGCCCGTGTTTGCGCAGGCAGAAACCGAAGAAGAAGCCCCCGTCGAGAGAGCAGAACAAGATTTTTCGGGTTTGGTTGGGTTCTTTGGGTTACCCCCATCTGACCCCGCGCCTGTAGTGGATGCTTCAGCACAAACTGAAAGCGCCCCCGCTTCCGCGCCAACGGATGAAAACCCTGTGATCGAAGATTCGAACAAGAAAAGCCAAGGTTTTTCGACCAAAACAACCACTGATGAGGACACCTCACCAAAAGAGGCTCACGTTGAAACGTCAGAACCTTTGCCCACCAAAGCGGTGCAAGACTTCTCAAATTTGACGGACTTTTTTGCACCTGCTACGCCTGAAGCATCCGCTGCTTCTGCCGAACCAGAGATAGAAGAAACACCCCCTGTAAAACCTGCTCAAGACTTTTCGAGCTTGAGAGATTTTTTCACCACAGAAACAACCGATGCTCAACCGTCTATTACGCCTGAAGCGGAAGAAAAGCCGAGTGATCCCCCTTCACATGAGGATGAAAATCAAACTCAGCCAAGGGATGTGTCCACGCCAGACGAACCGACCCCTTCCACCAAACAAGGGTTTGATTTTCGGTCTACGCCTCAACAACTTGATGATGACACGGTAGGGGAAAAATCAGCCTCAGAGCCAGTGGTGGACGAAACCGAAACCCAAGACGAAACACCATCGAGTAAAACACGCGTGAATTTTGATCTATTCGACCTTGATGATGAGATTTTTGACCCGTTTGATGATGGGCCAGATGCGCCTCACAAGAAGGAATAGCTGAGCGTTTTCACGTCCTGTTCGCATTATCTAGGCGAACACTTTCAATATCGATTTTTATTGCTGTAACTCACGGAGTAAGTAGCCGGATGACCCGGATGAATAACCAAAATTCACGTACACAACGCCAATCAAAGTCTACTGCGGGTGCTATTTTTGGTGCGTTGGCGATGATTGTTGCTTTTATTATTGCGCGTTGTGGCGGTGGGGGCGGGGAAACCCCAACGTATCCGATGCGTACCCCATCGACGATGCCCCCAACCAGTATTGTCGCGACCGCAACCCCGATGTTAACGCCGGGAAACCCTGTTGCTCATTTTGTCTATCCCCGCGCCCTCGGCGCATCGAGTGGGTTTTGGGAAGTCTTTTTCACCTCGCCCGATGGTTCTAGCGACACCACTACGTATACAGGCGGTTTAGATGAAATTCTCGCCTCAGAAATCGACGCTGTGACCAACACGCTGGATATTGTCGCTTATGAATTTAACAGCCCTGCGTTGACCGCTGCCGTTCAGCGTGCCTTAGCGCGTGGGGTTCGGGTGCGCATTGTCACCGACAACGAAGATGGCATTGGCGATAGCAATACCACGCTCCATCAACTGCAAGGGGCGCAGATCGTCGCGGATACCCGTTCGGCCTTGATGCACAATAAATTCATGATTTTAGATGGCATCACGGTCTGGACAGGCTCTTGGAATTACACCATCAACGATACCTACCGTAATAATAACAACGCGATTGCCCTGCGCTCTCAGCGCCTTGTGGCAAATTATCAAACCGAATTTGATGAGATGTTCTTGCGGGGTGAGTTTGGCCCGCGTTCAACATCAAACACGCCGAATGTCCAATTTGTGCAAGATGGCGTGCGCATCGCCACTTACTTTGCGCCTGAAGACGATGTCTTAGGCGCGGTTACGGCATTGGTGGGGTCTGCGCAAAACTCCATTCGCTTTATGACCTTCTCATACACCTTAGAACCTTTGGGCGATGCGATGTTGAACCGCGCCGCCGCAGGGGTAGATATTCAAGGTATTTTTGAGCGCACAGGCAGTGAAACCATCTACAGCCGAATGACACCGTTATTCTGTGCAGGGGTTCCGGTACGTCAAGACGGGAACCGCTACATCTTGCATCATAAAGTGATTGTGATTGATCGTTCGATTGTCATCATCGGCTCGTTTAATTTCTCAAATAACGCGGCGACATCCAACGACGAAAATCTCTTGATCGTGCAAGATGCGAACCTTGCAGCGCAGTATCTCGCCGAATTTGACCGTCGTTGGGCAGAAGCGCTGGTCCCTAACGTGGCGTGTTAAAGGAATAAAAACGGAATTTGTGCTTTTAAATTCCCTTTGGTCAGTTGTGGAGGAAAATAGGCAATGCCTTTCATTGAAGCACCAACGACTTTTTATCTTGGACGGCGGTATGACCCTGCTGCCGCGCGTGTAGCGGACGAAGTTGTTTATTATGACTCGCGTGATTTAACGACGCATGCGGTGGTCGTCGGCATGACCGGTAGCGGTAAAACTGGCCTGTGCATCACGTTATTAGAAGAAGCCATTCTCGACAACATCCCCGCGATCATCATCGACCCTAAAGGGGACATCACCAATTTACTGCTGACATTTCCCGAATTGCGCCCGCAAGACTTCTTGCATTGGGTCAATTCTGACGATGCCGCCCGCGCCAAAATGGATGTCGAAAGTTATGCGGCCGACGTCGCCCATCGTTGGGGCGAAGGCTTAGCCAGTTGGGGAATCGTCAAAGACCGTATTCGCTGGTTAAAACTGGCGACGCAGTACAGCATTTACACGCCCGGGTCAGATACAGGTCTGCCCATCAGCATTTTAGCGTCGTTACGCGCTCCGAAGAACTGGAGCGAATTTGAAGAAGAAAACCGCGAACGCATCAACGGGATTGTGACCGCGCTGTTGGCGTTAGTCGGGCGGGATGCGCAACCCCTACAAGACAAAGAACACGTCTTGGTGGCGAACATTTTTGAACATGCGTGGCGACAAGGCATCGACTTGACGCTAGAGAGCATCATTTTACAAGTTCAAAAACCGCCTTTCACCAAACTTGGCGTATTCAACATTGATGAATACATCAGCGAACGTTCACGCCAGAAATTGGCGATGGATTTAAACAGCATCGTCGCCGCGCCCTCTTTCCAGTCATGGATCAACGGCGACCCGATGGACATTCACAGTTTGTTGTATCGGCCGGATGGTCGCCCGCGCATCTCCATTTTTTATACGGCGCACCTTTCCGAAGTCGAACGTCAATTTGTGACCACGCTCTTACTGGAAAACACATTAGGCTGGATGCGCACGCTCAGCGGGACGACCAGTTTGCGGGCGCTCTTGTACATTGATGAGATGTTCGGTTACTTCCCACCGTATCCAAGAAACCCGCCGACCAAAGAGCCGATTTTGCGCTTGCTCAAACAAGCGCGCGCCTTCGGTTTAGGCTTGATCCTCGCCACCCAAAACCCGGGTGACTTGGACTACAAAGGTTTGAGTAATGCCGGAACGTGGTTCATCGGACGGTTACAGAGCGAAAACGACAAACAAAAAGTGATGACGGGTTTAGAATCGCTTGCGAGTATGAACAGCACGCTCAACCTGCGTGATGTAGACCGCTTGATTTCTGACCTGCCCGCGCGTGTCTTTTTGATGCACAACGTCCATGAACGGTCTGGGCCTGTCTTGTTACACACCCGTTGGTCGATGAGTTATCTGCGTGGGCCACTCACCCGCGATCAAGTCAAAATTTTGATGGCCGAACAACGTGCCAAGATGGTCGCGTCACGGCCTGCGCGCAACCCAAACAGCGAACCGCCTGTGATGAGTGGCTCAACGCCGTTACCCGAAAGTATGGGGGCGCGGAACGCCACCTTCGGCGCACAATCGGCTTTTTATGCTCAGCAACAGGTCGCGGTGCGTGATGTGCCGCCTTCCTTGCCGGAAGATTTCCCTGAAATTGAAACGGCCAGCGCGCCCATCATGCCTACAGATTCACGTCCGATAGCGCCTAGTCACCCGTCAACCGCGCGCGGAATTGCGAGTGGCTACCCGGGCTACACGACGATTTCCCCGCCTGTGCCGTCCTCGGTGACGCAGTATTTCTTGCCCGCTGTGTTGAATAATCAAAGCGCATTAGCCCAATGGCAACAACGCACTGGGTTTATGGCTCAAGGGGCGCCAAGCACAACGTTAGCTTATCAACCCGTGTTGTTGGCACAAGTCTCACTGCGCTATCAAGACCGTAAAACGCAAACCTTCACATCGCGTTATTTTGCCTATCACATCCCCGACCTTGAACGAAATGGGTTGATCCATTGGGAAGAATATCTCGCGACGTCGGTTGATCCGCGTTCTATTCTCAGCGCCCCCGTTGACGGGGCAATCTATGGCGAGTTACCCGCTGGTTTAAGCGACAGCAAGCGCTTGACCGCCGTCCGCCGTGAATTGGTGGATATGTTATATACCACCGCCCGCTTGCAGATTCCTTATAACAGCCAACTGGATATGTACGGCGATCCCAACACCGACATCAGCCATTTTATTGCGCAGGTACAGCAGGCAGCGCGTGAACGTCGCGATGTGGAGTTTGAAAAATTAACCCGCAAGTTTGAAGGTGTCCTCGACAAATTAGACATGGACATGCAAAAGCATACGCAACGGCTGGAATCTGAAAAGCGAGAATTAGCCAACACCAAGCGCGAAGAACTGTTCACCACGGGTGAAGCAGTCCTCGGTTTGTTGAAGGGACGTACCGCGTTTACCCTCTCTCGTATGAGCCGTGCCGCCGTGTACAAACAACGCTCGAAAGGGCAGGCGCAGATGCACGAGCTGGAAATTGATCAGATTGGGCGCGAACAAGAACGGGTACAGCAAGAGTTCCAAACCGAAGTCCAAGCCCTGAATGAAAAATGGGCGCGGGTAGCTTCCCAAGTCGAAGACTATTACATCACCCCCTACAAGAAAGATATTGTCGTGGAGATGTTTGGCATTGGTTGGCTTCCCAATTGGCTCTTGAACATGAATGGCCAAATTGCATTATTACCTGCGTATGAAGGGGCGTCGTAATTCGCCCTGATTATTCACATCCACTATTGGTACACTAAGGGCGTTAAGGGGTCAAAACTTAACGCCTTGGGTTACTTAAAACCTTATTCTAGGGAGAGAGAATGGCTACACCACTACCAAAGAAATATGAAGATTATAAAGATTGGGGCTGGGCTGAAATCGGCCCACATTTTGAGGCCCTGCTCAATCGTGATGTTAACGAAGACACCGTGATTGAGTGGCTCACGGATTGGGTGAATCTTTACGCGCTTGTCAGTGAAAGTTATGGTCGTCGTCAAATTGCCACCACCGTCGATACCACCGATAAAGTCGCCGAAGAACGCTTGATGGACTTTGCCGAAAATGTGATTGAAAAGGCACAAGCCGAAGATCAAAAGTTGAAAGAAAAATTCTTAGCGACAGGCTTAGAACCTCAAGGCTTTGAAATTTCTTTGCGCAATATGCGCGTGGATGCGGAAATTTTCCGCGAAGCCAACCTACCCTTAGCAACCCAAGAACATAAATTGGGCATCGAATACGATCAAATTATTGGCGCTCAAATGGTGGAATGGGAAGGCGAAGAAAAAACCTTGCCCCAGATGAACCAATACTTGCTCCAGCCAGACCGCGACGTTCGCGAACGTGCCTTCCGCGCAATCATGGAACGTACACTCCAAGACCGCGAAAAACTGAACGACCTCTGGGGGCGCTTCTTAGATTTACGCCAAACCATCGCTGAAAACGCGGGCTTCGACAATTTTCGCGATTATCAATGGAAGGCGTTTCATCGTTTTGATTACACCCCAGAAGATTGCGAAAAGTTCCATCAAGCCATTGAAGAAACCGTCGTGCCTGCGGTTCAACGCTTGTATGAACACAAGAAACGTCAATTAGGGCTAGATGCCCTTCGCCCGTGGGATTTAGACGTTGACCCCGAAAATAAACCACCTTTAAAACCGTTTGAAACCATCGATCAATTAAACAGCACCGTTTCTCAAATTTTCTATGCGGTGGATAAACGTGTCGGTGGCTATTTTGACATCATGCAAGCGGAAAAACTGCTCGACCTCGACAGCCGTAAAGGGAAGGCGCCCGGAGGCTACTGCGCTTATTTGCCTGTGTCTAAGCGCGCATTCATCTTCATGAACGCCGTCGGCACCCATGATGATGTACAAACGATGCTCCATGAAGGCGGGCACGCATTTCACGGGTTTGAATTTGTGACCTTGCCCGACTATCAACAAACGGATAACCTGCCGATTGAATTTGCTGAAGTCGCGTCGATGAGCATGGAACTGCTCGCCTCGCCCTATTTAGCTAAGGATAAAGGTGGTTTTTATTCCGAAGCGGATGCGTCCCGCGCTGTCGTCGAACACCTCGAAAAGAATTTGCGTTTCTGGCCGTATATGGCGGTGGTCGATGCCTTCCAACATTGGGTGTACACCCACATCGAAGAAGCCAAGAATGCCGACAATTGTGACCGCAAATGGTCTGAATTGTGGGATCGTTTTATGCCCGGCATAGATTATTCAGGCTTAGAAGATGTCAAAGCGACGGGCTGGCATCGTAAACTGCACATCTTCCAAATTCCGTTCTACTATGTCGAATACGGGATTGCGCAGTTAGGCGCTTCTCAAGTGTGGCGTAACGCTTTGGAAGATCAATCCAAGGCTGTGAACCAATATCTCCATGCGTTGAGCTTGGGCGGAACCGTGAGCTTACCCAAATTGTTTGAAGCCGCTGGTGCAAAATTAGCGATGGACAGCACAATTGTGGGCGAGATGGTTGAACTTCACGAAAAGAAATTATCTGAACTTCAAGCGTAAATTTTTCTACATACTTCGGGACATGCTCAGCCATGTCCCGAAGTTGATCCCTCTTGAAACCTCGCCCTGTATTCTTCTTGGTCAGCAGGGTTGTTCAGAATAAAGTCGATTTATAAAATCTCAAACGGTGGTCACGACAGGTTTTAACCGCAGTCGGCGTTTTTTGGCGCGTCGTTGGTTTTGAGGCGGTAACATCCCCATGCGACGGCACGCCAATTCTGCCCCGTACAAACTGAGGACAAACCCGCCCCCGTAGATCGCCGTTGTGAAGATGACCGAACCCACGAAGGCAAAGACGCGCCGTACATGATAATACTCAAGCGCGTACCGCACTTCACGATATTCATATACCGCGCGATAGTCGATTACATTCAGCGCAAGGTGGATACCGTTCGAGGTCCATGTTTCATAGGCATACTGTGCCAGCGGGCGTAATGTGTCACGGGTGGTCGAGCGTATTCCGCGCGTCGTCTCGATGACGGGACGGCTCATTTGAATGAGCAGGGCCGGGACGATCAAAATGACCGCGCTCAATAAAAGCGCTTTGATGAAGGCCCCCATCTTTGAACGGCTGATGGCCGACGTGAAGATGGCAATCCCACTGACCAGCACACAGACCCCAACCAGAAAGCCTAACCCGATGAACGGAATCAACAGCAGATTGACGGCTGGCGGAAAGGCGAGCGAGATCGCGATGTCGTTGGTTTCTTCATATAAGGTTCGGCTCATGATCGACGCGACCCATAATGCGCCGAACGTTCTCAGGATGCCGATCAATAAAATCTCTTTGCCCGAAGCGTAGAACACCGCCCACCATTTCGCCCACACATACCCGCGCGCGCTGATCCCTGTCAGCGCGATCAAATCCCGCTGTGGGTAATCTGTGACGATGGCTTGTGAAGCGCGCGCGATCAGCGTGAACAGGACGATGATTTGAAGCATCAGCGTGATGACACAGGCCACCGCAAACACCCCATAGATCGAGCGGAAAGGTGACCAAAAATCTTGTTGGGTGATGAGTGAGGCGCTTTCAATCACAAACGCGAACCCCAAGATCAAAAGGAGCAGTACCCAAGCCATTTGGGCAAGCCTGCGTTTGAATATTCCTTGTTTTGAGGGGGCGTATTTCTGAAGGTCCCGCATGATGATCGGGTGTTGCTGAATCGCAGATCGCCAGTTCATGGGTTTGTCCTCAATCCGTGAGTGTATTTAGTATATGGAAGATTGAGATTGCATTCCACAAGTGTGTCCAATCTTGTACAATGCGACCTCATGACACACATATTGATGATCAGCACAGACACCACTTTAGCGACCCAACCTCAAGGGGCGTCGCGCGAACGTCACCGCGTTTATGCGGAACGTTTTGCACAGCACACGCCCGATGCGCATTTGACGGTGATTGTCCCCTCAAAAACAGCGACTGAAAAAATACCTGTCAGCGAACACTTTACCATCATCGCCCAACAGGGGGTTCATAAAGCACTCTTTCCATGGGATGCGGTTCGCATCGCCAAGCGTGAACATCACCTGCGCCCGTTTACACTGGTGATCGCCCAAGACCCGTTCTTAACGGGGATCGCCGGCGTTTTGCTTCGGCGTGTGTTACAAGTTCCTTTGCTGGTACAGAATCATTCTGTGTTTTTTAATAACCCTGCATTTATTGCTGAGCATCCCCTGCGCAACCGTGTGCTCATCACACTGGCGGAGCGCGTGGTCAAAATGGCGGATTTTTACCGTACCGTCAATCATCATCAACGAGCGATATACATCCAACAAGGCGGAGAGCCTGAGCGTGCGTCAGTACTTCCTTTAGGCACGGCTGCGCCGGAATTCGCGCAACCTGCTTCGCTAGAAACCCTGCGCGATGTGCGTCATCAACTTGGGCTGACGGACGATGAACACATCTTGTTATGGGTCGGTCATGATTATGTGACCAAGCGCCATCACTTACTGATTGACATCCTCGCGAACGTGGTGAAGCTCCACCCGAAAACGCGCTTGCTGATGGTGGGCAACCTTTCCAACATACAAGCTCAACTCACACAGCGCGCGGTTGGTTTAGGCGTAGAGAAGCAGATCACTTTTGTGGGGGGGGTGCCTTTTCAGCAACTGCCTTTGTACTATCAGATGAGTGACGTGTACATCCACACATCTTCTTATGAAGGCGCTCCGCGTGTGTTTTTTGAAGCCAGCGCTTCAGGGCTTCCAACCGTCGCTTTTGCAGTGCCGGGCATGCAAGAATGTATTCAAGTGGGTGTCAACGGCTATCTGGCAACGGATGGCGATTTAGACGGTTTTGCGTCGCACATCTCCACGTTATTACAAAACGCTGACCTGCGTGAGCGGTTGGGAAAACAAGCGCAGGAAATCGCCTTTCGCGAATATGCTGCGGATGGTTATGCGGATCGTTGGGTTGCGTTGTGGTTACAAGCTATCGAATTGGGAAAACGAGCGTGAACAAGCGTCTTTTACTTTTTAATCTGGCGATGGATGAGAACAATTCCGCGCTGAATTTTACGGTCAACTGGGTGAATGCTCTCGCCGAACGGTTCGATCATATTGACGTGGTGACGATGCAAAAGGGCGATCCCCAAGTGGCGCCTAATGTGACGGTCTATTCCATTGGCAAGGAAAGAGGCTACAGCGAACCGCGCCGTGCCCTTGTGTTTTATAAAATTCTTCTCGGTTTACTCATCAAGCATCGTTATGTGGCGTGTTTCGCCCACATGATGCCCTTGTTTGTGGTGATGGGCGCGCCCTTCCTGAAAGTGTGGCGTATCCCAGTTACGCTGTGGTATGCGCACCCTGCGCGTCATCGTCAAGTTGAGTGGGGCGCACGCTTGAGCCGTCGTGTCATCACATCGGTTACGGATAGTTTTCCGATTCCCGTTCCGCATCTACGTGTGATCGGGCAGGGCATTAATACCGACTTTTGGACGCTCGCCGACCCCGCATCAGAGACTGATTCGATCCTGTACGTATCGCGCTTGATGCCGATCAAACATCAAATGACGTTGATCCGCGCTTTTGCGAAAGACCCCAAAGGGAAAGTGATTTTGATCGGTGACCCGATGGGCGCGGTGGAGTATCGACAGTCGTTAGAAGACATGGCGCACGCCCTCGATATTTATGAGCTGGTTGAATTCACAGGCGCAAAACCCCCCGCTCAAATACGTGATGATCTTCACACGGCACTGCTGGCCGTGAACTTAACCCCGCAAGGCTCATTTGATAAAACAGGGTTAGAGTCGATGGCGTGTGGCATCCCCACGATTGTAGCGAACCCCTCTTATGAGGCGGTATTAGGGGAATATCGTGAGCAACTGCTCATTGACGATTCAGATGATATTGAAGGGCTGGCTGAACGGATTGAGTATCTACGCAGCCTCACCACCGAAGAACGGCGCGCAATCGGCTTACGTCAGCGCGAATTGGTCATTCAATATCACAGCTTTAAACAGCTCATCAACCGCATTGAGGACATTATTCTTACAGGGGAAACGACGCGGTGAAGTTGATTTATCTCGCCAATATCCGTATGCCTACGGAAAAAGCGCATGGCTTACAGATCATCCAAAATTGTGAGGCCTTTGCTGACGCGGGTGCAGAGGTTCAGCTTTGGGTAGCGCGTCGTCAGAATACCGAAGCGCTTGCAGGCGTTGATCCTTTTGCTCATTATGGCGTGAAGCGCAATTTCAGCCTGTTACGTCTATTCACCGTAGACCTGATTTGGGTGCGTGGGTTGAATAACTCGAAGATGATCTTTGCGTTGCAGATGTTCACTTTCATCCTGTCGGCGATGTTCCAAGCCCTCGTCACCTCTGCGGATGTATTTTATTCGCGGGATGCTCAAACGCTCGTGATGTTGAGCCTGTTTAAACGCCGATATCAACTTGCGTATGAGGCGCACTCGCTGGCAAAAGGGCGCGTTGGACGCTGGTTTCAAAAGCAGGCAGTTCTGCGCTGTGGAAGCATCTTTGCCACCACCCAACACTTAAAAAATGATTTGGTCGAGTTGGGCGCACTGCGTGAGCATGTCTTTGTGGCGCATGACGGAATTCGCGCTGCCCGTTTTGAAAACCTGCCCGATCAACAAACGGCGCGTCGGCAGATCGGCTGGCCTCAAGATGCGTTCATCGTTGGCTATGTTGGTCGTTTACAAACGATGGCGATGGATAAAGGCGTGGGCACGTTGGTACGGTCTTTGAGCGCTTTAGAGTCGGTCTCGTTAGGGTTGGTCGGCGGGCCAGATGAGCACGCCAATCAACTGCGCGGGGTGTGGTTGGAACAAGGCAAACCTGCGGATCAATTCTTGTATGCGGGTCAGGTGAAACCGGATGATGTGCCTCTTTATCTACGCGCTTTTGATGTATGCGTGATGCCGTTTCCGTTTACGCCTCACTTTGCCTATTACGCGTCGCCAATCAAGCTGTTTGAATACTTGGCTTCTGGCCGTCCAGTGGTCGCGACTGAACTGCCCAGCACCCTCGAAGTGGTTCAACAGGGACAGACGGCGATTTTAGTCCCGCCCGATGATGTCCATGCGTTGACCCAAGCTATCCTCCGCTTACAAATGGATGAACCCTTACGCATCGAATTAGGCGAGAACGGGCATCAGTTAGTGATAACAGCATATACATGGGGCGCTCGTACCGCTATGATTCTAGATAAGCTAAACCTTGCAATCGCAAAATCAACCACAGGCGCGGGTATTGAGTGAATCTCTTCAAAAATACGTGTGCCTGGGCTGTATTTGAGGAAATGTAATGCGTGTCGGATTTTTAACTTGTGACCTTACACACCAACATGGATGGGCGCATTACGGGCTGAGTATGGCGCGAGCATTGAGTGAACAAGGCGTCGATTTAAAAGTCATTTGTGCGCCGAATATCGCCAATAAAAACGAGTTTTCTGCGCAGGCTTTATTACCTCCAGTAGACCCAATGCCTCCTAAAATGAATTTGCGCCTCATACAGGCCTTGCCCAAAGTCCGTGAAATTTTACGGGATTGTGACATTGTGCACGTCGCCATCGAGCCTTACGCCCCGCTAGGATATTGGGTGAAGGGGAATAAACCGCTGTTCGTCACGGGGCATGGTTCGTATGTGCGCGCCCCCGTAGAGCGTTCTTTCCCGATCAATTTTCTGTATCGGCGGGCGTTCTTAGCATCCACCATGATCTGCGTCAGTCGTTACACGTCCGAAGTAGCGCGCGGGGTCTTGCCCGGTTTACGTACCGAAGTGGTCAATAATGGTGTGAATGAACAACGCTTTTCAAGACTTTCGCCAATTCCCCATGACCGCCCGACGGTTCTCTGTGTTGGTGCGGTCAAAGCGCGTAAAGGGACGTTGGCGTTAGTTGAGGCGATAGCCGCCGTCCGCGAAAAAATCCCGAACATCTTATGTGTTTTGATCGGCACGTTAGACGCAGAACCAGAATATGCGGACCGTGTCGCGGGGGAAATTGAAGTGCGCGGGCTGAACCAAAATGTTTGGCTCATGGGACGTGTTCCTGAACAGACCTTACTTGAATGGTACGCAAGCGCTGATGTGTTCGTCCTACCTTCTTTAAACATCGACTGGAAGTTTGAAGGCTATGGGCTTTCGCTTTTAGAGGCGAGTGCGGCGGGTTTACCCGTCATCGGCGCGCGCGATTGTGGCGCAGAAGATGCCGTTCAACACGGGGTGACGGGTCTGCTGGTTTCGCAGTTGAATTTGGCGGACGAACTCACTCAGGCGATTTTATCGCTGTTTCATAACCCCGTTCGCGCCCGCGAAATGGGTAATGCTGGCAAAGCCTTTGCGCGCGCACAAACATGGGAAAACGCCGCCAAACAGGTGATACAACTTTATGAGCGTGAATTGGCAGGGCGTTGATGCGCGCACGTCTACAACAGCTTTCACAGCGTAAATTTGTCCGCGACACCGCGATCTTACAATCAGCGAAATTTGTCGTCCTCGGCTTCAGCATCTTATCCTCGCTGGTGGTCTGGCGACTTTTAGGGCCAGATTTATATGGGATTTGGGGGTTAGGCCAGTCGTTATTCATCGTCTTAAGCCTTGTGAATCTTTCTGGCGTGGCGATGAGCACGACCACACGCCTGCCCATCGCAGTCGGCGCGAACGATCAGCCTGAAATCACCCGTTTGATGGGACTCCATTTGCAGTTCACCTTGCTTGCGAATGGGCTGATCATCCTTTTTCTCTTATTTTTGGGGACATGGATCACCACACAACTGTACCCCGATGCCAGCGTTGCTGACCGTGTGAGCGGGATCGCGGTCGGCGTGGCCGTTGCCTCAATCGCCGACGGGTTTTACAACTTGTTACTTTTAACCTTTGCCAGCCGTCGTTTGATGGGGTGGTATGCGGTGATGCAAATGGTGAATCAAGTCGTATTGACCAGCTTGAACATCATTTTTGTGGGGTTACTGCGCCAGCCTGAAGGGTTGCTTCTCGCCCGTATCTGCTATTCATATATCACCTTTTTTATCGCGCTGTGGGCGTACCAACACCTGAAGCACAGGGATGATGTCACCTTTCCCGCCATTTCGAACGTGGTGCGCATGATGTTCAAAGTGTCGCCCATTCCCTATCTAGGGTTTGGCGTCACAAACGCGATGGACAAAAACGCCTCATCGTTGTTTCAACATTTGCCCCTGCAATTGGTGGGGATATGGGGCGGGACGACCGCCGTCGGCTATCTCAACTTAGCGCTGAATGGGTTGGCGCAGTTGAGCGTCTTCACCGCCGCCATCTTCGAGAATATGCAGGCGATCATCCCGCGTGCGGTCGGTAGAAAAGATTATGTCAGCCTTCAGCGCAACTTCACCCGTGTTTTGATGCTCTTAACCCTCGGCTCGGCAGTTTTTTACAGCGTGTTTGCTCTGCTTGCCCCGCTCGTCCTGCCAATTGTCTTAGGTGACCATTGGCGACCTGCCATCCCCACACTGAGCGTGTTGGCGATCTTCGGCGCGTTCACCACGGTAGGCGGTTTATTTGGCTTGTTGTACCGCGCTTTAGATTTGTTACGTCCGGCGTTAATCGTCAAAGTTGTGACATGGGTGATTGTATTCATCCCGTTTTGGCTGGTGGTACAACCTGAAGCGCCCGTCTATTGGGGTGAGAACTTTATCGAACCCCAGGTGATTGCCAACGCAATGAATCTTCACGCGCAGTCGGTTTCTGTAGCGGGGGCGTGGTTGATCAACTTGTTATATATGGTGTCGATTGTCCTGACGGCGTGCATCACACTGCCCGTTTTAAAACGTCGCGCGCGTGAACATCAACAACAAGAGTTATAGTGTGTCGTGTTATCATCGAAGCATTTAGGCGGGTGGAATAATCATTTTCTATTGAGGATGTTATGAAAATTCTGGTCATCGGCGGAACCCGTAACATTGGGCATTATTTAGTACATTCATTGGTGGATGCAGGGCATACCGTCACTGTTCTGAACCGCGGGCAAACGGTCGATGAACTGCCTGCCGAAGTCGAACGGTTATATGGCAACCGCACCGAACCCCATGTGATGGAACAGCTCTTAGGCAAGCGCACGTTTGATGTTGTGGTGGACAATGCGCTGTATAAAGGCGCTGAAGCAGAAACCATCGTTGAGCTGTTTAAAAGGCGGATAGGACATTACATCTTTTTAAGCACAGGGCAGGTCTACCTTGTACGCGAAGATGCCGAACGCCCCACGCGTGAAGAAGATTATGACGGGCGTTTATTGCCTGCGCCTAAAATCAACACCTTTGGCTTTGAAGAATGGCAGTACGGCATGGATAAACGTCAAGCTGAAGATGTTTTACGGTCTGCTTATGCCAAATATCAATTTCCTATGACGGCACTACGTTTGCCGATGGTCAACAGCGCTCGCGATCATTTTGGGCGTTTATGGTCATATGTTTTACGTTTACGCGACGGTGGACCGATCTTGACCGCCGCCACGCCGAATTATCCTCTACGTCATATTTATGCGGAGGATGTCGTCAAGGCGATTGAAATTTTGATTCAGACGGGCAAGGGCAAAGGTAAAGCCTATAACATCGCACAAGATGAAATCACCCCGCTCGACGACTTTTTAGAGATCGTGGGTGAGTTGGTGGGCGTGAAACCCAAGATTGTGCGGGCGAAACGTGCCTTACTCGACGCAAACGGCTTTTTACCCGGCTGTTCCCCCTTCAGCGAACGGTGGATGAGCGAGTTAGATAACCAACTCAGTAAAACCGAGTTAGGACTCACCTACACCCCCTTAAAAACGTACCTGAATATGATTTTAGAGGCATGGGCGAAAAACCCACCGCCTGTGCCGTCGGGTTATCGTCGTCGCCGTGCCGAGTTATTATTGATCGAACAAATTCAAGAGAATCCTAGCCTCGCGGAGTTATAACCGATGACAGTGGATGTTGAAAAACTTCTTCAGTACACGTTTAGCCCGTTTCTCCACACCTATACCGAACGCGATGTGAGTTTATATGCGTTAGGCGTGGGCGCTCCATTGAACCCGCTCGATGCCAGCGAATTGCGTTTTGTCTATGAGCTGGCGGGTGATTTTCAAGCCTTGCCGACATTTCCGGTGTTATTTCCCAGCAAAATGCTGATCGAAGTGTTGACCGGTGACCTGCCCGGTTTGCAGTTCAACCCCATGATGTTAGTACACGGGGAACAGTATTTAGAGTTGCGCGGGGCACTTCCCACCAGCGGAAGTGTTCGCTGTGAGGCGCATATTTCCGGTTGTTATGACAAGGGAAGCGGTGCGTTGTTGGTCACGGATGTGCTGTGTAAAGATGAACAAACTCAGCAAGAAGTGGCTTTCCTGCAACTGTCGATGTTCATTCGTGGCGTGGGGGGCTTTGGGGGCGAACGTGGCACTGGAGCCGTCATCCCCAGTATTCCTGACCGCGCGCCAGACGTGGAGATGCTCCAAGAAACTTCACCAAACCAAGCCTTGATCTATCGCTTGTCGGGCGATACAAATCCACTTCATGCTGACCCGAACATGGCGGCGGTGGGTGGTTTTGACCGTCCGATCTTGCATGGCCTCGCCACGATGGGCTTTTCTGCGCGCGCTGTACTTCGTCATTTTTGCCAAAATGAGGCTCAGCATTTTAAGAGTATACGGGTTCGGTTCGCGAAACCGGTTTTCCCCGGCGAGAGTCTGCTCACACGGATGTGGCATCTGCCCGAAGAAAACGCCGTCGTCTTTGAGACGACGGTGCCAGAGCGTGATGCGGTTGTTTTAAATAACGCGGTGGTGTATCTGAAATAAAAGCGGCTGAAGATGTCATGAAAACGGAGCACCCCTGTTGACATCACGGAAAGGAACATGATGCAACCGAATTATTTTGTGATGGATCGCCGCAATCAAAAGTTTGTGGACGGAGAAGCCAAGCGCATTGGCAACAGCTATATCATGTGGTCAATCGCGCTGGTTCTTTTAGCCATCGGCGTCGGGTCAATCATCTATTTCACGATGGTGATCCAGCGCTATGAGACGATACAAGGCGCTGGAAATATCGTCCAAGCCACGATTGAAGAAGCGCGTCAAACCCGTTCACGGCGCGGTAGTCGTAACAGCAGGCTTACGCTTAATTATGTTGTGAGCGGGGAAAGTTACACCGTCACCCTTCAGATATCGAATGCGTTTTATAATCGCGTCAGCGAAGGCATGACGATTGATCTCTATTTTGACAAGAATGACCCCTCGTTTGTCTTGCCCGTCCGTGATTCCGAAGCGAAAGATGATCTGCAAATTCCGCGTGTGTTAATCCCTGTTTTTACGGTGATTCCCGCGCTCCTCATGATGTTTATGGACTATAGAAACCGCAAAGTGTCCAAAGGGCAGATGATTGCGGGTGAACTTCTCGCTGTCAATTATGGCAGTGCCAAAGGGCGACAAGTCCGGTTTGAATACGGGTTTTATACCCCTGAAGGCAAGCTCCTCAAGAAAAAGATGTTGATTGGTCGGCCGGATTTGTGGAAGTCAAAAACATTGCCCACTACAGGAACACCGGTGATTGTGTTGTATCTGAATGAGAGAACCTTTCGAGGTTTATGAGGATGCAAGACGCTTCTGCTGAGCGGATTCCGCCTGCGCCGTTTCTCATGAACCCAAAACATCAGAAACTTTTGACGGGTAAATCGACACGGATCGGCAACAGCTATATCATGGGGGCAATTGCGCTCATCCTATTGAGCATCGGGGTAGGCGCGCTAGTCTATTTTGGCCCCCAAATCCAACATTATGCGACGCTTCAAACGTCTGATCATGTTGTTCAAGCGACTGTCGAGGATGTCTGGCAAACTTATACCCAACAACTTCCAGTGAGCCGTGTGCGCTTAGCCTATACAGTGGAGGGACAAGCTTACGAGACGGCGATTCAGATATCTAATGCCTTCTATGAACGTGTGCAACAAGGTATGTCACTGGCGCTCTATTACGATCCGTCCGACCCCAACTTTATCCTGTTGGTGGACGATGACCACATGAAGACCAACCTGCATATTCCTTTTGTAGGCATCCCGCTTTTTATGTTGGTGTCGGCCTCTTATACACTTTTCATCGACGTTCGCAATCACCGTCTTTCCAAAGGGCAAAGGCTCAATGGTCACCTTGTTGAGGCACGTTTTACCAGTGCGCGGGGTCAACATGTCCACTTTGATTATCGTTTTACCACCCCTCAAGGTAAACAACTTCGGAAGAAAACGATGCACAACCGTCCCGATTTAGGGACTTCAAGATGGTTGCCGAAAGCGGGAACACCTGTTATTGTCCTTTATGTGAATGACACCTTGTTTCGCGGACTATGATCATGACTGATCCACAAGCAGGAACCGCAGCGCCCTATTTTTTGATGAAACCCTCTCATAAGAACTTGTTGAGAGAGAACGCAAATACGCGTAACCATGTCATTTATTGGGGCGTGATCTTTATTTTGCTGATTGCTGGTGTGGTAGCGTTGGCGTGGTTTACGTATCAAATACAGCGTTATGAAAGTATGGTCAGTACCAATACACGGGTGATCGCAACGGTAGAGAATAAAAGTCAGCGGTTTTCGCGTTATGCGTCAAATAACTATTTGACGCTGAATTACCGTGTTGAATCTGAAAATTATCAGACGATGCTTCGCGTCTCGAACCCGTTTTTTTCTGATGTTGAAGTCGGCACTGAGCATGAAATTTATTACGATCATAACGACCCCTCGTTTGTGCGTTTTGTCGATGATGATTATGCGCAGTCAGAGTTATTCATCCCGCGCAACCTCATCCTCGCCTCTACGGTGATCCTCGCGCTTATTTTGTTGATTCTGGAGCGCGTGAATAACAAAATCATCAATGGTCAGCGCATTATGGGCGAGTTAATCTCTGTGACGGCGCTTGGCGGTCGGCGTGGGATTTTCGGCAACGACTACACGCTGTTATTCAACTACGGTTTTCAATCCCCTTCAGGAAAATATCTCACGAGGAAGGTGACTTATAACCGCCGTGATCTGCGCGGGAAACGCCTTCCGCGTCAGGGTATGCCCATCCTTGTACTGTATGCAAATGATACGATGTTTCGTGGGTTGTAACGTCGATGTCGTTACCAGAAAGCCAACCAAGAGTCCCCGTTTTTGTCATGAACCGACGTTATAAAAAGTTGGCGCGAGGCGGTAAACGGACAGGTTTCGGCAAGCAGATTTTTTTCATCGTGATTGCGGTACTGTTGATCGTGAGCGCGGCGCTTGCCTATTCCGCCTTTTCCCAACAAGTTGATCATTTTGTGCGCATCGAAACGCAAGGGTTACGCATCCGCGCGGACATTGTTTCCGCGGTCCCTACGGGGATTCCGTTTTTGAGCGGCGGCATGGTCACGGTACGCTACCGCGTAGGTGGGCAGGATTACGAACAATCTGCCCCTGTCGGTTCGGAATTATGGGGACGTTTACCCGTTCTGCAAAGCGCGGGGGAACGCCTGAGCGTGATTTATGATGCCAACACACCGTCATGGATGATCATTGATGGACAGCCGATTCAGCGCACAACGTATGAATTGTTACGCTGGTTGGTTCCGTTGGGCGCGTTAGCCACAGCGTCATTTTGTCTGTTCAACGTTTTCAGGCAGTGGTTGATCATGCATGGTCAATTACTGACGGGCGAACTGGTCGAGACGATCCCGCCAAAAGTCGCCCTGCCCGGCTTGTATGGGGTGACATTCTACTTTAAATTTGTTTCTCCACAGGGGAAGGTGTTAACGGGTGAGGTGCGCGTGAACCGTCCGGATTTACGCGAAAAAATACCCTCACGCGGGGTTCCTGTAAGGGTATCGTATCGACGGGATCAAATGTACTTTGGGTTATAAGTGGGGGTTATTCCACATGCACCCGAAGCATCTCGGCGAGGTTATGCCCGATGATGCGATATTCAGAGCCAATGTGGAGTTGGATCGGCCCACTAAACGGCGCAATATGAATGACTTGGAAAGTGGTGCCGGGGGTTAGCCCCAGCGCCGCCAAATATTGCAAACGGTCGGTTTCGCGGGTCATCACACGGCTGATTTTTACAGGTGTCTTGAGCGGTGCATCAACAGCGATGATGTCCGGCTCAAACTCGATACGACCTTCTTCGTCAGGGATCGGCTCACCATGAGGGCAGAACTTAGGTTTCCCCGCCATTTCATACATGCGGTTCAAGAGCATATCGCTGATTTCGTAACTCATTTCTTTGGCTTCGCTGTGGATTTCATGCCATTGAAAATTCATCACGTTGACTAAGAAGGCTTCGATAATACGATGTACACGCAGGGTTTTTAAGGCTTCGGTTTGTCCCGTGTTGGTCAGCCGAATGCCTTGATAGGGTTCATGTTCCAGCAGGGATAACTCGCGCAGTTTGCCAACCATGCGGTTCACTGCAGGCGGGCTGACTTCCAACGCATAAGCCAATGATGATGTGCTGATATAGCCGGATTCTGTCCCTTCACGCTCGCTCAGACGGTAGATTTCAGCGAGGTACTGGCGCATCGCGCTGGTGAGTCCATCGCTGGCGACTTCTTCAGGGCTGTCGGTGCTCTCTGTTTCAATGATACGGCGTGGTTTCATCACATCACCATCCATGTTCCAAACGGGTGATCAAGCGTTCGGGCATATCATGTTTGCGCATACGCGCTTGCACCGCAGGGATATCATAAGCGACCCGACGGTGTTCAATCATGTTGGTCTCGTCATCAAGGATGGCATACGCTGCGTCGGGGTTGGTGTCACGCGGTTGGCCGACACTGCCCGGATTGATGATCAAACGACGACCATTTAAATAGCGCTCTTGACGATAGATCGGCTGTACCGCTTCACAATCCCCTTGTTCACTCACCAATTCATAAATGATGGGGTGATGGGTGTGCCCAACCAGACAGTATGGCGTTTCAAAATGCGAAAAGTTCAGCGCGGCAAAGTAGGGTTCTAAAATATATTCCCATACAGGTTCGCGTGGACTGCCATGCACTAACGTATAATTCCCAATCACAAAGGTGACGGGTAAATCTTCTAAATAACGGATGTTCTCTGCGGTGAGGGTGTCGCGTGTCCAATCCACAGCTCGGCGTGCGTCGGGGTTAAAGGTGCGGATGTCCAGACGGTTTAAAGCCGCCCAGTCATGGTTTCCGGCAAGGCATAAATGAGGCAGTTGTTTTAAAGTTTCAACGCATTCATTCGGGTCTGGCCCATAACCAACAACATCGCCTAAACACCAAACGTAATCCCAATCGCCTTTGGCGTCTTTTAAGACGGTTTCAAAAGCCGTGAGGTTCGCGTGAATATCAGATATGATAAGAATACGCATGTAAAATAAGTCCGAAAAATGGGCAGTGGTATTGATAACGTTGAAGATAATATGAGCGTATCATATCATGCTTTAATAAGCGATTCTACTTGAGAATATATGCTTTTGAATATCCAAAATCGATTATCGAAAAGATTCAAGTTATTTGTTCTTTTTCTCTTATACGCCGTATTACTCAGCGGGTGTTTACGCGACGCGCCCGAACCTACCGCCACGCCCGCCATCACCGCCACCGCTGACCTGTTAGCCACCCCGACAGATTTGCTCATGCCGGATGTTGTACGTACAGAATCCCCGTACCCATGGACGGATGAAACGAGCATCATGCAGGGATTATGTTTTGAATCGGTCTATGACGCGGCGGGACAGGTTTTCATCTTCCGTGTGCCCGAGGCTTTAACCAACTTGTACGACCTCGCCGACAGCAGTGGCTTGTGTTCACATCCCATCACGCGGGGGACGTTCGACTTTTCGGAAGGGAGAATTTTAGCGGGGACGTGGTCGCGTGGACGGGGATGTAGTGCGCACCACGAAATTACCGATATTCGTCAAGATGATGTCGCGATGATTTATGCCATTTCAGTGCGCCTTGTCACAGAAGGGACGTGCAACTATGAGCTGGTTCGCCCCTTCTGGATCGGGATTCATGGCAAGGCGGATTATGATGTGCGCTTGCTGATCGGCGCGTGACGTTTAAGACGGGCGCGCGCTGTATTCCTGAAGAATTTTTTTGAGGATCATCACGCCTTTGGTCATGTTTTCCTCATCGGTGGCGGCATAACCGAGCAGTAGACCACTGCGCAGGGCTTTTCCGATATACAGGTTTGAAACGGGCACAAGGCTCAAGCCGTGTTTCCGTCCTTCTTCGCAAATAACTTTGTCTGAAATATCGGAATGAAGCCATGCCATCATGTGGAAACCTGTCGTCGCGATGCCCGGCGTCACCCATTCGCTCAATTCTTTCGAGAGCAACTTCAACAGGTGATTGCGTCGCTGTCCGTACAGCTTGCGCATACGCCGAATGTGGTTTGATAAATAACCTTTGTGGATGAAGTCTGCCAGCGCGGCTTGCTGAATCGTTGAGGTTTGCACATCTATTGTGAGGCGCGCCATGCTCAAAGGCTGGACGAGATCATGAGGGACGATCATATAGCCGATGCGTAAGCTAGGAAACATCGACTTGCTAAACGTGCCGATGTAAATGACGCGGTTGGCATTGTCCAAGCCTTGCAAGGACATAATCGGCCTTCCGCGATAGGTGAATTCGTGATCGTAATCATCTTCCAGAATCCAAGCGCCTTCTTCACGCGCCCAGCGCAACAGTTCAAGGCGACGCTTCAGGTTCATCAAACTACCCACCGGCATTTGATGGGGGGTGATGCAGACCATCGAAGCGTCGGGTGCGAGGCGAATCCCCGCTTCCACATTCAAACCGTGATTATCCACAGGGACAGAGACAATTTTGGCGTTCGAGGCTTGTAAGATCGAGCGGGTGCCGATGTGCCCGGGGTTTTCCAGCCACACTTTATCGCCCGGGTCGAGCAGGACTTGCGTCGCGAGGAAGATGGCGTGCTGTGCGCCATTGGTGATGATGACTTGTTCAGCGGTACATTTGACCCCGCGCACAACCTGAACATAATTCGCAATCGCTTCACGAAGCGGTTGATACCCTGCGGGTTCCCCCACGTTGTAATCAAACAGATTCAGGCTCGCTTTGCGATGATGCCGTGCCACGAGCCTCGACCACATCTCCACAGGGAAATGATCTAAAGCAGGGACGGAGAGGGTGAATATATACGGCCCGTCCATCTTTTGACGATTGGTGAATTTCCCCGCTGCGTAAGTTTCTCCACGTCTGGAAATGGAGCGTATACTGACAGGCTCTTTTTCGTGGGTTTGTTCAGTATAGTCTTTCCAGAAGAAGTTGCGCGGAAGGTTGCTGGTAATGCGAGTTCCAGACCCTGCTTTTGCTTCTAAAAATCCTTCAGCAATGAGTTGTTGAATCGCTTGTAAAACTGTATTACGAGAAACTTTCAGGATTTTTGAGAGGTCACGGGTGGATTGTAAATAGATTCCTGGGGGGAATTTCCCCTCTACAATCGCTTGATGTAGTTGTTGGTATAACTGTTTATATAAAGGAACGGTTGATTCAGAATCTAACTGAATCTCTGAGAGCAGCGTCTCTATCGATAGGGTTTTCAATATATTCGGCTCACTGGCCTAAAGTCAGGCAAATATTAATTTACTATAATTAGTTGTAATTAATACAAAACTCTGATGATTGTGTCTAGAGCCTTTTCCATGTCCTGAACAGCCTGAAAATGTAAACTGGATTTTACAGTTATCCAACATAGGATTAATTTTGATCTTAGTTAATTCTAAGAGCGACAAAGTAAGATACTTATTGAGTTTAGTTATCTTAATAAACACAGTGAAGATGGATTTTAGTCACCTCCATAAAGTGTGACAAGGAGATAAATTCTATAATGCACACCATAAAACAACGCTTAGGTCTGTTGATAACAGGCTTGTTAATCGCCGTAATTGCGTTTATTGGCGGAACAGCGGTGAATTCTACCTACGCTGACGCATTGATCGACACTGCGAATTCCAACGGAATTCACATCAACCAGCAGGATGCAGGTCAAATGCAGCCTGTCGTCATGACCCAAAATGAACAGATTTACGCCTCTGTTTATGGTGCAGTCGCGCAGTCTGTTGTTTCAATCAACGTGATTGGTGAAGTGTCCAACCCTGCTTTCCGTCAAGCACAGTTATTTGGCAGTACGGGAACGGGCTTTGTCATCGATCAAGAAGGGCATATTGTCACGAACAGCCACGTCGTGCAAGATGCGTTCCGCGTTGAAGTGAATTTCTTCAATGGGCGGATTGTGCGCGGTGAGGTTATCGGGAATGACCCTGATTCTGATTTGGCGGTGATCCGTGTGACGGATGTCCCCTCTGACGAATTGATCCCTGTGACGTTGGCCGATTCCGATAATTTATTCATCGGTCAAGAAGTGATCGCGTTGGGCAGTCCGTTCAACCAACCTTGGACGATGACGACGGGGATCATCAGCGCTTTAGGGCGTAGTATCGATGGCCTTGCGGGTTATTCGATTGGTTCCGTCATCCAAACCGATGCGGCCATCAACCCGGGCAACAGCGGTGGTCCACTCTTAAACTTGAATGGGCAAGTGATCGGGGTCAACGCCCAAATTGTGAGCCAAACGCAAAGCAATTCAGGGATTGGCTTCGCCATTCCGAGCAATTTAGTCGGACGGGTCGCAGAGGCGTTAATTACGTCGGGTGAGATGAATTACAGCTATTTGGGAATTACAGGGCGCGGGATGAGCTTGGATGTGCTGGAGGCGTTAAACCTGCCTTCTGATACTCAAGGCGTTGTCATCCAACAAGTGTTAGCCAATGGCCCTGCTGAAAGTGCGGGTCTGTTAAGCCCTGATATGCGCTCAACCGTGACGATTGATGGGTTTGATGTGCCAACTTCGCTCGACATCATCACGGCGATTGATGGGAGCACGGTGCGCGATATGCCCGCTCTGATCTCTTACTTGGCAGAAAATACCCTCCCGGGACAAGCGGTGAATCTGCAAGTGATTCGTGACGGGCAAAGTATTGTTGTGCCAGTGACACTCGGCGCTCGCTAAAACCAGTTTTCTCACGCAATATGATGCGCCAGCCTCGTCATGCAAAGTTGACAGGCTGGTTTCATTTCTGGAAATTGCTATCGCGTTTTGACCTTGCTTTTGTACAATGAACATACCCTTTCATCTATTTACGAAACACCTATGACAGCAAACACTCGCTTTGACCCAAACTTACGCTATGACCTCAAACCGCTTCGCATTGGCGACGTTGTGATCAACACACCGCTCACCTTAGCCCCGATGGCGGGGCAGACGAACCATCCATTTCGGGTGTTGTGTCGCGAAGAAGGCGATTGTGGTCTGGTCTGTACCGAATTACTGAGCAGTCACGCCATCCATTATCGGAATGCAAAAACACAAACCATGTTGGATTGGACGCCTGCGGAACAACCGTTTGCGGTGCAGTTGTTTGGGGCCGACCCCGCATTGATGGCCGAAGCTGCCCAAATCGTCGCAGAAGCGGGCGCACAGATCATTGACATTAATATGGGGTGTTGGGTTCCTAAAGTCGCGGGGGCGGGTGCAGGGGCGGCACTTTTGAAGGACATCTGCATTGCGACGGGTATCGTCAAAGCGGTGGTGGATGCGGTGAAAATCCCTGTCACGGTGAAGATTCGGGCGGGGTGGGAACCGAATAACCCCACCAGTGTTGATTTTGCCAAGTCTGCTCAAGATGCGGGCGCTCAAGCCATCGCGGTACATGCGCGGTTTGCAGTACAGGGGTTTCAAGGCGAACCGGATTGGAATTGGATTCGCCGTGTGAAAGAGAATGTATCCATTCCCGTGTTAGGCAACGGGGATGTGTTAAATGCGTTAGATGCCAAACGAATGCTCGAAGAAACAGGCTGTGATGGCGTGATGATCGGGCGCGGGGCATTAGGTCGGCCTTGGGTGTTTCATCATATTGCCCATGCGCTGCGCACAGGCGAAATCTTGCCTGACCCCACCCCGCAAGAAAAAGCACGCCTGTGTTTACGTCATGCTGAACTGACCGTCGCAACCACGCTTTTACCTGTGCATCAAGCCATTCGCGAACTGCGTGGACAACTCACAAAATATGCGCTGGGTGTCCCCGGCGCGGCACGTCTGCGCGACCAATTGGTACGCACCGAAACTTTAGACGATATCCGTAATTTATTGATCCCTGTGATCGAAACGGGCAGCGCGTTAGAGCCGTCCGTCACGTCATTGTGAGGAAGTGATTCACCATGCTTGATCAATCTTATTCACATGTAACGTTGAGTGAAATTCCCTCTGATATACCCAAAGCGGAACTTTATCAGCATTTGGTTTCGCAAGTGGAAAGTCTGTTTGCCGAAGAACATGATTTTATTGCCAACCTCGCCAATTTTTCGGCGTTGATCTATCAAACCCTGCCAAACCTGAATTGGGTTGGGTTCTATCTTTTGCGCGGGGATGAATTGGTGTTAGGGCCATTTCAGGGCAAAGTCGCTTGTGTCCGTATCCCGATGGGGAATGGAGTGTGCGGAACCGCCGCCCAAAAACGCGAGACTATCGTTGTGCCCGACGTGCATCAATTCCCCGGCCATATCGCCTGTGACAGCGCCTCTCAATCTGAAGTGGTCATCCCTTTGATCAACGATGGACAGTTATGGGGCGTGCTCGACTTGGACAGCCCGCACCTGAACCGCTTTGACGGCGAAGATGCATCAGGTTTAGAAATGTTGGCTTCGCGTCTTATGGAGCGCACGGAAATTCCATCACCAAACATCCAGTAAACAGTTCAGCATCTCAACTTGCTGACATAGCATGGAGGTTTTTTTATGTCTGAAAATAAATTCGAAAAGATCATCAAGACCGATGACGAATGGCGTCTTCAGTTAACGCCGATCCAATATGCGGTGACGCGCCAACAAGCGACAGAACGCCCCTTCACAGGTGAATACGTGTATCACAAAGCGGAAGGAACCTATCACTGCATCGCTTGTGATCTCGCCTTATTCTCGTCCGACACCAAGTTTGATTCCGGTTGTGGTTGGCCGAGCTTCTGGGACATGGTTGAAGAGGGAACGGTAGAGTTTCGTGAAGACCGTAGTCACGGTATGGTGCGTGTTGAAACCGTGTGCAGTCGCTGTGGTGCGCATCTCGGCCATGTGTTTGAGGATGGCCCGCGTGACAAAACCGGTCAGCGTTACTGCATCAATTCGGTGGCGATCAAATTCAAGCCGAAAGAAGACGCATCTTAAAGAGATGGGTTGCCCTCTCTAATTTGGTGCAGATATCAATCCGTCATAGATCGAACAGGGGCATGCATCATCATGTCCCTGTTTATTGTGTAAGGCAGGGGCGTTTTATCTAAGGTTGTTCGCGAACCCTTGTGTTAGGAATACGAAATATCTTACTTGTGTATGTAGAACAAATATGCTAAAATTTACACATAATTTTAACGCACAGAGTTGATGAAGTTTGATATACTGCGTATGAGATAGAAACACACTTTCCGATCCGCAGAATCACATCATATAGTAAGGATGGGTACGTTGCCTCCACGTAAGAGTTCTAAAGAAAAAAGTGAAGATCGCGATATTCAACTTCCGGTGACGGAAGAAGCGCGTAAAAAGGCCATCGAAACAACCGTTGATGATTTGACAAAGCGGTTTGGGGATGGGACAGTGGTTCGCCTTGGCGATGCCCCCAATATGGTCGTGGACACGGTTCCTACAGGGTCATTAACACTTGATATCGCAACCGGCGTGGGCGGGGTTCCGCGTGGCCGTGTGATCGAGATTTACGGCCCTGAAAGTTCGGGTAAAACCACTATCTGTTTGCATGTGATTGCTGAAGCACAAAAGCGGGGCGGTTTGGCCGCATTTGTCGATATGGAACATGCGTTAGACCCTGCCTATGCCAAGCGTATCGGCGTGAACGTCGAAACGCTGTACATTTCCCAACCGGACACCGCCGAACAAGCGCTTGAAATTACCGAAGCATTGGTACGTTCTGGCGCGTTGGATGTCGTGGTCTTGGATAGTGTGGCCGCGCTCGTTCCCCGCGTTGAAATCGAAGGCGAAATGGGTGATAGCCATGTTGGTATCCAAGCCCGTTTGATGAGCCAAGCTCTGCGTAAATTGGCAGGTGCGATCAAACACTCCAATGTGTCTGTGATTTTCACCAACCAACTTCGTGACAAAATCGGCGTGATGTATGGCAATCCAGAAACCACGTCAGGCGGTCGCGCGTTGAAATTCTACGCCAGTATGCGTTTAGATGTCCGTAAGCAGGAATCTATCAAAGGTTCGGGCGGTGAAGTATTGGGAAGCCGTACCCGCGTCCGCGTGACCAAGAACAAGGTCAGCGCACCCTTCCGCGAAGCAGAATTTGATATCATGTTCCTCGAACGAGGCATCAGCAAGATGGGTGAAATTCTTGACCTTGCGACTGAGCTAGGCATTGTAGAAAAACGCGGTGCGTTCTACCGTTACAATGAAGGTTTGCTTGGGCAAGGGCGCGAGAATGCCAAACAGTACCTCAATGAAAATCCTGAGTTAGCCGTGGAGTTAGAAGACCTCGTTCGCGAAAAATATGGTCTTGCAACCAGCGCGCGTTAACTGACAGACCTGCAATTGATCGGTATATTCAAAGGACGGATGATAAACATTTCATCCGTCCTTTTTTGTTGAGTATGAGGACGTTATGACGAACGACACCAACATGGATGACCTGTTTGAGCCAGAACCCATTGAGGCCTATTGTGTGCGCTGCCGTGAAACCATTGAGATGGAAGCCCCCCATGCGGTTTGGACACGGCGCGGGGTTCCTGCGACTTCGGGGAACTGCCCGTATTGTGGAGGGAAAGTCTTTCGTATGGGGCGCAGTACCGCTCATGAAGCGTCTGAAAAACCTGAATCCGTCCAAGTGGCGACCAATACGCGGGTGAAACTGACGCAAGAAACGGTATACATCAATTTTGCGGTCGAAGATCAAGCGTTTGCGGAACAATTGGCAGGCGGGTTACGCCAGTTAGGGGTGGCCTGCTGGCTTCACGAACATGATCCGGGTGATATTTCTTGGGCATCCGGCGTCCATCCTGCGTTAACAGAGTGTTCGCGCATGGTCTATGTACTCTCTCTCGAAAGTAAAGTTGCGGAGAGTGTCCAAACGGCGAAGCAGTTTTTTAAGTCGAAAAACAAGCCGATTGTGATCGCGCAGATTGCGCCCATCGACCCACCCGACGATATTCGACGCAAACCGCGCTTTGATTTCACGCAAGATTATAAATTGGCGTTCCGCGCTTTGTTAGAAGCGTTAAATGGTTGAGCTTGTAGCAATCCTAATAGATGAGATTCTGTACGTTGTAAAACATAAAGACCTTCTCTTAACTAAGAGAAGGTCTTTATATACATGCTGAGGGTTTCGCCTACCCGCCTGTGACTTCGCTCAAGGCTTCGCGTGCGGGGGTGAAGTTCGGGTTGAAGCTGATCGCGCCATTAAAATTATCAATCGCGCGTTGGGTTTCGCCTAAACCTGCACGTGCCCAACCTGCATAATAGTAGGTTTCTTCCACATATTGCCCCCCGCCGTCATTCAAGTTTGCGGCGGCCAGTGAGATCACATCGTTGTAACGCCCCACTTCTAAATAAGCTTCAAACGGGCCAAACTGATACCACATCATTCGCCACGGCAGACCATCCCCCACATTACGGGATTGATCGTAGGCAGTGGCAGCTTCTGAGTACATGCCCAAGAGATTGAAGTTTGTCCCCATGTTGAACCAAGCAAATGGGTCTTCAGGGTTAGCAACTGCTTCGGCGCGGGCAATCGCCATCGCGTTGACCACATTTTGATCTTCGTCTGCGTCGTCACCCAAGAGCGTGAGCAGTTCGGTTTCGCGTGACACATCATACAAAACGATGTAGAGGTAATTAAAATGTTGCCAATACTCTTGAACGTGATCGTATGTGTAGGGCAGGTTCGGGCCGTCGTAGCTGTCCTGCGCGACGAAGACTTGCGCGGCATCGTTGTAACCGGACATCAACAAGTAGTGTCCCATCCAGCCGAGGTTTTCACCGGGCGGGTCATATCCCGCTTCGATGATGACGGGGAAATCATTAGCAATCAGCAAACGCAGGGTGTCCAGCGTACCGCCGTAGCGCATCAACGCTTGGACTGTGCCGGGCAGTTGTGTGTTGACGTAAGCGGTCATCTGCCATGGGCTGACGTTTTTATCTTCTGAATTCGGTTTCAACCACTGTGCCGCAGGGTATTGATCGGCAGGGACACCGAAATACGTCAGCCCCATCGTCAAGGTTGCGGGGCCACAGTTATTCCAGCCCTGATAAATGTGTGTAATACCATTCAGGCGGTATTCAGTTGGTAAGGAAATGGGTTGTGTGGGTTGTGGAATTTGGGCGCTTGCCCCCACAACGTTTAAAAGTAGGGTTACGCTCAGTATCCCTAAAACCGCTCCAAGTTTGGAACGAAATTGTTTCAAAATCACGGTCATCCACCTCTACTGTTCGAGCTTTCTACCCCTATTATACCAGTCGTAGTCTCTGCATGTTGAGTGTCTAGACTACGTTTCCTAAACGTTTTTTTTGATCGACGCTAAAAGAAATTTCAAAAAAGTTTTTTAGGGAACTCTAATCTTTTGGCAAGTTTTTGGTGAATATCTTATGATTATCCCCTAACCAAGCAGGATTAATCGCATGGTTGATCTTTTTTTGTGAAACTTTAAGTAGTTATGGCTTCTCAAATTATGTCTACGGATGGGTTTATAGGGCGACAAATTGGCGACTATACGATACAGCATCGTATAGGGCGCGGGGGAATGGCGTTTGTATACCAAGCCCATCAAAAGTCAGTGGATCGCTATGTCGCGCTGAAGATCATCCTCTTACAAGACGATAATGACGCGAATTTTAAGCGTCGTTTTGCGCAAGAAGCACGCCTCGCCGCGTCGCTGGAACATCTCCATATTTTGCCTGTTTATGGGTACGGGTTTGTCGAAAACGAGTTTGCTTATATCGCTATGCGCTTGATGCGTGGGGGTACGCTTAACACATGGGTGAACCAGACTGACCGTAACATTGACCGCGCAGCGGACATCTTTTTACAGATCGCCTCTGCGCTGGCATATGCCCACAGTCAGGGGGTGATTCACCGCGACCTCAAACCTAGCAACTTGATGTTTGACCATGCCGACAACGCCTTTTTAGCGGATTTTGGCTTGGCGAAATTAGTCGAATCTTCACAGGGGTTTACACAGTCGGGCAACATCGTCGGCACGCCTGCCTACATTTCCCCTGAACAGCTTCGTGGTGACCCCATCGACCACCGCGCCGACATTTACAGCATGGGGATTTTGTTATATCACATGCTGACGGGGATCACCCCCTTTGAAACGGCGGGTTCAACCGTCGCGTCGATCATCTACGCCCATCTCGAAAAACCCCCCGCACCAGCGCGGACGATCCGCCCCGAAATTTCACATGAAGTGGATCAGGTGATCTTGAAGGCTTTGGCGAAAGACCCGGCAGATCGTTATCCCAATATGCTGGAAATGGCGAATGCGTTGAATGTCGCTTTGGGACGCTCTGGAACGCTCAATTTTGCGAAAGATGTCCTTGTGACTGACGTTCGCGAAAAGGCAGACCTCCTCGCCTCTGACGCTGAGATGAACCCGCTCACCGAGCTGGGCAAAATCAAAACGGACGATCTGAAACCGCTGAGCCAAGACGTCTCCAATACCACTAAAGCGGATGGTTTCGGAACTACGATCTTACAGATACGCGACGAACCACGAAAAAACAACCGATGGGGTTCCGCCGCACTTTTAGCAGTCAGTTTCACGGGGTTAACCATCGCTATTTTGGCCTTCATCAGCTTGCTTTCTCTACGCCGTGAAATGCTTGAGAACGACGCGACCCAAACCGCCGAATCGATGTTCATGAATACGTCCAGTATTTTGACTTCACCGATACAAGTCCTCGCGGGTGTGAATGGTTCGAGTGAAGCATATGTCCCATCCCCGCAAGAGATCGCCAGCGCATCTCATTATTTTGATGAAACTGGGGGTTTCCTCGCGCTGGTGACGTGCACCCAAGAGACGGAATATCACGCTGTTCAAACCCGTGAAATTGTCGAATTGGCAGAGGAATATGGCTTGCCCATTCGCATCTATGACAGTGATGGGGATCGCTACCGTGAAGTCACCCAAATTGAGCGGGCGCGCGCTGAGGGTGCGAAGGCGTTCATCATTTGCCCGCTAGACTTTGAATTGTTGACATCGACTTTAGAAAGTTTGCAAGCTGTAGACACGCCTTTGGTACAGCTTGCGTCTGGTGTTCCGACGTATGGCGGTGTCGTGATTGCCGGTGACGACTATCAAATGGGCTATGTTGCGGGCCACGCAGGTGGCGAAATTTTCACCTCAGAAACCGATCAACCTGCCCGCGCCCTGATCTTAGATTACCCCACAATCCCGCTGTTAGTGAACCGCGCCAGAGGGCTTCAAGAAGGCTTTTTGTCCTTGATCCCTGACGTGGAATTTGTGGGCAGTGCGCCGGGCGGAACCCGCGAAAACGGCTATGAAGCTGTCCAATCTTTTTTGGAGCAAGGCGAAGATTTTAACGTCATCTTGAGCATTAATGACGCGGGCGCATTCGGCGCAATTGATGCCTTGAATGATGCGGAAATCGACCCCTCCAGCGTGATGATTTTTAGCGTGGATGCAGAAAACCTCGCCCGTCAGTACATACGGGATGGCTACTACATGCGGGCCTCTGTTGAGATTAACCGTCAACAGTTTTCGATTGCCGCTGTGAATGTGATGGTGAAGTTGTTGGCGGGTAGCTCTGTTGCAGAAGTGGTCATCGTACCGCCTGGCTTAGCCATCAATGAAAACTATTTACGCCAGTCCGACTTGCAGACGGAAACGCCTGTTCCGACGGAAACCACATTTAACAGAAACCTAAATATTACGACTTTATTTTAAGTGTTTAATAATTGAAAATGGATACTTTAAATTACTAGATGCTCTTAGGTTTGTAATAAACGTGACCACGGCGCAAAAAAAGGATGTTCTAACAGGTAGGACATTTGGTGAGTTCGTCATCTTGGAACCCCTTGCGCGGGGAAGCGCAGGGATGGTTTATCGCGCGCATCAGCCTTCGATGAACCGTGATGTGGCGCTGAAGGTCATCGACCTTTACCTTGATGTCACCCTGACTGAAAATTTTGCCCCTCGCTTTGACCAAGAAGCAGAACTCATCGCCCGTTTGGAACATCTGCATGTGCTGCCTGTGTATGCCTATGGCATCGTCGATGACCGTTACGCATTTTTAGCTATGCGCTTGATGACCGGGGGAACTCTCGCCGACCATATCCGCGAAGGCGCACTTCCGCCTGAAAAGATCGTGCAAATCTTCTCTCAAATCGGCGCGGCGCTCGACTATGCCCACAGTCATGATGTGATTCATGGCGATATCAAAGCCAGCAATATTTTGTTGGATCATTTGGGAAATGCCTATCTGAGTGATTTTGGCCTCGCGCGCACGTTGACCATCGCCCAAGACCCGTCGCAACATGACATCATGGTGGGAACCCCCGCGTATGTTTCACCGGAAGCCATACAACATCAAAAGGTGGATCACCGCGCTGACCTCTACAGTCTAGGCATCGTCCTATTTGAAATATTAACGGGGCGACTGCCTTATGAGATGAACGGTCAAGGCATCGCAGGTTTATTACAACAGCATGTTCAAGAGCCAATTCCTTCGATCAAATTATTCAATTCAGAACTGCCTTCTAACATTGACTTGGTGATGGCTAAGGCGATTGCCAAAAAGCCTCAAGACCGCTACCGCACCGCCAGCGAAATGGTGAATGAACTTTCCGTCGTGCTGGATGTGCGCGGCAACTCATATTTTCTGGGACGCTGGTTTTATCTGCCCACAACCGAAGGCGAAAAAAGAGGCGCGAATTGGTTGCAATTTGCATTGATGGCGCTGATCGTTTTTATTGCGGTGCTGGTCGTCGTGTGGTTACGTCAAAACAGCTTCACGCCGATCATCCATACCCCTGTGATTAATACCGATTCCACCGCCGAAGAACCTACGCATCTTCCACGTTTTACGATGATGGATGAAGCGAGTGGTGAAATTACCAGCGTTTTACCGAGCCAAGAGGATTTTGAGTTTGTCTATAATTGGCTGTCGGCCAGTGGGGACATCCGCTTTGTGGCGATGATCTCTTGCAATTTGAACAGCGCGACGCAAGCGCAACGCGCCCGTGAAATGGCGGATATCGCCCGTCAAAATGATATTTCACTGCGGATTTATGACACCAGCAACGATCCGATGGTCACGCAGTCCTTGATTCGTACTGTGTTGCAAGAAGGGGCGCAAGGTTTCATCCTCTGCCCATTTCCAGAGAACCAGTTACAACCTGCCTTGAGCCTGTTGGAACAGAATAATATCCCAGTCGTGTTTAATGGGATGTCCGATAGCACGTATGGCGTAAAAATTGATTTTCAAAACCACTTGATTGGCCGACAGTTGGCCGAGTTCGCCGTTGAAGTGGCGACGGAAGAATTTAACTCGTTTGCTTCTATTTTATATGTGGGGCCGTCTGGCACCGCTTTTTCAGATTTACGTTACGAAGCGTTCAACCAACGACTGCGTGAAATATCCCCAGAAAGCCGTGTCGCGCTCTACTTGAACAGCACCGGCCAACAGCAAACTTATGAAACGCTGAATCTGTTTTTACAGGAACGTCCCCGCTTTTTAGACGGTGTGAATGTCATCATCGCGACCAATGACGATATCGCGTTGGGCATTGTCTCTACGTTAGAGCGCCTCAACATTTCCCCTCAAAGAATGCCGATCTTGAGTGTGAATGGTGAGGCATCCGTTGTTTCGCTGGTGAACTCAGAACATTATTTACGCGGTACGTTAGCAGTCGATAATGAAGAAGCGGCCAGCGCCCCTTATTTTAGTTTGATCAGCCTGATGGCAGGGCATGTTGTCCCCGAAATCATCACCACCAGCCCAAGCACATGGCTCACAACAGAACGCTACCTCGACGTATCTCCAAGTCTCAGAAACAATGGAATGTAACAACCTGTCAGGATCAAACCCTTAAACTAACTGTATAGGCTCTATTTTTATGAAAGTCTCATTTTTAAGATTTGATGGCTTGTCAGGTGAAGAATAGAAAAACTCTCATTTTTATATGACATTTGTGGTTGCTCAAATGAACAACATGCGCCACAATAATAAAAATCCTTAATAATCTCTTAAATGTTTTTTCGCAACATTGATTTATCGTAAGAGCTTGGGTTGGAATAAGGGGGAAAAACTCCGGTTCATCAATGACAGCCACACCTAAAGCTGTAAAATCAGCATCACGTACTCGACGCATTTTGCTTGAGAATTTAACAGGCTATGCGTTTATTGCACCCGCATTTATTCTAATCCTGCTTTTTGGCCTTATCCCATTAGCATTTGCTCTCTTTGTAAGCTTTCACCAGTGGCGACGCTTTCCGGGTGATTATCTTGGCTTGCGAAATTACATTCGCGGGTTAGATGATTTTGCTTATGTGGTTTTCTTTTGGGTAAGCCTCGGTCTACTCATTTATGCAGGCACAAAACTGATCGCTTTGTGGCGTGGGGGCAATCTTCGCAAAGCTTTCACCGCCTTCATTCCGGCGGTTGGCCTGACTGCCACCTCTTTCTTTTTCACAAAATGGGTGAGTGTTGCTCTTCCTGTTGTGCTCAATATCCCCCAGCGCATACGCGGACAAGAACGTGTGCCGGGCATGTTTGTCAACGAGCTAATGGCAAGTTTTCAAATGCCGGACATCCTTCCGCTTGGGAACGAATTTTTGCTGGTGTTCATCATCGCGATGGCGGTTTTGATCGGCTGGTGGTTCGTGATCCGCACCCATGCCGATTGGTTCCAATGGCTTGTAAAAGCCTTCATCATCACATCCAGCGTGTTGATTAGTTATTTGGTGATTGAACTCACGCTGAGCGAAATCAACACCGCGATTGCGACGGCCCGCGAAGCTGGCACCGAACTGCCGATCTGGTCACAGATTGTCTTGATGACGTTAGGCGTCGTCTTGATCGCGCTGGCTTACATCGTCTGGCGACGTTCTCTCAACGCTGACGGAACACGTAACCTTGCGCTCGGTATTTTTGCCACAGGCGCGCTTGCTGTAGGCGGGTATCTGTTGATTGCGGAACTGCCTGTTGCGTTAGCCAATTCTGACCCTGACGTTCTGCGTGGGCTGAACATCACCGTGATGTTTGCCATCGGAACGATTCCTTTCCAAATCGGCATCGGCTTGGTACTCGCGTATCTACTTTTCCAAGAGATTAAGGCGCGTTCCCTGTTCCGTGTGGTCTACTTCTTGCCGTATATCATGCCTTTTGTCGCGACGGCGATTGTGTTTAATCTGCTCTTTTCATTCCGTCCCGAATCACCCATCAACCAATTGATCAATCTGTTTGGGATTCCTGATCAAAAGTGGTTACTGGAACCGAAAGGGATTTTCACGCTCATTTTTGGCGAAGGTCTGCCCTCTGTTTTGACAGGCCCTAGCCTCGCCTTGATCGTGATTATGATTTATACCGTATGGACATACATCGGCTATGATGCCGTTGTGTTCTTGGCGGGATTGGGCAATATTCCCGTAGAACTTTACGAAGCCGCCCGCATTGACGGCGCCAGCGAATGGGTCTTGTTCCGTCGCATCACACTTCCCTTACTTTCGCCAACAACCTTTTTCCTCATGTTAATTGCGATTACAGGGACGTTTAAAGCCTTCACGCAGTTATGGATCATGCGAACGCCTGCGGCGGCAAGCTCAGTCGATACGTTAGCCGTTCATATCTTCACGACGGTACGGCAAACAGAGCCGAATCTTGGTTATGGCTCGGCGCTGGCGTTTGTGTTATTCGCAGTCATTTTGTTAATTACCGTTTTCCAAAACCGATTCCTAGGGAGCAAGGTTTTCTATGGCTGAAACTTCGCGCCCATTAGATACATCCTTTGCGACGACGCAGGAAGCATCAAAGAACCCACGTCGTCACATTCCATGGAAGCCCATCGTCGTTTACGGCATCTTGATCTTAGGGCTGGTACAAGCGATCTTCCCATTTTTATGGATGTTGAGCGCATCATTTATGTCGGTGGGTGAAATTACACTCGGTGCGATGCTTCCTTCTGAACTACGTTTTGGGAACTATCAACAAGCGTGGGACCAAGCGGCGTTTGGACAATATATGTGGAACAGCGCCCGCATCACCGCTATCACGATTATCGGTCAGTTGGTGGTGTGTGTGCCCGCCGCGTATGCGTTCGCTCGCATTAACTTCTTCGGCAAGAACTTCATCTTTGGCTTGATCTTAGCTACTTTGATGATTCCTGAAGTCGCGACCTTCATCCCGAATTACTTGACAGTGATCTGGATTGGACGGTTGAGCGACAGTTTAATTGGCATCCCTTGGTTTGATAACTGGCCTGCCTTAACCATTCCCTTCATGGCGTCTGCTTTCACCATCTTTTTACTGCGTCAGTTCTTCATGCAAATTCCCGAAGATTTTTGGGATGCGGCGCGTATTGATGGGGCGGGGCATTTGCGTTATCTGATCTCGGTGGTGATGCCCTTGTCGCGCGCCCCTGTGATGACGATTGTGACGTTTGCTTTTATTGGGGCATGGAACGCGCTCTTATGGCCGATCATGGTCACACAAACGCAAGCATGGCGACCTGTCGCCGTCGGGCTGACGAATTTTGTTTCCAACGAAGCGCCGAATCAACTGCATTTGCAAATGGCGGCCTCGGTCATGATGATCATTCCGATTTTAATTTTGTATTTCTTCACGCAAAGACACTTTACTGAAGGGATCGCTTCTTCAGGCGTGAAGGGCTAGAACGCGGGACCTCCATCGTCTTGAATGGCGATGTTAATTTTTTGTCGAATATGAGGTAAACACCTATTCGGCAGTGAGTAAGTCAAAGTTCATCATTCATAGGAGAAGATGACACAATGCGGAAATTAGCTCTTAGCCTCGGTTTAGTGAGCGCCCTCGCCATTAGCGGTGCGGTGATGGCACAAGATGATTTATCCGGCGTAGATCCCAGTGGGCAATCTGTCCTTTACTGGCATCAATTTAGTGGTGCGCAAGGCGATACCATCGCCGCGCTGATTGAAGAATTCAACAGCACCAACGAATGGGGGATCACAGTCGAAGGGACCCGTCCCGGTAGCTATAACGACATTCGTGAACAATTTAATGGTGCGATCACTTCTGGTGAATTGCCTGCGTTAGTGGCCGCTTATGCCAACGATGCTGCAAGCTATGCAAGCGATGGCGCCGTTGTGGACATCAATACTTATGTCAACGATGCCACCTATGGTTTGAGCGAAGAAGAACTGGCGAATTTCAACACCGCGCTGTTCGACTTTGACACCGTTGATGGTGAACTGTTGGTGTTCCCACATCAATTGTCGGCACAATTCTTCCTCTACAACGAATCTTTGTTGGAAAGAATGGGCTTGGAAGTTCCCACCAGCGTAGAAGCCTTCAAAGAAGTTGCTTGCACCGTTGCAGAAGCCACTGGCCCCAATGGGGAAGACATGCAAGGTTACCCCCTCACAACAGATGCGTCTGCATTTGAATCATGGGTGGCTGCTCATGGTGGCACCATTTGGGACGGCGAAGCCTTCACATTTGCGGGCAACGAAGCCGTTTTGAGCGCTTTGGCTCTCTACAAAGAATTGTATGACAATGGTTGCGGTTACATTCCTGCCGAAGCATTTGCTGAACAAAGTGACTTTGCTTTGGGCTTGAATCCGTTCATCGTCAGTAGCTCTGCGGGTTACACCTTCGTGATCGCCGCATTTGAAGATGCAGGTTCCAGCGACGTTTGGGTTCCCACCGTGTTCCCCTATGCCGCCGAAACCCCCAGCTTACAAGTCTTCTTGCCCGGTATCGCCCTTGTTGCGGGAACCCCTGAACAAGAATTAGCCAGCTGGTTATTCTTGAAGTTCCTCGTCCAAGAAAGCTCTGCCGTGACATGGAGCGGTGGCACAGGTTACTTCAACCCCGTGACCTCAACTGTCGATCTGTTGACTGAAGAAACCGTCACATTCCCCGGCCTGTTCCCTTACTTCAATGCGTCAAACACATGGTTGAACTCTGAAGGCGTCCGCCTCTACAGCTCGCCTTCTGTTGCCGCTTACGGCACCGTGCGTGGTTTGCTCAGCGAAGCGTTGGCGAACGTGACCAGCAATGGTCTGTCGGTTGAAGAAACCGTTGAAATCCTGCAAGAAGGCGCAGACGCAGCCCTCGACGGCTAACATCTGACCCTGATACAAATCAATAAAAAAACTCCGCAATCACTTGCGGAGTTTTTTTGTAACGCTTGAACATATTTTTATTTATTCGACATACGCACGATCTTGGGCATGAACCGCCCGACAATATCCACCAGATCAGCTTGTGCCGCAATGACGTCTTCAATCGGCTTATATGCTTGGGGGGATTCGTCCAGACCACCGCCTAACAGTTCAACCCCACGCGCTTTAAGATACTGATTGCGCTCGGTGGTTGTGATGCTGTTCAATGCCCCTTTACGGCTCATTTTACGCCCCGCCCCATGAGAGGCTGAGTTTAAGCTGGCTTCGTTGCCGCGTCCACGCACTAAAAAGCCGAAGTCGCCCATCGAACCCGGGATGAACCCGTACACGCCTTCACCTGCGGGCGTTGCGCCTTTGCGGTGAACAATCGCTTCTTGTTCGCCATCCGCTGTGTGGATCAGCTCTTTCCACGCGAAATTGTGATGATTCTCCACCACCGCAATCGGTTTGATGCCGACGGCTTTGGCAACCCGTTTATGGATCACTTCATGGTTGGCAGAGGCAAAACGCCCCGCCAATTCCATCGACGTCCAATAGGCTTGTCCCTCATAAGAGGTCAGATCAAGCCAAGCGAGATGTTTCACCGCGGGGTCAAGCCCGCTGCGCACATCCATCGCCAGTTTAGAATAATGATTGGCGATCTTGAAGCCCACCCCGCGCGACCCGCTGTGCGAGAGCAGAGCGAGATATTTTCCCGCTTTGAGGCCCAACTCGTCATTGGCTTCATTGATCTCAATTTCACCCCATTCGACAAAGTGATTGCCACTGCCACTCGTGCCTAATTGATTTTGGGCGGTGTCGATCAGCGAACGCAAGAGAGGCGTTGTTTTCCACGCAGGATCATCTAAGACTTCGTGTTCGCTACGCTGTTTCCCGCGCCATTGTCCCCCCGCGCCGAAGTTGGTTTGTTCTAATAATGCCTTGCGGAACTGCCCAACTTTCTGATGGATGAGGATCGGCGATTCAGGATAAATACTCAACCGCATACGACAGGCAATATCGACGCCCACTGCATACGGAATGACGACTTGATCTGTAGCTAAAATACCGCCGATTGGCAGACCATAGCCCACATGCGCATCAGGCATCAAGGCGCCTGCCATACTCACAGGGAGGCGCAGGGAATTTTCCATCTGCTTCATGGCTTCTTGATCGATTTGTTCTTCCCCCCAAATAGGATAGGAAAGAGGGGTTTCCCGCAAAGGTTGCATTGGATATTCATGACTCATAAGGTTTATTTCCCAATAGATAACGATGGGGGGTGAAAAGTCGGAAACCGTTAGAGGACATCGTATATACAGTGCATTGGAAATTCCTTTTATGGCGTGAAGTACCCACCGAGATTGAGAATACAAAAATCTAGTCTATGTGACTTTGTTTGGATATTAAAGGCTCAAAAGAGGTCAGATATGAGTTTTTAATGAGCGTGCGCGTTTATTCCAGCGACATCTCATCAGCCAAGCCTAAACCTTCGCCTCCATCCACATGGATGAGCGCCCCCGTCATGAAGGGGTTTTGCACCGTGAAAATTGCGGCCGCGGCCACTTCTTCTACTGTTCCTGACCGTTTGAGCGGGAGTTTGTTCTCAACTTTTTGCCATACGTCGGCGGGGGTTTGTTCGCCCGGGATGATCGGCCCTAAGATCAACCCATTCGCGCGGATTTTATACGGGGCAAGTGATCGGGCGGTCACTTTGGTGAGCATCGCCAACCCTGCTTTGCTCACGCTGTGATGTGGGCGCACCGCTGAAGGTTCTTCGCCATAATGGTCGATGATGTTGACCATCGCCCCTTCAATGTGCTGATCGCGCATCAAGCGCCCCGCGAACTGCGAACAATAAAACGGCGCGGTCAAGTTGGTGTCGAGCGTCTCTTGCCATTCGGTGAAGGCGATATCTAAAAAGGGTTTTTTCGGATAAATGCTGGCGCTGTTGACTAACACATCTAAGCGACCGAATTGGGTTTTGATCTGTTCAAACAGGCTGGCAATTTGATCGTAGTGGACAAGGTTGGCTTGGATAGCGACGCTCTGCACCCCATACGATTTGATCTCGCGGACGGTGGCTTCAGCGGCTTCAGGGGAATGTCCATGATGAACCACAACATGCGCCCCTTTTTGGGCGAACCCAATCGCGATGCCTTTGCCCACGCGACGTGCCGCCCCTGTCACCAAAACGACCCGTTCAGACAATAGATTTGTCATAGCACAGCCTTTCCCTTTCTTCTCAAGGTAGTGATTGCCAGACTATAACATACCCTGCGCCCCTTACGGGATTAAAAATGGCTCTCAAATCGGAATGGTTCAGGAATCAGTAAGATGACGGCATTCAGCAGGTGTTTTTGGTGTTCAAGACTGGTTTGGGCGGAAGCAGTCATGATCTCCATGACTTTTTGTAAATAGTTCTCAGGCTGTAGGGCGAGACTTCGCGTGTGATTGAGTAACCACTTGGGACGTGGTTCCCATACGCGGTTGAGCGCGTAGAGCAGGCGCGTCGTGAGGATCATGTCTTCTGTTTGCAAGCGACGAAACTCTAAAATTTCCCCGCGCTGTGCTAGTCGATCCAGTTTTTGCCAGTATTTCATATTCCAGCGTGCTTGGGCTTCCGTACACAGGTGGATGAGCAGCGCTTCGGGGTAGGTGCTGAGCCAACGCTTGAACGTGGCTAACCATCCCTGTGTATGCAAGGGGTGATGATGCACGAGGATTTCTGCGAGATGAATGCGTTCAAGGCTCAAGTCGTGGGCGCTGATGAGCGGTTCAAAATAGCTTTCAACTTCGGTGAACGTCTGAAACCCAACTTCGAGGTCTATCGCATCGAGCTGGCCTTTAATCCAGCGTGAACCGTCGGGTTTGAGGTCAACAGCGGATAAATTCACAACGCCCCCTTGTGTGAGCCATGCCCGCCAGTCAGCTTCAGGGGGCAGGGTTTCCGCCCACACATTCAACTCGACGTCACTGGTTTCGTCGGCCAGCCCGCGCGCTGTCGAACCAACCAATGCGACTTCAGCCTGCCATGCCGAAGGAAGATGCTGGGCGACCCGCTGCGCGACTTCAACCCGTTTCTGTGTGGCCTGTGCAAGATCATCAACGTGGTGCATGGGAACGCTAACCTTGTGTTTTCTTTACTTTATTTTTCGCCTATAGTGTACTGAGATAGAGACGTTTTCGCAGGTTTCGGGGTCTTGGAGAAAAAGCAGGTGCGCACATGAACATTGTGATGTTTTCAATCACGCCGTTATTCCCTCATCATGATATGGGGGGTGCTCAAAAACATTTGCGGGCAATCGCGTTATATCTGGCGGAATTAGGGCATGAGATCACCATTTTATGCACTCGTCGCGAAGATACCCCGCAACCCTTTCATTGGCATGAGCGCATCGTCGTGAAGCCGATTTTGCGTTTTAAACAGCCGTTCCCCGGCCCGTATGATACGGGCGCGGTCAACCTCGCTTCGGTCATTCAAGAGGTTGGCGAACATTTGCAAAACGCGGATCGGTTCTACATGCACGATGGCGAATTTTTATTCCCGCAGGTGTATCGACATGTGCCGACGGTGGTTTCACTGCGCGATAATGTCTACCCCGAAACGATACAGGGTGGGTTTCAATTCCAAGCGCATACGCTCGTCTTGATCTCTGAGTTTTCACGTCAGTTCTACCTGCATACAGCAGGGCGTTTCTTGCCGGACTTGCCTTCGCGCATGAAGGTGATTCATAACGGCATCCAGTGGGAACGGTTTAAACAGACCCCACCTTCTGAACGGTTGCTTCAGCATATCGGTGGTGACCCGCGCCCGCACAAGATCATTTTGCACCCACACCGTCCCGAAGAAAATAAAGGCATGTGGCAAACAATTGAGGTGGTGGACTTGCTGGTGAATCACCATCACATCACGGATATTCGGGTGTTGGTTCCGCGTTGGCTCGGTCTGCAATTTGATGAAGGCGTGAGTCGTTTTTATCAACGGGTGGATGCTGAACTTGCCAAGCGCGGTTTGACGCCCTATTTTGTCTTTCATGAGTGGGTTCCGGTGGATTTACTGCCTGAATATTACAGCCTCGGTGATGTGATGTTCTCACTCGGCAGTTTTGTTGAATCGTTCGGCAACGCGGTTTATGAGGCGTTGGGCTGTGGCACGCGCGTCGTCACCGCGCGGATTTCGACCCATCGCGAACTACTTCCCCCTGAAATGATCGACGGGGTAGATTTTAACGACCATGCAGAAGCGTCCCGAAAAACAGCCCATATTTTACAGTCAGGTCTGCGTACTGACCCCGCTGTGATCGCGTATTTGCAGGCGCATTATGGCGTTCAGCGTCAATGGAGCGCGTATGCCGAGACGATTTTAGGCGCGTCTTTGGTCGAACCGTTGCGCTACCAACTCGAACCCATCCACGCAGAGACACAGTTTCAACTTGCACCGTGGTGTTACCGAACCGAAAACGGCGCCATTTATCACGATTTTCGGGCGGATTATGCACACTCAGAAACGCTCGAACGCTTGCTCAGCCAATACGCGGGCATATTCTCTCTCACGCAGGCGCGAGCGGATGGGGTTGCGAGTGCGCAGGTGCAGGATTGGCTTCGCGAAGGGTATATTGTGCCCATCACCCAAGCGGTTCGTAGCGCGTTCACACAAGGAGGCTAACCGATGGCCACCCCCGATCAAGAGACTTCGGGCGTGATCTTTCCGCCCCCGTTGATTTATATGGCGGGTTTGGCGGCGGGTATACTTTTGGAGATGTTCTTTCCGATTGAATTTCCAAGTCTCAATCATCGTATTTGGGCCATTGGAGTGGTAATTTTTGTCGTCGGCGCAATCCCCGGTCTTTGGGCACTGGTCAGCATGTACCGCGCCAAAACCAGCCCTGAACCGTGGCACCCCACCCGTGTGATTGTTTCTGATGGGCCGTATCGCTTCACCCGTAACCCGATGTATCTCACCTTTAGTTTGGCGATGTTGGGCCTTGGGTTGATGTTTGCTAATGTGTGGATTCTCTTATGGCTTCCCATCGTCATGCTGGTGATTCATCATGGCGTGATTTTGCGCGAAGAACGGTATTTGGAGCGTAAATTTGGTGAAGAATACACACGCTATAAGGCGCGCGTCCGCCGTTGGATTTAACGCTGTTTCGCCTCAATCTATAAATTAAAAGGACACCTGTACAGGTGTCCTTTTGTGTCCGTCGTTTATTCGGGTAATTCTGGGCACGCGGTGGACTGCACCACGTTGTTTGACCGTGTCCAGCCTTGGATCGGCACGCCATCCACGATGAATTCGATCCGATACCAAATTTCGTTGATGCTGTTACGCTGTTGCTCTAACACATTCGCCAAAATCCCCGGCGGTAAGTTGCCCAATAGGACGCCGTTCACCGTCGGTTGTGAGCGGATGAACTTATTCTCGTTATCCACGTTGATGACCTGACACAAGATCACTGGCGTTGCGGTGGCGGTTGGGGTGTCGGTTGGCGTGGGCGTGTCGCTCGGCGTAAACGTCGCGGTTGCTGTCCATGTTTCGGTTGCGGTTGGCGTCGGCGTATCCGATGCGGTCGCGGTCGCCGTTGGGGTCGGGGTATCGCTCGGCGTGGGCGTGTCGCTCGGTGTGAATGTGGCTGAGGGTGTATAGGTGTCGGTTGGGGTGGGTGGGTTCAAAATCGGTTGCCAAACACTTCGTGACCCGATGATGATGAACAGCAAGGCGATGATGCCCCCGCCGATGATACCCCCCAATTTGAGCTTCCGCTGTTGCTGAATCTGTTTGATTTGACTTTCAAAACGGGTGATTTCAGCGCGTCGCCCCAAAATATTGAAGGGTTCTTCGCGCAAGATGTCGATGACCGTCGTCGCTTCTTCGATCTCGCCTTCTGAAATCGCATGTTGAGCGCGTTCGAGCAGGCGCATTTGTAAGTCGCTAACCACTGCGCGGAAGCGGGTATCTTGTGAATAATCCATCAAGCCCGCCAGCAGTGAACGGGCTTGGATCAGTTCGTTATCAAAGTTTTGGGCGATGAGTGATGCCGCCCGATCCATGACTTGGCGGGCGCGCTGCATATCGCTGATGTTGCCCCGCGCGGTCAACAAGAGTTGTGACAAAATACGGTCGGCGGGGTCTAACTTCACGCCTAAATCCAGCATTTGTTGGGCATCTTGCGTAAGGGTGAGCCGTTCCTCAACTGAGGTCGCGCCTTCAGCACGGCTTAAGGCCGCTTGAGCTTGGTCGCTAATCTGGGTTTTGACACCACTCATGCGATTGTTGACTTCATCCTGCAAGTGGGCGATCCGCTGGCTGTTGGGCAAGATTTGACGCAAACGGATAAGAATCCCGCTGATGTTTTGTAATTCCGCCGCTTGGTCGGACAGGGTTCCGCCCAACATACTCAACTGCGTGCTGGCGGTGTCCATCTCTTGTTGCAGACGGCGCACCCGTTCAAGGCGGTCGCTGGCATTCGGGTCATTGGCGACAACAGCGAGCGCGCCTTCATATTTGCGCGCCGCTTCTGACCAATTATCGTTTTCAAGCAGGCGATCCCCTTCGTTGATCATCTCGCGGGCGAGCACCAAATCTTGGATGTCGAGCAGGGCTTGTTCAGCATCTTTCCAACTGCGGATGCCACTGCGTTCAGCCAGATCGCGTGCTTCACGGTACAGGCGTTCGGCTTCATCGTAATTGCCTGCGCGGATTAACGAATTGGCGCGGTTGTAGGCGACGCGCGCATCAAACGGGATGCGATGGTCAGGGACGACGCCTCGAATGATGTTGTCTTCCGCTTTTTGACGGTAATCCATCGCGGCGGCATTGTTCGGTTGTTGGTTGAGCAGTTGATTGGCTAAATCCACCACCTGCTCATATTCGCCGGAATAATACGCCTGCGTGATTTCTGAGAGCAGGGCATCAAAGTCGCCATTACTGCTAGAACTCGTTACACGCGCTGACTTTTTAGGCGCTTCTTCGGGGGTGTGATGGGCTGACGCTTCGAGGTTCGCGCTAGGCATCGTCCCCGTAGGTATGGAGGTGTCTTTTAGTGGACGCGACACAGGGGCGGGCGGTGTGGCGGGGGTGTTGGTGATTTGCGCTTTGATGTTATAGCGCTTAAACAGGTCGTTCACACGTTCGGCCGCTTGTGCTCCACGCGATGCCGCAATTTGGAGCAAGGCGACAACTTCATTTTCATTCGGGTTCAGGCTCAACGCTTCTGCGAGCAGATCAATCGCATCATCAATATCATCATCGTCACCCGCAATATCAATGCGAATTTTGGCACGACGGATCAAATTGCGAATTTGCCCCGCAGAAGCGGAAACGGGCGTGCTGGCGCGAGCCACTTCAGCAAAAAGGGCTTGTGCCGCGCTTTCATGCGGGGTGTTTTTGGCGGCCTGCAATAACGTTCTTGCATCTCGCTCAAGTTCTGCAATTTCTGCCGGGTCAGGTTGATCTGGCAGGGATTGAATACGATTTCGTAAGTCTGTTAATTGTTGTTGTAATTCAGGCATTCACTACGCCCTTAATGACTCAATGAACCTCGCAAACTTAACGTATTTGGCGCGTGCAAACAAGGGTCGAAGCTCTGCGCTTCCCCAGCGCGCAGGCTCCGATCAAGCAGAAAATGAAGCTTTATATCATCAAATTGACGTTGAGCTTTAAATGGAATGACCGCTAAATTACAGGTTCTTGCAGGTTGACCAGCTTTAAGCTGACATCCCACAATTGTTTTGCCAGCGCATCATTTTGAGCGGTGGCGTTGGGTGAGGTCAACTTTTTATTGTTGAAGTACCCGCCTGTGATATCGGCGACTTCGGGCGAAGCCGCCAAATAGATCGAGGTTTGCGCACCTTTTTCGGGCGAGATGGCGATGATCGGTTCTAAGAAGGTTTTATACAGTTTAAAGAAAATGGATTGGGTGTTATCCGTCCAGCCTGTTTTGACAGTTCCTGGGTGCAGGGCATTGACCGTCACTTGGGTGCCTTCTAAGCGACGTGCCAACTCGCGGGTGAACAAGATGTTGGCTAACTTAGAAAGCCCATAGTTGCCGAAAGCTGAATACGACTTTTCGCCTTGTAGGTTCTCAAAGTCGAGCTTGCCCGCGTTGTGTGCAAAAGAGGCGACATTCACGATGCGCGCGGGGGCGCTGGCTTTCAACGTGTCGATCAAGAGCAGGCTGAGCTGAAAATAGGCGAGATGGTTCACAGCAAACGTCATTTCGATGCCATCGACGCTCATACGCTTTTCTTGGTACATCACCCCCGCATTGTTGATTAACACATCAAGGCGTTCGTGGCGCTGTTTGAATGTCGTTGCAAGTTGATGAATCTCTTGCTGAGAGGAAAGGTCAGCGAGGATATAGTCTATGCGCGGGTTGCCACTCGCCGTTTTGATCTCCTCGAGGACTTGCGCGGTTTTTTCGGCATTCCTGCCCACGATGACGATGTTCGCGCCTTGTTTGGCGAGTGCTAAGGCGGTGCTTTTGCCAATGCCGTTGGTTGCACCGGTGATGAGCATAGTTTGATCTGAGAGTTTGCGCATGAAGGCTTTCACTTTGAATAAGGACAAATAGAGAAGAAACACGCTCTGATGAGCGTGTGTATGGACGTTTCGATTCGCTCATCCCCGTGATGAGGGTGAGGCGAAACAAACTTGATCTTTCCCTTACGATAGAGAGTGCTTCTGCTGCTGTCAAGACGCGCAGACGCTTTCTTATCAAACGCCTATTTTCCGCGTTTCTTAAGCGGTTTGATCTTGCGTTGTAAGGGTTTGATCGACGGTTTTGGTTGTGGCGGTGGGTTTAGCTTGTTTTTGAGCGCGACATATTCTTGGATGAAATCGCTGTTATCAGTCGCGACCAGTGCGCCTGCTAGTTTGTTGATTTGTAATTCGCCGAGGTGATCAATCACCCGTTCCGAAAGCTGATAAACGAGTGTGATCATGTCGTCCCAATCCACTTTGGGGGGTAACAGTTTTTCCCGTAAGGAACGCAAGGATTGAATATAGGCGATTAATGGCTCAGGGTTTTTGAAAATGAGCGCGCTAGGGCTATCGTGGCGCACCACACTATAAAAATGACGTGCGATTTGAGGCCCTGCATTTTCGAGCGAGAAGGGCTTTTGAATTTCGTCGTAGCCCCAATTTTCATCCACGTTGCGGTTGATCAAGCTGGTCGCTTTTTGCATCAACGCGGCGATTTCGGGCATCGTGAAGTTGCTGTTGGTGGTCGCCAAAAACACGCCATTCGGTTTCAGAATACGTTTCACTTCGCTGATCGCATGGTCGATATTGGGGACGTGATATAGCATGTGGTTCGCCATCACCACATCAAAACTACCGCTGGCAAAGGGAAGCCAATGCGCGTCGCTGTTGAGCGTGCGTTCTTTCGCGGGGTGATGCTCTAACATGCCGATGAATAAATCTAACCCTATATAGGACACGTCCGGCAGTAGACTATTGATTTTGTCGTAGTACGTGCCACGACCACAGCCTAAATCAAGCACCTTTTCATCCCCGCGCCAGCGAACACGTTCTAAAGCCCATTCGACAAAATCAATTTTAGGGGACGTATATTGTTCGTGGATGCGTTGGCGTATTGTTAAGTTTTCGTCCGTTTCGTATTGACTGCGGACGACCGTAGGGTCAGTGTTTAATTTCATAGGGATGTATGTTGGCTATCTTGTTATTTAGGCGAGTCTACTGGCTAAAAGTGGAAGTGATCTTAAAACCCATTATACTACTCTACAGATAAACTAGAATAAGGTGAATGGGCCAAATGGTTGATCTTCCCATGATACAAACGGCACGCGAACGGTTACGTGCATACTTAACCCCAACCCCTTTTGAACTCGCCCCCCGTTTAGGGGAACAAAATATATATTTGAAATTAGAGAGCGCGGGTAAAACCCATTCTTTTAAAGTGCGCGGTGCGTTAAATGCGATTCTTTCTTTAAGCCCTGAAGAACTAAGCCGAGGTGTGGTGGCCGCCTCTACCGGAAACCATGCGCAGGGACTCGCCTATGCGGGTTGGAAATTAGGCGTTAAAACCACCATCGTCATGCCTGAATATGCGGTGCGACGAAAGATCAGCGGGGTACGGCGTTGGGGCGCAGAGGTGATCGTTGAAGGCGAAAGTTATGCCGATGCTGAAAATGCGGCGCATCAACTTTGTAAAGAACAAGAGATGGTCTACATTTCTGCCTATAACAACCCGCATGTGATCGCGGGGGGTGGCACGGTCGGCCTCGAAATTCTGGACGAATTGCCTGACGTTGAACGGGTGATTGTGCCGGTTGGCGGTGGCGGGCTGATCTGTGGCATCGCAGTCGCCATGAAGTCGCTCAAACCAGACTGTGAAATCATTGGTGTGAACGCCGCTGAATCCCCCGATATGTACAATATCTTCTATGATATGCAACTTCCCTTGAATTCTGATACGTTAGCCGACGCGCTCGAAGGTGCGATTGAGCAGGACTCGATCACGATCAATTTAGCTACGCAGTATGTTGATCAGATTGTCTTAGCCAGTGAAACAGACATCGAACGGGCGATGCGGTATCTGGTCTATGAAGCGGGTTGGGTTGGGGAAGGGGGTGGGGCGGTCGGCATCGCGGCTTTGATGAGCGGTGCGGTTCACGATGATAAAAAGACTGCCATCGTCGTCACGGGTGGGAATGTGGATGGCGACACGCTCATGACTGTGTTGGGCGAACCGTAACCGCAACATTTGTTGTGAAGTATTCATCCTCTCCACGTGGAGAGGATGAAAGAACGTACGCAGAAATATTCCTTCTTCGGTGTTTTATGCCCCGTTATAGGCAGCGCGCAGTTGCTCTAAATCCAGCTTCTTCATGCTCAAAACCGCGTTAGTGACCCGCTCTACTTTTGCGGGGTCGGGGTCACTCATCATCTCTTCTAACTGTTTGGGCGCAATTTGCCAAGACACGCCATAACGGTCTTTCAGCCAACCGCATTGTTCAGACTCTGGAACTGCCGAGAGGGTTTCCCAAAGATGATCCAGTTCAGCGGTAGTATCACATTCTACGTATAAAGAAACGGCTTCACTAAAGTTGAAATCATGTTTTTCGGCGCTGTCGGCAATCGTGAAGGTTTGCCCCTTTAATTTAAATTCAGCGTGCATGACATGCTTTGGATCGTTGGGCGGAAGCGCATCGCCATAATGGTGGATTTCACCATTGATACTGCTGTCGCTGAAGGTATCGACGTAAAAACGCATAGCTTCTTCTGCCTTGCCAACTTGATCCTTTACGAATAGGAATGAGGGGGTGACGCCTAGTTCTTCACCTTCCTCAACCAAGATCATCTGCCAGCTTAAACCATACTTATCATTCAGCCAGCCATATTTTTTGCTGAACGAATATGTATCTAACGGCATCATGACTTCACCGCCGTCTATGAAATGATTCCAAAGGGTGTCTAAACATGCTTCAGTTTGACAGCGCACCATCAACGAAATGGATGGGTTGAACTTAAAGAGAGGCCCGCCATCCAACGCCATAAATGATTGTCCCGCCAGTTCAAATATCCCCGTGATGACTTTCCCTTCCCTCCCTTTCATGAACTCCATCGGGACTTCATCGGGGTAACGTCGGATCATCCCAACTTTGGAAGGAAGCGCGTCACCAAAGGCTTTCTTAAAGGTTGAAACATAAAAGTTCATAGCTTCTTCTGCTTGGGTATCAAACCACAGACACGGTGAAATTTTCTGCATCAGGTTTCTCCAAAAGTCATAAGCAAATGATAGGGTCAATCACTTATGATTTTAGATCAAATGTTCTGTTTTGGCAACCTATTTGTGTATGAATTTTGATACTTGAAACGAAGGCTATTTGGATAAGAAAACCCCCAGTAGACAACGCATCTACTGGGGGTTTATGTGCGGAGGAGGCGGGATTCGAACCCGCGATGGCTGTTACACCATACTCGCTTTCCAAGCGAGCGCACTAGGCCACTATGCGACCCCTCCTCTGTGCGGGGCATTATATCAGCCTTCGTTGCTTCTGACTATCCTGTTTTTTTAACTTTTGCGGAAATTCTTTTAAACGCCAGTGATTAACACATTTGTTCTGTTTTTTAAGAATGGCTTCGCTATAATAATGACCCCCTTTCATACATAATGAGGAGATTGATCCCGATGTGGCGGTATGCGTATCCAGAAGATCATGATGATAAGCCCGCAAAATTGACGTGGGCGTTGGTTCTTCGTGTGCTCAGTTATGCAAAACCTTATAAGCAAGCAATCGTCATTTTACTCGTCCTCATCTTGGTGCAAACCGCACTTGGATTAGTCACCCCATTAGTGTTCCGCGACATCATCGACATCACCCTACCCACGGGCGACGCCGAACGGCTCAACCTTTTAGGCTTCATGCTGTTATTTGTGCCGATCTTGTCCAGCCTTTTCAGCATCATGATTCGGCGGATCAACTCGCGCATTGGTGAAGGGGTCATCTACGACTTACGCCGTTCTTTGTATGCTCACATTCAAGGGTTGTCTCTACGTTTTTTTACACATACCCAAACCGGCGAATTGATGAGCCGTCTTAACAGTGATGTGGTGTCGGCTCAAAACGCGATCAGTGACACCATCGTGGGCACGGTCACCAATATCATCCATGTGATCTTTGTCTTGGCGGTGATGTTGACGCTCGATTGGCGCCTGACGTTACTAGGGTTGATCGTGTTTCCCATCATCATCTTTTTCGCGCGCAAGCTCGGCGGGTATCTGCGTTCTACGGTGCGCGAAGCGATGGATATTAACGCCCAAATGAACGCCATGATGAACGAGACGTTGAACATCAGCGGGGCGTTACTGGTGAAATTATTCGGCCGTAAAGAAGTCGAAATCAACCGCTTTGATGACCGCGCCGCGCATGTGCGGGATATTGGCGTGAAACGTGCCGTGTTAGAAAGTCAGTTTTGGGCGATGGTTGGCTTGGTCGTTGTGGTCGGCACTGCGCTCGTCTACTGGGGCGGTGGACATCTCGTTTTGAGCGGGACATTCAGCATCGGGACATTGGTGGCGTTTGGCTTGTATCTTCAACAGTTATACGGCCCGTTAGAGTATCTTACGCATGTGCCGATGGAGTTTGCTAATTCATCGGTCAGTTTTGAACGGGTTTTTGAAGTCATCGACCTACCGCTGGAAATTGATCAAAAGCCTGACGCGATTGCCTTGAGCGACCCGCAAGGGGAAATCACCTTTGACAATGTCTCTTTTAAATATGAAGTCGGGGCACATGGATTGCTCAGCACCATTCGTCGGTATGGACGTATGGAAGAAATGACCGTGCTTTCAGATGGCGAAGAAGCAGATGAAAGCAGCGTAGATGAAAGCCGTACTGACGAAACCGCTGATGCGCCTAAAGTGCACAACCAAGCGCGTGAGCAAGCCTTGAGCAACATCTCGTTCCAAGTGAAGCCGGGGCAATTGGTGGCATTGGTCGGGCCGTCTGGTGCAGGGAAAACCTCACTGACTTATTTGATCCCTCGTTTATATGACCCGACGGAAGGCCGTGTATTACTGGATGGCATTGATCTACGCGACCTCACGCTGGATTCGCTGGGCGCTGTTGGTATGGTGACGCAAGAAACGTACTTGTTCCATGACACGATACGCATGAACCTGACGTATGCCAAGTTGGACGCGACCCAAGCCGAAATTGAAGCGGCCTGTAAGATCGCCAACATTCATGATTTTATACGTGGGCTTCCGCAGGGATATAACACGCTTGCGGGTGAGCGTGGGCATCGTCTTTCGGGGGGTGAAAAACAACGGATTGCGATTGCCCGCGTGATTTTGAAAGACCCGCGTATCCTTGTGTTGGATGAAGCGACCAGCCATCTCGACAGTCAAAGTGAAGCGCTGATTCAAGAAGCGTTAGAACGCATTATGGTGAACCGTACCAGTATCGTCATCGCCCATCGTTTGAGCACCGTCCTCAAAGCAGACCTGATTTTGGTGATGGATCGCGGTCAAATTGTCGAACAAGGGACACATCAAACCTTGTTAGCCCACAATGGATTGTATGCCCATCTCTATGCGACCCAATTCACTCGCTAACCTCATGACATGATTCGAGGGTGTTGTCTGTTCTCAATGGAGCAGACAGCACCCCGCATCAAAATCAGCGAAATAGGCTATAATTTCCCGCTAAATCATGTCTGCCTAGGATGTTTTATGGATGAACTCAATTTTTGGCTACCGTATCTCGTTTGCCCAATCGATCACACCCCGCTGAATATCACCGCCGAAAAACAGTGGTCTTGCCCAACCTGTGGTTTTGAAACCGAAACTTCTGAAGTCAAAGGGCGACAGATTAGCGATTTCCGCGCGGTCAACCGCCCGCAAACTGTCACCGTACAATTTCAAATTCCGACCGCGCCATTAGACCGCTATCAACTGGTGAAAGAACGTTTTTATGGCGTGAGTCAAGATTTTGAGGCGATTTCTGATGCCGACTTCCGCAAACGGTTTGGGACAAAGCTGGATCGGGGTATGCAATTTTACAGCCAAAAATTATGGCAAACCGTAGGGGCAGACGCGCGTATTCTTGATCTGGGCTGTGGGAATGGAGGCAACCGACGCTATTTACGATCGTTGGGCTTTCAGCACATTTTGACCCTCGACTGGAACGCTGTTGGCGCCGACCTGCTGGCTGATGCGCATCGGCTTCCGCTGACCGACAATGTTTTTGATATGGTGATTTCGACGGCGGTCTTTGAGCATTTGTACAATCCGTTCATCGCCATGAGTGAAATTTCCCGCGTCTTAAAAAGCGGAGGGCACTTCCTCGGCGGGGCCAGTTTCTGGGAAGGGTGGCACGGTTCCTCGTATTTCCATTTGACCCCTGACGGTTGGAATTCGCTTCTAACCCAAACGCGCTTCTCACTCGAAGATGTCTGGGCGGGTTGGGGCATCATCCCCGCCGCGTTGACGCACGTCCTCACCCCCGGACATTTGCGCTCGGTAGGGTATGGGTTACAGCGCGTTGTGGATGGGGTATACCGCCTCGCGATGGGGGAAAGTGGCGTGCGTAAACTTCACCTACGGGCAAGCGGTGCCTATTTAGTTTATGCGACGGTGCATAAATAACGGCAGGGTTTACGTCTCAGGTTCCCAAATATCTTCCGTCGCAAACTGATGTTTGATCAACCACGCTTTGAGCTGTTCGATATTCGGTTCTGTGATCATAGCTCCACGGTCGATACCGCGCGGGCTTTCGCCTGCGGGTAAGTGGCTTGGCGTTTCATACGGTAAGCGTGACCCTGTTTCGGTGGCGACCAACGTCGGTACAGATAAAAAGCCCGTCCACGTCAAAACACGTTCACGGGCTTCATGATCCCGATCAATATAAATTTCTTGATAGGGAATTTGATGGTCATCCAATACTTTTTTTGCCAGCGTGACAAACGGGCAAGACAGCGAGCGAGAATACATCAACAATGTATAGCTCATGGCAACCTCAATCTTTTTTAAGAGGGGTTTTCCTCATCCAGTTCTTCAAGTTCCTCAAAAATACGTTCATCTGTGAACCCATGTTTGACCAACCAGCGCGCCAATTGTTCAAACTGCGGTTCGGTTAGCATCGATCCACGATCAAGTCCGCGCGGGCTGTCGCCTTTGGCGAGGAACGCGGGCGGTTCATACGGAAGCAGTGAATCTTCTTCGGCCACAATCAACGTCGGCACAGAATGAAACCCTGTCCATTCTTTGACGAGGGCTTTGTTCTCTTTATTGCCCGTAATCATCACTTCGGTGACGGGGATTTCGTAATCTTCTAAGACTTCCCGCGCGAGGCGGGTATAGGGACAACCAGATTTATCAACATACATGACAAGGCATTTGACCATGTTTGCGCTCTCTTTACGGGTTAGGCGTGAACTCTGGCGTGATCAGATCGTCCAGCGTCATTATGATGCTGGTTGGGGTTGCGGTGGGCGCTCCGGGTTCTAAGAAACATAATGCGCCATCGGTGATCGCATTCGCCAACAAGTCAGGGCGTTCAACCATGATTTGACGATCCGCCAACATAAAGCCAAGTTCGATAATCGCCGCTGGGGTTAACGGGTGAATTTCACGGAAGGAATGATAGTCGGACATGTCTACCGTCACGCCCGGGTGACGCTGTAACCCTGTCGCGACTTCATAGAATTGGGCGATACATTCCACAAGAATTTCATCTCTACCGCGTGCGGTGACGCGCGCCGCCGCGCCTGAAACCAAATATCCACTCACACGCTCACCAAAATCTTGACAGGTATTGGCGTGAATGGAAATCAACGCGGCTGCTTGATAGTTATCTAAACGGGTATCAAACTCGTCGAGCAGGTCAACGGTATACCCGCGACTGCGTAAGCTGTTCACGATCAACTGCGCCACGCTAAAATTGATGCCTGCTTCGGTCAAACCATCGGGACATACCGCGCCCGGGTCATTTTGTGGCCCGCGATGTCCCGAAACAATGCCGATGCGTCGTGCCCAATTCGGGGTCGGCTGGACGATATCACTCACAACGGCGTTGGCGCTGTCGGTCGCCATCGCAAAGCTCAGCTCATCACGTACGGTTGACGAGATGAAGCCGGGTGGTGTCCACCATACGAAGATGGTGGCGGTCAACCCTGCCGCCGCGAGGATGACGATCAAAGACCGTACAATGCCCCCTAATACCCCAATCGTTGTGCGTGTGCGTTTCGGTCTGGGGCGACGTTGAGGGAGCGAAACCGAGTTCGGGTCTGACGGAAGTCGTGATCTTCTAGGCGGTCTTTGCGGTGGGGCGGTGGGTTCTGCTTCCGCCTCCATGCCTTCAAAAGCTTCCGCGACAGGTTCAAGGGGTTCTTCCGCTGTGATGATCGGCTCAACAGTGGGCAGTACATCATCCATGAGCGCGTCAATCGCTTCTACCTGTTCTTGGCTCAGTTTGGGACGAGGTCGCCTTACCTGCACCGATTCCGGTTGTTCAGTCGGTACTTCTTCGAGTGTTTCTGGTGTGGGTGGGGTGGCTTCTTTGTCTGCCGCGGCACGGCGCATGATTTCGACAAACGTCCCTGAAGGGGACGTATCTGTTTCACCCGGGGTGCGGTTGCGTATCCATTCGCGAAATTCGCGATCTTCGTCGTTGTTGAAGGGCTTTTCGTCAGGCATGGGGATCGTTTTATCATTTAGCGCGACACAAGTTCGCCGTTCGAATCAACTTTCATTGTAACTGGCAACTGGGTGAATGACCAATGCAGACATCTTAAAAGGGAAGGCTTCGAGGGGATCCGTGTCAGAAGCACGAAGCCTCTGACACGGATGAATTGAGTCATGAAATTAAATTAGAAGTAACTGCTGATGAGTTCGAGGATGTCAAGGATATTGGCCGCATTCCCCGAATTGACGCGGGTATTGCTCGCCCGCGCCATGGCGTTCAGGGCGTTCACATCCGCATCTGACCCATACGCGACCGGAATGAAAATGACCGGATTCAACGAATCACGACTGTCTTCAATCGCTTGAATCGCATCGGCTAAGGTGTAGCCCATCGAGCCTGTATCCGCACCGTCGGACAGCAAGACCACCGCGCGGATGCGGTTATCATCTGTGCTTTCGTTGAGCGTGCTCACCACCTGTGTGACAGCGGCATACAATTCTGTCCCGCCTTCTGCCCGCAAATTATTCAGGAATTGACGCACACGGCTGGCATTCGACTCAACATTTCCAAGCTGTACGCGGGTTTGAATGGTAGAACCGAACTCGACAAGCTCAATACGGTTGGTTGATTCCATCGCGTTTAAGAATGCGAGGGCGGCCTCTTGTGCTTGGCCGATTTTATCCTCATTTTGCATTGAGCCAGAAACGTCGATCATCAACACGATATCGGCTTGTTTCTTCACGAATGACCAGTTTTGTTGAACCGCCGCGATCACATCCGCCGAGGGGACATCTAATACCCGTGACGGTTGGTTCGGGTCGATCCCGTTTTCTTCAACAAAGGGGAAACCTAAAGCAACATCTGGGTTAGCGGGGCGGAAGCCTTGCTCCATGATGATGCGTTGGACGGGTTCAGTCAGCACATAGTCGATGAAGATAGCGGCGGCTTGACGTTGTTCTTGGGTCGTCCAATCTGCTTGGACAATGCCCATCGGGTGTTCATGCCAGAACGTGCCTTCTTTGGGATACAGCGCCACCAGTTGTTCTGGGGGTTGATATTCGGTCAGCCCACGATTGATATAGATCAAGTCGTTTTCTTCGAGCGCGACAAAGTCTAAATATTCCGGCCCTTGGGCAATATATTCTTTAAATTCAGTCGTGCGCGCTGAATAGTGACGGATCAATTCTTCAATATCACGCACGCCATCTTGAACGTCTTCATCGCGTACCATTTGCAGGGTTAAACGCCCGTCGTATCCCGCTTGGTCGGCGCTGGCATAAAATTCTGCGATGAGCGTTGAGAGCGCGGTAGAGGAGACGAGCGGGTCAGTGTGACCGTAGTACACCGCGCGACGACAATTGGGGATGCCGTAATCACACCATCCGTTGGGGCTGTTTAACACCCCGAGCAGTTCTTCCCAACCGATGTCTTCATACCCTACCGTTTGGCGGATGGCTTCAAGACGGCTTTCCCAAATCGCCATGACGACGGGGGCCAGCGCGGTTGCACGGATGTTATTGAGGTCAAACAACGTGCGCCCACTTTGATAATTTGCCAACGCCAACCAATGGCTGACGGATGGTTCAAAGATGGTGGGGCGTGCCACGTTTTGATTGTTGGGCGCGATGATGGCATTGACGATCCCTTGCATCACCGTGCCGGAAGACCCATCTTCCCCTGTGATGCAGATGCGCACATCATTGCCCGTTAACGAAGCGCCGGTGACAGGGTGACGACCCTCACGATAGGCGGTATTAAAATCAGCCATGACTTGGGGCATGTACTGTTCAGATTCTGGCGCATAAATAATCGAGATATTCACCGCGTTCGGGGCACAACCGCCCGCCACACTGTTCGGGTCAGCCGGATCATTGTTCCCTGTACATGCCGTGAGCAAGACCACCAATGAGACAAAGATTGCATAAAAGGGAGAGCGCTGTAATTTCATCCTGTGAAAGAACCTTTCTCTTGAAATTTGGCGTTGATCAATTTTGTGTATTCAGCCATGTGATGAATCGCTGGGCATCACTGCGGATTGTTAATGTCACAGTACGCGATAAATCTGGTTGGAGTTGTACCCTGCGTGTTTCGGCGTTCGCAAAGGGGAATGTGCTCAGGTCTTGGTTGGCGCTGGCGCGGGCAGTGGCGATGTAGTCCGCGACGTCAATTTGTTCTGAACGCAGACCAAAATTCAAAGCCCGTTGTTGAGCGTTCGTACTGGTCAACCAATTTAAAAATTGTCGCGCGCTGGCGGCGCGATCTGGCTGATTTGGCGTCTGCCATACCAGATAGGGCATATCAAACACAAACGTGTATTCAGGGTAATACAACTGCACGCCTGTCACTTGTGACCCGCGCAGGTTGGTCAACCATTCGGATTCAGGCACAATGGCGATGTTGCCCATCGAGCGCCCGCGTGAAGCCAGCGTCTGTACAATCGATGATCCAAACGTATTGAAGTTCGGCACGTCATTTACAATGGGGCTTAACCACGCGCGAAACTCATTCGATGTGACATTGATTTGCGTGTCATCAAAATAAGCACCAGCGGCCGAGAGCATCGCGCTGAAGCCGATGATCGAACGGGCGGGATGATAAAACGCGAGGATCGTCTCGTCGAGGTTATTTTCGACCGCATCCCAGTCGAGCGCGACCGCGCCATCACGGGTGATACGCTCGGCCGTTTCAACGTAAGCCCCCCAAACCAGAGGCGTGTAGACGACGCTTTCAGAGGCCACTTCAAACGTGATGCCACTTTCGCGCAGGAAATTTGCCGACATGGTAGACGACGGAATCCACGCATCTGGGAAGTGGGTTCGCCATGAGAGCGAATCGGTATTCCATGCTTGGATGTCATCAATGGTCGAGATTTGAATCTGAATCGGCTGTCCTAGCTGGGTGAGTGGGGTGGTGTTATTGAAGCGGTTCGCTTCATCTTGTAGCCACGGTTGAATGATGTTATTGGCAGTGATGTTGATGATGATGGGCGGTTGTGAGCGTAAGAACTGGCTCACGCCAATCACCCCAACAATGATAATGACAAACAAAATAAAGAAGATGGTTCCGCGTTTCATCCACAAAACTTTCCATAAGGCAGGAAAAAAACTGCACACTATTTAGTGTATTCAGAGCGTGATGTGTTGTGTCCCTCAATTTATGGGGGAGCACCTCTCTATAAATTTTACCGCATCATGGCACACTGTGCTTGGAACATGAAATAAAAAAGCCACCTATAGATAAATAGATGGCTCTCATAAGGCAGGTTAAAGTGCTTAAGACGTTTTTTCTAACCAGCGCCCAAACTCTTGTTTTGGCAACAATTCGATAATCTGCTCACCCGTCATGGAAAACAAATCAAAGGTGAGATTGAATTGATTCATGACTGAAATGAAGCGTTCTAAACTTCCTGGCGAATCTTTAATAGAGCCTTTGTATGGACGCTTTGTTTTTTCATCCCAATATAAAATGTTTAAGGCATCTAATAAAGGATGGTTAGATGATAGGTCTTGAGACTCCATTATAAGGCGAAAACCCTCTGCTGTTTGGTAGGGAGGAGTAAATAAAAAAAGTTTCATGCGGTTTTCGCCATGGGAGTCGTACATTCGTACCGACGCTGCTAATAAATGTCGCTTATCATCTCTAAAATTACGGGAGATAGATGGTATGTAGCAAGCCATCTCTCTAACTTTCCAGCGACCTACTTTGTCTTTTGCACATAAGGAATCGAAATAGAGAGCAGTTAACCATGCCCATAACCCCGCATCATAGAATTTCTGATTGAAATTAAGCGCTTCAATGCGGGGGTAGAGGTACTGGATAATTTCGAGTGAGGTAGTGAATGTGCGCGGTTCAACGGTCACATTGGGGTCTAAAACTCGAACATACATTTCATTGGTTAAAAGTTCGTTTGGGAAAGGAATCACTTCCTCATCCTTTATTTTTACTAAATAGGATTGAAAGTGTTCAATGCCTACATCTGTCATTTGCCGAATTGAAACTTCTTGAGTTTCTGAAAGCCAATTATCTTTTCTCACGCATTTTCCCCTAAAAATTCTTCAAACCGTGTTTTGATTTGGGTATGGTGACAAAATGCCTCTACAGCTTGGGTAACCCATGTATTCGTCTCGTATTGGTCTTGTCCATCAGGCGTTGCGCCAATACCAAACGAGACTACGAAACGTTCCCATTTCACCTGCCAGCTATCTTTGTCGGACGCATCTACCCCTTCTTTGACCAATTGCTCTAATATTCGCCGTAGCGCTTCAGGGAAGACTAAAGCGATAAATGCGGGGTTGCGAGCGACAAACTCACGGATGATATCCGCATCGACATTGATTTTTTGATTGATACACAGCATCGGGTCACTACCATCATCGGAAAATTCAACATCCCAAATGCGTTCGCCTAAATCTGCCGCGAAGTTGACTGGAAGTAAACCGATACGTTCAATTTGTTTGTTGGTTTCATTAAAAACTTGGATGCGTTCGATGGTGCCTAAAAGACGTCCAATCTGTTTGCTGGTATCGACCAATTTGATGCGGAAATTTACAATCGGGTCTTGAAGCTCATCTAACCGAACTCCACGCAAAGTATAAAGTGGAGTTGAGGGATCAAATGAACCAACCTCAAAGCGCATAAGGGCATTTCGATAATACGCCTCTAAATAAATTTTAGTGCCAATGGGAAGCCCATTTTGGTCGGATAAGTCAATATCAGCATCAAACATTTGGGTACCATCTTCAGCATTGTAAAGGCGGGTGCTAACTGAGCGCTGAAGTAGCTTTGCTCGGTCCGTATAATTAAAACTACGCTTCATTTTCTTGATCCTTCCAAGAAACACGCATTTCTACATCTCGCAAACTGTCGAACCCGCGTACACGCACATGGAATTGAGCATCTTGGACGATAAAACGCAGTAAGTTGTGTTCACAAGATTCAATCTCTACACCTTCTGTTTCAATCGCCATGTGAGCAAGGTCAAAATCTAAGGGGTCGTATTTTTGAAATGAATTGCCTTTGCGCACAGCATAGGCAAATTCTGCTTCAACAGCTCCAATATGGACACTGTCTTCTGAGCCAGAAATTTCAACACCGTTTTGAATTAAACGCCCGTTCACTGGCGGTATGCGCGATTGGATTTCTGGCATAGTTGGTTCTGTTCCACCTTCTGCCTTCGTTTGAACGTTACCCGCAGGTTTCGAATGACGACTCTCTGTTTCTGGTTCACGTTCGGTGAAAAAGATATCTTTGAGAATATCTTGATCAACTTCACGGTCAATTTTTGTGAGGTCATTGCCTAGTTTTGCGAGGCTTTGGCGGACGAAGCGTAAGGTGTAGATTCCACCTTCATAAGATTTGAGGGTGTTGGATTGTTCTTGCCACTCAGTATGTGCGGGGTTTTCCGCGCTTGCAAGCAGTTTTACGAGCGGGTTGTCCGTGCCATCGATGATGACAATACCACGTACCCCTCTAATTTTATGACCTTGAACATCTTTGACCCAAATCCCACTTCTAAGAAAGTAACTTTCAAAACGAGGGAGGGACTCGTCACGTTCGAGGTAAACACGGAACCAGCCACGCTCAACCCTCCCTTTTTTACCTTCAGACTTTACGCCGACTTCAACATGGAAAGCAACACGTTGATTAATATCAAAGTTTTGGCGAGCTTTTTCTAATGGCTCATCAATTTCATAGTTAGTCGTCCATTGAGGCGCATTGTTATTCTTTGGTCTAATTAAGATGTAATCTGTTTCTGATAAAGATAGAGACCAATCCATAAAATCAAGAAGTTTTAGGAAAGAAATTTGATTAAAGTCACTATGAGATTCACTAGTGTTAATTTTAACACTTGAAACTCGATTTCTTATATTCTCATGCTTTATAACTTCCCGATTACTGCTTTTGGCATTACTTTCAAACCCAAGTACAAGATCTCTGTTGAGGATTGGGTAGAAATATTCTTGTACGCCATATATTAAAAGATCATCGAGGAATTCTTCAGCTGACTCATTTTCTTTGAGGAAATAAGGCGATGGTATTACTATTGAGAGACCTGTGCTATTAGTTCGAATTAAATTAAAAGTAGAACAGAAGCGCTTTATGTAATCTTCATTTTCTATAGGGAGTGAAAAATATTCATTTGGGCCGGAATCTTCATATATACCAAAATAACCATATGGAGTAATAGGCTCATCTTCATTCAACTCATGATATCTTAATACTGATTGCCCCATAAGTAGACGTGAATGAGATTTTGTTTTGCGTGTTGTTAATCCAAAGAATGTTGAAATGCTAGAACTTGCGGGGAAAACAGTTTTGCCTAATCCCCAACTGCCTCTATTGGTTCCACTTTTACCAGTTCGTCCAATATTATGCCAAAAATAGTAGAAGTTTTCATTAGGATTAGGATCTTTTAGAAAGGTAGTTTTGGGATCACCTTCTAAGCCGGAGGTATTAAAATCTTCTACAACTAAGAATTTCATTGGTTTTGAGAGATCGGGGATTGTTACATAATGTCCATCTATCTCTTCAAGATGTGGTAGTAATCCTTCAAAATATTCAATATATTGTTCAGGTGGAATTTCAATAACGGCAAAACGTACACCAACAGGCGCCTTTCTTTTAGCATCAAGGGCGTTTTGAACGGATTCACGAACGAGTGCCCTCGCTAAGCCCCCCATATTTTCGCTTGTGAAAAATTCACGTTGGAACGGTTCTTGCGCAGGATAACCAGGTTTTTGAGGTGGGAATTTCCATACAGGTGATGTCATAAGTTTTTTAAATCGAAGGAATAACTAAATGAACGCTCATTAAATTATAGTTGAGAAGTTCTATGTTATTTCTTAATTATTTTATTTCACATCCCTGATATTGAGTGTAAACCCCTAAAACAGCCCCGCGCTATAGGAATGCGGCATGAGCGCCGAAAGTTGGGGGGCATATATTAAGGGGTAAGTGGTCAAGGTCTACTTTGATATGGGGGAGACCTTTCATTATGGATTTGGTTCAGATCGGTTGGGAAGGAGAAAGAAACAGGGTAATATACTCCCTTACCTTCAGGAGTTATTTTATGAATAAAAAATTAATCACCTTCATTTCATTCATTTTTGTGCTTTCTTTTATCAAGATGCCTGTGTATGGAATAAGTGGGGGTGAGATTTTAAGTATTACTTTCGCATGCAACGAAATTACTCTTAGCCATGCTCTACTCACTTTTGACCGCGATAACATAGGTGCAGGACGAGAACAGTACGATATTATTGTAACAGATGGCGCTGATAATGTTTTACGTTCATATCATATTTCGCGTAATGTCGGTGACGTAGTACAACCGAATGAGGCAATTATAATCACCTATACTATTCCTCCCGTTGCAAACCCAATAACGCTTCGTCTTATTAGCATAGCGGGGAATGGATTTCCAGAACAAGTGATTTGGGATGAAACAGGGAGTTGTACACCGCTTCCAACCTTAACACCTACGCCCACAGAGACTGCTACGAGTACACCGACGCCTACAGAAACGCCCACACCAACAGAGACACCCACAGAAACGCCCACACCAACGGAGTCACCGACAGAAACGCCTACACCGACTGATACCCCGCCGGCTACACCTACAGAGACGGCTACAAGTACACCGACTGACACCCCGCCAGTTACACCAACGGTGACACCTACAAGTACACTGACTGACATCCCACCAGTTATTCCAACTGTGATAAGCACCGCAACTGCTTTGACGCCTACCCCGGCTGACCTGCCTTGCTTATATCCCCTTCCTGAAGGATCAGTACAGGGGCGTATTTTAATGGATGTGATGGCGTTCTATAGCCCAACCATGCAAGCGACAACCAATATCTTGATAAGAGAGGGAACTTCATGGTGGGTCATCAATTCAAGTGATGGCTTCTATCAAATTTGGATCAGTTGCGGAGGGCAACCTGTCTGGGTGTTAGCAAATACCATATCTCCTAACTTTGATGCAATTTGGAACGGCGCGGCATTACCGTAAACGACTTGCCAATTTGTCTACTTTCATGGTGACTCATGAAAATCTCTTTGAGACAAGCGGGCTGTTCCTCAAAGAGATTTTCATTATTTTTGCGTTTTACATAAAAATACAGCATCTCAACTGTGCGTAATCCCCCCTAAAACAGCCCCGCGCTATATGGATGCGGATACGGTATAATAATCCCACTGAAATACACATAAATTGGGACTGAACGGATGACCCTAACAGCCGATCTTCAACAGCTTATTGACCAAGCGCGGGATGTCATGGCGAACGCTTATATCCCGTATTCAAATTACGCAGTCGGCGCGGTGCTGGAAACAGTTGATGGGGTGGTGTTTACAGGATGTAACGTCGAAAATGCCTCTTACCCCGCTGGCATTTGTGCAGAACGGACGGCGCTCGTCAAGGCTGTGAGCGAAGGCCACCGCGCGTTTAAACGCATTGTGGTGATGACCCGCAATGCTGGCTCACCGTGTGGAATCTGTCGCCAAATGCTCTTTGAGTTTTCCCCGCAGTTACAAATCATATTGGCGGATGAAACAGGCACGATCCATTATGACGGAAGCTTATCCGACCTTCTTCCCCTCGGCTTCGGGCCATCGAAATTAGAGGCATAAAACCCTTTGGCACGTTCTGAACGTTCTTTTCGAACGCCAGCGATCATTCTCAAACGGCGCGATTTTGGCGAGGCAGATCGTCTTTTGACCCTGCTCACCCCAACGCGTGGCAAAATTGATGTGCTTGCGAAAGGGGTGCGCAAACTCACCAGCGCCAAGATGGGGCATGTGGAGTTGTTCACGCGGAGCGAGATGTTAATCAACACGGGACGTGAGTTAGGCTTAGTCGTCCAAGCCGAATGTACACATCCTTATATTCCCTTGCGAGAAGACCTGACGCGGGGCGCTTATGCTGCCTATGCCGCTGAACTGCTCGATAAGTTCACCGAAAACACCGAAGAAGAATCAAATAAGCTATTTTTCTTACTAGATCAAACCCTCGTGCGGTTGAGCGAACATGCCGACGTGCGTTTGGTAATCCGCTATTACGAACTGCATCTGCTGGATTTTGTCGGCTTTCGCCCAGACTTGAATTACTGCGCCATCAGTGGTCAAGACATCAAACCAGAAGATCAGTATTTTAGCCCTGAAGCGGGTGGGGTGGTGTCGCCTTCGTTTGTGCATCAGGCCAGTGGGGTGTTCCCGCTTTCCTTAGCCACCTTAAAGGTATTAAGACACTTACAACGAAGTGCTTTTGAAGATGTTCAAGCGCTTAATATCTCACCTGCTTTGCATGATGATGTGGAACGCATTTTGATGCATAACATCACTTATATCTTAGAGCGACGATTGCAAAGTGTGGATTTTATTCGACATTTGAGGCAGTCTTAATGCACGATAGACTCGCAACATGTCAATGTGAAGGTGATGCTTTTGACAATTGTTTTGCAAAGATTTATCTCTGGGCAGTTTACAACCTATCAAGTAACTGGAGACAGCTTACACGGCTTAGCCCTTTCTGAAGGGCTGTCTCAACAAGATGCGATGATGTGGCGCGGGGTCACGTCGATTCAACCTCTGCCGTTTGATCAAAGCGCGTTGGCATCTACACAAGTGATGGGTTTGTTCGCTGGTCCTCAAAAACAGTATACGTTCGTGCGCATGGTTGGGGTAGGTTCCTCTACATGGAGCGAATATCTGATTTTGCCTGAAGACGTGTTGATGAAACTGGGCGGGAATTATCAGGTTTTAATGAATGCGCTGTCGTTGCCCCGCGAGATTCCGTCCCGCGTACAGGTGCCACTATCTCCTGTTACATTGCCCGAAATTGAAACATGGTCACCTGCTGATGCGGTAGATGCGCTCACGCATCTCTTACAGGTGATTCCTTCTTTCGAGCAAGTTTGCGATTTATTACATCTTTCCCTGACAGAACGGGGAAGCATCATCTATAACAACACGGATGACGGGCTTGCGCGTCTGCGGATTGTGCAAGGCTTGTTGGCCTTGTTACCGCCACACTTACGCCACGAGTTCACATTTTCGACCAACCGCGAAGAACACACGCCTACGCAAGTCCGCTTGGTGTTCGCCAAGACGGGCGTTGTCACGGGGCGCATCGGCTTTGATTGGGAACAGAAACAAGTGCTACAGGCGGGGGCAGGGATGGATACCGCCGCTGAATATATCGAGTTTTTGCGCGCGCACTGGCAAGGTGATGTCAGCGCGTTGCTCGCCGAGATAGCAAAGTTAGAGAGTTTGACGCCCATCACGCCAACCAACAATTTGGCGGACGCTCTGCGCAGTATCATCGAGCGTTATGAGCTGAATCAACAGGTTTTACAGGGCAATTCGGTCGATGTCGCTAAACTGCGCGAAGCGTTATCCCAGTCGATTGATGACGAGGTGCTCAAGCTGGCATATGCTCAGCAGTTATTACAATCGGCTTTAGAAACGCGCGATCCCGCAATTAATGCCTTCCTTCTGGAAAAACTGGATGCAGATGAGGCGCTCGACCAAGCGCTGATGGCTGACATCAGCGTGGCATTGAATGAAGACCCCGACGCGGTTTATGCGTTCATCCGTACACGGTTGGCGACTGTCGGCAGCAGTGAGGACGAAACCAAACGTTATGCGATTTGGAAAGAACGCTTGCATGTCGCCGCGCTCGCTTCGATGCGCTTGGCCTTAGAAGAAGCGGAAAGCGCGACGATCATCGAATGGCTTCGTTTGATTTCACGCGAGCCAGCATCCTACGACCTCGCGCCGATTTTGCATCAAGCCTTATTAGCGGCGCGGGAATTCATGGAGAAGAATGATTTTTCTGATCCCGACCTTGCCCGCCAGTTGATCCAGATTGCCTTGCGCAAAGATGTGACTGCACTCAATATGTTTCTGGACGACAAAAAGTTATTAGCCGCCCTGCCGATGCAGATGGGCGAAGCGTTACATAGTGCTGAGACGAACCCGATCTCACTCTTACAGATGTATGGCGGCGAAGCCTTGATGATTTGGCTGAAGCGCCAGACCGACCGCACTACGTCAGAATCAACGCAAGAACTGCCTATTACTGCCCCCTTGGTTGAGCATGTCTGGGGCATGTTCATGAGCGGGCAGTTGGTGACATTACAAGAGGGCTATACCCCGCATGATTTGATCTATCGCTGGGCGGGTTTATCTTCGCCGTCGCTTTCGCTGGCCGCGCTGAGCACGTTGATGCGGTTCGCCCTGCGCGACCAACGCGACGAGATCGTGTATCAAATTGCGCAAGGGTTACCCGACGCAAAAACTATTATCGCCCTCATCGGCCAAGCCTTTAGCGAAAGTCAACGCTCTGCGGGTGATTTGATCGCTATTTCCGCGCAGATGTTAGCCACGCAGACCATCGACCAACAGAGCGCCATCAACCTGTTTATCTATGTCTTGGATGAAGGTGCGTGGTCGCTCGACTTACTGCCGTTGAGTGTGCAAGTTGGGCGGATATTACAACAGCATCCTAGTTTAGAAGTGACTTCGCCCGACCTGTGGCAAATGCTGGTGATGGGGCGGGATACCAATGATGAGAGTTTGCAACGCACAGCGTTTCGTCGCATCAGCCAGAGCTTGGAAACAATCACCGACGAAGAAAATTTCATCGACCAGTTGATCGAATTGGTGAAATTGTGCGAACGTCCTTTTGCGCATACGTTGTTACTGGCGTGGTGGCGCGGTTATGTGCGCAAACAACCGCTAGGCCAATTACAAAAAATAGATCGTTGGTTAGACCGTGTGCCGGATAATATCGAACTGCGCTCAATTTTGCAGAGCGCCGTCGCCTTTCGGAAGATGTTAGGGCAAACGTCGCTGAACCAATTTGCGAAGGATGTCAACACGACGTTCAAAGTCTTGCAGACGCTATCCGACAACTATGATCCGGGGGCAAAACGTCCATTTGAAGTTTTTGACCCTAGCATGATCTATAGTGAGATTGAAGCGAACCTTGAAGAACTTTCACCTCACGAACAGCAAATTTTTGCGAATAACCTCAAAGAACTAGCACAGGTCATCACCGCGATGGGAAGCCACAGAACCAAATCTACCCTCATTCGGCGCGGTGAGGATATTGACCGTCAACTGATGTCGGGCGAAGTGTCGCCTCACAGCGCGGTGGACTTGCTCAAGTGGTTTTCGGGCTTTTTGGCTCGTCAACGTATCAACAAAGATCAGACAGATCACAATAAGTGATCTATTTCTGAGAATTTGATGTGAAAAAAATGAGGGTGGTTAAGGGAAGATTATGCTGAAAATATTCCTTTTCTCTTAACAAAACGCATGTAGAGTGGAACTTTTGACGTAACCTGTTCGTAATAAGCTACTATGATTAAGTTATGTCTATGTTTTGTGTTTTTTCAGAGAGAAAAGGAATCCAACTATGCGTAAATTAGCACTTTCAGTGGCAGGCGCTTCTCTTTTGATGGGGGCGAGTTTTGCCTCTGCCCAAGAACTGCCAGACCCTACACTTTTCTGTGGTGATCTTTCTGAAGCAGACTGTACGTTGTTCGTTCAAAGTTCAACGACAGCACCAAATTCGGCAACATCTGAATTCAGCTTCAACATCAATGTGACAGGGCTTGAAGAACAAGTGCCTTTCCCCTTCGACTTTACCATCACCGGAAGCACTGCTTACAGCGGTGGCCAAGCGTTACAAGCGCTGACCGACACCTATGCCTCTATGGCTTCGGCTGAAGAAATTGATTTAGGGCCGATTCTCCAAACCTTCTTGACCGACTTCGACGGCTCCTTAAACTTGACCTTGACCGTGCCTCAACAATTGGTCGGCATGCTCATGCCCGGTCTGCCCAACGTGATCACGTTAGACTTAGCGATGGTCGATGGTGTCGGTTATATCAACTTTGATGAACTGCAATCGTTAGGGATGTTGCCCCCTAGCTTGACCGGTTGGGCAGGTATCGATTTTGCACAAGCCTTTAACGAAGCGTATGCAGAAGACCCCACACAATTTACGACTTCTGTTGACGAAGTGACCGGGGCAAGCGGGATGTCCATGAATATGGATACCACAGGCATGGACCCTGCCGAAATGGAAGCACTGATCAACCAAGTGGTTCCTTATGTCACCGTTACCCGTACCGATGATGGCACTGGCGATGTTGCAACCTTCTTGACCGACCTCGACTTTGCAGGCATGTTTAGCAGTGACGCTTTCTTCAACATGGTGATGGAACAACAAGAAGCGCAAGGCGGTGAAGAATTGACCGAAGCGCAAATGGCAGAAGCTCGCGCCATGATGCAAAACGTGTTTGCCAACAGCTCCTTGACGTATGTCACCAGCGTGGGCATTGCCGACGGCGTCACCCGTAGCGTTGAATTCTCATTACTGTTTGACTTGACAACACTGTCAGAACAAATGGATGGCGCTGCCCCTGTGGTTGCGATCAACCTCACGAGCAACACCACGGATGTGGACTCCACCACCGTGACAGCTCCAGCAGGCGCAACTGTTTACACTACAGAAGAATTCCAAGCTCTTTTGAGCGGTGGCTCTAACTAATTTCTGAGCAGTCGTTTACTTAAAACACGCGGGATGATTTCTCTCCCGCGTGTTTTTTATTCCTGACCTTTATTCGCTTCATCTTCCTCGATCAGTTGGCGGATAGCCTCTGTCTCTAACCCATCCACATAGGTATCAATCCCAACCTGCATATATTCCGCGAGATTGGGGTGAATTTGAGCGAAGAAACTGCTGAAATCTGGACTGGTGGTATACAGTTCCCCCAACCCGCGTAAAATTTCCAACGTCGGTTCATAAAAATTCCGAAGGTGCTGATGCCAATTCTCCACGAGTTCCTGAACTTCAGCGCTGTGCGGGTCTTTATCGGCCAACATCGCATCATTGAAGGCGAGATACACACGCTCACCTTCTTCCATAATCGCTTGGCGTTGTTCTTGGGTGTAGGCTTTCCAGCGTCGTGACGATTCGTTGACCTTTTCCGGCCCGTATTGTAAGCGGGCTTCCCGTTCATATTCGGCTTGTTGTTCGTCGCTAAACGCTTGAAAGAGTTTTTTCTTACTCATCTTGTTTTCTCCCTGAATATGGGTGATCGTTTGATCAATGGTGTCGATGAGATGATTTAAACGGATCATCTTCTCTTGGATCATCCTGCGGTGTGATTTTAATGCCGTGATTAAATCAAAATTCGGGCTGTCCAACACATCTTTGATCTGTGAAAGCTCAAGGCCGATTTCTCGATAAAACAGGATTTGTTGCAAGCGTAATAACGCCTCATCATCATAATAACGATATTGGTTGTCCCCAATCTGGCTTGGGCGCAGTAGATCAATCTCGTCATAATAGTGCAAGGTGCGCACGCTGATATTGGCTATTTCGGCAACTTGTTTTACGGTATACATATCCTCAACCTCCACGCTGTAAAATATTCTAAAGGATGACGTAACGTGAGAGTCAAGCATGTTGTTGGCGCTTTAATCCGTCATACGCTATCGTCGTTAAGAGTGTTTGAGGTGCTTTGGGAGTATGCTTCGGTGCCGCGCCGTCAGTTGAGTTATTCTGCGTTCATTTGCTTCATGTTATGGGGATTGGTCGCTTGTGGAAGCAGTGCGGAAACCCCTGAACCTGTCTTTGATTTGCGCAGTATCCCCGCGCAATTGATCGCCCCTTTTGAACAAGCGACGGGCACTGTGAGCCTTGAACAACCACAGCAAGCATGGCAGTTTTTTGTGCACGCGGGCGATAAATTCTTATTTTCCGTCCGTAACCCTCAAGTGACCGTCACCTTGTATGATGCCAATGCTACGCTTGTTGCAGAGGGAAATCAGATTGAGTTGATGTCCCCGCAAACGGGCGTGTATACCGCAGTGATCGCCTTAAATACGGAGGGCGAAGCGGTCAACTATCGCATTATTTTTTCATTCACCGACCGCCCTACACCTACACTCACCCCAAGTTTGACGTTCACGCCGTCCGCGACGTTTAGCCCCACGCCAACAGCAACCCCAAGCGGGACACCGACGGTAACCCCAACGGCGACGGCGACCTTTACGCCCATCCCATCGCTTACGCCGACAGCGATCTATGCGACGCTAGGGGTATGGAAGGCCAACCTTCAGCCAGAGGTGCCTGCACCGGGTCGATTCATCTCGCGATTCGAGCGTCATATCTATGTCGTGTGGGCTGATGCCGAAGATCGATTCTCGGTTGAAATGACGTATACGGATTTAGGCATGTCGCCAACTGTACATCTCTATGCGCCGGATGGCACGTTCATCACCAGCAGTGAAGAACTTTCGCGCTCTCCATCCATGATTTCGTTCGGCTCCGTCGATCAAAGTGGGCAGTTCATTGTGCAAGTCACCGCAGTACAAGCGGGGGACTATGAAATCCGCGTTGTTTTGCAAAGTGAATAATTTGCAGTGAGATTCCCTTGCGCTACAATTCTTATGGTGAGATCGTTTCTCTATCAATATCTATTTTGAAGAAAATTTTTAAGGAGTAGCATGATGTTAAAACAGAAAGCACTCGCAAGTGTTCTTGTTTTGTCCCTATCAGTTCCTCTCTTTGTATCTGCCCAAGATGAGACCGCTGTATTAGTCGGCGCTGATGTTGCTGAAACATGCGCAACCCCGGTTAATCTTTCAGGGGATGTCACGATTGGCGCTGTGTTTACCTTAAGCGGTGGCGCATCCGTGTATGGTGGGCCACAACAAAATGCGGTGAACCTCGCTGTCTCTGAAGTGAATGCGTCGGGCTTTTTAGGCGATGCGGTTTTGAATATTATTTTTGAAGATTCTGCCAGTGAAAATGAACAAGCGATCACCGCGATGACCAAGTTGGTTGAAGAAGACCAAGTCTTGGCGGTGATTGGCCCGACGCTCTCGCGCGAAGCCTTCAGCGCTGACCCGATTGCCCAAGATAACGGCACAGTTGTGATCGGTGTGAGCAACACCGCCAACGGCATCACCGAAATGGGTGAATTTGTCTTCCGTAACAGCTTGCCCGAATCCGCCGTGATTCCGGGAACGATTGATGTTGCTGTCGCCGAATTGGGCTTGACCCGTGTCGGTACGCTCTACGGCAACGACGACGATTTCACCGTCAGCGGTTATGACGTGTTCGTCGAAGCGCTCGAAGCTAACGGCGTAGAAATTACAGGCACCGAAACCTTCGCGGTGGGCGACGTGGACTTCAACGCCCAACTGACCAACTTGATCGGCACGGAGCCGGATGCGTTGGTCGTTTCTGCATTAGCCGCAGAAGCAACCCAGATCATCATCCAAGCGCGTGCGTTGGGGTATGCGGGTCCGATCATCGGCGGGAACGGCTTTAACTCACCCGCCATTCTGGAGCAAACAGGCGCGGACAGTGAAGGGTTGATCGTCGGTGCGGCATGGAACATGGCTAGCCCCAATGATCTTTCAGAAGCCTTTGTCGCCAATTACGAAGCGACTTATGATGCCTTGCCTGACCAATTTGCCGCTCAAGCTTATAGTGGTGCATGGTTAGTCGCCGCTGCGATCCGTTGTGCGGATTCTACCGACCGCCTCGCCATCCGCGACTCGCTCGCCAGCTTGCCAGAAATGAACCTGCCCCTCGGCAATTTCGTCTTTGATGAAAACCGCGAACCGATCCATCCCCCCGTTGTTCAAATTGCGGAAGAAGGATCATTTTCTGTTTTAGGCGGTGCAGTGAGCGAAGAAGCCACTGAAGAAGCGACCGAAGAAGCCGGTAGCTAAGCCTTTATACCATTCAATCGGTCACCCCAGTGATGTACTGAGGTGACCGATGTTGACTTACGAAGATCATTCAGGACTTTGACACATGACGATTCTTCAGCAAATTGTGAATGCCATCGCACTCGGCGCGGTATACAGCCTCTTTGCCCTAGGCTATGCTTTGGTGTTTAGTGTGTTAGGGGTTCTGAATCTCGCTCACAGCGCGGTTTTTATGTGGGGGGCGTTCCTCGGCTTGGTGACGGTGACACAGCTCAACCTGCCGATTTGGGCCTCTGTGCCTGTCGCGATGTTGGGGGCGGGCATCCTCGGCCTGCTCTTAGAAATGATTGCGTTTGCACCTCTGCGGAAACGCAATGCCCCGCGCATTTCGCAGTTGATTAGCAGTATCGGCGCGTCGATTTTACTGGTCAGTATCGCCGAACGTATTTTTAGCACTGACGTCCAGCGCTTTCCCATCGGTTCGATTCCGACCAACGCCATCGAAGGCTTGCCGTTCCGTGTGACGCCTATTCAGATCATCATCTTCATCGTAGCGATGGTATTGATGGCCTTACTGCGCCATCTGGTTCTGAAAACCCGCATTGGTCAGCGCATGCGCGCTGTTGCATTCAACCCACAAACAGCCAGCTTATTAGGCGTGAATGTCAATAATATCTTCCGCTCGACCTTCTTTATTGCAGGTGCATTGGCAGGGGCGGCGGGCGTGTTATTCGGCTTGGCCTATAACTCGATGGACCCCTCTATGGGGGATTCAGTTGCGCTCAAAGGCTTGACGGTGATCGTCTTAGGTGGGCTGGGCAATATTCAAGGCGCGGTCGTCGGGGGCTTTCTCGTCGCGGCGCTCGAAGTCTTCAGCATCGCCGTTGGGGGCAGTAATTATCGTGATGCGTTCGTCTTCACGCTGTTATTTGTCATTCTCTTGGTACGCCCGCAAGGGTTGATCGGCCAAAAAGAACAGACCCGCGCCTAAAACCAACGTTACACACCGTCTCTTACTTCAGCGTCATCCTTCCCTTCGTTTGAAGATTCAAACCGTCACGAATAGCAAACGTATAAATCCCTTTTTTCAAACCGTTGTAACATAAATATAACCAATATACGCTTTGTCTTGGGGGAAGTACAAGATGTTATTACAAACGATAAACCAACATCGTCGCAGTGGCTACATTCTGCTCTTAGGGTTGATGGTCATTTTGAGTTTAGGGTTATTTCAAGTGCAGTCTGCTTCGGCGCAAGAGATGGGCACGATTGCCAATGCGGCGCATGTCAACGTGCGCAGTGGCCCGGGGGTCGGTTACAGCATTGTTGCCCGCGTCAGCAGGGGCGCTGTTCTGCAATTGGTCGGCCGTAATGCTGATACTTCATGGACAGAAGTCATCATCGCGGGGAATATTCGGGGTTGGGTCAACAGTCGTTATGTGGCAACCAGCACCGCGATTGGCAACCTTCCCGCAAATGCGACAACAGGCGCCGCCAACGGCGTGGTGCGCGCATCGTATTTGAATGTGCGTAGTGGGCCAAGCGCGGGTTTTGGCGTGGTCGCCACCGTTTCACAAACCGATGCGTTTAATTTGATCGGTCGTATTTTTGACAACACATGGGTACAAATCCAATTGGCGAACGGCATGACGGGTTGGGTCAACGCCAGCTATATCACCCCGAACGTCAATATCGGCGCGTTACCCATCACGGGCGATGTGGGTGGTGTCGCTCAAGCTGCGCCCCCTGCTAATGCCAGCCCGACAGGGGTGGTCACTACAGGACGTGTGAATGTGCGCTATGGCGCAGGGACATGGGCAGGCGTGATCACGACGGTCACACAAGGCCAGAGCGTGAGCTTGTTAGGGCGCAACCAATATAATTCTTGGTTGTTCATCCAAGCGCCGAATGGCTATACAGGCTGGATCAATGCCAACTATGTTTTGCCGAACATCAACACCGCGACATTACCCGTCGCAGGGTAAAACGAAGTTGATCAACCGCATAAGTCATGAAAAACGCCGCGAATTTCGCGGCGTTTTGTGTATCTCATTTAAACCCTGTTTTATTGAGGTTGGTCAGGGGTTGGAACTTCGATTTCAATCGTCTTGGTGATGAGTTCACGCAAAGAAGCTTCGGGCAGTGCGCCGGGTTGGTTAAACAACATGGTGCGGTTCTTCACCACCATCAAGTTGGGGATGCTCTGCACGCGGAAGGCTTCAGACAATTGTGGGTTTTCATCTACGTTGACTTTGGCAATTTTGATTTGACCGTCAAACTCTTTGGCCAATTTTTCTAAAGCAGGCGCGATCATACGGCAAGGGCCACACCATGGTGCCCAAAAGTCCACGAGCACAGGCACATCGCTATTTAAAACTTCTGCTTCAAAGGTTGCATCCGTCACTTGTACTGGAACGCCCGTGTTAGGGGTAGGATTGTCACTCATTGAGAACTCGCTTTCTTTAGCCAAAACATCAAAAAATGTCAGGGTTTTCTATGGTAATCGTACATTAATTCGACGTAGTTTCATCCTAAATCTTACCCTATATTGCTGGTTAGGCTCAAAATTAAGGCGATCAAAGACGTGACAATCGCCAAATAACAAAACGGTTTGACCTGTTGTTCGAGCACAATTAATTGGCGATCAATATGATCTTTGGGCGTCTTGTTATGACGGTGACGATAAATCCATGTTAGGGGTAAGGTCATCAGCTTCATCACAAATAACGACCAGACCAGATAGGCAATGCTCAAGGTGAGGTAATTGGGCACGCGTGGGTCTTCTAAGAAGGGCACCATCGCAAAGGTGATGAGCGTCGTCCAAACGAACATCGCCAAGGCTTTGACGTAGCGTAGCACCAGCCGACGTAAATACAGCACATGGCGCACAATCGACACTTCTAATGTTGCGACTTCTTCGCTCAAACGTCGGTCGGTCGTGCGCGCAATCCCCATCGCGGCGTTAAACCACTGCACCATTTGCGGGTTGTGATTTTCAGGAAGTACACCGCTCTCTAACAAATCCTCATATTTTCGGGTTTTGGGGATGATCTCGCCGTGCGTATTGCGGATCGACTCATCAAAGTAGCGCTCTCGTTTTTGCCCGCTGAAGGGGATCATGAAGTCGATGGTCTCGTTATTGTATTGATAGCGGAACACATCTTCTTTTGCGCGTTTGGATTCGTCGGGCGAGAACGTGATCCCGCTGAGGACAAAGCTAGGCGTGAACAAACTGGCGGGAAAGCCCGGGGAATAAATGGTGAAGTAAAAATGGATAATGTCTTTGATCAGCAAGTAAAAGCTGTAGATTGGGATCGTGATCGACAGCAGGAACGGATAGAACAACAGTAACGTGATGATGACAAAAATAAGTTGATCAGACGCGACTGCATTGCTTTCGATCATGTGGATGTTCGCAATGAAGGTTGTGAGCACCGTCACCACATGGTCGCGCAAGAAGAAGGGCATCAAAATGAGTAGCCCCGCCCCATTGATAAATGCCGTTGCGATTCTGTGAAGCGTGGACAAACGCACTTCGGTGCGCTGGACGTAGGCGCGCATCGCGGCGCGTTCGCTCTCGGTGTAATGGATCGGCTCTTGTGGCGCTTCAGACTGTGTTTGCGAAGTTTGTGTAGACATAAAACCTGCCTGATAAAGTGTGGAATATAGACGCTATTTCAGACAGAGGATAACGCTCTCACACGCTAATTTGCTAGTGAGCGTTAGAAGATGAGGCAAATATGTCTGCGAATGCAGTAGGCTGATCTTTTTGTGGTAAGGCTGAAAGCATGAGCTTTTGGGGTATCCCGTTCAGATACCCCAAAAGCAAGAGATAATGATCTTATTTTACGTCGGCCCACGCGGTATGAACTTCAGTTTGGTTGGCTTTCATCGCCCGTAACAACGCATCTTGATCGACAGGGAGCGAGAAAACGCGCACGCTCGTCGCGTTGGTGATGGCGTTACAGATGGCGGGCGTGGTGTTGATCGACGGAATTTCACCAACTCCTTTCGCGCCATAAGGCCCATCACTGGAACGATGTTCTACCAGATGCGAAACGATCTGCGGGGTTTGTTTGATGCTCGGCATCTTGTAGCGCGAGAGCAGACGTGTCCATGGCACACCATCTTCGATGATGAACGCTTCGGTCAAGCAGTTGCCCATCGCCATGATGATGCCCCCTTCGATCTGCCCTTGGAGCATGAGCGGGTTAATAGCACGTCCAATATCTGTGCTGGATACAATTTTTAAGACCTGAATTTCACCTGTTTCAGTATCCACTTCGACGAGCGCCGCTTGGGTGGCGTAACTGAAGGCAAAGTGCATGTCGCCCCCTGTGCCTAACGGTTGCGTGGCGGGCGCCCAATACTCATGTTTGGCGCGTGGGGAAAGCCCGTTGGATTTCATCCATTTCACAACGTCGCCCACTTCAACATCATGCCCACCTTCGGCGCGTAACAAACCTTCTTCATAGCGGATGCTTTCCGGCGGCACGTCGATCATCTCTGCTGCCGAACGGGTGAGCGCGTCGCGTAAGGCTGACGCCGCTAAACGGGCCGCATTTCCCGTCATAAAGGTTTGACGGCTGGCAGTGGTCGGCCCGCCGTTGGGGGTCAAGTCGGTATCACATAACAGCACTTTGACGCGGTCATAAGCGAGGTGCATTTCTTGCGCGGCGCATTGAGCGACCACGTGGGCGATCCCTTGCCCCATGTCGGCGGCGGCGGTACGGACTTCAATCGAACCGTCCTCAAACGCTTCGACTTCCGCTTCAGATTTATCGGGCGCGCCCCCACCTAACCCTGTATTTTTATATGAACAGGCAATGCCCCATGCGTAGGCTTTATGCCCTTCTTGCCATGCCCAACGGAAGCCACTGCCGTTATGATGCGTGCGCATATCCCCTTGAACATCGTCGATAGTTTCGAGCAAGCCGACAGACTCGCGCAGTAGTTGACCTGTCGCTGTGGTCACGCCGACTTTTTGCGCGTTGATGCGTCGAAATTCGAGCGGGTCGATCTCCAACGCTTGGGCGATCATGTCCATATTCTGCTCTACCGCAAATGCCGATTGGGTCACGCCAAAACCCCTAAACGCACCCGAAGGCACATTGTTGGTGTACATGGCGAAACAATCAATTTTGGCGTGGGGGACTTCATACGGGCCAGTCGCGTGGGTCGTAGCGCGGGTCATCACTTTATCCGAAAGCGACGCGTAGGCGCCGCCATCCCCATAGAGCGTAGCTTGTACGGCGGTGAGTTTGCCATTCCGTTTTGCGCCCGTTTTAATGCGGATGATCGTCGCGTGGCGTTTGGGGTGGAAGATCAAAGATTCTTGACGACTGTACAGCATCTTTACAGGGTGACCTGTCGCGGTTGCCAACAACGCGACATGAATTTGCGCGGCAATATCCTCTTTGCCACCGAACCCCCCGCCGATCAACGTGCCGATGATGCGCACGGATTCTTCAGGCAAACCCATTGCCAAGGCGACTTGGTTACGGTCTTGGTACGGAATTTGTGAACCGACGTAGATCGTCAGCTTTTCGTGGTCTTCATAGCCTGCGGGCACGCCGATAGAACATTCAGGTTCTAAGAAAGCGTGTTCGGTGGTAGGGGTGTGATATTCATGTTCCACGATCACATCAGCTTCGGCAAATCCCTGCTCAATATCGCCGTGCCGAACTTTGATATGTTTCAGTAGGTTTCCGTTGGGATGGTTCGGGTGCAAAACGGGCGCTTCGGGCGAGTGGGCATACACGGGGTCAGCGACAATCGGCAGGGGTTCGTAGACCACATCGATCAAAGACAGCGCGATATCCGCCGTGTCTTGATCTTCTGCCGCTACAATCGCCACTGCGTCGCCGACATAGCGCACCACATCATGACATAACACAGGCCAATCACGGTAGACCAAGCCGTGAATATTTTCAGCCGGAATATCTTCATGCGTCAGCACAGCATACACTTTGGGAAGCGCTTTGGCTTTCGACGTGTCGATGCTGACGATCTTTGCATGGGGGTAAGGCGAACGAAGCGTGCGCGCAAATAACATGCCGGGGAATACATAATCATCGGTGTATTTGGCGTCACCTCGCACTTTGGCAATCACTTCTTGCGGTGGCACCGAACGGCTGATCACATCCAGCGGTTCGTCGATCACGGGTTCATTGACGGGCAGGGGGGCATCGCCATGTTTTTGACGTGCCGCAGAACGGATCGCGTCAATCACGCTGGTATAGCCTGTACAGCGACAAAGCGTATCTTTCAGCGCAGACTTGATCTCTTTTTCGCTTGGGTCAGGGTTATTTTCGATCAATGCGCACGAGGTCATCATCAAGCCCGGCGTACAGAACCCACACTGCACCGCGCCGTGACGGACAAACTGCTCTTGAATCGGGTGGAGTTGATCGCCATCCGCCAAGCCTTCAACGGTGCGGATGCTTCGGCCTTGGGCTTTGAATACAGGGTACACACACGAATCTACAGGCGTGCCATCGACCAAAACTGTACAGATGCCACATTCCGCTTCTTCACAGCCAATTTTGGTGCCCGTTAAGCCGAGGTCATAACGCAAAAATTGCGCCAGTGTACGCGACTCGGAAACATCCAGATGATATTTTTGTTGATTGACGGTAATCGTTAATGGTGTCATTAGATTTACCTTTACTGCGGTTAGTTGACAGGGTGAGGGGTTAAACGCCAACGCCTTCAGGCTCGGCAGTTCCGGTTTTTGCGCGTGTCACCGCAAGGTTTAAGGTACGGCGTAATAACACACTGATCATTTCTTTGCGGTAGTCTGCTGTCGCCCGATATTTACTGGTGCGTGGATGCAGTAGGGTTTGAGCTTCTTGGGCGATTGTGCTGATGGTTTCCGCATCGACAGGTTGATCGACAAATAACGCTTCGACGTCACCCGCGCGGGCAGGCACAGGGCCGATGGGCGCAATTGAAACGCGGACTTCTTCAAAGTGGGTGAGCGCCTCATTTAAGGTGATGCCGACGGCGCATCCTAGTACGGGGAGTGCCACCCCTTGCGGACGCATGATGCGCTTAAATGCGGTGGCTTGTCGGCTTGAAGCGCCGTGAAAGCGAAGCCGTAATAACAAGTCACGGCTGTGATTTAACAACGATTTCCCCGGCCCTTGAAATAATTCTATGAGCGGGCGCCATTGACGCACGCCATCATAGATGATTTCGGCTTCTGCGTTGAGCGCAACCAATGAAGTTGTGCCGTCGCCTGCGGGCAGCGCATGGGCGACATTTCCGCCGAGTGTAGCGACATTCCTCACCTGTGGCCCCCCGACCACGCCACAACTTTCCACCAAACACGTAGCCTTCGACGCAAGCCCTGCCGATTGCACAATTTGCGTATGGGTGACCCCTGCGCCGATGGTGAAAATATTTTCGTGAGTTTCAATGGTTTGTAGTTCGGGGATGTGAGTGATGTCGATCAATGCTTCTTGGGGGGTAGGGTGAGTTGCCGCTCGCATATCAACAAGTAGATCGGTTCCACCTGCAATGATCCGCGCTTGTCCGGCATACTCTGTTAAAAGTGCGATGGTTTCATCCACACTTTTCGGGGTGTGATAATGGTTCCATAGTCGCATGGTCAGCTTCCCTTTCGTCTTGTCGAACAGGAAAACGCATAAAAGGCACTTTTCGGTGGGCGTAAGACCCAACGCCGCCATGAGACGACCTATGCTCAAGAATAGTTTCTCTTTGCTATGGAGCAGGTGAGAGACTTTTTCTTCAGCATGATTATACGTCAATACTACATGAAATTTCGCGTTTGATGCACTTCTTCCCATGAAAAACACAATCGTGAAAGGGGTCTCTACACCCCTGCGAAACGATTTATGGATGACAGGTACATCCAACGCTTGATATAAGTTTATCTAAAAATTTACCGCTGTATTCCATAAATTCAAACAATTCGGTGCTGATTGCTTTGGCTAAAGTGGACAATGACGCTCAAAAATCCGTCTGGTCATACATAAATATCGGGAATTTGCTACACTGCACTAGAGATTGTTTTGAAGCATTGGAGAGTCATTTATGCGGTTGGTGTTATTTGACATTGACGGGACATTACTGCGTACCAAAGGCGCAGGACGCGAAGCGACACGGCGCGCGATGTTAGAAGTTTTTGGCACAGAAAGCACAGTCGCCACCCACGAGTTTAGCGGTAAAACGGATTGGCGCACGCTCGTGGAACTGCTCGGGCCACACGGCATCACCTATGATGATGTGCACGCCCGAATCATGACCTATCACGATGCGATGACGCGCAGTGTGATCGCCGTGTTTGAAGAAAAATACGAAGTATCCCCATGTGTTGGGGCGACGGAATTGGTCGATGCTTTTTCACGACGGGATGACGTTGTGATGGGAATCGTGACGGGGAATGTCAAAGGGGCGGCGGAAGCTAAATTGAGCGCGGCTGGTTTTTCGCCCGCTTTATTCCGGGTCGGCGCATTCGGCCATGAAGCCTTTGACCGCGATCATCTGCCCCCGTTGGCGATTCAACGCGCTTCTGACTTGGTGGGACATTCATTTAAGCCCCAAGATGTTTGGGTGATTGGTGACACGCCGATGGACATCCAATGTGCGCGTGCGGTTGGGGCGATGGCGGTTGCGGTGGGCACAGGGTTTTCGCCTCCAGAGGAATTAAAAGCTTCCCAACCTGATTATTATCTGGACGATTTAACCCAATTTTCACCGCACATCGCGCACCCGCTTGGTTGGGAAATCTAACTCTATAGAGTTTGCTTGTCGTCGGTCTTGTTTAATGATTGACGTGATACTGCATAAAAAAGACCTTCTCAGAAATTTGAGAAGGTCTTTTATTTTTATTCCTCAGTAGCAGGGGGTGTTTCGGGTGTAGATGGCGCTGTCGGTCGAGGCGGTTCAGCGCGGGGCGCTGCTTTGGGTGGACGGGTGGGCGTGCTGGCCACGGTTGTGTTAGAGGCGGTGCCAGTGCCCGCATTCGCCATCGTTTCGACAATACGGCTCATCATGCTGGTGATTTCCATCGGCAGGACAAATTTGGTAGAACTGCTTTGGCCGAGGGCGCGTAACGTATCCAAGTATTGGAGCATGAGCGTCTTTTCATCAACTTCACGCGCTTCCAAGAACAGCGCTTCAAGACCTGCCGCGCGACCTTGAGATTGCAACAATTGTGATTGACGTTCACCTTCGGCGCGAAGAATGGAGGATTGTTTTTCACCTTCTGCACGCAGAATCGCAGATTGTTTTTCACCTTCCGCGACCATGATCGAGGAGGCACGTTCACCTTCTGCTTTGGTGACGGTTGCACGACGTTCACGTTCAGCGCTCATTTGGCGGTTCATCGCTTCTTTTACGGGTGCGGGTGGTTCCACTTCGCGAATTTCAACGCGGGTGATCTTCATCCCCCAACGTTCGGTGACTTCATCCAGTTTGACGCGAAGCGTGTCGTTGATTTGTTCACGCTTTGCCAGCACATCATCCAATTCGATATCGCCGATCACCGCGCGAAGGGTGGTTGCCGCGATATTCAAAGAGGCTTGCACCACGTTTTCAATTTCGAGGATAGACAGTTTTGGGTTGACAATTCGGTAATAGACCAAGAAATCAATATCAATGCTGGTGTTGTCTTTTGAAATTGCCGTTTGACGTGGAATTTCCAAGAAGCGTTCGCGCATATCCACTTTACGAGCAGTTTCGAGGAAGGGAATCAAAACGGTGATGCCCGGCCCGCGCGTTCCGGAATATTTCCCTAAACGAAGTACGACAATACGTTCGTATTCAGGCAAAATACGGACGGAATTGAGCACGATGTAGGCGATGAATAGAATAACAAGAACGATTAAAATACTTTCTACCGGCATAGTTTATTCTTCTCTCCTCTTAGCTGGTTGATAGGGTTATTTTAAGAGACAAAAACTTCTTCATCATGATGTTTGTGTTTGAGTGGTTCAACATGAAGCGTCAAACCGTCTTGGTCTACGACGACCACTTGTTCACCCGCGCTGATGAAGACCTCACTGCGTGCTGTCCATGTTTCCCCGCGTACTCTCACCGTACCTACAGTGTTGATGTCGCGTTGGACAAACCCGACTTCCCCTTCAATCGGCGCATCATCGGTCATTTGACCGCCGGGCTTTTGCGACTTCAAGATGGGGATGAGTAAGAAGTAATGATAAGCAAGTGAGACGGCGATCACAAACGCGATCAAGATGGGCGAAACGGCTGTCTCATGGAATAAGGTGATGCTCCCGTAGACTTGCAAGATCACCCCGCCGATTAAGATATACCGCCAACCTTTCTGCCAGAAAGGTAGGATCATAAATCCTAAAATTCCAACGACCAGAGCGAGTACGGCAAGCCAATTTGTGCTCACACTCAGAAAGGCGACGATACTGACAATGACTGTCCCTAAACTTAGAACCTCCAAAGCTCCAGTTCCGGGAACATATAATGCAGTAACCCCAAGCCATAATCCGATCACAAGAACAATGTACAGAATGTTTGGGTCTAATAGAATAGGCATCCTGCTCCCTCATACAATCCATTTGTCTCATTATAAAGCACAACCGAAATCTTGCATCACCCCACATCTTAAGGGGGTTATTCTATTGTAGCGGAGGATTGTTAGGGATGATGAAAGGTGCATAGAGGTGGACTTAATGGGGATTCTATGTCTCGTCACTCACATTCTTGATACAATCTAACCGTATCAATCTAAAGGAATTCATCAACTCAAGGAGGAGTGATGTCATCCTATAAAAAAGATTCTCGCTGGGGTTTGATCTTATGCGTCCTTTTAGCGGTGAGTGCATTTGCGGGTTTTGCGGCGTTTGCCCAAACTGCGCAAGACACCACCTACACGGTTCGGCCGGGGGATTCGTTGGATTTGATCGGCGCGGCATTTGATGTCCAAGTAGCTTGTCTCGCATTTGTCAATGAAATTGACCCACAAGCGCCCATCTACGCGGGGGATGAACTGATGATCAGTTATTCATGCCCGCCATACGATGGAAGCTCAACGACAGGAACGCGCGTAGAGCGTGATTTAGGTCAAGGGGGCGGGGGATACCCTGTCATCTTTGTGACCCATGGCGATACGCTCGATAGCATCGCCATGCGCTACAACATCTCTCTGGCGTCACTCCTCATGGTGAATGACATGACGATTGATGCGCGTATTCGCTCAGGCGATCAGTTGGTGATTCCGGTTGACGCCCCGCCATACGGTTATTATCCGGCATTGTCTTTTCCTGACGGTGTAGGCGGTGGAAGCGACGCGGAACTCTACGTGATCCAACCACGCGATATCCTTGACTTGATCGCCGCTTATTTTGATGTTGATCTTGCGTGTTTGGCGACGGCAAACAGCATTGAAAACCCTGCGTTGGTACAACCCGGCCAAGCGGTGTTCATCCCTTCAACCTGCCCCGTGTATGCAGGGCTGTCATCGGCTTTAACACAGTGGGTGCGTGGGTTGAATCTTAACATTGGACAAGGCACGCCAGAGCCTGTTCTCGAAAGCACACCTTCTCCAACCTTTACCTTGATGCCCACGTTACAACCAACGTTGGCCGTCCCCACATTGATGCCTACCTTGGTAGTGCCTACGGCGACCGTGGTCGTGCCCACACTGGCCCCGCCAACCCAAGAAACATTACCGACACAAACCAGTCAACAGCCTCTCATCATTCCGTCGCCCACAACGTCGGGTTAGATAGGCAAAAAGACGCTGTATAGAAAAGGCATCCTCATCAGGATGCCTTTTTTTATGATGCTGGTTTGACCTCAATAATCATCAATGGCTGATACAGGCGCAATAGTGCGGTTCTTTTATGAGGAACGCTCATTTTTCTTATGGATTACGAACGGTTTGATCAAGTTCGATATTCGCTAAATGAACAGGTTTGTCCCCTGAATTTGTTTCTTAATACCTGCTGAGTATCTCGTCAAAGGGGGTTATGAACCCCCTATTTAGTGGCACAATAAAAATGGGATCGACTGGAATTAGAGGAGTGTTTTATTGAGAGATTTCATGCTTACAAGGGGATGAAGACGTGAGCTTGAAATGAGAGAGGAAAAATAATCATGTTGAATAAGAAAACTTTCTTAAGCAGCTTATTGTTCAGTGGGGTGTTCCTTGTGGGGTGTACAGAAGCGTTGTCTATCCCCACGGTCAGCGTTCGTTCTGATGGGAATACGCTCGCATTTTTAACCCAATCCGACACAGAAAATACCCTATCTTTGCAAACGTTAAATATCGCTGATGGCGTCGCTCAGCCTGTGGCTGAAAGCGCAAATTTTCAGGGCGCGTTTGATTGGAATGACGCCACCCAAACCCTCGTCTATGCCGAATTTGCAGACTCCAATGCCGCATCAATCCAAGTGGCAGATTTAGAAACAGGTGAGGTTGAGCGTCTGCTCACCTTAGAGCCGAACCTGTGGGTGAACCAACTCAGTATTTCGCCTGACGGTCAGATCATCGCGCTGAGCGGAAATTACATCTCGTTATGGGCAACCCCCGCAGACTTGCTTGATCCTACGGTGGATGTTGAAGCCTTGAGCGGGTTGATCATGGTGGTGAACGCGGAAGATGGCAACGTGATCCATGTCATCGCCGAACGTACAGGGGATACGCCCTCACTAGCGTGGAATCCATCCAGCACCCGTTTGGCGTATGCGTTCGATGGAAAGACCTTCGTCTATGATACAGCTTCCAATTCCGTCGCCGAAGTGAACTGGCTGGAAGATCAATTACTGCGTTCGCCGTCATGGCTCGACGATGATACGATTGTGATGGTTTCTGCGATTGAAGAAGAAAATGGCGGTACTACTCAACCTGAAATCATGCTGTTTGACGTGAGTAACAGCGCCAGCAGATCATGGACGACCAATAACGGCGTTGTGATGGTTTCTGCCTCGCCAGATGGAAGCCAGATCGCCTATGTGGAAGGTCAGTCCTCGCCCGACCCGAACGCCCAAGATCAAGGGTATGCCAGCGCGACCACATCTGTGATTGTGATCGACGTCGCGACGGATGAGCGTCAGGTGGTGTTCACGGGGCAAAGTATTGACAAGCCGGTTTGGTCGCCTGACGGTCAAACATTATATCTCACCAATGGGAATGTCTTTTCCATGTTTGCGGGAAACGCCAGACAGCTTTATGCTGTCAACGTTGCGACAGGGGAAACGACACTGTTGTTTGAGGGTAATTTGGCAACGAGTAGTCTCATCCCTTGGGCACCGCCTGAAGAATAAACCCTTCATGTGAAATGTGATGGGTCTTCTCAAAAGGGGTGATCGTCTTGGCGATCATCTCTTTTTTGATGCTCGCCTCTCCATGAATTGCCGTCTGTAATCCTGTGCACTATTTTGTTAGACTGTAATACTTACAGATGTCGCAGGTTGTTCGGCAACCCAGCACAACAGGAGATGTTCAAGCAATGGCATATACAGTCGTAGTGACCGGCGGGGCTGGCTTTATTGGCTCACATATTTCTGAACGGCTGTTAAAAGAGGGGCATCAAGTACGTGTGATTGATAATCTGGAGACTGGACGACAGCTCAACCTCGATGCCCTGCAAGCATACGACCAATTTTCATTTCACAATGTCAGCATTACCGACGCTGCCGCTCTACGCCCCGTTTTTGAAGGGGTCGATTATGTCTATCATCAAGCAGCTTTACCGTCGGTCTTTCGCAGTATTGATGATCCCATCACCAGCAATGAGATTAACATCACAGGCACGTTGAATGTCCTGATGGCCGCGCGCGATCACGGCATCAAGCGGGTGATGTATGCCGCTTCGTCCTCGGCGTATGGTGATATAGAGGGCGAATTTAAACTGGAAACCATGCCTGCAAATCCACTCTCGCCGTATGGCGTGACCAAACTTGCGGCTGAATATTACTGTCAAGTGTTCACCGAAGTCTACGGCCTCGAAACCGTCGCTTTACGCTATTTCAATGTGTTCGGCGCACGCCAAGATGAAACGTCCCATTATTCAGCGGTGATTCCCAAATTCATCATCGCGATGTTGAAGGGTCAATCGCCGACGATTTATGGCGACGGCACTCAAAGTCGTGATTTTACGTATATCGACAATGTGGTACAGGGCAATCTATTGGCGATGACCGCCCCCGAAATTGGCGGGCAGATGATGAACCTCGCCACAGGCGGACAAGTTACCCTCTTAGAACTCGTCCAAAAATTGAACGATCAACTGGGCACGCAGATCGAGCCGATTTTTACCGAACCCCGCAAAGGCGAAATTAAACATTCCAGCGCGGACATCACCAAAGCGACTGACTTATTAGATTACGCGCCCATCGTCAGCTTTGATGAGGGGTTAGCGCGCACCATCGCTTATTATCGACGACAGTTGTCGGGTTAAATGATATGCGCGTCGTTCATATCATCAAAGCGGTAGGGATTGCTGGCGCGGAACGGCACTTGCTCATTTTGTTTGCGGGGTTGGTGTCGCGAGGTGTCGATGTTCACTTGCTCTTATTGGTTGAGCCAGACAAACCTCTCGACGATTACATGTCCCAAATGGAAGCGCTAGGCGTGCATGTACAGCGAGTCGTGATTCAAAAAGGGCTGGATCGACAGATCATCCCCACGCTGCGCCAACATCTGCGCACGCTCAAACCTGAACTTGTGCATACGCATTTGGTCCATGCCGATACGTTCGGTAGTCTTGCGGCAAAATGGGCAGGCGTGAAAATCGTCATCACCAGTCGTCACAATGAAGATGATTTCCGTCATCGGTCACCCTTCAAAATAGCCAACCGCATCTTATGGCGAAACTTTAACGCCGTGATCGCCATTTCAGAAGCGACGAACCTGTTCACACGTCAAGTAGAACAAGCTCCGCCAGAAAAAATCACCACGATTCGTTACGGACTTCCTCGCCCTACAACCCAAGTTGATCATGAGGGCGCGGCGCGTTCTTTACGACAGCAGTTTAACCTGCCCGAAAACAGCCCTGTCGTCGGCATGATTGGTCGGCTGATTTCGCAGAAGGGCATGTCATATGGCTTACAAGGCTTTGCCAGCATCAGCTTGCGCTTTCCCGACGCGCGTTTGCTCATCGTGGGGGATGGCGTCTTGCGTCAAGACCTTGAGGCTGAAGCGCGTAAGCTCGGCATTCACAAACAGGTTGTTTTCGCGGGCTGGCGAACTGATGTCCCGCAGTTGATGGCGGGCTTGGACATCTTTTTGATGCCAAGTTTGTGGGAAGGTTTCGGCCTCGTTTTGCTCGAAGCGATGGCGGTGGCCGTTCCTAGCATCGCTAGTCAAGTGAGCGCGATTCCAGAGATCATCGTCGATGGCGAAACGGGCTTGTTGGTCGAGCCTGAATCCGCACCTGCAATCGCCAACGCATTGACCACGTTACTCTCTGATCCCAACTTGCGCCGTCACATGGGGATGCTGGCTTTAGAACGACTTGAAACCCACTTTGATGCGGAGCGCATGGTCGATGCGACGTATCAACTGTATCAACAGCTTTTAGGAAGTGCCTCGTGACTGAACCTCAACCTATTCGTTTAATGCACATCATCGCACGGCTTAATATCGGGGGTACGGTGACGCATGTGGTGTTATTGATGGAACATTTTGGCGCACCGCATTATCAATCACAGTTGGTGACGGGGCACGTCGGCACAGATGAAGGGGATATGGCGTATTACGCGATGTCGCACGGCATCGAACCGCTGTACATGCCTGAGCTTGGCCGTTCTTTAAACCCCATCAAAGATGTGTTGACCATCATCAAGGTATACCGACAGATACGCGCCTTCAAGCCGGATATCGTTCATACGCACACCGCCAAAGCGGGTTTTGTGGGACGGGTGGCGGCGTGGTTCGCCCGCGTTCCGGTGATCATCCATACCTTTCACGGGCATGTGTTTCACGGTTATTTTTCGCCATGGGTCACGCAGGTGTTTCTCAACTTAGAGCGTTTAACCGCGCACATGAGCGACACGGTGATCACGTTAAGTGAGAATTTACGGCGTGAGCTGGCAGAAGATTATCGCGTCACGCGGAAAAGCCGAATCACGGTGTTACCGCTCGGCTTAGACCTTGATGTTTTTCTGAACCAAGCGCGTCACACAGGCGCGTTCCGTGCGCAGTTTAATATCCCCTTAGATGCGCCACTGATCGGTGTTGTGGGGCGCTTAGTCCCTGTGAAAAATCACGCTTTGTTTTTGAAAGCGGCTCTCCAAGTCCGTCTGCAAATTCCTAACGTGCATTTTGTGATTGTGGGTGATGGCGAACTTCGCGAAGAATTAGAAACCCAAGTGCGCGCGTTTGGTTTACAAGACGCGGTGACGTTCACCGGTTGGGTACAGGATACCCCGCCTCTTTATGGAGATTTGGATTTGGTGGTGATCTCTAGTTTGAATGAAGGCACGCCCGTCTCGCTGATTGAGGCGCTGGCGGGGCGCTGTCCGCTTGTCTCTACGGATGTGGGAGGCGCGGCTGACCTGCTCGAAGGCGGACGGCTCGGTGATCTGGTTCCGTCTGAAGACGTGGTCGCTTTATCCACTGCGATGATTCAAAATATCCAATCCCCGCCAGACGACGCGGTATTACAAGAACGCGCTCATTTGATGCGTGACCGTTATGGCATTGACCGCCTTGTGAGCGATTTAGACGCCTTGTATCGTGGGTTGTTGGCACGGAAGCGGAAATAGACATAAAAAAAGGTGGCGAGCTGTCTGCTCGCCACCTTGATCAGATCACCAGAACGTGAACTACTCACCCCCTGCACTGACCACTTGATAGACTTGCGCGCCGTCTTGGTCAAAGACCAATTCCAAATAAGGCGCGTCGGCAAGATCGGAATTCATCGTATACCCCTCAGTGAAAGGCGCACGCCAGCGAAACATCGTCTCGATGCTCTCTGGGTTTGTCACGAGTTGAGGCACGATCACATAGTCGATGCTGGCTTGTTCTAAAAGCGCGAGGTTGCCGGGGTTCGCGGGGTCTTCCCAGAACGCGAGGAACAATTCTTGTTCAGCTTCGCTGGCTTCCGTGTTTCTGAAGAACGGTTGAGGGCGATAGTACACGCTGTCGCGTTCAGAGATGACAGGCACCCAGTCCGCTTCGTGCGGGGCAGGATGATTCAATAACCGTACATCCGTCTCGGTGTTTTCACGTAACCATGTCATCGCCGCGACATCCGCTTCAGAAGAAAACGCGCCGTAGAAGCCTACACGATTTTTGCTGAAGGCGAGGATCGAATCACTTAAGAAATAACCTACCAACAAAATCACGGCGAAGGCTGCAAGTGCGACAGGGGCGAGGCGATGCAGTTGTTTGCCAAAACGTTCTTCCGCGAATTTATCCCATAACCAGAGCAGACCGATCCCCCCTAAGATGGCATACGGGATGATCGGCCCATGCCACGCGATGCTGAAGGGGTAGTCGTAGCGGAAAAGAGGCGCGAGTAAGCCACCGAAGATGCTTTCAATGATGCCTGTGGTAGAAAAGTCGAGGATGAGAAGTAACCATCCCACCGAAAGGATGGCGGTGATATCGCGCTTGCGGAGTCCGACCACCGCGCCGACCAAAGCAATCGGCACAATTAAGATGCCTTGATACAGAATCATGACTTGCCAGTAATTCGGGTCGCGCTCAAAGGGGGATACGATATCACTTCCCAACAGTTGGCTCACATTCAACAGCCAAGGTGTGATCCCCAACAAGGCGATGATCGGAATCACAATGGCTATCCCCAACCAACCTTTGACGCTAGGGCGTTCTTTGCTTCCCCACATGGTCAACAGCCACGGCGCAAACCCTAAGCCGAGGATGATGGTTGTATCGGGATGGCAGAGGACGACCACGCCTAACATCAAGCCTGCTGCCAGCATATCCCCTATACGGTGATAGCGTAACCAGCGCAAGCTGTAGGTCAAAAATGCGAAGCTAAAAATGAGCGCTAACAGGCTGGTGTAATGTGAATCCATGTAAGCGGTGAATAAGCCCATGCCGATGACGGTACAAAGGGCGGTGGCGCGTCCAAGGCGCTTGTCTTTCCATTCCGCGCCGAAATCATAGGCGACCAACACCATGATGATATACAAAACGGCCGCAACCCCCAACTGGATTTCGTGAATCCCAAATTTGAGCTGTTGGCTTAAATAGGCGATCAAGGCAGGGAAACCTGGCGCGTAGAGATAATCAATTTCTGGGTGGAAAGGAGCGAGATTGAAGAAACTTTGCCCTGTGCGGGCGGTGAGTGCTAAATAACCAAACCCCTGCGCGTCTGTATCTAAGGGAACAGGGAGGGCCAATGCAGGAATGACAGCGATCAAAATGACGACGAGGTAAAACAGCAGATCATTCGGGCCGGGCCAACCTTGATCTTTGTCGAGAAGTTCTTGTCCTTTTTTCTCAGCGCGGGTTTGCCCATAGGATAGGGTGCCAAATAAGAAGATGCCTGTCACCAGCGCAAAGAGTAGATAGTCAATAACAAGCGTATTCCAGCCGAACAGCATGGCATAAAACAAAGCCCCGCCAATGACGATCCCTAACGCCAACGCCGCATTTAAACCGATGCGAGGTTGGGTGGTAGGCCACGCGGGGGCTAACATGGCTCCAGCGCCAATGATGACTGCGCCGAAGATAAAAAGGACAAATATGGTCATAGAACTGCCTCAGATTATTTAGCGTCACTAAATAATCTGAGTATAGAGGCTCATATCGCCATGAGCAAGCAGGAATATCGCAAATAGATGGGCGTTTTTACACGACGCTCGCGTCAGACTCTACGAGGCTGAGCAGGTGATTGATCGCGTGATCATAGGATGTGTGAATAGAGAGTTGATTTTTTTTATGAGTGAGCTTAGCGACCATTTTGCCAACATTGCTCAACAGGTGAGAGCGGGTATACAACGCCATGTGCCGTAAATTGAGATGTGTGAAATAGCTGTGTTTTGCGCCTTCTAAAAAGCCTGCGGGCAAGCCAACATCTAATTCAGAGACGTCGAGCAAAACGTATTTCGGGCCTTCCAGTAAGCCTAATTCACTTTCGGCAGTCATCGCCGCGTAGGTGAGTTCGCCAGTGATCTGGTGAATCTTAATCTGGGGATGTGGACCATCAATAATTTTATAAGACATCGCATGTTCCTCTATATAAACTTAATTATATTGTATTCAAATAATGATTATTAATTGTTAAGGCATTATAACGACTTTTACGAAAATAAAAAGCGCCGTAAACTTTTACGGCGCTTCGAGTGGGTTGAGGGAAATTTATGTGGCGACAGCTTCGGACGCGTTCAAGTATTCTTGATACGTTCCCTTAAATACGCGAAGATGTCCCGCTTCCAGATACCAAATTTGGGTGGCGAGACGGTCGATTAAGTAGCGGTCGTGCGACACCAGTAGAATAGTACCTTCGAACTGTTCCAAGACTTCTTGCAAAATTTCCTGCGCGGGAATATCCAAGTGATTGGTCGGTTCGTCGAGCAGTAAGAAGTTCGCCCCATCCAGCGCTAAGATCGCTAAGGCGAGCTTTCCACGTTCACCCCCGCTGAGCATCCCGACTTTCTTGAAAACATCGTCTGCGCGGAACATATATTGAGCGAGGTGCTTACGCGCTTCGCTTAACGGCATAGATGCTTTATGACTCATCAATTCATCCAAGACCGTGTTTTCAAGGTTCATCGCTTCATGGGCTTGGGCAAAATAACCCACCTTCAGACCGGTGCCAAACGAGATATCCCCGTCGAGTGGTTGGATTTCGCCCGTCAGCGTTTTGAGAAGGGTCGATTTGCCCGCCCCGTTTTCGCCAATCAACGCGGCACATTCGGTACGCACAAGCACAATATCATCGGCATGGAACAAGGACTTGTCAGGGTAGCCGACGTGTAGACTTTGCGCGCGCAAGACCAGATCACCCCCACGATTTGCCGTTTTGAGCTTCAAATTGAGCTTGGGCATACGAGCGTTGGGTGAGCGTAACCCACGAATGACGGATTCCGCTTCTGCGACGGTATACGTGCGCACCCCGCCGATTCCAGTTTCCGCCCATTGGCGGGTTTGTTTATAGCCGATGATGCCCAGTTCTTGAATCGCAACCAGATCACGACTTAAGCGACGCAAGCGCCCTACAGCGATTTCGTTCGTCGCTTGGCGCCCCATGTTCTTACGGATGAATTCCATCTCGGTTTGCAGACGTTCCATCTCTTGCGTGTAGACTTTTTCGGCACGTTCCCAACGTTCTTCACGCTGACGCAGATAGGCGTTGTAGTTGCCTTTGAACGTTTCGATGCCTTTCCGTCCCATTTCCCATACGGTATCCACAACGGTGTTTAAGAAGTAACGGTCATGGCTGACGATCAGAAGCGCCCCCTGCCATTGATACAACGTGTGTTCGAGCCATGCCACCGCTTCCGCGTCTAAGTGGTTGGTCGGTTCGTCTAATACCAACAAGTCTGGGCGTGAGAGCAAAAGACGCGCCAAGAGCGCGCGGGTTTTTTGTCCCCCGCTTAAGTTCGCAAGTTTGGTGCTGTACATATCCACACCAAAGCCCAAACCTTGCAAGGTGGCTTTGATGCGCACTTCGTAATCATAGCCACCTAGAAGCTCAAATTCTTCTTGGATTGTGCCGTATTCATCGAAGATGTTTTGCAGAGCGTCGGGGTCTTTTTCGGTTGCCATCAGGCCTTCTAGCTCACGCATCCGTTCTTCTTGGGCGCGGATATTGCTAAAGACCGACATCATTTCTTCCCAAATCGTGTTGGTGGTTTCGGTGAAGGCTTGCATCGCTTCTTGGCGTAAGTAGCCGACACGTAAATCTTGTTGGAAAGAGATGCTTCCCGAAGCGGGTTGTTCGATCCCTGTGAGGATGAGCAAGAGCGAGGTTTTGCCGACCCCATTCGGCCCCACAAGGCCGATTTTGCTATCCGCTTCAATGCTGATATTCATGTTCGTGAAAATATCACGTTCGCCAAATGCTTGGCCTAAATTGCTTGTAGTGAGAATTGCCATAAAAAATTGGTCTTTCGAATGTAACGGTGTAACGGGCGGGTTGGTCTGTGCTGATCAAACAGCATCAGGACGGGTTGATGTTGATGCGAGTAATAACCTTATGACTTGACTCTAAAAGCTCATAAGGGTTCAAAACTGCCTAAGTTTAGGGGAAAGATTATAATTGTCAACGGCGACTTATGAATTGGCGACACTATACTTCGCGGATGACTTGGGCAGGGTTGCCTGCGGCGATCATACCTGCGGGAATATCATGCGTGACCACACTTCCCGCGCCGATCACGCTTCCCGCGCCAATCGTCACGCCTTTCAGAACCAGACTGTGCATGCCAATGAACACATCATCTTCAATCGTGACGGGGGCCGTTGCCCCATCTAAGGGGCGGACACGGCGTATGCTGGGATGGATCGGATGAAAATCCGTATCAACAATCACGGTATTCGCGCCCACGATCACGCGGTCGCCAATGGTGATGTTGTTTTCACACACAATCGAACCCCCTGTCATGCCAAAGTGTTTGCCAATCACCAATTTTGCGTGGGCAGACCGTGTACTGAGGATGACCGGACGGTTGGTGCCTAACGGGTTGCTTCGCGCTGTAGACCGCAGTTCGCAGTGATCCCCAATCGTGAATGTGCTGAGCCGATGTTTTTGCAAGATGGGCAAGCCATAGATTTTCCAGCCCTGCCCATAAAGGATGCCAGATAATCCGAATTGCATACGCGCAAAGGGAATCAACACAATGCGCTCAATTTCGTTCGCAGTTTTCCATGACATATCCTGTGTGATTTGCAGGATGGAGTTAGGATCTAAGTTTGGTGAATGGGTCATAACCGGATTTCTTCTCTCCAGCAAAATACGGCGCGCTATTGCCTCATGCATCTGGTGAGCTGCGAAAGCGATGATTGCAGGGGCATGTTCATATGGTAATCAGTAATACGTAGAGCTGATGCAAATTGTTTTAAAAGAGACGACCTTTTGTGTTTAGGTCGTCTCTCTCAGTGTAACTTAGGGCGATGAATGTTCCGGTTCTATGGGGAAGTCGGACGCTTCATTTTGTTTGTCGCCTAAGCGGATGAGCGCGACATTGGCCGCATCGCCAATGCGATCCCCTTCCGTAGAGGCAACCCGTCGAAGCGGTTCAATTGCGCGACGATCCCCCAACTTACCTAACGATTCGGCTGCATATAAACGGGTTTGAAAGCCCGGGGCATCCAACGCTTCGATGAGCGGGTCTACGGCGCGAACGTCGCCTAATTTCCCTAACATCATCGCGGCGCGTCCGCGCACAATCAGGTCCTCATTAGGATTGCGAACCAAATTGATGAGCGCACGAACGGCTTCATCGCCACCGATCATGCCTAGTTTCATGACCGCAGTACGGCGTTTTTCTTTATTGATATCGCGCAGTTCAGACAGGGCTTGTTTGAGGGCGATAGGGTCAACTGCCGTCATAATGAAGACTCCTTTACCGTTTGGGTGGTGATACTTAATTTCCCTTCGTGAATACGACACACCCGATCCGCTAACGGAACAATTTCGGGGTTATGTGTCGCCATAATGAGTGTTTTGTTTGCGTCGCGGGTGAGTTCGAGCAAGAGCTGAAGCACTTTTTCGCCCGTGTCTTCATCCAAATTGCCCGTCGGCTCATCCGCTAAGATAATCGCGGGTTCGTTTGCCAGCGCTCTGGCAATGGCGACGCGCTGCTGCTCGCCACCGCTGAGCTTGTCGGGAAAACTATCCGCGCGGTTGGCTAACCCAACCCGTTCCAAAAGATGTTTCGCGTTCTGTTCTAAAGAACGATCCGCACGCCCTGCAAGTTCCGCAGGAAGGATGATATTCTCGTATACGGTGAGTGTCGGGATCAGGTTAAAAAACTGGAAGATGATCCCCACTTGGTCACGTCTAAAAAGTGTTAAATCACGGTCACTAAGTTGGGTGATGTCTACCCCATTCACGAAAATTTGACCACTATCCGCCATATCGATCCCGCTGAGAAGGTTCAGCAGGGTGCTTTTTCCGCTTCCGCTTTTGCCCAACAGGACAAAAAACTCACCTTGTTGAATATCGAGATCAACATGGTCTAAGACGAAGCGTTCACGTGTCCCTTCCTCATAGCCTTTAACAAGGTTACGAATAGAAACAATCGGCGCGGGAGTGAGTTCGTTTTTGGTTGTCATCATTACGTTATTTTACACATGAATAGACATGATTTGTAAAGCATAGTCTCAAAAAAATTGATTTACAAAAGATTCTAATAGTTGCGGGGCAGGTAATACCATCAAAAAATGGTTTATTGGGCGGTGCATCAATTTATCAATACCATCTTATTATTATAGACGCGATTGCGCTTAAAAATCATTCCTCAATTTCACACACTCTCATATTAGGAGCAAAATAGTGTTGTTGTTCTGCGGTCTCATCATCTTTTTTGCTTCGATCACCCAAACTTTGAGCGGGTTTGGTTTTGGCCTTGTGTCGATGGCGTTACTGCCGACGATCATGCCGATTGATAACGCTGTTCCCCTTGTTTCAATGATGGGCATCTTGGTTGAAGTGGTGTTGATCTTCCGCTTTCGCCACGCGCTGACCTTACGGCGCGTCCTGCGGTTGACCCTTGCTTCAGTCGTCGGCATCCCAATCGGCATCTTTATGCTCAATCATGTTGATCTGAAATTGTTAGTGCGCTTGCTCGGCATCTTCGTGGGGTTATACGCGTTATACGGTTTGTTCAATTTTCCCATTCCCCACCTCGAAAACCGTCGATGGGCGTACCCGTTTGGGTTTGTCGGCGGGTTTTTGAGCGGGCTGTACAACATCCCCGGCCCGTCCTTTGTCATTTATGGCACGACACAAGGTTGGACGCCGGATCAATTTCGTGGCAACTTACAGGGCTTATTTCTCGTAAATAGTATAATTAGTGTGGTCGGGCACAGCTTGAACGGTGCTTATACCGCGCAAGTAGGGGAATGGGTTCCTACCATGCTGGCGGGAAGTGTGGCGGGTATCTTCTGTGGTTTGATCGCCAATCGACTCATCAGCCCGCAGCAGTTTCGCAAACTGGTTTTAATCGTGTTATTGGTGTTGAGCGTTCGCTTGGTTATGGGGTGAATGAAAGGGGTGTTATATGAATTTTTGGGCACGTTTAATCGTGAATGCGGTTGCGATTGCCATCGTCACATCGGGGTTTTTGCCCGGCATTCGCATTGAAGGGGAAGAAAATTTACTCACCTTGTTGCTGATCGCGTTGATCTTCGGCATTGTGAATGCGATGGTCAAACCCATCGTGCAATTCTTTACTTGTTCTTTGGTCATTTTGACCTTTGGCTTGTTCTTACTGATCATCAACGGCGCGATGTTGTATCTTACCTCATGGCTCTCTACCCAATTGATGGGACTCACGGGGGGGCATTTGGTCATTGATGGTTTTGGATGGGCGTTGGTCGGTGCGATTATCATCAGCATCATCGGCATGGTTTTAGAGCGCTTGCTCGGTGGTGATGAGAAGTCCATCGTTCAATTCAAATAGGGATCGCCACACAAAATAGCCGTCGTCTATCAAGGCGTTCTGTCTCTCAACTTGAAGGGACAGAACGCTTTTTATTTCACCAGCGTGTCATCACCGTTGCATAGGGGGATATTCTTCACGTTGTGTTTCATGATGAGCGCACGCATCTCTTGATTCGTTATCGGCTAATGATGCTTGTGTAAATAAGCCGTTAAATGTTGCACCGTCGCGTAAACTCGTTAACATTAGGGAAACGCTTAAAAGGTTGTGCATAAAAGCCGCCAATTTAGGAGGCCATTTTGTTCCAAGCTCATTTTTTGCTACGTACTGCTCGACTGTTTTTCATCACCCTTCTTGCGAGTATTTGGTTTCTCGCGTTGAACCCTTCGAACGCTCAAATTCCCCCTTTAACTTTAGAGATTACAGGCGTAAACCCCACCAACATGCCCGAAGTGGTGATTACTGCCAATGTGTTTGACCAATTTAACCAACCTGTCGCAGGGCTGACCCAAGCAGATTTTACGTTGAGCGGGGAATTGGCTCAATATGGCGAGATCGTCAGCGTTGAAAATATTGCTGATGACGCGCTGGCATTCTCCACCGTGTTGGTGGTCGATGTGAGCAGCAGTATGTATGGCACGCCCATTGAAAAATTACGCGAAGCTGTGACGGAATACGTCAGCTTGTTAGATGCGCAAAATGAAGTCGCCATCATGACGTTTGGCTCGAATGTAGAGCTGATCCAACCTTTTACCAATGACAAAGCGGAACTGGAAGCAGTGATCGCGACCTTGCTTGAAGGCGGGGAAACCGCCCTGTATCAAGGGTCATATGATAGTTTGATCTACGCCTCTGAAAGTGGTTTATCTCGCCGTGCCATCATCTTGTTGAGCGACGGTGCTGAATACGGCGGGCGCAGCAGCGTCATCCCGCAAGACGTGTTTGATTTGCTGGCACAGCGGGGCGTGACGATTTATACCATCGGGCTTGGCTTTGGCTCTGATCGCAGTTATTTAGAAGCCTTAGCGACCCGTTCCAATGGCGCGTTTTACGAATCCCCCACGCCTGAACAACTGGCGGAAATCTATCGCGGGTTGGCCGCCCGTTTACAAAGCCAGTACGTCATCACCTTGAATGTACCGACAGGGGAAGACGGAATCGCCTTAGATGGCACTGAATACGAAGCGATTTTTGAAGTGCGTCACGACGAAAACAGCGCCAACGCAACGGCGACTGTCCGCGCGCCGATTCCTGTCCCAATGTTTCAGGTAGACCCTGCCACGCTTCCCGACCCGATCACCGAACCTTTAGACCTCACGATTGATGTTTTGGCGGACGACCCCTTAACCCAAGTCGATGTTTTGTGGGATGGTGTCGCTTTAACGGGCTTTGGCGATCTGCCGTATCACCTGCCGATTGACCCTGTGAACTTTACGCCCGGGGCGCATACCCTCAGCTTGACCGCTGTCGATGAAGATGGCGATAGCAACGGCGTTACCGAGGTTGTGCTGAATATCGGCGCGCTTCCCTCTGCAATCCGCTTTAACCCAGACGTGAGTAGCCTCGGTGAACTCACCACGCCCACCGCCGTGACTGTCGAAGTGACGGGGCAAACTCCTGCCATCAGCGTGCAGTACACCCTCGATGAGGGCGACCCGATCACGCTGGCAGAAAGCCCATATAGCATTTTGTTGAATCCGCTGGATTTTGCGGTAGGTCAGCACACGCTCAGCGTAGAGGTCACCAATGAGGGGGGCGAAACCAGCACCGCTGAAACGACCTTTACCATCGGCTCAGTTAGTCCGCAGATCACGTTTGTCGGGTTGCAAGATGGGCAGGCGCTTCCGAGCGAACCGCTGGACTTCAGCATTGATGTTCACAGCCAAACCCAAGCGCCAGACATCACCGTGACCGTCAACGGGGACGTGTTAGAAGCCACGAATCCCGAAGGCACTCAATACACGCTTGACCCGTATGCGATCATTCCCGGCACCGCGCAGTTAGGCGTCAGCGTGACGGATGCCAATGGTGCATCGAATAACACGACGGTGAATCTAAGCGTCCCGAACCTGCCTCCCATCCCGTCGGTGAACGGTTTGAGCGATGGCGATGTGCTCACCGCGACACGTTCAGTCGAGTTAAGTTTTATCTCGCAATCCCCTGTAGAAAATGTGACGTGGGTTTTGGATGGTGTCGATCTGGCACAGCAGTCTACCGCGCCGTTTGCCCTCTCACTTGACCCGTTGGATGTGGGAAGCGGGGTGCATACCTTGCGCATCACCGCCGAGAATGCCAGCGGTGGTTCGTCGTTTATCGATATTCCTTTCAGCGTGGATGAAGGGGTACTGCAAACGGCGACCGCCAATGCCCCGACTGCCACAGCGACGGTTACGCCCACTCTCGCCGCGACACTCACCTCAACGCTGACCGCGACGTTGAGCGAAGTGGTGACTGAAGAACCCAGCTCGCTCGCCATCGATACGGAGAGCACCGAAGTCGCTTTGACCACGACTGCGGAAGCGCGTCAAGGCACAGCAACAGGCGTCGCCCAAATCACGTCTACCGCGCAACAACTTAGTTTGTCACTGGCGACCCAACAAGCGGGCGGGACACAAGCCTCACTCCAAACGGCGACGCAGGGCGCACAATTGACTGCAACCGCCGAAAGTAACGCGACCCAATCCGCCGTAGAAACACAGTCGGCACTCGCGACCAACGACGCGATCACGGCGACACAGGACGCACGCCTGACAGTAACCGCCGAAAGTAACGCGACCCAATCCGCCGTAGAAACACAGTCCGCATTGGCAACCAGCGACGCGATCACCGCGACCGCTGAGGCATCCCTTCCTGAGAATATGACGGCAACGGCGGATGCCCGCGCAACCGTCCAATCACAGGTGAATGCGACAGCGACCACACTGGCGCAAGATATTTTGAATGCCACGCAACAAGTGCGCGAAACCCAAACCGCCGTCGCCAACGTGACCGCAACGGTCTTGGCTCAAACCACGCTGACCGCCGAAGCAGCGTTTCAACAACAAACGCAGCAGGCGGCGACTTTGAACGCACAGGCGACACAAACCCAAAACGCTTTAGAGAGCGCTTTAGAAACACAGACAGCGGCGACCCAATCGGCAGAGTTAACAGCAACCAGCGTGAGCGCGTCTAATGCAACGGCGACTGAGGCGCAAGCCTTGAACATTCAGCAAACGGCAACGCAGTTGGTGAACGAAGCGACCGAAACGGCAGAAGCACAGGCGGTCTTCCTCACCGCGACCAGCCTAGTGATGGACGCTACCGCCAGCGCGATTGCCCAGACTGAGGAAGCGACACCGACTTCTGATCCGATGTTGCTGACCGCAACCCAACTCATCATTGAAGCCACCCAAACCGGCGCGGCTTTAGCAGACAGCCTGACACAAAGCGCTGAAACACCCACGTTTGCGCCGACGCTCACGCCACTGACAACGGATACGTCTGCACCTTCTGACACGATCTTCACGCCGATTGTTTTAGGGTGCGTCGCGATTCTCTTGGTTCTATTGGTGGTGTATATCCTCATGTCACGCCAACGCCCCAAAGAAGATCGCCGTCACGCCCGCCGTCGGCGTTAATATCCTTATCGGTTTCTTAGGAATCAGCCGTTCTCTCAATGAGGGGACGGCTGAGCGAAACGTAGGGATATTCACCTGTTTGTGCAACGCGGTATAATGACAGTGACTTTGTCCATCCAAAAGACAGGTAAACCAGCATGACATCCGCTGAAGCAGTGCAAGAATTGGAACTCATTGCTGCCCAAGTTCGAACATGTACTTTGTGCGCCTTATCGCAAGGTCGCACAAATGCTGTGCCGGGTGCAGGAACGTATCACGCAGAGATTATGTTCATTGGCGAAGCGCCGGGCTTTCATGAAGACAAGCAAGGTCTGCCGTTTGTCGGGCGTTCGGGGGATTATCTGAATAAGATGCTTGCGAAAATTGGCCTGAACCGCTCGGACGTGTTCATCACCAATATCGTGAAAAGCCGTCCACCTGATAACCGTGACCCACAACCTGAAGAAATCACCGCTTGCAAACCCTACTTAGACCGCCAAATCGAATTGATCGACCCGTTGGTGATCGTCACACTAGGACGGTACAGCATGGCGCGATATTTCCCTAACGCGCGCATCACTCAAATTCATGGACAACCTAAATTTGCTGACGGACGCGCGTATCTGCCTTTGTTTCATCCGGCGGCAGTCCTGCGGAATATGGGCTTAAATGCGGCGATGGAAGCGGACTTTCAGAAGATTCTTGTCTTGGCCGAGCAGATCAAAGCGGAACGTCAAGCAAGCGAGAAGTCGGTATCTTCGCCGCCTGCTTCGAATGACGCTCCACCGTCACAAGGCCCGCCTGTACAGTTGTCGCTCTTTTAATCATCACAAAGGATTGTAAATGATTCTTGAATCCGGTCATCTTTATATCAAAGCGGGACAGAACGAGGCTTTTGAAGCGGCTTTCCGTGAAGCATCCCCCATCATTGCGAGCGCAAAAGGGTACATTAGCCATCAACTGCAAAAGTGCATTGAAGTGGAAAATAAATACTTATTGTTGGTGGAGTGGGAAACGTTAGAAGATCATACCGTGGGGTTTCGTGGCTCAGAAGTGTTTCAAACGTGGCGTGCCTTGCTCCATCACTTTTATGAACCATTCCCTGTGATCGAACACTTCAGCCAAGTCGATTTACAAAAATAACCTCTCCACGATTTTAGAATGGCTCAGGCATAGGGGATTACCCTAACAACTGAGCCAATTTATGTTCACCATACTGTAAGAGCAGTTGCAGGGTATACAAACGATCTTGCTGACGCGCTTCTAAATACGACTGATCCTCTAAAAAAGAAATTTCGCTCTCAATCTCCGCCAGTAGTTGATGTAGCACACGCCAATCCGTACAACGCTGAACTTCACTCGTAAAGTCTCTCATGGTTTGCGTGGTTTCTTCCCCGTGTCTAAGTCGCTGGCACGTTTGATGACTTGTTCGCCAAAACGGTTGCGAATCTCATCTAAGGCTGATTGTAATTTCTTGGTTTCTACAGGTTCGCTTGGGGCAGGAGGATCCCATAAATTGAGTTGTTTTTGAGGGACGTCCACATGATCCCCATGTAAGAGCGAAGCCACCCCCACGCCGATCAGCCGTACAGGTCGATTCGGTGGCCACTCGCGTTCGAACAGGGCGAGCGCTTCGCGGTAAATTTCATCATCTTGGTCGATGGCGCGCTCTAGGGTGACTTGTCGTGAGAGGGTGGTGAAATCCGTCCAGCGTAATTTGATTTTGACCGTCGTCCCTTTGAATTGATGATTGCGCAGACGGTAGCCGACACCATCACAGAGTTGACGCAGGGTTTTACGCAGAAGCGCACCATCATTCACATCATGGTTGAAGGTGATTTCTTTGCTCACCTGTTTGGTTTCTTGTTCCGTCTCCACCGGACGCGAATCGACCCCTTTAGCACGTTGATGTAACTCTTTCCCCAATTTTCCAAACAACTGAGAGAGCGTGCTCTCTGACATCTTGGCGATATCACCAATCGTCGTTGCGCCATACTGCGCTAAGCGTGAGGCTGTTTTTGGGCCGATGCCCCACATTTCACGGATGGGCAAGGGCGCTAAAAATTCAGCTTCCCCTCCATAAGGCACAATGGTGATCGCGTTGGGCATGCCGTCGGTGTGTGCTCTGGCGCGGTCTTTGCCGATGTTATTGGCTATTTTTGCGACTAACTTATTGCTGGCGACCCCAAACGAACAGGGAAGATTTAATTCTTCGCGGATGCGTCTTTGCAAGTTGCGCGCCAAAACTTCCCCCGCACCTTTCGCTCCTGTGACATCCATAAACGCTTCGTCGATGGAAATTTGCTCAATCAAGGGGGTGATTTCGCTCAATAACGCCATGACTTCTTTGGAGGCGCGACGATATTCACCAAAGTGATGAGGCACGATGATCAGTTCTGGGCAAAGTCGTAACGCTTGTGACATAGGCATCGCTGAACGCACGCCGAATTTCCGCGCGGGGTAGGAACATGACGCGACCACACCGCGCCCGTCAGGGGTACCACCGACTGCGAACGGTTTATCTTGCAATTCAGGTTGAGATTGAACTTCGACGGCGCAGAAAAAGGCATCCAAGTCTAAATGTAAGATCACACGTTGCATGGGAACCTCTCAAGAAAACATACGTTCTATTTTACGGGGATCATCCCTAAACTTCAACAAGACAGGTACTTTATGAGCGAAGCGTTTACGCTCAAGTCTTTATGCCTATTTAACACAAATTAAACCATCATGAGGGAGAATTTAGTCTTGTATCGCACCGCATCGAATGAGTTTTTATCCATGACAAGGTCTATGTTTGAATGGTATCGTATTCTTTATCAGCTCACCCTGCAAAAGCATTAACAGGGCGTTATGTCATCGCGCTGGCGTTGATTGCGTGTTTAGCGGTCATGGGTCAGATATTGATCCAAATCAACATCATCCAACAGACGAGTGACACCGAAATCCTGACTTTAGCAGGAACTAATAACACGCTCAACCAACAAGCGATCACGTATGCGTTTGCAAGCATTTATGCCCCCAACGATGTCCTACGTCAAGTGAATTTGAATGAGCTGGCACATGCGTTACAACAATGGCCGACAATCTATTCAACGTTGCGCGAAGGTCAACTTTCCCCCCTCCCGAACAGCACCAACATCAACTTTTATTTTGAGAGCATTGATACAAATCATAATGTCATCATAAATGCGGGGAATTGTATTTTGCGCATCTATGAACACGACAGTGTGAGTGGTGATTTACAAAACCCTTCCGATTGTCGTTCCATCCCAGAGAATTATGCCCAGTCGATGCTCAATAATGGCTGGTACTTTAACCGTAGTATGTCCAATGCCGTCATGCGCTACGAACAGGAAGCCTCAGAACGTATTCAAGAGCTTCGCAAGATCGAACTATCCCTTTTGATTGCGACGTTGATCGTTCTGTTTTTAGAAGCCTTGTTGATTTTTCGCCCTGCCATTCGTCAAGTACAAACGGCTTTAAGCCAACTGCTTGTTGCACAAGCCGCCCTGCAAAATGTGAATAACGAACTGGAAGCAAGGGTGACAGAGCGTACCCATGCGTTAGAAGTCGCATTAGCGGACGTGCGCCAATCCAACCAATTGAAGGACGAATTTCTTGCAACGATGAGCCATGAGTTGCGAACGCCATTGAATGCGATCATCGGGTTTTTAGGGCTTATGGCAATGGGCGGAAGTTTAGATGAAAAACATTCGCACATGGTCCAGCGGTGCCGCGCAAACGCAGAAAGATTATTGACGTTAATCAACGACATTTTAGATATCAGCCGTATCGAGTCGGGACGTGTACAACTTACCCCCAGTCAAATTCCTGTCGAAACCTTCTTTCATACAATCAAAAATCAAATGCAGAGCCTTGCATTTGCGAAGCATATTCGGGTCGAAGTAGAGATTGAACCGTCAATGCCTGAGCACCTATTTATCGACGAGGATGCGCTCACCAAAATCACGTCAAATTTACTCTCCAATGCGATCAAATTTACCGAACAGGGCGAAGTGCGGATGGTTTGCGCTCGTCAAGGGAATCAATGGTATCTCCAAGTGACGGATACGGGGATTGGTATCCCAACCCATCTACAAGAAGTGATTTTTGAGAAGTTTCGTCAAGTCGATGGCTCATATAGACGACAACACGGCGGTTCAGGGCTGGGTTTAGCGATTGTGCAACAGCTCTGTCAGTCGATGGGGGGAAACATTCAGGTGCAAAGTATCTTAGGGCAGGGAAGCACCTTCACCGTGACACTGCCTATTCAACTTGCTTCGATCAATCAATTACAAAAAGGAATTCTCCATGCTTAAAATTGATCTTTCCGGATGGAAAGTTCTTATTGTGGAAGATGATCCCGATAGCCTTTTGGTCGCTCAATGGTTGCTCGAACTCTGTGGCGCAACCGTTTTTTCTGCCACCAATGGACAACAAGGGTTGGCCTCTGTAACACAGCAACGTCCGCATTTTATTATTACTGATCTATCGATGCCGATCATGTCGGGTTGGGATATGTTAGATGCGCTTAAACAGGATCGTAAAACGATGGATATTCCTGTCATCGCGCTCACTGCCCATGCGATGGTCGGCGACCGTAACCGCGCCATCGCAGCCGGGTTTCATAACTTCATTAACAAGCCGTTGCAACCAGAGACATTCGTCAACCAACTGCTCAAAATTTTGATGGATTTGCCCAATCAAACAGTCGATTTGCCCGATCTTTCCAAGTACAGGGCGCAAAGTGTTTCGTAGAGAATGAATAATGCCTTCAAACCCTCGTATTTTAGTTATAGAAGATGAAATGGATGCTCAAGAAGTGATTCGAAGCATCTTGGTATATAACGCGTTGCAAGTGGATGCGGTGGAGGACGTTTCGCAAGCCGTAGAAAAAATGCGACATAACCCGTATCAATTGATTATTACCGATGTCGCCTTGCCTGAGATGGATGGGGTTACGTTTGTTCGGCAAATTCGCAAAGCGCATTCTCAGCATCAACTTGCGATCGTGGTGGTAACCGCCTATCACTCATCGGCGTTGAAGCAAGAAGCACTTCAAGCTGGAGCGAACGCGTACTTCACCAAACCGCTTGAGGGGACGACTTTTCCACAACAGATTCAGCGCTTATTAGAATCGGTATCTACACAAGATGAAGTTTAAGAATGCCCTGCAAAACGATAGCCTACCCCGCGTGAGGTGAGGATATATTCGGGATGGTCGGGGTCTTTTTCAACTTTTTGGCGTAAGTAATGAATATACAGTTTCAAACTGTCGATAGCGTCGCCGTATTCTTCCCCCCACGCTTCAGAAACCAGTTCTTTACGGGGTAGAACCCGTCCTGAATTTCTGACCAAGACACCTAACAAGGCAAATTCTTTAGGGGTAAGGTGTTTCACTTCGCTATTCACACGCACTTCGCGGTTCATAAAGTTGATGCGAAATGCGCCACCATTAAAGACCAATTCTTCGTTGATGTTCGGTTTGGGTGCGCGTCTTAAGTGAGCGCGGATGCGTGCTACTAGTTCATCATTATCAAAAGGTTTTGTTACATAATCATCAGCACCCATTTCTAAGCCTTTGACCACGTCGCGCGAATCGTCGCGCGCGGTGAGGAAAATAATGGGCATGTCGGACATGGCACGTAAGCGTTTACAAACTTCCCAGCCATCCATGTCGGGCATCATGATATCTAACAAGACGAGGTCGGGCTGATGACGATAGGCTTTGCGTAAACCTTCTTCTGCGCTGGCCGCGCGAATAGATTCAAAACCTCTTTTATCAAGAAGTGTCGCTAATAAATCGCGGGTAATTTCTTCGTCATCGATGATTAGAATTTTTTCATTCATACTATCGTTTATATCCAGCCTCACTGAAAATGATAGTTTGTGAATTTGCTGGGAATTTGCATTTGTGCTGTAATGTTGCAAATTTCAAACATAAATGTATCACGATTATAAAAATAACGCAATGTAAACACTTATCAAGTTAAGTGGTATGAAATTTCAAATAAAGGTTGTTTTAACTATAATTCATTCAACGGATAGAAACTAATCTATTTTCTAACCTTCTAGCTCACCTATTGTGAGGTGTATGCACTTGCGGTAACATGCTTAACGAATTTGACTTCTATGTGAGGATAAATTATTCAATATGACACATGCACTCATCACTGGCGGCGCTGGTTTCATCGGTGGACATTTAGCACAGCAGCTTTTAGAGGCTGGTCAAGACGTCACTGTCATTGATAACCTGAGCACAGGGCGCATCGAAAATATTAAACTGTTAGAAGGACGCGCTGGGTTCCGTGTGGCTATCGAAGACATTCGTAATGCGAGTGTGATGGATCGATTGGTCAGTGAGTGTGATGTTATTTATCACCTTGCGGCGGCAGTGGGTGTTCATCGGATTATTAATCAACCCATCGAAACGATTGAAACGAATATTGGTGGTACCGAGATTGTTTTAAAAACAGCGCGCCGTTACCGTAAAAGAGTGCTCATTGCTTCAACTTCAGAAGTGTATGGCAAAGGGATACGGATTCCTTTCGCTGAAGATGATGATACGGTGAGCGGGCCGACGATTCGTAACCGTTGGGGCTACGCGGCCTCTAAAGCGGTCGATGAATTTTTAGCGCTGGCGTATCATAAAGAAGCTGATCTTCCCGTTGTGATTTTCCGTTTGTTCAATACCGTAGGGCCGCGTCAAAGTGGGCAGTATGGCATGGTGATGCCCCGTTTTGTGAAATGGGCGATTCATCATGAACCGATTATGGTGTATGGGGATGGACAGCAACAGCGTTGTTTCGGTAACGTGTTTGACGTCATCCGCGCCATTCAGGGGCTGGCTGAAGTGCCTGAAGCGATTGGAAATGTATATAATATTGGAAGTACGGAAGAAGTGAGTATTCACGAGCTTGCGCAACGTGTGCGGGACCGCGCTGACAGCGCTTCAGAAATCCAAATGATTCCGTATGAAGAAGCGTATGAAACCGGCTTTGAAGATTTCCGTAGACGGATTCCGGACACTACCAAGATTCAGAAGTTACTCAATTGGCAACCCAAATTTAATTTGGACGAAACAATCGATCAGATGCTCACCTATTATCGAGAGGAACATCAAAATGGCTGAAATTACCCGTAAAGAGTTGTTGCTCGCCCTTGTCGGTGCTGGGGCGAACCCGCGTCTTGCTGGGGCAGATTTAACTGCTTTGGATATGTTACGGTTGGACTTAAGCGGGGCAAATTTGCGCGGCGCCAAAATGGCGGCGTCTACCTTACGGGAAGCCATTCTACGGGGGGCAAATCTCTCTTATGCAGATTTGCAATCTGCGCAAATGGTCGGGGCAGATTTGGACAGCACAAACTTAACGGGTGCAAACCTCAACGGGGCCAATTTACAAAGCTCACGTATTAGCAACGCGACCCTCAACGGCGCAACGCTGAATGGAGCCAACTTACAAGGTGCTTCAATGAAAGGGGCGAAGGTTGACGGGCTGAAATTTGATGAAAGCACCGTCTGGCCGGATGGAAAACGTGGCTCGGCAGGTAACCCCAACAGCTACGTATAACCTTTAAAAATCGCTGTAAATTATAAAAAGTCCACCTCTCGAGAGGTGGACTTTTAGTTGGTGAAGTTGCTTATTATCTACCGCATCAAAACGACGTTGGCAGGGTTGGATGGGTCAACCTTCACAGCGAGGACAGAACCAACTTGAAACTGACTGAGGTTAAACATCGAAACGAGTTGTCTCAACTGTGTTTGATAGGGGGCTTGCCCTTGAATTTGGACTTCTAAAATCAGATCAGCCACGGGGTTATTATTCACGTACATGCCTGTTTGGCTCACTTGCAAAATCCGTGCTTGGGCAGGAATCCCCGTTTGTAAAATGCGCTGTGCATCTTTTGAATTCCCGCTCACTTTGCGCACTGCGCGAAATACGAAAAAAATGATGACAACGGTCAGTAAAAGAGTTCCGCCGATCGTGATCAGTGCTACTGTCCCTGCACCACTTAGCGCTTCATTGATCATATCTGTAGGCATAATATTATCCTCAAAAGGATTAGATAGACATTTATGTGATCAGTATATTGAGTTTTTTATTAAATGCGCCAAAAAAATTGATATAAAAGATTGCTGAAGTTATAAAAAATATGTTTCAATTTGTGTTACGGCAAGGGGAGGGGATTCTGCTAAAGGAATCGCACCGTCACTTAATAAGGCTTGGTTTCCCGAAGCAGGAATATCAAAGACGAATACGGGCACGTTTTGAGCGATGGCACGACGCGCCGCATGCATCGCCCCGCCGTCAACTTCGGTTTGGGCGATCACAACAGCTTTGGAAAGCCCGCTGATCAAACGGTTGCGTGCGACCAATGAGGTTGCTTTTGCGCGCGCTTCAGGGTGAACTTCGCTCAACAATAACCCACGATCAATTACCGCTTGCCCTAACGCTTGATGTTCCGACGGGTAAAGATTTAAAACGCCACTGCCTAAAACCGCGATTGTTTGGCTGGTTGGCAGGGATAACGCGCCCAGATGCGCGGCCGCATCGACCCCTAACGCCAACCCGCTCACGACGATGATTTCTCGCTCGACCAGATGGGTCGAGAGCGCCATCACCCGTGTTTTGATGTCGGGTGTCGGCTGGCGTGTGCCAACGATGGCAACCGCTTTTTGTTGTTTCAATAACTTTTTGTTGCCGAGTGCGAACAACGTCGCGGGCGGGTCGCTGATTCGGCGCAGGTGAGGGGGGTAATCCTGCGAGGTGAGGGGGATGATCTGGACGTGTTTGGCGACCCATTGACGCAGTGAGCGTTCGGTTTTTTCAAGGTTGATTTGGGTGATGGACGCGGAAAGTTTTTCACCAATTCCGCGTACTGCTCGCAGTTCAGAAGCGGATGCCAAAATCACCGCAGAGAGGCTTCCAAAATGGGCTTTCAAAGCAGTGATTTTTTGGCTTCCGAGATGGTCAATTAAACTGAGCGCAACCCACGCCACAAGGTCAGATGTGACCAAGTTTAATCTTCCTGATAGTATTCGATGATGGACAACAGCATGGTGTTGACAAACGTATTCACCTGTCGAATCAACTGCGCCCATTCCGATGCTGAGCGCGGAGGGTTGATTTCTGACCATGTTAAAATGGCATTGGTGACGAAGTCGCTGAAGTAGAGAAACCCACGAATCGCCTGTGGTAGCGACATGTGATCTGCCTCAAGCAGTTGCGCATACTCTTTGCCTAAACGAACGGCATCGCTCAAACGGGTATCCGGCGCGCCAGAAGCGATGTATCCCCGCAAGGATTCGAGGACCAAACGCCCTTTACGGCGCAGCTCCTCGCGGGTGCTGTCGCTCATGCCTGCATACCAGATTTCGTTATCGAGGTTGCCACCGCCTACTTCTTGCCGTGTTTGACCGAGCGCATTTTGAATAATCACCTTGAGTTCAAGCGGTTGTAATTCTTCATGGTCTTCGGCTAAACGTAATAAATCTTGTTTTCTAAAGCGCCGATGCCCCCCCGGTGTACGACGTGAAGGAAGGTCGCCTTTATCTGCCCAATTGCGCACCGTGGCGGGGTGTACCCCCAACATTTCAGATGCTTGACGTAAACTAACCCATTCAGTGGTGTCGCTCATCTGCTTATTAAATCCTTGCATGATGAAGTCACAAAGTTATGCACTATTGTAGTCTTTAATTGCTAATATCCCCAACCAGTAAGGGGCAAGAACCCAATTGTAGTAGCACACGAGTGCTAAAACCACGAAGTCCACCCCTCATCAATCAAAATCTCGAAAAAAACGCACCCGCACAGAAAGACAAGGCGATCATACTAAGAGTGGTTTAATGGATTATTGTCACTCAGCGTGGCAGTTTATGAGATGCTTATACAATCCTTATTGAAATTCGCTATCCTCAACAGTAAACAGTGGAGGTGATATGAAAGACATCATTTTATTTGATGGCGTGTGTAATCTCTGTACGCGGTCGGTGCAGTTTATCATCAAGCGGGATCAAGGCGGGAAGTTTCAATTTGCGTCGAGACAATCCGACATCGGTCAAACGTTGATGGCGCAGTATCAACTTAAAAAAGAGACGAAGTTGGCAGATGCTGATACGCTGATTTTGATCCAAGCTGACCGAGCCTATACCCATAGCGAAGCGGCGTTACGGATCGCTATGGGGTTAGATGGTGCGTGGCGCTTACTCGGCATCCTACGCTTTGTCCCGCGTTTTATCCGTGATTGGGCGTATCGGCTGGTCGCCCAAAACCGCTATCGCTGGTTCGGTCAAGCCGATGCATGCTGGATTCCCACCCCCGAACTGCGCAAGCGGTTTATCGATGTCGCTTAAGTCGTTGAAGATGCCATCGCGCTGATGCCGTTGAATAATAAGCTGATGGCAAACAGCACCATGATGATCACCGCACCGCGTAAAATCCACGTGACGACATGTTCCGGCAGACGGCGTAAGTTATGCGCGCCAAAGACGATGCCCAACAGAACCAACACAAAAATACCGTAAAAGCCGACCATGAACGCCAGCGCATCCACAGGGGATGTGCGCAACGCTTCAATGAGGATCGGGCCGTTCACAGTCGCCCAAAAAATATAAGGCCCCGGGCTTAACCATGTGACGATCATGGTTTTGATGAAGATTTGTAAGGATGATTCTTTGGTTACTTGCGAACCATCAACTTGGAGTTTGAAGCCGTCGCGCAGCTGGTTCCATGTAGACCATGACAAATATAAGAGGAATATCCCCCCGACGATTTGCAAGAGATTTAAAACACTCTCTGGCACTTGCCCCACAATAAAGACGACGACAATGATGATCGGAATGTCGGCCGCAAGGGGTGAAAACGCGCTTAAAAAGGCTTGTCGCCAACCATGAAAAATTGATTTGTTGATGAGAATGGTATGCAGTGGCCCGGGGATGAGCGCCGCCGTTAACCCCAAGCCAAACCCACGCGCAAGAAGCGTTAGCATTGATGTTGCCTTACTGCCCTGTAAAACAGGGATGCGTTATAGATAAAAAATGATGACGACGAGGCGCTAGAAATCACGGTACCACTGACCGCTTACGGCGGGCGGGGAACACCGTTCTTTCCAAGAATGGGCATGTTCCGCGACGATGGCGCTTAATTCCTGCATGCGTTCGGCCCCCGTAGTGGCGAGGAAGTTTTCAAGGGCATCCCCTTGATAGTCTACAGCTTCCGCCCATACCGCCCGCCCCACAATCACACCGCTGGCTCCTGCGCGACAGGACGCTTGCGCTTGACGTTTGAAGACGTCATACGAAACCCCAGCGCTCAACAGCGCCCAAGGTACATCAATCGCTTGGTTCAAATTGGCGAGGGGAATTTCCCAATCCGCTTCGTTGGGAATTTCCTTCACATTGACAGGGAACTCACACTTGAGGACGTCCGCGCCAAGCTCTGAGAAAATGCGCGCGCTTTCAATCACGACGTCGGTCAGTTCTGTGGCGGGCAAGTGTGCAGCGCCATCCGGCGCAAAGGCGATAGGCTCTAAATATAACGGGATGTCATATTCACGGCTGGCTTCGATGGTTTGCACGACCACATCCATTTGTGATTGGGCATTGGTCGCCTGCGGGTGATAGTACAGCAGTAACTTGATGCCGGACGCGCCCATGCGCTTGATCTTCTCGACTCCCCAATTTTCTAACATGCGAAACCCGCGCTGCATGGGGTGGATGGTGTAATCGGTTTCTTCGAGGGGGGATAAGAAGCCTTTATCCGCAGGAAGCCAGCCGGCTTGAATCCCCGGCCCGATGCCAAATTGGGGGTCGGTCAACACTGCGCTGGCATACGGCGCTAAGTGACGAATGATCGCCTCTTTAAATGCGATAAATTCTTCATCGGTAACCGCACGGCCACGCTTTTGATCGAGGCTTGCGCGTAAATTCAAACGGTGATCGATGGCGAGCATCATAAAATGCCCGGCCGTAGTGCTACATTCTTCTAAATGTCGGTATTTCCCAAGTGACGTCATGATGTCCCTTTATCTGGTATTCAATCGCTCAATGATCGTGGCGGTTCCCATGCCCCCACCACAACACATCGTTTGTAAGCCATAGTGTTTATCATGGGTTTCCAATGCGTTCAAGAGGGTAGTCATCAGGCGCGCACCACTCGCCCCTAACGGATGCCCTAACGCGATAGCGCCCCCATGCACATTGACTTTATCCATTTTTGCGCCAATTTCATGATGCCACATCGCCAAAACGGACGCGAAGGCCTCATTCACTTCAAATAGATCAATCTGATCTAACGACATCCCCGCTTGTTTCAGCACTTTTTGGGTCGCGGGAACGGGGCCTGTTAGCATGAGGTGAGGATCGCTTCCTACTGTCACCATAGAGACGATACGGGCGCGCGGTTTCAGTCCCAACGCGGAGGCTTTTTCGGCTGTGGTGATCAACACTGCCGCCGCGCCATCGCTGATCTGACTGCTGTTTCCGGCGGTAGTCACGCCATCTGTACTAAACGCGGGCGATAATGTCGCCATACGTTCTAAAGAGGCGTTTGCCCGCCAGCCTTGATCGTGAGGGATGCTGATCGCATGTCCCGTTTCATCAACGCCATTTAACGAGATGATCTCGTTCTCGAACCAGCCCGCTTGGGTGGCATGTGCCGCTTTTTGATGGCTGTCATACCCGATTTGATCGACCTGTTCGCGGGTGATCTTCCATTGGGCGGCAATTTCGTCCGAGGCGATGCCCTGCGGAACCAAGTTATAAGCCTGCATCATACTCTCTGTGAAGGGGTTTGCGCCTTCTGTACCTAAGCTCGACCCCATCGGCACACGGCTCATGTTTTCAACGCCCCCCGCAATCACCCAATCCGCTTGGCCTGTCGCTAACATGCCAACGCCGAGATGAACCGCTTGCTGGCTCGACCCGCATTGAAAGTCGATGGTAGTCGCAGGGGTTTCAACCGACAAACCCGCATCTAAAACGATATTTCGGGCGAGGTTAAACGTCTGTTCGCCGTATTGGGTAACACACCCCATCAATACATGATCGATAGTTTGGGCGGGAATGTGATTTCGTTCTAGCAACGCTTTGACAACGGCCGAACCCATGTGAACAGGATGCAGTTCGCGCAGCCAACCTTGACGTTTTCCAACGGGGGTACGCACCGCATCAACAATGACAAATTCTGTAGGCATGTGAAGGCTCCAAAACCTGAAGGACTGTATTCAAAATATCTCAATACACTCAATCATACCTTAAGACCTTAAGCATGTTACAATCTAGCATGACCCTGAAATGCGGATCAGTAAAGGCAATGGAGTGACTGCTAACATTACGCGTGAATCGCGGCTCAACCGACTCACTTTACAAAATTTTATTTTAATTACTGTGGGTGCTGTGATCTCAGCAATTTCAGTGATTGTTTTTCAGGCGCCATTTCAAATCGCACCGGGGGGGATTTCAGGGATTGCGATCATTCTCAATCACCTGTTTAGCCTGCCGATTGGGTTGATGGTGCTTTTAGGCAATATCCCGATTCAGGTTTTAGGGTTTCGCATGTTGGGCGGTTGGAAAGTGGTCGCCGGAACCGTCTATTACTTGCTGATCTATTCGATCTTGATTGACGTTTTAACCCCACACTTCCCACGTGAAGGCTTGAACCAAGACATTTTCTTAAATGCCTTATTCGGTGGCATCATCGGCGGGATCGGCGCGGGTTTGGTATACCGCGCAGGCGGGACTGTCGGCGGGACTTCGACGTTGGGACGCATCCTCCAAACAAAATTTGGGATGCCCCTCAGCACGACTTCTCTCTATACCGACAGCGCGGTGATTCTTGCAGCAGGGTTTGTTTTTGGCTGGGATAGTGCGTTGTATGCGATGGTCGCCTTGTTCGTCGCAGGCGCCGCTGCCGACTATGTGTTAGAAGGGCCAAGCGTGATTCGCACTGCGGTGATTGTGACCGATTTCCCCACAGAAGTTGCCGAGAACATCATGTCTACGATGCAGCGCGGGGTCACCAGTTGGCAGGTCACGGGGATGTTCACCGAACAAGCGCACACCGTTTTATATGTGACAGTCGGACGCGCACAGATCAACGAACTGCGCCGTTTAGTGTTCCAAGCTGACCCTAAAGCCTTCATGGTGATCGGACAAGGGCACAGCGCATTTGGGCAAGGCTTCCGCGAAATACGCTCAAAAGCTGAAAAGTAGCATCTCCTTCAAGCGAGAGAAAACCACGCAAGGGACATTGAACACGATGTCCCTTTTTTATTCCCCCGTGCGACGACCTTAAGGTTGCACGTTCCAATTCCACGCATACCAAACTGTGAAGATATTCAGCCCTAGGCTGACGATGAGTAACAATTTGTCATAAGCAGAAGGGTAACTGCGAATGTCCATCAGCACGAACAAGAAGAACCCCGCCGCCGTGATGATATTCGCCCAACGATTGATCGAAAGGGGCAGTACCAGTGAGGCAAACACCATCAAAATTGGGATGAGCATGATGAGGGCGGCAAATAACCACATATTTGCAATTGAAGACAGTTCCTTTTCCATACGGGCAGCATCCCCGCTGTAGATGCGCAGAACATCCCCCAACAAATAGAGGAGCATAACGGTAACCCACGTGCCTGAAAGAATGATGCGGGTGTCGAGCATAATTTTTAGAATCCTTTTCTGGTAATAGACGATTTCCACAGCGTAGAAAATTGGAGTGATCACATCTTGCTGTGTGATATATCATACTGTGTGTGAAACAGTATGATATTACTAGAATCTCTCCAACCTTGTCAAGAGGGCACAAAATGAGATTTTTTACGTAGATCGGTTTATAGATGCGTATTAGAGGGGATAAGCGCAGGGTGAAGTCCTGCGCTAGAGGAAAGTAGGTGAGCTATCAAATGCTCACCTACTTGATTTGTGCATATATCACATATTCAATGTGTGTTTAGAAATATCCCCATGTGATGGGTTGATATTCGGTATGACGACGAATGTAAGCGGTGATGAATGGACACACCGCTTGTATTTTGTGTCCGTTATCTCTGGCATAATCGAGCGCAACTTTCGCCATTTTGCTGGCGATCCCCAACCCTTCAAAAGCGACGGGGACTTCTGTATGCACAAACACCATGTTATTGCCCGCTTTTTGATATTCGACGAAAGCCACGTCATCTTCAAGGCGAACCTCAAAGCGGTGCGCTTCTGTATCGTGGATCACTTCTAACTTCTCAGGATCAATCCCATTCATGATCTTAACCTTTACTCAGCTTGGAAATGAATTTTATCATGGGTGCCATCACAAAACGGCTTGGTGTGCGAATGTCCACAGCGGCAAAAGCAGGTATTTTCGCCTCTAAAAATGACGTCCCCCGCTTGATTGCGAACTTCTACAGGCCCTTCAAAAACGTAGGGGCCGTTGGGTTCAACTTGAATAGACAAAGGCACTTCAGGGTGTGAAAGTTCATGGGGTTCGAGCGGGGCGGGCGATGCAGCGGTGAATCCATTTTCGTGATGGGCATTGTCACAAAAAGGTTTATTTTGTGAGCCGCCACACCGACATAACGTAGCGCGGGTTTCATTCTGTATGTTGACGTGGGTCGCTTGGATCGTCAGTTTTCCACGCACTTGTAAGGGGCCATCATCCCATAAGATCACGGTGTTTTGAGCGGGAAGGGCTTCACCTTCGCCTTCATCTTTGCGGATGATGTGTAACGCGCCTGAAGGACAGCGCAGAATCACTTCTTGAAGTTCATCGACTGGCGCGCCGTCGGGAAAAATCCACGGGCGGGCATTACGGTTGAAAACTGTTTTGAGACCTTTTACGCACTCTTGCGCATGGATGCACCGTTTCACATTAAAAGTAACGTCTGCGTGTTCACCACGGTAACGACGATCATCCTCTATACCGGTATAGATTGTATCGGTCATGTTCAACGCTTTCTGTACAATTTTTAAAATATGCTTATCATAACCCCTTAAAACATGCTGGTATGAGTATATCCTCTAAACTTTTGGTAATTTCCTTATCTGATGATATATCGTTAAAAGGGATAGTCAATAAACTGGGTAGCGCGTTACTAGACTAGAGAGTTATATATGAACGAAATGCTGTCATTATCGGGTATTTTGAATGCTCAGGAACGTATCCGTCCTTATATTCGGCATACGCCGATGATGCCTTTACCTTATCTTACCAATGATGTTCCTGCTCAACTGCGCCTTAAGCTTGAAAATTTACAAGTGACGGGTTCATTTAAGTGTCGCGGGGTATTTAACCATTTGACGCAGTTAGATGACCATCAACGATCTCATGGGATTGCGACTGCTTCAGGGGGAAATCACGGAATTGCGGTGGCTTACGGCGCGTATAAATTAGGGATTCCCAGTCGGGTATTCCTGCCTGAAAGCGCAACTGATGATCGTGTGGCGAGGTCTGAACGTTGGGGCGCAACTGTCGTCCGTCATGGCAAAAATTGGGATGATGCCCATGTGGAAGCCTTGAGGTTTGCCGCTGAACGAGAGATTCCCTACATTCACCCGTTCGACACCTTGCAAACTGTCGAAGGGCAAGGCACGTTAGGCTTAGAGCTTCTCGAAGATGTGCCGAACGTCGATTGTGTGTTGATTGCGATTGGCGGGGGGGGCTTGATTGCGGGGACTGCACTCGCGATCAAATCCCAACATCCGCATGTGCGGATTATTGGCGTTGAACCTACGGGCGCACCTTCGATGACAAAGAGTTTACACGAGGGTGAATTACGTCAATTGGATAGTGTGAACACCATCGCGGATACTTTGTCCCTGCGCGCGGTCAGCCAAATGACGCTAGACCTGACCCAACAATATGTCGATGACGTTGTTTTAGTGGATGATGCGTCGATGATCCAAGCGATGGAATGGTTGTGGTTGAATACCAATCAATTGGTGGAACCCGCGGGCGCGGCGGTGATCGCGGCGGTGCTAACGGGCAAAGTGGATGTGAGCGCCTATCAAGCGCCTGTCGCCGTCATTTGTGGGGGGAACGCCAACGCACAAGGGGCGATTGAGTTTTATCAAAAAGCCGCAAAAGCACGCGGAAGTCTGTAAATAAAAACATCCCTCAAAACACTGGTTCTGAGGGATGTTTTATACAACCTAACAAGTGGATGTAGGTTTACTGCACCGAGTCCATGACCGCGTCGAGGATAGGCAGAAGCGCATCAATTTCACCGGGTGCGCTCAAGCCGATCACAACGACAAATAAGCCGTTGTTTCCAAGCGCACGGCTTGCGGCGGCGGCGCTGAAATTGTCATTTCCAAAGGTGGCGCGTCCGGTTAAAACGCCGTCATCTTCTTCACTGGTATATTCAGGCGTGACGCCATAGGCATCGGTGACCCCTTGAGCATACACCTGCAAAACTTGGAGCGCGTCCGACGTTGCGGGCGCATCCAGCGATTCGGCCGTAGCGACGATCACCGCCAAGGTTTGATCCCCCGGAATCAAGATCGGGATGGAAGAATTCATGGCGCTGGTTGCTTCCACAGACGTGCCGAGGAATAACAAGCCCCCATCAATTTCTTGGATGAAGTTCCCTTCAATCCATCCCGCAGGGTATTTCAATCTAAAAACGCCGTTCTGGGCGACAAAGTTTTGTTCCAGTAAAACGGCTGGCTCAACCCCTGCTTCAGCACAGGTTGCGATCACCGCATCCAACGCGGCGCGTACTTCCGCAAGTTGGGTCACACCGCCCGCACCATCCCCACTCGAAAATGCGGATTGGGCGCGTAAAACCTGAGCCGCTGTATCGGCTAAATCAACTTCACAGACGGTTTGAGCCAGAAGCGGGGTCGTCGTCCCTACGGTGAGGGAAAGTAATCCAATAAGTGTCCAAGACATCCATTTGCGCATGGGCAAAAATCCTTCATTCAACATAATCAACTGCTTTTAAAAGAGAACGTTCAATTGCATGGTCAAAACCGCACGTTAGCCCAAGAATTGAATCGTGTAAGCAATCGCTTCCATCACGGTTTGTAATGAGGCGCGTTCGCCACTGGCAGACGCGCCCGCAAAAATAGCAAAGTGGTCGCGGTTCACTTGGCTCACCAGCAGTAAGCCTTCAAATTCAGCGGTTCCAAATTCCACCCAAACAGCAGGCAGACCGCCAAAATCCATGACTTCGCTGAGGTGGACCGTTTCATAATTTTCTGCCAGTGCTAAGCCGAAATATTCAGCGATTGCTTGGGCATCGGTGAATTGCGACCCTGAAGGCAGGTTTTGAGGTTCGCCAATCGTCAATAAGAACCCTTGTTGTCCCGCGCTCAATATGGGCATGGATTCTGAAAGGGCGGCGAGCGCTTCAGGAGAATTGGCAAGGCCTACCGTCCCACCGCTTGCGCTGGGGGTGAAGGTGTTAGAACCCCATGTCCCCGGGTATTCAAGCGAGAAGGTTCCATTGGGGGCGATGTAAATCCGTTCCAGCGCGACGTCTGGACGGCTAAAGAGACGGTTACAGCGCAATTCGATACTTTCTACCATGTCGGACGCACGCTCAATGTAGGTTAAAGAAGCCGAAACTTCACCCTGCGCGGCCACACTTTGCGCTTGGGTCAGCAGTGCCGAAAGTGAGCTTAAATCCACAGTACAAGGGGTCGTGGTTGGATCATCTTCTGTATCTTGGGCATGGGCAAAAGCGGGAACCAACATGCTTAAGGCGAAGCCACAATAGAGTAAATGACGGGGGATTTTCCACCAATGTTGTTTCACGAGGGGTACACTCCTATGATGCAGGTGTTCATAAATTCACGGTACTTGGTTTGCACAGTCGCAAGCCTATAGGTTTGATTTCTTCATAAACCTTGTTGGGCAAGAATAGCATATTTTGGCGAGACAATAATTAAAGCTTGGGGAAAAAATGAAAATGGCTCTCGACGTTGTTTTCCGAGAGCCATTTCATTGGGGGTTACCAATCATAGAGTTTATGCGCCTAGTTGGTTTGCAGCGCGGGCTTTATAGGTGTCAGCAATACGGTGATAAAACCAAATGCCAACTTCCATGGTGATAGCCCCAACAAAAAACGCGACTGCAATCAAGATCATTAAACTTGCAATTGTTGCAACCATTTCTTCCCTCTCTTGTTGTAAGTCAACTTACTTCTAAAAAATACAACATGGCTGCTAACGGTCAGAATGCCGTATGGGGATACTGCGTCTCTGAATTGTTAACTTATTTAAAGTATACATAATATACTCTTAAAAATAAACCTAAGTTTCTTTAAGAATTCCCTACTATTTCCCAATTTTATAAAAGCCTCTTTTTGTTCAGTACTCTAGCGCTATACAAGATCAGTTCTAAAAAGCGTAAAGTTATCGTAAATTACGAGGTTTTTTTTGCGTAATTCTTCACATTTGTATTCATTCTTTGCTGTTACACTGTGAAATGAACTCATTCATAGTTTATGCAGTAAGACACAGGTTCCTATGATCTCTAGCTTCGTCCTCATCCTTCAAATTCCCATCCAAGCCCTTATTCAAGTGAAAATGGTCATTGGTATCGCAGGTTTATTAAATGGCGCTATGTTTAATCTTTCTGTGCTCAGTGGGTTGGGGTTCATCCTTGCGCTCAGCTCGACAACCGCCGCCGCACCGATTGAGAATGAACTCAACGCATTATTTGATGCTTCGGTCAACTGTTCTATGCCTTGCTGGAACGGGATTCAACCCGGCCAAACCACTCTTGAAGAAGCCATCATCATTTTGGATGCTGACCCCCGCGTAGAAGATTATCTCGTCTCGTTGAACAAGCTGTCTTGGTGGTGGAATGGCGACCAAGAATCTATTTTTGATGCGACCGGACGCGCCTTCAACGGGCGTATTGAGTTTGAGAATATTGAAGGCGTTTACATTGTCACCAATGTCGTGTTGGACACGACGATCAGCTATGGTGACATTGAACTTGCTTACGGGGAACCAGACACGATCACACTATACACAGTAGATGGCACTTCTGATGTGCTGTCTGGCGTGGTTCATCTTGCCCATTTTGCCGAAGATGACGTCTATATTTTTAACATTTTGAACTGCCCTATGACCGTTCCGGATTTCTGGCAGTCGCCTAGTATGGTATCGTTTGGTCATCCCACATTGGTATTTGAAGGCGAACAGATCGATCAAACAGATCATCGTTTGCCCGCCAACTTCTTCTTGAATAATGGCGATATCTGCTCTTAAATAATTATTTATTTAACTTTGTCATTGGGTTTTTAAAAACGAGCCAGCTTGATTCAAGCTGGCTCGTTTGTTTATTGCCTATATAAATTTATTAAAAATGGGCATACAACTTCAAGTTTATGCCTAATTATTGAGAAAAAACTCTGTATCTTTTGGAATAACTTCCCCTCATTTGCGCGAAAACAGGAATTTACTATACTGAATTGTATAGATGAATATATCATTTGGAGGAAAGATGGTATTACTTAAACGCTTTTTAATGGTTTGTAGTATGGTTTTCGTTTTTATCGGGTTTACAAATGTTGCCTACGCTGGAACATACACTCAAAGTGGTACGTTAGTGGCTGGTAGCGACCCCACTATGCCAGTAATGGGCATCACAGACCCTAACTGTACGCTACAGGCAGCGTTCCTTGTCACCTACCATACGATTCCTTTCACAGTGAGTGCCGATGGGGTATATACCTTTACATTAATAAGTGATGGTGGATTTGCATCAATCTATATTTTTGAAGAGTCTATTGCTTTGGCGAATTGTGTGATGGGGTCAAATGTAGACCCGGTTTCAGAAGTTGCAACCCTGACAGCAGGGGTTCAGTATCTTGCAGTTCCTTTTGATGATACATTTGCTCAACTTGGCGGGAATTATACATTAGAAATCTCAGGACCCGGGGAAATCACAGAGCCATATAGTGGGCCTGTTTTAGATGAGTTGGGGAACTTAGTCTATCCGTGTGATTATCCAATGCCCACTACGGCAGTGTTGTATGATGTGCCACAAGGAGCACCCGCATTTTTTGATGCGGATCTAAGCACACAAGTGAACTTTAACTTACCGGCGGGTCAATGGAAAGTCATGGAATTTAGCGGGGACTTTGCGAGAGTGTGGATCACCTGTGGGGGGTCACCTGTGTGGATTCCTACCAATGCCCTTGGCGTCGCCCTCGAATAACAGCGCTATGAGATTTATCAAAACACCCATCCATCGGATGGGTGTTTTTGTCTTCGTGGATAATTCCTAGAATTTAGAGAGAGCTGACGACTTCAATCTCAACAAGTGCACCGCCGGGAAGGGCTGCAACAGCGATGGTAGTACGTGCAGGTGGATTATTGGGGAAGAAGGTCGCATAAACGCCGTTCATCGCGGCAAAGTCAGACATATTTTGTAAGTAGACGGTGGTTTTAATCACCTTGTCCATACTCGAGCCTGCCGCTTCGACGACCGAGCGCAGATTCTTTAAGGTTTGTTCGGTTTGGGCTTCAATTCCCCCCTCGACTAATTTCCCTAAAGACGGATCAACCCCAGTTTGACCTGCTGAATAGAGCAATCGTCCTTCAGTAATCACCCCTTGTGAATAAGGGCCGATGGGTTTGGGTGCATTGGCTGATTGAACAATTTGACGAGACATTGGAAACCTACCTTTATGGATAAATGCACAATACTATTAGATTACCCTATCGCCTCAGCGCCGTCGAATACCGTCTGGGTGGGGTTTTAGCGCGCGAATAATGAGTTGTCCCTAAATAAACTGGGAAATTTCTTGGCGTTCTCATCAAATATGATGATAATTAGATCAAATGAGGCATAGCGTTCTTGTGGAGGCACATGATGAAGTGGATAAGTTTAGGGGTCGGGCTTCTTGTTGGGGCTGTCCTCGGAACTTCTTTAGTTGTGTTCTTTTCACCTGTTTCTGGCAAAGAATTGATCGAGAGCCTGAAAGAAGGCTATGCGGAATCATGGGAAATTGCTCAGCAAGCAGGGGAAGCCCGTAAACGCGAACTTGAAGCACAGTATCAAACCATGAAAGTACGGCGTTAGTTCACCGTATTCACAGGGATACCTCAATAAAAAAACGGCCATCTGGTTTGCAGACGGCCGTTTTTTATTCGTTATTTCAACTCGACGTTGATGGTGTACTCCATGTTTTCGGTGGTCACTGGCGCAAATGGTGAGATGGCGATGAGCACTTGTGACGCATCTCGCAGACGGTTGAAATCCCATGTGAAGGGGCCGCCTTCCAAAACTTGGATGAGTTCACGTTCGACAACCCAGCCTGTAGTGGTGTTTTGAGCAATTTGCACCCAAACCGATTGAGGCAGGCGGTTGTCGGTGTTGATCCAACCCGAGAGCGCCCAATCTTCAGGGGTAGCGGAACCATCAAAGGCCAAACCCAGTTCGGGAATTTCGATGTCATCGACAGCGAAACCCGGCGCGGTCACCGCATCATCGGTGAGAAGTTGGAAACGGATGTGAATGGTTTGTCCGGCAAATTCGTCCAGCGAAATCGTTTCATTGATCCATTGAGGTTCAAATTCGCTTCCTGAAACGCTGGTATAGCCTGTGCCATAGGCAACGCCATACGGGTCTTCATCGGTCATGTGCTCACTGCTGAGCGGTTGCCATGTTTGCCCATCGTCAGTGCTGACCATGACATAGGCAAAATCGAAGAAGTCTTCAAGGTGATACCACGTTCTAAAGTTGAGCGTGGCGCTGGTGACGTCGCTTAAGTCGAGCGGGATGGTCATGCGCATATCGGCTTGGTCACGGCGGTTGCTGTACCAGAAGTTTCCATCTTGCCCTTCGAGCGCATCAATAAGCGGGACGGTGGCGGGGACTTCCAAGCTCAGTTGGATAGCGGTGGCATCGCCTAATTGACGTAACTGAATATAGTCCGCCGCATATTGATTCACCGTGTCATTAAATTGGAACGGATATCGATTTACCCGTCGGGTGGGGGTCGCAACACCCGCCCGTGTGCCTAAACTGGGGTAGTTCCAAACGGTGCCTTCTGCGTCGTCACGAATGCCGTTGGCGAGAACCCAGTCCGCAAAAACTTCCTCTAAGGGGGGCAGGTCACGTTCAGCTAAGACTTCGCTGATGGCTTGTAAGGCGCGCGGTGTGCGAGAGCTGGAAACATCTTGAATGAATTCCAACCCGAAGCGATCATACAAATAGAGCAAAAAGGTGAATGACACGGCATAGTTTTGATACCGTGAGGATTCATCAAGCCCCCATGTGTTGAGCTGGACGTCAGTTTGGCTCAAGAAGTAGCCCGCAAGGTCGAGTTCAACGCCATACAGATAAAACTGCGTAAATTCAGAAAGCCCTTCGTTCAACCAACCATCACCTCCTGCATGGGTCGCATAGCGGATCATATGTTGGAATTCATGGGCTAACACGGTTTCGCCAAAGAAGAAGGATGGGTTGTGGGCGGCATCTTGAATCATGCCCGCGCCAATGACAAACATCTCGTGTTGGTTACTGCTGGGGACAGCTTCGCGCGGTTGGCTGTTATCGCTGGAGAAGTAAGCGCCCGTATACGGGCCAAGGCGGTCTGTGACCAGTGCATAAATCACAGGGTCGCCATCAATGCCCGGCGTGGCTTCACTTCCCCACAATTCGCGCACTTGCTCATAAACTCGTTGGTCGAAGGCCTTCACTACAATGTTCAGGACATCTTGCGAGATATAGTCAATTTGATCATCTAAATACAAGTATAGATGCGTGCCAGAAGCAAGCAACGTCGCCTCAACATTGATCGACGCTTGGGCTTCGCCAATGATCAATGTGAAGGTTTGTTGGTCGCCTATCAAACGAGGTTGCGAGGTTGAAGGGGGTTCAGGGACATCAATCCCAAAAAGTTCTTCTGCTAACAACACACGATCTCTCACCGAAATATCCGTCTCTAAGAGGGCGGTGATCGTTGGGAATTCTTCGGTGAGGTCTTCCTGCGCGCTGGCGGGTAGGCTTAACATGAGACAGCAAATGAAAATCCATGCAAGTTTAAATTGCATATTGTATTATTTCCTTTACTCATCGGTGTATGAAAATATAACAATGCACATTACATCTAGTTCAGTATATGTCGAATAGTAAATTTGCGCTGGCAAAAATTGAGATGCTCAATCTGCGCAAATAGCATACACTCGGTATACTATTTGTATTCTCAAAAATCCTGCATGGATACACAAAGGATTCAGGTGAACGCTCAAAATGCACGGATGGAACGGGTACTGATTGCGGTGGCACGACGGTATGCCTCTGCGCTCGTCCCTGTGGGTTGGACACAAGCAGGGGATTTTCCAGACCCGCTTCCAAGTCTCGCGGCTAAACTCACTGAATATGGCGTATTGGTGATTCCCGGCACCCTGCCCGAAGCACTGGCGCACCAAGTCGCGGTATTGTATCGCGATTTTGCCGATGCCTATACCACGCTATACAACAGTTTGACGCGGACGCTGTTCCCCACATTCACCCAAGTCAACGCTTTTTATGCGGATGAGGCGTATCCCCCAATCGTCGGATTGTACGGACAAGCGATCCCTGTCATGATGGTGCTTGGGGAATTTGTTGCGCCTTTTGTCGCCAGTCGTGACGCGACTACCCAGCTTGTGAGTGACCTTGAGTTACGCGGGTTGGTGGATCAAATGCTGGATGAGCTTGAAGCAGGCGACCTTTCCCGTGATGAATATCGGATTTTACGGGATGAATGTGTGTTTGAGATCAAGACGATCCTCAATTGTCATGTGAAGCCATTGGCGCTCACCCCGCCAAACCGTTCCCTCATCGGGATTTATGACACGGTGAATGGCCCATACTTTGAGCAGACAGCCGCGCCACTGCCTGAAGTGGAGTTGTTTCCAACGCACATGCCTGAAAATCTACCCGAACTGCCGGATCATGCGCCTTCTGCAAAGTTGACGGGAAATGATAACTTCGTCCCGCCTGACTTGCCTGAGATGGAGCCTACTGTACAACCGAGCGCCGCAGAAGGGATTCCGCGCATCCCGATTTTTTTCCAAAGTCAATCCAATTCAACTGGACGTAATAACCCTCGCCGCCCACCCGTTCCGAATTTGCCGGAATGAGCATCCTTTCTAACTAAGGAGTCCTTCATTGAAACGCTTGCTACTTTACCTCACTACCGCTAGTTTATTTGTTTTTCCAACCTTGTTGGTCTTGGGACAAGTTCCAACGCAGGAAATTCCACCCCCGCCACCGCCTGAAGTTTCAGAGGAATTTGGGCAAGTTGAACCCACGCCAGATTTAACGCTCACGGCGATGTTTCTTCCCCCCACATTGATCCCGACGCTTACCGTTCCCGAAAGTGGCGGGCTACCTGAAGGGATTATCGGCGGGTACATCAATGGAACGCCGTATACATTGGTGCCGTTACCGCCAGCGATGAATACACAGCCCACACTATCCCCCGAACAAATGACCCAACAAGCGCTGGATGAACCCGTTTTTGAGGTCATCGAACCGACGCCCGCAGAACCGACGGTTGTCCCCTTAAGTTTAGAAGCTTCTGAAGCGCTGCCAGTCGTTTTGAATGCGCGTGGAGATTTGCAACTGCTGTTAGTGGAAGTGGTGGGTTCGGTCGAAAATGCGCCCGAAGGCTGGAGTGGCAGTGTCAACGTGAGCGACCCACAAATGCCGCTGCTCGTCCGCTTGGATATCGAAACGTTAGCGGGGTTGGTGTTCGGCCCAGACGTTCGCCCTGCGGATTGGTTTGGCGTTGTCCCTAGCACGCCATTGGCAGTTGCCCGCGACCTGCGTCATGACCTTGAACTGTTGGCAGATGAAGCCATCGGCGCGGCAGGTTTGCGCCCTGCGGGCTGGATCGGCGATGATCCGTTGATGCGTTGCAGTCGCTCGACCCAAGCGTTGGTTGGGTTGATGGCGCGGACAGGGTATATCTTGAACCTTGACCCTGCCCAACCGAACTTCTGCCAAGCAGCTGAGGTGGTGGTGAGCCGTCATGTGGAAAGTGTGTACATCCAGCCCAATATTTCGGTCAATGACGATCCTTCTGCTCAAATGGCAGGTGTGCAAGGCAACTATGCCTTCCAAGTGGATAGTGAATTTGTCGTCGCTTTTGGAGATCGTAACGCGCGTACCCGTCGAGGTATTTTGCCCAACGGCACTCGTTTTGATGCGGTCGCCCGTAGTTATGTCGATTTTTCCAATATGATGTTGATTCGTGGTGAGGGTTTCCAAGTATTCGTGGACTACACCACCACCACATTGAGCACGCTCGACTTTATGCAGTTGACTGATGTCAACGCGTTTGGAGATGGCAGTATCTTCTGTGATGCCGATTGGTGTGACTAACAAGAGGGGATTCACTGCTAAAGACACAAAACGCCTGCTCATAAGGTAGAACAAGCGCTTCTTAAAAACACTGCTTGAATTCAAAAGAACGACCGCTGTGAAGGGGTTGTTCTTTTATTTAGAAGCCTAACCGCATCACTCCTAAAACACGACCTTGAACATGACATTGATTGGCGTTGACATAGATCGGTTCCATGCTGGGGTGAGCAGGTTGTAAACGCACACGATCCCCTTCACGGTAGAAATATTTGAGCGTGGTTTCACCGTTGCCGTCTAACCACACCGCGACCATTTCGCCATCACGCGCTGTTTCTTGTTTCTTCATCACAACGATGTCACCGTTACGAATCATGGCATCCATCATCGAATCGCCTTTGACGCGCAGGGCAAACACTTGGGTTTGGTCAAAGCCCGCTAACAGTTGTTGAGGGACTTCAATTGCGCGGTCTTCATCAAAGTACTGGCCCATGTCGTCGGGAATGGCGACAGGTTCACTGGCGACAATTTGACCCACAATCGGAATACGTGGGGTTGCGCTCACAGGTTTCATCGGAATGATGTTACCTTTGCGAGAGCTTCCGCTGGCCGAATTTTTCACCAAACGAATGCCACGCGAAGCGCGCGATGCGCGCGATAAATAGCCCGCACTCACCAATTTATTCAGATTGTAATTCACTACGGATGTGGATTTGATGCCAGTTGCGTTGCCTATTTCTCGAATGGTGGGGGGGAAACCATGCGCCTCAAGGTATGTCTCCATAAACTTGAGGATGTTGCGTTGGCGTTCTGAAAGTTTGTTACGATCACGCATCTCAACCTCCTTTATTTCATAGTTCGTTCATAATACGAACATTTATGCTAACAATGATTTGATTGTAAGCGAACGCTAGTTCTATGTCAACAATCCCGCATTTACCAACACAAAAAACGGCACATTCTCATTTTTAAGTGAATTCCATGCGGAACAAATTTTCGAGAAAAATTCGTTATAATGATCCCAACTTTACTGATCTTTATTTGCGAATTGCGAGTTTTTATGACGAGTATTTCCCGCTCTTTGCGCGACGTTGAACCTTATATCTTGCCCATCATTGCTGAAGCGTGGGGCTTACATATCAAAGCTGTGAACCATGAAGAATGGGTAACGGGCTTAAGCAAGGCGATGGTAGACCCACGACGTGCAGAGATGGTGTGGGATTCGCTTTCGCATAAAGAACAGGGCGCGATCCAAACATTGGCGGGGCGGGGAGGCAAAATGCCCACCGTGATGTTTGAGCGCTTTTTTGGTCAGTTGGTTCGCGGGGGGGCAGATGAGCTTCAAAAACGTAACCCGTTGCAGAACCCGCAAAATATTGCTGAAGGGTTGTACTATCGTGGGTTGATTGCGATGGGCTTTGAAAACAGCGACATTGGGGCGCAGGCGATCACCTATGTGCCTGAAGAAGTTTTACGTGGGCTACCGACGCATAAAACTTCGTATGACAACCTCGAAGAAGAAGAAGATTTACCCTACGAAGAAGACGAAGCGGAAGCGTCCGAAAAACCCACAACGGTGATTGCATACCCCAACCAAAAACCACCGGGGGTGATTCGTCAAGCGGATACGTCGATTGTGGATGATCTCACCACATTATTGGCGTATGTTCAGGTGGTGAAACCGATCCTCGACAACGGGACATTGAGCGAAACCGATGTCCAGCAGGTCAGCCAACATTTGTTGGTGCAAGATGCGTCACGCCTCAACTTCCTGCTGTTGATCGGCTATTCGGCAAAACTGATCGATGTCCAAAATGGACAAGCGACCTTGCACCGCGTCGATGCGCGTAAATGGATGAGCGCGACGCGCTCAGATCAACTCAAGACGTTAGCCGACGCATGGAAGACCAGCGCGGTATATATCGAACTGACACAACTTTCAGGGATATATCCTGAAATGGAAGTGGGGACGCTTTCGCAATATCAAGCGCCTGCCATCCGTACCAAAATTTTGAACACGCTCAAAGCCGCCCTGCCACAACAAGAGTGGTGGCTGGTCGAGTCGTTTGTAGACTATATGTTTGAAACCGACCCTGACTTTCAACGTCCCAATGGGGATTATGAGAGCTGGTACATTCGCGACGAAAGCGGGGGCTATCTACGCGGGCGCGCCTCATGGGAATATGTAGAGGGAAGCTTGCTTGAGTTTTTTGTGCAAGGGCCACTGCATTGGTTGGGCATGGTAGACCTCTCTGAATTGACAGACGGCGAACCTTTGGCGCATTTGACCGCGTATGGACGGGCATTTTTTGAACTCGAAAAATGGCCTCGCCCTGCGGAAACCCCTGAGAAATTGATTTTGAATCCCGATGGCACGATTCACCTGTCGCGCAAAGTCAGTCGTTATGATCGTTTTCAAGTGATGCGGTTTAGCACATGGACGAGCGCCGGACAGACCTACGTCTATACGTTAGATGGGCGAAGCATCGAACGCGCTACTGCGGAAGGCATCACCCCTTCCCATATCGAATCGTTTTTGGCGCAAGAACTCAAAGAAGAGCTGCCCAATTCGGTCAAGCGCATCTTGGAACAATGGCAAGGCGGTGCTGTTGCTGAAGTGCAAATCCAAACGCTGATGGTCTTGCAGACCCAAGCGCAAGAAACCCTCGACGCGATTTTTAATGAACCGACATTACGCCGTTTTCTTGGGCGACGTTTAGGGCCAACGGCGGTCGCGGTTTTGCCCGAACAAGCGGAAGTTTTGCGTAAGACCCTAGAAAATCAAGGCGTGCATGTCGATTTTATCTAATCACTGATTATTCACTTCGTAACGCCGTCGCGGTGATGAGCTTACTCAAGCGATAGGCGGGGTAGATGCCCGCGACCAAGGCGGCGGAAAGTGCCACCCCAAACGCCAATAACAGGTCGGCGGGGGTGATGCTCATTTGCATCGTCCAGCCGAATGAGCGCACATTGATCACGTAGATCAGCACCCATGCCAGCGCCGCGCCGATGGGAAGCGCGCATAGCCCCGCAATCAAGCCCATAATCCCCGTTTGGATGAAGGTGTAATTCCAAAGCTGGACGGCGGTCATGCCGACAGCCCGTAACACGCCAAATTGACGGGTTTGCTCCAGTTGAAGCGACATTAACGCGCTTAAGATGCCGATGAAAGCGACGATCATCGCCAACAAACGTAACGCGGCGGTGACGGCAAACGTTCGATCAAAGACTTCAAATACATTGTTGCGTAAATCGCGGTTGGACTGGGCCAGCATCTCGGTTCCGCGCAACGCTTCTTCGCGGATGGCGGTTAAGACCGTCGGTAAATCCGCTTCAGGTTCGATCATCACCGAGAGCGTGGAGATGAACGGATCATCAAAATATTGTTGATAGACAACATCCGTCATCACGACCGAGCCTTGATCTGTGGTGTAATCATAGAATACGCCGAGCACGGGGAAGGTGACTTCGCCTTGATCGGTCAGCAAGGTGATTTGATTGTTGGTTTCGGTAATGCCTCTGCGGAAAGCGAACGGCTCACTGACCAGCACCGCCCCGGTATTCAGCGCGGAAAAGTAATCGTCGGTGGGGACAGAGAGCCATACAAAACGACGCTGACCGCCTGTTGCATCACCGTTGGAGACGGTGAGATTGACAGGGGGCAAGTCGGGATAATCCGGCGCGGTGGCGGTCACGGTGCGCACTGTGAACACTTGGGATACCCCTTCAACAGAAGCCACCGCGTCAGCAAGGGCGGGGGCCACATTCACCGTCGTGCGGTTTCCGGTCAATTCAGGCGATGAGATATAAATATCTGCGCCAAGCGTGATATCGAGCCAGTCGGCGACGGTGGTGCGGAAACTGCTGATCATCAAACTGACGCCGACGATTACGCTCACGGCGACGGTCAACGCGGCCACTGCCACCGAGGTACGGCTCAAAGAACGGATGATGGCACGCGGGGCAATTTTGCCTAGAATGCCGAACAATCGGCTGGTGATGGGAATCAAGGCGCGGGTCATCACAATCAAGACGAGCGGGGTGAGGAACGCGCCCCCGCCAATGATACAGAATAACGCGCCAAAACTGACGATCAAGCTGTCCGTTTGCAGGCTGAGCAAGATCATCCCTAAAACCAACAGTACGATTGCGCCTAACGTGACATAGGGTAAACGTTGTAAGGTGATCTCTTCGAGCGACGATCTACGCAGTGAACCTGTAGGGGGCGTTTGCGTCGCATCATACGATGGGATGAACGCCGCCAATATGCTGGACGCTAAGCCGATGCTCACCGCTTTGATAAACGTGAACGAATCAATACTGACGCTGTTCACGTTCACCGTGAAATATAAATCACTGATGGTTTGACCGATCAACCCGACGATGCTGCGCCCGAATAAAATGCCTAGGCCGATGCCGAGCACAGTTCCAAAGATGCCTAACAAAAACGACTCACCGATGATCAAGGTGAAAATTTGTTGGCGGGTCGTGCCGAGCGCGCGCAGTACGCCTAATACCCCGCGTCGCTGTACCACGCTAAATGTGACCGTGTTATAGATCAAGAACACGCCGACGACCAACGCCAGCAAACTCAACGCTTGCAAGTTGACCTCAAAAGCATCGGTCATTTGGGAAAGCGCACTGCTCTGTTCTAAAGGTGTGGTGATGAACGCGCCGTTTGGAAGCAGTGCTTCGATGTGTTCTAAGGGATAACCGTCCGGCAGAATCAGGTCAATACGGTTGACGCGCCCTTCCATCTGTAAAATTTCTTGGGCGCTGGCGATGTCCATCATGATCAGGCTTTCGAGCGCCTGATTACTACTCGGATCATCCGTTTGAAGGATGCCGACGACGGTTGCCTGAACAGCGCCGGAAGGTGGGCGTAAGGTGATGGTCGCATTCAAGGGCACATCATAACGTTCGCTCATCACCGCGCTGATCAAGACCGAGTTTGGTGTGACGATGAACACATTCAGACTGTCCATCACATTTTGGGTTTCACCCTCAGTAGATTGGGTGATGGTGAAATAATCTCGAAACGGCGGTTCCGCGAACGGGTCAACGCCGAGGATGTGCATCGGCTGGTCAGCAAATTCGTTCACAAGCACATACGATTCCACGACAGGCGCAACTTCATTTAAACCGAGATCAACCCGAAGCTGACGGTATAGATCACTCGGAAGTCCGCTTGCCCCGCCGATAATTTGATGCGTTGCGCGTCCAGTCACACTTTCGGTGCTGAGCGCGAAAGCACGGCTTGATGAGGTGTTGGCGATGTCAATCGCGACGACCATCGCCACCCCAAGCGCGATACCGATGATGAATAAAACACTTTGTAGAAAACGACGAGAGATATACCGCCACATCAAGCGGAATAAAATCGAGGGTTTTGTCATGAGAACTCATTTGCATCCAACAGAAAACGGATTGATTGTATCATGGTTGGAGTTGTCGTGAGGTTAGAACGGACGCTTAAAAATGTCTTTCAAAGTGCCTATAATGGCAACCATTGTATGAAGTAGAGAAAACGAACGATGGCGATAGATTTTGTAATTGATTATGAGTGTGTTCCGAAGCATCAATATGGAACACAAGGCATTGTTGACCGTCTAAAAGCGCGGGCGCGCGCTCATGAAGTGATACGCTTATTTCGCGAAAATGGGGATCAACGTCCCCCGTCTGAAATGGGGTTTGAGTTCACCCGTACCGCCGCCAATGGCGAAGAAGAAACCCGCGTGATTGTGGTGCAAGAGATGTTAGATCAAGCGGATCAACTGAACCCATTTGCGTCTTTTTGCCGTGTATGCCCCGCGAATGCTAGCGGACAACCGTATGGCTGTGTCGGCACGATTCAATATCCCATTTCTTCTGTGGCAGAAGCATGGTTGTTAGAACGATTGCCGTCGATTGAAACTCCGTTGATCTGGTTACTTCTGCGTCAAGGGGTGCAAGAGATGGGGTACGATGGCGCTTCAGCCACGTCGATCCGCTCTAACAACGCGATCTTTGAAGAACAACGCCTGCGCGGGCGAGATTTGGTGGAGTTCATCTTCAACGCCAACCAAGTCTTTGAGATGTTATTTCTGCTGGGCGATATTCAACCTGTCCAAGCCGCCATGCTGTTATTGTTTTTTAATGCCGTCCCGCGAGATTTTGAAGCTGATCAATTGGTGCGCATCATGAACCGCGAAATCACCGCTGAGGAGATCGACCGTGATTTTCCGTTCACCCTTCAGCATGAAGCTGACGACGATAAAACGATCAGCCAGTTTAAAGAATTTTTTGCCGCTGTGCATTTGGCGTGGAAGCTCGGGAAGCCGATTCACTTGGATGTTTAAGCTGTTTCATTAAAACACCCGCACCAATTGGCGCGGGTGTTTTTTTAGTGTCGTCCCTCATCGAATGATGATTTCCGGCGTTGCAGTCGGAAAAATGAAGATTTGGGTGATGATAAAAATCGGCAATGTGGGCGCGACTGTTGGCTCACAATAGGCAATCCAGTCCGGATTGTTGGCACAGTCAACGGTGCAATCGCAGTTAAATGGCTCGTTGCAAATACCATCTCCACAGAACGGCGGCGGTGTTGGCGTCAGTGTGGGGATGCAGTAGGCGATCCAGTCCGGATTATTCGCGCAGTCCCCTCGACAATTGCAATCGAACGGTTCGTTGCAGATGCCATCCCCACAGAACGGTGGGGGTGTCGGCGTGACACTGGGGATACAAACGGAATTCCAAACGGGATGGTTGGCACAGTCCAACGCACACGAACAAGAGTAAGGGTCTTGGCAGATACCATCCCCGCAGTAGGGAGTTGGGGTCGGTGAAATCGTCGGCGTTGCCGTGTTACACGGCGTCGGCGATGCGGTGACCGTTGGCGTCGCCGTGGTTGGGTCTTGTGGGTTCACAAGAATGGGAAGCGTTGGCGTTAAGGCAAGCGCAATCGCCAAGTCTGGGTTCAGTTGATATTGAGCAGCCAGCGCATTCAGTAGTTCTTCAGGCGGTGAGCCATACATACTTTGCAATACCCTGAGAATTTCGACTTCAGGCGTTTGCGTAAACTGCGGTAAGAGCGTCAACACCACATCGATCGGTGGGCCTTGCGGGACGACCAAAATCGGCGTTTGTGGTGTCGGCGTGGGCGTACCATCGACCAACGGCGTATCTGTGGGACAGGGTGGAATCCAGCCTGTTGGTGTGGGGCTGATCGTGCCCGTCACGGTTGCGGTGGGTGTCGGCGTTGCGATGACAGGGGTACTGACTGGCGTGCTGAAGTTAGGGCACAAGGGCGCACTTTCCGCACAGGTGACGAGCAGTTCAAGTTGACCTTGCACGTTTTTATCCGCCGCCAGCACTTCGACTTCATACTTCCCGCTGAGAGGCGCGACGATCAAACGATCTTCGATTTGCTGGCCCCCTCTGACCTTGCCAATCACATGCCCTTCTTCATCACGGACGATGACCGCAAAGGGAAAGTCACTGGTTAAGTTACGGAGGTTCAGCGCTGTAGGGCACTCGAGCGCATCAAACATGAAGAACTGCGGAACATTCGGCGGGGGAACCGTCGGTGATAACGGCGGGACATCCACCGTCACGGCGATTCCGGGCGCCAGCGCGATTGCGGATACAGGCGCCCGCCCAAATAAGCGCAAGAGATAACTTCCGCCACTGCCATTTTCCCCACTGACAAAGAGCGAGTAAATCCCTGTTTCTTTGGCGAGGAACCCCATGCCCGCATCGGTTTCGGTGATGCCGTAGATGTCATCGTCATTACCGCCAACCGGCTGGCCCGAGGGTGACATCACCAGCACATTGGGATCATACCCCGCGCTGACGCTCATCACTTCAACTTCGATCAAGTCGCCAACGGTGCCGTTAAATGTGTACTGTACCATCGGCGCTGTGGGCAAAACTGCGCCCGGCGTGCTGGTGTTGTAGGCCAACGTCCCGCCCGATTGGATCAGCAAAGTTTGACCTGCGGGGGGTGTGGGCGTTGGGGTAGGCGTGGCTGGGACTGGCGGGCCTAAGATGGGCAGAACGCAGGTCGGCGCATCTTCTTGACAGGTGATGGTCAGGATAAGCTGGCCTTCGGTGATCGGCGCGTCGGCTGTCACTTCGACTTCATAGCGCCCGCTGTTTGGGGTGACGGTTGTACGGTCTTCCAGTTGGCGACCGCCTCGCAGTTCATCTAAGACATGGCCAGTTTGGTCACGCAGTTTGACGACATACGGGTAAGAATACGGATAGCCCGCGGTTAAGTTGGTCGCGGTGAGCGTGACCGGACAAGCGCTAGCCTCAAAACTAAAATATTGACGATTCGGCGTGAGCGGGATGGTGACCGTGATCGGTTGGTCCATGAGCAGTTGACTGCTTTGAACAGGCGCACGCCCTTGGAGTACCAGCGCGAACGCGCCTTCTGTGTTGTCCACAGCGGTGATCACAATTCCATAAATGCCACTCGTTGGCAAAAAGGTGGAGATGGTCGCGTCGAGGGGGTTGAGGCTGAAGGCATCATCATCTACGGTGATGAGTGGTTGCTGTGTGGCATCGACGAGGGTTAACTGCGGGTCGAGATTGCCCGACGTTGAAAAGGCTTTGATGCGAACAAGGTCGCCCGCATTTCCATTAAAAGCATACACTTGAGATGGAGCCACCGCGGAAAGATTGCTCGTGACGCTGGAACCGTAAGTGATCGTGCCTGCTGCTTGGGCTTCTAAACGGGGTGATGCTGCAACGGGCATCGAAAGCATGAAGGGAACGAGACACACGATGAAGAACAAACATTTCTTAAACATCGATCTTGCCCTCAATAAAGAGACGTTATGAAGTTTATTGTATAACGGTCTAATATTTCACGCTTGGAGTTTTGTAGCGAAAAAATAAAAAAAGCTGACAAATTTTGTCAGCTTTTTTGTGCCCCAGGCCAGACTTGAACTGGCGACCCACGCATTTTCAGTGCGTTGCTCTACCAACTGAGCTACCGAGGCGTGAAACGTCGTAAGTATTAACGATGACGCGAAGAGTGTCAAGGTCGTGTTTTAAAAATTCAGCAATATCTTTATTTATTTCTCAGTAGAACTTGCCAACAACGTCTCTAATTCTGAAATTCGGGCTTGCTGTGCCGTGATGGTCGCTTCCCATTGCACAGCGGGCGTCTCTACATTGATCGATTTATTACTGGAGAGCGCAAGGTAGATCAGCACGGTCATCGCAATCGTGATTAGGACGATGAATAGGTTATCCCATTCGCGCAGTAAAGGGAAAAACAGATGGCTCAAACGACTGTTAGAGAAATTGGCTTGGTCGCTGTGGATGTAGCCTGTAATTTTCAGACGTGGAAACTCAACTGCTGTCCAGCCCGGTTCGATATTCTCAACATAGCGCACTTGGTGATTCCACCCCAGTTGGAAGCGGGTGATGAATCTTTGCGCGTTGGGCAACCCGGGGCGTTGATAAACCCATAACACCGTATCGAACGAAATAAAACCTGTCTTCCACGGCGTCGAACTCGATCTAAAAGGTGACTGTGCACGCAGATGCCGATTAAACGCCCAATTTCCCCGTGAACTCGTAAGGATGAGTCCACTCCCGCCTGATACTATAGGTTCTTCTTCGTGGGTGTTCGGCTCACTGCCGAAAGGGGAATTTGGATAATGGTTATGGCGTTGTTCTAAACGGCGCATCAGGGAAGGAGGTTTAGAATTTTCGTCGGGCAAGTCGAAATCTTCTGGGTCTTCTTCTTGCGGGTTTGCTGAATCCGTCCCAAAAAAGATATGATCATCGTCTTTATCCCGTTCAGGGTGTACCCCAAAAGCGCCCCTAAAAGAGGATTGCGGCGGTTTAGGCAAAGTCGGCTTATTGTTTAGCCCACTCAAATCTAATTGATTGTTTATGAAATCATCGAATGCACTTAAGTTATTTGGACTGTCTTCCGATGGCGGAAGCGGTGTATTCGACACGCAAGTCACTCCATCATTCGCAGGATGAAATAAAACTATTTTGAAAGGACAAAGATAGATTCTTACATCTGCTTACCCCACATTATCAACAAGCATACCACATAAGTGTATGGACTGTGATGCTCTATCAACCTATTTTTTATCAGTTTATATAAGTTATTTTTTGTTCAATCCTGTTAAAAATTTCTCTAAGGCATGAGGTAATCTAAAATTAGGGATCAAAACCATCTTTTATTGCGAGGGCTACAGGTTTAAACTACGGTAGATAAGATGATAAGTTCAACTTTTTATTGATGGATAGCCAACGCAATTCGCCTCAGCCTGCATCATTCCCTCTACAAACCTGTAATGGTTGTGGGGTGACTTTTGCGTGTCGTGTGGCGTTAGGTGAAGAAACGTGTTGGTGTTTCACGCTCCCGAATGCGTTTCCCATTGAAGGCGCGGCTTCTTGCTTGTGCCCATCCTGTTTGCAGGCCCAAATACAAGTCTATCTCTCTGCACATAAAAAAGGCGACAATAAATGACGCGGATCATCTCTCTCATCCCCAGCGCGACTGAAATCGTCGCGGCATTAGGTTTTGCAGATCAACTGGTTGGCCGTTCGCACGAATGTGATTTTCCCGCCAGCGTGTTGAATTTGCCCATCCTGACAGAGCCTAAAATCGACCTGAGCGGGGATAGCCGTAGCATTGATGAGCGCGTCAAAGATGTTTTGCGAGATGCTCTGTCGGTCTACCGTGTGGATTCTGACCTCTTGCGCGATCTAAAACCTGATGTGGTCATCACCCAAGCACAATGTGAAGTGTGTGCGGTGAGCTTGGAAGAAGTTACGCGCGTGGTGCAAGAATGTCTGTTGGATGATACCCGAGTGGTGTCTTTAGAACCGAATACACTGGCGGATGTGTACGCCGACATTCAGCGGGTGGCAGACGCTTTGAATGTTCACGAGATCGGCCTGCAAACCGTGACGGGTTTGCAAACGCGGATGCACGCCATCGCCGAAAAGACGGCCTTGCTAGAGCATCGCCCAACTGTCGCAACCATCGAATGGATTGACCCACTCATGGCGGCGGGCAATTGGGTGCCGGAACTTGTGAACATGGCAGGGGGATATAATCTCTTTGGGCGCGAAGGCCATCATTCCCCTTGGCTGGAATGGGATGATATTTGGGCGCATGATCCTGACCGATTGATCGTGATGCCCTGCGGGTTTGATATTCAGCGTTCTTTACGAGAAATGACCGCCATGACGCGCCTTCCCGGTTGGAATACCTTACGCGCTGTACGGGAAGGGCAAGTGTATATCACTGATGGCAACCAATACTTTAACCGACCCGGGCCGCGTTTAGCGGAATCCCTTGAGATTTTGGCCGAAATTATTCACCCTGAGTTGTTCCAATTTGGACATCACGGCACAGGCTGGGTGAAATATCACGAACAGGCCGTTACTGAGTCGTAACTTGATTTTTTTCAGCATTTCCCATTGATAGTGGAGTTTTCATGAGCGAACAAAAAACATATCTGATTACAGGTGGCGCGGGCTTTTTGGGCATTAACATGGCGCGTTACCTGCTGGCGCGCGGTCATCGTGTTGCTTCTTTAGACATCGCGGATTTTGATTATCCCGAACGGGATCAAGTCGTGATTCATAAAGGCGATATTCGCGATCGTGCCGCCGTAGATAAAGCGATGGCGGGCGTGAATATTGTGATTCATACAGCCGCTGCTTTGCCGTTATACACCGAAGAAGACATCATGTCTACGGACGTGGACGGGACACGTAATATTTTAGAATCTGCTTTGGCGGCGGGGGTAGAACGTGTGGTGCATGTTTCTTCGACGGCTGTCTATGGCGTGCCGGATCATCACCCTCTTTATGAAACCGATAACTTGGTGGGCGTTGGCCCGTATGGACGCGCAAAAATCGACGCGGAAAAAGTCTGCGAATCGTTCCGTGAAAAAGGCATGTGTGTGCCCATCATCCGCCCGAAGTCATTCATTGGGCCAGAACGTCTCGGCGTTTTTGCGCTGTTTTATGACTGGGCGAAAGACAAGCGCGGTTTCCCGATGATCGGCAGTGGCAAGAACCGCTATCAACTGTTGGATGTCGAAGATTTGTGCGATGCGATCTATTTGACGTGCACGCTCGACAAAACGATTGTGAATGATACCTTTAACATCGGCGCGAAAGAATTCACCACGATGAAAGAAGATTATCAAGCGGTGCTAGATCACGCGGGCTACGGCAAGAAAATTCGTGGTTTACCCGCTGGGCCTGTCGTCTTAGCGTTGAAGGTCTTAGAGAAGCTCAAGCTCTCGCCGTTGTACGCATGGGTCTATGAAACCGCCAGCAAAGATTCATTCGTTTCGATTGAAAAAGCGGAAAAAGTGTTGGGCTACGCACCGAAATATTCCAATAAAGACGCGCTCGTCCGTAATTACGAATGGTATCTTCAAAACCTAAGCCAGTTTGAAGGTCAGTCTGGGGTTTCGCATCGCGTGCCGTGGAGTCAAGGGATTCTGAAGATCGCCAAGCTATTCTTCTAAAAACACGCCGAGATTTCACATCAAGCGGATTTTTTTAACGAGCGCTAAGACTCACGTTTTTCGCTCGTTTTTATTTCAATAAGGGAATGTCATTAATGAATTACAGCTATCCGGTTCAACGATTAAATGCTGCCCAGCTTTGGCTACTGATGATCATCAGCTTTGCGGTGAGTGTGGTCGCAACCCGTGTCTATTTAGAAGCCACGGGCTATCCACAAATTGGCGGTGGGGTATTACACATCGCTCATATTTTATGGGGCGGGCTTTTATTGTTTATCGCGCTGTGTGTTTTCATTACCTATGCCAACCCGTGGGGTTTGCCCATCTCGGCGTTATTAGGCGGGGCGGGCGTAGGGCTGTTCATTGATGAAGTGGGGAAATTCATCACCCGCGACAACGATTATTTTTTCCCGCTGGCCGCGCCGATCATCTATGCCGTCTTTCTGTTCACGGTGTTCATTTACTTGCTCATTCGCCAGCGTAATCCTAGCAGTAACACCCGCGCCGCCCTGTATTGGGTGCTGGACGAAATCAAAGATGGGGTGGACAACGACTTCATCCTTTCCCAGCGTGACCAAGCCTTAGAACAATTACATATGGCGCTGAAAGACCCCATGATCAACGCTCATGAAAAACATCTCGCTGAAGTGTTGATAGAAACGGTGCAGTCGCTTCAAGCGGCACCACTCGCGCCCCCGTCTTGGATTCATCGTCTTGTGTCTAAAGCGCAAGTTTGGGAAGCGCGCTGGGTTCCCCGTCGCCTGCTCAAATGGGTGTTGATGATCGCCTTTTTCATCAGCAGTTTTGGTGGGCTTTTAGGCGTGCTGGTCTTGTTCTTAGTGCTGTCTGACAACACATTCATGAAAGATTTTGTCGAAGTTGTCATCAGCGAACAGATCACCCCTTCAAGCGCCAACACGATTTGGTTGTTGATCGACTTGGTGACGGCCGGGTTGACCGGCCTCTTATTTTTCATCGCGGGTGGGCTGTTGTTATTGGGGCGGGATGTACATGGCCTGTTCATGGGACGTTTGGCGTTGATGATGCAGTTGACCATCGTGAATCTATTGGCTTTCTATTTCAGCCAATTCGCCACGCTGACATCAACCTTCATCTTCTTGTTGATATTTTTCGCGCTTCAACGCTATCAGACACGTTTCTACCCGAACGACGATCCCATTTTGCCAGAGGAAATTCAAATTCAGACGGTGTTTCGAGGGAAAAACTTGCCTGAACAACAATAATCGTATATAATTAGATCATAAGTTCTAATTATGAGAACCTTTTCTGTAAGATGTCGATATGTCGATTTTGATGGGGTTCAAACGACATCTTCATAGAGGTTGATTGAAGTTGATTTTTCAATCTTCGTAAATTTCATTATAGAAAAGGACATTCTCATGAAGTACGCATTGTTAATCTACACCAACCCGCTTGAACGCGCTTCGATGACACCCGCCGATTATCAACAAGAGATGGAAGCCTATACAGCGTTTTCAAAAGAAGTTTATGAGGCGGGCATCTACAAAGTTGGGGAAGCCCTGTACGCAACAGACCGAGCGACGACCGTTCAAGTGGATGCGGGAAAACCCATCATCAGTGATGGGCCATTTGCGGAAACCCGCGAAATTTTAGGCGGATTTTACATTTTGAAACTGGATAATTTGGATGATGCCATCCAATGGGCGGCCAAAATTCCGGTGGGTAAAGAGGGAAAAGTCGAAATTCGCCCCGTTGTAGAGTTTGATTAAGCGCGTTTGAGAGTGAGTGGAACTCGAAGGATGAAGGGAACCATGCCCACAACACAACCATGGGTGATTGAAAACCTGTTTCGCACAGAATACGGACGTGTTCTCGCGGCATTAATCACCCATTTTGGCGATTTTGTGTTGGCTGAAGATGCCTTACAAGAAGCATTTTTGATCGCTTTAGAAGAGTGGCCTCAGCAGGGGATGCCCAAAAACCCTGTGGCTTGGTTGACGGCCGTTGCGAAACGGCGTGCCATCGATCAACTGCGACGTGGCGCAAAAGTGTTGCCCGACTCCTTCGAGGACTTACAACTTTCCGACTCAGACGCTGAACTTGATGATCTGATGATGGACGAAGTTCCTGACGAACGTCTGAAATTAATGTTCACTTGCTGTCACCCCGCGCTTTCTGTCGAGTCGCAGGTGGCTTTGACCTTACAAACTTTGGGCGGTCTTTCCGTAGAAGCGGTTGCGCGTGCGTTTTTAGTCCCGTTGAGTACGATGCAACAGCGCTTGGTTCGCGCAAAAAATAAAATCCGTGATGCGCACATCCCTTATGGAATTCCCCCGCGTGAGTTGTTAGGCGAACGGCTCGAGGCATTACACAGCGTTTTATATCTGATTTTTAATGAGGGCTACTTCGCGACGAGTGAAACCCTGCTGGTGAATCGCGAGTTATGCGCGGAAGCCATCCGCTTATGTCGAATTTTGCTGGAGCTTCTACCGCCTGAAAACACATTGATCGCAGAGACAACTGGCTTGCTGGCCTTGATGTTACTGCACGATTCGCGCCGTGATGCGCGCGTCAATGCAGACGGTGAACTGGTGATTTTGGAAGCGCAAGATCGCAGTTTGTGGCATCGTGATCAAATTGATGAGGGGATCGCGCTGCTCGACACAGCTTTAACGCTTCGACGCCCGGGGCCGTATCAAATCCAAGCGGCGATTAGCGCCCTACATGCTGAAGCACGTTCGAGCGAAGAAACCGATTGGCCCCAAATCACGGCGTTGTATGGTGCGTTACGACGTTATACCGCATCGCCTGTTGTAGAACTCAATTATGCAGTGGCGATGGGCATGATGTGGGGGCCGAGTGAAGGACTCAACTTACTGCTTCCGCTAGAAGAAGCATTGGCTGAATACGCGCCGTATCACATCGCATGCGCTGAATTTTTGCGCAAAACACACCAGCGCGAAGCGGCGATTGATGCCTATCAACACGCGATTCGCCTCTCTAAAAATCGTCTTGAAAGAGGATACTTACAGCGCCAAGTGAATATGTTGCGCTTGTTTTAGAAGCGTCCAGTCACCGAGTCGGCATAGCCTGTTAGCTCTGTGTAGCCGTAGCCGGTGACATCACCGCTCAAGCGAACCGACCCTTCCCAATACGTGATCAGCCCGCCCGCTAATTCTTGATCGATGAGTTGGGGCGTGGCGGTGAAGTCCAGCGTATCGCCATTTTCCAACTGCACATGAATATCCCAACCCGAAGGGTAGACGGCCTCTGAATGTGGACTGTCCCATGTATCCAGCGCGGTGATGGTGAAGTCTTGTGCATCCAGATATTCGGTTGATCCGTCTTCATCAATGAGCAGACCCCCAAAATACGGATCAATCGCGCCGTCAACTTGGCGGATTTGGCCGACCATCAATTCACGGCCATCGTCAAACTGCAAGCCGAACCAATTCCAACCCAGCGCGGTTGTCCCTAATGCGCTGGTGCTGAACTCGTGATCTTTCCACGAAGTTCCGCTGACTTGGAAACTTTCCTCACCAATTGTGATCGTCCCCTGTGTGACGAGGCGCGATAGCGTGTAGTAATAACTGGCGTTGCCTAGGTCTTCACTCTTAGCGCTGAGTCCGTTCACGCCTTGAAGCGCAGGCGGTTTGACTTGTTCTAGCATGAAGTCGATGTGGACATCTTCCATCTGCGCGCTGATCTGCGTGAACAGTGCATCTTCATCCACCGCCATAATCTGCCAATTGTCAAGCCAAACATGATAGGGTGTGCTTTCCGCGCCCGCTAAATCTGCGCCCCCACGACTAAAACGCTCATCGTGGAAGAAGCGCCCCGCTTCGATATCGGTGAGGGTGAAGTGCGCCATATACAGTTGATTGGTACGCCATTCCGACTCTGAATCGGCGCTTTCGCTCATCGGTAAAATGGCGCGCCGAAAGACCGTGAGTTGGTAGCCAAAGCGTCGTCCTTCTTCTGTCGCAAGGTTGCCTGTGTAATACCACCATTCGGTTTGAAAGTTGGGGTGCGGGCCGTAATCTTCTGGGAACTGCCAATCATACGGGTCGATAGCGCGGTCAAAGCCGACGGTGGAGAGCGGGACGTTTGAAAAAACGGGACTGGCAGTGACCGTATCAGCGTTACTGACATCGAGCAGGCTGAAACCCGCGACGATAATCACGAAGGAAACCCCAAGAAACACAATCCAGCGTAAATTTTTCACTGCCGTCTCGCTTGCTCTAAAAATCACAAACACTATTGTACAAGATTTTGGCAGGGGGTGATGGGGTCGTCTGTGAATGGATATGCAATCCCCAACCGTAACAGGTAAAATCAAAACTTGAATAGGTCAATTTTATACATGAAGGATGACGGTATGAAACTCGTCACATTTACGTATCGCGGTCGAACGCGAGTGGGTGAAATCATCGGCGATCAAGTCGCACCGTTAGCATGGGCTGACCCTATGCGCAGTTTGCTTCGTCGGGGGGTTGTGGGCAACCGCACCTATGAACGTTTCTCATTGGCAGAAGTGAAGATAGAACCGCCGTTGATCCCTAGTAAGATCGTGGCGATCGGCTTGAATTACGCGGATCACGCAAAAGAAACGGGGAAAGAACCACCCGCCGAACCGTTGATTTTTGCAAAATATTCTAGCGCTATCGTCGGCACACAAGAGGCGATCACATGGCGTAAATCCATCACCGACGCTGTGGACTGGGAAGCAGAACTCGCCGTTGTGATTGGCAAAAGAGGCAAAGATATTCCTGAAGAAAATGCCTATGATTATGTGTTTGGGTATACCTGTGCCAACGATGTGAGCGCGCGCGACTTGCAACATGGGAAAGATTCTCAATGGACGCGGGGCAAGAGCCTCGACACCTTCTGTCCGTTGGGGCCAGTCCTCGTCACGCGCGACGAGATCGAAGACCCGCACGCGCTGACGGTAGAGACAAAAGTCAACGATGAAGTGATGCAAAGTGGCAACACAGGCGACATGATCTTCAAAATCCCGTATCTGATTGCGTATGTATCGCGCATGTTCACGCTGGAACCCGGCGACATCATCCTGACAGGAACGCCTGCAGGGGTGGGGCGTGGACGCACACCACCCATATATCTTAAAGGCGGGGATGTTGTCACTGTGTCGATTCAAGGCATTGGCGAACTGGTCAATCACTGTCAAGAAATTGATGATGTGAGCGAGCCAGCTTCTGACGAAACCCCTGAAGAAACAGCTTAATCAGAGCGTTTCATCAACCTCATTCAACAGGGGCGTTTCTGTAGATGAGGTTGATTGTTTTTGAAGGGCTGTGCTTTAATTGGTTAGGTGAAGTAGGTGTTTTCTTTAAAACCGCTTTATAATAGGCAAACAAAATTTGACATGAGGTTCTGTGTCAAAGGGATAAAAAGTTAGTCATTTCTGTTGTCGTTAGGTATGGGAAGGTTGAATTTTGGATGCTTTCTTTCGCATTCATGACGCACAAACTATGTCGCAAATACCGCTTCATGTGAACTCAGATCGCCTTCAAGCGGACTTTGATCAATTGGCCCTTATTGGTCGGACAGCAGATGGTGGAATCAATCGGTTAGCACTTTCTTCGGCAGATTTACAAGCTCGCGCTTGGCTTGCCGACCTCATTGAAAAAGCAGGTTTCGCCCTCAAAGATGATGACGCTGGCAACCTGAGCGGTGTGTTGTATTCCCCAAACCCGCATGCAAAAACCTTGGTCATCGGTTCACACTTAGATTCTGTCCCTAATGGCGGTCGTTTTGACGGCTCGGTAGGTATTTGCGCCGCGCTGGAATGTATGCGTGTGATTGCTGAAAAGCGTATTGCTCTACCTTTCCATCTGGAATTGGTGAACTTCACCGACGATGAGGGCTGTTGGCAAGCACTCTTTGGAAGTCGGGCATTTGTCGGCGCGCTTACGGCGGATGACATGTCTGATTTAAAACAGGATAACGGCCCGTTTCGGGCTTCACTAACACGCGCGGGGATGAACCCGCGTGATGTTTTTAAAGCAAAGCGTGATGTCAGCACGTTAGTGGGGTATTTAGAACTTCATATTGAACATGGGACACGTTTAGAACGCGCGGAAATTCCCGTCGGCGTGGTGACGGGCATCGTAGGGCGCAGTACCCATCGCTTTACTTTTGATGGACGGGCGGGGAATAGTGGCACTACCGATATGTATAAGCGACGTGACGCTTTGCTCGGCGCGGCGCATTTTATCGTGCGCTCTCACGAGTTGATCCGCGCGCGGTATGGCGATGGTATTTTTAACTGTGGCGACGTTGAAGTGAAGCCCGGCGCATTTAATATCATTCCCGAACGCGCCCGCCTCTTAGTAGAATTTCGTCATGCCAACGAAATGATGATGAATGAGATGCAAGTGGCCGTCACCAGCATTGCGCGTGAATGTGCCGTCAGTTACGATCTTGACCTCACCACTGAAGTATTTTCCCACTTACCAGCTGCCCATATGTCAGCTGGTTTTATGTCTGCAATCGAAACTAGCGCCGAAACACTCGGCCTCCAAACCATGCCACTGGTCAGCTATGCCGGACATGCCGCTCAATTTTTAGGCCGTTTCATGCCTAGCGGGATGATCTTCATCCCCTCTGTGAACGGGGTCGGGCATCACCCGCGTGAATTTACCGAATGGGAAGATGTCGTTCATGGGGCAAACGTCTTGTTGAACACAGTTTTGAAATTGGCGCACGAAGCGGAAAACGGCGAACGCTAAAGGCTCAAGTTTGCCTTACGTATCTTCATGGTATAGTAGCTAATCACTTCGTTTACTTGACCATGATGAGTGGACTGACATAATGCTAACTGGTATCACCCATAGAAATATTGCTCAAATTGGCCTCATTGTACGGGATGTTGAAGCAATTACTGATGCGTACAACACCATTTTAGGCTTTCCTCTGCCCGAAATCCGTATGACCTCTGCCCCCGGGCAAGCGCACGCTCTATATTATGGGATTGAAACCAACGCGCGCGGGAAAATGGCTTTGTTCGTCGTAGATACGATTGAATTTGAACTCATGCAGCCGATTGATGCGCCGAGCGCTTGGAAAGACTTCCTCGACGAGCGGAACGATGGTATTCATCACATGGCTTTTTTTGTCCCCGACACAAAAGCGGTGATTCCCTCTATAGAGAAACGTAATTACTTATTAACGCATCAAGGCTTATTTATCGGTGAACGGGGAACTTATTCTTATTTCAATACAGAAGCCCATCTTGGCGTAGCGCTCGAATTAGCAGAACATTTTGATGGCGCACCCGCCTATCATGTGCCACATCCTTCAGAAGAAATTGGCATTGGCACGAACACGATCTGTCAATTAGGGATTGTGGTGCGCGATATTGAACATGCGATTCATTACTACTGCACACTCTTTGATATGCCACGCCCACCTATTATCGAAACCCGCGGCTATGCAGACTCAAAAACGACTTTTCGCGGTAAACCTTCGGAAGCAATTGCAAAATTAGCATTTTTCGACTTTGGACAAGTGCAGATTGAATTGATCCAACCCGACGAAAAACCGAGCGTCTGGCGCGAATTTTTAACCCGCTGTGGGAATGGCGCGCATCACATCGCGTTTCAAGTGAAAGATACCCAAAAAGCCGTCGAGTATTTAGCCCGCCATAATATACAGGTGATCCAGCAAGGCCTGTATGCCGACGGTAGCGGAATGTACACCTATATGGACAGTGAACGTAAGCTAGGGTGTATGATCGAATTGCTGGAAAATTACCCCTAAGTTTAACTGGTTTTCATGACTGCATTTTGAGGCTGATCGCCTAACACGATCAGCCTTTTTCTTTCAAATTTGCCAAAAAAAAGAACTTCATCCAGACTGTTGGACGGTGAATTTTCTTCATACTAACATACTAAGGAATAATGTGATGCGGCCTATTCGGCTTCTTATATTCGTGATGTCTGTCGTTTTTATGGTCAGTGGCCTCCATGCACAAGCTCAAGAACTAATTGCGCCGAACATTTTTCTGCGTGGGACGCTTCTGCCTGCGGGCGTGCGTTATACGGCAACCTTCATCCGCCCCGCCGAAGACATGGTTTTACGGAATGTCAGCGCTGAAATCACATTACCACCTAGCGCGCAGTTGAATCAAATGTTGGTGTCGCGCCAAATTCAGTTTGATGTTGTGCGCGTCAGCCGTGAACGCGCCATCACCATGATCTGGCAAACATCCCGTATTAACGGGGATCAGTTGGTAGACACCTTTTCATTTTTATTATCCCAACCACTCAGTGAAGAAGTTGAGTTTTATCTCGAGTGGCAAGACGAAAACGGCGTTCAGTTTCACGAAAGTTTTTTTGAGGTTCCGCCACTTTCTATCGCCACGGTGAGCAGTGGGGAAGCCCTTGTGCCTGCGGGGTCAGCTTTCACGCCAATTGGTTTTACAGGCGTGCAGGCTTCTACATCCCACATTGAGCCTGTCACAGTCACGGCGAATATACTTCCCGCAGACTTCAACCCGCCCGCTGAATTTGGAGATGTTTGGTGGTGTTCGATCCTTGAGTTGGTCGGCTTGCCCGAAGGCGTGGGCGCGACTGTGATTGTGCCCTTGCGCCGTCCGGTAGCACCCTTCACACCGCTGAGCATGTTTAAGCAAAACCCTGATGGCACATGGTCACCGCTTGATGCAGTTGCAACGGTGACGGCTGACGGTCAATTTGCGTTGTATGAACACACAGGCGGGATCATCGCCACTGGTGGAGAAGCAGAAATCCAACCCGAAACGGTGGATGCATCGACGCTTCAACCGCTTGCTGACGCGGGGATTGTTGCAACCCCTTTATTAGCAAATGTGGGGACAGAAGAAATTCTAAATAGTATTCCTATCGTGGGGAATGTTGTGCCGGAAGGCCTCACGGATGGGACGAGCAACACGGTGACCGTGGGTGAAATTCCTGTCGTCGGTGATGGAGGCGTTCAGCCTGTGCCGGAAGGCGTCACGGATGGGACGAGCAATACGGTGATCGTGGGTGAAATTCCTGTCGTCGGTGATGGAGGCGTTCAGCCTGTGCCGGAAGGCCTCACGGATGGGACGAGCAACACGGTGATCGTGGGTGAAATTCCTGTCGTAGCGGTGACCCTGACACCGACTGGTGAAGACCCTGCACGTCCTACCGCGATAGTTGCGCCTCCGGTGACCCTGACACCGACTGTTGAAAACACCGCGCGCCCTACTACGGTGATTGTGCCTCCAGTGACCTTGACACCGACTGTTGAAAACACTGCGCGTCCTACTACGGTGATTGCGCCTCCGGTGACCTTGACGCCGACTGGTGAAGACCCTACACGCCCTACCGCGATAATTGCGCCTCCGGTGACGTTGACGCCGACTGTTGAAAACACCGCGCGCTCTACTACGGTGATTGTGCCTCCAGTGACCTTGACGCCGACTGGTGAAGACCCTGCACGTCCTACCGCAATAGTTGCGCCTCCAGTGACCTTGACGCCGACTGGTGAAGACCCTGCACGTCCTACCGCGATAGTTGCGCCTCTGGTGACGCTGACACCGACTGTTGAAGACCCTGCACCTACGGCGGTGATTGTCGTTCCGGTGACGCTAACGCCGACTGTTGAAGACCCTGCGCGCCCCACCCCTGTGTTTGCTGAGCCGACAATCGCTGTCTCGATATTGAGTGAAGGGGTTCCTGCTGAAGCGACGGAACTGATCAACGTTGAAACCGTGAGTTTAGAGGCAACGGCTGTGCCTCAAGAGCGTGTTGTAGAACCAACCGAGCTTCCCCCAACCGAGGATGTCGCTGTGCCGAGCAGTTTAGAAATTGACGTGGGTAGCGCGATTCAATGCCAGCGCCCACAGATTAACTGTGCCGTGTTGGTGCGTCGTCCGGGGAACGGCTTCCGTTAAACTGGATTTCGATAGACAAACGAAAAGAGTCACTCAACTTAGAGTGACTCTTTTAGGAATCAAGGTTTAGAGGTATGCGCTAGTGAGCGACTGTTTGGCGTTGAGAAGGTCTTTCGGCGTTCCTTCAAACATGATCTGACCGCCTTTGCTTCCGCCTTCAGGGCCGAGATCAATGACCCAATCGGCATTACGAATCACATCCAGATTATGTTCGATCACAATCACCGTGTTGCCGGCATCAACCAAGCGGTTCATGATCTCTAATAAATGACTGATATCGGACATATGTAAGCCAGTGGTGGGTTCGTCCATCACATAGATACTGCCCTTTTTGTGCAATTCACTCGCCAGTTTAATCCGCTGACATTCCCCGCCGGAAAGCGTGCTCAAAGGTTGCCCGAGGGTGAGATAATCTAACCCCACATCACTTAACGCCTGTAAACGTTTGACAATTTCTTTGATCTCGAAGAATTCCAACGCTTGCTGAACCGTCATCATCAACACATCGCTGATCGACTTGCCATTCAGTTTATATTCGAGCACTTCATCTTTGAAACGTTTTCCTCCGCAGATTTCGCAAGGCGTTCTGACCCCGTCCATGAACCCAAGTTCGATATAGATGACCCCTAACCCCTGACAGTTCTCACAAGCACCTTTCGAGTTGAAACTGAATAGGGAAGGGCTGACTTTATTAGCATTGGCGAACGCCTTACGCACATCATCCATGATGCCTGTATACGTGGCGGGGTTCGACCGCGTAGATGTCCCCACTGCTGATTGGTCGATCACAATCGCGTCTTGATGTTGGTGCAGAAACTCTTGATGGATCAACGAGCTTTTGCCCGAACCTGCAACCCCTGTCACGGCGGTGAGCACGCCTGTTGGAATATCGACACTCACGTTTTGCAGGTTGTTGGCCTGCGCATTACGCACAGGTAAACTGCCTTTCATTGTGCGGAAGTTACTTTTGATCGGCAGGGAACGTTTCATATATCGACCCGTAAGCGTTTCGGATTCTAACAACCCTTCAAAACTGCCTTCATAGACAATTTCCCCACCTTTGCGTCCTGCCTGCGGGCCGACATCAACAATATGATCTGCTGCTTTAATCACATCAGGATCATGTTCAACGACGATGACCGTATTGCCTTTGTCCCGTAGTTTTTGTAAGAGGTCGTTCATGCGGTGAACGTCACGCGGGTGCAGACCGACACTGGGTTCATCAAAGATGTACATGACATCGACCAAACTGCTGGTCAAGTGTTTCACAATCTTCACACGTTGAGATTCACCCCCAGACAAGGTATCTGTCGGGCGGTCTAAGGTCAAGTATTCTAGGCCGATGTCGATCAAGTGTTGGATGCGTTCGGTTAACGTGGCAATCATCGGCGCGGCGGTGGGTTCGTTGATGGTTTTTAAGACATCAATCAACTTAGACACTTCCATCGAAGAAAGTTGAGCGATGTTGTATCCGCCAATCTTGCAGCTCAGTGCCGCTTGGCTCAACCGCGCACCATGACATAACGGGCAGGTTTGCATCGTTAGATAGGGCATCACGGCTTTTTGAGTACGTTCTGACAATGTTTTGATATCACGCTTGATGTAAGAACGGTTTAACTTCTCATAAATCCCCAAATAGGTGAGGTTCATCGTGCTATCGTTCATTTTGATTTGGTATTTGAGGTCTTTACCATACAACAGCAGTTCCATTTCTTCCGCTGTGTAGTCTGATAACTTCTTGTCATTATCGAAGAAGCCGCTGCTACGGTAATTATCTCGTTCCCATGCGACAAACATCGGAACTTGGATCGCCCCTTCGTTGAGTGACTTGTCCATGTCCAAGAAGCCTTCGGTATTAAACGCTAGTTTTTGGCCAATCCCGTTACATTCGGGGCACATGCCTTGGGGATCATTAAAAGAAAATGCGTTGGAATATCCTACAAAAGGTTTCCCTACGCGCGAGAATAAGAGACGCATCACAGGTGAGATGTCGGTGATAGTTCCCATAGTGGAGTGTGACCCGCCGCCCAATCGCTTTTGATCGACGACGACGGCCATGCTCAAGTTTTCAATGGATTCAGCATCAGGTTGGCTGTATTTAGGCAAGAAGTTGCGTACGAACATGCTGAAGTTCTCGTTCAATAAACGTTGAGCTTCAGTTGCGATGGTATCAAAGACAATTGATGATTTACCAGAACCGGAAACGCCAGTGAAGATGGTGATCTTCCGTTTGGGAATACGCAGTGAGACATCACGTAGATTGTTTTCCCGAGCGCCACGAATTTCAATATATTCTTGAGTCACGTTTCATCCTTAAGTGCGTTAGTTGACAGAGTTGAGATGGGGTGGAAATTGATCCCATACTTGAAATGAAATACGGTTATTCAAGCAGGCTGTTGGCTAATTTGGATGAGGTTTGAGGGACAGAATACCGCTTTCGGATATCGATTCTTGCCAAACCCCCGACAAGAATATGATCCAAAGTGTTTTGAGTGGCGTTTCTCCTTTTTGGGGCATGCGGAATACACGGGGAACGAAAACACAAATCTTTCTGAATGCACAAAGAAAGATCGGTTTTACGTTGATCTTTGAGAGTAGGGTTGGTGTAATTGAATGAGATGTGATTAGCGCGATAGTTTTGGGTAGAGACGACAAGTGTCTCCACTCTATCAACACTAAAGAGTGAATGTTTCGTGACTGGCATAATCCTACACGTTGATCTAAAACGAATACTGGACTATCTAAAGTACGAAATGATTTTTGATGAATGAGTTCGAAAGGTGAATATCCATTAATGATACCTCAAAACACACCCAATTCATAGATCAAATTTTCGAGAAACGAGCATTTTTTAGCTGTCAACGAGGTATATTTTAGGGGATCATTTTGGGCAACGGTGCGGATCAAAAAGTTCACAGACTGAATACTTTTTCATCTCCAACGGAACTTAAAATTTAATCACCTGCGTGGAAATTACGGGACGCAACCATTATGATGCTGGGGTTTGCGTTACCCTCACACAAAAATTTTCACGATCTTCGTGAATGAGATTTATAAGGAAGTCGCTATATGGTACAGTCGCCAAAACCCATGATTCAAGAGGATGTCATCACCGCTGTTGATCATGTGATTCGTGAGCGGAAGACCGCGAAGGTGCTGCGTGATCGGCACGATTGCGCGCCACTCCCCGAAGACCTACAAACCAACCTGCATACCACATTACAAGCGTTGATCGAACTTGCAGGATGGGCACCTTTTCATAAATTAGCCGACAAACAACTGCACCGACAAGGAACCATGCAATCTATTGTGCCTTGGCGGTTTCATGTCTTGGAAAAACCCGCTTGCTGTCAATTGGTGAATGAACTTCAAGTTCAGGCGGAACAGTTCCCCGACTCGATTTGGTCCCGCGCGTGGGATTCGAAGATTCCTCAACTGCTGGCGGGTTCGAGCGCATTGATTTTAGCCACATGGCTCCCCGACCCTTCCAGTGTGGAAGGGATGCCAGAGCTGACCATTAATAACATGGAACATATCGCAGCTGCGTCTGCCGCCGTTCAAAATTTACTGCTGGCTTCTGAAGCGCGTGGCTTACATACCTATTGGGGCAGTGGTGGGATTTTACGCAGTAAGGAAATTTTCGAGTATTTGCAAATTTCTACGCATGAAATCTTGCTGGGTGCAATTTTTATCACCTCTCCAGAAGTTGATGCGCGTGAAACCCAACCTGGCAGTTTACGCAATCAACGCGGAACCCCTGCGGATTGGTCACGTTGGGTTGAGCTGGAATAAAAATCACGTCGATCAATATTGTATTGAAGAAATACCCTAGCCATACGCTAGGATATTTTCTTTGAGATTGAGATCAACTTCATCAGAAAAATTTGCATTTAAGCTAGCTTAAATACAACCATACAAGACTTGTTTATCCTCATAGTAATTGAGTTGATTTTTAGACAGATGAAATGAGGAACTACGTAATGTCATACCCTCGGTTTGCTTCAGCAATATTAATAGTTTTTGCTGTTGTCATTGTGGCAATTCTGCCAATTCAATTTACATGGGTATCTCCAGACAGCTTGATCGCAAGCACTGTGCCAGTCGCTTCTGCTCAAGAAGAGAGCCGTGTTATTGAATACACCCTCAGAACAATTTTGGGTCAAAACCCTGCGATGGCTTATATCGGCGTGGGGGGGGATATTGACGGCCAAATTAACCCGCAGTTGACCGCTGAAGTCGGCGATACCGTTCGCATCACGCTGATCAACGGCGACCCTGTGATCCATAACCTGTACATTGATGAATTCGGCGTCGCAACGCCCGACTTGATCGCGCTGGAAGAACAAGCGGTGGTCGAGTTTGTGGTAGACCGCGCAGGTGAATTCATCTACTACTGTTCGATTCCCGGCCATCAACCAGTTGGCATGTTCGGAACGTTGCTTGTGACGGGCGAATCATCCGCTGACGCACCTGCCGAGCCGGTGATGGTGCATGCGAACCCTGTCCCAACCGCATCCCCCGCCGATGAAAATGCAGTCTCGATCATTCGTCATCCCAGTGACCTTCCCGAACCGATTGGCGACCGTGAACCGACTACCTTGCATGTTGATCTCGTCGCAGAAGAAGTTTCTGGTCAATTGGCGGATGGATCGACCTTCCACTATATGACGTTTAACGGTCAAGTCCCCGGCCCGATGATCCGTGCCCGCGTGGGGGATACCATCGTCGTCACTTTAGAAAATGCGATGAGCAGTCTGTTGCCTCACTCAGTCGACTTCCATGCCGTGACGGGGCCGGGCGGTGGCGCTGTATATACCCAAACCTTACCGGGTGAAACGACTTCGTTCAGCTTCCAAGCGCTCCAGCCCGGGCTGTATGTGTATCACTGCGCGACGGTGAGCATTGGCCATCACATTTCGAGCGGGATGTACGGCATGATCCTTGTCGAGCCTGAAGGTGGGTTGCCCCCTGTCGATAACGAGTTCTATATCATGCAGGGTGAGATTTATACGGAACAGCCGTTTGGTACCCAAGGACACTTAACATTCAGCCATCCAGACATGCTCGACGAACAACCTGAATACTACGTCTTTAACGGCGCAGCAGGTGCGCTCACATTGGATGACTATGCTCTGCGTGCGAATGTGGGCGAATCGGTACGTATTTACTTCGGTGTAGGCGGGCCGAATGCGATCTCCTCGTTCCATGTGATTGGCGAAATATTTGATCGTGTTTACGATCAAGCATCCTTGACCAGCCCGCCCTTGACGGATGTTCAAACGACGATTGTGCCTCCGGGTGGCGCGACGGTAGTGGAGTTCAGCCTTGATGTACCCGGACGCTATATTTTGGTCGATCATGCCTTAAGCCGTACTGAACGTGGGCTGGCAGGTTACCTGTATGCGGAAGGCGAGGAAAACCCCGCAATCTTCCACAGCGATGGCGAGATAGATAACGCAGGGCATTAAACTCAGGCAGGATATTGAATAGAAAAAACACCCAAGCATCATGCTTGGGTGTTTTTGTGTGGAGAGTAGACTCTCTCTTTTTTACAAGTAGGGTAGGGACAAGGTAGACGTTATCCGAAACGGGATTATGATGATTGTTGTTCCACGCGGACAGGGCACACTCTATCCCTACAGAGAGGATTCTGAAAGTCTTCCGCCAACTTCATGAGGAATAAAAAAATCCGACGGCAAGTCGGATTTTTGTTTGTGGACAGTAGAGGACTCGAACCTCTGACCACTCCCACGTCAAAGGAGTGCTCTACCAGCTGAGCTAACTGTCCAAGTAGCGCATAGTATATGTGCTGACCCCCATGAAATCAAGGGTATTCCTCAGTTTTCCTGCTCAACGATGAAAAAGTTGGGATGCCTTCTATAAAGAGTCTATAAAAATCATTTTGACCTCTTGACTTTGTAGCGCGTTTTATCATAAAATTCAATTATGCAAATATTTGCATAAACGCATTATTCGCATGAATTATGAGTTCAAAGGTGTGTTTGATGTTAGACCGTTCCTACATTCGCGTTTCACAACTTGTAAAGGCATCCTTTCAAGTTGCCCCTGTGATCAACACATTGGAAAGCATCAATTTGTTGCATCAGGTGGAAAGATTGTCGGGTTTAGGAGCTTGGGTCAACGAAACATGGGAAGCACTTACGCCCGAAGAACGCGATTTTCTTGAAGTTGAGAAGGTGTTCAGTCCATTTTGGGACTTCTTAATGATCCAAACCAGCCAGTTAGGATCGTTTGAAGAATACATTCAATTCATCGAGAATATCGCACCTGAAGAATATCGCGATAAGTTTTTAAGCGATATTACGCAGTATGCGACAAGGTATCCGGAACATTATCCCTACGTGACAGGCCCGCTGACGGTGGAAGGCATCTTGAATGATGTCAACACCTTCAAAAATGTGATTTGTGGGAAGTTCAACGAGAAGCCGGACAGTTTTTGGCAAGCGATGCACCAATATCTTTTAGAACCTACTGCGCTGTTAAATTATGTGACGCATTTTTCACGGGTATTTTGGGAGAAATACTTGAAAGAAGAATGGCAGCGTAACGAAGTGCAGTTACAAGAGTCTGTGAATGCGTTTAGCGAAGTCAATTTACCCCCAATGGAGCCGATTGAACTGATTCGTGCGGTCACTGGACGTGACATGACAGGAAAAATGAACAATTTGGAAGGGATTGACGAATTTATATTTATACCGCATCCACACATCGGGCCGTACTTGACACAAATTGATATTGGGAATCAGTTATTTGTCACGTTTGGCGCAAGGTTACCGAGCGGTGTTCGAACGGCATCACAATCGCAGTCATCGTTAAGCCGTGCGGAATTATTGACCCGACTCCATGCTTTATCGGACGACACGCGCTTGCGCATTTTAGAGTTATTGAAAGAAAACGAAGAAATGTATGCGCAAGACATTATTGAAAAATTAGGGTTGAGTCAGTCGAGCGCGTCTCGCCATCTCAGCCAACTTGTCGCAACAGGATTTGTACTTGATCGGCGAAAGGATGTTGCAAAGTGTTACAGCTTAAATCCTGATCGAATGTTCGACACTTTACAAGCGTTACAAGAACTTGTGACCCGTTTGTAAAGCCCATATCGGAAAGTTTCTTTTTGAAAACAAGCAATGATGTTTTCATCCAGTACCGTCCATAGAACAGCATTCAGAATCAAATCGCCAGAGGAAAATATCATGTTAAATTGGGAACCAGAACAACAAATCCGTTTGAGTGAAGCGCGCCGTAAAGAGGTGCAGCAACGTGCTGAACGTGCCAAGATCGTTGAAGCGGCGTTACGTGGGGAACGTGGACGTGTCGCTTTTTATGCCCCTGTGATGGCGAGGTTGGGTGATCAATTGATTATGATTGGAACCCGCTTGCAGAAACGCTATAAGCAACGGGTGGAACAAGTTTGCTTAGAAATTCGCCCTGCGGTCAATTTGAAGTAGTCATTACCAGTAAAGGTCACACCTTTTGGGAGAGAGGTGTGACCTTCCACTCCATAGAACTCGCTTCTCTTAAATCAATTTATCGCCAGAGAAATTGGAGAGGAGAGCGAGTTCTTTTATTATGACAGTGCTGATACAGAGATGCAAATCATACGTAGAAGCATCAGGCATCAGGCTTATGAGTGACTTCTACGACATCCTGTACTTCGTCCGTGTTGGCAAATGTGTGATGTACGGGCAGGGTGAAGAAGAAGGTACTGCCCGCACCCAGTTCAGTATCGAGCCACATTTTACCGCCATGTGCCTCGACCAAGTGGCGAGAGATCGATAACCCTAACCCCGTCCCTTCAATGCCCAGTTGTTTCGCACGTTGAGAGCGTTCAAAAGCCTCGAAGATGAGCGCCATTTCCTCTGTCGGAATCCCAATCCCCGTATCGCTGACGGCGATCAAAAGGGTGTCATCAAAAATCTCAACGGTCATCTTCACTTCACCTTTTTGGGTGAATTTGACCGCGTTGGAAAGCAGATTGGTGATCACTTGGCGAATCCGCCTTGCATCCATCCACACCAACGGCAGGTTGGGCGTGATTTCGGTGATGAAGTTCACATCCGGTTTTTCGATGGCGAGGGGCATCACGCTGTCAACCGCATCTTCAAGGACGGGATAAATATCCGTTTCTTGAATGAACAACTGCATTTCACCCGCCTCGATCTTGCTCACGTCCAGCAAGTCATTGATGAGATACAGCAAGTGTTCCGCACCACGAATCGTTTGGTTCAGGCGCGATTCTTGTTCTTCGTTGACCTCGCCAAACATGCCGATGCGCATAAAGTCCATGTTGTTGATGATGAGGTTGAGCGGGGTACGTAATTCATGGGTCACACTCGCCAAGAAGTGTGTCTTGACCATGTTCGCGCTTTCAGCTCTCGCGAACGCTCCATCCAATTCTTCATAGAGTTCGGCGTTACGCACGATAGGCGAAACAATGTTTGCAACGAGGGACAAGAGATGCTCATCCCCTTGATCGAAGGCCACCATATTTTCAGAGCGTCCGGCGATCAGCGCACCAATCGTTTTGCCTTGATATAAGAAGGGGACAGCCAGCGCACGGTGCATAGTTGGAGCTAACCAGCCCAACCGTTTTTCCCACTCATGATAATCGCTCACCCGTAAAGAATGTCCTGTACGGACGACATGACCGCCTAACCCATCGCGAATATCAATACGACGGTTGAGATGTTGTAACCCTGTGCTTGATGCCGCAAGGCGCAGGGTTTGCTCATCATTTTCGAGCAACCATACTGAGCAGTAATCCGCCCGTACCAAGTGTGGAGTACGTTCAATCAACCGTTCCAACACATGAGATAAGCTGACACCCCCCAATACAAACAGCGAAAAGTCATAGACCGTCATGAGTTCTTGCGCGGCGGCGGCGGCGATTTGCGCGTTCTCTTGTGCTTCTTCACGGGCGGTTTCCGCTTCGTGTGTGCGCTCTTTCACACGGTTTTCGAGGGTACGGCTCCACACCGAAAGGGATTCGTAAGAGTCCGCGATGTTATTCTTCATTTCTTCCAGCGCGTATGCCAAACGTCCGATTTCATCCCCACGTTGACGATAGCGAATTTGATAGCGCATATCGCCCGAGCCGATTTCCTGCGCGGCTAACGCGAGTTCATCCAACGGTTGCGACACGTTCGACTTCACAAATTGGCTGAGCGTGATCCCCAAGACGCCTAACCCGCCAATGGTGATGAAGATGGCGCTGAGGATACTTTGACCAATCGTAGAGTCGATCAAACTGGTGGGGGTTAAAGAATAAACTTTCCAATTGGTATAAAAAACAGGGCTGCTGCTGGCATATACACTTGTCCCTTCAGAGAAGGGGGTTGTGCTTAGTTGTGTGATGGGGTTTGTCAGCGCATTTAACTGTTGTGAAAATTCGACCAGTGCATCTTCATTCACACGGGTTGTGCGTAAAGGACTTAATGCGCCCGGGCTGTAAGAGGCGATATATTCACCTGTACCCGAAACCAAAACATAGTTGCTGTTACTGCTGAGGATGCCCGTTTCTAATAAATTTGTGAAAATATCTTGGATGGCCTGCGTACTCACTTCCACCCAGATGAGGCCCTCTGCCCCGTTCCATGGAAAACGACGCGCGGCGATCATCATGCGATCATCGTTTTGGGCAAAGTAACCTGTGGTCGGGCCAACCCAGTAGATTTCATTTTGTACGGCATTTTGCATGACTTCTAAGCCGTTACTGGGATAACTTTCCGTAAACATCAATGTGAATGGGGTCGTGGTATTGGTGCCTGTAGGTTCGCGGAAAAGATAGGTTCGGTTGCGGGTTTCATCCATCACACGGTTAAAGCCCACCCGTGTAAACCCACCCGGCGTTTGCGCAAAAAACTGATTCACCGTGTCCCAAAGCACGCCAATGTTTTGACGGGGCGATGCCTGAATATAGGCCGCAAGCGCGTCATTCACACGGGTTACGCCTTCAAGCTGACCGCTCAACGCGCTGGAAATACTATTAATTTGGCTTTGTTGCGAGATGCGTGTTTGTTCTGTGATTGTGGAGATTGTTGCATTGGCAATAATAATTAGAGAGGTACCAATCCCTAAACCAACAATTGCGAATACAATAAAAAAAAGTCGCCGTCGAATACCCCAGTTAGTGAACAGTCCCATATGATAATGACTTTTTAATGATAATGAGCGAAAACATCTTCTTAAAAAGATGCTCTGCAATGCAGGGTTAAGAAGATGAGCAGATGTTACTCTATAGTGAATTTTCATTCAATAAATGCCCATAGGACATTCAAGCTATTTTAAATAGGGAGCGCTAAGCGCGTGTGAGCTTAGTGTATAATGCTGAAGAATTTTGTCATTGATCTGTGGGGAGTTGAGTGTGCCGATCCTTAGGGAAGGCGAATTGGATATCATCAGTTACAGCGCAGAACAAACGCATCGCTTAGGAACACGTCTTGGGACCTTACTCACGCCGGGGGATGTTATTTGTCTCTCTGGCGATATGGGCGCTGGTAAGACAGTGTTCTCAGCAGGCATCGGCATTGGCTGGGGAGCATTGACCCCTGTAACCAGTCCTACGTTTAACTTGATTCATGAACATCGCCGCAAAAAAGATAAACAAATTTTGTTTCACTTGGATTGTTATCGCTTGCAGAGTGCAGATGATGCTGAAGGCATTGGCCTAGAGGATGTCTTGAGCAAGCGTGGGCCTGTCATTTTTGAATGGCCGGAAGTGATTCAAACAGCACTTCCAAAAGAAAGACTCTGGATAGAGATTCGCATCTTAGAAGTGACACGTCGCAATTTTGTGTTTGAGGCGGTAGGCTCACGGTACGAAGACTTATTATCGGAATTTCGTGGTGTGTCATTCGGTTTATAATGACTTGATACTGGAAAAATCATACCTATGCTTTTAGCAATTGATACAGCAACACAATACATCAGTATTGCGTTACACAATGGAAAACAAATACTGGCTGAATCGTCATGGTACAGCCCAAATAATCATACACTCACGCTCGCTTCAGAGACGGAAGCACTTTTTGTCAAGGCGGGCATCGAAGTCGCGGATTTAACCGAAGTCGCTGTATGTACAGGCCCGGGTTCTTATACAGGGTTACGGGTTGGCGTGTCTTTCGCCAAAGCGATTGCAAGCGCGCGCCAACTACCTTTGATCGCGCTGTCGTCGCTCGATATTCTGGCAGTTGCTCAGCCTACGTTATCACGGCAGTTGATTGGCGTGATCCAAGCAGGGCGCGGGCGTGTGATCTGGCAGTCTTTTGAGTTCACACGCAAAGGGCAGTGGTCGCCTAAAACAGAACCTGCGCTTTCGGAATGGTCAGAGATGCTCGCGCAAATAGAAGGCACGACGATGATCTCAGGTGAGATCAATGAAGATGTTGTTGATGCCATCAAAGCGGAAAAGGCAAAGGGTAAATCTATCGTGATTGCGCCGCCTGCTTTTGGCTTACGTCGCGCTGGCTTTTTAGCCGAAGAAGCGTTACGTCAAGTGCGTGATATAGAGCCTGAAGCGCGTTTAGAAAAATTCCCATCTGCGCAGGTGATGCCTGTTTATTTAAAGACTAAAGATAAAGAAACTCCATGACCCTCGTGTTACGGCGTATGCAAGTTGTAGATATTCCTGCTGTGGGTGAAATTGATCAACTTTCATTTAATCCACCTTGGGCCGCGCGTTCCTACGCATTTGAGATCACCGAATCAACTTACAGTCATATGTGTGTGCTGGAAGTTGTTCAAGGGGATGAAGACGCGGAAAAAGGCTCTTTTTTGCGACGATTACGACGCGGTTTCAGCGCGCCGAACGAACCGAACGGTCACATTGTAGGCTATGGCGGTTTATGGAGTATTGCTGGCGAAGGGCACATCAGCACGATTGCCACGCATCCAGACTATCGCGGGCGGGGATGGGGCGAAATCTTGTTGGTGGGGATGCTTGAAAAAGCGATTGTCCTGAACTCAGATTATATCGTGTTGGAAGTCCGTGTGAGCAATACCGTCGCCCAAAACCTGTATAAAAAATATGATTTTGAAATTCAGGGTGTGAAACCCCGTTATTATGCGAAAGACGGCGAAGACGCTTATGATATGCGCGTCCCTCTTGCTGATAACCTCACGTATATCGCGAAGATTCATGCACGTTTTCAAGAGATCATCGCCCAGTATGGATTACAAGATTTATATACCCCGCTTGAAGAAGAACGTTAGCGAATCCCCACGTTATGAAAAAACAAAACCTCACAAAGCGTGAGGTTTCATAAATTCGATGGGTGAACGAACACCCTTAAATACGGTTTAAGCGCGGGTCTAATGCGTCGCGCAGACCGTCCCCTAATAGATTAAACCCTAATACGGTGAGCATAATCGCAAAGCCCGGGAAGAAGACTAAGTGCGGGGACGTAAATACATAATTACGACCTTCACTTAAAATCGCGCCCCATTCAGGTGTAGGGGGTTGTGTCCCTAAGCCAAGGAACGAGAGCGCCGCCGCTTCTAAGACCGCGCCACCGATCCCTAATGTCCCTTGAACGATCAGAGGGGTGAGGGCATTGGGCAAAATTTGACCGAACAAAATCGTTAAGGGCTTCGCCCCTAAAGCGCGTTCGGCGGTGATGAATTCCAACTCTTTCACAGACAAGACGCTGGCGCGTGCAAGCCGCGCATAGACTGGAATGGAGACAATCGCAATCGCCATCAGCGCGTTTTGTAGACCTGGCCCCAACACGGTCACAATCGCGATGGCGAGGAGCAGGGAAGGGAAGGCCATCAACACGTCCATCAAACGCATGATGATATTGTCGATCCATCCGCCAGCGTAGCCCGAAATCATCCCGATGAAGGCACCGATGATGATCGAGAAAATGACGCTGAAGAAGCCGACAACCAATGAAGTTTGTGCGCCCCATAATACACGGCTGAACATATCGCGAGCGTTTAAGTCTAGCCCCATGAGATGTTCTGGTTCTTCTGCGGGACACCCTAAAAGATGGATACAGGGCGGTTTTCGGGGCAGTTGTCCGGTGTGGCCGGGCTGACCAATCATGGATTGGATCGGGCTATAAGGAGAGATGACGGGGGCTGCAACCGCGATAAAAACCATAAATAGAATGATGCCGATGCCGACAACTGCGGACCGACTGCGGCGCAAATTTTTAAGCCCTTCTCGCCAAATACTGCTTCCAACCCGTTTAATTTCAGGTGAATTAGGTGTTTGAATCGTGGTGACTGAATTCGTCGTCATGGTGAGATCGTCTCTTCCTAGCTGATGCGGATGCGTGGATCAAGGTAGCCGTAGAGAATATCAACGACGAGATTGATGATTACGAATAATGCCGCGATCACGAAGGTGAACCCTTGAATCAACGTATAATCGCGCGAGGTAATACTTTCTACGAGCGTGCGTCCTACCCCAGTGAGACCAAAAATCGTTTCAGTCAACACGGCACCGCTGACGAGCAGACTAAAATTCAAACCAATCACCGTGACGATAGGCAGTAAGGCATTTCGGACAGCATGTTTAATGACCACTACAAATTCATTTAGCCCTTTGGCGCGGGCTGTGCGTACATAATCTTGGTTTAACGTTTCCAAAACACTGGAACGGGTCATCCGCGCAATGATCGCCAGCGGGATCGTACCGACGGCGACGGCGGGCAAGACGAGATGGCGGAACGCCGCGACAAAAAGGTCCCAATTGAGGGTGAGTACCGCATTGAGAAGATTAAAACGTCCTAAAAACATCAACAGTCCACCAGCCGCTTGTTCGCTGGTGGCAATCCCCCACTGAACATAGAACGGCACGGATTGAAACCCTGCGGGAAGCCGTCCTGAAGGGGGAAGTGCGAACGGTGTATCTTTGAGTAACACGGAAAAGATATAAGCCAGCATGAGGCCAAGCCAGAACACGGGCATCGATACGCCAATATTCGCGCCGATCATCGTGCCTACATCTAAGGGGGAATTGCGCCAATAGGCCGACATAATGCCTAGTGGGATGCCGACAAGGGTTGCAAAGAGCATTGCGGAAAGCCCTAACTCAATGGTGACAGGCATTCTTTCTGCCATCAATTCACCTACAGGCCGTCCAAAACGCAGCGAATTTTCAAAGTCACCCGTCACAATGCGCGAGACATAAATGCCAAATTGCACTAAAACCGGTTGATCTAAGCCGTTGCGGATAAAGTACGCATCACAAATTGCATCGGTAGCACGTTCGCCCAACACTGCGCGACAAGGGTCACCGGGGATGGCGCGGGCAATGAAAAATGTAACTGCGAGGATACCTAACAATACAGGAATGGCGGAAAGCACTCGCCGAAGTATGAATGAGGCCATGAGAGTTTAGCTTTGTTTAAATTGAGAATGAAGGAAGTGTCAGGATAAGCACCTGCCTTCATAAGGCAGGTGCTTATCTTTTGCATTTCTAAAAGCGCTGTTATTCAGCAGGTGTGTTCAAGAACCCATTGAAGAAGGCAGAGAAGTAGCTGAAGCTACCATCACGGCCAACGTGTAATGGATTGGCAGCATCCCATTGTACAGCTAAGCTCATGACAACATCGTTTGCATCAAAAGCGGAACCATCGTGGAATGTGACACCTTCACGCAAGTGGAATGTCCATGTCGTGAGGTCTTCACTGGCTTCGTAGCTTTCAGCCAATGCGGGAACGACAGCGGTACCGGCGAGTTCGTAAGCCAACAAGGATTCGTTGACTTGCAAGCAGACACGGAGGGCTTCACCGTCGGATTCGTCTGGGCAGTAAAGACCAGCGGGTTCACCGTTTTGAATCCAAACGAAGTTATCATCATCAGGATCGCTCATGACGGAGAATTCTTCGTTGCCCAAGGGGCCAGTGTGTGCGCCTTCAATGTCAACAGTGTAAGCGACGCCAGAACCACCGTGAGCAATCGGGATCATCGGGACGAGATCACGGATTAAGGTGTTGGCTTCAATGTAGTAGGGGTAACGTTCTGCGGGGTCAGCCAATGCTGCACCAGCTGATAACGCATCGGTCAATTCTGTGAATTTGGTACCGAATTGATCGCTTGAACCTGCACCGAAGTGATAGTCCAAGAAGTTGGTTGCATCAGGATAGTCAGCACCCCAGCCCAACAAGTGCAGGCTCAAAAGACCCGCGTCAGAGTTATCAATGAATGTCCCTGATTCTTGCAGGTCGATGGTGACATTGATGCCAACTTCAGCCAATTGCGCTTGCAAGTCTTGCGCGACGATGCCCGGTTGAGGCAGGTAGCTGCGCACGACATCGCGGTAGCTCAATGTGGTTTCGATGGGCAGTGTGAACCCTAATTCTGCGGCGGCTTCTTCAAGTAAAGCGCGTGCTTGATCAGGATCATAGGGGAAGGCTTCAACTTCTGGGGTGAAACCGAAGATGTCCGGCGGCATAAATTGGGTTGCCGTAATGGAACCTGCGGGGTAGAAGTTGTCCACAATACGTTGACGATCAATCGCATAAGCCAAGGCTTGGCGCACGCGAACATCATCAAATGGAGCAACGGTATTGTTGATACCTACATAGAAGACATTGGTGCCCGGACGTTCGATCAAGTTCAGGTTCGGGTCATTGGCGATGACTTCAAAATCGCCAGGGGCTGGGTTGTCCATACCATCGGCAGTCCCTGCTTGTAATTCAACTAAGCGGGCGGCTGCTTCAGAGTTCCAGCGGAAGATCAAGGTCGGTTCACCGTTGAATTCACCCCAGTAATCAGGATTTTGTTCAAGGACGATTTCTGTACCTTGTTCCCAGCTCACTAAGCGGTAGGGGCCAGTACCCACAGGGCTTTGGATCAATTGACCGCCGCCACCCGTGGATTCCAAATATTCCGAGGGTGAGATAGACATCGCACCGAAGGCCAACTTGGAGGGTAATGCTGGGTCTGGATTGCACAATTGAATTTCTACAGTGTGCTCATCAATGGCAGTGATGGATAGCAAGTTGCCACCATAATCACAGCTTTCAGCAGCGTAAGTGATCCAACCTTCGTCACTCACGGTCTGGTTCGGGTTTTCTTGTGCAAATGCTGGCACAATCCCAATACCCAGCGCAGCGATGGATGCCATCGACACGAGTCGCAGGGACTTCTTCATGAAATGCTCCTTAAGAATAATAAAATTTATAGAAGCGGAACCTGTTAAGCAATTGAATTCTCCCCTTCTTGTATAGTAAACAAAGGATTCCAAAAAGGTTCAAAGACTCTTCAAGACGGCTTAACAAAGCAAATTGTAATCCTTGACGAATATAATGCAACAATATCTATCGATTTCGCTTGAATATCCGATAAATTATCAGCCCTAGAAGCCCAACTCCACCCGCTTTCACGCCGAAAGTTTGCATGTCTTTTCGCCAGTCATCCACACCTAACAACCAGCGCCCCGCTTTCATAATCCAACTTTCAGGCAGGGCATGTGCAAGGGGTGGAGCAAGATGGGCTTCAATGCCGACGGGGTAACTGCGCTTTGGTGTTTTTGTGCGGATGATCCGTTCGATGGTTTTTGCGACAGGAAGCGGGTCTGGGCTTTCATGAGAAAACTTCTTCCCATACGCTACCGCGTTTTGACGGATCGGCGCGTATGCCGCGAGTGTTTGCGCAGGCTCACGCTGACGGTTGACCATCTCGGATTGAAAGAAACCGGGCTGAACGGTACAGATATGAATATTCGGGAATAGTGAAAGTTCGTAGCGAATACTTTCTGTAAGCCCTTCAATCGCATATTTGCTGGAGCAGTAATACGACTCGAAGGGGAAAGCGGCCACCCCTAACGCCGAGGTGATATTGATGATGCGCCCTTGACCCTGCGCGCGCATATACGGCAAGACGGTCCGAATCATATTGGCGGTGCCGAAAAAGTTGGTTTCAAAAACCCAACGCCCATCTTCTAGCGTGTTTTCTTCGAACGCACCCACCATATCCACGCCTGCGTTATTGACCAAAACATCAATACTTCCGACGGTGTCTAAGACATATTGGATGCAGCGCTCAACCGATTCGGCGTCAGTGATATCCAGTTGGATGAGGGGGAAACCCTCTTGATGCGATTGGGTGGGGTTTCTACTCGTGCCAAAAACACGATAGCCAGCTTCTTGTAAATACTTGGCGGTGACGCGTCCAATACCACTGGACGCGCCTGTAACAAGAACGGTTGTAGCGGCATTTATCATAAAATTTACCATGCGTAACAATAGAATTTTTGCTGTACGAAATTATGGATCGTGGTGAATCGAATTTATTTACTTTAGATTGTCAAAACCCTTCCTCATCCTTTACTCTAGCAATGAATCGTTTATTAAACCAATATCGAGAACAACCCATGATGGAGAAACGCGCCCAAGTTCAACGTGTATTGATCGTCGTGATGGGGCTTAACTTTGCAGTCGCAATCGCTAAATTGCTGATCGGCGCGGTCACGGGGGCGGTCTCCATCACGGCGGATGGGTTTCATTCGTTGATGGATGGTGCTTCTAACGTGATCGGTCTGGTTGGAAATCGCATCGCGTCAAAACCAGCGGATGAAAATCACCCGTATGGTCATGGTCGTTTTGAAACCGTCGCCGCTTTAGGCATCGGGATTTTATTGTTCATCACGGCTTGGGAAATTGTCACCAGCGCATTAGAACGGTTCGCTTCGGGTGAAACACCGCAGGTGGATATCTTAACTTTCGTTGTGATGCTGGGCACGTTGGTCGTCAACCTGTTCACCAGTCGATACGAACGGCATCAAGGGGAAACGTTGCAATCTGAAGTGTTGATTGCCGACGCCGCCAATACCTCTGCCGATGTATATGTCACACTCTCTGTGTTGGTCAGCTTAGTGTTGGTGTCTTTAGGCTGGACATGGGCAGACCCTGTCGCAGCGTTGATCGTGGTGGTGATGATCGTCCGCGCGGGGTGGAAAGTGCTTCACCAAACGGGAAGCGTCTTGGTCGATACCGCGCCGTTTGAACCCCAAGTGATCGAAGCGATTGCCCGTTCTGTCCCATCGGTGGATTCTGTTTTTCGGGCGCGAAGTCGCGGTACCACCGACGATGCTTTTATTGACATTGAGGTACAGGTTTCACCCTACAACACAACGGCTCAAAATGCGGTGGTTGCGCAAGAAGTCAGAGATGTACTTTTTAATCAACTTGAGGGGGTGAGCGAAGTCGCTGTCAAATTCCTGCCTAACGAAGACGTGGAACAAAACTATGCGCAGATCGCGCGTTCACATGGCGATGCTTTAGGTCTCTCCACCCATGAAGTACAGGTCTTCAAAGATGATGAGGGTGAATGGATGGAGCTTCATGTTGAGGTTGCGCGGGGTTTAACCCTTGAGCGTGCGCATCAGCAAGTGAGTGATTTAGAACGCCGTATTAAAGCGGAAGTCCCGCAAATCAAGAAAATTGTCACGCATATCGAACCTGAAATGCAGATCGTTTCGCCCCATGTTGCCAGCGTCATCAACCCGACGGATTTACAAAAAGAGGTGATGGACTTTTTACAAGCGCGTTTTCCTCAAGCGCGCTGGCACGACCTGCACACGACCGTATTTGATGAAGGCTGTAACCTGTCGATTCATGCGGCTTTGCCCGCACAAATCTCTATTGAAGAGGCGCATACTTTAGCCGAAGATGCGGAAACCCAACTGCGCACTCAATTTAGCCAGTTTACGCGCATCACGATCCATGCAGAGCCATTTTAAGTGCGCATATTTTGCGGTACGTCTCATCTAAAATTTAGCTAAACGGGTTGTAATACAAGATAATGACAGACCTGTCTGTTAATTTTGTGACATGCTCATCATTTTGAAAGGACAAAAGATGATGCAGATACACCGCCGTTTAAAAAATATGCTGTTATTCTTGTCGGGGATTTTGATGATTACCGCGTGTAACTTGTCCAACGTCCCGATGACACCCACTCCACAGCCGACAGTGGTTTTTCAACAGGAACAGATTCCGTTGATTATTCCTGAGACAAATTTGACCCCTCAAGCAACGCTCGCGACGTCCTTTGATACAGGCGCGACTGGCGGGACAAACCCACAAAGTGGATGCCCGATTCCGCCGGGGTGGTTTGAATACACGATTGCCGCAGGCGATAGCCTCGGTCTTTTAGCCGAAGCGACAGGCACAACCATCACTGATTTGCAAACCCAAAACTGCTTAGAAAATCCGGATGCGATTTTCTCAGGACAGATCATTTATTTGCCGTCTAATGTGGTCGATGGTTAAACCCCATTTGCAACAAAGTCATCTTTTTTGCGTAGAAAAAAGGAACACGAACATTTTCTAACCAAAGGATGACAAGCTCATGAAGTGGGAATACTTAATCCTTGTCCTAGAAGCCGATGCTGAACGCGAGATGGATTTTCTTTTAGAATTTCGCGATTGGAAATCCGGCGTTCCGCGTTATGCAGTCGAATCGTTGATCCCGCGTTTGAACGCTTTGGGCGAAGACGGTTGGGAACTGATTCGGATTGAAGCGGTCAAGCAAGGGGAAAAAGGCGATATTATGATCAGCGATAGCGCGGGCTATTCGTGGGCAAAACAATATTTTTGTGCGTTTAAACGCCCTAAAGCGCCCGCCTCCCCATAAATTTATTGGTATATCTTGAGGATATTCACGCGAGCCTCTTATTTATTGTGCGATGCTGTGATGTATCAACCATCACTTTAAATAAGATATCGAAGAAAGGATGATCAACATGATACAGTGGGAATATTTAACGCTTGTCCTAGAAGCCGATGCTGAACGCGAGATGGATTTTCTGATGCACATGCGCGATTGGAAATCCGGTATTCCGCGTTATACGGTTGAAGCGCTGATCCCACGTTTAAATGCGTTAGGCGCTGAAGGCTGGGAACTGGTTCGCATGGAGCCAGTGAAGCAAGGGTCTAAAGGGGATATCTTAGTAGGCGATAACGGCTCCGGTGGAATACATGGACAAACCAATATCTTTGCGCTTTTAAACGCCCTAGAACGCCATCCGCATAATTGCGATTGATATAGATAATATTGAAGAACCTCACCCAAATTTACTGGGTGAGGTTCTTTTTGACTAAGACAAGCGATACATCCCCATCGCATCACGAACCAGTTTTAAGGTTTCATTCGCTTCTTTGTTAGCGTTGTCCGTCCCGCTGAGGAGGACATCTTTTACCAAGTTGGGGTTGTTCTCGTACTTGGCACGCCGTTCACGCATCGGCTCTAAGAAGTTGTTGATGGCGACGGCGAGCTTCTTCTTCACTTCGACGTCGCCTACTGTACCCAAAAGGTAACGTTCTTTGAGGTCATTCACTTCATCGACGTTGGGGTTAAAGGCGTCGTGATAAATAAAGACGGGGTTGCCTTCCACACGACCCGGGATGTCAGCGCGGACGCGGTTGGGGTCGGTGAACATCCCGCGCACCTTTTGGTTGACGTCGGCTTCTGTGTCGCTGAGGAAGATCGCATTATTCAGCGACTTGCTCATCTTGGCTTGCCCATCAATGCCGATGAGCGACGGGACATCTCCAATCAGCACGTCGGGAATGGGGAACACTTCGCCATACAGGTAGTTGAAACGGCGGGCTAACTCGCGCGTGACTTCAATGTGCGATTCGTTATCTTTCCCTACAGGGACAAGATGTGCGCGAGGCAAAAGAATGTCGGCGGCTTGCAGAACAGGGTAGCCCAATAACCCGAAGGGCATCGCTTCATCCATATTGGCGGCGTGTGCCATTTCTTTCAGGCTGGGAACCCGTTCGAGGCGGTTCACCGTCGTCAACATCTCAAAATACAGGTTGAGTTCGTAGGTCCCAGTGACCGCGCTTTGCAAGAAAATAGAGCATTTTTCAGGGTCAATGCCCGCGCTCAGATAGTCCAGCACGATGCTGTGAATATTTTCTTCCAGCAGTTCAAGGTGCGCTTTTTCAGGTTTGGTGGTGAGGGTATGTAAGTCGGCAACGATGAAAAAACAATCGTATTCGTCTTGAAGTCGAACGCGGTTTTGCAACGTCCCGACATAATGCCCTAAGTGCAGTTTCCCCGTAGGACGGTCACCGGTCAAAATACGTTTCTTTTGTTGGGTCATGTTCTCTATTATCCTAGACAGTGTGGAGGAGACGGAAATAAAAACGCCCGCCCCCTACGTCATAAACGTGTTAAGGGACGAGCGTTGGATATGCCCGCGATACCACCCTAGTTAAGCCTTCCCTCAAAGGAAAGACTTCTCTCTATCAATGACTCAGCTTGTCAGCGATGAATCATCTTTGCCCTATAACGGGGGCTGTTCCGGTGCAGGCTACTCACAGAAAAAATGTTTTCGCGGCACAGCTCGAAGGGCCATTCAGGAAATTCGCGCAGGTAGCTTCTCAGCTTATGCTACTCTCTGTACTGCCGATAATTACCTTACTTGTCCTTGTCATTGCTGATGGACTATGTAATTGATCTCTGTATTGTAGGAGTTGTCCGCATACTCGTCAACTCTGTGGTGATAGGTGGCATGAGCCACTGCTTGGACAGTCGCTAGAGATGCTGTTATGCTTGTGACCGTTTTGACTATCTGCAAGAATGACCAGCGATGACCGAAAATCAGCACGTATCATCCCCCTCTTTTTATCAACAACTGCGTATGAATACCCGCTTGTGGTTTGGCTTACGGCTCATCGGTTGGGTGATTTCTCTGATCGGCGTGGGGTATGTGATCTACAGCGCTGTCCCCGCTTATCAATTGTTGATTGAACAAGCACAATCGGCGTTGGAACATCCGTATAACATCAACTATGGCGAAGGGCCGTTGCTGGATCAAGCGGTTCGGCTTGCGCAGGGACAAAACATCTACCCGGCGGATTTAACAGTTCCGCCTTATACCATCACCAACTACCCACCGCTGTTCGTTTTTGCGCAAAGTTTGTTTGTAAACAGCCTCGGCCCTGCATTTTGGTATGGTCGCTTGATCTCGCTCGTCAGCCTTGTGATATGTGCGCTTTTCAGCGGATTGATCGTCTGGACATTGGGACGACATTGGGTGGGGGCTGTGGTCACCGCCGTGACGCTGCCTACCATCACCTATTTTTTCCACTGGTCAGCGCTGGCGCGGATTGATACGTTCGCCTTGGCGCTCAGCTTGGTCGGCGTGTGGTTTGTGCTGACCTTTCCAAAATCGCGCTCCAGCCTGTTTGTGGGGGCGCTCTTTTTGACGGCGTCGGCCTTTACACGTCAAACCTTTTTGCTCGCCGCGCCGATGGCTTGTTTCGCTTATTTGTGGGGAAACCGTGAGCGCTACAGCGCGGTCATCCTCACGCTGTGGGTGAGTGTGATGGTGTTGGGGATTTTTGCTATTCTGCTCGTCACGACCGAAGGCGGTATTTTCTTTCATATCGTCACAGCGAATGTGAATACCATCAACCCGACGATCTTTGAAATCTACGCTATCGAAGTTATCCGGAATTTTCCGCTGTTTTTAGGCGCTGTCGTCTTGATGATCTTGTTGGGATGGCTGATTCCCGCGCCAAAACCGCATCGTAAGGCATGGTGGTTTGTCACGTTTTATGTTCTAGGGAGCATCGCGATTTTTACCACCATCGCCAAAGTAGGTTCGGACATCAATTACCTATATGAACTTTGCGCGGCATTTTGCATTATTGCGGGGGTGTTGATTGCCGCCGCCCGCAAATTCCCGCCGTTGCAAGTCGCGTTGATGGCGGTGCTGGTTTTACAAATCACCGCGTCCTATGAACTATCCGCAGGGAAGTATGCCGCGATATTGCGCGAACGGTTTGATCAACGCACCCAGCAGGATGAGCTGTATGCAGAACTGCAGACGTTGAATCAACCTGTTTTGGCTGACGAATACATGGGCATGTTGGTTTTGAGCGGACGACCGATCTTGTTACAGCCGTTTGAGATGAGCCAACTGGCGCAAGCCAATGTGTGGGATGAAACCCCGTTCATACAAGCGATGCAGCGCGGTGAATATCCGTATATCTTGCTGTATCAACCATGGCGCAATATGGAACTACGGTTTGAGCGGTGGACCCCTGCCATGCTGAGGATGCTCAACAGTCAGTATCGGCCACTCATGCAGCGTGCCGAAACGATGATTTATCAGTTTATTACACGGTGAAAATAATAACGGGGCGCTCAGCGCCCCGTTAAAAATGTGTGATCTCTATTTAAGCAGATGGATGTGGCTGACGATGAAGGGTGTCTTCTGCCCAACCGTGATTTGGACACCATCTTTAAGGAGAACTGTTTCCCCTTTTCGTCTGTAACGACGGTCTATATACATCCCTGTGATTTCGGACAACACGGTCACATAGAGTTCGGTTTGGCGCGTCTTTTTATTCTCGCGAATCTCAAATTTGCAGTGTTCATCTTCCACATACCGATCTTGCTTCTCATTGAACAAGATGGTGCATTTGTTGGCATTACGTCCCAAGACATCGCGGTTAAAGAGTGGGATCGGCAGAGTTGCTGGTTCATGCTCTAGTACCAGAACAAATAAAACCATCTCGTTTTCCGATTCTTTGGTTGGGTAGCCGTTGCGCATGGGGTGTTCATCAGCCTTAGGGTAGGGGTCTAATGACTTGGCTGGGGGTTGAGGAATATGAATAATTTCAACCGCAGGCTTATTTGTTTCAGTATTTTCTACTGCATGGGCAGCTGATTTCGGTGGGTTTGAAGATTTAATGTTTTGGTTCAGTTTTTTCGATTCTGAAATCCCTTTGTTCGTAAGCTTAATATAATTACGATCTGCAGATTCTACCAAGTGACGTTGTTTCAACTCGTTTATGGCAAGAGGAATCGGACTATTTCTTTCCTCTAAAGCTAAAGCTGTAGCTAATTGAGAAGGCGTGTAACCAGTTTCGTAACTTGTCATTTTGAAGTGAGAGAGGATTTTAATGGCTGTCTCTGAAAGGGCAGGAAGTGCATATGGGTTCATCGATGGCTCCTTCAACACGAACAACTTCAGCGCAGTTTATAAAAAAGTGTTAGAGAATTGTGTGCCTTAGAAAACAAGCTATGACAAGTTTTAGAATTTACATACTATTTACTAACCTATCTCAAAGATTAGCATAAGATTAATTACTTAGGCAATAGGGTTAGGCCTTGAAAATTCATCAATTTTGTGAATTCTTCGTAATTTTCATTAATTATTGATTTAGGGCATTTATTCTGAATTGATGTTAATATTAATTGTAATTAATTATTGATTTTCAATCAATTCATTGTTTGAAGATTGTTATTGCGTGGAGAGTTGATAACGTTTGCGTAACCCTATCATGACAACGAATAAAACTGCAAGTGATGCCAAGCCGATCATGCCAAGAAGAAGCGCGTTATTTGCGGGAATCGTGCTGATGAAGAACGCGATCACCCCATTTAAGATACAAAATAAATACAAGATGATCGTGGTTTTACGTTGACTTAGTCCCAAGCTCATCAAGCGATGCGAGGTATGATCTTTTCCTGCCTGTCCGGGAGATCGGCCTTCGCTGATGCGTGTGAACACCACTAAAACGATGTCAAAAATGGGCAGTGCTAACACAAACAGGGGCACCATCCATGTGATGCTGAGCGGTTGTGAACCAAATTCTAACTTAATCCCTAACGTGGCGAGGATATACCCCATCACTAAAGTGCCCATGTCGCCAATAAAAATGCTGGATGGGTTGAAGTTATAAATCCAAAATCCCAGTGTTGCGCCCATCAGTGCACCCGCCAACATGCTAACCAGCGGTAACCCTTCTGTGAGGCCGATGAGCATAAAAAAAGTTGCTGCAATCGCCGTCAACCCTGACGATAACCCATCCATATTGTCTAAAAAGTTGACCGCATTGCAGAGGGCGACCACCCACACAATCGTGATGATCTCGTTGATGAGGGGAAAGTTTATCAGTTGAATACGGATTCCCGCGAGGATCAAAATACACGCGGCCAAGACTTGAACGCCTAAGCGCAGTTTCGCGCTCAGATCAAAGCGGTCGTCGAGCAGACCCGTGACGGCGAGAAGCACCACGCCCAATAAAATGAGCAGAATTTCTCGCAGACTGCTATCCGTGCTGAATAACAATAAGGAGAGCGAGACGGCGACCACCACTGCCAACCCACCCATCAACGGTTTATGATCTTGATGGATTTTTCTTTGGTTGGGTTTATCCACCACGCCAATACGAAGGGCAATCGCACGTGCCAGCGGGGTCATGCCTAAAGAAGTCGCAAAACTGACGATCATTACGGGTAGAAAAAGAAGTGGATTCATGAAAACTTTTATGGTCTAGGGATAGCCCGATGCACCCCGCAGTATACATGAATCAAAATCTTGGATGAAGTGGCGACCTCATTCATCGTCAAAGAGGACATCCAAAAAACGTTGTGGGTTCTCCAGAAAATTCCGCGTGACGACGACATGCTCAAGGGTTTCGTAATCGACAGGTTGAATATTCCCCCCATCAAAGCTGAGGATGGTAGCGTTGGGGTACGCCATCAAAATTGGCGAGTGGGTTGCGATGATAAACTGCGCGCCTTGTTTCATCATCATTCTGAGCATCACCAACAACGTGAGTTGACGGTTGGGAGAAAGTGCCGCTTCAGGTTCGTCGATTAAATAAAGCCCTTCGCCGTTAAACCGCGCTCTAAAAAGTTTGAAAAAACCTTCCCCGTGTGAGTTTTCATCTAACCCGCCACCGTATGCTTGTTCAAGGGCTGCCAACTCATTACGGTAGGGCAAACTGGCTAGGGCCTTCGCCATACCCGAACGCGATTTATATTCATGATCGACATCTCTCAGGTCGGCGCTCATTTCTGCCTTCACTTGGGCAATATATTTTGCAAACCCAAAGAAGTCTTCCGCCCGCATGAAGAAGCCTTTTTTCGTGCGTTTAGACCATGTGAGGCGGGCATATTTCGCCAACGCGCGGACATTTTCAAGCGTAGGATCATGCAGAACACTTTGACTGCCAATCGTCACCGAACCGCTGGCACACGCGATGGTTTCAAGAAACGTCGATTTGCCTGATCCGTTTTCGCCGACGAGGAACGTGATCGGGGAGGTAAACTCTAATGTCGAAAATGCCTTCACAAAAGGCAGTTGAAACGGAAAGCCATGTTCCTTTGCGGGAATCGACATCAATTCTATTTGACGGAGTAGCATGACTTATCCAAGATACGAGCGGATGATGGACGCATCCCGTCTTAAAACCGAGGCTTCGCCTTCATGAGCGACAGAACCACGCTCAAGGACGTAGGCATAATCTGCAATTTGTAAGGCTTTGCGCGCGTTTTGCTCCACTAAGAGGATGGGAATCCCCTGTTCTTTAATCTCAGCGATGATTTGAAAGACCGCATTGACGAGTAAGGGCGCTAACCCCATGCTCGGTTCATCCAACATGAGCAAGCGCGGGCGTGCCATGAGCGCACGACCTACGGCCAACATCTGTTGTTCACCACCGCTGAGCGACCCTGCTTTTTGATGTCGTCTTTCGTCCAAACGAGTGAAACGCCGAAAGATATTTTCAAGATCGGTCTGTATGGCGTTGTGATCTTGCCGTAGGTGAGCGCCTAAAAGCAGGTTTTCTAACACGCTCATCGTGGCGATCACCTGCCGACCTTCGGGGACTTGTAACAAATGCAAGCCCGTCACGCGGTCAGCCCGCCACTTGGTGATGTTTTGCCCGTTAAAGACAACACTGCCCTGTGTAGGTTTAATCAACCCACTGATGGAATTGAGCGTCGTGCTTTTTCCCGCGCCATTGGCGCCAATCAAGGTGACGACTTGCCCATCATCAACATCAAATGAGATGCCCCGTAAGGCTTTGATTGCCCCATAACTGCTGTGAAGATTGCGGACTTCTAAAAGTGCCATAATTCTGCTTTATCCTGCTGCAACCGCTGAATCATCGGGATCGTCACTTTCGCCTAAGTAGGCTTCAATGACTTGTGGGTTGGCTTTGATCTCATTCGGCGTGCCATGCGCTAAAATTTGACCGAAACTTAACACGTAGACTTCATCACATACTTGATGGATGAGCGACATATCATGTTCGATCACAAGGATCGTCATCCCCGATGTTTTTTGATGCAAAATTTGCTCGCCGAGGAGGTGGGTTTCAACGGGGTTCATGCCCGCAGTCGGTTCGTCGAGCAAGAGTAATTTCGGACGTGTCGCTAATGCGCGCGCCATCTCTAACCGTCGCTGGTCACCATACGGAAGGTTAGCGGCCCGCGTGTTCTGTACATGGGTGAGGGCGAAGCGTTCTAAGAGTTCGTGTGCTTTTTCGTGCAAGCGTTTTTCTTCGTGGCGGTACTGCGGAAGCATAAAAATCGAGCTGAGGGCGGACTGGTGACCTGTCGTGTGAAGGCCGATGAGCAGGTTTTCCAGCACCGTCATTTCGCCAAAAAGTCGAATGTTTTGATAGGTACGCGCGATCCCTAATTGGGTGATTTTGTGAGGCGCGGTGCGCGAAATATTCACTTCTTCAAAATGGATCGTACCGCTGGTAGGGTGGTCTAACCCACTAATGTTATTGATGAGGGTAGTTTTACCCGCACCGTTCGGGCCAATAAGACCGACGACCTTGCCCTGCGGAACGGTCAACGTGACTTGGTTTAGGGCTTGCAACCCGCCGAATGTGCGTGAGACTTGGTTGAGTGTCAACATAATGAAGCTAAGCCTGTCCATTCGTGGGCTGTGAAGGGGCAGCGGGTTCAGGGATTTTGCGCAGTCGCCTGAATAAACGTGACCAGCCCGCAGGGTTGACCAACCCACCGGGTAAATACACGATCACCAATAACAAGATCGCGCCGTTGATGATTCCGCGATATTCGTTGGCGAAGCGCAGTACTTCGGGAAGCCCCGTGAGCACGATGCCCCCAACAATCGGCCCAATCAAGGTAGAGGTTCCGCCTAAGACAGCGAAGGCTAAGATATTCACCGCTTGGTCAAAATCAAAACTGCTAGGGCTGATGATGCGCGTTAGGTGTCCGCTCATGCCCCCTGCGCCTGCGGCCAACATTGCGCTGAGGACAAAAACGGTTGTCTTGACATACACGACGTTGATGCCCATATTGGCGGCGACGCGCTCATCTTGGCGAATGGCAGACATCGCACGACCAAAGCGCGAACGATGCAAACGGAAGATGATGTAAACAGCGATCACGATGAACAGCACGAGCATCCATGTTTCCGTCAGGACGGGTATCCGTTTGATGCCCAACGCGCCTTCTGTGATGACTACACGTTCCCCTACAATCGAGCTTACCAACGGGTCAAAGTTGAGGATGAGGATACGCACGACTTCGCCGAAGCCAATTGTCGCAATCGCCAGATAAATATCGCGCAGGCGAAGCACTGGCAGACCCACGAGCAAAGCGATGATCCCGCTCAGCAACATCCCGCCAATCAAACCCACCAATAATGGTTGATCGAGCTTTTGGGTGAGAATGACCGCCGTGAAAGCGCCAATGGCTTGAAACCCTGCATTGGCTAATGAGAACATGCCCGTATAGAGGGTTAAATAAATGCTCAACCCTAACAGACCATTCACGAGCATAAATTGAATAACAGGTTCAGTAATGCCGATGCTTCTTAAAATGTCCATATGTTTTGAAAGGCATCAATTTATATTTTAAGGATAACTTGAGATCAAATAACCTTATTGACTAAGGTGAGAGATATTAACCCAAGAATCTTTGCATCACCACTGATTTGTACAATCAGGTTTTCATGAGCCTACGGGTTGAAGCCATACAGGATGTGCTATAAGCTATGCGCTTGTATTTAAATATGGGGTCAAAGTGATCATTCAATGGGTAAACGTATTCCCTCTACAGAGAAACGAGTTCAGTTAGCGCGTTATTTGCAGGGTGTAGGCCTAGAAATAGGGGCGCTTTCACAACCGTTGACCCTGCCAGCGACTGTGACGCATTGTTTTTATACCGACCACTTTGACAATGACGACCTCGCCATTCACTATAAAGAGATACCTAAATCCCAGTTTGTGAACTTAGATTTTGTCTCAGACTATCACGGCCTACCGTTTGCCGATAATACCCTTGACTTCATCATCACCAACCACACGATTGAACATGCCGAAAATGTGTTTCGGGTGATCCATGAGTTTCAGCGCGTCTTAAAACCGAACGGCATCCTTTATATGGCGGTGCCGGATAAACGATCCACGTTTGATTTGTACCGCGAATCCGTTTCATTTGAACATTTAGCCGATGAATATCACAACGGCGCCCTTCAAAACCGTGAAACTCATTATCGTGAATGGGTGCATGGCATCCACAGATATTTTAATAACGGCGCTGTTTTAGATGAAACTACGGCTGAAGCCCAAGTCAAAGACTTGATGGCACAGAATTACAGTATTCACTTTCATACGTGGCAAGCCTCGCAGTTTATGCGTCACATGCTGCAGATGCGTTCAGAGTTAGGGATTCAATTACAACTCATCGACTTGGTGACGATCCAAATCAATGCGGATAATGAATTCATTGTGGTGTTGAGGAAAGCACATCACGACACGCTGGATTGGCAGCTTCTTGATATGAAAGAACTCGCCATTCAAATGTTGGAGAATACCGAGCGCGTTCAATACAGTGTGCGCCTGACGATGACCAAGCGCGAAGAAAAAATCATCGAAACCCTGCGCCGTTTGAGAAGTTGGGGACAGAAATTAAAGAAATGATGTATGGGATGATGTTTTTGCGCTGATAGGGGTGTCAGAAAAGGAAACTCATGAAAAATAGAGAACAATTTTTTCCGAGCAGTTACAAGCGTATCCAAATGTCACGCTATTTGTCAGGCACAGGTCTTGAAATTGGCGCGCTCTGTCAGCCCCTTCCTTTACCGACGACGGTCGAACAAATCTATTACACCGACCATTTGGATAACCCCGCTTTGCGCACGCATTACCCTGAGTTTGATCATGTTCGGTTTGTCGAACTCGCCTGTGTTTCTGACTACGGGGCATTACCCTTTGTAGATAATGCGCTGGACTTCATCATCACCAACCACACGATTGAACATGCCGAAAATGTATTTCGGGTGATTCATGAGTTTCAGCGGGTCTTAAAACCGAACGGCATCCTTTATATGGCGGTGCCGGATAAACGCGCCACGTTTGATTTGTACCGCGAACCCGTTTCATTTGAACATTTAGCTGATGAATATCGCAACGGTGCTTCGCAAAACCGACAGCAACATTATGGGGAATGGGTACGGGATGGGAATAAATATTTCCACCCAAATACAACGTTGGATGAGGCCAACGTAGACTATCAAATCAAAGACTTGATGACACAAAATTACAGCATCCATTTCCACGCGTGGACGGCCAAAGATTTCTTAGCGCATATCCTGTTGATGCGGGCAGAGTTAGGAATCGACCTAGACGTGCTGGACTTTGCGACCTTACAGCAAGAAGTGGATAACGAATTTATCATGATTCTACAGAAACCGAACAGGACAGAAGAAACGCATTTTCGGGCTGTGAGCAGGTTGGTTCATAAGTTAGTCGAACAGATCGAGGTGGCGCAAACTGTCTCATCACAGTATGAAGCCCTGACCCCAAAAGAAAGATGGATGCTGAAAACATATCGTAAAATTCGGGGCGTTAAAAATAGATACTTCAAGACGTAACGCGAAAATTTGATTTCAAAACTTATTTTTAAGCGCTGAAAAACCTTCACAGTCATCAGCTTACACAACAACTTTTGATCACCCTCTAATATTTAGAGGGTGATTTTTTTATAAGATGGCTTATAGTAGAATTCGTAAATTAGATATTTAGACAAATATCTAATAATATGTAGCCTGACGCATGAACCTTAAATTGAAGGATGTTCAATCAGAATGGAGTTTATATGTTGAAACAGACGCTTGGTGTAGGTGTATTACTGTTCGGCCTCACGTTACCTGTGATGGCACAAGATGCCCCGCCTGCAAGTTATGATTTTGAGAACGTCACCCTTGCAGAAACAACAGAAAATTCGTTTGGAATCACGGCTCAAATCCCCTTAGATTGGGTTTCGGCTGGCAACGGTATATACCTTCCTGAAGGGACGATGGGGGAATTTTTTATAGCGTTACAAGCCGCCCCCGTGAGCATGGATGATCTCCTGCTCAGCCTTTCCATGCAGTACCTTACGGATGAACCGCCGACCCCCATTGAAACCGCAACCCTCGGAAATTTTGAATGGGATATCTATCGCTATAGTGCGGAAAATCCACTCGGTGAAGTGTGGATTCAACTGGCGGTGACCGAAGCGGGCAACAACGCGATGCTGGCGATGGTGCAAGGGATGGGAGAAGGGGAAGAAGCTAGCTATGAAAATGTCTTTTTGCCGATGGTCGAAAGTGTCCGCGTTGCGAGTTCCGATGTGGAGGTAACGCGCGAACCTGTTCCTTATCTCGAAGAAGAAGTCACTTTCCAAAGTGGGGATATCACCCTTGCCGGAACGCTCACATTACCAGAAACCGAAGGGCCGTACATCGCGGTGGTTTTGGTCAGTGGCAGTGGGCCACAAGATCGTAATGAAAGCATCACAGGCGTTGCATTACAACCTTTTTACTTGATCGCGGATCATCTCACTCGTAACGGCATCGCGGTCTTGCGCTACGATGACCGTGGGGTTGCAGAATCCGAAGGGGATTTTAGCACGGCGGTGATGTCTGATTTTGCCTCTGACGCCAGCGCCGCGATTGATTATCTCGCCACGCGCTCCGAAATTGACCCAGCGCGGATCGGCTTGTTAGGGCACAGCGAAGGCGGGGCGTTAAGCCCGATGGTCGCGCGCCAGAATGAGCATCTCGCTTTCATCGTCTCGATGGCGGGGACGGCGGTTTCTGGTGCGGATGTCTTGATCTTGCAAAATGAATTGGTGATGGCCGCTTCCGGCGGCACGCCTGAACTGGTGGAATCCCAACGCAATTTCATCACCGCGTTCATCCCGCTGATTTTAAATGATGATTATGACGGTGCGCGCCAGCTCACAGTGGATACACTGCTTGAGCAATACGAAATGATGGATATTCAAGTGGCGAATGTCCAGTTACTGGCCGAACAGACGGCAGAACAATCGATGGCAACTTACATGAACGATTGGTTCCGCTCATTCTTGAGCTATAACCCCGCAGATGACTTTGCGCATGTGACGATTCCCGTTTTAGGGTTGTTCGGCGGTAAAGATGTGCAAGTGGCTGACGAACAAAATGCCCCTGCCTTAGAAGCTGTGTTGACAGAAGCGGGGAATGAAAACTTTGAAATTGTGATTTTTGAAAACGCGAATCACTTTTTCCAAGAAGCGGAAACGGGTTCGGTTGAAGAATACGCCACACTTCCCGCAGAATTTACGGAAGGCTTCCTAGACACGATCAGTGATTGGATTCTCGAAAACTTCGGGGAAGGCGCGTAAGCCTCGATAAGCGTTAGCGTGGAACGGGTGGACATCTAGTGAGCCACCCGTTTTTTTATAATTTACTCTGTTGAACACTGCGCATGAACGCCCGCCCGCCGATCACCACTGCTACCGCAGGCAACCAACTGATGCCGAACCCTGTGAATAAAAATGAAATCCACAACAGCAGATCATTCGATCCGGTTTGGCGGGGAAGGTGATAGCCGATCAACACGCCGATCACCAGCAGGATGAACACCAGCAACAGGCGCTTGGGTTGTAACGCGGTTTTTCGGAACAGGTCATTGAGCATCATGCCTTGTTGACGACGCAGATACCATAAAATGACGAGGCAGAAAATCACAAATGTGCAGGTGATGAGTAGAATCATCCCGTCGATGTTTTCGCTGAAAAATTGCAACAACAAGAGACTGACAAACCCGCCGATGCAAACGAACCATCCCAACGGGCTAGGGGTTTCCGTTTCATGGGCATCCTCTTTTGCCCATAACACGCTAATGGTGATGATGGCTCCGCTCACAAGCGTGCTCATCAACAGGGTGAGGATGCTGTTTTCAAGGCCTGCGCCAAATTGAAACTCAACGGGTGACCAACGCCCCCAAATTCCGCCAGCGATTCCCATGACGAAAAAACCTGCCCCGTACAGAATGAGTTCTCTACGCGGGCGCACGCCATACAGTAGGTACAGAACATTGAGCGCGATCAACCCCATGAGCGTATGCGCGCCCATCACCCGCGAAAAAAGCGTGCGCGGAATTTCGATGAACGCCGTTTCAGGGTTGATGAGCAGTGACGAGAGCAGACCGTAAATTCCCGCCAGCACGAACAGACCGAAGGCGTTGCGTACTCGAAAACGTTCGGCGAGGAAAAGCAGAAAGAGCGCTAATGCGAAGTAACCCCCTAGCGCGAGGAAAGAAACCTCACTTTTGAAGTGAAGCTCAGGCTGATCCCAGAGTAGAATTTCTGACAGGAACGCCAACAACAAAGCGAGGATTAGCGTTCGACGTGAACCTAAAGCGAGTTTTTTCATAAACTGGTGAGTGGATTAGACGGTGACATCGGTTTGATGGCGACGAGTTTCGCCACCCCGCTTAATTCCGTCGAATATAAAATCTTCCAATCTGCAAAGTAACGTTCCAGTTCGCCCGGGCGAAGCAGATACTCAGGGTTCATCGTTGGGCGGGTGGCGAGATAATCGGTCGTATAGGTTTGGTAGATGACCCGTCCTTGTCCACGAATCGCCATGCGAATACGCGGAAGTAGATCACGTTTTAGATAACGAAACACGCATAAAAGATCATACGCTTCGTTTTTGAGCGCCACTTCATCAAGGTCACCTAGCATGAAGTTAACATTGCTTAAACCGCGTTCGAGCGCGGTCGTTTGTGCGCGCGCTAACCCTTCACGGCTGATGTCTAAAAGATCGACATGGTAGCCCTGTTGCGCCAACCATAAACCGTTTTGGCCGACCCCGCAGGCAAGGTCGAGCGCATGTGTTGAACTGGACACCCATTCTTCAACGCCGTCTTTAGCCCCTGCATGACGTCGTGTGCTAGGGGGCGTGTATTGAAGCAGTAACGGGTCAGGGTCGGGATATTTGCGCGACTTCGACTGGGCGTACTGCTCATTCCAATGTTGACGTTCCAATGCCGACATGCGCTTAAGCCTCCGTTTTTCCAAAAAACAGGGGAATGTATTCCAGCGCGTTCGGCACGCTTGCCATTGCTTCCGCATCGCCCGGGTACATCATCGCTTGCGGGTTACGTTGTTTGCGCGCGTGGAGTGTGTACGCATCGCGCAGGGTCGCAAAGTCGGGAAGTTGCCAGTCGGCGATTGAGAGGGCTTGAAAGATCGCCCGTAAGTGATTTCCCCCCGCGCTTTCCCACTGGGGTTGGTTGTTTTTGAGTAGTTTTTCTACTTCGGCCTCATTTTCTGCGCCGCCAAAACGCCCTCGAAAATTACCGCTCATCTTCTCGAACAGCTTTTCTGCTTGCTGGTTGTTCACCCCCTGCCCAAAGCCTTGATATTCAGTCGGCAGCAGGTCACGGATGGAAGGGCTTGTGTCTGTTGGGATAGATGCAATATCCTGCGGGGCGGTGTTCCAAAGCTGGCGAAACGCATCCACGCTCATATTTTCAGCGAGCGCCTGTTCAAATACACGCGCGGGGTCATCACTTGGAGTATTTGAATACGCTTGAAACGTATGTTGCCCCTCTTGTAACGCCACATACAGGCTTGGCGCGAGGGTGGCACTTTGCTGTGCAATCTCAAGATAATTTTCGTCGCCCCATAGAGCTTCGCTATCAAGGATGAGGCGCGTCCACTGTGAACGTGTGGGACTGATAAACAGTTTGACCGTTCTAGGATAAGCACGACCGGGTAACCTACCAAAGGGGTTATAGGCACTATAGCCGTTTGCCAGCAAGTGTTTTGAGAGCGTTTCTTCTATTGGTGTGACTGCGGTGGTGTGACAAAAAACACTATGCCATTGGCTCATTACAAGTTCCTGCTTTAAAACAACGTTGTTTTTGGTGTCGATGGTATCTCTTAGCCTTCCCCATAGATATGGGGGTTATCCCGATGTGGATAAATCAACTAAGATACATAGAATCGTTTTTAAACTATAACGATACTTTATAAAAGGATGAAGGATAAATTCTATTATGAAAATCTATACACGTGTAGGCGATGATGGTTCAACCAGCCTTTTCTCTGGTGGGCGTGTGCCTAAACATCACTTACGTGTGGAAAGTTACGGCATCGTCGATGAGTTGAATTCATGGCTGGGGTATGCCCGTTCTCAATCACCTTCTGCCGTGACGGATGAATATTTGGTTCGGATTCAGCATCAATTATTTAACTTGGGAGCGGACTTAGCCACGCCGATGGATGCAAAGACCACGCATATTGTGCGCATGGATGCGCCGACGGTGGAGTGGTTAGAGACATCGATTGACCGCCTGAGTGAAGATATTGAACCCCTGCGCTATTTTATTTTGCCCGGCGGGGGGACTGTGGGGGCGCAATTACAAATCGCCCGTACCCTATGTCGCCGTGCGGAACGGGTCACGTCGCTGTTGGCAGAAAACGAACCGGTTGGGCCGTTTGTGTTGCCGTATTTAAATCGACTCTCCGACTTTTTATTCACCTTAGCGCGCTGGGAAAATAAGCAAGCGGGAATTTCTGAAGATGCGTGGCGGGTACAAAGCTAATTTTCATCCATCACTTAACGAATGGGTTTATGCTTATAGAGATTTAAACTCAGGCAGTTTGTGTTTACCAGTTTTTACGGGAGGAAACAGGCAATGTCAAAACGGATTATGTGGTTTTTATTGGTATTTGTGACACTTTTGCCCCTATCAGTTCAAGCGCAAGAGGGCGTGACCATCGCGGATATTGTGACGCTCAATGTGGAAGCCGAACAACCAGAATTCACCATTTTTCAACAGGTGGTTCAGTCTGCAGAGCCAACCCTGAGTACATGGTTTAGCGACCCTGCCGTAAAAATCACCGTGTTTGCACCGACGGATGTCGCCTTCAATACTTATTTTGAGCAGACTGCGACCAGCCTAGAGGCGTTTTTAGGAAATCCATTTTTGCTAAATAGTGTTTTGGCCAATCATGTTGTGCCTGCTGTTTTGGATTCTACTGCCCTCATGAGTTTAGGCGCACAAAATGCCTTCGCGGGAACAGGTCTCGAAAACAGCCTGCTGGTTTTTTCTCATAATGCAGACGTGACGCAGGTCAACGGCGCGAACCTCGTCGCCATTGACTTGGCGGCCAGTAATGGGGTTCTGCACGTTGTCGATCATGTGTTATCGCCTTCAGAAGACCTCTCTGCGGCTGTCGCCTTGAGCGCGTCAGAAACTGACGAACCTGAAATTGCACTGGGAACCTTAACTGAATTGGTGGGGCAAAGCGCGGTGGCTGAAACGCCCGAATTTGTCATCTTGAACGACGCCATTGAAGTTTCTGATGGCATCCTGCGCGACGCTTTGAATGCCACCCCGCCCTTGACCTTGTTTGCGCCCACCGACAGTGCCTTTGTCAGCTTACTGGCGGCGATGAGCTTGAGCGATGCAGATTTAGTCGCGGACGTTCCGCTGGTTAATACACTCGTGGCGTATCACATCGTACCGGGGAGATTCTCACTCTCCACGTTGATGAACCTCGCCTCGTCAAGCGCAGATGGAATTCGCCTCGCCACAACCTTACCCGGCCAAACGCTGTGGGTGTCTTCACTTTCGGGCACGCCTGTCATCAACGGGTATGTGAACCTTGTGGGGGCAGACGTTCAAGCCAGTAACGGGGTGATGAACGTGATCGATGCTGTTCTAACCCCTAGCAATGAATAACGTGCTGTCCTAGGATAAAAATCAAAAGACCTTCTCGAATATCTGAGAAGGTCTTTTTTGATGTACCGTCGTTTAGATCAACGCGTACGTTAGTTCAAGCGGATCACTTGACCGACATTACTCGTACCGCTGGAATTGATCGAGATGTACAGCCCACCATCACTGCCTTCGGCTAAACCGGATGGCGAAGGCAGACCGCTCACAACAGGGGTGACACCGTCTGCGGTGATCGTGACCACGCGACCTGTATTGGCATCATCTGCCGACGTGAGTTCTGTCGCGTAGATCGTCCCGCTTTGAGAAACGAGGATGTCACTGACATCATTCAAGCCTGTGAAGGTGTTGAGTAAATCACCCGTTGCTGACCATTGTTCGATAAAACCGCTGTTGGGAACGCCCGCTTGACCTGCAAAGCCGACGTAAATATCTCCTGTGTTGCTGATGTGAAGCGCGTTGGGGGTAGGTTCATTGGTCCAGAACTTGAAGGTTGCAAGACCCGCAAACCGCGTCCATGTGAACAGCGTGTTGGCGCCACGATCAAGGATGTAAAGCTGTTCGTCAGCGTCCCATGCAATATCGACAGGGTTGCTGAAGATTTGCCCGCCCGCTGGGTTATTGGACGTTTCATAAGGGTAAATGCTGATCCAAGATTGGACGCTGTAATCCCCTGGGCTGATGGCAACCACAGCGGATTCAAATGGGCTTTGAGGTGGACGCGCCGTTGTGGCGGTGCTGCCCAAAACCAACCAGATCAAGCCTTCGTGATAATACACTTGGTTGAGTGGCGCGCCGTTGAAGTCGGTGCCGAAACTGGGGACGTTGAAAACTAAGGTCGCTGTCCCGCCGGGGGTCACACGACGCACACCCCCAGAAAGTCCACCCGTCAACCCTTCCGCTAACAAGATCAAACCACCGTTCCCGCTTTCAGCAATCCATAAATTGCCTTCAGCATCAAACGAGATGCCTTGCGGGTGAACGAGATTGTCCGCGATGATGTCGGCGTTGATGTCACCAAGTCCGCTTGTGGTAGGGGGAACGTCAGGCGGTTGGAGGACGACTTCACCTTCTGGCGGGATGACTTCGACAGGCGCTGTTGTGGGTTGAACCACCTCACCACCTGTTTCAACGCCCGTTCCAGTCGCTTCACGGATCGTCAGACGTTGGCCGGCATAGATCAAACGCGCGTCCGAAATGTTGTTCAATTCCATAATTTCTTGACGGGTGACTTGGTAAGCGAAAGCGATGCTGTCGATGGTGTCACCAACTTGAACGGTATGGATGATCGACCCATCCGGTTGTGCGTTTTGAGGCACGACAAAGCTGACTTGGGGTGGCGCTGTGGGGACAGGCGTTGCCGCAGGGCTGGCGGGATCACCGCTGGTGCCGGGGGTACCCCCGCCTGCGGTCAAGGACGCATCATCAAAGTAGACGTTGTTGATGTCACCCGGCCATTGTTGGGTTGAGAACAAGAACACGGTGACTGTGCCCGCGGTTGAGGTCGCGCTGACGGTCATTTGTGCCCATGTATCGTGTGGGGTGAGGTTGCTCGACCAAACTACGTCACTATCAAACGGGTTTGTGCCCCCGTTCGGGTCAATGCCGATGCGTACATACGCCCCAAAATCACCAGAAGCGGCGCATTTATCTGCATTGGCGGGGATATCACAGACGCGCATGAACGCCCATGCCGACGCGGTCAAGGTTGCGCCGACATTCACAGGCACTTGTTGATAGACTGCGGCAGTATACGTCGCAAAGCCCTTGTTGATATTCAAGGACATGATACCGCCATGAGGGTTCGGGTCTGGCCCGCGATGGGGGAATGCGACTGGGGGGAGGTTTTGCCAAAATTCTGAACGGGGTGACTCGGTAAACCACAGTTGCCAATCTGCCGGAATGTTCAGGTCACCCCGACCACGCCCTGTGTACGACCCTTCAAAACCACCATCACGGAGTAGATTGCCATCTTGGGCAGTTGAAACGAGGGGTACTGTGCCAAACGAAATGAGGGCGAATATGAGCAGGAATAACCCACTGAACCGCCATGATGTTCTTCTATCCATTTATTGACTACCTTCAAATTCTGAAAATCGATTTGTCGGCTGTGGGTTTGCACCGCATCAGCCAAATACTGACAGGCATTATAATCATGTGCTGTAAGCCACGTCAATTTAGCATCGGGATATCGTCTTGTTATTCTCATTCAATTAGAGGATATGCCCGAATATTATCACTGAAACCCAAGCGCATATTGATTAAAACAAGCTTGCGAGGGTACTATGTGTCCACTATCAACTTATATATTGTCTAGTGTTGGAGAAAGTCTCATGGTGCAGCGTTTAAAGAATTTTATTGGTGGGGAATGGGTCGAATCCTCTGCGAGTCCAGACCTTGACATCCCCGTAATTAACCCCGCTACCTGCGAAGTCATCGCGAATTGCCCCGATAGCACAAAAGAAGATGTTGATCGTGCCGTCAAAGCTGCCCAAGCTGCTTTCCCAGAATGGCGCTCGACCCCCGTTTTAAGCCGTGCTCAATATATGTTCCGCTTAAAAGGGCTGGTTGAAGAACGTTTTGAAGAACTGGCGCAGATGGTTGTGCGTGAAAACGGCAAGACGATGGATGAAGCGCGCGGTGAAGTCCGTCGTGGCATCGAAAGCATCGACTATGCCATTAGCGTCCCAACTGTGATGCGTGGTTTTAAAGTGGAAGACATCAGTTCAGGCATCGACGAAACGGCTGAACGTCAACCGTTAGGCGTGTTTGCGGCCATCACACCGTTCAACTTCCCGTTCATGGTGCCTCTGTGGTTCTTGCCCACCGCGATTGTGTGTGGCAACACCTACATTATCAAAGCATCTCCACAAACCCCTGTGAGTATGCAACTGCTGTATGAAATCTTGGAAGAACTCGACCTGCCCGAAGGCGTTGTCAATTTGGTGCAAGGTGGTAAGGAATCTTCCGTTGCAGTGATGGAACACCCGGGCATTATCGGCGTGAGCTTCGTCGGTTCAACCCCTGTCGCGAAGATTGTTTATGAAACCTGCGCGAAGCACGGCAAGCGCGTTCAGGCACAAGGTGGCGCGAAGAATTACATCGCTGTGATGCCTGATGCCAATATCAATGCCAGCGTCGCCAATATTATGGGGTCTGCGTATGGTTGTGCGGGTCAACGCTGTTTGGCGGGTTCCGTCGTCGTCGCTGTGGGGGATGCCTACGAACCTTTGAAGGCCGAACTGCTGAACCGCGCATCCAATTTACGTGTTGGCTACGGTTTAGAAGAAACTACCCAAATGGGGACAGTTGTTTCAGCGCAAGCGCGTGAACGCATCGAAAAGATGATTCAAGACGGCGTGAACGAAGGCGCGAAGATCATCCTCGATGGTCGTAATAAAGTGGTTGAAGGGTTTGAAGAAGGTACATTTGTCGGCCCGACAATTTTGGATGGCGTCACCACAGACATGAGCGTTGCCACAGAAGAAATCTTTGGCCCGGTGTTGTCGATCATCAAAGCCAACGACTTTGATGAAGTGGTCGAAATCATCAACAACAGCCATTATGGAAATGCCGCCAGCATCTTCACCAACAATGGTAAATATGCTCGTGAATTTAAGTATCGTGTGCAAGCAGGGAATATCGGCATCAATGTTGGTGTTGCGGCGGCAACTGCGTCGTTCCCCTTCGGCGGTCAGAAAGATTCCTTCTTTGGTGACTTGCACGGTCAAGGCCCAGACGCGATTGAGTTCTTCACAGATCGTAAGATCGTGATCGAACGCTGGCTCTAGCCCTATTCGTTCATGACGTTGTTTTTGTATGCGCCTTCTCAGCTTGAGAGGGCGCATATTCTATAAGGTGTCGATCATGGTCACATATACGGATTCGCTCGCAGGCATCACTTCAGCCCACCTCAACGGGGGATTTTTTGAAGGCTGGCCTCAGTACCCCAATCCAGAAGCCCATCTCGTCGTGCTCCAAGCGGTCAGCGCCGTGCTCTTGGCGCAAGATGAGCAGGGGCAGGTGATCGGTTTCATCACCGCCTTAAGTGATGGGGTGCTGTGCGCATATATCCCGCTCTTAGAAGTCTTGCCCGAATACCGCGATCAAGGGGTAGGTAGTGAATTAGTTCGGCGCATGATCGCAAAATTATCACCGATTTATATGATTGATTTATTGTGTGACGCCCATCTTCAGCCGTATTATGAGCGGTTGGGCATGTCCCGCGCCAGCGGGATGTACGTCCGCAATTATGCGTCTCAAGCAGGTTTGATGACTGAACGCACAGAGGAGACTTAACAACGATGGCAGCACTGAATAATTTCGGCGCAATCTTCACCTTCGCAATCGAATTTGAAGGCCAACTGGCCGACTATTTTCAAAAAGCTGGACAGGCGGATTTAGCCAGCGCAAGCAGTAAACGCAAGACCAATTTTGAACGTGTGCGCCGTGAAAACATCACGGAGATTAAATTAGAACCCATCGAAGGCTTGGATAGCGACAATTACGCCATTGATGCGAGTGACACCAGCGCTGAAGGCGTGAGCAACGCCAAGGCCATCGCCATCAAGTTTTATAACGACGTCGCCCCGCAGATCAACGTGCGCGAAGCTCAACGCGCCCTCGAAAAAGCCGCCAAGCAGTACGGTGTATAAGTCTGCTTAAAACACCCTATGCTGATTGAAACAGATCAGAAAGTTGTATTCCAATAAAATGGGCGATTCGATAGATCGCCCATTTTGGTGAAGCATAATTTACATGCCGACTATTCCCACTCAATAGTGCCGGGGGGTTTGCTCGTCACGTCATAGACGACGCGGTTCACGCCTTTGACCTCGTTCACAATCCGATTGCTGACTTTTGCCAATAACTCATAGGGCAACCGTGACCAGTCGGCGGTCATAAAGTCGTCGGTAGTGACCGAACGCAGGGCGATCACTTCTTCATACGTGCGGTTGTCACCCATCACGCCGACGCTTTTCACGGGTAGTAACACCGCAAAGGATTGTGCTGTCCCTTTACGGAGCAAGTCGGCGGTTTCCAGTTCTTGGGTGAAGATCGCATCGGCTTCGCGCAACGTCTCCAACCGTTCCCATGTGATGTCACCGAGACAGCGCACCGCGAGGCCCGGCCCGGGGAAGGGTTGACGCCACACAATCGAATCTGGCAAACCAAGCGCTGTACCCACCGCGCGCACCTCATCTTTGAACAGGTCGCGTAAGGGTTCGATCAGCTCAAAGCCGAGGTCTTCGGGCAAGCCCCCGACATTATGATGACTCTTGATGACTTTCGCTGTTTTGCTGTTGGCGGCACTCTCGATCACATCGGGATAGATTGTCCCTTGTGCGAGGAAACGCACCCCTTCAGACGCTAATTGACGCGCTTCACGCACGAAGACATCAATGAACAACTTGCCGATCAACTTGCGTTTGGCTTCGGGTTCAGTGATGCCTTTTAGCCCCTCGATGAAATCTTCCGTCGCATCGACCGCACGAAGTTGAATCCCCTGTTGATCGTGGAAGACACGCACAACTTGTTCCGGCTCATCTTTGCGTAACAAGCCTGTGTTCACAAAGACACAGGTCAATTGTTCGCCGGTGGCTTGCTGTAATAACGCGCTGGTGACGGCCGAATCTACGCCCCCGCTGAGGGCTAACATCACACGGTCTTCACCCACGCGCGCTTTGATCGTCGTGATCGCGTCGGCGATGAAGGCCGTCGGTGACCATTTCGGCGCACACCCACAAATGCCAATGACAAAATTGCGCAACAAGTCGATACCGTGGGGTGTGTGCACCACTTCCGGATGAAATTGCACGCCGTAACGCTTGCGCGCAATATCGCCCATCGCGGCATAGGGGGAATTGGGGGATGTCGCTAACGAGGCGAAACTGTTCGGCGGTTGTTCGATGCGGTCTCCATGTGACATCCACACGTCAAGGTTGTTCCCCAACCCTTGAAATAATGGGTTATCTTGCGTCTGTTGAATTTGCGCAGGGCCGTATTCGCGCGCTTGTGAGGGTGCTACTTTGCCACCGAAGGCGAACGTCATCGCTTGCATGCCGTAACAAATGCCGAGTTCCGGCAGGTCACTTTTGAGGATGAATGCGGGGATTTGAGGGGCATCCGCTTCGTAAATGCTGTTCGGCCCGCCCGAAAAAATATACCCGCGCGGTTGATGTTGGTCGATCACCGATTGGGGCGCGTCATGCGGAAAGACTTCCGCATACACGTTGAGTTCGCGTATACGCCGAGCGATCAACTGTGTGTATTGAGAACCGAAGTCGAGGATGGCGATGCCACCCGAACGTAAATCAGACGAGGCCATGCGAGTTAGTCCGCCAAGACGATCTGACCATCTTCCATGCTGATGATCTGTACAAGCGAGGCGATAGGCACATCATAGCCGTGTTTGACCATGTATTCACGGCCCCCTTCAAAGGGCTTTTCGACGACCACGCCAACCCCAGCGACATGCGCCCGTGCGCTTTCGATGATGCGAGCGAGGGCGCGTAACGTTTTACCCGTCGCCAAGAAGTCATCAATGATGAGGACGTTTTCATCGGGCTTCATGAATTCGGCGGAAACCAGAATGTTCACTTCAGCCCCTTTGGTGTGACTGGGCGCGGTTTCCAAAAACACAGGGCCGAACATCGTGATGGGTTTGATTTTGCGCGCATAAACGACGGGGACATTGAGCGCCAAGCCGGTCATCAATGCTGGAGCGATCCCCGAAATTTCGACAGTCAAAATGCGGTCAATTTTTAAGTGGGCGAAATGTTTTGCCATCTCTTGCCCCATCTCATACATGAACTGCGGGTCAAGCTGATGGTTGAGGATGCTATCTATTTTTAAGATACCATTTCCAAGATTTCGACCTTCCGTTTGGATACGGTGTTTCAACTTCTGCATAATTTCTGCGTTTGCTCCTCGCTCAAACAAGCGATAAAAATGATCCCGAAACGGGATGATAAAAGTGAACCTCAAGAGATGATCGGGACATAATCCATGCTGTGTGTGGTATGACGTGTTCTAAGATTGGGTTGATGGAGAGGGGGTTTGCCCGCCTACTTCTTCATAGACTTCAGCAAACAGCATGTCCACGCTGTTTTGCTTGAACTTGGCAAGTTCTGCCCCTGCTAACTGTCCTTCGGTCGATTTTAACGCTTCTTGCAGTTGTGGATAAGTTTCAAAATACACTTCGAGGATGCGGTAGACCTTCGGCGTGCCGATGGGACTGCCTAAAATAGTATTCACCTGTCGGCGTACAATCGCGGGCATATTCTCTACGCGGGCCAGAAATTGATTGTAACAATCTTCAAAATCATCTTGTTGCGGGGTGTAAAACAGAATGATGAACTTGACCATGATACCTTACTTGATTTGTTGGGTAGATAACGAGAGGGGCGACTTTTTAGTCGCCCCTGCTGTAAAACTTATTTGCCGTTGTCACGTAAGAGAAGCCCGACGACCAGCCCGATCACAAAGACGATGGCGACGCTTCGTAAGGGGTTAGACTTCACTGCTTTGATCGCGTCTTGAGAGACTGTATCGGCTTCTTTAGACAGTCGCATGGCGGTGCGCTCAAGGTTCTGCGCTACTTCGTCCACTTGCTTACGTAGATCAACATCATCACTAACCTCGCGCGCTTGCTTACGCATGGCTGCGGCGGTTTCATTCAGGTTCTTCAACGCATCTTTTTTGGCGCTGTCCCCTGTTTTGCGGATGTTGCGCAAAAATTCGCTAATATTTTCGCTGGCTTCGTTAGCGACCGACTCTACTTTTGATTGAACGGTATTCATAATTTCTTCTGAACGTGTTCCATTTTGCATGGCTGTTTCTCCTATGAGTATGACCTGCAATCAATGAATCATCGCACGATTAATCTACTTCTTAGTATACTATACTATTGCTGTTTTTTGACGACGGCGAACACCTCGCGCTCAAAGAACCAGCGCAGTGGTGGTGTGACAAAAAACCAGCGTCTTAGGCGACCCAGAAGGCTTGTATTCCATTTTTGAGGTGGGCTTTCTAACCAAACCTTTCCCGTAAACCCCGCATTATTGAGGGTTTTGCGCAAGCTCCACATCGACTGTTCATTGACGTGAACATGCTCATTGACCGAAACCAAGAAGTTGCGCGGGTTTTTGGGGTAGTTTGCGCCTTGACCAATCGCCTTACGGAACAACCGCACAATCGGATATGCGTATTTGTCATACCAGATGTTGGGCGCGGTATGCACGACGAACATCCCATCAGGTTTTAAAACACGGTGGACTTCTTCGAGCGCGGCATCCAGTTCCCACGGGTGCAAATGTTCAACCACGTCGAACATTAAGACACGGTCAAAATAAGCGGTTGGGAAGGGAAGCTTTTTTGCATCTGCTTGGTAAACGCCTGTTTTGCCCGGCACCACACCGTCCGTAGTTTCGATCACTTGTTGTGACATATTGACGGCTACGGTGGCATAGTCGATCCCGTACGCATCTGCGCCTAGTTGGGCGGTATGGCGTAGAATTTCCCCGCGTCCACAGCCAACATCCAGCACTTGCATGCCGGGTTCTATCTTCGCCAACGTAAACGCTGACGATAAACGACGTGAAAGCTGTTGACCTTCACTGGTATTAAATTCATCGTAGCCTTCGCAGGCAGTACGGAAATATTCTTCATCATACAAGTTTGAAGCGACGGGTTGCTGCTGTTTAGTCAAAACGGGTTATCCCAAATTTGGATATGTTGGACAGAAAGGTAAGCGTGATTATACCCATCTCTCTGTGCTTGGAGTAGAGTTGAATGATGAATCAAATTTACAAAAGGGTCTGAAATCCACAAACAAATGAGGTTTTCCGCCGACGATTCCGAGTAAGTCCATCAATGGTCTGTTGTGAGAATTGTCACATACAAACGGAATCAGCTATACTTATTCACGTCTTTTACTCTTAGTTAGGTAATCAAAATGGCTAAACGTCCTTCAGTGTATCCATTCACGGCGATTGTGGGTCAAGAGCGCATGAAGCGCGCTTTGATCTTAAATGCGATTGACATGCGTATTGGCGGTGTGCTGGTACGGGGTGAACGCGGTACGGGGAAGTCTACGGCGGCGCGTGCATTAGCGGCGCTGCTCCCCGAAATCGACGTGTTTACGACCTCTCCTTTTAATGATGATCCTAATCATCCTTCAACATGGTCGGATATTATTCGTGACCGTGTTGAAAGCGGTGAACAACTTGATATTGAACGGCGTCGTACCCCGTTCATTGACCTTCCGGTCAGCGCGACAGAAGACCGTGTGGTCGGTACGCTCGATATTGAAAAAGCCATCCAACGCGGTGAACGTCACTTTGACCCGGGGGTGTTGGCGGCGGCGAACCGTGGCATTTTGTACGTCGATGAAGTCAACTTGTTAGATGATCATGTGGTGGACCTCCTGCTTGACTCTGCCGCGATGGGCGTGAACGTGGTCGAACGTGAAGGCATCAGCTTTTCGCACCCCGCCCGTTTCATCCTCGTTGGCACGATGAACCCCGAAGAAGGCGATTTGCGCCCGCAATTACTCGACCGTTTTGCACTTTCGGTTGAAGTTGAAGGGATTCGTGACGCGGCCGAACGGATGGAAATCATCGAACGTCATATTGCCTACGAAAGCCACGCGGATCAGTTCCGTCAGGATTGGGCGGGTTCTGAACAAGAACTCGCAGACGCGATCACCGCTGCACGTGAATTGTTAGAGTCAGTGCGTTATTCCCGTCGTGACCTGTACGCCATCGCGTCGATGACCTCCAACTTACGCATTGATGGTCACCGCGCGGATATGGTCATCCTCAAGACGGCGCGGGCACACGCCGCCTTTGAAGGCCGTGATCATATTAATCAACAAGACATTCTATTGGCGATTGAGCTTGCCATTCCTCACCGTCTAAAACGTGGCCCCTTTGCCGACGCGCAAATGAGTATGACGGAAATGGAAAAACAAATGGATCAAGTCATGTCGGAATGGGGCGAAGGTGACGACGCTACCGAAACGGCAGATGAGTCAGGCGAAGAACAAACCGTCAAAAAAAAAGTCCATCCGTAGCCTCGGCTTCTGATCAAGATGTGCCGGACGTCGGCCAAACTGACCCCACCCCCCAGAACGCATTTGATAACCGTGATGCGTACTGGTGGGATGGGGGAAAAAAGGTCGAGACCGGTTTAGAGTTTGCCCCTCGAAAATTACAAACCAACGTCGATCAAATTGTACGGCGACAAGCCGGACGGCGTTCCCGCACCAAGACCGACCGCAAACGTGGACGGTACATTCAATCCCGCCCTGCAAATGGCAACAATACCGACATCGCCTTTGACGCGACCTTACGCGCCGCTGCCCCCTTCCAAAAATTACGCGTCGCTCAAAAAGAAAAGAGTGGCATGGCTTACGCTTTACGTGTGGGGGACTTGCATCGTAAAGTGCGTGTGCGCCGTACCGCCAACTTGATCTTGTTTGTGGTGGATGCGTCATGGAGCATGGCTGTCTCGGAACGAATGAACGCCACCAAAGGGGCGATCATGTCACTGTTGACCGATGCCTATCAACGCCGTGACCGCGTCGGGTTGATCGTGTTCCAAAAAGACCGCGCGCAAACTGTACTGCCCCCGACCAATTCGGTCACGCTGGCAAAAGTCGCTTTGCAAAATATTCCTGTAGGCGGAAAAACCCCGCTTTCGGCAGGGCTTTTGTTGTCGTATGAAGTGATCATGCGGGAAAAACGCATCGACCCCGACATCATCCCCTTGATGATTTTGCTCACAGACGGCGCGGGAAATGTCTCGATCAGCAACCGCCCACCCCAAGAAGAGGCGCATCAAATTGCTGACCAGATCAAGCAGGAACACATCAAAACCGTGACGATTAACATGGAGCATATCGCGTTCGATCAAGGCTTGGCCGCCCGCTTGGCAGAACGTCTCGGTGGCCCATGTTACACCTTAGCGCAAATGCGCGCCGAAGTGTTGTTAGAAACCGTTCGCAAAGAGATGGCAACTTAACAAAGGGGTTGGCAATGAATATGGGCTTGATGCAATTTACCAGCGCAACCTTAGGCAAAGCGGTGAGCTACCGCGTCATTTTGCCACATGAATTCACCGCGCCGCATCCTGTTTTGTTGATGCTTCATGGCTTGAGCGACGATCATGATGGGTGGTTGGTCTACAGCCAAATTGCCGACTTCGCGACAAAACATCACCTGTTGGTTGTGATGCCGGATGGTGGACGTTCGTTTTATCTGGACGTCCATCATCATTTAGGCGACAACCTCGGAACGCTGAATTATCAAACCTTCATCATGCAGGACTTGCGCGAACACGTCGCGAAAACGTTTCAGATTCGCGAAGGGCGTTGGGCGATTGGGGGTCTGTCGATGGGGGGCTTTGGCGCGTTGATGTTAGGCACAAAGTTCCCTGAACAGTTCTGTTCGATCTGGGCACACTCAGGGGCGTTTTTCACAAAAACCGATTTGGATAAATTCCATACAGGCGCGAAAGATTCGGACATCTACGCGGTGACGGAACGCTTCGCAAAAACTTCGCATCCGCCTGTAAAAATTGCTTTTGACTGCGGAACAGAAGATTATCTGATCGCCCATAACCGAGAAATGCGCGACCATCTCAACAACCTTGCCGTTCCTTTTACGTATGAAGAACATGCAGGGGAACATACATGGGGTTATTGGAACCAACGACTTCCTCATGCGTTGGCGTTTCATGCGCAGGCGCTGGCAGAAGAAACAACATAAAATATAATTTTTGGCTTGATTCGTCTTTACTGGGGTAATGGCTCATTGAGGTTGCTATGAAAGCTCGCTTGATCCACTTGAAGAATCAATTTGACAATACGGCGTATGCGTTTCGCGCCAGTTATTGGTTTATCCCCAGTATCATTTCGGTGATGGCGTTTCTGATCGCGCTCATCATCCCCGAAATTGACCGCCGAACGCCCCTCAATTTACACACTATTTTTGGCAGTTTTGTCACCAACCCCGAAAGTGCGCGGTTACTGCTTTCTACGCTGGCAGGCTCGACGATCACCATCGCTGGAACGATGTTCACCATCACCATCACCGCGTTGGTGTTAGCGTCCCAACAATTTGGCCCGCGTTTGATCGAAAGTTTTATGCGAGATCGTAAAAACCAAACGGTGCTCGGCGGTTTGGTGGGCATTTTTATTTACTGTGTGGTGGTGATCGGCAGTATTCGGGATGTTGAACTCATCTTCATTCCGCAAATGACCATCGCCGTCGCCGTAATCTGCAGTATGTTAGCCGTTCTTATGGTGATTTTTTTCATCCATCATGCCGCGTCGATGATCCGTGTCGAAAACGTCATCGAAAGAACGGGCGAAGACTTTGACCATCTGTTAAAAGCGGCGGGGAACGCAGTCGGGTTTGAGCCACCGCAAGACGCGGTACTGCCCATTTGGTTGAGCAAGGCCGTTTTTTATGAAACAGGGATGGCGTATCAACCTTCAGAGGAAGAAACCGAACCGTTCCCCGTCATTTTGATGATCCCTGCGTCGAACAGCGGTTATATTCAGAATATTTTTTCAGATGGCATGATCGAGTTTTTGAAAGAGATTCGCGAGAGCATTCCCGAATCAAACCCTGTTTTGCGGGTCGAGCGTTATGTTGGGGAATATGTCTTGATCGGCGCGCCCATCATGACATTGTTCACGCATAAACCTCTCAAGAATATCCAGTCTATCATTCATCATGCCCAACAGATGATCGACATCGGCCACAGCCGTACCGTAGAGCAAGACATCCGTTTTGGGTTTGATAAATTGGTGGAAACTGCCGTTCGTGCCTTGTCATCTGCAATTAATGACCCTGTCACGGCGATCATGTGTCTTGACCGTATGATGGAAGGGGTCTTGCAAGCCAGCACGATTCAGTTTCCGTCCAAGTTTCGCTACGACGGCGAAGGGAATTTACGGGTAGTCTATGCCCGCCCTCTGTCGTTTGAGGCACTGGTTGAAGGCACATTCACGCCGATCCGTCTTTACGCGGCGAAAGATTTTGTCGTGACTGACCACATACTCAAATTAATCGCGATGCTTATCGGCCAAGTAGATGCGCTTGAATACTTGAAAATTTTACGCGAACAAGTTGGCTTGCTCATGGAGCAAATCCACCTGAGCAAAGCGCCATTTTTGCCTGAAGAAATCAACCGACTTCAAAAAAGTTATGACCGCTGTTTGCAATGTTTTCAAAGCCGAACGCAAGCGCTCAATCCGCAATAATTTACGCAATTTATAATTTTATAACGGTTTTGTGACCCTTTTTGGTGTTAATCTTCGACAATAAAGAAAGAAAGTGCAGTTAATTTATTGTTGAGGATTGAGAATGCGACGTTTTTCTTTATTCATTGTCTATTTTATGGGTCTGTTTTTATTAGGGGGTGGCTTCTTTTTTTCCACTCAACAACCCGTTTCTGCTCAACCCGCATCTTGTACCGTCAATACGTATCTCTTAAATCAAAATTTTGCCGTCGGCAACGGTGGGTTCACATGGTCTAAAAGCTCAGGTAATTCCTTAGCACTCTGGGCATGGAATGGTCCTCTTACTCAAAACGTTTGGTATGGAAGTGCACCGGGGAATCAAGCGGATACTCGTTTGCAAAGTCCAGTCATCTCTATTCCAGAAGGGGTAACTCAAGTCTACATTCGTTTTGAACACTCCTTTTCGCTCGAGAACCGTTATGACGGCGGGCAAGCTCAACTTGCAGTTGATGGCGGGACGTTTAACCTCATTCAAGCGAATGCTTTTATTGAGAATGGCTATAACCAAACCATTAGATCAAATGCGCAGAGCGCGATTGCAGGCCAACCGGCATTTAGTGGGCTGTTGAATACGACCTGGCGTTGGTCAACGGCAGATATCAGTAGTATGGTTACGGGCGGGCAAAATTTGCAACTCGGTTTTCGTATTGCCACTGACGTTTCCACTGGGACTTTATGGGGTTGGCAGTTTAAACGTGTCCAGATTGGGTATTGTGATGGCGCGGCCCCTGCAATCACCAGCCCAAATAATGTGACGATCAATTTAGGCGAAAGTGTGAATCACACCTTTACCGCTTCGGGTGTTCCTACACCTGTATTGAGCTATTCCAATAACACGCTGCCCTCTGAAATTACCTTTACAGGCAATACAATCAGCGGAACACCTACTGCTATAGGGACTTATACCGTTGAGGTTGATGCCGACAATGCGCTTGGAAATGCGGGGCAAACATTTACGTTGAATGTCGTGGGCACTGCACCCACGATCACCAGTAGCGACACTGCAAATACCATTGTGGGCGATGCCTTCAACCACACCTTCACAGCGACTGGAAACCCTGCGCCCACTTTCTCTTACAGTGCTGAGAATTTACCCCTCGGCGTGACCCGTACCGGGGATACGCTGTCAGGTTCACCCACTGCCGCAGGCACCTACACGATTAATGTCACGGCGACAAATGGTGTTTCACCGGACGCAACCCAAACCTTGACCATCCATGTTACAGGCGACGCGCCCTTGATCACCAGCGCGGATACTGCCGCTGGCGTTGTGGGGATGCCTTTCAGCCATAATTTCACCGCTGTGGGGAATCCTGTCCCTGTGTTGAGTTACAGCGCCGAAAACTTACCGCCGGGTGTGACCCGTACAGGGGATACGCTCTCGGGTACGCCGCTTGCTTCCGGTACTTACACGATTGATGTTTTGGCGACAAACGGCGTTTCGCCGGACGCAACCCAAACCTTGACCATCACCGTCACAGGGGAAGCCCCTGTTATTCAACCGCCGTCATCCATCGTGATTGATGAAAAACAACCCTTTACCCATACGTTTGAAGCACTGGGGAATCCCGTCCCTGTGTTGAGCTACAGCGCCGAAAACTTACCGCCGGGTGTGACCCGTACAGGCGATACGCTGTCAGGGACTCCCATGGTTGATGGGACGTATAGCATTACGGTGACTGCGTCCAATGGTGTTGTGCCTTCTGCTCAGATGGTCTTCACGATCATCGTCACCCCTGAACCGGAACTGCCCCCACCGCCACCTACACCCCTGTGTGAAGCCCATAACTTCGATGAGGGCGGGATTGTGCGCAGCAGTACATCCGACGCGCTAGGGTATGCTATCAACTGCCGTGTGTTGTATCAAAACGGGTCGCCCACCACTTGGTTAGGCAATGATCTGTACCATATTGGAAGCATCGGCATTGAAGGTCTAGAAGCGTTAGGGATTCATCAAGCCGTGGATATTTTTAGCCCCACTGGCATGAATTATTTTGAAGGCGGTGCTGTGTTCTGTGTACGTGGCAGCGGTACGTTGATCTGGTTAGCAGCAAGCCAAACCCCACGTCATCCCGAAATTATTGGCAGTTACACCGTGCCGGACTTCCCGAACTTCACCTGTGCGACCTTGTTTGAACCCGGAACGTTGGTTTTGGTGAGCCAAACCCCACGTTAAGATGTGAGTGAAATTAAAGACTGTATGTTAAATCAAAAAGACCTTCCTCATGTGGAAGGTCTTTTTCATGTCGATGCGAAACTTATTCCGTAACTTCGATGGGGTGCTCTTGACGTTCCGCGCCGAGATGAGCACGTTCGGCTTCGATCACTTCAGGATCAAGTTTGACATACAGCGCTTGCGGTTCACGTAATTTTTGACCTGCGGGCAGTTCGCGACGTTCCCACCTGCCCAACGCACGGCTGGCATCGTAGACCAGCGCCTTATGTTCACGCTCAGTTTCCGCGTATGTTTCGATCTTCTGCTCACCGAACAGGAACCCGTCATAGCCCAGATATTCATGCACCTTCTGCGCGCTGAATGGTAAAAATGGCGCGAGCAGGACATTGAGGTTGTCGATGACGCGCAAAATCGTATAGACCGAGCGGGCGGCGTCGGCAGGGTCTTCTTTGATGCGTTTCCACGGTTCGCGACTGTCTAAATAGGCATTGGCTTCGCGCACAAAGCCCATCGCCGTTTGTAACCCTTCGCGCAAGTTCACTTGTTCGATCAACGTGCCGATGGTTTCAAACCCGCTCTCTGCCCGTTGGATGATGGCGCGATCTTCGTCCGTCAAGTGATCGTAAGTGGGGACAGTCCCATCAAAACGTTTGTAGGCGAAACTGAGCATACGGTTGACGAGGTTGCCCCACGCCGCCAACAGTTCACCGTTGACGCGGTTGTAGAACCCATCCCATGAAAAGTCGGAGTCGTGGGTTTCGGGGAATGTGGAGGCGACGTAATAGCGGATCGCGTCGGGTTGGTAGCGATCTAAAATGTCGGGAAGCCAGATCGCCCAATTACGACTTTTAGAGAACTGTCGTCCTTCGATATTCATGAATTCGTTGGCGGGCACGTCATGAGGAAGTTGTAACGCGCCTTGACTGCCATCGGTGTAAATACCGTCCATGCCCAGAAGCTCAGCCGGCCAAATCACGGTATGGAAGGGGATATTATCCTTGCCGATGAAGTTATAAATTTCTGATTTGGAGTTGTACCACCAGCGTTTCCACGCTTCCGGCTCGCCGATATTCTTCGCCCATTCGATGCTGGCGGTGAAGTAGCCCATCACGGCTTCGAACCATACATACAGGCGTTTTTCTTGCCAACCTTCTAACGGGACGGGGATACCCCAATCGATATCGCGGGTGATGGGGCGTCCGCGTAGGCCTTCAGAGATGAAGTTACGGCTGAAGCGCACTACGTTGGGGCGCCAATGCGATTCGTGCGCGTCGATATAATCCAGCAGTTGGTCGGTAAAAATGCTCAGGTCGATGAAATAATGTTCCGTCTCGCGCACGACTAACGTTTCTTCAGGGTGATTTTTACTGCGCGGGTTGATGAGCAGGGTCGCATCGATCAAGTTGCCACAGTTATCACATTGGTCACCGCGCGCGTCGGGGTAGTGACAGACGTAACATTCGCCTTCAACATAACGATCTGGCAAGAAACGGTTTTCGATGCCACTGTACAGCAGTTTTTGGGTTTCTTTATAGAGCGACCCACGTTCCAGTAACAGCGTGAAAATATCTTGCGCGATGCGGTAATGATTTTCCGTGTCGGTATGCGTGAACAGGTCGTACGAAATGCCGACTTTTTGCTGTGTTTTTAAGAAACGTTCATGATAGTGCTCAAAGATGGTACGGGGTTCGACACCGCGCTTATCCGCTTCAAGCGAAATTGGCGTGCCGTGACTATCCGAGCCGGACACCATCAAGACCTGATTGCCCTTTAAACGATGATACCGCGCAAAAATATCAGCCGGAAGGTAAGCACCCGCCAAGTGGCCGACGTGTAAGTCCCCGTTGGCATACGGCCATGCAACGGAAACATGAATAAATTTCGACATCGTAAGTTCTCCAGAGATCAACACCACAAAAGTCTACAACAATTCAGGTCGCTTCGCACAGCCCACACGCAACAAAAAACCGCCTGCGTTGGCAGACGGTTGGAATGCATTTCATCAACGTGCCGTAGCGCGTTGGAGTTTAATGCAAAAACACCGTGCCATACACAGTTTGATCTGCGTGTGGGACGGGCATTCGCATTGAAAAGGGAAGTGATCTTAAAAGTTTCATAGTGATTAGTATAAAACGAAGTAGGAATCCGTCAAGCACCGAGTAAGGACACCGCAAGATAGGCTTTTTTGCCCTCGCCCCATGGAGAGGGCACGATAGCGAAGCTATCGGGGTGAGGTGCACTGAACGCCTCTCAAAAAAACACGATGGGGTAAGGACACCTCACCTGCTTCGCTGGCGCTCAGCCGTCCTCTCCCCACGGAGAGGACAAAGGACACGTCCGGCTATCTGCGGACAGGGTTGTGAGCGGTGTTTTTCGCCCTCGCCCCATGGAGAGGGCGCGATAGCGAGGCTATCGGGGTGAGGTGCACTGAACGCCTCTCAAAAAACACGATGGTGTAAGGAAACCTCACCTGCTTGGCTGACGCTCAGCCGTCCTCTCCCCACGGAGAGGACAAAGGACACGTTCGGTTATCTGTGGACAGGGTTGTGAGAGATGCTTTTTTGCCCTCGCCCTATGGAGAGAGCACGATAGCGACGCTATCGGGGTGAGGTGCACTGAACGCCTCTCAAAAAACACGATAGTGTAAGGACACCTCACCTGCTTCGCTGGCGCTCAGCCGTCCTCTCCGCGGGGAGAGGACAAAGGACACGTTCGGTTATCTGCGGACAGGGTTGTGAGAGATGCCTTTTCGCCCTCGCCCTATGGAGAGGGCACGATAGCGAAGCTATCGGGGTGAGGTGCACTGAACGCCTCTCAAAAAACACGATGGTGTGACGACACCTCACCTGCTTCGCTGGTGCTATCAGGGCGAGGTGCATTTTCCCCGACTAACCTTGGTGCTAGTGATATTCACTGCGGAATGGTTTACTATATCCTCCAGAAAAACTGCGCAGTGATAAAAGGTCATCATGTCCAAACGCTTTACAATTATCATCCTCAGTTACCTGAGTTTTATTGTGCTGGGGATGTCCTACGGCCTCTTAGGGCTGGTATGGCCGTCACTCCAAATTGAATTTCAAATTCCCCTATCGGCGCAGGCCGATATTTTATTGCCCAGCACCGTCGCTTCGCTGATTGCCAGTTTTTATACGGGTGCGCTTGCTCAACGCTTCGGGTTCAGTCGCGTGTTGGCTTCCGCTCTGTTCATTTTGACGGTGTGCCTCTTTGTCTTAAGTAACGCACAAACATGGTTGATCTTCGTCGTGGTAGTCGTCCTCAATGGGGCGGGCGGAAGTTTGCTCGACGCAGGCATGAATACCTATGTCGCCCAAAATTACGGCAACCGCGCGATGAATTGGCTTCATGCTGCGTTCGGCGTGGGGTTCACCCTCACCCCCTTATTGATGCAGTCGATATTTTCGGCGGAACTTTCGTGGCGTTACGGCTATCTTGTGGTGAGCATCGCCGCCGCCGTGATTTTGCTTGCGATCCTTCTGACACGGGCATGGTGGAGCAACCCGCGAACGATGCGCGGTTCTGCCGTTCAACATGGGATGGGCACCAGCATCAAAGCGACATTACGCCTGCCCATCATTTGGTTGATGATGCTGTTTTTCTTCTTCACGGCGGGCAGTGAAACCACGCCCGGAAACTGGATTTTTTCCGTCTATACCGATGGGCGGGGCATCCATGAAGTGGTCGCGGCGCAGTGGGTGAGTGTTTATGCCGCGAGTTTTACCATCGGAAGAATCTTCTTTGGGTTCATCATCAACCGTGTGAACCCGAATAAATTGCTTCAAGTCTGCATTATGGGCGCGTTGGTCGGCGCGGGGATGATGTGGTGGAACCCTACGGAATGGGTCGGGTTTGCGGGCTTAACCCTGTTAGGCTTTGCCCAAGCACCCATCTTCCCTGTGATGATTTCGCTCACCCCTCAGCGCGTGGGGGCGGCGCACGCCACCCATGCCATCAGTTTTCAGGTGGCGGGGGCAGGGGCGGGCATCGCTTTAATACCCGCCTTTGCTGGTTATGTGGCTGAACAAGTCTCATTAGAGGCGATCATCCCGATTATCTTCATCTCAATCGCGCTCATGTTAGGCTTGTATCAAGGGTTGTTGTGGATGTCGAAACGGCGCACAGATCACCCTCTTGTTGAAGCGACGGCATCGGCTGACTAGCCAAGATGATAATCGGTTTTTAAACTCTCAATATGATGCTCGACATGCCCCGCAATGATGAACAACAAGGCGCGGACGCTCATCGCGCTACCGCCGCTGGTTGTCCCCCGTCGGTCAATTTCAGTTTCGCTCAAACTGGTGAAGGTCAGCACATTGGCTTGCCGTTGCGCGCAAAATTCATCGACTAAATTCGAGATACTACGCGCATTAAAATCCGTCGCATTCACAAAATCATCTTGGTTGAAGACGGGCAGTTGGGTTTTGCTGTTTCGGGCAATCCATAGGGCGCGGTACGCCATCACACGTTCGGTATCACAAATATGCCCTATAACTTCTTTCACGCTCCATTCGTTGGGGGATGGGCGTGTGCCGGCATCGGTTTCTGAAAGCTTCCCGACTAACTCGGCCAGCTCATCTGCTTGTCGTTGCCAAACCGCAAAAAGGTCAGTTCCTTGCGGGAACCGATCAATATATCCTTGATAAAATAGACTGTATTCGTCATTTTGAGGCGTGTTCAACATAGGTCATGTCCTTAATCGCTAGAAAATAGAATTTGATTATAAGATTAAGAGATCAATCTCACGATAAAATCATGTGTGCTTTTAAGAATTGTGTCAAAAAAATAGGCAATCTGAATGGGAACATGTACAATACAATTTGGATTGCGCTGACATCACCGCACGAGAGTTGAGGGACATGAGAAAACTACGCATTTTCATTGCGCTGTTTGGGGTCTTCATTGCTAGCATTGCCTGTTCATTTACGACTACGGCAACACCCACCCCACAGAATCTTAGCGAAGTGATTGCTAATACAAGTATCATTGGCGGTGTACCCCTACCGCATGTAGCAGCGACCGTCACGCCATTATTTATTGATATGAGCTTACCGCGTGTTGCCTATGGGTTGCCACCTGTGCTCAATAACCCGAGTGTGATCAACACCACGACCAACACGACTACAAATACCACGAATACGAACGGCAACCTACCGCCGACGACAACGCTCATTCCAACGTCACAGCCGATTGTGCAAGTCCCGACGATCAACGCGGGCGCACAGTCACAAAATCCGTTTGCGGCACTGCCCACTTCAACCTCTATTGATGCCGCGATTGCCGCCACCCAACAAGCGTTATTAGCGATTCAAATGGGGAATGGCAGTGTGCTTTCATCGACGTCACCCACCCAAGCATCGGGTATTGTTTTAATCCCCACCCAACCCGGTACAGGGGGCGGTGTTGTGAGCGGGATTTCAACCTCATCGCCGTTGTTTGCCGCGACGCCCGGGCCGAACGGTTCAGTCACCTTCACGATCCCGACAGGGCAAATCCAGAATGTGACGAATGACTTTTTCACAACGGTCTTATCCCCCTTGTTCACGAACTTCTTCAGCTTTGTATCTCAAGCCGCAACCAGCATGTGGGCACTGGCAGGGACACAGGGCGGGTTTATGGGGCAAGTGTTGTGTTGTGTTGTCCCCATCATCATCTTATTTGCTTATATCACTCGCCGTCGTCGTAGACGTTAGCGAATGATGAGTATCTCGTAATAAATTCCTGTATCGTCGGCTTTTCGACCAGCAGACAGACACCCAATCAAGTAGTATGAGATTGGGTGTTTTTTGTAATGACAAGGATTGTAAACCGATGAAAAAATATGTCTTGATGCTGGTATCAAGTTTTATATTGGTGTTCGGCGCCACTGCCTCTTATGCCCAAGATGCAGGTTGGTTTGGGTATATGATCGACAGCATGACGGGCGATATTTGGCGTGTGAGCGCCAGCAGTAGCGAAGAACTGCCCACACTTGGCATTTCGGAAAATCAGTACATTGGCAACGTTGATGGGGTTTTTTCCGCCTCTGGCGACCAAATGGCCTATTGTGTGATCGACTATCCAACCGATGGCAGTGCGTCGGTGGCGAATCTTTACATTCGTAATGTGAATGATGGATCACAAATTTACACCGAAAATTTAGGCACGATTATGGGATGCCGTACCGCAATCAATGCGGAGGGGACATCTATTGCGGTGGCGTTGATCCGCTATTTTGCGGGCGACACAGAAGCGGATACCGCTTTGCCTGCATGGGAACTCCAAGTGCGGGATGCCACGACGGGCGCAGTCACCCATGTGCTCACGCCTGAAAGTCCAGAAATCGGCGCGTTAGAACCTGCTGTAGAATCCAGCGTGATCGCGTATATCTACAACTGGCAAGGCGACCAGATGATTTTCTCGCTTCTGCCTTATGCGACGGGAATTCCCAACGAATGGCCTGCCTATACGTGGGACCTGACGGCGCAAACCCTCGTCCATACTCCTGAATGGGATACATTCTTCCACGCTTATTTAGCTGAAAACAATGAACTGGTCTATATCACCCAAGACCCAAATCTGCCTTATGCAGTGCCGATGGGGCCAACCGCCGCTAATAATGTGGTGATGAGCCGCATCTTCGGACAAGAACCCATCACGATTCACCATGAAGGGGAATGGGTTTTACAAGAAATTCGCTTTATTGATGGCGGTCAAGCCGTCGCGGCGCATCTCGTCCAAGGCTTTGATGAGTCGATGGAGACGATGGAATTCCTCTCTCATTGGGTGCGCATCGGCCGTGATGGACAAGTGAGCGAGTTAGCCGAAAGTGATTCAAACGGCTTCCTGAACATCATCGGCACAAACACCGGTTGGTTAGCGCTCCGATATCGTATGGACACAGGCTATACCCTCGATGAGCATGTGGGTGGGACTTCAACCCGTATTTGGGAATCGACCGATTTAGCCAGCAACTGGACGTTCGTCTTGGCCGATGACGGAATCACCGAAACAACGTTCCCGCCATTCGCTTCATCAAACTAACCCGACGTTGATGAGGCTTGCATTACACATGGCGTTGAAAAGCCGATGAGGTGGAAGTTGAGTTTCTCTAAAATGGGACGGCTCATCGAACTGGCATCAATCATAAAATAATGAACCCCGCCACGCGCTTGTGCTTCTTGCAGGCGCGTGGCAATTAACGAAGTATAGAGTCCCTGTCCTCGGAATTTTTTCCGCGTAGAACCGCCCCATAAGCCCGCGAATTGACTGCCTTCATGAAAGGTCATCCATGCGGTAGCAGCAGGTTCATTGTCCACATAAGCGATATAAATCGGGTGTTCCTCGTAGGTGTGTTCCATCCTTTCGCTCAAACGTGGGACGAGCCATTCAAAATCACTGTCCCAGACTTCTCGCATGATGAACAGCAGGTCTTGTAATTGATCAGGGTGGGTGAGACGACGAATATCATGGCGCACAGGTTGAGTGAGCACGCGGGGCGCGGTCGCAAATTCTAAGATCATGATGGCTTCGACTTCTTCGGCCTCAAGCCCGCGTTTTTGCAGACGTTCTACAAGGTCAATTGGGAAATCATAGCAGTAGACTTTCCATTCTAAGGCTTGTTCGGTTTGGCGTAACTCGTCCAGTTCTTGGTCAATAGCTTCGTCGATGTTCGGCGCATCTTGTAAATTTGACCAGACGATGAAGTTGCGACGTGCTTTGTCATTAGCAAAATGGCGTACGGTGTACGGGCCGACTTCCCTGCGCTGACCGTAAAAATGGGCCTCAAAACGTTGTTCCTTGTTAAACTTGGCGCGTATGCTGTTCAAATCCATCGCTGTCGCTTCCCTAAGATGAGGTGATTTTCCAAACCGTTTTAGAAGAATTACTTGCTGATTTTGTGAGAGCGTTATAATCGCATTATATAGCGGTCTGGTTGTGATGAGCTTGTGAGAATCTTTTGCTAAATGAATTACTCAAAAGATTGCTCTAAATTTTGTTGAATAAATCACCTGTTTCTCACGCTCATTCACAGTATCGTAAATTTTTATTCTTTAATTTTTTTGATTGAAGGAGTTCCCCATTATGGATTTTGCAATCACTTTTAAGGGCGATATTGACCCTAAGCGAACAGTGAACTTATGCAAATTAGCAGAACAAGCAGGTTTTAAAACCACTTGGTTGTTTGATTCACACGTCCTCTGGCGCGATTGTTATGCCACGATGGCGATGTGTATGGAACACACCAGCACCATGCGGTTTGGCCCCTGTGTGACCAACCCGGGCGTCCGTGAATGGTCTGTTGCGGCCAGCTTATACGCAACCTTATGTGTTCAAAGTGGAAACCGTCTTGATATTGGCGTTGGACGTGGGGACAGCTCTCGGCGTGTTTTAGGGCGCAAGCCATTGACCATTGACCGTATGGTTGAATTTGGCCACGCGCTCAAGGGGATGGTGAAGGGTGATACCGTTCGTTATGAATGGGATGGTGAACAGATCGAAACTCAAATTCCTTGGGCGCCCGGCTATGACCTGCCGATATGGATCGCCGCTTACGGCCCTAAAGCCTTAGCCGCCGCAGGTCAACACAGCGAAGGCCTGATCATTCAATTGGCCGATACATGGTTAGTGGAATGGTTCTCGTCGCAAGCCTTAGAAGCGGGCAAAGCGTCCGGCAAAGACATGAGCAATTTCCAAGTGATGTCCGCCGCGCCTGTGTGGGTGGGCGACATGAAGACAGCCCGCGAACAAACCCGCTGGTTCCCTGCGATGGTCGGCAATCATGTTGCTGATCTGGTTGAACGTTACGGAAATACAGGTCAAAGTGTGCCAGAACGCTTGACCAAGTACGTAGAAGGGCGTAAAGGTTACGATTACCGTCACCATGCGGACAAGGATGCCGATCATTTAGGGTTCATTAGCGAAGACATCATCGACAGCTTTGGCATCCTCGGCCCCGTGGAAGCGCATGTTGAAAAGCTGAAGGAATTGGAACGCATCGGCGTGACGCAGTTTAATATCTACTTGATGTGTGGCGATGAAGAACGTATTGTTGAAGAATACGGCAAACACATTCTGCCTCATTTCGCTTAAGTGATTTCAAAAAGGTTGTGATTATGAGTACGTTATTTAAGAATGGAACCGTTATCACAGCGAGTGATATGTTCCAAGCAGATGTCTTGGTCGAAGGCGAAGTCATCACCTTGATCGGCAAGGACTTGCCCGCCGAAGGGCATGACGTGGTGGATTGTACGGGGAAATATCTCATGCCCGGTGGCATTGATGTGCATACCCATCTTGACCTTGCCTTTGGCGGAACCTACAGCAACGACGACTTTGATATCGGCCATAAAGCTGCCGCGTTTGGCGGTACGACGATGCACATTGATTTTGTGATTCAGCCCAAGGGCGGGTCGCTCCATGATGGTTTGGTGGAATGGCGTAAAAAAGCCGAACTCGCCCAAATTGATTATGGTTTCCACATGGCAATCACCGATTTGCGCGACGAAGTGATGGCGGAAATCCCCTCATTAGTAGAGGAAGGCGTGACCAGTTTGAAACTGTTCATGGCTTACAAGAACGTGTTCCAAGTGGATGATGGGACGTTATTCCGCGCTATGCGCGTCGCCGCTGAACATGGCATGATCGTCATGGTACACGCAGAAAACGGCGACGTGGAAAGCCAACTCACGCCTGCATTGATCGCCGCTGGCAAGACTGATCCTAAATACCATGCCCAATCGCGCCCACCCGAAATCGAAGGCGAAGCGACAAACCGCGCGGTCGTCATGTCAGGGTTGACGGGCTGTTCTCTGTACGTGGTGCATGTCACTTGTGAACCCGCCGTTGACGCGATTGATCGCGGACGCAAGGCCGGTTTCCCTGTGATGGGCGAAACCTGTACGCAATATTTCTATACCACGGTTGAAGACAACTTGGCGCTGCCGGGTTTTGAAGGGTCGAAATTTGTTTGTTCGCCCCCCATCCGCACTAAGCATGACCAAGAAGTGTTGTGGAAGGCCGTCCGTGATGGTCGCCTGCAAGTGGTGAGCACCGATCACTGTGACTTCTGGTATGAAGGGGGCGTCGGGCCTTTCCAAGAATGGCGCGCGGAAAACCCAACGGCGACATGGGCCGAATACGAAGCGTTGGACCCCTCTTATCGTCGGCCGGGTAAAGAATTGGGCTTGGGCAATTTTGCCAAGATTCCCAACGGCATGCCCGGTATCGAAGACCGTATGATGGTCATGTGGGATGGTGGGGTCAACGGCGGACGTATTTCGCCCACCCGCTTTGTAGAATTAAATGCGACCAATCCCGCCAAGATATTTGGTATGTACCCACAAAAAGGCACGATTGCCGTTGGTGCAGATGCGGATATTCTGGTTTGGGACCCCAACCAAGAACATACCATTAGCGCGCAGACACATCACATGCGTTGTGATTACAACGTCTACGAAGGCATGACCGTCAAGGGCAAGCCCGTGATGGTCTATCAACGCGGTCATAAATTGGTTGAGGGTGATGAATGGTTTGGCGAAAACGGCAGCGGAAAATTTGTTGCCCGTAAGCCTCACGCCTCTGTGATTTAATCGATGCCCATTCTTCTAGGATGCAGATTATTTTATTGCATCCTAGAGGATTTCCTGCCCCCAAAATGATCATCATAATCTGTTTGAAAAACGCCTGAATCAGAGGTGAGATGAACCCGTTTCGGTTGATGAAAAAATTGTTTCTTGTGGTCACGCTCTTTTTACTGACATCCTCTGTGTACGCCCAACCACGGCCGGATGCGCCCCGCTATGCACAGGCTGGCCCGTATCTCGTGGGCGTGCGTGAATTTTTGATTGAAGACGAATCTGATTCCCTGCCCGTGATGATCTGGTATCCGGCGCTGAACCCTGAAGGGGTCGAAGTCACAACTGAATACCGCGCGGGTATTTTGGCGATGAGAGGGAATGCTCTGCGTGATGCTGAGCCGGATTTTAGCGGTGGCCCATATCCTGTGATTCTTTTTTCGCATGGAAGTGGGGGCATCCGTTTTCAAAGCACCTTTTTGACGGAACACTTGGCCTCTTATGGGTTTGTCGTCGTGGCGATTGATCATCCCAAAAATACCTTGCTCGACGCGCTTAGTGGGGCGCTGAACGACGATGCGTTATTAGAGAGCTTCGCCACACGCCCATTCGAGATGCTTCGCTTGATCACGTTTTTAGACCAAGCCGACCCATTTGAATCCCAATACGAACTGTTGGATATGTCACGTATGGTCGTGAGCGGGCATTCTTTTGGCGGATATACCGCGTTGGCAGTTGGCGGTGCGCAACTGGATTTTAGTGCCTCTGCCGAGCGCTGTACGGCTGATCCTGAAGCCAGCTTAGGATGTTCTATTTATCCGCGTTTGGATGAAGTCGCGACCTTGCGCGGTCTAGATGAAGTGCCTCAAGGATTATGGCCTGCAACAACTGATCCACGCATCCAAGCGGTGGTTGCACTAGCGCCTGCAAGCGAAGATTTGTTTGGTGAAATCGGCATCACACACTTAGACTTGCCCACCTTGATGCTCACTGGATCAGCGGACGCGGTGCTCCCTGTGGAAGGTCATTTTTACCCGATCTATGACGCGCTTCCGCATGAGCAAAAAGCGTCTGTGGTGTTCGAGAACGGCGGGCATTATCTGTTTGTGACGGACTGTTCGTATTTCCCGACGTTGTTATTGAATATGGGCTTGTTCTCGAAATGTAGCGATCTGGTTTGGGATATGCAGAGAGCGCATGAGATCACCAATCACTATGTCACCGCTTTTTTGCTCACCGTTTTATATGACGATGCAGACGCACACAGTGTATTCACGGCAGGTTCTCCATTTTTAGGTGTGGAATTGTCCCAAACTGGTTTTTGAATTACAGAAAGGTGAGGCGATGAACGATCTACCCATGCTAACCGGGGAACGTTTGTCCGATGAGGTTGTACAGCGACGGAACCAACTGCCCATAAAAATGGAGGCGGTGACGTTATCCGGTCAAGTGTTTGAACTGCGTCCGTTAGACCCTGCGCGGGATGCGGAATCGCTTTATCAAGTGTCGAACGGCGAAGCCATCACCACGCCAGAACGGGACATCCCCGCGTACGATGCCGACCAGTGGATATGGCGCTATATGGGCATTGGGCCGTTTACCTCGTTTGCGCATTTTATGACCTATCTTGAGCGACTTGCGAACACAGATAACGGCTTGAGCCTGTGCGTTGTCGAAAAAGCCAGCCAGCGCCCTGTGGGGGTGTTCACCTATATGAATAATTTTCCTGAACATTTGAAGGTGGAGTTAGGCAATATCTGGTACAGCCCACTCGCCCAACGGACAACGGCCAACTTGGAATGTACGTATTTAGCGCTCAAGCATGCTTTTGAGTTGGGCTATCGTCGTGTGGAATGGAAATGTGACGCGCTGAACGAACGTTCACGCCGTTCGGCCTTACGCATGGGGTTCACTTTTGAGGGGGTTCAAGAATCCCATTTTATCATCAAAGGTCGTAACCGTGATACTGCGTGGTTTCGCATGTTAGAACGTGAATGGCCGAGCGTGAAAGCAGGGTTAGAAGCGCGTCTGTATGGCTAGAGGTTGGCTTGATGGGCGACATATTTTATTCGCCCATCAAGCGTTTTATCCGATCTAAGGATGTATTTAATTCGGCTTGCGCAGATGCGCGATCATCGGCATGCCATGACGCGGGCGCAGGGTGACCAACGCCTCTTTATCAATACGAGCATCTGGCGCGAGTGTGAATTTGTATCTCTGCGCGATAGTGGCGATCAACAAACGGCCTTCCATCGTTGCGAAGGAATTGCCCACACAAACACGCGGGCCACCGCCAAAAGGTAAATACGCACGTTTATGAAAGCGGTCTTCGTTTTCGGGCGCAAACCGCTCTGGTTGGAACGTTTCTGGGTCTTCCCACCAGCGTGGATCGTGGTGCATCCCGTACACCATCAAACTGACCAAACTGCCTTTCGGGACAAACTTCCCGTTCACTTCCACATCTTCATTGGCTTCGCGGGTGAAGCCCCATGCAGGCGGGAATATCCGCATTGATTCTTTCATCACCATGTCGGTATAGGGCAGGGATTTTAAGTCTTCCAATGTGGGCAGTCGCCCTTGCAGGACGGTATCAACTTCTTCATGGAGTTTCGCTTCAATGTCGGGGTTTTGCGAAAGCAGATACCACGTCCAATTGAGCATGTTGGCGGTGGTTTCATGACCTGCCAGTAATAACGTGGCGATTTCGTCGCGCAGTTGTTTGTCCGACATGTGATTGCCGTCAGTATCTTCAGCCAGCATCAGCATCGAAAGAAGATCACCGCGATCTACCGATGCTTCACGCCAGTTTTCGATCAGCGCATACAGAATTTTATCCAGCTCTTGAAGCGCCCGTTCTTCACGGCGGTGTTTTGGCGTGGGAACCCAGTTCGGGAAAATATCAAAATCAGCGCCGATACGCAGCAGGATCGACAAGATTTTACCCATCGTTTGGGTGTATTCGTCTGCATCGACCTTAAAGAGCGTCTGCGAAACAATTTTTAAGGTCAGTTCCATCATCTGTTCGTCCATATCAAGGTGCTGACCGTCATGCCATGTGTTGAGCATGTTGTCGGTGTATTGCACCATGACATCGCCGTATGTATTCACGCGGTTGACGTGGAGCGCGGGCGAGACTAAACGGCGTTGTTTCTTCCAGAATTCGCCATCGCTCACTAAGATGCCGTTGCCGACAAACCGCGCCAGCCCGCGCTGTTGATCTTTATATTCAGGGCCTTTGTTAAATTTATTGGCGAGCGACACCGTAACGGTGTGAATATCTTCAGGGTTGGTGAAGATGAACATGTGTGACTTGCCGATTTGTGCATGGACGGTTTCGCCATATTTTTGAATGTTGTCCATCATCCACGCGAGGATGTTTTGACTGACTTGGTAACCAAAACGCAGTTGTTCAACGATATTTTTGAGTGGTGCGGGACCGGGGGGATATGGGTTAGTTTGCACTTCTTGGGCGTTTAAAACGTGCGTCATGCCGTGTTCCTTAACGTTTGACAAAACGAGAATTTTTCGACACACTGTCGATTATTAGAACGATATGCGGATTTATTTCGCTTGTCAATTACGAATATCGCCACTGCGTTGTTTACTAGACAGGTGTCTATTATGTCGGATGCAAAGAAATTAGATCGCCGTATTATTCGCACGCGCCAACTGCTTCGTGACGCCTTGATGGCCCTTGTGATTGAGAAGGGGTATGAGACGATCAGCGTACAAGAGATCACCGACCGCGCCAACGTGAATCGATCCACGTTTTACCTGCATTACAAAGACAAAGATGAACTGCTCTTTCACAGTATGCGCGAAATGTATGATGAAATTGTGATGGCGGTGTATAAAAATCAGGGATTTACCATGCCCTTAGAAGAAGGCGAAATTCCGCACATGGAAGACTTTCAACACGTTGCTAAATTTGCCGACTTTTACCGCGTCATGCTGAGTAACAGGGGAAACGCGGGGTTCATCATGCAAGTGATGGATTACTTACAAGGCGTTGGTGAAGAGGGCATCGCTATTCACATTAAAGAATCTCAAACGCCCCCACTTTTACCCGCAAGTTTCATCGCCGCGTTTTGTTCCGGCGCAGAAATTGGCATCGTGCGCTGGTGGCTGATGAACGGGATGAAAGAAAGCCCTGAAGAAGTGGCGCTCATGTTATATAGTTTGTTCATTGGGGGTGTGGATTGGGCGCTTCAGGTCGAGGGTGACGTCAAAGAACGGATTGCCCGCTTTCACAAGGCGCATTTGCACTCTTTACTGTAATTCATACAATTAGAATTGTAATGTAGTATATTTTTGGTTGAATTAAAGGATAGACTGTGTTCCCTTCTGGCCCCAAAAATAATCCTCGAAATCCCGGCCGTGACGAGCAACGTGTTGAACAGCTTGGTGTCTATGAGATGGTCTGGGATTGCAAGTTTTGTGGAAGTAAAAATTTACCCGCAAAAACGTATAAATTTTGTTCTACCTGTGGCGCGGCGCAAGATGCAAGGTCGCGACGTTTTCCTTCGGACGAAGAGAAAAAAGCGGTTGAAGATTATGTTTCAAAAGGTGTGAATTTAATCTGTGCATCGTGTAGTTCGGTCAACGAAGGGGATGCTAAATTCTGCCAACAATGTGGCGCGTCCTTAGAAAAGGCCACCCAAGTCGATACCGTCAACGCCCAAGTGCGCGGTGTAAACCAAGCGTTCACGGCGGATGATGTACGGAATATTGACCAAGAGCAGTTTGAATCTGAAATGCGACGGGTAGGCGTGATCAAAGATGAGCCTACGGGCATGAAAAAATGGATGCCTCTCATCATCATCGGCATTATCGTCCTCGTCATCGGTGGGTTGATTTTTGCCTTTACCCGCACGCGCTCAGGTGTGGCGATGGTGTCGGGTCATAACTGGGAACGGGTGATTGTCGTTGAGCAGTTACAGGCGATTCAACAATCCGCCTGGTGCGATGCCATGCCGAGCGATGCGTACCGCGTCACATCACAGCGTCAACAACGTTCGTCGCGCCGTGTGCCAGATGGCGAAACGTGTTCCGTCCAACGTGTTGATCAAGGCGATGGGACGTTCCGCGAAGAACAAGTTTGCCAGACGGTGTACCGCGAAGAACCCATCTACGATGACCGCTGTACGTTCACCGTAGACCGCTGGACACAAGCCCGCCAAGCCGATGCGGTAGGCTCGGGTTTGTCAATTGCCCCTGCATGGCCGATGACCAATATCACCCGCTCTTGTACGAATGCACTCGGTTGTGAGCGCGAAGCAGACCGTTATGAACTGTACACGGTGCAGTTTGTCTCTGAAGGCGAAGCGTTCGAGTGTGAAGTTTCTGCGGACGTATGGGCGAGCATCCAAGAGGGGACCTCATGGACGCTGAATTTTAATGCTATCACGGGCAACCCAGATTGTAATTCCTTAGAACCCGCCGCATAAAGTGACTTTTACCGATGCTGTCAATGAGGTGACTCATTGACAGCATTTCTCTATTTCCCCCGTAAATTTTTAGAATGAAACGCTGTCCTCATAAAACTCGTAATGGGGTTTAATCACCTTTGTTTTCTCTTATCAGTGGCGAAAATTAACCAGTTTATAACTTGAAAAATAAGAACTTTTGTTCTAAAATTTGTGTATCAATACGCTTCTATAACCCCCTCATTTTGAGGGGGTTATAGCACTTTTTTCTACAACATTTTTACTGCTTCTCTTTGTACAATTGACATTGAGTATAAAAGGATATCAAACACGCATGACTGTACGTGCCAATTCCACGTCCAAAGCGAATAAAAAACAATCTAAAAAGACGGCTGAAGTCAAAAAAGTCCAGCAACCCTCGCGGTTGTATCGTTGGTTTGTACGTGGTTTTCCGGGTTGGGTGATCCTCGCCATCGTGCTGGTGATCATCATCCCGAATGCGGCCCGTTCAACTTTTAATGTGATTCATCAAACCGTCAACCGTGTGCCAGCGTCTATGCCGTCCCTGGATACCTATATTCCGATTTCGACAGGGATCGCCCCCCTGTTCACCCGCGAAGTTGAATATTGGGCAGGCGACATTGTCCGGTGGGCATCCGTTTATGGGGTAGACCCTGCGCTGTTAGCTACGGTGATGCAGATCGAGTCTTGTGGTCATGCTGACGTGAGCAGTGTCGCGGGCGCTCAAGGGCTTTTCCAAGTGATGCCTTTCCATTTTGATGCGGGCGAAAACCAGACTGACCCCGAAACCAATGCGCGTCGTGGTGCCTCTTATCTGGCGCAGTGTGTCGGTTGGGCAAATGGGGATGCAGGCTTAGCGTTAGCTTGTTATAACGGTGGGTATAGCAAAATCAATCAAGCATTTGCGTATTGGCCGAGCGAAACCCAACGGTATTACAACTGGGGCACACAAATTTATGCCGACGCAAAACAAAACTTGACGGTAAGCCCTGCTTTAGAAAATTGGTTGGAAGCGGGTGGAAGCAATCTTTGCACACGCGCCGCCGCCAATATCGGGTTGAGCAGTCAGTAAATTCTATAGACCTATACAAAAAAGAGGCGATCTTGTTTTCAAGACCGCCTCTTTTGTTAATAGCGCGTCAAGGTTACGAGACACGATCCGCAAACACGACGATGCGCTGGCTATTCACACGGTAGGGGTAGCACGAAATTAACGTCACCGTAGCGCCTTCGCGGTTTTCCAGAACCCAAACTTCATCGGGGTCTACAATGTGCGTCTCTCGAACTTCATAAATATAGGTGTTGGTTTGCGTGCGCACTTCAAACCGATCCCCCGGACGTAATTGGTCAAGGTCGCGGAAAAGTTCCCCATAAATATCATTGTGACCGGAAAGCACGACGTTCCCTTCAGGGTCGCCCGGGTTCACGCCGTTCACCAATTGACCAATCCCTAATTTGAGCGCTTCCCAGTCCACGCCTTGCACAATTCCCTGCCGTAAATTTAAAGCGGGGATCGAAATTTCAAGAGCTGTTTGGCTGGTCTGCGGGGCGCGGATGGCAACAGGGCGTACCCATTGACTCTCGACATATGAGAGCAGATGAGAGGGCACTTCTTGATAATTAAATTGAGCGCTGCCGTCCGCCGCAAAGGTGTGACCGCTAGGCAGAACGAAATTTTCCATGCGCACCGTTGGCGTGGGCTGAAGCGTCGGCAAAACTGCTTGACGGTTGGCTTCGGCAACGGCTTGAGCGCTGGCGGTTTCTTCTTCCAACTTGCCAATGGCGCTCACCATATTGATGCCGATCACGACCACGCCGACGACTGCCGCCATTTCAACCACGAGAAGCAGACGATCTACAGCTTTGCTTCCGCCGGACTTTTTTGCCTTTTTTACTTTGCGATTGGCAACTGCTGGCGGGGGATCATCCACGAGCGCGGTGGTTTCCAGCGCCATCGTCCCGTCATCAAATGCGGGTTTGCTCGGCTCTTTTGGTGCGGCGGGCGTCGGTTGGGTTTGGACAGGGTTGGGCTTGAGTGTCGCAGGGCTGACCCGAACCAGCCGTCCATCAACGACGACAAATTCATCCTCGTCTTCTTCTACCACGAGCGGGGTATTCGAAGCGGGCACGGGAATATTTTCGGGCGGTAACACAGCAGGTGACGCTGAAACGTTATCGATCACACGGCCATGCTGTTTCATTCGGTCAAGCTGTTTTTGACGAGCTTCCCGTTTTTTGATGGTCAGAATACGTTCGAGTTCTTCGATGCTTAGTTCATCGACGGGGCGTTTATCGCGCATAGGTCCTAAATATGTCTATGGATGATGTTGTTTTCATTATACGGGCTAAGTTGTAAAACAAAACCTTAGAAAAGTCCTATCTTCATCCTTGATTTGTATAGTTTTTATGGTGTAAAATGATTCTTAAGGGGTCAAAAGGGGCATTTTATGATTTTATGGCACGAGTTTTGAACAAAATAGATGTCGCTCACGAATTAAAGAGTAACAGCAACTGACAAGCACACCGTCAAAAACAACTTAAATATTCGGCATGATGACATACGGGGAGCCAGAGATCATGTATACAGCAGATGCAACACGCGAATTGAAACTGAACCACTTACGCCAACAAGAACTGATGAACGATGCTGAAATGTATCGGTTGCATCAGGAAATGGTGGCAGAAACAGAAATTTCTAGCCTTGCTCCAGTCATGGCTTGGGTTGGGGATTTTCTGATCGATGCGGGGATGCGGATGAAGTCTTATTACGAACAAAAAGTTTCTGAACCTGCCCACGTCCCTCAAACTTAATCTCGTTGATTCCAAGAAGGGGAGACGCCAGCTTCTCTTCTTGTTCCTCCACTCTTGATCCGTTGCAAAAACGGATATAAAAAAGCGATGCGTGATGGGACGTATCGCTTTTTTATTTGGATTATTTCGCAGTCGCCTCAGCAGGCAGAACATCAGAGATAGGCGGGGGAGCGGAACGCGCTTTTTTCTGCATGTTGGGGAGTTTGAGCGCTAAAATCCCCGTGAGGACTGCCGACACCGCCACAATTTGGAAGGTGTTGGGAATCCCAATTTGGTCGGATAGCGCTCCGATGGTGATCGTCCCCACAGCGCCCGCCCCAAAAATAAACCCTAATGCCGCGCCCGAAGCAAAGCCCCTTCGAGCAGGGAGCATCTGTTGGGCTAAGGCGACAAACAACGTATGCGAACCACCGTTCAAACCACCGCCGACAAAACCGAGTAATACAGGCAAGAAATAGCCGTCAACAATCGGTAAGAAGAACATCGCAGGCGCGGATAAAATCATGCTGATAGAGATGATCGTGCGCGTGCTGTAGCGTTCGGCTAACCAGCCGAAGAACACCCCAGAAAACCCGCTGGCGATCCAAAAAATGCTGGTGATTGATCCGTATTCCGCAGGTGACCAGCCTTTTAATTGAAACAAACGTGGCACGAAGGAAACCGCGCCGGGCGTTGATAACGCACGTAACAAGATCACCGTCCCTAACAACATGATCATGCCCCGCGACAACGGAAGGGGTGTCTTTGCGGTTTTAGAGGCGCTAATCGTTCGGTTTTCGGCGTGTTGATGTTGGGTAGGAAGCACACGCGCCATCATCAAAATGCCCGGCACAGCAAGGATGATCATCACAAAGAGCGGGGTGAGCGAGCCTGTCTCTTGAAGTCTTCCTGTGAATGGCGCGAGGTTCTGCGTGAAAAGATAATTGGTCGAAGACACGCCATCCAACAAGATGCCAATGATGGTGGGGGCAACCGCTGAACCAAACTGCCCTAACAAGAAAAAGACTGAGAGCTTGCTGACCGAGTTGCTACTTTCGCTAGCGTGCATCGTGCCGATGGGGTGAAACGCGCCACTACCTAACGCGCCGAGCACAAACGGGATGAGCATGACCCAATAATTCCGTGTGAGGGTGACCAACAAGAGCGACAGCATGATGAAGCCACACGTCCATGCGATGCTCAATGCGCCAATTACCCGTCCCCCTGTTCGGTCAGCGCGCATTCCAAAAAACGGTTGTGTCAATGCCCCTGTCAGTTGATAGGCACTTACCGCAAAGCCGATTTCGGTATTGCTCATGGGGATGATGCGACTGCCGATGTAGGCCATCAAGACAGGGCCAGACCCATTGAACATATCGATCAAAAAATGCGTTGCTGAAACCGTCCAAAAGAGATGGCGGGGTTGAGATGACATAAAAATCCTACGGGAAATCTCAGCGCAAAACGTGTAAGCGAGTGAAAACACGTGCTTTCACCCGCTGTTATCATCGGTGATGAGGCATGGCTTGTCAAAAGTTGGTTATAACGCCATCAATCCATATGCAGCGGCTAATATCTGTACGGGGTGGACGCTGCGCGCTTGGGTCGCATGGGTGATCTGCCAACGACAGGTTTCGCTATCACAAATGACAGGTTTATCCGTGCCCTCGACTTCGATTTGATCAAACAGAGGTTTGCCCACGCGCATGGCAATCTCATACTTTTCGACTTTATAACCGTAAGTCCCCGCGATGCCACAACAGGCGGCATCAGCCAACCGCACGCCAAGCTGAGGAATCAGCTCAAAGAGGTTCAACGCAGGCTGTCCCATTTGATGCGCTTTTTGTTGGCAGGGTGCATGATAAAGCAGATGATCAAATTCCAGCGCTTGAAAGTCTGTTTTGAGTTCACCACGTTGATGAAGCAGTAACAGAAATTCGCTGATGTCATATGTGTGTTCAGCGACAACATCCCGCGAAGGGTGTTCCAATTGCAGAATTTCGCGGTAATCATTTTTTAAGCTGAGCGTACAAGAGGTGCTCGCCCCCACAATCGGGATGCCTTGACGGGCGTAGTCTTGTAAAGAATTGAGGTTGGAAACCGCGCACGACTGCGCCGCGCTAAACTCACCATTGGATTGCATAGGCAGGCCACAGCAGTTTTGTTCCGGCAAGACGACATCATAGCCGTTATGTGCCAAGACCATCACCGCCGCTTTAGAGGTTGCGGTATCAAAATAATTTCCCGAACAGGCGTGGAAATAGGCGATCTTTCCACGGTGAGGCAAGGCGGGCTGAGGTTTATGTTTTTTGAACCATGTGCGGAACGGTTGAAATTCAAATGTAGGCAAGGGGGCATCACGGTGTACGCCCATGACCTTTTCAACCACGATCCGCGCTGGACGAAGGTTCTTTCCCCAATTGGCTAAGGGCGCGAAATAATGCCCCACTTTGCCCATAAGTTCGGAACGGCCTAATAAACGGTTGCGCAGTGGGATGTCGCCATCATATAAACGTTCACGGGCGCGCGCGTTCATCTCCATGATCTTCACGCCGTGGGGGCAGACCATCGTGCAAATACCACAACCTGAACAATAATCCACGCTGTGATCTGGCGATGTTTCACCACGATCTTCAGGGTGACGGAACCGCTGTGCCTGCGGGCCAACGGTTTTTGGCCCGGGAAATAAAGATGTGACGGGGGCAACAGGGCAGGCCGATGTGCAAATATTACATTTTACGCATAAATCTGCTGTGAATTCAGCATGTTCATACTGTTCAAAAAATTGGATCAGATCAGACATGTTGTACCGATTTTATAAAACTGACAGCATCATCTATATATTGTGCGCCTAACGAGCGGAACAATGCAAGCCCTTCCACATGGTCGCTCTTGGCGCGACCGAGCCAGTGTTTAAACCCACGCCGACCATGAAAGCGCATTTGCTCATGCACCAGCCCAAGCGCGATACCGCGACGGCGAAATTCGGGCTGAATTTGAATACTTTCAAGCGTGATCCAATCTTCTGCGCCCGCAGCATCGCGTAGAAAAAAGGGCACAGCCCATGCCAGACTATTCCCCACTTCTTGATCTTCTTGGTACGCGGTGAGCGTCCATTCACCCATCGGGCTGTTCATGTGCCATCCGGTTTTGATGCCTGCGGGTAGAGGGCGGACAACATCTGGTGTATCCCAACGAAACATCGCCCACCGTGCTTGTTCTTGAAACCCCCCCAACCGAAGCGCATTGATCACGTGTACCCAACTCGCAGGGACGCCAAGCCAGCCCACCGTGACACCTAATCGATTGATCTCAATCGACGTTGCGCCTAGTTGAATAGCCTTGCCTTCAAGATGGGCGATCAGATAACTCGCCACATTTTTAAAAATTGGGCTGGCGACTAACCATGTGATGACGGCTTTTCCGTCGGGAAAGACGATACATTGACCTGCGGCGGCCAACGTTTCATCAATGATCACGCTCGACGTGATCGGTTCGCCTTCTTCACGCGGTAGATGTTCGATCCATAAATCATGGCTTCGCTGAGCAGGCCAATTCACATGGTCTGTGGTCAGCGTGAGGGGAGGTGCTAAATAAGCAATCTGCTGGTTTACCAACCGTGTCAGGGCGTCAAGTTGATCAGGTTGATAAGCGCTCACGAGGATCATAGCTTAGGCTCCAGTGGGGTGCGTGGTGAGCAAATGAATAGCATGTTGAGCGGCTTGGTAACCGGTGGCGATGTCTACGCCTTCGGTGGAGCCTTCATTCACTGGACTGTAACTTCTTAACAGACGACCCGCAACAAATAGGTTTTCAGCGATGATGTTTCCCGAAGCATCCAGCGGGCGCAGTGTGTTTTGAACCGAAACGCCTACCCTATGAATCGGTTGGGCGACCCCTTCAAATAACGAATGGGTGAACCATTGATCGCGGTTTTCAAGGGTGTTGACCGCGCTGTTGGCAATCTGTTCTTGGAGCGCGCCACGATAATCACTTTCGATGCTCCCACCATATAAGCCCCCTGTCGCCAAAATCACCGCGTCAGCGGGGATGATGCGCTCACGCTGGCCTGCGACGGTGGCGGCACGAATGCCCTTCAGCACGTGGTTGTGAATGTCTAGGCCGATCACTTTGACGCCTAACGTGAACTGTCCGCCCTGTGCCAAAATGGCCGAGCGTAAGGCTTGATACAAGCGCAGACCCGGCACGGAAGGCGTCAAGGTTGGGATTTCGAGAACAGGAACGCCTAATAACCTGTTGAGTTCGGCTAACGTGGTCTGCTTAAAGCCGATCACCGATGGCAGGGCAACGACTTGAGCTTTCCCCACATGCGGTTTGATCTGTTGCGCGAGATGATTTAAACCTGTTGGCGTATCCAAATAATGGGCGATATCAATCGTCCAGTCGTCGAAATTCCCCCCGCGATGCGGGATTTCTACCTCGATCATATCGGCTTCACAGCCTGTTTCGCGCAACGCATCGCGGATGAGTTCAGGGAAGAATTCGCGCCAGCCTGCAACCCCGACGATCAAAATCGGCGTTTCAGGGGTGATGCGCGGCTGTGGATTGCCGACCCGAAAAGCGATCTGGCGCTGTGTTCCGCTGGCAAGGACGGCAGCATCATAGATAGGGTACAGCGGGACAATCTCTTGCAGGATGCCCAAGCCGTGCGCTAAGGCATCTTTACCTGCATACGAATACGGGTGATGCGCTTGGCGCGTCAGCGCTTCGACATCACCAACTTCGATCCAGCCCGGGTGCAACGTGAGCGATCCCTGCCCAAACGCGACCACTTCTACGCGCGCGCCACTTTTTAAAGCAGTGAGCGCGGCGGTCAAGCCTGATAAACCCGCCCCGACAACCACCACTTTTTTACCGTTTGCTGAGGGTGTAGATGATGAAGTCACGGGCGTGATGGGCGTATGTTGGAGCGTGTTGGGTATAAGACCGACCACCCGCCCGTACAACTGTTCCGCGAGCAGAGCTTGACGTAAATTGTGCCCCCACAAGAGGGGTTTCATGCCACCAAAGCGACGCTCGGCAAATTCATGGAGTAAAGCGCGAGACTGATGCGCGGTACTCGCTTTGCAGGCATGATAAATCCCTGTAGCGCGGTAGGCACAAAACCCACCTTGACACGGCCCCATGCCTAAGCGTAAATCGCGCCGTAAGTCGTTGAGCGAGACGACATCTTCACGGGCGAGCGCTTCGCGAATTTGCGGTTCGGTCACCAATTCACATTCGCAGATCAACGCGCCGGGGGTTTCGCCTTTTTCAAGCGCGTGCAAGCGCCCACGCAGTTGATGGAGATGAGGTTTTGCGTGGGTTGGCGTCGGGACAACGGTCGTCGCTGTAAGGCATGGTTGCGTATTGTTCAGTTTTGACGCGACTAAGTCCGCCGTTTTTTCTGCCATCAAGCGGAAGGTGGTGAGCTTACCGCCTAACACGCTGATCAAGCCCTCAATGCCGTGTGCCTCTGCATGGTCAAGCGCCGTAAACGTGCGTTTGACGTTACGCCCATCACTGCTACCCCCATCATAGAGGGGACGCACGCCACCCCATGAGCGCAAAATCCGCGCCTTGCTAATCCCCGGCGTCATGCCTTCGGCTTCTTCCAAAATTCGTGTGACTTCCCACGTTTCAACGCGCGTATCGGCAGGGTCATCGGTTGGAACGGACGTCGTGCCGATCACGCTCACAGTGCCGACAGGGACAAAAATATCACCATCGCCCGGCGCGCGCAGTTTGTTAATCACCGTGTTGACCCAACGGATGTTGTAGGCCAACATCGCCCCGCGCGAAAGACGCATGTTAAAGTGCGCCCCCGCTTTTGAGGCAACTTCCGCCGCCCAAGGCCCTGCCGCATTCACGACGACCGCACAAGTGACCTGCACAGGTTCATCGGTACGGAGGTCGGTTAGTTGAGCGCCCGTGACGCGGTTGGCTTGGAGATGAAATGAATCCAAACGGTGATAGGTGAGAAACTGTGCCTTGCCTGTAGATTCCGCGCCGTATTGCAAGGTATGAAGCAAATCCCACGAATCACATGAGCCGTCAGGCACAGCGTAGATAGCTTCTAAACGTGGGTTTAACGCAGGTTCGTGTTTGAGCGCTTGGCTTAAAGAAATTGATTGTGTCTCGATGCCTACGTTGGCACAGGCTTTCAACCATGTCTCCACATAAGCGGTATCATCACCCGGACACAAGACAAAATAACCGCCTGTATCTTCTACCGCCGAAGGGATGATCTTGCGAAAAATCCTGTTTTCGAGGATACATTCTTCGGCGCTTTCAGGGTCGCGTACAGCATACCGTCCACCACTGTGCAGTAAGCCGTGATACCGTCCACTCGTCCCTGTGGCAAGGTCGCCCATGTCTGCCAAAATGACGCGGATACCGCGCAAGGCCAAATCCCACGCGATGCCCCCGCCCGTTGCGCCCCCGCCAATGATGAGGACATCTGTTTCAAGTGCTTTCATGCAACTGCCTGTGATTGATTGGTTACGTGTTTTCGATTATACCTGCCGTGTCATGCCCTCATGGGCAGTGTTGTGTCATTCAGCCCATTTTTGCGCACGTCCAACGGCGCGTTTCCAGCCATGAAGGAGCGCTTCGCGCTGGTCGGCCTTCATCTGGGGTTCAAAGGTTTTATCCACCTGCCATTGTCCGCTCAACGCCTCTGGAGATTTCCAAAAGCCCACCGCCAAGCCTGCAAGATAGGCCGCGCCCAATGCCGTCGTTTCGGTCACTTTGGGACGTTCCACCGTCACATTGAGAATATCCGCTTGGAACTGCATCAGGAAATCATTTTTGACCATGCCCCCGTCAACGCGCAGGGAACGGATTTCAAAGCCCGCATCTTTTTTCATCGCGTCTACGACATCAAAGGTTTGATAGGCGACACTTTCGAGGGTGGCGCGGACGATCTGCGCTTTGCCACTACCGCGCGTTAACCCCACAAGAGTTCCACGCGCAAAGGGGTCCCAGTAAGGGGCGCCTAACCCGACAAATGCGGGGACAAAATACACGCCGTCGGTATGATCGATACTGCGGGCGATAGTTTCGGTCTCACTGCTCGACTCGATCAAGCCAAGGCCATCACGAAGCCATTGAATCGCCGCGCCTGCGATGAAGACACTGCCTTCCAGCGCATATTGAACGGGTTGGTCACCTAACTGCCATGCAATTGTCGTCAACAGTTGATGCCCTGACGCAATCGCTTCTTCCCCTGTGTTCATCAGCAAGAAGCACCCTGTTCCGTAGGTGTTTTTGACCATCCCGCGCTCGGTACAAATCTGTCCAAAAGTGGCGGCATGTTGATCCCCCGCAACGCCCCCTAACGGGATGGCGTGCCCAAAGATGCTGGGGTCGGTTTCACCGTATAAATGGCTGCTCGGCTTCACTTCGGGAAGTAGGCTACGCGGGATATTTAATCGGCGTAGAATATCTTCATCCCAAGTGAGGGTATGAATATTAAACAACAGGGTACGGCTGGCATTGCTCACGTCAGTCGCGTGGACTTTTCCTTGTGTCAGTCGCCATAGCAAATAACTGTCGATGGTGCCGAAGGCGAGTTCCCCACGTTCGGCTTTTTCCCGCGCCCCCGCGACGTGATCGAGGAGCCAAGCGACTTTGGTCCCGCTGAAATATGCGTCTGTCACCAAGCCGGTTTTTTGATAAATTACTTCATCAAAGCCTTCTTGCTTTAACGTCTCGCAAAAGTCGGCAGTGCGTCGGCACTGCCACACAATCGCATTGTAGATCGGCTCGCCTGTTTGACGATCCCAAATGACGGTGGTCTCGCGCTGGTTGGTGATGCCGATCCCCGCAATTTCAGAGAAAGAAATAGTCGCTTTTGAAACGGCTTCTTGGATCGTCGCCATTTGGGACGACCAAATAGCTTCAGGGTCATGTTCTACCCAGCCCGCTTGTGGGTAGATTTGCGGAAATTCTTGCTGTCCTGAACTCACAATTTCCCCTGCTTCGTTAAAAAGAATTGCGCGGGAAGAACTCGTTCCTTGGTCAAGCGCAAGTATATAGTTTGGCATCGGTTATAAATCCATTGAGAAAACTTTTTTGCTCATTATAACGAGGATGGATTTATCCCTCCATTTTTCAAAAGATAAATCATAGACAGTCATTAATTGTAATAATGGCATTGGATATATATTTGGTAGTTGAAATTTTAATTTAATTTGTGTTAAAATAGATTTATCGGATTTATAAAAAGAAGTTTCGAATACGATGACATCATTACCTTACTCTAAAAACTTAACTGAGAACAACCCTTCAGAATCACCTTCTATGGGGATAAGCCAAGCATGGCTAGAACCGCGTTTAGTGGTGGTTACGTTAGTCGCGCTCATCAGCAGTTTGGTATTAGAACGGCTGGAAGCGCCCTCTGTGTTGATCTTGTTCGCCAACGTTAGCGCCTATATTGCGGGCGGGTTCTTTGGTGCGATTGGCGCGTGGGAAAGCATCCGCGAACGGCGTATGGACGTTGACCTCTTGATGATCCTCGCGGCGTTAGGCGCGGCGGCCGTGAACCAATGGCATGAAGGGGCGATGTTGCTCTTTTTGTTCTCGCTCTCGAATGTCCTGCAAGACTACGCTATCGGGCGCAGTCGTCAAGCGATCAAAAGTTTATTGAAGCTGTACCCCAACGAAGCGCGGGTACGACGTGGCGCGGGGGTTGAAACTATTCAAACCTCAGCCATTCGGGTAGGGGATGTGGTGTTGATCCAGCCCGGCGAACGGATTCCGGTAGATGGGGTCATCGTGGCGGGAAGCTCCGCCGTTGATGAAGCGGCCATTACAGGCGAGTCGATGCCCGTCGAAAAGGGCATCAACGATAAAGTGTTTGCGGGGACACTGAACCAACAAGGCGCATTAGATGTCCGCGCGACCCAACAAGCATCAGACACCATGTTATCCAAGATCATCCAGATGGTGGAAGAAGCGCAAGACAGCAAAGCGCCCACCGAACGTTTCTTAGAACGCTTTGAACAATATTACGCGACATTTATCATCGTGGGGGTGATCATCGGCGTGGTTGTGCCCCCGCTCTTAGGCTGGACAGATTTCACGTCGAATTTCTACCGCATGATGATTTTGATGACGGTGGCCTCACCGTGTGCGTTGGTCATCAGCACGCCCGCGTCATTCTTATCCGCGATTGCGGCGGGTGCTCGGCGTGGGGTGTTATTCAAAGGCGGGGCATACCTTGAAGGGTTAGCGGCTGTCCGCACTGTTGCATTTGATAAAACAGGGACGTTGACCACGGGCAAAATCACCGTGACGGATGTACAACCCTTTGCGGGACACCACGCCGAAACGTTGTTGCAGGTGGCCGCTGCCGCTGAATCTCGTTCGGAACACCCTCTCGCAAAAGCGGTCGTCAAACGTGCCGAAGCTGACGCGCTCAGCATCCCCGAAATTAGCGACTTCCAAGCGGTGATGGGGCGCGGTGTGACGGCGACGCTCAACGATGAGAAGGTCACGGTAGGGAGCGCGCGGTTTTTCGATGATGCGACGATTCCAACAGACTTAAATCACCTGCGGGAAGATTTGGAAGCACAAGGCAAAACGGTGATGTTGGTGCGTCACGGCGAAGCGTGGTTAGGCGCCATCGCACTGGCTGACCAACTACGTCCTGAAGCCCTCACTATGATTCAACAGTTGAAGGCACAAGGCATACGCGTCGCCATGCTCACGGGGGATAACGCGCGCGTTGCTGAAACCATCGCCCAACAAGCGGGCGTTGATGATGTGCGCGCGGAACTTCTGCCACAAGATAAAGTCCAAGCCATTACGGACTTACAAGCGCAGTATGGGCATGTGGCGATGGTCGGTGACGGCGTGAATGATGCTCCCGCTTTAGCCAATGCCGACATCGGTATTGCGATGGGTGCGGCAGGTTCGGACGTAGCGCTAGAAACGGCTGACCTCGTTCTGATGGGGGATCGTTTAGAACTTATCCCCTTCGCGATTGGGCTGAGCAAAAAAGCGCGTCGCGTCGTGTGGCAAAATATCACCTTTGCGATTGCGGTGATCGTCATCCTGATTATCAGTACCTTTGTTGCAGGGCTTTCACTGCCGTTGGGGGTGTTAGGTCACGAAGGCAGTACCGTGATTGTCGTGCTCAATGGCTTGCTCACCTTGTTGATCTTGCCGGAAATTCGACATCGGCGTGCGCGTAAAGTCTAGCTTATTTAAGATGAGGGGCGATCTAAACCGCCCCTCATTCTGTGAACTGTTATTTAGTAGGTGTAAGTATACATTTTGATGCATGGCTCAAATTCTTCACCGCCTGTAGCGCGGTAAAGCCCTCGCCCTTGGTCATTCTCTTTCTCTGTAAGCACCCACATCGAATCTGCGCCGACCGTTTTTCCCCACGCATTTACCGCTTCGATCAACTTTGTTGCGATGCCACGCCGTTGAAAGGTCGCATCTACGCCGATCTCATACAAGATCACTTCCGCTTTACGGGCATCGAGCCGTTGTAAGCGGTGCACTGTCGCGAAGCCAGCGGGTTGATCTTGCCAGTAGGCGACCAATAGCAGATTGTCGGGGTGAGTGATGAAGGCTTGGGTTTGTTCAGCATCCCATTGTGTGCCTTCATCCATGAGCCGAAGCAAATGTGCCCCCAGTTCAGGATACAACTGCCGAATAGTTGTGATGCGTAATTCTGGGGAAGATACCATCGACGTTTAGCCTTTGATACTTCCCGCCAACAGCCCGCGAATGAAATACCGCCCCAAGAGGATATACACCACCAGCGTAGGCAGAGCGGTCAAAAAGGCCGCCGCCATTTGTACGTTCCACTGGACGATCTGACTGCCCGACAAGTTTTGCAGGGCGACTGTGATTGGCTGTGACCCGGGGCTAGTCAAGGTGACGCCGAATAAGAACTCATTCCAAATTTGCGTGAACTGCCAAATCACGACTACCACAAAGCCCGGCGCTGAAATTGGCAGGAGGACTTTCCAGTACAGCGTGAAAAAGCCCGCGCCATCAATCTGCCCCGCTTCGAGCAGTTCACCCGGCACTTCGGCGTAATAGTTGCGAAAAATCAACGTGGTGATGGGAAGACCGTACACAATATGAACGAGGATCAACCCGCCCATCTTGCCGAAAAGGCTGATGCTCTGCATGAACTGTACCAGCGGAATCAGAATGGCTTGGTAAGGGATGAACATCCCAAATAACATCAAAGCAAAGAGGAGGTTCGCGCCTTTAAATTTCCACTTGGAAAGCACGTAGCCATTGATCGACCCTAAGACTGCGGAAATCAGCGTTGCTGGAACCACCAATAAAATGCTGTTGCCGAAGTTTGGCGCAAGGCGTTCAAAGGCTTCTCGAAAACTGTCGAGCGTGAAGCTGGTCGGTAACTGCCACATCGTCGCAAGGTTGACTTGATCCGGCGTTTTAAAGCCCGTGACTAAGACCATGTACACGGGAAGCAGAAACATCACCGTGAAGATGATTAATGCCAGATAGATCAGCACACGCGAAAGACGAATAGGCGATCCGTTTTTGGGTGAAGGGGATGTGCTTGCAACGGTCATAGTTCATGCTCCGAACGTAGACTACTAAATAAGTAGGGGATGATGACCACTGCAACCATGATCAGCATGATGACAGCAATCGCCGCGCCACGCGCAAAATCTTGCCCGCGGAAAGTGACGAAGAACATATTGATGCCGGGCATGTCGATGAATAAGTTATCGCCCCCGCCCATCGTGTACGCAAGATCGAAGATTTTGAGCGAAATGTGTCCCAAAATGATGATGGCGGATAACGTGATCGGCGCGAGCAGGGGCAGAATTACGTGACGATACACGCCAATTTCAGACGCGCCATCCACGCGGGCCGCTTCGCGCAGTTCGTCGGGAATACCGCGTAACCCCGCAAGATACATCGCCATGGTATAACCGCTCATTTGCCAACCAGCGGCGACCACCAGCGCGAGCAGGGCCAAGTTGAACCCATGATTTTCAGGACGGGGTAAGGTGAACACACCGCGTGGGTCACCAAGCGTGAGCCACATCAAAATGAGCAGGGATGCGGCGCCGAACAGCGCTGCCCACATCGAGCGACGTTTGCTCCAAACATAAAAGGCGATACATAAAAAAATGGCGATGAGCGCGAACCCGATCAAAACGGGGACATCTTGCCATGTAAAATTTAAAATCTTCTCTTCGCTGATGAACCAGCGAAATTGACCTTGGGGCAGGCCAAAAAGTGCGGGTAACGAATTGATGCCACTGGAAGGGTTAAATAACCATTTCCAAATCACGCCGGTCACCACAAAAGACAGCGCCATTGGGAAAAGAAAGATCGTCCGAAAAAGGCTTTCACCTTTGATTTTTTGGTCGAGTAATATGGCGAGGCCCATGCCCAATGCCAAGCACACAAAGATGAACATGATCGTGAAGAAGATCGTGTTGACCACATCGATTCGAAAACGTTCGTTGAGGACACCGTTAAATAAGTCGGTGTAGTTTTGTAAACCCACTTGCGCAGGTTGTACGCCCTGTAAGGCTAAAAGCGCATTTTGATTGGTCATGGAAACGGCGATAGTCTGCCCAATGAACCCATAAACAAAAATGCCAATGAGAACAATAGAAGGTAACAGCATCAAAAATGCGGTGAGTCGGTCACGGTTAACGCTTGGCATGGCTGTCTCCGTAAATACATAGGGACACAGCCTTCGCCATGTCCCTACAAAGATCAAATACGCAGGTTACGATTCAAGAGAGAGGCAGTAACGGAATTACATGCCGCCTGTTTGGATCGCAAGGGTTGCTGTATTGGCTGCCGCAGAGGTTGCGTCGTGATCAACTGCAAATGTTGCAATGATGGTTGCGAAACCGTTGCTGAAGGCAGGTGAAGCCACTGCACCGTGCGCTTGGCTACCGACAATTGCATCACTGGTCCATGATTCGTAAGCGCTTTGGAAGTAAGCGTTGTAGAGTTCAGGGTTGCTGATGTCTGCGGTCGTGTTCGCAGGCAACGAACCTTTCACAGGGTTGAAGATGTCTTGAGCTTCAGCGCTACCGAGGAAAGTCAGCCATGCGCGGACGTTTTCTTCATTGGGTGCGCCGAGGGGCAAACCAAAGGTGTCAGACAGCATCATGAAAGCGCCGTCGGTGCCTGGGGAAGCTGCCCAACCAAAACCAGTTTCAGGTTCGAGTGCCAAATCAACGATGAAGTAGCCTGCTGCCCAGTCACCCATGATGTTGAATGCTGCGCCACCATCAGCCACTAAACGGCTGGCATCTTGCCATGTGAGGGCGTTACGATCTTCGTTGGTGCAATCCAAAACTTGACCGTAGGTTTCCCATACGCTCACTGCTTCTGGGCTGGTCCAGCTGGTGCTGCCATCCCACAAACCGTTATAGGCTTCAGCGCCCAAAACAGCCAACGCGACACTTTCCCATAAATGAGCTTGTGTCCAGTTTTCACCCACGCTGAGCGGGGTCACGCCAGCGGCTTGTAAGGCAGGGCAGGTTTCGTTGACGAATTCTGTCCAGTCGGCGGGAACGGTGACGCCCCATTCAGTCAAGTTTTCGGGGACATACCACAACACGTTTGAGCGGTGAATGTTCACGGGAACGGAATAGATATTCCCTTCGGCATCGCTGATCAAGCTCAACAGACCTTCAGGATATTGTTCCAACCAACCATTGGCTTCGTAGATGTCGTTCAGCGGTTGCATCAACCCTGCGCGCACCCACAAATCATTGAGTTCAGCACCAGCGTGCACTTGGAAGGTATCAGGTGGGTCGCCACCCAACATGCGCGAGGTGAGAACTGCGCGTGCGTTCACGCCAGAGCCACCCGCAACGGCTGAGTTAATGATGTTGACGCCCGGGTTTAATTCGTTAAAACGTTCGATTAAACCAGCCAAACCAGCTTCTTCACCACCGCCAGTCCACCACGAAAAAATTTCTAAATCGCCACTCAATTCACCTTCTTGAGCGCTGGTCATAGCAACTGTGCCCAAGGTCAATGCACTGGCAGCCAACAATGAAAAACCAATACGTGAAAATTTCATATGAATAAGCTCCATCTAACTAAAACTTAATAGTGTTTTGAATCTTAATACCGAACTTAGTTTACCCCTAAGTTCGAGGAACTACTTTAACTTGTATTGTGCTAATTGCACAGGGTACGGTAAATCATAAGATGAATAAGTGCCTCTTGCAGGGGTGCTAGATGAACTGTACCCTTCCTTCAAGTGATTTTAGGTAGTGAGGAGCATATATCTCACATGACGACAAACGATACTTTGCGCGATTTAGCAACTTCAACACAGGCATTCTATGATCGGTTTGGCGTGACCCCCGTTTTGGAAAACACGATCATGAACTTTAGCGAAGAAACACGCGAACTCATCGAAGCGGCGCGTGAAGGGCATGATCAAGCACATATCGCCGAAGAAGCGGGGGATGTAATCGTCACCGCGTTAGGGATTTGTTTTGCGAGTGGGGTTTCTATCGACCAATTGATTGAACAGGTGTATAAAGTGATCGCAAAGAATGATGCAAAAAATCACGAAACGCATCATTATGTCGATGGTAAAATTCGACGACGCTCTAAATAATGACTGGTGCTTGATTGATCACCAAAGGTTTGATCAAATACCAGCAAGAGTAAGGAAGTGAGGTATTGATTTATGGCACGTTCAGGACATCTAGGAAAACCTTCGGTTTCAACACCGCTTGCCGAACTGGACTGGTCAAACGTTTCTTTTTTCTCTAACTTAGATCAAAGTGTGTTGCAACAAGTCATTCAGCTTGCGCACGAACATCAGTATGTGGCGGGCGAGACGATCTTTAACGAAGGGCAACGTTGTGCGGGCCTGCATATTATTACGGATGGGCTTGTGCGCATCTTCCGCATGAACTCTGAAGGGCGTTTGCACACGTTAAGCCTGTTGCGTTCTCCTTCATCCTTTAATGAAGTGGCCGCTGTTGATGGAAGCGTCAACCCCTATAATGCCGTCGCGGTTACGCAAGCGCGCATTTTAGTCCTCAGCCATCAAAATTTACTGCATTTGATGTCCACACAATCGGCAATTCTGCTGAATACGGTCAAAGCCTTAGCCCGTTTGAACCGTGAATATATCGAACGGCTGGAAGATATGACCTTCCGCACCATCCCCGCGCGTATTGCGAAACTGTTCTTGCATGAAGCGAGTTATGCAGACCAAATTGCTGAGACGCCATCCCAACTAACGCAAGAAGAAATGGCGGCTATTTTAGGCACAACCCGTGAAGTCGTGGGTAGGGCATTACGTAACTTATTAAATACGGGGTTGTTGAAGAAAAAAGGTCGCTCTATCTATATTGGTGACCGCGAAGGTTTACATTCGCTCGCAGAAACCAACTCAATGCCGATCCCTTCTTTAACGATGAATCTCTGAAAAACCCTTTTCATTCCCTCTCAATACGACCTTTTCTCTAATAGATTTAACCTGTGTTAAAAACATTAAATCAAATAGTAAACACTAATTAGCATCATATTTAAATTAGTTCTTCAAATCCAACAAAAGTCTCAGACACAGGGGTTAACTTCGTTTATAATAACGGTTATTCGAACCTAGCACTTTTAGATGTAAGCAGGAGTTTTACCGTGACTCACATTATTACTAGCCTTTGTTTGCGTGACGGCGCTTGTGTAGAAGTTTGCCCCGTTGAATGTATCGTCCCCGGCCAACCTGAAAATGAATGGCCTTGGTATTTTATTGACCCCGATACTTGCATTGACTGCGGTGCGTGCATTCCCGAATGCCCCTACGAAGCGATTTTCATTGAAGAAGAAGTCCCTGCGGATTATGCGATGGCAGCCGGTCAAAAACGGATTCCCTTTGACCTGAAACAAGAAGTTGAAGCAGCAGGTGGTGAAGTGGTTGACTTGACCGCCGACATTCAACCCAACTATGATTTCTTTGCTAAAGGCCCAGGCTACGACGCTTTAGGGTAATTTGAAGCAGATATATTAAATAGCAGTAAAAAAGACCGCTTAAGCGGTCTTTTTGTTTTGTTACGAAACGAAGCGCGCATCATGTCGTTGATGCAAGAATCTTATCCACTTTTTCCCATGCTTCTTGAGGGGTGACACAAATGACGATGTCACTGCGCCGTGTAATGCTGATATAAAGCTCCATCAGCTTATGCTGTATCGGCCCTGATGTGATGAAGATCGTACAATTTTGTTTTGAGTGTTTAAGTCGGCTTGCAGAAATGGCTGAAATCAGGGCGTTGGGGGGTAATTTTTTGATATGCGAGAAGTCGCTCACCGCAATAAGATCAAATTCAGCTTGATCATAGTACGCTCGCGTTTCTTCGAAGCGCTTGGTGAAATCTTCACCTAAGAGGGGGGGCAGATACTCCGCCCAAATAACATGTTTACTGGGGTGGTAAGTTATTATAACAGCCATCTCTTTACCCTATAAACTCAGTTATTAAGAATGCATAAGTAATTTCGATAAAATAGAGATTCCGAATTCCTTCATGTTACCTTAATAATAGCATTTGTAGTACATTTTGATGAAAAAGAGGTCATAATTCAATCTATTCGATAGAAAGATAGTATGAGGAGAGACTATCTTTAAAAAGAGTAATTTTTATGCTTCTGGGTGTATCTATAAATTGTGACAAATGTTCGCCAACAGGTTATCGCATGGAATTTTTCCGGATAACCTAAGTTTCAAGGGTGGAATACATGATGAATGAGAAACTTGTAGCGGAAGAAACGTTTGCAAAAATTCTGCAGGTCACACTAGAACGTCAGTTTTTATTTCGGCTTGCTGGCAAACAAGGGTTATCTGAAAACCAGCAACTTCGTCTAAGTCAAATTGAGGGTGAACTTTCGGTTTTGTGGGATCAGCATCGCCGAGAGGTTGCCGCTAAAACGCGTTTTTCGGACAAGCATGACTGGCTTCCCCGCAGCGCTTAACCCGTAAAATCTGCCTATAAACATGATAAAATGCGTTTCCACTTCTGGAAGCGCATTTTTTTTGAGTGCATCTCAAACGTATACCGACACCATGCCAACCTTATTTATCGTGCCAACCCCAATTGGGAATTTAGAAGACATCACCTTGCGCGCTTTACGTGTTCTGCGGGAAGTGCGTTTGATCGCCGCTGAAGACACCCGTAACACCCGCAATCTATTACATCACTTTGAAATAGACACCCCGCTGACCAGCTATCACGAACATAATAAGCTGACCAAACTGGACGCGATCTTTGATGCGCTGGCTCAAGGGGATGTCGCGTTGGTTTCGGACGCGGGCACACCGGGGATTTCTGACCCTGGCTATGAGTTGATCCAAGCCGCGCTCGCCCGTCAAATTGATGTGGAATCTCTGCCCGGTGCGTGTGCGGCGGTGACGGCGCTCGTCGCTTCAGGGTTGCCGACCGAATCCTTTATTTTTAGCGGGTTTCTGCCTAAAAAAGAGAAAGCGCTTCGCGAATATTTTGAGACGCTCACGGATGAACAGCGCACTGTCATCACGTATGAAAGCCCGAACCGCCTTGTCGATACCTTAAGAACACTCATGGAGACGCTTGGCGCAGAACGGCCTGTGTGTGTGGCGCGGGAAATTTCCAAAGTGTATGAAGAATACCAACGGGGCAGTGCCGAAGCGGTGTATACCTATTATGTGAATCACCCCCCGCGTGGGGAGATTGTGCTGATGGTTGGGGGCGTCACACCGTCTGAGCCTGTGATGTGGGATGAACCTCAAGTCACGAATGCGTTATTACAATTATTTGAGGAAGGCTTCACGGTGCGTGATGCTTCCACAGAAGTTGCAAATCAATCTGGTTGGGATCGCAAAGTAGTGTATGATAAGGCGAATCAACTTAAAAAGCGTTGATGCACGCAATTTCGGTATAGTTTTGACATGGCTGTGGTTTAATAAACGCCTCTGGTAAAACTCACCCTAGAAATGCCTGACGCACTCATTATAATTACAAGCCGATTTTGGCTATCTCTTCACTGTACCTGTTTTCAGTTTCAAGTATAGATTGAAGCCCAGTAGATACACTACCGGAATGATTTTCCGGCGGAATAAGGATTTAATTGTATGGCATCATATCACGGCCCTAAGGCAAGAGTTCAGCGTCGTTTTGGCGAAGTGCTGGTTCCTCGTGCCAAATATCAAAAGATTCTCGAAAAGCGTCCATATCCCCCCGGCGATCACGGTAAAGAAAAACAATACCGTTCTGGCCGCCGTAGTGACTATGGGTTGCAATTAAACGAAAAGCAAAAACTGTCTTTCGTTTATAACATTCGTGAAACCCAATTACGCCGTTACTTCTACCGCGCACGTCGCCAACCCGGAAACACAGGCGCAAACCTGTTGATCTTGTTGGAACGTCGTTTGGATAACTTGGTCTACCGCGCTGGTTTTGCCGCGACCATTTGGGCAGCTCGTCAATTTGTGAAACACGGGCATGTCACAGTGGACGGTGAATTGGTGGACTTGCCTTCTTTCCAACTGCGTCCGGGACAAGTGATCGCCGTTAAAGAATCGATGCGCAAGAACGTGCACGTACAAGAAGCCATTGAAAGCGTCGCCCACAACTTGAGCTATCTCAATGTGGACAAAAATGCTTTCTCTGCAACCTTCAGCTACTTGCCCACGCGTGAAGAAATTCCGGTCAACGTTCAAGAACAGTTGATCATCGAATTTTACAACCGGCTTGCCTAAGAATCTTATTTCCGCCAGACATTCCAAAAACTGAGATATCAAAACAGCCTCGTTATCGCGAGGCTGTTTTTTTACCTACGCTTGACCACTGCTCACTGCGACATTCACATGATACGTGTGTATGGTGTATGAGTTGTGTGCTTGGTGAAATAAAAACTGGAGAAATGACGCATGGAGTTCGCTCTGAATTATTCCCCTGAAGCTGCTGATCTGGTGCAAGCTGGGCGCCTTGAAATTGATTATTTTAAATGCCCCAACTGGTCGGATATTGTCGCTCAAGCCTCTGAGCTTCGACCTGTGAATATCCATTTTCCACTGAAGATAGGGCGGGGTGTGGGCGACGCTTGGAATGGCGAACTCAATCAACCCGTAGATTGGGGCATGGTTGAACATTTCCTGTCGGTGACCGCGACGCCGTATGTCAATCTGCATCTGTCGATTCCACATCCAAACCCCAAAATCGCGATAGACGATCTTTCGCAGAGCGCTTTTGATTTGGCATTGGAAACCGTGATGGGTGACCTTATGCCCGTCATCCGCCGTTTTGGTGCGGAACGCCTCATCATTGAGAATGAAACTCAAAATCATCAACATAACACGCACATCAGCGTAGTGCCTCAGTTCATCGCACAAGTTGTGCGCGAAAGCCAATGCGGGTTTTTATTCGACCTTGCCCATGCTGAACTTGCTGCGCGTGAATGGGGCATTGACCCTCAAGTGTATGTCCAAGAACTGCCCTTAGCGCACATTCGTGAAATCCATGTTGCGGGAATCCAATATCTCGATCAAGCATGGATAGATCGCATCACCACCTACAGCCAAACTTTGAGCGAACAGCGTCCGTTATTTCCGCTTCATGTCAATTCGTGGATGGATCATTTACCGCTGGTTGAGGAAAATTGGCCTTTCATCACATGGGCATTGAACCAAGTTCATGAAGGGGCGTGGTCATCACCTTGGATCACATCGCTTGAATACGGTGGGGTAGGGGGTTTCTTCGGCGCTGTCACCACATACGAATCTCTAGAGAATGATGTGCCCCGTCTTTACCAGCAGGTGAAGCCCAAAATCTCATCAAAATAGACCATTTTGAGTGATTAAATGGCGGTTTTCAGGTATTCTTGACAGATAAAATGAGACGAATGAGTAGAGATACATGACTATAGAAACAGAAGAAGAATTAGCGGGGATGAAAGCCATCGGTCAAATTTGCGGGGAAACCCTCAAATTGATGCGCGATTCGGTTCGCCCGGGCATGACCACCAAACAACTGGATGAGATTGGCGCGGAATTTTTACGCTCGAAAGGGGCACGTTCGGCGCCGATCCTGACCTATCGTTTTCCCGGCCATACCTGCATCAGCCTGAACGATGAGGCAGCGCATGGCATCCCCAGTGATAAACGGGTGATTCAAGAAGGCGACCTGATCAATATTGATGTGTCGGCCGAATTGAACGGTTTTATTGGTGATACGGGCGCGTCTTATACCGTAGGCGACATCAAACCGGAACATCAAGCCTTGTGCAACGCAACCAAGGCTGCGCTCCGTGATGCGATTGCTGTCGCACAGGATGGCAATAACCTGAGCGCCATCGGGCGGGCGGTGCAAAACGCCGCAGAAAAATATGGTTTTCGCATCATCCGCGAGTTGGGCGGGCATGGGGTAGGTCGGGGTTTGCATGAAGAACCGCGCCGTGTGCCGAATTATTTTACCAACCGCACACGCGGCAAACTGCATAAGGGTTTGGTGTTGACGATTGAACCCTTCTTCACATACGGCACAGGTCATATTTTTACGGGCGATGATGGCTGGACGCTGTCCACTTTAGACGGGACGCTTTCCGCACAATACGAACACACCATCATGGTGACAGAAAATGACGCGGTACTGCTCACCGATGTCGGCGCTTTCTAAACCCATAAACAAACACATCCCGACTTGTAAGCGTCGGGATGTGTTTTAAAGCATTTTTGTCTTGGTGACGCTTATTCTATTTCGGGCGTTGTGATCGGCCCGATGTTATCGTAGTGTGAGATGTGGAAACGTCCTTGATACGCCGTTTCGATGGGTGTGAACGTATCATATTCGATCCATGAATAGCTTGTGACTTCCCATTGGTAGAGCAGGCCATCTTCTTCGCCAACCCACACGCGGAACGTCCCTTCTATAATCGTCCCTTCAGGCATCGACTGTCCGCGCGCCGCCTCCATTTCGGCGACCACTTCTTCATCAGGGCGGTCATAGATGAAGCGTAAACTGCGCATTTGCTGACGGAAGCTCAATTCTATCGCGTCAACTTCGACATCAAAAACGCGCATCGTCACCCCATCAAGGGTTTCGTTATCGAGTTCTGTGACGCTTAAAATGGTGTCTTCATCGTAGTCTTCAAGCAGGGGATGTTGAATTTGTGCGAGGTTTAAAAAGGCGATTCTGAGCGTATCGCTCTCCATATTTTCGACGTATTCCTCTAATGTGAGCCAAGCCCTGAGTTCAATATTCGGTATTTCGACCAGTTCGCTTGCATCGAACCCCACAATTTGAATGTATTCCACGTCATCCACACGTCTGAGGCTGAGGTCGATAGAACCCGTTTCTAAGAAATTATCTACTTCACTCTCTGCCTGTACTCTCAGGTTCCGTTGCGCTGAATAATCCCCGTTTGTGGTGTAATTAACTTGGTCGGCGAAGGTCTGTGTTGTGATGATTTGTGCGACATCTTCTCGATAAATTGTGAGGAGGGTTTCTGCGTTGATTTCCGTCTGAAAATCATGCTCGTTTAGTTCTGCAATCGCCTCAAGCACAAAATCTCGCTCAGCACTTTCGGTTTGGGCGTAAAGCAAGGAGGTTGGAACTGCGAATAAACCGCAAAGGAATACAGAATAGATTTTACGCATAAACATTACTCTTGATATTAAGCTGACGTGTCAGTTTATCATAATTTCAGAATGATGCTGAAAACGTGAGGGGTCTTTGATATACTGATGCGCGTTGAGAACACCTGCAAAATGGGAAAGATTACATGAGATTAGGCATCGTTGGTTTGCCCAACAGCGGTAAAACCACTATTTTTAACGCGCTCACGCGGAGCAATTTAGCCACCGGCGCTTCGACCAGTGGACAATTTGAAGTACACACGGCGGTGGTCAATGTGCCCGATGCCCGTGTGGAAAAATTCAAAGCGATGTACAACCCTAAAAAAACCACTTACACCCAAGTGACGTACGTGGACATTGGCGGGTTGGATAAAGGCATTGGTGAAGGGGGCTTGAAAGGTCAGTTTCGTAATGAACTGGCACAATTAGATGGCTTTGTTCACGTGGTGCGCGGTTTTAAAGATGAAAATGTTCCGCACCCTTATGAGACGATTGACCCTATTCGGGATGTGAACAGCTTAGATTCTGAATTTTTGCTCACCGACTTGGTGATGGTTGAAAGTCGTTTAGAAAAGCTGGATGCTGAACTCAAGCGCAAGGGGCGCACCGCCGACAAAGCCGTGACCGACGAACTTGAGATCATGAACCGCTTGAAGACGCATCTTGAAGAAGAAAAACCCCTACGGGACTTGGGCCTAACGGAAGAAGAGATCAAACCGATGCGCGGGTATGGTTTCTTGACCTTAAAACCCGTCATGATCGTCATCAATACTGACGAAAGCCAAGAGGATATTCACATTGATTATCCTCATGAAAACAGCCGTGTGATGAATTTACGCGGGAAGATCGAAGCGGAATTAAGCCAATTGGATGCCGACGATGCCGCCATGTTTATGGACGAGTATGGCATCAAAGAATTGAGCGCAGACAAGATCATCCGTACCTCTTACGAACTGATGGAAATTCTCGCGTTTTTCACTGTGGGTGAAGATGAAGTCCGTGCTTGGAGTGTGCGTATTGGTGCAACGGCTCCAGAAGCCGCAGGGGTCATCCATACCGACTTGCAAAAGGGCTTCATCCGCGCGGAAGTGATGCACGCTGACGAACTCATCAATGCCGGAAGTGAAGCCGTGTTGAAGCAACAAGGGAAGATTCGTCTCGAAGGCCGTGATTATATCGTCAAAGATGGGGATATTCTGCACATTCGCTTTAATGTATAAATGGCTAGAGCTGTCTACTCAAGGCCTCAACTTCGCGGTATAGTAACGGTAAATCAACTAGGTTACAGGACGTGGTGACCATGAAAAGTTTGCAAAATTTCCCGCCAATTCGTTGGGCAATGGTTCACCCGCGGTTTGCGGCGTGGATCGTCCTTTCACTAGGGATGATCTTCTTGTTGGTGAATGAAGCACGTGATATCGGTTTACTGCCCACGCAGTGGGTCGCGCTGATTATTGCGTGCGTCGGCGTTGCGGGCGCTTGTATTTGGATTATTAGCTGGGAAGATGAAGACGACGACGCGGCAGAAACTACCAGCACGACAGATATAAACTCGAATTCATAAATTCTTATGCGCTTGACATGAAAATAGGTGACTATAGGTCACCTATTTTTATTTACTTTAATGTCTTTTTCCAGCTTCGTCATATCGTGAAATGCCCCCCTCAATTGATAACATACTCATCCCCTACGGAAACCCTACTGCTGGCATTTGATATGTTGCATTTACATTCCGATTGGTTATTTTAACGACGATGTTTATACACATGCCGTCATTGACGAAACATCTGACAATTACAGGGGATTTGTAGGATATGGAATTGTGATTCGGACACTCCCATCTCCCCTTACTCAAACCATTCAATCCTAAGTTTCTATTTCATCTAAAGGCTCGTAAATGTTACATATGACCGTAAATTAATCCCCCACTCAGCGCTGAGTGGGGGAACTCTATTCTTAATACGCTGTGAATAACCTATACTATCCCCCTCATCGCCAACGGTTCTGGATCCCGAAGCATTAAATAGCACTGCTGATAATGGGATAATAAGCAACTTGCAAACATTACTACCAAACTCGTTTCCAATCGTATTAAATGGTCCAGGAGATGATCGTTTTTATTGGATGAATCACTTGATGTCCGAATTTTTTGTATATTATGATTTAGGGAATGTGGAAGAACCTAATGAAAACTCGAATGAATCAAATTAGAAAGTTAATCGAGCCTATTGTTATGATCATAGTGTGTCTCAATGTATTCCCGCTCATTACAGATGCACAGCGGGGTGATTACTTACCCTATCCAACAAAGTTAACGTGGAGTCCCAACGGCAACAATATCATGGTAAGTGGTCATGGATTTGTACAGGTAATTGATGTTATCAATGGTTCAACAATCTTGGATATTAATCTTGGCCCATATGACGTGCCTAGACATGAATGGAATTCTAATGGAAACTTGATTTCTTTTACTTATAACAATATTGTGTCTGTGTGGGATATAACAACTAGGGTACTTGTCAATGAGTTTAATTTAATTCCCCTTACAGGGGGATTTATAGTAGATTTTGATTGGTATCATAACAATAACATCTTAGTTTTTATCGAACGAAGTGATGGCACTCAATATCTTACAACCATTGATCCCCTCACTGCTCAAGTTCACAATCAACCTATTACCACCTTATATAGAGTTAGCGAAATCGATATCAGTCCAGATAATCGTTATATATCAATTCGGCAAGGAGCACGATATTTGCAAATTTGGGACGCGGAACAATTGGTAAACCTCTATGAGTTTTATAGTGGTGAGGACACCCTCCTGATTCGTTCTGCTTGGAGCTCGGATAGCACACAGATAGTAATTGCTTATTACAACGGGGTAATTAAAATCTGGGATTTAGTTATTCATCCGAATCGCAGTATCGCTTTCACAGAATCTTTATCCTTCATTAGTGAACCAGAAGCTCGAATTCGTTCTATCTATTGGAGCTTAGATAATTCGCAAATTATGATTATTAATGATTTTGCAGAAATTCGCATTTTTGATAGTCAAACTGAAACGCAACTCTATACCAGTGGACAAGCAACCAGCAATGCTGCTAACTTTAGTCCATTTGGTGGACAACTTGCCTATACCAACCGCTTTGCGCTCCCACAAGAAGAAGGTTTTACACGGGAAGAAATTCGCACTGCAAATGGTGTTCAACGCCAATTCGACAATACGTTTGTTCAAATCGTCATTCCTGATCCTTCCCTTGATCGCCTGCAAACTATTGCTGATGCCTGTAATGCCCCACTTGCCATCGAACAATCGCTCACAGCCGATATTGAAACAAACCAGCTCTCAAATCTCATCACCCAACTAGAATCACTTCCAACTGATGCCATCCCACCTGCTTGCGCCGCTGACCTCATCGCGGTGGCCGAGGCGATCCAGAACCAGTAATGTGCAATAAATCAATCCCCCCACTCAGCGCTGAGTGGGGGGATTATATTGTCGCTTTGATGAACGCCTATTGGGAATCCAACGAGAATTTTTTACTTCAGTTTAAAAGAACCGACCCCGCCATTGTAGCGCATATTCACACGACGTGACGCGCTTTCATAATCATGGGTGCGCCATTCGTTATCGCCTACTTTTTTCCCGCGCGAATCGGTCTTGATAGAGCCGATTCCTGTAGTGGCGTGCAGTTGATAAGCATTGTCTTGGCTCAGGTGAATATCGCACGGGCCGACGCCGCCATCAATATGTAAATCAAGGTTGGCTTGGGCGCCTATTTCAGCTTCCAGCTTGCCCACGCCAATCCCTAAATTCAGAGCACCTGTCGCGTAGTCGGGGATGGTGATAAACGTCTTCCCCACACCACCATTATATTTGAGAGATTGGAACTGCGCGGGTAAATGCAGTTCGATGCTTCCCGCACCACATTCAAGTTTTAAGTCATAGAGTGAAATGGTCTTCAGATCAAGGTTGACACGGCCAACCCCTGCATGAATTTCTAGATTAACGGGAACGGAGGGATGAATCCCAATTTTCCACGACAATTTGCTGTTGTCTTTAAAGTGACGTAAAAATTTCCCGCCAGAGTTCATTTCGCGTAAACGGGTTTGCCGTTCGGCGTCGCCTGTCGTAGAGAAGTCAATATCGCCGTAGTACATCAAGTCGGCAACGATCAAACGATCATCATCTTCAGGAAGTGCATAAATAAAAGATTCATTGATCGAAAGGTCGATACGAATCCCCGCGCTGGTGGCGCCATTTAACGGCTCTACAAACTGCTGATGTTTTAATTCCCCAGGTTCGCCTTTGAAGGCGTTTTGAATTTCATCTGCAATCTTATCAAATGAGAATGACCATTCGGTTGTATATTTTTTCTTTTCTTCAGACATTTTGATCCCCTCTTTAGTTATACGATGCGTTTACGCATTTAAATTTCAGGCGGTTATCTATTGATACGTAACTGCACAGTAAAAGGGTTCAAAACTCATTTTTAACGGGTACAACCGGGCGGGCCTTCGGGTGGGTAAGTCCATGTTTGGGGGATGGTGTATTCTTGCGACATCGCCATAAACTGCTGATACGCGTTGAGCAATATCTCGCAGTTGCCGATGATTTGTGCGGCCTGTCCTTGCAGATACCAACATTCAAAGCGCCGTTGCGGGATAGGAATTCCCTGTGCAATTTGGAGCGTCGCACATTGACCTAAATAATTGGCGGCATTTTCAAACCGTCCAAGTAAGAAATTTTCTCGCCCGAGCTGGTACCAACCATCTGCCCAGCCCGGCGCGCGCTCAGTGACTTCGGTGCAAAAGCGCAAGGCGGCATCCCATTCGCGCAGTAAGCTCGACACTTCGCACAGGCGTAACCGCGCTTTGACATTGTTCGGGTCGATGACCAAAATCTGATAATACGCCACCGTCGCCGCATCATAATCCGCAACTTGAAGGGCGTATAACGCCCGTTCAAAATATAGCGGGATGAGATTGTTATTGAGCGCGATGGCCTGCTCAACGGTTTGAGCTGCCTGTTGGTATTGGCCGGTGTCGCTGTAGCTGATCGCCAACGCGCGTAAGGCATCCAAACGAGTTTCGTGATTGGATTGCTCTACCGCAAATTGACTTTCGCGAACCGCCGTATCATACGCGCCCGCCACGGCATAGGCGAGCGCTAACGCCGTGTGTGCAAGCGTGTGATTTGGGTCTAGGGCGAGCGCTTCCCGCGCGATTTCTGCCGCCATGCCCGGACGCCCGTTGGCTTGTAGGGCAAAGGCGTATGCGCCGATGACATCAATATTATTGGGGTTGTTTTGGTAGGCGGATGTGGTGGCCACGAGGGCATATTCTCGATCCAGCGCGTGGTTAAAATCGACATAACTTCGGTAGATCAACGCGCGTGTGAGTAAGATCAATGCGGTGGCGTTATCCGGTTCTTGGTTATGTATCTGCCGTGCGAGGTTGACCGCTGTATGCAGGTCACCGCGTTGGAACGCTTGCAACGCATGACTTAAGCGGTTATCTGCGGATGCGGGCGCGAAGGTGATTCCTTTATTCTCAAGCCATTTCCAAGTTAAAAAACTTGCTGAGCACACGATCCCAAGCAGCATGACGAGCGACAAACATGAATGTCGTGACCGTCGTTGGCGGCGCAATGACGGTGAATAAGGACGATGAATATTCATTTTAGAACGCCAGTAAACCGCATGCGCGGTTTGAATGTCAGAGTGTATAAGTTCTCTTGTTAGTGCTATGAAATTGGGTTTGGGGATGGGTTCGGTGTAACAATGGATGCTAAAACCCAACAACAAACGACACTAACAAACGCGCAAAATTGTCAGCAAATGGTTAAACATCAATGCGGGACATATAGCCCCGTTGATGCGATGTATGTTTCTTTACAAATTTGATGAATTGAGTGTAACTTGTTTTGTCAAACTGTCCACAAACTGATTTGGGAAATGACAAGAATAGATTAAGAAATCATACAGAGGATAAAAATGCTCGAAGAACAGGTCATGATTATTTTTACAGTGCCTAAAGATGCCTTATATCCCGTCTTGGATGCCGTCGCAAAAGCGGGTGCGGGCCAAGTGGGAAATTACAGCTATTGTTCGTATTTTTCTGCGGGAACGGGGCGCTTTTTGCCCAACGAAAATGCCAACCCTGCGCTGGGCGAAACACTCGAAGTGAACGAAGTAGAGGAATACCGCGTTGAAACTTGGTGCGCACGGCGGGATGTGCGCAACGTGATCCGCGCTTTACGGGCGCATCACCCGTATGAAGAACCAGTGTATTATCTGCTGCCGTTGTTAGATGAGCCTGACGAAGAAGAAACCCCCTAGTATGCGCTAGGGGGTTCGATGCGGTTGAACTAGAAGGGCATGTACCCTGTGGGGTCAGTGGCGATATTGTTACTGCGGATTTCAAAGTGCAGGTGCGGGCCAGAAGAATCGCCCGTAGAACCGACTGCGCCGATGAGCTGACCCGCGCTCACTTGTTGTTGACAGCGGGCATTGATCCCGCTTAAGTGCGCGTACAACGTCATTAATGGGCCGTGTGCAATTACGATTGCATAACCGTAACCGTAGGTATTCCAGCCCGCAAAGACGACAGTTCCACCATTCGCGGCGTAGACAGGCGTGCCTGTAGGGGCGGCAAGATCAACGCCTGTATGCCATGAGGTGAAGCCACGCATCCATGTGTACCCTCCGCCGAGCGGGTTGATCCAACCACCGCCACCGCCCGGGTTAGGTGTCCATCCACAACTGCCCGGGTCACCCGGTTCAAAGTTGACTTCGTTCACGGTGACGGAAGAACCACTGTTGTTACTTGAGCCAGACGTGCTTGGACGGGTTTCGACCACCGCCGCCCATGTGATGGTTTCGGCTTCGCCCCCGGGCACGACAATGCGCATCCCGCTGGTCAAAATAGATTCGGGCGTGCTTCCGAAAAGGTCATTGTATTCAGAGTCGATGATCACGAACGGATCGACGTTAAATTCATTGGCAATTTCTTGAATCGTCGCGCGGTTGTTAATCGTGCGGTACGCGCCATCAGTGGGCAGGATATTGAGGATCACCCCCGGGCGCAAAGAGCCAATGATGCTTCGATCATTCGACCATGCGAGCGTTTCCGGCTTCAGCCCGAACCGTTCGGCAATCGTGAAATAAGTGTCGCCGGATTGTACTTCGTATTGAACCACCTCACTGCGGGGGCGATCTTCGATGATCGTGAACGGATCATACAGATTCCGTACAAATTCGTTAGGCGTGAACTGACTATCCACCCGTTCGAGAGGCGCGTTCAACAAACTCGACATATTCTCTGGTGCCAGCGTGGGTAGTAACAGCGCGTTGATGTTGACGGGCGCGGATGTGGCAGATTCGGTTGTTGGCAGTGTTACGACACTGGTTTCAGACGGGGTTTCTTGGGTGACCGTTTCAATCGTCGCGACTGTTTCTGGCGTATGATCTTGAACGGGTGAAGTATCTTCGGCGGGGTTTAACAGCAAAAGCGCCGTTGCGATGGTGAGTGCAAATGCACCAATAAGACTGAACGCGCCGATCCCACGTCGCCAAGCTGGAACGGGTTCACTGACTGGGTGCATTTTGCCAGTTTCCGCAAGGTGATCGTCGGAAGGGGTGTCAAATTCGTTTGGTGGAATAGACATACTTGAACCTCAAATAGCTTTTTGAAAGATGCCTATAAAACGAAAGGCTCGGAGTATGTTAAACCCGAGCCTATCTATCTTTCAAGCTATGGTTTGAGGATTCTCATCCATCATCGCTCAAAAGTTACGGTGTTGTGGTGGTTTCTGCGGTAGGCATGATATCAATCACATCCAGCGCAAACGGTAATTGAGGGGTGAAGATGGGAATCACAATCGACGTTTGATCGTAGTTGGTGACATAAAGATGATTCGGCGCGGCGAACTCGACATCACTCGACCCTCTGAACAGACCCACGACCCAATACATTTGTTCATTTTCGATCCGTGCGATCCCGTTTTGACCTAGCGCCGCCACATAGATCGCGCCGTCTGGTGTGACGGTGACGCCATCAAAGCCGGGGAAATTTTCCGTGCCTTCATAATTGAACAAGATGCTGGTTTCACCGCTGTCTACATCAACGCGCCAAATGCGGTTCAATTCGGGATCGGTCAAAACCATTGAGTTGGTGGTCGCATCATAGCCAATGCCCGTCACAGAGGCGCGCTCATCATTGACCACAGGCGGAACAAACCATAATTCACTGTGAGTTGCGTCGGCATCCCAGCGCCATACTTGGTTGCGCCCCGGGTCGGTGACGTAAACACGCCCTTCGCCATCCAGCGCGATGTCATTCGGCGCGACAAAGCCGGGCGCTTCGGGGATGGATTCGATCCACACGCTGATCTCTCCAGATGGGGTGACCGAATAGACTTTTCCGCCTTGTGTGCGCGGATCAGTGTCGATTTGATCGACCACCAACAGGGATTGGTCAGGCAGGACGGCAATCCCCACCACCGCGCCGATGCTCTCGCGCGTGTTCGGGATTTCTGTCACCGTTGCACTATCAGCGCTGATGGCCCATACCGCGCCTGTGGCATACGAACCGGTGTAGACAGTGCCATTTTGATCCACCGCGACCGAGGGCGGGTAGGCATCATCGTCGGGCAGGGCGACAAATTCACGAACGACGTAACCATCGGTGAGGACCTGCGCCATTTGTCGTTCGCCTGTGCCTAACGTCCCGCGCACTAAAAGCCATGTAATGCCCAGTAACAACAGGATGCCACCGAAGAAAATCATAAAAAACACCAACCGCCTTTGAAGCGGGTTTAACGAAAGAATGTTTTGTAACATAGTTCATCCATCATGCTTTGAACAGAGATTGAATACCTAAAATGATCCCGAGTGTAATTCCCCACGCGATATAGCCGACGATGATGGTGGGGAATGTGGTCAAGCCTTCTCGAGCAGCAAAATAAGCGGCGATGAGAAAGAAGAACGAAGGGATCAAGCCGACGATCATCGACCCTAAAAAGTCAACGAGAGATTGTTGTGTGACATTTTCGCCCCCTGAAAAAACGTAGAGCGCCAGCGGAATATTGATCGGCATGGTGGCGACAATCGCCGCGACGGTGCGCGATGTATTTCTGAGGATAGCGACTAAAATCAAAATGCCGATTGAGATGAGCAGGGGCAGAATCTTTTGAAAATCGATTGTCATGGTAAGGATAAACCTTCGTAGAAACCCCGAATGAGAATTAGTCGATGATAGCAGGTTCGTAGAAACCACTGCCGTCCACACGGATTTGATAATCAAACCAGCCTGTTTCTGTGCCATCCCACAAGTTGAAGTAAATCCATGCTTGGTCGTCCGACCAGCCATCTACCGTCAACGCACGTAACCACACGGGAAATTCTAGCGTGTCTACAATTTGAACGACGCCCATCGCGATGTTGACGCGGTAGATATGCGCGGGCATCGCAGGGTCATTTAAGGTTTGGCTGGCAAATGCGTACCATTCACCGTCAGGGGATGGGATGATATCCCCGACAAGGTTGCGCGTCAGAATTGAAATTTGACCGGAATTCCGTTCGCATAGTCGAACTTCTAACACGCGGTAATTGATACCCCGCCCACAACCCTGCGTGAAACTGTAATCACGCGCGATCAAACTGAATCTGTCGGACTCGCTCACCGCTCTCTCTTGGACGGTTTCCCGTCGGCAGATTTGTTGATTATAAACATCCACATTTTCTAACGCGCATGGGTAGTCAGGGACAAACGTAGGCAGTGCCAGCGCTTCTAAACTGGCGACAGGCGGTGCATACGTAGATACATACGGGCCTTGAGGCACTGCGCGCGCGGTCGCGTTGGCGTTCGACGCGTCCGTATCAAACGGCGTGGCGCTGGGCAAGGGGACATTTTGGACGGTCGGTTCTGGAAATAATGTGGTAGATGAACAGCCAGCAAAGACGATCACACTCAAGAGTAATCCTAGCCAAGACAGTTTCATGATGAAGGTTCTACCTCAATGATGGTTAATTGTGCTGCGTCAGTGTCGATACTAAGAAGGTCGGATTGGATTGTCAAACGAGTATACGGTTCTTCAAAAAGATACATGCCTACAATTAAGGTATAGTCCCCGCTCGGTGCATCGGTTGGGATGAGAAGCGCATGCGTATCCATCACCCGCGTGTTCGCCTGCCATGTCGTCGTGAGGAAGGTTCCCCCGCCGGGTTCACTGTCGTGTTGGGCGACGAGGATGCCTTCCGGATTCAGAAGCTGGACGAAGATTTTATAACGGGTTTCCAGCGTGACGTCGCTCATCCAATTCAAGCGGACGAGTAAAGGTTGCCCTGCATGGTAGGGTGGCGCGGAAAGCGCGAACGATTCTAAAATGATGGAATCGCCAAAATGTGCATCCGTCTGGGTGGGGTTGAGCATTTCACTTTCGCTGACATACCGCACAAGGCGAACATCCCCGTACCAATCATCGCTGAGTTCAAACGTGTTTTCATTGAGCGCCGTCTCGACAATGCGCTGAGGGTCGCGTTCGGCTTCGCCCCACAAGACAGCAAAGAGTTGTTCATGCGTGGCTATCACTTGATCAATCTCCGCTTGCGTCGCGACATCATCCCCACCCAGTCCACGCGGTAGAGGATAGATCGGGATTTCTGAATCACGATAATAATAAGTAAATACTTCTGCTTGGTTCGGCGCGTTCAAAATGATCGCATCACCCGCTTGGGCATTTTGGCGGATGACGCGGGCAATCTCACGATAATCCGCCCGTTGATATTCAGCATCGGTATAGAGTTTTTGTGTTCCTGCCCATAACGTGGCGACCAGCCAAACAAAGCCTAAGACAGCCCCCGCCCGCCCAACCCACAGCGCAATTTTAGGAAGCCTGCGGGCGCGTTCCCCTAATGACCACAGGCTGACCACTCCGCGCGCCATTAACAAGGCAATGGCAATCTGCGCGGGTAAAAGCCATTTCAGGTTTTCCTCGCGAAAACGTCCACTCAATAAGAAGATACCGACAGGAAGCAAAATCGCGAGGATGGGCATCAAAGCCTGCATGATGAGGGCGCGACGGCTTTCGCCGGAAATGCCTTGCTGTGGAATCAAAAGGCCGAACAGACAGAAGAATAACGGCACATTGATCGTTGCTAACGGAGAAGATAACCCATAGATCAGCCAACGTAAGGTGATGCCAAAGGCCGTGTCCAACGCCGTGTCCCCGCCCGTGTTCGGCCAGATGCTCAACTGTTCAAGTGCGGTAGGTAACCAGAAGGCGAACAAGATCAATACGCCGAGGTTCGCCAGAAAATATAGGGTGAGGACACGTTTGGGGAAATGTCCCTCACGCCAGCGCAAGATCATCCAGAACAAAACCCACAGCCCTTGCGCCAACATCATAAAGGCGAAGGCGTATTGAGTATACAAACCGAGCGTGTTGACGAGCATCACCGCGAGGGCGGTTTTCCACGTCGGCCGACGCACAAAAATCATGGCGAACCATAAACTCAACGTGCCTAAAAATGCCAGTTGAGCATACATCCGTGTTTCTTGGGCGTAATAGATGCTGAAGCTGTTCAGCGCGGTGATAAGCGCGGCGGTCAACCCGCCGATCCACGCATAACGTCGCTCTACCGTCAACCGTCCCAACGCAAAGGCTACCGCAACCGAGCCAACGCTAAAAAATAGCGAGAGCGCCCGTAAACTGAATTCACTGTCGCCTGTGAGCGCACGCCAGACCGAAAGCCCCCAGTAATACAGGGGAGGATGAATATCGCGCGCCGCATGGTCGGCAATCTCGCTGAAGGAACGCATCGCTTGAACGTAGCTGTTCCCCTCATCATTCCAGAGGGATTGTGTGCCGAGATGATGAATGCGCAGTCCAAAGCCGATCAAGACGACGACCAGCCCAAGCATGAGCAGGGTTGCGGAACGGTTGAACGAAGGGAACGGTTTTGGGTTCATGATCAGCGACGGGTGACCCACCACAAAAGCCCTAAAGAAACGACGATCACCCCTGCTAACGCGACCATGCCGACCAGTTCATACCATTGTGTCGTTGTGTCATACACGGTGATGCTGTCGAGCGTAAAGGGTGAATCCGAAGTGATTTCAACTTGCATCGTTTCCGCAAGAATTGATTGATTTAAGGTGCTGGTCTGCCAATCTTGACTGCCTGTGACCGCTCGGCTTTCTTCGCCATTGATCACGACCTGCAAGGGGGATTCCCCCAACCAGCGGATTTGTAAGCCTGTGCCTTGCGCTGTGAACTGTACCTGTGTGGTGACGGCAGTCCCTGTGAGTGCATCGTCTGTGAGAATGATTTCGGCATCATCAGGGTAGTTGACCGCCCAATCGGTTTCTTGATGCACCCCGCGATACAGCGTGGGCGTACTGCTGGTGATGTACTCGCGCAGGGTGTCATAGATCGGTAGAGGCGTAAAATCTGGCTCGACCATGCGGAAGTAATACCAACTCTGATTTTGTTCCGAATCGCCCGCGCGTTTGAAGAACCAATAGTGCATCACGCCGATCCAAGGCCATTCTTCTTGCGCACGTTGATACGCCAGTGGCATATAACGTGATGCTTGTTCAGGGGTCACCACGCCATAATTTTCGCGGTTTTGAACGTCGCTTGGCACTTCGGGCGCGTCGATTGGGTTCCAAGCGGCCTCACTAATCCAGATGGATTTGTGTTCGTCCCCGTTGGCGACCATCAGATCACGGATATAGAGATTACGCGAGAAATTGACAGTGGTAGGACGCATACGGCGGTCAGTCGGCCCGCTGTTTAAGCCGTAGCCCTGCACCGACAGCACATCAAAACAGCGACTTGCGCCTGCCGCATACATCCGTTCCAAGAAAATGAAGTCGTTCAGATCACGGCCTGTGAGTGAGATCGTCGGCGCTAACGCCCCTGTGATCACCACAATATTCGGGTCTACGGCTTTCAGGGCATCATAGGTTCGGCAGAGCAGTTCTGTATAGGCTTCAGGGCTGACCGACTGTTCCCCCCATTCAGGGTAAATGTTGGGTTCGTTCCAGACTTGGTAATAGTACAACCGCCCTTGATACCGTTCGGCAACGGCCACCGCATAATTGACAAAATCTTGAAAGTCGTCGGGTGGGGCAAAACTGCCTGCGTCGGGGTTGCTTCGTGACCATGCGGGTGGGTTGTCTAACCGAACTTGGATTTGTAAACCGTATTGTTCGGCCAACGCTACAATCTGATCGTATTTCTCCCACGCGCTAATTTCATCAATGATGCCGTCTTGGTCTACGTCGTTACGGCGGTCTACAAAGTCGCCTTGGCCTTCAATTTCAATGTCTGCCCAGGGGAATTGCTGACGCATCCAGCCAAAGCCTGCGTCGGCGATCATCTGCACTTGGCGTTCCCGTTTTTCTGGCTCCACCTCTTGTTCAAGAAACGTATTGATGCCGTAGGGGTTGACATCTGTATGGGTGATGGAAACATAGGGTTCTGTTGTCGGTTGGGTTCTGATAAAATGACCTAACCATTCCACAACACCCCGCATTTGTGCTAACGGTGTTTCTTCGCCAGTGACTGACCAGAAAAACCGCCACGCAAGTCCTTGTTGTGTTAAATCTAAGATCAAGAGAACGGATACGATAACGACCCCGATACCGAGAATACCTAACTTTTTCACCCTTTTTGCATGGGGGCGTTGGGTTGAAGGTGGGGTGGTGAGTTGATGTGTCTGTGTTTTCATAGCGTCGTATTATAACGAACTCACTTCCATTTGTGGCCTGCAAGTACACGATGAAGTTGTAAGTTTAGTCATTTTGAAGAAAGAAGCTCAAGCGTTCACATGGAATTTGATAGCCTGCCAACCGATCCCGATAAACTTGAAGACTGGGCGCTGAGCGTCCTTGATCTGTTTCGTACCAGCCCGTCCATCAAACGGCGCATGGGCGAGCTTTATTTGACCGAGTATGACATCCGTCATTATTTCCTCAATGATTTTGAGCTGTCATGGGTGTATCAACAGTTGTTGTTGCAAGATCACTCACTCGCGCCGGATTCTGTCGAAACCATCCTTTTTGCCATCTACTGTAACAAAATGGATGATTTCCTTTCCTTCGGAAATTCACAAGAGAGTATTCAGTGAATTAGACGAACGTTTTCAACAAGGTTTCAGTGTGATTAATCATGCGGTGAAAGTCGAAGCGCTCTAAACCCACATGAGTGTTTTGAGCATATTCAGCCCGTTTACCCGCGCCAAATGCCTGTTTGATCGTCTCTGTCAGCGCATCTACATTCACATACGGAACCAGCAATCCATTTTTTTCGTGCTGTACGACTTCAGGGTTTCCGCCTTTGTCACTGGCGATGAGTGGTGTACCTACCCGTAACCCTTCCAGTAAGGTGTGAGATAAACCTTCGTAACCCGAATACAACGCCAAATAATCAGTCGCTTTCATCAAAATGGGCATTTGCTCACGGCTGATGCGCCCTAAGAACTGCACACGTTCACTCACATGCAGATCAACCGCCATCTGCTTCAAAGCGTCGATGTCTGCGCCATCCCCGGCAATCTTCAAGTGGATGTGGGGCAAGCGTGATATTGCCTGAATCAGATGATCCACGCCTTTCCACGGCAAAATGCGCCCCACCGTTAAGAGCGTCGGCGCGTCCCCCCATCCCAACTGCTGACGCGCTTCTTCTTGAGAGAGCGAGGGCGCGACCATGTCCGGCGGAAGCGCGTTATAGATGACGTGAACCTGCTGTTCTGGAACCCCCCAACCGACGACAATCCGTTTCAGGTAACGGCTCGGCACGATGATCCCCTGCATGGTTTTGGCTTCTCGCGCTTGGGTGAACTGGTTCAGCTTCACTTGAAGTTTGTAGCCCGCTTGGGTTTGAAACACGTCGATATCTTCTGTTGGGGGAATCCAGCCTTTGCGGACGGCACGTTCCCATGCCACATCACCGACGACTTTGGCAACCCGTGGGGTTTTGTGACCACCCATGAGCGGTAAGCCCAACGTATGGATATAGGTGAGGTCAGCCCATTTTAAGAGACTGCGCGAATGCTGGGCATATTCCCACCAGCGTTTGGGGATTGACTGTTTGCGGTTGACCCGTGTCACAGGGAAGGGTTCGCCTGTGTCTTGTAACTTGTCGGCAAATGTCAACGCTTGGATGTCCCATCCGCGTTCGTGCAGAATCGGCAATAACTCATGGAGGTAGGTGGCAGGCCCACCCGGTTCTGGGTAAAAGATGCCCGTTGCAATGAATAGTCGCGCCATAAAAAATCATTTGGTTTGGTATGGATAAATGTGCCGTGATTGTATCAAGAATACGGCGATAGCGGTTAATAAGTCTGTTCGAACGATGCCGAAGGAACACTCAAGAAATGATTTAAGGCGAGAATCAAAAAGACCTTCGCTTGTCAAAAAGGAAGGTCTTTGAGTGTTTATTGTGATGCGACTAGATCGGCTTGAGGACGCGGTCAGCGCGTAACTGCTTGATTAACGTCTGACCGTTTCGCGAAAGAATATCCTGTGCCACTTCGCGCCAAGCAGGGAATTTGATTTCCTCTAATTTGACGAAATGATACCCTTGCGTGAGGCACGCTTGGATGATTTCGGGCGCGGTGTTGGCGGGTAACGCGATGAAGCTGACTTCACTTTGTAACTCGCGCGAGGCATCTTCTACCGCGCTCATCAAAGACATCACTGAATTTTCATAGTTTTGGTTCGGTTCGAGGTACACCTCATCAATACGGGTGATGAGGTTTTCCACCTGCCAACCGACTAACCCTGTGATTTGGTTGTCTTTGTTTTCGGCGAGTAGATAGCTTTTCTGCCCAAAAGCCAGCATCACATCCATGCGTTGGATTTCTTTGCCAGAGATTTTGGTGATGAAATGGGCAATCGCTTCGGCGTTACCGGGCATCCCCCGACGGACATGCGTATCATTGGTTTCGATAGGTGTCGCCACGACAGATTGGGTGTGACGGATCGCTTGCAGTTGTCCTGTGGGGCGCAAGGGTTGTACTTTTTCGACGACTTGCGCGCGTGTCGTCAATGGCCCTGTTTCGCGCACATTTTGACGGATCACCGTCCACGCGTTTTGAACTTGTTTCCACGTTTCTTCGACGTTGCCGTTGTTATGGATCACTACATTTGCGCGGGCAACTTTTGAAGATTGGGGTTGTTGCGCGGCGATGCGCTTGCGCGCTTCCGCTTCTGTCATTTTACGTTTTTCGATCAACCGCTTGAGTTGGTTTTCCGGCGTAGCATCGACCACCCAGATGGTATTACACAGCTTCGCCAAATCCCCTTCTAACAGCTTGATCGCTTCCACCACGATGATCCGTTGTTTAGAACGGGTCACCAGCATGTGAATCGCCTGTGAGATGACAGGGTGTGTGATCTGTTCCAGCTTCGTCATCGCTTCGGGAATGGCAAAGGCGATGCTACCCAAGGTTTGACGATTGATCATGCCGTCAGGCCCAACTACAAACTTCCCGAACATATCAATCACAGGTTGATAAGCGGGGGCGCCAGGCGACATCGCTTGATGCCCAAGCTGATCTGCATCAATGGGGTATGCCCCTAAGTGTTGCAGCATTTGTCGAACTACACTTTTGCCTACTGCGATATTCCCAGTGAGGCCGATGATATATTTGCCTTCGTACAGGCTCACGGTGTCCTCCGAATTTTTGAAGACACAAAAATAGAAAATAATGTCAAATAAAATGATGAAACTTTATCTTAACCTGAATATCCATGAAAACCTACTACGTGATTGTGAAATTTTCGTGACACAGGTATTTTGGGGTTTGTACTTTTGTCCTGTTAGCCCCAACCATGCGTCGTTTTGATGAAAATGTACGCCTCATTGAGCAGTTTAAATTGGTTTTCCGCTTCTTCTTTGGGAAGCGTGCTGACGTCGGGGTGAAGCTCGCGCGCCCGTTTACGAAACGCGCTTTTAAGTTCTTCATAGCTCACGCCTTGGCTGACCCCCAACTGTTGATAGCTGACGACTAAACGCCGATTGGCGGATGAGTTTGGCTGGCGTGGCACTTCATCTTCAACATAACCCGTATTGTTTTGACCAAATCCCGCTTGGTTCCATGACCCTGTGCTGAAATTGGCGCTGTTATTCATGCGCTGTTGGCGACGGAATTCACTGCGTCCGGCAGAATAATCCGCCGTTTTCCAGAATGTTTCGGTGCCAAAATTGGCGATCAACCAATCCCCTTTGATAACGCGCGAGTTCTTCACCCAAATGCGATAACATGGCAGGTGAATAATTTCGACGTCAGGGCCATACCATGTTTCCATGTCGCCCCCACGCCCATAACTTTTAAAATGGAGCTGGCCGATCTTGACCTGATGGTTTTCCGTAGAGAAGGTATAAATCTTGTCTTTGAACAAGGCATGTAACGCCACAAGCGTTTCATCCGGAATCAGGCGTTCGCCATCGTCTGGCGCAAGGTCTCTGCGCAACAAAAAGAGCGAACCGACGCCGACGCGCGTATTATCGTGGATGATTTTCTTCAAGAGGCGCGACTTGATGATTTCGCGCAGTAAATAGATATGGATGACCGACCCACTCCATGTAAAAGCGCTGAGGTCGGGTTGATCGATGAATTCAACACGGTTGATCGTGACTGCGCGAATACTATCCAGCGCAAGAATCTTTTCTTTGAGCCATCGTTGGACGGTTATAGTCATGGATTTTTGTAGGAGCGTTTCAACGTCACGCTCATGTTTAATGAGGCATGTCTGTTTCAGTTATCCGATGAGATTAGTGTACCACAAGCGGAAAGATAGCTTTAGTTTTTCTGTTGAACATTCTCAGTGAAACCCTGACTTGTCTTTTTACGGGCTGTTCGCCAAACTAAGTTAAAAATCTTGGAAGGGCTATGAATTACTCAAACCAAATTGCATCCGAATTGAAGCTGCTCTCGACACAGGTGAGCAAAACCATCGACTTGTTAGATGCAGGCAATACCTTGCCATTTATCGCGCGCTATCGTAAAGAGATGACCGGCGCACTCGACGAAGATCAATTACGGCAGATTGTCGAACGTTTAGGGCAGTTGCGTCAATTAGATGAGCGTCGTCAAACGATCCTCACGGCCATTGGCGAACAAAACAAACTCACGGCGGAATTACAAGCGCAGATCGAAGCGGCCAAGACCTTGACCGCCTTAGAAGATTTGTACCAACCCTATAAACAAAAACGACGTACCCGCGCCAGCGTCGCCCGTGAGCTTGGATTAGAAGGCCTTGCTGAGCTGATTTTAAAACAAACGCTAGGTCGCCAATCGCTCCATGAGTTCGCAAAACCGTATTTGAACGATCAGGTTTTGACGGTTGAGGAGGCGTGGAGTGGTGCGCGCGACATCGTGGCTGAAGTCATCAGCGATCATGCAGGGGTACGCGGAACTGTCCGCGAAAAAGCCTTGCAGTGGGGCATGTTGACGTGTGAAAAAATCCCCTCTTCCAATGATGAAAAACAAGTCTACGCCACTTACTACGCTTATTCAGCGCGGATCGACCGCATCCAACCGTATCAAGCGCTGGCGATCAATCGCGGTGAAGCGGAGAAAGTCTTGCGCGTCAAAGTCGAGCTTGCTGAACGCGACTGGCTTCAGCCGATCCATGCCATCTTTCGCCCTGATGGACGGTCTCCACTCGCCGAACAGCTTAATCTTGCGATTCAAGATGGCGCTAAGCGCTTACTACTTCCCGCCATTGAGCGCGATGTGCGGGCGGTTCTGTCTGAAAAGGCCGAAGCGCACGCGATCCAAGTGTTTGCGACAAACTTGCAGGGGTTGTTAAATCAACCGCCGTTGACGGGGCATGTCGTGTTAGGGTTAGACCCCGCTTACCGCACGGGTTGTAAAGTCGCGGTGATCGATGCGACGGGCAAGGTTCTGACCACCACGACGATTTATCCTCACGAACCCCAGCGCCAATGGCATGAGTCGCTTCAAACTTTGAAGAAACTCGTCCAGCAATTTCAGGTGACGCTCATCGCCATCGGCAATGGAACGGCATCCCGCGAAACGGAGAAGTTGGTCGCGGAACTCATCACCAGCCAAAAACTGGAGATTCATTACTTGATGGTGAATGAGGCGGGCGCGAGTGTGTACAGCGCCAGCCCGCTGGCTCGCGCCGAACTTCCTGAGCTTGATGTGACCTTACGCGGTGCCGTCTCAATCGCGCGACGGGTGTTAGACCCGCTGGCGGAACTGGTCAAAATTGATCCGAAGTCGATTGGGGTTGGCCTGTACCAGCATGATGTGGACCAAAAACAACTGGCGGAAAAATTGTCAGGTGTGGTAGAGACGACGGTCAACCGTGTGGGTGTGGATGTCAACACGGCATCGGCAGCATTGTTGACGTATGTCGCGGGTATCGGCCCTAAACTGGCGGAACGCATCATCGAATTTCGCGACACCCAAGGGATGTTTGAAAACCGCACTGAGTTGAAGAAAGTTTCCGGTCTTGGCCCCAAAGCCTTTGAGCAAGCCGCAGGCTTTTTGCGCATCCGTGAAGGCAGTAACCCGTTGGATGCCAGCGCGATTCACCCCGAAAGTTACCCCGTAACCAAAGAGGTTTTGAAACGGGCTGGACTTTCGTCAAAAAGTACCTTGAGCGAACGTGCCGACGCGCTTTCCAAACTGCGCACACAACAGCCGTTGAGCGAATTGGCGAGCGCGTTCAACACCGGCGTGCCGACACTCACCGACATTTTTGAACAGTTGGTACGCCCGGGGCGTGACCCGCGTGAAGATGTGGACGCGCCTTTACTACGCAGTGATGTCCTGTCGATGGACGCGCTCAAGACGGGGATGATCCTGAACGGGACGGTGCGGAATGTGGTCGATTTTGGCGCGTTTATCGACATCGGCGTGAAACAGGATGGGTTATTGCATCGCAGTCAAATGCCACGCGGGCAAGTGCTGACGGTGGGACAGGTGTTAGAAGTCGAAGTGCTGTCTGTCGAAATCGAACGCGGACGCATCAGTTTAGGATGGAAACGCTAACGCTTTTTTTAGGTGAAGGGGATGTGAACCATGCAGGTGAACGAAACGCAGATCATTGAAGACCTACAAGCGATGATCCGTATTCCATCGGTCAACCCTGATCTTGACCCTGACGGGACGGGTGAAGCAGAAATTGCCCAGTGGTTACAAACATGGTGCGTTTCTCGTGGGTTAAAAACTCAGTTGCAAATGAGCGCCCCCAACCGCCCCAATTTGATCGCCCGTTGGGAAGGAAAGGGCGACGGGAAAAGCATCCTGCTGACAGGACATACCGATACGGTCAGCGTTAAGAATATGGACATCGACCCGTTTGATTCACGTATTGAAGATGGGCGTATGTATGGGCGTGGTTCGTATGATATGAAGGCGGGGTTGGCAAGCATCCTCGGCGCGGTGGATGCTTTGCAAGCATCAGACTTTCAACCCGCAGGGGATATCATCCTCGCCTTTGTGACGGATGAAGAATATGCCAGCATCGGCACGAGTAAATTGGTGGAAGAAGTCCATGCTGATGCCGCCATTTTGACCGAACCGACGGAAACGCAGTTGTGCATCGCTCATAAAGGCTTTGCATGGATCACCCTAGAGACGGAAGGACGCGCCGCGCATGGCAGTCGCTACGATTTAGGTACGGATGCGATTTTGCACATGAACCGTCTGCTCACCTTCATCGAGCGGTTAGAAACAGATATCCTCGTCAACAAGACGCATCCATTATTAGCACGACCTTCAGTTCATGCGAGTGGCATCGAAGGCGGGCTAGGCTGGAGCACCTTCCCTGAACGTTGTGTCTTAAAAGTCGAACATCGCTTACTGCCAGACGAAACGGGCGAAACCTACTTGGCCATGTGGCAGGGGGAAATTCAACGCCTGATGCAAGCCGACCCGAAGTTTTCTGCGACTGCCACTTTGGAATTAGCCCGCCCGGGCTATGAGATTCCGCGTGAATCCCCTATTGTGAGGGCGACCGAACGCGCCTTTCAAAAGGTGATGGGCAAACCGCCTACCTATTACGGTATGTGGGCATGGTTGGATTCGGCCATTTTAGGGCCAGCGGGCATCCCCACCGTGATCTTAGGCGCGGGTGGGGCGGGTGCGCATGCCGCAGTCGAATATGTCGAATTGGCTGAAGTCTTCCATTGTGCCGAGATCATCGCTGAAACTGTCCATAGTTGGACGGCCTAACCTGAATTTTAAAGATGCTTTTAGCCAGCCTAAAGCCCGTTTGAATAGACGGGCTTTTATCGTGCTTGTTTCCCGAAAGTCTCTAGGTTGTTACAAAACGTCATGACTTGTAGAAAAAATAAGGACTCTGCGCTACATTATAAACAAATTAATCTAATTAGAATTTAATTAAGGAAGCTTATCATTATGACGACAAAAGATTTTGGTGTGCATTTCGACCTCACAGAAGAACAAAAACAGCTTCAACGCCTCGCTCGTGATTTTGCCCAAAAAGAGATCATCCCGAAAGCCGAACATTATGACCGCAGTGGTGAGTTTCCGCTGGACATCATCAATAAAGGGCGCGAGATCGGCTTGGTGAATACCAATATCCCCGACACCTACGGCGGGATTGGCGCAAGCGTCTTTGAGGAATGTATCATCGCTGAAGAACTGGCGTATGGTTGTTCCGGCATCAGCACCGCGATGAGCGTGAATAACCTTTCCTCACTGCCCATCCTTTTAGGCGGAACTGATGCGCAAAAAGACTATTGGCTGAGTGAGCGCATGGTCGAAAAGGGCGATTTGGCCGCATACTGTGTGACCGAACCCGGCGCAGGTTCGAATGTGGCAGGTATGCAAACCCGCGCCGAACGCAAAAACGGGCATTACGTCATCAACGGCTCGAAGATTTTCATCAGCAATGTGAACCATTCCAGTTTTTATACCGTGTTCGCGGTGACCAATCCCGAAGCAAAACATCGTGGGCTGTCGTGTTTTGTGATCGACCGCGACACGCCGGGCATCAAAGTGAGCAAACATTTTGAGAAGCTCGGTCAGCGTGCCGCCGACACCGCCGAAATCGTGTTTGAAAATGTTGAAGTGCCTGTCGAAAACCGCATTGGTGAAGAAGGCATGGGCTTCTTGTTGGCGATGACCGTGTTCGATCACAGCCGTCCCGGCGTGGCTTCAGGTGCCGTCGGTGTGGCGCGTCGCGCTTTAGAAGAATCGGTCAAATATGCTAAGGAACGTGAAACGTTCGGCGTGCCGATCTGGCAGCATCAGGCGATTGGTCACAAAATTGCCGACATGGCGATCAATATTGAGGCGGCGCGTCTGCTGGTATGGGAAGCCGCATGGAGCGTCGATAACGGCGTGCAAAACCCGAAAGTTGTGGCGATGGCAAAAGCCTTTGCCGCCGACATGGCGATGAAAGTCACCGTCGATGCGGTGCAGGTCTTGGGCGGGTACGGTTATATGGAAGAATACCCCGTCGCCAAACTGATGCGCGATATTAAAGTGTTCCAAATTTACGAAGGCACCAGCGAAATTCAGCGCAACGTTATCGTGCGCGAGTTGTTCCGTTAAACCGCAACACCCTTCACCGTGTGTAAAGTTCATTGTCCTCTTCTTAACTCCCTTTGGAGAGGACAATGGATCATCCCCGCGCAGGTTTTGACCCCTCTCATCCTAAACAGTAGGTTTGAAACGCCCCCTCAACCGAAGTGGTCATTGAACCCACCTGATACTGTTTGTTAGTCTTATAAAGAAGATGATGCTTATGAAGTGAACCTTATGCTTTCTGAACCCAACCCGCAGAAGTTTGTTTTGCCCGCTCGCTTATGGTGGTTACGTCCCCTGCAATTGGTGATCATCGACCTCTCGGATTGGTTATTCGTGTGGGTGATCATCAATGTTCTTTGGGTGCTATGCAGTGTTACGGTGATTTTATTCCCTGCGGCGACTGCCTCTCTTTTCGCTTTAGCATACGCATCCTACCGCAACCAAGCGCCATCCCCGCGCCAGTTTTTACACGGGATTCGACAGTGGTTCATCCCCGCGACAGTGTGGATGCTCATCAACTTGATCGGTGTCGGCGGGCTATGGGCAGTCAGCCTTGTGATCGACCCGCAATCTGTATGGGTAGGGGTGATCGCGGTTTTGATTGGGCTGGTGGTCTTAAGCCAACTTTTTCTATGGCCGTATATGATGATTCAAGAAACCCCGCGCTTAGGGTTGGCATGGCGTAATAGCCTGTTCACAATCTTAGGCGGTTTACCCTATGCGTTATTTTATGGGGTGATCATCGCGGTGATTTTCATTCCATCCCTCATCGTGATTGCGCCTATCTTGTTATTGACCCCTGTTTTGCTGAGTTTGTTGATCACATTTGGTCTTATCGCATGGTTAGAACAGCAGGGTGTGATGCAAAATCCTCACCGTGAAATTTAAGTTGTCTATACAAATTAACCAATTTTTAGGCGGTTTATAGCCAAAATGTGGCGACAAATATAAACATTAAGTATACTTAAAAAGTATATGAAGGTTATTTGTCTAAACTACTCTCTTAGATGTCTAGTGCAAGCTCAACATCTCATTTTAAAAACGTATGACCTTCATATATTCCTGTTTGTCTAGAAGCTAAAGAAGGAGTGCACCATGTTCCAATCAAAGAAGTTGTTGGCGCTAGGCGTGGCCACAATGGCAATCATGCCAATGGTCGCGTTTGCCCAAGATGAGGCGGTGAGTTTAAATGTCGTGGGCATGACGGTGCCACCGGAAGAAATCGGCACCCCACTCGACTTAGCCTATCAAGCGCTTGGCACCAGCTTTCAAGAAGCCAACCCCAACGTCACTATTAATGTTATTGAGCAACCCCCTGAATTTGAAACCCAAATTATGCTTGATCTTGCCGCTGGCACCGCCCCTGATGTATGGCGTGCGGGGCAAGCCTTGTTGCCAGAATTGATCGAAGGAAATTACATTCTTGATGTGAATCAATGCTTGGACATCACGCCCACATTGACAATGGATCGTTTCATCCCTAGCATTCTCGCCATCCACCAACCGGAAGGCCCAGAAGGCCCTGTGTATGGCGTTCCCAACGGCTTCACCCCAATGGTCTTCTACTACAACCCAGAAGCCTTTGAACGTGCGGGCGTAGAAGTGCCCACTTCAGAATGGACAACGGAAGAATTCTTGAACACCGTTCAGTTGTTGACGTTGGATGCGGAAGGCCGTAATGCCACCGACCCCGACTTTGACGCCACCAGTATCGAACAATACGGCGTTCGTGTCCGTAAATTCTTCGTCCTCGAAAACCTGCCATGGGTGTGGGCCTTCGGTGGTGACATCATTGCAGAAGATGGGAGCACTGTAGACGGTTACCTCAATTCCCCCGAAACGGTTGAAGCGATTACCTTCTTGCGTGACCTCGTCTTGGAATATCATGTTGCGCCTGAACCCAACGCTTTGGATCAAATGACCCAAGAACGCGCCTTTCCATCCGTTTTCCTTGATGGTGCAGTTGCGATGTTCCCGCGCGGGCAATGGGAATTAGTCGGTTTGCAAAACCAACCCAACTATGATCCTGCACGTGTGGCGGTTGTCGGTTACCCCATCGGCGAACGTGATGCGACCATCGCCTTTGAAGATGGTTGGGTCATCAATGTGGCGATTGCCAATGATCCTGCAAAATTGGCTGCTGCTTGCAGTTTCGTAGACTTTGCAACCAGCCCTGTCTTCCAAGATTCTAAGGCGGTGACTGGCCTCGAAATTTCAGCTAACCAAGCCGTTGCTGACCAAGCCTCCGAAGTTTCTCAATGGCCGGAAGTGCAAGCTGTCTTCGTTTCAGAAGCTGAAGATGCTTTGCCCGACCCCAACACACGCTTCACCTTCTTCGCCATTTTGGAACCCCGCCTTGACCTGATGATGGAAAACATCCTCGCAGGGGCGGATGTGCAAGAAGAAATTGACTTGGCAGTGGAAGAAATCAATCTCGAACTCGAACGTCAATAAAATTGGTTAACTTTTGGGGTCATCCACAGCGGATGACCCCAAAACTGAAGGCAGGGTGGGATGACAACATTACAAGCAGTACAGCAACCAAAACAAAAAAATTTATGGGAAAGGTTTTGGAGCCGTTCCAACGAGCGTGTAGGTTATCTTTTTGTCCTGCCGTCCTTCATCCATCTGGTGATCTTTTTGATCATCCCGTTGGTATTCAGCCTGTATTTGTCATTTACGAATTGGCGTACTCCAAACCCCCAAAACGCACTGTTTATTGGAATTGAGAATTATCAGTATTTAATGCGAGATCGCTTGTTTTGGGAGGCGATGCGTAATACGGCCTACTACACCTTATTGTTTGTCCCCGGCAGTATGATCGTGAGTTTATTGGTAGCGCTGGTGATGAACCAAAAGCTGAAGGGGATTTACATCTTCCGTACGCTTTTTTTCATGCCGGTGATCTCGTCGTGGGTGGCCGTATCGATCATTTGGATTACGCTGTTAGACCCGCAAGCGGGGATCCTCAACTACGTTTTACAGCAGTTAAATCTACCCCCTGTAAACTGGCTTGGGGACCCTAGCACTGCCATGATTGCGATTGTCATCATCTCTATTTGGAAGGGGTTAGGTTTCCAAATGGTGATCTGGCTTGCAGGCTTGCAAGCGATTCCTGAAGAACTGCATGAGGCAGCCGCGATTGATGGCGCCAATTCGCGCCAATCCTTCTTTCGCATCACTCTGCCTTTGTTAGCGCCAACAACCGTCTTTCTCGCCATCACAGGTGTGATCGGCTCGTTCCAAGTGTTTTCACCCATCTATGTCATCACGGGGGGTGGCCCGCGTGGCTCAACCAACGTCGTCGTGTACCACATCTATAACCGCGCTTTCGAAGCGTATGATATGGGCTACGCGGCGGCACAAGCATGGGTTTTGTTCGCGGTGATTTTTGTCGCCACCGTCCTGCAAGTTTGGTTGCGACGCCGTCAAGGCGAAGACGGATTATTCTAAGGATGGCCGCTGATGGTACGTAAAAAGACTCCATTTGACTTTATCTTAAAAATTGTCGGCTATCTGGTCTTGATTTTAGTCGCGTTGACGATGGTCATCCCCTTTATTTGGATGGTCACAACCTCACTGAAAGCGCCGAATACCGCCTTTGCCTACCCACCGCAGATACTGCCCACCGAAATTGATTTCCGTAATTATGAGATGTTGTTCACGCTCGTCCCGTTCGGAAAGTATTTCCTGAACACGGTGATCATTACCGCGCTGACGGTCTTAGGCCAGATCATCATCACGTCGTTGGCGGCGTATGGCTTTGCGCGTTTGAACTTCATGGGGCGTGACACATTGTTTTTGATCTACCTTGCGACGATGATGGTTCCGTATCAAGTCACGCTGATTCCGCTGTTTTTGATCGTGTTTAATTTGGGCTGGATCAACACCTATCAAGGCTTGATCATCCCCGCGATTTCGAGCGTGTTCGGCATCTTCTTGTTGAGGCAGGCGTTTCAAGGTGTGCCGAGAGATTATCAAGAGGCGGCACGCATCGACGGCGCGAGTGAGTTCACCATTTACCGTAAGATATTCCTGCCGTTGAATGGGCCTGCGTTGGCAACGTTAGCGGTTTTTGCCTTCATGGGCACATGGACGGATTTGTTATGGCCGTTGCTGATTGCGCGTTCGCCCGAAATGCGCACGCTGGAATTAGGGCTGGCCTATTTTAATTCTTCAACGTCGGCATTTCGCCAAACCAACTGGCCGTTGATGATGGCCGCGTCTGTGGTGGTGATGCTTCCCGTGTTGATCGTTTATATCTTCGCACAGCGCTATTTTGTGCGGGGCATTTCACTCTCTGGGGTGAAAGGGTAAACTCAAGTTTTTTATGGCGATATGCGTTTATAAAAAAGACCTTCTTCGTTTTTGAAGAAGGTCTTTTTGTGTGACTTGTTAGGCCATGAACCGACTGCGGAAGAAGACGAGCGGTTGGGCATCCACCTCAGTATGGAGTGCGGTCACGCGCCCGATCACAATGTGATGGTCGCCGGCGAGATGAATCTCTTGGGGGACACACTCGATCCCGATGAGTGTATCTTTGAGATATAGAGCGCCGCTAGCCGAACGTGCATACTGGACATTGGCGAACTTGTCACCGTCGCGGGATGCAAACTGCATCGCAATTTCTTGTTGAGCTTCCGTCAGCAAGTTGATGACGAAGGGCATCCCCGCTTGAAAGACTGGAACCGTGCGCGATAAGCTGTTGACACACACCAGCATTAGCGCGGGTTCTACGGACACACTGGTGACGGCGGTTGCTGTGAAACCCATCTTAGTTTCTGTCTCATCTACCAGCGTGACCACACTCGTACCGCTGGCTAAACGTCCAAAGGCTTGTTTTAAACTTGAATGATCGAGGGCATGTTCTGGTTGGGTCATCATGTTTAGGTTCTCCTTTTAGACCGCGTAACTGTTGAGCATTTTATCAGCTTCGGCGGGGTCGGCTAACCACGGGAAGAAGGTTCGGGGATTGTTAAACCCGTTGACAAAACGATGCGCTACATCAGGAATGCTAGCGGCAGCGCCTAAGATGGCCTGAACGTGAGGCGGTGGTGGTTGAAGCATGGCATTCGTCCAGCCTGTGACCCACTGCGCATAATCCCAATATTCATCAAAGGTTTCTTGCATCCAAGCGCTATCAAAGGGATGATCGCCGTGATTGAGGATACGATTCAAGTAGACTGTTGCGCATTTTGCCGCGTTATTTGATCCCTGCCCTGTGATCGGATCATTCAAGACGATGACATCTCCCATGCCTAAAACCTGTTTTCCAGAAGGCAGGGTCGCGACGGGAAATTTCACTGTTGGGGTCAATTTGCCCCGCAAAGCCGCGTTTTGATCGGCCAGTTGTGCACCTTTGGCACGTTCTGCTTCCCACGGCAAGAAGGTTTCGAGAATTTCAATCGTGCGCTGGAAATGTTGTTCGGGCGTGGTGACATCATGCCAACAGTCGAGTTTCCCGCCCGGGATTCCTTCGCAGATCATGAAGTGGCACGGCCCGCTGGTGGTAAGCCCGCTCATCAAGAAGAACTCGCCTTCGCCGGGGATGATGTTGAAGGCCACCGCGCTAAACGGTTGGGTGATGCTCATGCCCTGCATACACGTCAGCGCCAGCACCCGCTGAGGGGCTTGATACGGCGAGCGGCTTTCATCCCGCGTGAAAAGTTGACCAATCGCGCCCTTGCCCGACGCCACAATGGTGAGGTCACCATCCATCTTTTCGAGATCGGCCACATCGACATTTTTGATGATTAAGTTCCCGCCTAATGAGACGAACAGTTCCATCCATGCAGGGATTTTTAAGCGTTGATCGACCGACTGCGCAGGTTGATCCAGTTGAGCGCCCCAATCGAGGGCAGGCGCTCCGTTAGGGCCAGCGATGCGCACCATAATGCCTTCAATTTCAGGGGTGGTTTCATCCCACAAATTTAAGCCCAAATCGCGTTCGGTTTGGAGCGCACTGTCAAACATACATTGCGTAGAGAGCACCGACCCATGATAAATCTGTTCCGCTGTGCGGTCGCTGTAGACGGTGACATCAAAGCCATTTTTTAAGAGGCCAATCGCCAGTTGTAAACCTGATTGCCCTGCACCCACAATATTGATTTTCATGTTCTTTTCCTTAGTACATCCATGCAGGCTGTCCTGCTGGATGGCGAATGAATTGTGTATTCTGTCGAGGGTTTTTGAGAAAGGTGTTGCGGGGATGCGCGGATTTTTTCAACCTTTTTATAATCTCGTCAAGTTGCAGGGGAACGTTACAAGTCACAAACTCGTGTAAGGGCTGATCTGGATCAGCGCTTCTAAGACATAGTGAATCTTTCTAAGAGGATAAAAACATGGCTGTGTTTGAGATGCGTGTCGCTTTGACCGTAGAAGATTTTGAGAGCGTAGTGCGTTTTTATCAGGAAGGGTTGGGTTTAGACGCAGGCGAAATTTGGACGGATCACGGCAAGGGGCAAATTTTTCACTCGGGGCGGGCGACGCTCGAAATTTTTGATCCAGCGCACGCGGCGACGGTGGACCAAATCGAAGTTGGACGACAAGTGAGCGGGCAGATTCGCTTTGCGTTTGAAGTGGATGATGTGCATCAGGCGGTGGAGCGCGCCTTACAGTACGGCGCAACGTTGATCCACGAACCGACGTTGACCCCATGGAACGACCTGAACGCCCGTTTACAATCGCCCGAAGGGTTGCAAATCACGCTGTTTCAATCATTAAAAAGGTGATTAATTAAAGAATGAAAATCGTTAATTCATTTTTTCTTAAGTTACGGTATTATACTCATTAGATGAGCATTACCATAAGTATTGATTATGATTGTCTATCTGCGATCACATATTCAACGTATTATTTGTGTTTATCACCATACTAGTAAGGTTTAGCTGTATTTCTCATGCAACGCATGTGCTCCGCTTACTCTACTTACTGAGCGAACTCACGATGGTCGTTCGCGCAGTAAGCAGGTGCTGGAGCAGTTTGAATTCTTGGTAATGCTCATTACTTAACTGAGATATGAAATATTAAATGATGATAGAACAAGATATTAGTGTTTTTGATAAAATTAAAAGTTTTAAGGGATTAGCGAATTCACTTAGAATTAATGAATATACATTGAAGGCTCTTATAAAAAAACCAGATTATTATACTTTCGATATCAAAAAGAAATCAGGTGATGTTAGGAAAATTACTGCTCCACGACCAAGATTAAAAAGCTTGCAACAGAAATTATTGCAAATCTTATCTACTGCATATACACCAAAACCTGCGGTACACGGATTTTTAAAAAATCGAAATATTGTAACTAATGCAAGGGCTCATACAGCTTCTTCTTACATTTTAAATATAGATCTTAAAGATTTTTTTCCTTCAATTACAATTGATCGTGTTCGAGAACTTTTCCGAGCGCCCCCCTATAACAAATCTTATTATATTGCAAATATAATAGCTCAACTTGTTTGTTATAATGGTGAATTACCTCAAGGTGCTCCTACATCACCGATAATTTCTAATATGATCTGCTTTAAGTTAGATGCACAGCTTCAACGTTTAGCGAAGAAACACGGATGTTTTTATACGCGATATGCTGATGATATAACTTTTTCCACAAAACGAAGATATTTTCCATCAGAGTTAGCATATATGCATCAAAATCTAACAGGTAGTTATATTGAATTAGGCAAAGAGCTACTTGCAATTATTGAAAATAATCGATTTTCTATAAATTTTAGTAAAGTGCGTTTACAAAGATTAGCTATGCACCAAGAAGTAACAGGCCTTACTGTAAACGAATTCCCTAATGTTAATAGAAAATATATAAAACAATTGCATGCAATGTTACATGCTTGGGAAAAATTTGGTTATGTAAATGCTGAAAATGAATTTTTAAATAAATACAATAAAACAAAATATTTTAATAATATTACAGCAAGACCTTTTAGCTCGGTTATAAAAGGGAAATTAGAATTTCTAGGAACTGTTCGCGGAAAAAACAATCCTATTTATTTAAAGTTTTGGTATCGATATCTTGCACTTAGTGATCCTAATTTTGTAAGACCTAACTCTTCTCTTATGGATTTACAAGATCTTCCTGATATATTTATAAGCTATTCTCGTAAAAACTTCTTTTTTGTTAAGAGACTTTATGAAAATTTATCACAATATAAAGATAGAGATGAGATTTGGCTTGATACAGAGAATATTGTTGCTGGTACAAGGTGGACGAAAAGTATTGATGAAGGGCTCTTAGTATCTAGAATTATGATACTTGTGATTACTCCTGAATCATTAAAGTCGAACAATGTTCGTAATGAGTATGAAAAGTTTTTATCATTAAATAAGACTGTTATTCCTCTAATTGCTTATGAAATTGATCGTACTACCATGCCTTCTCAATTAAGCTCAATTCAAGACATTATGTTCCACAATCAGGACTTCGATGAAGCATTTAAAGAATTTTTAAACCATTTAAACAAATATAACGAATAGATTTATAATCATATTTGGGAACTTATAGCATAGCTTGATCGTTGAATGAGTAATATTAAGGAGATATTCTCGTGAAATGGTTTAAAGCAATTCCCGTAATTTTAGCCCTCAGCATTGGCGCTCTGACGGTAAATGCGCAAGAAGTGACCCCGGAAGCAACGGCTTCACAAGACCCTGTCATCACCTTAGAACGAACTGTCTGCTTTGGATTCTGCCCGATCTACACCGTCCAGATCATGGCGGATGGCACCGTTTTGTATCACGGTGAAAATCATGTAGACACGCTCGGCGACGTCATCCAGCAGATCGACCCTGCAACGGTTGAAATGATGGTCGATGCGTTTGCGGACGCTGGCTATTTTGACTGGAATACTGAATATACCCACATGACGGTGACGGATATGCCCAGCATCATCACCTCGGTCACACGCGACGGTGTCACCCATCAAATCACCCGTTATGGTGGGGATAGTTCTGCGCCTGTGGCGTTGAAATTCCTTGAAAATTGGATTGACGAAATGGCGTATATCAACGGCTTGACAGGCGCAACGTATGATATTGCCAACATCTCAGAGGGGATTGAATCACCCATTGCGACGTTACAGCAGACCCCTTGTTTTGGTATGTGTCCCGTGTACAGCGTCGCCATTTATGAAAGTGGCACAGTGGTTTTCACAGGGTCAGCGAATACGGCGGCGTTGGGCGTGCATGTGCTGAACCTTGAACCTGCATCCTTGACGAGCATCGGCGTAAGGGCAAATGGGCTGGGATATTTTGGCTGGCAAGATGCCTATGACACGATGGCGATCACTGATCAAGTGTATGTTACGACGTCGGTACGTTGGGAAGACCAGTTTAAACAAATCACCCGCTACGATGGCGACCCCAATGCCCCTGTCGGGTTGGTATGGGTGGAAGAAATGATCAGCCAAACCGTGCAAGAGTTGATCGGTTCGTAAGTGCAGATCACGCAATAGACTCGAATTAAAAAGACCGCTGATATGACTCGATCAGCGGTCTTTTTGTTTGTAGAGCGTGTGCCTAACGCACGGGGTACAAGTTTGGATTCAAGTCCGTGTTGAAGAAACGAACCCCGAACCCATGACACAGATCAAGCGGTGCCCATGATGGCGCTTGCCGACTTTGATCTACGGGCGTGACTGACAGGCTCACGTTGAGATAATCCGGTTGGTTGGCATTGTCCAAGATCGGCTGTGGTAAGCGACCTGCTTGGCTGGCGTTTTCTTCTGATGGGGCAGATTCCGCGTACACATCATCGGCGGGGTCGTCTACCAGATGTTCCGCTTCTTCTATGGCCGAGATCGGCGCGTCATTGATGCCCAAGGCAGGCGCGCTGAAGATGTCGGGGTTGCCACCTTCTTCAGAAGTCCAAATGAGGGTGGTCGTACCGCAGAGCCATGTCGGCGCGAAGTCGTCCACGTTGTTATCCGTGAGCTGACGGGTCAAGCCTGTGCTCAGTTGGTAGATGTAGATGTCCAAATCGCCATCCAAGTCGGATTGATACGCGATTAGGCTTCCGTCAGGTGACCAAACGGCGTTGCTGGCATCGCCCGCGCTGTCGCTGATGGCGCGACGGTTCGAGCCGTCGGCGTTCATCACATGGATGACGCTGTTTCCATCTTCGCCAACGGTGCGGAAGGCGATGAGCGAATTCGCTGGGTTATAAGCGCCATCGACATCTTGGGTGCTTCCGTCGCTCAGCAGACGCAGGTTGGCGGTTTGCAAGGTCAGCTCATATAACTGCCATGTGCCACTGCGGTCTGACTGGAAGACGAGGCGTGAACCATCCGACGACCAGAATGGATTGATGTCTGAACCGTCATTTTCAGTCAAGCGGGTTTCGACGCCAGTTTCTAAGTCGAAAGCGTACAATTCCCAATTGCCGTCACGGGTAGATTCGTAGACCAACATATTGTTTGGCCCCCAAACCGGGTCGGTATCGACCGCGACCGAGTTATAGGTGATACGGCGGGTCAGTTCAACTTGGCCATTGGTGGGCGCTACATAGATTTCCCAATTGCCGTCGCGGTCGCTGACAAAGGCGAACCAATTGCTGTCGGGCGAGAGCGAGGGGGCAAAGTCGGTAGAATTGCGACGGGTCAAGTTTTCAGGTGCATCTTCTTGGCCTGCAATATCCCCTATACGGTAGATTTCCCAATTGCCATCACGGTTGGTGTGGTAGACCGTCACTTGTTGGCAACCCGCAACGCAGATTTCGCCACCTTCAACCGGTTGATTGAGGCGTACTGTCGCGGTTGCTCTTTCGGTGATGTTTTCGTCCGAAGTGACATTCACGGTGTTGACGACTTCAATGCCATCAGGGGCGCTGCGGTCAGTGGCAACCGTGACTTGGATGGTCATAGTTTGGTTGGGTTGGAGCAAGGCCACTGTACAAGTGACTGTTTCGCTACCCCCTGCGCAGGTTCCCATATCGCTGGTGACACTGATGAACGATGTATAGTCCGCGAGCGTGTCGGTAATGACCAGATGATGGCTGTTCACTGCGGGGTCGCCCGTGTTTCTCACCGTGATGGTATAGGTGACAGGTTGACCTGCAAGCGTTTGCGTCGGGTTCGCAGTCTTGACCACTTCAAGCGTAGGTTGTGCGCCCAACACTTCGGCGGTGCTGGTCGTGGTGGTTTCACGCCCATATTCATCATCGGGGTGACCGCTTGGAATCGTGTCTGAAGTGACGCGGGCGGTATTCACGACATTATAAGGCGAAGCGGTGATCAAAGCCGAGATACGAACCTGCGCTGTGATCGTGATCGTTTCGCCGACGGCTAATTGGTTGAAAGTGTAAGCGACCGTTCCGCCGTAACCCAAGACGCTGCTATCACTGGTGACCGCGCTGTTAGGCGCTGCGCTCATATCTACGATAGGCGTCGCGATGAGTTCTAAGTACGGATCGAATGGATCGGCCAGCACCAAGTCATACGCGGTTGCTGTCCCCGTATTGGTCAGGACGAGCGTCATCGTGAAGGGTTCGTTGACCGCGATCAACGTGGTATTGAAGGACTTGTTGAGTTCAACGTCGGGTTCGACGATTTCGACAGGCACTTCAGCGGTTTCTGTGCTGGCGCCGTAGTAAATCGTCACGGTGTTGATCTTGGTTGCCCCTGCGGTGTTGCTGGTCACGTCGAGGGCGCGCGCGACAATTTGCACGATCACAAGATCATTATCGTCGCGAACGTTGTCGTTGACGTTGGCGATTGTCCCAAAGTCAAACTCGACGGTGGTGCCTGTATGCGTTCCAGAATCCCCCACGTTTAAGACTGAACCAGAGATGTTGGCGCCAATTTGGATGATTTCCGAACTTACGATGCTGAACCCATCGGGCAAGGCATCGATCAGGCGGAGTTGGTAACTTCCTTCTTGGATGTAGGCGTTGACTTCATAAGTCACGGTTTCGCCAATGGTCAGGTCGGTCACGCTGGGATCGTATGCGCCCGTTCCGGTGGAGACTTGCGACGTATCCACGACTGATTTGGTCAGTGTCGGCGGGGTAACTTCTACCTCGTGATCGTCATCATCGCCAATTTCGCGACCCGGGCAGGGGACTGCGCCGAGGCATGGGGTGGTTTCCCCTGTCACCGTCGCGACGTTGACGAGATTGACGCCTGCGGGTGTCGCTGTGGCAATGACTGCTTGATAGGTGATGGTGAGTGTTTCGCCCAACTCAAGCAGGTTCAGGTCAACACGGATGGTGGTATTGCCTGCGGTATTCCCTGTGACGATGGTCGGGGTTCCGCTTCCGGTGGTCGAGGCGGTGACACTGCCCACCACGAGGTTTAAGCCACTGGTGAGCGGGTCGGTGATCACAAGATCATAGGCGTTGAACGTCGAATCTGGGGTATGGGTCACCACGACTTGATAGCTGACCGTGTCGCCTGCAAGCGCTGTATCAAGGTCGGCCGTCTTATCAAGTTGGATCGCACCTTCGATGAGATCAATTTCTTCATCGTCTTGATATTCGACGGGGTTTCCGTCGGGTGTGGTGTAGCGTAAGGTGGCGACATTGATCGCGCTGGTGTCTTGGCTTGGAAGTGCTAAGCCTACGTTTTCGGGGTCGTCGGCAATTCGTAAGACGACTGTGAACACCAATTGGCTGGTTGCTGTATTAGGCGTCGGGCTAGAATTCGTCAAAGTGCCGAGGTTCCATGTCAACGTTGTGCCTGTTTGAACGGCATCCGTGTTGAGGATGGTAGTCGGCGTAATGCCACTGCCCACTGTGGTCAGGCGTGCTTGTAAGACATCAAACACGACGTTAGCGGGAAGGACATCTTCGATGACAATGTTATCCCGTTCGCCTCTGGGCAAGGTCGCGGTGATGGTATACGTCACTTCTTCCCCAATCGTGACCGTGTTCCCTGTCGTGTCGGCATTGTTGGTTGCCGTAACATCTTTGACCAGAGCGCCCGTCCCGGTGGTGAAGTCAGATTCTTCGTCGTCGGTGGGGTCTTCGGTACGGTTTTCAGGGTCGGTTGGGTCGCCCGGGGTCGTGGTATACGACTCGACCAACGCGAGGTTACTGTAGGTCGTGTCCATCAGCACGTTAGTGGTCACAACAACATCGTAAACGATGGTGCAACTGCTGCCTAATGGCAGGGTGTCAAAGCTGAAGGTGACGGTGGGCAAGCTCGACGCATCCGTTGCAAAGCCCGCAATTTCATCACAGGTGGAGGCTGTGCTGTTGATCGCCGTGAAAGTCACGGCAGGCGCACCGCCTTCTGTGGGCAGTAGATCACTCACTTCGACATTGTATGCGGATGCGGTACTTTCCCCTGTGTGCGAAATCGTCAAGGTGTAGGTGACCGTATCGCCCGGTTCGACCGTGGTGGTTGATGTGGATGATGACTTGGCGATGGCTAATTCTGGTTCAACCAAGCCGATAGGCGCATCATCTTCGTGCTCGATGGGCGTTCCACCTTGAGGCGTGGGCGTTGTGTAATTCAGTGTCGCGATGTTGAGTTGGTTGAGCACTTGCCCTGTGAGCAAACCGACATTGACTGGTTGGTCACGGACAATCGCAACGATAGTAAAGACCAATTGATGATCGGCTAGTGTGGCAGATGCCCCGCTGTTGACGAGGGTGCCGAAGTTCCATGTGGCGGTTGTGCCCGAAATCGACGCTGTGGAACCTACAGGCAGGGTGGATGTAAGGTTCGACCCCACGCCTGTGAGGGTGGCGCTGACGAAGGCAAGGTCAACGGTGCTTGTGGGCAAGTTGTCGGTGACGGTGACGTTTTCTCTTGTGCCGATGGGCATCGTCACCGTGACGGTATAAGTTACTTCCTCACCAATTGCCAGCATGTTGTCGGGTGTCGTGTCAGCGTTATTGCTCGCCGTAACCACCTTCGTGATGTCGCCTGTATCTGGCGTAAAGGTGGCGGTGACTGGTGTTGTCGGCGGATAGGTACGGCCATCATCTGGGTCGGGTGTGGTCGTGTAGCTGGCGATGGTTGCGCTGTTGACATAGTTGGTGTCCATGAGCGCACTGCTGTTGACCGTCATCGAGTAGACGATTGTACAGCTAGAGCCAAGCGTTAACGAAGCCACTGTAAATTGGACGTTCGCGCTTCCAGCCGTATAGGTGACGGTTGCGCCACAGGTACCGCTTGCGGTGCCACCATACGTGACAACCGGAACGCCCCCTTGTGTTGGCAGTACATCGGCCACATTGATGTTATAGGCGTGAGCGAATGACTGTGCCGTATGCGATAACGTCAATGTGTAGGTGATGGTGTCGCCCACTTCAACGGTATTTCCTATGGGGGCGATGCCTTTTGTCATGTCGAGTTGAGGTTCAACCAGATCAATATCGGCTGTGTCGGTCAATTCTTGGTCGGTACCTGCGCCATTAGCGTAGATCAGGCGTGCCGTGTTGGTGGCATTGACATCTTGACCCGTGACTAGCCCGACGTTGGTGGCGACATCCATGACCACCGCATCAATTTCTACGGTGATCGTGTTGTTACTGCCAGAGGTGACCACATTATTGAGCACCCAGTTGGCAGTATCAAGGAAGGTATCTGCATCTAGCGCTGAGTCGCTTAGCGTGCCCGCAAACGGCAAGGTGAGGGTTGGCGCTGTGATGTTACTGCCCATCGCCACAATTTGCGCGCGGGTGATTTGTACCGTCACGCCTTCATTGTCTTCGCGAGGCATGTTCTCCACGAGGCGAACATTGCGCGTCGTGCCTTCAGGGAAGGTATAGATGATTTGATAGGTGATCGTTTCGCCGATGGTGTAACCCCCTGGGTTCATCGACGTGCTGGTGATGGTCTTGTCGAGCGATGGGGCATCGGTTGAGAAGTCAGTCGTGACAGGGCCAACAGGCGGTTCTTCACGGTTGTCAGGGTTTGATTCGTCTGGATGGGTGGTGTAGCTGTCGATGCTGGCGCTGTTGCTGTAGGTCGTGCTGGCATAGGCAGAATCCAGAATCGTGACTTCGTAAACGACCGTACAAGACGCAGTTAAGGCGAGCACATCGAAGCTGAAGGTGACCGTTGGCATGGCGGAATTATCCACCGTCCAGCCTGTGAGGGCAGTACAAGTACTGCTGGCGTCGAGGGTTGGCGTACTCACGACCGCGCTACCGCTGTTGTTGGGTAACACGTCACTGATGACAACATTGTATGCGTCGGCCGTTGATTGCGCTGTATGGTCAATCGTCAACGTGTAAGTGACGGTATCGCCTGCGGTGAGCAACGTCCCCGTTGCCACATCATTGGTCTTGGTGATGTCGAGTTGAGGTTCAACCAGATCAATATCGGCTGTGTCGGTCAATTCTTGGTCGGTACCTGCGCCATTAGCGTAGATCAGGCGTGCCGTGTTGGTGGCATTGACATCTTGACCCGTGACTAGCCCGACGTTGGTGGCGACATCCATGACCACCGCATCAATTTCTACGGTGATCGTGTTGTTACTGCCAGAGGTGACCACATTATTGAGCACCCAGTTGGCAGTATCAAGGAAGGTATCTGCATCTAGCGCTGAGTCGCTTAGCGTGCCCGCAAACGGCAAGGTGAGGGTTGGCGCTGTGATGTTACTGCCCATCGCCACAATTTGCGCGCGGGTGATTTGTACCGTCACGCCTTCATTGTCTTCGCGAGGCATGTTCTCCACGAGGCGAACATTGCGCGTCGTGCCTTCAGGGAAGGTATAGATGATTTGATAGGTGATCGTTTCGCCGATGGTGTAACCCCCTGGGTTCATCGACGTGCTGGTGATGGTCTTGTCGAGCGATGGGGCATCGGTTGAGAAGTCAGTCGTGACAGGGCCAACAGGCGGTTCTTCACGGTTGTCAGGGTTTGATTCGTCTGGATGGGTGGTGTAGCTGTCGATGCTGGCGCTGTTGCTGTAGGTCGTGCTGGCATAGGCAGAATCCAGAATCGTGACTTCGTAAACGACCGTACAAGACGCAGTTAAGGCGAGCACATCGAAGCTGAAGGTGACCGTTGGCATGGCGGAATTATCCACCGTCCAGCCTGTGAGGGCAGTACAAGTACTGCTGGCGTCGAGGGTTGGCGTACTCACGACCGCGCTACCGCTGTTGTTGGGTAACACGTCACTGATGACAACATTGTATGCGTCGGCCGTTGATTGCGCTGTATGGTCAATCGTCAACGTGTAAGTGACGGTATCGCCTGCGGTGAGCAACGTCCCCGTTGCCACATCATTGGTCTTGGTGATGTCGAGTTGAGGTTCAACCAGATCAATATCGGCTGTGTCGGTCAATTCTTGGTCGGTACCTGCGCCATTAGCGTAGATCAGGCGTGCCGTGTTGGTGGCATTGACATCTTGACCCGTGACTAGCCCGACGTTGGTGGCGACATCCATGACCACCGCATCAATTTCTACGGTGATCGTGTTGTTACTGCCAGAGGTGACCACATTATTGAGCACCCAGTTGGCAGTATCAAGGAAGGTATCTGCATCTAGCGCTGAGTCGCTTAGCGTGCCCGCAAACGGCAAGGTGAGGGTTGGCGCTGTGATGTTACTGCCCATCGCCACAATTTGCGCGCGGGTGATTTGTACCGTCACGCCTTCATTGTCTTCGCGAGGCATGTTCTCCACGAGGCGAACATTGCGCGTCGTGCCTTCAGGGAAGGTATAGATGATTTGATAGGTGATCGTTTCGCCGATGGTGTAACCCCCTGGGTTCATCGACGTGCTGGTGATGGTCTTGTCGAGCGATGGGGCATCGGTTGAGAAGTCAGTCGTGACAGGGCCAACAGGCGGTTCTTCACGGTTGTCAGGGTTTGATTCGTCTGGATGGGTGGTGTAGCTGTCGATGCTGGCGCTGTTGCTGTAGGTCGTGCTGGCATAGGCAGAATCCAGAATCGTGACTTCGTAAACGACCGTACAAGACGCAGTTAAGGCGAGCACATCGAAGCTGAAGGTGACCGTTGGCATGGCGGAATTATCCACCGTCCAGCCTGTGAGGGCAGTACAAGTACTGCTGGCGTCGAGGGTTGGCGTACTCACGACCGCGCTACCGCTGTTGTTGGGTAACACGTCACTGATGACAACATTGTATGCGTCGGCCGTTGATTGCGCTGTATGGTCAATCGTCAACGTGTAAGTGACGGTATCGCCTGCGGTGAGCAAAGTCCCCGTTGCCACATCATTGGTCTTGGTGATGTCAAGCTGAGGTTCAACCAGATCAACAGTCGCTGTATCATTGAGGTTTTGTACTGTGCCAGCGCCATTGGTATAGGTCAAACGCCCTGTATTCACCAAGTTGAGATCACGGCCTGTGACCAAACCAACGTTTGCGACGTCATCGGCCACGACAGCATTGACAACGACCGTGATCGTACTATCCCCAGCGGTATTGTTTCCGGTGGAAACGACATCGCCTAAAGTCCACGTTACTTCACTGCCTGCGCCGTTGATGGTGCCATTGAGAGGCAGTGTAAATGTCGGGCTGATGATGCCCGAACCCACCGCGGTAATTTGCCCACTGGTGGCGCGTAAGACGGCACCGCCTGTAGGCAGGATGTCCACAAGGGATACATTGCGCGTCGTGCCTTCAGGGAAGGTATAGACGATTTGATATGTCACGGTTTCACCGATGGTGTAACCCCCGCCGTTGATGGGGGTACTGGTGACCGTTTTATCTACTGACGGCGGAGGGGTATTAAATACAGTTGTAACAGGGCCAACGGGCGGTTCAGTACGAATTTGCGAATTCGTGGGGTCTGTTGGCAAGGTGGTGTAGCTGGCGATCTGCGCTGTGTTTTGATAAGACGCACTCGCGTAGACATTATCTTGAACAGTGACTTGATAAACGATGGTGCAGGACGCACCCAATAACAAACGGTCAAAACTGAATGTGACAGTAGGCATGGACCCTGTATTCATATTCCAGCCGGTGAGATTGTCGCAGGTGCTGGAAGCCGCAATCAGGGTGGGTGCACTGACGACTGCAGTGCCCGCATTATTGGGCAGCAGGTCGCTAATATTGACGTTATAAGCATTTGCCCGTGATTGGGAAGCATTATGACCGATGGTGAGCGTATACGTGATGACATGACCTGCATCGATCACCCCGACGACGTCGCTGGTCTTGCCAATCGTGAGTAATGGCTCGACAAGATTGACATCAGCCGTTGCGTTGAGTGTACGCGTTTGAGGGGTAACTGTAACGTAGCTGGATCTATAAGTATAAGTGAGGCGACCACGGTTCGTCGCATTCACGTCTTGCCCTGTAGTGACGCCGACATTACTTGGAATATTTACAACACGTGCAACCACAGTTAAGACAATGCGATCATTAGCATTCACACCTGGTAATGACTGGTTGCGTACACGTCCGAGGTTATAGGTCACCGTATCAAGAAAACCATCCCCATTTGCGTTTGATACTATTCCTGTTGCTGATGGGAACTCTACCCATATAGTCGTGGGAATACTTAATGAACTTGAAATGTATTCAAGTGTTGCTTCACCTGCGGTAGTAATCGGCGGTAGCTGATCGATCAGCCGGACCTCATAGGTCGTTCCTTCAGGGAACGTGTAGGTCACGGTATAAGTGACTGTCTCACCAATCGCAAGGTTGACCCCCGTTGTATCAGGATTTGAGGTGCTTGTAACAGCTTTCGTTACGGTTGGTGTAGCGACCGTAAAGGTGGCAACGACAGGGGGTGTGGGGGGTTCATCCCGCTCGTTAGGATCATCACCGGGGCGAGTGGAGTATTCTGTAATTCGAGCGCTGTTTGGGTAAGTAACCCCAGCCTCAGCAACAAGCTGAAGAATGGCCGTATATACAATTGTACAACTGTTGCCTAAAGGCAATTCATCAAAGTGGAATCTATAGGTATCAGATGCAGGGTTATAAATAGGTAACTCCCAGCCAGCCTGTGCATCACAAGTGCTTAACGTAGCGTTGAAGAAGGGGGAACTAAATACGGGGGGCAAAGTATCCAGAATCGTGATGTCATAAGCATTGGCTGTCGATGCACCTGTATGACTCACTGTAATCGTATAGGTGATCTGTTGATTTGCAGTGACAGGTGTTGTTACGTTGATTCCTTTGGTCAGTTGAAGTTGTGGTTCCGCTAAATCAACAGTCGCCGTCCCAGTTTCCGTCACTGGCGTTCCGGTGGGGCCAACGGTGAAATTGATACTCGCTGTATTGATCAGGTTGAGGTCACGTGTCGTCCCTATCACACCCACATTGGACGCGTTATTGCGAACCAACGCACTCACCCGAATGATGATTTGACTGTGGGTTACATTACTTTCATTGATGCCCGTGTTTAAGATATGGCTAGGGGCTGGCAGTGTCCATGTTAGAAGGTCAACAGCGCTGTCCGCATTTGTGTCACTACCTGCGAGTGTGAAGTTTGTAGCGAGCAGCGGTGATCCTCCAAGTTGCAAATTGGAGCCGACATGCGTAATCGTCGCACTGCCTGCGACATATTCTAATGTGACAGGCGTGCCGTTAGCGGCTGTGAGAGGTAGTTGATCCTGCAAGACGACGTTATAGGTTGTCCCCTCAGTAAATGTATAAACGATTTCATACTGGACAATCTCACCCATCGTATACCCCGCAGCGTTCTCGCTGGTGGAGATAACGCTCTTGACAACGCCCGGGTTGGCGACCGAGATAGTCACTGAGTCGCAGGCATTATAGTCGTTCAGTGTGCCTGCTGGTGGGGCTGTACACGCTTGGGGGTCTGTGGGGGGTTCACCCGTTCTTTCCTCACAGTCGGGGTCGCCAGTATTACAATCCTGACTTGTCCAGTGGGTATGCGTGAAGTTGGTGACCGTCCCGCCCGCTGTGTAGGTAGAGCTGAGCGTAGCTTGGAAGGTGATCGTGCTGGTTTGCCCCTGTGCTAACGCGTCGAAGGTGGCGGTGATTACAGAACCTGTAATTGTCAGGCTGGTGGGGGCAACCCCCGCGGTATGAGAGAGCGAACTGCTCGTATACACCAAGTCGGAAGGGATTTCGTCTGTGAGCACCACATCATAGGCTGTTGCGCCATCGGTTGTGGCCGCTGGATTGCTGATGACTAATGTGAATGTAACCACATCATGCGCGTCAATTTCTAAGGGGAACGCTGTTTTGACAATCGTCACAACGGGTTCACGCACGCGGACAGTCCCCGTATCTGAGTCTTCGCCGTTGGTATAACGAAGCGTCGCCGTGTTTTCTAAGTCATCCCCACGATCCACACCCAACAGGTTTTGAATGCGTGCGGTATAGGTTAAGGTGAGCGTACGGACATCATCCCCGGTGGAAGTCGTGTTGGTGATGTTATCGAAGTCCCATGTCAACGTTCCCGCTGGGCTTTCCACAGGAGCGTTTGTTAAGGTAAACCCGACAGGGTGATCTGTGGTCAGTCCGACCGCAGCAGTGACGCTTGTATAGGCGACAAACTCCATGCCTGTGGGCAATACATCCGTGAGGGTGACATCCGATGTGACGCCCCCCGGAATTTCTACAACCAGCGTGTACGTGATGATGTCACCAATCGCACCGTTCGTTGGCGTATTGCTCTTGGTGATGTTCGGCTCACTGGTGGTGATGAGCGCATCTTCTCTGTGGCGGGGTAGGGTTGGGTATGTCATCCCGCCTGTTGGAAGCGAGTCAAACTGTACCAATGCCGTATTGCCAATGGTTGAATTTGAAGGCACCGCACTATCAATGGCGCATGTATAAGTGACGAGTGCCGTCGAGTCTTGAATTTGGGCGGGTGTTGGCGAGGGTGGCCGTCCCGATAATGGCGTTGTGAACGTCAGCGTGCCCGCCCCAAAGGGGAACAAACTGCCTGTGTAGGAAATAGGGGTACCAGCGCCCGTCGCTACGGAATCAACCACGCAGGTGGTGAGATAAGGCGAGGTGATCGTATCGGTCAAGCGCACATTATAGGCCGGTGCGCCCCCGCTGTTTTCCACTGTGATGACATAGGTGACTGAATCACCGCCATCCGCATCGGTGAGATCATTATTGATGTGCGTTGTGACTGGGGTGGAATCCAGCACCAGCGTACTGCTGGCATTGGTCGTGCTTGCAATCCCCTTCACAAGCGATAAGTTTGGTGCGCTGATATTCACATAATCCAAGGCTTCTGCGGTAATCGCAGACCCGGGGGTGTTTTGGTGCACCCCTTGCGCAATATTCGATAGATATAAGCCATCTGCAAACGGATTGACGACCACTGCAATCGTGATCTCAAGTTGAATGACGGCATTACCACCGGTATCAATTTCGGGGAAGGTGATTTCAAGGCTGTTTTGTGCGCCGTTGGCGACAATAGATGTTGGTGTTAGTCCCGCGACATTGTGCGCACCGCCCAGCGTGATACCACAAGTTGGACAGTTGGTAGCATTCGCTGAAATTGGGAATGAATACGGCCCTGCTCCAAGATTGCCGAATCCATAGGCAGGGTCAGCCACATTGAACACGGGAAGCGGGAAGAAGTCCGTGATCACCACATTCTGAGAGTCACCGGAAGGAATGTTCATCGTCAGTTGGAAAGTGACGGCTTCACCGTGAACGAACCCGATCCCATTGGTTGGGGTTGAGAGTGTTACTTTTTCTAAGGTGATGGATTCTACAACCACCTCTGCACCAGAGGTGTTTTGGAAGTTCGTACCGCCAACCGTCCAGAATTGTCCTTCAACGGTGTTGGATAACACGTCATTTGCAAGGACGAGGTTGCCTGTGGCGCGGTAGTCTTGACGAATTTGCCCGTTATAAGTGAGCGAAACGGTTGAACCGGCAGGGAATGGGGTCGCGTCATCAATGTTGAATTCGAGCGAGAGCGTGCCATCTCCATTGGTGGTGATGGTTGGGGCGATCGGCCATGTGCCAACCCCTGGGGCATTGACCGAAGCGCTGCCCGCAATAAAATCCATCCCATCGGGCATCGTATCCACTAATAAAATGCGGTCGATGGCGCCGAATTCTGTAATTTGCGATTCGATGGTATAGGTGACAATGTCCCCCGGTGAAACAGTGGTCGCATTGACTGATTTTTGGAACACCATGTTTTCAGCGCTGACTTCGTTGAAATCATCCAGTTCAGCGCCCGGAGTGCCATTCCATTCATAATTGAAGGTTGCGTCGTTGCGAATGACATCAATATCATCACCGCCTGATACGCTCAAAATGTCGGTGATGTACCCTGTAAATGTGACGGTATAAGTACATGTATCCGTCGCGCTGGGGTTGGTGATGCTCGCATAAGCCACGGTGAGCGTCCCGCCTGGCGTTGTGGTGGAAGGTTCTGTGATGGTTTGTCCTGCGCCGACGCATGTCCCCGAGATAACGGTTGGGCCAACATACTGCCAATAAGGCGATAAAACATCTTCATAGACCGCATTATTGAGCGTTTGGCCGGGGGCTAATTCAATTGCCAATGTATAGTCGTATGTCCAGATCGAACCCGGTGGGCGCTCGTCTTCTGGTGTCGTGTTCTCTTTGTCAAAAATGACCAGTTGTGGGGTGATCGAACCGTCATCTGGCACTTCGTTGAGAAGCGGGCCGTTTTCACCTGTGGCTGTGTCACCAAATTCATAACCTGCGTAAATATCGATGGGGTTCGGTACATTAATAGCAGCATCGCTATTAACGGTGACGCACAAGTTCATTTCGAGCACAGCGCCACCCGTCACAACCGAACCTACGGGGTAACGAAGCGCAAACAACTGACTTCCCGCCGGGGCGGTAACTGTTTCCCCTGTGATGGGGTCGAGAAGGGTTCCGCCCGGTCCAAAAGTGGCTGTATGGAAAGGCGTAATGCCAGAACCGATAAATGTCGCTCCGTTAAAGGTAAGATCAGGGTCGAGCACTAAAAGAATATACGGGCCAAAACCCGGGTTGGTACCGCTGTTGGTAAAAGTTGCTGGCCAACAAACTTGTTCCCCTGCAAAAACAACTTGATCAGGGGTTCCGCTCACATTGGGCACAGGGCCGTTGATCGGGTCAAGCACCGATAACGGCTGAATCATCATGGCGGGGTCTTGTGGGGGCGCATCTTCAACATAAAGCGATGAAAGCGCACTCACATTAGGATAATTCAACACATAAGCATACGCATCATAAAGACGATCCGCAGGGATAGCTTCAATCAAGGTGCGGATTTGTGCTTGGTACGTCACCCCAGCGAACACTTGAGGCACGTGCCAAGTAACTTCATTAAAGGCGTTGACGCTGTAACTTCCGTCGCTCAGTTGAACAGATTCTACGCTCAAACCTTCAGGAATTTGGATCACAACTTCGACATTGGTTCCAGTGGTTGAGCTTGCGTTGGTGAGGGTGGTATCCCAGATTACATAATCGCCCACATTATAGGCGTAGAGCTGGGCGGGTTGTAAGGCATTGACCGTGAGTGCAGGTTTCGAGAATCGTCCGTCATCTTGCGCGGCTTGGAAAAACCCTAAAAGTGAGAGTTGCGGCGCAAAGTCAGGTAAGTCTACGGGTGGCGGTGGCGTTTCTTCGGCTGTTTCAGAAGGCTCTAACGTGGGAATTACGGCAGTCGGTTCTATCTGTGTCGGTGAAATATCCGTTGGTGGAACGTTTGTTGGTGGGACACGGGTTGGCGGAATATCGGTTGGAGGTACTTGTGTAGGTGGTATTTCTGTGAATGTTGCCGTAGGAGGAGGCACATCCGTGGGCGGCACTTTTGTTGGCGTCGCTGTTGGAGGAGGCTCTGTGGGTCTTGTTGGCTCTTCGGTGGGACAGGGCCTTGTATTGTAATGATCACACGGCGGATGGTGTGGGTGGAATGCATTGTCCGGTTGCGCAGACGCGTAAGCCCCTGCAGAAGCGCCCAGTAAAATAACCGACATAAACGTTAAAATCAGAAATCGAAAGTGCGCTGTAGGAGTTTTATGTTTACGTTCGTTTGATTTTGACATATTGTTCTCTGGGTTTGTGTATTGAAAGTTAATTAAATTCGCGAGAAGTTAACTTTCTTATCCTATTTTGTGAGTAAGATAACGGAATTTATTGCTAATTTGCCATATAGTATAAAGCTTTTGCGGAAAAAAGGTTTCTTTTTTCATACAACTATGACAGTGTTCAGAAAGAATTCATTGAGTTTTACATTTTTCGTAAATATTAGTGTATTTATAACCTAAATTAAATTTAATGCTAACTTAGATCACCGCGAGATGAAAAAAGTCACTTGGTGTAGAGGGGAATGATAACTTGTAGAGTACCCTCAACGGGTCGATTTACGTTGGAACCTTTAGTCGCCAACGCCTCGCTAATGGGGTATTGGCGTTTCAGTACCCTCAACGGGTCGATTTACGTTGGAACCCCGGGTCAAACGACATTCGCCTGTTAACGACGTCGTTTCAATACCCTCAACGGGTCGATTTACGTTGGAACTGCTTCATCAGCGCCCGAAGCAGCTGATCTCGTCATGTTTCAATACCCTCAACGGGTCGATTTACGTTGGAACAATTTCAACACGAATTGCCCGTAAGCGTGACTCTATGTTTCAATACCCTCAACGGGTCGATTTACGTTGGAACACGGTAGCTTAAGCATGGCACTGGATCATGACAGCAGGTTTCAATACCCTCAACGGGTCGATTTACGTTGGAACTGTATGCGCATGGGCAGCACGCGAAATAATTATTGATGTTTCAATACCCTCAACGGGTCGATTTACGTTGGAACTCAGCAGACTATGAGATGATGACAAAAGCCGAGCTGTGTTTCAATACCCTCAACGGGTCGATTTACGTTGGAACCTCCTCAAGAAAGGGTTGTGGGAGATGGAAGTGCTGTGTTTCAATACCCTCAACGGGTCGATTTACGTTGGAACCTTATTCTTGGCCTGCTAGAACTTTACGTCAATTCAAGGTTTCAATACCCTCAACGGGTCGATTTACGTTGGAACCCCAGCAAGGTAGCGATAGGGCTTTAAATGAGCGTAGTTTCAATACCCTCAACGGGTCGATTTACGTTGGAACGCGCAGGCAACGAGGCGATGCACGTAATGCTTTTTGGTTTCAATACCCTCAACGGGTCGATTTACGTTGGAACTTCGACCAGCTCGACGATCTGCCGGGCAGGGTCGATGTTTCAATACCCTCAACGGGTCGATTTACGTTGGAACTTCTAGGGCGCACCGGGGAAGAATATCGCTCTGGGGTTTCAATACCCTCAACGGGTCGATTTACGTTGGAACATCTAGTACGCTTTTCTCGACCGTTGGGTAGTCACAAAGTTTCAATACCCTCAACGGGTCGATTTACGTTGGAACCAGCGGGACGTCAACGAACGTCGCGCTGACCAACATGTTTCAATACCCTCAACGGGTCGATTTACGTTGGAACACCTCATAAACCCGCGTGGCGTGGTAGAACTCTAGCCCTGTTTCAATACCCTCAACGGGTCGATTTACGTTGGAACTTGTTCGAGAAACCTTGGCGCGAGTGTACGGGTCAATGTTTCAATACCCTCAACGGGTCGATTTACGTTGGAACTGAGGTGGGCATAGATCGTTTCAAAACGCACCCCATGTTTCAATACCCTCAACGGGTCGATTTACGTTGGAACCCTGTTCGGGCACTACAAGCGTGTGTGCGGTATAGGGTTTCAATACCCTCAACGGGTCGATTTACGTTGGAACCGCTCTCTTGGGCCTTGCTCATCACCTTATTAGCATGTTTCAATACCCTCAACGGGTCGATTTACGTTGGAACGCCGACATCGTCGTCATACGCGTGCTCATAAAGGAGTTTCAATACCCTCAACGGGTCGATTTACGTTGGAACTCACCCGATGCCACGACCAAGCGATAGTCCCAATCTTGTTTCAATACCCTCAACGGGTCGATTTACGTTGGAACCCAAGCCTCAGAAAATAATTCCCGATCCGAATTAAGTTTCAATACCCTCAACGGGTCGATTTACGTTGGAACAATTGTTTGCTGGGTCACCCCCAGCGCGATGGCAGGTTTCAATACCCTCAACGGGTCGATTTACGTTGGAACATAGAAATTTGGACAGTGACGAATCACGGCAACATCCTGTTTCAATACCCTCAACGGGTCGATTTACGTTGGAACAAGCCCTAGAAGCGTTCCATGAAGTGATTATGGAAATGTTTCAATACCCTCAACGGGTCGATTTACGTTGGAACTATAAACGCAGGGGTAATTCGCTACTCCGTGAATAGGTTTCAATACCCTCAACGGGTCGATTTACGTTGGAACTCGTCAAATTGTTACCCGCTGGCGTGACAGCAGTCACGTTTCAATACCCTCAACGGGTCGATTTACGTTGGAACGCGACGTACCTGCGGAACACGTGGACGTGGCTGCTGTTTCAATACCCTCAACGGGTCGATTTACGTTGGAACCCATGATCGCTTCATTGACAGCGCCAATAGTGGCCCGTTTCAATACCCTCAACGGGTCGATTTACGTTGGAACCCTGAAGCAATCTACGCTGAAGAAAATAGCATCGGCTGTTTCAATACCCTCAACGGGTCGATTTACGTTGGAACCTCAACAAGGTAGCGATAGGGCTTTAAACGAGCGCAGTTTCAATACCCTCAACGGGTCGATTTACGTTGGAACTCTGTAATACTGCTTGCCGTGTCTCGGCTGTAAACTGTTTCAATACCCTCAACGGGTCGATTTACGTTGGAACCTAACACCAAGCCCTTTTTTGTTGCAAAGCGTTACTAGGTTTCAATACCCTCAACGGGTCGATTTACGTTGGAACTGCGTTCACTAGAAACCTGAGCCATCCATACTTTGAAGTTTCAATACCCTCAACGGGTCGATTTACGTTGGAACGCATTAACTAAGCATTACGTGACAATTCAGCACGAGTTTCAATACCCTCAACGGGTCGATTTACGTTGGAACACTGAAGCGCATCTCGTCGAACAGCAATTGAACTTCGTTTCAATACCCTCAACGGGTCGATTTACGTTGGAACGGCTACGTCAGCAGAGGCGTTACAGGCTGTACAGGGTTTCAATACCCTCAACGGGTCGATTTACGTTGGAACAAGTGGTCACGCCCGAAGCAGCCCCCAAGTTCGCGTCGTTTCAATACCCTCAACGGGTCGATTTACGTTGGAACTCCATTAGGCTGCCCCCCGAAGTTCGTTGATGTAATGTTTCAATACCCTCAACGGGTCGATTTACGTTGGAACCGCGAATCATCTGCTCAATTTGCGCCTTGGCAGAAGGTTTCAATACCCTCAACGGGTCGATTTACGTTGGAACTGATTAGCGTCGGGAAATGGCGCACTTGGATGGTTAAGTTTCAATACCCTCAACGGGTCGATTTACGTTGGAACCATGCCTACAATCGCGTCCCATGAGACGCGAAACGAGGTTTCAATACCCTCAACGGGTCGATTTACGTTGGAACTCATTGCAAGATGCGATCACTCAACAATCCAATGGTTTCAATACCCTCAACGGGTCGATTTACGTTGGAACTAGGGAGAAATTACGCACATGCGTAAAATTAAATATGTTTCAATACCCTCAACGGGTCGATTTACGTTGGAACTTCCGCAAAACGGGCTGCTGATATGCAAGCACAAAGGTTTCAATACCCTCAACGGGTCGATTTACGTTGGAACGATACCGACATGCCCGCCCGCTTCGACCTGTTTAGCGTTTCAATACCCTCAACGGGTCGATTTACGTTGGAACCCTGTAGTGGGGGGCATTATGCTACTTGGTTAGACAGTTTCAATACCCTCAACGGGTCGATTTACGTTGGAACCCCTGAATCCGTCTGGTTGTCAGTCATATTGATGGTAGTTTCAATACCCTCAACGGGTCGATTTACGTTGGAACACACGCGATATTGAACAGTTAGATAAAACTGTTGCTGTTTCAATACCCTCAACGGGTCGATTTACGTTGGAACCTTTTATCTGAGACGTGCGCAGGTAGAGTATGAAGGGTTTCAATACCCTCAACGGGTCGATTTACGTTGGAACAGGTTACCCCCTGCCTGAGTCACGCTATTAAAGAGGGTTTCAATACCCTCAACGGGTCGATTTACGTTGGAACACGAAGAAAAAGCGGTAGCAATCGCTGCTTATGAATCGTTTCAATACCCTCAACGGGTCGATTTACGTTGGAACTTCGGCTATGTGGATTAATTGGAACGGGGATGCAGGGTTTCAATACCCTCAACGGGTCGATTTACGTTGGAACCGGGTTGCACAATTGCAACTGCCGCCTAAGTCACTAGTTTCAATACCCTCAACGGGTCGATTTACGTTGGAACAGTTCAGGATTAAATTCCACGTCCACCATGAAATCGTGTTTCAATACCCTCAACGGGTCGATTTACGTTGGAACCTTTTGCGAGTTCTTCACGCGCCTTAAGTTGATTTGTTTCAATACCCTCAACGGGTCGATTTACGTTGGAACTGATTCTCGTGCCTTATCCATCTCTTTTTGCATTTGTTTCAATACCCTCAACGGGTCGATTTACGTTGGAACACGCCTTCTTTGGCGCTTCAGGTTGGGACTGTTTCGGTTTCAATACCCTCAACGGGTCGATTTACGTTGGAACTTGTAGAATCCCGCGCAATTCCCATAAGAGATCAGGTTTCAATACCCTCAACGGGTCGATTTACGTTGGAACATGGAGAGTATGTTCACAGTGAAAGCCCGAAGCATGTTTCAATACCCTCAACGGGTCGATTTACGTTGGAACAGCGCGATCTATGCGCAGAATAAAACGATCCAGTCGCGTTTCAATACCCTCAACGGGTCGATTTACGTTGGAACGCATTGGAACCCCTTACACTCAAGTAAGTCACTCCCGTTTCAATACCCTCAACGGGTCGATTTACGTTGGAACTTCAAAAAAAATGGTCTTGCATTCTTCTAGCTCATGTTTCAATACCCTCAACGGGTCGATTTACGTTGGAACGCGTTATCGTAAAGCAAGCCGCGTCTGCCCCTTCTGGTTTCAATACCCTCAACGGGTCGATTTACGTTGGAACTGAGGCAAGCGTGCGCAAGCTTCAACCCGGGCAGGGTTTCAATACCCTCAACGGGTCGATTTACGTTGGAACGCTGCCAGTGGGTGAGCGTGTGAATGATCATCACAAGTTTCAATACCCTCAACGGGTCGATTTACGTTGGAACGGGTGATTCTCCACTTTGGCAACCTCTGTTACATGGGTTTCAATACCCTCAACGGGTCGATTTACGTTGGAACCTTGCAATGTCCGCATGATGGTATTCGCTTGATGCGCGTTTCAATACCCTCAACGGGTCGATTTACGTTGGAACTGGGAAAGTATCAAAGATCACTTGTTCATTGCAACAACGTTTCAATACCCTCAACGGGTCGATTTACGTTGGAACAATCACTATTAATTTAGAATGTGTTATACGAAGTGAAGTTTCAATACCCTCAACGGGTCGATTTACGTTGGAACCAGCGACTAGAGGATTGCTTGGATTCCGTTTGGTTGAGGTTTCAATACCCTCAACGGGTCGATTTACGTTGGAACGAAGCTGAAGGTGTAAAGACAGCGTACTGGCAAATGTTTCAATACCCTCAACGGGTCGATTTACGTTGGAACAATCGTGTCATACAAGCGCTTGTCCGCAATGATACGGTTTCAATACCCTCAACGGGTCGATTTACGTTGGAACGCTGTTACTGTGGGGGTAGTTACATCAAATACAAAAGTTTCAATACCCTCAACGGGTCGATTTACGTTGGAACTGTTCACCATCAGCTTCAATGCGTAAGGTGAAAGCGGTTTCAATACCCTCAACGGGTCGATTTACGTTGGAACATGTCGATAGCATCATCAATCGTTAAAGTGGTGTAGGTTTCAATACCCTCAACGGGTCGATTTACGTTGGAACCTAATGTGCCGGATACCAGCCCACTACGTAACATATGTTTCAATACCCTCAACGGGTCGATTTACGTTGGAACTGTTCAGGGGTGACGATGATATAGGTAGCATCGTTAGTTTCAATACCCTCAACGGGTCGATTTACGTTGGAACTCCGAATATGTCGTCTCGCCGCGACGGCCTGTATGGGTTTCAATACCCTCAACGGGTCGATTTACGTTGGAACATTTGGGTTGGCCACATCGAGAACGTCAAAGCCTGCGTTTCAATACCCTCAACGGGTCGATTTACGTTGGAACGCCGTATGCGATATTCCTATAAAATCACTAAACTCAGTTTCAATACCCTCAACGGGTCGATTTACGTTGGAACGAAGCCGTCTACGACCTCGCGTTGACCTTCACCGAGGTTTCAATACCCTCAACGGGTCGATTTACGTTGGAACATCTTCTGCTTCCGATCTGGCTTGAGCAATAATCACGTTTCAATACCCTCAACGGGTCGATTTACGTTGGAACCTAGCCAAGTAGCGTAATGCCCCCCACTACAAGCTAGTTTCAATACCCTCAACGGGTCGATTTACGTTGGAACACCTCAGCGGAGCCAACCTCAGCAGAGCCAACCTGTAGTTTCAATACCCTCAACGGGTCGATTTACGTTGGAACAGAATCAGGCTCACTTTATGAATTAGCGACTGCGCTGTTTCAATACCCTCAACGGGTCGATTTACGTTGGAACATACGGGGGGGTAAATGCAACAAATGACGCGCTATTGTTTCAATACCCTCAACGGGTCGATTTACGTTGGAACCCACGAGGGAGAAACTATCCAATATCCGCTACTTTATGGTTTCAATACCCTCAACGGGTCGATTTACGTTGGAACCCCCGTAGATTTTCATGCCGCCTCCTGTTCAGTGTTTGGTTTCAATACCCTCAACGGGTCGATTTACGTTGGAACCTTATCATGGCGACACGGTGGCATGAGGACGATCTCAGTTTCAATACCCTCAACGGGTCGATTTACGTTGGAACCCCACTTACGCGATTGCTTTTCACATTCCCCCCCTTAGTTTCAATACCCTCAACGGGTCGATTTACGTTGGAACCCCCGCTGTATTGCAGGTCAGGCGCGATGCCGTCCACGGTTTCAATACCCTCAACGGGTCGATTTACGTTGGAACCCTTCAACGCCGCCTTACGTCTTTGTGCCGTACCGCAGTTTCAATACCCTCAACGGGTCGATTTACGTTGGAACCCTGGTCGGATGGAATTTTCAATCAAATCGCGTATAGGTTTCAATACCCTCAACGGGTCGATTTACGTTGGAACCGTTGCCTTGTTTTTGAACGATTACAAACCGACAACCGTTTCAATACCCTCAACGGGTCGATTTACGTTGGAACCGAAGCGTATTGTGGGCGTTTATGTCTTCTCGCACGAGTTTCAATACCCTCAACGGGTCGATTTACGTTGGAACCCGTGGACACGCATTTGACCCCATACACATGATTTCCGTGTTTCAATACCCTCAACGGGTCGATTTACGTTGGAACCCTGCGCGATAAAAATTCAGGCGCGTGCTCACCTGAAGTTTCAATACCCTCAACGGGTCGATTTACGTTGGAACCCGAAGACCCTAACTTTGATCAATGAAAAGGGTGGGGTGTTTCAATACCCTCAACGGGTCGATTTACGTTGGAACCGTATACTTTACGCATTAAGGGAAGTTCAACATCAATGTTTCAATACCCTCAACGGGTCGATTTACGTTGGAACCCCGCTTATGAATTTACGAAGTGACAGGTCAAAAATGACCTGCCACTGTGTTTTCAACGCATGTAGACGATTATAGACGGTATCTTTTTTATTGCAATAAGTTGTGATTGGCACATCTGTTCGGATATTTTCGAAACTCAGTTTTTGCATCAAAATGCGGGGGAGTTTCGTGGAGAGAACAAATAGTTTAGACATCATTACAAAAACGGCGAAATTCACAAGCAGTACACTGATTCTGTTTAAGGGTTGCAGAAGGCATATATTCTGTGCGAATAATCGATTGAACATCTTCTATCATTTTTAATGTGGTTTCGCGCAGTTTATTTGTAATAGGCACTGGGATTAATTTTCGCGTGGTAATCAGATAGATAAATCCCTTTTCCACTTGTAGATGTTCACAATGCTCGATTAAAAGGGCATATGCTGTTAATTGAATTTTATGGTTTGAAGAAATGCTATTGGCTAGTTTGTAATCTACCGGAATAGCAATCCCTTCTGGAGTGGTCACCAGTTCATCGAGAATGCCCCTCAACCCTAGCGATTCACTAAAAAGCTGAACATTGAAGCGTCGTTCCCCTTCGGTAATATCATAACGTTGGATGATGCGTCGGGCTGACCGTTCCGCTTCTTCATCATGAATTTCTTTGCCGGCATCCATCTTATAGGTACGCGGACGCACATGCGGTAAACAACGTTCATAAAAAATGATTCGTGGGCAATATGCATATTGTTTAAGATCAGTGACGGTAATGGCGTTATCTTGGTCGATCATCGGTTATTGACCTCAATCCGTTTTTTCCAATCATCATCCCCGATAGGCACCATTTGAATACATCCGAGTTGGTCACCGAGTAAGTGACTGAGCTTGAGCATAAGTTCCCCTTGTAAATTACGGTTTAGACGACCATAAAATGCTGAATATTGGATGCGGTCTAAGCCATAATCTTCACAAGTACAGGCGACTTTTGACCGTATACGATCATTGCTGATGTCATATAACAACAGAAGATGCATAGTCGCCATCATCACCACTCCACTTTATAAGGAAGATAGTCTGAATTTTCCCCACGTAAATATTGGGCCAGTCTACGCGCTTGGGTTTGGATGATCTGCCTTAATGGGCGTCTCTTTCCTTCATAACTCATGTTCGATTCCAAATGCCCTAAAATATGATCGGCAAATGTGCGCCGTGTGTCTTCAGAAAGGCGGCTTTCATCACGCTCAACTTTGAAGCCACGCGCTGCGAGTCCAATAACGACACGATCTACTGAAACCTGCCGAAATTCTTCGATTAAATCTAAGGTGAGGCTAGGTTTTCCCGGGCGATCTGCATGGATGAACCCACCAAAGGGATCAAGCCCTGCCAAGACTAACGCACGTTCAACCTGACCATAGAGAATGCCGTAGCCATAATTCAGCAGTTGGTTGATGTCATCTTGCGCGCCACGACCCTCACGTTTTTTCCATTCATAGGTTGAGGGTACCAATGCATTGATCGCGTTCCAGTAACGAGATGATGCATTCCCTTCAGCCGCGAGAATGTGCCCACGCACCGCATCCACGGTGGTGAGATCAAGACGATCTAACCATGCTAAATGATCTAAGACTTCACCTGAAACTAACTTGAGTTCGTCACCTAATGGGGTGTCTTTACGCGTTTTGGCAAAATATTTGAGGGTGATTGACATGTTGATGATTTTTCCCTCCGCAAAGCGAGAGGCTAGATACGCTCCGCGTGGATCATCATAAGCGCGAAGCTGTTCACGACGGGTAAGGACTGTGCCCATTAAACCGCCTGCGTACACGGATGCGTAGGGAATCCCCATAGGATTGAGAAAATGAATTGGGATACCACGATCACAACAGGCTTCAAGCGCATCTGCTGAAATGCTCACCCCATGATTGAGGATATAGACCGCTTCAAGATGGAGTAGCGGGGCTTGTTGTAGGGTTTCTCCTTTACGGGTAATTTTTAAGCGTTCACTATATTTTCCTAAATGTGATCCAAACTGGTCGGCCACTAAGGTAGCGACAATCGGCATGTATGCACCTGCTTTCACTATGGTTGTTTCTTCAATAGTAAATAAATGACTTTGCAGGTACTGCAGTGTTTGACACATTTGGATAGTGAATTTATAGAAATAGAATGTGATTAAGAAGCTATAACATGTTTCTACTCAATTTTTGGAACGACTTTATGCGTAAATCCTTCAAGTACCCTCAACGGGACGTTCAATTCATCACGCGGTAATACCCGTTGCCTTTGACTGCATCTTTCCCTACATGTAGGCTCTGGCCCCAAAGAAGCCATTCGCGCAGTGAAGAAATATCCCCTTCCCAACGCACAATGCCGACAAACCCACTAATGGGCGTCATGCGTCCTTGACGTTTGCTTCCGCTGAAGACATCGACCCATTCGAGTTCTGAATAGGCGATGTGGAGATGCTGGGCAAGCTCTGTCATGCGGATTGCATTTAATTTCCATGTGTCATTGTTGGGGATATCATCGGTTTCGGCATAATGCGTCACTAAATTTTGACACCGTTCGAGCAAGCGATTCATCATCACAGTGGGCGTAGCTTGTTTGACCAATTTGCCTTCAGCTGTGAGACGGGTTGGCGTGCGGAATTGGAGCGTGATTTTATCTGTGGGCAGGGTATGAGCAATTTCGCGGATGTGACTGGGCGTTACCGCTAAGGTCGGCGTTTGGACGGTGATTCCGTCCATCAAAAGACGTTCTACATCAAAGAGTGGTGAGAACTCATGGACGGACATCAATTTGAACTGACCGCGATACCTGCCTAAACCTGCCTTCCCCATCCATTCGATGGCGCGAACAAGGTAAGGCATGATGGAGCGTGCTTTGCCCATGAGTGATAAGCCAAATGTCATGACCTCATCACGGCGGTATTCGGTTTTTTCGGGCGGTTGAACCGTGAGCGGACGTGTGACATCGCGCCCGCGCTGGTTTTCGGGGTCTTCCATCGCCATCAACCAACATACGGGGCAGTGTTCTACATGTTCGGCGGTCACTTTTTGGAAAGATGCACTGCAAAAATGATTGGCGAGCGCATGATACAACGCCCCGCGAATCGCTGAACCCGGCTGGTCTGAAAACTGGATCGTACCTTTCGCGATGACGGTCAAGCGCAAATGCTGGACGCTCATCCCTTGCATGAGAGAGAATGTAGATGTGAACTGCTCATGGGTTGTCATGCGTTGTTATCTGCTCCTAGTTGACCATTGAGGTCGAGACCAAATTCTGAGTCATAATGAACGTTGATCTGGAAGAAAAATTGATCTTCTTCTTGCGCATAAACCAGCCCCTTGCTTTTTAAAATTCCGAGCTGTTTCCAACTGATGTTGATGAGGTGTTGACTGGCAGCGAGGTATCCGCCCGTATCCCGCGCTTTTTCCCATGCGTCATAAGAATCTTTGGGAAGCACGTCGATGCCATCAAATAATTCATAGAAACTTTTTTCCAGATTTACGCTTGCCGATTGATAGGGAATTAAACTGTGCAAAGTTTGGCGCATTTCCGCGCATTTTGACTGGTATTGCTTTTGCCATTCGGCCTGAATCTCTCCTTGGTAGATTTCGGCTAACATTTGTGTAACACGTTTTTCATCAATCGGGCTGTCTGCGCAATACAGACGCAGTACCGCAAGGCTACGCTCAACAATGCGGTGATCGTAGGGCAGGGATTCTTTTTCACCCAACGGTTGTTCAAACACATGAACAGGGCGCAGTTCCCGTTGTGACCGACCGCGGTTCACACGCCCAAACCGTTGGAGCAGAGCTTCTAAGGGGGCAGGATCGCTGTAGAGTCGGTCAAAGTCGATGTTTAAGCTGACTTCTACGACTTGCGTCGCCACCATGATGATCGGTTTGCGCTGTTCACGTGGTGTGTCCACCCCAACATACTGCGCTAACAGGCGTTCTTTGGTGGTGCGATCTTTGCCATTAAAACGGCTGTGTAAAAGTAAAAGATGATCATCTGGCGTTTGACCGTTCGCTTCAAAGCGCTTTTTGAGCGCAATATATGCTTGTTGAGCACGACTTACGGTATTGCAACAGATTAATATGGATTCCCCTTGTTGCCACTGCGCGTGAATTGGATCCAATTGCTCGAGCAAGTCACCGCTCTCTAAAAAGACTTGATGCCGTTGAGACTTGATGAAAGTAGCGTCGTCGGCGGTGATGATGTGCTGGTCGGAAAGTGCGAGCGCTGAACGCAGTGCATCGGTCAAGATTGGCGGTAATGTCGCGGTCATCACCAAAAAACGGGCATGATAATGTTTTGCCAGCCATTCCATCGTCGTGGTAATGAGCGCGAGACGGTGCGCATCATAGGCATGGATTTCGTCAAAGATGAACAGCGCATTGGTGTAATCGACCAATAATGGTTCATATCCTTTGAGGCGGAAGGCTGCTTTGAGCATTTGATATGGGCTGAAGATTTGTACAGGGAAATAATTCAACCGCGCTCGATCTTTGATGGCTCGGGCGGTTTGGGTGGCTGTGTGTGGATTTTCCGCCCCGCTGTCACTCTCCATCATGTCACGATAATACTTGAGCGTGGCACGACTGTGTTGCAACGCGACGATTTCCTCATCTTCACCAAAGAAATCCCGTTGGAGGCGGTCGGCCATCGCGTTCATGCTGGCTTGATAAGGAAGTGTATAAAATAAACGCGGTGCGGGGCGATGTGACATCTGCTGTGCCGCCCATAATAAGGCCGCTTCGGTTTTTCCGCTTCCGGTTGGGGCAACAAGGATGTGCGAACCTATATTTGCTCCTGCCGCCGATGCCTGATGCGCATTGGCGGTACGTTGTTTTTGGGCGAGCGGTTTTTGCGCGATCTCTTTATTTAAGGGCAGCTCTGGAAAGGGTGGTGTCCCTGCCGATGCGGCATGGTCGGCAGTCAAGATAAGCCCGCGATAATGGATGTCGTGCGCGAGCGCATCCGCTTCGACATCGCCATCTTCACGCTCAAGATAATAGGCAGTAAAGTCTTTTAAACACCGTAAAATATGCTGGGTAGTGATGCTGGATGATACGCTTTCAACAGGAAAAACATGATTTTCTGCGAAGCCGAGTGCGCGCGCCCATCTCAAACCAAACTCGTGATGCCAACGCCACAAACGCTGAACGAGATCATCATCAAGCTGGGTGAGTAAAAACTCAACTTGTTCGGCGTGCCCATGATTGTATTTCCATGCAATGCTGTTTTCTGGTCGGCTAGAATTTGCAAAATCTTTATGGTGCGTAGCAACCACGCCAATAATGGGTAGGCGGTCTGGGTGCCCTTGCGGAAAAGCAGCATCGATAAACGCTAAAGACAGAACTTCATGTCGATGTCGTCCTTCGGACCAATCATTCTTCACTTTGCCTTGCGTCAAGCGTTGTTGAAAACCACTGGCGGCTTTTCCAAAATCATGAAAGAAACACCCCCAGTAAAGTCGATGCCACAGCCGAGGCTCATGCAAAATATCGCCCAATGAAGCACGAAGTCGATATTGGTCTGCGAGACGGCTCAGCACCGCCCATGTATGATCGGCTAAGGTATCTGGATGGGTGGGGTCTTGGCTTTTCTCGGCGCTTTTTGCCAAGACCTCATTCAGATAATATGGGTTCAGGTCTGGGGGTGGTTTCATCATTTAAGTTACATCCATGTATGCCATACCACACCGCGATAGGTTTCTGCGGGGTACAGCGTCGTCTCTTCAGGGTCAACCCATATTGGGAAGGAAGGCTTGCCTAGGTTAAATTGATCAAATTGATCAGACTGACCGTTAATCGCAGGATAAACCGGTGGCTTATCGCTATGCGGTAAGATGGCGTACTGTCCCCATGAAGGTTCGCGGTGTTCGTCGATGAAACGGGGCATAGTGACCGCATAAAACCGCCCGCCGATGTAAGGCGCGTCTGCCAAAGAAAGAAGTGTGCCATCAAAAAAGGCGCGTTCGCTTTCGACCAACTCCACCGCGCTAATGCTGGTGTACGTCATCAAGTCTTGAGCGCGACCGAGGCCCACCGCATAACGGGGATGTCGAAATGACGGCTCAAAGTCGAGATTGTCCAGATACAACGTCAAGCGTGGGCGAAAGAGCTGATCCCGTTTGAAGGGGTTCATCTTCGCTTCTTTGCCAAAAAAGTGCAGATGTTCATAGTCAGTGAACTCGGCCTCATATTGGAAATGATAGGCAAAGCGCGTGCTTTGCGGGTCGAAGTAGTCACCCACCACGCTGCAAATATGCCCGTAGATGGTCGCTGGTGGGGGCATTTTGTAGGTCGGGTGAACCCCTTGCACAAAATGTGGATAGCGGAAGGATGTTGTAAAACCTTCCGCGACGATCTTCAACACGCGCATGGTTAGGCAAACCATTCCGGATGATTCGCTAAATCTGCCGCTAAAGCATCAATGGCTTGGCGGGGATGCAGCGTCGATAACCCTAACTCATCCAATGTGGATTGGGAATCGTCCATGAACCCGCTGACACGACCAACATATACCGAGGATAAGAAATCATCGCCTAGTGCATTTGAGGCTTGCAGAAGCGCGTCACGGTGCAGATGGGGTTTTCCGTTGTCGTCGGTTGTGACACTGTGCCCAAAGACATGATTTCCCCCGCGGGTGACAGCCAACATGACAAATGCGGGCGAAACGTCAGTGTAATGGAGCGATTGTTTTGCGCCCCCTTCAACCCGCCCTAAAGCGCGAAGCAAAACTTGCACGCGACGAATCCGTTCGGTAACGGGCAATCGGTAGGCTTTGAGAGACTCATCTTTGTGTAAGCCTTGGGTTTCTGCTTGTTCGCTGGCGTCTTTGCCCAAGTTCTGGAAACCAGAACGTAATTGGTTGGTGAAGGTTCCGGCGGCATTGAGGTCAAGCGAGAACAACCCCTGTAACGTAGTTCGGTAGAACTGATGTTGATGAAGTAAGACGCCTTCTTTGTCGCCTTCTTCTTTTTCCAAGCGTGCCATCACGCCAAAGTCGCTGACCAAGTTGACAGGCCCAACAGAAACGAGTGTGCTGGTACGGAAAGGCGCAACGCGGGTGACCGTCTCATCTTTGGTCGCGCGCATATAACCAAACAGATCGTCGTCGGGGTAGGTGATGGGGTCGCCTGCGGTATAGGCTTGTTGTTTACCTTTTTTCTCCGTATAAACAGGAGATGCATTCCATTCATCGGCAAAATACGTGTCGAGCGTTGTGCGTAACCAGTAACGGAAGGATTGCGCCGAAACATAGGGGAAGTCTTGGCGTCCAACTCGAATCGTTTTCACCTTCGATTCGATGTTATCCGCTTCGCCGTTATTGAGTGCAGATGCCGGCGCGTCGATCAAAAATAAACCAGTAACAAAAGCCATTATTCAGTCTCCTCTTGTGTAAGTTCTTTCAAATTCAATTCTTCATCGGGCAATTCAGAAAGATCGATCTTGTGTTGATGGAGTAATTCGAGCATCCGAATTGAGATCAAATCACACGCTAAGCGCCACTGGCTGTAACGTTCCGTTGGGTGCTCAAAAGCGGCGATAAAATCGTCATAAGTGAATAGGGTGTTTTCTGCGTCGGTTTTGTACATCTTTTCGGCAGCATTGCGGATCACCCCACGTAAAGCGGTATAAGACTTCGCCCGCGAAAAGGCGTAATAGAAACTGTGGGGTTGGTTTTCAAATTTGAGCGCGTAGTCGGTGAGCAAATCCCCTAAACGTTTGTAAGTATCGATACGTTTTTGATCCATGAATAAAATCTCCTTGAGGAAAATTTCGATGAGTTTCCAACTTCGAGCTTTCTTCAAACTCGCAAGAAATTGAGTTGGGTAGTTGGGGAGGGTGAAAAGTTGTTCGTACAATAAGTTACGGCGGTTATTGGCAATACGTTCTTCTTCTGTAGTCTCTAGCTCTCCTTTTTTTCCTTGAATCCAATTTAATTGAATCGCGCGGTTCCATGCTTCAGGAACATTCAATAATGCTTGGTCAATAAAGCGCATTACGGTGTGATCTAGGCGAAGAATATTGATATCTGCACCTGTACCAAAATTTGTGAAGTAATAGCCTGTGATGTAGTCGAGATCGCTTTGCCCATCGCGCATCCGTATAGTTTCATTTGCAGAGATAATTGCTGTGATATAACGGGGCTTTGCTCTCCCGCCAAAATCTTGCCATTTAGCCTCATTTAAGACCAATCGCTCAATGAGGTTCCGTTGCCATATTGATTTAGTCAGTGTAATCATTAAACGGATAGATTTAGAAGTGTTATGGATGCTTTGTTGGTGAAACCCAAGGAAACGTCCTCCACATTTTAGGCATCCAAATGGCATTGCATGAATTAATAAGAGTGCGAGTCCACTTACAGGCAAACCATATCTACCTCTTGGGGAAAAGTTGCCAATATTTTCTCCAGTTAAAAGTGGAATATGTTGGCGGTAAGCGACTTCAGTTGCTGCCAGTTCATTAAAGTAAACACATCCTTTTTCACCAGCTTTAACGAGGCGATCTCCTGTAAAGGAAAATAAGTAGCGATCCCCATACTCTTCACGCTGTTCCTGATTCATTTTGGGTTGGGTGAAATGTGAATATGGAAACATCGCAGATATATAGTTGCGAGCTGATTCATTGGCGGAATACCAATCCTTTAGTTTCGTTGCAACATCATGTAAATCTTGTGAGTTTAAGTCTTCAATTCGGTTTTTCCCGACCATAACCAAAATTGTCACTAACCCGATATCAATAAAAGGATGGCCTGTTAAATGGAATTGGTAGATGTTTTCATTTAGATCAAAGAGTGTCATTGTCCCAAGCTCCTACGGGAACTTCTGTTCAATACAGACGGTCATTTATAATCAGTTTGAGATCGCTGGCTTAGTAAGCTTCTTCATACATCGCCAACGTATTGCGTAAATCTTCAATGATCTTGTCGCGTAGTTCAGGTGGTGATACGACCTGCACTTCATCACCCCATCCGCGCACCCAAGAGAGAATCTCTAACAGCCCGTTTACCTCGGCGGTCCACAGCAGGCTTCCATCTGGCAGTAAGGCTTTGGTTTCTGTCGGCAAATACACCGACTCCATCAACCGTCGCGCAACGGCTGGTTTAAAAATCAACTGCACATGCTTCAGATGATCTTCACCGGTCCAAATGCCCCATGCCCGTTTTAAGAGTTCGTTCACATCCAATTGAGGTTTTTCAAACCGCTGTGTGGTGAGTGTGGCGCGTTCGATGCGGTCAAGTTTGAGCGTCCGTAATTCTTTACGGCGGTGGCTCCACACAATGACGTACACACCATCACCAAGCGCCATAGGCTCAAAGAGATAGGGTTCAATGTCATAGGCTTCGACTTCGCGGGCGCGAGCTTTACGGTAGTGGATATGCACGACGATGTTTTCTAACCATCCGCGTAATAGGGTGTCCCATATCTGCGTGAACTCGCGCGATGCACTGCGCTCTACGCGAAGCTGTTCATTCGAACGGGTCAATTGATCTACAAGGTCGGGACGTTGTAAGGCAGGCACCACTTTTTGAATAGCGTTGATCATGAAGTCAGGCGCCTTGCTGGTTTGGCGGATGAAACGGCGCAGGGCGATATAAATCGTCAGCGCTTCGGCCGGGCGCAGGCGCACGTTGCTCAATGTGTCTGCGGGGTCAAGACGATAATGTCCGCGAGAGACTTCGATTAAATTGCGGTAGGTTTCAATGTCATTTAAGTAGCGATGGATGGTGGTATGATGGCATTGGAGTTTTTCAGCAAGATCAAAAATGCTTAGCCCTTGACGGCTGTTTTGCAAAAGCAGTTCGACTTCTTCGATCCGCTCTCGCTTATTCAGTGCATGGCTCATCCAGATTCCTTTGAAATAACGTTTTAATTCTTCAATATTTTTTAGTGTATCTGACCTTGTTTGCAGGTGATGCAAACAACGCATTACAGGTTTTAAACTCCTTCAATATCTTTTAAGTTCATTGTAATTTGGATACGTTTTACAGAGCGTAAAGAAATACTGGTTTTCAGGTTATTCATGTTTTTATGTGATTTTTGTGATAGAACGTTTCATAACGTGGATCAAAACTTGTGAGGATATGAGGAATGGATGCAAATTTTTGGCATCAGCGTTGGGCGACCAACAACATCGCTTTTCATCATCATCGGCCGAATCCCTTATTTGTTAGGTATGTTGATACCCTGTCTTTAGCACAAAAGGGCCGTGTTTTCATCCCGCTGTGCGGAAAAACGTTAGATATTGCATGGTTACTTTCGCAAGGCTATCGCGTTGCAGGTGCAGAGTTGAGCGAACTCGCTATTCAACAGTTGTTTGGCGAAATGGATATCACGCCGGAAATTGTCGAGCTGGAGAACCTGAAACTGTATCGTGCGCAAGATATTGATATTTTTGTGGGGGATATTTTTGACCTGACGCCGAACTTATTAGGTGCAGTCGATGCGATTTTTGACCGCGCCGCGCTGTTTGCCCTGCCGGAACAGGTGCGGATTCAATACACACAACATTTGATCACACTGACCCAGACCGCCCCTCAACTGCTGATCACCTTTGTGTATGATCAAGACAAGATGGCTGGCCCGCCTTTTTCGGTTTCAGGGGATGAGGTCGCGCGCCATTACCAATCACATTATGAAATCTCTTTGCTCTCCAGCGCTGCGTTAAAAGACGGCTTACGCGGGGTACATCCTGCAGTAGAAAATCTTTGGTTGTTACAACCTCGCGAAACAAAAAAAGACTAGCCCTAAAGATTTTTATTAGGGCTAGTTTGAACTGCTGAATTAATACCCCATCATTCCGGGCAAACTCAGATCACCAGACGCGATGTCGTCTACATGGGTCACGCAGAGGAATGGATCGTGCAGATTGGCATTGACCTGCAAGCCTGCCGTCACCCCATCAAAATTGAAGGACTCTACGTAAGCGAGTTCAGCGTGCGGGACAGTCACAAGGACTTCACTTTGAAACATCTCAAGCGGATAGTTGGGGCTGTCAATTAGGATGGGCAATTCCGGCCATGTTTCTGGAACCGCAGGGGTTTCGCCTTCGGGTATCTCGCGGACTTTGAGACCGCCATCCCCACAGGCTTCATCAGCGACTAAGACCACCCAATGACTGTGCCACGGTGCGCCATCGTTGGTGGGGTCCCCATCACCATCTTCATCCCACAGCGGGGTATCATCAAAATCTGGATGTGAGGTCACGACGAGCGCGAGGATACCTTGTTCAGGTTCAAACCCTACCAGCGCGGTATCGAGCGAGGTCGGCCAAACATAACTTAGAACGTTCGCCCCAGCCACTGCGCCCGTTTCCTCTGGAATAACAGCGCCCGCATCCCCCTCAACAATCATTTGAAAAATGAGGTTGGACCCTAACTGCTGTACACGGGCAAAAACAATATCAAATTCGGGGGCAGTCCCTTCTGTGACGTCATCATGGATAGGTTCACTCTCATCATGGGCGGCAGTGGGTAGGGCTACCATGAAAGCAAATGCGCAGGTGAGTAAAAATCGAGTTTGTTTGAACATCATTCATTTCCTCATGAATAGTAATCCGTAGCTACAGTGTAGAAAATGCTCTATAATTAATCAAACAGATAGATATGATAGAAATGATAAGTTGAGATAATAGTTATGGAACTTCGCCATTTGCGTTATCTGGTCACCGTCGCTCAAGAAGCAAATTTTACGCGGGCTTCTGAAAAGTTATTTGTCTCGCAATCTGCCCTTTCGCAACAGATTCAAACCTTAGAGCAAGAGGTCGGGACGGTTTTATTAGATCGTTCTAAACGTGGGGTTCGCCTCACTGCCGCAGGGGAAATCCTATTTCATTATGCGCAACGGATTTTCCACGAGTTGGATCAAGCCGAAATTGCGCTTCAGGAATTAGGTGGCTTACAAAGAGGTGAGCTGAGAATTGGTGTGGTGCAAACGATCAATGACTATTTTATGCCGTTTCTCGCATCAAAATTTTCAGAGCGCTACCCTCAAATTAAACTTTCCATCGAGGAACTTTCTGTTGATGAAATTGAAGCAAAACTAGAAGGGGGGGAATTACAGGTTGGGCTGAGTTTTTTACCGAGTTCAAGTGTGAGAATGGATGCTCAACCCCTTTTTGAAGAAGCGCTCGTTTTAATTGTCCATGACCGTCATCCCCTCGCAACCCATGTTCAAGTGAATGTTGCTGAGTTAGATCAACTGCCAATGGTGATGCTCTCACATACCTTTTGCACCCGCCGTTTATGGGAAGAAACTGCACGTTTGGCCCCATCCCAACCGCAAATTGTGATGGAAATGAACACGGTCAGCAGTATCTTGCAGGTGGTTGAAAGTACGGGGTTAGCGACGATTCTGCCCAAACATACCTTAACCCGTAGAGCGTTACGTCATTTGGTGGGTATCGAACTGGTGAACCCAACCCCATCACGACAGGTTGGCTTGTTGTGGAACCGTGAAAACTATCTTTGCAGTGCATCGCGCACCTTTCTGGAAATGGCGCAAGCACATCATCATTTCTTACCTGTGACGTCTGGCTCTTGAAACCATGATGTCTGTATTAAAGCGTGTTTACAAAACGCTCTAAAATACGTGCCCAAATAGATTTTGCTGCAAGGTTGCCTTCTTCAGTTTTTATACCCATTTGTGTCGCGATGATGGATGCCGTCCCGTTTTTTTTAGGCTCACTCGTCACCCGAATATCTGATCCATCTGTGCCTTTCGTGCGCCATGTGATGCGCTTCTCCGTTCCGCTCACCCGTACCTCACTGGCGATGAGTCCTTGCACGCTGGCATCGACACTCGCAAAATGGCTCCATTGATCCATCAGCGTTTGCATGTCGAGCTTAGTAGATTTGCTGACGCTCATTTGAAACGTTCCGCTAGACTGTTGGCCGGGAATCCGCCGTCCGATGGCCTGTTCATAGGCGACGGTGATGCTCTGCGCCCACCACGCATGATTATCAATTTTGCCATCCAGTTCATATAACAAATGGGTCGCAATTTCATGGTGAGATAAGTTTTGAGCATCAATGGTTTCCATAATAGCCAACCATTCATCCCATGAGCGCTTGGTCGCTCGTTCAATCGCGGCTATACGTGAGACGGTTGACATGCTTTTTCTCCAATGAATTCTCTAGATGATTCGAGATGGCATCAATACATCTAAGATGATTATGTCACAGTGGGTGATAGGACGGCTGTATGGTCGGGCAGGATGTCTTCAGCATCGCGGGTGACTTTAAAGGCGTATCCACTTAGTCCCACCAGCACGCCCAAGACCCCAAAAATGACGCAGATTAAACCCATGCCCGCGCCTGGGCCTGTCCCGACCAAGCCACCGAATAAACCAGCAAGGCTTCCATTGGGCATCATCGCTGGCTCAAATACTCGATCTGCGAGCGGGCCGGTAGCGAGCATGGCAATCGGCGCGGTGATTTGTCCGATCATGCGACGGGCCGAAAAGACACGACCTTGCACATCGGGCGCGACTTTTGCCTGCCAAATGGCTTGGTTCGATCCGTTCAGGATAGGGAGCATGATATTGGATCCCGCCAAAGCGATTGCCCAAATCACGATGGACTGGCCGATGCCCATCAACATCAACCCAAAAATACTTGAGAAAATCATCCCCATAAGGATGCCGTGCACGCGTCGTTTCGGCCCGCCCCATGTGCTCATGAGTAATCCGCCGAGAATGCCCCCGATCGCCCCAAAAGATTGTGCGGTAGCTAAGGCTGGCTCACTGCTGTTGGTCCGGGCTAAGATCATCGGGGCATACAGCGTGACGCCGAACATCGCTGTTAGATTGATGAAGAAAAAGATGAGTTGTAGGCTGAGTAAGCTGGGGCGACGCACAATATAACGGAAGCCGTAAATGGCTTCTTGCAGCAAGTTGCCTTTGGCTTCTGCACCTGCTTCGGAACGGGCGGGTTTGGGGATGTGCACAAAAAGAAGTGTGCCAATTGCCAACGTGAACGTGACCATATCAATGATCATCACTCCCGCAAGGCCGATGATGGCGAGTAGGGTGCTGGCAAAAACAGGCGCTAACACACCTGCAACGGAATCCGTCAGGCCGAGCATCCCGTTGGCGCGGGCGTATTGTTCTTTGGGAAGCATGGTGCTGATCGCCGCTGAATAGGCAGGCCATTGGAAAATCGCAAAGATACCCGAGATGATCCCCGTGATGTACAAATGCTCAATTTGTAAGTTGTCAGTGATGTAGAGGATGAAGATGATGATGGTGCAGACCCCCGCGCCGAGGTCGCTCAACATCATAGTGAGCTTACGGTTCCAGCGGTCTACCAACGCGCCTGCAATCGGGCTTAAAAGGATGGCAGGGCCAAAATTAAAAAACGCGACGAGCGCCAATGCGGTTGCTGAATTGGTGATTTGATAAGCCCAAATCGTGAGGGCGAATTGGGTCATCGCCGAGCCGAGCAGGGAGGCTAATTGCCCAAACCAGACGATTGTGAAGGCGCGCATACCAGTAGGTTTATTCATATTTTTTCTACTTGATTCGGTTATACGTCATAAAGGTGGTGAAGGTTACAATCCTGAATACATTGAGTTGCTCATCTAAATAGGGTGGCTCTGTATAGCGGTATCCCCTTCCACAAACAACGTGAAATACTTGATCTCTATGTTGTTCTTCACATCGATTAGTAACAGCCCTAGTTTCAATAATTCATCCTCGATGCGGTTAAGTTCATCTACCTCTCTTGTTTCACTATATGCTCTGTATAAAGGTTCAACCTCGCTAAAGCACATGACCCAAAACATTTCATGACTTGCTCGGCATGCCTCAAGAATGGCGAGGAGTTTATCCTCTTTCATCAGGTTGAACACTGGGGCAAGAGAAATGATGCTATCGGCAGTTCAGCAGTCAAATACAAACCAGCAATACGCATTCCGTAACCGCTGGTCATCAAGCACGAGTTCCCGAATTGCGTTGGGGAGTTGTTCTCGTTGCCACTGGCACTCTATACGTCCCGCCTCCATACGCGCATCTTCAGAAGATGCCGCACGTGCCGCCCTGATCGCGTAAGCAGCCGCGCCTAGCTCATGGGCTGCCACATGTGCCACTGCCGCGGCCTGTCCAGCGGCATAAGCTGCTTCTCGGGCTGCGCCACTCAAAGCTCTTGCCGCGCCCATAGCGTGTCCGGCAGCGGTACGAGCTTGCATCATTGTGATTTCGCCACGCACCCAAGCGTGTATCTGCTCAATCGCCCGGTGTGGTCGATCATCATGGGGTTGTGCTTGCTCGAAGAAATGCAGTACATGCTCGGCACAATCAGCCGCCCAGACCGCAAGCAGACGATGCTCGGCACCCTGTAACGTCCCGCCGCGACGCACGGTAATCAACCTTGGATCACGATCCTTGCTAAAAATCATTGGGCTATCTCTTAGTCTTTCTTTGATTTTGATGTTGGCGCAGCCAGACGCTTTTTCTCTGCATGCTCCAGCTTCTTGATGCTGTCGGCGTTGGGTAAATCTTCGGGCATCGATTCGAGAACCATCATCAAATCGCGTGCTGACCAGAATTCAAATCTAAGTTGTGGATACAGAGGTAGATTTTGCTGGTGCAGGGGCAGAAATCCATGCTTCATACAGTTCCTGCAATGCTGTTCTTAGCTCTTTTTTGAGAAGGTCAGTTTCTTGATACGTGATACTCATGGAATGGAGTCTTGTTGAACGATCGATTGGATGGTCAACTCTGTTTCGAAATTTCCCTAAACGTTCCCAAGTTGCATTTCCTACAGGTGTTTTTGTTTTGAAATCACTTTTACTATACAAATTGCTGTAATTCATCGCGGTTGGATCATCTGAACCCGGAAAAACCCATTGATGAAATGCAATCAAAGTCAGATGTGCAAACTGATGGGAATTGCGGACAAAATCGTTGTTAGATGAATAAAAATACTTTACAGACTCACGCAGGCTTTTCGAGGCTTGATCGTAGTGGCTTCCATAATATTGTCTTAGATCACTAACCGGCAAGCTAACATCAAAAAGTTGTCCAACCGATTGCAGGATATAGCAGGGACGTGGAACATCAGGGGAAATACCCAATGTCTCAATTAAATCACCATATTCTCCTAAAACTGTGTGATTTACTGATATAGCATCCCACGATACTTTACACCCCGGTTGCTGTAGCAAATAAATCGCAAGTCGGCGAAGCTGTGTACTTTCATCTGATCTCAAGATAATGTCAAAAAGTGCTTTGTGCTTCTTCTCCGAACGGGCTGTAGAAAAAGCGGCAAACGCGAGTTGTTGCCTCAAAACAATGCCCTGCTCCATATTCTTCAATTGTTCTCGACGTAAGCTCTCAACAAAAAACGAATGCTGTCCAGCAACTTTGGCTAAAAGTCGAGTTGCAACTATTTTGCAATACCACGCTTGTTGCTCATCGGCAATCCATTCACGGCAGATTAAAGCAATATATTGAGGCGCAGATACTTGAGCTAAAGCTTCGAGAGCATTTGCCCGATGCCAATAGTAAACATCATGATTTCTAATAAAGTCAGTCAAACCAGACATGATTATCGGATCACGTTTGAACAGAGTGAGGTACTTTGTAACAGCTTCAGATCTCCAGGGTATTTTCACCAACAAATTGAGTGTCTTCTCTCGTAAATCATCACGTCTAAAAAGCCGATTGAGACAATAAGTGATTTTCGTGTTCGCCTCTTTCCCCTTTTCAGGATCATCAAGGTTTTCATATGCATCAAGGAACTGCTCATATAGTTGATTTTGAACACTCTGGGCTGATGTATTATCGTCCACCGAGGGGCGTTCTTGTGAGGAAGTATCGGTTTCTTCGTCTTCCAAGAAATCCTCATCGGTTACATTTTGCGAGTTGTTGATAAAATCTCTGACCGAAGAAGCCTGTTCACTGCGCGGAATAGAAACTTCATCCTCATGGGTGGATTCATTTGATGGATCAGTCACCCAGAATTTAAGACGTGTAATTTCCTTTTCAATATCCTCAATCTGATGAACACTGGTTTTGCCAACTTGCGCCACTAATCCGTACTTTTTAAGTTCAAGATCAAACTCGATCAACCCACGCTGCACCGTTGACTTATCCTTACCAAGAATACGTATATCATCTACATACCGCACATACTGATGACCTTTTACGATCATGCGCTGGTCGATTTCGTAAAGATAAAGATTTGCGAGATAGTCAGAAGCATTACTTCCTTGCGGAATACCCCGGCTCATTGAGGTATCGTTACTATGCGATGCCCATTTGCTAAGGCAAGATTTTAGTAATTCTAAAAACCGACTATCTTGCCCACAGTATTTATCCACAAATTGTAAAAGGGTATGATGATCAACCGTATCGTAAAAAGAAACAATATCAGTAGATGCAATCCACGAATTGCTAGCTTTATACATTTTGACTATTTGATCCACGAAATTGTTGTATTGCCGTTTCCATGGTCGAAGCATCCATAAACTACCATTTCCTGCATAGAGGTTACCCCATACATGTTGGTTTTCATGAGTAACTAACCGAGGATGTGATGTGTCAGCAATAACATTTACCATTGCCTGATATATAACAAGATCGGGCGTAGAAAGTATGGACATGGTACGCATGGTCGTTGATGGTTTGGGAACATAGACTTTGTTGTCGGGCTGTGGTTGATAAACTCCATCCTCACTATTTACTCTGGCAACCAAATCATGAAGATTTTCATGGAGATTAAATGCGAAAATTTCAGAACCCAGATCATCGCTAATCATTCGGCTACTTACGTTGGCAATGCGTTGCCACGCCAAAAGAAAGTTGTCAAAATCGGCAAAACGATTCCATAGGCTCATAGTAGCTTTTGTTGCAGTCATAATTATTCCATTTTTGCAGGGTGCGCCCAAGTAAATCTATTTTCATTATAGTTGAATATATCTAAACGGCGCGGTGAGACATGACTCATCCTACTCGTACCCCATGTCCTGTTCCTGAGCGTCCGCCACCAACTGGTCAAGTATCGCTTCGCGCTGCTGGTCGATAGCCCGTTTGTAATTCATGACATCTTCCATGCGTACACGACGATGTTTGCCGACCTTGCGGTAGGGAATTTGTCCTTCGGAAAGGGCGCGACACATGGAGAATATCGCCTGCCTGCACGGTGATGAGCGCAGCTCAAATAATTTAGTTTTCTATAAGGAATTAAAAAGCTGAACCCCATTGATAAAATATGGGCAATTCATACATTAAGGAGTGAGCTTAGTCAGTTCCAGCCGAGTTATCCGTAGAATCCTGTAATTCTTTCAACAGTTCCTCAACAACTGTTTCTAAATCAAGGGCTTTGCCCGTCTTCATCGCTGCTTCCATCTCACCATCGTTGAACGGAATCTCAGCACGGTTGGCTCTGAGCCATCGCTGTGTATCATCAATGCTATCGCCGGTAAACGCAGTATGATAATACGCTAGACCCATGAGTTTTAATCCCGCTTTAGGATCTTTTCTCATCACTTTCCACCGACCACAGCTGTCAACTGCGAAGAGTATGATAGCTAGGGCCGTGGTTTTTTTTGCAGCAATCAACGCTTCCAGCAAATAAGGGGCTGCTTTGTCACTGTTCTCGCCAGCCGCCAAGTAGAATTCCGCTAGATTGTTGGCAGCAATTGAAATACCATATAAATTACCCTGCTCGCGCGCCAAGACCAGCGCCGATTCTGTGTAGGATATCCCCGCTGCCCAATCTTCCCGGATGGCGGCACCCAACCCCAGGTTGCCCAGGGCAATCTGCTGACCATCTCCATGTCCGATGCGGCGCGCCAGTTCCAGCGCTTTGTGCAAATACGTTTCAGCTTCAGGGATTCGATTGATATCACTGAAAAGCGCAGTTGCCAATCGGCTGAGGGCATAGATTTGCAGGACATCATCGCCAATCGCCTGACACAGCGCAATACATTCATGCGCAAAAGCTTCCGATTCTGCGTGATTCCCTGTGCGAAAATTCACATTCGCCAGCCCGTACAGCACACGGGCAAGCAGTGACTGATTTGAACCCGCCCGTGCCAGCGGCAGCGCCTCACTGAGATACGTTTGGGCGGTGGCATAGCCGCCGTAGGTCGTTTCGGTCAGGCTGAGTTGATACAGCGCATTGACAATATCTTCGGTGCTGTGGCTGGCGCGAGCCAGAGTCAACGCTTCGGTCAGGCTGGCGCGGGCAGTCTCGATATCCCCCAGCCAGTTATAAGCATCCCCTAAACCTAAGAGCCGAGACAGCTTCACCTCAGGCGTTGTCTCAGGCAGCAGATCCAGCGCCCGCTGGAAGAAAACGACGGCTTCCCGATAAGCGCCACGTTGGGATGCCGTTGCCCCTGCACGCTGCAAAAATGCTACCGCCTGCGCTGTATCCCCGGCTTTTTCATAATGTTCAGCGATCAGCGGCAGATAATCGTCGGCACGTTCCAACCCTGCCAGCCACTCCGCCGCCCCCCTGTGATAGACCTGTCGCTGGCGTTCCAGCAGGCGTTCATACAGCATATCGCGCAGCATAGCACTGGCGAAGAGATATTCGGTGCTGTCAGCAAACGCCGATGTTTCCCGTCGGTAAATAAACTCACGTTCCACCAGTTTTGCCAGAATTGTCGCCAAATTATTTAGATGGGTGTCGTCGGTGTTATCAATCGACTGTAGGGCCGTATCGTAAAAAATTCGCCCGATTACGCTGGCACGCTGGAGGGTGATTTTTTCTGGGTACAGCAGGGTATCAAAACGCGCTTCCATCAAGCCTGCCAGAGTTGATGGCACATGGAGATTATCGAGGCGGCTGGTTTCAATACGCCAGACGTCATCACTCTCTTTGAGGATCACATGGTCATCCAGCAGCATTTTGACTAATTCTTCTAGATAGAGCGGATTCCCTTCTGCGCGTTCGACCAGCTTATCACGCAGGTCTTTCGGCACGTCCGCCACTTTTTGCAGAATATTCAGCAGCAGGTCATGGCTGTCACGTTTGTCCAACGGTTTCAGATCGAGCCGAGTATGAAAGCGCTGGCCGCTGCCCCACGTTAGGCGGCGGCCATAGAGCGAGGCGCGGGTGCTACCCAGTACCAGCAGGTGTCGGGCATCATCAGCGATAAACACATCGTTCAGCAGGTCAAGCGACGCATCATCAGCATAATGAATGTCTTCAAGTTCGATGACGACGGTTCCGTGTTTGGTCAGCGTATTGATAAACTGGATCAGGGCGTGCCGAGCGCGACGGTTGGTTTCCTGTGCATCGCTCAGGATGTTTTTAATCCATGTGCTAGTGGAGACATCTACCCCACACAGATAAGCGATAAAGTGTGCCATTTCGTCATTTTTACCTACCAGTCCCGCGACACCGGCTTCAAATTTACTTAGGGCGACAGCCAGTGGGTCATCGTCCTGTACCTCAAAACGAAAGGACAAGACATCACGGATGAGGGCATAAGGGCGTTGGGTCATCGCCGGGGTTGCCCTCCCACTGAAGATAAAATATTGTTCCGGGCGCAGTTCACTCCATTTGTCAAATTCGTAGAGTAAGCGGGATTTGCCCACCCCTGCATCTCCCACCAACGTCATCACCTGCGTTTCGCCGTCCTCCACAGCGATGAGAAATGCTTTTTGCAACTGTTTGAATTCGGCATCGCGCCCAATCAATTGGGTTTCGATCCCTTCAACCCCATGGGGCATAATGCGAAACGCACGCGGCTTGGCGCGTTCTACCTGATAGGTCATGACCTTTTCAGCCCGTCCACGGACTTTCAGGGCTTCCCCCGGTTGCATGTCAAACACGCCGAGCACCTGACGGAAAATTTCATGAGTAATCAGGATGAGGCCTTCAGCATTCTGCATGAGGCGGTTGGTCAAACTGATAGTCACACCGCTGACGGACGACGTGTTGGTTTTGTCGCTGGAGGTCAGTAGCGCCAGTCCGCGATGAATGCCGATATTGAGGGGGAGCGGTTCGTCGGCTTCCAGCGGTACGGCACTGAGTTGCCGCAGGGTGGTTTGCAGTTTTAGAGCAGCGCGAATCGCCTGTTCACTGTCGTCTTCACGGGCGGATGCACTGCCCCACAGTGCCAGCATCTCGTGGTCAGTACGCATGAAAATCACGCCGCTGTGTTCGTTTAGCACCTGAGTGGCAGCCGTCCAGAAGGACATTATCGCCCGCTGTGCTGCTTCCGCATTCATAGCTTCCGCGACTAGTTCGCTGTAAGCGGTCACACTGACATTCAGGGCGACGACCGTTTTATTCTGAGCAGAAGGTGTCGGTTGAATGTCTTCAACCGTATTTTTGCCCAACCGCAGGGTTACACTTGTCTCCGCCGCTGCCCGAAGGTGAGTTGCGCTGGCTGTTACCGTTCCCCCGAGGGCGGTGGTCAGCGCCGTACTCATCTCAGTCGCGCTGCGAAAACGGCTGTTACGGTCTTTTGCCATCGCCTGTTGAATAACCTCATCCAGCGCGACGGGTAAATCAGAGTTTTTTTCAAGAAGCGAAGGGACTGGCTCACTCATATGCATCAGCAGCACTTGTAACGGTGATTCTGCTTGAAAAGGCAGTTCCCCGGTCAACATCTCAAAGAGCATCACCCCTAGCGCATAAATGTCGCTGTGATGATCTACCTCCGCACTGCCCTGTGCCTGTTCTGGGGACATATAATCTGGTGTGCCGATGATCATGCCCGTTCCGGTAATGCGTTTTTTACCTTCCCCTGCTGAGAGGCGGGCAATCCCGAAATCGGTGACAAAAGCGTTACCTTCACGGTCAATCAGAATATTGCTTGGCTTCACATCGCGGTGCGTAATCCCCTGTCGGTGCGCATAATCCAGCGCCGAACAGACCTGCCACATCAGATAGGCCACTTCGTCATGCGGCAGCAATCCCTGCGCCATCACATCTCTCAGGGTGCCACCATCCAGATACCGCATGACAATATAGGGCGGTTCATGAGAACCGTCAAAATCATACACCGGTAAAATATGCGGATGTTCTAGCCGTGCAATTAAACGGGCCTCCCGTTGGAAGCGCTGGACAGCATCACTGTCTCCAGCAATTCCTTTCAGAATCACTTTGATGGCAACATCACGCTCAATGCTAATCTGGCGTGCTCGATAAACGGTTGCCATCCCCCCTTTACCTGCCTCAGCGAGAATATGGTAAGGCCCTAAATATTCGCTAATTGACATAAGATATCTTTGAGGTAGTGAATATATAAAATAGAATTAATTATAGCAGGAACGGAAATAAGGCGCGACAGCGTATGCTTTTACGTACACGACACGGCAGTTTTATTCCTCAGCTCTACGTCGCTTCTGCTGGATGCCGCTTGTTTCTAAGCAAAAATATATACGGGTTATTGATTAGACACACGGACGGTAGCTGTGAGACACAAACACGCCTTGGTGGATGGGTGAGCGGTGCTTCAAGGTAAGCGATGGTGAGGAAACTTCGGAGACCGTCGCAAGAATCAAAACAGGTGACAATATTGTCACCTATTTTGATAAAACCCTAAATTGTGACCCCGGTAGGATTCGAACCTACGACCAGGTGCTTAAAAGGCACTTGCGCTACCGCTGCGCTACGGGGCCAAACACAGGGGATCATTGTATTCTACTTTCAAAAGATTTCAAGACGAAATTTCCAACAATTTTTTATCACCATTGAAAATTTGAAATATGGGGGTTGAAGGGTACTATAAATCGACTTTCCATTGGTGTTTCATGCGTATTTTTTGAAGGGGCTGTGAATATGGCAGTTTCTGTTTCTCAAGGGGGAAGCTCCGGTTTCGACTCGCGCGAGAAGGTCAAGGGGCGACTTTTAGCACTGCCAGCGGTATTGTATCTGGCCATCTTTTTCATCATACCGCTTCTTTTTGTGTTGGTCATTAGCTTTATGACGCGTGGCACGGGGCGTGCGGGGGAAGCATTTTATATCATGCCCTTTACGTTAGATGCCTACCGAACTGCACTCGGGAGTATTTATGGGCCTGTGATTCTGGATTCGATCCAAGTTTCCTTTTTTACAACCATTGTCTGTTTGTTACTTGGCTATCCGCTGGCGTTTTTCATCGCGACTCGTAAAACCCGTCGCGCCCAACAATTGGCGCTGTTTTTTGTCATCTTGCCGTTCTGGACAAACTTTTTAGTCCGTACCTATATTTGGCGCATTATCCTCGGGAATGAAGGGCTGATCAATGGATTTTTAACGGGGATCGGGCTGACCAGTGGGCCGATTCAGATGTTAAATACCGATGGTGCGGTCTTGATCGGTCTCGTATATGGGTATTTACCCTTCATGGTCCTGCCGATCTATTCTTCTATCGAACGGTTTGATTTCCGTCTTGTAGAAGCCGGTAATGACCTCGGCGCGAACGATTGGCGCGCTTTCTGGCGCATCATCTTCCCGCTTACGTTACCCGGCGTGATTGCAGGTGCTATTCTTGTGTTCATCCCTGCGATTGGCGCATTGGTTACCCCAGAATTGCTCGGTGGAACCCAAGGGATCATGATCGGGTCATTGATTCAGAATCAGTTCTTGAGGTCGGGCGGGAATTGGCCTTTAGGCGCGGCAATTTCGATGATTATGATGTCGCTGGTATTGATTAGCTTATTCATCTATGCCCTGATGAGCCGTCGGAAAGCGTAATCTAATGGCAATCAAAGCACAATTTACTTCTAACAACCGCACGATTGAATTTGATCAAGGGCAGGTGAACCGTGATTTAGCGGTTCGCAAGACGGGGAGAATCTTCGGCTTAGGCATTGCGCCGATCTTCGGTTATTTCTTTCTCTGGGCGCCGATCATTCTGCTGGTTCTATTCTCGTTTAATGACTCGCGCTCTTTAGCCCGCTTTGAAGGCTTCACATTCAATTGGTACGCCAACATCTTTAACAACGTGATTGGTGGCGATGCAACCTTTTCTACGGGACGTATGTTGGATGCCTTCGGCGTGAGTATTGTGGTCGGTTTGGTGGCAACTACCATTGCGACCATTTTAGGCACGATGATCGCCTTAAGCCTTGCACGCGGAAATTACCCGGGGAAAAACTTAGTTGATGGGCTTTTGTTTTTACCCATCGTGATTCCCGAAATCACGCAAGGGCTTTCCCTGCTCATTTTCTTCAGCGTGATCTTTAACTTCATCACCAATGCTACAGGGATTCCGATGCAACGCGGTATCGGAACGATCATCTTGGGGCATATCGTGTTCAATATTTCGTATGTGGCGATTGTGGTGCGTTCCCGCCTCGCGGATATGAACCCACGGTTTGAAGAAGCCGCTCGTGATTTGGGCGCGAATGAGTGGCGCACCTTCTGGCGTGTGACCTTCCCGCTCATTGTGCCGGGCGTAATTTCAGGGGCGTTGTTAGCCTTCACGCTGTCGTTAGATGACTACGTAATCACCGCCTTCATGAAAGGTGTAGGGGGGGATACCCTGCCTGTATACGTGTTTGGTTTGCTAAAATTGACCGTGACACCGGAAATCAATGCCATTTCTACGATGATTTTAATCGTCTCGACCATTTTGGTTTCAGTCGCGCTTTATTTCCAAGGGCGGGGTGGTGGTAAAGTCGGCATCTAAAAACTGCTAAATTATGAGAGTTTCATGATTACGAAACCGCATCCAGAATTTTCTATATTCAGCGTGATATAGAAAATCAGGTGAGGTTTTTTGTCTGTTTACCCTTTCAGCCTAAGAAGTTTGCTGGATTTTATGGAGAATATACAAAAAAGATCGGCATCTTTTCGACTTGAAACTTGAGCGAAATAAGCTATAAATCTTCTTTGGTGGGACGGGCATTTTATAAGCCCTAGAAGAAATTGATGGGATTTTGTTTAGTATTACCAATAATTTTGGAGGAAGCATGCGCAAATGGTTTGGCATTTTATTGGTAACAACGGTGCTCGCGGTTGCGGCCTGTCAACCTGAGGTGACACCAACCCCTACACCTGAACCTGTTGCTGACCCAACAGAAGAAGTGGTTGTTACTGTTGAAGCGACAGAAGAAGCAGTTGTAGAAGCGACTGCAGAACCTACAGAAGAACCTGAAGTAGAAGTGGAAGCGACCGAAGAAGCGGTTGTGGAAGCCACTGTCGAACCTACAGAAGAACCTGAAGTAGAAGTGGAAGCGACTGAAGAAGCCGCTGTTGAAGCGACGGACGCAGTTGAATTAGTTGTTGAAGCCACAGAAGAAACCGAAGCGGACGTTGAAGCAACCGAAGAAGCGGTTATAGAAGCGACTGAAGAAGTTGAAGTTGTGGTCGAAGCAACCGAAGAAGCGGTTGTAGAAGTGGAAGCGACTGAGGAATCAGTTGTGGAAGCGACCGCAGAACCTACAGATGAAGCGGTGGTTGAAGCCACTGAACTCGAACCGTGGGTCTGTCCAGAAGGCTTTGAAGGTCAAACCCTCAGCGTGTACAACTGGTCAACTTATGTTGCCGAAGACACCATTTCTAACTTTGAAGAAGCTTGCGGTGTGACCGTGACTTACAGCATTTATGGCGGGAATGAAGAAATGATCGCCATTTTGCGCCAAGGGAACCCGGGCTACGATATCGCTGTTCCAACAGACTATGCCGTATCCTTGATGGCTTCTGAAGGGCTGTTGTTAGAACTTAACAAAGATAACATTCCCAACTTCGTGAACTTGAACCCGACCTTGTTGGATACCGCGTTTGACCCCGACAATACCTACAGCGTGCCTTACCAATGGGGTACTGAAGGGATCAGCTATAACGTGAACAACGTCAGCGGGCCGATCACTTCTTGGGCAGACGTGTGGGCACATCAAGGGTCGGTGGTTTGGATCGACGAACCCCGCACCATGTTTGGTGTCGCTTTGGCTCTGCTCGGCTATGATCCCAACTCATCCGATCCTGCTCAAATTTCAGAAGCTCGTGACTTCTTGATTGAACACGGAACCAACGTGGTTGCGATTGCCGCCGACGATGGTCAAGCGTCTTTAGCCAGTGGTGAAGCGGATATTGTCATCGAATACAGCGGTGATATTTTCCAAGTGATTGACGATTGTGAATGTGACGACTTCGCGTATGTCATCCCCAGCGAAACCGCTGTGGTTTGGGTCGATAACCTTGTGATTCCCGCAGGCGCACCGAACCAAGCATTGGCCGAAGCCTTCATTGACTACGTCCTGCACCCACAAGTTGGCGCAGACATTTCCAACTACACCGCGTTTGCCTCTCCTAACCAAGCCGCAATCGACTTGGGCTTAGTGGATGCAGAACTGTTGGCGAACCCGGGCATTTATCCTTCTGAAGAAACCAGCGAACGCTTATTCTTCATCGAAGATAATCCTGAAGGTGAACAACTGATCAACGACGCATGGAGCGAAGTGAAGATCCTTTTGGGTCGATAATTTAAACTGTGTAAAAAACTTAGAACGGGATACACTAAATGACATTCGGTGTGTCCCGTTTCTATTTCTAATTTTGACTGGTTTCATTGAAGGACGGTTGAAAACGATGGTGTCCCAAGAAGTTGATATTTCTATTCGTCACGTCATCAAAGAATTTGTCGCCAAAAATGGCGAGACCTTGCGGGCTGTTGATGATGTGAGTATGGACATTTATCGCGGCGAATTTTTTGCCATGTTAGGTCCATCTGGTTGTGGCAAGACCACGACATTACGTATGATTGCTGGATTCGAAGACCCATCTTCCGGTGAAATACTGCTTCGGGGTAAACCGATGCAGAATGTTCCTCCGTTTCATCGTCCTGTGAATACAGTATTTCAAGATTATGCACTTTTTCCACATATGAGCGTCCTCCAAAACGTGATGTTTGGGCTGGAAATGGAAGGCGTACGCAAGCCTGAAGCCATGAAGCGCGCTCATGAAGCGTTGGAGTTGGTGAAACTCAAAGGCGTAGACCGTAAACCCCGTCAACTTTCGGGCGGTCAGCAGCAGCGTGTGGCTTTGGCGCGGGCGTTGGTCAAACGTCCTGCTGTACTGCTCTTAGACGAACCTTTAGGGGCGCTTGACCTCAAGCTTCGTAAAGACATGCAGTATGAATTGATGTCGATGCAAAAACAATTGGGCATCACTTTTATTTATGTGACCCACGACCAAGAAGAAGCCTTGACGATGGCAGACCGTATCGCTGTGATGAATCAAGGGCATGTTTTGCAATTAGGCACCCCTGAAGAAATTTACGAATCCCCGACAACCCGTTTTGTCGCTGACTTCATTGGTGAAACGAATTTCTTGACGGGTAAATTGGTGAGCGTTGAAGGTGCGTTTGGAAACGTTCAGTTAGATGACAAAACTATAGTGAAAGCCTGTTTGAACGCCATTTCAAACACCAGCGTAGGCAGTGATGTCACGGTGGCGGTACGTCCGGAAAAATTGAATATCTTCCCATCATCAGGCAACATCAAGAACCCCGACGGTACCAGCGATGATGTCAATGTATATAAGAGCAATGTTCAACGTGACCTCGATATGAATTTGGTTTTAGGCACGATCAAGCTGACCAACTATATCGGCACGGATACACGCTATATTGTAGAGTTTGGGGAAGGGCAAAAAGTTGTTGCCCGCGTTCAGAATTTCGGCTTGCGCTCCGACAGTGTGTTTGAAGTGGGTGAACAAGTCTATATTTTCTGGGATGCGGATTATTCCAACATCTTATTGCAATAATGACGATGGAGAATTCATCTAGTTCTGAGAATGACCCCCTCATTCTTTCGCATTTTCAACTCAAAACCTTAAAACAGGCGCTTCGTCGTGATGAGCGACAAGTGCAGGTTTCTTTAGATTTAAATTTGACCCAAAGCCCTGTTGAGTTGGATGCCACTGCAATCTATTTTGCCGATGGTACCCAACTGACGTGGGATGATGCCCAAGATATTTTGGACGATGAAAACGGTTGTTTTGTGTTAGAGGCGGACGGACTGCGCAAAATTCAGTCGTTTTCTTCGACCACAAGACGACATTGTACGTTGTATCCCACAACTGGAGCGCCCACATTATTAATCGCGGGCTTTCCGATGCACCGTATCAAGAACACCGACCCGTATAAAGACACCTTGAGTAAGATACGTGCGGCGTCCCCGCAAGGGATGGTATTAGATACGTCGATGGGGTTGGGATATACCGCCATTCAAGCGGCAAAAACATCTCAGCATGTCATCACGTTGGAGATTGATCCGTCGGTGGTGGAGATTGCCCGTCAAAACCCGTGGTCGCGTGAACTGTTCACCAATACGCGGATTGAGCGCCGTTTGGCTCACAGCGCGGAAGAGATCGAAACATTTGACGATGGCGAATTCACGCGCATCATCCATGACCCGCCTGTTTTCAGCCTTGCGGGGGAACTCTATTCCGGCGTGTACTATCAGGAATTATTCCGCATTTTACGGCGGGGTGGACGTCTATTCCATTATATCGGTGACTTAAAAAGTCCTTCCGGCGCGCGCGTGGTGCGGGGCGTGATCGAACGTCTTGGCAAAGCGGGGTTCGTCCGTATCGATAAGCGCTTTGAAGCGTTTGGCGTGGTGGCTTTTAAACCGTAACCCTCTTTTGGCTCACGGCCGTTTCATTTTTAAATAGCATCCTTCGAGATCAGGTAAAGCGCATGTTTGACCTGATCTTGTTTTATTGATTTGGAGACCCTTTTTGATTCGCATGACATCCAGAAAGCAAGGTAGAATACACACATTTAGATTACTTTTAGTGAAAGTTATTATTCGCCATGAATCTTGACATAACGCCTTCTCCGTCGGCTTTTCTTCAAGCGCATTTAGGCGATCTTTATGTGATGCCCGTCTTACATGAGATGGAGAAATGGTGGGAAAACACGGGGCGCGAAATTTCCCATTCCGTCGATCAAGCGGGTACGCCTTGGGTCAAACAGTTTGATGCGCGCGGTCAGCGTATTGATGAAATTCAGATGTCGGCTGGCTACCGCGATATGTTGCATGTGGGCTATCGTAATGGCGTGATTTGGCGGGCGTTTGAAGAAACGCTCTTATCCTCTTTCGTGTTGGGGTATGTGACCAGCTTCTATGATATGGGCTTGTACTGCCCGTATACCTTGTCTTTAGTGACGGCGGTCACGCTGGATAAATACGGCCCGCCGTCGGTACGTGACGGTTTCTTGCGAAACTTATTACGCAAAGATGAGGGCGTATGGCAAGGCGCAACATGGATGACTGAAATTCGCGGTGGGTCAGATTTAGGCGCATCGGTCGAAACTATCGCCAGCCCAACCAGTTTTGGACAGTGGTCCTTACAAGGCGAAAAGTATTTTTGCAGTAATGTCGGCGCAGAAGTGGCGATTGTCGCCGCGCGTCCTAGCGGGGCAAGCCAAGGGATTCGCAATTTGGCGTTGTTCCTGGTCCCTAAATATCGTCAAAATGGAGCGTTGAATTATCACGTGCGCCGGTTGAAAGACAAGATTGCCACCCGTTCCGTTCCTACAGGCGAGGTTGAGCTAGATCAGAGCGAGGCCTATCTTCTGGGTGACATTCATACGGGCATGTACGTGCTTTTAGAAGTATTGAACCTTTCACGGGTGTGCAATTCCATTGCCAGCATCGCGGTGATGCAACGCGCGATTGGCGAAGCCTACACCTTTGCGAAAAATCGTATCGTATTCGGCAAACCGTTGATCGACCAACCGCTCATGCGTGCACAGTTTGAAGCGCGGGCGCAAAGTTTGGCCGAAGGGTTTGCGCTGGCGTGGGAAAGCGCTTTGTTGGCAAACCAAGTGTGGCAAGAGACTGGCCCGAATTATTCTGAGCGTTTTCATCTGTTTCGCTTGGTGACGCACCTCGCTAAATATTGGACGGCGGAATTAGCCACTCAAACCGCGAAATGGTCGATGGAAGTTCATGGTGGGATTGGCACGCTGGCCGAATTTGGCGTTGAGCGTCTGCTTCGTGAAGCGATGATCGCCGATATTTGGGAAGGGCCACCGCATCGGCAAATCCTCGACGGGCTTGAAGTGATCGAGCGTAAACGCGCGCATGAACTGCTGTTTAATCACCTTGCACAGTATGGCTATGAAGATGAACAGCGCGAACTACGTCAAGAATTGGAAACGTATATTCAATGGCAGGGGCAAGAACGCGAAGCCCATGCTGAACAACTGTTTAAACGGCTGGCGCAGTACACAGCGAAAGCGCTGGCGGTGAAAAATCAACAAGAAGTTTTTGGGTGAGATTAATCTGGCTTTCATATCGACTTCCTAAAATCAAGCCAGTTTAAGTATCTGTTAGACCAACAGGAGGCCATAACATGCAGGTAGTGATTACGGGCGGAACAGGGTTAATTGGTCAGGCGTTGGCGAATCATCTGCTTCAACACCAGTATGAAGTTATCGTCCTCAGCCGAAATAAAAATCAAACCGCAGGTCTCGATCATGGGGTTAAGGTCGTCGAGTGGGACGCAAAAACAGCCGATGGCTGGCTTGAATATGCCGACGGTGCGACTGCAATCGTCAACCTTGCGGGGGCGAGTGTTGCGGGCGATAGTTTTTTGCCTGCGCGTTGGTCAGGGTCGCGCAAAAAAGCGATTCTGGAAAGCCGTTTGAATGCGGGTAAAGCCGTCGTTGATGCGGTGCGCAAGGCGACCGTCAAACCGAAAGTGCTCATTCAATCTTCTGCGGTGGGGTATTACGGCAATCATCCTATGGATGTGGTGCTGACAGAAGATTCACCCGCAGGGGATGATTTTCTTGCGAAATTGTGCCAGCAGTGGGAAGCGTCCACCGAAGCGGTAGAAGATGTGGGCGTTCGCCGTGTGGTGATTCGCACGGGGCTGGTCATGAGCACAAAAGGTGGGGTTTACCAGCGTCTTGTCTTGCCGTTCAAGTTATTTGCAGGCGGGACATTAGGCGATGGCAAACAACCTCAACCGTGGATTCATATCGACGATCAAGTGAATGCGATGCGCTTTTTGATCGAAAACGAATCGGCATACGGCGTGTATAACTTCACCGCGCCCAACCCTGTGACCAATAAAGAATTGGCATCGGTGATCAGTAAAACCCTCCAACGGCCGAACTGGCTACCGGTTCCGTCATTTGCCTTTAAACTGGGCTTTGGTGAAGTCAGTTCAATCGTTCTCGAAGGGCAGAATGTGATTCCGAAACGTCTGCTTGAAGCGGGGTATCACTTCCAATACGAGCAGGTTGAAGAGGCGGTTCAGGCCTTAACCCACGATGAAGCGCATGATGCGCATCACGAAGAATCCCACGCGCATTAAATCAAACCTCTACTTCGCTTAATCTAGGGATTCTCTGTTCAAGAAAGTTGCCAGATTAAGCGAAGCTATTTGTATTACTCCACTTTGATCTCTGGAATACGCCGAATATCGGGGTCGCTGAAAATATCGCTCTCATCCACGCTCTGAGTGCTGAATTCACTCACAACAGCGCCTTCAGGCCCGCCTTGAAACCAATGCCATGTTTGCGGTGGGATGGTGAACTGTTCGCCCGGGCGTAAGACAATTTCACGCCAAACTGAATAGGCTGATGCACGGTGCTGGGGGGGACTGACTTTAGGCGACGTGACGGCCTCGCCATCAATGTACAAATACACTTCCCCGTAACGACAACGGAAGGTTTCTTGCTTGCCGATGTAATTCAGCGCGGAAATTTCGGGGTGAATATGTTGGGGGCACGTTTGATAGGGCAGTAAAACCAATTCTTTCGCGCAATATTTATCATCGTTAAAGTAGGTGATGAGCGCTAACCCGCTTTGCTCAAATTCACCTAAGCCAAAGTCGGCAATTTCGATGTTTTCAATTTCTTGTGGTGTGAGAACGATTGACGCTTTATCAAAATAATCTTTTATGACCTGCTGCCATTTCTTAATTTCTGCCTGTGTCATCGCCATAATCTAAACCTTTTAAACAATAAATAGCGGATTCAAAGCATAGAAAATTGCGGGGCATCTTGCAAATAAAAACACGGTCACATGACCGTGTTTTTATTGTTGAGGGTGATCTTGTTTAGCTTGTGGCAGCGGTGTAATTTAGAACGTTGCCATCTGCAGTGGTGAGGGTTAACGTGCCGTTCGCCACTCTAAACTGAACATCGCCCTGTAAGATGGAGAAAATCGCATTTTCTTGTGCCATGATGTCGTCTACACAAGCCATCATCGTGCTGATCAGCGGGCTGAAGGTCACGGTGTCCACGCTGAAGGTGAAGTTGCCACTGAAAGAGTTACAACCTGAATTGCCCGAAACGCCTGTGGTATCAAAGACCAAAATCGAAGCGGTTTCAGGGGCGGCCTGTGTAGGGTTCGCAGGGTCACCGTAAGAAACCAATGACCATGTGCCCCCTAATGCACCAGCATCAACAACCGCAGGGGGGGTGATGCCTGTGCCCGTAGCGCTAGGTGAGGTGTAAGAGGCAGTTTGTCCGTCGGCATTGGTCAAGGTCAGCGCGCCATTTTCAACGGTGAAGCTGACATCCCCGTGCAGAAGTTCCAACAGGGCAGTCTCTTGCGCCATGACTGCTTCTTCACATGCGGCCAGTGTGGCGATCAAGTCGCCAAACGTGATGACGTTGCCATTCACAGAAAAGCTTCCTATGAATGAATTACAGCCGGATGTACCCGACACGCCAGTGCTTTCAAAGCTCAAGGTTGAGGTGACCCCCGCGACAGGGGCTACAGGTGAAGCAGGGTCGCCATAAGCGGTCAGTGTCCAAACGGTGCCACCTAACACGCCCGGGTCAAAAGTGACGCCACTCGCGGTGTTGGCGACATAGGTTAAGACGGTGCCATCTGCGCCTGTAAAGACGAGTGAACTACCATCGACTGCAAATGGGACATCCCCTTGCAATACATTCAGGACAGCGGCTTCTTGCGCCATCAAGGCTTCATCACAGGCCATGAGGGTTGAGGCTAAACCTTCACCAAAAGAAACCACGTTCGCGCTGAAGGCAAAGTTACCCCCGAATGAATTACAACCGGATGTACCAGACACGCCAGTGCTTTCAAAGGTGATGGTCGCGGGGTTGTTGGCGACCGCCGTTGTTGGCGCGGCGGGGTCACCATACGAAACCAGCGTCCATGTTCCGCTTAAAATCCCTGCATTACCCGCAGTCGGCTCTTCTGTCGCTTCAACGATGGGCACTTCTGGGGTGGTGGTCACCGGGCCAACTTGAATCGACTGCACAAGGGCATCTAAGACCGTGAGCGAGGGGGTGAAGCTATCCGCGCTGGCGGTATTTAAGGTGTTCACTTGTTCGGCGTAGTAGGCATCTACAGTGGCGACGAACGCATCATAATCAAAATCAGCAGGTTGTGACGCGGGATAGAGCGTTGTCGTTAGTGGGAAGTAGACGGAAACATACGCACCCTCTGCGGTGACGCCTTGAAAGGTGTAACGCACGCTGATATCAGAGAAGGGCGAGACATCTTGTGCATACACCGTCAAATAACGGATACCGGAAATTGTACCAACATCCAGATAGCTCGCTTGCGCTGCGATTACTTGGGATGCGGGGACTGTCGGTAGGAAGGGCAAACCTTCGCCGTCTGGTACGTTCGCCAGATATTCGGTGAAATCTGGACGGGTCGCCAGCAGATCATTCAATTGAGTGGCTTGCGTTGTATAGTTTGGATACTCCATAAACTCGGCGCTGTTAAAAACATACACGGCGCCACCGCTCAAAAGGTCGTTGGTTTCGCCCCAGTTAAAGCTGGTATGGGCGGGCGTGGGGCCACCTGGATAGGCGGTAGCAGGGTCATCTGCTGGGAATTGGTGAATCGAAAGTGTTGCCCCCAAAGATTCATCGTAGGAAAAACTGATGTTGTTGAAAGAAACGGTATTGGTTGAATCTTGAGCGAGTACGGGGATGGCTACGGCGGAAAGCGCGACGAATGCGGCTATCTTTTTAAGTGCCATTTGCATGCTCCTTTAGATTGAAATACATACTGTAAAAGTATACCGACCACAACCTGAGTTTTTAAGGCGTGATCGGTAAGTGTTTGATGAGCTTTCGCGGTGATTATGAGGGGAAAATGAGGATGCGCTTTATACAGAGCGCATTTGTCCACCATCGACGCGCAGGCTGGCGCCCGTGATGTATTGAGCGGCGGGCGAAAGTAAAAACGCGCCTGCCGCGCCAAATTCTTCAATCGTTCCTAAGCGCCCCAACGGGATTTTGGTGAGCGATTGCTGACGAACTTCTTCAATGCTCACGCCCAACCGTTTGGCGGCGCCTGCATCCAACTGCGCAACACGGTCCGTGTCGATACGGCCGGGGATCAAATTGTTAACGCGGATACGATCTTTCGCCAATTCATCCGACAAGGTTTTGACCAACCCAACCACGCCGGAACGCATCACAGTAGAAAGTCCCAAACGTTCAATCGGCTCTTGAACGGATGAAGATGTGATCGTCAAAATGGAACCGCCGTCTTTCATGTGGGGAATGACCGAACGGATCAAGCGAATGGTGCTGAGCAGGGTGAGTTCAAATGCTGACTGCCATTGTTCATCGGTCAGTTCTTTGAAGTACCCCGCAGGTGGCCCCCCTGCATTGACGAGCAGGGCGTCCACTTGTCCCCATGCGCTCACGGTTTGATCTGTCCACGCTTGAACTTGTCCCGCATTGCGCACATCACAAACTGCGGTGATGATTTCCGCATTCGTTTCTTCACGAAGTTTTGCCGCCGCCACTTCGATGCTTTCGCTATCGCGACTGCAGATTGAGACTTTTGCGCCATCGCGCGCAAGCGCTTGCGCAACGCCAAAACCAAGCCCTTTGCTGGCGGCAGCGACCATCGCCACTTTGCCTTGTAATCCAAGATTCATCAGAAATGCTCCTTCATGTTTATAGTTGAATGGGATAAATCCCTAAGTGGTGATCGCATCAAAGTTGATTTTTTGCGTCGGGTCGGTGATGCCAACCCGTTCAAAAATCCAGTCGATTTCTGCGTGTGTGCTGGCATCGATGGGGTTGAAGGGGTTGCGCAGATACGCCGTGTCTATCGCCCCGCGCCGACGTAGTAACTCTTTACGTATCGTCAAATTGATGATGGGTTGGTTCTCAAAGCGTATGAGCGGTAAATAGTGATCAAAGATGTGTTCTGCCTGAGCGCGGTTGCCCGCCTTGAACGCGCGGTACACCGCCACCAGAATTTCAGTGAAGGCAAAGCCTGTCATCGTCCCGCTGGCACCCCGTCCCAACTCCTCTAGCAGATACATCCCGCCAAGCCCGCCAAAGATTTCAAATTTCCCCGTGTGTTTGCGGATGGATGAAATTTTTTCCATCAACGGGTAATCTTCCAATTTGAGGTAACGGGCGTTGGGAATGTCTTCCGCAATTTTCGCCAACAGTTCCGGCGACATGATTACATTGTTGACGGGGGGGAAATCTTGCACCACCACGTTACCCTCAATGGCGCTGGCAATTTCGGCATAAAATGCGTAGATGGTTTGGTCTTCTTTCATGTCTTTGGGCGGGGCGATCATCACCCCTTGCGCACCCGCCGCAAATGCCGCTTTGCTCAAGCTGATGACCGTTTCCGTTTCAGGATGGCTTACGCCGACAACAATCGGCACACGTCCGTGATTATGCTCAATGACGGTATCCATCACTTGACGGCGCTCATCCACCGTCATTTTTGCGGCTTCGCCCAAAACCCCTAAGATAGTTAAACCGTAGGCGTCCTTATCAATTTGAAAGTCAACCAAACGGCGTAGGCTCACAAAATCAATGGCTCTTTCCGCGTCGAATGGAGTTGCCAAAATGTTGAAGATTCCAGTGATTTTTTCAGGCATAACCTATTCCTAAAACAAAGCCGTAAGATAATAATTCGGTGATTGTACCTGTCTGGTCATAATCAGCAAACTACGTTGAGATGACATAAGATGGTTCATGACAAGGTATCCCAATGAAGGTGCTCGAGAATTTAATGATGAAAATATCTTCTTCGTCGTACATGCCCACCACCATCATGGTGATGATGCTGGCGCTGTCAATCGTTCGCCCAACAATGAGCGATGCGCAAACCCCCGAACCTGCTGTTTTAGTCGTCGCGCAGAGCGTCGATGTCGATGGTCTTGAGCCAGCCAGTATCAATTTTCAGGCGGAACGGAATGTGATCCATCATTTGTTTGCCACCTTGTACGAAATCACAGCAAGCGGACGTTTAGAGCCGTATCTCGCGACCGAGTATGAAATTTCGGAAGATGGGCGCGAACATTCTTTTTACATCCCGTCTGGACGCACATGCCAAGATGGAAGCCCGCTCACTGCGGATGATGCCGCGTATAGTTTTCAACGGGCGGCAGACCCCGCCAACGCCTTTACAGGCAATACCCGACAGGTCTTAGAACAACTGCTGTATGTCGATGCGTATGCGCTCAATGCCAACGAGTTGGTGATTGTGATCGACGGCCCGCCGGTTTACGCGCTAGGCTTGATCGCGCAGGTGTATATCCATTGTCGCGAGTCGTATGAAGGCGTTCCCTTGGCGAGAGCGATGGAAAACCCTGTTGGCAGTGGGCCATACCGCCTTGTGGAGTGGGTGCATAATAATTACTTGGTCATGGAGCGCGTGCCAGAATTTACCCTGCGACCGAATTATTTTGACCGCATCGAATGGTGGGTGATGACGGATGGCGGGAACCGCGTCAGTGCGATGTTGGCGGGCGAGACTGATATCATGTCGGTTTCGGGCAACCAGCGCAACATCTTCCAGCAGAATTCTGACATCGGCACGCAGATCGTTTCGGGAACACGGCAGTTATATATCGGCTTCAATCAACGCGATCTTTGGGAGGATACGCTAGGGGGGCAAGCGTTGCAAAACCCGATGGTGCGCTTAGGTTTGCAATATGCGCTCGACGTGACCGCTTTCTGTGATGATGTTTTAGAGGTTCCGTGTGAACGCGCGACTTCGTCCGTACATCCGCTCAGCATCCCGTCTGAAATCACACCTTTTTCGTTTGACCCTGCATTGGCAGAACAGATGTTGAGTGACGCAGGTTACCCGCCTAATGACGAGGGCATTCGCTTTGAATTGACGTTGCAAATTCCGACGGGGCGTTCTGGCAATGATCGCGAAATTGCGGAGTGGATAGGCGAAGCGTTCGAGGCGGTTGGCGTCGCGGTTGATGTAGAGATGCCCAACTGGACGACAGAATATCTACCCCGTTTACAAGAACATGAATTAGGCCCGTTATTCCTGATGTATTTCGACACCGTCACATGGAGCGCGCCGTATAGCCTTCAAGCGCTGGCGCGTCCTACGTTATTGAGCAACGCCACCGAATGGACAAACCCGAATTGGGCGCGTTTATGGCCTCAACTGCTCAATAGCCGAGATGTAGAGCAGACAGACTTACTCACCCATGAACTTTTGCGCATCCTTCACGCCGACCCACCTTGGCTGAGTTTGTATTTCCAAAGCCAGCAGTATGCGGTGAACCATCGGGTGGTGTGGCAAGCACGTCCTGACGGTTGGCTGATTGTGAATGATGCGTATCTCGCGGAAAGTGAGTAGCGCGCTGGGATGGGAAATTGGAGATATTGCCGTTTTAACGAATGACAGTATAAACATGGCAAGCGCTCTATCGTCTTTAGCGTCTTATGTTATGACCTTGCAAGTCGGTTCAAGACGGTAGACAATCGAAGTCCTTTATTTTCTTGAATATTTCTTAAGGATTCCACAAGATGCACCGTCAACAACGTGACCAAACCCATGCGCTTTTACAAAGCCGTGGTATCAAACAAGCGATTTTCACACGCCACGAAAGCGTAAAATGGTTGACGGGGGTTGCTATTCCGGTGCAAGTGGGGACGAATTTATTCGCCGCAGGCCCCGCGGTGGTTTGGTACAACGAGGGTCATTTCTGGCTGATTGTATTGGCGGGCTATGCAGGGTTAACCGCATTTTTACAGAGTGATGATGACATCACGGTGGTGCCTTATAACGCTTACCGTATTGATGGGCCGATTCAGTCCGGTGAGAATTTACGGGCTGAATTTTCAGCGGTGCTTCAATCGGCAGGGGTATCAGATCGCATCGGCGTGGAGATGGACTTCACCCCGTTGGGGATGATCGAAACCATCCGCGCGAAAGCGCCCGTGTCCGTCTCATTTTTGGCGGTGGATAGTTGGCTGGAGCCTTTACGGACGATCAAAACAGCGGAAGAAATCAACAAACTGCGCCGTAACTTTGCGCTGACCGACTTGGCTCATGGCATCGCGCGGGAAGTCATCCGCCCCGGGTTGCGCGAAATCGACGTGTGGACGGAGATTCACACAGGGGTACAGCGCGCCGCAGGTCAACGGGTGGCGATGGGGAATGACTTGGTGATCGGTCGCCGTGATCCAGATAACATTGGCGGGTGGCCGTTGGATTTAGAAATCCAAGCCGGTGACAGCGTGATTGTTGACATCAGCACCATTCATGAGGGCTACTGGAGCGATTCCTGCAATACCTATTACGCAACGGAACCCACCGACGAACAGCTCAAAATGCGACAGGTGATTTTAGAAGCCCTCGATTTAGGCTATTCCCTGCTTCGGCCGGGCGCGGTTGCCAAAGACATCGACAGTGCCTTGCGAAACTTTATTGAGAAACATGGCTATCCCGTGTATCCCCATCACACAGGGCATAGCGTCGGCGTGAGCGGGCATGAAAACCCGCGCATCACCCCGTACAGTGAGGAAGTTTTGCAGGCGGGCATGGTAATCATGTTAGAACCCGGCACCTATTTCGCAGGGCGCACAGGGGTTCGTTTAGAAGACGGTTATTTGATCACAGAACAGGGTGCGGAACGGTTAACCAGCCATTTACATACCGTTGGTGAATAACGCACATTAGAGAAATTATTTTGTATGGGGAGAGAGCATCAAAACGCGCTCAACCTGCGTCATGTTGGACAATTTAAGACATATACTTTGGGAAGAAGTTTTTAGTCGAGGATTTTATATGACAAGTTGGACGTTAGAGCAAAAAGCGGCGCAAATGCTAATTGTGGGTTTTGAAGGCTTAGAACCCCCTGATTACATTTTGGAATGGTTAGCGGAAGGACGTATAGGCGGGATTATTCTCTTTGCGCGGAATGTGCAGTCACCGACACAGCTCGCGCGTTTAACCCGTATGTGTCATGAAGCGGCGCGTACCCCTATTCTAATCGGGATTGATCAAGAAGGGGGGACAGTGGCGCGGTTACATGAAAAGTTTGGTTTTACCGAATCCCCAGGGGCGATGGCGATTGCGTCAACAGGTTCGAGTGAATACGCTGAACAAACAGCCGCGATGCTGGCTACCGAAATGCGTGAATTAGGCATCAATTGGGTGTATGCGCCTGTTGTGGATGTCACCCACAGCACCGAAAACGCGACGGTGGGCACCCGCTCTTTAGGCACTGATAAAGATGAAGTCGCGCGTTTGGCAGTTGCCGAAGTCAAGGGCTTTCAATCCAATGGGGTGATCGCTTCACCCAAACATTTCCCCGGCCTCGGCAATACCCCCGTCGATACGCACTTGGCGTTAGCCGTCATTGATGAAGACCTCGACTTCTTATGGAATCAAGATTTGATCCCGTTCCGCGCCGCTGTCGATGCAGGGGCGGATTGTGTCATGGTCAGCCATGTGATGTTCACGCAGTTAGACCCTGACTACCCCTCTACATTATCCAAGAAAATTTCGACCGACTTACTGCGGGGCGAGATCGGCTTTACTGGGGCAGTCTGTACCGACTGTATGGAGATGAAAGCGGTCAGCGGGCATTGGGGCGCGGGCGAATCCGCCGTGTTAGCGGCCTTAGCTGGCTCAGACCTCATCCACTTTTCCCACACACGACGGATGCAAGAAGAAGTTTCTGCGGCTTTGACCGAAGCAGTACAAAGCGGACGTCTACCCTCTGAACGTGTCGAAGATGCCTTTGAGCGAATTCAGAAGTTAAAAGCAACATACCCCGCTGTGAACCTTTCCGTTGAGAAGGTCGGCAGTCCCGAACGGCGCGCCGCGATGGATGCCATCGCCCGTGAAGCGGTGGTAGTTTTGCAACCTTCGTCTTATTTCCCGTTAGATACAGATGCACACAAGATCGGTTTGATCGAGTTTGGTTCATGGTTGGATAGTGGCGCGGTAGAAGGCGGGGATAAAGCCAGCTTGAGCCGTATCATGGCGGAAAAACTGCCCCAATTACAAACATTCTCGATGATGTCCGACGACGAACGGCCAGAGACGATGAAAACCGCATTGGCGTTGGTCGATGCGGTCGATGTCGTCGTGCTGGCAACCCGTAACGCTCACTTACTGGAAATGCAGTTGCAAAAGTCCAAACAGCTTGCGGAAGCTGTCCACGCACAGGGCAAGGTATTGTTGTTACTGGCGTTACGCAACCCGTATGATGTCCTGCACATTCCGCATGTGGATGGTGCGTTGTGCGCTTGTGGGGATAGCGCGCCCTCGGTTCGCGCCATCGCCGATGTATTAACGGGTGAAAGCATTCCGCAAGGCAAACTCAGTGTGGAGATGCCCGTATGGTAAACCGACCGATGGTGCTCAGTGGTCTTGATGTTTTAATGGGACGTGACTTTGAAATTCTCAAAAATCGTCGCGTGGCGTTATTGACCAACCCTAGCGGGGTGGATCGTGAATTGATCAGCACGTTTGATCGGCTCAGCCATGCGGTGAACCTCGTCGCTATTTTTTCGCCTGAACATGGATTTAGCGGAAGTGCTCGCGCAGGCGAATCCGTACCTTCAAGCCGTGATCGGTCTACAGGGATTCCGATTCACAGTCTGTATGGTGACTCGTACCGTCCTACGCCCGAACAGCTCAACGGGATTGATGTCATTGTCTGTGACCTGCAAGATGTGGGTGTGCGCTACTTCACCTATATTTGGACGCTCTCGTATGTGTTGGAAGCGGCGGGCGAGATGGGGATTTCGGTTGTCGTTTTGGATCGTCCCAACCCATTGGGCGACCGCATTGATGGGAATATGCCCGACGAAGATATGTTCTCGTTTGTAGGACGCTTTCCGATTCCGATTCAGCATGGCATGACGATTGGCGAACTGGCGCGGATGATCAACACTGTATGGAACCCCACCCCCGCCGACTTAGAGGTGATCCCATGTGCGGCTTTACGCCGTTATATGTCGTGGCAAGATACAGGCATGCAGTGGATTCCGCCTTCGCCAAACTTGCCTCACTTTGTGAATGTACAGCATTACGCTGGTGCATGTTTGATCGAAGGGACAAACCTTTCTGAAGGGCGCGGGACGACATTACCGTTTGAAATTGTCGGCGCGCCTTGGCTGGATCGTGACCGTTTAGCCAACCGTTTAAATGATGAATACTGGGAACATGGCGTGGGTTTCCGTCCGATTGTGTTCCAGCCGAATATGGGGAAATACGTAGGCGAAGTGTGTTCTGGCGTACAAGCGCATATTTTACAGCCGTATTCGTATCGTTCGGTGCGGGTGTGGTTAGGCATCATCGCGTTGATACGTGAATGGTACCCTGAACAGTTTGCATGGAGTGAGAACGAAGCCCGCCATTTTGATCTGTTGTTAGGCACACGGCAGATTCGGTTAGATATTGAAAAAGGCGTGAGCGTCAGTGAGATCACCGCTTCTTGGGAACACGTCAAAAACACATTTTCAAGCCATCGAAATGAATATTTATTATATGAAACTTAGCGAATTGCCGACTTGCGATTTATCACTCATAGGGGGCATCTTTGAATGTTGTCTAAAATTCAGCCGTTGGTCAAGGCGAACCTGAATCAAATTTTCACATCGTTGAGCGTGAGTGTCATCCATCGTTCCGAGGTGATTTTTGAAGATGCGTGGGGCTACAATGACCCCGAAACCCAACAAGTGCCGACCCGTATTGGCACATGGTTTGATCTGGCTTCGCTGACCAAACTGTTTACAGAGAGCGCCTTTTTATCATTGGTGAGCGAAGGTGCTGTTCAACTGGATGATCCGCTTGTGAGCGTGATCCCTGAGTTTGGGCGCGTCAACCCGCGTGGGATGGATGGCGGGCAAGACCCGCACTCAAAAATCCTCATGCCTACGCCTGAAGCCTATACCCAGCTCAAAATTGATCCTTCACTCGTCACGTTTCGCCAATTGTTAAACCATAGTTCAGGGGTTGCCGCATGGCGCGATGTGTTCAATGCGGCAGGGCCAGCCCCCACACCGCCTACCGAGCCTGATCCCCTAGACCGCATGACCCGTTGGGCGAACGGTCTCGAGGCGATGTATCAATACCCGTTCATGAACCCACCTGGCGAAAAGGTGGTGTACAGCGATATTGGCATTATGTTGTTAGGAGAAGCCGTCGCGCGTTTACACGGCGCCCCGCTAGATGAAGCGATTCGTCAGCGGATTGCAGAACCGCTCAGTTTAAAGAGCGTGGTGTTTAACCCTGTGCGCGAAATGGGACTTTCTTTAACGCACACCGCGCCTACTGAGATCGACCCGACATGGCGCAAACGTCGTGTTTGGGGCGAAGTCCATGATGAAAACGCGTGTGGTCTGGGCGGGGTCGCGGGGCATGCAGGTCTGTTCGCCAACGTGCGCGATATCGCGGTTTTTGGCAACGCATGGCTAACCCACGATGAACGCTTAGGCATCCAAAAATCCTTGATGCACGATGCTGTCCAAGACCAAACGCAGGGTGAACGACGGGGATTAGGCTGGATGTTGAAATCCGTTGAAGACTCATCCGCAGGGGATGTCTTCAGCCTGTCGTCGTTTGGGCATACGGGCTTCACTGGCACGTCATTATGGATCGACCCAACCCGCGAATTGGTGGTAGTCTTGCTGACTAACCGCGTCTATTACGGGCGTGAACGGGTGGGGACACATGACTTTCGCCGTGCAATGCATGATGCCATTGCTACATTTGTTGATGAAAACTGATGATGAGCGATTTATATGTGATTGGCGTGGATGGTGGTGGTAGTGGCATCCGCGCGGTGGTGGTGAAATTTTCCCCTGAAGGGGATTGGGAAGTGATCGGGCAGGCAGTTGGTGAAACTGCGAACCCCTCCTTGATCGGTCAAAAAGCGTCGGCTGAATTGATCCGTCACGTCTTAGCGGATGCGGTAGAGGCCAGCGGGCTAGAGTTCGCCCAAATCGACTCGGTCGCGTTGGGGGTCGCTGGCGCATCGAAGATGTTGGATTGGCTTCAGGTAGTCCCCAAAGCCGTCTTGCCCGATGCCTCTGTGTATGCGTGCACCGACGCTGAAATTGCGCTGGTCGGCGGGCGTGGTACGCGTGAGGGATTATTGATCCTCGCAGGGACGGGAAGCGTCCTGTTTGCGCTCGACAGACAGGGAAAATCTCACCTCAGTGGGGGGTGGGGATATTTGATTGGTGACGAGGGCAGCGGGTTTTGGTTAGCGTCCACAGCGTTGCGCTATCTCTCTGAACAAGTGGATGGCGTCGGGCAGGCGACCCTCTTGAAAGAGGCGATCTGTACCGCGTTGAGTGTCAGCGACCCGCGCGACTTGATTCCCATCATTTATGATGTTGAAGGGGAACCCCCGAATAAACGCTTGGCCGACCTCGCGCCGATTATTTTGGCTTGCGCTCAAGAGGGTGACCCCCTCGCTTTAAAAATTGTCCATGACGGCGCGGAAGCCTTAGCAAAACGGGCGCGCGTCATCTTGCAAAAGACAGGGTTGAGCGCGGAATCAATCGCTTTTTCAGGGGGCTTACTCAGCTTTGATAATGTGTTGAGTTTGCGCCTGACCGAGTTATTGGGGCTTCAAACGCGACCTCACCCGCTGTTTCCCCCGGTGATTGGCGCGGCGATTCTGGCGCGTCATTGGGTACTTGAAGGAGGCGATAAGTTTGCTCACTGAACAACAAAACCCAAATACCTTTGAGATTGACCAACTATCCACAACTGAAATGTTACAGCGCATCAACGCTGAAGACGCGACGATTGCGAGCGTGATCAATACGGCGATTCCGCAGATTAGCCAAGCCGTAGACGGCATTGTTGAACGGATGCGAAAAGGCGGGCGCTTGATCTATGTCGGCGCGGGAACCAGCGGACGTTTAGGGATTTTGGATGCTGTCGAATGTGTGCCTACGTATAATACCGATCCATCCCAAGTGCAGGGGCTGATTGCAGGCGGACTTCCTGCGTTGACGATGCCCGTTGAAGGCGCGGAAGACAGCCGCGAACACGGGCGCGATGATCTGTTGGCGCTGCACCCGAAAGCGTTGGATACCGTTGTAGGCATCGCCGCCAGCGGACGCACGCCGTATGTTTTGGCGGCACTAGAAACGGCCAACGAGATCGGCGCATTGACAGTTGGTATTTCGTGTAACGAACCCGCGCCTGTTCTCAACGTCGCGCAGATTGGCATTGCCCTGCCTGTCGGCCCAGAAGTGATCACTGGTTCTACACGGATGAAGGCGGGAACAGCGCAAAAACTGGTCTTGAATATGCTCAGTACCACCACCATGATTCAGTTGGGCAAAGTGTATGGGAATTTGATGGTGGATGTTCGCGCGACCAATGAAAAACTCGTGAACCGCGCACAGCGCATCGTCGCACAAATTGCCGAAGTGAGCTTGGAAGAAGCGGCTCAACTTTTAGAAGCGTGTGATTATGAAGTGAAAACAGCGGTTGTCATGCGCCTGCTGAATGTCCATTCAGCGGAAGCGCGGGACTTACTCAACGCGGCGCAAGGTAAACTTCGCGACGTGATAGAAGGGACATAAGAAGGCATGAAGGGAATCATTTTAGCGGGCGGGCATGGAACGCGGTTATCCCCATTAACCACGGCCTTGAGCAAACAAAGTCTGCCAGTGTATGACAAACCGATGATCTATTACCCGCTTTCAATGTTGATGTTAGCGGGGATTCGGGAAGTGCTGGTGGTGAGTACGCCGGATGCACTGCCCGGTTTTAGAACCTTACTGAAGGATGGCAGTCAGTGGGGGATGCAGTTCAGCTACCTCGAACAAGATGAACCGCGTGGCATCGCTCATGTGTTTGTGATCGCAGAATCGTTCATTCAAAACGAGTCGGTTTGCCTCATCCTCGGTGATAACATTTTCTTCGGTCAAGGGTTGTCTAAACAGCTTCAGAACGCATCTACGTTGGGACAAGGCGCGTTGATCTGCGCGTACCCTGTCAAAGACCCAGAACGATACGGTGTGATCGAGTTTGATGAACATGGCAAAGCGTTAGGCTTAGAAGAAAAGCCTAAGAATCCACGTTCACATTTTGCGGTGCCGGGCATCTATTTCTATGATTCGCAAGTGGTCGAAATCGCCAAGAACTTACAGCCATCCCCACGCGGTGAGCTTGAAATCACCGATGTGAACCAAGTCTATTTGGATAAGGGTCAATTACAGGTGATGCAGTTGGGGCGTGGTACGGCGTGGCTGGATGCAGGTACGCATGAATCCTTATTGCAAGCGTCTAATTTTGTGTATGCGTTGCAAGAACGACAGGGGATGAAAATCTCATGTCCAGAAGAAATTGCCTTGCGCAAGGGGTTCATCACCAAAGAACAATTTTTAGCGATCATCCCGCCGATCAAGAATGATTATTATCAATACCTTCTGCGTCTTGCAGAGGAGTTTTAACCGTTTGTAGTTCTTGAAGGAATGACCGATTATGCCAGATATGCTGGTGAAACTTTATGAGTTGCCACCTATCGAACCTGTGCTTGAACGTTTAAAAACAGCGGGGATCATCATCCGTCGCCCCATCCCTGCCGAGAAACATTTGATCTGTGAGTGGGTGCGGGATCAATTTGGGAATGGTTGGTACAGCGAATGTGAGGTTTCTTTCTCACGGGTGCCGTTGGCATGTTTCATCGCCCAGAAAGAGAATCAGCTCATGGGCTTCGCTTGTTACGATGTGGTACGTCGTGGCTTTTTTGGCCCGACAGGGGTTGATGAAACCATGCGCGGTCAAGGGGCGGGCTTGGCATTGCTACTCGCCTGTTTGCATGACATGGAAGCGGTTGGCTATGGGTACGGCATTATCGGCGCGGCTGGCCCTGTTGACTTTTATAAGCGTATTGGGGCGGTAGAAATTCCGGATTCATGGCCCGGTGTATACCAAAATATGTTACAAGAAACGCAGGAATAAAATGGCTTTTGTTACAACCTCTACTGGGGCAACTTTATTTTACGAAACGTATGGCGACCCTTCCGCACGTCCGCTGGTCTTAATACACGGCTGGTTAGGGACAGGCGAAGAAAACTTCCCTGACTTGATCCCTGTCTTGGCGCAGACCTATCACGTGTTTACCCCTACACGGCGTGGATATGGCGAATCTTTACCGAAACCGCGCGATTATCCCTTTGATTTTTATCACCGCGACGCACGCGACATGTTAGCCTTTATGGATGCGCTGAATATTGAAAAGGCGCATTTTGTCGGTTATTCCGACGGGGGCGAGACGGTGTTGGTCATGGCCGGTTTAAGCCCAGAGCGTTGTTATTCAACGGTGGCATGGGGCGCCGTCGGCTATTATGGCCCCGCCATGCTGGATGTGATCAAAAATACCTATCCGCCAACATGGCTCGACCAAGAGACCAAAGACCTCAATCATCTGGATGATGCGAGCGCGAACCAGTTGGTATTAGGGTGGGTGAACGCGGTGCGTCATATGATCAACAATGGCGGGGATGTCAGTTTGAGTTTGGCAAAAAACATCAGCGCGCCTCTTTTGTTGCTGTTGGGCGACCAAGACCGCTTGAACCCTGAGGTTTACGGTCAAAACTTGGTCAACCAAACCGCACACGGTCAATTGGTGATGTTCCCTTGTGGACACTCCATCCACCGCGAAAAGCGAGAAGAATTCACGGCGGTGGTCACTGCATTTTTGACGCAGGTTGATGCGTCGTCTGCATGACACTATCACGATTGGCACAAAGTCACCGACGATATTGCAGAATGGATGGATCAACATCAACTTTTTGGACCGATTGATGAATAGATACTTAAAAGGATAACTTGGCTGTAGACACGAAAAAAAACCCGTGATACAGTATTTATGCCTCACAGATCCTCAGAAACAAAGGATGTTTCATCTGTGCAGTATTTGGGGTAGCTCCTTTACGACCAAGATTGAGAAATCACAAAGTGACATGCTCGCCTTGCGCGGGGATGGGATTTTGTGGTGTACTCTCAAGAGTACACATAGCACCTGAAATTTAGATGGTGAGTTTGTGTAAGTGAGTTAGGGCAAGTCCAGGCAAAAACCAGTCTATTTCAGGAGACTAAGAACAGATGGCTAATCGTACTCGTGGCACAGTTAAGTGGTTTAATGGCGACAAAGGCTATGGCTTCATCTCTCATGATGGTGGCCCCGATGTTTTTGTTCATTATTCCGAAATCCAAGGCTCTGGGTTCCGCACTTTGAACGAAGGTGATGCAGTTGAATTCGAAATCACCGACGGTAAAAAAGGCAAACAAGCCAGCGCAGTCGTCGTGATCAAATAACCTACTTTTAAAATCAAAAAGCAGCCACTCTCATGAGTGGCTGTTTTATTTTGTGGTGGGACAGGGTATGCCTTGTCCGTTTTATTTATCCCCTTGTTGTAAAGCGTTGGCGGTATCTTCTAAAAACTGTTTCATTTCTTTTAAATGCGATGCCTCTAAGTGATGAAACAGCGTTCCCATAGGGTAGATCATCACGTTTGGACCTTCCTCACAATGCGATAGACAGCGCGCCGTCTCCATTTTAAAGATGATGTTTGGAAACTTGATGCGTAGTTCCTGCACAAAAGGCAGAAGGGCTTGTTCAATTTTGGTGCCTCCACGCCATAAATTACAATGTTCACCTAAGCAGATGACCACACGTAGTTTGAGCGGAGGAGAATTTATAGGTTCAGACATCGGCAGTTAACTACTCAGTAGGCGGCGGTAAGCCCGTCTTTACGCGGGTCGCTTCCACCAAATAAGACACCGGTTTCAGCGTCGCGCACGATAATTTGACCATCGCCAAAGTGACCCCGTTCGCGCCCACTGATGGGGCGGACATGATGCCCCATACTCGCCAGTCGGCTCATCGTAGCGACTGGAATCCCTTCTTCAAGCAGAAGCATCGAACTGCTGGTTCCACTATCCAAACACCAGCGCGGACGGTTGAGCGCTTCTTGTGGGTTCAGCCCGTCGTCGATTATCGCACAGATCATTTGTACGTGACCTTGGGGCTGCATGAACCCGCCCATCACCCCAAACGCGCTGTAGAGGGTGTCGCCGTGTGTCGCCAGCGCGGGGATAATCGTGTGATACGGGCGTTTATTTGGCGCGAGGACATTGGGCGCATCGGCTTCGAGCGAGAATAACGCCCCGCGATTTTGTAAAAAGAACCCCGCCTCTTTGGCAACCACGCCTGAGCCAAAGCCCATATACAGGCTGTTGATGAATGAGCAGGCGTTTCCTTCGCCATCGACCACGCTCAGATAGACCGTGTCCGAACCTCCAAACGGCATGCCAAAACTGGCGGGTTCCATCGCGCGGTCTGCTTGAATCATCTGTCGCCGTTCAGCGATATAGTTTTGACTCAATAACGCTTCGACAGGGGCGGGGTTAGTCGCGAGGTCAGCGACATAATGACGTGCGTCGGCAAAAGCGAGGCGTGATGCTTCTACCATCCAGTGAATCCGTTCGGGTGAATCAAAGGCGAGGGAGGCTAAGTCAAAGGCTTCTAAAAGTCGAAGTGCTTGCAAGGCGACAATCCCTTGACCGTTGGGCGGACATTCCCAAACCGTCACCCCGTGATAATCGGCTTTGATAGGTTCATCCCATGTGGAGAGATGCTGTTGCAGATCGGCGAGGGTCATTACGCCGCTCGCTTCTTCTACAGCGCCGACAATCGCTTCTGCGATTTGCCCGTGATAAAAAGCATCGGCCCCGCCTTCACGTAATTGAGCGAGGGTTCGGGCAAGCGCAGGCAAAGTGACGATCTGCCCCGCTTGGGGTGCTTTCCCGTTCGGAAGATAATCCGCTGTATATTTCCCTTGTTTTAAGACCGTTTCAGAGGCTTTCCAAGACGCGGCATAAACAGGGTGTACGGGAAAGCCATCATGTGCGTAATGATAGGCGTCGGCCAGCACTTCATGAAAACGCATCGTGCCGTGCTGTTTGAGTAAATCTTCCCATCCCCGTACCGCACCCGGCACCGTGATGCTGTAACCATGACGCACAGGTATCGTTGTATGCCCATCTTTTTGTAAACGGTCTAACGTCAATTCAGACGCACAGCGCCCACTGCCATTTAACGCGCTGATTTTTTGAGTCTTGGCATCGTAATACATGGCGAACATATCGCCCCCCATGCCCGTAGAGGCGGCTTCTGTGACATTGAGGACAGCGGCGCTGGCAACGGCGGCATCCGCCGCATTTCCGCCTTGGCGCAAGATGGCAAGCCCTGCTTGGCTGGCGAGTGGATTGCTGGTTGCAACCATGCCTCGGCGTGCGGTGACCATCGACCGCCGTGATTGAAAATCGAATGTCATGAGTTTCATTATACTTCTCCAGTACCGATTGGTTCTATGGATCGCACATGATTATTTGTGGTTATTTATGATTACTTGTTATGATTTGTGACGTAATTTACGCGCGTTTTGCGGTTAAATTTATAGAAAAGTGTCACTTTTAATCTTTAATTATTTAGGAGTTGCTGATGTCTAATATTCCTATTTTGATGCCTCAGCCAGTGACGTTTCAAGCGCATGCGGGGGAGTATACCTTTTCTGCGACGAAACACCTGATTTTATTAAAAAATGACCCCGCAGCTCCATTTTTATTCTCTGCACAAAACATCCAACATGCCCTTTTAAAATATGCCCAAGTGACTGCCAGCCCCGTCGGGGGCGATCAACCTGCGACCATTCAACTAATCAAAGCAGAGGGCTTTAAACCCGAAAGTTACCAGTTGGATATTGATGCGCATGGGGTGCACATTCAGGCGTCGGATGCGGCGGGGATTTTTTACGGTGCGCAAACGTTCAAACAGCTTCTGCGTCAGTATGGTGCAACGCTGCCCTATCTACACATTGAAGATGCGCCAGACTTCCCCACACGCGGGGTGATGCTCGACGTGAGCCGTGACCGTGTTTTGACCATGCCCGCCTTACTCGACTTGATCGACCGTTTGGCCGAATGGAAGATCAATCATCTTGAGTTGTACTTTGAACATACCTTTGCTTACCGCAATCATGAAAAGGTATGGAAAGAATCTTCGCCTTTCACGGCGGAAGAAATTTTGATGCTCGATCAATACTGTCAAGAACGGTTTATCGAGTTAGTGCCGAATCAGAACAGTTTTGGTCACCTGCATAAATGGTTTCAGCATCCCGAATATTTGCACTTGGCCGAAACCGAAATGGGCATAGAGACCCCATGGGGGCATAAATTCGACTATCCGTTTAGCTTGTCCCCCGCTGTGCCGGAAGTCTACCCCTTCATCGAAGAATTATTTGATGAGCTTCTACCGAACTTCACCAGCCGAAAATTCAATGTCGGCGCTGACGAAACGTTTGATCTCGGCAAGGGAAAAACCCAAGATGTAGTAGAGAAGTATGGGAAAAGCCGCGTCTACGCAGACTTTTTATTACAACTCTATAACCGTGTGAAAGCGCGCGGGCGCACGATGTTAGTTTGGGGCGACATCATGAGTGCCGACCCCGAAATCATCCTTGATCTGCCCAAAGATGTGATCGCGCTGGAATGGTGGTACGAAGACACCAACCAATACATGGAAAAGACCGCTCGTTACAAAGAAGCGGGCGTGCCTTTTTATGTCTGCCCGGGGACCTCTTCTTGGACGTCGCTCAGTGGGCGCACACAGAACTGCATCACCAATATTCGCACGGCTGTCGAAAGTGGCTTGGAAAATGGCGCGATTGGTGTACTGACGACCGATTGGGGCGATAACGGTCACTGGCAACAATACCCTGTGCGGTATTTAGGCTTGGCTTACGGCGCAAGCTTGAGTTGGTCGTATGAAGCGAACCTCAATATCGACTTGCCCACTGTCCTAGATGTGCATGTTTTTGAAGACGCGGCGCGGGTGATGGGTAAGCTGGTCTACGATTTGGGCAACACCTACTTGAAGCCCGGGTTCGAGATTTTTAACGGGAATGTGTTGTATTGGGCCTATCGTTATAGCGCTGAAGCAATTCAGAAATTGCGAGAAGGGACTATGTGGACGAAGGCGATCCATGTTGAGGGCGTGTTACAAAACCCTGAGTTATTTCGCAAAACCCTTGAAGACACAATCGCCTATATTGAAACGGTGATCGCGCCGTTGAATACATCTCAAATGGCGCGAGAAGACGCCTCTTTATTAAAACAGGAATTCCGCTTCACGGCTGACTTATTGACGCATGGTGCGAAACGTCTGCTGTATATGCTCGATCAGAGCACCTATGAAGGCGCAGACCTCAAAGCGGAATTGCAAGCCATCCTCGAGGAATACAAAGCGCTCTGGCTTCAACGAAGCCGTCCGGGTGGGTTAGCGCAGAGCCTTAAATATTTTGAACCTGCATTTGAAGCCTATCAATAGTGCGGGAATCGCTGATTTATTGGAAAGGATAACACCATGCCAAAGCCGTTGAGTGTTCTTGTATTAGGCGGCGGTTCACGCGGGCGCACGTACAGCGCGTACAGCCTGCAATACCCGGGGGAAATGGAAGTGATCGGGATTGCCGACCCCAAGCCGGATGTCCGCGCTTATTTCGCCTCGCGTTATGATTTGGATTCAGAACATCAATTTGCCGATTGGCGAGACGCGCTTTCGAAGGAACGCATGGCGGATGCCGTCTTCATCTGCACATTAGACGATGATCACACCGAACCTGCTCTACGGGCGATGGAATTGGGCTATGATATTCTGCTCGAAAAACCGATGGCGATGCGCTTGCACGAAAATGTCCGCCTTGTGCAAAAAGCCGAAGAAATGGGACGCAAGATGCAAATTGGGCATGTCTTGCGCTACACCCCGTTTTGGCGCACATTGCGGGACGTGGTTCAGTCAGGGATGATTGGCGAGGTGGTGAGTTTGGATCACCGTGAAAACCTGCACTTCACCCACATGGCGCATAGTTTTGTGCGAGGCAATTGGCGTAACACACAAGTTGCCGCCCCGATGATCCTCGCCAAGTGCTGTCATGACTTTGACATCCTGTTATGGATTCTGCGCGACGAAGTGAATTACATCAATTCCTTTGGTTCGTTGAAATATTTCACCCCCGAAAACGCACCCGAAGGGTCAACGGCGCATTGTACTGACGGGTGTGCCGTCGCGGACCAGTGTAAATATTATGCCCCGAACATCTACGCCCATGCAGGGGATGATTACCGCCTGAATATCATCTCGTTGACGCCCACACGGGAAGCCCGTTACGAAGCCTTATTGACCAGCCCGTACAACCGTTGTGTGTACCGTTGTGATAACAATGTGGTCGATCATCAAGCCGTGACGATGGAACTTAAAAGCGGCGCGACGATCTCGATGTTGATGCAGGGGCAAAGTGAAGAAGAATGTCGCACGATGCGTTGGGATGGCACAAAGGCGACGTTGACCGCTCGTTTTGCGACAGACCGTTATCAGATTCAAGTGAAGCATCACCTCACCGGACGTACAGAAGAAATCCCTGTGCCCATTTACGATACCAGCGGGCACGGTGGGGGCGATTCGGGGATCGTGCGCAGTTTCCTCAATTATGTGCGGGGAAATATTGATGACACGGTGACCACAGCGCGTGAGTCGCTCGAAAGTCACTTGTTGGCTTTTGCGGCGGAAGATGCACGCTTGAACCGCCAAACGATCTATATGCCTGAGTACCGCTCGAATGCCGAAGCCTCCGCCCGTGAGTTTTATTCAGTCTCTTAATAGTAGTTTATCATCGGCATGAGTAAGTAAAAGCACACTCCAAGAACAAGAAAATCGTGAGTGTGCTTTTTTATATAGTTAGAATCTACTCATCTGTTTTAGGGGCAGAGAGGGATTCTTCTGCATCACGGTTTGTTGCAGATTGAAACACCTCACTGAACGACACGCCCATCACCAACAGGCCGAGCGCTCCAGACAGGCAGTACGTCCCAACCGTCACCACATGGAAAACGATGCCCAACGCGGCGGCGGTTGTGGGTTCGATACCCAAGGCTTCACCGGCGATACGGATTGCCCCTTGGATCGGCCCTAGACCCGCCACACTGACCGGAAGCGCTACGCTGAACGCGACTAAGGGAATCCCGATTGCAGAAGCGATCCACATATCCAGCTCACTTTGCAGGACGGTTTGTAAGTTGAAGGCGCGCAGAAGGGCATAAAATGTCGCCAGTGAAAATGCCCATGCGATGATGTTCCATACAAATAGATGCAGGGCGGCGCGTGGTTGGGTTAACGGTTTTAAGCCGTCGATCATCTCATCAAGGCGCTGACGTAAGTTGAGTTTCTTGGTGAAGGGCAGAATCGCTTCAAGTCGATCAAAGATTTTGTGTGCGAAGGTGGGGAAACGTGCAAAGAGGATTAACACCACCAGCCCCGTCACGGCGACGATGCCAAAAAGCGTCGCGCTTTGGGTCGCTACCGGAACGGCGTTCGGTAGGGTATTGAGAGAAATGGCTAATAAAATGATGATGCTGACCACATCAATCAATCGTTCGATGAGGATGCTGGTCGCGCCCGTCATCACAGGGACATTCGAACGATTCACCATAATCACACGGGCGATTTCACCAACCCGCAAAGGAAGTTGGTTGATAAATGTGGCGGCGTTGAAGATGTGAAAAAGTCGAAGGGTGGATACGCGTCCATTGAGTAAGCCGTACCAGCGCACTGCCCGCGTAAACTGTGCGCCAATCACACATAAAACGCTGATGATGACCCAGACGATATCCGCTTGTTGGATGATTTCTCCAACATCGGCAAGGGGAACATCGCGCAAAGCAAGCCATAAAAACACCGCGCTCACAACAATGCTGAGGCCAATCAGCAAGGATCGCCGCATATAAGCTCCTCTCTTGAGTTGAAATTCTTCAGCGGATTGTACCGCTTTCAGATGCTTATACAACGGATACTTAAGAAAGGCGCGCTCAACTTCTTTATGAGTGGGGCTTTCCCACGCTCAGCGGGATATTTTCAATTTCGCTGGTTGGTTTATAGGCCAGAACCCATTTCCGCGCTTCGGATTCCAGCGTGAAGATTTGACGTTCACGGCCGGGTTCCATCAAACCGTTGCGTACCATTTGCGAAATCAATTGATGGGCGATGCTGTTGCTCACCAACACCGCAGAGCGTCCGTGAATCCCCGGCCGTGCGCGGGATGCTTGACGTGCTTTCAATAAAGCGTGGGCGCTGATGATCCCCTTTTGAGAACTGACATCCAGCATCAGGTGAGTGGGGCGATCCATCGGCAATATCTTCCAAATTTTTACGACATCTTCATACCATGTATTGACACCCGAAAAAGGAAGATCGTAAAAACGATAGATGAGAAAACGATCTTCTTCAATCCATTCACGACTGTAGATGCTGTTTTGGAGGGATTCGATCATCATTTTTTTAACTCGTTCTCTAAGCTATACAGGTGATTCCGTACGGTTCTATTTCACCTGTTTTGATTATTTGCTACCATGTAGAAACAAAACATCTGTATGTATTAAATTGTAATGGATGTGACCCTCAATAATTAAGAAAAGCTTATGAATTTTTGTGAATTTTTTGGAAATTATATAAATCTTATGACATCGAAATGAGAACCTCAGAGGGGTATTGATTGATCATAAAATATCATTTGAAACTGTGTGGTTTGACCGAATAAAATTCTTAGTTGAACGATAATTACACCCGTTATAAAGAGGGTTTTGTGGTAGAATATATGTTCTTGTGAATAGGCGGGGATTTTACTCACATATGATTTCTTTGAATGAAGTTCAACAGCAGGTTGTGGATGCTCCGCTTTCTGAAAAAATCTATTTTTCGGGCTTTGCTGGTTGTGGCAAAACCACCGCCGCGGTAGAGCGCCTGCGTCATTGGTTAGATGCAGGGGTTCCGGCCAGCCAAGTCCGTGTGATTGTGCCTCAACGTTTGTTAGCGACCCCTTATGACCGCGCTATTCGCCGTACCGATATTCTCCCCGGTGGACAGGTGGATGTGACGACGAGTGGCGGGCTTGCGTTACATACCATCGACTTGTTTTGGGCGGTGATTGCTGAAAAAGCAGGTTTTGACCCGCTGCTACCCCCTACGTTTCTTTCACTTGAAAGCGCGCAGTATGTGATGGCGAAGTTGATCTCCCCGTTGATTGATGAAAAAGGCTATTTTGGCGCGGTCAAAATTAACCGTAACCGCCTCTTTAATCAGGTGATCGACAACTTAAATAAAGCCGCGCTGAATATGTTCCCGCATACTGAAATTGGGGATCGCCTAAAGGCCGCATGGCTGGGTGAGTCGAATCAATTACAGGTGTTTGATCAGGCTCAAGAGTGCGCGACCTTATTTCGCGAGTATTGTATTCAACACAATCTGCTTGATTTTTCGCTCCAGATGGAATTGTTTTTTACCTATGCCCTGCATGAACCGCGTATTCGCACGCATGTCTTTGCGGAACGTCCGTATTTGATTGCCGATAATGTTGAAGAAGATTCGCCATTGGCGCATCGTATTCTGGAAAACTATCTAGAACATTCGCGCGGGGCGCTCATCGTCTATGATGAGGATGCCGGTTTCCGACGATTTCTAGGGGCAGATGCGATAGATGCGACGGTGTTGGCTGAAGTGTGTGATGTTCGTGTCCATACCGAATCGTCGTTTGTCACACCGCCCGAATTAACCGCGTTCGGAAATGAGTTGGGGCGCGTGCTCGACCTTTCCAATGAGCCTGTGACGACCAACCCGCTAGAGCGCATCAACTACGATGATCGCAGTCGATTTTACCCGCAGATGCTCGACACAACTGCTGACGAAATCATCAGCTTGGTGAATGATGAGGATGTCCCACCCGGCGAAATTGTGGTGATGGCGCCGTTTCTTTCTGACTCTCTGCGCTTTTCATTGGCGTCACGTTTAGAAGAAGCGGGCGTGCCTGTACGGTCACATCGGCCTTCGCGGGCGTTACGCGAAGAACCCGCAACCCGCAGTTTGTTGACGTTTGCTGAATTGGCACATCCTGATTGGGGCATGAACCCGTCGGAATATGATGTCGCCTATGCGCTCATGCTGGCGATTGGGTCGCTCGAAGTTGGCGAACCGCTCGACTTGATCCGCGCACAATTGCTGGCGGAAGCGGCCTATCCTTCTTTAGAAGATAAATCGCGCTTGCGCCCGTTTGAATTACTGCCTATCGAAGTGCAAGAGCGCATCTCGTATATTTTGGGCGAACGCTATGACGCGTTGCGCTACTGGATCGAAGATTATATTGCCCGTCGCGAAGCGCTGGCGGTTGAACTGGCCTCACAAGCGCCGAAGCCCAAAAAACGCGGACGCAAGAAAAAAAGTGAAGTCGAAACCCCGACAGCGCCCCCTCTGCCCGAAGTTGAATTGGATCATTTTTTGAGCCGTTTATTCGGTGAGGTACTTTCAAAACGGGGGTTCGGTTTTTATGCTGACTTTCAAATTGCCGACGTGGTCGCGAACTTGATCGACTCTGCTCGTTTATTCCGTCAAACGTTGGATGGACGCATCTTCTTGCATGACACCAAATCAATTGCGCAGGAATATGTCGAGATGGTGCGAGATGGTGTGATCGCCAATCAGTATGTGCGTGGGTGGCAGATCGCCTATGGGGGGGACGTACAATCCAGCGAAGAAAATGCTGTTTTACTCGTGCCTGCCTATACCTTTTTGATGCTGAACCGTTCGGCCAAATATCAATTCTGGTTAGATGTCGGCAGTCGTGGATGGTTCGAGCGGTTGTACCAACCGCTGACGCACCCGTATGTCTTGAGCTTGCAATGGACACTTTCTCAACAGGAAAAATGGACGGACATCCAAGAAGATGAAACCCGCCGTGAAACGCTCAATCATCTGATTTTAGGGTTGCTACGTCGGTGTAGTGAGCAGGTGTACATCAAGGTGAGCGAACTGAGCGAAAGTGGCTATGAAGCACAAGGCCAACTGTGGATGGCAATCCAACGGGTGATCCGACGGGTATTTGGGCCGGGAGGCATGAACTGATGTGGCAACCAAGACCTAAACAACAGGAAGTCCTTGAATATACTCAAGGCAAGATGGGTGTTGCTGCTGTGCCCGGTAGTGGTAAAACGTGGACGCTCTCCATGTTGGCGGCAAAATTGATCATGGAGAACCAGCTGGCAGACGAACAAGAAATTTTGGTCGTCACGTTGGTCAATTCGGCTGTCGATAATTTTGAAGCCCGTATTCGCACGATGCTCTATCAGAAGCTAGGCATCAATATGCGCTACGGGTATCGCGTGCGTACCCTTCACAGTTTGTGTAACGAGATCGTGCGCGAACGCCCGTCACTCGTCGGCTTATCGGAAGATTTTACGGTGATCGATGAGCGTGAAGCCAGTGGATTATTGGCAGAAGCGGCGCATGTGTGGGTGAATGCGCATCCTAAGTTCTTGGACGATTTCATTGATCTGTCTTTGAGTGAAGAACGTCGTCAAAATATAAGCAACCGCGATTGGGTAGATTACGTGACCAACCTCGCGGCCAACTTCATCAAGCTTGCCAAAGACCTCCAACTCACCCCTGCTGATATTCAAACTAGCCTTGACCGAAGCAGTGAACGTTTCGCCTTAGCCGAAATGGGCTTGATGATCTACCGTCAGTATGAGCGTGGTTTGGGGGTACGTGGCGCGGTCGATTTTCAAGACTTGATCCGCTTGGCGCTGAAAGCGCTTCAACTCGATCATGAGTTTTTAGGACGCTTGCAACGGCGTTACAAATACATCCTTGAAGACGAAGCGCAAGATTCCAGTCGCTTACAAGAAGAAATTCTACGCCACTTGGCAGGGGGAAATGGCAATTGGGTGCGCGTGGGCGACCCTAACCAAGCCATTTACGAGACCTTCACGACAGCGCGCCCAGAATATTTGTGGCAGTTCGTGAATGATCCTGACGTGATTTCGCGGGAACTGCCGAACTCAGGGCGTTCCGCACAACCGATCATCGACTTGGCGAATTACTTGATCGAATGGACACGGACGGCGCACCCTTCGGCGGATGTTCGCGCGCGTGAACCGTTACAACCGCCGTATATTCAACCTGCGCCCGCGGGTGATCCACAACCCAACCCACCCGCAGAAAAATCACAGATTTTGCTCCTAAATAAAGCCTTCCGCCCGAGTGAAGAAGTCGCGGCGGTGATCGCTTCTCTACAGCGTTGGTTACCCCAAAATCCGGATAAAACCGTCGCCATCCTAACCCCGCGTAACACTCGCGGGTTTGACGTGGTGGACGCGATTAAACAACTGAACGATCCGTCACTGCCGTATGTCGAGTTATTGCGCTCGACCACATCCACGCGGGAAGCGGCGGGGGTGATCGGTACGGTACTCAGCTTTTTATCCAGCCCCAAAGACCCGAAACGCTTAGCCCGCGTCTACCGCGCATGGCGTCGGGATGATCGGGATGATGAGTCCACCGCGCAACAGCTTGAAGAAGTCGAAAAACTGCTCTCTGACATGAAGCGGATTGAAGATTTCATCGCGCCCCAGTTAGGCCAAAGCTGGTTTGAGAGTGACGCGGTGCAAACGTGGTTAGCCGACCATGCCGATACAACTATTGAAAGCCAGCTTCGTCAATTTCGTGAATTGGTGAGCAGTTGGCTTCGCGCGGTGATCTTGCCGATTGACCAGTTGATTTTACTGTTGGCTCAAGATTTATTTCACGGCGCGGCAGATTTAGCGATTGCCCACAGCATCGCCGTGTTTTTACGTCAGTACAGCCAGTCACATCGTGAGTCACGCCTGCCGGACTTTACGACTGAGTTGGCAGTGATCGCAAAGAACGAGCGTAAATTCATCGGCATGGATGAAGAATCGTCGTTTGACCCTGACCAGCACAAAGGCAAGGTGACGATTGCCACCATGCACAGCGCCAAAGGCTTGGAATGGGATCGTGTGTATTTGATGTCGGTCAATAATTATGATTTTCCTTCGGCTGTGGCTGGAGATCAGTACATTTCAGAGAAATATTATGTGCGCGACTCGTTAAATTTGGATGCTGAAGCGCAAGCCCAACTCAAATATTTGGCGGATGTCAAAAGTGCTCGTTACCAAGAAGGAAACGCCACCTTACAAGCGCGGGTCGATTATGCCGCCGAACGTTTGCGGTTATTGTACGTCGGCATCACCCGCGCCCGTGAAGACTTGATCGTGACGTATAACACGGGACGATGGGGCAACGTGCAACCATCCATCCCCTTTGTGGCATTACAAAGTTGGCAGGCAAGAGGATTAGATCATGACCTTACTGAATGAAGACTTTCAATACAGCCAAAGCAGTTTGCAAGATTATCAAGACTGCCAGCGACGGTTTTACTTGCGTCACATTTTGCATTTGCGTTGGCCTGCGGTCGAAACCGAACCCCTGCGCGCGTATGAAGAACATCAATTATTAGGCGAGCAGTTCCATCATGTGATCCATCAATCCTTAGTAGGGGTGTCTGATAAAGAAATTGAGGCCACGCTCGACGACGAGAAGCTGGAATTGTGGTGGACGAATTATAAACACTTCCCACCGCCCGCATTACCGAAAAATCGGTATCCGGAATTTACGCTGACCGCGCCTTTGGGTGACCGTCGCATCATCGCTAAATATGACTTGATCGCGGTGGATGTGGGGCAGAAAGCCGTGATTATCGACTGGAAAACGGCTTACCGACGCACACAGCGTGAGAGGTTAGCGTCTCGTTTGCAATCGATGATCTATCCCTATTTGCTGGTCAAAGCGGGTGCATTCTTGAATGAAGGAACGCCCTTTGAACCCGAACAGATCGAGATGATTTATTGGTTCGCAGAACATCCACAAGACCCTGAAATCTTCACTTATGACACGCAAAAATTCGAAGCTGATGAACGCTTGCTTCAACAATGGGTGCATGAAATTTCGTCCAAGACTGACGAAACTGATTTTCCGCTGACGGAAGATGAAAGACGTTGTGCGTTTTGCGCATACCGCACCTTGAATGATCGTGATGTTGAGGTGGGCGACTTTCGCGATAATCCCGATGAAGAAGGCGAATCGGTCGAGTTTGACGGCACATTCAGCTTAGAGCACATTGGGGAGATCGAGTTTTGAGCGAAGTTCAGCGACGTCGTTGGGTCGAACCTGCGCCCGTGAAGGTTGCCCCCGAATTATCGTCTGTGGTGGCGGGACATCGCTTGGTGGCAGAGACGCTCGTTCGGCGGGGCATCACCACGGTGGAGGAAGCACGCTCTTTTCTTGACCCTGACTTGTATCAACCAACTTCGGGCGAAACGTTGCCGGACATGCTCAAGGCGGTCGAACGTTTGGAACGCGCCATTCACAATCACGAAAAGATTGCCGTGTGGGGTGACTTTGATGTAGATGGTCAAACTTCAACCTCGTTGTTGGTTTCTGCGCTCAGAAATTTAGGTGCTGAAGTGGTGTATTACATCCCCAACCGCGCTAGTGAAGGGCATGGGATGCACATCGCATCGTTAGATCACCTTTTGCAGGCGAATGACCCGCCTGTGAAAGTGATTTTGACGTGTGATACCGGCATCGCCGCGCATGAGGCCATCGATTATGTGCAGGCGCATGAGGTCGATGTGTTGGTGACCGACCATCATCATTTGCCCGACGAACTGCCCAATGCCTATGCCATGGTCAACCCCAAGCGGGTGGATGAGGGACATCCACTCTATGAACTGCCCGGCGTGGGCGTGGCGTACAAGCTGATCGAAGTGATGTATCAACGGGCGGGACGGGCGGACGAACTCGAACAATTTTTAGACCTTGTTGCTCTCGGCATCGTCGCTGATGTTGCGGTGCAGGTGCATGATACACGCTATTTATTACAGCGGGGCTTGACGGTCTTACGCGCGTTAAATCGCTTAGGTTTAGTCGAGATTTTGACGAATGCCGCCGTTGATGCCGAACGCCTGAATGAAGAACACATCGGTTTTAGCATCGCCCCGCGCTTGAATGCGTTAGGGCGTTTGGACGATGCTAACCCTTCGGTTGAATTATTAACCACCGAAGATCGCGAACAGGCGCGTATCCTCGCGGGGATGATGGAACGCCTGAATGAAGAACGGCGTTTGCTCACCAATCAAGTGGTAGAAGCCGCCGAAAATCAAATTCAGCGCGACCCTTCGTTATTGGATCATGCAGCGTTGGTATTAGCGGGAAAAGGCTGGCTGGCGGGTGTCGTTGGCATCGCCGCAAACCGCCTTGTAGACGTGTATAACCGCCCTGTGATTTTGCTCAGCCTTGGTGAGGATGGTGTGGCGCGCGGTTCTGCCCGTTCTGTGGCAGGGTGCGACATCACCGAAGCCATTGGCGCGCAGAGTCATTTGTTGTTGGGGTACGGCGGTCATACGATGGCAGCGGGTATGAGCCTGAAAATAGATGATCTTGGCGACTTTCGCCAAGCGCTGTCTACCCGCGTTCGTCAGATGATCGGCCCACGCCCGAAAGACCCGACTATCGAAATTGGCGGGTATCTCAACTTGAGTGAAATCACTTTAGACCTGTTGGCAGATATCGACCGCCTCGCCCCGTTTGGGGCAGGTAACCCCCCGCTGATCTTTGCGACGCGGGGCTTGCGTATCGTTGAGCAAACCAAGATCGGACGTACGGGAGATCATGTGCGTTTGGTAGTCGAAGATGCACAAGGCGTGACGGTACGGGTGTTATGGTGGAACGGCGGTGAAGAACCGTTGCCCGGTGGACGCTTTGATCTGGCCTTCATCGCGCGGGCGACCACTTATAAAGGTCAGCGCCAAGTCCAGATTGAATGGGTGGATGCACGCCCGATTGATGAAGCCGTCCAAGTGGGTGGGCGCGCGGTCTATGAGGTGATCGATCATCGTGATGCTTCGGATGCTCTATCCATGTTGCAAGCGATCATGACTCAAGAACCAAATGTTCAAATTTGGGCCGAAGTGGAAACGTTAACCGACTATGGTGGCCTCACGCGGGAGCAGTTAAAGTCTACCAATGCGTTGGCGATCTGGACAATTCCGCCGTCAGCATCCGAACTGTTACGGGTATTAGAACAGGTCAAACCGAAACGGGTGTACCTGTTCAATCACGACCCGCAGTTAGACCAAGTGGAACCTTTCATGATGCGCTTAGGTAGGTTGGTGAACCATGTGTTGAATCAACGGGGTGGGCAGGTGACCTTGAGCGCGTTGGCGGCGGCGATGTCCCAACGTGAGGCGACCATCCGCGCAGGGCTGATGTATTGGGTGTTCCGCCGTGAAATAAACCTCACCTATGTGGACAGTCAAACTTTGCGCATCGAACGGTTACAAGGCCCGTATAAAGAGGACCTTGTGCGGTTAGACACCTTAAAAGCGTTATTGAGCGAAACCCAAGCCTACCGCAGTCACTTCAAACTGGCGCGGGCAGAGAGCTTAGTGCAATAACAAAATGGAGAAATCTGCAATGTCAGAACATGATCAAATTCAAATGTTGCAAGCGCGCGTCGAAAATCTTGAAAAACAGATCACATTCCTTTTAGAACACTTTGGATTGACGACTGAACTGGTGCTTGACCCGCGCCTAGAGCCGATTCGTCAATCCTTGTTAAAGGGGAATATGGTGATCGCGATTAAACAGTACCGCGAGCTGACAGGGACTTCTTTAAGAACTGCCAAAGAAGCTGTCGAAAAAATGGCCAGCTTGCTTCCTAAATCGTAAACTCTTTTAGGCTTCGCTCACCTGAAGATGATAACGGGTTGCCTCTGGCTCTAAAAAGCGGATTAACGCCTCTGCTTCTTCTTCAAGTTGGGATTGCTGAGATTGAGTCAGCGGTTTAAATAATTCCATGTGTAAGAACGCCTCTTTTTTCTTGCGTTCCGCTTTCCATACCCCTTCGACAAACCCATCTATGAGGATGGTCGGCGCGATGATCAGGCCGGGCAGGTAGACCTTTTTGCGGTAATCGTCCGCCACAATGCGCTGACGTTTGTCATAGGCGATCAGAAGATTATCAAAGCCGGGCAAAAATCGGATCGGCACAGGGGTATCTTCATCGACAAGGGGCATGTCCGCGATGTCGAACAGTTCTTTCTTTTTCTCATCGTGGTAAATCACCAGCTCATCTTTGAAGGTAGGCAGAATATCCTTGAGCATTAAGCTCGTCCACTTTTGCAAGTCGTTTAGACTGGCAGGCCCAAACGCGGCCAAAATACGCTTGATCAATGCCTTCGTCTCATCCTTTGGAGAGGACGCTTCACCGTTCCATGTTTCGGCCAATGTGAACTTTGGATTGCCCGGGTAACTCCAATAGGTGTCGGTTGGCACTTGGATCAAGTGTAGATGGGTGCGGACGCTGTAACGAAGTGCGCCGATATCAAATTGGGGCAGGGTTTCGCTAAAGTACGCCGTGATTTCGGCAAAACTGCGCGGTTCTTGGGCGATGAATTTGCGCCCCATCTCCAAAATTTCGGCTTGATCAAACCCCGTATTTTCGCGACCTTTAACAATCGACTCTGCCGCGCCGGTTAATGCAGGGGTGATGGCGGTACGGAAGCGCAGATAATCTTCTCGCGTGGTGAGATGGAGCGTCGCTCGAAAGAACGTCGCTTTGACAATTTCATGCGCTTCGATGGCCTGCGCCAGATCATCCCGCTGAAAGTCTTTGAGCCGTGTCCAAAACCACACATACGGCGCGGGCGCTTGCTGTGCTTGGATGCCTACCGTTTTTTCGAGCGCTTTCGTCACAGGCAGCGAGACCCGTTCCAACAGCATTTGACGCGCGAGCGAACTGCGGTTGAGGGCACGTAATGAGAGTTGCTTTTCAGTCATCAGCGTTCATCTTGTAACATTTGGATCAGGCGTTGGATGATGTTTTCGCTCACTTGCGCTTTGGACATCAATTCAAGCGGTTCATTGCCTTCGGGGGTGAGCAAAACCACGCGGTTAGTTTCGACATCAAAACCCGCGTCGCTTTCGCTGATGTCATTGGCAACCAGCAGATCAACCCCTTTGCGCACCCGCTTGTCTTGCGCGTTTTGAAGCAGATCGTTGCTCTCGGCCGCAAAACCGATCACCTTGCGCGGGAACCCTGTCTTTTCGCGCACATTCTTCACTGCGATCAAAATGTCCTCAGTCTTTTCGAGTTCGAGCGTTAAACCCTGTGCATCGGCTTTTTTCTTGATCTTTTGCGTCGCGACTTCACGCGGGCGAAAATCCGCGACGGCCGCAGACATCACCAGCGCATCGGCTTCAGGGATAGCCTCTAAAACGGCATCGTGCATTTGCCCTGTGCTATCGACTGTGATGAGGTTCGCGCCGTAGGGTGTGGCAAGATGTTTTGCCGAGCTGATGAGGGTGACATGGGCGCCTGCATCTAAGGCGGCCTGCGCCAGCGCATGGCCTTGTTTTCCGCTGGAACGGTTGGTGATGAAACGAACGGGGTCTAAGGCTTCGCGCGTTCCTCCCGCCGTGACGATGATCTTCTTTCCGTTGAGTGCCCCTTGACGGCTGAGCGTGTATCGTAACGCGCCGATGAGCGTTTGTGTTTCTGGCAACCGTCCTTGACCAACCAAGCCGGATGCAAACCGCCCAATTTCCGGTTCGATAATCACCGCTTGATGTTGACGTAGAATTTCAAGGTTTTTTTGCACCAACGGGTGACTGTACATCTCACCATCCATTGCAGGGGCGATGATGAGCGGACAGCGGGCGGCAAGTGCGGTGATGCTCAAAAAGTCATGCGCAAACCCGTGCGCTAATTTCGCAATCGTATCCGCAGTGGCAGGAATCACGGCGAGAAGGTCGGCGCTTTCAGCAACGCCAACATGGGCGATATGCGTCGCGATCCCCCCCTGACTTTCTGTTTGCCATAAGTTCGTATACACAGGACGGCCCGTAACTGCTTGAAACGTCAGCGGGGTGACGAAGCGCTGTGCCGCGTCGGTCATGATGACATCGACCCATGCGCCCGCTTGGGTGAGCTTGCTGGCGAGATCGACCGCTTTATAACTCGCGATGCTTCCCGTCACCCCTAAGACGATATGTTTATGAGCAAAAAGTGGAATCAACTCCATAAGATGTTCACTTTCGGATGGAAGAAATCATAACGAAAAACGCTTTGTTTTTATGAAGGTTTCTGGGCTTTACCTAAGACGACTTGCCCCGTAAGCCCATGCACCAAAACCGGACGCACATCTTGATCGCGCTCATGAAGCTGGACAATCCACACCGGCATCAAAATCAGCATGAAGGTCATCTGAAGAATATGCACCATCACGCGCGTTTCGTACGGTGTCGAGGTTGAAGTTTCACTATGCCTTTTCTGTAAAACCTGTTGGATTGCCGACCGCGCTTTTAACGAGGCATCAACAAAGTTGACATCGTAAATGGAGGCGGGGTAGCGCGCCAGTAACCGAGGATTGTAGCCGATCATGGTTTCGAGTGAAAACGACTTCAAGTGTCGGGTGAGGGTGTTCGGCGGTTGGTGCACCGCGCACACACTCAGACCTAAAATGCCATCGGTTCGCTGGCTTTCCGAAAGGATGGGCTTGTTTTGAAAGTTGCCCCGCCCGTAGCGTCGCACATAATCTTCTTTAAGCTGTTGGTTGATATGGACGTCGGCGTAAGCATCAAACACCCAGTAGGGCAAATACACCCCATTCAGGATTTTACGGGCGACACGGTTTTCATTGAACCACCCTGAAATCCGTTGGTCGGTTTGTTTGAGGCGGGTGCGGATGGCTTCGACCGCTTGTTCTTCGGATATGGCAAAGGGGACAATGCCATCAGGCTGGCGAATCGTGTTCAGCGCATCTTGGACGATGACTTGGGTCGAGTTACAAAAGGTACACGTATCGCTCATCTGTTGGGCGGTGACTGTCCGTTCAGCGCCACAACGGTCACAGTGGATTTTACGCTTGCCGATATTCCAGCGCACAGGTTTGGCGCGTTCTTGAAGCAGGGCGCTAGTGAGCAAGCTCGCCCCACGTTTTAAAGTGAGCGATTGTGTGAACCCACAAAAACGACATAAGACGGTTTGAGAATCTTCATCCACCGTGAGATGCCCCCCACAGACATTACATAAGAGCGTGTCTGTTGCGGTGGGAACGGCGATAGGGGCGGTTTTCTCCACAGGCTGACGATACGCGTCATTTGCGGCGGCGCTCATTTCGGGCGTGAGTTCACCTCGAAGCGCCAATAAAAGTTGGATCGCTTCCGTATGCCCCGGGTTTAAGGCCAAGACATGCTCAAGGTTTTTTAGTTTTACGGCATCATCGGCCGACGTTTTGGCGATCCATAAATAACCATCAACAAAGTCAGGTTGATGGTTTACCGCATCTTGCCATGCGCGTAACGCAGCGGGGATATTCTCATGTGCCAGATACGCAACGCCGGATTCAAAAAGCGTTTTTGCGCGCGGTTGAACTGTTCCGCGATGGCTGATGTGGGCAACGATCTGTTTGTTATGGCGACGCTCTATGGCTTGATCTAGGCTTTCTAGCGGAAGGTCGATCCTGTGAAAACATTGTGGACAGCGGTAGACCCCCGCTTGGGTATCCACATTCATGAGGATGTCACATTGAGGACAATAGGTATCCGCAAACCGTTTTGCCATTTTTGATTTCCTGTCGGTCAAAAATATCACATCTAGATCGTACTGTAATTTATGAGGGTTTCAGCATGAGTTTTGTTGAAACCCCTAGAAATTGAGCGTCAATCAAACCAGATGGGATTCGTCCATGCGCGGTTACCCTGCGCATCACGAATCGTCACACGGCAGTAATCCCCTTTGACACGTTCTAAGCTGAGCGTCGTTTCGATGATGCCGTTCCCGTGTTGGTATGCGGAAGAAGGCCCCGCGCCTGTGATGAAGATACTATTCACGGGGGAACACCGAATCGTGATGGATTCGCGGGAAACGATTTCGAGATCAAAGATTTGCGGGCCACTGGAGCAGTAATATTCACCTGCTTTGAGCGCCATTAATAAAGCATCACTAGACAGCGTTTCGGTTTTTACCCACACCCAACCCTTTAAGCGGTCATTGTGAAAAGCGTGAAAGTGTGCGTCGTCGGTCGTCAGGGCGTTATAGCGATAGCCTCGTGCCAACATCACATCCAGCATGTACCATGAGTCCACGCGGTCGTTATGATCGTAGGAAATGCCATTGATGGTCTCAATCGCGTGACATTCACCGAGTGAAAGCACATCGGCTTCGGTGAGCGCGTACCATGCAGGGTGCGCCACCGTGACCAACGCGCCTGCATCCAACGCACGTTGAGCAATCTGCGGGCCGGTTTCATCCTCTGTCGGTGGGGCAAAGTCGAGGGGCAGACCATTGGCGAGGATATGCCAAAGTTCGCCTGTGCTGGTGCGTCCGCTGTGTAATTCCGCGCCGATGATGCTGACAAAATCAGCGCTGTCATAAGGGCGCGGGTCGGCAATCTGGTAATCGAATTGTTTCATGAAGTGGTCGGTGATGGAGAGGAAGTGATACCCGTTGGCTTTATAAAAGGCGCAGACTTCTTCGATCGATTTTAAACCGTCGGATACGGTGGAATGGGTATGTAAATTTCCACGATAAAATTTCCCTGGTTTGTTAAAAGGCAAGTTTTGCATGATGAATCACTTTGTAGGTTGAGCTTATTCTGTAAAGCATTGATGATAGCCCGTTTTAAGCGAATCATCGACGTTTAACGTCTTGGTTTGGGTCATCAACGAAAAGACCCCTATCGTGCGATAAGGGTCTCAATGGTTTCAGCGAAGCGAGTTTAAGAATGGTATTCGAGGGTTTGCAGAATGCCCTCGATCAAGGGTGACCAGTAGGACATTTCACCTGTTTCCATGCTCGTTTGGATGATGACCAAAAATTCGGTTTCGGGAACCCAGAAAATGAATTCGGTGGTTGATTCAGGGGCATAGAGTGTGAAGCGGGCGGCCGAACGATCATTGATATGAAACCGTTCTGGGGTTGTCATTTCCATCGTCGGGTCTTCTTCTGTGATCACAGCGTACATTGCTTCGCTGATTTCAAACGCATTGGCATCCGTGTCAAAGGGCAGATCATTTTCTTCGCTGATGTCGACCATATAAAATTTGATGAAGAATGTGTCTTCGGGAAATTCCTCAATGATGTCTATCATGAGGGAAAATTCATCTGGCGCAATCGTCACGGCATTATAGCGGATATCCATCAGCCAGTTTTCAGGGTAAGCAAATGTGAGCGGGTATTCCATATGTTCAAACGTTTCTGTCAGCGCCCATGTCCCCGCTTCAGGCAAATGAACCGTCTCTAAAAATAGATGATAAGTTTCGCGCCAGTCGTCACGTTCTGTAGGCGCTGTTTGCAACAGGGCAGTGACAAACTCATCTTCCAGTTTTCCGATGGCGATCACCGCATCAAACCCTTCGGCTGACCAGTCTGCAGTTGCCCAAGCGCCGTCTCCAGCCTCAAACGATTCGGGTTCAGCAAATTCGTAAGTAGGATCAACAAGGGGTAAGAGAAGTTCCAATACATCTTCGGCGGTCGCTGTTTCACGATCAACGTCGAATTCTTCAATCAATTCCTCTAGATCATCTGCAATCGCGACAAAAATAGTGACTTGTCCCGCTTCAAGCTGTGGGGTTGTCCGTGTGATTTGATCAAGCGCATCCTCACTGTTTGAAATGGCTACCCCATCACGTAGATCATATTGGTTCACCCAGCCCTCAGGGTAGCTGAATTGTACATACGATTCGATGACAAAATTTTCGGTGAAGTCTTCATGTGTGAGCGGGGAATCTTGCATGAATGCGGTTGTGCTTAAGCTCATCAAGCCCAAAAAGCTAAGGGTGAACAGGATTTTATGAGAGAAACGATGCATGGGCATAAACCTCCAAAATATATTACAGAAATTATTCTAACGTTAAATTAGACGTTTTTGGGCGGGTATTGGTTCCTGTTTGACTGTGAAGTGGGGAATGTGAATTCACATTTAAGAGGTGTGATATTGCATAATATAACAGCGGGTGACATTGTCACCCGCTGTTTAATCATATTACTGAGAGAAAGTGGGGCGTTGTTGGTGCCATTCCGTCGATTGTTCGTAGGCATGGCCGACTCGTAAGATCGTCTCTTCATTGAACGCGCCACCGATGAGCTGTAAACCAATTGGCAGGCCGTTCGAATCAAACCCACAGGGGACACTTAAACCGCAGACCCCCGCCAAGCTGGCGGGCAAAGTGAACACATCCCCTAAATACATCGACAGCGGATCGTCGGCGTTTTCGCCAAACTTGGACGCGGTCTTGGGTGTGGTCGGCGTGGCGATGACATCTACGTTGGCGAAGGCTTCATCAAAGTCACGCTTGATGAGCGTGCGTACTTGCTGAGCCTTGCCGTAATACGCATCATAGTAACCTGCCGAAAGAGCATACGTTCCAAGCATGATGCGACGTTTGACTTCCGGCCCGAACAAACCACGCGTGGCTTTATAGGTCGGCCACATTTCGCCTTTTTCAATACGTGGGCCAAAGCGGATGCCATCAAAGCGGGCGAGGTTGGCGCTGGCTTCGGCAGGCGCAATGATGTAGTAGACGGGCAGGGCATAATCAGTATGAGGCAAGCTGACCTCAACAATTTCTGCGCCCAAGGCTTTGAGCTGGTCGATGGCTGTATGAACGGCTTGGTCAATGTCGGCTTCTACACCGTCGATGAAATATTCTTTCGGAACGCCGATCCGTAAACCTTTGATGTCGCCCGTGAGTTTGCTCACGTAGTCCGACACAGGCAGGTCCATGCTGGTGGAGTCTTTCGGGTCATGACCTGCAATCACTTGTAAAAGACGCGCGGTGTCTTCTACCGTGCGTGCCATCGGCCCTGCACAATCGAGCGATGAACCAAAGGCGATCAAGCCATAGCGCGAGACACGTCCATAGCTGGGCTTCAAGCCGACAATTCCGCAGAAGGCACCGGGTTGGCGAATACTTCCGCCTGTGTCCGTGCCGAGCGTGCCATAAGCCATGTTGGCGGCAACTGCGGCAGCGCTTCCACCGCTGCTACCCCCCGGCACACGTTCGATGTCCCAAGGGTTGACGGTGGGATGATACACCGAGCTTTCCGTAGTCGATCCCATCGCAAACTCATCCATGTTGAGTTTGCCTAACATCACCATCCCCGCATCTTCGAGTTTCTCTACAGCCGTCGCTGTATAGACAGGGGTATACCCCTCAAGGATTTTTGCGCCACAAGTCGTTTCAATGTCTTTGGTCGAAAGCACATCTTTAATGGCAAGCGGAACGCCTAATAACGCTTGATCCGAACCTTCGGCAAGGGCGGCATCTGCCCGTTGTGCATCGGCGATGGCGCGTTCTGGTGTGAGGGTTAAAAAGGCTTGGATGGTTGAATCTAAAGCATCAATGCGGTTTAATGCTGCTTGTGTAAGTTCAACTGAGGAAACTTCACGTTTGCGAAGTTTCTCTAACGCTTCGGTGAGCGTAAGGTCGGTAAGTCCAGTCATGAGGATTCCATCTCAGGTTAATGGGTGCGCTGAATTAACAGTGCCAGTATAACACGCGCTTGGCGTGTCGTGTAAATTTGAATGTCTTAATTCCCCACATAGACTACGCGCCAAATATGCCCATATACATAATCAGCGACTATCAGCGCGCCATCAGGGGCGACGGTCACATCAATCGGGCGGATGATCCCCGTCATGAAAGGCTCAGGCACATAGCCATTGCCCACGATTGAAGGGACGACATGCACGATCTGCTGACCGCCTTCAATATTATTCCACAGCGCGATATACAGCGTGTCGAAGGTGTTGGCGGGGAACATCTGGCCTTGATAAGCGACCAGCCCGCGCGGTAGTGACCGTTCCGCTAAGGTGAGCAGGTCGGGTTGAATGGTGAGGTTGGGCGTGAGCTGACAATCCTCACAACCGCGATCACGATAATAAGGCCAGCCAAAATATTCACCTGCGCGCACCCTCAAGAGACGGTCACCAATCCCGCTGATGAGACCGCTGTCGGTGACGTACATTTCGCCACTGCTGGTGAACGTGATATCAAAGGGGTTGCGGATGCCCGTCGCAAATTCGGTGATTTCGCCCGTGTGCGGTTGAACCCGTAAGATCGATGCTTCGTATGGCTGAACCTCTTGATACCCTTGCGCGCGACCTGCAAGCGGTTCGGTGCGGTCGGTGAGCGAGCCTACGCCCATATAGAGATAGCCATCATTGCCAAAGATGAGGCCGTTGGGCTGGTTATCAATCAGTTGATAGCAACACGGCAAGTCACTAAAAACAGGTTCTACAATGCCCCCCGTTTCAGGGATGCGCCATAATGCGCCCCCACTCATTGGTGCTATGCGCGCGGTGACGTAAAACGCATTGGTTCCGGGTTGTGCCACGATGCCTAACGGGGAATAAAAGTCACCCGCATAGCGTTCTACAGCGCCTGTTTCCATCAAACGATATACCGCGCCGATGCGGGTTCCGTTCTCTAAGACGGTTGCATACAGTCGCCCATCCCCGCCGTAGGTGATTTGCTGTACTTGTCCGGGGAAACGCCCTAGAAATTCAACTTGATAACCGGAAGGCACTTGAATCCGTTCAAGCCAACCGTCGATGTCGTCGGCGCAGGGAAAATCTCCACATGACCAGCCATCGGTTGGGACTGGCGTTAAGGGGGGGCTACTGTGTTCGGGTGGGTTATTGAGAGCTGATGCAGGCGTTAATGTGAATAAAGCTTGGGTGCCTTCTGGTGTCGGTGTTGGTGAGGGCGTGTCGGTAAAGATCGGCGTAGGGGTTGGCGTGAGGGTCGGGGTTGCGCTCGCCGTCGCGGTATTTTCCAGCGTTTCGGTCGCGGTTGGGATGATTTCCGTAGGGGTGAAACTGGGTTGAATAATCGCTGTGGCGTTAAACGCTTGGGGTGTCGAAACATTGATGGTACACGCCCCAATACCACTGCTCATCACGAGAAGAACTGCACATTGAACCCATCGCCGCATAAGATGTCTACGTCCTAAATATTCCAAGCTGTACAACAGGAAGGCGCAGAAAACTGCGCCCTCACTACTTGATATTGTTGTACACGAATTCGGTCAGAATGAACAGGTGGGCATTATAAAAACATACCCTCCGCTTCTTGTACGATTTGGGCGGGTTGGTTTTCCACCCTGTTTTCACCCGTGATGAGACGCGCGGCGCGGTTGCGGGTGAGGTAATTCCATGCCCACTGCCATAACACCAACGTGCGCGCCTCAAACTCGACAATATACATCAGGTGAATGAACAGCCACGTCAGCCAGCCGAAGAACCCCGTCAGCTTGAACCAGCGCGTATTAACTACCGCTGACGCGCGTCCGATAGTCGCCATCGTCCCTTTGTCGAAATATTTGAAAGGTTCGCTATGTGGCGTTCCGTTGAGCTTTGCGTGGATCGCTTTCGCCACATAGTGCGCTTGTTGAATGGCGACAGGGGCTAAGCCGGGTAGAGGCGCTTCTTCGCCGTGTTCAAAGTGAGCGAGGTCCCCAATGACATAAATATCGGGCATGTTCGGCAGGCTGAGGTCAGGCTCTACGATCAGCCGACCCATACGGTCAACCGGTGCGTCGGTGACCTCTGCGAGTTGTTTGCCCAAACCGTTGACTTTCACCCCCGCTGCCCATAACACTGTCTCTGTTGTGATGCTTTCTTCGCCCTGTGGCGTTTGTACAATCACTTCGTTTTCGCGAATGTCCAATACTTTTGTATTCACTTGGACATCGACGCCCATCTTGATCAGGTCTTGTTTGGCATATTCAGAGAGCGATTCTGGAAATGATGGTAACACTCTCGGCCCCGCTTCGATCAAGATAATGCGCGCATTCGCGGGGTCGATACGTCGGAAGTTATTTTGTAACGTGTGCTGTGAAATTTCGGCTAATGCGCCTGCCAGCTCAACACCTGTAGGCCCCGCGCCGATGACGACGAACGTCAAGTAAGGCTGGATGTCGCGCTTGCCAATTTCCCGCTCAGCCACTTCAAACGCGGACAGGACTTGGGCGCGAATGGCGGTGGCTTCTTCAATCGTCTTCAGGCTGGGCGCGTGGGCTTCCCAACTCGTATTGCCAAAATATTGAGGCGCAACCCCTGTAGCAACCACCAACGTATCATAGGGGATTGTTTCATCATCAAGTTGCAGGGTTTTAGAGGCGGGGTCAATCGCGCGGACTTCGCCTAATAACACTTCGGTATTCTTCTGACGTTTGAGGACTGCGCGTAACGGGGCAGCGATATTCGCAGGCGAGAGCGCCCCCGTCGCGACTTGATAGAGCAGGGGTTGGAATAAATGGAAATTACGACGATCAATGAGCGTGACGTGTGTATTCGTTTTATTTAAATGTTTGGCTGTCGTAAGCCCACCAAACCCGCCACCAATAATCACTGTCCGATGCTGGTTTTGTACTGTCATGACATCCATCCCTTGATGTCTATTTCATACGAATACTTATAGTATAAGTTTTTCTGGGTTATTTGTGAATCATTTCACATATAAATCATGATAGAAATTGTATTTATGGGATGAAGTGGAGAGGTTTTGATAGAAAAAAAGGTCGGCATGGAGAAGTTGAATCCATGCCGACCTGAAATAGCATCGAATGTGATTAGATTAACGCGCTAGACGTTTATCGCCCGCCATGTCAAGTCACACGAAAACAACGCCGCCCGACAAACTGCGCAGGGTTTTGCGTCAATTCGCCGAGCGGGTGCAATACATTTTCAAGGGGTTAGAGAATGGTGTTAAAACTGCCGGTGCTCAGTTTCTTGAGGGCATCAAACACCGCATCCTGAACCAATTGGCTTTCATCGTGAAGATGATTGCTGAGCGGTTCAACGGCGCGGGCATGACCGAGGTCACCCAAGGCAACAGCGGCGGCACGTCTTACCCATTCGTTTTCATCTTTGAGCGCCATAATGAGCGCATCGACGGCTTTTTCATCACCGAGACGGCCGAGCGATTCCGCACAGACTTCGCGAATTTGATCGCTATCGACGGTTTGTAAACTGGCGATCAACGTATCAATGGCGCGAATGTCACCCAGATAGCCTAACGCTTCTGCGGCGGCACCTTGCATCACTTCGGGGTGATTTTGTAAGGTGTCGATCATCACTTCTACGGCGCGTGGGTCTTGTGTACGTCCCCACATACGCGCGAAGAAGGCGCGTTCTTCGAGTTCGAGTGTTTGGTCATCCAAAATTTCGATCAACCGGTTGGCAAGTGGGGTATCGCCACTGGCGATCAACCCTAACAGCCCCGCGCGTAAACGCAAGCCAATGCCCAGTTTGAGCAAACCCCAAAGTTTGCTGTTACGGTTGTTGTACAGCAGTTCGATCATATGAGGGGCCGCTTGTGAGGCACTCAGTTTGACCAACGCCGCGAAGACTGCATACTGAACTTTGGCGTTCGTATCTTCTAATTTTTGGATCAGGGGTTGAACAGCTCGTTCGTCTTTGGCATCCCCTAATTTTTGCGCCGCATTTAAACGGATTGCGGCATCGTTATGGTGCAATTCTTCAATCCATTGGGTAAACATAGGTCCTCATTCTTGCGTTCAATAGAATGCTTTGAAGGCGTACTTCATTGTGTTCGTGTCATTATAGGGAGAATTTAGAGCCGTGTATAGAACAGCATCGGGCTATGCTGTACATCGCCTTTCTGGTCTTATATAATGACCGCGCCTCGTAATAATTAGATGAGGTGTTTCTGAGAAAACTTACGCGACAATTCTTGTTGTTTTGAGGGTTGTACGCCGCAGAAAGTATTATGACTTACGAAATCCAATTAGATGATACTCAACCGCGTGTAATCAACATTCAGCCCGGCGTACCTTTCTCTGGGGATGATGAAGAGGTCACCCCGAATGGGCCAGGTTGTCGGATGATCGGCCTGATTACGTTTGTTTTGCTTTTGATGTCGTTGGCAATTGTTGCCCTTTCAGCCGCCGCAGGTTGGACAAGCGGACAGCGCGAAGCAAACACCATCGCCACACAAACCCAAAATTTCGCTATCAACGAACAGATCGAACGCATCCCCACTGACATTGAGATGAATAATCTGGTGTTTTTGGATGCGCGTTTGCAATATCTCGCTACTTTAACCCCCGGCGTGTTTGGCATCGAACAACTGATCCTCACGGGGACAGCGTTATACGAAGCAAACCAACCGACCGCGACATTTACACCCACGCCAACGCAAGAAGTGACCGAAGCTGTAGAAGTGACTGCCGACGCTGTACAAGATGCGGTTACCCCTGTCACCAGTGGGAACGGGCAAAATTTGGCAGGACTTTTACAAGAAGCCGAGATCGCCTTAAATACAGGCGATTACCAAAACGCCATCCGTTATTTGAATGCGATCAGCGGGTTAGATGCGACATTTGAACGGAATACAGTTCAGTCGATGTTGGGACGCGCATTGAATGATTACGCGATGCAGTTGTATCAAAGTAACCAACCTGCCGCCGCCAACCTCATCGTGAACCAAGCCGAAGACCTGGGCTTGTTGAGCGGTTCTTTAAGTTACGAGCGCTATGCCGCCCAATTGTATTTGACCGCCAGCGCAGGCGCGGCGGCGGGAAACCCGAACGCGATTGCACAGCTACAAGAGATCATCAACTTAGGGCCGAACGGTCGTTATTACACCCCTGCGCGTGAAGCCTTATATGGTTATTATGTGCGTAATGGTGACGCCTATTTAGGGTCTGGGGATAGTTGTACGGCGGCAAGACAATATCAGCTTGCACGCGGGGTGTTTGCCAGCGGTGTGGCTGATGGTAAATACAATACGGCGGCAAACCAATGTGCCAACGCGACGCCCACGCCCGACCCGAACGCACAGGTGGCGCCCATCTTCACGCCTGACCCGAACTTTGTCCCACTCGGGCAGTGATCTTTTTAAACAAAAACAGCTTGTGTAAACACAGGCTGTTTTTTATATAGGCCATAAAAAAAGACCGACCTGAGTAAGGGGGAGATACTCAGGTCAGTCTTTAATAGACGGGTGCAGATTAATTACAATAATCTGTTAGACCCATACACTCGGCAATAATTTGTTCAATCACATGCTTGATGCTCATTCTCAAATTATGGAGCTTGCCAAGTTACTACTCAATTTAAAATATCAAACTAAGATGATCATGAGCCTATTGTGAATGATTGTTAAGAAACTTATTGAGAGGAAAAAATTTATTATGGCAGGGAAATATTACGAAGATTTAAACGTGGGTGATGTGATTCAGCACAGCTTGGGGCGCACCGTTACAGAGATGGACAATGTGCTGTTTTCCACGCTGACCATGAATACCCAACCGCTTCACATCAACGAAGACTTTGCTTCTAAAACCGAGTTTGGCACGCGGATCGTGAATGGCATTTTCACGTTAGGGCTAGTTGTGGGTTTAACCGTCAGCGAACTTTCGCAAGGGACGATCATCGCAAACTTAGGCTATGAACACGTCGTTCACCCGAAGCCGTTATTTCATGGGGATACGGTGTATGTCGAAACTGAGATTTTACAAAAGCGCGAAAGTAAATCCCGTCAAGATTGTGGCATTGTGACGCTCATCCATCGTGGGCGCAACCAACACAACGTGGTAGTGATCGAAGTTACACGGTCAGCGTTGTTTTTAAAACGCCCGACTTTGCCGTAAACATGTATTAATTTTTGGAGATGGGCAGTTCAACCCAAAAATCAGCACCGCCTGCTTGTGGGAATTCAACGCCAAAATTTCCGCCTTGTACTTCGCTAAACTGCTTCACAATCCATAGGCCTAACCCTGTGCTGGCTTCATTCCCGCTGGGTTGGTTACTGGTTTGGCTGTACATTTGGAATAGGTTATTACGTTCCGTTGCAAGAATCCCCGGTCCTTGGTCGATCACATGAATACGGATGAACTCATCAAGCGTTTCGATGAGGATTTGAATCATGCTGTTATATGGGCTGTATTTGATGGCGTTGCTGACCAAGTTATCAATAATTTGGTTGGACAATTGACGGTCAGCGACTAAATAGCCATCACTTCCTAGAATTTCAAAAGACATATTCTTTTGTGCCGCGCTGAGTTTGTACCGTTCTACGACTTCAAGCGTCAGCTCATGGGCTGAAATCGTCTCGGGGTCATAGGCAACTTTATTATCATTTTTGGCCGACATTTCGATGAACACGCGCAGCATTTCTTGCATGTCTCGCAAGATGTGCTCCATATTCTCGAGAAGTGAATCTGCCGCGGGGTTATCGTGGATGGTTTCGCGCAGTAGATAATGCGCCATGCGTAAATTACTCAACGGGCTTTTGAGGTCGTGGGTGACAATACGATAGAAGTTTTGTTGTAAGTCCTGCGCAACTTTGAGCTGTTGAATCGTGGATTTATACGAGTCATAAATCTGCTTACGCTCAAGTTGGGTATGAATCCGCGCGCGCATAATATCGAGGTTATAGGGCTTGGTGATGTAATCGTTTGCGCCGTTACGAAGCCCTTCAACAATATCTTCTTGGCTGTCGCGCGCCGAAATAATGATCACCGGCGTGTCCGTGTATTCAGGGAGTTTACGGAACTGGTTTAAAAACATATACCCATTCATGATGGGCATATTGATGTCTAAGAGGATGAGTGAGAAGGATTGATTCTTGATCAGATCAAATGCTTCTTGCCCATTACTTGCTGTGGTCACAGCAAAATCTTTTTCAAGGATGCGCTCTAAGAGCGTTCGGTTGACAAACTCATCATCTACAATAAGGATGCTTATTTCACTCAATGTTGATAAATTCATTGTATTGGTTGATATAGAAACTGTTTCTACCATTATTATAAATAGACTTCCCGTGTTTTTCTTTAGAGTATGCGTATAGATGTGCTGTATTTTTACCTAAGCGTCACGCTCCATTGAAGAACATGGATGATGACACCCCCATCTTTTACAAACAGTATTGGCTGAATGAGTGCATCCATTCCCACAAAAGGAATTTCTTCACCTATTTGACGATCGTTTAAATAAGTCGTCACCGCGCCTGTATTTAGGTTGCGTTCTAACCTAAAGGATAGATTGGTTGCCGAGTTTCCTTGTTGGCTCACCCCTGTGAGTTGAGTATTTGCGATCTGTGCAATATTAATCACCCCTTGCTCAACTAAGTTGATTTGTAAACCAGCGTTTATATCGGCATCGTCTTGTGAACGAAGCTCGACCCCAAAGAACACTTCATCATCAATCAGGAGCGGAGGGTTAAAGGTCACTAAGCTCAGTTCTGCTTCCATGCGAATGATGCGACCTGCTGAATTTGCTCCATACTGTGATTCTAAGGTATCTGCATCTAAAGCAATGCTTAAGATATTTGCGTCGAGTGCAGTGCCCCGTCCTAGTCGCCAAACCGTCGGGTCTTCACTAGGACTAAATTCATCCTCAGTCCAAGGTGAGTTGAGCAAGTTCCCCGCTAAGCCGATCAAGTTCTGCCGTCCATGCAGGCCATCTGGCGGCAAGGTGGGCAGGGGTGTCGCAGAAGGTAACGGCGTGTCTGTGGGTAATGGGGTGAGCGTTTCCGTCGGCGTGGGCGTGTCTTCGGGGGTATTTGTGGCGGTTGGCGTGCGCGTTGATGTCGCGGTGACTGGCCCGCGTTCGGCTACCGTCGCCAGCACAGCGATCACAGACGGCGTGCTGGTGATGTCTGAAATGTTATTGGTGTCTTCCGTCGCGACCCCTTCAACGGCTTGGGTGACTTCAGGGGTTTCATCCCCTGTGAAGGCGACGGCGGTCGTGTCGGGTGTCCCATCGCCTTGAGAGGCGTTTGTGTTATTCAAAGAATTGATGGCAAAAATTCCCGCGCCCACCAGCAGAATCGCTAAAATCCCCACGATGAAAAACGGGAATTTCCCGCGTTTGGGTGGGTCATCATCATCTTCATCATCGTCTGTTTCATCCAGTGGAGAGGATGGCGCTTTTTGAGATGTTGCGGGTGTCTGCGCAATCGTTGATTGAGCAGGGGGTAACGCGCTGACAAATTCTTCTTCCGCCAGATCGTCGATATATGGGGTGGGGTCGTCGGTGGGCGGTGCGGGAAACTCCGTCATATCGTTGATGATCGTATACCAGTGGCGGAACAACGGATAGGCGGGGTTGCGGTCAATATTCGCCGTGTTAAACAGCTCGGTGAACTTGACCAGTTTGGCACTACGGCGCAGGTTGCGGTTGGTATACAACTGAACAAAGGCATCATAGTTTTCTAACCACGCGCGCATTTGTGTTGTGTATTCGTAGCCTAATGTTTCGCCTGTCGTCTCATAAATGCGATGATGCCAATTGCGCAGTTCGCGGGGTGGTTCGGCAGGGTTACTGGCGATCATTTGCCGTGCGTGATTGGTTTCGGCATGTAATTTAGCTGAAATGCTCAGAAGTTCCATCAAGAAAGCGCGGTAGGCGGTTAGGCTGATTTGACCGTGTGTTTCAGTGTCTTCAATACCTTTGATGGCATTCTCAATTTTGATGCCGGCGGCACGAAACTCTGCTTCTGACCAATCGCGCAGGGCATTTTCCAATTCACGAATACTATAGGCCGCAGGGGATAAAATGCGCGACTGCGGATTATTCTCTAACCCATGCCGAATGTTGACCAATTCCGCAAGGGCTTCTGAGTTATTGATACGGTTGATCGTTTGCGCGGCGTTGAATAAGTCGCGTCGGCGGATGGTAAATTCATCCAGCGTGCGCATCATCGGGTGTTTTAACGAATTGTCCCCTAATGTTTTGAGCGCAGCTTCACGCCAAAAAACGTGTTCCTCGATATTGTCAGTTTGCGCTTCCACCGTCGATAATAAGACGTAATAGACGAACAATACCCTCAGCGCGCCACTGCTGGTTTTAGCATATTGATCGACCAAGCCTTTGCTCATAGCTTTGAGATATGTTTCTTGGCTGGGCATTTGCCCTGTGAAGTTGTTGCGTACAGTCAGCTCGTCGGCGGTGAACATGCCGTCAATAGTCTTGAGCAGGGCTTGGGTGCGGTTATTGTCGCTGATGCCACTGCGTTCGACCCATTCACGCACAAACTGTGTCAGGTCACGCAGGCGACTGGAGGCAAATTTGCTGTCTTCATCGCGAGAGGCTTCGTAGGCTTGGATGCCTAAGCGTTCCGCATCTAATAAGCGACCACGATCAAAGGCTTCCCAACCATCCGCGAGGGCACGCCCTAAAGCACCATGAAGGGAATGGCGCTCTACATGGTTTGCCCCATTCACAATCGCCGTCAACTGGCTGAACCAATTCGCCAGCCCGGGGCTGAAGGTTTGGAGCAGTTCAGAGGCTTGTGTCAAGGATTGCGTCGCGCCGACTTTATTCCCCTGAATGACCGCGCTGGCGTAATTGTGCCATTGACGCTGAGCGGTATCTAACCCCCGAATGAGTTGAGCTAACCCCTCATCAAAGAGTTGATGGGCAAAGGGGTGTAACGTGGTGGCAGTCGTCGTTAACCATAAATCAATATCTGAACCATCCGCGCTGGGGACATATTTTTCGGCGCGTGCGAGGATGTCATACAGTTGATCTAACAGCGCGGTGATGTGTTCCCATGTGACTGCTGTCGGGGCAATTTGCCGACTACTTTCAAGGGCGCTTAAGGCTTCGCGTGGACTGCTCACCGCAAGTTTGCCGACGACGTGCATATTATCCGCTAGGGACATAGCCGCAATCGTCGCCCGTTCTAATGCAGAGAGAGGTAGTTTGCGATTCGGTAGCCCATACTGATCGCGCAGTTGTTCAAGGGTAGTAGCAAGCGTGTTTAAGCGGTCTACCACTTTGCGATAGCCATCCCGCAAAGTGGCGGGCGTCACTTCAGGACTTTGACCCAGTTGTTCAATCGAATGATCGATATCGGCAATTTGTGCTTGTGGGTCACGCACGGACGCGCCTTCACCCGCAAGCTGATCTAACGCGAGTTTGAGGCGGAACACGTTCGGTTGTAAGAGCAAAATCCCCGGCGCATGTGCCGAAATACGCTCTGCTAATAAAAATTGCACAGCGCGGGTTTGCATATTTTCTACGCCGTGGGTCATCAACACCAACGCGGCTTGATCGCCTTCGTTTTCAAACACAAAGTCGATGGCTTCGACGACCGCGGGCGGGGTCGGTTGAATCTGGTTTTCTTGGAGCAGTTTCGCCCAGTCCAACAACAGCGCGATGAGCGTGCTCATCTCGCCCCGTGCACGGGGCCATAATTCTTCTAAAAGCGATACCGCCCGTCCCCAATGTCCGTTTTCAAGATAGATATGCGTCGCATCGAGGTCGGCGGCCACTTCCAAATCGTTCAAGCGGTCTTGAATTTCTTTATGGGCGGCGCGTGCGTTGGGGAAGCCCGGGTCACGGGTGAGGGTTTCCTCAATATTGACCAGCAGGGACAGCAGTTCATCACGGCTGAGGTCACGACGCAGACGCTCATTGATTCGATGAATGGCCGTGTCACGGTCGCGCTCGATGGGCGCGCGGTATTCTTGTAAATCTTTACGCAGTTCTTCCAGCGTTTTATAACGGTAACGTGGGTTAGGATGCCCCGCATGGGTGAGGATCGACTTCAGTTTGGAATGAAGACGGTTATCATCTTCCCCAAAGTCGAGGCTGAACATTTCGTTGGCGTCGCGTGGAACATCCATGCGCCCGCCACCGGTCAGCACAAAATACATCATCTCGGCGACTTGGAAGACATCACTTTGACGGCTGATGCCTTGAGGGGTGATTTCATCGCCTTCTAAAAAGACGGCGTTTCCCCAGTCGATCACCTTGAGATGATACGTGTCACGGTTCCAAAAAAGATGTTTTGCATCAACATCGTTATAGACAATGTCATGTTTGTGAGCAGTGATGAGCAAATCTAACAGTTGGTCGGTGATGACCAAAAGCTCTAATTCGGGAATACGTTCATTTCGCTTGGCGAGTTCTAAAACTTCATCCGCGAGGATGACCCCTTCAGCGCGTTCGAGGACAATATACTGGTGCACCATGCCACCGATATAAAATTGTCCGGTTCCCAATAACGCCGTAAGGGACGGATGCCCAGCGAGACGGGTGAGGGCTTTACGCTCGTTCAAGATGCTCACTTCTTGCCCAGAACGGATCGGTGGCGCATCATTAGAAGCTGGACGTTTGATCACAACAGGGCGGTTATTGTCCTGTGTATCAACGGCACGAAGGGTTTCCCCTGAACGCCCACGGGGATAGATATGGTCATAACGATAGCGATTATCAAACAGGCTGTCGGCCATCAATCATCTCCTTACAGTTATGCTATTGTACTGTTGAACGCATAAGGTTCAACTACGACCTTCGCCTAATTTGGGATTTATTTGGGAAATCTTGGGAAATATTATCTGGATTATCAGTTTCTTGCGAGGAAATGATGCGCGTCATTTTACAACGGGTAAGCAAAGGCAGTGTGACGGTTGAAGGGAAAATAATGGGTAGTGTCGAAAATGGATACGTGGCCCTCGTGGGCATCACCCATGAGGATACCAACGCCATTGTAGAAGCGATGGCGAAGAAAACGGCTCATCTGCGTGTTTTTGAAGATGCCGAGGGTAAGATGAATTTATCCTTGTTAGATGTTGGCGGTGGGGTACTGGTTGTTTCACAGTTCACCCTGTATGCAGATATGCGTCGTGGGCGTCGCCCCAGTTTCATTGATGCGGCGTCACCTGCCCAAGCCGCGCCGATGGTGCAGTATTTCGGTGAATGTTTGCAAGCTGAAGGGGTATCTGCGATTGGGTTTGGCGTGTTTGGGGCGATGATGCACGTCGAAATCCATAACGATGGGCCTGTGACGATCATTTTAGATTCTGACGAATGGGTAAAGTAAAAACCTCGACGTAGGTTTCCTTGCGTACAGGGAAAGAGTACACTTAAAGAGCAAGCGTGTTTATAGAAAGGATCGTTTCATGGAATACACTTATTTAGGCAGAACTGCGTTAAAAGTCAGCCGTTTATGTTTGGGGACGATGAACTTTGGCCCATACACCACCGAAGCCGACAGCTATGCCATTATGGATCATGCGTTAGATGTAGGCGTCAATTTTTTTGACACTGCGAACGTGTATGGCCGTAAAAAAGGCGAAGGCATTACTGAAAATATCATCGGGCGCTGGTGGGCGCAAGGGGGCGGACGACGTGAAAAAGTGGTCTTAGCCACCAAAGTGTATGGGGACATGGGCGACTGGCCGAACCAAAGCCGATTATCTGCCCTACATATTCGCAAAGCCTGTGAAGACAGCTTATGCCGTTTACAAACGGATTATATCGACCTGTACCAAATGCATCATATTTACCGCCAAGCCCCATGGGAAGAAGTCTGGCAGGCGATGGAACAATTGGTGCGGGAAGGCAAGGTGATCTACGTGGGCAGTAGTAACTTTGCGGGTTGGCATATCACCCAAGCCAACGAAGCCGCCAAAGCCCGCTTTTTCTTAGGCTTGGTGAGCGAGCAAAGTTTGTATAACCTCAAAGACCGAATGATCGAACTGGAAGTGCTTCCTGCGTCGATCCATTATGGCGTCGGTGTGATTCCTTGGAGTCCTTTGGCGGGCGGTTTGTTGGGGGGCATCCTCAAGAAGATTGAAGAAGGCCGTCGCGCGGAAGAACATCGTCAAAAAGAAGTAGACAAATATCGCCCTCAACTTGAAAAATATGAAGCCTTCTGCGCTGAAATTGGCGAACAACCTGCGGATGTCGCGCTGGCGTGGTTACTGCATCAGCCCGGCGTCACCGCGCCGATCATCGGCCCGCGCACGAACGAACAATTTGACGGCAATTTGCACTCACTCGAGATCAAATTGAGCGCAGATCAACTCAAGACCTTAGATGAAATTTGGCCCGGGCCGGGTGGAGCAGCACCAGAAGCTTACGCTTGGTGATGTGATTCCCATCTCGGTGATTTAAATATCAATACAAAAAGACCTTCTGGCAATTTTGCGAAGGTCTTTTTCTTTTATTTGATCAAAAACGGGACTGGTTTGGCGTAGCGTCTAGTCTGCTGCCGTCGAGGTCGCGGTTGATTTTACAGGTTCGGTTTTCGCTGGCGCAGGGGTAGGTGCTTCTGTTTTTGGAGCAGAGGCATCACTGGCTGGCGTGGTGGTATCGCTAGAGCTGGTCTCTGACTTTTTGGTGGTAAGTCCAGCGCTATTTTTAGATTTGCTATCGTTGATGTAAAAACCAGAACCTTTGAAAATGACCCCAGCGCTTTGGACAATACGTTGAACTTTTTGGCCTGTGACTGGGTCAACTGTGAGTGCGTCATCAGAAAATTTCTGACGCAGATCAAATGTGCTTCCGTCTTCACGGCGATAGGTATAAACGGGCATCGCAATCCCTCAATCTCAAATATAAAAGTGGTTGAACAAGTGGTAAATATGCCGAATCATCTTTAATGATACAGCACCCTCAATTTGAATGTCTATAGAGACCCACTGATTTCTGATGATTTTTTTACGTAGGTTCTTACGTGAACTCAAAATCAAAACCAGCCATCTATCTATAACAGATAAAGGACTGGTTTAGAAGATCAGTTTCTAACGCAGGCTAAACGCGACGTTCGCCCGCAAGGTCAATCGCCTTGAGCAGTTTTTGCAAGCCTTCGATCACATCCCCTTGAATATGGAGACGTAACGCGCGACGGTCTTTGCTTTGTAAGGCTTCAAGATCACCTGCTGCTTGGGCGGCTTTGAGCGTGCCAAAAGTATAGGGCGCGTTGGGAATGGCGAGATCACCTTCATGATCGGTGGTGATTTGGATGAAAATTCCGTTGTTTGCCCCGCCTTTGTGCAGTTGACCTGTGCTGTGCAAGAAGCGCGGGCCAAAACCAATCGTTGTTGCGCGGCGGGTGACATGACGTAAACGACGACGCACTTCTTCTAATGATTCGGTGATGTCATCAAATTGCGGAACATAGGCTAACACCGCGAAATAATCCCCCGCTTCGGTCACGTTGATTTGTGCCGCGATCAATTCCACCAGTGAATTTGCATCAAAGTGATGATGTTTGCACAGGTCTTTTAATACTTGGGTGGTTTTGCTGTCGGCGTACAAACTCACCGTCTCGTCGGTGGCGATAGGGCTTGTTTCCGGCAGTTTCCCGTTCGCTTGGTAGTATTCCAGCAAACGTGACGTGTTTTGTTTGCTTTCGGTCACGTTGGGTTCATCAAAGGGATTGATGTCTAATACTTTGCCCGCGACTGCTGTGGCATATTCCCAACGGAAGAACTCGCCCCCTAAATCATATTTTGAGTTCAGGTTGAGCGTCACCATCGAGTGTCCTGCTTCTTTTAAGACGCGCAAGCCGTTGTCGGTGGCGTCGTTATCATCCCCTTCAAGGCGCAAGTAAACAAACAAACGGTCGGTAGAATAATCGTGCGGTTTGCCGATGGTCGCGCCCACAACAGGCAGAATACCACGCCCTTCTTTACCTGTGCTTTCGGCAACCAGTTGCTCTACCCAGTTCCCGAAGGTGTGGATCGAAGGGCTGGTGTGGAGCGTGAGTTTATCTTGTCCGTTTTGGGCAAACACCGCCATGACCGCGCCAAGAATTAAGGCGGGATGGGTGTTCGAGCTGATGTTCTCCGCATTGGCGACCATCATCCGCTTGGCGCTTTCACGCAAGGCATTCAGGTCTAAACCTAATAGGGTGGCGGGCACTAAGCCGAAATAGCTCAGCGCGCTGTAACGTCCGCCGATGTCTGAGGGGTTTACGAAGACTTCACGGAAGCCTTTTTCGTGGCCTAATTTTTCGAGGTCACTACCGCCATCGGTGATCGCGATGAATTGTTGTCCTTTTTGGCCTGTGCGTTCGTAGAAGTATTCGTAGAACGAGGCGGTTTCAATCGTTGAGCCGGACTTACTGGCGACGATGAACAGCGTGTTGTTGAGGTCAACCGCGTTTTCGATGCTGGCGATATAAACGGGGTCAGTGCTGTCGAGCATGTGCAGTTTGGGAAAGCCTTCCGCGTTGCCGAAGGTTTTATATAAAACTTCCGGCGCGAGGCTGCTTCCGCCCATGCCGAGCAAAACCACATCCGTGATCACGCTGTTCTTGACTTCCGCTTGCAGAGCGTGGAGGCGCTCATAGTCGATGGTGGTATTGGTATCCAACCAACCTAGACGGTTGTTGATCTTGGTGGCGACGTTGGGATTGTCCTTCCACAACGTGCCATCGTGTTCCCAAATGCGTTTATTGGCGTGCTGTGCATCGAGGGTCTTGATCGCGGCGTCAACTTCTGCTTGGCGAGCGCCCAGATTGAGCGTTTGTTGTTTGAAGACCCCCGTCGCCAGCACGTTACGTTTAGCATCCACTTGGTCGAGTAGGGCATTGAACGAGTCGCTGAAAGAGGCGACGCCATCCACTTGTAAGCTGTCGGTGATGGATTTGAGATCAATGCCAACTTCGGCCAGCTCGGTGAAAATTTGATCCAGTTCATCGGTGCCTTGGGTTAAGGTTTGCGCAACCATCCCATGTTCTTTGAAGGCAAGTAGCGCGTCCGGCGGGACAGTGTTCACGGTTTCAGCGCCAATCAACGCGTCAATATACATAGTGTCGGGGTAGGCGGGGTTCTTAGTGCTGGTTGAAGCCCACAGCACACGTTGAGGGCGCGCGCCTGCGGTGCGGGCTTTCTCAAAACGAGGGCCGTAGAAAATTTCTTGGAACTTTTGATACGCTAATTTTGCGTTGGCAATCGCGGCTTTGCCCTTGAGTTTGTTGTTGAGTGCAACCTTCGTGACGTCACGGCCTTGGGCGGCGCGGATGTTATTATCCAAGACGCGGTCTACTGCGGTATCAATACGACTGAGGAAGAAGCTGGCGACAGATGCAATTTGCGTGACATCCAAACCTGCATCAACACGACGTTCTAACCCGCGAATATAGGCTTCTGCGACCCGTTCATAATTTTCTACGCCAAAAATCAACGTCACATTGATGTTGATGCCTGCGGCAATTGCTTCTTCAATGGCGGGAATCCCTGCTTCTGTGGCGGGAATCTTGATCATCACATTGGGGCGGTTGACGGTTTCGTATAAACGTTTGGCTTCTTGAACCGTACTTTCGGTATCGTTGGCGATGAGCGGTGAAACTTCTAAACTGACATAACCATCCCCGCCGTTGGTTCGTTCATAAGTGGGGCGGAACAAGTCGAGGGCGTTTTGAATGTCTTCGATGGCGAGTTTTTCATAGATTTGATAGGGATCGAGGTCTAATAAATCCTCAATGGCGTCATCGTAGTCGTTCGAAGCGCCAATCGCTTTTTGAAAGATGGAGGGATTCGACGTGACCCCCAAAATACCTTCTTGTTCGATCATGCGTTGGAGTTCACCATTTTTCAGTATTTGCCGACGGATGTTGTCGTACCAAATACTTTGTCCAAATTGCTGTACATCTACTGGGGGATTGCCCGCCATTTTAGACTCCTCTTACTGAAAAGGTTATCAGAACCTCAATGAACTCAATGATTTGTATCATAGCAGTGACAGATTAAAAAATCCGCTCTCTTTAGGCAGTTCGCATGAAGCTATTTAGGGTCGTGATGTTGTTCAAAATCTTTGACCATTTGGAAGCGCCGTTCGTAGCGATCTACATCCATTGGTTGGGCGTTGATGAAGCTCAACACAATTTCTTCTGCGAGGGAAGTTCCGATCACTTTTGCGCCCAGACATAACACATTCATGCGGTCATGTTCCACGCCTTGATGCGCGGTATACGTGTCATGACATAGACAGGCATACACCCCAGCAAATTTATTGGCGGCGATCGCCACGCCGACGCCACTGCCACACACGCAGATGCCCCGTTCGGCGGTGTTTTGACGGATCGCCCGCGCGACGTTGCGCGCCGCTTCGGGGTAGTCGGTTGAAGGGGTTTCTGCATCCACCCCAAGATCATCCACTTCATGACCTTGTTCAAGCAGGAATTGAACGAGATGGGCTTTTAATGAAAACCCTGCATGATCTGAAGATATGGCTAATTTCATCGTGATTTCCTTTAGAAAGAATTTCTTTTATGCGTCCATTATATTTCAGCCAAGACCTCTATTCATTAGACGATTTTGACAGTTTCACTTATACGTCCCCGTTGGGTTTAGAAAAACAGGCCGCGTTTGATGGAATTTTTACGCGACCTGTTTTTAAAACTTGATGAGATCACCCTATGAAGGGGTGACGGGTTACTTCAATTGTGACTTTGCCGCTTCGACCACATGGGCGCTGGTTAAGCCGTATTCTTCGTAAATCTTTTGATACGGGGCGCTTGCGCCGAATTTATCGACGCCAATCGCAACGCCTGTCGAGCCGACATATTTCTGCCATCCCGTTGTCACGCCCGCTTCGATGCTGACGCGGGCGGTCACCGCTGAGGGCAAAACCGATTCTTTGTATTCAGCATCTTGTTGGTCGAACAGTTCCCATGAAGGCAGTGAGACTAAGCGGGCATTGATGCCTTCCGCTTGGAGCTGTTGATAGGCTTCGTATGCAATTGACACTTCACTGCCTGTGCCCATCAAAATGACACTGGGTGTACCTTCGCTATCCGCGAGGATATAGCCCCCACGCCCGACCCCTTCATGAATTTTCGGAATCCCGCCAATGTTATCACCTGTGAAGACAGGGAGGTCTTGACGCGAGAAAATCAATACGGAAGGACGGTCTGCCAACATAGCAGCGCGCCACGCACCCGCAGTTTCATTGGCGTCGGCGGGGCGGAAAACAAACATATTTGGGATCAAGCGTAACGACATGGTTTGTTCAACTGCTTGATGGGTAGGCCCATCTTCACCAAGGCCGATGCTGTCATGCGTGAACACATAGATCGACTGAATCCCCATCAACGCACCTAAGCGCATCGCGGGGCGCATATAGTCACTGAAGGTGAGGAACGTTGCGCTGTACGGTTTGATAATGCCCCCGTGTACGGCGAGGCCGTTCACAATCGCGCCCATGCCGTGTTCACGCACGCCAAAACGGATGTTCCGTTCAGTGGCGACCCCGCCCCATGTGTTGCCTGCGTTTTTAATCAACGTTTTGGTACTGCCTGCAAGGTCAGCGTCCCCGCCAATCATGGTAGGGATTTTGGCGGCGATGGCGTTCAAAACGGTGCCCGAGGCGTTGCGGGTTGCGATTTGTTTTTCATTCCCGAACACGGGCAGATCGGCGTCCCAACCTTCAGGCAGTTCGCCTTTGAGTGCGCTGGTAAATTCAGCGGCCAGTTCGGGGAATGCGGTTTGATAGGCGGCAAACTTTTCGTTCCATTCCGCTTCGAGTTTTTCGCCCCGTTCGACAGAGGAACGGAAGTGCTCCAATGCTTCACCCGGAATGTAAAACGTTTCTTCGGGTGGGAAACCAAACGCTTCTTTGACGAGCTTGACTTCATCAACGCCCAAGGGGGAGCCGTGCGCTTCATGCGAATCGGCTTTATTGGGACTGCCGTAACCGATGATCGTGCGAACGCTGATGATGGTGGGCTTGTCGGTGGATTGCAACGCTCTGCTGATGGCGATGCTGATCGCATCCACATCATTTCCAAACTCGACGTGTTCGGTGTTCCAGCCCATCGCTTCAAAACGGGCGAGGACATTTTCCGTGAAGATCATATCAGTGCGCCCGTCGAGGGTGACTTCATTGTTGTCCCATAGGAATACCAGCTTATTCAGCCCCCATAAGCCAGCCAGCGCCGCCGCTTCAAAATTGACGCCTTCCATCAAGTCACCATCGCTGACGATAGCATAAGTGTGATGATTGACAATATCATGGCCGTGACGGTTGAAATATTTGGCGAGGAACGCTTCCGCCAGAGCGAAGCCAACGGCATTCGCCCCACCTTGACCTAACGGCCCTGTAGTCGTTTCGACCCCCGGCGTCAGGTGATATTCAGGATGGCCGGGCGTGATGCTTCCCCATTGACGGAAGTTTTTAATCTCGTCTAAAGAGACATCATAACCGGTGAGATATAACAAGGAATACAACAGCATGGAGCCGTGACCTGCGCTGAGGACAAAACGATCACGATTCGCCCAATGCGGATTTTGTGGGTTGTGTTTGAGCGAGCGCATCCAAAGGGCATAGGCCATCGGTGCAGCCCCCATCGGTAACCCTGGGTGTCCGCTGTTGGCTTTCTGAACCGCGTCAATCGACAGGGTGCGAATGGTGTTTACCGCAAGGTCTTGTAAATGAGTGGGCAAAGTGTGCCTCCTAACGTGATGAGCGAAACTGAGTGCAGTATACCGAATTCTATAAGAAACTGCCTGTGAGACGGTTAGATATAATCCCCATGTGAATCCAACGTGCAGGAAGGGTGATTTCTATTTTCCAGATTAGATGACGTAGGTCAGTAAAACCTTCACAGCATATTAAACTTTGATGACATTCAACGGGTTGCCCTTTCGTAGTAGGTAGGTACGGCGTTAACATTAAACAGCTTGCCAATACCTATCTCACAAAGGATGTATCATGATCGTGCAACCGTTACGTCGTCTGGGCATTATCACGTTGAGTGTTATGAGTTTAGGCGTAGGGTCTGTGTTTGCACAAACTCCGATTCCTGTCACAGTGCCCACTGTGCCGATGGAAAATATCCCTGTATTCGTTCCGGAAGTGATCCATGAAATTCCGCACGGAACCGACGAATATACACAAGGGCTTGTCTGGCATGAAGGCGCGCTGTATCAAAGTGCGGGGCAGTATGGCGAATCTCGCTTGATGGAGCTTGACCCTACAACGGGCGAAACCCTGCGTGAAGTCAACTTGCCACAGCAGTTTTTCGCGGAAGGGTTGGCGTTGGTAGACAACCGACTGATTCAAATCACATGGCGTGAAGGTTACGCTTTTTTCTATAACGTCGAAACTTTTGACTTGTTGGGCGCGTACTTCTACACAGGGGATGGGTGGGGGTTATGTTATGACGAAACCCGTGAGGTCATTTGGATGAGCGACGGTTCCAATTACGTATTCCAACGCGACCCGATCACGTTTGAGGTGGTCGAAACACTGCCTGTGACCTTGAACGATCAACCGTTAGCGGCGCTGAACGAGTTGGAATGTGTAGGTAACGAAATCTATGCGAATGTTTACCAGACTAACCAAATTGTGACCATTGATATGGATTCGGGGGCGGTGACGAGCGTCATCGACGCGACGGGTTTATTAACCCCTGAACAGCAGGCACAATTACAACCTACATCTCAAGTTTTGAATGGCATCGCCTATATGCCTGAAACCGACACCTTTCTCATCACCGGAAAAGATTGGATGTCGATGTTTGAAGTCACTTTTGTTCCGGCGGGATAAACTTTGGACACTTATTTACTCTTGGGAGCAGGGGGCGTTTTTGGCCTCTTGCTCTTGTTGAACAATTTGATCAAAACGTTACTGCGACGTGAAAAAGTCGGCTTCATGGATGTGTTGTTGACGTTTCTCACGGTGTTTTTACTGGTCGGCGCGCTGGTCGTTAACCATTTAGGGGATGAAGAAACATTTTCCCCAGATGGGTTGGTGAATCAAGGCGTGTTGATCGCCGCAGGCGTTCTGTTAGGCGTGAGCCTTCTCATCCTCATTTTAGAGGTGTTTCGCCCGCAACGGTTACGAGCTTCGCGTGGTGTTCTGGGGTTCTTCAGCGGTATTTTGGTGGTTCTCTCCACGTTTGTTGTGCCCTTTGCCGCCGCGTATTTCATGGTGCGTGAAAGTGCAGGGGCGAACCTCTCAACAACTCCTGTCGCGACCCTTGCACCGGGGGTCACCCCAACGGCACAACTGAGCATACGGGAACGCATCTTTGGGCTGTTCAATCAAATACGCTTCATCTTGAATGAAGAAATTCAGATGGATGAGGTGGAATTGGCAACCTTACTGGACGCGGGCGTTTCGCTCTCATCCATCGTTGCGGAAAATGGGGGCAATTTAGAGGTTATCATCATGCGCATTGTCGATGTGACGCGCACGATGATCCAAACTGCGTCGAATAACGGCGAAATCGGCACGTTACAATCCGCTTTATTGTTGAGCCAAGTGGAGACATTCATTCGTTTAGCGGTGAACAGCGACTTGATGGAACTGGCGCGCCTTGGCTCTCAAACCGGATCGGGCACGCCGTCACCAACACCTCCTAGTTTCTTATCGATGCTCACTGCATCCCCTGTCCAAGTGGAGATGAATGCGCCAGCGGTATCGACTACAACGCCGACCCCAGAGCCGTCCTCTACGTCCACGCCTACGATGACGAGAGAACCGAGCGCGACGCGCACACCCCGCCCGACATCCACCCCGCGCCCAACCCGTGTTGGTTTTGCCAGCCCAACGCCGTTACCCACAGCGACATCAGTAACGCCGTGTTTAGCGGTGGTGAATTACAACCTGCGCTTGCGGACAGCCCCTAACGGTGATTCGGAAACCTTATTGGTCATCCCATACGCAACGACGATCTCACTCTTTGCCCAGACTGAAGACGGTCTATGGTGGCAAGCAGAATATGAAAGCGAACGCGGGTGGATTGATGTAGCGTTTGTAACGCTCAGCGCGACTTGTAATGCCCTGCCTGTGAGTCGTTAATCGTTTTATCGACGTGATGTAAAAATGAAAAAATCCTTATGCCCTCACTGAAACAGGGCATAAGGATGACAATTACTGTCGCGGGTTATTTATGAAAGTGGGGGATGATGTTGGAGGCGAGGTGTTCTAAACCTTCTAAATCGTCTTGGTCAGCCCACATCAACATGACGCGAGAGGCACCCGCTTCATCATAAGCGCCTAACGCATCAATGACCGCGCTGGCCGTCCCGACAATACGGCGGTCATCTGGCGGGTTTGCCTGTTTGCTCAACTTATCCTTCAACTGCGCATCATCCACCCCATAAATGATTTCGGTCATCAACGAGCGCTTCACGGCAGATTGTGGGCGGTTGTTCGCGTCGAGCAGTTCGGTGAGGCGTTGATTCCGTTCGCGGAAACCGGATGGGCTGAGATGCACCCCATTCCATTCACTGGCATATTTCGCGGCGAGGGGCAGGGTGCGCTTCATGCCGTTCCCGCCGATCAAGATGGGCGGGCCACCTGCGCGTTTGGGGCGCGGTAACAAGATTGCTTCATCCAGCGAGAAGTGTTTTCCATCGTAAGAGACAGGCGTATCGCTATTGTAGAGGCGGGTGGTGATTTCTAACGCATCTTCCAACATTTCATAACGCGTGTTTTGGTCATAAAACGGGATGCCGAATTGTTTGTGTTCACGTTCGTGCCAGCCTGTCCCTAAACCGATCACCATACGCCCCCCGCTCAAGTCATCAATTGCGGCGGCCATACGGGCGGTTAATGCGGGGTGACGGAAGGTTGTTGGCGCGACCAGCGGGCCAAACTCAATCCGTTGAGTATTGCCTGCCGCATAAGTGAGTGAGACGAATGTTTCGAGTGAATCTTGGTCAGGTGGGCCAATGGTGTAGTGATCTGAACGAAATACACAATCAAAGCCGAGTCGTTCAGCGAGGTCGAGCAGTTTCCCCCAACGTTCCCATGTAAGCCCCCACTGACCTTCAATCATCAGTCCGATAGCAACCATAAACCGTCCCCTTATTGATAGGTATAAAGTGAAGTGTAGCGCGTGATTGTAACCCTTCTTTAAAGGGTAACCCACTTTAGTTCGGTTTTCGGCGAAGCCAGCGCAGTTGAATTCCCCAATGCAATGGGCGGGAAAGGAACCACATCAATACTGCCCTAGCAACGCCATGATGTTTGTGCGTGTAGGCGATGAGGTCACGAAAGTAGATACTGGAAGCGCGGGCGGTGCGCGTCACCGACTTTTCGCGATGTTCGATGCTGGGTGATGCGATGAAACGGAATAAACGTCCATCAAAGCGTTTGGCAAGGTCATCTTCGGGGAAGTACAGCAGAAGGTTTTCGTCGAGATGGGCATCTTCACGCTTGACCAACGTGCATGAACCGGGCACAGCCGCGACATCAAAATCTCGATCTCGTTCCCAACCTGCATACCAGTGATGAGTTTCAGCTTCTTTTTTTGCGTTCGGACGCAGAAAACCGTAGACCGTTTGTGTGAGCAGGAGATAGTGGTAGGACGGCGCGCGCGAACAAGTGCGTTGAATCTCACCGTTGGGGTAGCGCAACTGGAGCGTGACCCCTGCATACTCAGGATGTTTTGTGATGAAGTCCATCATGGTAAAGAGGGCATCTGGCGGGACGACGGTATCCGGGTTGAGCAAGAGGACATAATCGCCCGTCGCTGCTTGGCTTCCGAGGTTGTTACCTCCACAGAACCATGTATTTTTGTTCGGCTCAATCAACTTGATGATGGGAAATTCCTGTTTGACCATCGCCGCGCTGCCGTCACTTGACGCGTTATCCACCACGATGATTTCGGGGAATGTGCCATCTGGCAAGAGCTGAGTATTGAGCAGAGAAGCTAAACAGCGCCGTAAATCTTCTTTGGCGTTGTAATTTACAATCACAATCGAAAGTTGTGGCATTAGCGGTTTGGTTTACGTCCGACGATGAGCGTCATGAAATTCATCGCCCATGGGAGCGTATAACGTAAGGCGGTGCCTAACGTGTCGGCCAACTTGGAAGTTTTGTAATATCCACGACTGCGGAACGGCCCGCCTAACCCCCATAAGGTGTAGGCGTGGCTGGTGGGTTTCACCAATAAGGTTTCGAACCCCACACGCTGAATTTCGTCAATGAGCTGTGTGTGGGTATAGGTGCTTTCGTAAAAATCTTCATCGGTGAGGACGCTTTGACCTTTGGCTTTTCTGCGCCATGCAACCGCGCGGTTTACCAGATTAGGGTAGGGGATCGTCATCACCAGCGTGCCGTTGGGTTTTAAGATGCGGAACGCTTCTTGCAGGGGAAGTTGCATCCCCGTTTCAAAGTGTTCAAACACCCCGAAAGACAGGTAAGCGCCTACGCTGTTATCGGCAATCGGCAGTTTGTGAACATCCCCGCCTGTGAGGTCAAGTTGAGGATCATAGGCTTTGGACGTTTCGAGCGCGTTGAGCGCATAATCAAGGCCGATGACACGATAGCCCATATCCCGCAAGGTGAGGATGACGGCGCTCAAACCGCTTCCGGCTTCTAACACCGCCTCATTTTTATCTAAATAGGGCAGGTACGCATTGATCGTCTGCATCGAACGGGTTGAACGCACGACTTCAAGTTCAACTTCGATATTGGCTTCTGACCAAATATTTTCCCAAGCCATTTGCGTGCTTTCGTAGCGGGATTGGGGTGGGGTGTTGGACTGCTTACTCAATATCTAAACTCCTCAACATGCGTCTGTTCAGTTTACCGAACAGGGTGGGCGCTGTCGATGATAGGATATACGCGACCTGATAAAACTTGAACATGCCCATGCGCGTTATGCGTTATCAATCTGCTCTAAAAGCTCGTCTAAACGGGCGGCGCGGACATCATAGGTGTGATGTTGATAGACGTGCGCTTGGGCATGTTCGGCTAAGGCCAAACGTTCTTGCTCATTTTCAAGGTAGTAACGGACTTTTGTGCGCAGGTCGTCCATGCTGTGATAATTGATGAGCGTCGGCTTGCCATCCACTTCGGGAAACCATTTGCGCGTGCCGGGTAAATCATCGCTGATCTGGCAGACCTTCGCCCCTGCAACTTCAAATAGACGTAAATTCCCCCCGTAAAACATGAAATCACCATGGGTGTTCAGGCAAATTTTGGAGGCTGACATAATCTTGAGCATGTCTTCACCGAGCGCGCTTCCGCGTACAAATTTACGTAAGCTGGCGGGAACTTCATGCACGCTCCAAATGCCGATGTCAAAATCTTGCAGGGCTTCGAGTGCTTTGACGCGACGGCCATACAGATGATTTGGCACCAGCGTGCCGACAAAAGCGACATCACATTGATAGTCGGTCTGTTCTTGGGGTGTCAGTGAATAAGGGTGATGAAAGTCGGGGTCACAGGCGGAAATGGGCAGACATTCCATGTTTTTTGCGCCCAGTTCAAGCCACTGGATGCCGTGATAATAATCGTTTGCAATCACAAGGTCATATAAGGAAGCGGCGGCGCGGTCGATGGGGTGTGAGAAGACAATCGGCGAGGTGCCACAACTGTAGATGACTTTACACCCTGTCGTTTCTTTGATTTGGCGCACCGTGTCAGGTAACACCACCGTATTATCGCCGACCATCCATAAGACGGTTGGCTGAAAGCGGATTGCATGGTCAACAAGGCGACGGTTACGCTCGCGAATGTCGGGGTTCACCGTCGGCGGGATGCGATTCATCACCGCTTTAAAGAGTTTTGCAGGGGTGATGGTTTCGGTATGCCGTTCCGTTTTTTTATCGCCCCCGCCAAATGCCGAATGATTTCGCCAAAAGACATCTAACGTATGCCCACGTTTGCGTAAGGATTTTTCCCAAAAATGTTGTGCCATGCTGGGCGGGAAAAGCGGCGGTGTTTGCCCGGATGGGGTTTTGTCCACAGCGGCTTGTAACGCTTCAGGATGATGAAGGGAAGCTACAAATAAAATACGATGAGGCATCTCAGATCACTTTTCGATAAGGCATCTTTGAAAGGATTATTCCTGTCAAGCGGGTCTATGACAATGCTCTAATTCGATGAATATTAGGATTGGGCGCATTCTACGCTGCTGTTTTGATGGTAATCTATAACCTGTCATGATGAGGGAGATATATCAATATGAGCGATGGACATCAACCTGTGGATAAACGGGGCATCTTAGATGAGGACGTGTTTTCTTTCCGCGAATTGAAAGACGGTAAAGTGTTCATCTACTGGCATGATAAACATGTGACCACTCTCAAAGGCGAGGCCGCGCGCAAATTTCTGGACAAAATTGATGCGCTCGAGGGCAAAGAAGCGCAGTTAGTGATGGCAAAAGTCACAGGCCATTTTAAACACGGGAATGAGCGCCGTTAGGGTCAAACCACTGGACATAAATTCAGGTAGGGAAGTTGTGCGACTTCCCTATTTCCTTTAACTGTTTGCTTCTTCGGTCGCTTCGGCAGTGACTTCAGGAATTGCCATTCCACAATCGGGCAAACTGGAGAGATCAATCAACCATAACCCGCCGTGTGAGCCATTGGCGGCGAGGGCAATCGTCTGGTAATCCGGCGAAATCCACCACCAAGCGCGTTCGCCTTGTGCCAATTGGATTGGCAGAGGGGTGATGTCGTATAACGTGCCATTTTCACGGTTAAAACATTGGAGTGTAGGCTGACCGTCTACATCACGGGCGACATAAATGCGCGTGACGATGTCCTGTTCAATATCGACAATAGGAATAGGGGCGGGATAGTTATTACCGGGAAAGTCCGCCTCAAAGAGCAGTTCAAAAAAACCGTTGCTCACCACATGGATGAAATAACCCGTCACATCATTAAATGTCCCCGCGAGGATCACACGTCGCCCATCAGAGGAAGCGCCGGGCGTGATGACCGATTCACGGTTTTGTAAGGGGCTAGGGCTGATGAACCGTCCTTCCGCGTCGGCGGTGAAGTAGATGACTGTGTCGCCATACGCGGCGTAATAATAGGCGATGAATTTCTCTTGGTCTAACCAATACACCCCTTGCAATGATTCATTATGTAAGCCCGTGAACATCAAGCGCTGAAGTGTTCCCATGATAGACGCGGTATAAAAGCGATTGACCGCATCTTGATAGACAATCCGTTCACCGTCAGGCGCAAAGCGCAAGAATGCATTGTCAAAAATCAGTGGGTCGGTTAAGCCAGTGGACTGTTGGAGTTGTTCCGTTACGAACGCTTGTGCAGGGTGTGTTACGGAACGGGTGACGTCGGTTAAGCTGTTATAACTTTGCCAAGTCCACTCATCAAAACGCGAACGTAAACAGCCCGTCGCAAAACGTAAGGTGCGCGTGCCCTGCCATTCAACGGCGATGACTTCATCATATGAAACCCGTGTCACCCCTTCGGCTAATTCTATATTGTTGACGCTATCAGGGGAAGCGACCGACATTTGCGGGAAAATCGTCACCCGCTGGATGTCCGCATCATCTTCGTACAGTTCGAGGAGGATATTAAATTTGTGGCTTTGCTGGGCGGGGAAAATATAACTGAAGTCCGCCGCCGCCACGCAAGCATCGACCAGATAACCGGTGCCTTCGCCAATGAGTGTGTCTTGCGCATCATAAACTTCGGCGATGAACGCGACATTTTCAAGCGCGTCATCACTTTCATTCAAGACTTGCCCCGTCACCGCCAGAACAGGTTGTTCATAGATATCGACGGTTTCTATTAATATAGCCTCGCTGATGCTCAGCGCATCACTCGTTTCAATCGTCACATCGACAGGTTCTTGCGCCTGAACGCCCTGCCGTTGGGGAATGCCAACGGTCAAGGCGCACAGGATGACATAAAAAAGAACAGTGAGAGCAGACGGTAACTTCATCGGGTTTACGCTCCGGGCGTGGGTGTCACCATTAAGGCTTCAATACGGGCAACCCCATTGGCCGCTGCCGCAAAGTTTCGGTTCCGTGTAAGAGATTGTTGATAGTGCGAGAGCGCACCGCGTAACTCTCCCATTTGTTCGTAAGCCGCGCCGACAAAGAAATAGGCTTCTTCGACACCCGGCGTGGTCACGATGACGCTGTTGGCAAGGCGCAAGACATCTTCGTTGCGACCGAGTGCCAAGTAAGCTTCAAAGGGGCCATATTGATACCACAACATCCGCCACGGCAGTTCACGGCTGAGCGCTTGGTCGAAAGCGGTGGCGGCATCGACATAATTGGCTGTCGCAAGTAGGGAACTGCCTAAATTGAAATAGGTATACCCATCGGCTGTGCCGTTATCAATTTCTGCTTGGGATTGGGTGAGGGCAAACTCATGCGCCGCGACGGGGTCCCAAAATTCGCCTAGAATCGCTTGCAATTCGGCTTCGCGTTCGGCTTCGTAGATGACGAGATAATCACGGTTGAAAGGTCGCCAGCGATTATCAATATCGTCATAGGGAATCGGACGACCCGTATTATCAGGGCCGTTCCCTAAAAGGGGATCGAACGTATAGATTTCGCGTAGATTATCGTCGTACCCCATGACAATGCGGTTATGGCTCATCCAGTCATTCAACCCGCCCGCGCCGTCAAAGTACGAGTTTTCGATCAACACGGGAAAATCTGCGGCGACTAAGTGACGAAGCAAATCTAATGTGCCGCCTACGCGCTCAATCGCTTCCAACCCTTGAGACTGGACGTAACTGACCATTTCATCTAAACGGACGGCGACATCATCTGCATGGGGATTCAGCCCTGCAATCACTTGATCGTAATTGCCTTCCCATTCAAAATGGGAAAGTTGAATCGTGAGCGCGGCGGCTGAACAACGGTTCACTTGTTGATACACCGGGCGTAAACCCTGAATACGTACCATTTCGGGAAGGGGTTCTAACGTTGTGGGGATTTCTGCCGAAGGTGTGACTTCTGCGGTAGGGGCATCCTGTGCAAAACCAACGGTAGAGAGTGCGACAAAGACAAAACCGGCTGCCAAACTTAAGAGTGGTTTTGTGTAAAATCCCTTGTGCATATTAAAAAAACTCGCAAACTTAAATAACAGATCGACGCATATTCTACCCAATCTACTGGATTTTTTTTTGTTACATTTATTGGACACTCATTATTGAGGAGTATGGTTACGATAAGATCATATCTGATCAAAATGGGATACAAGATTTGCAACTTTTTTAAAGTGTGCCATGAATCCTACATACACAAATTTGCGTATCCACATACAATGACTATGTTTTAGCCGATTATTGTAACTGGCGGGGCTATGAGCCAATCAGAAAATGAAGAATATCATGAGAGTGAACAACCCAATATGCACACAGGTGAGTTAAACCCAGCTCGGCTTGATCATTATGTCTCACCCTCTGTGACTGGGCCTCTAGATCGTCGCTTGCCTTGGGTGATTGAATTTCGTGTTGTAGGGACAGCGATCACCTTACAGCGTCATATTGATGAAACGTTGATCCTCGGTAGAGGGGATAATGAGAATAGTTTCGTTCCACAGGTTGACTTCAGCCAATGTAAAGGTTTGGAACACGGCGTTTCTCGTAAACATGCTTCGGTTTATTTAAAAGAAGATCGCCTGTATCTCAAAGACTTGTTCAGCACCAATGGCACGCGCATTAATAATGTAAAGTGTGAAGGTGGCAAAGAATATCGTTTGCGTCATGGGGACGACTTGTTCTTAGGGTCGCTCCATTTGCAGGTGATTTATACCATCGTGCCGAACCGCGCCCAAGTGGGTGAGGTCAACGAACGCAAAGACCCGCGTTTTGTGACCACAGAAGTGATTCTGCCCAAGCTCAATATCGAACCTTTCGGTGAACAACGTAAAGTTGTCGTCTTAGAAGAAGACGCTGAAGTGAACCTCGTGTTCTCAATCACGCTACAGAAGGCAGGCTTTGAAGTACAGTCGGCAACTGAAATTGGGCGGGTGTTGAATTATGTCACCAACAGCATGCCGGATGTCTTGGTGCTCAACTTGATGTTGCCCGACGTGCAAGCGTTAGAACTGCTTCGGTATGTGCGCAAAAATCAAGGGGATCGGCCGATTCATATTGTCGTGATTGGAAACAACATCAGCGGTTTTCAAATGCAGCAGGCGATAGAAGCGGGCGCTGACATCTTCTTAGGAAAACCTGTGGCCGTTGAAGAAATGTTACATGCCATCAAGACGCTGCTCGTCAATTAATCGTGCATTTTGTTCAAAGTCACTATGGAAACATCGATATAGGTTTGTGTATAATCAATCTGATTGCTAGAAAAGTCACTGTTGTTAAGAGGTAAATTTCTCTTGACGCGGTGAAACGTCGATGCTACTATGAGCCGACGCAGACGCGACACACAACCTCAATTGAGGCAATGGAGTGTCGAACTGAGTGAAGGTGGCGAAAGCGTTCCACACGGTGGAATTAGCTCGTCACAGCAGTAGAAGCATATAGGCGTCCAATTGTGTACGCCTTTTTGCATGCCTGTTTCAGGCGAGAGAAAGATTCTGGAGCTAAGTTTATGCCAACCATCAATCAGTTGGTGCGCAAGGGCCGTAAGGCAAAGAAGAGTAAGAGTAAATCTCCCGCGTTACAATACTCTCTCAATGTCTACGCTCAAAAGCGTACCCTCCGCAAGAAGGGGGCACCTCAGAAACGTGGTGTTTGCACCGTGGTGAGAACCATGACCCCCAAGAAGCCGAACTCCGCTTTGCGGAAAGTGGCTCGTGTTCGTTTGTCCAACGGCATTGAAGTGACGGCTTACATCCCCGGCGAAGGTCACAGCTTACAAGAACACAGCATGGTGCTGGTTCGTGGCGGCCGTGTGAAAGATTTGCCCGGTGTCCGTTATCACATTGTGCGTGGCACGCTCGATACTGACGGTGTCAAGAATCGTGCTCAGGCGCGTAGTAAATACGGTACCAAGCGTCCGAAACCCGGTCAGGCAGCTGCTCCGGCTAAGGGCAAGAAATAGTAAACGAGGTCATTCATGCCGAGAAGAAATAGTCCGCCCAAGCGCAAGGTCGCTCCCGATAACAAGTACAACAGTGTGTATGTTTCTATGCTCATCACACGCATGATGTACGGTGGTAAAAAGAGCACTGCACAGGGCATTATGTACGATGCGCTAGAAATTGTTGAAGAAAAATTAAAGCGCAATCCCATTGAAGTGTTGGATCAAGCACTTCGTAATATTACGCCAGCAATTGAAGTGAAGCCCATGCGTGTCGGTGGTGCTACTTATCAAGTGCCTGTCGAAGTTGCCCAAGAACGTGGTGTGACTTTAGCAATGCGCTGGTTGCTTGAAAATTCACGCAAGCGCGGTGGTCGTAATATGGCTGACAAACTCGCAAACGAGCTTATGGATGCCATTAACGGTCAAGGTGCTTCTGTGAAGCGTAAAGACGATACTCACCGTATGGCTGAAGCGAATAAAGCATTCGCTCACTTCCGCTAAAAAACGAGATAATAAGAGTAAGTATGGCTAAAAAAGCTGAATCTCAACTCGACCTGAGCAAACTCCGCAATATTGGGATTATTGCTCACATTGATGCGGGAAAGACAACAACAACCGAACGTGTGCTCTACTACACTGGTATGGTGCACAAAGTTGGCGAAACCCATGAAGGTGGCGCAACCACCGACTACATGGAACAAGAACGCGAACGTGGTATCACCATTACCGCAGCCGCGATCACCGCAACTTGGAATGGTCACCAAATTAACGTCATCGACACCCCAGGTCACGTCGATTTCACCGTTGAAGTACAACGCTCCTTGCGTGTTCTCGACGGCGGGGTTGTTGTGTTCGACGGTGTTGCTGGTGTTGAACCTCAGTCAGAAACCGTTTGGCGCCAAGCTGATAACTACGAAGTTCCGCGCATCTGTTTTGTGAACAAAATGGATCGCACTGGAGCCAATTTCCAACGCTGTGTGGATATGATTTCGGACCGCTTAGGTGCGAACCCAGTTCCTCTGCAATTCCCGATGGGCGAAGGTTCGGAATTTGCTGGGATCGTCGATCTCATCAAATTTGAACTGATCACCTACGGCGATGACTTAGGGACAGACATCCGTCACGGTGAAATTCCTGCCAATCTTCGTGAAGAAGCAGAAACCCGTCGCGCAGAAATGATCGAAAAGATTGTTGAAACTGACGACGACTTGACGATGAAATACCTCGAAGGTGAAGAAATTGGCGAAGCTGAATTGATGGCTGCGCTTCGTGCCGCGACCATTGCAGGTAAAATTCAACCTGTTTTGTGCGGTTCTTCATTGAAGAATAAAGGTGTCCAGTTGATGCTGGACAAAGTTGTCGAATTGCTGCCTTCCCCGCTGGATATCCCTCCGGTGACAGGTATGCATCCAAAGACTGAAGAACCTGTGGTGCGGAATGCATCTGATGATGAACCCGTCTCCGCATTGGTCTTTAAGATCATCACCGACCCCTACGTCGGTCGCTTGGCCTTCTTCCGCGTTTATTCCGGCGTTGTGAAAACAGGCACCATGCTGTTGAACAGCTCCAAGGGTGAACGTGAACGTATCGGTCGCGTTGTGCGTATGTTCGCAGACCGCCGTGACGATGTTGAAGAAATTCATGCGGGTGATATCGCAGCAGTGTTGGCGCTCAAGAATACATTCACGGGCGACACCTTGTGCGATGAATCCAAACCGATTGTGTTGGAACAAATCAGCTTCCCTGAACCTGTGATCGAAGTTGCGATTGAGCCGAATACCAAAGCCGACCAAGACAAGATGGGTATCGCCCTTCGCCGTTTGGCTGAAGAAGACCCCACCTTCAAAGTCGAAGTGGATGACAAGCTCGGTCAAACCAAGATTCGTGGGATGGGTGAGCTTCACCTTGAAGTGTTGGTTGACCGCATGATGCGTGAATTCGGTGTGGCAGCAACTGTCGGCCGTCCTCGCGTGGCGTATCGTGAAACCATCACCAAGTCCAACCGTGTAGATATGACCTTCAAACGCCAAACTGGTGGTTCTGGTCAATATGCCCGTGTGGTCATTGAAGTCGAACCCTTGCCAGAAGAAGAAGCACACTTGGCAAAAGATGGGGTGTATTTCGTTGATGAAATTCGTGGGGGAACAATCCCACGTGAGTTCATTCGCCCAACTGAAAACGGTATTCGTGATGCAGTGAGTGGCGGTGTTTTAGCTGGCTATCCAGTCGTTGATCTCAAGGTCCGATTGATAGATGGTGCTTTCCACGATGTTGACTCTAGCGAAATGGCATTCAAGATCGCTGGTTCAATGGCGTTGAAGGAAGGTGTGCAAAAGGGTAGACCCGTTTTGCTCGAACCAACCATGAAAGTCGAAGTGACTGCACCAGATGAATATACCGGTACGGTCGTAGGCGACTTGTCGTCTCGTCGCGGTATTATTGGCGGCATGGAACCTCGTAGTGGGGCAACTAGCGTTCGCGCAAATGTTCCGCTGGGTGAAATGTTCGGTTACGCGACCCAAATTCGTAACATGACGCAAGGCCGTGGCAGCTTCTCGATGGAATTTGAGAAATATTCTGTGGCTCCAACCAATGTTGCGGATGAAGTCATCAAGGGTGGAAGTTCCACCTAGTAATTAGGGAAATCGTTCCCGAACGCGACGTGTTGATATGGGTCAAAGTGTCGCGATAATCCGTTTGGGAAATATGCAAAAAAGTAGAGGATTAAGGCAGAATGGCTAAGGGAAAATTCGACCGTAGCAAGCCCCACGTGAATATTGGAACCATTGGTCACGTCGATCATGGTAAGACCACACTCACTGCGGCAATTACAAAAACGTTGGCTCTTCGTGGTAAAGCACAAGCGATGAACTATGCTGAAATCGACAATGCTCCAGAAGAACGTCAACGTGGTATCACCATCAACATCCGTCACGTTGAATACGAGACTGATGCTCGTCACTACGCACACGTAGACTGCCCGGGTCACCGTGACTATATCAAGAATATGATCACTGGTGCAGCCCAAATGGACGGTGCAATTTTGGTTGTGAGCGCACCCGATGGCCCCATGCCCCAGACACGCGAACACGTTTTGCTCGCTCGTCAGGTGGAAGTGCCAGCAATGGTTGTGTTCCTCAATAAAGTTGACCAATTGGACGATGAAGAACTGTTGGAACTGGTCGAAATGGAACTCCGCGACCTGCTCAGCGGTTACCAATTCTCCGAAGACACCCCCATTATTCGTGGTTCTGCTTTGGCGGCCAACGAATCTGCAAGCAACGACTTGAGTGCTCCAGAATATGCACCCATCCTCAAATTGATGGATGCTGTCGATGTTTGGATTCCCACCCCAGAACGTGAAACCAGCAAACCCTTCCTCATGCCTGTTGAAGACGTGTTCTCGATCAAGGGTCGTGGTACCGTCGTCACCGGTCGTGTTGAACGTGGTACCCTCAAGAAGGGTGAAGAAATCGAAATCATTGGTCTGCGTGAAGAAACCAGCAAGACCACCGTCACCGGTATCGAAATGTTCCACAAAGAACTCGATAACGCTGAAGCAGGTGACAATGCCGGTATTCTGCTCCGTGGTACCACTCGTGAAGAAATCGAACGTGGTATGGTTTTGGCCAAGCCCGGTTCGATTACTCCACACCGCCGTTTCACAAGCGAAGTCTATATTCTCAAGAAAGAAGAAGGCGGCCGTCACAAGGCTTTCTTCAACGGCTATCGCCCACAATTCTACATCCGCACGATGGATGTGACTGGTACCGTGACCCTGCCTGAAGGCGTGGAAATGGTTATGCCCGGTGACAACGTTAACTTAGAAGTTGAGTTGATCATCCCTGTAGCGCTCGAAAAAGGTTCGCGCTTCGCGATCCGTGAAGGTGGTTTGACCGTCGGCGCTGGTGTTATCACCGACGTTCTGAAATAGTCTTCCATCCGAGAATTGTTTGGAAGCAAGATGCCGGCTAGGGAAACCCTGCCGGCATCTTCTACGCCCGTCAGCGATACAGAAGAGCCTGAGACGCGGGGCTGATTGATGATGAAGGAACGCACATGTTCAAGAACAAAATACGCATCCGCTTAAAGGCATACGATCATCGAGTACTAGATCAATCTGCTCAACGTATTGTTGAAACTGCAGAACGCACTGGTGCGCGTGTAGTGGGCCCTGTTCCCTTACCGACACACATTGAACGCTTCACTGTGGCGCGTTCATCGTTTATTGATAAGGATTCACAGGAACATTTCGAAATTCGTACTCACAAGCGTTTGATCGATGTCCTCGATCCTGATAGCAAGACTATTGATACTTTGATGCGCTTGAATCTGCCTGCAGGCGTTGATATCGAAATCAAGATCTAAATGCAGTTTGCGTAAGCGGGGCGCTGGCTTCCAACCAGCGGGTGCCACCCGCCTATGCGCGTAGAAAATGAGGGCTTCAAAGACCCTCGGAGGCAAAAGGTAATGAAAGGCATTATTGGGAAAAAGGTTGGCATGAGCCAAGTGTTTGATGATGTCGGGAATGCAATTCCTGTCACTGTCATCGAAGCTGGCCCGTGCTATGTTACGCAGGTTCGCACTGCTGAAAAAGATGGCTATAAGGCTGTCCAACTCGGGTTTGGGGTGACCAAGCCGCAGCGTTTGACAAAAGGTCAACTAGGCCACTTAAAGCGAAATGACCTGCCTTCAGTGCGTCATCTGCGCGAATTCCGTGTGAACGGCGACGCAGAAGAACTTGTTGAAGGTGCGGAAATCAAATGCGATGTATTCACCAAAGGCGACCGTGTGGATGTCATCGGAAAAAGTAAAGGTCGTGGTTTCGCCGGTACAATTAAGCGTCATGGCTTCCACCGCCAACCAAAAACTCACGGTCAATCTGACCGCGAACGCGCACCCGGTTCGGTTGGGGGTACTACAAACCCCGGTCGTACTTACAAGGGCCAGCGCATGGCTGGACGTATGGGCAATGCTCGAGTCACTGCAGAAAACCTTGAAGTTATCGTGGTTGACGCAGACCGCAACTTGCTCGCGGTGAAAGGCTCAGTCCCCGGCGCCAACGGCGGCATCGTCATTATTAAGCCAGCGCGTGTGCGTCGTGGCTAATGCCGAATAGGTGCGAGGAGTAGAACAGCCATGCAAGTACCAGTTTTGGATATTAACGGCAAGCAGATTAAAACCATTGAACTGCCCGCCGATATTTTTGAAGTCGAAATCAATAAAGGCTTGATGCACCAAGCATACGTTCGCCAAATGGCGAATGCACGTCTTGGCACTCACAAAGTACAACGTCGCTTTGAAATGAAAGCTACCACAGCGAAGATGTACAAACAAAAAGGCACTGGCCGTGCACGTCACGGTTCCCGTACTGCGACCCAATTTGTGGGTGGTGGTCGGCCAATGGGGCCACGTCCGCGTGACTACTCGTTGGATATGCCGAAGAAAATGCGTCGTGGCGCGATCCGTAGTGCACTTGCTGCACTCGCTCGCGATAATCAACTGGTCTTCGTCGATAAACTCGCTTTGAGTGAAGAAAAGACCAAAGAAATGAAGCGCGTACTTAACAATCTAGTGGGGACTGAACACAGCGCCTTGGTGCTGATTCAACCTACAGGGGATGAAGTTTTGCAGCGCTGTGTGTTCAATCTGTCGGATGCTAAACCCCTCCGCGCAAACTATCTGAACATCCGCGACCTGCTCCAGTACGACCGCGTCGTCGTTTCGCTGGATGCGCTCGAAGTCATCAAGCAAATCTGGGGTCAGGAGAAATAGCGATGGCAGAACTGAATTTGTACGACGTTTTGATTCGCCCTGTCGTGACTGAAAAATCAAACGTATTGTCAACCGTCGGTTACCAATATGTTTTTGAAGTCAATTCAGAAGCGAATAAACGTCAGATCAAAGAAGCAGTCGAAACGATTTTCGACAAAAAAGTACGTAAGGTCAACACCATGGTGATGCCTGCAAAACGGGCACAACGCGGACGCCGCACGTACATGCGCACAAAGCAGTGGAAAAAGGCAATTGTTTCGCTGGAAGCTGGCGAAATCATTGAACTTTTCAACATATAGTGGGGTAGCATCCAATGCCGGTAAAAGTTTACAAGCCCACATCTGCGGGTCGCCGTGGAATGACAGGGCATTCATTTGAAGAAATTACCAAGTCGAAGCCTGAATGGTCACTGACTGAAGCGTTGCGCAAGCGCGGTGGCCGTAACAACAATGGCCGCCTCACTGTCCGTCATCGTGGTGGTGGTCACAAGCGCCGTTATCGTTTGATCGATTTCAAGCGCGACAAGTTCGATTCAGTGGCTCGCGTCATTGGTATCGAATACGATCCTAACCGCTCTGCTCGTATTGCTTTACTAGAATACGCAGATGGTGAAAAACGTTACATCATTGCGCCGCTTGGCTTGAAAGTTGGGGATCGCGTTGGTAACGGGGATAGTGCTGAATTGCGCCCCGGTAACGCTCTCTATATTCGCGATATTCCTGTCGGTACACAAATCCACAACGTGGAATTGTTGCCCGGGGATGGTGGTCAGTTGGCTCGTTCGGCAGGTGTGTCGGCACAGCTTCTGGCTAAAGAAGGTATCTATGCGCAGGTTCGTTTGCCAAGTGGCGAAGTTCGCTTGATTCACGAAAAATGTATGGCGACCATCGGTCAGGTTGGGAATACCGATCACGGCAACATCAAACTCGGTAAAGCGGGTCGTAAACGCTGGATGGGTTGGCGGCCGGAAGTTCGCGGTATCGCGATGGACCCGGGTGGTCACCCTCATGGTGGTGGTGAAGGTCGTTCTGGTATCGGTATGCCCGGTCCTAAGACACCGTGGGGCAAGCCTGCGTTGGGTAAACGCACTCGCCGCAACAAGCGGACAGATGCAATGATTGTTCGTCGGCGCGGTAAGGGCCGTTAGTCCCACACACAGGTGAGGTAAAAGATTATGTCGCGTTCATTAAAAAAGGGGCCTTTCGTAAGCGTGAAGCTGCTTCAAAAAATTGAAAAGCTGAATGCTGAAAACAAAAAGGTTGTCATTCGTACTTGGAGCCGCGCTAGCACCATCTTCCCGCAAATGGTGGGACATACCATCGGTGTGCATGATGGGCGGCGTCATGTTCCCGTTTATGTGACGGAAAACATGGTAGGTCATAAATTAGGTGAATTTGCACCAACTCGTACCTACCGCGGCCACTTGGTCGAAAAGAAGAAGAAGTAGGAGGCGAATCATGGAAGTACGCGCACGCGTTAGCTATGCGTCGATCAGCGCCCAGAAGATTCGCTTGGTGTGTGATCAAGTTCGTGGGTTGCCAGCGAATCAAGCACTTTCCATTCTGCAGTTTATGCCGCAAAAAGGCGCAGCGATTATCCATAAATTGGTCATCTCTGCCATCGCCAATGCGGAAAATAACTTCGAATTGGAAGGTGAAGATTTGGTCATCAAGACCATCTTTGCAGATGGCGGCCCGATGTTAAAGCGATATAAGGCCGGCGCTCGTGGTCGTTACAAACCACGGAAACGCCGCCAATCGCACGTCACAGTCGTTTTGTCGGATGAAGGGAAATAAATATGGGCCGCAAGGTTAACCCAATTGGGTTCCGACTCAAGATTACTCGTGACTGGGATGCTCGCTGGTTTGCTCAAGGTTCTCGTTATTCTGACCTTTTGCATGAAGATTTCGCCATTCGTCGTTACATCCGTAAAGAAGGCGAAAAAGCTGGGGTGAGCCGTTTAGAAATTGAACGCTTCCCTAACCAAATCCAAGTTACGATTCACACGTCGCGTCCCGGTATCCTCATTGGTCAAAAGGGCGCTGCCGTCAAGCAACTTCGTACGGGTCTAGAAGAATTGACCGGTAAGAAAGTTAAAGTTGAAGTAAACGAAATCGATAAGCCAGATACCGATGCGCTGTTAGTCGCAGAAAACATCGCTGGTCAAATCGAACGTCGTATCGGTCACAGCCGTGCAATGAAACGTGCGATCAGCCAAGCGATGCGTCAAGGCGCGCAAGGCATCAAGATCGAAATCAGCGGTCGTCTCGCTGGTGGCGATATGGCACGGCGTGAATGGCAAAGTGAAGGTCGTGTTCCACGCGGTACCCTGCGTGCAAACATCGACTTCGCTAAAGCGGAAGCACTCACCACCTTCGGTCACATTGGTATTAAGGTGTGGGTCTATAAAGGCGAGGTATTGCGTGATGACCGTTCCAAGCCGCAGACCGAGAATAAAGAAGTCTACGTAAGCCCGTAAGTCGTGGCACGCGGGTTGAGGAGAACCGACAATTATGTTGATGCCTAAACGTGTCAAATACCGGAAGCAAATGCGTGGCCGCATGAAGGGTAAAGCCTATCGTGGGTCCGCCGTCAGCTTTGGCGACTTCGGTCTGCAAGCACTGGAACCGATCTGGTTGACCAGCCGCCAGATTGAAGCCGCTCGTCGTACCATGGTTCGTTATGTCAAACGCCGTGGCAAGATTTGGATCCGTGTATTTCCTGACAAACCATTTACTAAACGTGCAGCAGAAACCCGCATGGGTAATGGTAAAGGTTCGGTGGAATATTGGGTCACAGTCATTCGGCCCGGACGTATATTGTTCGAGATGGGTGGTATTCCTGAAGTCGAAGCACGCGAAGCGTTGCGTCTCGCTTCTTACAAACTGCCGATCAAGACCAAGTTCGTCAAACGGATTGATCCTATTTCGGGTCAGGAGCTTGGTTCATGAACACTACAGACATTCGCAAGTTGAGTGATGAAAAGCTGTACGATCAATTGGAAGATGCAAAAGAATCATTATTCAATTTGCGCTTTCAAAAAGGGTTCGGGCAATTAGAAGACCCGAACGCCATTCGCCGCGCCAAACGCGACGTGGCCCGTGTGCTGACCGTCATTCGTGAACGCCAACTTCAGGCGCAGAAGGAAGGGAAGTAACATGGCAAATGCACGTCGCCGCATTATAGGGCGTGTTGTAAGTAACAAGATGGAGAAGACCGTTGTCGTTGCGATCGAAGGTCGCAAGATGCACCCCATCTATAAGAAAGTCGTGAAGACCACCAAAAAAGTGATGGCTCACGATGAAACCAACAGTATTAAAGAAGGCGCTTTAGTGCGGATCGTCGAAAGCCGTCCGCTCAGCAAAAACAAGCGCTGGGTCGTAGAAGAAGTTCTGGAAGCAACCGGGTCTGAAGTCTTGGTTGCGCTGGCGGATGAAGCCGGGATTCAGGGCGGTGATGCTGCGGAAAGTGATGAATAAGCCATGATCCAGAATGAATCACGTTTGAAAGTAGCTGATAATACCGGCGCACAGGAATTACTTGTGATCCGTGTATTAGGTGGCTCGTTCCGCCGCTACGGCGGCATTGGCGACGTTGTGGTTGCGGCAGTGAAATCTGCTTCTCCACAAGGGACTGTCAAGAAAAGCGATGTGGTCAAAGCTGTGATTGTGCGCGTTTCGAAGGAATATCGCCGTGCAGACGGTTCCTATATTCGCTTTGACGACAACGCCGCCGTCATTTTGAATGACGATATGCAAAACCCCCGTGGCACACGTGTTTTTGGGCCTGTCGCTCGTGAACTACGTGACAAGGGGTTCCTGAAGATCGTATCGCTCGCCCCGGAAACATTGTAGGTTTGGGGAGAGAGTAAAAGATGCAAAGAGTGAAGAAGGGCGACACGATTGAAGTGGTCGCTGGGAAAGATCTTGGAGAACGCGGCGAAGTTTTAGACGTGTTCCCTAAAGAAGATCGTGTCGTTGTTCAGGGGATCAACATCCTGAAACGTCACCGTAAAGCGCGTCAAGCAGGGAACCAACAAATCCCTGCCCAGATTGTTGAATTCGAAGGCAAGATTCACCTGTCCAATGTGATGGTGGTCTGCAAGTCCTGCGATAAATCAACCCGCGTCGGCTTCCGCATCCGTGAGGATGGCGAGAAGGTTCGTTTCTGCAAGAAATGCAACGCTGAAATCGACAAGGTCTAGGACGGTAGAACATGGCGAAATATGGAATTCAACAGCGCTACCAAGAACAGGTCTTGCCAGCGTTACTTGAAGAATTTAACTTTGACAATGTGATGCAAGTTCCGCGCATCACCAAAATAGTCTTGAATGTGGGCGTCGGTGAAGCGGTTGATAATCCAAAATCGCTCGACGGCGCGGTTGCCGACTTACGCTTGATCACGGGTCAACAACCTGTGGTCAACAAAGCCAAAGTCAGCATCGCAGCATTCAAACTGCGTGAAGGCCGCGCCATTGGCACGAAAGTGACTTTGCGCGGTGACCGTATGTGGGCGCTTCTGGATCGTTTGATCAATGTTGCCCTACCACGTATTCGCGATTTTCGTGGGGTTTCTCCAGACACATTTGATGGTCGTGGCAACTACACCATCGGTCTGCGTGAACAACTGGTTTTCCCAGAAATCCAATACGACAAAATTGATAAAGTGCGTGGTATGGAAATTACCATTGTAACTACGGCGAAGAACGACGAAGAAGGTCGTCGCTTGCTCAAGCTGTTGGGCATGCCCTTCAGAGAGAGATAAAAGGAACATACGATGGCGAAGAAATCGATCACTGCTCGTGAAGGGCGTCGCAAATTTAAAGTTCGCGTCCGCAATCGCTGCCAGTTCGTAGATCCGAATTCAGGCAAAATCTGCGGTCGTCCGCGCGGTTATATCCGTCGTTTTGGACTGTGCCGTATTCATTTCCGCGAACAGGCGCTTCAGGGCAAAATCCCCGGCGTCGTGAAGTCGAGCTGGTAAGAAGAGAGAGTGCCGCATGATTAGCGACCCAATCGCAGATATGTTGACACGCGTTCGTAACGCGCTGTTGGCAGGGAAAACCACGGTTGATATTCCAACATCAAAATTGAAGTTGGAAATCGCCCGTATTTTAAAAGAAGAGGGCTATATTGAAGATTATGTCGTCGGGGAACAAACACCCTTCACATACATCACAATTACGCTGAAGTATTACGGTGCGCGTCGTGAACGCAAGCCGGTCATTACGAACATTCAACGTGTGAGCAAGCCCGGTCGTCGCGTTTATCGCGGTCGTACCGACCTGCCTCGCGTGATGAGTGGTGTGGGTATTGCCATTGTCACTACACCGAAGGGTGTGATGACCGCTCAGCAAGCGCGCCGCGAACGTGTCGGTGGCGAAGTGCTGTGCTACGTCTGGTAAGAGGATAAGATACAATGTCGCGTATTGGGAAGAAACCGATCGCCATCCCCGAAAAGGTGACTGTGGCGATTAACGGTCAGGAAGTAACGGTCAAAGGGCCGAAGGGTGAATTACAAATCGAAATTCACCCAAATATGAACGTGAAGCAAGAAGATGGATCCTTGGTTGTTGAACGTCCAACCGATGAACGCCAAGATCGCTCTTTGCATGGTCTGACCCGCGCGCTTCTAGCGAATATGGTAACAGGCGTCTCTGAAGGTTTTCAGCGCAGCCTAATCGTAGAAGGCGTTGGTTATACGGGTGAAATTCGCGGTAAAGACCTTGTGATGAAGCTGGGGTTCTCTCACGAAATTGTCGTGAATCCTCCAGATGAAAACACCACATTTGAGGTTGAAGGCCGTAATCCAGCCACCGTGCGTGTTAAAGGTATTGATAAGCAGGTGGTGGGACAAGTTGCCGCGAATATTCGTGAACTGCGTCCGCCCGAACCTTACCTCGGTAAAGGGGTTCGTTATTCTGACGAAATTATCCGCCGTAAAGCGGGTAAGACGGGCAAATGAGGTTGATGAGAGATGTCTAAAGCTGCTATTAAGAAGAGAGCATCCCGTACTCGCCGCCACGCACGCGTGCGCGGTCGCGTTCAAGGAACTACGGAACGTCCTCGTTTGAATGTTTTCCGTAGTTTAACTGGCATTTACGCGCAGGTTATTGACGATGTGCAAGGTCATACGTTGGTTTCAGCTTCTACAATTGATAAAGAAGTAGCCAAGCAAATCGACGGTAAAACCAAGCTGGAAGTTGCAAAGCTCGTCGGTCAAGTAGTTGCAGAACGTGCCAAAGACAAGGGCATCACGAAAGTTGTATTTGATCGTGGTGGTTATAAATATCACGGTCGCGTGGCAGCGCTTGCAGATGGCGCACGTGAAGCCGGTCTGGAATTCTAAAGGTCTGAGGTGATTTGATGAAGAATAAACAAACCCGCGAGCCACGTGAACGCCGCGAACCTCGTGAACCACGCGAAGATCGTGAACAGCTTGACGAGCGTGTCATTGACATTAAGCGTGTAGCGAAAGTTATCAAAGGCGGTCGTCGTTTCGCCTTCCGTACCGTTGTGGTCGTTGGCGACGGCAAGGGCCGTATTGGAATTGGTGTAGGTAAAGCGCGTGGCGTTCCGGACAGCATCCGTAAAGGAACTGAACGTGCCCGCCGTCAGATGAAGAATGTTTCTTTGTCTGGAACCACAATTCCGCATCCTGTTGTTGCGCGTTTTGGTGGCGCAAAAGTGTTGTTGAGACCAGCAAGCCCCGGTACGGGTGTTATTGCTGGTGGTGGTGTCCGCGCTGTTCTGGAAGCAGCCGGCGTGCGTGACATCCTCACAAAGTCGCAAGGTAGCCCCAACTTATTGAATGTGGCGATGGCGACAATGACTGCGTTAGAACAACTGCGCAGCCCTGAACAACTTGCCGCAATTCGTGGTAAGGACATCAACCATGTCCGTCCTTTCTGGGAACGGCAGAAGTCGGAGGTCGAAAATGGCTAAGAAAAAATCTGAACCCAAGAAGACTATCCGCGTTACATTGGTAAAGAGCGCAATTGGTTACGAAAAGAGCCAAGGCGAAACCGTAAAAGCGTTAGGGCTGGGCAAGCTCGGCTCAAGCGTCGAAGTTATCGATAACCCATCCATTCGTGGGCAGATTAATAAAGTTCGCCATCTACTGGCGGTAGATGAAGGGTCTTAAGCATGAAATTACATGACTTGCAGCCCGACAAAGGCTCGAAGAAAAAGAGAACCCGTGTCGGTCGCGGTATTGCGGCAGGCAAGGGTAAAACCGCCGGTCGTGGTACAAAAGGTGCTGGTGCACGTGGTCGTACTGCCCGCAAAGGCGCATACTTTGAAGGTGGTCAACTGCCATTAGTTCGCCGTTTGCCTTTCAAACGTGGTTTTACCAATATCTTCCGTGTCGAATATCAAGAAGTTAAATTGTCTGATTTAGCGACATTCGATGCTGGTACAACGGTGACCCCTGCACTGTTGGCAGAAAAAGGCTTCATTCGTGAAGCGCAAAAACCTGTCGTCGTGCTTGGGAATGGCGATTTGAGCACTAAACTGACTGTGCAAGCACACCGTTTCACCAAGACAGCCCAAGAAAAAATTGCTGCTGCGGGTGGAACTACCGAGACCTTAGAACTCAAGGTCAAGGGCGCTCATGCAACTGTCAAGCTGCTCACTAAGGACAAACTCGCCGAAATTTATGGCGAAGCCTGATCGGCATTGATATGGGCGAGGTTGCGGTAAGGATGTGTTCGCACCACGAAGGTAATACAATTCGTTGGGTTAGCGCATCAAACACCGTCTGCCTCGCCTATTGTGTTTATGTCATAGAGATGAAAACACAAAATTAGAATCGGGGATAAGGCATTTGCCTTTTTGAGTAGCAAGGACAAGCGGCATGATTGAGGGACTTCGTAACGCCTTCCGCCTGCCTGACCTGCGTAACAAGATTCTATTTACACTGATGGTGCTGGTCGTGTACCAGTTCGCGGCGCACGTGCCTGTCGTTGGTGTGGACGGAAACGCATTACGCAATTTGATTCAAGGTCAAAGTGGCGGTTTGATTGGCGTATTGAATCTGCTATCCGGTGGCGCGCTGCAAAACTTCAGCGTCATCGCCAATGGTGTGTATCCATACATTACTGCGCAGATTATTTTGCAGGTACTCACGCCTGTTATCCCGCGTCTTGAAGAACTGTCGAAAGAACCGGGTGGTCGTGAGAAGATCGAGAACTACACATATTATTTGGCAATTCCAATTGCCTTACTTCAAACCATAAGTCAAATTCAAATTTTCAATACTTTAGGCGGAACCCCTATCATTCCCGGTTTCGGTACCGCGAATATTTTGCTGACTGTCACCGTCATGGTCACCATGACCGCAGGGACGTTATTTGCCGTGTGGTTAGGGAAGCAGATCAGCGAACAAGGTATTGGTAATGGTTTGTCGATCATCATTTTCTCGGGTATTGTGGCGCGTGCCCCCGAAAATCTGATTCAGTTAATGAATGGTTCTACCCATGCAGCATTCAATTTGATCGCATTTATCGTCATCACGTTGATTAGCATTATTGGGATTGTCATTATTCAAGAAGGTGTTCGCCGTATTCCTGTGCAATATGGGAAACGTGTGCGTGGACGTAAGCAGTATGGTGGGGCAAGCACCCATATTCCGTTGAAAGTAAACTCAGTCGGGATGATCCCGCTGATTTTCGCGCAATCTATCATCACCTTCCCTGCGTTGATCGTGAATCTGTTCCCAGATGGGCCGGTTCGCCAAAGCGTGACCAACACCTTCGGGAATCAACAAGGTGGCGCTTACTGGCTGACGTTCTTTGCGTTGGTTGTCGGCTTTACGTTCATCTATTCAGAAATCATGGTGGGGAACCAAAACCTCGCAGAGAATTTACAACGTAATGGTGGCTTTATTCCGGGGATTCGTCCGGGTAAAAACACCCAAAGTTATATTTCGCGGGTCACCCGTCGTATCACTTTGGTCGGTGCGTTGTTCTTAGGTATCGTGGCAATTTTGCCGGGGATCATGGGCTTTGTTTTGACTGTCTTATTCCCGAATGAACAGCTTCTGAACTCTGTCGCAAGTAACCCTGCGCTGGTGTTATCAGGCTCGGGGCTTATCATTGTTGTCGGTGTTGTGATCGACACAATGCGCCAGCTCGAAGCGCAACTCGTAATGCGTAATTACGACCGCTTCATTCGCTAAGAAAGCCCTCGATAGAATCTCAATTACGTAGAAGGGCATGAATCATTCATGCCCTTCATAATTCAGTCTCTCGAACGATAAAATCTAAGATAAAATTGAGAATTCTTTTGCATATATCCTTTTTATTAGGTATGGAGATTTGAAGAATGGGTTTGTATGTCATATTGATGGGGGTACAAGGCGCAGGGAAGGGTGAACAGGCAAAGTTCATTTCCCAAACTTATCAAATCCCTCACGTATCTACTGGCGATCTGTTTCGCGCCATGAGGACCCGTACCGACGAATTAGCCCAGCGCATCCAAGCCATCACAAGTGCAGGAAATTTAGTGGATGATGACACGACCAATGAAGTCGTGAAAGAACGTCTTTCACAACCAGACGCTCAAAACGGCGTGATCTTGGATGGTTATCCACGAACGCCTGCCCAAGCGGCTTGGTTTGAAAATTATCTTGCAGGCAAAGGTGAAAAACTGTCCGCCGTCATTTTGCTTGAGCTTGACCACTATACTGCTTTTAAGCGGGCTTATGGTCGCGTTTCGAGCGCCGACGGCCAAACGACTTATAACGTGTATACGATGCCGAATCAAGTAGACGTGAAGTTCAACCAAGATGATCGCAAGGCGCATCCGCCGCAGATGGTGGCTGTATTGCGCGAAACTGGCGAAACGTTGACACAGCGTGCCGATGATGCCAATGGTCATGCCATTATCAAACGCATTGACTTGTATCTGGAAACCACACAGCCGTTGATTGAATATTTCAACCAGCAAGGTGTAGTTCGCACAGTGCAAGCGTCACAATCGATTGCTGAAGTCAGCGCAGAAATTAAGAAGATTCTCGATCAAGAAAAATGAGTGAACGTGTCGTTTTAAAAACTGCTGATGAAATCGCGATCATGCGTGAAGCAGGGCGAATCGTGGCGAAGGCGCATCAAGCGATGCGTGAAGCCGTTCGTCCGGGGGTTTCAACCTTAGCGTTGGATACCATCGCAGAAACGGTTTTGCGAGATCACGGCGGGATTCCAAGTTTCAAAGGCTATCCCAAGCGTGGGGCAGTGAATTATCCTGCGACCATCAACGCTTCGATCAATTCGGAAGTGATTCACGGGATTCCTTCGGCAGATCGTATTCTCCAAGAAGGGGATGTGATCAGCCTTGATGTGGGATGTACCTATCAAGGGTTTATTGCGGATGCAGCCTTCACGATGGGTGTAGGACAAATTCCCGCATCGGTTCAGCGCTTATTAGAAGTGACTGAACAAGCACTTTATTTAGGCATTAAAGCCGCAGTGTTGCCCAACTCCATCAAGACCATCGCGACTACCATCCAAGATTATGTACAGCGTTTTGGATATGGGTTGATTCGCGATTATACCGGTCATGGGGTGGGGCGCTCGATGCACGAAGCGCCGGAAGTCCCCAATTGGTGGGCAAAAGACGCGCGACGTTATGGCTTTTTTGATGTACCGCTTCAAGTGGGGATGACGTTCGCCATCGAACCTATGGTGAGTTTGGGACGGGGCGAAGTCAAAGAATTAAAAGACGGGTGGACTGTCGTCACAAAAGACGGTTCGCGAAGCGCTCATTTTGAGCATACAATTGCCATAACAGAGGGCGAAGCGCTGATCTTAACGCAGTTATAATGTGGGTGATGAACCTAAGTTATTATGGAAATCAAACTCACCGTAGACGATAGGCGATATTCTCATTATAATGCTGTCCCTGTTATATCCAGAAGTAATTGCGAGAGCGAGATACAATCATGCATGTTTCTGCATCGGTAAAACGTCGCTGTCCAAAGTGCCGTGTCATCAAACGTCACGGCAATGTGATGGTGATCTGTTCAAACCCAAAGCACAAGCAACGTCAGGGCTAGTTCTCGGACGATTTAAAGGGGAGTTCTAAATCAATGGCTCGTATTGAAGGGGTGGACTTACCCCGTGACAAACGTGTAGAAATCGCGTTGACATACATTTATGGGGTAGGGCGCTATCGTAGTCAACAAGTGTTGGCTCAAACTGGCGTAAGCCCCAATGTACGGGTACGTGATTTGACGGAAGCAGATTTGGCCGCTTTGCGTGAAGCCCTCGGGAGCTTCACCTTAGAAGGGGATTTGCGCCGTGAAGTAAACCTGAACATCAAACGGTTATCGGAAATTGGTTCTTATCGTGGGTTACGCCACCGCCGTAGTTTACCACTGCGCGGTCAACGTACCCGCACAAACGCCCGCACCCGCAAAGGTCCAAAGAAGACTGTTGCAGGTCGTGGTCGTCGTCGCGGCGCAACCAAGAAATAAGCTGCGCTTTTCGATCTGTTTCTGTTCGGCTGGTGCACTGCATCAGTGTGATCAACTCATTGTGATGGATGCTATGCGTTCACTTTCAACCGAAGGTGAGCGCATATTCCCACAAGGTTAAAATTGGAGACAATAGGATAACATGCCACGTACCCCAAGAAAAAGCGGTGCTTCTGCGCGCCGCACTACAAGCAAGAAATCACTCAAGAATATCCCCTATGGACAGGCGCATATTTTTGCGACGTTCAATAACACCATCGTTTCTTTAACCGACCAATCTGGCAATGTTGTTTCATGGGCCAGTGCTGGGACATCAGGCTTTAAGGGCAGCCGTAAGAGCACCCCTTATGCCGCCCGTGTTGCCGCCGAATCCGCTTCTAAAACCGCGCAAGATCATGGTATGCAAGAAGTTGATGTATTCGTCAAAGGCCCCGGCCCCGGTCGTGAAGCTGCGATCCGTGCAATCCAAAGCAGCGGCATTAAAGTACGATCCATCACGGACGAAACACCCATCCCTCACAATGGGGTTCGCCCGCCGAAGAAGCGTCGCGTCTAGACGAATAGCGGATGTATTTTGAAACGACACTTCGTTGTGCAAAATGTGAACGTATTTTAGGAGGGCGCGACTTTGATTACGAATAACATGGTTCTCCCGCATAAGGTTGAAAGCGACGCGATTACCCGTAATTATGGGCGCTTTGTCGTCAACCCGTTGGAAAGTGGTTATGGGGTGACTTTAGGAACGGCTCTGCGTCGTGTCTTGTTGTCCTCATTACCCGGTGCCGCTGTGACGAGCATTCGTGTATCAGATGTGCATCATGAATTTTCCGCCATTCCCAATGTGCGTGAGGATATGACTCAGCTCATCCTTCAAGTCAAGCAACTTTGCTTGCGCTTGGATGATGCCGAACAAGCGCGGCTTCGCTTAGAACATCGTGGTGAAGGGACAGTCACGGCAGCAGATATCATCTGCCCACCGGAAGTTGAAATCATCAACACCGACTTGTATCTGTTCACTGCGGATTCTCCAGACGCGCATATCGAAATGGAATTTGAAGTTCAAGCAGGGCGTGGCTACAGTCCCGCCGAAGAACGTGGTCGTTTACCCATTGGTGAACTGCCAGTGGATGCTATCTTCAGCCCCGTTCGTCGCGTGAATTTTGAAGTTGAACCTGCGCGCGTCGCTCATCGGACAAATTGTGATCGTTTAATCCTCGAATTGTGGACTGACGGGACAATTCGCCCCGAAGATGCGTTAAGCCAATCCGCTCAGATTTTGATGAAGCATCTCACCGTCATTGGTGGGGATCGCTTCATTGTGGGTGACCTGCCTTATGCAGAACCCGATTCTGATAGCGACGATAGCTACCGCGCACCGTTGTATGACAAGCCGATTGAAGAACTCGACCTCAGCGTTCGTGTATTCAACAGCTTGAAGCGTACGGGCATCACCTCTGTGGGTGATGTGTTAGACATGCTCGACCGTGGGCCGGACGCGATGTTGGCGATCCGCAACTTCGGTGAAAAATCACTTGAAGAATTGGTCGATAAGTTAAAAGATAAAGGGTATCTCGAAGAAGACATCGAAATCCCAACTGGTCTTGGTGAATAGTCTGGCGCGCTGCCGCCGCAATTAGACAAGGAATGAACCATGCGACATCGCGTACATGGCAAACATCTAAAACGAGATATGGATCAGCGGCGTGCGCTCCGTTTAGCGCTAGCAACCGCTTTGCTGACACACGAACGTATTCAAACTACAGAAGCAAAAGCTGATTTTGTGCGTGATTATGTTGAAAAATTAATCACAACCGCCAAAAAAGGCTTGGCCGATGAACGTCCCGAAGCTGGGGTTCACGCTCGTCGTATTGCTGCAAGCCGTTTGAACAATGACCGTGAATTGGTGGGTAAGTTATTTGATACCATCGCTCCACGCTACCAAAACCGTGCGGGTGGTTACACTCGTATTTACAAACTTGGCCCGCGTAAAGGCGACAATGCACCGATGGTCATTTTGGAATTGGTGGATCGCGAAACTAGCGGTTCATAACGCTTGATGGGTGACCTCGCGGAAACCCAACGGTTCTGTGGGAAGCTCGCGTATGATGGGACAAATTATTTTGGGTTCCAGCGACAAGCGAAACGTCTTCCTAGCATTCAATCCGACGTAGAAGCTGCTGTTCTCAAAATCACCGGGCAAAACGTCACGGTGTTGGGGGCGGGCAGAACGGATACAGGGGTTCATGCCACAGGCCAAATCGTCACATTTGATGTGACTTGGAATTTCGAAGATGCCGCGCTTTTGCGCGCTCTCAATGCAGTGTTGCCGGATGCAATCGCATTTCAGGCAATGACACGGGTCGATAAATCAACGCGGTTTCATCCGCGCTTCTCAGCCGTGTCGCGCCTTTACAAGTACACCATGGCACACACTTTTTTTCGCCAACCCTTGTTGCGTCATCGAACATGGCGGGTATGGGGTAAACTGGATAAAGAAGCCATGCAGTACGCCGCGTCCCTACTCATCGGGACACATGACTGTGCTGCGTTTGGCCTTCCGCCTCAGGGTGAAAATACCGTCCGTACCATTTACCGTTCCAAATGGGAAAGTCGGGAAGAAGATGATTGTGAATTATGGGTATACTCCATCGAAGGCAGTGCGTTTTTGCATCACATGGTGCGTCGCATCGTCGGCATGATGATGGATATAGGGCGAGGCTTTTACACTGTTGATGACTTTGAGCAGAAGTTTCGTTCTGCAAAATTAGTCACACACGGCACGATGGCACCACCTCATGGGTTGGTGCTTACACAGGTCAGGTTTCCCGAAAACTTGGCCCCATTCAATGAATTAGTTACGGGACAACAGGCGGGAGAGACGCCCGCTGGAGGTAAGGAATGATCGTTAAAACCTATACGCCAAAGCCGCAAGACATCGAACGTAAGTGGTGGATTGTGGACGCGGAGGGTCAGAATCTCGGGCGTCTCGCCTCGAAGATCGCGTTGATCCTGCGCGGCAAGAACAAAACCATGTGGACCCCCAATCTTGATGTGGGCGATTATGTCATTGTCATCAACGCAGAAAAAATTGCCGTCACAGGCAAGCGCATGGATGACAAGATTTATTACCGCCACTCGAAATATCAAGGTGGTCTTACAGAAATCAATCTGCGTGACCAATTGGAACGCTTTCCCCAACGCCCCATCGAAATTGCGGTGAAGGGGATGTTGCCCAAGAATGCACTCGGTCGCGCTCAGTTTAAGAAACTGAAAGTTTATGCGGGCAGTGAACATCCTCACGAAGCCCAACAGCCCGAAAAGCTGGAACTCTAGGTCTAAGGGGAGAGATTCATGTCTGCACAGTATTATGAAGGTATCGGCCGCAGAAAGTCATCTTCAGCTCGCGTCCGTTTATTTCCGGGTGGCACCGGTCGTTTCACCATCAACGACAAGGAAGCTACAGAATATATCAGCCGCCAAGGGGATGTTGAAATCATCTTGCAACCCTTGACCGTCCTCGGTCAAGAACGTGCGTATGATATTTCAGTCCACGTTTCTGGTGGTGGTGTTTCTGGCCAACGTGATGCCATTCAATTAGGCGTTGCGCGTGCCTTGCTGAAGATTGATCCTGAAGTGAAGGGCACCCTGCGTGAAAATAACTTGGTCACGCGTGATTCCCGCATCAAGGAACGGAAGAAACCCGGTCTCAAGCGTGCGCGTAAGGCTCCAACCTACACCAAACGCTAAGGTCTGCAGGCCTTCCCAAATCAGTACCCAAAAAGCCGATTGGATTTCCCAATCGGCTTTTTTTATATCTTCTGCTAATTGAATGCTACGATTTAATTGACATCTACAATGATCGTGATCGCGTAATTATAACTTCCGTCGTGCGTTCTACCCTCAATATTAAAAGTATCTTCCATTGGATAGAGAGAGATGAGTGTAGGGTCTAGAGGAATTTCAATTTGCTGTACCCCTAAATCTATAATACCTCCCATCATGCCGTCATCCTCAGTGAGATAAAGCACAGCATACGCTTCGTCAGAGCAAGAGACTTCACGCTCAAGGTCTCGGAAGTTTCTAATACGATCTCCTTGGTATAAATTAGCTTCATAACTATCAATGAAGCCGTTATTTCTTCCGTAATCGAATGAATTTCCATCCGCTATTGCAAGCCCATAATAGAATTCAATTTCGTCCCCTCCAAAAATAGAGGTTGTATCTGCTTCTTCAGGGTCAATTACATGAAGTAAATCAATCGTGAGTGTGATGGTAACGGTATCATTCGGGTTTGTGCAGGTGAGAGGGATAGGCGTAGTAGTAGGCATGGCTGTGGGAACAACAGTCGGCAGTACAGGACTAACACTACTTCTGAGTGAAATATGACTTCGTGAAGGTTGAGAATCATTAGCGTCATTGTTTGTTAAATTAACTGCATTACTGCCATCGCTGTTCATATTAAAGATGTCTGTTTGTCCGTCAATGACTCTCTCGAATGTAATGATTGAGCCATCAGAAGACCATGTTGGATTTCTATTATCGGTGGTAGTAGTGGTTAAACGCGTTTGATGACTTCCATCCGCATCCATGACATAAATTTCATAATTGCCATCGCGGTTCGACTCGAAAACAATTTGCTCGCCATTAGGAGACCATTCAGGTGAGTGGTCGCTGGCTGTGTTTGTTGTGAGTCGTCGGAAATCGGTACCGGTTAAGTTGATGCTATAAATTTCAAAATTTCCATCACGTTCACTTACAAGAAGCAGACTTGTTCCATCGGGTGACCAGACTGGGGACATATCTCTTGTGGAGTGCGTTGTCATCCGCCGTACATTACTGCCATCAATGTTCATAATGTATATATCACTGTTATCAGGGCTGGTTTGATCTCTGGATGAGATGAAAGCGAATTCATGCCCTAAAGGCGACCATACAGGGGCGAAATCATATATCTCGTCATTTGTTATGGGTTGTAAATTGGAACCATCATGATTCACTGTATAAATTTCCCAACTCATATGGCTACTTATGATTCCAGAATAAAGTAATTGGGTTCCATCGGGTGACCAACTTGGGTCAGTTTCTATGGACAAAGAATCATTATGTGTAACTTGCCGTACATTTCCCCCGTCAGCATCCATAACATAAAGCTCGCTGTTTCCATTACGGTCGGATATGAATGCAATCTGGTCACCAGTTCCCTGAGTGTTTGATCCTTCAGGATTGAGTAAAGCAATAACACTATTCAGTAAAGCGTTGGTAGTGCGATTATCTGTCGAGGTACTTATTTCTGCTAAAATCGTCGATGCTTGGATCAGGGTAGGTTCATTTCCCAAGCAAGGTTGAATTAACGCTTGGATACCACTAATCAGTGCTTGCGCGGTCGCATTATTTCCTGCTTGAAATGCAATCTGCGCTTGGGTTAATAACATGTTTACATCTTCCGAAACGTTACATTGAGAAGCTTGTGCTTGGAGGCTCCCAAACGGGATAAAAACAATAAAAAATAGATAAATCATATTTATTTTGCGCACTATTATCACCTTAAATAACTAACAATTAATAAAGTATAAAATAACTATACGTATATTTATCATTAATTATGTAGTGAAATGAAATGAATTTATATTATTAAAAAAATGATTTGCTTCGAAAGACGTAAACTTGTGAAATTAAAAACGATGATCTCTTAGAGCAGATCATCGTTTTGAGATTGTGACTTTGTAGAAAGTTGCTTTACGCGGCTTTGCTCACAACTTTTTGACTTTTACGTTGTTCGCCTAACGTGGGGTTACTGCGACGTTTGAGGAACAAGACCAACGCGACTACAAACGCGACGGCACACACCACCTGTGACACATTGATCCCGCTGACGAGCGTGACTTCAACGCGCAAGAATTCCAGCACAAAGCGGATGACCGCGTACTGCATCACATAGATGAGGGTGAAATCGCCCGCGCGGAAATCATAGCGACGGTTTAAGAATAAGTAGGTTAAAAGACCGAAAGCGAGGAAGCTCCACAGTGATTCGTACAAGAACAAGGGGTGGAAGCCTGTTGTCGCAACAGGGTAGTCGATCAAGCTGGTGTAAGGGGATACACGATGCGCGGAATCAATGGTGAGACCCCATGGCAGGGTTGTCGGTGACCCGTACAGCTCTTGATTGACAAAATTCGCCCAACGTCCAATCGCTTGGCCTAAAGGCAAGGCGACAGCGGCGATATCCGTCCATTCCCACACGGGTAGCTTATTACGGCGCATATAGATGTACGCACCGCCGAAACCTCCAATGACCGCACCAAAGATGCTTAAACCACCGCTCCAAATCGCGATTGCGCCATTTTCAGTATTAAAGAAGTTTTCTAAGAACCACTGTGTTGTCATGCCTTGTTCGACAGCCGAAACAGGCGGGAAAAGGACAAACCACAAACGGGCTAAAACAATTGCCGGAATGATCGCCCATGTGAGGGCACCCCAAATATGTTCAGGGTCTTTGCCATCGCGTTTGGCTAGACGTGCCGCGACGGTGGCCGCAAGTAGCATCGCCGCAACGATGATAATGCCATAATAACGAATTTGTAGACGATCAAATAAAACGATGTATTCGGATTGAAACTCCATATTTATCCTCGATCCAGATGTTTATAGACATACCAAAGCCGCTGTATTCCGGTGATATTTGTGCCAAGTGCGAGAATCCATAACCCAACGATGAGCAGGGACGGAATCAAGAACATCACCAGCAGGACGATCACCCGTTCGAGCCGTGAGAACAAGCCGATCTTCACAGAAAGATCAGCTTCGCCTGCGCGGGCGCGAACATAACTCACCACAAATGTACCGATCAATGCGATGATTGTGAGCAGGACATGATTTGGTTCACCCACACTCGCAAAATAATACGCCAAACCGCCAAAAATAAAACCGTCAGCATAACGGTCTAAGGTGGAGTCTAAGACAGCACCGCGTCGGTCAGTGCGTCCCATCGCACGGGCGACAGCACCATCCAGCGCGTCCAATGGCAAACTTAGCAGAAATAAAATGCCCCCCCATTGAAACTGACCTAAAGCCAAACAGACCGACCCTAAGCCGACAATCACCGTCCCGATGATGGTGATCGTGTCAGGGTGAACACCGCGTTGATGCACTGCCATTCCGGCTTGGCGAGTGATGCCCGCAAAAAGTGCCCGCATACGGTCAGAAAAAGTTGTGGGGGATGGAGTGGTCATGAAAACTCACAGCGTCGCTAAAACCGATACAGTCGTTTATTGTACCGCGCCTAAGTGAATTATGGCGTAGGGAATTGTTGGGGAAACTGTTTCTGCCGACCCATGCAGGATATGAATACGGTCGGTGCGGAAGGTCATCGGTTTCCACGGGGGCAGTTGCGCTTGCACTGCTTCGCGTTCTTCGACGGTTTTAAACTCGGCAATCGTCATGTGTGGAGCGAGTTGATTGCCATACGCGCCTGCATACGGCGGATAATCTGGAAATGCGGCGTAAATCTTCTCAAACAGATGGATGATCGGCTGAGGATGTTGAGGTACTAAGAAAATAGCGTATGGGAAGTTTTGATAACTTTTCAGCGTGATGTCAAAAGGCGCAACTGTCTTACAAATTTTTCTGAGTTTCTTTTCAGCTTGAGGCAGTTCATCTAGCTGAACGAACGGTAAGATCAATGAGATGTGCGCCGGAACCCGAACCGCGCCTTCAAAGCCGTATTTGAGGCGATACGGCGCAAGTGCAACTTGGACCTCATGCGGTGCAAGGATGACAATCGCCGTGAATTCTTTGGGAACAGGTGTTGGACTCATGGTGTTTCCGCTCAATGATGAATAAGACATAGAACTATAACGCAAATTTTGGTTTGCGGTTTGATATTCGCTTATTCCAACTCTGCGACCGTCTCAAAATCGCGATCACGGGCGGCGAGGCGCGCCAGCCACTGTGAGCACAACAGCGCGAAGAAGGCGAAGATAATCAACAGAATCCCTGTCCAGATGGCCGCGTCGATATCGCGCCCGAAGATATTATAGATCAGCAGGGGCATGGTCTGCGTGTGTCCCTGTAGACTGCCCGCAAAGAGCGCCGTTGCTCCAAATTCGCCCACCGCCCGCGCCCATGTCAGCACCAATCCGGCGGCCAATGTGGGGGCGGCTAAGGGAAGCGTGATGTACCAGAAGGATGTCAGCCGACTTGCTCCATCGACAAAGGCCGCTTCTTCAATCGATTTCGGGATACTGCGAAAGCCGATCTGGGCAGCGCGCACATAAAAAGGGGCAGCGACAAACACTTGCGCCAAAATCACCGCCGTGGTTGTAGATGTGATGGTGATGCCCATCGACCCCAATGCTTGACCTAAAAACCCATTACGCCCGTACAAGATCAATAATCCAAGCCCTGCAACGGCAGGCGGTAGCACGATGGGCAGTTCAATGAACACGCTGATGATGCGCTTCAGGGGGAATTGATATTTGACTAAGGCATACGCCAAGGCGGTGCCAAACACCAATGTGATGAGGATACAAATCAACGTGGTGATGGTGCTGAGCGCGAGCGCATCGGCAATCGCCTCGCTGTTAAATTTTGTCCATGCTTCCGCCTCAATCGCACGGATGATCAGCGCGAGGATGGGGAAGATGAAAAATAAAAGGGTGATGACAGCCAATGCGAGGACGGGGAGGGCGCTCCATGAAAAGCGCAAACGGTTAACCATAAATGTGCTGATGATCAGTTCCTGAAATGATTAAAAGGGTGCAAACGCCCATCCATGAGATGAGACGGGCGTTTGTGAAAGCTGATTTATTCTGCACTCACTGGGGGGGCATCGTACAGGCTGATGTTGACAACACCGCTCACATAACGGCTTCCGCGCACATCGGTGGCGACCACTAAACGCAGATTTCCCCCCGCATTCTCAATCGGCGCGCCGTCTTGCTCATAGGCTAACAAGATTGGCTGATTGGCGTAATCCGTCCCAATTTCGCCGTAGCTAATCACCGCTTGATAGCCATCGCTTCCTGTGACGACGATATACGTACTCACCACATCATTACGCACGTTGGCATTGAAGTTCGGTTGTGCTGTGTTGAGGATGTCCAGCAGAAGTACCCCTGTAAAGCTGGTTTCGACAGTGTTTTCACCACTTACATACCGGACCTCAAGCGTTTGCGCGTTGAAGTTAGCGCGTAAATCATCTGCGGTTAGGGTGATGGGGTTCAAAACTTGCCCCGTGACGAGGACACTGTTCACATCTTCGGGTAGGGTGATCGTGTCAGCGGGTGGCGTAATCCGAACCGAGATGAAATTCCACGCGACTAGCGCATCTTGCCCTGCGTCCGACATCACATAATCCACAAAGGCTTGTGCCAATTCGGGCTGTGCGCTGTCATTGAGGGTTGCAATAGGGTAGGTGGCTAAGGTGTTTAAATTGTCGGGAATGGGGAACGTGAGGACATCATCCGCGATGTCGGGTGTGACGTCCGACGCATAAACAAACCCTGCATCGGCTTCACCTAGCGCGATTTTAGCCGAAACTTGACGCACGTTCGGTTCTTCAGAAATCACATTAGCCATGAGCGCGGCGGTGTAATCTTCCCCTAAACGGCTGAGGAGCGTCTCGGTATAGTCACGGACGGGGACACCTTCGGTGGCTAACACAATCGTAACGCCGGGTGTGAGCAGGTCATTCAACCCGGTGATGCCTGCCGGATTGTCAACAGGGGTGATGAGCACCAAGCGATTGCGCGCGAAGACAGGCGTTGCACCGTCGATACGTCCGCCTTCGACAGCGACTTGCATTTGACGATTATTCGCGCTGGCAAAGACGTCTGCCGCTGCGCCTTCGTTGATCTGTGCCGCAAGGTCGGATGAACCCGCAAAATTAAACAGGACATTCACCCCTGCATGTTCAGCTTCAAATTGAGTGGCGATGTCTTCAAACGCATCGGTGAGGGAAGCCGCCGCAAACACGATCAGCTCTGTGTTTTGAGCTTGAGCAGGGGCGAGGGGCAACCCAAACAGACCTAATAAAAGAATAATGCTGAGGCGTACAGGGTAGGAAACACGACGAAACTTGTTTTTATGTTGCATCAAGATGTGACTCCAATTTCTAAAATAAATTGATCGAACCATCGCAATACGGCATCGTACTGAGCAATCACAAGTTCCAATGCCAAACGGGGAATCTTTTCTTCTATCGCATCGCGCTGATGCTGTAATTCACGCAGTCTGTTTTCGCAGGCATCGCGTTGACGTTCTACCAGCGCTTCGGTAGGATGGCCGATGAGATGCGCAATATACAGCCGACTTAAAAACTCGACGCGCACACCGCGAATACTGTCATGCGGTTCGGCGTGGTTAAGCCATGCAAACAGGGTGTCTACGCCGGTTTCGGTGATGCGGTATTCGGTGCGGGGTGGGGCATTCTCAACCGTGACCTGTCGCCCGTTGACCCAGCCATTTTTCTCCAGTCGTTTGAGCACCGCGTAAAGTTGGCTGGTGCTCATATCCCAGATGATGGCGAGGCCATCCAGTTTTTGGAACACATCTAAAAGTTGATAGCCGTGCTGTCGCTGTGCATAAATGAGACCTAACAGGGTTTCATCAGGAGTCGAGATTGCCATCAGACTTTTCTTTCAATGGATACACTACGGGCTATTCTATCGTGGAATAGGGTCGATGACAAAAATCAACTTCTGGTAAAGTAGGTCTTGAAGAAATACGCGAATTCGGCTAGACTTTCGGGTAAGTTAACGGGGTGTGGCGCAGTTTGGTAGCGTGCAGCGATCGGGACGCTGAGGTCCGCGGTTCGAGTCCGCGCACCCCGACAGAAATAAAAACACGGTGAATGATCTCACCGTGTTTTTTTGTTTACTCTTTAACCCTCTGCCTCATCACCTCAAATGCCAGCACCGATGCCGCGCCAGTTGTCCCCAAAGATTGATTAAAACTGCGTCCATAAGGGATTTTGAGGCGGATATCTGCCGCGTCCGCAAACGAACGGGTGACCCCGCGTTTTTCCCCGCCAACGACTAAAAAGAGCGGTTGTGTCAAGTCAGCATCATAGATCGAAACAGCGCGGTCAATATCCGTCACGGCGACGAGGACGCCCCGCGAACGGAAAAAGCTCGCCGCTTCTTCGAGCGTTTCGGCGACGGCGGTCGGCATCCGTTCACTTGCTCCAGCCGACGCGCGCGCTACGGTACTGGCAGCGCTGAGCCAATTGCGCGGACGGACGATCAATCCATGTGCGCCTGACGCATAAAACGCGCGGATCGCTTGCCCAAAATTAAACGGGTCTTCTACGCCATCCAACATGACGATGAACGGATTTTGCACGCCTGTAATCAGCGCATCCATGCTGACAAAACGCCGATCCCCCACCAGCGCGATCACACCGCCATGTGTTTTGCCTTCGGCATATTGCGCGATGACCGTTTCATCGACTTGCTCAACAGGAATATTGACCGCTTTGGCCGCCGTCGCCAGTTTCTTCACAGGGTAATCGCGCTGATCACGCCGAATCAGGAGCCGTTCAATCGGACGGCTTTGGCTGTCTAAGGCGGCGCGGATCGAGACGACACCTTCAAGTACACTGGAATCGGTCATAAGCCTTTGGCCTTTGCTTCGTCCCACAGCGCATCCATCGCTTGTAAATCAAGGTTTTCGAGCGGTGTTTCTTTGAGCGACGCTTGTTCTTCGATGTAATGGAACCGTCGATAAAACTTCTGGTTGGTCATGCGTAGGGCGCTTTCGGGTTCAATGTTCAGCCAGCGCGCCCAATTGACCAGCGCAAATAACAAGTCGCCAAATTCGCTTTCGCGCTCATCGTCGTTGGCTTCGGCAATCTCGGCCATTTCTTCTTGAATCTTCGCCTGCACCCCGCTGATGTCATCCCAATCAAAGCCAACTTTGGCGGCCTTTGCGGTGTATTCATATGCCTGCAACAACGACGATGCACTTTTAGGCACGCCGTCCAAAATGGATTCGCGTCGAACCCCTTTTTTCGCGTGTTCTTTTTTCTTGAGGGCATCCCAGTTTTCTACCACTTGATCGGCATCTTCGACAGCGGTCTGTCCCCACACATGCGGATGACGATAGATCAGCTTGTTATTGATCGCCCGCATCACATCGACCATACGAAAGTGATTGGCTTCCGTAGCAATCTGGGTATGCAGAAGAATCTGAAGCAGTAAGTCACCCAGTTCTTCGCGTAGATGGTCAGTATCTTCTTCGTTGAGCGCCTCTAAAACTTCATAACTTTCTTCGAGCAGATATTTCCGCAAGCTCAGATGTGTTTGTTTGCGATCCCAAGGACACCCTTCCGGCGCGCGCAAATGGGCGATGATCTCTTGGAACGCCTCAAAACTAGCATAGCCTCCATAGGCAGGCAGGTAAATATCTGATGGATAAGCCATGTTTTCGGGCAGCGCTTCGCCTAATGTCGTTTCCAAACGGTTGTGATCCGCTTGTAAAAACGTGATGTCAAAATCCGCTGGATATTGGTTTAACAAGACCTGTTTGAGCGCAGTTGCTACCGTCGCATCAGGGATGTGCGTCACGACGGCTTGCACATCGGGGTTGATGGGCGGGTGGTGCATCTTAGCAACTGCCGACGCATCGAAGATTTGTAGGCCGTCCGCGAGATTGATCTTCAGCGCGACCAATAAATGAGTGATATCGGTCATAGCCCACCCCCTACATAAATTTGATTCAAGCCTAGTTTTTCAGCAACCGCTTTATACCGTCCGATGTCGCGCGTGGCTGTTTGAGGAGGGTGAGCACTCACCCGCAGGTAGACCCCGCCATCTGGAAGGGGATCACATACGGCACAATCCAGCGCGTCAAACGTGTTTGCGGGCAGTGATGCCACATAATCCGCACCAAAATAATTGACATCCCAAACCGCGCGCGGGATGCTATCGCTCGGGTAAGGCATGTGCATATCGTAATTGAAGAAGCCATAACCATAGGCGGGTTGCAAATGGTTGTAAATCGTGTGGGCGACGGCTAAATAATCTTCGAGAGTTTGCGCGCCTGTGTCCCCGCGAAATACAGCCGAATCGACGGTCAGGTTTAAGCGCTGATAATTTTTAGGGTCGATCCCAAAATTGACTTGTACGCCTTGCGCATTTTGAAATTCCATCCAATAAGCGCCGTTGTAACGTGGGGCTGCGCGGATGGCGTTATGCCATGCCCCTGCGATAGTTTGCGGGGTGTTGGGAACATAAATTTCGCCGGGGGAATCGTCACAGACAATCGCTTTTTTGAGAAACTGCCAGTGATCTTCTTGGGCGATAGCCTGCATCAGCCCAATCACAGTCGCTTTATCGCTCAAACGATCATCTGAAAAATCAAACAGGGTATATAATACTGCCATAATCTGCCTTTATTGCTCATCTCAGCGAAAATCATACTCTTTCCTACTGCGAAATCACAACGTTGAAATAGGAGTCGGACTTTATTCCTCTCGGTATTTTTGAGTTGTTTTTTTAAAATTCACAGAGGCTTAAGGCTTAATAATTCACTTCTATGTCATAATTCACGGGTAAGACCCCACATTTTATCCATGGGATATACGATGATTGAAGCCCACGAACTTTCTAAGTTCTATGATGATTTTCATGCAGTTAAAGACATTAACCTCAATATTGCGCCCGGCTCTGTGTTGGCGCTCTTAGGTCCCAACGGCGCGGGCAAAACCACGACAGTGCGTATGCTGACCTCAATCCTTACACCGACGACGGGCTGGGCAAAAATTGCTGGCTTTGATGTCGTTCGTTCGCCCGAACAAGTGCGCAAGCATGTAGGGGTGTTGACCGAACAACACGGTCTGTATGAACGCATGAAGGCAATCGAATATCTCGACTTTTTTGGACGCCTGTATCACCTTCCTGCGGATGTGCGCAAGAAACGTGGGTTAGAGTTGATGGAACGTTTCGGGCTGAGTTTTGCCCTGAAAAAACAGCTTGGAGATTACTCCAAAGGGATGAAACAAAAATTAGCACTGGTGCGGGCGATGCTCCATGACCCGCCTATTCTGCTTTTAGATGAACCGACTTCGGCGATGGACCCGCAAAGCGCCAAGTTAGTGCGCGACGCCATCATTGAATTACAACGTGACCAGCGCACCTTCATGATCACCACTCACAATTTGACCGAAGCCCAGCAGTTGGCAAACCGCATCGCCGTGATTCGTCATGGACGCATTTTGGCGGACGGCACCTTTGAAGAATTAGCCGAACGGTTTGATGGGGTTCCGCTGGTGGAACTTAAAGTTGCGGGAACGGTTGATGATTTAGGTCAAGAGATCAGCGATTTGGTGGATGTCGAATCGACAGGGGGGGATTGGTTACGCTTCCATGTGAAGGAACCATACAAAACCAACCCGCTTCTCTTGCGTAAATTAGTCGGTTTAGGGGTCGATGTGATTTCGCTCACCCCGTTGTCACGCACACTCGAAGATATTTATCTACAAATTGTCAGCGATGATGAAAAAGTAGGGGGGACGGATGAGCACGTCCGTTAAGAATGTGTCTTTAGATCAGACGGCCGTCCTCAGTGACGAAGGCCGTGAAAAACGTAGTTTCCGACAAACCATGAGCAACGCGCTGATCATCACCAGTCGTGAAATGCGCGACAGCCTGCGTGATTGGCGCATCATGGCGCCGATTTTGATTTTGACGTTCCTGTTTCCTTTCTTGGCGCAGTTTGTTGCTGGACAGCTTTCCACGTTCGTGGAGGGTTATGGCGCAGAGGTCATCGGCACGCGCTTAGTGCCATTCCTGCTGATGATCGTCGGCTTCTTTCCAATTTCAATCTCGTTGGTGATCGCGCTTGAAACCTTTGTTGGCGAAAAAGAGCGTCGCAGTTTAGAGCCTCTGCTCAGCACACCACTCACCAATACGGAACTTTATATTGGCAAAACGCTGGCGGCCATGCTTCCGCCGTTGATCTCCAGTTTTGGCGGGATGGCGCTGTATTTACTCGGCTTGTTATTTGGCGAAGTCCAGTGGCGTCCGCATCCGGCGTTGGTTGCGCAGATCATCTTGCTCACAGCCGTACAAGCATTGGTGATGGTCACAGGGTCGGTTGTGGTTTCAAGCCAAACGACCAGCACGCGGGCGGCGAATCTACTTGCCAGTTTCATCATCATTCCGATGACGCTTGTCATTCAGCTTGAAAGTGTGATTATGTTCCTTGCCGAAGATGCAGAATCCCCCAATGGGGTAGGCGCACTTTGGGCGATCATCATTGGCATGTTCGCGGTGGTTTTGCTGTTACTGCGTTTAGGCAACAGCATCTTTAACCGTGAGGAACTGCTTGGACGTTCCCTCGACGCGCTGAACTTCCGTAATATGCTTCGGCGCTTGTGGCGGACTGTGCGCGCCGTTGATGACCAAGCCGAACCTGTGAAGAACGTGTGGGAATGGTATCGCATCGTGATTCCTGCGAGTTTAAGACGCTTGAAGTCTGCCGTCATTTTGACGGTCATCGCGTTTATTATCGTGACGATAGGGGGCGTGATAGTGGGTCTGCGTCCTGAATGGCATTTGAATATCCCGACGGACACCGACCTCAGCAATATCGAAGGCAACTTCAGCATCATTTCTGAAGCCATGTTCGGACGCTCTGCCGTGTTCGGCATCTTCATGCAAAATCTGCGCATCCTTTTGCTGGCAGGAATTTTAAGCACCTTCACCTTCGGTGCGATGGCGCTCATCTTGACGCCCGCCGTCTACTTTATTTTAGGCTACCTTTTTACACAACTCAGCCTCTCGGGTCATAACATTTGGGTGTTTGTGCCTGCGTTCATGACGCACGGCATTGTGGAAATTCCAATGATCGTCTTGGCGACGGCCTGCGCGTTACGGGTTGGGGCTGTGGTGACACGTCCACCCAAAGGCCGTACAGTGGGAAGCGCGTGGACGGTTGCGTTCACCGACGCGGTCAAACTGTGGATCGGCATCATCTTGCCCGGGTTACTCGTGGCGGCCATCATTGAGGCGTACATCACCCCTTTGGTGATGGTTGCCTTATTAAACCGTTAGTTTCCTGCGCAGTTCTACTGTATATCTAATAGTTATTTTATGCGCTTCACTTATACTTAAACTACGCGAGCTAAAACGAGCAGATTTTGACTTCGGTCAAATCTGGTTTCGGAGTGGTAGACATTGTGAAGAAGAAGCGCTCTATATCGCAAATTCATGCGATTCAAATAAGTGAATATAACCGTACTATTCAGTCGCTTACAGCGCACGGCGTCATTGTTCGTGGAACACGAGGCTATTTTCAACCACCCGTCGATGTTGTGGAGTTGGCACACGGGTTTATTGTTGTGATGGAGATTGCGGGCATCAACCCCAGTCAACTCAATATCCTGCTCACACATCAAGTGTTGACGATGAGCGGACGGCGTGAGCGCCCCACGGTAAACCCTGCGGCCTATCATCAAGTGGAAATTGGATATGGTGATTTTCGAGTCGATGTGACGTTTCCTGTAGTGCTAGATCGTGATCGTATAACAGCAACTTATCGTGATGGCTTTTTAACTGTAGAGCTTCCCAGACGTACAGAAACTACGATTCATGTAGTTGACATCACGCAAACTGTAGAAGCGGAAAATGAAACTAATGAGTCCTAAAAAAATTCAGTCCCTAATTGAAACTGATGTTGAAGAAGTGGAACATGACATTGAAATAAACGACGCGCTCGACCTGGATGAAGAGCCGTCGGAAGGGGAAACCCCTGTACCCCCTGAACTTCCTGTATTGCCTTTAAGGGGTTTAGTTGTTTATCCTCAAACGGTCATCCCTTTAACCATTGGTCAACCACGCAGTATTAAGCTGGTGGATGAAGTGGTTGCCGGTGAGCGTTTGGTCGCTTTGGTCACAGCGAAAGATGCCGAACTCGAAACCCCCGGCCCCGATGATACCTATCTTGTCGGGACGTTGGCCTCTATCCATCGTCTGTTTCGCGCCCCCGATGGCACGATTCGTATGTTGGTACAAGGGATTTCGCGCATCAAGATTGACCAGTACATTGAGACTGAACCTTATCTGCGCGCCTCTGTGAGTGTGTTCCCTGAAGAAGTGGAAGAATCCTTAGAGGTTGAAGCGCTCACCCGTAATGTGATCGATCAATTCACACGCTTAGCGGAATTGGTGCCGAGCATCCCGGGCGAACTAATCACCTCTACGTTGAATGTGGATGAACCCTTACAGGTGGTTTATGCCATTTCGACGTATGTCCGCATTGAAATTGGGGAAGCCCAAGCCTTGCTCGAAATGGACAGCACGGTAGCAAAATTACGCCAGTTGATGACTGTTCTCAGCAAAGAGCTTGAAGTTTTAGAACTGGGTCGCAAGATTCAAACAGAAGCGCAAAGCGAAATGGAAAAGGTTCAACGTGAGTATTACTTACGTGAACAATTGAAGGCGATTCAGCGCGAGTTGGGCGAAAACGACGAGCAGACGGTTGAAATTGAAGAATTTCGCCAGAAGATCGCCGAAGCAAATATGTCTGAAGAAGCTCATGCAGAAGCCGAGCGCGAATTAGATCGCCTATCGAAACTGCCTGTGGTCGCCGCTGAATATGGCGTGATCCGCACCTATTTGGATTGGCTGGTCGCACTGCCGTGGGATTCCCGCAGTGAAGATAACCTTGAAATTGCCCATGCCCGTAAAATTCTCGAAGAAGATCATTACGGCTTAAAAGACATCAAAGAACGGATTCTGGAATTTCTCGCGGTGCGCAAACTGCGCTTAGAACGCGCTGCCGAAATCGAAGAAAAAGGCGAGAAATACGACACTATCCGCCGTGACCGCGTTGGGGCTATTTTGTGTTTTGTCGGTCCGCCGGGCGTTGGGAAAACCTCGCTTGGCGCGTCGATTGCGCGTTCGATGGGTCGTAAGTTCATCCGTATGAGCTTAGGTGGCGTTCGCGACGAATCTGAAATTCGTGGTTTCCGCCGTACCTATGTCGGCGCGATGCCTGGCCGTATCATCCAAACGATTCGCCGTGCTGAAACCCGTAACCCTATCATCATGTTGGATGAGATTGACAAACTAGGCAATGATTTCCGTGGTGACCCCGCGAGCGCGTTACTCGAGGTCTTAGACCCCGAACAAAATAACGAATTCCGCGACCACTATATGGATGTCGCCTTTGACTTGAGCGAGGTGATTTTCATCACCACCGCCAATGAATTGGATCGTATCCCCGGCCCCCTGCGTGACCGTATGGAAATCATCCAACTGAGCGGGTATACCGAACAAGAAAAGATCGCCATCGCCGAAGAATACTTGGTTGGTCGTCAGATTCGGGAAAACGGCCTGCGTGAAAGCGAAGTTGATTTTACGACGCCCGCGTTACGCGAATTGATCCGTGATTACACACGCGAAGCAGGCGTCCGTACACTTGAACGCGAAATCGGACGTGCTTTGCGTAAAGTCGTGACGCGAATTGCGGAAGGCGCTACCGAACACATCAAGATTGATGCTGAAATGCTTCGCGAATTGTTGGGCAAACCGCGCTATGGTTACCGTACCGAAATTGAGGAACGGGTTGACCGTCCGGGCGTTGCAACAGGCTTGGCATGGACACCTTTTGGTGGGGATGTACTCTTCATCGAAGCGACCCAGTTTTCTGGCAGTAAAGGTTTCCAATATACAGGTTATCTCGGTGAAGTCATGCAAGAGAGCGCGCGTATCGCCTTCAGCTTGATGAAGACCCGCGCCGAACAATTGGCGATTCCGACGGATTACTTCAACACGCATGATATTCACCTGCACGTCCCTTCGGGCGCTGTGCCGAAAGATGGCCCGTCCGCAGGTGTGACGATGGCAGTTGCGTTGGCATCCTTGTTGACAGGGCGTTCCGTAAAGGGCAATGTCGCCATGACGGGCGAAATCACCTTGAGCGGGCAAGTTTTACCTGTCGGTGGGGTGAAAGATAAAGTCTTGGCCGCGCATCGTTTTGGCATTGATACGGTGATTCTGCCCAAACGTAACTTGAATGATATTGATGAACTGCCCGAAGATGTGAGAGAACAAATCACCTTTGTGCCTGTGGAACAAGTCGATGAAGCATGGGATGCCGCGTTGATTAACCCCGACAGCCCTGCGCCCAAAAAGAAAAAAGCCCGTAGCAAAAAGTCCTAAAGGCCCATAGATCAAAAGACCCTAAGTTTCTTCGCTTAGGGTCTTTTGTATAAATGATAGATATTGAATGATGTCGTTAAAAATTTTTATTTAAAATTCCCATTTTATTTCTTTGAATTTGTCATACTCAGAGTACAATCAAAGATATTGAGTAAATTTAACATTAATTTTGTGTGGAGAGACTGATGTCGCGAATCTTAATCGTTGACGATGATCGGACGACAACACGGTTGTTACAAACGTTTTTAGAACTTGATGGACATACTGTTGAAGTGAGTTCTGCTGGTGCAGATGCAATCCGTTTGATCTTAGAATCGAAGCCGGATGCTGTCCTGATGGATTATCGTTTAGGGGATGGCATTACAGGTTTAGATGTGATCAAGAAAGTACGGACAGAAGCGGAGTTCTCTAAACTGCCGATCATTTTGACGAGCGGTATGGATATTGAGTATGAAGCGAAAGAGTCTGGCGCAACCTCCTTCTTATTGAAACCGTATGATCCGGATATGCTTTCCAAGATGATTGCGGAGATGGCGTAATTTTACCCGCTGTCATTTTCCCTAGAAGCAGCTTATGGAGCTGTTTCTAGGGTGGTTTGCACGCTTGACAATTCTTGCTGTGCTTTCGGCAGGATGAAGTAGAAACAACTTCCCCCCTTTTGCGGGTCACTTTCAACCCCCACTGTACCCCCCATCTTTTCAATGATACGGCGCACAATCGATAGCCCTAAACCATGTCCGTGAATGTGTAGATTGCTGAGCCGTGTGAAAGGCTTGAATAGGATGCTCTGTTGATCTTTCGACAGGCCATGCCCGTTATCTTTCACCCAATAGATGATGTTCGGGTCGTTCTCGTTGAGCGTGTAGCCGATCTTGATGTGTGGGGGCGTTCCACCATACTTGATCGCATTGGTGAGATAATTTGTCCACACTTCGATGATCCACGGGGCATACCCCTGCGCAGAGGGGAAATTCGACATGATATCAAAGGTGACGTTTGCGCCTTGTGAAATGAGTTCTACCCGTTGAATTGCTTCTTCAAGGATCATGCTCATATTGACAGGTTCGGTGATGACATCATCTTGATGGAGCTTGGCTAACAAAAACAGTTCATTGGTGATGTTATTCATGCGGTGCCCACCCACAATGATCTGTTGTAGATAGTATTTGCTGTCTTGGCTGAGGTTGGGTTTTTCAATTTCCTGTAACAATTCCGCATAACCCAGAATGGTGCTCAATGGCAGTTTCAGGTCATGCGCAACGGTGTGCGCGAAGGCATCAAGGTCTTCGTTGCGGATTTTGAGGTTATATGTTCTTTCCTCAACCCGCCTTTCAAGGTCGCTGTTCAAGTCGCGAAGTTGTTTGCTGCGTTTGCTCAGTTCGTCAATCAACGCATTGAGCGAATCGCTCAGCACATCAATTTCATTTCGGCCGTGACCTTCCGGCATGTTGACAGAGACATCCCCAAGGCGGATGCGGTCTGCCGCGACGGTGATTTCTTGAAGCGGGTGCATGATCTTGTGGGAAATATACCAGCCCACAACCCCGAAGATGGCGCCCATGATCACGCCTGCGACGAGAATTTGACGTTCCAGATCAAACGCTGTTTTAAACGCGTCGCTGATGGGCTGTCTGACTACCGTTCGCCAAGGGAGATCAGGTAAATCTTCCCGCGTCACCGTATCCGCATACCCTGTGAGATAAGGTAGACCATCATCCCAAATTTCAATATCGTAAGCGATATGGATCGTATCTTCAGCGTTACTTTGTTGAATCAGCTTCAGGTCAAGCCGTGTTTGACCATCATATTGACCCGTAAAGTCTACCAGTACAGAGGTGTCTTCGTTGATGATGAACCCTTGTACACTGCGCCCCGCTTCGTTGTAGTCGCGGATGATGTCACCCACTTGCTGCATCCAGTCATGGCTTAAATAAGCGCCGATGACTCCTAGCACAGTGCCGTTCAGATCACGGATGGGCGCGGAAACAGCGATGACTTGTAACGGCCCTGAAGATGCGTTCTGAATGAACGTTTCTAAACGTGGTTCTTCTTGTAACCCGCCGAAATAAGGGCCGTTGAAGGCGTTTTGAAACCATGTCATTTGTGACAGGTTTTCACCAATCCAAATGTTATCGGTCGCGGTGAGCACCTGTCCGCTTTGGTTGAGCAAACCGATCCAGACAAAATCCGTTTGAGCGTTTTGCAACGCTTCGATGATTTGCAGTTTCGCCACATTGGCGACACGGGTATTGCGGATGATTTGTTGGTCCGCAAGGCTGATGATGTCTTGAAACCGTTCGACGACAAAACGATCAAGCGAGTGAGCGATGTCCCCTGCAATCACGGTCAGGCTCGACCCAATTTCTTGTTCTAACATCTGTTCACTTAAATCACCGACGACTAAACTAAGCAATACAGCGATGAACATTGCAAGGATTGCAAAGGTTAGGCTGATGCGTGCCTTCAGGCTGTAGAACGGGGAAATCGGTAGCATATCTCTTAATTTCATAAATCGGCGTGAAATGGGTCAGATGATAAAACTGTATCTGAATTATACTGAGGACGGTAAAATTTTCTATAAATTTAAAACACAAAATTTGTGAAGAATATTATGTATTACGATGATTTTGAGCCTGAACAAGTGATATTATCCACAACTACCATGTTATAAGAATAGTTGTGGATAATCACAAAATTTCAACAAAATTAATTCAAAGTATATTAAGTGTCTTGTAACACCCGTCTGGCAATCACCATCCGTTGAATTTCACTGGTGCCTTCGCCAATGGTCATGAGCCGTTGGTCGCGGTAGATGCGCTCTACGGGAAACTCGCGACTATAGCCATAACTGCCGTGAATTTGGATCGCATCATGCGAAACTTTTTCCGCTACTTCAGAGGCTTTTAATTTGCCCATCGCCGCTTCTTTGCTAAAAGGCTTGCCTTGATCTTTGAGCCATGCTGAACGCAAGACGAGCAAGCGCGCCGCGTCAATTTCGAGGGCGGCATTTGCAATCATCCATTGAATAGCTTGATGGTCGGCAATCGGCTTGCCAAAGGCTTGACGTTGTTTTGCATATTGGATCGCTTCCTCATAGGCGGCTTGTGCTAAACCCACGCTCAACGCGCCGATGCCGATGCGTCCGCTGTCTAAAATTTGCATCGTCTGTCTGAACCCCGCGCCTTCCTCACCTAACAGATTGCTGGCGGGAACGCGCACATCATCAAAACTAATCATGTGGGTAGGCGAGCCTTTGAGTCCCATCTTGCGTTCGGGGGGATGGATCGTCACGCCCGGTGTGTCCGTCTCTACGAGGATCATGCTAAAGCCACTGGTTCCAGCGTCGGGGTTGGTGCGCAGTAACACGGTGATGACCGGTGCGTTTCCGGCGTTGGTGATCCATGCTTTCGACCCGTTAATCACCCATGTATCGCCCTCGCGCACCGCCGTGGTTCGCACCCCGCCCGCAAGGTCAGAGCCTGCATTGGGTTCGGTGAGCGCTAAAGCGCCAAGCACGTTTCCGCTTTGCAGGGTAGGAAAATAGCGCGACTTCTGTTCTTCCGTCCCCCAACGACTGATGGGCGCACAGCCTAAACCGTTATGCGCAACCAGTGATAACGCGGTTGACCCGCAGGTTCTGCCCAATTCTTCCATCGCGATGACCAGCCCAATCGCATCAATTTCTAGACCGCCATGCGCTTCCGGAATTTCCATGCTCAACAAGCCGACATCCCGTGCTTTGGCAATCGCACCCCAATGGAGTTGAGCTTTTTCATCGACTTCTGCCGCGTGCGGTTTGATTTCAGCATTACAAAAGTCGCGAACCGTGCGCTGCCACATTTGATGTTCTTTAGAGAGTTCAAAGTCCATATTCGCCTCATTCATAAAAATAGATTTATTTGAAGATAGTGGTAACCGTTGGGGAAACGTATGTCGAAACTTCTATACGTTTTACACGAAACACTTTAAACTTTAATAATCTCAGTAAGATTACCACATTCGTGTTGGATAGTGAGTGATAAAATGCCAAGTTTTAATCAGCGATTAGGGGTGTCTCGTCTTGAAGCGGACGAGTATTACCAACAGGCGTTAGAAGCGTACCAAAAGCGAGATTATGACGGCGCCGTAGAAGTTTTAAATAAAGCGCTCGACCTTTTGCCCAACAAGTCAGAATATTTAGTCGCGCGTGGGATGATCTATTTAGACGATCAAGATTTAGAAAAGGCCGAGGCTGATTTCACAGACGCCTTAAAAGCGTTTCAATATGAAATGGGCGCGCATTATGGCTTAGGCTTGATCGCGTTCCGTCGGCGTAAATTTGCCGACGCGGTAGAACATTTGAAAAAAGCGCATTATGCCGACGTCGAACGGCCAGAAACCCTCTATAACTTATCGCTCGCGTATTACAACCATGGCGACCTTGTGAATGGGGTGAATTACATGGGCATGGCGTTTGAAGCATTCGAGAAAGCAGGCGACAAACGCAAAAATGAAGCCCAACGTTGGCTAAAAGAATTCCAAAAGAACTCGGCTCAAGCGGCAAAAACAGGCGTGCCAAAATTGCCAAGCCAACAAGCGTCTTTACCGATAGGCAAAAAAGATACTTAGTTAGAAAAGATGAACCTGAAAATGAAGCTCTTTTGGGTAGGGATGATCCTGCTTTTGGGGAATATCCACGCACCCCTTACAGCGCAAACGTCGAGTTGGTCTATCGCTCTGTATGAGTCGGTACGGAATGTCATCTATATCTTGACCCCAACCGCGACCTTAAACCGTTTAGAACTGCCGAATGGTTTGCCCGCACCGTCAGAAGCCAACCTCGCGACATTGGGAATCGGTCAATTCACGGCGTTCAACCAAGCCATGCGCCTATCCGATGGCGAACGGATGCTCACGACGATTGACCTGCGCGGATGGCTTTGGATCGGTAACATCCGCTCTGGGGACTGTTGTGCTGCGGTTGAACCCCCTGTTGAGGGGGCAAGGTTCCGTCAATTGGGGCCGTTTTCCAGCAGTGGGCAACTTTTGTCTGCCGTGTACTATCAAAAAGATGAACTAACGGGCGCTGTCAATTCCGGCGTTGCTATCATTGATGTGACTACGGGCAACATCCGCCTTGTTTTAGACCGAGCGCGGACAGCGGGCGAATATCCGCTGATCTTAAATTGGCAAGGGGATGTCCTAGAAGTGCTTCCTAGTTGTGATGGGTGTCCGTTACCCGCCTCAAACACGACGATTTTATGGGACATCAGCACTGATACCATCAGCTATAACCCTGTCCCGTATGTGATCGGCGCGGATCGTTTGCCTAATGGTGAAACGCTCTTTCTAGCCGACCGACCGGATTATCCACGCCCTGTGACCAATAGCGAACAAGTCACCGCCAATGTAGTGGAATATCATGCGGATGGGATATCGCGCGTGGTCTTTTACAACGCCAGCTCATTGGTAATCCGCTCTGCGCGTTGGGTCGCTAGTGGGCAAGCGGCGTTGATCGAAACCACTCACACGGCGAAATTGCTCTTGCGGGATGGAACGATCATCGACCTGCCACCGTCTGTGATAGAGAATTGGTTAGGCGAAGTTCCTGATGGTTGGCTGACGGGCGACGAAAATGGAGATTTACGCCATCACACCTTAGACAACCCTGAAGGGCAGGTCATCGCATCGTTTGATTATCCCTTTAGCATTTTGCAACTGCCTGCGCGCACTGTAGATGAGATGGCTTCAGAAACCCTCTTTCCGCTGATCGCAAGCCCGATACGGATTCATTGTGCAGGCGCGTTACCGTCGCGCTTGAGCGTGGGTATTGAGGGACACCCTGCCAGTGGCTTTTCAAACAATGTGCGTACCAGCGCCTCTTTGTCAGGGGATGTGCTGACGATGATTCCACCGGATGGACGTTTTCTTGTGATTGAGGGGCCAAGTTGTGACCCACGCGGGATTGCGTGGTGGCATGTAGCGTATCAAGGTGTGCGGGGATGGCTTGCAGAAGGGATGGATAGCACCTATTACACGGAGCCAAATTGAGGCGAAAACAAGAAAGTAAGTTATCATCAACTTAAGTATATATGTCATAAAATCTTTAATTCGAGCCTTTTGGACGCAATCAGAACCCATTCTTTGAAGTCTTTTTAGAAAGGTGATATCTCATGAGACGATCTCGAAGTTGGTTATTAGCAGTGACTGCGCTGATGCTTTTTGCTACCTTTGTACTGCCGAGTACAGTAGTGGGTGCGCAATGTACGCCCCGTCAAGATTGGGTAACCCAATATACGATTGTTCGTGGTGATCATTTAGCCCGTATTGCGCAACGTTATGGCGTTTCTTTGGCAGACTTGGCCGCGGGCAACTGTATCGCCAATGCCAACGTGATCTATGCAGGGCAGGTGATCCGTGTGCCGGCTGCGGGCCAAGTTGTGCCTACAACACCCCCCGTTACCCAACCGAACGCGGTGAGCGTGCCAGCAACGTATCAAAATTACGATGCAGGCGTTTTGATTTACCGCGCAGACAACGGACAAATTTTAGTCTTAGCCAACAATGGAACGGCGCTAGGGTTTGACTCGCGTACTTACGGCGCGTTAGCGGACAACTCATACTTGGTTCAAAATCCTTCAGGGCGCATGATCCCTTCTAATGGGTTTGGCAAAGTGTGGAGTAATTATCCGCTAGTGCGTAGCTTGGTCGGTTTCCCTGTGACCAACGAAGCTGGGTTTGTCACGGCGATTGGCTTGGTCAGTGGTGGGGTTTCCGTGTCATTGCCAGATGGTCGCGTCGCGGTGGTTTCTGGGGATCGTTGGAGCGTGGGCAGTGGCACTGTTCCCCCCGCAACCCAACCCCAAATTGCCTTCTTTAATGCCGACGTCGCTTCGGTCACGGTGGGGCAAAATGTGAACTTGGCGTGGGATGTACGCAACGCTTCCAGCACTGTCCTTGAAATCTATGATCAACAAAGCCCGGGCGCAATTGCGATGACCTATACCAATTTACCTGTGGCGGGTTCTCTCAGCTACCGCGTGCCGGAAACATTCCGTGGCGGTGTACGTTTGGTACTCACGGCGGTTACCCCCAGCGGTCAGCGCAGTGTTAATCAAACCATTTTGATCACGATCACCGTACCGCCTGTCACTGGCCCTGTGACCCGTACCGTGCCTGCTTCCTTCCAACAATTCCAAAATGGCTTCATGGTTTGGCGTGCCGATTCCAGCGATATCATCGTGTATGGCTCCAATGGCGTGGTGCATAATTTCTCTGTGGCGCAATACTCTCACTTGGGGGTGAACCCATACGCGCCTGTTGGCCCGAACTTGATTCCCGCATTGAATGGTTTTGGCAAGGTGTATTCTAACTTTGTCGATATTCAACGTGGCTTAGGGTATCCGATTGGTTACGAACAGGGATACACGCTCAATATCAATGTGGTCACTTCAGGCGTTGAGTATCGCATCAACCTGCCGAACGGGTCGATCATTCGTGTGTTGAATAACAGCACGTGGAGCATCGTCCAATAACCACGTCGGTGATGAGACTAACCTAAATTTTCGCTAGGCGAGCTACCCTTCTCTTGAAAAATCAGGGGAAGGGTAGCTCACAATAGATGCCTCATCTTCTTTTCTCGCTTTGATAATCTCACACAATCCTTCTCAACTGTCCCCAATAAAATGACTTCTTGAACCTTTATGAGGGTCTTTGTAGAGCATCATCCATGAAAATAAATATTGCTCTTGATTATTTCCAAATTTGGAAATAAAATCATTTTTGGAAATAAAAGAGGGTAGCGCATGTCCAAAATCGATTTATTGCTCCATCCCATTCGAATTCGGATTGTCATGGCGTTGATGGGGCGGTCTTTAACGCCCGCACAGATTGCGGAAACGGTGGACGATGTACCGCTTACTTCGCTCTACCGCCATCTGAATGCTCTGGCTGAAGGTGGTATCGTCGAAGTGGTGAAAGAACATCCAATACGGGGCACTGTCGAGCGGGTTTATGCGTTGGTCGAAGGGGCAACCCGCGTCAAACCTGAAGAAATGCCCACGTTGTCAGTAGACGATCACTTACAACATTTCATGGTCTTTTTAACTTCACTGCTCCACGACTTTTCACACTACCTTGAATCATGGGATGGCGCTGATACCCCGCCAGAGAGCACATACAGCAAAATTGCGCTGTCACTCTCAGATGATGAATACCACGCGATGACTGAGCAGATGCGTCAGATTGCAATGCAATATGTCGGGCGTGAGGATGGTGTTTTGCGTAAACGTTATTCATTCGGCTTTATCAGTATTCCGGAGTCATAAAAAATGGCACTTCATACCGTGGAGAGCGGCACACAAGGTGCGCCGTCAATATTGTATTTGCATGGCGCTGGAACGGGCAGTTGGATGTGGCAGGAACTCACGGAAAACTTGCCCGAGTTTCATAATATCAATGTCGATTTACCCGGCCAGTCGCACAGTAACCACCGTCACTGGAAGTCATTGGCGGACACCGCTAATCAACTGGCAGATATCATCCGTGAACGCGCAACCAATGGGCGCGCCCATGTTGTCGGCCTCTCGCTAGGGGGTTACACCGCGCTGGAACTGATCATACAAGTGCCCGAGCTTGTTGATCACGCGATTGTGAGCGGGGTGACGGTGACGCCGCTTTCGGGTTCATTCTTTACATTTCTTTCGCTTCGCTTGACAACGCGCATGATGCGCGAACGCTGGTTTGCCAACGCGCAGGCGCGGTATGTCATGCGTTTGCCCGCAGAGATCGCCACGCTCTATACGGACAGCGTGATGATGATGTCCACCGAGACATACCGCGCCATTACCGATGAAGTCTTTCATTATCGCCTGCCGGATGAAGCGCTCGCACGCTCTAGCGTTCCGTTACTGGTGACCGCAGGCGGGGCCGAGATGTCGGCGATTAAAGATTCTGTTCGCTACATCCCCAGTGTGATGCCCACCGCGAAGGGGGTTATTGCGCGTGGCTTGCATCATGGATGGAACGGGGAAGACCCTGAACTGTTCACGGCAATGGTACGCGCATGGATCACGGACACACCGTTGCCTGAAAAACTGCAAACTCAAATATGATTTTGGTTCATCAAAAATGCCTTGTTCACGATAACGAACAAGGCATTTTGTTTTTAAAGTGATTCGTCAGAAGTCTGTATTTCTGGAGGGCGTATCGTCACCCACATGCTGAATATGCCGACGCCGATCAATGCGCCACACAATGCCCATAACGGCGCGCGGTTTAACATCGCAAATAAAAGCCCTGTCGGATAATCTGGGATGAGATGCCCATGCGATCCATTTTTGAGCAGCATCAAAAGGGCGCTTCCCACGCTGGTACTTAACCCAATCAAGGCGCCGAATAAGCTAAACCCCAGAAAAGCGCCTCGTTTATGAATGATGCGCCCGCCTTGACCGTGCGCGATCCACATCCCAAAGCCGAGCGTCACCGTGATGAACGCGAGGACGATGACCGTCTGCACCGCATTTTCTTCCAACCGTGACCAAATGAAAATGCCCGCGCCCAAGAGCAAACTGATCCAGCGAATTTTCGCCGTCGAGAGGTGCGGAATCGTGATCATCTAGCGCGACGTGTATAAAGGAGACGGGATTGCTTCAAAGCGAAACACGTGAGATTCAAACGCATCCAGCGAGATGAACAAGCCTTTATCGGTAATTTCTGCGCCGGGAACAGCGTATTCTACGTCATCGGTGACATCGAATAATTTCCAATGTTGTTCATTAAAAAATTGGAACGCTGACAAGTTCACCAGCCCAACCGCGTTTGAAGCGCTCATGTTGATCACGATCAAGCGATATTCGTTTTGGTTAAACCAGCAGTAAGCAATCAATTGATAGTTGGTAGGGTTGGTCCCCGCGCTGTTCACCTCTAAAAGATAAAATTGACCGTCTTGATAAATCGCGCTTTGCATTTCGGCCAACAGTTTCAGATAGTACTGCGCAAGGTCTTCATGTAAAGGTTCGGACGGTTGACGTGTGATCTGTACAGGTAGTTTTGCAGTTCGCCCGACAAACTGCCCATCATGTAACAACGTTCCCCCGGGCAGGGTACAGATGAGCGTTGCCGTAGCAAAACTTCTTGCATGTCCAAACAGGTGATAGGCGCGCGGTTCATCATGGTTTTCGATGAAGCGCATCATCTTGTTTTGATAATTGATTTCCCCTAACAAATGTTGGCGAATCTTGCTTGCGTCGCCTTCTACAATGCGGTCATATAACACTTTGTCGTAGGCGTAATCAAAGCCTTGCTGGAGCATATCAAATTCTTTGTCCCAGTAGACTTCGGCGATGAATACGAAGTTGGGATGTTGCGTGCGAATTTGCGGGATGATCTCTGCCCAATAATCTTGTGTGGGTGCTGGGCCGACCAACCCGTGCCATGTATGCTCAAAGATCGAGTTCATGAGGAGCATCGCCATATCACAGCGAATTCCGTCGCATTGGCTGGCGATGTCGAGCAGGGTTTTGACGACGGCGTTGCGTAATTCAGGGTTGAATGCGTTAAGTTGTGCGGTATCTGACCAACCGGAAAAATACGGGTCACGGCCATGTGCGAAGACGGCATCTTGCCCATCCGCATACTTGCCGGGGAAGAAGTCCCCCGGTCGAGTTTTGAGTAGGTCGGCATCCCCATTGATGATGTACCCGGGCTTTTGGCTGACCCACGCATGATCTATCGCGACGTGGTTCGGCACATAATCCAAAATGATGCCGATACCCCGCGCCTTTAAACGTTGGCGTAGGCTTGCTAACCCTTCACGCCCGCCTAAAGTTTCCTCCACTTGGTAGTCTGCAATCGCATAGGCCGAACCGATGATGTCTTGATCGGTGATGTCAGGCAGGACAGGGGCATACTCATGTTTGTATTTTAAGGCGTTGCGACGGCCAAAGTTGCCGCGCGTCCATACGCCCATGAACCAAATGTAATCGATGTGCGATTGGGCGATCTCATCGATCACCATTTCAGGGATGTTTGCCAGTGTGATGCGGGTTTTGAAGCGTTCCGATAGAGTGTTGAGCCAAACAGCAGTATTAATCTCGTAAATAAAGGGCTTTGTAATAACGGGCATGGGTGAACCTTAACAAGGGCATAACATAAAAAAGATATTATAGGAAAGTTTTGCAAAATTTCATTGTCTTTCTCAGTGAGTCACCCTATAGTACGGATAGGGTGTGAATACAACACATTTATGGATGATCAGTCCAATTGGTTGAGAAATAATATGACAAATGAATACACCCGCGTGATAATGTGGGCGCTTGCACTTATTTTAAAGTCAGATTAAGGGATATAACCTATGGCCGATGGCTATTTTATTCAACCTGCAGAGGCACCTCAAGTAGAAATGTTGCCCAAAGTACACCGCCGCACGATGGGGGTGACGGATGAAGTCATGTTATGTGAATTTTTTCTGGAGCGTGAAGCGCAAATTCCAGAACACAATCACCTCAATGATCAAGTGGGCTATATCATTTATGGGCAGATTGAACTTACCATTGCTGGTGTGACCAAGATTCTATTTGCAGGGGATAGTTATGCCGTTCCCGGGGGCGTTTTACATTCCTTAAAAGCTGTGATTGATTCATTAGTCATCGACTGTTTTTCCCCACCGCGAGAAGATTACCGAACAGAAGCGCGGTAACCCCTTCACAGAGGGTTTTTGATCTCATCTCGTTTTGGCATAGAGAGTTGCGTAAGAAACCTACAGAGTAGGTTTTCTACTATTTAACTCAAACGCGCATGCGCGCTATTGTCAACATTCTCATCAACCATGATGTGTAATCTAGCGTTATAATATAAGCTATAGCACATTCAGTTTTGTACGAGTGGAGTCTATGGATATATTTCAGCCAAATCGTAAACCTAAAAATCGCGCCCGTGAGCGTATTGAGGCGCGTCAAAACCGCCGCGCTCCAACGGCAATGGCAACCCCACGCACAACTACAAAAGAGGATATTGAGCAAGAGATTACGTCTCAAGAAAATCCTTCGATGCGGAATGCTAAGGTGCTCACGCCTGATGTGCGCGCCCCCCGCACCGCGCGTCGTGGTTTAGAACGGCGAGATGTGACTTCGGCTTTGTCGCAAGTGGGGGATTCCATTCCCCGCCCTTCATTTCGTCTGCCGAACTCCATGCCTCGCTTACGCGGATTTGTCGCCGACGCATTTTGGTATCTGCGTCATGATCGTCGTGTCGGCCTTGGCCTGATCGGGGTTGTGCTTGCCATCTTCGGGATTTTTGTCGCTGTCCACGCATTAAACCAACGCATCTACCCGAATATTTGGGTTTTGGGACGGAACATCGGCGGGTTGAGCGCGGACGAAGCGACCCAAGCATTACAGTCAGAATGGATGCAGAACATCCGCATCGAGTTGGTGGATGGAAGCCGTACATGGGTTACGACCCCAACGGAACTCGGTCTGCGTTTAGATGCCGTCGCCACCGTCGAAAGTGCCCAAGTGGCAGGGATGGGGGGGATTCCTTTTGGGTACGAGATCGAACCGATTCTTACGGTGGATACCTTACGCGCTCAAAACACCCTGCTTGATTTTGAAGCGACGGTGCGCATCCAGCCTTATAATGCGGGCTTTCGTTGGGTAGATGATCAAGTCGTTGGGGTGAGTGGTTCGCCCGGGCGGTTCTTGGACGTTGCCCAGACGATGGAATTCTTAGACACGAATATGATTTCTGTCGTTAAGACGCGACAGCTTCCGCTCATCATGACGATTGTCGAGCCTGCAACCAGCGACCCTCAAGCCTATCTTGCCCAAGTACAGTCTTATACGTCGGTGCCTTTCCGCTTGATCGCCTTTGACCCGATTCGCGATGAGCGGTTGTCTTGGGCGACAGATCGTGATCTAGTCACCAGTTGGATCGAAGTTGGCGAGGATGGCTTGACGTTGCGTGAAACGGCTTTTGCTGAATTTTTATCTCAGCAAATTTCTTCATTGGCGGCCACCGACCCACTCCGTTATTTAGAACCCACAGATACCATGCAGCGGATGCGCACAGCTATCAATGCGGGGCAAACTGCGGTGGACTTGCGGATTCGCTATCGCAACGATACGTATACCGTTCAGGGCGGTGATACAGGCTATCGCATTGCGCGCAGAACGGGGATTCCTTTCTTCCTGTTGCAACAGGCCAACCCGGGCTTTGACTGGGAAGCGCTGATGTACCCGGGCCAGCAGATCAACTTGCCCCCGCGCGACGTGACGATGCCGATCACGCCTGTCTCTAACAAGCGCATTATTATTGATATCCCTTCGCAAACCTTGTGGGCCTATGAAAATAACCAACTGGTCTTTTCATGGACGATTTCCACAGGGATGGATCGTGCGCCAACTTCACCGGGGATTTTCCAAGTCTTGAGCCATGCAGAAACGGCGACAGGTAGCAGTGTTGAACTCTGTGGGGATAATTCTTGCGGGGCGTGGACGATGAACTGGTTTATGGGCATTTACGAAGTGTCGCCTGGGCTGGTGAACGGGTTCCATGGTAATGTGCTTCTGCCCGGGGGCGGGTTACTCGGGGATGGGAATGTTGGCTATCCGAACACTTTCGGTTGTATCATGTCGGATGATGGGAATGCGCAGGCGCTCTATCTTTGGGCTGAAGACGGCACCATCGTCGAAATTATCGGCTCAGACTTTGACCCTGTAAGCCAGTTAGCACAACAATCCATCCAGCAAGTGCGCGAAAACCAAATTCAAATGGCCTTTTTGGGTGGGCTTTCCTCATAAATCTCAACTGAAAAGGTGAAATTTTACAAAGGCAGGCTTTAAAGCCTGCCTTTTGTCTTGTGCAGAATATACTAAACTGAAAAATGTATGAAATTACTCAAATAATTAATAATTAATATTATTTTACGATAATATCAATGTATTATACGTTTAAGGATTAAGGCATACAAGATATTTCAGGCTTTTTATTGTATATAATACAAACGAAAAGTTTTTAATAAAATTTAATGTAGTCTTAACTTAGCGATAGTGCTTTTTAGAACAAGTAAAATCAGGAAAAATGAGCGGAAAAACCTTTGACAGAACAGCGAAGCGCTGTGTATACTTTCGTCATACTTAAATACAAGAGCAGTAAAAAAATACTTCTTGATAAAAAACTTACAGCAACTGCTCTTGGCTCTAAAGCCCCACACCAGTGGGGCTTTTTTTTATCCCTCAACCATGAACATCGCGAAAATAATATAGACGTGGTATGTTAGCCTATGTGAAGGTTATTTCAGCTTAGTACAGAGTAGGCTTAACAAATAAAAATGACCACTTTATATAAACAACAGCGCATGTTTGGGACATGGGCAAGCCCATTGACTTCAAAAATGTTAGGTGAAATTACCCGTCTGAATGATGTACAGTTTTCGCGAGACGGCAAAACCTTGATTTGGCATGAAGGGTCGAACGTTGTCATCCAACGTGAACATGATGCCCCACGTACATTAACCGATAGTTCCATGTCTGCTCGCAGTAGTGTAGGCTATGGTGGAAGTGCCATTGCCGTAGGGGATGAGGTTGTCCTCTTTGCGGGCAACGGCGGGCGTGTCTATCGCCAAGCGTTACAAAGTGGGCTGGCACAACCGATCACCCCCCCTTATGGAAATTTTATCCCTTCGCGCGTCTCGCCGGATGGCCGTTGGCTTCTCGGCGTCTTTAATGTCGAAGATCATGACGGTATTTACTGCGTGGATGTTGAAGGTCAACATTGGCCTCAAAAGTGGGTTGATGATACCGATTTCGCCATGCAACCTGTATGGAGTCACGATGGCAAGCAAGCAGCCTGTATTGTGTGGGATCATCCGCACATGCCTTGGGACGCGACGGAACTCCGTCTTTTAACTGTCACTGTGAACAGCGAAGGCTTTCCCACTGTAACAGCAACAAAAACAGTGGCTGGTGACGCGAACACGTCCGTATTCCAACCGGAATTTTCGCCAAACGGCCAGTGGTTATCGTATGTGAGCGACGTTGATGGCTTCTGGAATCTATATCTTTATGACTTAAAGACAGAAGAAACGCACCAGCTCACCTTTGATGTCGAAGGCGAATATGCAACCCCCGCTTGGGTGCAATCCCTGCGCACTTATGGCTGGACAGGTGACAGCCGTTACATCATCGCCCTGCGCAATCACCATAACCGTATCACGCCTGTACGCATTGATGTACAGAGCGGGAATGTCGTGCTGTTGGATGCGGGCGAATATACTGCATTTTCTCAAATCAGTGTTTCGCAAACCGAACCTTGGTTTGCGGTGTGTGCAGCGTCTACAACCCTTCCTTCACGGATTGTGACGGCCTCTTATCTTCCCGATGAAGAACCCCAATGGCGGGTCATTCGGCGTTCATCCAATGAAAATTTGGTCGCAGGTGATCTTTCGGTTGGTCAATCGATTTCGTGGCCTACCTCGGGTGACGGTACGGCTTACGGCATCTTCTACCCGCCGACATCTTCGGTTTATGTAGGGGAAGGTCAACCGCCATTATTGGTGTATGTGCATGGTGGGCCTACCGGTCAAGAGATAATGGACTGGTCGAATGAGGCTCAGTATTTTGCGACGCGCGGTTTTGCGGTTCTGCTGGTGAATCATCGCGGTGGGACCGGTTTCGGCAAAGCCTATAAAGATATGCACCGCGCCCAATGGGGTGTATGGGATGTAGACGATTCGTTTTCCGGCGCTGAGTATGTCGCTTCTCAAGGCTGGTCACATCCCACCAAGCGCATCATCATGGGCGGAAGCGCAGGCGGTTTTACCGTGTTGCAATCACTGGTGACGAAACCCGGGGCGTATAGCGCTGGGGTATGTTTGTATGGGGTCGCAAACCAGTTCTCACTCTTGTTGGATGCCGAGTTTAAATTTGAGTCGCGCTATTCTGAAACCTTGTTAGGATTGTTACCTCAATCCGCCGAGTTGTATCGCGAACGATCCCCTTTGTTCAATGCCCATAAAATTGTTGACCCGATCATCTTGTTCCAAGGTGACCAAGATCGTATCGTGCCAAAGAGCCAAAGTGATGGTGTTGTCGCCGCGCTTCGTCGTAGTGGGGTGCCTCACGAATATCATGTCTATGAAGGGGAAGGTCACGGCTGGCGTAAACCCGAAACCATCGCCGACTACTTACAAAAGACGTTGAAATTCATTGAGCAGTACGTGTTGTATGTCTAGCCATCAACAGGTTGAGCAGTTGGGGGATAGCGATTTCATCCATGTTTTAGAGGCGATGCTCTTTTTTCTCGACCAAGAACAGGGTGATGTTGAGCTGTTAAAACAGGGCTTGAAACATGCAAATGCAGAAGTCCGCTGGCGCTGTGCCATTTTATTAGCCCAACTGCAAGCGCCTGTAGAGCATCAACTTGTTGAACTGCTTCAAGATTCAAGTTGGGAAGTCCGTCAGGCAGGGGCATGGGGACTTGGGCTTTTAAAAAGTGAAGTTGGCGCGCAAGCGTTGCTAGAGGCATTTTTGCACTCTGAAGATGAGCAGATTCCCTACGCGGCGACGCGAGCGCTCTTGACGTTAAGCCCAGAGAACGTGTTACCGATGTTAGAAACGTGCGCGCAGAAAAGTCTTGGCGAAGCTGAGCGCACCGATACCCGTTTTCGCCTCAGTCGTAGCGCCATCGCTTCATATCAATAAGATTCAAAAAAGACCTTCTTGGTCAATTCTAGAAGGTCTTTTTGTTGGGCGACTTTGTCTCTAGTCAATCAGGGATTGCCAGTCTGAATCAGGCATCTCAAAGAGATGGGTTTGTGCCCAACCGCTGATGCCTTGATGCGAGACATAAATCCATTCTTGTTGTTCCCCGCTCATCTGGGTGATGTAGTACATCCCAAACCCGCCCGCGCTGACCTGTTCTGCTTCGAGGTTCGGCGCTGTGTAGAAGGGGATAAAACCATCACGGCTATAGCCTACGGCATACGGTCTTGAGCCTGTTTGTGCCGAATACAAAACGGGGATAGTCCGATCTTGATACGGTTCAACCACAGGGATTTGGGCGAATGTCCCTTGAATGGCGAGGCGTGGATGACATCCCCAAACCCATACTTTTTGGCCGTAGTGGTTCAGTTCGATCCAGATATTAAAAATATCAGTAGTTTCACTCGCACAGGTTAAGGTTGGGTTGAAGTCATTCCGTCCCGTAATCGGCAAGGTGGTTCCTGTGGCGATCATGCCTAACTCGGCAAAACCGGTACTTGGGCCACTGCGCATCACAGGGTCGGGCGTGGTGTATTCCTGTAAGTCGCTCAAATGGATGATTTGAGCGCGGGGCGCGGCCTGTGCGCGGTTGTTGAGCATTCCGGGAACGAGACTGAATAAGATGGTGAAGCTGGAAAGCGCGATCACGGCGCTGAAACGAAGTGTCCCTGAAAGCATGAGGTTGGCCTTTGCATGAAAGTGTATACGTTATGCTTTTAGGATAGGCCATGACGCGGTTTACTGATGGACTGCTGATAGACGGCTGTTTTACGCTCAAGATACGCAGAAAATACGGTTACTTCACGCCTGCTTTTCGGCTTCATGACGCATACCCTACGAAGGGGAAATTGAAAATAAAAAGAGGCCAACAACTTAGGTTGTTGACCTCTTTTTTGTGTTCTTAAAAACTAGCTTGCAGGGGTTGCTTCAGCGGTTGCTTCAAGTTCGCTCAACAGCGCACCGCTCACTGGGTCAATGCCAGTTTCGATGGTGCCGTCATACAAACCTTCGAGAATTTCGTTCATCAGTTCGATAACGTCTTCAGGAATTTCAGCGTCATGGCCTTCTGCAAAGCCGATACCGTCGTTGGCAACTTCAAGAATGTAGGTGCCACCTTCAGGGAAACCAACGCCTTCAGCCAAAGCGGCGATCATGTCAAACACGCCGTTGTCAACACGTTTGACCGCGCTGCTGATGACAAATTCTGCGCCGGGGGTTTCGCCAGCACCGAAGGTTGTGACCCATTCATCTTGGTCAACGCCGATGACATACACGCCTTGTTGCGCGGCATAGGTGATACCACCGGAACCTGTGGGGCCACCAGCACCGAAGATCACGTCAGCGCCTTCACCGATGAATTGTTCTGCGGCGGTTGCGCCACGGTCAGGAGCGATGAAGTCATCAATGTAAACGCCCAATGTTTGCACGTCTGTGCCATTGAGTTCATTGATGTAAGCGACACCTTGTTCAAAACCATTGCGGAATTTGATCACAGGAGGAATGTCGATCCCATACACACCTGCAACGGTTCCACTTTCAGTCATGAGCGCGGCCAAAGCACCGACCAAGAAACCACCTTGATCTTCACGGAATTGAATCCCCACTAAGTTAGCGAGGGGGTCTGCGAAGAATTGATCCACGCCGATGAAATAAGTATCGGGGTTTGCAGCAGCGGCCGCACGGGTCGCATCCGCAATGAGGAACCCAACGGTGATGATGGCGTCAAATTCTTCATCCAAGCAGGTTTGAATGTTGGCTTCGTAATCAGTTTGTGCTTGTGTTTCAATATAAGTATATTCGAGACCAAATTCATCGGTTGCGCGAACGGAACCGTCGTGTGCATATTGGTTGAATGTACCATCATTGACACGGCCGAGGTCTGTCACTAAACAAACAGATTCGATCAGGGGTTCTTGTGCCATCACAGCGGGGGCCATCACGCCTGAAAGCAGCGCAACAGTTCCAGTGAGTGCAAAAACTTTACGTGAAAGATTCATAACGTAAATGCCTCCAAAATAGAAAGTTAAAGATTTTTACAAGGCTCTCAAAAATAGGCTGTTTCAAATAGACAACCTTCTACATATTACCGCGTTTCTGTAGATTTAAACACGGGACATTTACAATATCATTATTTTTTATGTGAATGAAACAAGAATATAAATACTGATGTTTTATGGCAGGTCGATTTGAATGTCTACCACATAGACCTGATGATCTGCTTCATAGGAAGTCCAGCCTACAAACATATTTAAAATGTCGCGGTTTTGAAGCTGTTGCACGATGTCCATCAAAAAGGTGTTGTATAACCCGTCGATGCTCAAGTAACCGAAAACCCCGCGGTCAGACTCAACGTTTTGCCAGCGCGTTTCGTCGATGAGTTGGTTATCCCCTTGATAAGCGCTCACCGCAAATTGAGCGCCATCCCCACTGGCGAGAATCAGATAATTTTCGAACACGCCTGCGCTCAAGATGGTTTCCCCTGTTTGTGGGTTCATGAGGCTTTGAAATGAAATTCCGCCGATTTCTACTTCGCTCAACACGTCCACATTCAAAATGAATTGTGCCGTTTGGGTGAGGTCATCCAGCGCTTTTTGGGCGTCATCACTTTGCAGGACGACGATCACATCAAAAGGGGTGTTGAGCACTGGGGTGGGGTTATTTGGGCGTGGTAAAACTGCCGTGAGATAACTGCCTGAAACCGACCCGATCAGTTGATCTAAACGAGGGACATCCTGCGTTTCTAAGAACCCGTTCAAACTCTCGAGCGCATTGAGGATCGTCGCCCCCGAAGGCGGGGGAAGGATTTCGTTGCTGGATGTATTCGATTCGCGGATGCCGAACATCGTCCATGCACTGCCGATGAAATTGGAGAGCGGAAGCAAGGTCATGCCTGTGCGCAGGGCTGCTTGACTATCCGTGCCTGCATGCACAAACAACGCTTGGCGCGGAATAAAATTGAGCAGGTCTGCTTCAAAACCTAGATCGAGGGTTTCGCTGGTGACTTCAGGGATGAAGGCAAATTTTGTGTTGACGCTGGAGAATAAGCGCACATCAGCCGTGATGCTGAATCCCGCCGCTTGCAGCCGCCCGCCTAATAAAGATCGTGCGGGCGATAACCCCCCTTGAGTCGTTTCGAGCGCTTCGGCAAACGCACCCCGCACTGCAGTTCCGCGCAGGTTTCCAGATGTGATCAAGTTCAGCACATGGAGCGTCGCCTCCCCATGCACGTAGCCGAACACGCTAGGGTTAGCATCCAAGGCTTGCTGAAGATGTTGGAAGTTCTCTGTCGCGGTGATGGCGGTTTCCGGTGTGGTTTGGGTGTCGATCAATTCGCGGATGCGCGCATCAGACGCGAAGATCACCGCTTGGGGCGTGACGGCGATGCTGATTTGATCGCCGTGATACAGCGGGATATTTTGATACGTTTCCGTCGTCAGAAAATCTTGTTCTTGAAAGATGGTCGATAAACTTGCGGCGGACTGGAACATATCACGAGTGCTGATGATGAGCGCAATATCTTCTTGTTCGGGCGCAAATGTGTCTGGAATTTCACGATATGCAAAGACGACTTCATCGCCTAACCACGCGAGGATGTTCTGTTGAAATGAGGCGGTTTCGCTGTCCAGTAAATCCAGTGGAATCATCTGCGCGATGGTGAGCGATTCGCCCAACGGTGGACGGTCAGGCGCTAAGATGCCCCCGCTAAACGAGGCGAGATTGATCACTTGAAAAGTTTCTGCCATGTCCGCGCTGGCAAATTGCAGAAACCCCGCGTAGTCAGACGGAATCCATGAGGCGAGCATGAAGGCGCGCTCTGTTTCGTCCTGTGCCGAAGTCATGGCGTGAGACACAAAAAGGCTGAGCAACAGAAACAGGTAGACTGACCAAAAAGGGCGAAGACGCATCATCAAGTTGAACTCGCGTTTATGTGTGTGGATGGGTGTTGAACTTAAATTGTAGCGCGTGTATGACGGACTCGCGAGAGTATGAAAAAGGGCGAACCATTACGCGCTCGCCCTTGAGTCAGAAACGTGGAATGTTACAGCCCGATATCACGGCGCTTGAACAGAAAAACACCTAACCCCAGAAAGAGCGCGGTGAAAACCAACAGCACCGAAATATTCCCGAAGTTTAAGCCGTACTGTAAAACCCCTGTGCCATCGTAGTAGCTGTAATACGACAAGACGCGCAGTTGATTGAGGATGCTTTCCGACGCCCCCCGCCCGATAAAATCGAGGAAATACCCTGCCACGACAAATATGCAGGCTAACGTGAAGGCCAAATTGCGACGGCGCATCAAGGCACCGATGAACAGCGTGAAGGCCAAGATCGCCCATGTTGATGGAAGAATGTTGAGCGACCCTTCGATGATGCGCCCACTCTCCACTTGTAGCGCGGGTGTGATGAGCAGGCCCGCCCAAATGAACAACGTCGAGATGATCACCACAAACACGCTCAGGATGAGAAAGCTGAGGAAGCGTTCAATCACCAATTGGGTGCGGGTGATGGGCGTGCTCATCAACAAGTTCAAAATGCCTTTGTCTTCTTCGTTGGCGCTGACGTTCATGCCTGCGGTCACGGCGTAGAAGGCGTACATCAAGAGGGCGATGCTGTAAAAACTGGTGGCGAGATACCCTTCACCACTGGCTAAATACTCGATGTCGTTAGTGCCGATCAGCCCTTGGATTAAAAACGCGGGCATGGTTTCTAATAGGTCGGCAATTTGGCGCACTGCATCCATGTCCTGCACAAAGATGACTTGCAGAAGCGCCATCAAGCCAATGCCGACACCCCACCATAAAGCGGATATCCAATGTTGTCGTAAGGTTTCGCTGAAGATGACCCCTTTCATGATGCGTTTGCCTCCTGTTTGTGTGGGGATGCGCTGTAATAGGTGAGGAAAATTTCTTCGAGTGAGGCATCTGTGACCCGCATATCTACTACTTGATGATGGGCGACTGCATGCAATAACGGCGTGAATTCCCCCTCAAAGCGTAAATGAACGGTGTCATGCTCCACTTGGAGATTGTGCGCCCCCCCAAGCTGGCGAAGAAATGATGCATCGGTGGGCTGGGCGAATTTGATCATCACGTTGCGGAAATGCGTTTGAATCAACGTGTCTACCCGCGTGACCGTCTGCAATTCACCCAAACGTAAAATCGCCACGCGGTCACAAATCGCTTGAACTTCACTCAACACATGCGACGATAAAAAGACGGTGCGCCCTTCCGCGCGGGTTTCCTTCATCAATTGATAAAACGTTTGTTGTACTAGAGGGTCAAGCCCGCTGGTCGGCTCGTCTAAAATCAAGAGTTCCGGCTGATGCATCATGGCGAGGATGAGACCGAGCTTGCGTTTGTTGCCTGTGGAATAGGAACGTACTTTTTTGCTCAAGTTGAAGTCGAGGCGTTCGGCTAAAGTCGTGATGTAGGTGGGGTCAACCCGTCCATGAATCCGCTCAAAAAAACGGATGGTTTCTTGCGCGGTGAGCGAATCCCATAACGCCAGCTCTGCCGGCACAAAGCCGATCTGCCTACGAATTTCGACGCTGTTTGGGTTGACATCCAGCCCAAACAGCTGTGCCGTCCCACTTGATGGACGGATCAAATCCAACAGCAGTTTGATTGTCGTCGTTTTGCCCGCGCCATTCGGCCCTAAGAACCCAAAAATCTCGCCTTGATCTACGCTCATTGACAGGTCTTTTAAGGCATAACTTTTGGGCGTGTACTGTTTTGTAAGCTGGAACGTTTCAAGAATCTTCATGTTTATGAGTTCCTTTGGTAAGCATTTCGTCTCGTACTTGCTGACGTAAGGTTTTGATCAGTTGTTGGGTATAGGACAGCAGTTCATGAACCGCTGCTTCCGCTTTTTCGATATCCTTTTGGCTTTGATCGGGCACGCCAAAGGCACGTTCGAACATTTCAGCGGCGGCGTCTGGCATACGATCAAAAATATCGTCATCGACGTTGGGCAGGCTGTTGGGCAAAGTGAAGATGCCCAAACGCACCGCCCCCATTAAATAACCTAGCATTTTGGCATCCACATCAGCGCGGATCATCCCCGCTTGCTGAAACTGCTCGACAAATTGCACGCCGAAAAAGATCGCTTGGTTGCCTTCTTGGGTTTGTTTCATGCGGTCACGCTGGGAACCCAACACCCGCTGATCGCTAATCGCCAACGCTCGCATAAAAGGAAAATCCCAAATCGCCTTCATGGTGTGGCTTGCCAACGTGAACAACGACAGCGGGCGCTCATCCTTTTTGATCCGTTCGATCAAGTGGTGTAACAGGGCTTCGGTTTGGTGCAAAAACGTCGCATCGATCAGGTGATCTTTGCTGTAAAAATGTAAGTACACCGCGCCTTTAGAAATCCCCGCTTTTTCTGCAATTTCAGCGATGGTTGTCTTATCCACACCGTAATGAATGAACAGGGTTACTGCCGCTTGTAGAATTTTTTCTTCGCGAATTTCAAACTTAGATTCATTCAACATTTCACCCTTTATGACTATTTGACCAAAAATGTATTATAGGTCAAATTATGCTGTTTTGAGCGAGTTTCTGCATCCCCTAAACATTAGGGGGCGAACTTTTGGCATTGAACGAGGGGTCATGGTTTAATCTCTTGAACTTAGATTTTTCAAAAGAAATGAAGCGTAATGACTCAACTTCCCCCTGTTGAACAATTCATTGTGAATAACGACGTTCGGCTTTACCGTATTCCAACGGAGGTGTTTCCAGATTTTATTGCTTATGTGTATGTGATCTTAGGGGCAGGGGTGCCCACGCTTGTAGACACAGGTTCAGGCATTGGTGAATCGACGGATCATATTTTGGCGGGGATCGCGTCTTTGCAAGGGACGTTTGGCGAAAATATCGCGATTCAAAATATCGAACGTATCCTTGTCACGCATGGGCACATCGACCATTTAGGCGGGTTGGCATCGCTCTACGATATGACCCACGCACAAATTGGCGTACACGCTTTAGATTTACGTGTGGTCACACACTATGAAGAACGGGTCATCATTTCGACCAAAGACGTTCGGGCGTATTTGGAGAAGGCGGGTGTAAGCCCGAACCGCCGTCAGCAGTTGATTGAGATGTACGGCTTTGCGAAAAAGTTTCCGCGTTCTGTACCTGTCACATTCACATTAGACCCCCAACAACCGATAGACGGGATGCAGTTTATTCATACGCCCGGCCATTGTCCCGGGCAGGTGTGCATCCTCATCGGGGATGTGCTGTTGAGCGCTGACCATGTTTTAGCGAAGACGACCCCGCATCAATCACCCGAAAGCATCGCCGCTTACACGGGGTTAGGGCATTATTTAGACGCTCTCGACAAGGTGCAAAAAATGCGCGGTATACGTCTTACGTTAGGAGGGCATGAAACGCCAATTGACGATGTTTACACCCGCATTGACGAAATTCGCGCCAGTCACCAGCGCAAATTAGAACGGGTGCGCCAAGCGATTCGAACGACGCAGCCTTGCACCATCAGCGATATTTCAAAAATTGTATATCCTGAAAAGCATGGGTATGAGGTGTTGCTCGCACTCGAAGAGATCGGCGCGCATGTGGAATATTTGTATCAGCATGGAGAACTTGCCGTGGCCAACCTCGAAGAAATTGAGCGCGAAGAAAACCCTGCGATTCAATATGTGTTTGCACAGCCCCAAGTGCCATATCACCCTTGAAAATGACTTGTAATTGTTATCAAATTATTAAGAGTAGGTTGCCAAGTCTTGTGCATTATGTTAAATGTTAAGCGACTGCAGGCTGTAATATTTAACAAATGTGGTTCAAGACTATTAATAAATTGTTGTTAAATTACATTCTTGCACATAGATTCCTTAGGAGGGAAATACTTTATGCGTAAGTCAATCCTTGCTTTTGGTATTGCGCTCACAGTCGGTATTGTGCCGGCGTTTGCTCAGGAAGCTGTTGATGTCCCCGTGTGGATTGCGTTCACCGACGCGACCCGTTTAGGCTGGACACAAGAACGTGCTGCTGAATTTAACGAAATGTTCCCGCAATACAACGTGACCATTCAAGGCTATGCAAACTATGAAGAATTGTTTGCCGCAACCGCGTTAGCTGCTGAACAAGGCAACTTGCCCGCAGTGGTTCAATACTTCGAAGTTGCGACCCAAGATGCACGTGATAGTGGTTATTTCCGCTCGATTGCCGAAGCAATGGGTGATCGTACCGAAGTGAACGGTGTCGCCATCGACCTCGACGACATCATTGGCCCCGTGGCCGCTTACTACACCCTCGACGATCAATTTACCTCCATGCCTTGGAACACTTCTTCGGCCATTTGGTTCAACAACATGAACTACCTGAATGCCGCAGGCGTCGAAATTCCTGAAACTTGGGCAGATGTTGATGCCGCTTGTACCGCCATCATGGCGTTGGAAGAAGCACCTGAATACTGCTTCACATTCCCGAATCATGGTTGGTTCTTTGAACAATGGTTGGGTTCACAAGATGGTGAATTTGCCAACAACGGTAATGGCCGTGATGAACGTGCAACCGAAGTGACCATCAACAGCGAAGAAGGTTTGGCTGTTTTGAACTGGTTACGCGACCAACAAGCCAAGGGTCACTTATACTACAGTGGCGCTCAAGGTGGTGCTTCATGGGCATCGGTTGACCAAGCCTTCGGCAGCCAACAAGTTGCCATGACCGCATACAGCAGTTCAGATACCGCGCTCTACACCCAAACCGGTGCAGACAATGGTTTTGAAGTGGTTGCCAGCTTCTTGCCCTACAACGACGTAACCGGTTGGACAGGGAACTTGATCGGTGGCGCGAGCTTGTGGTTGGTTGACGGCCTCTCTCCAGAAGTTGAAGACGGCGCCTTGACATTCATGATTTGGTTGAGCAACACCGAAAATACCGCTGAATGGCACCAAATTACAGGCTACTTGCCTGTCCGTTTAAGCGCTGCTGAACTCTTGACAGAACAAGGTTGGTTTGACGAAAACCCCAACTTCCGTATTGCAGGTGACCAATTGGCAGCCAGCACTGTCACGTCTGCAACCAGCGGTGCGTTACTGGGTGCTTTCCCCTCCATTCGTAATGTTGTGACAAGCGCAATTGATACCGTTTTGGTGGACACCGCGAGCGATCCCGCCGCTGTGTTAGACGCTGCGAGCGCAGAAGCCAATACGATCCTCGAAGAATACAATTTGTTGTACGCTGAATAATTCCTAGGCGTCTGCAACAAATGGCAGGGGTATACTACCGGTGTACCCCTGTTCTTTTTATTTCAACAAAGGGAAATTTATGGAAGTTGATATCGTAATTCCCATCATTACGCTGACGGCGGCGGCGCTCATGACGGGCTTGCTGATGGTGATCATTTTTCAGCGGCGGGGGCGTAACCTACTCGCAGGGTTTGCCGTAGGGGCAATGTCTGGCGCAATCGGTTCTCTCATTTTCATGTTACCTCTGCGTTACTGCACCTTTGAGGCAGACCGCAGTTCATTAGATGCTCTATTCGGCATCGGCTTGATCGGCTTAGGGTCGGCATTGGTTAGCATCCCTGCTATGTGGATTTATGAACGTTTTTTCGCTCGTAAAACCAGCCTTACCGAATCTATGTTGATGGCGGATGGCGGACAGCATCAAGGGGCATTTAAAGGGCGTTGGATCGCCTTTTTATTTCTCGCACCCACCTTACTCATCTTGGCGTTATTTCTCTACTATCCCGCGTTTGACACTTTTAGCTTATCAACATTATTAGCGCGTACAGGGGCACCACGTACCGCATTCGTGTGTGTCAATAACTTTACGATGTTGATCGAAGACCCGAAATATCATCAAACCGTGCTCATCACGTTTGGTATCTCCATCGCCACTATCGTGATCGGCTTAAGTTTGTCGCTTTTAATTGCCACGATGGCCTATCTGCCGATCAAAGGCGCGTCGATCTACCGCACCTTGTTGATTTGGCCGTATGCGATTTCGCCTGTGGTTGCAGGGTTGATTTTCTTGCTGTTGTTTAACCCGACAGGGGGCATCATCAATTATGCGTTGAACGGCCTGTTTGGGTTCCAAATTCCATGGTTGAATAACCCGACTTACGCGCCTTGGGCGGTGATTATCGCCAGTGTATGGAAATCACTCGGCTATAACATCTTGTTTTATTTAGCAGGCTTGCAAAACGTCCCGACTGATTTAATTGAGGCAGCCTCCATCGACGGCGCGAACGCGCTGCAACGCTTTCGGCGCATTGTCATTCCCATGCTCTCGCCCATCACGTTTTTCTTGGTCGCCACCAATTTGACGTATGCGTTCTTTGAAACCTTCGGCACGATTGACGCGATCACGCCCGGCGGTGGCCCCTTAGATTCAACCACCACCATGATGTATCGCATCTACGAAACGGGCATTAGCAACGGTGACTTAGGGAAAGCTGCCGCACAATCGATTGTGTTGTTCATTTTGGTGATCGGCCTCACCGCGTTGCAATTCCGCACGACTGAGCGCCGCGTGACTTACGGAGCTTAAAACGATGTCTTCTATGTCGATGAAAAAATCATCAGGGTTACGGCGCTGGATTCCTAAACGTTGGTATGCACATCTCATTTTGTGGATTGCCTGCATTGTCATCGGCTTTCCGCTCTTTTATGCGGTCCTTGTCAGCACGCAGACCAATGCCGAGGTCTATCGTTACCAGTTCACCTTTGGAAGCGCTTTTGAGACGAACTGGAACATCGTGATGAATATCGCCAAGCTGCCCAATTACCTGTTAAATACCATCCTTGTGGCAGTCGTCGTGACGGTGGGAAAAACGATATTATCCCTTTTATCAGGGTTGGCATTCGTGTACTTTCGGTTTCCGGGTAAGTGGTTGGTCTTTGGGTTTGTCCTCATCACCTTGATGATGCCGACGGAGATTTTGCTCATCGCGCTGTTCCGCTTCGTCAACGTGATCGGGTGGGGCAATACCTATTGGGCGCTGATCGTGCCGTTCCTCGCCAGTGCGACGGGGACATTTTTATTCCGTCAGCACTTTGCCAACATCCCCGCAGAGCTGAGCGAAGCAGCACAATTGGACGGCGCAAACCCAATGACCTTCTTGTTTAAGGTGCTTGTGCCGATGAGTTGGAACACGATTGGCGCGCTGGCGGTGATCCAATTTGTGTATGTTTGGAACAGTTACATTTGGCCTGCGCTGATCATTCAGGGACAAGAACGCCAAGTGATCCAAGTAGGTTTGCGCACCTTGATGGGGGGCGATTCTGCCTTGAGTTTTGGCCCGATGATGTTGGGCGCGGTGATCGCCAGTATCCCGCCGATCATCGTCTTCTTGCTGCTCCAAAAACAATTTATGAGTGGCTTCGCCATCACCCGCGACAAATAACCTGAGCGATAGATTTTCAAAGGGCACAACTGATGTGTGCCCTTTTTGTGATGATCTACGCGGTTTGTAATTCTGGAATTACCTCTGTTGTCTCAGTTTTGGGTAGTTCAACATCGGGTATGCTCTCTTGTATCGTGCGTAAAGGACGATACAGATAAGCGATGCCCGTTCCGACCAAGCTCATCACCCCTAACAAGATGATGAAAAAGCCGATCCCACGCCCCGCGCCCACCCCGATGATTTGCCCGACGCTATCGGCTAAAGCGCCCTTTGGCATCAAAAGGGGATTAAACACATTGTCCGCCAACGGCCCCGCGAGGATGTATGCCAACGGCATCGAGGACATCGATAGCATCGTCAGGATGGAGAAGACACGCCCCTGCATTTGAGGCTCGACTTTTGTTTGTAACAAGGTGCGGGCGGCCCCATTCACAATCGGTGAGCCGACGCCCACCGCGATGGACGCGCCTAAGATCAAAGGGATGTTCTGAAAGCCCGTGAAAATCGTGGTGATGGCATAGAGAATCCCAAACCCAAAGATCGATTTGACATGCCGTTTGGGCCCACCCCACGTACTCATCAAGAGACTGCCGATTAATAAGCCTACGCCCAACCCCGAAATGATCATGCCTAAACTGCCTTCGTTCGAGAAGCTGAGCACCATCGGCGTGATGAGGATGTATGTAAACGAAGATGCGAAATTAAGCGATGAGAAATAAATCACCAATGCCAACAACCCACGCCGAGCGCTGAGGTAATCTAACCCTGCGCGAATCGACTTCCAGATAGATTCGGCGGGCTTCTTTTCGGTCATTTCTTGCTGAGGTAACGCGGGAAACCGTACCAGCAGTAACGTGCTGACGGCGATGATACAGGTGCTGAAGTCGATGAGCATCACCCCGCCTAAACCGATCACCCCAACAAGGATGCCCGCTAACGCAGGGCCGAGCATATCGGCAACGGCGTTCCCTAAATAGGCGAGGCCAGAGACACGACTGTAATATTGTTTCGGGACGAGTAACGTCGTCGCGGCGATATATGCAGGGGATTGAAACGCGCTTCCTGTCGCTGTGATGAACGCGCCGAGATAAATATGCCAGAGTTGTAACGACCCTGTCAGGTATAAGAGGGCGAGGACGGCGGTACTCAAGCCTGCCACCGCATCCCCCGCGATCATGACTTTTCGGCGGTCGTAGCGATCAACAATCACGCCTGCGACGGGGGCAACCAAGACGCGCGGTAAAACCGCAAACAGCGAGATCAAAGCAAAATCCGTCGTTGAGCCTGTCAGGGTATAGACATAGACCCCCAAAGCAAACCCGCTCAAGCTTGACCCCAAAAGTGAGGCGACTTGCCCAAGCCAAATTGTGATATAAGTACGCATAGCAGGTTCAAAGAAGATACGCATTTTTCACCATCAAAATTGATCTTTAAATCTTTACTGGCTATATACGCTGAGGGTCGATAACTTGTTCATAAGTTCGTTCTTGGCTTATCAATCGAGTTACTTTGTGGCAACAATTCGTTATAATTGAGAGGATTATTCGCCATCTTTCATCGGTTGAGTTGTTTTCACTATGCAAGACAATACGGGTTCGCAAAATCCAATCGAAGTGGTTGCAAAATGGCTGAATGAAAGTCAACAAATTGTGGTTTTCACAGGCGCTGGCGTGAGCAAAGAAAGCGGGATTCCGACATTTCGGGATGCACTTGAGGGGTTGTGGGCAAAATATGATCCACAGCAGTTAGCGACACGACAGGCATTTGCCAACAATCCGCAATTGGTCTGGGATTTTTACGAATATCGGCGCGGGTTAGTCCGTCAAGCCAAGCCCAATGCAGGGCATGAGGCAATCGCCCGTCTAAGTCAATTGAAACCTTACACCACTCTCATCACACAAAACGTGGATGATCTGCACGAGCAAGCGGGGAAGTCTAACATCATCCATTTGCACGGCAGTATTTTCGCCAATAAATGCAGCGTGGACTGTTTAGGTGAACCGACTACCGTCGAATTAGAACGAGTGCCGATTGCTGAAATTCCTTTGTGTCCTCACTGTGGGGAATTTTTACGTCCCGATGTCGTTTGGTTTGGCGAACGTCTGCCTGAACACGCATGGGTGGATGCCGTCTCAACTGCGGGGCAGGCAAACTGTTTTATGATTGTCGGCACTTCGGGCGTGGTCTCGCCCGCGTCGCACATTCCGCGTTTGGCGAAAGAGATTGGCGCGAAAGTCATCGAAGTGAACCCGTATCGCAGTGAATTAACCGACTTGGCCGATGTTTGGATCGACCAAGCCTCAGCGCGGGCTTTGCCCCAAATCATCACTGCAATGGAAAAGTTAACGTATGTGGATTAAGTGTTTTTCGTTCTTGTTTTTGTGTGTCTTGATGGGGGCGTTCCCCACCCGCGCACAGAACAACCCGCCAACCCAGATATTCATCGAATATCACCCCGAAGGTGATACGCTCACCTTCGTGAATATGGTGACGGGTGAACAATCCTCTATCACGGTTTTGGGCGAGAAATATCTGCTCTTGCGGGACAGCATCTTGTTTCAAGACCGACAAACCCATGAAGTGAACATGATGTTTGCCGATGGTGACGTGATGCCACATCCTTTCATCCAGTGGGGGGAAGATGTTCGGCGCATTGACTGGACGGTTTCCGATGACCGCATCGCGATTGCGTGGACGGTCACACGCGGAACGCCATCCGCGCTCATAACAGAAACCTTTGTCGCTCAAACCGATGGGACGGGGCAAAAATCCGTGCTGGTCGATGGCCCGAATGATGGCTTCCGCGCTTTTCCTGTTGGGTTCGACTATGGACGACAAATCTTGTATATGGATTACCAACCGGATTTTATTGGCGATTCTGCGCTCTACCGTCAATATGCGTCCTTGTTTTCCATCAATATTGAAACCCAAGAAATCGCGTCTTTGCCCGGTGAAGCGGGTTGTTATTGCGCGGGCGGGGTTGGCGCGGGGCATTTTGTGCGTTTAGCGTTATCTCAGCAAGGTTTTGATATTGCTGTCTATAATTTAGTGGCGGGCACCAGTGACCGCATTGAGGCCATCGGCCTCAATGAATATACTCAAACGGGTGACCTGCTCATCACCCATGATGGGACGCGCGCCGTTTACGCGCTTTCGCAAGTGCGGGGCTTCGGTACGAGTGAGCAAACGTTACAAACGGTTTTTGTCGCGGTGGACTTGGTCAATTTGACCCAGCAAATCATCACAACGCCGACATCCGAACGATTACACCCGATCTTGTGGACAGAAGATAACAGCGCGATTTTGTTCACCGATGCACAGCGCAGTGGTACGTGGAAGCTCTCATTAACCGATGATGGTTCATTGGGTGAGTTTGTGAGAATTGCCTCGATGAACTATTTAGGAGCTTTTTTATAGAAGTTGTTAGACAATAGCATCACCGTGGTTACAATTTTTTGAATTTATAGAAGTTACTTAAACATGGCAAAAAAACAAACCCAACCTGTCGATAAAGAGTTTAAGCGTCGCAAAGCGAAATATCCGTTTGTTGCGAAAATCCTCGATGATTTTTATGGACATCCCCTTTGGCGACAATCACTGCCTCCATTAGACGAACTGGTTGACTGTATCTTGAGCCAAAGCACGACGGACGCAAACCGCGATCGTGCGTTTGATGCGCTCAAAGCACGCTATAAAGATTGGTATGAAGTGATGGAAGCCCCTCGCGAAGACGTGGTTGAAACGATCCGTCCGGCGGGGTTGGCGAACCAAAAAGGCCCGCGTATTCAAGGGGTATTGAGAGAGATTTATCGCCAGCGCGGGGAACTCTCGATCGACTTTCTGAATGAGATGTCTGTGCCTGAAGCGAGTGCGTGGTTACAGAGCTTGGAAGGGGTCGGCCCAAAGACAGCGGCAATCGTCTTGTGTTTCGGCTTCAACCGCGAAGCCTTTCCCGTCGATACGCATGTGCATCGCGTCAGCCAGCGCATCGGGTTTGTGCGAGAAGGCATCAGCGCGGATAAAGCACACCCCGCGATGGAAGCCATCGTCCCATCTGAAGATTATTATGCGTTTCATTTGAATATTATCCGTTTGGGAAGGGAAATCTGCCAAGCGCGTAGACCCTTCTGCGAACGGTGCCCACTAACTCAACATTGCGACTACTTTGCACAACATTATAGTGAGGGCAAAGGCTCTCAGAGATTAAAAGCCAAATGAAAAATGCAGAGCACATTACCACTGGAACACTCACCGAACACGAACTGATGAATGCACGCATTGCCATTCACGAAATATTGCAACAAGCCGAAACCGGCCGTATTGATATTGATTTTCTTTGGCGTAAATTAGGTTCTTTTGATCAATTGTTGGAGAAAGTGAAAGACCAACAGAAACAGCATAAAAAAGAAGCGCACTTAGAAATGCTGTATTCTGTGAGCCGTATGCTCGGCGCGTCTTTAGACCCGCATACGGTACTCGACCACGCCATGCAGGGGATTGTGAAACTCACACGCGCTGAACGCAGTTACATCGTCCTGAAGAACGAAGATGGTGAATTTGACGTCCGCGCGTCGTATAATTTTGATGAAAAATCCTTGACGGGAAGCGACATCGGTTTCAGCCATTCGATTGTCGATCAGGTTCTGGAACAGGGCGAGCCGATCTTAACGTCCAATGCCAAAGAAGATGACCGCTTTGCAAAATTTAACAGCGTGATGCGTTTTTCTTTACGGAGCGTGATGGTCGTCCCGCTCAAGGTGCGCGATAATATCATTGGCGCTATTTATGTAGACAACCGCGACCTGACCGATCTCTTTGATCAAGATGATCGCATGGCGCTAGATGCGTTAGCCAAACAAATTGCAGTGGCGATTGAAAACGCTCAACTGTATGCGGACACCGACCAAGCCTTGATTCGACGTGTGGAAGAACTCAACCGTCTACGCGAACTCGACCTCAAGATGAGCGGGTCGCTGGACATCCAGTTGACGATGCAGTATGCGATTGAAGCCTCTTGCCAAGTCGGTCAAATTCATACCGCACATCTGGGGCTGATCACCGAATTAGGCGTGATTGCCGAAAAACATTATGGTATCGAAGATGGTGACACAAAGCCGATCTTTCTCGACCGCGCCTTTAAAATCGTCGGAGAAGTGATCGCGCAGAATCGCTCGATCACACGCCACTTGATCTCAGAAAAAATCTCGGTCTTGTGCGTGCCCATCCGCACACCCAAACACATGATTGGGGTCATCATTTTGACGCGCTCAAGCGCGTTCAGCGACGATGATATTCTGTGGGTAGAACGGGTTGCCCAACGTGCGGCAATCGCTATCGACAACGCCAACCTCTACAGCCAAGCCCTCAAAGCTGACCAGACCAAAACGGAGTTCGTCTCGTTGGTGGCTCACGATCTCAAAGTGCCGATGACGACCATCTTGGGCTATGCCGACCTCGCCAAATCGACTGACGGTTTGCCATCGGAAATTAAAGATTTTATGCAGAGCATCATTGATACGGTGCGCCGTATGGAAATGCTCGTCTCTGACATCGCCGACATCAGCCAAATCGAAAGTGGCCATTTTGTCATTAACAAATCCAAACTGGATGTGGACAAGGTGCTCACAGGCCTGCGTAAAAGTTTGAAGGCGCATCTCCACGCGACCCAGTTACGTGAACGCCAACAAACCTATATCGAAGAGATCGAACCGCACCTTCCGCCAATCCGTACGGATTATTATAGATTGTTACAAGTTTTGACGAACCTACTCAGTAACGCGTATAAATATACTCCAGCGGGTGGCACCATTACGTTATCTGCCAAGCTGAAGGAAAAGGCGATTGAATTCACCGTTGCCGACACTGGGGTAGGTATGTGCAAAGCCGACGTTGCGCGCATTGGTACGAAATTCTGGCGTGCAGATGATATGTTCACCCGCGAACAAACCGGTGCTGGTTTAGGTTTTGCCATCGCGCGAAGCCTCACCAAGCAGATGGGGAGTAACATCCACATTGAAAGTGAACCGGGGAAGGGGAGCAAATTCAGCTTTAGCATCCCCATTGATGAGACCTAATAAACTACTTTGACCAAAGAGAGAGAGCATCCATGAGTCATGATGCAGGACTATTCAACTGGAAAGAATCTGTGCAAGCGTTGATCGAGTCGGCGAAGCAGAACCAAACAAGTGCCGCGCAGATGATAGAAACATTGGAATCATGGGTTGCACAGACTGACACCGTGAGCGATAGCCCTACGGTGGATGATCAAAAGAACGCATCTACTGAGACGTTAGAAGCCTATAAGCTGGATGTCGCCAGCTTTTTCAGCCATGCCATTCATGAACTGCGCAACCCTTTGACGAGTGTTCGGGGTTATTCCGACATGCTCATGAATCCCATGACGGGAACATTGACCGACATGCAAAAACAATTCATGGATGTCGTGCGGTCGAACACACGGCGGATGGAAGGCTTATTACAAGACCTTTCGGACATGAATAAACTGCGCGCCGGAACCCTGCGCATTGATTTGAAACTTGATATGTTGAAAAACGTGACCCCACGTTTAGAAAAGTCTCTGCAACCGTTAGCTGACCAGTTAGGCCGCACTTTAGAAATTGATGTCCCGCAAGGTCTGCCGTTCGCAAAGCTGGATTCGGAGATTGTGGCGCGAGCACTCACACGGTTGGTTGAAAATGGGCTGCGCTATCACGCGGCAGATGCTGAAGGTGAGCGCAAAGTGACCGTTCGTGGGGAAGGGGTCGATAACCAGTTGCAAGTTGTGATCGAGGACAACGGCATTGGCATGACGACGGAAGAACTGAAGCACATGGGGGAAATTTACTACCGTTCAGAAAATGAAGTCGTGCGCATCTATAAAGGCAGTGGTTTAGGCGTGGCTGCGGCGCGTGGATTGTTGGAGGCACATGGCGCTGAAATGATGGTTGAGAGCGAACCACAGCGCGGAACGACCATCAAAATCCGCTTTCCAGCGGTAGAATAATTTTTAATACCTTTTTTACTTTACGGAAGTTCGCTTTCATGATACCTTATTGGTTAATGTGAATGACAGAACCTGCACCGAGCAAAGCGGAGGCACAGCCCAGGGCTGTGTCTTTTCCTATTTATATCCGCGGTCTGTCGCTTTTTTTAGAGGAGTCGCAAAGCGATGGTAAACCAACCACAGTATTTAACTCCTGAAGGACAAAAAGATTTAGAAGCACGCTTGAAATACCTCAAGGAGGATCGTCGTCAAGAAGTTGCTGAACGTTTACGTTTGTCAATGGAAGAAGGCGGGGATTTAAGTGAAAATGCCGAATATGAAGATGCCAAAAACGAGCAGGCTTTTGTTGAAGGCGAAATTATCCGCCTTGAAACAATCTTGAGCAGCGCTCAACTGATTGAGCAGAAAAAAGGTAAGAAAGAAGAAGTCTTACCGGGCACTTTTGTCACGGTCATTGAAGAGGGAACCACGGAAAGCGAAGTGTATCACTTAGTAGGCTCCGCTGAAGCGAACCCTGCCGAGGGGAAAATTTCTGTTGAAAGCCCATTAGGGAAAGCGCTTTTGGGTGCTAAAGTCGGCTCGAAGGTGGTGGTCAATGCCCCCGCCGGAGACATTAACTTTGTGATTAAATCCATCAAATAAGATTAATCTTGAAGCAGATGAAAAGCTCCGTCAAAAAACGGGGCTTTTTTTTATGCCAAGAAAATACTACTCTTTGTGCGCTTATGTGAACGCACTCATATTCGAGGAGAAAATGCAACGATGTGGACGCCGAATAAACTAGAACAAGAACGACTCGATAAAGTCGCGCTCTTGCAAGAACAAGGGGTAGACCCATTTCCTGCACGGGTCAAGCGTACCCATACAACGGCCGAAGCATTGACCTTAGGAAATCAACATGCCGACATTTTGGATGCGATTCCTGAAGATAAAGTTGCAGAACTCACCGTCGTGGTATGTGGTCGTATTCGTCGCGCCAACATCAAAGGGAAAGTCTCGTTTTTGCATATCGAAGATCAAACAGGGCGGATTCAGCTCTTTTTGCGCATCAACGATATGGACGAGGCACAGTACAGCCGTGTGCGTGACAAACTGATCGAAATGGATGATTTTGTTCAAGCGACGGGTGTTTTGATGCGTACCCAAGCAGGTGAAATCAGCGTGCGCGTGGCAGACCTCCAGTTGATCGCAAAAGCCTTAAGCCCGCTTCCGGTCATCAAACAACAGGTCTTAGAAGACGGGACAACCAAAGAATTTGGCGAGTTTTCAGATGTTGAAACTCGTTATCGTCAGCGTTATGCCGACCTTGCGGTGAACCGCGACGTGCGCGAAGTCTTTATCAAACGGGCGCTGGTGATTAAAACCCTGCGTAACTTTTTAGACAATGAAGGCATGCTCGAAGTTGAAACGCCCATCCTTCAGCCGATTTATGGCGGGGCGGCGGCGCGTCCCTTTACCACCCATCACAACCAACTGGATCAAATGCTGTATTTGCGCATCAGCTTTGAGCTGTATCTAAAACGCTTGTTGGTGGGCGACCTTGATGGCGTTTACGAAATCGGGCGCGATTTTCGTAATGAAGGGGTGAGCTACAAACACAACAGCGAGTTCACCATGCTCGAATTTTATAAAGCCTACATCGACTATCGCGGGGTGATGGACTTAACCGAACGCATGGTTGCCACCGTGTGCGAACGTGTGAATGGCACTACAACCATCGACTATCAAGGCAAAGAAATTCGTTTTGGCGCGCCGTGGCAGCGCTGGACGATTCGCGAGGCGATTCAGCATTTTGTCGAAATTGATTATATGGATTTTCCCACCGCGGAAGCGCTCGAACCCGCCATTCGTCAGCTTGAGCAGGAACGTGGCATCAAAGGCGATGAACGTCTGAAACCCAACCAAACATGGGGCAAGATGGTGGAACACCTGTTGGGGACATTCGTCGAACCCCAGTTGATCCAGCCGACCTTCATCCTCGACTACCCGCGTGATATTTCGCCGTTCGCCAAACGGGTCACCTATGATGATCTGCACGTCGAACGTTTCGAGTTTTACATTAACGGGATGGAAATGGGCAACGCCTTCACTGAATTGAACGATCCACGTGACCAAGAGAGTCGGTTCTTGGATATGGCGCGGATGTATCATGCCGATGAAGATGACGCGACGCCGATTGATGAGGACTATTTACGGGCGATGCGTTATGGCATGCCCCCTAACGGCGGGTTTGGCATGGGCGTTGACCGTCTGGTCATGTTGATGACCAACCAACGGAGCATCCGTGATGTGCTGTTATACCCGCACATGCGCCCTGAAGCGGCTGAATAAGCCTGAGTTTTAGAGATCAAAAGAGAAACCCCTCGCCATCATGACGAGGGGTTTTTGTTTATTCTTCGCTGAGGTCACGCAGTTTTTCGATGATGCGCTTGGAGTTAGGATGCTGTTCTAACAACCAATTGCCTAGATGACTTACAGCCGCGTGCATCCCTTCTGTGGGGCGGGGATGTCCCAACGTGGACATTTGCAACGTGTAGGCAAAACCATCCTGCACTTCTTGTTTGCGCTTGCTCAAAAACAAACCTGTATGTTGTTCAATGGTCGGCTCACTGATGTGCACTTCAAATAACAACGTGTAGGGACTGCTGAAGATGGTCGTGTAATGGATGTGAATATCCCCTTCATGATGATGATGGGATTCAAACCGTTCGGCAAAGTCGGTGAGGGTGAGCGGAGAAGTCATGACCATGTGAGGCATTTCAAGTTCCTTTTTGACGGGCAGGGGCGGGGTCGGCGTGTGATTGCGACGGTAATGGAAATAATAACATTCGCGTCCTTCACGGCGCGCTTTCGCTTCATATTTGGTCACAATGCGACCATCCATCTGCGAAGCCCAACCTGTACTCAGTTGATTTGTGAAATAAGGCGAGGCAGAGAGCAGTTCATGGCTCATTGTGGCATAGTCGATGATGTCGGTGGCGAGGAACAAATCACCATCTGGTAACATCCGATTGGCGATCAACTCGACGGTGTCCGCTTGCATCAAACGGCGGTGACTGTGCCCCTTCTTAAACCACGGGTCAGGAAAATTGATGTACACCTGTTGAATAGTCTCTGGCTCAAAGAGATGATTCATTGCCGTTTCAGCACGGCTGTGAATCACCTGTACATGCTCATACCCGCGCCGTTCGATGGTTTCTTCTGCCGCTACGAGACATCGATTCGAAATTTCCAGACCGATCAAAGAATGGTCGGGAAAGGTTTTGGCGAGGTGCATTAAAAATGTCCCCCGCCCAAAGCCAATTTCAACAATGATGGGGCGTTCAACCCCAAAAAGTGATGTCCATGAAGTGGGCCACGCCATCGTGAGGGCGCTCCGTTTTTTTACCTGCATCGTCATTCATTCCATCCCGTCTTGGGGTGATTCGGGTCTTTCATCGCGCATCGGCTCACAGTGAATATAAAGCCCCGTATTTTTCACGTAAATAATCGATCAACGGCTGGGTTTGTAACTCGGTGCCCACAATCCGTTCTAAAAGTTCATTGGTGGTATATTTCGACCCATATTGATAGATATTCGTCTTCAACCAAGTGTGTAACGTTCCAAATTGACCTTGCGCAATTTGTGAGGGAATTTCTGGATGCGCTTTGAGCGCGGCTTGGTAGAACTGTGCGCTCAACAGGTTGCCAAGTGTGTACCCTTGGAACGACCCGCCGATGAATCCACCGAACCAGTGAACATCTTGTAAGACGCCGTTCTTAATTTCAGGGGCGCGGATACCGAGATCACTTTCATAACGGGCATCCCATGCTTCGGGTAAATCACGGACGTTGAGCGTCCCTTCTAACAATTGCAATTCAAGATCAAAGCGGATCATCACATGCAGGTTGTAGGTGACTTCATCGGCATCGGTACGGATGAGCGAAGGCGTCACTTTATTGATGGCGCGATAGAACGAATCTAACGAGACGTTCCCTAATTGTTCGGGGAACTGCGCTTGTAAGCTGGGATAGTAATGTTCCCAGAAACCACGACTGCGCCCGACGATGTTTTCCCACATGCGCGACTGGCTTTCATGCACCCCCGCAGAAGTGCCGTCAGCCAACGGAAGTCCTTCATAAGCAGGGTTGATGCCTTGTTCATACAGCGCATGACCGGTTTCATGCAACGTGCTGAACAGTCCGTCGCCTAAATCATCTTCGCGGAAACGGGTGGTGATGCGCACGTCACCAATCGAGAAGGAGGTCATGAAGGGGTGATGTGTTTTATCTTGGCGACCACGTTTGAAGTCATAGCCGTAATCCCCCGCGATCTTCAAGCCGTAATCCCATTGTTTTTGTTCGGGGAAGAATTGGCGAATCGCGCTGTCATCAGCAGGTTCTTGCGTGGTGATCGCTTTGACAATCGGCACTAATTTTTCGCGTAATTCAGCAAAAACCGCGCGAACCGAAGCGGCTTTCATGCCATAATCGGACATATCAATCAACGGGTCAGCAATATGATCGTAGCCGGGGAAATAATTGGCGTAGGCACGGCTGAAGTCGAGCGTTTTTTCAAGGGGTTCGCGCACTTTTTCAAAGTCGTTTTCAGGGCGGGCTTGTGTCCATAAATTATAGAGATGTGTGCTGTGTTCGATGAATGCGCCTAATTCAGCGGATGGAACACGAACCGCGCGTTCATAATCGCGACGGGTGACGCGCAACAGGGCGGCATCATCATCGTCATAGGGCAGACTTTCGCCATAGGCTTGCAGGTCATCCAGCAAATTGCCAATGGCTTTGTCAGTGAACTTTTCATGGGCGATGGTTTGTAAAACCGCCATCGAACGCCCGCGCGCAGGCGCACCACCTTCAGGCATGTAGGTGGACATATCCCAGTTTAAAACGGCCGCCGCCGAATTGATGGCACTCACCTCTTGTAAGCGGTTTTTCAGGTCTTCTAATTTCTTTTCAGGGGTCATTTTTACGCCTTTCTACAGAACAAAATTGCGAAAAGACACACTCCGCAGTATAACTACTACGCTTAGATCGAAAAAGATCAATCTGTTTTAAAGGGTGTTATATGTATGAGTTACCCGAACCCTTAACCTATTACCAAATCGTGTGGGATATTGTCCGTCAAGTCCCCTACGGTCAAGTGACCACATTTGGACAAATCGCATCCATGATCCCGCCTGTCGCAGGCGTTGAGCCTGAAGTCTACGAACGTTTAGCGCCCCGTTGGGTGGGCGATGCGATGAATGCAGTATCCCGTGTGGATGAACCTACGGTGCCTTGGCATCGTGTCATCAATGGGCGGGGCATGATCAGCCTGCCTGACGAAAGTAAAGCTGCCGCCTTACAACGTGCCCGCCTTCATGCAGAAAATATCCTCTTTGACGCGAAGGAGCGGGTTGATCTCGACGTGTTCGGCTGGGAAGGGCCAGATACGGCTTGGCTTGATGCAAACCACTTGAATGCGCCTCGCTCGCTCAAAAAGACACCCCCTACAGGTCCGCAGCAGCTCAACTTATTTTGATGGCGGCACGCCGACCGTGTCAAAGTGAGCAAATGTGTCGTCGAGCGTGTCGGCAAAATAGCCTAAAATCTCCAAACTGCCCGTGATGAAGTGCGCTTCTTGCATGTGTCTGAGGAAAACATTGAACGGCTCATAAAAATGATCGGTATTCAGCAGAACCATTGGCTTTTGGGTTAAGCCGAGTTTACGCTCAGTCATGATTTCGGTGATTTCTTCAAGCGTGCCTAAGCCTCCGGGTAACGCCAAAAATGCGTCGGCGTAATCTGCCATGATGCCTTTACGTTCGCGCATGTCTTTGGTGACGATGAACTCGTCACAATCTGGGTTGCTGATCTCGATTTCCATCAAGGCTTTCGGCATCACGCCAATTACATGCCCACCGCCGTTATGCACCGTCCGCGCAATCTCACCCATCAAGCCCACGCGTGACCCGCCATAGACCAGCGTATCCCCGCGTTCGAGTAAGCGTTCCCCTAAGGCTTTGGCAATAGCGAAATATTTTGCTTCGATGAGATCACTCGATGAACAATAAACACACAGTTTCACAGGTTTTATATCCTCATGACAATAGAATCTAAAATATTCTAGCGCACCGCAGAAAGAAGGGTAGGCAGTAATAAACTGGCGACAATCACAATCGACAAGATCAGTAGTAAAATACGGCCTGTCGTCCAGAACCGACGGCGTTTATTGCGCAAATACCCAATCGTCAGGGGATCGTTATCAAACGGGGCATCGTCGCCTAGCGTTTTGATATCATGATCGTCAGGATATTCATCCTCATCAATCCAATCATCACCGTAGGGGGTCATACGTCACTGACCTCAATATGAACTTTGTGCCACGCGTTGTTCATGTAGCCTTTGAAGTTCCAAATGCTCTCTACTCGTTCAGGTTGGGTATTCGCCGCAGAATCAAAGGCGCGCACCACCAGCGTATAGTTTCCCACGCTCAGCGGGATTTCGGTATGCCACAAACACCACGCCCAAGGGGATTCATCCCGTTGAAGCTGTGCCTGCGTCCACGTATTGCCACCGTCGATTGAAACATCCACCCGTTCAATATGCTTGCCCGCGCTGAAGGCATAGCCTTTGATGGCGACCTTACCTTCTGGCAGGGTTTCGCCTTCTGCGGGTGACGTAATCACCGAATTGATGGCGACTTCGCCCAGCATAAACCCGCCTTCATCCCAGTTTACATTTTCGGGTGTGATGTGCGACGCAAACAATTTATAGGCGTGGGTTTGATAATAATTATCCGACGGTTCGGCTTGTACGGTGATCTTGGTCAACCATTTAACACTGCGCGCGCCGATATAACCGCCGACCACTGCGCGTAAGGGAAACCCATGTTCCAGCGGTAACGGCTCATGGTTCATCTCATACGCCAACAACGATTCGGGTTGGAGCGCTTTTTCTAATGGGATCGAAGCGCCGAACGGGAAGGTTTGATCATTTTTGGTGCATTGATCCAGCCCTTCAAAAACGACATGATAGGGTTGGGTTTCATCTACACCCGCTGAACGCAAGATATCGCCGAGGCGAACCCCGCTCCATTCGGCATTACTCACGGCTTGCAAATTCCAGATCAACTCGTTTGGAATTTCGCCAAACTTTTCCATTTCTACGCGACGGTTTCCGGCACACTGTAAAACCGCGCTGAGCGTATGTTTGGGGTAGTTCTGGCGAACTTCATCCATTGTGAATGTGAGTGGACGTTCCACCAGACCATCAATCGTCAAGCGGTAATTTTGCACATCTACTTCAGGGATAGAGGCATGATTACGTTTAAAAAAAAGTGGATTCGGCGTATTAAATTGGTCTGTGATATAAGGTGAAGAAGGCCCTCCATTCAAGGGCACTTCTTCTAAAATTTCTAATTTAGGGGGTTCTGTATCGTTGTGGGTTGGTTTCATCATTCATTTAAGTGTAAGGCTGAACGAATGTCACGCGCATGATCTTTTTCGTGAAGTGCCATGATCTTTAAGATTTGACTGACCGAAAAGATATTCATCGAGGGGTGTCTGCCCGTTTTTTCCAAAGCGTCATCCTCAATACTATCGACCCATTCAAGCACTCTTTGACGGGTTTCGGTCAGGGTTTGACGCGCATCCTCTACGCTTACATCCGCTTTTTTCTCAACAGAGCGTTTATTGTAACGGTTTATATCAAAATCAGCAGGCACAACTTCGCGACCTTCCATAATTCCGATCAGTAAATTGAGATGTCCCCGTTCTGCTTCTGTGAGGTGTAATAGCAGTTGATGCACATTCCACGCCGCACCGTCTGAATAGACTTGTTCCTGCCAGCGGTTGCCGACGGCATCTAAGGTTTGATCGAGGTCAGCGCGGGCATCGATTAATTTTTGTTTTAAACGTTCTGTTTTTTCAGACATAGTTTGCCTCAAGAAATGATCTATAAAAAACGTGTCTTCATTTCATAAAACCCACACCATGAGATGAAGACACGGAAAAACGCGCAATAAGTTAGAGTTGAACGAAGCTGTTCTCTGCGAGGATGAACTGATGTGCCGCAGGCGTGCGCGTGGATGCCGTCACTTGTGAACCGTCAGCGATCAGGCTGGAATCCATACGGCCGGGGATATTGAGAATCGAGCAGTCTTTCATCACAATGCTGGCTTCAATTTCACTGTTTTCGAGGATGACGTTATCCCCCAATGAAGTGTACGGCCCGACATAACTGTTTTTAATCGTCACATTTTTGCCGATGATGACAGGCCCACGAATCACACTATCAATGATTTGACTGTTTTCGCCGATGAATACACGCGGGCTGACTTTTGAATCCCCTTGGATGAGTTGAGTATCGGTCGGCGCAGGGGTATAGGGAAGGTCGCTCAAAATCATGTGGTTGGCTTGGATGATGGCGTCCGGCTTGCCCGCGTCAATCCACCAGCCTTGTAACTGATAGGCTTGAACTTCTTTACCGTGATGAATTAAATGCTGAATCGCATCGGTAATTTCTAATTCGTTACGCCAAGAAGGTTTGATATTGGCGATAGCATCAAAGATGGAGGAACGGAAAAGGTACGCACCAGAGATCGCAAGGTTAGAGGGTGGGTCTTGGGGTTTTTCAATCACCCGTAAAATTTTGCCATTTTCAACTTCAGCAATCCCAAAGCGTTTGGGGTCATTCACCTCAATTAAGGCGATGGCAAGTTCTGCGGTGCTTTGTGGAAAATTGCGAATTAAATCTTCTAATTTATCTTGGAAGATATTATCCCCAAGCAAGACGCAGAACGGTTCGTCGCCAACAAAGTCGCGGGCAATGCTCACGGCATGCGCCAAACCAAGTTGTTCCGCTTGAACAATATAATCAAGGTGAACACCCCACGCCGAACCATCCCCAAATTGGTGACGAATGGGGGATTCAATGTCATTGACGACAATTCCAATTTCTGTAAGCCCTGCATTTTTTAAGACTTCAATTGCATACGCAATCAAAGGTTTATTCGCGACAGGAACCAGCGGCTTAGGCATAGTCAATGTAACTGGACGAAGGCGGGTACCATGTCCTGCGGCTAGGATAACGGCTTTCATTATGTATTCGACTCCTATGAGACCGATAATAACCTCAATGAGTGATGGCTCATTGGGTTATGTGTTGCATAAAACATCAAAAGATGGTGTCTGTAGAGGATGGGTGAGTATGAGACTCCTATTTCGATGGACACACATTTGCATGATTGTACACTGTGAACTCTTAAAATCCTGTTTTAAATAAAATATGTGATAAAAAAGCGACGTTTTCATTCAAAACGTCGCTTTTTGTAATGAACTTTGAGACGTGTGAGGGCTATCCAGCTTCGGCGAGCGTGAGCGTGTATTCACCACTGTCAGAATCGGCATAAGTGCCGACTTCGATGATATAGCTATCGCCACTCACCACATCTAAACTGCTGATTTCTGAATTGATGATCACGCCCAATTGGACATCATCATTTTCAGCGATCAAGCTCTCATCCGCATCATAGATACGCAGATACGTGTCGAGGTCACCATCCACCGCAATCAAGATAGCGCCGTCTGCTTCAGGCACAAACGTGTATTGAACACGTTCGCCAACGGTCACTTCACCCGTCAGCGTGTCACCTAAGACCACGTCGCCCCCTTCAGTGATGACGATATCACTTGAAATGGCAACGCCTGCGGCTTCGGCTAAGGCTTGTTCAGCGGCGGCGAGGACAACATCTTGCCCGCTCACCAGCGATTCTAAAGTGACGGGGACTTGTACGTTGGGCACAACCCCCGGCCCTTCAATGATGATATTGCCTTCCGTATCTAACGGGCGGGCAATCGCAAAGCGGACAAAGAAACCTTCGGGCATTAAGAAATCTTTAATGCCACCGCCCATACCGCCAGTGGGGTATTGACCGACAATCAGCGCGCGGTCTTCAACGGTCATGTCATGAGCGAAGAATTCGCAAGCGCTGGCGCAGTTCGGGCCAACTAAGACCGCCACCAAACCATGATATTGCATGGCTTCTTGGGGCGGATAGAATACGTCGGGACGTTCTTCATCAATGTAGAAGTCGTCAATCGCCGCATCATAGATCGCGCTGTAACCAATGGTGAGCTGTTCATCAAAGAAGTAAGCCGCCATTTGGTCAGCCAAGAAGCCGCTGCCACCGCCATTTTGACGCATATCAATAATCAAGCCGGGAATGGCATTGTTATTGAGCGTTTCCATCAAGCGTTCCCACAATTGGATTGTGAGCAAGCTGTTATCGAAGAAGCTGGTGATCTTGGCGTACATGAACCCGCTGGGCAGGAATTCAAATTCAACCGGAAGCTCAACGCCTGTCACGCCTTGAGAGAAGGAAGAAACGGCGAAACTGTTGCGTTCTGCGGTGACGTCTAAAGTCACTGTAGTAGGTTCAGAATCGTTCGGGTTTTGATAGGTGATTTCAAAGCTGGTTCCCAACGGCGCACGGAAGATATAACGCAGTTGTTGTAAACGGCGGTTGATATCACTGCTGAACGGTGAGGAATAAGGAACGACTTCACTCACAGCATCATCCAGCGCGACGCCGTTGACTTCCAAAATTTGCGCGCCTAATTCAATGCCTTCAGCTTCGGCTGCGCCACCCGGTGTGAGGTAGTAAACGATGGTTTCACCACCCTCAACATCTTGAATTGCCATGCCTAAACCGCCATCAGTATTGGTGAAGAACTCGTTGTTCACTTCAAGGCTGGCGGGATAGTAGGCGGTGTGCGCGTCGGGAATTTCCCAAATGAAGTCGCGCAGTGCCAATTCGTAGGCAACAGCATCGTTATCCGCTTCTGCTGCCTCAAAACGAGGACGGAATTCTTCGTGAAGGGCATCCCAATCCATCTCTTTGAGTTCAGTGAAGGCGTATTCGGTGCGGAATAATTCCACCATCGAATCAAAGGCTTCGGCATAACCTTGTGACGAATAATCGATCAAGGCGGTGACATCGGGTTCAACCAGATCAATGACGGGGTTGGCGGAACGGTCAAAAACAAAGGGATCGCTGTCCATATCGACCAGTGTCCAGCCACTGGGCACTGCGACAACGGGATCATCGTCTGTGAAAAGCAGGCCATCTTCGCCAAAACCAGATGGGAAACCTTGGCCTTCAGTGGCCGCATAAATCAGAAACTTCCCGCCGATGATTTCCCCTTCATCAGAAAAGTCATTCGAGACGCGGGTAGAGGCATAAGCTGTTGACCAACCACCGCCGTACAGATCACGTTCTTCTAAATAGCCATCCCCAAAGGTATTCGTCCAATACGCGACAGCGTAAATTTGAACGCCTTCGTCTTCGCTCTCGTTATTATCAACATCGCGGTAAGTTCCACGAGGGACAACAGGCAGAGCGATGCTGTATTCAACGGGCGAAACAAAAAAGTCTGATGTAAATTGTCCCAGTGTTTGAGAGGACACGGGCATTAAAAAGCCCTTATCACGGTCTACAAACCCTGCTTGATCTTCAAGAATCACGATTGGTTGAGCAACGCCGGCGGTGAACAGAGGGTCGGTATAGATCATCTCTCCAACGACAGCGATAGCGCCCCCTTCATCATTGATAATTTCAGCGGGTGGCAACCCCTCATCTTGGGCGAGGATTACTGTACTCCCTAACACGGTGACGAGTGTTAAGGATAGTCCGCGTAACATGAAATGTTTACTGCGGTAAGCCATTCTGAATTCTCCTTAAAAACGTATAAACATTATTTTTTAACGCATTACTAACTTTATTAAGTATACCCATTCTCTAAAATCGCGTATGGCAAATGATTATTTGTATAGGAATTATTAATCTCATCATCGATCTGAGAAACATCAAGATGGACATTACATAACATGTGAAGAACCCCTGCTATACGCTATAGCAGGGGTGTTTTTTTTATTCAAAGGTGATGGATGTACCGTAAGCGGTGTATGGAGAGGGTTCTGTGATGGAGTTGACTGGGACATCCACATAAATGCCCCCGCGCGTGTGATAATCTTGCGTGTTTTCATCATATTGTAGGACTTCCACACGAATGCGCGATTCTAAAACAGGGTTCGGAATCACTTCATAAATCTGATACGCGGAACGGTTGCTCAACAGTAGGCTGGTTTCGACCCTCGTTTCCGGCGTTCCCTCCAGCACATTAAACCGCAAGATCACTTGGATGGGGTTTTCGCGTTGGTTCGCTTCGTTCGCTTCATCAAAGCCGACATACACCCGTACCGGCTGGGATTCGACAAAGGTCTTAGGCACAGCGGTGACCAACTGGCGCGTGATGACTGCGGTTTCAGCGTTCACTGGCTCTGTAGGGGCATCATCAAACGTTGCGCCCATCTCTAAATCTTCAAACGATTCGATGGGGGCGTCCACTTCTTCTAAAAAGTTTTTAGGTAGGGGGGATGCTTGTGCGGCAGAAGCGATTTCGCTGTATTCATTGAGCGCGTCATATGGGTCAAGTTCTGGCTCATCGTCCTGCGCTTCGTTATCGTAGGGGGTAGGGTCTTCATCATAGTTGATGAGGTCATCGACTGCGCGACGGCCAGAATCCGATAGGCGGTAATATTGCTCACCGCCCATCGTTAAGTAGCCTTTCGTCACCAAACGGCGTATGGCCTTGCCAAAGCCACGATCACTTAAATCCGCGCCTGCTGTGATGTCATCCGCATGAGCCGCAATACCTGAAATCTTGCTGAAATATCGTAAGACATCCAATGCTTCAGGGGGAAGTGCTTTAAGATGATATGGCAATTCCATTTGGTTAACTCCCAATTTAGAGTGTGACGATACGCGCCTTTCCTACCAATCCTCGGGTAGCGTTACGCGTATCAATGACAAGGTGGCTATGATCTAAAATATACTGCCAATCGTACCAATTATGATCGGTGATGACCACAACACAATCAGCACTTTCTAACAACGCTACAGAAAACTCACTGGAATAGATGGTTTTCTCAGTCTCGGCAAGCTGCTGTACATTATGGGTTTCATCTAAACGAACTTGGCTTACATAAGGATCATGATAACTTACATTTGCGCCACGGTTTTGTAAAAGAACGGCAACATCAATGGCGGGGCTTTCGCGAACATCATCAATATCTTTTTTGTAGGCCACCCCAACGATCACGATATTGGAACCGCGTACGGACTTGGCATCATCGTTTAAGGCGTCTGCAATACGGTTGACGACGTATACAGGCATCTGCGTGTTGATCTCGCTGGCAAGTTCAATGAACCGCGCGTTGTAATTCAACGTTTTGAGCTTCCAACTTAGATACAACGGGTCGATGGGGATACAATGTCCACCCAAGCCGGGTCCTGGGTAAAAGGGCATGAACCCAAACGGCTTAGACGCGGCGGCGTGGATGATTTCCCACACGTCGATGCCGAGCTTATTGCACATCAGTGCCATTTCATTCACAAGCCCGATGTTCACCGAGCGGAATGTGTTCTCTAATAACTTCACCATTTCCGCGCTGGTGGGTGAAGAAACAGGGATGATCTGATCAACTGCGGCGCTGTAGAGTTCCATCGCCGCGGTAGTGCAGTCGGGCGTTGCGCCCCCGATCACCTTGGGCGTATTACGGACTTGATAGGTTTTATTGCCTGGGTCAATGCGTTCAGGCGAAAAGGCGACAAAAATCGTTTCGCCCGCTTTGAAGCCCGCATTTTCTAATTGGGGGATGATCAGTTCTTCGGTAGTCCCCGGGTAGGTGGTGCTTTCCAAAACGATCAACATGCCGTCATGACAGATCGCCGTGATGCTGTTCATCGCGCTGATGACATAAGACATATCAGGGTCTTTGGTTTTACGTAGTGGGGTGGGTACACAAATGCTGATGGTGTCTACCATGCGCAGTTCTTCATAAGAAGTGGTGGCGCGCAGTTTGCCGTTCGCGACAAGGTGATGAATACGTTCGGTTGTGATGTCGGGAATGTAGCTGACCCCGCTGTTGAGTTGGTCTACTTTGCTACTGCTTAAGTCCAACCCAATCACATTAAAACCAGCTTCGGCAAATTCTACGGCAAGGGGCAGACCCACATACCCGAGTCCAATAATACCCACAACGGCCTGTCGGTTTTTTAACCGTTCAATGAGGGTTTGATGATAGGACATATTTTTTGCGACTTTCTGATAAGTTGAAAAATCTATGGAATCATAGCGGAGACACAATAGTGATTCAAGCGGATAAATCGTATGAAAATTAGATGCATTTTCAGCTGTTTTTATTTCTTCATCTCTTAAGAACCGATAAGCCCAATTGCGAGATTTTTCTTTTTTATCTTCATAAATCTCGTTATACTAATTTCATCACAGTGTATTGTTTCATTCATCCTGTTGAATGAGCGCGTAGAGTACACATACTCCAAAAAACCAGACGATATGGTTTATAAGTCACTCTTCAAATCAATATAAACCTGAGTGTAGGTGCATCATCCTTCTGCATAGAAGATGATGTGGTGTCAGATGTCCTCTTTATTGATATTCCGAGTTGGAATATGTTCACTTGAAATAACGTTTTTAGTCTTCTGAGGTCAGCATTTTAGCGCTCTAAAAAGTCATTTGCGTTTTACTGTTATCTAAAAAATTTAGGAGGAGTTGATGCATCACGATCTCGCATTGTTGGCAACTTTTACAATGGCGATTATTACTGCGTTCGCAGGTGGCTATATTGCACGCCGTTTAGGATTACCGACGTTAGTAGGGTACTTGGTTGCGGGTCTCGTCATTGGCCCTTTTACCCCCGGGTTTGTGGGCGACGCAAGCGCAATCAATAGTTTGGCGGAAATGGGTGTCATCTTCATGATGTTTGGCGTTGGCCTGCATTTCTCGCTGAAAGATTTATGGTCTGTGCGTCGAATTGCGATCCCTGGCGCCATTCTCCAAACGATGATCGCGACGCTGTTAGGGTTTGCCCTGACCCAACTTTGGGGATGGACTGTGCCCGCAGGTTTGGTATTAGGCTTGGCGATTGCGGTTGCCAGCACTGTCGTTCTGTTACGTGGGTTAGAAGATAACGGCTATCTCCACACATCACATGGCAAGGTAGCCATCGGTTGGTTGGTATTTGAAGATGTTGCTACGGTGGTGATTTTAGTCTTACTACCGACCTTTTTTGGCGATAACGGCGGGAACCCCTTAGAGAGTATTTCCCTCGCGATTATCAAAACAACTTTTTTTATGCTGATTACGATCTTCCTCGGCGGACGTGTGATGCCGTGGTTGTTGACAAAAATTGCACATGCGCGTTCGCGTGAACTTTTTATCTTAGCGGTGATCGCGCTGGCTTTAGGGACTGCCTATGCTTCCGCTGAACTTTTCGGCGTTTCGCTCGCACTAGGCGCATTCCTCGCTGGGGTGGTCATTGGTGAGTCGGATGTCGGTCATCAAGTCGGCGCGGAAGTGATCCCATTCCGTGATATTTTCTCGGTCTTGTTTTTTGTGTCGGTGGGGATGTTGGTGAACCCCAGCGTTTTGATTGCCAATGCGGGACAGGTGCTTGCACTCACGTTTCTCATCATCTTTGGGAAGGGGATTGTGACGCTTCTGTTGGGGCTTGTCCTGCCTGCTTCCGGTCGGACGTTGGTCGTCGTGGCGGCAGGTTTGAGCCAGATCGGTGAATTCACATTTATTGTCGGGCAAGCAGGGGTTGCGCTCGGTATTTTGACACAAGATCAATACGGGTTGATCCTCGCAAGTTCGGTGATTTCGATTGTGTTCAACCCGCTGATGTTTCGCCTAATTCCACAAATCGAAGCCTTGTTGAAACGGTATGTGTGGTTTTGGCAAAAGATGGAACGGGGCGGGCCAACCCCCGAACTGCTGGAAACAGGGATGCGCGATCATGTCGTGATTGTCGGGTATGGGCGCGTGGGCAAGCACGTAGGGAATGTGTTACGTCACCTCGACATGCCGTATTTAGTCGTTGAGAAAGATGCAGACTCGATTGACAAACTGAAGAAATTAGGCGCGCCAACCTTGTATGGAGATGCTGCCAATTCAGAAGTGCTGACGCATACCGAACTCAACCACGCGCGCGCTTTAGTCGTGACGGTTTCGGATGAAACAGCGGCGGAAATCATCGTGGCGGCGGCACATGACCTTGCGCCGAAATTGCCCATCGTAGCCCGCGCATCGACTGAAAGGGGCATCAATCGCCTTTATGAGATGGGCGCGCACGATATCATCCATCCTGAACTAGAGGGCGGTTTAGAGATTGTTCGTCATACGTTGTTAGTGCTTGAATATCCGATGGGGCAGATTCAGCAATACGTTGATAATGTGCGCCAAGCGGCTTACCAAGATACACATCAAGATGACGAGATTCACCCCGTCTTAGATCACTTGATCATGGCGGTGCGTGGGGTCGAAATTGCGTGGCATCCCATCACGGACAAAAGCCCCGTGTTAGGAAAAACGTTGGTTGAGGCGAACCTTCGCGCTTTATTGGGCGTGTCCATCATCGCGTTGATTCGCAATAAACAAGTGGTCCCGAACCCTAAGTCAGATACACGCTTTTTAGAAGGGGATTTGATCGGGTTGATCGGTGACCCGGATGAATTGGATGCAGTGAAACAATATCTGCTTGCGTAAAGAAAAAACGCTACGCCATACAAGGAGGGGAAGGTTTGTATGGCGTAGCTTGGGTAGGGGAACCCAATTAGGAAGTTGTCAAATTGATATTTAGGCGCTGTCGCCTGTGGGTGGAGGCGTAACTTCTGGCGTCACAGGGATCACCATTTCTTCGAGCGTGCCTTGAAACAACGGGCTGTAATCCCATGTGCCTAAGGTCGCTTCTACCGTTTGTGCTTCACCTTCGCGGATGAGGTCGAACGTCACGACATCATTTACTTCATAGGCCGCCATACGGTTTTCGAGAGTGATTTCTTCATTCACCGCTTCGCCGTTCACCGCAGTGATAATATCACCCGCTTGCAACCCTGCTTCTTCAGCAGGTGAACCCGCCGTTACTTCGAGGACGATAGCCCCTTCTGTGGTTTCAACCTCATATTCGGCGGCCGTTGTCTCATTCAAATCTGCATAGGTGATGCCGAGATAGCCACGATCCGACTGCATCATGAACCCCTGCATGAAGGGGAAGTTGTCGCCGAAGGGTAGGTTAAATCCTCTCAAGCTATTTTCACCTCTACGCCCTTGCAAGAACCCACGTAGGGGCGAGCCGATGCCAAGATCACCTGCCGTGACCTCCACTTCGTGAGTTTCACCGTCACGGTCAAGCGTCAGGGTGATGGGGGTATCGGTTTCAACCGACATGAACGCATCCATAAATAGAGACGTGTCCATTGGTTCGCCGTCAATCGCGGTGACGATATCGCCTTCACGCGCACCCGCTAAATAGAGCGCAGAATCTTCATTCAGATGGGTGATTTCGATCCCTTCACTGCCTAAGCGGAAGGAAACTTCACCCCGTCGGGCTGAAGATCGCCCTGTTTGTTGGAACGCGGTTTCGGGAAGGGTGGCTAAGGTCACTTCAAAATCAGACGTTTCTTCACCACGTTGAATATCCAACGTGACGACTTCGCCCGCACTATAAGCGCTTAATGCGTCAATGAGTGCCTGCGCGTTCGCAGTTGGGCTGTCGTCAATCGAGAGGATAACATCGCCGACTTCAAGCCCTGCTTCTGACGCGGGCGAACCTTCTACAATCGAAGTCACCACCACACTGCCCTCGGTATTCTGAATTTGAATGCCGATGTAAGGGCGGTCATTCGGGGTAGGTTCACCGGAAGGGGTGTCTTGCGCGCCAATTTGACCCAAGGTTAAAGCTGTAAGCGCCGCACCTGCCGACAATACAACCACTTTTTTATTTAGAGACTGCATCTTCAATCACTCCTAAAATTCACCAATGACCTCGTTTGAGTGTATGCCTATGAATTTAAAAGGATTGTTTAAATAAGGAATGAATCTTTTGTAAACTGACTGTAAATTGATCATTAAATCAAAAGACCTTCCGCACATTGTGGGAAGGTCTTTTTCGAGGTTCAGCTTATACACTTCGCGCAGTGATTAATCTTCAGCGCGGATGACGTCTAGCCCGCCTAAGTAGGGGCGCAAGACTTCTGGCACAATCACACTGCCATCTGCTTGTTGATAGTTCTCCAAAATCGCAATGATGATACGGGGAACTGCTAATCCACTGCCATTCAAGGTATGGACATAACGCGGTTTCTTTTGTCCTTGCGCGCGATATTTGATATTGGCGCGACGCGCTTGGAAATCTTCCGTGTTACTGCACGAGCTGACTTCGAGCCATTCTTGACACCCGGGCGACCACACTTCCACATCGTATTTTTTGCTGGCGCTGAAGCCCAAATCACCCGTGACAATTTCTAAGCGACGGTAATGAAGCCCCAATTGATCGCATAGGTTTTCTGCGGTTTGGGTGAGCGTTTCAAGTTCGTCATAGCTGGTTTCGGGTGTGGTGAATTTGAACATCTCGACTTTTTCAAATTGATGCACCCGTTTGATGCCACGCACATCACGGCCTGCGCTCATCTTTTCCCTGCGGAAACAAGGCGTATGCCCTACATAATATAGAGGTAAGTCGGCCTCATCAAAGGTTTCGTCGCGGTGCATGTTGGCGATGGCGACTTCCGCTGTCGGTAACAAATAACGGTCAGCTTCGGGGTCATAGTAGACGACGTCGCGGAACTTCGGGAATTGTCCCGAACCATACATCTCTTCTTCTTTGACCAAGTACGGAACGTAGACTTCTTCAAAGCCGTTAGTGTTGGCATTGTTCAAGAAGAACGTGATGAGCGCCCGTTGTAAGCGCGCACCTAGACCGCGAAGCATATACCCGCGACTTCCGGCCAGCTTCACCCCACGCTCAAAATCAATGATGCCTAAAGCGGGGCCTAAATCCCAATGGGCTTTCGGCTCAAAGTCAAATTCGCGTTTGACCCCGTGGGGTGGATGCGGAATATTGTTGTCTTCACTGTCGAATACGGGGACGCTGGCATGCGGAATATTCGGGATGAAATACAGGTTTTCGTCGAGGCGCGCTTCAATGTCACGCACTGCGCCATTGATGTGTTCAACTTTCTCGCCTAACCCGCCGAGTGTTTTCATCAGCGCATCAAGGTCAGTCATCGCTGCGTCGGTTGGCAGGTGACCATCTTCGACTTGGTCACTCAAAAATTGGCCAGCAAGCGCGTAATCCCCCGCGAGGATGGCATTGAGCGCACCTTTCGCCAGCGCTTGACGGCGGGTATCGTCAATCTTTTTATTTCCGCGTAACATGCCCATCGCTTTGTTTAAACGGTTGCGTTCGGCTTGAATATTTTCCGCTTCGACCAATAAAGTCCGACGTTCTTTATCCAGATCAACGATGGCATCCACACGCTTGAGCGCGTCGGGATCATTTAATTTGGTAATTTGCTCTTTGACCCAATCCGGTTTTTCGCGGATCAACGTAATATCAATCATGGTAATTTACCCTTCAGGTATGCTGTTTTCAGGTTTCAATTCATTTGCATCTGACAGGTGACCTGCCAGTTATAAAGCGGAATAAAAATAACCGTATGGAGCGTGTTAGGCGCGGTCAGTCGGTGGCACTTCAGGTTCACCGACGGATGTCCGCATGATAGATCGAGAGGGGGGCAGGGGACGGGTGAAGTCGCGATACAGCCGAACGACAGCAAATGCCGAACCGATGATGATGACGAGGATCACCATGAGATCAAACAATTCAGGGGTTAAAAAGCTCATCCTATTTTGCCCTTTTGACTTCAACCAAAATAATATAAAAACGCCCCTTCAACCGTTGCTGAAGAGGCGTTCTTGAAAAACCAATGCCAACGGTACAGGTCAGTCTATCTATCCAAGTTTAAAGAGGAAGATTCAGAATCATTATCTAACCAGATGGGTAATTTAAGACTGAATACTGTGCCCATGCCTTCTTCACTTTCAAACCAAAGCCGACCACTCATTGCTTCTATCTCTTGTTTGCACAAGTATAGACTTAAACCATAACCGAATTCAGCCATGATTTGTGGTTGACGTGTGCGCATGAAGGGGACAAAAACACGATCCATTTCACTCGTGCGGATTCCGTAACCTTCATCCATCACATCAATTTTAACCATTTGATCTTTACGCCCGACCCGCGCCATAATGCGGATGGGGGTCGCTTTCATACTATACATGATAGCATTGCGTAAAATGTCACGCAAGATAAGAGACAAATGGGCAGGTGAAGCGCGAATCATCAACTCGTCGCTGATGTCGAGCGAGATGCGCGGGCGGAAACTGCTTTCCGACTCTGCTTCAGGGTCGATGATGACCAGCTCATCCACCGTTTCGATGAAGTCCTCTATAAAATCGGTCAGGTTCAACCTACGGATTTTTGTGAGAATTTCATCATGCAGTTGATGGGTGCGGATGCGTTCGAAACGTTCCATCTGTTCGGTGAGCGTTCCTAAACGGTGCATGTGGGTGTTGATGACGCGCGTAAACCCGCTGATGCGTCGCCCCAATTGTTCAACTGTTTCGTTTGGGCGTGGGCGCTGAACCACTTGTGAAATCAATGTGGCATGTCCCTGCGCCGCTTCGATAGATTCACGAACTTCTTTGATATAATTTTCAAAGAGTTCGCTCAAAACAGTCCAATCATGGCTGTCCATGGTGAGCATTGTATAGATTTCGCCATGTTGACCATGCACCGCCGCCGCCCAACAGGGAATCGATTCCCCCGAGCGGAAAATGTGAAAACGAATAGGCGCTTCAGACGCAAATGCGCTGAGGCGGATGCTATCTAACGTTTCTTCGGTGCCGGGCATGCCCGCATTAAATAACATGGTGGCCGCCGCCCACCCCTCATTGCGGATGATGGTTAAATCGTTGCCCAGCAGTGTGCGGGCCGCGTGATTTTCCATAATGAGGTTATTGGCGCCATCAAAAATCAAGACTCCTTGTCCTAAACCATCTAAAACCGACTGACTAGGGATATTACGGTTCAATGACATGACTATGAACCCTATTGCAATAAAGACGCTGAAATAAAAATGTAGGCATTTCGATAAATTCCAGAGGAAACAGAGAACATGATCGGATAAAGTAGACTGTTTCGCTCATTACAAATGATACCGCTAAATGCTTATGCTCTACTCACTCTATTGTAATGGGTAAGTGTGAAATTGTAGTCAATAATAAAATTTACAAATTTCGAAAATGAAATTGCTGGGGTAGATGAGGTAAGAAAATCTTATGACACAGGTTATGGATCAGTCGATTAGTGCCCAAGAATTGATTTTGATTTCTGAATTCCCTCAAGTAAGCTCACCGTTGTTATTTGAACATTTCACCAAACCTGAACTGTTGAAATTATGGTGGGTTCCCAGAGCACACATTGATCTCCGGGTTGGTGGAGAATATGTTTTTCAGTGGGATAAGCCCGATTGGGTACTGCGTGGGAATTTTACTCATATTGTGCCAAACCGCGCTTTGGGGTTCACTTGGCATTGGGATCATGAAGCAATGCGACCTGTGCGACAGGTGGATATTGAATTTCGTCCACTGCCTACAGGGAATGGGACAATCCTTCACTTAAAACATGGGATTTATCAAAATGTAGATTTTGATGTAGAGGACCGCAAATCGCACCAAGAAGGCTGGGAACATTTCTTAAATCAACTGCACAGGGTCGTTTTAAATACCTAAAAAAATCCCCATAAATTTACGGTGACGTGTGCCTTCAACGTGTTTGTAAATTTATGGGGATGAAGTGTAACGTGTGATTGAGTTAACGCCAGAAGAAGGGCAAGATCACAGCGGGGTCGGGTGCATCTTGGAAGATGGTGAAAATGCTTTGACCTGCGGCGACGATCCCAATGGCGATAATGGCGAAGTAAACGAACGTGATGACGACGAGCAGATAGCCGATTAAAACGAACACCCCATCTCGTTGAAGCATCCCTGCGACCAAAAACAGAATAGCCCACCCGGGTAGGAAGTTGGAGAAGGGAAGCATCGGTAAGGGTAGAATCAACAATGAACCGGCGGCGAATAAGACAAACCCATTGAGGCGGTTGGTCGAGCCAGTGCGAGTTAATGACAACATACGGGGCTTGATGAAACGCTCAATTTTTGCGAAGAGCTGTGAGCCTTTCGTCAGCACTTGGCTCAATTGACTGCTGTTAATCGAGCGGTCGAGCAGTTGACGTGGCAACCATGGAAGACGGTTGAGGATCACACCAAAGCCAATGAGCATGATTAACAACCCAAAAACAGTGCTGATTCCCGGAAGTGGAATTGGCGTTAAAAAGGGAATGGTCAAAATTATGCTGAATAACAGCATACTTTGTTCGCCAATCTGCGCGAGAAGGTCGCGCACCGAAATATTGCCTTCAGGGAGTCCATCAGCAATATTTATGAGTGTTTGGGAAAGGCTGTCCTTGGTATCATGAAACTCTACAGAAGTTGTTGTCATTGAATTGTCCTGCTTTTAAACGGATGGAGCGTTAGTTTGCTCGAAATTGATAAAAGCGTCAACAGTCAAAGAAAATCCATCCTATGAGTATCATCACCACCCATAGAGGGGATTTTTATGTTGCTAACGCTCATTATGATACAAGCATACCACCACTTTTACTCATTCATGGTGCAGGTGGAAGTCGGTTAGATTTTCCAAAGTCGGTTCGTCAACTGCCTTGTGCGGGCAGTATCGCGCTTGATCTTTCCGCGCACGGGCAAAGTCAAAAAGTGATTCGGCAATCGATTGCTGACCATGCCGAAGATGTGATCTCCGTCATCCAAGCGATGGGGTATTCACAAGTGTATATATTGGGGCACAGCTTGGGCGGGGCAATTGCGCTGACCGCCACGCATCAAGCACCGTCATTAGTACGTGGGTTGATCTTGGTGGGGTCTGGCGCAAAACTTGTCGTGAATCGAGACTTGCTCCACTTGTTGAGGACAGATGCAGATCAAGCAGTTGAGTGGTTGATCGATTCTATTTTTAGCAAGGGTGTTAACGAGACATTGCGGGCACAAAGCCGTAGGGCGATTCATGCGCTAGGCATCGAGGTTTTAAGGGCCGATTTTGAATCTGCCGATGGGGTGGACTTGCGTAACCTGTTGCCTCAACTGATGATCCCGACGCTGGTTATTCAAGGGGGACAAGATAAGATGTCACCCCTTCATTACGGTGAATATCTCGCTGAGCATTTGCCCAGCGCCACCCTTGCCACGATTCCCGAAGCGGGACATCATATTATGCGGGAATTCCCTGACTTAACCGCAAAGACTATTTGTAGTTGGCTGAGTAGGCAGGAAGGTAAATCATGAGTGAAAAATTCCCGCGTCTTCTCAATCTATTAGCAGACTCCAGCCCTAAAGTGATGCAGAATTTAGGGCGCTTATCGCAGATGATGAATACCGTTTCCACCGTCGCGGCACACGCACAAAAAAATGCGACGTATCAATTTACGATGAAACCCAACAGCACGTTATATTTTCATGCTGCCCATGCGACGGTAGAAGTGCATCGTCATACCTCTACGCTGATGGAGATTCGCGCGAAATTGCAGATTCCTATGGGATGGCGGATTCAAAGCGAAGAAGATGATGCGGGCGTGTATTTTGTAGCGGGCAAGCGCAGTTTGGTGGGGTTGGCCTCGAGCGCGACGTTTACCATTTTAGCGCCACAGGATGCCCATTTGATTTTGCGTGTTGACGCGACCTCAATCGCATTAAAAAATGTGTCGGGTGTGTATGAAATTCCGCCACAGGGAACGTCAGAGACAATCAAAGTTGTAAGTAGTACCGCGGAAAAGTCATCTTAATTATTGAGGAAGATGATTCAAATTCGCGGTGATGGTTATAGCCCATATTGAAATGGGGGGAGGAAATAAGATGAGTGAAATTGCTGAACGTGGTTACGCGCACCCTGATGTCTTGGTTTCGACAGAATGGGTCGCCGAACATTTAAACGATCCGAATATTCGAATCGTCGAAAGTAATGAAGACCCGCTCTTGTACCCATCAGGACACATCCCCGGCGCGGTGCAAGTCGATTGGACGCACGATCTGAACGATCAAGTGCGACGAGACTACTTAGACAAAGCAGGTTTTGAAGCCCTGATGTCGCGCAACGGCATCACACCAGAAACCACCGTCGTTTTCTACGGTGACAAAAATAATTGGTGGGCGACGTATGCCTTTTGGGTATTTCAATTGTTCGGCCATACCAACGCGAAAGTCATGGATGGTGGACGCGCCAAGTGGGAACGCGAAGGGCGTGAATTAACCCGCGAAGTGCCTCAATATGAAGCGACGACCTATAACGCTCTCGAACGCGATGACACCCAAATTCGCGCTTTCCGCGACGAAGTTTTAGAGCATGTTAACGCCGGTTTACCCTTAGTCGATGTGCGCAGCCCAGCCGAATTTTCGGGCGAAAAATTACACATGCCGGATTACCCCCAAGAAGGTGCTTTGCGCGGGGGTCACATTCCGGGTGCGCAGAGTGTACCTTGGGCGAGAGCCGTCGATGCGGATACCTCGACATTCAAGAGTGCGGATGATCTGCGCGCGATCTATGAGGGCGAAAAAGGCCTGAATAAGAGTGATGACATCATCGCCTACTGCCGTATTGGTGAACGTAGCAGTCACTCATGGTTTGTGTTGAAATATCTGCTCGGTTACGAAAAAGTGCGCAACTATGACGGGTCATGGACTGAGTGGGGCAATCTCGTCAACGTGCCGATTGAAAAGTAAGAAAGTCAGCGAGTATTTATGAGCAATTATCCCGAAGCATTGACTGAGGTTGTGCGTGATATGGAAAGTATCACCGACCGCACGGAACGCGCTGAATATCTCATCGAGATTGCGGATCGTTTTGCGGAAGTCAAAGTGCCTGAATCCGTCGCGGTACAACCGTATCCCGAAATCAACCGCGCCCCTGCTTGTGAATCTGAAGCATTTGTGTGGGCGGTTGATCGTCCTGATGGCACAGTAGATTTCTATTTTGATGTGTTAAATCCACAAGGGCTGTCGGCAAAGGCGATGGCCGTCATTTTAGGCGAAACGCTGTCCGGTAAACCCTTGAATGAAGTTGCCACCGTTCCCAGTGAAATTGTGTTCAGTTTGTTTGGAAAAGAAATTTCGATGGGCAAAGGCGCGGGGTTAATGGGCATTATCTCGCTCATTCAACATGAAGCGCAGAAGCGCCTCAAGTCTTAGAATGTGAGCGTCGTTGCTCCTCATGCGTTGGACTCTCAACATCGAGAGTCCAACTGTATTTTTAGATAGAGGAATCATAAAAGGGGTTTGGCTCGGTTGTGCTGAAACGCCTTTTATTTTTTATCGTCTTTCCCGCCTTTGAGCTTCTTCGCTAAGAAACCGCCGAACATCCCGCGCATGGCGATATCCCCGACGGATTGTGAATCTTGTGATTTATTCGGGCTGTCCCATTGTCCCTTGTTGCGCTCGTTGACCCATTTTTCATAGGCTGTAGAATTGCGGATGATGAGTTCTTCTAACGCCAATTGATCGTTATTCACGAGGATGTCACGAATGGTTTGGAAGGACGCAATCGCATGATCTAAAGCGTTGACGGCGTTTGTCCGATTGTTGAGCAAGAAGTCGCGTAGATCGTCAGGGTGGGTGTCATGTAGGTGATGCGTCAGACGACCAAAGGATGCGTTGGCGGCCTTGCGTGAATCTTGCCAGCCGTCGCGTTCGGTCATTGATGCGAATGTCCCCAAGCCTAAAATCGCGGGTAAGCTCTCTAATGAAGCCATCCAGCCATCATGTTCAGCAGGGTCAACAAAAACGCCCGCCGCGCCGACAATTTCCGCGAATCCAACCGCCAATTCAACCGCTTCGGATTCTGTATTGACCGCAGGTGCGATCAAGAATGCCCCGCGATCAAATAAATCTTCGCTAGCGTGGTCTTCATCGTCCAGTCCATCGAATAGATATTTGGGGTTCAAGACGGGGGTCATGCTCACCAAATGGGTTTCTGCTTTGAGGTGTTTCTTCGCCAATTCCAATGAGGGTAACGCATAGGTCGAAAGGTCGAGTAACACGCCACCCACCCGAATTTCACCCGCCACATTACGATAGGCCGCAGGAAGTTCGCTGGCTGCGAGGGCAAACACGACGATGTCTTTATCCTCAACCGCGCCTATCACGCTTCGTGAGACGTGATCGACAGCTTTGGCTTGCATGGCGGAACTGCTTAAGATATCGCGAGAATCAAACCCCGTGACCACGAAGGCTTGCTGTGCATTTTTAGTGGTGTTGTAGCGTTTCAGCGCAAGCCCAACCGAACGGCCGATGCGCCCTAAGCCTAAAATCCCTACAGAAATTGTTTGTTGTGCCATTGGATAAACCTTTCTTTCCTTCTTGAGATCGAACCTTCGTGCATGGCACGTTAGGGTTTTGAATTAGTGTTGATCATCTGCTTTTTGCAGACGAGCTAAATCGTCATAGAGCGGATGATTTTGCCACAGATCAAGCGAGTCGGCATGGTGTGTAGCTAACCAAATGGTGTCATCGTCGGCGCCAACCTCGCGCAGAGAGTCCCCGCTCCACTGCGGGTGATGACGATTCGCCACAAACGGACGATAGATCAAGTTTTCAGGATCACCTTGGGTCATGCGTTCAAATAACGCTGGCTTGAAACGCCGAACCAAGACGACAAACGTCTTTTGCGCCACGCTGAGCGGGTATCGAATCTTGCCACAGTCGTGGAGCAAGGCGGCATTTTTCAGTGCTTGCGAGGTGACCGCTGTTTGTCGCATCACCGTTTGCAAGACCTTGAGACTGTGAAGCTGTTCACTTTTTTGTAACTTCTCAAAAAGTGAAAATAATTCTGGTGACAGGGTTTGTTGAGCAAGGCGCGTATCTACAGGTTGCGAGAATGCAAACAGCGCCCATATCCCTTGCTGGAAACGATAGCGTAAAGTCATGGCAGAACGGGTTTAAAAACCGACTAATAAGCGCACTAAGGCTTGGGTTGGCTGGCTGATGATGATCCCCAGAATGTTTGGAAGCCCCATCCCCCAACTACTGGCGAAACTTAGCAAGATTAACCCCATAAAGACATAATAGCTGTTTTGGCGGTTGCGTTCCCACCAAACCGCTAAATTGGGCGAAAGCATCGAGTAGACCAACTGCCAGCCATCAATGGGGAATAGGGGAATCAAGTTAAAGACGAACAATAAACAATTCCATAACACCATTTGATACAGCAGTTGGGCGACAAAGTTCGGAAGGCTCACGAGACTTTCCACGCCTAAAATACGGATGATAAGCCCGAAGATAATCGCCAGCAGAAGGTTGGATACAGGGCCAGCGGCGACGGCGGCAAACCAACGCCAACGACGGTTTTCGCGGGGCATGCGGTAAGGTGAAATCGGCGCTGAACCCAGAATACCAAAACCGATCAACGCGAACATGATCCACCCTAACCAATTGATGTGGACAAAGGGATTCAAGGTCAAGCGTCCTTGTCGTGCGGGTTCAGGGTCGCCCATCTTCCAAGCGACATAATTGTGAGCAAATTCGTGGAGCGTCATGCCAACGCCTAACACGATCAAACGAATAATGAGAGCTTCAGGGGTTAGACCTAACACAGATGGATACACTCCGTCGTTGATTTTTTATGAATGGCGGTCATTATATCACGCCGTAGTTGAGTGTTTTATTGTACTTTTTACGTGAGAGATGAGAAAATTGCGTGTAACGTATACAATGGTATGGGGTTTCTAAAAGCAGATGCATACATGTTTTTATTGTGAACCGTGTAATGCACAGAAAAGACAAACTTCATGACGCTGAAGCGACCGCCGTTATATGTGGGCGATTCAGTGTTGATGCGTAAACCACATCCTTGTGGAAGTGATCGTTGGGTCATTTACCGAATAGGGGCCGATATTGGCATTCAGTGTACAGGGTGCCAACGGCGGGTAATGCTTGAGCGCGAAGTGTTCTATAAGCGTTTGAAGCAAATTGTTCAACGAGATGAAGATGAGCTGTAATTCTTGAATACAGGCTCAGTAATGTGAGGAGGTAAAAGTTTGCCAAAACATGTGCTGATTTTAATGTCCGACACGGGTGGCGGGCATCGTGCTGCTGCTGAAGCCATACGTGATGCACTTTATGAAAAATATGGCGACCAAGTCAACGTTTCATTGGTCGATGTCTTTCGCTCTTACAGCCCATTCCCATTCAAAAATTTGCCGGAAATTTACCCTTGGTTGATCAACCATAGTAAATCTTCGTGGGGCATGGGGTACAAATTATCCAACTCGCGCAGTAACGCGCGCGCAATGTCCGGCGGGATGTATGTGACGATGGAAAGCCGTCTGAAGCGGATGCTTCGTGAACACCCTGCGGATGTGATTGTGAGTGTTCACTCTGTTTTGACGGGGCCGTGTGTGCGTGCGGTCAATAAACGCCCTGAACGTCCGCCGTTCATCACCGTCGTGACGGATTTAGTTTCGACCCATTATTTCTGGTATGACCGCCGTGTTGATCTCACCTTAGCGCCGACCCAACCTGCATTTGATCGTGGGTTAGAAGCGGGCATCCCCGCAGAGAAGATGCGCATCACAGGTCTGCCTGTGCATCCTAACTTTGCCAAACGCTTAGTGAGTAAGGAAGAAGCGCGGGAATCACTCGGCTGGGACCCTGACAAACCTGCTTTGCTGTTGGTTGGCGGTGGTGATGGCATGGGGCCGTTATACAAGACTGCCCGCGCGATTGACCAGTTAAATCTGCCGATTCAAATGCACATTATCGCAGGTCGTAACACGGCATTGAAAGAACAGATCGAACAAACCCAGTGGAACCAAGACACCCGCGCTTATGGGTTTGTGACTGACATGCCCCGCATGATGGCCGCCGCTGATGTCCTTGTAACCAAAGCCGGCCCTGCAACGATCACGGAAGCGTGCATCGCGGGTTTGCCGATGATCATCTATGATGCTATTCCCGGCCAAGAGACGGGAAATGTCGAATATGTGGTGCAGAATAATGCGGGTGTTTTTGCCCCTAGCCCGCGCGAAGTTGCCAGCGCTGTAAAGAGTTGGATGCGCGAAGGCTCTGACCATTTGCTGAAACTTTCAGAAAATGCGAAACGAGTTGCACGCCCTGATGCAGTATGGGATATTGCTGACGAAGTTTGGCGACAGGCACAGCGCCCGCTGATCAAACGCGAACGGCGCAATATTTTTAAAGACAACCCAGTCTCGGCGCGCGCTCAAGAGCTGACCCAAGAAATCATCAAATATTTGTAGTTCTCTAAGCGGACAATTCAACGGGTGAGGTGTTCTAACATCTCCCCCGTTTCTTCAAAAATATGTCGTTCATCCCTCTTTTTGTAGAATTACATAGCTGTTCATCTGCTGGTTTGCGCCGTCAGCGCGAAACGTGTGAAGATGGTTCAACCCGCTGGCATCGATCAATTCGGCTTCTTCTGCATCATCGACATAATGACAGTAACGTAGGGCATGCGCTCCGCGTCGCCAATCGAGGATATAGTCATTTTTTTCGGGTTGGATGCCTTCAGGAAAAGCGGTGATACGGCCGCGTAATTTCTCATCCTCATAAAAGCGCCAACCTGTAAAGATGAGCCAGCCGTTCGGGTTCACGGCTTGGGCAAAGTCACGGATGAGTTGTTGTCGTTTTTTATATGAGGGAATGTGATGTAACACCCCGAATAAAACCACCAGATCGGCATTGAGTTTGGGGAAAGGTTCGAGAATAGTATCATGGAGGTCGAGCTTGGCGTTGATGCTCTTTTCCTGAGCTAATCTGTTTTGGGCGTGTTTGAGGAGTTCTGCCGAATTATCTAACCCATGATACTCAAGCGGATAAGGAAGTTGTTCTGCCATAAAACTGGCAAAGCGCGCATTTCCACAACCGATGTCTATGATACTGAGACGTTCGCGTTGGGTGAAATCATGTTTTAGAAAATCGAATAATTGAACCCAGCCTTGCCATGCGTTCGCGCGGGTGGCATCAAAGTCATCTGCGATGTGGGCGTAAAACTGGCGATTTAACGTGTTGAGTGCGTGGATTGAATGTTCATCCATGAATAGGCAATTCTTGTACTGTAAAAGATCGGTTCCATCGTAATAGATTATCAGAGGTTTCTTCTAGGAGGGATAGACAATGCAACCATCATTTATTTTTCTTGTAACCCGCGTGGGCATCGGCTCTGCGTTGAAGATCGGCGCTGTTGCCAGCGCGTTAGCTTGGGCGGTTTTTGGGCTAATCGGGATCGGCTTTCAGTTCTTGCTCATCAACAGTATAGGCAGTATGAGCCTGACCACAACAGGGTCAAGTGCTGATCTAGAAGCTTTTCGTGCCGTTCAAGGGGTGGGGATCGGCGTCTTATGTATGGTGTACTTCGGCGGAATCATCGGCGCGGCGATTGCGGGGGGCATCACGGGTGCCGTCTATGCATGGATGTATAACCTTGCGGCGCGTTTTGTCGGCGGGTTAGAAATTCAATTACAACGTAATGAGTATGCTGAAATGGACGCTTACAAAATGAAAAACGAATTTTAAGGGACGTTTCCGAAAGATTATGGGATTGCTATGTAGTCTGACTCAAGTATTGGTAGAATGAATCTACATTCAAATGAGTTTTGTTGGTTGATATGAGTCATAAACAAGCAATAAATGTTGAACAATTTCGGGCGCCCCTTTTAGGGATTTTGCGCGCGGTGATTGAACAGCCGGAAATATCCCGTCAACAGCTTGACCAGCTGGTACGTGACCACTCCAAAGCGAAGGGGGCGCGTATGTTCAGCCGTGACGAGCTGATTTTGGCATATCGTACCTTCACCGAACAGGGGGATTTACCTGCCTATGATCCCAAGGTGATGGAACGGTTACGCTTAAAGCCTGTGCGCACCAGCTCGGGCGTTACCCCTGTGACGGTATTAACAAAACCTTTCCCATGTCCAGGCGAATGTATCTTTTGCCCGAATGATGTTCGTATGCCCAAAAGCTATCTTTCGGATGAGCCGGGGGCACAGCGCGCGGAACAGAACAGCTTTGACCCCTATTTGCAGACGTATTCACGTTTGCAGACGTATTACAACACGGGTCATCCCACCGATAAAATCGAAATTATCATTTTGGGGGGGACGTGGTCGTTTTACCCCGAAACCTATCAGATTTGGTTCGTGAAACGTATTTTTGATGCCATGCACGATTTTGGCGTGGGCATCAACCGTATGGAGGAAATCCAAACGGCGTTGTTGGAAGCGTCCCAACTTCACCCTGAAAAGAACACGGTCAATGTGTTGGTGGAAGGGGCAAGCCTGCCGAAGACCTATAATCAGTTGGTACAGCAGGTCTATCGCGATGAAATGGATCGTTCGCGCAACATCACCGAAGCGCTGGCCTTTGGGCGTGAACGTTCACCCATTGATGAGTATGCAACGTGGGAAGAACTCGAAGCGGTACAGCGGTTTAATGAAACCGCGCCCTTGCGCTCGGTGGGGTTGGTTGTGGAAACCCGCCCAGATCATATTAGCGAAGAAGAAGTGATCCGTATTCGCCGTTTAGGGTGCACCAAAGTCCAGATCGGCTTTCAAAGTTTGAGCGACGCTGTTTTGCGCGCAAACCGTCGTGGCCATACTGTGGCGGCAACCCGTCGTGCGGTGCGTTTACTACGACAGATGGGCTTCAAAATTCACGCGCATTGGATGCCCAACTTGTACGGCTCAAACCCTGAACTGGATATCGAAGATTATATACGCATGTTTGATGATCCTGATTTCCGCCCTGACGAACTGAAGATTTATCCCTGTTCGTTAATTGAGAGCGCGGAACTGATGAAACATTATCTGGATGGATCATGGAAGCCGTACAATTATGAAGAACTGCTCACAGTTCTCACGTCTGTGTTTCGCTTAACGCCTGAATACTGCCGTTTAACCCGTGTGATTCGGGATATTCCCAGCACGGATATTGTGGACGGCAATCACCTCACCAATTTCCGTCAAATTGCGGAAGGGGAATTGGCGCGACAAGGCGAACGCAGCAGCGATATCCGCGCTCGTGAAGTCCGTTTTGCCAAGATCAGCCCTGAGCATCTCACCTTAGAGGAACTCTGGTATACCAGCGCTGTGAGCGATGAAATTTTCTTGCAGTATATTTCTGAAGATCGCAGTATTGCGGGGTTCTTACGTTTATCACTGCCCTACAAAGATCAAGAAGCGTTGGTCGAAGACCTGATGGATGCGGCGATTATTCGTGAAGTGCATGTGTATGGGCAAGCGGTTGAAATCGGCGATTCTGCTGAAGGACGCGCTCAACATGTGGGGCTTGGCAAACAATTAATTGAACATGCTGAGAAAATCGCAAAAGAACGCGGGTATAATCGTCTAGCAGTGATTAGTGCGATTGGTACACGCGCCTATTATGAAAAGCGCGGGTTCGATCACGGTACGTTGTACCAAGTCAAAGATTTAGACTAGAAGCGAGTTCAATCGACTGGGGCAGTAAGGAATATACGCGTTATGGATCAATTGGAAAACATTGAGCGTCGCCGCAGAAACCTACGCATTATTTTTTTTGGCATCATCGTGGTGACACTACCTTTCTACTGCCTCGGCATTATTTTATGGGGTTCGGCACCTCAGCGGGCGCCTTTACGGGGGACGGCAACACAAACCTTGCCACCCTCCACTCGCGAGCTGACCGCTACAATCATACGCCCTAGCGTAACGCCACTTGGGTTTGCAACTGTGACAGTGCCGTTGGCACCCACGCCCGGCCAGTTTAACCCGCCAGCGATTCTGCCTACGGCGATTATCCCGACAGTTGTTGTGCCACCGACGCAGTTCGTTTTCCCCACATCGACACTGGCACCCACGCTGACGATAGCGCCTACCGATGTGATTATCATCCCGACCAATACGGAAGAACCGCCTACCGCGACCTTTGACATAGCGACGCCGATTCCGATCCCGACAGACACGCCGATGACCGCGCCAGATACCGATGGCGATGGCATACCTGATAATATTGACCTTTGCCAATTTGTACCGGGGGACCCCCCTAGTGGATGCCCGCCCACAACAGACCCGGGCTTCATCCCACCCGGTACGTAGTCAAAAAACAAAAGGCATCCTGAATTTCAGGATGCCTTTTTTCATGCGTGGAGTTGGGCTTTACTGCTTAAGAACGCCCGGTGAGCACTACGGTGCCTGCGTTGGGAATGGTGGCGCAGGTGTAATTGCCTTCTTGCCAAGAGGAGAGCATCGCGGTTGTGCGCGGTTGCCCTGTGGCATCACGATAATACATGAAGCCTGTTCCCTGTAAACAGACGGTCAGCGGTTGGCTGAAATGGATGATTTGCTGACCCCCTGAAGTGAATTCAAAAATATCGACTGCTTGGATCACGCCAAGATTGATCAAGTTGACGTCGCCAATTTCAGCGCCAATTTGAATGTATTGGCTGTTCTCAACGAGGATACGACAGAATTGATAGGGGTTTGCATTCGCACGCACAATCGGATTGGTGCCACCCCCGAATAAAGCGCATAAAGGCAAGGGTTGTGCGGTAGGCACAGCCGCCACGCCCGGCGCAGGTGAGGTAGGAGCCACAGGGGTCACTTCGGGTGTAACGACGGGTGTTACTTCAGTTGTGACTTCGGGTGTGATTTCCGGTGTGACTTCTGGCGTAGTCACGACAGGGGTACAACCTGTTTCCAACCCGGCAGGGATTGGCCCTGAAGTTTGTTGAATATTATCGAAAAGGAGGCCATATCCCGCATTTGCAGGGGCAGCTGTACCACTCGTACGGAATAAAAGCGAATCGATGGTAACGTTTGTTTGAGGTGTTGAAACAGCCCGATGATACGTTTCCCATGTGGTGCCTTGATAGGCAAATGCACCATTGACCCATATACAAACGATATCATTGGGGCCGTCAGTATAGGTTGTTGGCCCTTCAATGGAAGCGACGGTCATACGAACGGTGTGGGCTTGTGTACGGCTTAAACCTGAGGCAATGACGCTGGTATCCCATGTTGAAGCATCGCCATTTGGATAGTCAATAAAACTGACTTCTAACCCTCCAGCGGTGTCGGTTAAACCGATCCATGTTTGACGCGCACCATCACCACGGTCTGCGCTGATGGCAACGACTAAGCCGGGCTGTTGAGCTGACATGGTAGAGGCAAAGTCCCACTGGGCTGTAAAGTAGGGTTGGCGCACCCCGCCTGAGTACCCTGCGTTGTTGGCACCCGTTTCGCCAGATTCATCTACGAGCGATCTAGAGAAAGTTTGGTTGCCAAATGCGCCGCTCGTGACTGCATTTGAAATGCGTAAACTTTGACTTCCAAACGTGGGATAGGAATAGGGTGCGCCTGTATTATCTACAATTCGGTGGTCAAGACCGGTTGGAGCTATTGACCCTGTGCTTTGCCACCCATCTTGACTATTCGGGCTACCGAGAGTGAACCCTTCAAAGTCAATGGTGATTGAATCGGCACTGGCGGGGACAATGAGACCGCTCAAGACAAACAATACGGACAGTAAGCTGAAAATAACGATAACACGTTTACTTTTTACAAAATTTCGGTTCACTTTAATCATGATCTCCATGAATATAGATACTTAATGAATATCATAACCTGCTCTAAGCAATTAACAATTATTAAAATTATGAATTTCATAAATTAATGTGCGATTACATCACATTTAAGCGGAGTTCTGGCTAGAAAATTGATGATATATTCGTGTGAGAATGTGTAATACACATGTTTTGTGCATGCTTAATGTAATAAAAAACATACAAGACTCGCTACGAATCTTGTATGTTTTATGGAAGTGGAAGGCGCGTTGACTTTAGAAGATGACCGATTTTTCGGGGGTAGTCGTGAAGGCCACTGCTTCGCCCCACGCGCCAATGTCACCTGCGGCGACAGGAATACTTGACCCTTTGCGCACAAACACAGGGATGCGGTTCATAGGCGCATTGACGGTATGGGTTTGCCCACCATGCACCACGTCACCGGACCAGAAATCGACCCATTCGCCTTGCGGAATCCATCCCGTCCATGACTCTACACCCGAATTCATAATGGGGCAGATGAGCAAGTCGCGCCCGAAATAATATTGGGTATCGCTGGCTTGAGGTTCGGTCAATTGAAGCGCGCGCATCATCGGTTCTCCACTGTGGGCGCTATGCTGTGCTTCTTGCCAAATGTACGGCATCAAATTGAGGCGAACGTTGTTGAAGAAACGGAACGTTTCGATCACAGAAGTATCACCTGTACATTCTTGAATATTCCAAGGGGTACGGTCATTGCGGGGCATACGGTGATCGTTATATTCTGAATGATATTGGAATACAGGACAGAACGCCCCCATCGCGGTAGCGCGTAGATACAATTCTGCCGTAGGAATTTCACCGCTAAACCCGCCAATATCCCAACTCCAAAATGGAATTCCAGAGATACCTGACGAAAGCCCTGCTAATACAGAATGATAATAAGCTTCCCATGTTGAGGCTTCATCACCTGCCCAATGAGCGGGCGCGCGTTGTGAACCTGTATGCCCCGCACGGCTGAAGGTCACGCCGGGTTTGTTTTTATTTGCAAATTTGAAATAGGCTTCGCTGTACAACTGTGGATAACGGTTCCAGTTTTCTTCCCCTGTACGGCCATCACCAAAGGTGACTTGTGTGCTCCAAATGTGTTCACCGCCATCTGTTTTAAAACCGTCGATGTCAAGTTCATCTAACAGGTACGCGCGTTTGCTCAACCACCAATCATGCCCTGCTTTGTTGCTGGGGTCCCACACGTAGCCACCCCTGAACCAGCCCGGGCGGATAGTGTACAAGGAACCATCCGCGTTGCGCACCCCTAACTGTTGGCTCTCAAAATACAGACGATCCGCGTCTTGTTGAACATGCGGTTCAAGCGTCTTTTTTAACGCGGGGATTTGCCACAGAACCAGCTTGATGTTTTGTTCATGAAGCCAATCGACCATCCCTTTCGGGTTTGGCCATTTGCCTTCGGGCGGGAAGGTGAAGTCGGCATAGCTGAAGGCTTCACTGCCCGGACGGGGGGTGTATTGAGCATCGTTCCAAATATAGAATGTCGCTTCATCACTCCACGCTTCGATGACGATCACGCTCGGAATAATCGCATGTTCAAATGAGGCGTTGACTTCTTTTTCTACGCGGGCTTGAGAGTTCCATTCATTACTGCTCATCCACAAGCCGAACGTCCATTCTGGAGGCAGGACAACCGGCCCTGTGAGCTTGGCAAACGCACCGATGTTCGCGATGCTTGACCCTTCGGTGAACCAGACCATGCGCAAATCTTCTTCAGGGCCTAAGTCAGCTTCGAGCGTCCATTGATCGGCTTGGCTGGACGCAAGATCAAACTGCATCCAGCGGTTACTATCCACCCACAGCGCATACCCCTTCGATGAGACTAAAAAGGGGATGGGCATGTAGGCGATTTTTCCTTGACTGCGATATTTCTCATACACGCGGATGTCCATCACATTCCCGCGTTGGTTCAGGCTGTTGAAGCGTTCGCCTAGCCCAAAGAATGCTTCTTCGGCATCACATTGAAACGTGATGCGAACCCGACGCGCGCGCTGGGTATTCGTCAGCCATTCTAAAGAGATGATTTCTGGCGTGTCGGCGACATTATGTAATTGTGTGGCTGTTTTTGTGACGCGGACTTCATGATCACTGACGACTGTCCCGCCGTTCGTTTCCCATCCATCCCCGCTGATCGTAAAGCGTTCACTCTCGACGCCGTCGGCTTCGATCCAATAGGTGAGCGTTTTGCCGACAGGTGGGGCGGTGAGATGCGTTTCCCAAATATCTTGGTCAAAGGCATTGACTTCATTAAGTGCGCTAGAACCCACAACTTGTTCTAAGATCGGTTTCCATGACGGGTCTTTGCCCGCCTCAATGATGGGCAGTTCGTCGCCATCCATGTGTTGATGGACGCGCACTTGCGTGGCTTTTCCTGAAGGTTGTACCGAAATGCCTACTTTAAACGGTTGTTCTGCCAGCGGTTGACGTGGAAAACGTTCTTCCGGTAACTGCTCGTATGGATGTTCTTGACCTAATGGATTATGGACAATACGAATCATAGGGCACTTTCTTTTAAACGATTTTGAAGGACAAGATACATACCATGTGACCAGAGCAGGGGTTTGGCGGGTGTTCCCCAACGCTCTACCCATGGTTGATAATAGTCAGGATAAAGGGTGTGGTCAGAGACCTGTTCGGGAAGTTCGCCGTCAGATTGGGCTTGCTGTTCGATCCAGCGATAGAGTTCGCGTGCGGTTTCTGGTTGGCCTAATTCGGTATAGACCCAACCGAGCCATGCGGTGAGAAGAATCCATTCCCCCGCACCAAAATAGGTATCTTTTGCATAACGGTAGACGCCCCCTTGTGGGCGGTGAATGTCACGTTCGATTTTGTTGAGCGTTGCCGTAAAACGGGGATCATCAACGGCGACAACGCGATAGGGCACAGCAACCCAAAGCAGACTGGCATCTACTTCTGAATTGCCGATTGATTTCATGAAGTGACCTTCCTCTGCCACACAATGTTCCAGAATGTAGGTGCGGATGTCAGTTGGAAGGGTATACGGAACGAGGGTCGGGTCAACCTCTTGAACGGCGGTCAACCCTCCATAGAGGGCGGCGAGTGTTGCGGTATGGATTTGGTCGCGGTGTTCTTCCCAACAGTCATAATTGGGGGATTGCCAAAGCGCCTCAAGATAACGCACGAGCAGTTCAATTGCGGGGCGCGCTTCTTCCCAAATCTGAAAATCGCTCAGCCTACAGTGTTGAACAAGACCCCATAACCACGCCCCATAACCGTCCAATTGAAAGTCCGGCCAATCTTCTTGACCTAAACCCCCATCTAAGGCGAAGCGGGTGGGAAGATAATCGGTTTCGAGGGGTTGTTCCCCACGGTCTAACTTGCCAATTAACACATCGACTTTATGCGTGTAGCGCAGTAGGACGTGAACCCCCCATTGGTAAAATTTGCGGGCGCTTTGATGTTGGTCGGCGCAATCCATGCCGTAAGCAATCCAAGCACCGTCGCGCAACCATGAATAATTGTATTGTGAGAAGCTTTCGCAGGCAGCATATGCCCCGTTCGTCGCTTGTCCAGCATGGATAATATCAAAACTTTTTTGGGTTAAATTCATGTTGGCTGTTCCAAACGGTAAAGAGTGACGAGACAAAAATTTATCACCAAGAGGATGATCACCGAAGCCCTCTGTCAGTGAGCATGGAGTACACTCACCAACAGAGGCGGTTTAGCGTAATAACGTTAGGATGTTAAGAGTGAGTCAATCAGCGCTTTCGCTTGATCTAATGCTTCTTGTGCGGTGAGTTCACCGTCAACCACTTGCGAGATTAAACGATCAACGCCGTCTTGCATTTCAACTTGGCGTTCGATGGTAGGCGGTGCGACAGCACTTTCTAATGCTTGGAAGACGGCTTGGGTGTTTTCCGGTGGGTTTTGAGACAAGAAGCTCTCAAAGTAAGCGGGTTCATCCAATGCGGGTAATTCCCATGCGTTGTCGATACGGACTTGGGCGGCAACTTGGCTGGTGGTCAAGAATTCTACCCAGCGGACGGCGGCATCTTGCACATCGGTGGTCGAAGAAACTGCGACGCCGTTCGAGAAGAAGTGATGGGCGTGTTGGTTGATCATGGGTTCGAGCTGAACGTTCCAGTTCACTTCGGATTCACGTAAAGCGCTGAACATCCAGATGCCGGTAATCCAAATGCCGATCTTTCCTTGAGAGAACAGGTCAGAGTCAGAGATGCCGGACAGTTGAGCTTGTGAGGGGATCACGCCATCTTGTAACCAATCGACCATCAACTGTAAAGTTTCGACGCATGCAGGGGAATTGATGGTCGATTCAGTACGGTCTTCGTTGAGGAAGAAACATTCGCCATTTTGAGCCGCTTTTTTGTAGAATTCCCAGTATTGGATGGGGGAATACAAACCGTAAATATCATCACCAAGCGCGTCGATGGCGGAGGCGGCGGTCACGGCATCATCCCATGTCCATTCGTCAGTGGGATATTCCAACCCTGCTTGGTCAAACAGGTCTTCGTTGTAATACATCAACACCGTCGAGAAGGATTCAGGCAGGGCAAATTGTTGACCTTCATATTGGAAGGCTTCCAATGCGCGGGGATAGTAAGGCGCATCTTCGCTGATGAGACCGCCTAAATCCAACATGGTGCCGTTGGCGGCATAGGTGATGAAGTTTTCAAAGTTGACTTCAAAGACATCGGGCGCGTCACCGCTGATGATGTCTGATTGGAGCAAGGTGAAATAATCACCAAAAGGTGCAGAATCAACTTGGATGGTGATGCCCGGGTTTTCTGCTTGGAAGGCATCAATAATCGTTTGCAAATCTTCCGCGTGATCTGCGCCTGCGGTGAAGTTCAGAAAGCGAACGGTGACATTTTCTTGTGCCGCAAGCGGTGTTACTGCCAGTAGTGCAGTTGCGCCGATGACGCTTAAATATAGCTTACGCATAATTAAAACCTTTCTCCTTATAAAAAAATCTTCTCGAAAAAAATACGCATTCCGTCGCGTGACGAAACCAATCATTCAGGCATCTTGTGGATGCCAATCACCCTTTGATACCGCTGACAATGACCCCGCGAACAAACCAACGTTGGGCGACCAAGTACACCAGCAGGATGGGCAGTACAGCAACGACTGCCCCCGCCATGACGATGTTCCATTCTGTCACGGCGCGGGTTTCTGCTTGTAAGAGAGAGAGAGCAACGGGAAGTGTCATCACGTCAGGCCGGCGCGCTACAAAGAGCGGCCACAAATATGAGTTCCACTGTCCCATAAAACTGAAGATTGATAAGGTGGCTAACGCTGGCCCAGAGAGGGGCAAAACGATGCGCCAGAAAATCGTGAAGTAATTCGCGCCATCCACAAAAGCCGCTTCTTCAAAGTCTTTCGGAATGGCGAGGAACGACTGTCGTAACAAGAACGTGCCGAAAGCGCTGAATAACGTCGGGAAAATCAACGCGGCATAGTTATTGATCCATCCCAATGAACGGACGAGCACAAACTGCGGAATGATCAATACCACGCCCGGGATCATCATCGTGCCGAGATATAACAGGAATACGGTGTTGCGGTATTTCCATTGGATGCGCGAGAAGGCGAACGCGGCCATCGCTGAAACCAGCACTTGCCCCGCTGTGCCTACGCCAGCAACAAAAATACTGTTGAAGAATGCGCGCGGTAAGTCGAGGCGATCCCCCAATTCACGGTAGGCATCGAATGAAATTTCTTGTGGCAGTAACTGTGGGATCGCCGACAGCTCATACGCGGTGGGGCGCAGGGATGTGGTCACCATCACCAAGAAGGGTGAGAGCATGACGATGACAAAGATCGCCATCAAGATGTACACCGCAATACGCCCGATCACGAACTGGGTGCGATTATTTCCTGACACTGCGCGGGGCTTGGAAAGCTCTAGCGAGTTAGTCGACCTCATAGTACACCCACCGTTTTTGTACACGTAATTGAATAATAGTGATGATGAAAATCAGAATGAAAAGCGCCCATGACATGGCAGAGGCGTATCCCATGCGGTTGTAACTGAAGGCGTTCTTGACGATTTCGACGACGAGCGTGCTGAGTTCACGTTCGGCTGCGGTGTCGCGTATCGGCATCAAGTACACAGCGTCGAACATTTGGAAGTAGTTAATCAACAAGGTGATGACTACAAAGAACATGGTCGGTGTGAGTAGAGGAACGGTGATGAAACGGAACAAATCCCAGCGAGAAGCGCCGTCAATACGCGCTGATTCGTAGTAACTTTCAGAGATGTTCTGTAAGCCACCCAAAAACAGCAGCGCGTTATAGCCCATATCTTTCCACACGCTGATGATGACGATGGCGAGGAGGGCTGTTGTCGGTTCGTATAACCATGTTGGCCCCTGTATCCCGACCAATGACAGGAAATAGTTAACAGGCCCATACGTGGGGTTGAACATCCACCGCCCGATTAATGACACCACCACCCATGAAGCGACGACGGGCATGAACGAAGTGGTTCGGATGATGAGCATGCCGGGCAACTTGGTATTCATGAACAGGGCGAGACCTAACCCTGCGATGAACACGCTGGGGACGTAAAGCGCGATAAAGATCAGCGTGATGCGCAACGCACTCCAAAACCGTGTGTCATTTAAAACGTTGGTGAAATTGGTCAAGCCGATGAAGTTGGGTTCACGGGGCAGTGTCCAGTCAGTCATCGAAACCCCAATCGACATCACGATGGGGTAGATGATGAAGATCAACAACCCTGCAAGGCTGGGGGCGAGGAAAAACACCACCCATTTCCAGCGGTCAAAACGCTTTTGTACAATCATTCCTAAAATTCTTTCACTGAATGAAAAAGCTTACTCAAAAAAATTAATTTACGGTGGTAGTTTCCACTAATGGAGATTCAAAAATCTTGCTCATCACAAGGCTTGCCGCTCCACGCGCCCACGCTTCGTCATCGGTCGGCTCAATCACGATTTCGACCATGTCGCTCAACCCACCAAAGACATGCTGTTGAAGGCTTTGCAACATGGGTTGTAGACGGAAATCGCCCGCGCTGACCCCTTCACCACTGATGATGATGAGCGGTGGAGAGAGAATATTGACGATCGTCGCGAGGCCAATGCCAAGAAATTCACCACTTTTTGCAAGGGCGTTTTGTGCCGCTGTATCGCCTGCTTCTGCGGCTTTGATCACGTCAGTGAGATCATTTATAGGAGTGTTCGTCCCCTGTTCATGCAGGGAACGGATGACCGCCGGATCAGCGGCTAATGTTTCTAGTGTGGTGGTTGTGGTCGTCTTATCCATCAACGTGGTGAGGTGTAAGGGGATGTGCCCAAGTTCACCCGCGCCACCTTGTATACCGCGATAAATATGCCCGTTTAACACCATGCCCATGCCAATCCCGCGCCCGATGGTGATCACCGCAAAATCTGAATGATGGCGACCTGCGCCAAAAAGATATTCGCTAAGCGTGAGCGTATTGACATCGTTTTCGACAAAAACAGGGACGTGCAGTTGAGCTTGCAAGGTGTCAGCGAGGGGAAAATCTTTCCAGCCTACATACGGGGAATAATGCACTACGCCTGTATCTTGATAGATCACCCCTGCTAAACCGATGCCAACGCCCAACACCATCGCGCGCGGGGTACTGCTTTTTTGCAGCGCGTCTTCAATGGTTTGAACGAGCGCGTCACAGGTGATTTCAGGGTATTCCTCACTGCCGAGTGAGGCGGTTTGGTAGTGGATGATGTCGCCTTCAAAGTTGGTGATCGCGCAGACCAAGCGGTCTTCCATCAATTTGATGCCGATGGCATAACCTGCGTGAGGGTTCAGGCGTAAGAAAACTTGACGTCGCCCGCCTGTGTAATCCCCTTCACCTGTTTCGAGGAGCCAGTTTTTTTCGATCAGGTCACTGATGATTTGTGAAACCGCGCCAACACTCAAGCCAGATATTTCTGTCAGTTGTGTGCGTGAAAGCTGTCCATGCTGGCGAATGATATTCAACAGCAGACTGCGGTTCATCGCTTTAATCAGGTCTCGGTTGCCACGAACAAGAGGTTTCATGAAAATATCAGTATCTTTTTTCAATTAGTGAAATAAGTTATTTCGAATATAGACGGATTTTTTTAAGTTGTCAAGAACTTTGTTTTCTGAATGAAAAAAGAAATATTTCACAAAACATAGCTCAACCATTCAAATTTGTTTGAATGGTTATTGTGAGGAAATGTGAGATCACGTTACAATGCCGAGGGTGAAAAAGAAAAGTGATTTTAGAATCAAATTTATTTTGTGTAATTTTAGCGATGAAGGAGGGCGCCATTGTTTGATGTAAAAGAACATTTACGAAAACTTGTGAACACCCACGCTCCATCCGGCTTTGAGGCCCCTGTACGGGAAGTCATTCGAGCGGAATGGGAAGGTCTTGTGGATGATTTCGAGCAAGATAAGTTGGGCAGTTTGATCGGCATCAAACGCGCAACGTCCCCATTAGAAACCCCTCGACGCATCATGCTCGCGGCGCACATGGACGAAATCGCGCTGATGGTAGAGGCAATTGTCGATGGGTTTATTTATGTGCATAACGTGACCGGGATTGATAACCGCGTGATGTTATCACAGCCGGTGTTGATTCATGGCCGTGAAGCGGTTCCCGCGGTTGTGGCCGCCAAGCCCCCGCATTTGCTCACGCCGTCGGCGCGTCAAAAATACCCGAGCTTTAATGAGTTAATTGTGGATACAGGGCTTGATGCTGAAACCGTCGCGCGTTTGATCCGCGTGGGCGACTGCATCACCTTAGACACGCCGATGATCGATTTGAGCGGTACAAAAGTGGCGGGCAAAGCCTTTGATGACCGCGCTTGCGTGGCGGCGGTCACGGCTTGTTTGCATGAATTACAACGCTTATCACATCGTTGGGATGTTTACGCGGTTGCCACGATACAAGAAGAAAGCGGGTTGATTGGTGCCAAGACTTCCGCAAATTTCGTCAAGCCGGATATTGCGATTGCGCTGGATGTGACGTTTGCACCGCAGGCAGGTGTGAACGCAGATGGCACGTGTGAAATGGGCGGTGGCCCGGGGATTGGCGTGGGGCCGAATTTCCACATCAAGCTGTATGACAAAATTCGGGATACTGCGAAACGGCTCGAATTGAAATTACAAGATGACGTGATCCCGGGTGCCAGTGGGACTGACGCTTGGGCGATTCAAGTTTCCCAATCCGGCGTGCCGACAGCCTTGTTAGAAGTCCCGATTCGTAATATGCACTCACCTGTCGAAACATTGGATTTGCGCGATATCGAACGCGCAGGCCGTTTGATGGCTCATTTTATTGCCGACCTCGATGCCGACTTCTTAACATCCATTGATTGGGATGAATTAAAACCCGCATCCACTGAAACTAGCGAAGCAGGGCAATCCTAATGTTATTGAAAGAATTATCAGAAGCGATAGGCATCTCTGGTAAAGAAGATGCTGTACGAAAAATCATCGTGGATGCGTTACGGGATCACGTTGATGATTTAAAGATCGACCCGATGGGCAGTGTGATCGCGTTCAAAAAAGGCACCGCTGAAAACCCGTTGCGGGTTTTGGTCGCGGCACACATGGACGAAGTCGGCTTTATGGTCACGGGCTATGATGGCGATGGCTTACTCCATTTTGCGGCTGTCGGGGGCATTGATGACCGCATCCTGCCCGGCCTGCGCGTCAAGGTGGGGGATAACGCCCTCAATGGTGTGGTAACGTGGACACCCATCCATCAAAACCGTGATCAAAATGTGGTGAAGATTCAAAACTTACGCATTGATATCGGCGCTTCGAGCAAAGATGAGGCCGCTGGCAAAGTGAAGCGTGGCGAACGCATCGCGTTTGATTCGCGTTTTATGGAGTTGTCCAGCGGGGTAATTCGAGGCAAAGCGCTCGATGACCGCGCGGGCTGTGCCATGTTGTTAGATGTGCTGATGGCGGGGCCGTACCCTGTCGATCTGTACGCGGCCTTTACCGTTCAAGAGGAGATCGGTTTACGTGGGGCGCAGGTCGCAGCGCAAGCCGTAAACCCCGATGTCGCCTTTGTTTTAGAGAATACAACAGCCAATGATTTGCCGAACCCTGTGCGCCAGCCAGACGATGAGCAAGACATCAACCCCACCTGTTTCATGTTAGGCGGGCCTGTCATCAGTTTCATCGACCGAAGCATGATCACACATCCTAAGTTGTTTGCGTTCATGCGAGATACCGCCGTCGCCAACGAAATCCCCTTCCAGTACAAGACCACGCCCGGCGGTGGCACCGATGGCGGGGCGATTCATACAGCAAATGGAGGGGCGCGCACAGGCGTGATCTCTCTGCCTTGTCGTTACATTCACAGCCCAAGCACCTATTTGAACCAACAAGATTATGACAATGGGTTACGTTTGGCAAAAGCATTACTGCAATCCATAACGCCAGAAATCCTCGCTTGAGGAATGGCTCATTTTGCGATGATTACAAGTGAGGAGTGATTTTTGTGAAAGAACTAATTCGTAAACTCGTTGAAGCGTGGGGCCCTTCTGGTTATGAACATCGTGTGCGCGCGCTGATTCGTGAAGAAGTCGCGCCGTATGCCGACTCGATTACTGAAGATGCGCTCGGAAACTTGATCTGCCGTGTGGGGCAGGGCGGTACAAAGATTATGATCGCCGCTCACATGGATGAGATCGGCATCATGACCACATACGTCGAGAAAAACTCAGGGTATTTGCGTTTTATCAACTTGGGTGGGCTGATGCAGAACACCTTGATGGGCAACCGTGTGCAGTTTGAAGATGGCACGATTGGCGTTGTGGTTGCGCCAGAATACATGACCACGAACCGCACCTCAGTGCCTTCAGAACTGGATGCGTACTATGTCGATGTGAGCGATGGCGAATCTGTACAGCCTGTCTCGATTGGGCCGGGCAGTCCCGCCACCTTTTGGCGTAACATGGAAGAACGGGGCACCCGCCTGATTTCTAAGGCGATGGATGACCGTATTGGTTGCGTCGTCGCCATCGAAGCCATGAAACATTTGAATAAACAAACCTCCAATGAACTGTATTTCGTCTTTACCGTGCAAGAAGAAGTCGGTTTGCGGGGCGCGCGTCCGGCGGCCTTTAACGTCAACCCTGACTTAGCCATCGCCCTCGATGTGACGGGGACGGGCGACTATCCCGATAACGGGCGCATGGGCGTAAAGTTAGGTGGTGGCGCTGCGATTAAACTCCACGACCCGGGGCATATTGTCCCGCTTGCAGTGCGTAACTGGATGACCCAACACGCTGAAGAAGGCAAGATTCCGCATCAATTTGAATTGCTGAAGGGCGGTACGACCGATTCTTCTGGCATCCAAATCAGCCGTGCTGGGATTCCAAGTGGCACGATTTCCATCCCCTGCCGTTATGTTCATACCACCAGCGAAACCGTCGATATTCGCGATGTTGAAGCCTGTGTGAACTTGTTAGTTAGTTTAACCTCCAAGCCCGCGACCCTTTAAGTAACAAAAAAGCGACAAATATTAGGGAATACATTCTCAATAATGTGTTTCCTAATATCTCTTTCCTTAAAAAGTCCTATAAGATGTGATTTATAAGGTTAGAAAAAATGAACTTGTATATATTCAATGGGTATGATTCACTATGAGTGGTAGGGGCTTATATAACTACTCGAACTGTGATTTTCAAACTGTGATTCCTAAGTTTCATGATCTTGACTTGTTAAAACATATTTCAAAGATGTTGACTCTCACCAACCGTGAGACGTTTTTTGAAGATACTGTACGTCTCATTGGAGAATCTTTAGACGCTCAACATGTATTTATGATGTTTCGAACCGGCGTTGCCCAAGAGAGCTGGACGCATATTGCGTTTGAATTGGGCGATAAAGCCGCAATCCAAATTTATCCTTCACCTTACTCTGAACATTTCCATAAGTTGGTTGTCGAAGAAGGCATTGAAGGTTGGGTTCTGCAACATGGCAAAACAGCCTATATTCCAAACACGTCTTATGATGAGCGATGGAAGCCGTTTAGCATTGACAACAACTTCATCGGTTCGGTGGTCTGCGTGCCGATGTTTTTTGCAGAGGCGTTGGTGGGCATCCTCACGATCTTGCACCCAACCTCATCCTATTTTACACATCAACATGTGACAATTTTGGAGACGTTAGCCAATATTTGCGCGCTGAGCGTCAGCAACTCGATGCTTTTGCGTAAAGTTCAGCGAAACCAAGACCAGTTAGAAGCGATGTTACATGCCATGCCAGATGAATTGATTATCTTGGATGACGCGTTACGTATCATTTTGGTGAATCATTCAGCGGCACACCTGTTCAATGAAACCCCCAACGCTTTAGCAGGACGCTCGTTAGAAGAATTTGTCTATATCGATTCGCTCTTACGCATGGTGATTGATACCATCGCAGGCACCAGCAAGCCCGATCAACTATGGACGCTGGAAGGTGCGTCGGAACAAACCGGACGCGATTATCTCATCACGATCACGACATGGCGCGACGTGAATTCTAGCCAGATCGGTTATGTGATCGTTCGGCGTGACATCACCACCTTGCGGGATTTAAGCCGTTTTAAAGACGAGATGCTCCAACTGGTCTCTCACGATTTGCGCAGCCCGCTGTCGTTGATTATGGGATACGCGAGCTTGATCGACCTCGACGTCAACGCGGATACTCCGTTTGCTGATTATGTCCAAGCGATTCAACAAGCCGCTGAACGGATGAAAAACCTCTTGGATGAAATGTTGCGGGTTCAGCAGATTCGTCGTTCGCCTAAAGAGATGCTTCAAATGGCGGATTTATACGAATTAACGACGGATGTTTTGGGGCAGATGGAATCAGTCGCACAGCAGAATCAGCTCATGCTCATCAAGAATGTGCAGATCAACCCTCAAACGACGGCATGGATTACGCCCTCATTGATTAGCGAAGCGATGGCAAATCTGATCTCCAATGCCATGAAGTACACCCCTGCGGGGGGCGATATTGAGGTTTCTGTCTACACCACCGACTCAAAATTCTTTTTCGAAGTGGTGGATACCGGAATCGGCATCCCTCCAGAAGCTCTTCCTCGCTTATTTGATGCGTTCTTCCGCGTGAAACAATCCAGCCTTTCACATATCGAAGGGCGGGGCTTAGGGTTGAGCTTGGTCAAGTCGATCATCGAACGTCACGGCGGAAATGTGTCTGTAGAAAGCACTATTGGCGTCGGCAGTAAGTTTGGTTTCTGGATTCCCTTAAATACGTCTGTTTCGGAAGACGAGCACAAAAGATAAATAAAGTATTGGAAATGGCCACCCTGTATTGTCCTCTTGGGTTTTGTCGCTAAAATCATGAGGTTGGACTGATTGGGTAAGAGGAGCCATTTTGAAAACACGAAAGTTAGGATCACTGTCTGTAAGTGAAGTTGGGCTTGGGTGCAATAACTTCGGACGTACCTTAGACGCTGCGGCTACGGCGAACGTGGTGCACGCCGCTTTAGATGCAGGCATCAACTTTTTTGATACAGCAGATATTTACGGCCAAACACAAAGCGAAGTTTATTTAGGCCAAGCGGTCAGCGGTCGTCGTGGTGATGTGATCATTGCGACCAAGTTTGGCGCTGAAGTTGACAGTGCGCGTAAAGGTGCGAAACCCGCCTATATTAAACAAGCGATTGAAGACAGCTTGCGCCGTTTAAACACCGATTATATTGACTTGTACCAACTCCACACCCCTGACGAAACCACGCCAATTGCAGACACCTTGGGCGCTTTGAACGACCTTGTAAAAGAGGGGAAAGTTCGCGAAATCGGCTGTTCTAATTTTACAGTGGCGATGTTGCAAGAAGCAGAAGCCGCCGTCCCTGAAGGGGGCGCTCGTTTTGTGAGCACACAAAATCATTTCAGCTTGTTTCATCGTGAGTCAGAACTACCTGTTTTAGCCGAATGTGAAAAATTGGGCATTGGCTATCTGCCTTATTTCCCGCTGGCGAATGGTCTTTTGACAGGGAAATATCGTAAAGGCCAGCCGTTCCCACAGGGAACCCGTTTGAACGGCCCACGCGGTGAGCAGTTACTGACGGAACAAAACTTGACGCGCGTGGAAAACTTGATCAGCTTTGCGGAATCTAAAGGGCATACGATCTTAGAACTGGCCTTTGCGTGGCTGTTGAAATACCCAGTGATCTCATCTGTGATTGCGGGGGCAACTTCTGAAACGCAGATTCGCTCAAACGCGGCGGCGGCCAATTGGCAGTTGAGCGACGAAGAATTTGCTCAGATCAACACCATCATGGCTTAGTAAGCACCTTGCCGTAATAGGACGCGGGGAATCGTTAAAAAGAGAATCTCCGCGTCTAACTGCATCGACCAATTCTCGATGTAGTAAATGTCGAGCAGACACATCTCTTCAAATTCTACTTCACTACGCCCACTCACTTGCCACAATCCCGTGAGGCCGGGTTTCACAGATAAACGTTGCAAATGCCACGGCTCATAGAGCGCTACTTCGTCAGGGGTTGGCGGGCGTGGGCCAACCAAACTCATCTGCCCATTGAAGACATTGATCAAATTCGGAATTTCATCAAGGCTCAGACGGCGGATGAAACTGCCTACGCGGGTGACGCGCGGGTCATCTTTCATCTTGGGGTGGCGCGGGTCGAGGCCTTGTGTTTTGACTAATTCTTCACGCTGTTGGTCCGCATTGACGACCATACTGCGAAACTTGAGCATGTCAAACTCGCGACCATTCTCACCTACACGGCGCGCACGGTAAAGGATCGGCCCGGGTGAGTCGAGTTTGATGGCGATAGAGACCAATGCAAATAAGACGATGAGGAAAGGCGAAAGCAAAACGATGATGCCGAGATCGGTTGCACGTTTTAACAGGTGACTTGCTTTGATGGGCACGTACCCATTGATTTGTAAAAGTGGAATCCCATCAATCGTTTGGATTTGGACTTGGCGCAAGTTCAACTGGAACACGTCCGGCACGACGCTCACTTCAAGGCCAAGATTACGCGCAATTTGGATCAATTCCATAATCTTATTATGGTGTTTCCACGCCAGCGTAATCATCACCACATCAATATCATGTTCGCGAATCGCTTGTTCGAGCTTGTCTAGCCCGCCTAGCCCAATGAAGCGCCCAATATTGATGTTGCCCCGTTCGGGGTTGTCATCAAGATAGCCGACAGGCTCATAGCCAAATTCTTTACGCGCGTACAGCGTGCGTAATACCGAATGGCCGATTTCGCCCGCGCCGACCACCAAAACACGTTGGATGCCGATGCCTTGTGCCCTTTGCCGTGCGAGAATTGTCCGATTCACCACGCGCGCTAACGAGAGCAGGATGATCGTCATCGCGGCGACGAAGATCATCATCAAACGGCTAAAGACCAACGGTTGGAAGATAAAACTGATCGCCATCATGATGACGGTGGCGTTAGTCACGCCGGTGAGGATCAAATAGACCTCATCAATCCAGCGCCGTCCGCGTACCTGACGGTAAAGCCCATTCCCGCGATAATTGATATACAGCCATAACGCATAGATGATGAGATAGGGGATATACGGCTCAAACGGCGAGTTGTTGAACTCATACACCGGCCGTAAAAGCTGAACCCGATAGCGTAAAATATACGCCAAAATAAAAGCCAAGATGACGAGTAGCGTGTCAATGAGTGGAATTAACCACGGGCGACTGCGAGTTTGCTCGGTTACGTAGGAAAAAAAAGCCGTCATCCAGTTTAAGCCTGTAATGCTTGTTGATAACTGTAAAGGGTTTGTTCAGCCGTGTGTGTCCATGAAAAGTTTTGAGCGCGTTCGATGCCCGCGAGCGATTGTTCCTCTCGCCATGCACGGTTGTGAAACGCGAAGCGTAACGCATCTGCCCATGCGTGACCGTCATGGGGCGAAATGCACATGCCCACATTCCCCGCCACTTCTGGCAGTGAACTCTGGTCAGACGTGAGGATGGGGGTACCACAAGCCATCGCTTCTAATACGGGCAAGCCAAATCCTTCAAAAACACTGGGATAGATAAATAATTCGGCGCAATTGTACCAGATTGGCAGTTCATCTGTAGGGACATAACCGATAAATTGGACCTCTTTTTCAAGCCGATGCGTTTTTACCGCATCAAAGATAGGTTGGTAATCCCAACCTTTCCCGCCACCGATGACCAAGGGCAGGCGTTCGTGTGGTTGCAGGGAAGCATATGCCTCTAAGAGCATGGGCAGGTTTTTGCGGGGTTCTAGCGTACCTACAAAAAACCAAAACCGTTCTGATAAAGATTTTTGAGCGCGAAAAGCCTCCTGTTCCGCTTGGGATAACGGCTTAAAGCGCGTTTTATCATAGCCGGGCACCGCGATATCGATCTTCGATGATGGAATATTCCAGAGCTGAGTCAAGTCATCGGCGGTGGCTTGTGAAATCGCGATCACGCGCTGGGCTTGTTCACAGCTTCGGCGTGTCATGGTAGAGAGATATAACCTGCGCGAACGCGGAAGCCGAGCGGGATAATGGACGAAACTTAAATCATAGATGGTGACGACTGACGGTAACCGCTGAACTAGCGGGGTGACAAAGGCCGTCGCGTGGAATAAGTCACCCGTCAGTTGAAACGGCTGTACCAACTGTTCCCACAAGATGCGTCGAATAGGCGACTGGGTTTGCCATTGTGAACGCACCATCTGGTAGCCTTCAAGCTCCAGCGGATATTGTGCGCCGACATAGGCTTTAAACTGCCAGTCCGAAGGCGCGACAGCGGGCAGCGCACGTAATGTTTGTTCAATGTACGTGTGAATACCAGCGGCTCTATAGGATGGGTCGTTCGTTAAAAGGTGTGCATTGATTGAAATTTGCATGATGACGGTGATTATAACCGTCAGCTCAATCAAGGTGTAGGGAAGGTATTCAGTCCAAAAATATGGTTTGGGTTCACATGGGCGTAACTTCTAAAAAGACCATGTTTTTTCTAAGCACTGACCGGGTCATTTTATAGAGGCGGTAGAACACCCCATATTTTTTCTTTAGGCAGTCATCTGCTGGGTTTGCTCTTTCGGGCGGTAAGACCTGCGCCATGCCTTCATGCGGTTTCCCTAAGACGCGCCCATTGAGCGTGCATGGCGCGAGTTCGACCATTGCATTATCATGGATTCGCTGAACTTTTCCGCTGTTACCGTCTGTTATGATATAAACCAACTGATCTTGCTTGGCAAACCATACAGGCGTGTTTACAGGTTCTCCGTTTTTACGGAAGGTGACGAGATTCACATATTCATGTCCCTGTAAATTGGCAAAAGTTTCATTTTGATGAAGGTGTCTTGTTGAAATCATTTTGATAAACCTTTGGTACAAGTAAGATTATGCAAGGATGATATGAGTATCAATTTGACGTTGTACCCCATGTTACGGGACATCGCTTGACGCAGAATTAACTTTAAATGAGCAAACTATTATGAGTTCAGACCTTCCTATTTCCCCGCAAGGTGAGCGTTTAATGCTCAAACCTGCGACGGTGGTTCATCAGCCGTATATCACACGTTTAAATTGGTCGCCGATGGGCGATCATCTTGCCGTCGCGCACGCGCAAGGGATAAGTTTTTGGAACCAAGCCTTCGGCGGTGACCCAACGCATACCCTTGAAGCCGAGACGGTTGTGAAGAGTTTGGCGCCACATCCCCATGAACCTGTATGGGCGTTAGGACTTGCCGACACAAACATCTCACTTTGGAACCCAATGACCCAGACCATCAACGTGATGCAGGGGAATAAAGAGGGGCGGGGTGCTGTGAGTGCGGTCTGTTTTGCAGGGGCGAATATGCTTCTTTCAGGGGATGGCGCGGGGGTGATCCGCTTATGGGATTATCGCCAATCCACGTTAGTCAGTGAATTCCAAGCCCATCAAAAAGAAATCACGGGGCTTCTTTACCGTGTGACCGAAGATATTGTCAGCATCAGCCGTGATGGTTCACTCGCCATTTGGACACCTGACGGAGAACTGATCGCCAAATTTCAACATGAGGAAGGGTTACGCGCTGTCACCTCAAGCCATGATGGACGCTGGTTGATCAGCGCCTGCCGTGACGGTACGATTTCCCTGTGGGATACGCTGTCGCAAACGTTGGAAAGGCGGATTGATGCGCATGAAGGCAGTGTGGACAGTATTAGTCTAAGCCCAAGCGGACGCTTGCTTGCCAGCGGTGGACACGATGCCGTGATGAATGTGTGGGATTTACAAAGCGGACGGCTCGTTGTCGAAGACCGCAGTCATGATCGCCCTGTGCTCACGTTGGCGTTCCACCCCAGAAGCCCGTGGTTGGTGAGCGGTTCTGGCGATAACACCATTCGTTTGTACCGACTGACGACTGCCAACGGAAATTAGATTCACTCCTTGAGAACTGAAAAGACCTTCTTGATTCTCGTAAAATCAAGAAGGTCTTTTTTTAGTCGAACAGGGTCGATAACGTCGGCTTATTCCCAGATGATGTGAATATAAGTTGTCTCGCCACCATTGTCGTAACGTTTCTTTTCTTCGTCATATTTCACCGTGAATTTTGTCCCTTTGGGCAAAATCGCACGGGCATATGCGTAGAAAATGCCATAAATCACATCGTCGGGGTACGGCCCCATTGAGGTGATGATGACATGTTTCGGCCCGGCAACGATAGTCTGTACCGCTTTCGGATCAATATTTTTATGGCGTGTGATCCAAATTTGAGAGTACGCTTCTATAAATTGGTCAAAGGGCAATTTGCGAAGCGGTTCAGGCATATTCTTGACGCCCAGTTCACCTGCGGCAATGCCGATTGCGACAAGGTCCATCATGCCACCCGGTATGCGCTCAATATCGTTAAAAATATCAAGGATTCTTTGTACGGGATACCATTGATTCGGGTCAATTTCATTGAGACCGTATTTGACTAAAATCGGCTTAATTTCGTCGTATTGAAGGTTGACTAAAAGTGCGACTGCGGTTTGTCCGATGAGTAAGGCGTCTGGCGAACATGTGAAATAACGCTGCATGGGAAAAAGTGGCTCCGATGAATAAACACAACTTCTTATGCTAAATAACCGCATTATGTTAGCCTAATTATGTCGATCCCCTCAATTTGTTGTTAATCCTGTACAGAATTATCGCTAATCCTAATTTATCGAAATAAATATTCGGAAGGGTATCCATTCTGAATTGATTTGAAATTAATCTTTTAGCGCAAGGGGATAAAAAAGATCATGTTCTGAATGTTCAAAACATGATCTTTGAGGCGCTATTTGGCAAATTCTGTAGCGCGGGTTTCGCGAATCACCTGTACTTTGATTTGACCCGGGTACTGCATGGTCTCTTCAATCTTCTTGGCGATGTCGCGGGATAAGCGGACGGCTGCGAGATCATCAATCACTTCGGGACGAACGATGATGCGGATTTCGCGGCCTGCTTGCAAGGCGTAACTTTGTTCAACACCGTCAAAGCTGGTGGCAATTTCTTCAAGGGTACGCACACGACGGACATATGATTCAAGGCTTTCACGACGCGCCCCCGGACGGGCACCAGAGATCGCATCGGCAGCTTCGACGATATACGATTCAACGTATTCTTGTTCTACTTCGTGATGGTGACTGGCGATGGCATTGACCACTTTGGCATGAACGCCGTAACGTTTGGCAAGTTCAGCGCCGATCATGGCATGCGTGCCTTCAACTTCATGGTCAACCGCTTTACCGATATCGTGGAGTAGGCCACCTGCTTTGGCGACCATCACATCTGCGCCTAATTCAGCGGCGATCATCCCCGCAATATGGGCGCTTTCGATGGCGTGGGCGTGCATGTTTTGACCGTAACTGGTACGGAATTTCAGCCGTCCAAGCAGTTTGATGATTTCAGGATGTAAGCCCGGGATACCAGTTTCATAGGCGGCGCGTTCACCTTCTTGGCGAATCACTTGGTCAACTTCCGCGCGGGCATCTTCAACCAGTTTTTCAATACGGGCTGGGTGAATCCGTCCATCATTGACCAGTTTTCCTAACGCCCGTTTCGCCACTTCACGACGAACGGGGTCAAAACTGCTGATCGTGACGGATTCAGGGGTATCATCAACGACAACATCGACGCCCGTCGCTAGTTCAAACGCGCGGATGTTACGCCCATTACGACCAATGATACGTCCTTTGAGTTCGTCACTGGCCAGCGAAACCACACTGACAGAAATTTCGCTGACGTGTTCGGAAGCCAACCGCTGAATCGACATCGCGATGACTTCACGCGCGCGACGGTCTGCTTCTTCATGTGCTTCTGCTTCCACTTGGCGCATGATCCGCGCCATGTCGTTGCGCGCTTCGCTTTCGGCAAATTTCAACAGTTCGCTTTTGGCTTCTTCCATTGTCATTTGGGCGATGCGCTGCATCTCTGCGGCACGTTCTTCCTGTAATTTGGTAAGTTGTGATTCCTGTTTGTCCAGACGGCTTTGACGCTTATTGAGATTTTGTTCGCGTTGTTCCATCCGTTCAAAACGGTTATCTAAATCTTCACGACGTTTTTGTAAACGTTCATCCTCTTTATCTAATTCACGACGACGGCGAATGGTGGCTTCGTTTGCTTCATCGATAGCTTTCTTAGCACGTTGTTCAGCTTCATTGGTGATAGAGCGGGACTCATCATTTGCTTTCTGAATGATGTCTTTCGCTTCTTGTTCTGCCTGTAACTGACGATTTGTTCCTGCTACGTTTTGACGATACCGAAGTACAAATATCCCCACTGCCGCCCCAATAACGATACCTACGATCAGGGCAATTATGTCCATTTGGTCTGTATTGCGGGTCCTTTTTTAAGGTAAAAAAGGACGGAATCCGCACCCTCCTTAGTCATTGAAATGATACAAGTCTTAAACTCTCATATTGCACAGGCCGTTTTATTCCCAATCAGACCCCTTATGAGTCTCTGGGGCGAAAAAATCGGCTGGAACCGCATTCTCATCCTCTGGCGTTTCGATCTCTTCGATCAACCGCTGAACGGCGCTCTTTGCGGTGCTAAATGAGAACCCGCGTCGCTGTAAAAACGCCAACATCTTGTCTTGAAATTCTCGCTTTGTCAGGCGTCGTAATTTGCGTGACTGGGAAAGGGCTGCGCGGTACGCATCATCGTCCGCATCCCCTTCAGCGAGCACTTCATCTATGATGTTCCGCGCTACACCCTTTTGTTGCAGTTCGTAACGCAGAGCGCGGGGGCCAGTTGGCTTAAAATTTGACCGTTCTTGAATCCAAAATTTTGCAAAGCTCAGGTCATCTACGTAACCCATTTCACGGAGCTTCTCCAGCGCCCGTTCAATGAGGTCTTGTGGCATCTCTTTTTCGGTGAGCTTACGTCGAACCTCAGCTTCGCTTCGTGGGCGAAGTCCAAGAAATTTAGCGGAAAGATCCACTGCGTGGTGCAGTGCGTCCCGATCTTTTAACGCTTCGATTTCAGCCGTGCTTAATTGTTGACCTCTGCGTAAAAGTGCTGCTTCATCTAAGGCAAGGCTAAAGGAATACACATCATCGATGTAAACATTTACCCGTTGTTTGTTTCGTTTCTGCACCTCAAGTGTGGTGATGGTACCGCCCTTGGGCGTTTCACTCACTTTTGGCGCCTTGCGCTTAGGCATCGGTCATTTTCTTCCCAAAATACAGACAGCCAACCATGATCCCTGTACAAGAATCCTGATTGGCTGCCTTGAGCTGTATAAACGTGATATTACCGATTAAGCGGGCTTAATCAGTCGAAGCATCCTCAATTACGTAAGAATTACCGTTTCATAGGCTTGCAACACGCTCATCAAGACCGTTCCCATTATATGGATCATGGGGGAATAGGTCTAAGGCGAGAAGTGATGCACATAAAATAAATGAATCAGTATGTTCATTACCCGTAATGACGAGTATCGAAGGGTTTGATGCACCCTATATTGACGTTTTTTGTTGTCCTACAATAAAAAGATGAGGACACTCATTAAGCTTCAAGCATATGACAGTAAACTGTCAACCAAAAAATTCAATGCACAGGTTATTGTATTTGACCCTGTTGCTTAGTGTATTATTATGCACGTTTTGGGCCTATTACACAACATTGTTTTAATAATTTAGTGAGCGCTTTGCCTAAGACTTGTTAAAAATATGCAGTGGATGGGTTAGGGATTAAATATTTTATGACAATGACAAAGCGTGTGCTCGTCACGGGCGGGGGCACTTTTCTAGGGGATTACATCGCCGCGGCGCTGCTTGCAGAAGGCGCTGACGTGACTTTGCTAGTGCGCCCAGGGGCAGAAGAAAATATCGGCCCATTAGGGGAACATGTCCGCTGGTTTACGGCGGATGTGTGGGAACCTTCTAGCTTAAAAGGTCGGGCGCGTGGGCACCACACGGTGATTCATACCGTCGGCAGTTTGACCGCCGACCCTTCACGCGGGTTGACGTATCACTATCTTAACTTTGTTTCTGCGCGTAATGTCGCCAATATGTGTGTTAACAGCGGTGCTCCTCATTTGATGTTATTGAGTGGTGTGCATGCCCCTTGGGTGAACGGCACGTATATTCAAACCAAACGCGAAGCTGAAAAATATATCGAGCGGTTAGGCATCAATTACACGATCATCCGCGCGCCTCTGACGTATGTGCGGGGCGCTCATCGTCCCTTGTTTTATCGGGTCATGTCGTTATTCCGTTACATCCCACCACTGAATTGGCTGGCATTCAACCGCATCGCGCCGATGCCGGTGGATATTTTGGCGCGTGGGGTGGCACGTCTGGTCTTAGAACCGGACACCCAGCCCAAACATATCTACTATGCGCAGGATTTACGCCGTCGTAATTCAGATCAAGAGAAAAAGCGCGGGCGGGTTCCGTTGAACGCACCGCCCACCGTCAACGCACCTTCAGGTTTTGATCCGTTTGAGCCTCCACTTCAAGAAGGTGATACGGCCAAATTCCAATGGAAGCCACCCGAACGCTGAAAATGACCCAATAAAAAACACCCCGCATTATGAGGGGTGTTTTCGTGAAGGGAAATTACTTCTCAAATTCCCATTTGGTGCAAGACACAGGATATTCTTTCCACGCCATCACAGATTTTGGCGTGAGCGAGAAATTAGGTAACCCATGACGCATATTATATTTTTTCTCGTATTGTTGTTCGATGCGCTCATAGGTATCGGCATCAAGGTCTTCGGTGACAACTTGCACCTCACCCCGCAAGATGATCACCTCATCGCCACTTTCAAGATGAATCACCACATGCGGGTTTTTCATCAAGTTACGCACGGTATTCGTTTCTTTGCCACCACCAAAATAAAATACGCCATCGACCCATGCGCCCCATACAGGCATCGCATGGGGATGATTGTGCGCATTGACCGATGTGACCCAATAATTGCGGGCGGCGGGCATCCGCGCTTCAATAAATGACCAATCGAGCATACCTTCATTGTTGGTAGGGATACCATATTCAGGCATCGTTTGTGGACGGGTTGGGGATGGAATTGGACGACCACCTGATGAATACGTATTCATATCCTGCGAGTCCTTTTCTAAAATAGTGTGGGTGAGTATTCTACGAAGTGGGCTTTGTCTTGTCCACTGCGAATTTTAAGCGGTTTTAAGGGGTCAGAATGAAGATTACACGGCGCGAATTTGGCATCATCCTCATCTTGTTTGTGGTGACACGCTTCGCCTTAGTGGGTTTTGGGGTTGTCGCGATGCGCGTTCTGCCGATGAGCGAGGGCGATCAATATACCCATTTATTAGATGTCGGTGCGCCGTTAGATATGTTCTACCGCTATGACGCGGGCTTCTATACGTCCATCGCGACATTCGGTTACAAATGGCAGACGGAAAATCGTCTGGATGCCGATCTTGCATTTTTACCGCTCTATCCCTTGAGTATTCATCTGGTCAGCGGGTTGACGCCGACGGGGTGCGCGCTGTCGGATTATCTCAGCACATGCGCGACGCTCGGCGGGTTGTTGGTTTCGAACGTGGCGTTATTGGCTTCGGGTATTTTTTTGTTCGATCTGGCAAAACGCCGATGGTCTTCCGCAGTCGCTTTCCGCAGTGTACTCTTTTTGCTGATCGCCCCGAACATCGTTTTTATGTCAGGGGTGTATACCGAATCGCTCTTTTTACTCTGGGCTATTTTGAGCTTTTGGTGTCTGGAGCGAGATCGCTTTGTCCCTGCTGTGATCTTTGCCTGTTGCGCTGCTTTGACACGTACCGTCGGCATCGCGATTGTGCCCGCTTTGTTATGGTACGTGTGGCATCAACCTGAAAGACGGCGGTTGTGGCGCTTCGTGTTGGCCTTGATGCCCGGCATCGTCTTCAGCATGTATATCTTCGGCGCGGGATTATATCTCGGTGACCCGATGGCCTACTTTGCGGCTAACCGCGCCATTTGGCAGCGAGATGCTTCCTCACCGTTGGATGCGTTCTTGGTCTATTTGCGCGGGGATGTCGCCTTGTTAGGTTGGAACCCTGCATGGATCGACCTTGTAGCAACTGTGTATCTGCTGGTCTTAGCAGTGCTGATCTTGCGTGAGAATAGGCTGTGGGGGGTATTTTCTGTGGTCGCGGTCTTAGTGCCAATTGCCAGCGGGACGCTGTTGGCGATGCCCCGTTATGGCGCGGTGATCTTTCCGATTTACGTCTATTTGGCGCAAAAAGCCGATACCCGACCTAAACAGATTGGGTTGGCTTTGACCTCGATTGCGCTGGGGGCGCTCATCACATCGCGGTTTGTGACGTGGCGCTGGATCGCTTAAAGTTCGGAACAATCCCACATAAAGCCACAATGTTCACAGCGCACTTTGCACGCAAGCCGAATCGTCGGGTTGCTACAGGCGGGGCATACGCTGGATAAGCTGTAATTGCTGAGTGGGCGCTGTGCGGGTTGAGTCACCACATTTGCAGGTTGTGAAGTGATCGTCCGCTTGATGTCTGGGTTTGGATGTTCAAGGCTCGTCATGATACTTCCCCAAATCAATATTTATTCTATTGTAGTGCGAATGACCGTATCGCACACACATTAAATGCGCTCGGTTTTTAGATTATTGCTTGTTTAAGGCTCGACTGTAATCTTTGGCAATCGCGAAACGCGTGTTTAGAATCGAGACATGGTAAGACATTTCAGTTGGTTTTGAGAATGGATGGCCTGTTTATGTTGAAAATGAGTCAGCAGTGGTGTTTGTACGGTGCTGTAAGTTTGTTACTTCTCAATCAAAGTGGGGTGATGCCGACTGCTGCGCAAGAGGCGGTAGATACCTCTGTGTGTGGACAGCCCGCAACCTTGATTTCGGAATTACAAGGCAGCGCCATGACGACCCCCAACCCTGCAATCGATGTGGTGATCGAAGGCATTGTCATCGGGGATTATCAAAGTAGCAATCGCTTAGGTGGTTTTTTTGTTCAAGAAGAAGATGCGGATCAAGACGGTGACCCCGCGACTTCAGAAGGTATTTTTGTGGCGGATGGTAACCGCCCCGCTGTCGATGTCAATGTGGGAGATTTAGTCCGCATCTCTGGCAAGGCGCTTGAACTAGTCACGCGCGCGGATAATTTGACCAGTTCCCTCACCGAAATCGGGAATGTGAGTGAAGTGATCGTGTGCGCAAGCGATCAAGTGTTGCCTGCGCCGTCAATCTTGCAGCTGCCTGCCACTGCCGAACAGCGCGAAGCAGTAGAAGGCATGTTAGTGACCATCCCTACAGATTTGACCGTTGCCGAATATTTTGAACTAGGGCGCTACGGGCAAATCGTCTTGGCTTCGGGGGGCCGTCCGTATCAATATACCCAGTTATATACGCCCTCGGTGGAAGGGTATGCCGAATACTTGAATACGATGGCATCTCACCGCATTTTCTTAGATGACGGAAGCAGTGTGCAAAACCCTGATCCTGTCGTGATTCCTCACCCTGAATTGTCGGCTTGGAACACGTTGCGGGGTGGCAATACCATCAGCGGTTTGACAGGCGTTCTGGATGAACGCAATGGCTATTATCGCATCCAGTATTTAGCCTATGACCCGCCGGTGTTCGCGACGGCGAATCCGCGCCCTGCTCGCCCGAATTTCAACGACAATGTGCTTGTTGCCAGCTTCAACGTGCTGAATTATTTCAATGGCAACGGGGAAGGCGCGGGTTTCCCCACATCACGCGGGGCGGAATCGCTCGACGAGTTCGCTCGTCAACGGGTGAAGATCATCGAGGCGATTTTGGCGCTTCGGGCTGACGTCGTGGGCTTGATCGAGATCGAAAATGACGGTGGCGAAAACAGCGCCGTTGCCGACTTGGTCGCAGGTTTGAATGAAGCGGTGGGCGAAGAACGTTATGCGTATATTGAAACGGGCGTGATCGGAACGGACGCGATCAAACAAGCGCTCATTTATCAACTGGCGTGGGTGCGCCCCGTCGGTGAATTTGCCATTGACTTGAACCCGATCCACAGTCGTCCGCCGTTGGCACAAACGTTTGAAGAAATAGGCACAGGGGCGGTCTTCACGGTGGTGGTCAATCACTTCAAATCCAAGAGCTGTACCGATGCCAGAGGCGAAGATGGCGATGCAGGCGATGGTCAAAGCTGTTTTAATGCGACCCGTGTTGCCCAAGCGCAAGCCTTGATCGATTGGCTCGCGACCCAACCTACAGGCACAACCGACCCCGATATTCTCATCATCGGCGACCTGAACGCCTATGCGATGGAAGACCCCATCCGTTTGTTGGCTGAAGCGGGGTATCAAAACTTGTTTGGCTCGTTGGCGTATGGTTACGTTTTTGATGGCTATGTCGGCACGCTCGACTATGCCTTAGCCAGTACCTCGTTAGCAGGACAAGTGAGCGCGCTGACGCATTGGAACATCAATGCGGATGAACCCAATGTTTATGATTACAATGTGAATTTTAAATCACCCGAACAGGTGTTGAGTTTCTTCGCTGAGAATGTGTTCCGTTCTTCAGATCACGATCCGGTTTTGGTGGGTTTTCGTCTGCACTAAGAAGGGGTATCCGTTCGTAAAGACCATCCGTACGGATGGTCTTTTTTTATGCTCACGCGCCTTTGACAATTTGCAGGGGTGAGGGTAACGGTTCTGTGTTGACCCATGCGCGTATCATCGTTGAGAAAAGTTCTGGCGCTTCTATATTCCATCCGTGATGACAGCGGGGTGCGAAGCATCCCTGCGCATGGGGCATGAGGTCAACAAGGGCATGCACCGCCTGCCGAATGATTTTGGTTTCAAGACTTCCCGCGGTCACAAGGGTGGGGTTGTTGATGGTCGCGAGGCTTGGTGAAACCGACCATTCCGCACCTTCTTGATAAATCTGACGATAGGCGGGGATGGACACGGCTTGCAAACTCGCCAGCGCATCCGCTTGCATATCGGGCGGAACGCGCATCGATTTTATGATTTGGTTCCTGTACCAAGGTTGTTTCAACAGGGTTGTGATCAACCCAAGCTGAGGCTTTAGGAAAACACGGTTGGGCCACGGTTCAACTGTGACCCCGCTGATCACGACATGCTGAAGGTGATGGCTGTGTCTCGCCAGCAGTTCAAGCGCGATATGTCCCCCTAACGACAGCCCTACAACATGCGCCCGTTGATTGTGTGCGTGGGTTTGGATGAGCGTTGCGATCTGATCGCTGACATCCGCGAGTGAAGTCCATGACACCCCACTACTTTTCCCGTGTCCCGGTAAGTCAAGCGTGATGCAGTGAAAATCGGCAAGGGCGGTGATTTGTCTGCGCCACATCCAACCCCCCGCGCCGATGCCGTGTAAAAACACAATACTCGGGGCATTTTCCCGTTCGGTTTCATGGATGTACAGTTCCATTTTTTTGCCCCTCATCTCATTTATTCAGTCGCTTCGGCGGTAGTTTCGTTACTGCGGATGTAAATAAACCCTGCCGTGTCTGGAATGATGAACCCCGTTAAACGCGCATCATCTTCATGCAGGGTAGAAATATCGTCAGGGCTGGCGCTGCCTTCGGGTTCGACATCGTTCACCACGTCAATATCTGCAAGGCGAATCCACGCGCCCGGCGCGCCAAGTTCTAGGTCAATTTCGATATCATGGTTTTCAAAGTTGAGCAGGACGATGATCGCATCTTCCATGTTGTCTTTGGGCATGGCGCGCCAGCCGATCACGCGTTTACCACCCCCGTGACGCTCATCTAACCACGGCGCAGCAATCCATTCAAAAGTGCCTTCTTCAATCGGGTTATAGCCGAATAAACGCAAGCCATCATAACGCCGACGTAGACGCATCAAGGCGCTGGCCCATAAGAAGAAGGGATGGTTATCAAGGTCTTGCGGAAACTCTAACGAGCCTATATTGCGCGCCCGATCAATGCCGAACTCTTGCCCCATATAAATCATTGGTTGGCCGAGCGCTGTAATCGTCGCCAGCAAGCCCAACCGTGACTTGCGTTCTTTCGCCGCGGGGTTGTTCAATTCAGGCACCGACGATACCTCATGGCTGATGCTGTGCTCATCATGGCTTTCGGTGTAATTGACCACGTTGTTGGTGTGGGCGGCAAACAGTTCTTTAGAGAAATAGAAGATTTTCCCTAACAGCGCGGGGTCATTACTCGCCCCTTGAAATTGACCTTCGCGCAAAAAGGCTTTCATCGCGTCGTGGAATAGGTCACCCCATTGAGCATAGCCGTTATAGCCATCGCGGTTGAGATCGGTTTCATTCGGCAAGTTTTCGGCGATTAAGGTGACATCCGGCTTGACCTGTTGAATATCATTCGCCAAGCGCAGTAAAAAGCCATGATCCATGTAGTAATGATGGGTGGCGTCAAAGCGGAAGCCATCAATATGATATTCCACGAGGAACATTTTGCAGGTGTCGATCAGCATATTTTGGGTTTCGGTGCGTTCTGTCGAGATGCGGTTGCCCCAGGGTGTTTGCCCGCTGAAGTACAGCCCGCCTTCTTCGGCGCGGTGATATTCGTCGGGATGGTCGAGGATCAACTTCCACAACGGGTTAAACTCATTGGCGCTGTGGTTGAAGACCATATCCAAAATGACCGCGCGACCATGTTTGTGCGCTTCATTGACCAAAATACGCAGGTCGTTGGGCGTGCCAAAATCGCGCTCAATCGCCATGAACAGTGACGTGTTATATCCCAACGAGGACGGCCCTTGTGGGGAAGGGGATTCGGCAATGGGCATCAAGTAGAGCGCTGTCGCGCCGACACGATCAAAGTAACCTTCGTGTAAACGTTTGATCACACCACCGAATTTACCTTGATGTTCCGTAGGAATGTCAGCATGCCCTTGGGTGAACCCGTTGACATGCAGTTCATAAATGATCAGGTCTTGCGTGCGCACGGTTTTATAACTGCCGTCTTCCCAACCAAAGTGATGCGGGGCGACAATTTTTGAATCGTTGCGTTCGTAGTCCATGCCAAACACGCGGGTATAGGGGTCATTCACCAAGCGGTTCGGGATGGTGTCTTCGCCCGCTAAGGCATCGTAGACCACATAAAATTGATAGTGTTGATCGATGCCTGCTTGATCCACTTTGCCTAACCAGATATTGGGCAGGCCGTTATATCCCTTGTGCAAGTTGAGGGGGATGAAGCGGTTCGGGTCGGCATTTTCAACGCTCGGGTACTGCCAGTCATTAAAGTCCCCCGCGACGTAGACCTGTGCCGCATGTGGATGGTACAAGCCGAACAGCGTGCCACCATACGGTAAAACGTTGGCACCTAAAGCATAGCGCCCGTTCGATTCTGAAATATATGCACCCGGCGCAAAGTGTATCTGTGAGGCGACTTCGTCGGCAGGCATAACTTCGACAGGCTGAGGCTCACTCGTCAGCACAAACGGATGCCACGCGCGCGTCCATAGTTCGCTCGGTAAGTGCGGGTTTTTAGGACTTACGGTGCGCCAAAGATGATCGGGTTCGAATTTGTCGGGGTTGTCTTGATCTGCAAATTTGAAAACGGTCGGTAAAACAGGCGTCATCGGCAGATGAAAACGATACCCATAAGCAGTTGTCTCTTGAGGTTCGATCAGTTTTGTTTTTCCCCCGCGTCCTTGTACGATCATGACAGGGGCGGAAAACTGAGAGAAATTATCGTAATGTAAAGTGATCGCCATTATTTTTTTGCAAGGCTCCAATGTATTGATGTCACACATCAGCATAATGAGAGAAATATTTCTCGGCAAGTAGACAGATGATGAGAGATTTTTCCAATGGGACGCCAAAGCAAAAAGAGTTGAAAAAAACAAGTTGGGGGTTAAAGGGTGTTTGAGAGGGGAAAAGAGGCGACGACCAGATTCGAACTGGTGATCAGGCTTTTGCAGAGCCTTGCCTTACCACTTGGCCACGTCGCCCTAACGAGTAGGCATTATAGCATTCTAACGCCTCCTGACAAGGGTTGTATCGACTACGACCTTGCGGATTTTTTAGAAAATAGCCACAATAGAGGGTATGACTGACGAGAAAAACTACCCCAACGAATTTGATTTCCCTGAAGAAGACGATGGCTATGAGGACGATGAAACGTCCGAAGCGCTTGAGGATTCTTTAGCAGATGAACCGTTTGAAACCGACGTTGCCGAAGCAGAGGCCGACGTTTATGACGACGCGCCCACCTCTAGCGCGGATGGGTATGATGAAGCAGATGCAGGAGACATCCCGCCTGAAACAGAGTATTACATCCCCCAAGAGAGCACGTGGGAATTAAATATTGATGAGGCGTTGGCGGCCGTAGCGTCGGTGAGCGACGACGATTTACCCCGCATCGCTGACCCGTTACCATACCAGCCCGAACTGCGGACGTACCCCGTCAGCGTGAATATGGCGTTACCGCCCATGACCCAACTAAAGCGCGGAAGCTTAGGCTCGTTCATCCCGGGGGTGTTGTTGATTGGGGCAGGGGCATTCCTCACCTATTTGACGACCACCCACACGCCGATTGATCCTGTATGGATTGTCTTAGGCGTGCTCGGCGGTGGCGTTTTGACCTTGCTGGCGCAGTGGTTAGGCTCACGCCGTTTTGGGTTTGGCTACCTCTTTTTCAGCTTGGTGGTGCTTTCGGTGGTGGGTGTGACGGTGTTTGCGCTACTTCCCAACGGCCTGCCGATTAATCAGAGCTTCCCGTTACTTTTTGGTGGCGTGGGCTTGTCGATCATCCTCGCCTCTGTCTTGAGCCGTCACATCAATCGTCAATTTGTGATTGTGGGCTTACTCTTGATTGTGCTTGGGGTGGCGGGCTTGCTCATCACAACCGCGTTTGTGCCTGCTACGCTCGTGCAAACGGTGGTCAACGCCACGCCGATCTTGGCGGGGGTGGTGCTGGTGTTATGGGCACTTCCGCTGGTGACGCGGTTACGCGCCGCGCGTTAAATTTTCATGCACATTGCGATTGATGCCAGTCGTACCACGGTTCAGCAGGCGACAGGGACGGAACATTACGCACTGCAATTAATCCGCGCGGTCTTGAACCAACCCCGTCAGCATCACTTCACGCTGTATTTTCGCGACCCTCCAACCCCTGACCTGTTCCCTCAACATGACCAAGTGGATTTTCGTGTCATTCCCTTAAAACGGGCGTGGACACATCTGCGCCTTGCGAGTGCAGTCACGCTCCAACCGCCTGATCTGCTTTGGGTGCCTGCGCATACCCTACCGTTTATGTTTCGTGGTCAAGGTGCGGTGACTGTACACGATCTCGGATATAAATATTTTCCGTCGGCTCACCCCGTCAAAACTCGTTTTTATTTAGACCTAACGACCCGTTACAGCGCGCGACGCGCTTCTGTCGTGATTGCTGACAGCCAAGCAACCCGCGCTGATTTATCCCGCTTTTATGGTACGGACGCATCAAAAATCCATGTGGTGTACCCGGGGGTAGATGCCCCGCCTGTCGGTGATTTTGAAGCGGTCAAAGCCCGTTTTCACTTACCTGAACGGTACTTTTTATTTGTAGGCACACTTCAACCCCGCAAAAATATTGAGCGTTTGGTCGATGCGTATTTGCGCTACCGCCAGCAAACGCATGATCCCGCAGGGCTGGTCTTGGCGGGCAAAGCGGGCTGGTTGTATAACCCTGCATGGATGCAAACAGGCGAAGGCATCATCCAAACAGGGTATATCAGCGATGAAGAAAAAGGGGCGCTGTATCAAAACGCGCTGGCCTTTGTGTTCCCCTCGCTGTATGAAGGGTTTGGCTTTCCCGTCCTCGAAGCGATGGCATTAAACGCCCCCGTGTTATGCAGTCAAACTTCGAGTTTGCCTGAACTGGTGGGCGATGCCGCCGTTTTAGTAGACCCGCTGAATGTGGAGCAGATCACGCAAGGGATGCTTCAGCTCGACCAAGATGCTTCGCTTCGCCAAGTGTTGGTTCAGGGGGGCGTGCAACAAGTCGCGAAGTTCACTTGGGAACAGGCCGCGACGGATTTACTCAACGCTTTAGAAACTGTGGATCGGTAGAGGGACGACTTGATGACCGAACGGATTCTTGTCGTTCAACTGGCGGATATTGGCGATTTGATCGTCTCGACGCCTGCGCTCACAGCGTTACGCGAAGCGAAGCCCAACGCTTATATCGCCTTGCTCACCTCGTCTCATACTGCGTCTGTGGTGGAAGGGACAGGGCTAGTAGACCGCATCTACACGTTAGACCGACAAGCGATGAGCGGAACCAAAGCCCTGCTCAACCCCGCCAATGTATGGCGACTCCTAAAGTTACGTGCAGATCGTTTTCAAAAGGTCTTGTATTTTCACCACTTCACCCTGAAAGCAGGCACATTTAAATTTGCCTTGATTGCCACTTGTGTGGGTGGGAAACAGGTCGGCATTGATAACGGCAACGGGTGGTTTTTAAACGAACGTCTGCCCGATGAAGGGTTTGGCATCAAACACCAAGCGGAATATTGGCTGGATGTCGTGGCCTCAGTCGGTGCGTCTAGTCAACCCCGCTCGACCCAAATTGCCATCAGGGCTGAGGATAGGACATGGGCGCAAACGCATCTTCCCGCCAAGACCCGCCCGCGCGTGGTGATCCATGCTGGAAGCGGGGGGTACAGTTTGGCACGGCGCTGGAGTCCTCAAAATTTTGCGCGGACGGCCGACCAACTTCAGCAGGAACATGATGTCGAAGTGGTGCTGGTCGGTGGCAAAAATGATGATACGGCATCGGTCAAAAATGCGTTATCCGCACCGCAACAGGTGATCGACCTGTCGGAGCAGACGACGTTAAGCCAGCTTGCGGCGGTCATCCAAACAGCGGATGTTTACATCGGTGCGGATAGCGGCGTGATGCACGTTGCTTCCGCCGTAGGCACCAAAGTCGTGGCGATTTTTGGCCCCTCCAACCCTGACGCATGGCGACCGTACATGCCATTTATGGCCTCGCAAGTGGTAACCAGTTCACCCAAGTGCGCGCCGTGTAGTTATGTCGAGCATACGGTAGGGGCAAGAGAGGGGTGCGCGGCGCGTACCTGTATGCGTATGGTGACGCCTGAACAGGTGGTCGAGGCGTCCTTAAAACTGCTTCGTGACGAACCCGCACATCTACTTCAAACGCCACAGCGCGTGAACCAAGCCTCGAAGACGATCAAGATTTTGGGTTTTCCCGTGAGCGCTATCACGTATCAAGATTTGATCACGTCACTTGACGAATGGATCAGCACCCAATCCACGCGGATTTTGCATCACATTTGTACCGTCAACCCTGAATTTTTAATGATCGCACAGAAAGACCCGATTTTTAATCAGATTTTGAAACGGGCCGACTTGACGATCCCCGATGGTGTAGGCTTATTATGGGCGGCGCGTCATTTGGGCACACCGCTGCCTGAACGGGTGACAGGCTCGGATGGCGTTCCGTATATCGCTGAACATGCTTCACAAAAGGGCTGGCGCTTATTCTTCTTAGGCGCGGGGGCGGGTGTGGCACAGCAAGCAGCGGATCGTTTGCTGGAACAACATTCCCAATTACAGATTGTCGGCGTGTACGCGGGTAGTCCAGCGCCCGAAGAAGAAGATGCGATTGTCGAGCGCATCAATGCCAGCCAAGCCGATATTTTATTTGTCGCTTATGGTGCGCCGGAACAAGACCGCTGGATTGCTCGCAATTCCCCGCGTTTAAAAGTTGCGGCGGCGATAGGCGTCGGCGGTTCCTTCGACTTCATCGCGGGCATCGTCCCACGCGCCCCGCTGTGGATGCGTCGCATGGGCATCGAATGGGTATATCGCTTGGTACGTCAGCCGTGGCGGTTTAAACGGATGCTCCGTTTGCCCCGTTTTATGTGGGCGGTCTTAACACGAGGGGAAAACCCATGACCTATGTTCTAAAGCCGGAAACCCGCGCTCAATTACTCGCCTCTGTGCAGAAAATTCCTCGTGTGGGGGCGGTTTTGGTGGTGGGCGACGTCAACCTTGATGAATACGTGATCGGTCAAGCCACGCGCATGAGCCGTGAAGCACCTATCCCCGTTTTGGAATTGACGTCGCGCCAATTCATTGCAGGGGGGGCAGGCAACCCCGCCGCAAATATCACCGCGCTAGGGGCGAAAGCGGTACAAGTCGGTGTGATCGGCCAAGATGCCCATGCGGACATTTTGCGCGAAACCCTGACCGCGAAACAAATCGATATCAGCGGGTTGATTGTGGACCCGACGCGCCCGACGGCTGTTAAGACGCGCATCATGGCGCACATGGGGTTGCGCTTCCCTCAGCAGGTCGCCCGCGTGGATACGTTATCGCGCGAGATGATTTCACAGACGGTTTTAGATCAGACCGTTCAAGCGATCCAGAATCACGTTCAAACGGCGTGCGCTGTGTTGTTCAGCGACTACCGTTCCGGCATGATCACGCCTCAATTAGTTCAGGATGTCAAACAAGCGCTGAATGGAACCGCTGTTTTGCTCACCGCCGACGCGCAGGGTGAGCTTGAAAAATATCAGGGATTTGATCTGGTCAAGTGTAATGCTGACGAAGCGCGTCAAGCGTTGGGGCGGTCTTTACACACCGATGAAGAATTTGCATCCGCCGCCCAAGACCTGTGTCAAGCGTTGGCTCTGCGCCGTGCGATGGTCATCACACGCGGAAGTGACGGTATGACCATCGGCTATCGCGACGGTGACAACACGGCTGTGATTCAAAGCCGTGCGCTTAAGACGGTTGAAGTGTACGATGTCGTCGGTGCGGGGGATACCACCATCGCGGTTTTGACGCTGGCTTTGTGTGCGGGTATCCCGATATTAGAAGCGGCGCAACTCGCTAACTTCGCCAGTGGGTTAGTTGTTCAGCGCGTGGGCAATTACACCCCCTCATTAGACGAATTGATGCAGGTCATCCAAGCGTATTAGGCGATGACCAACGCGACTGCCAAGCCATCATAGCCTTTACTGCCTACCGTTTGAACTGCTGTCGAGAGGATGCGCGGTTCATTTGCCATACGGTCAAACAAACGCTGGATGCCCCGCACGCGACCATCTTCGGTATTTGGGTTCGTAATTTCACCATTTCTCACCACATTGTCGGTGATGATCAACGTGCCGACACGCGAAAGTTTTAACGCCCAGTCGAAATACACGTCCGAGTTGTCTTTATCTGCGTCGATGAAAATAAAGTCGAAAGGCGTTAACCCCTCACTGGCGATTTGGGGCAAGCTGTCCACCGCACGCCCAACGCGAATCTCAACTTTGTCGGCTAAACCTGCACGGTCAATGTTTTCTTGTGCCACCCGCGCATGTTTAGGATCGTATTCCAGCGTGATCAATTTTCCACTTGGAGGCAGTGTTTTTGCCAACCAGATCGTGCTGTACCCGCCGAGGGTGCCAATCTCCAAAATGGATTGTGCTTGCGTCGAGTGTGCCATGATGGCTAACAATTGACCTTGATTCGGCGCGACTTGGATTTCAGGCAGTCCTGCTTGATCTGCACGTGTTTGAGCCGTTGTGAGATCAGCATCGTTCGGGATGAGCTTGCCTGTGATGTATTCATCAACGGCGTTCCAAATAACTTCAGACATGATTTTTCCTCACCGTGTGGGTGTATATTTTCGTCGATTATAGAATGGGATGCTCTGAAACGAAATTTTTCAGGTTTGACGGTGATTTTGACGGAAGTTATACTTACTCACATATTTCGAATAAGTATAGGTATGGTGAAATGACAGATTCAAGCGTTCCTAGTGTGAATCCTGAATTATTAAAAATCTTGCGCTGCCCTGTGGCGGTACAAGATAAGAGCTTAGGCAGTGACCCAGGTCAGCTTGAACTTGTGAAAGGCTATTGGCTGGTTTCAAAGGATTCCGGTTACAAATATCCCATCCGCAACGGCATCCCTGTAATGTTGGTCGAAGAAGGGGCGAAGTGGAAAGATACCGCTGTTGACGCTCTGCCTGTTCCCCCACCCGAAGCGTAACACTTTTTAAAACGCTTAAGTCGAAAATTCTTGAAGCCGCTGTTGAATCTCATTCACGGCGGTTTCTGCTTCATGGCGAATGTTATACAGTGGCCCCAACCCACGATAAAACCGTCCCACCAAATATAGCCCTGCGTGATCTTTGACTTGGGTTTTACCCCCTTCAATCTCACTGCTGATGCGTAACGGCCAGCCGTCAATATCGGTTTCATAAGGAATATCAAGATAGCTTAAGACGGGACGGTAACCTGTGGCAAGGATGACCGTATCGGCTGGAAGATGGGAACCGTCTTGCAGTTCGACGGTGTTCTCATGGAAACGTCGTACCCCCGCGACAGGATAAATCACCTGTTTTTTGATGGCATCGATCAAGCCACGCCCGCGAATAGGTGTGGAAGACCCGATGCGGTCAACACGGTTAGGCGCGAGCCGAACGCCGATCTCATGCGCATCTCGGTAACTGTGATACACAACCCGATCTAAAAACGCCTTACGCCACTTTTGAGGCAAGAACGTTTGCGCAATATACTGCCACGCACTATTCGGTAGTCCCCACGGGTACGAACGGGCGATGACAAGATCACTGCGCACCGCCAAATACACGGGCAGGATGGCGGTCTGGGTCAGCTCAAGCGCGATATCGACCCCTGTCGGGCCGTTACCGATGATGAGGATTTTCTGATTCTTGAAGGTGTCGGCTTCTCGATATTGGTTGGAATGGATGATCTTGCCTTGAAAGCGCGACTGACCTTCAAAGGTGGGGATGTAAGGATTGCCAAACCGACCTGTGGCGATCATCACATTTTTAAAAACGTGGGTGCCTTCGCTGGTTTCGACGCGCCAATGGGTGCCTAATGGCGATACCCGTTTGACCGTCACATTCAGCCGAATATGAAACTGATGTTGTTTCGCATAGTCTTGCAGATATTGATAAAAGTTGCGCCCGCTGGGGTAAACACCATATTTCAGGGGGATGCGCTGGCCAGGCAGGTTCGAGACAAAATTCGCCGTATTCAAGTGGAGCGAAGGGTATAAATTTGCCCATGTAGAACCGATCTTATCTGAACGGTCTACAACGGTGTATCGAATTCCTGCTTGTTCAAGGTAGTAGGCACAACATAACCCTGTCGGCCCAGCACCGATGACCAGTACATCCCCCCAATCTGTCATGATCCGTTGCTAGTTCCTGTGGGCATCGGCGTTAATTGAATTAACGATTGCGCATGGGCTGTCGCGGTCAGGCGCACTAGTGGACGGTACACAGTGGGAATTGCATCCAGTGTAGGTTCAAAGTCCACCCCGGGACGGTCGGGCAAATACTGTGCGTAAGTCGCCATGATCGGTTCTACGATCACGTCACGGGTGAGGGCGACGAAGGTTTCAATCGAGTTGTATTCTTCGGTGGGGAACTCGATATTGTAATCTTTGATGAGGATGACCCCCGCGATGAACATCAAGACCGCGATGCCCGAAATCAAGATGCCCAAGCGAGTATTGGATAGGCGAACGCGCGGGGTTAAAACGCGCATGTGTGCCGAATTTTCGCCGAGTGCTTTCACACGCTTGATTTCAGAATCCAACAGCGCGAAATCATAGCCCGTGTTGTAATAGATGATGGGTAAATGATCGATCAGATGGGGTGGGGTCCCGCCATCGACCGAGACCGGAACAAGATGCAGGCCTTGATCGATGATTTGTGTGACCTCATCTTTTAACGAGTCCCACGTTTTTTTCGAGTACACCACTACGGCGATATCGCCTTTTTGTGGGTTCCCTTCGCGTAGTTGATACTTCGCGGCGCGTAGGTCAGCTTCCACCTTTGGGGCGATGGTGCTGTCTTCCGTATGATAAATTAGTTTGATCATGCTTTTGTTGCTGCTCCTCAAATCAGTGTTTGATGATTATGTTTGTGGGCGAAGTGGGTTTTCTAATGACCGCAGGAAATTCACAATATCCCAACGTTCATTTTCAGTAAGGGTGTTTGCGCAAGCGGGTAGACCGCTGCCGCCTTCGGTGACAAGCTGATACAAATCGTCATCACGAGTGCGGTCTAAGCGCCGTATGAACGTCGTGAAGGTGTCAGAATCGCTCCAACCTTCGCAGGCTGTGCTGAGCAGGGTTTCCCCCCGTTGCACAGAATCCAGCGTGGGCAGCATGATATTGATCGCGCTGGGCGGTGGGTTGACGAGCGCTTCAAACTGCGCGTTCGATTCTTCACCGAGCTTCGCGCCAACCACAATCACCGCGATGCCGACGATGAAGCTGATGATGCCAATGGTGATGCTGACCGGACTGAGATCAAGCTTGCGATAAAAGCGGTTGAGTAACGGATGAATTGCAAAAATAGCGCCTGCAAAAATGCCGATCACGCCCATCACATGCAGGACGTTCGGCGTTCTCAACGTTTCAATGGTTGCGTTGGCGAGGATGTCCCACTCAAAGGCGGCGTAATAAGGCGTGGTTTCGTCTGCGGGTAAAAACTCGACCAGCGTCCACCAATGACCACTGCGATCAATATCCGCCCCTGCGGTGACATACACGCCATCCCCGATATTTTCACCGACATGCCAAACTGATCTTAGATCGCGTTGGGGGTGAACGGCGCGAAAGTGGATAGACGCATCGTTGTAGGGTTCTCCATCATTGAGAAGCACCATATCATACGTGTTCACGCCCGGCCCGCCCGGGGTGATGGTCAATGTCAGGTGATAGTCACCGAGGGTTTGTGACGCTGTGGGGGTGACGACGCTCAGTTCCCCAATGGGCGGGGCAGGGACAGGGGTCGCGCTTAACATCGCAACGCTGACTAACACCAGCAAGACGAGCAGGGCTTCCAAACGAAGGGTTGGAATGAAACTTCTAAATGCCTTAAATCGTTCTGTCCATTTGGCATAGCGTTCAGGGTGGGTTGTGATGTGATGCCCTGCGCCCACCAGCACCAAAATCGCCACCAAGACCATCTTGATCAGCCATGTGCCGCCCCATGTACTGTTGATGTCTGCGGGTTCATAGAACCACGTCAAGGAACTATAAATTCCGGTGGTGATGACGAGGACTAAACAGCCCGTTGCGATGAGGGAAAAGCGACGCAGTACCGGACGCATCACATTTTGACGGATATCGCCTTGATACCCGCTGACCGCCACAGGCAAAATCAAGGCGAGGACGGATGCCCCACCTGCCCAAATTCCAACGGCGATGAGGTGTAACCAATCCGCGAGAATGGCAATCCAAGGTTGTAATAAGGACCCCGCCGCGTGGCTGGAAATGCTCAACGTGCCCATCGCCAGCGCCATCGCCCATGTGTTGGCGACCCAAAAAGCGCGCAGGGTTTCTGGTTGGTCACGGCGTAAGCGCATGCTGAGGAATAAAAACACGCCGACGATCACCAGCAAAATCATACGGACATTCCACGTGTCGCCAAACCGAGTGCCGATGCGGACGACAGACCATAATCCATCGCGGATGACCCGATCAAAACCCGCGCCGAAGAACACCGACGTTTGTTGTAACAACGCGAAGACATTGCCGAGCAAGGCGACGACGAGCGCGATGCCCGCAATCCACGCCAAACGGTTGATGACGCGCGGGGGCAGTAACCCAGCACGAAAATCAGGGTTACCCCAAGCGGGCAGTAACGCTAGACTGTACAGCGCAAATACCCCAAATAAAACTGTCATCGAGGGTAGGATGATCGCTCGCCAGACGACTTCTAAAGGCACAGGTTGATCGGTAGCGGTGGTTCCGGTCACGCTGGTGTTGATTTCGCCGACGAAAAATACTCGCGTTTCGACGATCACATGCCCATCACTGGCAAACGCGACCCGTAATTCAGAGAGATACGCATCATTTGCAAGTCCCGTCGGTAAACGGGCTTCCATCATCGTGCGGTTCTCTGCATTGACACCCCCTTCAGCAATAACCACCCCTTCAGAGGTCATCACTTTGATGGAGCTGAATTCTGGTTCAAGGTCTTCGCTGAACCAATATTGAACGCGCACAGGCGAACGTTCGAGGACGGAGCGGTCTTCGGGGATGGCGCGAAGCAGGTATCCATGCGCCGATACCGACGTGTTGGTGAGACAAAAAGTAATGATGAGCGTGATGAGGCTCAGAACAAAACGAATCTTGGTTTTCATGGGAAAGCTTAACTCTAGACGAGCCGTACGTGGTCGTTGCTCGTGTTATCGTCTGGTTGGGCTGGGTCACGTTCAACTTCAGGATGATCTTCTTCAAATTCGGGGGTTTCGTTACGGCTTTTGATCCAACTGACAGCCATCATGGCAATAAAGGCAACTGCCACACCGAGGAAGATAATTTCATCGTAGGGGCCTAGCGCACCATGCGCAAGCGTAATAGGAAAAGTTTGCATGGCTTCATTCCACACCAATAAACAACATTGAAGCCGTATTGTACCCTAAAACTTTTGTTTTGTTACTGTTTTCACGAATGGGTTTCTTGATGCAGGGCGGTAAGGCTTATGGGAACAGCCTACATATCCTCTATGATTCGTCTACTCGAACGGATGGACATTCTAAAACCTTGTTAGGATATAAACATGAATGCGTGTGAACGGATTTTCGATCTCGGTAGAATCGGATGGTCTGAGTCATTCACTCTCTAAAAATAGATTGGGGGATGAACATGTTTTTTACCCAGACATTGCGAAACATCGCTTTTGTGGTGATCTAGATGTTTGATGGATATTCATCTGTTTAATAGATGCCCCCGGCAAGAATCGAACCTGCGCGCATGGCTTAGGAGTCCACCGCTCTATCCACTGAGCTACGGGGGCATTCATGAATGAAAATCATTATAACAAATAGGGTAAACATACGATATGCTTAAAGAGACTATGTATCTGCTCTGATCGGATGATAAGGAGATGCTGTGACCGATCAAAATCCAATTGATGATGCTCCTGTAGATGAAACAGATTATAGGCGTTATGCACCACCTTCTAGCATCACTCCAACCCCATCATATCCGCAACCTCCATCAAGCATTGAGTCGTTTGTTGCTGAACCTGAAAAACGTTCTGGGAATGGATGTCTTTGGGGCGTCGGTGGGGCATTAGGTTGCCTTGTCCTATTGTTAATTCCAATCATCCTTGCGCTGGTGATGGGCACGACGACATTAAATTCGTTAGTGGCAAATATTACGGGGATATTCCAACCCGTTCCCCCACGCGCTCAAGTCAATTCTACCCAAACGCTCGTCAACAGTATTCAACCGTTGGGGCAGTTGGTCAGCGTGAGTACCCAGTTAGCCAAAGCCGATATTCTGGTGAGCATTCAGCAAGGTACGCTCAACGCCTGCGGGTTCACCGCGAACCATGTCGCTCAAGGCGCTGTTGAAGCGGGGATTGATCTCACCCAGATCGACGCTGACAATGTCACCTATGATGCCGCAACCGAAACCTATACCGTCGTGATCCCGGCGCCACAGCTCACGAGCTGCCGCATTGATCAAATTCGTCAATATGACCGTTCTTTCACCACTTGTAATATAGATTGGGATGAAGCGCGCGTGTTGGCAAACTATAGCGCGTTGACAGACTTCCGCAATGATGCTGTTGAAGGCGGGATTTTGAACCGTGCAGAATCGGAAGCGCGGTTGGTTTTGAGTAGTTTTATCAGCGCATTAACCGGTCAGCGCGTGGTCATCGTCTTTGAACAATCCGATCAAAACGTGATGCCTTCTTCTTGTACACCTTCGCCGCCAGATGGTTGGAGTTTTGATACCGCGCTCAATGCGTGGACGCGTTAAAAAACACCCCTCAATGACCTGTGAATTTTTGCAGGTCATTGTTCTTTTCTTGCTATCAGATTTATTTTAATTTACTCATCCACTTCCCACAATTGAGTGCTATCATCGCTCATGCAAATCAACTGCATAGTGAGGTTGTTATGAAAAGAATGCTTATTTCTGCCCTTGTGCTGATGAGCTTTGTCGGTGTCGTTTCCGCGCAGGATGCTGTCACCATGCCTTCAACGGATGAAGTGGTTTTGACAAGAGTCGCGGAGGGTTTTACCCGTCCATTACTGCTCACCCATGCAGGCGACGGATCAAACCGCATTTTTGTGGCACAACAAGGCGGTAAAGTTCTGATTTTAGATGAAGTCGGCAGTACGTTAGAGATGCCATTTCTCGACCTGACCGCTTTAGTTTCGCCCGCCGCGAATAATTTGGCAGGTTACAGTGAACAAGGCTTGCTCGGCTTGGCGTTCGACCCTGCATATACTGAAAACGGCTATTTCTACGTCAACTATACAGATGTAGGCGGGGATACTGTGGTAGCGCGCTACTCGGTCAGTGATGACCCCAACGTTGCTGATCCGACTTCGGCAGTGGTGTTACTCACCCAAGAACAGCCGTATCAAAACCACAACGGCGGTTATATGGCATTTGGGCCAGACGGCTATCTGTACATTGGTATGGGGGATGGTGGTTCTGCGGGCGATCCTCAAAATAACGCGCAAAACATGCAATCATCGCTTGGGAAAATGCTTCGTGTAGATGTCAGCACCGGGGAAGTCACCGTGCCTGAAACGAATCCCTTTGTTAGCCAAGCGGATGCCTTGCCCGAAATTTGGGCATACGGTCTGCGTAACCCGTGGCGCTTCAGCTTCGACCGTGAAACAGGCGATTTATATATTGCCGATGTCGGTCAGAATCAATATGAAGAAGTGAATTTTCAACCTGCTTCCAGTGTGGGCGGTGAAAACTACGGCTGGGTGATTCGCGAAGGTTTCCACAGTTATACAGGTGCGCCCTTGCCTGAAGGCGCAACCGATCCGATTTTAGAATACGATCATTCACAAGGCGCGTCGATCACTGGCGGGTTTGTCTATCGCGGTGAAAATATCCCCGCATTGGATGGCGTGTATATTTATGGTGACTTTGGCTCTGGGCGGATTTGGTTTGCCGTGCCGGATGCGCAAGGCGTTTGGTCATCGGTGGTCTACCCAACCAGCGCTTGGTATGGCATCAGCTCGTTTGGTGAAGATGAAGCGGGCGAAGTGTATCTGGTGGATTATACAGGTGTGATCTATCGCTTTGACCCCAGCGCCTAAGCGCATAGAGAAACGCATTGTGAAAGAGAGCGTAGGGGGCTATCCCTATGCTCTTTTTCGTTTGAATCTAAGGATCATAGGGTAAACGTTTGCTTGCGTGGATCAAATTCCTCGCTATAGTGTAATGTAGCGACTTGAACAGTATCTTTCGGGGCGATGATGAAAACATTAATACGTGGGTTTGTGGGGTTATGGCTGTGTTGTCTGGCGTGGGTGAGTGTGAGTGCCCAAACGCAGATTCTGTTTCCAGACTATGCCCTTGTTTCCGTCAATGTTTCTCCAGAGACAACCGCTGATGAAGTGGTGATCGAAGCGATAGTCACCAATCAAGGCGCGCTCGCCACAGAAGAATCTACGCTGTCGCTCAGTTTAGCGACCAACCCCGCCGCTGTCTTAGCTTCTGTCCCTGTACAGCCTTTAGCACAGCTCGAAACCCAAACATACACAGTACGGTTTATGCGTTCTCTACTGCCTGCACAAACGACGGCGATCACCTTGCAAGCATCGGTTGGGTTAGGGGATGTGGAGCCGACAGGCATCACAACGACAGCGAATAACACGATGTTGGTTGAAATTCCGCCAACGGCCACCCCTGTGGAAGTCGTACCGGTCACCCCACCACAGGTGATCGAAACGCCGTTTGGAAGTTTTGAAATACCATTTGGCATCAACTTGAATAATCGGATTCATGTGGTGGGTTTAGTCTTAGCATGCGGTTTCGCGCTGGTCATCTTCTGGTTGCTCACGGTGATTATCCGTTTGTTATGGCGACGTGAACCGACGATGTCCGCGTGGCATCCCCCATACAACACAACGGCAATTTTCAACCCCAACTCACCGCAAGGCGTGCGTCAATTGTGGCAACAGCATGCTCAGAGTGACACCTTGCCCGAACCCTGCGCCAATGGGGATTTCATGGCGCGTAAAGGGCTGATGAGCATGGACAGTGTGAAGTTGAAAAATTGGCGTGTGACCGGAATCCGCATCAGTCAATATGATCAATATGGACGGGTGGCGCGTACTCAAAACGTCGCTGTCAAAGGGGTGGTGAAACAACTGGATCGCATCGTGCAAAAGAGTGCCAAGCTGGACCATGCCAAAGCTGAAAAACAAGTGCGCCCTGTCGCGAAGAAACTCTTAAAACCGCTTTTCGGAAAAATCAAACGGACGGAGACATTACCCGTTTCTTTAGATATCCGTTTTAAAGGAACACACGGGGAAGTACGCGTGTTCTTTGAGATTTATCAGTGCACAAATTATCGTTGGATGAGGGTCGATCATTGGGAACCTGAGATCAATATTCCCAGTGGGGTGATTGATGAAAATTTCACCTATGCGTTATTCGGTCGTCGTGTCAACGAAACATCCAAGCAGTTTAAACAACGCCTCACGGTAGATTTGACCCAACTGTTAACTCAGTTGGTTGAAAAAGCGGCGCCACCTGCGCCTGTGGTGCCGAACCCACCGCCGACACAACCACCCGCATCACCACCGCCTGTGACGGATGTTAATAACCCGAGCGCGTATGATACAGCGCGGTTTACGCAGTTATGAGATGCGCTGTAAATTGAGACCGCTCATCAGGTATTGCACGACATAGATACCCCCTGTGACGATGAGCGCTACAAAGGCGATCCAAAAGATCACAGTGGCAATGCCTATCAAGCGTCGAATTTGACGGAGCAGAGCGCGTAAAATCAGAAATGCGATCCCGCCACCGATCGCTGTGGCGGGTAACGTCCATATCTCAAAGTCATTGTTGAGTAGGTAGCTGGAACCAAACCATGCGATGATGCCCACGATACTGCCGACGAGCACATCAAAGAACCAACCTCGGTAACGCATCCGTAAAAGATACGTCATGATGAAGGCGAGAAGGCCTGCCGTGAAAACGGTATTGCTGACGACATTCTGCAAGATGTGTTGAATGTTGGGCGCTTCGCTATTGGCAAACTCAGTGATGGCGGAAAGAAAACTTGCGCCCACAATTTGGAGAAGCCCTTCGGGAAATCTTCCGCGTGCCCCTAGATATAACGCGCGCAACAGGGCCGCCAGCGGAATTAAATATTGCCCGCTAAACTGGAGCAGGTCAGCCATTGTTTGTTGATCAATTTCCACCATCGTATATCCTTTTCCGGAAGTCATACTCCGCAATTCACTATACCAGAATCATCAAAAAAGAGGTCGAGTGATTCACTCAACCTCTTTCCGATTTCTTATCTCAGCGCTGATCGTTCAGCGTTGAAATTTATTCTGATGCTGGAACGGCCGCTTGAACGGTGGTTAAACGGTATCCATCAGGAGTTCCGAACAAGGTCAACACATAAGCGCGACCTGCTTCGAAGGTTTGACCCGGCACAGAGACAACTGCATCACCGCCTGCGCTGGGAACTACATTAATAGTGTACGTCCCGGGGACGAGCGTGGCTTCAAATACGCCGTCATTGGCATAGTCCAAGGTGTTCGGGTAGGCCAATGAGACGACCAAGTTGGTATCGTCTGCAAATACGTCAACAGGGACGCCACCAACAACGGTATACACCATTGTGAGGTGTGCTTGGTCAGCACCTGCGCTACCAAAGTCGGCAGTGAAGGGTTGGACAAATCCAGCGCCATTTGCAACTGAACCCGACAAGGCGATTGTGGTGTAAGAACCTGCCGCTAAGGTGACATCGCTCAAAGCAACGGTATTCCCATCCGCATTGGTGAATGAGAAGTTGTTCGCGCCGGAATCGACTTCAATCCAGTTGGTGAGGGTTGGGAAAGTGAGTGTTGATGGACGTGCCGTATCGTTCACGAGCACCGTCACCACGCCAGAATCGTTGGAGAAGTTCGCAAAGCGAACGTATGCTGTCGCAGGTTCTTCAACAACGGGTTCTTCTGTCGCGACAGGTTCAGGTGTGGCTTCAATGGCGGGTGCTAATGCCGACAAGATATCTGCTGGAACCAGCAAACCGTCGATCACATGGACGACGCCGTTGCTGGCGAGGTTATCCAAGTCGGTGACGTGAGCCGTACCGTTCAGGGTTAAGAAACCGCCTTCAAGCGTGATATCAACGGGTGTGCCGTTCAAAGTTTCGAAACTGCCACCGCGCGTCAAGTTGCGGAAAGCGAGACGTTCGGGCACAACATGATATTGCAGGATTGAGGTCAGCATATCCATGTTGCCGAGGATCGTTTCTTGAGAAATTCCGAGTGTGCTTAACGCGGTTGTGATCGCTTCGTTAGTCGGTGCAAACAAGGTGAATTGACCTTCACCGCTGAGCGCGTCAGTCAAACCTGCTGCACCCAACGCCGCCGATAACAAGCTGAAACGGCTGTCGGCATCGGTGGATAACACTTGCACGAGGTTTGGACGTGCAGGCGGGGCCACAACAACGGGTTCTTCTGTCGCTACAGGTTCGGGTGTCGCTTCAACGGCGGGCGCTAATGCTGACAAAATATCTGCTGGAACTAGCAAACTGTCGATCACATGGACGACGCCGTTGCTGGCGAGGTTATCCAAGTCGGTGACGTGAGCTGTACCATTGAGGGTTAAGAAACCACCTTCAAGCGTGATATCAACGGGGGTGCCGTTCAAAGTTTCGAAACTGCCACCGCGCGTCAAGTTGCGGAAAGCGAGACGTTCGGGCACAACATGATATTGCAGGATTGAGGTCAGCATATCCATGTTGCCGAGGATCGTTTCTTGAGAAATTCCGAGTGTGCTTAACGCGGTTGTGATCGCTTCGTTAGTCGGTGCAAACAAGGTGAATTGACCTTCACCGCTGAGCGCGTCAGTCAAACCTGCTGCACCCAACGCCGCCGATAACAAGCTGAAACGGCTGTCGGCATCGGTGGATAACACTTGCACGAGGTTTGGACGTGCAGGCGGGGCCACAACAACGGGTTCTTCTGTCGCTACAGGTTCGGGTGTCGCTTCAACGGCGGGCGCTAATGCTGACAAAATATCTGCTGGAACCAGCAAACCGTCGATCACATGGACGACGCCATTGCTGGCGAGGTTATCCAAGTCGGTGACGTGAGCCGTGCCGTTCAGGGTTAAGAAACCGCCTTCAAGCGTGATATCAATCGACATCCCATTCCATGTTTCAAACGTTCCCCCACGGGTGAGGTTACGGAATGTGAGGCGTTCGGGCAAAATATGATAGCGGATGATCGACGTGAGCCATTCGGTGTTGTTCACAAGCACACCTAAATCGACCCCCAAAGTGCTTAAAGCGGTTTCAATCGCTTCATCTGTAGGGGCAAAGAGGGTGTAGGTGTTGTCACCACTGCTCAACAAGTCGCTTAAGCCCGCTGCCTCGATGGCTGCGCTCAATATGCTGAAACGACCGTCGGCATCGGTGGTTAACACTTCAACCAAGTTTGGACGTGTAGGCGGGGCTGTAATAACGGTTTCTTCTGTGGTCGCAGGTTCGGCGGTGGCTTCAGCGCCACCTGTTGCTTCCGATGGGAACAGGACATTGTCGATCACATGGACGACGCCATTGCTGGCGAGGTTATCCAAGTCGGTGACGTGAGCAATCCCGTTTAGGGTTAAGAAACCCCCTTCAAGGGTGATGCTGAGGGATTCGCCATTCACAGTCACAAATTCACCACCACGGGTGAGGTGACGGAACGCTAAACGTTCTGGAACGACATGATACGTGAGAATACTGCTTAACAGTTCTGTGTCTGCGAGCAAATCATCAACCGTGATCGCACGTTCTTCAAGCGCGGCGGCAATCGCATCGTTTGTGGGAGCAAAGACAGTGAATTGACCTTCCCCTTCGAGCGTTTCCGTTAAACCTGCGGCTTCAAGTGCTGCGACCAATGTTGTGAAACGACCATCGACATCATCCGCAAGGACGCTGACGAGTGATGGACGATTTTGCGCAAACAGAGGGAGAACTGCTACCAGCGCAATCATGCTTGCGAGGATAACAGCAAACCTTTTGAGCATACAAATCTCCTTTAGTAAGAGGTAGAAAATATTGAATTTAAGAAACACTGTTGATCAGTAATACATACAAGTGATATGGGGCAGTCTTTGTAAGAAATTACAGAAATTGCCACTTACTTATATTAAAACAAAATAAGGGGGCGAAAGGTTCGATATTCATCAAACTCTTAATATTTGAGTTTTATTGAATAGGCGGTTCAGGGGGAGGGTCACCTAAGACGGCATACAACATCACGCCGAGCGCAGAGAGCAGTACGCCCCCCATCACGCCCACCGCTTGCAAGGGGCCAAGTAAAACGGGCGTTCCGGTTACCCCTGCATGTGAGCCAAACCCTAAAAAGTCGGCTAAGCCCGTCATCCCCATCAGTAAGATGCCCGTGAACGAAAGGCGCACGGAAATTTGCTGGGCGAGGTTGCTGGCACGGTGCCAATAAAAGGCGGTTTTTACGTATAACAAACCGCCTAATGTGAAGATGCTGAAGCCAAGCAGGATGACGACAAATTGAACTAAACCCACGCCGTCGGCTGGAAGGCGGCCAGTGAAGCCCGGAAAGAGGCCCATCGCTAAAATGATGACCCCTAAAGCAGTGATCGCAATCGCCAGTTGAGGAATACCAATCATGGGAATTTATCTCAAGTTAGTCGGGTAACACAGCGCGTAATTTACGTAACATATTTCCCGAAAGAATCGCTTCAATATCATTTTCGGCATAGCCTCGGGCGCGTAAGCCATCCCCAATGGTGAGGATGTCCATGATGGTGTCAAACCCTTCAGGGATGCTTTTCACGCCGAACCCGCCGTCAAAGTCGGTGCCGATGCCAACATGCGCAGAACTTCCCGTTAATTGGCAATAATAATCGATCACATCCAGCACACGGTCAAATGTGATGGCTTCCTTGCGCATACCTTTGGACCAATTATCGCTCAGGAAGGAATTATAAATCACAACCCCCATCACGCCGTCACGTTCTGCTAACCGTCGAATCATATCATCAGTTAGATGTCTATCGGTATTGCGAAATTTACGCGGGTTGCTGTGACTGGCAATCAAGTGCCCATCATAACGGTCTACCGATTCTAAAAAGGATTGTTCCGCCATGTGGGAAAGGTCGAGTAAGGTATTAAAACTCGCCAAGACTTCCAACAGTTCGCGCCCCAGTGAGGTTAGTCCCCCGGGTTCACCTGTGCCCCCGCAGTAGCGTGACGCTTTCCATGCAGGGCCGACCACGCGCACACCGCGCGCGTACCATTCTTCAAATTGGCGCGGTTCAAGGATCGGGTCGCCGTTCTCCATCAGCAGGACAAAGCCCTGTTTGTGGTCAGCAATATCTTTATCTGGTGACCATGTTTCTAAGACGCTCTCGAGGTCTTTTTTATGGGTGATGAGGCGCAGTTTGTCACTTCGGTCTAACAGGCGTTGATAATGATCGTACTGTTTGATGCCCAATTCATAGGCTTCGCGAGGTGTCTGATAGGTGAGTACATCCCAAGAGGGATCGTTGGCGCGGGCGGGCGCTACAAAGAGGGTGGCAAAGATCACCGCCACACGGCCAAGAAGCGCGTCGGGCAGGCCACAAGTCGCCAGTCCATTTTTTTCGGGGACATCAGTATTTTGCTCTAATTGTCGTTTTTCCAACGCACTTTTGAGATAATCTCGCCCAAAGCTGAGCGCGTTGTAGGCAATATCTTGGTGTGCATCTACTACAATCATGGCAAGTTCCCTAGTATGGTTAGAGCCGAATGTCCCTGAATTCTACGCAAGTGCTCATAAAAAACCAAACGTTGGACTCATCTAATACAACATAATCCAGCGTATATTGATAGATGAAGACAAGCAGATGGAGTGCGCAAACTCATGAAAAGGCACGGTTTTTGGATGGGAATTGGCATCGGCCTCATCATCATCATCCCAATCACTGCATTGATGGCATTGGCTTCGGTGGTGTTGAAAGTGGACTTTTTGCCTTTCAATTTGTTTGATTGGCTCGCTCGCGTTTTGCCGGGGAACGTGATCACCTTTGGCATTGACCAGATGGTGCGGGTGATCAGCCTGTTTAATCTTGGGGCGACAGATAGCGTTGCTAAACTCGCTGAACAAGTGATGAGCATTGTCGGTTTTATTGGCTTGAACGCATTGATCGGCGGGCTTTTTTTCTTGCTTGCAAAACGTGTACCGTCAATACAACGTCATGCGGTGGTAGCGGGCATGATCTTAGGCGTTCTCTGTGCGACCTTGACGCTGATGGTTGCAACAAACACCCCTCAGTACGGACAAGTAAATTATCTGCTGAGTATCCTTGTTCAAGGGATATTGATGTTTGTTTTTGGACTCATTCTCGGCATTTTCTACCGGACGTTAGATTCTTTGGAAACCACTTTGCGCCCAGAGAGTCGAACATTTGAGGCGTACAATCGCCGTCAATTCTTGATTGGCACAGGCACTGGAGCAGCGGTGATTACATTGGTAGGGGCAGGGCTATCCACTTTGATTGCCCGCAATATCAGCTCTGATTCTGGCGTGCCAACCCCGATGCCGACAGGCCTTGTCGGTTCGGAAACAAGTGTGCCAACTCAGGTTGCTGAACTGCCCAACGCAGATGATCCGCTAGTTCCGGCACCGGGCACCCGCCCCGAATATACACCGTTAGATCAACACTATCGTATTGATATCAATTTGATTCCGCCGTTTGTGGCTGAAGAAGGCTATACCCTGCCATTTGTCACGTCGATTGTGAGTGGGGATGGCACGCAGACGACCCTTGCCCAATTGACACTAGACCAAATTCGGAATGATTTTGAAGCGGTGAGCGATTACATCACGATGGCGTGCATCTCTAACCCGATTGGGGGTGACTTGATCAGCACGACGTTATGGACGGGGGCGCGGATGCGCGATATTTTGGAATCCGTCGGGATTCCAGAAGGCGCGACCCACCTTTTCATCAGCGCAGCGGACGGGTTTTTTGAAGCCGTGTCGATTGAAGAAATCATGAGTGATGAGCGTATCATCTTGTGCTATGCGTGGGATCAACAACCTCTAACAACTGAACACGGTTTCCCGTTGCGTATTCATCTGCCAAACCGCTTTGGCATGAAACAACCTAAATGGATCACCCAGATCGAGTTTGTGGCGGGGGATCGCGATGGGTATTGGGTTGTGCGGGGATGGGATAAAGAAGCCATCGCAGTATCGGCCTCTGTGATTGACACCATCGCGATTGATGCCGCCTATGAAAATGAGCAGGGACAGTGGTTCATCCCGATTGGGGGAATGGCTTGGGCGGGTGATCGCGGTATTTCCGATGTGCAAATCCGCGTCGATGATGGCGAATGGGTTTCCGCGCAACTGCGCACCCCGCTGAGCGAACGGGCATGGACGATCTGGCGATATGATTGGCCGTATACAGAAGGCAATCATCGTTTCACTGTGCGCTGTCGTGAAGGCGATGGCGACGCTCAACCCGAGTTTCGTGCCAACCCACACCCCGCTGGCGCGGCAGGGTTGTATGCGGTGGACCGCGCTATTCCTGCATTCAACGCTTAGTCAAAAGATGAGGGCGAGAAATCATAGACTCGCCCTCATCATGTCCTCTACAAAATGAATCTGCTGATAAGAAAAAAGTCGTATCTTGTAATTTTAATTGTCCTCATTCACTACACTAAGGTATACTCGCAACTAAGAGTGTTCTATTTTCAATCTTATTTTCAACTATTCAGCGCGTGATAGAGACAGTGATGACTGATACCCAATCACATGAAGCTCCAATACATTCTGCAACTGAATTACCCGTTTTTCAGCCGAGTAAGCTCATCGGTCGTGATGCGCTTTTAGGGCGTACTTATAAACAAGTTAAAGAGACCGATCATGTTTTGATTTATGGCCCTGCGGGAATTGGTAAAACAGCGCTGTCCGCCGCTTTAGCGAGCGCGTTTACCGAACGGGCGGGCGGTTCGATTTGGTTACGGGTACATGAACCCACCTTGAATGACTTGGTGGCGGCTCTTGGCCGTGCCTACGGCATCCGCGCGGTGATGGAGAGCGAAAACCCAAGTGCGCTCGCCCATCAAGTTGCGGATCGACTTCAAGAAGAACAACCGCTGATTGTGATTGACGGTCATTTTTCTGCTGAACCTGTGCAAGCCTTCATCGACGAATGTTGTGAAGGCATCGGCGTATTGCTCGCCCATGAAGAAGCGCTGAGTGGTTCATGGTCCACAATTCCCGTTAGCCGTCTCGAACCAGATCAAAGCGCCACTTTGTTTCGCCATGAAGCGGGGATGATGTCTCGCGACCAAGACGCGGATATTTTGGCGTTGGTTGAAAGATTAGGACATTCCCCGTTAGCGATTCGTATCGCCTCGAGCGCGATCAAGCGCAGCCAAGAAACGGTTGCCGAATTTGTTCAGGCGTTGCCAACGTTGAACAACGCGAACGTCAACCCTGTGATGTTGGTCATTTCGCTCAGCTTCCAGAAATTATCCAAAGCAGAGCAGGGCTTGATCTTGATTCTCGGTGCGCTATTTCACGGGGAAGCATCAGCAGAGCTGATCGCCAAGATTGGTGGGGCGCCGGAAGATAAAATCGTCGGGTTGATGAACGAACTCGTCCGACTTGATTTTGCCGAAAAATTTGAGCGTTATGGCAAGTCTTATTACGCCTTACACCCCACCGTGCATCTATTTGCGCGTACATGGTTACGGGGGCAAGGGCGCTTAGATACCTTGCAACAGCAAGCCTTCGACACGATTTTGAATTACGCGAAAGATCATAGTAGTGGTTCCGATCAAGGTTTTGATGCCCTCGCCAGCGAGATGAGCAACTTCTTGGCGGCGTCAAAGTGGGCGTCTGACCAAGACAAACGAAGTGATGTGAACCCGCTGGTCGTGGCGTTATCCCAAGCAGGGGACTTTGTGAACGAGCGCGGGTATGTCCATGAACTGTTACAAATCCGTCGCTTAACCTCCAGTTCTACCAGCGCATTTCCTGCGCATACAGCGTCGGCTACATCCGAAGCGTCTGTCATCTCGCCTGTTGTGGATGCGCTTGAACCCGAACTGACCGAAGAAGACAGCGTTGAAATCCTCGAAGGCGATGATGAATTCATCGACGGGTTGGACAACGACGATTTGGAATCAGATATCAACCTCGATACCGATGGCGATGGCATTGACGACGTCCTGCCGATGATGGATGTCACCCAGTCCTCAGAGCCGATTATGGAAGAGACCAGCGAGATCAATGATATTGAAGATGAATTCCTCGATGCGTTGGATGGAATCGATGATGAGGACGATGAAGAAGATGATGACGAATCGCTCAAGCTGATCATCGACCCGTTAGATGACCTTGACGACGAAGACGAATTTTTGGACGATGCGCTTCCAGATTCGACCCCACTCTCTGAGAGCAGTCCAATTTCTTCGCTAAGTCCACTCGTATCCGCATTGTCAAGCAGCCCGTCTGATACGGCGGAAATTGCCCGTCTGCGCGCTGAGTTTAACCAAGCACGCCAGCAAAATGACCGTCGCAAATTGGCAGAGATTTTGGTGTCGATTGGGCATGCCCAAGAAAAAGCCCACATTGATAACGAGTCGATCACCAGTTATTCCGAAGCATTGAATCTGTACGAGTCGCTGAATGATATTCCGGGCATGTTGGTGTGTTTGGAATCCTTAGCGAAAGTCACATTAAAAACAGAAAACACACAGGCGGCGGTTTTGCATGCGTCGCGTGGGGTGGCCTTAGCACAACAATCCGGCAGTGAGATCAATCACCTACGTTTATTGGCTCTGTTGGGGGATGCCCGCCAGCAGTTAGGCGAAACCCAAGCGTCCATCACCGCTTATCAACAAGCGTTAGGGTTGACCCGCGCCACCGAAGATAAACGCAATGAAGCGCTCATGTTGTTCAAGATTGGCTATGCCCAACTTGATGAGGGCGAAGCGTCAGCCTCTATCCAAACATGGGAAAGTGCCTTGACCTTGTTTCGTGAACAATCACGGCGCGATTATGAAGGACGTATTCTCGGCGGGTTAGGGACAGCATACGGTGAATTAGACCGCTGGACGGAAGCGATCAGCTTTCATTCTTCAGCGTTACACATCGCCCGTGAAGTCCATGACCCTGAAGAAGAACAACTCCAGTTGGGCAACTTAGGCTATGCGTATATGCGCGCTCACGAATCGAAACAACCGACCCCGGGACAATCAAACCCCTTGGGGCAAGCGGTGTTATGTTATCGTCAGGCGTTACACTTGGCGTTTGAAAGTGGAATCGCCAGTGAGATTGCAAACACAACAGTCGATTTGGTGCGGTTGTTGATCGAAAGTTCGCGCCACATCAAAATTGCGGATATGTTGGTAGAATCCGCTTTGGCGATTGACCCGACCAACCGCGATTTAAAACGCTTGCAAGAACGCATCGAAGATGAGCTTGAAGCGTTGGGCGACTCGGTCAATTACATCCCTGTCCAAGGGACGGCTGAACAATATGCAGAGATGGCCTATTCGTTGTTATAGGCACGACTCGCTGATCTCGTCTTGAGAGATAATTCAAATAAAAAAAACCTTCTCATGTAACTGAGAAGGTTTTTTGTTTCTAAGCCTTGTACAACTCATGAGAGCATGTGACGTTTTCACATGCGGGATGGCTCAACTAACTCGGGCCTGCAATCCCGATCACCAGCGCATCTGGGGTGAGATACTTTTGCGCCACGCGCAGAATATCTTCTTTTGTGAGGGCGAAAATCCGCTCACGGTAGGTGAGTAGATAATCTAACCCCAAGTTGTAATTCACCATGTTGAGGATACTGCTGGCGATGCCTTCGTTACTTTCCAACTGCAAGGGCAGATGTCCTGTGAAATAGTTTTGATTGTCGGACAGGTCATCTTCGCTGATGTATTCAGTGCTGAGGCGGCGAATTTCATCCATTGAACGTTCAATCGCGAGATCAACATTTTTCGGGTTCACGCCGGCGACCACCATCCACGGGCCAGGCCCCATGCCCCCGTCCAATGCGCTGTAAGAATAATAGGCTAAGCCCAGTTCTTCACGCACGGATTTTCCTAACCGCCCCATCATGCCAAACTGACCTAAAACGCTGTTGGCGATCGACGCGGGGATGTAATCTGGCGAGAAGCGCGACGGGCCAGGAACGCCCATCACAATATCAGATTGGGTTTTGCCCGCTAACGGCACACGGTTGTAGACCGTTTCCGCAGGTACGCGGAAGTCGGGCAAGCTGGCTTCGGTGGGTTGATGGGGGTTCTGCCAATCGCCAAAGTACCGTTCGATCAGTGCTGTTGCATCCGACGCTTTGACCGCGCCGACAATGACGATGACCATATCTTTCGGGCCGTATACGGTTTGGTGGAACTGCTGAATATCATCTAAGGTGATCGTCGGCAGGCTGGTGAGTGTTCCGCGTTGAGCATAATGATAGGGATGATGCGCGGGATAAAGCGTTTCCATAAAAGCGCGGTTGGCGCGGTAGCGCGTATCCTGTTGACGAATCGACAACCCCGTCATGATTTCCCCACGCAGACGGTCTACTTGAGCGGCGGGGAAAGACGGATAGCGCAGGACATCCGCGGCGACATCGACCAAGACGTTTAAATCTTCAGCGAGGGACTTTCCAAAAAAGCCCCCGCGATGCTGTCCGCTGTTGACTGTGAGGTCTGTGCCGATGAATTCTAAGGTTTCGGCAATCGTGACAAAATCACGGTTTTTGGTGCCCCGCATCAAGGCGCTGGCCGTCAGTCCTGCGAGGCCATTTTTTTCAAACGGTTCGTAAAGCATCCCTGTACGGCTGGAGCCTAACATCACCACGGATTGTGTGGCGAAGTTTTCATAGACCAGCACGCGGATGCCATTGGCTAACGTGGAATCCGCAATATTATGCGAGCCGGGTAAAGAGTAAGCCGTTGTGCTATTCATACACTTCTTCCTCGCCTTCCATGAGGACTTCGTCGATTTCGGGTTGTACGGGGATGAATGTCCCGACAACGCGGTTTGTTCGACGCAGATAACGTTTCGCCACATCAATCACATCTTCTAAGGTGACCGCTTCAAGCTGTTCAACGTAGGTTTCAAACCACTCGTAACTGCTGAAGTTTTCGCTGAAGGCCAACCAGAACGCCTGCATTGTGACGCGCTCGGTTCCATAGGCGAACAACGCGCGCGATTGTTTTTTAGCGCGGGCTAATTCAGTTTCAGTAATGTCGCCATCAATGATGCGTTGAATTTCATGGTTGATGACCGCTTCCGCTTCTTCAGGGGTACGTCCATCGCGTAGAGTCGCCGTGATCGAATATAAGAAGGGGTCGATGCTAGGCGTAAGGCCACCATCCATCCCCGCGGCAATTTCCGTCTCAACGAGCGACTTGTATAAGCGTGAGGTCTTGTTGTCAATGCTACCGCCCCCTAAGCTGTCTGGCCCGCACAGTACCGAATTGAGCAGGGTCAGCTTAAACCAGTCGGGATCGGTCGCGGCGGGTGCGCGGTAGGCAACATCCAAAAAGGTTGAACCGCCCGGTCGTTCCACGCGGACACGGCGTTCGCCGTTCATCGAGGGTTCAGGGCGGCTGAATAATTTCGGTGCTTCCCCCGCAGGGATGCTTCCGTACAATTCTTCGATACGGGCTAACATCTCTGGTGAACTAAAATCACCCACAGCAACCCCAATCGCATTGTTGGGCATGTAGTGCTGTTTGTAGTGATTGTAGAGATCGTCGCGGGACATGGTTTGTAAGTCGGTCAAGTCGCCGATGATTTCGTGATGATAGCCATGCACACGGAACGCGCTGGCTTGAATTTCTTCCCCTAGCCAAAACATTGGAGAGTTTTCCATGCCCTGACGTTCAGAGATGATGACTGTTCGTTCGGATTCGACTTCTTCCACATCAAACTGTGCGTTGATCATACGGTCGGCTTCTAGGCGAAGCGCAAGGTCGATTTTGTCCGCAGGCAGGGTTTCATAATAAGCCGTGTAATCAAATGAGGTCTGCGCATTCCACGCACCCCCCAGCCGATCAATGGCTTTGTCGAGCGAACCCGCGGGAAATGTTTCCGTTCCTTTGAACATCATGTGTTCTACCCAGTGAGAAATACCCGTGATGCCGGTGGGTTCGTTGCGGCTTCCAACGCGGTATAACACCCACCAACTAATGACTGGGGCATGATGTTGCTCTTTGAGCAAGATGACCATCCCGTTTTTCAGGACGTGTCGGGTGACTTTGCTCATGCGTTATCTCCTTCTTTATGAGAAGCGATTGGGCAAATAAGATCACTAAGATAAGTTGTTTCACTTGTGGAGATCAATTCCCCGAAACTTGATGGGGAGGTATCTACAAAAGATGACGTAAAACTATGCTTGGAGTATAGAAACTTTTGCAATCTCTCTATCTTAACTGAAGATATGTCAGAGATTCATCAGCCGTTTAAATTTCTTACGGCTTTTTTATGGAGCATAAAAAAAGCGGATCAAGTGAGATATGAAGCTACTTGACCCGCTCATCGATCCTCTTAAACTACGCTTGATGCCTAATCGCCCGCGGGCGTAACTTCGGCTTGGGGTTCGGAAAGGGGCTTCTCTTGCGGTGCAAAATACGGCGACCCTACCGCGATGAAACCATAACCCGCCGCGACCAATTCTTGATAGTCAGGGATCATACGGCGACCATCAATGATGAGATAGGGCGGTTTGACGGTGCTTTCAATCGTGCCAGAAAGCCCACGGAATTCTTCCCAGTCCGTCGAAATAAAAACCATATCGCTGTCTTTGAGCGCGTCGCGCACATTATCAAAGTAGACGATCTTCTCGAACAGTTGGTTCTTTTCAGGGCTGAAGAATTTCTTCGCTTCTTCGAGTGCCATCGGGTCATATGCGCGGATTTCACGCACACCTTTCGCCAATAACGCTTCAACCACCTTGAGCGACGATGCATCCCGCATATCATTGGTGCGTTGTTTGAAGGCCAACCCCAATAACGCGACCGACTTTTGATTAAGTGAGATGTTGGCTTCGGCCATGACACGGTCAACTAAATAGGTTTTCTGGTATTCGTTGATGTCATAAACCGATTCTAGTAATGTGGCGGGTTCCCCGTGTGACTTGAATTGATAAATGAGCGATTGAATATCTTTCCCGAAGCATGAACCGCCCGCGCCATTGGAGACATAAGACCCCCAAGTGCTGATGCGGTTGTCGGCGGTCACCCCACGCTTCAGGTCTTCCATGCGGATGTTGCCGAAAGTTTCGCCTAAACGTGCGCCCACGCCATTCCAGAAAGAGATGTAGGTGAGCAGCAAGGTATTGGCGACATATTTGATGGCTTCGGATGTTTCCGGCGTGGTTTCAACATAGCGAATACGCACATGGTTCACAAATTGGGAATAGATACGGCGCAGAATACGGAAGTCGTCTTCTGTATCCGCCCCGATGACAATACGATCCGGACGGCGTGACCGTTCGACTGCATCCCCTTCAGGAAGGAATTCGGGGTTGGAGGCGACGCCGACATTTTTAACGCCGTGTTTTCTGAGAATCGCTTCGGCATGACGCGCCGTGCCGATGGGCACAGTGCTCTTGTTGATGAGTACAACCCGTCGTTGATCTTTACGTTTCGCTAGCAGTTGGGCTAAATATTCAACCGCTGTATCGTAGTAGGTTAAGTCGGACGATCCATTCGGGTTAGGCGGTGTATTCAAGCAGAGGAAAAATGCGTCTGTCCCTTCGACTATATCAGAAATATCGCTTGTGAAAAAGAGATACTTTCCCACGTTTTCGTTGATGACTTCAACCAACCCGGGTTCATTCACATAATGTTCAATTCGGCTTCGTTCGCCCGATTGATACGCCTCAATACGACGCTTATCAATGTCATACGCATAGACTTCATGCCCGTATTCGGAACATACAGCAGCATGGGGAAGCCCCACAAACCCTGTTCCAACGACAACGATTTTCATAGGAATCCTTCACCTTATTACATGGACTGACAATGGTTTAAGTTTAATATGTCAACCTCAAAAGCTGTAGATCGAATCAACACGGTTCGGTTGTGTTATTTGTCACCTTCTACACGTTGAATCTTACGTGTGATGCGTGACCTCTTACGTCGCTTTGAAATAAATGATCTCAGGATCGTCCGCATCGAGGTTTTCGATCCAGCCACTTTTGACGAACCCAAGCGATTCAAAAAATGCTTGTGCAGGTAAGTTACTCTGGTTGGTGGATGTGAATATCTTGCTGTCGGGATGGGTCTTTTCAAAGTAACGCACTAAGGCACTGCCCACACCCTGCTGACGCGCATCCGCTTTGACGATGATCAGTTCAATGAAAAACTGTTCAAAAAACGACTGATTAAAGATCAGAAACCCCGCCGTTTGTCCGTGTTTCCGCGCCAGAATAAGCTGGCGATTTTTGATGGCACGGGTGATCAGCGCATGGCGTCCATCAAGGGCGATCAACTCACCATATTCATCTTCTGTGCCACGTTCTACGTGGATCATCAAGCCTCGCCTTCCCACTCGTCATAAAAGCGTTTCAAGAACTGCTCCATAAACGCATGTCGTTCTATTGCGGTTTGTTTGGCCGCATCCGTATTCATGCGGTCTTTGAGCAGTAAGAGCTTCTCATAAAAGTGATTGAGGGTTGGGGCGGTGCTGTTTTTGTAACGGTCAAAATCTTGATGGGCGTCGGGGGCAATCTTCGGGTCATAGATGGCACGGCCTTTTGCCCCGCCATAAGCAAACGTGCGGGCAATTCCCACCGCGCCAATCGCATCGAGCCGATCCGCATCTTGGACGATCATCCCTTCGTGCGAGTGCATCGGCGTTGCAACGCCCGCTCCTTTAAATGACAAGTCTTTGATGATCGTGACAATATGATCGGTACGCGCTTCATCAACGCCGAGCTGTTCGAGATAGCGCCGTACTTCACGCGGGGCGATGGTTTCATCACCGCCATAGGCTTTGTGATCCCATACATCATGTAGTAGGGCGGCCAGTTCAACCACTAACGGGTCAATATGCTTTCCCGCGCTGATCTCAAGGTTCATCAGGTGGATGGCGGTTCGCCATACACGATAGACATGCCACCAATCATGTCCGGTATGATCTCCTTTCATCTGCGTTTCCACAAACTGACGAGTGGTTTCAATCCACGCAGCGGTCATTGATGATCTGTCGTCGAAAGGGGTTGGATGCGTTTTGCCATCAAGATGTCAGGTTTGCCGAAGCCGTTCGCATCCGGAATGATGCCGATGACCACATAGCCACATTTTTGATAAAACTCAAAAGGATGATTGTCAATATTTTGAATGTCCATCGCGTGCTGTAGGGGGTTCGGGTAGACATCTTTTCCGCCTAATGTGGTCAGCGCGGTTTCGTCGTCCGTCCCAAGCATGATTGTCAGCGTACCGCGTTGTCGGGCGTGTTCTTCCAAGTCGGCGACAAGCGCCCGTCCCACCCCACTGCGCTGAACATCGGTACGTGTCACTAAGGGGTGTAATTCAATCACATTCCCATCGTAGGTGATGATGCCCCCAATCCAACCGATGACTTCTTGAGTCAAATCATCCACCGCAATACGGCTGATGCGATCTTCCGCAAAAGCGTCTTGAACTTCTTCAAGCGCTTCGTCAAAGGTCGGCCATGCACCGGGCGCCATCTTGCCGAAATCATTCAGCAGTAGGCGCGCTGTCTGCCCAATCCATGTTTCATCGTTGGGCGTTAATGTGTGGATGGTAAAGGTTCTACGCATCATTTCATCATTTTCTGAGCAACTTCACGCCCTAAACGCACCGCGTAATTGGTCCCCCGATCATAGGGATACACATGGCTCATACTCGCCCAGAATAACCCTGATTGGGGCGTTTCTAATGGGGGCACATGCTCACTGTGATTCACATATGGCACAGGTTGCGCGTAGGGCGCTCTGAACACCCAATATTTTTTAATCCATGACGGATCAAAGTCAGGGTTTACTTGTTTGAGCGAGGCGAAGAATCGTTGTGTCAATTCCTCATCGCTGATTTTGAAGTATTCGTGATCAACAGGCACATAGTCGCCCATGTAATAGATGCGGTCGCCGTTGTAATGTGCGCGGTCCATCCAATTGGTGTGTTCGACCAACGCGAGGAAGGGAAAACGGCTTTCGTGTTTATTCGGGCTGGTCGCGGGCAAATTGAGCCAATACGTGTTGTCTGTCAGCAGTTGATGATCGCTGGTCGCCACCACGCACAACGCGCCGATGCTGTGTAAGCTCGCGGCATTTTTGCCAAACGGCGTGTCTTTGAGCGTGGGCGCAAGGCGTAATAATAAACTGGGCGACGTGGTCGCCAAAATACGATCATACACCGTGGTTTCGCCGTTCACGGTGAGCGTGGGCTTGCCGTCTTGTTCACCAATTGATTGGACAGGGGTATGCAAGTGAATTCTCACCCCTTTATCCGTCAGTTGTTTCGCGAGGGTGTCTAAGAAGGCTTGGAACCCGCCTTTGAACGTCCCAAGTTTGAGACTGCGACTGGTGACGCGCGCCCACATCCACGCCATATTCACTTTTTGGTATTCTTCACCAAACTTACCAATCAGCAGGGGACGGAAGAACTTGTTATATCCTTCTTCGCCCATATATTTCATCAGCCATTCGTGCGCGGTGACTTTTTCTAACGCTTTCCAATTGCGGGTGAACTTCATGAATAAACCCGCGAGGCCAAATTGAATTTTGGCGAAGAAAGATAACGGCAGGAAAATCGCCGACGGGGAAATTTCGGAACGGACAACTTTACCGTCAATCCAGTAACTGGTTTTGGGGCGAGGGAAGATCACTTGGTCGCTCACGCCCATTTCATCCACGAGTTGTAACAAGTCGCTGTCCGTGGTGAACCAGTGGTGATAAAACTTTTCCAGCGTCCAATCCCATGAGGGGTCTTTAAAACCGCTGGCTAACCCGCCAACGCGGTCTTCCGCTTCAAAGATCGAGACTTCATGCCCTTCACGAATAAAATCCCACGCCGCGGACATCCCTGCGACCCCTGCGCCAATAATTGCAATTTTCATGAATGTGCCGCCTTTTCTTCAAGTGCGTGGGCATTGGTGATGGCGTTCCAACCTAGCCCTTGTTTTACGAGATAATAGAACCCAAGAATCGTAACGGGGAGCCAAATAATAATGTGTACGGTGATTGCGTATGCCGTCGCACGGATTTCTTGAACCCCTACCAATCCTAATACGGCGATGGTGAAAAATTCAAAAATACCAACTTGACCCGGCGAAGCAGGGATCAACCCTGCGAGATTGATCGCGCCGATCAATAACAGCGAGGTCGCAAACGAAATCTCAATGTTGAACGCATACGCCACCAGCCAATAAACGGTTGCTTGCAGTCCCCAACATACATATGAAAAAACGACCGCGCCCGCAAGGTCACGCGGGCTTCGAAAGCCTTCAAACCCCTTCAGAATATCTTCGCTCAAACTGAACAGCGGGGTGCGCAGTTTTTCGGGCAAGATGCGCAGTGCCCACTCAACGAGTTTGCGCAGGAGGTCAGGTTTGGCCGCAAGGCCGATGAAGATGACCAATAACACTAAAAATAACGGGGTGGCAACGCGCACAATCGAATCTAATTCAGGGGATGTGCTGTCGAGAAACGATAACCCGAATAAGATGAACGTGAGCATCACCAAACCATCAAAGACGCGCTCGATCACCGTGACGACCAGTGATTGAGCAACGGGGACTTTATAGGTGCGTTGGAGTAAAAATGCCCGTAAGAACTCACCCGCGCGGAAGGGATACACATTGTTGCCCATGTAGCCGATGCAAACGAGTGGGAAAAGTTGGGTTGCAGAAAGGGGTTTCAGCCCGTGAAGCAGGTAACCCCACCGTTTGGAAATCAACAATACGGATGGGAAATACCACACCGCTGCGACGATCAGCAAAAAGATATTTGCTTCGCCAATCACCCCGATGACATCCCCCGGGTTTAAACCTTGGAAGGCGAGAAATAAAAAGACCAAACTGATGAGAACGCCCGCTAAGACGATAAGTTGTTGTCGGCGTGACATGATAAAAACGCAGTCCTTAAGGTGTGGTTCAGAATGAACTCTCTACAGCATCATCCTATTATGTCGCTTAAAGATGACTGAATGGTTTGGCTGTTCGGCCATTTTATATACACATGCGATGGAAAAAAGGCTTATCCGCTTTTTAATCCCACCATTGAAACCCTTCAGGTAAGTTTTCCATGCCGGGCCGTTGACGGTTTAACGTCGCGCGCTGTGTGATGAGCGATGGCGCATTGCTATCATCGTCGGGCAGGCGAGGTAAACTGGGGTCACGGCGGACGGTATTAGGACGGCGCATTTGAACCGGACGGCCTGTACGCTGGTATTCGATCTCGCGCCATGTGATGACCGTCAACGCCCCCAAGCCTCCAAATAAGGCAAGCAAGTTGAGCATCCAACCGATGATCGGTAATGAGACGGCGAGGGCAAACGTCAGCGCGCCCACAAACATCATCAAGACGCGAATCCGTCGGCGGTCTTGAACGGGTAAATTTGAGCCTAAAAGCCTGCGGATCATCCATTGGCCGATGAGGAAACTAACGATAATGCGCGATACAAAAAACGCGACCAGATAAAAAATACCCCATAAGCTGATACTGCCGATCACCGTGACGACAAACGAGATCAAAGAAAGCTCGTTGACTTGTAACGTGGCGATCACCACGGCCAGCGTCGTCATCAAGATGAGAAGGATTAAAAAGAAGGGAAACGAGAATACAAAAGTGACTGTTCCTAAACCGATACTGGCTAAGGAATGGGATTCTAAACGCGGGATCGGGCTTCGTACCAAATTCGGCGCGATGAACAAAATCAGCGAACCGACGACAAATAACGTCAAGAATTCGCGAATCACTTGGGTGAGGTAACCCCGTAGGCCAATCGACGCTTGTTCATCATCAGTTTGGATGGGGAGGAGGCTGGTCGGCGTGAATAAGGGTGTATAAATAGGTTCTTCGGCCAGCGTTGTTTCAATCAAGGCTTGGGTTGGGCCGATATAATTCAGTTGGCCTTCAATCGTGGCATCGCGGAAAACGCGCAGACCCGGCACAACCAGATCAATGCTAAAGGGCGTGAGCAAGGTGCGTAACTCAGGAATCCCGCCAGATTGCGGATCGCCAACTGATGCGTCTACGTTCCCATCCACACGGCCATCAATTTCGAGCGCTGACCCCCAATAACGGACTTCGCCCGCGACATCCCCACGGAGCAATAATTGATAGCCCGCGCCTGTGACGGTTCCGTTCAGGGTCGCATCATCAATCAACGTGCTGACGCTGAAGGCGAGAATATCACTATGTTCGTTGGGGAATTGTGCGCCGTTGAGAATGCTGGCCGTCCCGCCGATGAAATGGACATCCCCGCCGACGGTGCCAGAGACATCCAAGCGGCCTGCCGCAAGATACACACTTTGGGTAACTTCGCCCGTAATGCTGGCTGTGACCACTGCCCCTATGATATTGCCATCTACACGGCCTTCGATGGTGAGCAGGCGACATAAAACATACAGATTGCCTTCGATGTTCGTCTCTGCGTTAATGGTACAGTCGTCGCCTTGTAAGACGTCGCTGGCAGAAACCCACGTCACGCTGGTGAACATCAGATAGAGGAATGTGAGCAGCCAAACTTTCCGCATGAAAAATCCTAGATTGTTCTTTGTCTCTTTGATTGTACGAAAGCTCAAGGTTCCTGCCAATGTTGATTGTTCTAGGGTGGTGAAGCTATGTTATGATCAAGAGAACATCGTTGCATTTTACCTTCAGTAAAGGTCGAAAGTTTGTCATGTCGTTTATTTTTAACCGGCGTAAGCCAGCATCAAAAACACCACCCCCTACAACAATTGCCCCAGACCCCAACGAAAATGTGCCACGATTGATCTTGCGCTTTTACGGCAGTTCCCATTTACCGCTGAGCATCCCCTTACAACCGCGTTTAGTGGTGGGGCGTGGCAGTGATAGCGACTCTACAGAAATTCACATCGACCTGACGAAACAAGGCGCGGCAGAGCAGGGCGTTTCGCGACGCCATGCGGCATTCACCTTTGATGGTCAAGCCGTATGGATTGAAGATTTAAACAGCACCAGCGGAACGCGCATCAACGGCTTTCGCATTGTGGCGCATCGCCCGTATCGCCTGCGCAACAGTGATGAACTTGAATTTGGGGAATTACGCGTGGTTGTACGCCTCCATAACCTGAAATAAACCTGTAATTAAAAGGGGTTATCCCCCTTATTTTTCGGGAATCAGAGAGTTCCATGTTGCCCAAAAATGGGTAAAAGCGGTATAGTGAACCGACGTTTTATGTGGACGTTCTATTGTTTTTGCTATCCCTAATGATGTACAACACCATCTTTAGCTGTGAGAGAAAATGGCTATGACGCGAAGTTTTAGCAATCGGGTTTTAGGGGGCGTCTGCGGCGGCTTGGGCGCACAGATGAAGCTCAACCCATGGTGGGTGCGTATCGTATTTGTGGTTCTATCTGTTGTCACTGGTGGCATTTTTGTCGCGGTGTATCTTCTCTTATGGTGGCTTGTCCCCCAAGAATCATTGGTGATTCGTCGCAAAGGTGGGTTTCCCTTCATCTTTGCATTGCTGTTGATCGTACTGGTACTTGGCTTATGGGTTGCCCGCACACAAGGCGCTACCCTCTATCAAAATGGGGCTGACCTCACTATGCCCATCCTTGCAGTTGCTTTGAGTGGTGTCTTTTTCTTACGTCAACTAGGAGGGCGGGCTTGAAAACACAGCGCCGCACCTATTTATTATTAGGCTTGGTCGTCCTTGCTGTCTGTCTGTTTTTTGCTGGGCAAACGTTAGGGTTGATTCCCGCGTCGGTGGTAGATTTGATCTGGCGCGCCGCGCCTGCGTTGCTCGTCTTGTTTGGTTTAGCCAACCTTTTACGGGGACGTGTTCCGCTCAGTAATGGGATCGCGCTGGTGCTGAGCGTCGGGCTGGTGGCGGTGATCGCCAACAGCGCGTTCACCCAACGCGCAAGCCAAGTCCGTACCGAAAATCAACAGCCGATTCAGCAAACCCTATCGTCAGATTTAACCCTTCTGCGCGTTGATATCACCACGCTGACTACCGAAGTTGAAGTCTTACGTTCGCTTGCCAATGACCATGTGACGGGTGAATTTGTGGGCAGTGTTCAAAACCAATTTGAGGTTGCCTACACAGAAGCCGACGACAGTTCAGCGACGCTCCAACTCACCGAACAAACGACGGAAGGGATTCCGTTATTAGAATCGGTCGGGCGGGGGACATTACGCCTTGAAGTGCCTAGTAACGTCCCGTTGGATATTTCGATCAACGGCGGACAAGGCACTGTCATTTTGAACTTGAGCGATACCCAACTTGAACGCCTCAATGCGGAGATTCAACAGGGGAATTTACTCGTCACGCTGCCTCAATATCGCCCTGTGCTCACGTCGGGCAGTGTTTCGCAAGGGACATTGGCCACCCGACAAGGTAACCTGACGCTCTTTATCCCTGAAACCTTAGCGGCACGCCTTCAGTTACAACGGGGTAGAAGCGGGATTCAACCTCAATTTGATGCGACGGTCTATAATTACTTGGTGGATGACGTTTTAGAATCGCGCAATATCATCACCGCGACGGATGTTGTGTATTACACGCTCAATGTTCCGCGTGGTGAAATTCACATTGAGTGATGACGTTTGAATTGTAAACAAATTGTTGGTTTGCAATTAAGACTTTGGTAAGAAATGTCATCGGATTACGCATTCATGCTAAAATGCGGTATTGTACATAGATGATCGTTGCTCTCTATGTCGTTTGAACACCTGCTGTTTAAATTTCATTTACTGAACGTGAATTAACACCTATGGCATGGCGACTTTATTTATCAGACCGCCCCATCCGACGGTTAGATATACTGCCAGATAAACCCTCTCTTTTGGCTGCATGGACATTGGCAGATCGGGTGACGTATCTCGATTTGCAAACGGGTGCATTGGCTGGGGAAGCGACGCTCTCCGCGTTGGACTTGACGGTTCGGCATGGAAAGGCCGCCGACGAACAGCGGAAACAATACACCGCCTCTAACTTGATGTGTCTCCCCCAAATTAAAAGCGCACACGGGATGTTATATAACAACCGTGATGGTACCGTTCAGCTTTACATCATTGGCAATCGTGAACTCATCCTCGTAGAAGGGGATGCAGAAACCCCCCTCGACCTAGAAAAGTCTGCCCGTCCGCTTTTAGTGGCGATGGACCCTGTACAGATTTTGGTCGGCGTTTTGACCACTGCGGGGAAATTGATCTTGTACGACCGCGCCCAACGGCTCGGTACGTTTGATACAGGCTTAACGTTTGAGGTGGATAACCGCCCCGCGCTCATCCTCAATGCCCAAGCCAACTTGATCTTGATCTCGAACGGTCAGCGTGCCGTTGTCATGGATAAGACAGGGAAGATACAGCACACGACGGAAACCCCCTTTGGCGTCGGCGCGGTCGCCAGTTCCCCTGACGGCAAATATGTGATCATGAGCGATTTAGAATCCAATGTGCTACGGGTTTACAGCGGTAAAACCTTAGTGCCTACGCATCAACGGTTTGCGGTGGACTTGATCGCAGATTCAAAACGCGCTCAGTTGATGAGCGGTTCGTTCATCCCCAATGCCGCGATAGGGCCGGTAGGGATCAACGCGAAGGGGACTGTGGTATTCGCCATGTCTGGGATGATCTGTGTGACGAGCATCGCGAAGATGAAACCGCTGCCATTAGTGAAGTCACACTCCAAAAACTAACGCATTCCAACAATTAATTCTCGCTGTGGAAATACCATACGGTCGGGCGAAATCCAGTTTCTGGAAAGATGGATTCGATTCGCGCGTTCAAAATCTGCGTGCAAGTCGCGCACTTGTTTCGCCTGTGCCAGCGAAGGTTCTAAGGTGTACACGACGCCCGTCCCCGAATATTGACCTACGACTAAGACCAGCCAATGCGGTGAGGTCAACGCCCGCTTCCCTAAGCTAAGTGGGGGGCGGTTCGGTGTTTTGAGGACTTTGTTAATCAACGGCCCTAAAAAATTGTGGATGGATTCATTAGGCGAGCTGTCCATGAGCAAGTGCTCGTCATGAAGGAAGATTCCAAAATAAACGGGTTGGGCTTCAAACTGACTGCGTAAAAACGTGGTCTGTCCTTTGGAAGAAACCACCTGCTGCCATGAGTCGCTTTCCGGTTCGCGGTTGATCAACATTTCGACTAAAGAGCGCTGTTCGGTAAACCGTTTATATAACACTTCAAACTGTGTACGGTTGATTTTGCCCGTGGCAAATTCTTCTGCGAGGGTGCTCATCTTTGAGCGTAAGGTCTTAATCGCTTGTTGTGGGTTCGATAAATTAGGACTGCCATCCCCTTGGATGGGCGGTGCTTCCGCGTTCAGTAGCTGTGAATTGACATCCGTTTCGTCAGCAGGGCGTACGGGACGAATCGGTGAGCGTAATGGCTCGCTTGAAGGCTCATCATGCGGTGGTTTATTGGGAATTGAGTGTTCATCCATGTTATGGGACTTTCTACCACATATAAAGACCTACTGTGATCTTAACATATAGTCGCTTTTTTAGGTGATAAATGTCTTTTTTTTGCATCGGAAGCGGTCATATCACCACCGTGAATTTATGCTGATTGCGCTATACTAATGAAAGTTTTGTTCTTTTGTGTATGAATTGTGTGCTGAAAATTCAATGACTTTGATGAATCATTTTGGATTATTTTTTTCACAAGACCAGTTGACGCAGGCGGTGGCTCAGCGAGAGAAATCACACCTTAAGCCTGCGTTTGACTTTTTAGAGAACGCCCCAGCCAATGATCTTTTTCTCAATACGTTACAGGCGCTGATCGTGCCTGACTTACAGCGTGGGGAAAATTTCCTTGCGCGGTGGCAAAACAGCGTCACCTCTGAGCCGAAAGACGGGGTCAACGCTGAACTTGGCGAACTCATTTCTCTGCTTCAACTCTTTGAGATGCTTCGCGTTGAACAATCATTGGAGATGGCACAAGTCAGCATGTTAATGTCCCCGTTGGTTGAACGAGTTGAGCGAGTGTCAACCCATGTTGGTGATGACTTCGTACAGAACCTCCGCTTGCAGTTGGTTTATTTCCTGCTTGGCATCGTGTTAGAAGATGAAACCGCGATTCAAAAGGGAATAGAACGCTATCAACAAGCGATTGATGACGATATCCACCCACAAGGGTATATTCGCGAAGCCGTCGGCCTCAAAAGTAAAAATTCGTTTTTGCGAAATTTACAGTCAGTGGAAGCGTTGGTGTTGATGGCCGAAGCGGGCGCACAGATCGGCCTTCCCTTGTGGGAATATTCAAAACGTGGGCTGACCCTACTTTCAGCGACGCTGTTTCCCATCTACTATTTTTACACGACGGCGCGCTGGAAATGGGATGAAGGGCTTTCGCCCGAGTTTGTTCAAGAGGCCTTCCGCTCGTATGGAGGCTATTTAGAGATCGTAAACCAGCGCATTGTCCACCGCGACTTTCAAACCTTGTTGGCAGATTTGCGCCCGATCTATGTGCCGTATGGTGGTGGCTTCACTTCGCTCACACATGGCGCCGTACTCAAAAGAAAATAAGTTTTATCAGCATATTGTCTCGTATTAGGTCAATTTCATGAATGCAGATTACCAAGCAATCACCCCAGATATTCTTCAAGCGTTAAGCCAAATTGTCGGCGCTGAAAACATCAGCACTGCCCAAGCAGAACTTGATCTACATGCGCGCGACCAATCGCATCATGAGGCACACGCGCCGGAAGTCGTCGTGTTCCCTTTGACCGCCGAGGCTGTTTCAGAAGTGATGAAATTAGCATACGCCCACAATATCCCTGTGACGGCGTGGGGCGTAGGCACTGGACTAGAAGGCAGTTCGATCCCGCTTTATGGAGGCATCCTCATGTCGTTTGAGCGGATGAATAAAATCATCGAAGTGTACGCGGAAGATTTCCAAGTGCGCGTTCAACCCGGCATTGGCCATAAAGACCTCAACGCACAATTGGCGCGTTATGGTCTGTTTTTCCCGCCCGACCCGGGCGCAAACGCCACCATTGGGGGCATGTTAGCCAATAATGCGTCGGGCATCCGCACGGTGAAATACGGCGCAAGCAAAGATAATGTCCTAAAGATGCAAGTCGCACTCGCCGATGGTCGCCTGATTGATGTGGGATCACGTTCTGTAAAACAGTCTTCTGGCTATGACCTGCTTCATCTGTTTGTGGGCAGTGAAGGGACATTAGGCATAATCACCGAAGCCGTTTTGAAACTTGTCCCTGTGCCCAGTTTGATGAGCGCGGTGGTGGCTACTTTCCCTGATGTCGAGACTGCGGTTGAAACGGTGGTCGCGGTGCGCGGAAGTGGACTTGACCCCGCCGCGTTAGAGTTGATCGACGCAACCCATATTGCGATGTTACGCGAGCATGTCGGCATTGAGTTAGACATTGCGCCCACGTTGTTCATGGAATTTCATGCAGTGCATCAAGACACGCTCACGACAGGGCTGGCGATGGTACAAGAAATTTGTGATGAATTGGGCGCGCTCAGCTTCCGCGCAACGACCGATACCGCTGAAAGAAAACAACTGTGGCATGCGCGCCATCACTCGTATGAAATTATGGTGCGCTCACACCCCGATAAACACTTCTTTATCATGGATGTCGCTGTGCCGATCAGCGCATACCCTGCATTGATTGGTTATGTAGAGACGCTCAAAAAAGAACACGCGGTCACGGCCTATATGATCGGCCATGCGGGGGATGGAAATGTGCATGTTGAATTCCCCTACGCCAACGATGCGGAATACGAAAAGTCGATGCTGTTGAATAAGCTCATCGTCCTCAAAGCGCTGGAATTAGGCGGGACAGCTACCGGTGAACACGGGGTTGGGTTAGGCAAAGCGCAGTACATGGAACGCGAACATGGCGAATCGCTCAACGTGATGCGCATGCTCAAAACCACGCTCGACCCCAAGAACATTTTGAACCCGGGCAAAATCTTCCCAAACTAATTGCGGGTTAAAGGTGGGTTGTTTTCGGGTTCTTGCCGACGGACAGATTCTAAATTGCGGCGAACCGCATTCAGTTCGCGCCGACGTGCTTCCACCAACGCGTTAACTAAACGGGTTTGCATGGTAAGCGCGTCGGTCAGAATGTCCATTTTGCGGTGCAAGTCGGCAATTTCAACTTCATTCTTCAAGTTGACGTGATAATCATTTTCCGCGACGGCGCGGTCTTTGGTTGATTGTCGGTTCTGTGACATCAAGATGACAGGGGCTTGAAGGGCGGCGACGGTGCTCAAACTCAGATTGAGCAGAATGAACGGATAGGGGTCAAACGCGGTTTCACCAATATATAGGTTGATGCTCATCCAGACCGCCATGCCGAGCGAGAAGGCGATGATGAATTTCCAGCTTCCGGCAAAGGTCGCGATCTTATCAGCCATACGGTCGCCGAGCGAAGCATTTTCATCAATATCTTCGTACACGTCATCGGTGACGATATAAGGACGTAAATCGCGAATCAATTCTTGGGCTTCAGGGCTGAGCAAACTATCTAATTCTTCGATCTCATCGATCAAATCCTGAATTTCCTGATCCATGATTTCTTCATCATCAACGGGCATATTCAGGCGGTTGAGTAAGACTTCGTTGTACATGAGACCCCTCCACAGTAAAACAATCTGAGAAAGAACACCAGACGCTAAGAACTGTACGTCAACTTGTGCGACTTCCTGTTAAACAGCCGTATAAAGTTGTGGAACATGGAGTTTCACCGAGGCGTTGACCCATCAAGGGGTTCGGCAGTGCGCAGGCCAGCCTCGTTGGTTGATAGGAGAGAGGTGGTCTAGGTTACGTCACTGCCGCTACCTAACGGCGGCTGCCATTGTCCTGAAGATTGACTACCAGCGTCCATTAAACCCTTCGCTTGATTAAGCAAACAAAAAAGTATTGATGGTTCAACATCACAAGCAATACTCATCTTACAATTATACCCGTTGGGGCATAAAAATAAACTTAAAAATTTCTATGGGTTTGCCGCCAGAAAATTGACCTGCTGCCCATTGGTGGTGATGAAAAGTTCGTGATACGTGACCCAATCGCGAATCGGGACGTCCAACGTCCGTGTGCCGAGATCAACAATTTCATCAGGGTTGGTGATGTCGAGCAGACGTAACTCGTTTCCTCTGGCAGAGAGCAGGCTGAGCCATTGTTCATCATCGCTTTCAATAAACGCGGTAGATGAATAGGCTGTGTCGAGGTCGAATTGGCTGAGGATATTCGCATCGCTTAACGAGAACAGCACGATGCTATCGTCCATCAAGGCGATCCCTAAGTCATGTTCTGCCGAAAAATTGAAATTGTTGATCTCGCCTTCAAAATCAATTTCTTCGGTTTCGTCCCAATCTGGCCCTGCGCTTAAAGCGAAGATCGACACTTCCCCTGAAGGTTGAGCGCTAAAAACGTGATCTTGAAACAAACCTGTTGCTGTCGATTGAAGACGTTCAAAGCGCGAATTGATGTTGTCAAAAGCCACAATCTCAAGGATGCCGATGGTCGAAGTATTGGCTAAAAGCCCCCACGTCGATTCTGCATTGATGGTCAAGTCTAAGTCCGCTGTCGGCAGGTCGATTAAGGGAATCCCTTCCCAGACTTCGCGCCGTCCGCCACTTGGGAAAATGACTTGTAAGATCGCTTGGTCGTCAATTTCAACAACCACAAGCCCAAATTCGTCCCCGCCTGCAATCGAACGCGGTGAGCCTTCAAGCGGGACTGTGGTCACCAACCGAGGCTGACTGGGGTTGCTAATATCAAAAATGCGAATTTCATCATTGGCATCGTCGGCGACCAGTAGGCGCTCACTGACGGTGGTGGTTGCCAAAAGGCTGAACTCACCAGCTTCAAAAGATGCTATTTCACCGAGGGGGAGAGGGTCTTGCGCAAAAACTGGGAATGTGAAACCAATCAACATCCCAAGGGAGAGGGCTTTCAGAATATGATGTGTCGTTTTCATAGATGATCACATCTCCAATGTCTATTTGACAAACTTACATGGGATTATAACCATATCCCATGTAAGTGGAATATCAAATATAACGTCGGCAAGAAGTCAGACGTGATGAAACAACTTTTGTAAATTGTTTCAATGACTACAATTTAAGAGTAATGAAAACCCTGACAACCTTAACGATTAATAATCGTCGTCGTCTTCGTACTCATCATCTTCATCGTCATCATAGCCATCGTCATCAAAATCTTCTTCATCATCGAAATCTTCATCGAAGTCGAAGTCGTCGTCATCAAAGTCGTCTTCTTCTTCCTCAAAATCGAATTCGTCTTCTTCTTCTTCAACTTCGAATTCTTCGTCTTCTTCGAAATCTTCTTCACCAAAATCATTACGATCTAAGAAACGGAAGGGTTTGTCAATCATTAGTTACTCTCACAAGTTATTACAAAATTCGGGTTTAGATACTCGTCATTCTAACTTAAACCAGCGCGCGATATTGTATCACCAACTTTAAAATTGAAAAGGTGATTTTTAGCTATTGTTTTTATACGTGTTTTTCCCGCGTTATGTCAAGGAAATATTTGTGCAAACGCGAATCTTGCGTCAATTCAGGGTGAAATGCCGTTGCCAATAGGTGATTTTGGCGAACTGCAACAATGCGCTCGTCCGATAATTGGGAAAGGATTTCGACCTCATCACTTAGAATAGCGGTCACAATCGGCGCGCGGATGAAAACCGCCTCAAAAGGTGCGTCCCCCAGTGGCTCAATATGGAGCGGGGTGGTGAAGCTGTCCACCTGACGACCAAAAGCGTTGCGGTTCACCTTGATGTCCATTAAATTGAGGATGGGCTGGCGGTCGATGCCGATATCTTTCGCCAGAAAAATCATCCCCGCACACGTTCCCCACGTCGGTTTAGATGACGCAAAACTGCGTAAGGGTTCGATCAAGTCATAGGTTGTGGCAAGTTTGCCAATGGTGGTGCTTTCTCCACCGGGGATGATCAGGCCATCTAAACCTTCGAGGTGTTCGGGTAAACGGACTTCAACCGTTTCTACGCCTAAACTTTCGAGCATTTTTTTGTGTTCTATAAAAGCGCCTTGAAGCGCCAAAATACCGATTTTCATGGGTGTATCCTCTATTTCAAACGGCACTAACGATCTGATGTGCCAATCCTGCTAAAAAATAAGCCTAGAATCAAGAACCATCATGGACAATTTCGCATTTTAAGTTTTTAAGTGGGTGAGTGGGCAAGAGGGGATTTTATTCACAAAGTTTGACTTAACGCCCCTCATCCAATATCAGATGAGGGGTGATTTTTAGTTGTTTATCATCCGCTTGGGAAAACGGATTTACACGCATCCCCAAATTAGTTTCCTAAACTCGCTACTGCATCGCGAAATTGATTGGCTTCTGGTGGGGTAAGGTTGGCGTTGACCTGCACCAGCGCGTTGCTATTGATGTATACATAAGAGACATCGCGCCGTGTGGCCACGTCCGCCCGTAGACGCGAGATGTAATTTTCCCACTCGGCGAGGCCTGCCTCATTTTCAAAGATCAAAAGTTGACCGCCGGAAGGCGCGATGCGTGGAACTTGGAAGGTGTAACGATCAATGAACGTAGAAGGAGCGTCGCGTCCGATCAGCATTTCACGCTGAATCACCTCAATGGTGATGCCCGCGGTCGAAAAGGCGTTCAACACATCTTGAGAAGTAAAGCGGGCAAATGGAATCTCTGTTGGGGCGGGTTCGCCAAATAAATTACCACCACCTGCACAGCCAGCCAAACTCATAAAGACGAGGATTGCGATTCCCATGCGGACAAGGTATCGTTTCAACATGCAATACTCCTTCAGCGAAAGTCGAATAGTGACTTCATTTCCGCGATTGTAACAGGAAAATCCTATGTCGGTGATTTATCACGAAGAAGATGGCAATCTCAATGTCATTGAAGGCAAGTTGTTTGCGGTGGTGGGCTATGGCAATATGGGGCGCCCTGTAGCGCTCAATTTACGCGATAGTGGCATGCGGGTAATTGTGACCGAACCTTCAGCAGAAAAGCGTGAGATCGCGATTCGTGAGGGCTTCACGGTGATGGATGTTGGTGAAGCGGTCGCGCGTGCCGAAATCATCTTGTTGATGTTTCGTGACGAAGAAATGCCCAAAGTCTATTTAGAGGAAGTTTCCCCGCGTTTACGGCGCGGTCATACGTTGATTTTCAGCAGTGCGTATAACATCGCGTTTGGGCTGATCGAACCGCCTTCTTTTGTCGATGTTGGATTGGTATCGCCCAGAACCGTCGGGGCGGGGGTACGTCATCGTTATATCTCAGATGAAGGGTTCTCTAGCTTTGTCGCCGTTGCCCAAGATGCGTCGAGTCATACTTGGCCGACCGTATTGGCAATTGCGAAAGCGATTGGCGCTTTACGATGGGGGGCGGTCGAACTGCGCTTTGAACAAGAAGCTGAATTAGACTTGTTCATGCAACAGGCGATTTTGCCGATTCTGCATCAAGCCGTGACGTTAGGCGTGCAGTTGTTGATGCGCATGGGGTATCCACCGGAAGCGGTTTTTACAGAGATGTATCTTTCTGGCGAAACGAGTGATTATCTACGCCAATCCGCACAAATCGGGATGATGAACGCGCTCAAGCTCAGTTCTTTGACAGCACAGTACGGGACGTTATCGCGTTATGAACGCTTCGAAGAACTGGATTTTCGTATCGAGCGCATGATGGAATTGGTGTTGGAAGATATTCGTAACGGCAAGTTTGCACAAGAATGGACGAGAGAATATCTCGCTGATTATCCACGCTTGGAGACTCTATTTAAGAAACGGGAAGCGATGGAAATGTGGGAACTCGAACAGCAGACGATCGACCTTTTCCGTCGTGAATCGCCGTTTGGGTTTGATGACGAAGCGGATCAAAAGCAAGCAGATAGCGAGCTGTAACAAGCGGGTTCAGACTTGCTTGAGGTGCATCCATAGAGAAATAAAAAACAGACGAGTTTGCTAACCAAACTCGTCTGTTTTTTAACCTGTTCGTAACTCAAAACTATCTGGGGAAGCGCAGTTTGCGGAATGATTCTGCGCTGGTAACGCCTAATTCCGCGCCAGTGACTTTATCCCACGCTTCGACCATTGGGCGCACACTCTCATCCAATTGGGAACGGTGCGCCAATAAAGACTTAAATTTACGCTCGGTGTGATTCGAAATATCAACGGCGATATTGGGCGTGCTGGACATGACCAAATACACTTCTTGGACGTGGTGCGGGTCAAGCCCTTCGGCTAATAATTCGGGAAATATAGGACGGGTTTCCGCGCTTGGGAAGATCGCATACAGCGCGGCTTCACCTGCTGCGCGGTGGTCGGGATGATTGATATAATCCCCACTTTCGTCGGCTAAGTTTTCGACGAGGATGGTCGTTGGGTCTTGGATGACCACACGATTCGGTTTCACCTCGCGGATGATCCGCGTCAAGTCACGGCGAAGCTCTAGCGTGGGTTGTAAGGCTCCATCCTGATAGCCTAAAAAGCGGATATCCGTCACTCCTACATGCGCGGCGGCCTCAAGCTGTTCTTTTTGCCGTGTGAGGATCAACTCATGGATATCTATGTTCGGGTCATTACTACCCGCCGCGCCATTGGTCACAATGACATAGGTGACTGTCGCCCCTGCATCAGTCCATGAGGCAACACTGCCCGCCGCCCCAAACTCAATATCATCAGGGTGAGCAACAATAAAAAGAACTTTAAAATTTTCAGGTAAAGACGGTTCTAAAATCATCGGCATCATCACAATCCTCTCATACCTATATTAGATGCAAAATAGATCATGTGTTCTTACTTTTCTTCAGGCTCAACAATCACAACTTCTTGTTTCACGTAGATGCGCGTGTTCGCTTTGAGATCGTGATGCACATGCGTGCCCGGCCCAACCTTCGCATTCGCGCCAATTTTTACGCCTGGCATGGTCATCACATCAACGCCAAGAAAGGCATTTTCGCCGATGATCGCGCCGAGTTTATCCCGTCCACTGTCTACCTTTTGACCTTTGACGACGCTCGGCACGTTCGAACGGTCAATGCGTAAGTTAGCAGTTGTACACCCCGCCGAAAAATTCACACCCGAAGCAAAGACCGAATCTAATACACGGCAGGCGTGCATCGAGCAGTTATCTGCAACATAACTACGAGCAACTTCGGTGGTGAAGCCAACCTCACAATGGTTCAAGACCATCGAGTTACGCACCAGCGCGTTATTGCCAATCACCGTGTCCGCGCCGATGTAAGCAGGGCCGACGACTGCCGCGCCGGGGAAAATTTTCACCCGTTCGCCAATATAAACGTCGCCCACAATCGTGGCGGTTTTGCTGATATACGCGCTTTCAGCGATATTTTGACCTTTGATTTTGTTCAAGAAGTAGTTCATGACATCCAAAATATGCCACGGGTATTTCAGCGCGCTCCAAGGCCCCCGATAAGGCACAACTTTAAAGACGATTGTCTTCATAAGGACATCCATCGCCTGTTCATAATGATCGTCTGTGGGGTTTTCATGGTTATAGGTGGTGTCGAGCGCATCGGCTAATTGCGCCGCGTTGGGGTAGATATGCGCGACGATATTCACCAAGTTGCTGGGGCGGTTGTTGGCCCCGGGCTTCTCAACAATCCCCGTGAGCCTGCCTTCGGGGTTCACGATGAAATAACCACCGGGGAAATAATCTTCACGTTCATAGCCTGCGGCGTAGGCGGCTGTCGGGTCAGCGCGGAAGGCATTGAGCATATCAATATACAGTTCATCATCGACGACATCATGAATTTGTGTGATGAAGATCGGCGTATTTTGTGGGTCGTGTAAAAGAGGGAGTGCTTTCAGAATTGCGTCGCCCATCCCCTTAGATTCATCTTGAATCGCAATTTGAATCTCAATCCCATGCAAATTGCTGGTCAAGGCTCCAATTTCAGCGTGATTATCTTGGCTGGCGACAATCGTCATTTGGCTGAAACCCAAGGCGTACAAGCGTCGAATTTGGCTGACTAGCAAAGGTTCCATGCCAAAACGTAAAAGCTGTTTTTGCTGAATGGGAACCATACGAGAGGACGAACCGCCTGCAAGGATGATAAGGTGGGGGGATTGTATCATCGCACTGTTTCTCCTAATCAAATTGAGCTGTTAGTCTACTGTATTGCCCGAAATTACGGCAGGGTTGACCTTTTTGTTGTATAACGAAAAATATTACCTATACACATTAGGTCATTGATGATGCGAAAAATCCTGTTCGGGCTTGTATTGATTATGGGGATTATCCCCTTCACGATTTTATGGGTGGTGATGAATGTGCGTTTGTATTCGCACAGCAGTGGGGTGTATACCCACGAACGATTTGAGTCCGAAGTGTTGCCTCAGTTACGATTCATTCGCAGTGCGTTAGATCAAAACCGCGATGTTGAGATGCAATCGTATTTCCCCGAAGGCTATTTTTTCACTAATGTGCTGTACGGAATGGCATGGGTCAACGTAGGGTTACAAGATGATCTCTTGCGCGATCAAGCGCTTACCGAAGCCGAATTTGCTTATGCTCGAGTGGATTCTGCACGCGGACGCTCAGCGTTCTCAAGTTTTTTGACCCCACCTTATGGCGTGTTTTATGAAGGCTGGCGCTTATGGCTTTTAGGTGGCATCTTGAGCTTGCAAGCGGATGCAGAACGTGATCCTGCGCGGGTCAACGTTTACCAAGAAGATGTCGCCGCGTTGGTTTCGGCTTTTGAAGCGAATACGACCCCATTCTTAACGGCTTACCCGGGGCGTTCATGGCCTGTCGATTCGACGGTGGCCGTCGCGTCCATCCAACTTCACGACACGCTGTTTGCACCCCAATATGCAGACTTTATCCAGACATGGTTAGACGAAGCGTTTGCGCTGGCAGACCCGCAAACGGGCTTGTTGCCTCATGAAGTCCGCGCGTCTGATGGGGTGGCTATTGATGACGTGCGAAGTACCTCACAAAGTTTGATCATCCGCTTTTTATATGAGATTGATCCCCCACGCGCTGAGGCACAATATCAAGAATTTCGCCGTGTGTTTTTTGATCGTCCGTTAGGCGTTCCCGCAATCCGCGAGTATGTGCATGGGGTGGATGGCGGTTGGGGGGATGTCGATTCTGGCCCGTTGATTTTAGGCATTAGCGCGTCATCATCGGCGGTGAGCATCGGCACTGCACAGGTTTTGGGCGACGATGCACTTGCCACCACGCTCTTAAACACAGCCGAAGCGGTCGGGCTTCCGTTTCAACTCGGCGATCAAACCGTATATGCGTTCGGGATATTGCCCGTAGGCGATGCGTTTCTAGCATGGGCGCGCACTAGTATTCCGTGGGCGCAAGCACCAACGTCTACTTCATATGAACCTGTAATTGATGCGTCGTGGCGACTGCCCATCCATGTGATCACATTCGTGCCAATCGGCATTCTTTGGATCGCTTGGTTTTGGATGTGGCGAAAAACAAAGCGTTAAGGGAGAGTGGTCATAAGTGGACATATAGTGTTTGCGTCCAGTAAAATACTCTCATAACTAGATCGTAAATCATTTATGTTGGAGGAAATACTGATGACGACTCCTAATGGACAAACTGAAAATGGCGCAGGTGCAGAAAAAGGCACTTTTGCTTTAAAGAAGGGCTTGGCGCAAATGCTCAAGGGCGGTGTGATCATGGATGTGGTCACCCCAGAGCATGCAAAAATTGCTGAAGATGCAGGTGCGGTAGCGGTCATGGCGTTGGAACGTATTCCCGCGGATATCCGTGCGCATGGTGGCGTTTCGCGCATGAGCGACCCCGATATGATCGAAGGCATCATGGCCGCCGTGAGTGTTCCGGTGATGGCGAAAGTGCGTATCGGTCATTTTGTGGAAGCTCAAATTTTGGAAACGTTGGGCATCGACTACATCGACGAGAGTGAAGTTTTAACCCCTGCCGATGAAGAAAATCACATCAACAAGCACAATTTTAACGTGCCGTTTGTTTGCGGTTGTCGTAATTTGGGCGAGGCGTTACGCCGTATTAATGAAGGCGCAGCGATGATCCGCACCAAGGGTGAAGCAGGCACCGGTGATGTCGTCGAAGCGGTGCGCCACGCGCGTGCCGTAGGGCGTGATATCCGCATGTTGACGGCGATGGATGAAAACGAAATTTTCACCTTTGCCAAAAACATCGGCGCACCCTATGACTTGGTGATGGAAACGGCCAAGTTGGGGCGTTTGCCTGTGGTTCAGTTTGCAGCGGGTGGCGTCGCCACACCAGCAGATGCCGCGCTCATGATGCAGTTGGGCATGGACGGCGTGTTTGTGGGGTCAGGTATTTTCAAAAGTGGTGATCCTGCTAAACGTGCGAAGGCGATTGTTGAAGCGGTGACGCACTTTAATAACGCTGAAATCCTGCGCGACGTCAGCCGTGGGCTGGGCGAAGCAATGGTTGGTATCAATGTGACCACCATGCCCGAAGGGGACAAGATCGCTCAACGCGGGTGGTAAAGAAGTGGGTTAAACTCAAATTGGCTTTTGAGCGCCAATGGTTTAATTCAATTCATTCGCTAAATTCCTTTATAAATGATAAGCGCCTCGAATATTTACCGCGAGGCGCTTATTTTATTCTATGTTGCTATAAACAATATAAAAGCATCGGCTTTTTTTGCATTTGACGACGCTTTTAAGGATATTTAATCGACTAACAATTTAGGTTTCTATCCAATTATTGAGGTTATTACGCATGTTTAAACGCGGATTGTTATTGACGTTATTATTTTTCATCGGGCAGTTTAATTTTTCAGTATCTCACGTGCAAGCACAATGTAGCCCTGACCCAGGGACGGGATCTATGTCTGATGACGTCATCATTTGTGATGGGGATGATCCAGATGGTATCAACGTAGGTAGTGGGAATGACAGTATCACTATACTGAACGGTATTGTGCAAAACACCATCCTTAGTGAGGGTGGCGTTTTGATGATCACTGTTACAGATACTGGCGCTATTGATGGTATAAGCGTGGGTGTTTTGATGCTTGGGGATGGTAATATTTTTGTTGTCGGAGATGTTACTGCAGCATTGATCGGTATTGTCGTATTTGGTAATGGCAATATTTCTGTTACTGGCGATGTCACCTCAGACGGCGAGGGTATTATAATATTGGGCAATGGCAACGTCGTTTCTACGGGGGATATCTACAGTCACTCGGGGACAGGCATCGTGGTTGGTGGTGATGGTGATGTCACCTCAACAGGGGATATTGACGCGATCGATGGCATTAGAATCTTTGGAGATGGGAATATTTCTTCTACAGGCAATATCTTCGCATGTAATACAGCGCTATTGCTTGAGGGAATTGGAGATATTACTTCTACAGGGAATTTAACAGCTTGCGACATTGCAATTCTTAAATTGGATACAGGCGACATCTATTCCTCTGGCAATATTGATTCAGGCGCGTATGGTATCTCTCATCTGAGCGAGGGAACTATTTATTCTGAAGGTGATATCATCGCTGACATAGGCATTTCTTTGATGGGGGGCGGGGAAATCCAATCGTTTGGAAATATCACTGCAAGTAGTGGTGGTATTTTATTGATGGGGGAAGGTCGCATCCATTCAGTAGGTGATGTCAGCGCGCTTGTGGGCATCATGTTACTTGGAGAAGGAGACATACAATCTGTTGGAAATATCACAGGGACCTTGGCAGGGTTGCTTCTCTTTGGGAATGGCAATATTCAGTCAGCAGGTGATGTCACCAGTGATATGATCGGTATTGCAGTGTTAGGGGATGGCAACATCGAATCTGTAGGGAATGTCTCTGGAACCGTAACAGGTATTATACTTGGCGAAGACGGCCGAATTTCAGCCACGGGCAGTGTTTCCTCCGACAATATAGGGATTGCAGGGGGGCCAGGCGCGCAACTGGTTGAGGTGAATGGCACGATTGATGCGCCGATTGCGGTGCGCCTTGATGAGAATAACGATGTACTCTACATCTATCAAGGCAGTAACATCTTAGGTCTCATCGAGATGGGTGCTGGCGATGATGTGGTCATTATTGGTAACTATGCGGTTGTGACAGAGATCATCTCTGGGGGTGAGTTGGATGAAGTCGAGGGTGACCGTCTCTACATTGGGGATGGGATTGTTTGTGAGGATGATGCAACAGGTATCCTCAACATGAACGCGCTCAGCACGCTTGACCCTGAAAATGGCACAGTGACCTATCTCGGACAGACGTACACATGGCAAGAGTTTGAGTTCATCGGTTCTGCCTCTGTGATCGCGTCATGCGAGCGCGTAGGTCGTATTAATGATGGTCGTATCAACGCATATGATTTGGGCGCTCCGGCAGCGTTGTATTGCACCGTTGAATTTGGCGTCAGCGTTTGGGATATCGATTTTGAAGCGCACGGACAATTCACATTTGCGGTGAATTACGAACAGCTTGAAGCGGCCTTCGCCCAAGCAGTAGCCTCACAAACCAATCAGCTCATCGCGTCTGACGCACAAGGCAACGCGCTCTATGCACTGAGCGATGGACAAAGCATCACCTTTGTTGGGCCAGACCTGCGCGAACCTGAGAAACAATACACCTTCATGTTCCCGCGTGATCGCTGTGGTCAACCGAGCTAACCTCATATTGCGATAGTTCATCAACTCGAAAGCCGATGCTGTTTTTAGAGAAGCATCGGCTTTTTTGTTATTGAGTCACCCCTCTTTTTAAGCGACTTCATCTTTCTTGATGAGATAGACTTTTGTGATGTTTCCATCGGCTTCGTGCTGATCTTCCACAAACACCATGCCGATTTTTGCCATCATGCGCTGTGAAATATGATTCTCGTTATGGATGGTGGCATAGATTTTCGTGAGCGATGAAAGGTTGAAGACATAATTCAACATGCTTCGTGCCACTTCTGTGGCGTACCCTTTTCCCCAATAGCGGGGCGCATACGCGTAAATAATTTCATCAAAGTTGCGATCTGGTGCACGAATCACCCCACAGATGCCGATGAAATCACGTGTTGCACGTTCAAACACGCCTGATGTCCCGTACCCTCGGTCACGATATTTAGCCTGGCAAATGTCGATCCAGCGTGCGCATTCTTCACGTGGCAAGGTTTCCCCATCGCCCATATATTGCATCGTGATAGGGTCAGCGCAGAGGGTGGCTAATTCATCTAGATCATCAGGGTCAAGGTGACGGACGAGCAGACGCTCTGTTTCAAAACAAATCATCAGCGGAAAACCTTTCTTCAACAGCAATCGTCATTAAGCCGTAGGGTACACATCAAGTCTCATAATTTATATAGAGGTATGGTTATCCCATACGAACAAAAGAGAAAACGCGATGCGGATCATTCTACCCCTTATCTTTTTGGCTTTATTTTCCACTTTATATTATGGAAACGCTCAAGATGTTATCCCACTAGCAGAAGTTGGACGTGGCACGCCAAGATCAGTATTGTTTGATCCTACAGGTGAGCATCTTTTTGTGGTGACCCAACAGGATGAATTGTGGACGTATGAGGTTGCGACGGGTGTAACGCTTCGTCATGCCGTAGCTGTGAAAAGCGCGTGGTTTTTTCCAAATGGTGATTGGTTTATGACGCAGGCAACCGATGATTTATGGCGTGTCTATCACACAACCGATCTTGTGACGCCCGTATTGGATCATTTGATATATTTTGGCTTAAGCCCAAATGATAGATGGTTGATTGTTCATGATCGCGAACAGAATATCTCTTTGCGGGATGCTGATTTTCCTCTACAAGCCCGCTTAGAAAATATCGATGATGTTCTTTTTAGCCCTAACGGTGAGTATGTCATTACAAAAGATTTAAACGGAAATTTTCAATTTCGCGACGCTGATCTCAGCCTTTTCCCAGTCCAACCGAACATTCCCGCCAATACCACAAGAATCCTCTGGAGTCCCGATGAAAGTCGTGTGCTCGGCCTCACAGATTCTAACCAGCGTCATGTCATCCATCTTTTTGAGAGCAGTCGTGATAGGACGCTGACCGTATCCCAACCTGAACGGTATACCGCTCATCAATGGAGTCCCGATGGGGTACATTTTTTAGATCATGACTATGCAGGGCATCTCCGTGTATGGAATGTCGATACGGGCGACCTCGTGCTTTACCTTCCGACGCGAAGCGTTTATCACACCCCAGAAGAACTCGCTGAAATCCAGTTTCGTGCCCCTAATATTTGGATGATTGAATGGTCTAAAGACGGGTCTCACATCTTCCGCTGTAATTCTGCAGGCGGAAGCATTGATGTATTGTGTGGGTTTTTTAGCCTAGAAACCGGCTTAGCAACGCAACGAGTGGGCAGTGACCTTTGGAGTTTTATTATTGGGAGAAACTATTCGCCGGATGACCAATACTTAGTTCTTACTGAAGGTGTTTATGATGCGAATACGGGGGACATACTGGCTGATTTTAGCGAAGGCAGACAAGGCGGTTATACACGCCATTTTAGTTCTGACAGTCGTTTTGTGGTCACCAGTCCAGTTTTTATGCAAAACACCAGCTACCTCTATAACTTAGAAACTTTTGAGTTTATGCACACACTCGAGTTTAACCCCTATGCCTATGATGCGCCTTTCGTTGTATGGTCGCCTGATAACATCCATTTTGTGAAGTGGGGTGGTAGTGGTCTCATTTCATTATGGAACGCTGAGCTAGGGCAAGTCGTTTGGCATCTTCATGAGCATGTCAAGTTTGGGCAAGAGGTGATTTTTAATACGGATGAAACGCTGGTTGCGGCGACCGATATGCTCGGGAATGTCGCTGTCATAGAATTGGAGACGGGTGAACACGTATCATTTTTAGAAGGCCCGCAAGAAAGTATTCAAATGATTGATTGGCAACCTGACGGGGACTTGATCGCAGCTTCAAGTGGGCGTTATACCGGGCTCGGAACACCCTTTAGCCCACCATTCGATGGAAACCGAGTTTTCGTGTGGCATGTGATGACAGGCGAACTGGTTTATCTTTTTGAACACGAAACGACGATCAGATCAATCGCATGGCATCCTTCGGGGGATTATTTAGTTGTTGAAGATGAAACCTCACAAATGCGCATTTGGGACCTGAACACAGGTGAACTTAGCTCAACCACTGAAATTGCGATAGGGTATCACTATCAAGATAACTATATATGGGGAGCGAATGGGGATATAGGATTCCGTTATTTTAGCTCTTGTTCGCATGCTCCTCACCCCTCTGTACAAGTTTTTAATTTTACTGAACGTCGTTTTTGGGGAACCCTATATTGTGATACCACGACTAAAATTACCGTCTGGAATACAGAGTTAAACGGCGCTGTGGATGTCCGCAACAGTTGTTGGCGCTTGAAGAATGGGCGTTGTTTCATTGAAGTAAGGATTTTTAATGAAGATTATTTTTTCAGGTACCCGAGTGATGCGCCTTTTCGCAATAAATCGATCTATCAAATCACCTATGATCAAGCGCCGATCACAGTAACAATTTCCCCGTCAAATTCTAGGATTGTTGTTCAGACAGAAATAGGCGTTGATCTGTGGCGTTTGGGGAGAGAACAAGCGCAATTAGATTGGTCATTGGAAGGGGAGTATCTTTCTGCTGAGTGGAGCCATGACGATGAGTACGTGCTCTTGCTCGCTACAACCCATGTGGATGTTGTGAATGTCAAAACGGGTGAAATCCAGTTCACGATAGAGACGCTCTCTGCCCCAACAGCGGTATCATGGCGACACGACAACGCTTTTTTCTTTCTTGTATTCTCAAATGAAATACGTGTTTATCCTATGCGTACGAGTGAAGAAATATTGGTATTGCGCGATGTTTCAAATGTGCTGTGGATGAATGACTATCTGCAAGTTGATATCGTTTCTTCAGGTGAGAGGCGGCGAGAACTCTGGGATGTGAAGCTCGGTTACGCCTTGTTATCCTCAGGGGATATTCTCTTTTATCGCAATAACGTTCACAACTTTATTACCGTCACGTCCGACGCGCGCTTTGGAGTTCAAAATAGCCAGGGGGTGTTGCAAATCTGGAATTTTGACGATTTTATGAAGGATTCATGAAATTCGTAAAAGAATTAAGGGTTTAACTCGCAAATTACCATGATAATAAGGATAGTAGTACTACGTGCCACACTTATTGAGATGAAATATAATCTTTCTTAATAATCGGAACTTTTATGCTGGATAATTGATTTAGCTTAATGGAATGATATCGGTTCGTGCACTTGCTTAACGATTTTGGATACATTGTTTCCTATACCCTAACAGCATTGCTATCATTAAACCTCCAAACGTTAAAGTTGATCAATTAAACCTAATAGATGGATAGGTGATTTGTCGCATACCGCTATTAATAAATGAGCTACCATTTTACTAGCAAAGGGCTTAAACAAGACACTCACTATAAAATCTGAAGGAGATTTTAATATGCAAAATGTCGCCCCACACAGGCGAGGAAAATCGATCTCTGGTTTAACTTCGCTAGCGACAATTTATGATGCCGTTCAAACCCCTATCATCGTGTTGGATGCCAGCGGGCGTATTGTTCATTTTAATAAAGCGGTAGCGTCACTGAGTACGTACAAACGAGAAGACTTTGAGGGAAAACAACTGTCGGAAACGCCGCTTATTTCAGAAAGCCTCAAAGATTTAACGACAGCCCATTTTGAAAAACGGACACATACCTCTCAATTTGAAACGACATGGCCTGTTGTTGAAGGCAAACAACTGACCATTCAATGGCAGGTGTCAGAAACCACGCTCGAAAATGAAGACGTCATTTTTGTGCTGACGGGGCAGGACATCACCCAACAGCAAGCGGTTGAAGGTCGCCTCTCGCGTAGTGAAGTGCTGTATCATGAATTGGCGAAGAACTTCCCAAATGGTGCGATCATCATCTTCGACCATGATCTGCGCTATTTACTGGTGGAAGGTTCTGAAGTCGAAAACGTCGGCTTAAACCCGAGCTTGTTATTAGGCAAAACTTTATATGAAGTTTTCCCCCAAGAAGTGGTCGGCGCCATTGAACCGGTGATGCGCGCTACTTTGAGCGGTCAACAGTTCACCGCTGAGGCGGTCTATAACGGTTCACCGTATGATGTGCGTTACTTGCCCCTGCGTGATGAGGAAGGGAACATCATCGGGGGTTTGTCGATTTCGCAGAACATCACCGAGCGTAAGAACATCGAAGATGCGCTGCGTCGTAGTGAAGCGCTGTATCGTGGGATCGCTCAAAACTTCCCTAACGGTGCCATCCTCTTGTTTGATAAAGACATGCGTTATCAACTGGTGGAAGGGATGGAAGTGAAGGAAGTGGGGCTGGATCGCGATAAGATGGTTGGGCGGACGCTGCACGAAGTCTTCCCGCCAGAAGTTGCGCAAGCCATCGAACCGCTATTCAAGACGATCTTGGCAGGTAAGACGGTCATCAATGAATCGGTTTACTCTGATCGTACATATCAAGTCCATAACTTGCCGATTTATGACGACAAGGGTGAAATTTTAGCAGGTCTTTCGATCTCGCAGAATATCACCGAGCGACGTAACGCGGAAAAGAATCTTGAAACCTCGCTTGAGAGTGAAAAGAAAGCCCGTCGGGAAGCGCAAGAGGCGGTTCGTCTTAAGGATATGTTCCTTGCAACGATGAGCCATGAACTGCGCACCCCACTCAACGCGATGATTGGTTTTATGCACTTGATGATCTTTAGCGCTCAATTAAATGAAGACAACACCTATATGGCAGAACGTTCGATTGCCAACAGTCAACGGCTTCTGAATTTGATCAACAATATCCTTGATATTTCGCGTATTGCTTCGGGTGGGTTGCATCTGGTTCCGGTTGATATGTCCCCGCGAACGTTGGCTAAAACCCTGCATGAAGACCTCACTTTATTGGCGAAAGAACGTAACCTTGAGTTGATCCACACCGTCGATGACGCTCTGCCTGAAACGATCCGTCACGATGAAGAACGTTTATCGCAAATTGTCTTGAACCTTGTGGGGAATGCGATCAAGTTTACCAATGAGGGGTCGGTCAAGTTTAATCTCTCGCTGAAGGATACGGACAAGCTGGTGATTACTGTCACTGATACAGGGATCGGCATGCCACCTTCACGTCAGCACGTCATCTTTGATGATTTTGTGCAGTTGGATAATTCATCAACGCGCAATCATCAAGGGGCGGGGTTAGGGCTTTCGATTGTGAAGCGTTTAACCCTTCTCATGAAAGGCTCTGTATCGGTATCGAGTGAGGTTGGCAAGGGAAGCGAATTTATTGTTGAAGTGCCGTTAGTGTTAGATTTATCAGAATAGGAGAGTGTGCAATATGAAACCAATCCCACGCCTACTGGAAGGTTGGGATGTTTTAGTCGTAGATGATGAACAGGACAGTTTGGAAGTTGCCAATCGTTTGATGCAAATTGCGGGTGCAAACGTCGTCACAGCTTCAAATGGAAAAGATGCTCTTGCATTGGTGGTCAAAGTAAAACCACGCTTCATCCTCACTGACCTTTCGATGCCTATTATGGATGGGTGGGAATTCTTGTACCGACTAAAATTAGACCGAGCAACAGCGGATTTACCCGTGATCGCGCTCACGGCACACACCATGCCGGGTGACCGTGACCGTGCGATTGCGGCGGGTTTTCACAACCATATCTCTAAACCGTTAGACCCAACCAAATTCATCCAACAATTGATGAATTTGTTAGTGGATATTCCTGAGTTGGCTGCGTTAATTCAATCAAAAACGGAGGCTTAATTTATGACGACACTGCCTATTTTAATCGTCGAAGATGAACCCGATGGTCAAGAACTTGTTTCCCGTATCCTTGCTCCAGTGAACATCCCGATTGATGTCACCGGAACTGCTGAAGAAGCTTGGCAATTTTTATCCCAACAAGCGTATGCAGCCGTTATTATTGATCTTGCCTTACCCGGCAAAGATGGTTTTGAACTCTTACGTCAAATACGTGGAAACAATTTAACCACCCCTTGTATTGCCATCACTGCATTCCACACCCCAGAGCTTAGGCAGCGTGCGTTAGATGAAGGTTTTGATGCGTATTTTGCTAAACCATTAGATCGCACCCGTTTCCTACGAGGTATTGAGAGTGCTATCTAAGTTGGATAGCACACCGATCACACTGCACTTTACAAGTTAAGTCATGTCTTTGACGCCACATTGTAAATAACCAGACATGTTCACAAGAGGGTTGTTCTTAGAAAGGTACTGCTTTCTATAAACAACCCATTTGTGTTTACATCCCTTAGGTTTGGTGTGATGTAAAACCGCCGCTGTTTTTAGAGACATATCTAGTAAAAAGGTGGTCATTCGTATGTTGAACCCACAATTTCCATTCGAAATTCCTGAACTAAGGGTTGTCGATAAA
>CAKQCB010000001.1 GCA_934216615.1 uncultured Anaerolineae bacterium | reverse complement strand
AACCGACACCCCGTTCTCGTCATCATATCCTTCGACAACCGATACCAAACACGAAACACACAAAAGAACGCGCACACTAGCGCGTTTTTTGTTTCCCCCTTCTTTTCCCCAATACGAAGTTTATGTTTATCCAATAGAAAAGTGGTAAGCTTACAAGAATTATAAAGGTTAAGGAGAGTAGTCTATGATTTACCGCGGTGATGGCAAGTCATTTGAAAACTCTGGTTGGTCCATTGTGTATGTTGCTAATAGCTCACCCGAAGCCCATGTCATTAAAGGGCGATTGGAGGCGAATGGCATCCCTTCATGGACGCATCAAGAATCCATCGGCGCGGCTTATGGGTTCATGGTAGGGCCATTGGCTGAGGTGAAAGTCTTGGTCGCGGAACGTGACTATCAACGCGCGTTGGACATCCTCAATGAGGATGTGGATGAAGACGATCTCTCTGATGAATTTTTAGATGAAGATGATGACGAATAATACACTGACTGCTGTACCGGGTTTTAAAGTGGGACAGATCACTGATCTTGAGGGGATAACCGGCTGTACGGTCATCCTTTGCCCTGAAGGGACAGTCGGTGGGGTTGATGTGCGTGGAGGTTCCCCTGGAACGCGTGAAACGGACTTGCTTCGCTCTGAACATCAAGTACAGCAGATTCATGCAGTGGTGCTTTCAGGCGGAAGCGCGTTTGGCCTTGCTGCTGCTGATGGGGTGATGCGCTTTTTATCCGAGAAGAAAATTGGTTTTACCGTGCCTCCAGATATCATCGTGCCGATTGTCTCGCAAGCCATCCTATTTGATTTGGCCGTGGGGAAGTCGGATCAATATCCTGATGCCTCAATGGGCTATCAGGCTTGTGAAAACGCGAGTACAGCCCCTGTTCTCCAGGGAAGTGTCGGCGCTGGCACAGGCTGTCGGGTCGGGTCTATTTTGGGAAACGACTTCGCCATGAAAGGCGGGCTAGGCTCGGCGTCCATTACCTTTCCCAGCGGGCTGGTGATTGCGGCGATCACCGCAGTGAATGCCATCGGTGATATTCTTGCAGAGGATGGAACTATTCTTGCAGGGGTGTCTTCGCCCGAACAACCCGATCAATTTCTAGGGACGCTCAACATTATGGGACAAATGGCGCAGACCCCATCCCGTGAAAATACCGTCATTGGTGCGGTGGCAACCAACGCGCGTTTGACCAAAGAGGGCGCGAATAAAGTTGCCAGTATGGCACATGATGGGCTGGCACGCGCTGTTCAGCCTGCCCATACAATGTTCGATGGTGATACAATCTTTGCACTTGCGAGTGGTCAAATTGAGGCGGATGTCTCATTTATAGGCGCTTTCGCTGCAGAAGTATTCGCTAAAGCCATTCGAAATGCGGTAATTCATGCCACATCGTTAGGTGGAATACGCGCTTTAGGCGATAGATGAAAGTTATTTTAAGAGTAGGTCAAGATGTTAAAAAACTTGACCTGAGATTTAATCGAATTTAAACACTTCCTTGATAATCTTAAGAATGTAATGGCCTTATCAAGGTGATAAAGATGGCAAAAGTTCTCATCGTTGAAGATCAAAAGACGCTCGCTACCGAACTTGCTGACAAATTACGTAGCGAAGGATATTCCGTTTTTACCGCATTTGATGGTGAAGACGGCTTAGAAAAAGTACATACGGAACATCCTGATCTGGTGGTTCTGGATATCATGCTGCCAAAATTGGATGGGCTGAGCCTCTGCCGTATGATTAGACGAGATACCACAACGGCGCATATTCCGATCATTATGCTAACTGCGCGAAGCAGTGAAGTGGATAAAATTGTCGGGTTAGAAAGTGGTGCCGATGATTACATGGTCAAGCCCCTTGCGCTTGGTGAATTTTTAGCCCGTGTGCGTGCGGTGATGCGTCGTGCGCCGGGACATTCTGTACTACAAGAAGAATTAGTCAGTAATGACTTACGCTTGAGTTTAACCGGCCGTCGCTTATTCCGTGATGGTGAAGAAAAGAACTTGAGCAATAAAGAATTCGATCTCCTCACCGAGTTGATGCGCAATAAAGGCGTTGTCCTCTCACGAGATTTGATCTTGGCGAAAGTGTGGGGCTACGATTACTTTGTAGATAAACGCACCGTCGATGTGCATATTCGTTGGCTGCGTGAAAAAATTGAAGACGACGCCTCTAACCCTCAGCGGATTGTGACGGTGCGTGGGGTAGGCTATCGTTTTGAAGGCTAATCGACTCTCTCAATGACTGCTTCTAAAATGAACGATCATGAACTCTATCTTGCACGTGAAAAACGCTTGCAATTTCTGCGCGATGCCCTAAGCAGTAGCGAAGATGCTGTACATCATCTCCAACGGACGCTGGATGAACATCAAGCCGCGTTAACGTCGATGCGTCAAGAAATCCTCTCTGAAGAAGTTGACCTGAAAGCCTTGAGAGAAGCCAATTTGCTTCGCCAAGCGGTGGCAGATCAGGATGAAACCCATCCCGATACGTCTGAATGGCAGTACAAACTGGCCTTAGTGCTGACGCTCGCCAACAGCGCGTATGATGCCCTGTTGGTTTTAGATCATCAGCAGAAAATCATCGCCATTAACGATAGTGCGGAAACTCTCTTTAAACAGAAGCGTCCCATCGGTCAAACCCTTTTAAGCGTCACTGATCTGCCTGATTTAGTGTCGATGGTGGATGATGCGGTGGCGAATGCCGAAGAGTTCCTTGAAGAACAGATCAACTATGATCAGCGGACGTTTAGGACGCGGATTCAAGTCATTCATCGTGCGGGTTACAATTTTGTGGCGATTGCATTTCAAGACATCACCGACCTTGTGCGCTTAAATCGTGCTCGTCGGGATATGGTCGCGAATATTTCGCATGAATTACGTACACCAATCGCCAACATCCGCCTGATTATTGAGAGCTTGTTTCACGAACAAGACAACCCCAAGCGGAAACAGAGTGCTTCGGCGTTACGTGCTGTCGCGCGCGAAACCGACTCATTATTGTGGTTGGTGCAAGAACTGCTTGACCTGTCCATGATTGAATCGGGACAGGCCATCCTGCGCATGGTTGACTTCCCATTAAAAACGTTAGTGGATGAAGTCCTTGAGCGTATGAATGACCAGAGCGAAACCAAAGACATCAAAATCCAAGTCCAAATGGATGACCCTATTATCGTTTTGGCAGACTATGATCAGACGCGCCGTGTCATCACCAACTTGATTCATAACGCGATCAAATGGTCACCCCCAGCAGAGACGATCAGTTTACAAGCCAGCCAGTCGGATGATTGGGTAGAGGTGCGGGTGGTTGATCGTGGGCCGGGTGTACCGTTTGAACATGCGGATCGTATCTTTGAGCGTTTTTACCAAGTAGACCCTTCACGTTCTGGGAAAGATGGGACTGGGTTAGGGCTGGCAATCTGCAAGCATATTGTAGAAGCACATGGTGGTTCTATCTGGGCTGAAGGGGTTCGGGCGGGCGAAAAAGGTGGGATGGTGATCTTCACTTTACCGCGTGGTGAGACACTCGTTTCAGAATAAACATCGTGAAATTTTGTACACGCGGTAGCAGTTCCTCTAAATTCCTACTATAATAAAACGATCAATGACAGGCAGCCTCGGGGCGAGGTGAAATTCCTCACCGGCGGTAAAAGATGACTTTGATGAGCATCTCAAGCCCGCGACCCGTGTCACTTTCTCTCTAGGGGGAAGGTGCGCCATGATGAGCAATCATCATGCCGGTGGATCTGGTGTGAAACCAGAGCCGACGGTTACAGTCCGGATGGAAGAGGTCTGGAGTACGCTTTGCGAGATGTATGAGCAACCTCCATGCAAGGCCTGACTAAATAAACCTCTGCAATGTGCAGATCGTTTTTGATTTCTATTTTCTATGTCAGAAAATAGCGATTTGACTTTGACGATCCTCAGTACAGAAATGCTTGCCTTTTACGGGGCGGGTTTATTTAGTTTTGCTTTGTATTTCCCCTTCACCCCATCGCGCCTACTATGCAGTGATGCGGGGTTGAAATGCACGTGAGTTCTATCAAACAACAGCAACCTATGACTGAACCGTTCTTACGAAACACGGGTAAACGTTCATTATTTAAATGGCGCTTGCAGCGCAAACGTGTCCTCGCTTACCTTCTCAGCGGGGGCGGGTTACTGGTCCTCTGGCAAAGCGTGGTGTGGCTTGGGATTTACCCGAAATTTATCATTCCTGAACCTGTCGCGGTATGGGAAACCTTTTGGCGTGTTTTGACCAATGGCATCCTGTTCCATCATGTGTTTACCAGTTTAAGCCAAATGCTGGTTGGGTTGTTCATCGGCAGTGTGATCGGCATCGTACTCGGCTATTTATTAGCAAAGAGCACGTTTTTAGAAACTGTTTTATCCCCGTTGATTGTGGCTTTACAGTCTACCCCGGTGGTGGCATACGCCCCTTTGTTGGTGATCTGGTTTGGATCAGGGGCGACGAGCAAAATTGTCACCTGCGTGTTGATCGTCTTCTTCCCTATCCTGATGAATACCATCATTGGTATACGAAGCGTACCGAACGAGAGTGCGGAATTTATGCGCCTGCTGAACGCCAATCGCTGGGATACGCTCCTCAAACTTGAGATTCCTGCATCGTTGCCCACATTGTTAGGTGGGCTTAAGGTGAGCGCCACGCTGGCGATGATTGGCGTTGCGGTGGGTGAGTTCATCCAAGCTGATGCTGGCATTGGCTTCTGGATCAAACTTTCACGCGAACGTTATGACACCGCACAGGTGATTGTGGGAGTGATTACGATGGCGGTGATCGCGCGGTTGATGTATGGCATGGTCTCGTTATTCGAGAGCCGTCTCTTGCATTGGCAAAATCGGTCTTCTGACCAATAAAGCTTGACGATGAATGGTGGATTGAACAAGAAAGGATATCAATGATGGGGAAATGGATTATCGGGATTTTAGCGCTCAGCTTGTTCTGTGCTTCTGGAACCAGCTATGCCCAAGAAGCTGAACAAGATGAAGAAACAATTTTTATGCCTTTTATCCCACACGTGCAATTTGCACCGTTGTATGTAGGGGTTGAGCGTGGTTTTTTTGCCGACGCAAATCTCAACGTCACGATGGAATATGGCGACGAACCTCTGGGCGTTGATCTTATCGCCAGTGGTAACATGAATTTTGGCTTGATCAGTGGTGAACAGGTGATTCTGTCGCGTGCGCAAGATCGCCCCGTTCAATATTTCTATCAAATGTTTCAGGATTTTCCGGTAGGGATCGTATCGATCAGCGAAGCCGAAATCATGGCTGTTGAAGACTTGCGCGGTCAACCTGTGGGGATTCCCGGCCGTTTTGGTGCATCTTACAGCGGGCTGGTCGCGTTATTAAGCGCCCACAACATGACAGAAGCAGACATCAACTTGCAAGAAATCGGCTTTAATGCGCCAGAAGTGATCTGTGCTGGCGTGGTGAGTTCGGCTGTCGTTTACATCAACAACGAACCACTACAGATTGCCAACCTCGCCCGTGAAGGGGACTGCGGTTCTGTCACCGGGGTGACCGTGTTACCCGTTGCCGACGCCGCCAATATGGTCTCCAATGGATTGATCACCAGCGAAGCAGTCATCACCGAAAACCCTGATCTTGTCATGCGAATGGCGAGTGCTTTTGATGATGCCTTGCGCTTGAGCATCCAAAACCCCGCACAGGCTTTTCTAGACAGCGCCGTGTACGTTGAAAATTTGATCCCTTCGAGTGAATTTCAAACTGCATTAGAAGCCGCTGCCTTAGAACAATCCATATTTTTACAAGCCAACCCAGACAGTACCCGCGCCGAAATTTCTGAGTATCGTCGCACTTTACGCGAAGAACTGGGCGAACAGTTTGATGCAGAGACGTTATTGCAGTTTGATGTTCTGCTCGCCAGTATCGAATTATGGGATGCGGATGTTTTAGGGGTGATGTCGCTCGAAGCATGGGAAACCACACAAACAGCCTTGTTAGAAATCGGCTTTTTAGAAGCGCCGATTGAGCTAAACTTAGCGTTTACGGACGCATTTTTACCATAAATAAAATATGTATTCTGAATTGAAATAGGGTGTTAGAGAATGATTTTCAATAAACGTAAATGGGTTCAACTGGGAATGAGCATAGGGCTACTTTTAAGCGCTTTGGGGATCAGCGCACAAGAGATAGCGCTCGACGAAGAAACATTCTTTGTCGCCTTTATTCCGAATGTTCAGTTTGCACCGCTTTATGTAGGCATAGAACAAGGTATTTTTGCGGACGCGAATATCCAACTGACGTTGCAACATGGGGATGAACCCCTTGGCGTCGATTTAATTTCCAGTGGTCAACTGAATTTTGGCCTCATCAGCGGTGAGCAGGTGATTTTGGCGCGCTCTCAAGACCGCCCGATCAAAACTATTTTTCAATGGTTTCAAGCGTACCCCATCGCAGTGGTCGCGACTTTAGAATCTGGCATTGAATCGGTTGAAGACTTGCGCGGGCGTACTGTGGGCATCCCCGGCCGTTTTGGATTGTCTTACAGTGGCTTGACGGCAATTTTAGAAGCCCATGACATGACAGAAGCAGACATCAATTTACAAGAGATCGGCTTTAATGCGCCGGAAGTGGTGTGCGTCGGCGGGGTTGAAGCCTCTGTCGTATATATGAATAACGAACCGCTTCAAATTGCCAACCGCGCTGAGCTTGGCGATTGTGGTGACGTGACAGGGGTGCGTGTCTTTCCCGTGTCCGACGCGGCCAGTTTGGTCGCAAGCAGTTTGGTGACCAACGAGACGATGATCACAGAACATGCGGATTTAGTTCAGCGGATGGTCGATGCTTATCATGTGTCCTTGCAAGTCGCGATCCAAAACCCCGCTCAAGCTTATTTAGATAGCGCGGGCCATGTTGAAGGTCTATTTCTTGAACCTGAATTGCAAACCGCCTTAGAAGAAATCGCTGAAGTACGAACGGTGTTTCTTGCAGAAAACCCTGATGTCACTCGCGAACAGGATATAGAATACCGTCGAACCTTGCGGGCAGAATTAGGCGAAACCTTCGATTCTAGTACGTTGCTTCAATTCGACGTTTTACTGGCGAGCATCGATTTGTGGGATGCTGATGTGTTAGGCGCAATTGACCCTGAAGCATGGGAAACCTCACAATCTGTCCTGATGCAGATTGATATGTTAACCGCGCCGATTGATCTTACTGAGGCTTACACAGCGGAATTCTTGACGGAATAAACCGCCGGACGATACAAAGAAAATAGGCTCGTGAGGTTATTCAAGCGAGCCTATTTTAGAACTAAGACGGTATGGCGCCGTTGAGGGCATTTTCGACGCTCGCCAGCCGAACGCTCATGCCGAACGTACTTCCTCGGTTTTTTGCACTGGTCACATAGACAGTGCCCCCGTGTGCTTCTGCAACAGATTTTACAATCGCCAAGCCCAACCCTGTGCCACGAATAGGGGAGTTCGGGTCTGTACGGTAGAAACGTTCAAATAGGCGGGCTTGCGCCGCTTGTGGAATCCCCGCGCCCGAATCGACCACCTCAAAATGTAACATCTGTTCATTGATGTACAGCTTCAGTTTGATGCGTCCTTCAACGGGTGTGTATTTGATTGCATTATCCAAATAATTTAAGAGCGCGCGTAGTAATAAGTGTTTATCTGCAAACAGATGATCCGGCACTTCAGATTGCAACTCAACTTGAAAATGAATGTGTTTGGATTGGATCAGTGGATAAATGGCACTGCTCAAGGTTTGCAGGAAATCATCTAAGTTGATGTCGGTAATTTGTAAGTTGCGGCCTTCTTGTTCGATGCGCTCTAATTGCAAGAGGTCATCGATCAATCCCCGTATCCGATCAATGCTTGATCCTGCGATGTTGACCAGCTCCAACGCTTCATCATTGTTGACAGTATGCGGATGAAGCAGTTCCAGCGCATTGATCGCCGCGCTAAGGGGATTACGCATATCATGGGCGGCCTCTTGGATGAATTGGGTGCGCGCTTGTGCCGCTTCTAAAAGGCGTGTCATATCTTGCAAAACGATCACCCAGCCGTCTTGAAGCTCATTGTGCATCACGAGTTGGCTTTCAAAGCGAATCGGCGAAACCAATGCAGAGAGGATACGTCCGTTTTGGGTTTTGACGCGGAATGTGGTGTTTTCCGTTTCGGAACGAGAAGATAGTGCGAATAAAAGCGATTCGCGAATATTTTGCTGGATCGGTAGTTCGCGCAGTGGTAACCCCACGACGTTTGTATGCGAAAGATGGAGCATCGCGGCGGCTGTATTATTGATCAAGCGAACATTCCCGTTGGGGTCGGTTGCTAAAATACCGTCTGCGGTGGCGTGGAGAATAGCGCTCATCTCGCGCTCACTGCGGAGCGTTTGCTCATAGAGACGTGCATTTTCTATGGCAACCCCCACCGTATCCGCAACGGTGACCAGAATTTCTATGGATGCTTCATCAAAGCTATTTTTGACGTAACTCATCATGCTGATGATGCCGATGATTTTACCGCCTGCGTGCATCGGCGCTAACGCCATCGAGCGGAACTTTTCATCATGAAAACTGGGGACAGCCAATTGCTCATGTTCATCAAGGTCATTATTGACGATGACTTCGTTATTGCTCACCACCCGCCCAGAAAGACCTTTGCCTAGTGGAATACGCATCGGCTTTTGATGCACAAAGTCTTGAAACCAGCCTTTTTGTGCCCGTAAAACGATCTCGTTCGTCTGGTCGTCAATCAAGCTGATGCCGGTGGCGACCGCGCCTGTGGTTTGTACCACTGTCTCGAGCGCTTTTTCTAAAGTGAGGTTGAGATCAAGTGTTTGGCTGACATCTTTTGCAACAGCAATCACCGCGATGAGTTGATTACTGCGACGTTCCAGCTCAGTCTTTAACTGATGGTTTTCCCGTATTAACGCTTGCACGTCCATGAGTTTCACCACTCTCTATCATCACATTATCAGTGTAACACATCGTAATAGTGTGGACTAAAACATACTGTGAAAAGTCCACATGGTATTTGTTAACGGAAGGTCTTCACGGTAGCATTTGCGGTTACATTCCTATCTATCGTGTTATGAGAGACCTCATGTTTAACGTTCATGATTTTCGTGCTCAATTTCCGTCCATTGTTGCCCCGAACGCCCCTATATTTTTAGATAATCCTGCTGGAACGCAAGTCCCGCAATCTGTCATCCAAGCGATAACCAATTATTTTCTCTATTCCAATGCCAACTCTGGAGGCACGTTTGCGACCAGTAAAGCAACGGATGCTTTAGTCAGTTTAACGCGTGAAAAACTGGCATTATTCCTGAATGCCTCTAGCCCTTCTGAAATCGTGATCGGCGCGAACTCAACCACGCTCAATTTCGCGCTCAGCCGTGCTTTAGCCAAGACAATGCAAGCTGGAGATGAAATCCTCCTCACCCGCATGGATCACGATGCCAACGTCTCTCCATGGTTGCGCATTGCTGAAGATCATGGCTTTATCGTGCGTTTTGCCGACATCCGCACAGCGGATTGCACGCTTGACCTTGCCGACCTCGAAGCCAACTTGACCGAAAGAACCCGCATCGTCGCCACTGTTCACGCGTCGAATGCGGTAGGAACGATCAACCCCGTTGCGCAAATTGCGGATATGGCACATGCGGCGGGTGCGTTGTATATCGTTGATGCGGTGCAAAGTGCGCCACACATCCCCCTTGATGTGCAAGCGTTAGGGTGTGATTTCCTGTTGTGTTCTGCCTATAAATTTTTTGGCCCCCATCAAGGTGTGTTATGGGGACGGTATGATCTCCTTGAATCCTTACCTGCTTATAAGGTGCGCCCCTCAAAAGACAAAGCGCCGTATCGATGGGAAACCGGAACCTCTGCTTATGAATTGATCGCTGGGGTAGGGGCGGCGGTAGATTATATTGCCAGCCTCAGCGGGCAGAGCGGCACCACTCGCGAGAACATCGTTTTGGGTATGGAGCGTGCTGGCGCGCACGAACGCGCACTCTGCGAGCAGTTGATCCGTGTTCTACAAGCAAAGCCCGAAATCACCATTTATGGTATTACAGAGACAGCTCGTTTCACAGAACGTGTCCCTACCGTTGTTTTTACACACAATCAATATTCTGCGACGCATATTGCAGAGCATTTCGCCGCTCATAATATCTATCTATGGGATGGTGATTATTACGCTGTAGAGATCATGGCACGTTTAGGGCATAGCGAGGACGGCATGGTACGTGTTGGCATAGCGCACTATAACACCCATGAAGAAATTGAACAGTTCGCAGCAGTGTTAAACAAACTCAGCTAATCGTGTCACGGCTCATGATATTGGCGAGCTGAGCGCTGACAAGCTCCAACACCAGAATTTGCTGTGGTGTGATGCTTCCGCCACCTTCACGGCATACTAACAAAATACCTGTGCGGTTGGTCGTTCCTACGGGGATCGCCGCGCAGGCTTGCATTCTTCCCCGTTTGACAAGCACATAATTGATTTCATCGTTCGGCGTGGCGGATGCGCTGTGTCCCGTTTTTGCCACCCAACTGACAATATTATTGTCACCCAACTCACGCGGGGCGATGGCGAGAATATCCGCGTTACCTGCCTGTGCTTTCACCACAAATTTTGCAGGGTCTGATGATTCGATTTTGAAGAATGCTGCGTAGTCATATCCCATTTCTTTACAGGTATTGACGGCGACTTGTTGTTTGCCGATTTCGCCCGTCGCTTTGCGAAGTGCTTTTCCAAACTCGCGAACAGGGGGCATCACGTCGGCGCGTAACGTCTCTAACCGACGGTCAGAGATTAACCGCTGGATTCGCCGAACCAGATCATCGCCTGAAAATGGCGTAGTGGTGATATCATCCGCAAGGCCGGGCGTTGCAAAATCGGCATCTTCGTCCACCAGCAGAATCAGCAGGCGCGGATAATTCTCCCTGAGCATGGGGATAAAATCATATACACGCTCTAAACCATGATCCAAGATGAGAATATCGGTGAGCATAGAGGGACGGTCTAGTTCGTTCACAGCGCTTTCAAATTCACTCACAACCGTGACCGTAAGGTGAGGCTGTTCACCCAAAAAACTAGAAAAACGGTCTGCATGTTCTGGACGAATGAGCGCAAGTAAGTTGACTGGCAGCATATTATAGGTTATCCAAAACTCACTTCACGATTTACTGCGCTAACAACCAAAAGGATCAGTTGTTTCAATCCATCAGGGACAGGGGACTTTTCGATGTATTCATCTAGGCGGTGGGCGTTTCCCCCCCGTGTGATGCCGATTGTGACCGTAGGTTTATGATGAGACAGGGGCACATTACCATCGGTACTGCCGGATTCGATGATCCCTTTAATCCCGATGATTTGTAAGGCTTCTAGTGCGAGCTGAACGAGCGCATGTTCTTGGGGGATGTAACCTGCGGGGCGATCCCCGACCACTTCAATCGAATAACTCACATCAGGATCATCGTTTTGAATTTCTCTGATATAGGCACGCACTTGGTTTTCGAGTGCATCCAACGTGGTCAGTTCTTCGGAGCGCATATCGAGCCATAGAGCCGCATTGGCCGCAATGGCGTTCACCGTTGTGCCCCCTTCAATTCTACCGATGTTATAGGTCGTTCTGGGCGATACCGGCGGTTTAATACTGGCGATTTTTGCCGCCAAACGGCTGATGCTGTGTAACGCGCTCGCCCGTCCGTAATGAAGCCAACTGTGACCCCCACCCGTAACGGCTGAGATTTTTAGACGTTTGACTGCGATCCCCGCATTATAGACATGCCCTAAGGACAACCCCTCAAGATTGATGACCGCATCAATTTGGCTGTGAATACGCCGATACGCGGCTTTCATCCCGCGTAGATCACCTAAGCCTTCTTCGCCTGTCGTGGCGACGAACCATAACGTGCGTTTAGGCTGTAGCTGATGGTCTTGAAAATATTTTGCGACGGCTAACATGCCCGCAACGCCGATGCTATTATCACCCAGTCCCGGGCCATAAATCATATCGGCATCATATTTGAGCGTCAGGTTGGTGTCACGATCAAAGACCGTGTCGGTATGAGCAGAGATCATAATCCCCGGCAAATGCGACTCTGTCCCGATTAAACAACCATACACATTAGCAACATCATCCAGATGAATTTGGGTAAGATTAAGCGCTTCAAATGCTTTTGCAATCCATTCTGCGCGGGGAAGTTCCTCAAAGGTTGGCGCGGGGATCGTTTGAATAACGGTGCCCTGTTCAATAGCCCAATGACTTAGTTCGGCTAAATTTGACCAATCCAATTGAGAATGATAACGATGGATAAGCTCAATCATTACTGCCTACTGTCGTATAAACGTTAGAAAAAATTCATGAAAACTTCATAAGCTTACCTCAAAGCAAACGATATTGCAGGATGTGATCTGTTTTTGGGATGGGCTGATGTAAGATTTTTGTCGTTTTCAGGGTTTTGATAACCCCAAGACTACGGCTATAATTCGATGTTTGATCTACTGTTTATGTTTATTCATGAACAAGCTTTGGGAAATCACTAGGAGCACGGTATGGAGAAGGCGAATGTTGTTTTGGTAGAGCGCAGTAGCTCCGAACATGAATCATTCGCACCTGCATTAAGAAAACGCTATGCCGTGATGAGTGTCAACAGCGCGAACTTGGCTGTTCAATATGCAACAAACCACTCTGTTCAGATTATCGTCCTCGACGCGATCTCTATGAAAACCCCGGGTGACCGCATGTGTCGCTCGCTCAAAGCGGAATTAAGCTCGATTCCCGTCATCCATTTGCATCCTCAATCCAAGCATGATAGCCCTGCCGACGTGGTGCTTCATCTGCCGTTTACCGCGCGTAAACTCGTCAATAACATCGAGCGCTTGATCCATAACGTTGGTGTTGAAGGCATGTTGATCTATGGGCCGTTCCAAATGGATTTGACCCGACGGGTGTTAATCGCTCAAGACCAAGAAACACAGCTCACGCCGAAACTGGCGCTGTTAGTCGAGATGTTCTTGCGTAACCCTGGGCAAGTGCTGGATCGTAAAACCCTGATGGAGCATGTTTGGCAAACCGACTATTTAGGCGACACCCGCACCTTAGATGTGCATATCCGTTGGATTCGTCGCGCTATTGAGACCGACCCGGGGAAACCTAAATTCCTGAAAACGGTGCGTGGGGTAGGGTATCGTTTAGAAACGATTTCTTCAGACAAATAAAAAAAAGCCACAATTGTGGCTTTTTTTGATCATCTCGAATTAGAACTTATTTTGCTTGAGCAGCGTTGTATGCTTTCATCAAACGGCTCTTGCGACGTGCTGCATTACGAGCGTGGATCACACCCTTGCTGGCTGCCATGTCCAATTCACGGATGGCGATGCGAACTGCTTCTAAGGCGCTTTCGGGGCTTGAACCGATTTCGCTCTTGGCACGTTTGACGAATGTACGGCTACGGCTACGCCAAACACGGTTGTAGGTACGACGTTTTTCAGTTTGACGAATACGCTTAAGCGCTGAGTTATTGTTTGCCATTGAATCTTCCGGCGCTGTTATTTAAAACGCCGTGTCTCCTCTCGTTCTGATTTTCACACAAAACACGCCTAAAGCGTGTTTGTAGAGTTCATTCTCACAATACCAACATGATAACACATTCAAGTAGAGCATGTCTAGCGCGAAGTAACGAGGAACACAAACTTTCTAGGACGACATCAACACGTTGATGTGGACGCCATTTCTATCCTTGAACTGACAGTTCTTGCGCCAGTCCTAGCAGAAGCCCTTCAGGGCCACGAATGTAACACAGTCGATACGTATTCTCGTATTGAACGACTTCACCGACAAGTTGCGCGCCCTGTTTGTAAAGACGCGCAAGCGTATCATCGAGGTCTTCGACCGTAAACATAACGCGCAAATATCCCAGCGCATTCACGGGGGCGGTTCGATGGTCTGCCACGACAGGCGGGTGTATAAACTGTGAAAGTTCAAGTCGGCTGTGACCGTCAGGCGTAACCATCATCGCGACCTCGACATGCTGTGTGCTTAAGCCTGTGACGCGCCCCGCCCATTCGCCCTCAATTGAGAATCGCCCTTGTAGGGTGAGTCCAAGCTCTGTGAAAAAAGGGATCACCGCATCGAGAGATTCAACGACAATGCCAACATTATCCATCCGCTTCAAGTTCGGTTTTTCTGTGTTCAATCACAGCTCCAATCTCAAGACATCTTTCGCGGTCAATGACGTTTGACGTTCAGTTTGATTCGGTTGTAAAGAAGTGAAGGTTCTATTTTACCCCATAAATTTCAGCGCTAACATAGTGCCTACGCCCACATTGGCGACGAGTAAGACCAGAGTGAGTAACACCAGCAGAATTGGCGGGCGTTCGTTCGAGCCGGGCAAACGGGTCGCGCGAATATCGGGCGGGATTTGCAAGAATGGATCATCGCCTGCGGTGTCATCATATTCATCGTCGTAGAAACTGCGACGAATATCGTCATCATCCTCTTGAAATGCCCCAAAATCTTTGGGCATGGGCGAATAAATAGGCTCTTGTTTGGTTGGCGCGGGTGGTGGCTCAACAGGTTCGGGGGGCGGTGGCGTGTAGGTGAGCGGTGCGCTGAAGGGGCTTGTTGAAGGCGATGAGCGGAATGCATCCGTTGTATCTTCACCGAAGGACGATCCAAAAGAATCTTCTTCAGTTGTTGAGAATGGCGCGGATTCAGTGGTGAACGGCCCGCTTGTAAAGGGATCATTCCCAAAATTAACATCCGTAAATGGAGATGTGACCGTACTCTCAGTGGATTCAAACGTGCTCGTCGAACTTCCACTGCGGATATTCAGGTCTTTCATCCATTGATCGAACTCGTCGGAAGCGGGTTCGTTATTAGCGACATTATCCGAAGGGGCATTTCCCCAATCCACGCTGGTAACCATATCCGAAAACGCACTGCTCGAAGAAGGGGTTGGCGCTGGCTCTGCTGGAGGCGCGCTTTTAGGGGCTGTGAGCGGGCCTGTCGTCTTTTTCGGCGCATTCAGCGACTGTGTGATGATGTAGTCAAGCCCTTTACGCGCACGTTCATTATCAGGGTTGATGGCTAATACATTTTCAAGGCAAGTGCGTTGATCTTCGGTCGATTCTACAACACCACTTAACCATAACCATGCTGATTCATGATAAGGGTTCAGCTCAACTGCACGTTGAAGTAAGGTGCGGGCTTCATCCATATCTTTCTCTTTGATAGCCGCGATACCTTTACTAACCAGTTCGTCTACATTCGGCGCATTATCGTTCATCGTTTATTTCCGCAAATAGGGTGCTGATCTTATGTTCGTCATTGTACCTAGTATTCAGTATTCCAGCACAAAGGTTTTATAGTATTACGGTCACTTTTCTAATCCAATTCTATGAAGTTTACAGTAGACCCTTTACCCTCAGCGCGGTAACATGAGCGCGACATTGCATTTTTAGGATATACGGATGACTTCGCAAAAACTCAATTGGGATCGGGTACTGCCGATCTTTGCGCTCACGTTTGTTGATATTCTCGGCTTAACGATTATTCTTCCCCTCTTGCATCTGTATGCCGTCGCTTATGGTGCTACCCCCGCTCAAATTGGCCTCACGCTGGCGGTCTTCCCACTCGCGCAGTTGATCGGGGTTCCGGTTATGGGTGCCTTGTCAGACCGCTTTGGGCGTAAGCCGATGCTCCTCATCAGCCAAGTGACCACCTGTATCAGCTTCATCATGTTAGGGGCAGCTACCTCTTTAGAGATGGTCATCCTTTCGCGCTTGGTGGATGGCTTATTCGGTGCAAACTTGGCAACAGCACAAGCCGCGCTCAGCGACATCACCACGGACGAAAACCGCGCGCAGGGCTTGGGGCTTACGGGGGCGGCGTTTGGGTTAGGGTTTTTATTCGGCCCTGTGATTTCCCTCATTAGCCTTGAATTTACAGACGACCTTTCAATGCCAGCCTATATTTCGGCGGTGTATTCCTTCATTTCGATTCTGTTGACGCTCTTTTTGTTCAAAGAAACACTGCCTCTCAGTCGGCGGGTAAAGTCGCTCAACTTCTCATTTAAAATCCCCTCGATCGTGACCACACCGCGCATCTTGATTTTGCTGGTGCTGATGTTCTTTCAACAATTCATCTTCTTTGGCTTTGAAAGTTTATTGGGGTTATTCACGCTCGGACGCTTGGGGATGATGGGACAAGGCAACGCCGCCTTGTTTCTATTTGTCGGCATCATCTTGCTCATGACCCAACTACGTTTGATTGGCAAATGGACGCGTAAATATGGGGAAAGGCGACTCGTGCCTCTAGCGCTCGGCTTGATCTCAGTCGGGTTGATTTTATTCTCGCTCACCCCTGAACAACCTCATCCGTTTTATGTGCGTACCATCGTTGCGAACCGCATCGCCGAACAAGCGGATACCAGCGTGGAAAGTGTGATCGGGGACATTCAAGTGCCGTTACCGCCCGATGGTCAAAACGGGATCGGTGGGGTCATTTGGTTATTTCTTGTGATCATTCCCATCGGCATCGGTTCAGGCTTAATACGCCCCAGCATCAACAGCTTATTGACCAAAACAGTGGGACAAGGTGCTTATGGCAGTGTGATGGGGTATAGCGCGGCAGCCGTGAGCGCGGCCGATGCGCTTGCGCCGATTGCGGGTGGCCTCATCTTCCAGCATTACGGGGTGACATCGCCATTTTTGTTAGGCGGTTTGGTGATGGGTGTTTTGATGGTGGTGAGCTTACGCGCCCTGCGACCTTCATCACAGCCACAGAACGCGTAAGGAACGAGATCATTTATTGGGTGGGGTTTTCCATCGCATGGCTGACGATTGGCAGGCGAGAGTCTTGCTCAGTCCAAGTGGACTTCACCCAAGCATGTTCGGGGTCATCGCTGTTGGCGAGTGACTGCGCCGAACCCGCCAAGAAATTGATGTAATACGTCGTGTAGCCATGTGCGCTTGCTACGGGGTGATAACCCGCTGGCACTAACACGGCATCATGGTTTTCGGCGCGCATCAAACCATCAATGCTGCGGTCATCCGTGTACACCCGTTGATAGGCGTAACCTTCACGACGATGAATCTTGTAGAAGTAAATTTCTTCTAAATCGGCCTCTAAAAGCTGACCCTTTTCATCCACACGATGCACATCATGTTTGTGTGGGGGGTAGCTCGACCAGTTGCCTGAAGGGGTATACACCTCTACGCACACCAACCGTTGGCAGTCAAAACCGGGTGGGATGATACTGTTGATTTGACGGGAAGCATTCCCGCCACCGCGAAGCTCAATTTGTGAATCTTCTGGGGTGATTAAGCGCGTTGGGTGATCTTCTTCGGTAGGAACCCAACATGAGACAAATTCGAGCGTGTCAGAGATCGCTTCGATTTCGAACGTCTTGCCTCGTGAAAGATATAACGCATAAGGCATCCCACTAAAAACGTCTGGTCGTCGCCCCACATGATTAAAATCGCCATCATTGGTGTGGATATTGCACACCCCGCCTAAGATCACGATTACATTTTCACAGTTGCGGGTTTCGTCGGCAAAACGTTCGCCTTTGGCGAGGCGATACGCCGACATATTCAAGTATTCCCATCCCGCATCACGGGCATTAATTCGCGCAAACTCGCCCGAGTCGCCCGAATCTTGCGACTTAATAAGCATCGTTTCGGCTGTATAAATCATCAAAAAGAACCTTTCTAAGTGTTAATCAAGCCCACCATAAGGGGTTACAAAATTTTCAATTTCTGACATTGTTGGCATGAAATTGGCGCACCCATGTTTTGTGACGACGATAGCCCCGCAAGCGTTTCCAAGACGTGCTGAGCGATACCAGCCCCAATCATTCACGTAACCATATAAAAATCCACCGCCAAACGCATCCCCCGCGCCGAGGATGTTATAGACTTCGACGGGGAAACCCGGCGCTTCAATCACACTTTGATCGGGCAGGTGGATGCGCGCACCTTCTGGCCCAATCTTCTCCACCACAGCATCGACGTTGTAGCCCAAAATCGTTGCGATGGCGTTTTGACTATCGCCTTCCACGCGGGTATCCGAAACTTGAGAATCGGTCAAGCGCATGTTTTGAGCATTTGTTAGCATAGCGGCGTTGATCTCATCCTGCGTGCCGATCACCACGTCTACATGAGGCAGAACCGCGCGAATTTGTACCCCAAACGCGCGCACATCATGCCACTGATCGGGGCGGAAATCGACATCTAAAACGACTTTTGTCCCCGCTTTTTTGGCCAACTCCACCGCAAACATCGTCGCGCTGCGCGAAGGTTCTTTGCTCAAGTTGGTTCCCGCAAATTGAAACACTTTGCAATCTTGAACTGGTGACGCTAAGACATCATCAATGGTGAGGTCGATGTCGGCGGCGTTATCACGGTAAAAGACCAACGGGAATTTATGCGGTGGTTCGATGCCCAACACGACAGCACTGCTTCGTTTCCCCGCTTTTTTGGGGATGAAACGGGTTTCAACATCTTCTTTGTTGAGGAAATTTAGGATGAAATCCCCTACGGGGTCTTCGCCAACCGCCGTTAATAACGCGGTTTTCAGGCCTAAACGTCGTGCCCCTACGCTGATATTGGTGGGCGACCCGCCCACATACGCGGCGAAATTGGTGATTTCAGGAAAAGGTGAACCGACGTCATTGGAGTATAAATCTAACGAACTACGGCCCATCGAAAGAATATCATAGGTTGTGGACATAAAATTCTCTTGAACTCAATAAAAATAACTGCGTGCAACACAATCTCGATATTATACTCCGCTGTCTCCAACATGTGGCCTGTAATTATATACCCATCACCTTTTTCTTATGCTGAGAGGGTGAACGGGCACAGGGTTTTGTGTGTTTCGCATAGCCATGATTAAGGCTAGGCAACATCAAGTTTCAGGAGGGCTTGCTTCCGCATAAAAACTTCAACGCTCTCTGTAAGGCAGACCTTGACCGCGTGACGATCACCTTACCCACATAAAATAGAGCGAAGTAGTTTACTTTGCGTAAGCAAATTTAAATTCGTGAAAAACCTGTAAGATGACGTTCACAATCACCTTACAGGTCAGCGTGTTACGGGGTAGGGATTCGTTTCTTTTGATAAGCGGGTAATGAAATCATCGGCGGGCGTTCCGTGTCACCAATGGATTCTACTTGCAAGGCGAACACTTCAGGCTGTTGCAAGATGAGCTTCATCTCGTGAACGCCTTTTTCAAGCAGCTGTACGCCAAAGCGATCTTCCAACCGCGCGATGAAAACCTGCAAAATTGCGAAACTCATTTTGCTTAGACCCACCAACGGCTGGTTATGATGTACACGCACTTCAAGATCAGTTTGTGCAATTGCATCTAACCCAAAACGCTCTAAAATGTCGATCAACAGCGCGGTTTCAACCCCATAACCGCTGAAGAAGGGAATTTGTTCAAGCGCGTTGCGCCGACCCGCATATTCACCGCTCAACGGCTGGATGATGCCCGAAAGTTCAGGGTAGAACAGATTAAACAGCGGGCGGGCGACCAATTCGGTCACGCGACCCCCGCCGTAAGGTTGCATTCTGCCTTCCACTTGGATGGGGCGTTGGTAGAACCCTTTGACATACTGAATATTCGGGTGTTTTAAAAGTGGGCCAATCAACCCATACACAAAACGGGGATGAATATTCGTGATGTCCGTATCCGCCCACGCGACAATATCGCCTTTGGTGACGTGGAGGCTTTTCCACAATGCTTCGCCTTTGCCCCGCAACGTGCCCACTTCGGGCAAAATTTCGGGGTGTTTATAAACAGGGATGCCGAGCGATTCTGCAATTGGCACGGTTTGATCGGTGCTCATACTGTCGATAAGCACAATTTCATCGATCAACGGCACTTCATCCATCAAGCTGGTTTTCAATGTGGTGATGACGTTGCCAACCGTTTCCTCTTCGTTCAAGGCTGGCAAAATGAGGCTGATGGTCGTGCCCTGTTTTTCTTTAAGCACCATCAAGTTTTGCAAGTTGGCAAATTCACTGCTGTCAAATGTGTTTTCTGCAAACCAACGATCCACGCGCGTGCTGACATCATCGTTGTTGGTGGTGATGACGTGCGGAATGTGAAATTCAGTTGCTTCGGCGCGGTAGGTGCGCACAATCGCCAAGGGTAGGGGGATCAAATCGTATAATCGTTCGATGACGCGACTTGGCGGTGAGGTATCCGTTTCAGCAGAAGGCAGGGTTGCGCCGATGACGATTGTCCCGTGATAGCGCGATTCGCGCTGGATGGCATCCATGATATTTTCGGTCACCGTCACTGTTCGGGTGATGCGCGAATCCATCCTTAAGATGCGTTCTAAATCTGGGGTTGATGCACGGTTTTGATCGGTAGAATGGAATAGGGTGATCTCACCAATCTTTGAAAGCCCTGCCGCTGCCCGAATCCCAAGATTCAGGTTAGTCCCCCCACGTAGTGAGAGTAAAACGGGCGCTTCGCCGTTGGTGTCCAGCCAGTTATCCCGAAACAGGGCGATGACATCACATGGCGCGGTTTGCAAAATCGTGTCGATATTCAACCCGCCGATGGTTTCTTTAGGCGTATGCCAACCCAGCAAGAGTAAATCCACGTTCAGGACGGGGATTTCATCAATTACGCGGGCTAAGGGCTTATAGTCCACATGAATCCGTAGATCATCGTGGATGAGCGGGTCATTCGCCGCCAGTGGATTCAGAGATTCGCGGAGCATTCGCGCCGCTAATGCACCTTCGCTAAGAGAGGTCGATTCTTCTACAGTGATCAACCCACGAATATAAATTTCACCGCCTTCGGTCAGAAGCCGTTTTGCAAGTGCTATCCACTCACCCGCATACGTGTCGCGCCCTAAGACGAGCAGAATTTTATTGCTCATGTTGTTATCCTTTTGTGTTGCTATCCTTCAATGAGCGGGATGATTTTTTGAGTGATCAGCGCATCCCAACGGAAATTTTGCCGAACGTGACGTTTGAGTTGGGCTGTGGCGGAATGTTGTAATGTCTCATAAAGCGTCTGCGCAATCGCTTGAGGTGAATCATGGATCGGGTCAAAATAAGTCGCGAATTCACCTGCGGTTCCGCGTAAAGGCGGAATGTCTGAGCAAAAGATCGGGATACCCGCAATCCCCGCTTCTAACATAGGAATGCCGAAACCTTCTTGTTCTGATGGGAAAAATAACGCATCACTCAGCGTGAATAAGTTTGCCATTACGGTGTCATCGGGGATCAAGGGGTGATCTTCATCTTCACCTTGCTGATACAGAAAATGCGCCGCATCTTGCAGGTCAAGCTCTTTTTGAAGCGTGAGTAATTCTCCAAGATACCCGGGGTTGTTCGGGTTATGCGGGCCGGGTGGCCCTGTGATGATCAAGCGAAAATCTTTTTGGGTCTGACGCCGAAGTTCAGCCAATACCTTTAACCCTAGCGCGATGTTTTTGCGTCGGGTTAGACGGGCGGGAAGCAGAAGAATCCCATCGGCATCCATCCAGCGCAGTTGTTTAGCCAGTTTCTGCGTGGTGACTGTCCATTGGAAGAAGCTGGCGGGGTCTACGCCGGGCACCACCGCAACCACATCTTCTACAGGGATATTGAGCAATTGGGCGATTTCGTCACGCCGTGCTTCGCTCACGGTGACATAGACCGTGTTTTGCCATACCGTTTTGAGCAAGGTGTACGGGTAACGTTCGTGTAGTTCCGGTAAATACTGCGGGTTGGTCCATGCCAGATCATGGCACCATGCGATCCAGCGTTTAGAAGCATCTTCACTGAGTTTGGCTAATGCGGCAGTGAAGGGCAGGTTTTTATTCAGACTGTGCGCGTTGTGCACAATGACCGCGTCACAATCGTGGAGCGCGGTTTGTAATTCTGCTGTGACTTTTTCCGTCACATGCTCAAATGCTTCGGGGACAACGCCAGCATCAAGGTGTGTTTTCAGAGCCAGAATGTCTGGGTGCGTGCTGTTTAATAAAGGGATGATATGGGTTTCAATATGTGCATCAAATGTACTTCCGCGCCCACTGATGACGCGAACCGCGTACCCATTTTCAACAAGCCCTTTTGCGTGATGTGCAATAGTCGATTCTACCCCGCCTACAACAGGCGGGCTGGCATAATGCAAGATGCCGACACGTTTTTGATGTGTCAATAAAAAGCCTTTCACGGTTATTTACTTTATATTTAATGGTGAGTCACGGGCTAATATAGCGAATCTTAACGCGAAATTCTACTTTCACGCTTACAAATGCATCAGAAATTAATGTGGAAATCCTTAAAAAAACATCCTGATTTTTAAGGAATATTTTGCCTATCTTGAGAGAAGATCAAACGGGTGAGGATTTTCTATAAAAATATTGTGTGCGAAAAATGGAGAACAGGTCAGCATGGGGGATGGATGAGAGGCAAGTATACACTTTCCTAATCATCGTAGACATCCACATGCCGACCTGCTTATCTATCCTCTCTATTCAAAGGGAAAGTAGATCAAACACCCTTTGTCTTTTTAAGTGTTCGTCTCGATTGATTTATTGATTGCGCCCGCGATACAAAATGTACATGAAGTACGGCGCGCCGATGATAGCAATCACAATCCCAATCGGAAGTTCGCTTGGGGCGATGATCCAACGTCCGATCAAGTCGGAAATCACCAACAGGGCGCCCCCCATCATCGCGCTCATGGGCAGTAACCCTTCATGTGAAGGCCCCACCAAACGGCGGGTGATATGTGGGGCGATCAAACCCACAAAACCGATGGTTCCGGCGACAGAAACGGCAACCGCCGCCAACGCAACGCTCACTACCATCAGGATGCCTCGCTGTCTTTCGACGTTGAGACCTAATCCCTTCGCAGTCTCATCACCTAAATTGAGCGTGTTAAGCTGACGTGCCATCAAAAACGCGATGGGTAGAAGCACGCCGAGCCAAATGAGCAATGTTTGAACGTGTGTCCAGTTTCTGCCGTACACACTTCCTGTAAGCCAAACATACGCTTGTTGCACATTATTGATGTTGCCGAACAGTAACATGATGGTTCGAAACGCGGCGATCACCGCTTCTACAGCCACGCCGATCAAGATCAAGCGGATAGGGGTTGTGCTTCCGCGTTTCCACGCCAACACATAAATGAGGACTGCGGCGACTAATGCCCCTAAAAATGCCGCGACGGGCAGGCTGACCAAGGTGACATTCGGAATCCACACAATGAGCGTGACTGCCGCAAGTCCCGCGCCACCGCTCACACCTAAAAGATACGGGTCCGCCAGCGGGTTACGGGTGATCCCCTGCATGATAGCGCCTGAAGTCGCCAGCGCCGCGCCGACAAGAAATGCGACGAGGATGCGGGGTAGGCGAAACGTATGCACGACGAGCTTAAAGTTCGCGTAGTCAGGATGATCTTGATTTGTATTAAATAACGTGCGAATCACATCATCCAATGCCATAGGGTATTCGCCATAGCTGATGCTGATGACCAACACGATCACCGTGAATAACAAGATACCCAATGCCACTGCGGGAACACGTTTATCGATGCGATATGAAAATGGAACCTTGCGGGTGCGCAAAGTGAGCCAAATAGGTTTAGGGGATGTGCGTTCTTGTTCTGCGGGCATTTAGCGTTTTACTTTCCAACGAGCTAACCAAATAAAGAAAGGCGCGCCGATGAACGCCATCAAGACGCTGGTGGGTAATTCTTGGGGACGGACGACGGTTCGCGCAAAAATATCGGCGGTGGTGACGAGAACAGCACCGATGATGGCGCTGTAAGGAACGATCCAACGGTAATCTGTACCGACTAAAAACCGCGCGATGTGCGGGACGATCAAGCCGACAAAGCCAATCGGCCCCGCCAATGCAACCGAACCGCCCGCAAGTAAGACGACGGCAACGGCCGCTAAAATGCGGACTTTGCCCGTTGCTTGCCCCAAACCACGCGCGATATCTTCACCTAAACTGATGGTGGTGATCTGACGGCTGATGATGACTGCAAAAATTAAGCCGATCACGAGGTACGGCCACACCATGCCAAACGCTGTTTCACGCCCGTTTAATGAGCCAGCCGTCCAAAAGCGAATCTTATCGAGCGTTTCTTGGTCACGGATCAAAATTGCCGTAGTGAAAGACGAGATGAACGCCGTGACAATCACACCCGCCAACGTGAGCCTGAGCGGGGTTGCACCGCCACGCCCGACAGACCCTAACGCATACACGATGATCGCCGCTAGCGCCGCCCCCACAAACCCAAAGAGGACGTAGAGCGAGGCAGGCGGGTTCCCAAGTAGATAAACACCCAACACCACTGCAAAGGCCGCCCCGCTGTTGATGCCTAAAATGCTGGAGTCGGCAAGCGGGTTACGGGTTAAGCCTTGCATGATTGCGCCAGCAACAGCCAGTGCCGCCCCCACTACAAAGCCCGCTAATACACGGGGTAAACGCACCGTTTGGATGACCAAATGATTGAATGTGTTGTCGGGGTTGAATAAGGCTTCATATATCGTTTGTGGGGTGATATCTGCCGCGCCGTGCAAAATGCTCCACATCAGGCAACCGATCAGAATCAAGATTCCTATCCCAATTCCGGGAAGCAAGAGGGTTCGTCTACCGAGAATCCGTGATCGATTAGGTCGAGCGGACGGGGTTGGTGATATTGTCACAATGGATATTTCCTTACAACAAATAAACAGGTGGATTGATCTTACGAGGAAGTACCAAAACCCTGCGAATAGTAAGTGAAGAAGCTACCGTTTTTCCACACAAGTGATTAAGTAGGATTTTTCAAGGGAAAGACACTAAGATTACCCTGTGTGAAATGCAGATGTAACCACGGTCAGTGTTTATTGTCAGGTCGGGCAATATTCAGATTAATTCACGGCATATTGAACGCACCTTCCAAAGAAACTCTTGATTAATCACCTGTGTGGAAATTCACAAGCTGTTCTGTTTACTATCCTCTATGTTTGCTCAAAGGGATATGCCGTGTCAAACGGCTTTATAAAGTAGGTACATTTACTATGTTTCAGTTTGATGTAAGTGATCCTGAAATTTTCATTTTTTACTCTGGCGATGACCATGCCGAACCTGAAGATTATCGTGCGTTGGGCGATCATTGGATTCAATACCTCGAACGCGGTCAACGCTTTGGCATCATTTTGGTGAGCGACGATCATGACCATGATCATGAGACTGAGGAAGAAACGGCGGAACACCGCGCGAAAGAATCTGAAATTACGCGCCTCATCAATGATTTCCGCCGTGACTATCGCGATAAAACCTCTGCGATGATGGTCGGGTTCGTGCGTGTCATCCCTGAAATTTGGATGGATAAATATAACCTGCGTGACCCCGAAGTTTGGCAAGAATCTTTAGCGGGCAATGACCGCTACGCGCAATATAACTGGGGGATTCCCGGTCATGCCACCTTGACGTTAGATGAAGCCAAAGCGTGGATTCGCGAAAGACTCAACACGACCACACAAGGCGAAAGTCAACCAGAAACCAGCGTGGTGACGGAAATCCCCGTCAGTAAAAAAGTCGGGCTGTTCTATGGCAGCAGCACTGGTATGACGGAATATGTCGCCTTTGAAATTCAAGAAGTCTGGGCGAAATCCGGCCAAGAACCCATTGAAGCCATCAATATCGGCAATTTGAAAAACCTGTCGGCATTGACTGAATATGATTATCTGATTTTGGGGATTCCCACATGGAATATCGGTGAATTACAAGACGACTGGGACATCATGTTCGCGCAGTTGGATACGTTGGATTTCACGGGTAAAAAGGCGGCGATCTTTGGCGTGGGCGATCAGTACGGCTACCCCGACAACTTCCTTGATGCAATCGGGATTTTAGGCAAGAAACTGGTCGAGCGTGGGATTGAACTGGTCGGCTATTGGAACGATGAACAGTATGAATTTACGGAATCTGTCGGTTTTGTTGACGGGAAATTTATGGGCTTAGGGATTGATGAAACCAATCAATCCAAATTGACGAGCGAGCGGATTGCGGGTTGGATTCCGCAAATTATTGGTGAATTTGCATTAGAAACAACGAACGTATAAAGGGAAGATCATATGCTTAATAGGGTTTTGGTTTTCACGCTCATCTGTCTTTTGGTTGTCTTTATTCCTGTGACCGCACAAGAAGATGCCACTTGTGAAGAGGAGTATCGTGCTGTTGAACACGCGATGGGTGTCGCATGTGTTGTGGAACACCCTCAACGTGTGGTGGTGTTGGATACGAATGAACTGGACAGCGTCTTGGCGCTGGGGGTTCTTCCTGTCGGCGCGGTTGAAGCCAGCGCTGGCGGTGGTTTTCCCGCGTATTTACAACCTCTGACGGAAGGGGTAGCGGTTGTTGGGACGATTGCCGAACCCAACCTTGAATTGATTTTGGCACTGCAACCTGACCTCATTTTGAGCAGTGTGCCGCGCCATGGCGAAATTTATGCGCAACTTTCTGAAATTGCCCCCACTGTTTTCACTGAAACGCTGGCGCGCACGGTTTGGAAAGAACATCTTCAACTGCATGCACAAGCATTAAACCGTGAGCAAACGCTCGCCTTGCGTTTAGCTGAATATGATGCCCGCGTGGCGTTCATCCAAAGCCAAATTCCTGTCGCAGAGATCGAAGTCTCTATTGTCCGCTTCACGGCTTCAGAAAATCGGATGATGCCTCGCGGAAGCTTCATCGGCTCTGTGCTGAGCGAAATCGGCTTTGCGCGCCCTGAACCGCAGGATAACGATGAGTTTAAGATCGTCATCAGCCAAGAACAGATCAATTTGTTGGATGGCGATGTGATGTTCTTGAGCACGTTTGGTAACGATACCAGTGTGGATGACTTCTTAGCCAGCCCGTTATGGCAAACCTTGTCGGTGGTTCAAAATGATCGTGTGTATACCGTCAGTGACGATCACTGGTTCTTAGGGATCGGCCTACTCGGCGCAAACCGTATTATGGATGATCTGCTGGTCTGGTTAGGTGATTATTCTGTTGAATAACGTATAGCTTGATCTGCCACTAGGTCAATAATTTTATCGTGTCAAAGTTCCCAAACGAATCTCCAAAAGGGATTGGTTTGGGTTTTCTATTGTCTAGGTTCGTTCACAATTGTTGGTCTATTCGAGGGCAATGTCTCTCTAGAATGACAATGAACATCCGCAAGAAAGGATTTCAAATGCAAGCAGAAGCGCGTGTTCCAACCCAACGTGGGTCCCATTACATCAAAGTATTGTTACGTCACTTCAGCCACAGAATTACGGTTGAGTTTAATGAGACGCAGGGCGTAGCGAACTTCCCCTTTGGTCACCTCGACATTTACGCAGAGGCGGATCAACTGGTCTTGAAGATCAAAGCAGAAGATGCTGAAGGCTTTTCCCGCATCAAAGATGTTGTCGGTGGGCACTTGGAAGAATTTGCATATCGTGGTGAAACCATCAAAGTCAATTGGGTGGATGTGACAGCCTAATCTACACAGGTATATACGCTCAAAGCGGGTAGGGGAAATCCTATCCGCTTTTTATTTTCCTGAAGTACAGACGCAATATAACCTCCTCAGTTTCATAAAATCTCAGTGAAAAACTATCAATTTATGAGCAATTATTAGAAAATATTCATAAAATAGTGCGATTTTTATAGATTTTTGTATAATTTAGCGCTATTGTGAATAATCTGTGCATACGGTTAATTTAAGGAAGTATTTGTGATTAAAAATTCTGCCAATCAACGGATTGGTGTTCTTATTGCGCAGTTAGGTACACCAGACGCGCCTACCGCTAAAGCCCTTCGCCCTTATCTAAAACAATTCTTATCTGATCGTCGTGTGATCGACTACAACCCCTTCTATTGGCAAACCATCCTTCGCTTATTCGTTCTGCCACGCCGCCCTAAACGCTCGGCTCGTTTGTACGCGCGGATTTGGCTTCCTGAAGGCTCACCGCTCACTATCTATTCAAACCATGTGGTCGAAGGGTTACAAGAACGCTTAGGGGAACAATATCGGGTCATTTTGGGGATGACTTACGGAGAGCCAAGCATTGCCAACGCGATGAAAACTTTAGAATCAGAAGAGATTCATCGCATTGTCGTCGTGCCGATGTTCCCTCAATATTCTTCAACCACAACGGCCCCCATTTACGACGCTGTCTTCCGCGCGGCGGCAGGGCTGAATTTACAAATCTTACACGAACATAAACGCTTTATCCCGACGTTACGTTTTGTCGATGCATATTACAAAGACGAGCGCTATTTAAGCGCGTTAGAAGTTCACTTGAACGAACAACTTGCGCTCTTAGATCATAAGCCTGATCAGTTTGTCATCACGTTTCACGGTATCCCGCACCGTTACACCCTCACAGGTGACCCGTATCGCACACAGTGTGAAGAAACGGCTCAGTTATTGGCCGACCGTATGGGCTGGAAAGAAGATGATTGGACGCTGTGTTTCCAATCGCGTTTTGGCCCTGAAGAATGGCTACAACCGTATACCGAAGATGTGTTGACCGAACTCGCTTCAAAAGGTGTGGAACGTCCGTTTGTATTCTCGCCTGGGTTTGTGACCGACTGCCTCGAAACAATGGATGAACTCGGTAATGAAGGCCGTATGCAGTTTGAAGAAGGTGGGGGCGACCCTGAAAAGTTTCATTTTATCCCCTGCTTGAACGAGCATCCGATGTGGATGGATACGTTAGAAACCCTTGTGCGTGAAAATTCAGGGGGATGGGATGTATCTGTCGAAAGCGTGCCGTCAGAAGTACCACAAACATCCGCCGAAAAAATGACATGGCAGTTGGCGGGTGATTAATCGCCCCAATATGCTCTAATTCAAAGAGGCTGATCTATGCGTGATCAGCCTCTTTTTTATGTATTGTGTTGACTCATCAGGCGTTCTAATAATGGAATCACCGATGCCGGTTCAGGCAATGCTTGGATTTCTGCTTTGAAGCGCTGTGTCGCTTCGCGAAATTGTGGGTTTGCCAGTGTGGTTGTGATCGCTTGGTAAATCATATCTGAGGTTGCATCCATGACATCCAATATCTGTGCGATACCCAGTGCTTCACACCGTTCCGCATTATTGATCTGATCCGCGCCCATCGGAATGAGCACCATTGGCACGCCATGCGCAAGACAACCGATCACCGTACCTGAGCCAGCATGAGAGATGGCCAAATCACAATGGGGCAGGACATCTAACTGTGGAATGTACTGTGTGATGTAAATATGATCTGCCTGCTCTCCAAACTCCAACGGGTTGATGTGTTTGCCCACCGTCACAATGACATTGGCCTGTACACGCTGTAAGGCCCTTAAAACACGTGCGAATAAATCGCCTGATTCTGTGTTGAAGACCGTTCCCAATGTGAAATAGAGGGTTGGGCGGGTTTCATCATAATCATCAAAGGGTTTGAGAAAACGGGGTGTTTTGAGCGCAAAGGGCTGGATGACGTGCGCTGTTGTGGGTAGGGGATAGGCGGGGTCGCGGAAGCGTGCTGGCACAGGGACAATCAGCAGATGATGGCTTAACATCTTCAGTTTTGGGTCAGGTTCTAGCCCATATTTAGCACGGATTTCGTCGAGGGGTTCAGCGACGACATCAGGACGAATGAACGAGCCAGATGCGATCACGACAACGCTGGCGTGAGGAATACCGAGAAATTCGGCCGCGATCATGCTTCCAAAATCGACTTCATCACACACGATGAGGTCAGGCTTCCATTCTTCGCACAATTGAATAATCTTCGGTGCACGTTTGCGCGCCACTTGACGGGCAAATAACTCGCGTAAATCATTCTCTTCACGCCGACGATCCACAGGTTGTAAGGGGGTTTTCTCAACAATTTGAGCTTGTTGGGTGGCGCTGGCAAAAACGTAAGACGGAAACCCCGCCTTATGAACCGTCTCGTACATGTCATGGGTACATGCCACAAGGATCGTATGACCTGCATCGTGTGCCGCTTCTATAATCGGTACAAGCGGTTGAAAGTGTCCATTGCCCCCTACAAAAGAGAATAATACGCGCATGAAAACCTTTAGTTTCGATGTGATTTGGCGAAAATCTTGCTCAGCAATTATGTGTAAAAAATCACTTCGCTTCGAGCATTGACCGATCGTTTATCTCGTGCTAGAATGCCCTTTATCCTTCAGGAGGGGTGGCCGAGTGGTTGATGGCAGTGGTCTTGAAAACCACCGTGTCGTTTACGCGGCACCGTGGGTTCGAATCCCACTCCCTCCGCTGGGTGGACTGGGGAGATGCCAGAGTGGACGAATGGGGCCGCCTGCTAAGCGGTTATCGGGTGGTAACGCTCGATCGCAGGTTCGAATCCTGTTCTCCCCGCACTACGTATTAATGTTTCATGAAGTAGTGCCCACAGAATTCCTGTGGGCACTACTGCTTTAATCACACCGTCTTTAACATAAACCTTGGTAAATAAGGATTCCACCAGCTTTCGTTTTTCCTCTGCAGTGGCGGCTTTCCACAGCGGTTTTATGGTTTCTAACACATCCCCGAGCGCCACAATATCTGAGATTTCAACACTGAGCGGCACCAACTGATCCAACTTGTTATTGATATCGTTGCGCTGCTGGAGATAACTTTCTTCACTGATGTCACCTAGTGTAAAGAGCTTCTGTAAGCGTTCCAGTTGTTTTTTGTACGAGCGGCGCAATTGGGATTGTTGCTCGCCTTGTTTGGCAATTGGGCGCTGCGCTAATTTTTCAATGCGATCCCGCCAATTTCTAGGCAGGTGCATGCTGGAAATGATTTCCTCAATCTGACTTTCTAAGGTTTCGGCTAATGCACTCTTGATGTGAGCATCACAGTATTGCCCTCGCCTTTTATCTGCCATGTCGCGATACCGAGTATTGCCTCCGGTGTACCATCCACCCCAGCGCTTGCCACACTCTGAGCAGATGAGAACCCCGGATAAAATATAAGTGCGCTTCCGGTTGGCTGGCTTAGGCACAAAACGAGCAGCGCGTTCAGCTCTAACTTGCTGGCACCGATTGAACAGATATTGGCTGATGAGTTCTTGGTGCTGTCCCTTCATCCATTGGCGGGTTTTGCCCTTGACCTTTGCGCCGTAGCTCACTTCACCGATATAGAAGCGGTTTTGCAAAATATCTTCGACAGTATCCTTGGAAAACAATCCCGATGGATTGCGCTTGAGCCTGACGAGAATACGGTAGCCAGAATCATTCAGCATGTTCGCCACATCCTGATCACTATAGATGCCATAGCTGTACATTTGGAACGCGGCGCGGACGCCAGTCGCGTCGAATGGGTCTGGCACCGCGGCTGTCTCTGGAACGTCATTGAATAGGGCTAGAGTATCCTCTAGCATTTGAGATTCTCGGCTGTAGGTTCCTTCATCCACAGTACCTGCTTTAAAATTCACGCCTAAACTTAAGAGACGTTCTTTTAATTTTCGGGTTGTGGTATAGCCAAAGCTCAGGGTGCCATTGTGATAGCCACTGGCAGCGCGTTGGAACTTCCCCTTTCGCACTTCATTAGCAAGGTTGTCCAGATACCATTCTGCAAACGCGGCCAAGATGGCCAAAACTACCTTGCCAATTGCGGATGTGAAGTCAAATTGCTCCGTGGCAGAAACAAACGCCACATCACAATCATTCAACCGTTTTAAATAAGTCAACGTATCTAGCAAGGAACGACTAAAGCGATCCAGCTTGTGGACGGCGATGACATCGAATACCCCATCTTCAGCATCTCGGATCATTTGCTGAAATTCAGGCCGCAGCGCATTTTTACCGGATCGCGCTGGGTCTTCATAAATCTTAACGATTTCACCGCCACGTGCTTCCACAAACTGGAGCAGAATATCGCGCTGGGCATCGAGCGAATACCCATCCAATTGTTCTTCGCTCGATACCCGCAAATAAATCGCGAATCGTTTACCCGGCTTGCCTGTCAGAATATCCATAATGCTCATTGCTTGTTCCTTCGGATGTCATACGCTTGATAATACCTTCTATCAAAGATAAGAACGATTCGAGCGCATAAGGATCAGTGGTTACAGGGTCACCGATTAATTCGATATTGTTGAGGGCTATAGGCGCTTCTAATGCGTCAATCATTGTGCAGCCTCGTAGTAATACATCGCCACGCCGTTTTTCCAAAGCGACTGATGTTTGATGAGATGGCCATCAGAAACGAGGGTCTCAATATTGTTGTGCAACCAAGGGGTTTTCTTGATGCCCAGCGCCTTGGCAATTTCAGAGCGCGAAACCACCCCACCAGATTTGATCACCACATCAAAAATCTTTTCGCGAATCGACTTTTGATGCAGGGAAGGGTAACGTGACGTTACATGACCAGATGGGTCACGTGACGTTATGTTACGATCCCCCTGCTCTGCTTGATCTGCCAGCCATCGCAATTGATTCATCGTATAGTGAGCCATCACACACCTTCCACAAAAGATGTTAAGTTCTGGAAAAGTTGTTTTCTAATATGCAATTGCGACCGGGCGACAACAGATCCAACAGAGGTTATTTCATAGACCTTGCGACGTGGATCATCCACGTCGTTATCAGCCATCTTTATTAATCCCCATTCTTCAAGGTCACTCAGATTTCGATACATTGAACCGTGTGCTAAGGTAAAGCCTAATTCGTCAGCTTTGAGCAGCAGTCCATAGCCATGATTCTTTTCGGTAAGTAACAGCGTAAGGATGATGAACATGTATTCACTCAGGTTTCGACGTTCCATCACCAAATCTCCTGTTGACCCAAATCAAGCAGCTTCTGACGTTTATTTCTGTGCCGTGCGGTGATGTGATTGGCGAGGTCTGCGATGAGGTGGCAGCGCTGGCACAAGCAGATGAGATTCTCTTTGCGACAATCCATCTTATCGTTGGGGTTGCCCGGCGAACCATCCGGCTTGTAAGCACCAATGTGATGGACGGCCATAATCACCCGTGTAGTGGTGATTCCGTCAATCAACATATCGGTTTCAGTTGCCAGCCGCCATTTGTAGGGGTTCTTGCGGTCACGGATGATGTGAGTATCATGCTCAGCGCCACACTCCGCACACTTCCATCCAGCAGCGTCTTTGACACCCCGAGCAATCTCATTCCAGTTGGTTGGGTATTTGCTTCGATCCATTGGCATCATTCATTGTCCTCTACATCATTCCCAAGGATGGTGTCAATAAAGGCGTTGAACGCGAGATTCAGTTCTTCCCATTCCAACGACACCTGCTTGGTATATTCTTTGGTTTCAGGGCTTTCGAGTCCCTTAGTGACCAGCTCATCAAACACTGTGGCCGCGCCTGAAAGACGTTCAGGGTTATCAAGCTTCTTCTGCATAAAAAGCGCAAATGCCTGACTGAATTCATCCCACGCCAGCGACAATGGCTTGGCATAAGCTCTGGTTGTGGCGCTGTCGCTTCTTAGTCCTGTTTTGATCAGTGGGCCAATCGCTTTTGCAGCATCTAAGAGCCGTTCGATATGCTCATTTAAATTAGGACTGCTTGACGCATCTGGGTCTGGGATATCGAAATCAAATTTGTGTTCGGCTTCGATTCCGGTGCCATTGCAAAAGCCACAGATGTGCCCATCGTTTACACGACCTTCGCCTTCGCAATAAAAACATTTTGTGTTGGGTTGAAAATTACTCATGATGTGATGTGTCCTCTAGTGTTCGATAAATTCGGCATAGCGACCGGTGATGTATTGCTTACCGTCGCGTCGGGTTGGATTAGAAGCATCGGCAGCGCCATCTACCGCGCGACGTCGGAGCTGGGCCACCAACCACCCAGCGGGATTGTTCACTTCACCTTCAGGCTGTTTTGCTAGCAGTTTCACCGCCAATGCCACCGTCTTGGCCCCATACTTTTCCGTGTAGTACCTTGCCCACGCAATCGACGTGGTATGACCCACTGCAGCCAGCATGGTATGCGCTGCTGATTCGTCCGCTTCCAGCGCCAACGGCTTGGCATACGCGCTCAAGTCGTTCGGCGGCGGGTCAGGCAGACGAGGCGGAAGGGGCGAGGGGGGTAGGGGGGTGTGGGGTTTAGCGCCATTCGGCGCTGTTGGTTGTTTTGCGCTTCGCGCTGGGGGTTGTGCGCGTTGTGGGTGATCCAGATCGCTTTGTGTGATGTCATCCTCCGGTTGCCCTTGATCTTTTTTAGGCTCAACCTGACCAACTTCGTGAGAGCCACCTTCAGAGGAATTGTGGTTGTTGGTGGTGGTTTCTGGATCTACTTCATGGATTGGTTTATTGGATGTGGTTATGGTGGTGGTTATGTAACAGTTTTTCTCTGAGTTTTGTAACAGGGTGTAAGACCATTGTTCACAGGAAATGATAGGCGATGACACCACAACAAAATTTGGGTTGACCACATAAACATTGGGTTGCTTTTGACCTGTCACCGGATCATGCGCATTGCGACGCAAACAGCGAACAAGGTCAATGCTCTCCAGATACTGTAACACCTCAATAACATCGTTTGGACGCATGCCTGTACGGGTAGAAAGCTCACGGATACCCGGCCAGCACTTCCCTACCCTATCAATGTAAGTGGCGATCTGTGCAAACAAGCGAAACGCCGCATCTGGAAGGCACGTAATGAGTTCGCGAAGCGACTCAACATAGATTCCTGTAAAAGATTTTGCTAAAGTCATAGTGCAGATTCTTTCTGTAAAGGCACAGGTGATTGTGGCGCAATCGCCTGTGCCACCCGGTTTAATATGCGTGGGTTTTAAATGTCAGATAGATGCGGATGCCAATTCCGCGACGGTTCGGATATGGAGCTGATTTTTCGATCACTTCCCAATCAGCTTCGCTTAAATATTCAATGGCCTGCTTTGTGACGGCTTCGATCATGTCCGGGTGCGCCATGATGCGAATTTTTATGGTTCCGCTCGGGATGTCGTCATTCCCAAACACACTTTTTTGCAATGGAACATCATGCCATTGTTTGGCATTTGCGTCCCACGAGTGCCCGGCACCTTCCAGCGTGTCATACAGCGCTTGGTGACTTATGCCAGCAGGTGCTGTAAAACCGAACTGGCGGGCGTACTTGATACCCGCGGTGTATTTAGCGGTTTGACGCATTTTTAAAAGTCTCCTTGATGGCTTTAGCCACCGCTAATGCCGTCCGAGCGTCGGCCAATGCAGTATGGGCAGGTTGTTGTTGGGGGATGTTGAAATAAACGGCTGCGGTTGCCAGCTTCTGCCAGCGGTAGGAACCGCGATAAGCGTCATAATCCCCGTAAAGCTCTGCGAAGCGCTCCATGACGCAGACCCAGTTTGAGATTTCTTTCCATTGGATTTTAGGAATGCCTGAAACTTCAGCGGATTTGTGAAGCATTTTTCGGTCATAGGTAGCGTTGTAGACCAGAACGTTTTGACCTTTTAGGATGTTTTCGATTTGTGGAACAAGGTCTACAAATGTTGGGGCATCAGCTACCATGTCATTGGTGATACCGTGAATGAGCGTTGCACTCGCTGGAATAGGGTTCACTGTACGAACCAATGAATCCAGTAATACGTCACCGTCTTGATTGATGATGGCAATCTGGCAAATTTCTCCGTCATTTAGTCCGGTTGTTTCGGTGTCTAAGACGACGTATTTTCCCCCAAGCAAAACATCATCAATGGTCGGCGGGGCAGCCTTTATTTCGGTGTCGAGCCGATCCACTGCCCCAAAAATTTCATTAAGCGAACGACTAGAGATATGCCCAATCGCTTTGAGCAGCTCCTGAGCATCGGCTTCTTCAAAAGGAAAGTGATCTTCTTCACCGCGGTGATAGACTTTTACCTGTCCGTTGCGAATAGAGACCATCTGGATGTCTGCCAGATTCAGATAATACGTAGTGTCGAGTTTGGTTAAGCGTACAAATTGAGTCATGAGTTTTTACCCTTGTAGTGGAGGTGCAGCCCCCAGATCATCAAACAAATAAAGATGATGAGCGCTGAAACGTTACTTGAATGGATAACCCACGCTCCGAGCAGTTCAGGAAAAAGATTCAACTGAACCCCCACAAACGCTCCTATGGCCGTCCCCATATGGAGAGGGGCTAATATCCTGATGGAGCGCGTAATTACGACATTCATTTCCGTCCTCGATTCGACCAGAAGCTGATGCTCAACAAGAAGGCGAGGATCAGCGCCAAGACCACCACGAGCGCCCACATGATCGCCACCAATGCGGCGTTAGGATCATCGACCATGTTGTTTCACCGCTTGGTTGATCTTGAACACAGGTTTGAGCTTGCCTTCCATATACAGAAAACCGCATTCTTCATACACGTCGGTGATCTGCTCCAATGCGGGGCGGGTTGATTTGGGCTTGGATGCCACCTTGCGCGGTGGGGATGACTTACGCTTCATCTTCATCTACCTCGATTAAAACAAGCGGCACAGGGCGGTCGTAGTAGCCTGTGAGCGTGTGCCAGATGTGCAGCATCATTTCGATGATCCGTTCACTGATTGTCATGATTTACTGTTCCCCTTGTTTGATTTAATTAGTGTTCAATTGAGACTTTTTGGTCTCAATACTGGTAAAAAAAGAGATATGTTTTTCAATATCTTGTCCAAATTGTGAATCTATGGCTTCACGAACTAATTCACCAACGGTAATGCCACGCGCTGCTGCAACGGCTTTAAGCGCTTTACGGAGGTTTAGATCGCCCTTGACTGATACATTAGTTGTTCCGATTGCCATTTGAAATCTTTCTGTCTCAATTGAGACTATTTTTTCTCATTTTATCGAATAACCGCAAAAAGTCAATAAACTTATGTAGTAGGGAGAAAAACACCATGTCTAGACCTGAAACACTCAAGGAATTTATTGAGCAACAACTTCGTGATCGTTATATGTCAGCTCGTCAATTTGCGGATTTAGTCGGTGTGAGCAATACAACTATAAACCGTCTTATTTCTTCAAAACCAAATGAAGATAGAACACCCAAGGTGGATGTTTTACTTAAAATCAGTAAAGCAACTAATACAAGTATCATTTATTTGTTGAATATCGCTTATCCTGAAATTCAAAAGCCATTGGCAGATGCAATGCGTACCAGTACTGATACCTTGCTCCTCAGCCAGCGCATCGAACAATTGCCGGAACACATTCGTGAAGCCATAGACACCCTCATCATGGAACGCTTCCATGCTCGTGAGATAAAGGATCAAACTGAAAGTGAGTGATTCTGCGCGGGGTAGGTGCGCTAGAAGATAGTCCCGTGTCAACAAATCCATAAGAAATCCACAAAATTAAGTAGGCAAGATTTAACTATAGAACTAACGTTCGAGTAAAATCAATTCTTTTTGTGTTGAAGTTCGGTTATAGTGAGGTTAGTTAGATTCATATCTGGGGGGGAACATCATGTGGGTGCTGGCTTTGCGCATTGTGGGCGTCGCCGTTTTTATTGTTGCAGGTGTCATTCCTACGTTATTTCACATTCATAACTATAATAGGCTTTACATCAATGAAAATCTATTTGGGCATTTAGGCATTAGCTTTGGCATCACAATCATTTGTTTCGCTTTAGCAGAGGGCTTAAAAGAACTGAAAAAGCTAAACGAACGTACCGCCAAACATAGTGCTGCCTTTCGGTACTTACTGAAATCCTCACAAACTCAACTCATTCAGCAAGAGCAATTTTCTCAACCTTTATCTATACCTCTATCGCCAGCGCTGGCGCCAAAACCATCCCCTAGAAGAAAATCTGATGACTTAGCGCCGGTGGCTCCACAATGGGCGGATTTACCTGATCCCTTGTTCGAGAGCATGGAAGAGCGTAAGCAGTGGGAACGCCTCATTGCTCACCGTAAAGCCATGATGGGGGAATGATATGGTTTTACACGCTTTTATCATGGGAATGAAGATTGTCGCAATTGCGGTTGCCGTTGTGTCTATCGCTTGGAGCGTCGTAGGCTTTGTGATGGCGGCTGAATTGGAACACACCCTCGTGATGTCTACACTGATGCTCATCATGGCGTTGCCGATGATGTTTGTTGTACCCATCATGTCGCTGTTCGGGTTGATCTGGGCGTTCGCGCTTTACGCAATGGCTGAACTGCTGGAAGTCATTATTGGTATTGGTGAAGATGTGCGGGCCATGCGCTGGCGAGGTGAAGTAAGTGCTGAAATCACTCCACCTCGGCTCAAGCGTGATTTGTGGACGGATTAGAGCGGATACTTCTCACTCGGGTTACGGTCATCGACTTCGCTCACTTTCTTCGCCATCCGAATCAGCGCAAAAATGGCGGCGATGATCAACATCAACAATAGCGCTGCCTGAATCATCATCGTCCAATTTGTCCCGGCGCTGTGCCATGCTTGAACTGCTTCCGGGGCAAATTCCCACAAGCTGATATTGGGCATATCAAACGGAATCTGCTCAGGGCCACGCGTTGGAAAAGGGGTTAGGGTTGGCGGAATCATCATATCCTCGCTAGATAAATGGGAGCAAAGCCCAAACGGACTTAATTGCACTCAGAATGAATCGGACAATCGTCACTACAATAAAAACCACCACAAAGACCAACGCTAGAAACAAGACCAACGCGACTACAAAACTGATGTTGTGCGCGATGGGCGCGAACGGCCCAAAGAGATCGGCTGCCGCTGTCCCGCCAATCAGCCACTTTGCATACCTAAACGCGGCTGCGCCATTCTCGACGGGCAACAAGGGCTGGATGTCCTCGGGCGCGCTGGCAAGGTAGGTGTCTGCGGTGGCGAGGAAGTTATAGATGTCGTTTCTAGGGATTTCTGGCACGATGGTCGGCACAGGCAGTTCATACAATCCTGTGTCGGGCGTTGGGAAGCTCGGCATGGTCAAGACAATGCCCGGGGGCGCGGTCAAGTGTACGGCCGTGATGGTGGCGGTTGGTGTCCATGTGGGGCCACCCGGCATCACTGTATTGCTCATCAACCGCACATCATTGATGCTCACGCCGTTCATTGTAGATGTGCTGTAAATGTACAGTGATATTGAGGTGTAATAACCCGCTGGACAAGGCACACTACGCAGAAAGTTTCCCGCCTCAGTTTGTGATGCCACCATTGTGGCACCGCAAAATGTGTCATCAGCATACACTTCCGCCCGGCGATCCGCTGGGCCAGTAGAACCAGAGCGAAAGGTTGGCGTCCACTCGACACGACTAAAATAAAGTGAACCGGGGAAAATTATTCTTAATCCTAGTGTAATACTTGTTTGCCCAGAACCACCCGCATCCACCCAATAGCCGTCATGGCTGAAGTTAGGTGAATCACCAAAGCCAGAAGCTACAGTCAACGGGTCTTTTCCTAACTGAACAATATATCCGCCTGATGGTGGATTCCGGTTTGTATCATAGTCCCAGCTCCAAACCACACTCCATGAAGATTGAGCGCTGACGAGCGGGATGCTCACCAACAGCAAAATACAACACAATAGAAAAATCTTGGATTTCATCTAAAAATACTCCCAACTTTAGAGAGAATCGTTTTAACGTTACGGGCGAAATAGATAATCATGGCGAGGTTCATCAACAGCATCAGCATCGGGATCAATAACATGCCAATGCTTCCTGAAAAGAAGGTGTGATTCAGCACGTAGTACACAGCGCAGACATCATTTGCCATCGGGTTGGTACTGCACTGGGGTAAAAATGGAATCGCTTGGGCGGGGGCTAAATACCACGCATAGAAAATCGACTGCAAACTGGAAACCAGTTGGCCTATCCATGCGGCCGCCAGTTGCAATAATTTCCAGATGATAGAGAAAATCAGTTTGATGATTTCCCACACTTCGGCCAAAAAGTGGAATAACTGCTGAAGCAATCCCCACGCAATTTGAAACAACACACTGATTAAGTTGAGGATCATGCCGATGAAGTCAAACAATGATCTAAATGCCATGACAATCAGATCAAAAAATACCGATGCAATATTGAGGATGGTGGTGAAGAAATCACCAATCATTGACATAAATGCGCCAATCAAATTGGAGATGATGCACAGGATGTCACCGTTACAGGTGTCCTCGCCGTCGCCAATCGTGCCACCGCCACCGGGTTCACCCGTTCCGCTCGGTGTCAATGCAAACGTTGGAAACGCAGTGGGTAGGGGCAATAGCGTTTGACCCGGCATCGGTGTTGCGGTGATGAAATAGGTTTGGTCAAACGTGGGCATTGGCCCAATAGAATTGGTTGTACAGTTGTTGGCGGGTCGGGTTGCAGCAAACGCCCTCATCACAATCTGACCGATGGTGAGGTTGGTTGTCCCAGCAATCCCGCGTGAACCGGCGCCCACTAACAAATAGGGTTCATGAATGCCCATGTGCCCAGACCACGACACATCATAAGCGCCGTTGTCCTCACTATCCCAACCAAACAAACTGATGACAATCGGATTGGTTCCCGCTCTAAATCCACGCGCTGGGGCATCCCCACGCGCTTTGTTGCTCGAACCGATGACTTGCAAATAGGTCAGGATGATCGACTGATTGAGGTTAAACCGAATCGCTGTTAGTGAGTTGGGCGTTCGGGCATTTCGCCACGCGCCAGAACTGTAGATAGTTTCGATAGATTGGTTGGCAATCCATCCTTGCTGGCCCAGCGCAAAGTTAAACGTACATTCCCACTCGGTATCACCGACAACAGGTGTTGTCGAGATCACCGGGCCAGAGGTTGCGGTTGCTCCACCACCACCGGACGGCGTGTTGGTTACCAGTGTGGGGTCATGGGTCTGGGTTGCTGTGGGGGGAATTGATGTTGGCGTCGCTGTCGCTGTGGGTGTTGCAGTTGGGTCATCATCACATAGCGTGTTAGCACCATTACCACGTATTCTTATTTCGTGGATGGTGACATAACCAGCCAGCGCCGCCACACGTGAACCACCGTGGTCTGCCGCCATGTTTACTGAGACGCTATTTCTAGACCCAGTCTGACTAGAAACAAATTCCAGATTATCACCGTTTAAATTTGAAGCATTCGACCCTGTACGATGTACTGTCGAATTTACAGTAAGCGCTGGGTGGACATTGTTGTAAAATGTCCCATAGCTATAACTGTACTCAAGCACAACTTGGTATGACGTATAACTTGGCAGTGAACGTGATATGCGAACCTCGCGGCTATTGTTGTCGAAATTTGGGTGTGCTGCATCACCATGTACCCAACCGACGCCAGTAGTCCACGTGCCATAGGTTCCGCCACCGGGTGACGATTCTGAGATTGGTATAAAATCATAATCATCTAACCTAAAGTCGAAAACGCATTCCCACGCATAAGTTTGTGTGGGTGTTGGGCTTGGACTCCAGCTCGGCGTGACCGTCGCGGTTTGTGTCGCCGTGGGTGTATTGGTTGACGTGATGGTAACTGTTGGGATGTCCATCGTCGGGCTGGGCGTTGGAGATACCGGGTTCGTTGTTGGCGTGTTTGTCGCGTCAGGATCACAAGAATTCGTGGGGAACGGATTATTGTAATTCCCACGAATTTCGATAGAGCGAATGATGAAGGGCTGATCCGCATTAATTGAGAGATTTAATGTTGGCCCCCCGTTACTATTCCAACCCCATTCCAGCGGTTCATCAGGGTCGCGTGAAACATTATTAAATTGGCCGTCCGCGGTAGCGCTTCCGAACACAATGCCGTTGGCAGTGAAGGTGACATTGCCAGTGATACCGGGCCAGCGCTGGGTAACAATCCGAACGCCTTTTGTTTCAACAGTGGAACCGTGGTCATAGCTGATGCTCAACTCTCCATCTTCATTGGGAATGAGACCAGTTCCTAGTTGCCAATTTCCACGCGAAATACCAAAACCTTGATCGCTTTGAACAAAATCAAAGATGTAACACCAATCGCTTGTTTCGGGGAAGTTCTGCCATGTCCCACACGCACTGATGACCAATGCAACGACAGCGAGAAGCGCCGCAACTTGCTTCTGAATTAAGCTCATACGCGCCCCCTATATCGATATTGAACGCGAATCGAAGGGGGATCATATTTTCTGCCGCCATACACTTCTTGATGTGAACGCGGGTCATGGCCGTCAATGCGTTGAATCAGCTTCACAAGTTGTTCCTTCACTGATGGTCTTTTTTTGCGCCGCTGCACCATCTTAAGAATTTGTCCGGGGTTCTCAGTTCCCAACATGCCAAAAAGATGATTGGCGTCGTCGGGTGAACGCGCTGCGCCCGCCAGCATCAACAGCTTTTCCTCGTCAGTCGCGGGTGGCAGCTCATACGGATTGATCACACGCCGACCGTGATTGAGGCCAAAGCGTTGCTTGGGAAAGAACCATCGTCGCAGGTCACGAAAGAAGCTCATACAGCCTCCGTCATTTGAACCTGTGGCTCTGGTGTAGGAGGAATGGGTGTTTCGGTTGGAACAGGCGTAAAGGTAGGCGGCTCAAGTGTGGGCATAGGGGTCTCAGTTGGAATAGGCGTTGGCGGTTCCAGTGTTGCAGTTGGGAACGGCGTCTCGGTCGGAATAGGTGTGACGGTCGGCGGTTCCAATGTCGCGGTTTCGGTTGGGGTTACAGTAAAAGTTTCAGTCGGCGTAAGGCTGGGCGTGACTGTATAGGTCAAGCTCGCTGTAGGCGTATGCGTTGGTGTCACACAGAAGATCATCAAGATCAGCGTTGGCGTCGGACTCCAGACTGGGGTTGTCGTTTGGGTCGGTGTCATCGTTGGAGTAGGAGAAAACATACACGTCGGTGTCATCGTCGGTGTATGGCTAGGTGTGAATGTAATGGTAGCGGTGGGGGTAGCGGTTAAGGTGTGGGTTGATGTTGGCGTCGCGGTAATCACAACCACTTGCGGTGGTTGGGTCACAATCACCTCTTGGACTTCACGAATAACAGTTACAACAACCTGTGGCGGTTGTTGCGCTGGTGGTGGTTGGGTGACAACAACTTGACGTGGCGGATTATCTACTGGTGGCAGCGCTTCTTCAGTTTGGGATGCCAGATCAAAAAGACCAGCGAGGCCCCCGGGCGCGGTAGTTCGGACGGGGAATGGTGTCAAGGTGGCAGTTGCCACCGCTGGAAGGGGGGATTCCTCAGTCAGCTCGAAAAAATCAAGCATGCTGATGTCGATAGTGGATTCTGGCGTAAATTCCGCGGTGACTTCGGGTGTAAGCTCTGGCGTCACTTCTAAAGTAAGTTCAGGCGTCACCTCTGGCGTAAATTCGGGAAGCTGGGCAACGGCACGGCGTTGGCGCTCGCCCAAGAACCAGATCGAACCACCGGCGCACGGCGCGCCCACGAACAGCAGGATCATGATGGCAAATGCCAAAATGCGTCCCCATGAATCCTGACGCGGTGGTTTCTTATCCATCCACGCGCGATAGCCACCAGCACGGCGATGGATAGGAAATTTAGGTCTGTTTCTCCAGTGTTTGAATTTCCGCCATAGCGCTAACATCTTGTTCCCCTAACAAATCAAGGCCAGCACACCCTCGCTGGCCTTGCTAAACGTGAATCATGTTAGACCGAGCTTCCACCAGTCATCGACTTGAAAGCGTTGATCAACATGCGCGAGATCACCCAGACGAACAAACCACCAGCGGTTAAGCCAGCCGCCAACAAACCAATCGGCAGTAACGCTTCAAAGATGGTGTTGAACCAGTCGAAAAATCCGCCTAAATCTTCAGACGAAAATTCGATACCAACACTTGGAACTGCGGTTGGTGGCACCGGGGTGGCGGTTTGAGCAAAAGCTACGGCACTAGGCAGTACTAATAGCATCGCCATAGCAATCAGATTGAAGTGGCGCCTCATCAGGAGCCACTTTTGTTTAAATAAGGCCATCATCTGGTTACCCACTTGCCCCGGTCATGCTTCGAAACGCGTTGACCAGCATCTTAGAGATCACCCAGACGAACAACCCACCAGCGGTTAAACCAGCTGCCAGCAAACCAATGGGCAACAGCGCTTCAAAAATGGTATTGAACCAGTCGAAGAAGACGTTTAAATCTTCAGCACCGAACTCAATGCCAATCTCGCCTTGAGCGTGGGCACCCAGAGCAGGCAAAGACACCAACCCACTGGTGATGAGATAGGTCAAAAGTCGCCCACGAGTGAGACCTTTGACGCTGCGCTTCAACGATTTGACGATAGACGTGTCAGACAGCACCACGCCCAGCAAAACCCCCAACAGAAGCGGGAACAAACTAATTACTTCTGGCATTTCTTTTTCCCTCGAAAACATGCTTAAACGTTGAAATTACAACAAGGATGAGGCTTGTCACCCCAACCATCGCGATTACTGCATACGCTGGTGCTGCGATGAGTGTCCATGCCCACATTGCAAATGCGTCAGTCATCACTTTCACCAATCATCTCTTGTACTTTGTTGAGCAAAATGTGTTCCAAGATGAGTGGAATGAGGATGATTACCCCTACAAAGAACCCCGGTAACACCAGCATCACCATCAGTCTTTCCATGCCAACACCGCCAAGATCACAACCAACAGCGCAAAAACACCCGCCAAAATCGAGCTTTGAATCACTTCACCCCCTGAGATGACTTGATCTATCGCCGCCATCGATCCATCACTGAGCGTGATGTAAAGGCGGGTTGGATCAGGCGCTTCCACTTCCAAAAGTTCGGGTTCTGGGTTGTCCAGAATCAAGAAGCTGTCCAAACGAAGGGTGCCACCTTCATTGGTAATGACCACTTCGTTTTCATCGTCATCTAGCGGGAACGCAATGGGGACTCCTCTCTGGTCAATGCTGCTGGAATTGCCAAATTCAGTGCAGGTTTCATTGATGCAAATTTCAGCAGTTGCACCGTCCATTGCCAGCAACTCGCGATAGATCACAAGTTGCTGGCCTACGACCAAAAGTGAAACGCTATCGCCCCCCGCGACACTTTCCATAATGGAATAGTCCCCGTCGAGTACCTGCACCCATGCCCCTGAAAATGTCGATAGCAGGGGGGAACCTTCCGCCTCGTACAATCCAGAAGTAAGAGGGGTGTCAATTTGGTAGGGGGAGAAGGGCAAATAGCGTTTCATAACGCAAATTGTATGGTCACATGCGCGTGGATTAATGGCTTATTACTAGCCATTAGAGATTTTTAGATGTTTTAATGGCTATTTATGAGCCATAATAAGGGAAGTTTATAGGGGAATACACATGATTGCATCAATGGCTTACTCAGATCGCTTAATAATTCCTGCGCTTAAGCGCCTCCTCACTAACAATCGCCCCATAACCATCACTGAAATTTCTATTGAATCAGGCGTGTGTTATGCCACCGTCAAAGCACGCATTGCACGTTTAGAGCGCGCTGGCATTGTGCAACGTCGCGGGGGGCGTCGCTGGGGAAGCTATTACGAACTCAAAGGAGAACTATGACTGAATTAACCCAAGAAGTGCCCAGACCGGGTGCGGTGTTCTGGGAAACCGTAAAACACCCAGAGAACATTACCATCCTTGAAGGTGATGCTAAGACCCGTAAGTTGCCCCCCGACAAGCTCAAACAAGCCATCATCCGTCGTGACCAATTGCAATCTGCTATCAATGTTTACCTCGTGGCATTCATAGATCATCTAAATGAACGTCGATCTGGAGAAACTAATCCTGAAAAGATAAAAGCTATTGATTATCGGATTGAACAGGCCGCGCTACGTGTGCATAAAGTCCAGAAACAGCGACGCAACCCGGTATCTATTAAAACTAGTGAGCAGGCGAAGGAAGCACTCACCATCATCCATCGTCTAAATGCTAGAATTGATGAGCATAGAAGGGCGATGGAGAATGACAAGATCAATCGCGTCCTTCAAAATGAAATGCAATCTGAGATCGCCTTCTATGCCAACCAAATCATTGAACGTTGGTCAGCACTTGGGTACCGTGAAGAAGTCTGGATTAAAAACAAAAAGAAGCTGCGTAAAGTACGTTTCGAAGAAGCACACTTCACTGAGGACAATATCCAGTTCAAGGTTTACGTAAGCCACTTAACCCTGTTGGGGTCAACCGTTCACCACTTGCCGCAGAACGTCAGGGGATGGGATTTGATCAAAGAAGAAACATTGCTCGAACTAGAGGCGGCATGTGAGTGTCCGGTGACATCGCCACACACAGAGGACAATCAAGGCTTTGAGCGGGGGGTGTGGGTGGTTGTCCACCGCGTCGGTATGCGGGATGGTCTGTTCAATTATGTGGAGTTGAACAAATTATTACCTAAATATAACCAAGGCTTGCGCTCTAAGTTCGCGGTGCCTGTCGGGATTAAGTCAGGGCGCTTGATTGAATATTTATGCCTATCGGACGTGCCGCATTTGATGTTCAATGGCATTACCGGTTCAGGTAAAACAAATGTTGCACGGGCCTTCATCGCAACATGGATACGGTTCTTCAGCCCAGATGAGATTAAATTTGTCTTGGTGGACTTAAAACGCTCTGGTGACATTAATTACTTCGCTACCATTCCACATAACATCGTGCCCATATTGAAGTCGGTTGAGGAACTGGAAAGGATTCTGGTTCAGCTCGTGGCGCTGATGCAACAGCGTATGAAACAATTATCAGATACCAACTGTGTTGACATCATCCAGTTCAATAGCAAACATCACGATAAAATGGCGCGTGTTGTAGTGCTGATAGATGAGTGCGGGTCAATCGGAGACCTAAGCGACACAGTGGCACAGAAAACGACTATTTTTAAATGCTTAGCATTGCTGAGCGCACAAGCACGCGCTGCTGGCATCCACCTCATGCTAGGTACCCAACAGCCCAGCCGTGAAAGCATTCCGACCAAGATCACTAACAATATCACTTACACCCTGAGCGGTCGGCAACGAACCACATCAGGCGCCATGATTGCGCTGGGCAATAACAAACTCAAAGACCTGCCAGCCATCAAAGGCAGAATGCTTGTAGATAATGGCTTCAATCTCGTTCAAGTACAGACGCCATTTGCAACTGAGAATGACATCCTCGAATCAGTGCAGATCGCCAGCGATTATCCGGAACCCAAACCATTCCATCTACCGGGTGCTGCGCATATTGAAGATATGGCAGAAGATGATCCAACAATTCCAGCAATGGGGGTCACGCGCGATAGAGTGATTGAATTGGCGCTGGAAATGGATGGGGTTCTAAGCGCCCAGAAAATTTATGAGCAAACAAAGGGCATAACACCACGTGCCAACATTCAAGAACTTATAAAACAGTTGGCAAATGAGCGCAGTATCCAATGGCAGGGCGAAGAATATGAAATCAAACCTTATCGGAAAGGGCACCAAATCACCAAAACACAAAAAACGGCAGGGGCTAATACAGGTGTTTTAGAAGGTGTTGTGGACGGCTTTATAGAGGTTGAGGTGTAAGAGTGAACAAATTGTTGTCGGTCTTGAAAGTGATAATGAGAGTATATCCACGACATCATGCCAACAAGGTCTGAATTTCTTCTTGAGGGGTGCCCGGAGCAATATTGTATGTACGTGCAAAGTGGAAGTTACCTGTTCTCCCCGCACAATAGGAAGTTATCTGAACTGCTTCCTGAGCCGAGACCGCTAGAATTTCTAGCGGTCTTTGCTTTTTTGTCCTTGCCATTTGGCGGATTTAGGCGTGTTTTCAGATGCGCACTCATGACCCACGGAGCAGGTGCTGATTTTCGATGGGCAACGTGAGCTGTATCGACGTGCCGGAACCTTCGGTGCTCTCCGCTGTGATAGCGCCGCCGTGCGCTTCAACAATCGACTTCACAATCGCTAGCCCAAGTCCTGATCCTGATTCCTCAAGGCTGTCTGATCGTGACGGTTCGACGCGATATAATCGCTCAAAGATATTGGGGAGCTTGTCAGCGGGGATGCCCGCTCCAGTATCGCGGACGGTGATTTGCAATCCACTTTGCTGATGCTGCACCGTCAGCGTCACCTGACCACCATGGGGAGTATGGCGTACAGCGTTGCTGACCAGATTTTCGAGTACCTGCACCATTCGTTCAGGGTCGGCCTGTATTACGGGGAGCATCTGGTCTGCGATAACTTCCAGCCGGATATCCTGCGCGACCGCCAGCGGTTGAAACGAATGTACGACCTGTTTAAGCAGGTCGTGAGGCCAAACATCCTGATAAAGCAGATTTAGCTCACCGGCATCGGCTAGCGAGAGAATACGCAAATCCTCGATCAGGCGGCGCAGGAGCGTTACTTCCTGATTTATTACCTCGAAGCGTTCCTGTGTGGGCGGTAGCGTGCCATCCTTCAGCGCCTCTACATAGCCGGAAATTACTGTAAGCGGCGTGCGCAAATCGTGGGCTATGTCGGCGGTCATCTGCCGACGCAGTTGATTGACGCGATGGATTTCGGCGCTCATCTGGTTGAACGTCTGTGCCAGCTCACCCAGTTCGTCCTGAGTACGTACTTCGACCTGTTGTTCTAGATTGCCCTGTTTCATAGCTTTGATAGCGCGGGTGAGTTCGGTGAGTGGACTCAAAAAATGCCGCGAAAGCACACTGGCTATCAACAGTGCCGCCGCTGCTGCACCCACTCCACCAATCAAAAGCGCTCGGTTCATGCCGCTGATATAGCGTTGCTCGCGTGGATCGAGTTCAGGAATGTTGAGTGGCGGTAGCAGGATACCTGCCTGTTGACCATCGACAGTAATGGGTGTCCCCTGAGCGATTTCATCCGATGTTAGCTGTCTGCCGATCTGAAAGGGGCCACTCCCAATGATCACGATGCCGTCTGCATCCGCCATCACAAATTGTATGGGTGGGAACACACCAGCGGGCAATCGCGGTGGTATCAGAGATTCCATCAACCATGCATCCAACCCTATCCACGTCCCATTATTCTGATAGTAGCGCATCGCTAAATCTGCTACGGACGCTTCCGTCTGTTCCATACGCAACTGGTCGTATTGCATGACCGTTGTCTGATAGGCAATCAAACCAACCAGCAATACACCGAACAGGCTGGTGATCAGAAGTGTACCAATCCACTTGACGGTGACATTGGTTCGACCTCATCTTCATCCGGTTTCACAAACTGCTGAATCGGGTCGCTGCACAGACCTTCCGCCGTGATGCAGACATCACACTCAGCGTAGGGGTTGTAACCAGTCGTCGGGGCATTATCCTCACTATTCCTCTACCGTCCTAGAAACCACGCATCCAGATCATCTGGTGCGGGTTGTTCCGGTTCGATTTCGGATTCCTCACGTAGAAGCTGCCAATCTGGACCGACAATCCGATCCAGTGCCGCGCTGAAGTGGCGGCTGGCAATCTCGCGGAATAACACATCATGCCTACGCTCTTTGTTGTTGTACACCGCCGCCCGGTCTATCCCATCCAGCGGCGCAGTTCCCGGCAAGACGACGTGGGTATGAAGCTGCTGCATGGTTTCGCCGTCGTCCTCCATCTTCGCCTCGCGGTCATGCAGAATATAGCTGTACTCCGGTACACCAAAGCCGCGCTCCAGATAGTAATCCTCAACGATACGCTCGGTCAGGTCACAGACAAGATCGCGTCGTTCTGCCTCCGGGATAAGTGCCATCAGGTCAGGCGCGGGCGAAATCACCCACGTCCACGCCAGTACGTGCTTGCTCTGGAGGTCATCACTGTGCTTCATGATGTCGCGCCAGTGAATGCCCATCCCGTGATCCTGCCAGCGCTCGTAATCCCGATTCGCGGCAAGCTGATTCTGCACCTTGTCCCGATATGGTAGGTATTTGAGCGTGGAACTCAGTCCCTTACGACCCGTGCCATGCCCTTTGCGCTGCGTGCCTTTGTAAGCAAAGTCTACGACGATGATGGCTTTGCTCAACGTTTGGAAGCCTCCATCTCACGGACAGCTTGCATCTGCGCCAGCAGCGTTTCACCGTCGCGCCGTGCCGCAATGATCGCCTCTGCAATGCGTTCCGGGCTGCCTTATGGATCAAGCGCCGCCAGCAGGTAAATCAGGACATTCAGGTGAAAGGAAAAGGTGGATTCCAGTTTATCCAGTCGGTCTTGCAGCGACTTCTGGAAGTGTTTGCGGCTGCCGATGATATCTTCTTGATTATCCAGATACAGGCAGATTGCCTCGCGGATGAGGACGGATTCCCTAGTATTACGCGCTTTCCTGCTTACCTATTTCTTTCAGCATTTCAGATGAATAATTCTGTGATTGCGGTCGATGATAGGCTCAATCAATACGCCTTGGATATGATCGGAATCCTACCTGATGGTGAAGTTGCTCAGTTAATCATGCCGTAAAAGTTTCTGCAAAATCACCGGATTAAGCCGAATCCTTCCAACCCTAAACTGAAGGATTTCGGACCTTTGATCGCCCAATTTTGCTTAAGTTGGGTTTGTCGATAAAACCGAGAGCAAACAAGGTAGAATTGAACTGGATTTCCACTGTTTTATAATTGTGAGCCGGTAGAGATGTCAAGTTTGAGTCAGACCATTAAGCATAGTAGCTCACTAATCCTTCTTTTTGTGATTTTGCGAGCTTCCATTGGACAATCGCAATCTATTATCTTCCCTTCCGAACAGATTACAGTACAGACTATAAATCGCATCACATTGCTAAATTCTTTTCCTGTTTCCGATAGCGGAAACATTGAAATCACAGCCCTTCAGGTAAACTATCCAATGGACATCGTGTATGTAGGGGATACTAGTGGCACCCTAAGTTCATGGACTATTCCTCAGGGTAATCAGTATCTTTATTCCTTCACCGCTAATGAAGCTGGAATTGACCCTGTTGGTTCCATTGCAGTTTCGCCAAATAATAACTACGTTGCGGCAGCTTACAACAGCGGCACAGTCAATGTTTTCGACCTGCGAATTTTTCCAATTCATAACTCATTACAATTACAGTCTATTGGGGCATCTCCCTTCTATTCCTCATCTTTAGAGTTTTCACCATCGGGTATATTGGCATTTAGCATGCCTCGTCTTGATGACCATACAAACAGTACGTACTCATCCGTGCGTCTCTGGGATATGGATAGCATGGTCATCAGTTCCATACCCATTACTGAACCTATTCAGGCGTTGGCTTTCAGCTCGGACAATAGAGTGCTAGCCATCGCTTATGGACATCAAATTCAACTCTGGGATATGGTGACAGGGGAAAGTATTGCATCAATTGATCTCAGAAATGATAGTGGGGAATGGAATGTCGTCAGTTTAGTATTTAGCCCTGATGGAAACATGCTTGCCGCCGGAACTATTGGAGTCTTTGCATCGACAAACAGTTATGTCTTCGTTTGGCAGGTTTCAGATCTTATTCAAAATCCTTCAAATTCATCCACAGAAAATGCTACTCATCTCCTGTGGCATGGGGACAGAGTGAATGATATCGATTTCAGCGTAGATAGTACTTTGTTGGTGAGTGCTTCTGGCAGTGGAACTGTTGGCGGAGTACGTGTATGGGATGTTAGTGCGAATCTAGAGCGAGAACAAGAACCTCTGCTTGTCCTCGCTGAAGGTGATGCGTATAGTGTTGATGTGGCTGAATGGTTCATTGTTGCGGGAGGACGGGACGGATTGGTTAGGGTATGGGGAATATCTAACCCAGAAAATTAATTATGTCGTGAGCTTATCATGGATTGGAACCGTTGTGTTGTTATGCATTGGTTCCAATTTGCAATCCTATTCAGGTGCTCCTGATGGAGGTGTTGTACGGGTATTTACATCGTGGGGCGCAATTACATATCCTGCAGCAAGAACAAAACCATGGTAGGCGGGGGTAGTACCGACAGTGGGCAAGCCTGTATCGACATCATAAGTCAGATTCATTGTGTTTATGCTCACGGTTGACCCCTCTGTGCTGCCCAATCCACTTACGCGCACACTTACAGTTGCTGTATCATCTGCAAAGGCATCCGTTGCAGTACTGAAGAACTGGGCTATGTCATAGAGTTTAAGTGACTGGGTGCCTCCTAATGCTAGCAACCCGTATATGTTGTTGCTTCCAAGCGAAAATAGAGATAAAAGTATCTTCGTTTTTTGTTGCGTTGTTCACAATATAAAAACCTCTCTCAAAATAGTTCTTGAGAGAGGTTTTACGTTTTCTTTAGTGTGTTAGTGTCATCAATAATTTATTGAAAGCGTGTACGAGGGTTGAGATTCACACCATACCCATTCTAAAACGATCTTGTTGATGCGATTTTACATCGCGGTGTAGCCACCATCCACCGCGATGATCGCTCCAGTGACGTAAGAAGATTGATCAGACGCGAGCCAGAGATGCGCATTCGCCACTTCTTCTGCCCGCGCAAAGCGACCTAATAGGCTGAGCTTCTTTGCATAATCGTCGGGATCAAGACCAAACTGATCCAATGCACCGCGTAACATGGGGGTATCAATTGCGCCGGGGGCCACAATATTGATGCGAATGCCATGCGGGGAATAATCCATCGCCGCATTACGCGAAAGGCCGATCACGCCATGCTTGGCCGCAACATAGGCGGGGTTTGCAGGCTGTGGGCGGATGCCACTCACCGACGAGACATTCACAATCGAGCCACCGCCACCTTGCGCCATCATCTGACGAATTTCATACTTCATACACAGTGCAACGCCTGTTAAGTCAACGGCGAGCAGACGGTTCCAATAATTCAGATCAAAGTCGGCGATGGGTTTATCATCTGGGGTGAGCGCTGCGTTGTTGATAGCGGCGTCGAGTCGGCCGTACGTTTTCACGGTGAACTCGACAAGGTCTTTCACCTGTTCTTCGTTAGAGACATCGACCTTAAAAAAGGTGACTTCACCGCCGTCATTCTTGATCTTCTCGGTTTGCTCGCGCCCTTTTTCTTCATTAAAATCTGCGATGATAACTTTCGCACCTTCTTTGGCGAACAGCTCTGCTGTGGTAGCGCCCATACCCATTGCAGAACCTGTAACGATTGCAACTTTCCCGTCAAGCTTCGTCATGATCTATCAATCTCCTCGGCTAGTCATTGAACAAGGATTAAGTGTTTCTATATGCCTTAAGGGTACATTAATAATGTCTATCTAACTACTTGTGCTCACGAGAAGATGGGCAAAGAGATGACATTATGAAACCCTTTATCGATAGAATGTCATGTCAAATCTTGAAAAAATTTACTCCCCGTAACCCAACGGATAGGGCAGGTCGATCAGCAGGCCTAAACCGCTGGCGATGTGGTAAGCGCCGACGATCAATAACACGACGAATAAAACCGTACGGATGAGCTTGTATTTTTCTTCACCCTCGTTGATGAATACACGATTGCGAAACACCAACACCAACAGAACAGCCCCTAATACAACATCAGCAAAATCGCTATAGCTGATGATACGCCCATTCACTGTGTTCACCGAAGAAAAATGAACAATAAAAGGCACAACCGCCAAAACATACATGATAATTTCACGACGATGAGGAAAACCAACTTTATCAGCGACAGTTAACATAATTATTCCATTGTGATCTGTAAATTTTTTTCGGATAAATTCATTATGGGGTGAAACCAAGATTTGCACAACTGATGTGAAAAGCAGTTCTATAATCTGCTTGCGGAAATTTCTTGGGCGTGATACTCTACTGGCGAAAGTGAAAATCACGTAGTGTTATTTTCTAAGGACTTACCAATGATGTGTTGTTGCGACAGGAAAAATATCAACCCCTAAGTGAGTGGAAAATACCTATTTGATTGCGCCGTGAGGCCTCTGAAGATTGTGTAGTAAAAGCTTTTCCCATGCAATTAGGGAAGGGCTTTTTTTATTTAAAATGCGGGTAAAAGGAGAAATGTATGTCAACCACAAATTTCGTTTCGACACTTCGGGTGGAAAAGGGATGTTTGTGTTGTTGTAATACATAACCATTGAGTGAGGAGTGGGCCGCCTGCGAAACAACAGGCGGATGTGACGACGCTCCTTGATTGGGGCGTTTTTATTTCGAGTGACTATTCAAAATTAAACACGATGATAAAGAAGGAAAACCTGATGAAGCAAAAATTTTTAACCCTCGCCTTGTTACTCAGTTTTACTGTGCCGTTGATCGTCCGCGCGCAAGACACGGTCACGTTGACGTTCGCCGCGTTCGCTGTATCGCGGGAAGTCTACAGTGACATCATCGAAGAATTTAAAACCCAGTGGCAAAACGAAACCGGCCAAACCTTGATCATCCAAGAGTCATATCAAGGGTCGGGGGCGCTGTCACGTTCTATCGCCGGTGGGTTTGAAGTCGATGTCACCGCGTTACAACTCGACTCTGAAATTGATCGTTTGGTGGACGCGGAACTCATCACCCATGATTGGCGCGAAAACTTAGGGGGTTATTCAAGCACATCGATTGTCTTGTTTGCGGTACGTCCCGGCAACCCTGAAGGGATTCAAGATTGGGCTGACCTTGCCCGTGAAGGTATTGAGATTGTTACGCCTAACCCCACCACAAGCGGGGGCGCTCGTTGGATGTACCTTGCGGCCTACGGTGCAGCGTTGAATGGCCAAGTGGAGGGTTATGAAGCGACGGAAGAAGGGGCAACCGCTTTCTTGAGTGCCGTTATCGCCAATACCAGCGTCTTAGCGCGGGATGGTCGTGAAAGTTTCTTGACCTTTGAAAACGGCATCGGCGATGTGACCATCACCTATGAAAATGAAATTTTCTCTGCCTTAGATGCGGGCAGTGAGATTGAGCCAGTGTACCCAACCTCAACGATTTTGTTACAACAGCCGATTGCGCTGATTGATGAATATGTCGATGCACACGGCAACCGTGAAGTAGCGCAAGCCTTTATCGATTTTGTCCAAGGCCCAGATGCCCAGCGGATTTTCGTTGAACACGGGTTCCGCCCTACGAACCTCGAAGTTCAAGAAGAAGTCGCTGAAGATGAAGAATTGGCGTTACTATACCCAGCTATTGAAGACCTGTTTACAATAGAGTTATTTGGCGGTTGGGCTGAAGCAAACCCGTTGTTTGCAGAAGACGGCCAATTCACCCAACTGATTGCCGAAATCAAAGGAGCTTAAACGTCTGATGTCTATTCAGGCACACACTGCTCAACAACCCGCTGTGCCAACAGGTTTCCGAGCGCCACTAGGCGCTCGGAGCCTTCGCTTAACAGCAGTGATCTACCTGATGACATTAGTAGGGATTCCCATTTTTGTCATCGCAGTGATGGGTTTAGAAGGCGGGTTAGAACCCGTCCTTGCGGATATTGCCAATCCCATCGCGCTAGGGGCGTTACAACTGACGTTGCAAACCGCGCTCATCATGACTGTGATCAATACCGTGATGGGGACGCTCACCGCCTATGTTCTCGTGCGTTACAAATTCCCCGGTAAACAAATTTTTAATGCCTTCATCGACCTACCGTTTGCGATCCCAACGCTTGTCACGGGCGTGATGCTGGTGTTGTTATACGGCCCGCAAACGGTGATTGGGCGTTTCATCGAACAGGCCACAGGTCAACGTGTGATTTTTGAGCCACCCGGCATCGTCTTGGCATTATTATTTGTCAGTTATCCGTTTGTGATTCGTACGATCCAACCCTTGTTAATGCAGTTGAACCCAAGCCAAGAAGAAGCGGCCCAAACGCTCGGCGCGTCTGACTGGACAATCTTTTGGCGGGTGATTTTTCCGGTCATTCGCCCTGCTATCATCACGGGGGCGTTGCTCAGTTTTGCGCGCGCTTTAGGCGAGTTTGGGGCGATCATCATCGTTGCAGGTAACATCCCAATGCGATCCCAAGTGGCGACGGTCTATGTTTTTGGACAGATCGAAAATGCAAACTTGGCGGGCGCAGCAGGGATTTCGTTCATCTTGGTCTTGATCGCGTTCATCTGCACGCTGGCTGTGGACATTTTCCAAAGGAGATACCATGCGTGAGATTAAACCGCGTTCTCCAGTGGCGATTCTTCTTTTGGTCATCGTGTTTGGGTATGCAGGGGTACTCATCATCGCCCCTGTGATCGCGATTGTGCAGGGGGCATTTGCCAACGGGTTTGAGCCTGTGGTCGAAACCTTGAGCGATCCTGATGTCCAGCACGCTTTACAATTGACGTTTTGGCTCGCCATCGGCGCAACGCTCATCAATACCGTGTTTGGGATGATCGTCGCTTGGGTGCTGGAGCGTCACAGTTTCCGAGCGCGGTGGTTATTGAACTTGCTGATTGATATTCCTTTTGTATTTTCACCCGTTATCGCGGGTTATACCTTGATCGTCCTTTTTGGACGCGATGGCTGGATCACGCCGCCATTCCCAATTGCGTATGCGATTCCGGGGATGTTGCTAGCGAAGATTTTTGTTTCTCTGCCTTTTGTTCCCAGAGAAGTTGGCCCCGTGTTAGCACATTTGAACCGTGAGCCTGAATATGCGGCCTATACGTTAGGTGCCAGCCGTTGGACAACTTTCCGACGGGTGGTTTTCCCGACGATATGGGTGGGTGTGATCTATGGCGTTGTCCTGACTTTGGCGCGTTCAGTTGGTGAGTTTGGCGCGGTTGCGGTCGTCAGCAGTAGCATTGAAGGACTGACCGAAACCGCGACGATGTTCATTTATCGTGCGTTATTAGACCGCAACCGCGTAGGCGCTTATATCGTCGCGTTATTATTAGGCCTCGTTGCGATTATTTTATTGGTTGTGATGACGTGGTTACATGCACGTTTGCAGAAAAATTCGGAGCAAAACCATGTCGATTCATCTTCGTAATGTTCACAAGTCGTATAACAAACAGTTTGCTATCAAGAACATCAATCTCGAAATCGCTTCTGGTGAATTGTTTGTCTTGTTAGGCGCAAGTGGAAGCGGAAAGAGCACCATCTTACGGGTGATTGCGGGATTGCTACCTGTCGATCAAGGCCAGATCATCTTGAACGATGTGGATGTCACACGGTTAGACCCTCAAGTACGCGATACGGGGTTTGTCTTTCAGAATTACTCGCTGTTTGGACACATGACGGTGGCGGAAAACATCGCTTTTGGGTTATCCGTACGGCGTAAATCTCGCCAAGAGATGAACGCGCGCGTTGCCGAATTGTTAGCGTTAGTGGAGCTATCGGACTATGGCAACCGAATCCCCAGTCAACTTTCGGGCGGGCAACAGCAGCGTGTGGCGTTAGCGCGGGCCTTAGCGCCGAACCCCAAAGTCTTGTTGTTAGATGAACCTTTTGGCGCGCTGGATGTCAAAATTCGGGCACAGTTGCGCCAAAACTTAAAACGGATTCAAGAGCAGTTTAATATCACCACTGTCTTAGTCACGCACGATCAGGAAGAAGCCTTTGAATTGGCAGATCGTATTGGCGTGATTGAACAAGGTGAGATTTTAGAGATCAATACGCCAGATCAATTGTACCGCCGACCTCAAACCCGTTATACCGCTACCTTTGTCGGGCAAGCCAATCTCTTAAAAGGGGAGCGTAATAGCACTCACGTCATCCTTGAAAATGGCACGCGCATCCCCGCAACGGACGAAACGGCTGATTTGCATGGCCGAGCGGTAGAGGTGTTATGTCGCCCTGAAGAAATTGAACTGACGACCACGCCGGAAGCCAGTCAAGGGGTGGTCATCGGCAAGGGGCGGGTGCAGGAAATTATTTTTACGGGTCATTATTTGCGCGTGATGATCGAGCTTGATGCTGAAATCGTTTCCGCATGGACTTCCCCCGCATCGGTGCGGGAATTAGGCTTAGAGGTCGGGAGTACCGTGTTTGTCGCTCTGCGAGATTATCATCTGCTCGCAGGGTAAGATGTCAACACACAAGAATACGGTAGATAAACTGCCTTGATGAACCCTTCATTGAGGCCGTTTTTTTAGGTGAATCCCCCCAACGTAGCGTATAATGCGAGCAAACGCTCTTCATGTATGGGAACATCAGTACATTTTGGACCTCTCAAATTTTATCACCTTTGCCATACCGCTTATTTTCATCGGCTTGACGATTTATATTGCCAATCGTGATGATCTAATCGGGCAGAGGTCTTCGTTATTGTATGGTGTATGGCTGACAATACTGAGTGGCTGTGCGTTAGCTGGCAGCTCTATCTTTTCAGTCTTGATGGGTATAACGGATAACCCTGAAACGCAACAGGTCGATACTTTTCAAGTTTTAGTGAGCATCGTCGCAATTTTGTTTTTGCTTACTGCGGGGTTTATGCTGGCGACGTCGTCGGATAAAGGCCTTGTGCTGAAGCGCTGGATCGGGCAAACAGGAACTTATAACCCGTCCTCGAGTGTGCATCAAACAGCGGTGATTTTAGCGCTGGCTTTGATGATCATCACCTTGATAGAAATTCCGCTTTCAGGCGGGACACAGGGGATTGCCGAGTCGTATGCTGAGCGTGGGGTCAGCTTCGCTGAAGTGATTTTCAATCAGGTGATCTATCTGTTCTTTACGCTGATGGGGATCGGCTTGTTTTTTCGCCGTACCCTGCAACAAGCGGTTCAGCGTTTGGGGTTAAGATGGCCTACCTTTCAAGACATCGTGATCGGGGGCGGGGTGGGCTTCTTGATGGTCCTCATGGTGTATGCGTTCAATCTGGTCTTTGTTCAGGTGGTCCCCTCTGAAACATACGAATCTCAATCTGCCGCTTCGGAAGCATTGACGGGTGTTTTTAGCACCATTCAACTGGCGTTTTTAGGGTCGGTTCTCATTTCCATTGGGGAAGAGATTTTCTTTCGCGGTGCGATCACGCCTGTATTTGGAAATGTTTTCACCAGCATCTTTTTTGTACTGCTTCACGTTCAATATGCGTTCAGCCCTTCAGTATTGATCTTATTTATTGTTTCCCTCGCTTTTGGACATCTACGCTTAAAATATAGTACAACCACCGCAATTGTTGCTCATTTCGTCTATAATTTTACCCAATTGGCGTTGGCAATTTTTGTGGCTCAGATGTTGGCTGGGTCTTAGCTGAGAAAAGATATTGCGTGAATAGACAACAAAAAAGTGGACTTTACAGCTTCATCGCTGGCGTATTCGGCATTTTGAGTGTGGGCGGGATGGGGTCTTCGATCCATGCGCAACAAATCACATGGACGCCTACCTCAACGCCGACATTTACCGCGAGCGTCACGCTCACCCCCAGCCGTACTCCAGTGCCACTGCCGACGTTGACGGCTGTAACCCAAACGATGGATGGATTTGTTCGTGCGGGAAGCGCGACGGTGTTATATCCCGCTTCAATTCAATTTGTGCTGGAAACGATGGTGAATAGTGAAGCCCTAGAAACGGTTTCTTTAGCGTTGTCTGGCGCGGGTTTAGAACCTGTCACCATCAACCCTGACCTCACAACAACGCTGATTTCTACTGACCCCGCGGTGATCGAATATTTCTGGGCGGTTCCGCCTGATAACTTACCCGATCTATTTGGACAGCTTCAATATACGTGGCAAGTGACCACCCAAACGGGCGAAACGGGCGAACTGAACGGTGAGATCACCTTTAACGATGGGCGTTTCTTGTGGCAAGAAGTCCCTGTCGGAACATCGGACTCTATGATCGTCGCGCCGTATGGGGTGGTCGATGCCAACAGCTTGGCGAATCAACTCTTGCCTGCGTATGAGCTATTGAGTACGGCGACTCGAACATCAGTGAATACAAACGTGTTGGTTTACCCCGCAGAAGTCACGCCGTTATGTGAAGTGAACGATCAAGGCGAAAGCGTCAGTTGGACGCCGAACCGTGGGATTTCACGCCCTTGTGATGATGCGCTTGCGGAACGAGTGATCACTGCTAGCGGGTTTGATCTTGTAAATGGACGTACTGCTCGTGAGCAGATCATCCGGTTATGGGTGGATGAAGCCTATGCTAGCGTGTGGCGTAACGCGCAAATACCAGAATGGTTTCAAGCAGGGTTGGCATCCTTTTTTGACCCGACGGTGAAGGCCACTTGGCGCGACCTTGCCATGAACGCGACGCGGACTCAACAACTGTTCTCGCTGGAAATGATGAATCAACCGCCTACACGTGAAGACGATCAAGTCTTATGGCAGGCGCAAGCGTTTGGGATGGCCTTGTATCTGTTTGATCAATTGGGCAAAGAGGGGTTGATCGACCTGTCATTGAACCCGCTTGAAAACGGTGATTTTGCTGAAACCCTCCACACACAGACAGGCGTAACTCCTGAAGGGCTTATTTCCGCATGGTCTACGTGGCTGTTTTCAGAGCGCGCCGCGCTAGTGTACGTGTTGACGGCGTATCAGCCTGCGACGAGTACACCCACGCTGACCTCAACCGCGACGATCACTCATACGCCTACAGTGACGTTCACCGCGTCGGCAACTTATACGCCTACATCTGCGCTACTGCCGACGAATACAGCGTACCCGACCGTCACCGCGGTGGATACGTTGCCACCGCCCACGCCTAGCGTCACACCGCGTTCTGCGTCGAGTTTGGTCACGCCTGCGCCCGCTCCAACATCAGAAACTGTAGAAACGGTTTTTACACCGCGTCTAATTCTTATCTTAGTGATCCTCTTGGTGATCACCGTGTTAGCGTTAGTGATTATTCGAATAGGCCGTCGATGATAGACCTGTATACGTTATCTTTTGAAGAAATAAGCGATTTGATTCAGTCATGGGGCGAACCGCGTTTTCGTGCCAAACAATTGTGGGGTTGGCTGTACGATCAACGTGTAGCAACGTTTGATGCCATGCGTAATTTGCCCGCAACGCTTAAACAGCGCCTGCGCGAAGAAACAATTTTAGGCACGCTGGAACTTTCTGCCGAGCAACAAAGCGGGGATGGCACGGTCAAACGTCTGTATCAACTGCCGGATGGACAATATATCGAATCTGTCTTGATGGAATATGACGATGACCGCCGTACCGCTTGTATTTCGACCCAAGCCGGTTGTGCGATGGGATGTGTCTTTTGTGCTACAGGACAGATGGGTTTTGCACGACACCTGACCGCAACCGAGATTTTTGAGCAAGCGGTTTATTTTGCGCGCGATCTTGAAGCGCGAGGCGAACGCTTAAGCAACATCGTTCTGATGGGGATGGGTGAACCATTTCATAACTACGATGCGTCTTTAGACGCCATTCGCCGTTTAATGCGTGACTTAGGCATCGGCGCACGTCACATCACAGTGAGCACCGTCGGGCTTGTGCCTAAAATACGTCAATTTGCAGATGAAGGCTTGCAGGTGAAGTTGGCCGTTAGTTTACATGCCGCCACCGATGAAGAACGCAGTGCCTTACTGCCTGTGAATAAGCGGTATCCCTTAAATGAATTGATCGACGCTTGTCATGAATACGTCACCAAAAGCGGACGGCGCATGACGTTTGAATGGACGTTGATTCAAGGGGAAAATGACACCGTTGAGCAAGCAGAAACGTTAGGCCGTTTACTGCATGGCCTACGCTGTCATGTGAATGTAATTCCGCTAAACCCCACGACGGGGTTTGATGGCGACCCTTCAGCGATGGAGCGCATCAAAACGTTTATTGATACGCTTCAACACTATGGGATTCCCGCAACCATGCGCGTGCGTCGTGGCATTGATATTGACGCAGGGTGCGGTCAATTGAAATCCAATATCTTGCGCAAGATGAAACGCGCAATCCAAGCGTCACAAATTACAGTAGAATCCGACGACCGAATAGACTCATAGTTAATTCAACGCCTAATTCAGCGGTGCGGTTGGTGACATCCAAAATGGGGTTGACTTCCACCACATCGACCGACTTGACGCGCCCATCGTCGGCGAGTACCTCCATCAGCAGGTGCGCTTCACGATAAGAAAGCCCACCTTGAACAGGGGTGCCTACGCCGGGTGCATACTGTGGGTCGAGCGAATCCAAGTCCAAGCTGATATGGAGATGTTCCACCCCTTCAAAATGGCGTAACATGGCACGCGCAACTTGTGCCATGCCTAACTCGTCAACGTCGCGCATGGTGAAGACTTTGATGCCGTGCTCGACGAGGGCGACCTTTTCTTTCGGGTCAACATCGCGCAGGCCAATATACACCACTTGATGCGCTTGTAATGCCACAGGGCCGATCTGGAATTTGGGCGGGCATAACCCCATCAAGCTAGAAATTACCATGCCATGCACATTCCCCGATGGCGTGATTTCCGGCGTGTTAAAGTCGGCATGGGCGTCTACCCACAGCACCCCAATGTTGGGCTGATGTTCTATCGCCCCCGCGATTGTGCCGATGGAGATGCTGTGATCCCCGCCTAACGTCACAGCGATTTCGCCGTTTTCGAGCGTTGTTTTTGTGTGTTTATAGACTTCAGTACACACGGCGATAATCGCATCAATGTTATGCGCAAGGCCATCTTCGGGCGTGGTATCTCTTTTGCGCAATTCTTCGATATTCGGGGCGGTGATGTTGCCCCCATCCACGACTTGATGCCCGAGGTTTTCCAAATGTTTTTGTAATTCAGCATAGCGTAATGCGCTCGGGCCCATATCGACCCCGCGCCGTTCTTGACCGAGGTCCATTGGCACACCATGAATGCGAATAGCAAGCGGGTTCACCATGACGAATCTCCTTAACTTTGTTGTGAGTAGGGTTCAGGGGTTACTTGGCGTTGAAAAATGCGGTTTGCGATGAACACAAGGAAGATGCTGATTAGGTATAACGTGAGTAACGGCCCCACGACGAGGAACATATTGATCGGGTCTACGGTTGGCGTGATGATCGCGGCGGCGATTGCTGAACCGATGATGGCAATACGCCAGTTCTGCACCAATTTACCCGCTGTGATGAACCCCATAATGCCGAGGATGAAGAATAACAACGGGGTTTGGAAGGCGACGCCCATCCAAAAAATCAATGAGGTGACAAAACTCAAATAACGGTCAGCAGTCCATTCGGCTCGAAAGAGGTCGGGCGCAAAGTCTGCAAAAAAATCAATCGCAGGTGGAATCAAAATAAACCAAGTGAACAAGACCCCGCAGACAAACAGAATCGTGACTGCCGGCAGGGACATGATGATGAAACGTTTTTCTTTCTTGGTTAGCCCTGGGACGATGAACATCAACACTTGATAGGTGATGATCGGTACGGCGAGGATGCCCCCTACCAGAAGGGCGACCCGCAGGATTGCAAGAAAAGAATCGGTTGGGCCAAGCGTGATAAATTCACTTCCATACGGGGTTTGCAGGAAGCTCAAGACAGAAGGCGAAACAATAAAGCCGATGATAGAGCCGATGAGCAAACCGATGACCGCTTTGGTAAGCCGAACGCGCAGCTCATTCAAATGATCCCAAAGGCTCATTTGCAATTGGTGACCATCATCAACCGTTTCTGTTAATTGAGGGACAGTTTGCGGGTTTCTGCGTTTCATTGCGCCGTATCATCAGCTTGGTTTTTCATGGAAAGCAGCATCTCTTTATCGTCTGCTAAAGAGCCTAATACCCCATTGATGAACGCAGGCGCGTTATCTGCCCCAAAGAGTTTCGCTAATTCAACCGCTTCATCAATGGCTGCGCCAACGGGTGTGCGCGCGACGATGGCAAATTCAAAAATGGCAATTCGCAGAACGTTGCGGTCAATCACGGCCAGTTGATCTAGGGGAAAGTCGGGCGCATATTTGCTGATCGCCTGATCGATCTCTGCCATTGAACCGACGACACCTTCAACCAAATGCTGGACATAACGGGCGACTTTTGGCTTGAGTTGGCGTAAGTTTAAATGGTGCGCAAGGACAGGCCCCGCAGGATGACTTGCCGTATCAATTTCATAGAGTATTTGGAGTGCGATACGACGGGCATAGGTACGGTCATCTGCAACATGCAGGGAAAATTCATCTTCAGGGTCAAAGCCGGGAAAGGTGCTCAAGGGTTACTGCCTTCATACAAACAAAAAATCTACATTTGCTTAGTTTACTGCACATTCAGGCAATTGACTATTCTGCATCGGCAGGTGGTCATCATCAAATCTTTAGATTAAATTCACAGTTTTTTACCTTAATAGTGTCGGTTTAGACCTTATTTGTGGTACATTTGCAGTGATATTACGCTTTTCCTAGGACGCAACTATTATGGATATCGATTTTCAGGAAATTTTACGTCTTCTTGGCCCCGGCTCTGGAGACCTGCTTTTTAACCTCTTGTTATATATCTGCTTTGCGCTGGCGCTGGCCGCTTTGTTCACCATGCCAGACAAAAATTTATTACCTACCTTGCTCATCGCCACGACGCTCTTGGCAACCTTGATCGCAAAACTTTCGATCTCTGCCCCCATACGGGATCGTATTTTACAACCGCGTGAATTTGGGATGTTCATCATCAACGTCTTGATCTTCGTCTTTCCGCTATTGGCGGTAGGCTTGGTGCGCGCCCGTAAAAAAGGCATCGTGATGCCGATTGGAATTATCGGCGGTTTGATGGGCGGGGTTTATTTCTTCTTATTCTGGTTTATGAACCAACGTTAAATCAAACACGTCTGCACTTACGAAGCTCACACCAGACAATTTGATGTGAGCTTTTTTTATTTCTCTGTCTCTACCCACATCGAGACGCCATCACTTTGAAGATGAATCGTGCCGGAATAATCGGTGCGGTACACCGTCGTAGCGGGATTATACGTTTGGATTTGTGTCAGCGTGTCGGGGTTTGGGTCGCCAAAATAATTTGCTTCATCCGCTTGGACGAGCACATAGGAGGGTTGAAGCGTCTCGAGGAAGCCATCCGCTAAAGTGTGAAACCCTGCATGAGCAGGCATTTGCACAAATGTCGTATCCGTAAAACGTTGATCTTCCATCAGCGCGACTTGCATATCCACACTCAAATGTGAGGGGAACAAAACAGAAATATCGCCGTATGTGAGCCTTAATACCAACGCGCTGTCATCAATGTTGGTGCTGAGCGAGGGCGGTTCGACAGGGGAGAGAACTTCGAGCGTGACCGCATCATCTAGTGCGAGGGTGTAGCCTGCGGTGACGATGGCTTGTGAACGGGTGCTGATCAAGTCCTGAAAGGTTTGATAAGTCGCGTGCAAGTTCGGCTGACCTTGCGTAACGACCACGCTGGGATCATAGCGCTGAACGACTTGCGTCAAACCTTCCAGATTGTCCATTTGTGGCTGTGAGATGATGAGCATGTCCAGGTAGTTTTTATTGAATGGCAGATGATCCCCAAGCGCGGTGAGCAGGCGTGATGGATTGCCCCCGCCATCAATTAAGATGTGATTGCCACTGGGCGTTTGAATCAAAACGGCGTTGTAATGTCCGACATCAAGCCACCAGATATGCAGTTTTCCGTCAGGACGGCTGACGAAAATCGCCCCGCATAAAACGATGACACAAACACTGCCGAGCAGGGCAGTCACCAAAAAAGTGCGATGATAGAGCGCGCGTTGTAAACGTTCAAACCAGATCGGGCGGGCATCTCGTAACATAAACCAACCTGTGAGGACGATCATAGCCAATAGGATAAAGCGTGCATCAAAGGGAAAAGCCACGTCAGCATAGGGAAGTTTCGCGAAATAACGAATTACGCTGACCATCCAGCCTACGCACACAAACGGAATACTCAATAACAAACTGCCTAAGAATGGACTGACAAGCCCTATAAGCGCGCTGATGATCCCCACGATGAGGATCGTCGATTGTAGAGGCGCTATCAGCGCATTGACGGGAAGCCAGACGAGCGAAAGTCTGCCGAAATAGAAGGCGATCAGCGGGGTGGTTAAGAGGAATGCCGCAATCGAAGGGGTCAATATCCCGTTGAGGGTTGGTACAAAACGGCGGAGCGGGGTTTTGCGCAATGCCCAAATCCAAAATCGTTCAAGAAAGGGACTAAACAGCGCCAAGCCCAAAACTGCGGCTAAACTCAGTTGAAAGCCGATATCCCATAGAATCGACGGATTGATGAAACTGAGGACGAGCACTGTAAAGGCAACGCTGGCGGGCGCGTAGGTTTTCCGTGTGAGGTTCTGGCCGACAAAATAGAGCGATGTCATGACGATAGCGCGGAGTACGGCGGGGCTGGCGCCCACAAAAACCCCATAGATCAAGATGCCCCCTACCGCGCCAACCACAGCAAAACGGCGCGTGGGTTTCCAGAGTTTCAATAGATTGAGCAGAGTTTGCCCCAAAATTGCCATGTTAAAACCGCTGATGGCTAAAACGTGCGCAGTGCCTGTCATGGCGAACGCATCGGCTAATTCTGGGTCGATGCCCGAATCATCGCCTAATAAAATACCGCTTAAGAGACTGCTGTGCGGTTCGGGAATGGATGTTTGCAGAAACGCTTGGATTCGCGCTCGTAACTGACTCAAGCCTTGTAAGGGGGTAGGGGATGGCAGTTCGAGGATTTCAACTGCCGCGTTTGAGATCACGCTGTAGACGTTGGCGCGTGCGAGGTAGCTCGTGTAGTCAAATGCATCGAAGCGGGCAGGGGTGCGTAACGCGCCCGAAACCCGTACCCGTGACCCCATCTCCAGGTCGCGCATGGGGGATGTCGAAACGAGGATCAGCCCTGAGGTTGAGAGGGTTTGGCTGGCACGTTCGATCTGTTCCGCGTCGAGTTGAAACCGCGTCACTCCATCAAGGTGTTCGGGAGAACTCGCCACCATGCCCATGATGGATGCGCCACCACTGCCATTCCATTGGGCGACTTCACTACTCACGGGGATGAAGCTCGCCCGAAACCCTCCAAGCGCAAGCGCTAAGCTCACCAGTCCATACACGCGATAACGCGGGGGATTCCAAAGCAAAATGACGCTAGCAAGTGCTAACGCCATTGGGAAAAACCATAAAAAGGGCTGTCTATTTTCAGTCGTGAGGACGAAGATAAGACCGAGAATCCATCCGCACGTTAAGATAACGATACGCATGACTGCGCGACTTTACAATCTTTAGGCCTCAGCATCTCCTGATGGAGTGACTTTGACATCCGAAGTTTGGCGAACCGTCGCGGGCGGCGCAAATTGAGATTGTGGAACGGGTGTCCCTTGAGGTTCAAAGTCGGTTTGTGAAGCGCTGTTGGTCACTTCATGAACCCCATTACGCACGACAGCTAAGGCTTTTGCCAATTTTTGTTCAAGGTCGCGCAGGGTTTCCAACACATATTTATCGGCATCTTCGGTGATGCTCTCTGCTTCTTGCTTGGCTTGTTCGATCACGTTGGCCGCGCGGTTATGCGCCGCTTGCACTAAGGCTTCACGGTCGATCAGTTGATCACCACGTTCACGCGCTGTTTGAATCAAGCGGGCGGCTTCTTCGTTGGCCTGTGCCAAAATACGATCCCGTTGTGCCAAGACCCGCGCCGCTTTTTCGATTTCTTCAGGAATCGAAATGCGCATTTGGTCAATGATTTCGAGCGCCCGTTCTTCGTCCACCATGGTCATTTTACTAAAAGGGACGTGACGACCTTCATCAATCAAGTCTTCAAGGCGGTCAACTAAGTGTTGAATATCCATCGTTAAAATCCCCTTTGCTTTCCTGAATAAATAATATTGTAATCAATTTTCAGGAAATACAGTTATTAAACTTATGAATTCTTATCGAACTTTTCTTGTAACGCCTTTTGTACGTGTGGCGGAACCATGCTTGAAACGTCCCCACCCAACTCTGCAATTTCACGAATTGTACTAGAACTAATATAGACATGACGATCATCTGTCATGATCGATACCGTCTCAATTTCAGGGGCGAGTTTTTTATTGGCAAGCCCCATACGGAATTCAAGTTCAAAGTCAGAGAAAACACGTAAACCTCTGACAATGACGCTTGCATTCAGTTCACGTGCATAGTCTACAGTAAATCCCGAAAACTTGGCAACCGTGATGTTGGGTACATGAAGTAAGGCTTCTTGTGCCAGTGACTGTCGATCATCCACTGAAAACAAGAGCTGTTTCTTTGGTAAATCATAGACCCCAACAACGACTTCATCAAAAATGCGGGCGGCACGGGTTGCAATATCAATATGCCCGATGTGAATAGGGTCGAATGAACCCGGGTACAGTGCGCGGACCAAAATTCTATTGCTCCCGTTTCATTATGCCAATAATGGCAATTATAATAACGTGCTTCTTCAAAATTGCTAAAGGATTCATGTACTAGCTGAAATCAGTACGTTCATCCCGAAGTTGACGCACAAGCTGAGCCAGAACCTGATGTTTTTCTTGGGTTAGGTCAGGGTCTTCGACATAGATCGTCTTGGCTTCGCGTTGTGCCAGTTCGACAATATCTAACTGGATGTCACTCATAAACTGTAAATAGCCGTGACCGCTCTGTTGGGTGCCGATCAAGTCACCTGCACCGCGTAACTGCCAGTCCCGACGGGCAAGCTCAAACCCATCGTTGGTTTCGGTCATCGCTTTTAAGCGTTCTTCAGATTCTGGTGTGTGGTTATCAGGAATCAGATAACAATAAGCTTGCTGACCACTGCGCCCTACACGCCCTCTAAATTGATGCAGTTGTGCTAAGCCGAAACGGTTTGCGCCCTCAATCAAAATGATGCTGGCATCAGGAATATCGACGCCGACTTCAGCAACCGAAGTCGTCACCATAATGTCATATTCATGATTGCGGAAGGCGGCCATGATCTGATCTTTTTCAGATGGTTTCATGCGCCCGTGTAACAAGACCACTTTGTGCGGGTAAAAACGTTCAGCGATACCTTGGAATGCGCCGATGGCAGATTCAGCGTCCGATTTATCAGAATCTTCGACCAGCGGGTACACAATAAAGGCCTGCATCCCCTTCTCTAATTGATCTTCGATGCTCAAATAGGCACGTTCACGGCGTTGAGGTTCAACCACCGCCGTCCGAACAGGCATACGTCCAGGGGGCATTTCGTCCAATACGGTCAAGTCAAGGTCGGCATGTAAGGTCAAGGCTAAGGTGCGCGGAATCGGCGTGGCGGTCATCACCAAAAGGTGAGGGTTGACGCCTTTTCCACGTAATGCGCCCCGTTGTTCAACGCCAAAACGATGTTGTTCGTCAATGATCGCCATGCCTAGATCGGCAAACACCAACTTTTCTTGGATCACGGCTTGTGTGCCGATGAGAATATCAATCTCACCCGCGGCCAACGCATCATAGACAATTTGGCTTTCATTGGCTGACAAAGAGCCTGTGAGCAAAGCGACGCGTGGTTTGTTTTCGTAAGGCAGTTTCTCAAATGCTTTTGAGATATTGGTGAAATGTTGTTCGGCCAAAATACTGGTCGGCGCCATGAGGGCCGATTGTTTTCCAGAGAGCCATGCCATGAGTAAAGCACACGTCGCAACGGCTGTCTTACCCGCGCCGACATCGCCTTGCAAAAGGCGATTCATGGGGATAGTTTTGGCGGCATCTTGGCGTATTTCTTCAATCGCTTTTTTCTGCGCACCTGTCAATTCATAGGGGAAGATGGCGCGCATGATCGTTTGTAATTCTTCGTTGGTCACCGGTAGAGAATGCGCTGTTTGCGACTGCCATAATCTACGGTTGGCTAAGACCGCCAACTGGAGTGTCACCAACTGATCAAAGATGAAACGACGTTTGGCATGATAAAGATGATCCTGACTTTCGGGGAAGTGGATATTCTTTAATGCCCAGTCGATATTTGCGAGATCACAACGGTCTAATGTCGATTCAGGGATGGGGTCAGCGATTTGTGGCGCCCAAAACTCGACTGTGCGCTGAATCAATTTTCTCAGCGTTCGCCCGTGAAGTCCTTCAGTCAATGGGTACACCGGAATGAGGCCCACGTTTTTCAGGTCTTCGACTTCTACGAAGTCCCATTCAGGATTGACCAATTGAATCGTGTTACGGAATTTCCGCGTGATGCCACGAATCACCAACTGCTGACCGATCTGAATTTGGCGCGCCAGATAATACTGCCCAAAAAAGACGACATTCATACGGGCGGTGCTATCGTCGATCACAATACTAAAATCGCGCCGTCCCCCTTGCATGTGGTTGACGTTGGTTTTAATCACCGTGCCGATGATGGTCACCAATTCATCTTCATGAATTTTGCTGATGTAACGCATTTGGGTGTAGTCATCATAGCGACGCGGCATGTGATACAACAAATCTTTGATGCGGTGAATGCCTAATTTCGCTAACGTGGCAACGGTTTTAGGCCCAACGCCCTTCACGTTGATGATCGGGGCATTGATTCCCTGTAGTACATCGACTGCTTGCTGTGCCGAAATAGGTTTACGCCGTGTGCGGGGTGGATGGGCTAAGCGGGGCATTGGCGGGATGTCGAGTTTACCCGGGCTTTGTGGCCCACCCATAAACTCTTGATCCATATCAAACCCGCTGAATTCATGATCTTCTGCTTTGTTTTGATCATGAGATTCTGAGGCAGATTTTCCTGAAGACTGTTGAAGTTGTGCCCCCCCGCGTTGAGGCGGACGTGCCCCTTGGGGTTTATTCCCTTTTTGATTATTTTGCTGGTCTCTGTTTTTATTTTGCCCCGTCGCATTGGATTGACGCTGGGGCGGGCGCGGTTGAGAATCTTGATGCTGAGATGGCTCATCAGCAGATTTCTGATTTCCCGAACTGGTTTTTAATGACGATGAAGTTTGATCCGCGTTTTGCTGTGGTTCTGAACGCGGATTTTCCCTACGACGATTTTCACGGCGTTCGCGGGGGGTGTTCTCGCGCGGTCTAGGCTCATCTGTTTTTTGCTTGTCTTCCACGTTTGAAGACGTTGAAAACTCAGCGCGGAGTTGTTCTAAGCGACCCTGAAATTCCGAAGGAACCTGCAACGGGTTCATGATTCGGCTGATCATATAGTCGATAGAATGCGCGCGTGCATCGTAATTCGGCAAACTTTCGTACACCTGAATTTTCACGCAGATTTCTTCCACCACAATCAATTGTTCTGCACGGCGAGCTTGTGAACGCGCGCGCGGTTCCCAATGGGGTAAATAAGCGACTAAACCGCCGCTTACCCCCGTATTATGGCAACCACTTTGTTTTTCAAATTTTAAAATTTTGACAATTTCTTCAAACGCTGAAGGCATAATCCTAAGGTGTTCTCCAATGCGCTCTCACTGGGACAATCGAAATCCCATCCGGCCCAATGTTCGTGCCGATAGCAGGAGCGATACTGTTAATAATCACATTGTCAGGGAGCAGACCGTTACTTTCAAGTCGCTCTTTCATGGTATTGGCACGGTCAACGTTATTGACGTGCAGAATCGCGATGCGGTCAATCGGCGTCCAGTTCTTCGCTAACTTCACACATTCATCGAATGCGCGCGCAAAGGTACGGATACGGGCGGCGGACTCTACTTTACCATCGCGAATTTCAAGGATGGGTTTGATTTGTAGCAACGCGCCGATGCTGGCCGCTGTCCAGCTTACACGGCCACTACGGTGAACAAATTCTAAGGTGTCGAGCGCGGCATACACCATCGAGTTACGGCGCACACGTTCGATGACATCCGCAACTTCTTCGGGGTTGCCATTGGCTTCGGCCACTTCGGCGCCGATCAGCACTTGCCAGCCCAAGCCCATCGTTGTGGTCATGCTGTCGATGAGCGTGATGCGGTCTGCTGGAAATTTTTGCGAAGCGAGGCGCATCACATTGTTGATCCCGCTGAGGTTTTTCCCGACGGTCACGATTACCAGATGATCGCCTTTTGCGAGTTGGGATTCTATCGCTTCTTCCGCGATGGTGGGCGACATGGCGGCACTTGTGGGGTAGGGGCGTAATGTCGGAAGAATTTTATAAAAGTCTTCGCGAATTAACTCTTTCCCGTTATCGGCATAGCTTTCCCCACCATAATTGACGAAGGCGGGGGAAACCGCAATATCATGTTTATGCAGTAAATCGGCTGGGATATCACACGTACTATCGGTCAGAAATTTTATTTTTTTAAAAGACATCTTTAATCCTATTCGGGTTACGTTCAAAAATGATAACACCCCCACCTTCATCACCGATGAAAGATGCGAGTGAGGGGCCATAAATTAGGGATGATAACGTCACATCTGGTAATTCTACCGCAAGGTACTCATGTAGCATACGGGAAAAGTCAAATGAGGGATGTCGTGGTTGAATGATCACGGCGGCTTCAATATCCGCAAATTCAAGCACAAATTCGGCGATATGCTCGACCAACTGACCCCGTGTTTTCGTCTTTTCGATGACGGCAATCTCGCCTTCTTCAATGGTGAGAATCGGCTTAATGCCTAACATTTCGCCCAATAATTGATGCGAGGGTTCGATCAATTGGTTTTGGACGAGGTGTTGTAACGAGTCTGTATACAGCATCACATAAATGCGTTCTACCGCGTTGCGAAGTTCCGTACTTAACCATTCAAAATCTTGGCTTTGTTTGAGCAGTTTCGCGGCATATTCAATGAACATCCCTTGTCCTGCCGAAAAACAACCGGAATCCACTACTTGGATTTCAATTCGGCCGACCAATTGCTCTGCGGCACTGAGCGCATTCGCGTAAGATTTTGACACTTTTCGTGAAGGATGGATGGAAAGAATTTTAGAGACGGAACGCGCGGCTTGTTCAAAGGCTTGTTTAAAGTCTTGGGTGCTGGGCGCTTCAAATGCGGGGGCATACGGTTGTTTTGCCATCAGCCGCATCATCTCTTCTTGGGAAAGATCAATTCCCTCACGGTAGGTTTTCCCTGCAATAGAAAGCCGGTTAGGAAGCACAGTAACCGGCTCTTTTTGCAGAAAGTAGGGATCAGTGAACAAGGCGAAGCTGTCGGTAATAATATGCACTTTGGCTTGTTGACTGCTCATTGAAATTTGTTATTCCACACTCATGATGTAAGGATATAACGCTTGTCCTCCATATAGAATATCAACCGTTTGGTTCGGGAAGTGTTGGGCGACGGTCGCTTGGAAAGCATTGGCTTGCTTTTCCTTGATGTCACTTCCGTAGTAAATGGTGATTCGTTCGTGTGTGGATGCGGACGCTTTATTCAACAGTTCAACCGCCAGATCATCAATGTTTTGACCTGAAACGACCAGCACATCATTGATCAGGCCGATGATGTCGCCCACACGGACACTCACGCCATCCATTTCTACGTCGCGGGTTGCGTGGGTGATTTCGCATGTGGTGATGTACGGCAAGACCGCACGCATCCCTTCCACAACATCCTCAATAGCGGAATCGCCTTCCATACCGCCGGAATTGGCATATTCAAACATGGCGGCAATCCCCTGCGGGATAAAAGAAGAGGGAACGACCATCACACGGCGATCTGTCACATGGTTGGCGGCTTGTTGGGCAGCCAAAAACACATTTTTATTGTTGGGTAATAGGATGATGTCTTGGTTCGGCAAGGCTTCGATGGCTTCGAGGAAGTCCCCCGTACTGGGGTTCATCGTCTGCCCACCCGTGATGACATAGGCGGCGTGCAGTTCTTCAGAGAACAACTGTTGAATCCCTTTGCCCATCGCTACGGCGATCACGGCAACACCGGGGATATCTTCACGAATGATGTTTTCATTGTCTTTACGATGGGTGACGTAATCTTCATACTGTGCTTGCATATTTTCTACGACCACATCATCAAGGTTTGCGCCACAGCCGATTGCATAGCTGATCGGTTGACCCGGGTCGTGAACATGAACATGGACTTTGATCAGCGTCGCGTCACCAACTACCAGCGTTGACCAGCCCATCGCTTGAATATCTGCGCGAATTTTGTCGATCGGCATGTTTTCACCGCTCATCAAAAATTGCACGTCATAACCATAACCAAGTTCATCTTCAGGGACGAGCGCATCTTCCCATGTTTCTGCTTGGGTATCGACGTGGACGGGGACAGCCGCTTCTGCCGCTGCTTCCATTTGAACATTACGGCCACATAATGCGCGTAACATCCCTTCAAAAACGTAGATGAGACCTGCGCCACCGCTGTCAACCACCCCCGCCTTTTTTAATACGGGCAGCAGTTCTGGGGTGGTGCGTAAGGCGGCGCGTCCGGTGAACACCATACGGCGTAAAACTGAGATCAAGTCGTTATCTGTCTTGGCGCGGGTGATGACCGATTCTGCCATCATGCGGGCAACCGTGAGGATCGTCCCCTCAACAGGTTTTTCAACGGCGCGGTAAGCCGCGTCAACTGCGCTTTGGCACGCTTCGGCCAGAAGGGGAACGGTCAATTTGTCGTGACCTTCTAAGGCTTTTGCGGTGCCCGCCAAAATTTGAGAGAGGATGACGCCGGAATTACCCCGTGCGCCTCTTAACGCCCCGCGCGCAATCGCGGCGGTCAGCTTGCCAACGTGGGCTTCTTCCATATTGGCGATTTCTTTATATGCGCTTCGCATGGTGAGGTACATGTTTGTGCCTGTATCGCCATCGGGAACAGGGAAAACATTCAGTTGATTCACTTTATGTTGGTTGTATTCCAGCCATAATACGCCCGCACCGAATAACTGTTTAACGAGAAACCCGTCTACCGTTGAGTTAGCGTTAGCGCGAAATGCCTGACGTGTAATCATGTCAAAAACACCTTATAGTAATCTATCGTTAAGTGATGGGAATAATAAAACAAATACTATTGGATTCCGCTTAAATACGAAAACAATATTTTCAAATACCCTTGAATCTATATGGCGAATATGATAGCATCGCAACTCATGTTTTGGTAATTTTAGCAAGAAATTTGAGGCAATCCGATGGCGGTTTGTGAACGTTGCGGCAAGAAGCCGATGTTTGGGAACGCCCGTAGTTTCTCTATGCGTGCGACGCGTCGCAAGTTCAATCCGAACATTCAGCGCGTCCGTGTTATGGAAAAAGGCGTTTTTGTTCAGAAAGACCTTTGCACAAAGTGCATCAAAACCTTGGCTAAGGTGGGTGTATAAAGGTTCTTTCTTCAAGTAAGACAAAAAAAACATCATAATCGATGACGAGAGCCGCACAGCGATGTGCGGTTTTTCGTTATTTCACCTGTTCGTCTAAACCATTGAGTGCGGCTGTCAATAAACGTTGATAGTTTTCAGCCAGTGGAGCAGCGTTGAATAGACTACTTCCTGCGACCAATGTACGCGCCCCCATGCGCACGACTTGGGGAGCAGTTTCTACTGTGATGCCACCATCCACCATCAGATCAATCGACCTTCTGCTGGCTTGGATCAAGCCCCGAGCAGTCTGAATTTTCTCCAACATATTCGGGATGAAGGCTTGTCCCCCAAAGCCCGGGTTGACCGTCATGATTAAAATACAGTCGAGAAGCGGAATCACACTTTGAATCAGGTCAACAGGCGTATGAGGGTTGATGGCAACGCTGGCTTCACAGCCGAGTGATCGAATATGCCCTAAGGTACGGTGCAGATGTGGGCATGTTTCCCAGTGAACATGAATACGGTTTGCACCTGCTTTGACAAAGGCAGGGATGTACTGATCTGGGTTTTCAATCATCAGGTGGACATCAAGGAATTGTGTTGTACAACGACGTACAGCTTCGAGAATGAAAGGCCCCATCGTGATGTTCGGGACAAACTGCCCGTCCATGACATCAAAATGGAAGATACGAGCACCTGCGGTTTCGGCCGCTTGAATTTGATGGTTGAGCTGGGTGAAATCCGCCGACAATAAAGAGGGAGCTATACGTATAGGGGGAATTTCTTCATTCAACGAGAGTAACCTTCACTGAAAACTAATATAGATGATGTATTGTAGGTGGTGTTTCTCAATAATGCGACCTAAAAATTGAGATATGACACTCTGTATATAGTATTTAACAACGAAGTGCGTCATTCGTTATGGTTAAGATTTAAGCATTTGAGACATCTAAGAGAAGTAGATATACTCAAAGTTGCTTTTCAGGAAAAGGATTTTTGCATGGAATATCGTCGTTTAGGAACTTCTGGTTTAAAGGTAAGCGCCATCTCTTTAGGCGCTTGGCTGACCTACGGTACAGATTCAGTTGCCGATGAAAATGCGATTGCATGTGTTCAACGTGCGATTGATCGCGGTATCAACTTCATTGATGTGGCCGATGTCTATTCGAATGGGGAAGCTGAAAAAGTTGTGGGGCGCGCCATCAATGGCTATAAGCGGAGTGATTTAGTCATCAGCACCAAAGCCTATTGGCCGATGAGCGAAAACATCAATGATCGTGGGTTGTCACGCAAGCACATTGTTGAATCGGTAAATGCGTCACTCAAACGTTTTGATCTGGATTATATTGATATTTTCTTTTGTCACCGCTTCGATGCCGAAACTCCTGTAGAAGAAACGATTCGCGCTATTGAAACGTTGATTCAACAAGGCAAAATCTTGTATTGGGGAACCAGTATGTGGACAGCCGAAAATATCGACGAAGCGTATTCTGTTTTAGACCATGTGAGCGCAAACCGTCCGGTGGTTGAACAACCGAAATACAACCTGCTTGAACGGGATATTGTGGAAGGTGCACTCGAAGATGCGGTTGGGCGACATGGTATGGGCTTGGTGGTTTTTAGCCCCTTAGCCCAAGGGATTTTGACGGGCAAATATAATGATGGCATCCCCGAAAATAGCCGTGCTGTGCACAACAAAGATTGGGTATCCCGTTTATTGACAGAAGAACGTCTGGTTAAAGTGCGTCAATTTACCACACTAGCGCAAGACATGGGGACGACACCCGCTGCTTTAGCCTTAGCATGGGCGTTGACAAACCTGCACGTCTCAAGCGTGATTACCGGCGCATCTCGCCCAGAACAAGTCGATGAAAACTTGAAGGCGCTTGATGTTGACGTTACCGATGAAGTCAAAGCGCGTCTGGCAGAAATCTTCTAATCTTTAGCCTCAAGAATAATCTCTACAAAGCCACCTATGGGATCATAGATGGCTTTTTTTATTTATGGCGTTACGTTGAAAATGTGTTAATATATGAATAAGTGTTCATGTATTGATGATATCTTATGCAAAAAGTCGATTCCCAAAATATGCCGAGTGTGTGCATGGATGATGATATGGCTCAGTTAGAGGCGCTCGACGCTCAACTGATTGACAGCATCACGGCAAACCGCATGGCTGAAGTTTTTAAGGCGTTAAGTGACCCAAACCGCCTGCGCTTGATCTCGCTGTTGCGCGATAATGAGGTGTGCGTACACACCTTAGAAGCAAAATTAGGCATGAGCCAATCGGCCATTTCGCACCAGTTACGCCATTTACGTCAGCTCAAGCTGGTCAGGTTTCGCAAAGAGGGGCGTCATGTATATTACTCACTCGATGATGCTCATGTTAGAGATTTATTTACACAAGGGTTACTGCACATCGCTCATGAGTGATCGCCGTTTTTTAATGGAAAACATGAATGAATGTTCATGTATTGATACAAAGTCGCATTTTGCGATGTGAAGGTTAAACAGGATGGAAAAAACTTTACAACTGAATTTGGGTTTGATCCTTCCCAAAATGGACGAGCATGACGATTGCTCTCAATTTTTATTAGAGCGGTTGGAGCATACGCGCGGAATCATCAAAGCGCATTTGGTCGAAGAAGATGATTCGGCGAAATTATGTTTGCATTTTGACCCCAACCTGATTTCGCTCGGTACATTGGAACAACTGACAAAGAACGCAGGGGCAGAAGTTTCTGAACGTTATAAACATGAGCAGATTCAATTTTCACGGCTGAATACTGCTGATTCCGCCTTGAGTTTAGAGCGTCACCTCGCAGGCTTGAAGGGTATGCTACATGTCAATGTGAACTATGCCGCTGGCTTGATCTTTGCCGCGTATGACACCACCTTGCTAGATCATTCAGCGATTGCCCATGCGGTAGAAGAAATGGGCGCGCATGTTGTTTCCTCACCAGAAGTGACGCATACACATCACGATCACAGTCACGGACACGCCCATCATGGCCATGATCACGGTAGTGCGCCCGCATTTCTACCGCATTGGTTACAAGACCGTTGGGCACTCTTTTTGGTCGCGATGGCGGGGATATTTTTCCTGCTCGGTTGGCTTGGCGAACGCGCATTGGGGTTTTCAGAAGGGCTGGTCAACGCATTTTATCTGTTGGCTTATCTCGCTGGTGGGTATGATGTCGCTACCCACGCCATCCCCGCCTTGTTCAAGGGCAAGCTCAATACCGACATTTTGATGCTTGCGGCGGCGATGGGTGCGGCCATCCTCGGTGAGTTGGGTGAGGGGGCATTCCTGCTCTTGTTATTCGCTATTGGTCATGCAGGGGAACATTATGCACTTGACCGTGCGCGTAACGCGATCAATGCGCTTGGCGCGTTGATGCCAAAAGTCGCGCAGTTGAAACGCGGGGATCAACTGGTTGAAGTGGCAGTCGAAACCCTGCAATTAGCGGATGTCGTCGTGGTTCGGCCGGGTGATCGCTTGCCTGCCGATGGGGTGATCCAAACAGGGAACAGCAGTATCGACCAGAGTTCAATTACAGGGGAAAGTGTGCCTGTAAGTAAAAGTGTTGGCGACGATGTCTTTGCTGGAACGATCAACCATGACAACGCGCTCGAAATCCGTGTGACGCGCCTCACGTCAGATAATACACTTTCGCGGATTATGCAACTCGTCGCAGAGGTGCAAGGTCAGCAAAGCCCAACACAACAATTTACAGACCGTTTTACCAGTCGGTTTGTGCCACTGGTATTTTTAGCGACTTTACTCATGATTGTTGTGCCACCGCTTCTGAACTTACTAACGTTAGAAGTCAGTTTTTATCGAGCCATGCTGTTATTGGTTGCCGCATCGCCTTGCGCATTGGCAATCGGTACCCCCGCCTCGGTTTTAGCGGGGATCGCTCAAGCCGCCCGTAACGGTGTGCTGATTAAAGGCGGGGTGCATCTCGAAAATTTAGGACGTTTGCGCGCCATCGCTTTTGATAAAACAGGCACGATCACTAGCGGTAAATTCCGCGTGACGGATATCATCCCGTATGGTAATTTCACCGCCCATCAACTGCTTCAACTCACTGGCGCGGTAGAACAACAATCGAATCATCCACTGGCGCAAGCGGTAGTACAAGCGGCGTCTAACGAAAACTTGACCCTGCCTACCGTAGATCAACTTGAGAATATCCCGGGTCGTGGGGTGAGAAGCACGCTTCAAGGCGAAACCATTTTGATCGGCTCGCTCAAACTATTTGATGCTGAAAGTGGCGTGCAAGTCCCCGCAGATGTGATTGAACAAGTCGCCCAACTCGAAAAGTCTGGACGTACTACAATGATCGTCAGCCAAGGGGCGCAGGTGGTCGGCGTGTTGGGTTTGGCGGATGTCCCGCGCGAAAACGTGGGACAAGTGATGCAGGCGTTGCGTCGGCAGGGAATTGAACATCTTGTCATGCTCACGGGAGATAATCGCCAAGTCGCGCAGAATATCGCCCAACAAGTTGGCTTGACCGATGCGCAAGCGGAATTGATGCCAGAAGATAAACTCGACGCGATCAAAGCGCTGGAAAAACAATATGGTGTGATTGCCATGATTGGCGATGGCGTGAATGATGCACCCGCTTTAGCCACAGCAACCGTTGGGATTGCGATGGGTGGGGCAGGGACAGCCGTCGCGCTCGAAACGGCCGATGTCGCACTCATGGCAGACGACTTGAACAAACTGCCGTTTGCGGTGGGGTTGAGCCGTTTTAGCCGTCAAATTGTGATGCAAAACTTGCTGATCTCGTTAGGTGTGATCGGGTTATTAATTGTCACGTCCGTGTTTGGATGGGTTCAGTTAGGGATCGCGGTGGTTCTGCACGAAGGCAGTACGTTGGTTGTGGTCGGAAATGCTCTGCGACTTTTGCGATATAAACAACGGTAACCCTTAAACCCTCATCACTTAAAAAAACAGACCTTCTTACTGAGCAAGAAGGTCTGTTTTGATACTGATTTTTGATATCGTGACCCGCGCTTAAAACGCCGATTACATATAGCGCTTCATCAGGTCTTCAAGCGCCATTTCAGAAGGGCGTAGTTTTTCGTCGGGCAGGTGAACGAGTGGCGTATCCACCAGTTTGAGGGTTTCCCCTAAAATAGGGCGGGGTTCTTCGTAATAGATCAAGCCGGTCAAGAACAGTTGATCGCGCTGGGCTTTCTCTAAAACATTGATCGCTTCACTGCGGTTACGTGGATCGTGACCTCCATCTAATTTCTTCAGTTGGATGATCGAACCGTCGTGCATCTCAACGCTGATGGTATCGCCTTCAGCATAATCCGCCGTGATTTCTTCCCGTTCTTGCACATACCCTACAGGGATAAAATTGTATTCATGCAAGGGTTGTTCGTGTTCCTTTCCATAGGGGTAGCTCTTATTCGCAGCGGGTTCATTGTTGAATGAAACACATGGGCTGATGATGTCGATCACTGCGGTACCGCGATGGCTGGCCGCTGCTTTGAGCAAGGTTTGAACTTGTTTCGCATCACCGCTGAAACTGCGGGCTACAAAGGTTGCCCCGCTGATGATCGCCTCAAGACACAGGTCGAGCGACGGCAGTTCGTTCAGTCCGTAATATTTGAGCTTTTGGCCTTCGTCGGAAGTTGCCGAGAATTGGCCTTTGGTCAAACCGTAGACGCCATTGTTTTCAATGATGTACACCATCGGCACGTTACGGCGAATGACGTGTTTGTACTGTCCTAGACCAATCGACCCCGTATCACCATCACCACTGACGGCTAAGGCGATCAGATCGTTGTTGACGGTGGTTGCGCCTGTCACGACAGAAGGCATACGTCCATGCACTGCGTTGAAGGCGTGGGAACGGCCTAAGAAGTAGGCAGGGGTTTTACTGGAACAGCCGATACCGCTCATCTTGATGACGCGGTGCATGGGCAAGTTCATGTCGAAGGCCATGCTGGTAATTTGATTGGAGATCGAATCATGACCGCAACCCGGGCACAGCGTACTGGGTGAACCTTTATAATCGGCTCTTTCTAATCCTAATGCGTTTGCCATAATTTTATGTGTTCTCCTGTTCTTTAATCTGATTGACGATCCATTCAGCCGTCATTGGAAGCGTATCGCCCAATGCACATGATTTCATGTGGGTTGTATCTGCGGTAATTTCCATGCGCAAGATTTGTGCCATTTGTCCGTCAAAGTTGTTTTCGAGGACATAGACATGTTTGTGAGACATGATGAATTCGCTCACGCTGTCGGCGAGGGGAAGTGCACGAATACGAAGATAGTCGGTTTTAATGCCTTGTTCTGCAAGAATATCGCGCGCTTCAACAATCGCAGGGTGGTTTGACCCATACGAAACAATAGCGATGTCGTTGCCTTCATCTTCGATGATAGGTTGTGGAACCAACGTTTTGGCTGTCGCATATTTGTGACGTAGACGTTCTAAGTTTTGCACCCAAACGTCGGCACGTTCGCTGTAGGTGGCTTGATCTGTGTGGCCTGTACCGCGTGTGAAATAGCCAGCGCGGGGGTGATCTGTCCCTGGGATCGTGCGGTAGGGAATGCCATCCTTGTCATAATCACGATAACGATACCATTCGCCTTTTTCGGCGATGAATTGTTCTAGTTCTTCCTTGTGAAGGATTTTGCCTTTTTGGATGGGTTGATCGGGGTATTTAAACGGATCGCTCAACCAAATATTCATCCCTAAGTCGAGGTCGCTCATCACAAAGACAGGGGTTTGAAGTTGGTCGGCAAGGTCGAGCGAACGCCAGCCAAATTCAAAACATTCGCTGACGCTGTCAGGGATCAAAACGATGTGGTGTGTGTCGCCGTGACTGAGGAAATATAACGAGAGCAAATCCCCTTGGCTGGTGCGTGTGGGTAGACCCGTTGAAGGCCCTGTACGGGTAATATCCCAGACCACACAGGGAATTTCAGCGAAGTATGCCAACCCTGCAAATTCACCCATCAAGCTGATGCCTGGCCCGCTGGTTGCAGTCATCGAGCGAGCGCCTGCCCAACCACCACCGATGATCATGCCGATGGCCGCTAATTCGTCTTCGGCTTGAACCACCGCGACGGTATCTTTTCCGGTGACATCATCTTGGCGCAGGTGCTTATAATCCAGCACGGAGTCGATCAAGCTGGTCGATGGGGTGATGGGGTACCATGCTGCCAGTGTTAAGCCACCCCACAGTGAACCCAACGCCCCCGCTTCATTCCCCGTGATGAGGATTTTGCCAGCGGTTTCATTCATCGGTTCAAACATATAGGGGTCAACTTTAGTCAGGTTTTCTGCTGACCAATCAAATGCTCGTTGGACGACATCGTAGTTCATCATGGCAGGTTTTTCTTTGCCATTGAACGTGTCTAACAGCGCTTGTTTGACGATGTCCATGCTGATGCCGAACAGTTGGGCACAAACCCCAACGTAGACCATATTTGCGATACGATCACGGAAATCAGAAGCGATGTTAGCGGCAAGAATCGTCGGCTTAACAGGCACTTCGTAATAGATAATATCTTCGCGGCTTTGTCCCCATTTCCATTCTTGGGGCAAAATGCAAACGCCACCTGCAGGCAGGCTTTGAATATCTTCTGCCGCTGTCGATTCGTTCATTGCCACCACGATTTCAACGACAGATTTACGGGCGATATATCCCTTTTTGCTGGCGCGGATGGTGTACCAAGTGGGCAGCCCTTTAATATTGGATGGGAATAGGTTTTTACCACTCACCGGAATTCCCATGCGGAATAAAGACCGAATCAAAACTTCATTGGATGTTTGGCTGCCGGAACCATTTTTGGTTGCGACATGCAATGCAAAGTCATTCACAATGGTGTGATCGGGTCGAGTGCGGGTCGGTTGGATTTCAACAGTCATAGCTTCTATATGCTCCTGAAAATTCACCCGTATGCAAGATTGACGGGTGAGAATGGGAAAACTTATTAGGTGTGCTTAAGAACGAATCGTATTTAAGGGTCTCCTTTTTGAGGTACAGGGGCGTGAGAGGGCTTTTCACGTTCATTAAAAGGTTGTTGCGGTTTAAACCGAATGAGGTGGGTATGCTCATCAAAAAGCTGACGAGCAAGGTCATAATCCCGCGCTTCAGCAGCGTCTAAAATTCGTTGGTGATAATTCCATACCTGCTGGTGATATGCGTAATCTGCATAACGGGTGACTTCAACCGCATCGTAAGCTTCCCAATAGGCTTCAAGGATTCCGATGACGAAGGGGTTTTCTAACCGTTTAAAGAAGCTAAGATGAAACTCACGGTGTTCTTGAGTAGGAATTTGGATTTGTTGGGCAGGGTTGAGCTTGGCGCGTGCTTGATCTAAACATTTGTGGAGTTGAGCATAATCATCGACAGTGAGTAATTCACAGGCTTCTTCTAAAAACGCGATTTCAATGTGATTTCGCAGTTGTGTAAAAAGCTCAAAACTATGCGGTTCAAGCGCGAGCGCGAAGAACAAACTCAACTGAACGGCAGGCGTGAAACTATACTCGCGCATGCGCATGCCTGTCTTAGAACGAACTTCGATAAATCCTAAAGCGCGCGCCACTTCAAGCTGTTCACGAACTTTACTGGCACTAATCCCAAGCTGTTCGGGTGACTGCAATTCGCTGATGGTAGGCAAGCGACTTCCCGGACGGAAGCCTTGTTCTAGTAAAAATTGTAGGAGATCAGACTGTCGCTCAATCGTTGACATTAAACTATTTATTCATCTGATGGATCATATGAATCACATTATATCATCTTATGATAACACGGATTTAAAGAACCATACAATAAGATTTAGTGGTTTTGAACAATGCCTGAAGTAAAACTCTTTTGTATGAGATTCACAATATCCGCAAAGTCCTGTGGATTTAACACAAAATCTCTGTGATCAATATCTACAATCAGAACGGGGCAGGCCGTCCAATGGGTGATCCATCGTTCGTAGAGTTGGTTAAGCTGGTGGAGGTAGGCCGTTTCGATCTGTTGTTCATAGGCATGACCACGCCGAACAATGTGGTCGGTCAACGTATCGACGCTGGCGCGAAGGTAGACAATCAAGTCGGGCGGGGGAAGAAAACTGCTCACGGCTTGGTAAAGATTTCGGTAGGCGGCGTAATCACGCTTAGAAAGTTTACCTTGCTCATACAGGTTCGCGGCAAAAATTTCTGCATCTTCATAAACGGTGCGGTCTTGAACAACACTGCCCACATGGTCAATCAACTGGCGATGATGTTCAAGACGTTTTCCTAAATAAAATACTTGAGAGTGAAAGCTCCATCGTTCCATATCTTGATAAAAGTCTGCAAGGTAGGGGTTTTCAGCGGCGGCTTCTAAGAAGGGTTCCCAACCAAACGCATTAGAGAGCATTTGGGTGAGGGTACTTTTTCCTGCGCCTATATTTCCTGCAATGGCGATGAAGTGTTTCTGCATTGTGTCGTTCCAGATGATGTATAGGATATTGTCTTTATACTTGCAGAGCAGTGAAAAGCCAATGCCATTTCTTGGCAAATCAAAAATTACGTATAACCCGACTTAAAGCTCTATTTTGAGAATGAACTGCTAAAAAACTTGCGTATTCCAAAGGTACAGCGTAAGTTTGTATACAGGTTTTATTTTATGAGGGGATATTCGCGTAACGCTTTTGTGAAACCCGCATATAATGAACACCATAAATAAGCTGTCTATAGCGAGGAGTAAGGCAGAATGGCCCAAAATTATTTGCAAGAAGGAATCAATGCTCTGCAAGCGGGGGATCGTGACCACGCTCGGAATCTATTACAACAAGCGGTTGCTCAAGAACCCAATAATGAAATGGCTTGGTATTACCTCGCTGCGACACAGAGTGATCTTATCTTACGCCGACAAAACCTTGAACGTGTATTGGCGATCAACCCAAATAATAGCCGTGCACAAGAGGTACTCAATCAAACCCTCGCATCGTTGGGTGCACAAAACAGTCCGCCTGCATCACCCGCTTCGTCTTACTCACCCCCGACCAACACATCCCCTGTTCGCCCGTTATCTTCTAGTGGGTCTACGGGTGCTTCCAGCAGTGGGGGCATCGCCTTGCCTGTGGATATCCCGGGTGCGCCTCTGCGTGTTGACCCTGTCGCGGCGTTTCGAGCCGGCCTTGAGATGATTAAGAATGGCGCGAATATTCTGATGGGTAAAGCGGGCGTCGTCGAATACGAAATGAGCCAAGCGACATGGTGGCGTTATTGGGTGCTGGTTGTGACTGGGGCTGTGATTAGCGCAGGGCTGGCTATTTTAGGCGCTGTATTTGGAATTTTCCGCTCACAGAGTATTTTTAATATCATTCTTGCACCCATCTTCACGCTTATTTTCTCGACGATCATCACCTTTGGCGCTGGTTATATCTCTCACTGGTACGCAAAAACCCAAGCCAAAGGACAAGGGACGTTACTTCAACACGTGCTCATCATCGCGCTCATTTTTATCCCCATCGCCGTGTTGGGGGATATTATTAGTTTTCTCGGTTCTGTCTTGCCGTTTATCGGGATTCTCGGTATTGCGACATTCTTCATCTCGGTTTATGGGTGGTATCTCTTAGGGCCACATTTCCAAGCCATTCATGGTTTTACGGACCCCAATCAAAAATGGATTACGATTGCGGTGTATGTGGCAGCAGGAATTCTCATCGCGGTGTTGGTCAGCCCGTTACTGCTCATGGCAGGTTTAAGCGCTGCGCTATTTTAAAACGAATAGGTTATCTCTTAAAAAGGGACGCATCCGCGTCCCTTTTAGTTTTGTGTAAAAGGATATTCAATTTTGTTGATCCGCCAGCTCGAAGAAATTTCTAACAATGCGCTACCCGTAAAAACAACTTTTCAATATGATGGTTGGCTTTTGCGTTTATCCACTGACAAGATGCGTCGCGCCAATTCGGTAAGCCCGCATTATGAATCCACGTTGCCGTTAGAGGATAAGATTGCATTTTGCGAGGCGTTCTATCGGAAATATCAAAAACGGATAGTCTTTAAGATCACGCCTGCGGCCCAGCCTAGCCCATTGGAAACAGTGTTGACACGTCAGGGCTATCAGGTTGATATGCGTACGCATGTGCTCACGCGTGATCTGGATTTACCGCCATTTCAAACCCAACCGCAATGGCAACTTGAAACGACGGATCATGTGACCGCATCTTGGATTCAAACGAATGCTGAACTTCATACCGAAGTAGAACGCCCGACATTAGGCACGCTTACTACCTTTGAGGCGATCATTCCCCAGACAGGATATTTTCGTCTTTTCAGTGAAGGGCGTGCGGTAGCTTGTGCCTTAGCGGTGATCGATCAAGGATGGGTTGGGTTGTATAACGTCGTGGTAGATGAGACGTTTCGGGGGCAGGGCATCGCGCGCTATTTAATGCAATCAATTTTGTTGTGGGCAAAACAACAAGGCGCACATCATGTTTACCTACAAGTGATGATGGCAAATAACGCCGCCAACAGCCTGTATAACAGCGTCGGTTTTCAACGCGCCTATGATTACTGGTATTTGCAGAAAGACTAAACGGTTTGTCTAAAAAATGAGGGATAGTCTTGATTTTCTATCCCTCATCAATAGCCATTTTTGAGTTGTTATTTTGCGAGTGTGGATAAACGTTCAACGGCCTGCTTCAGAATAGAATCATCTTTACAGAAGGCAAACCGCGCCATCGTGCTCGCCATGTGCGCATGTTCGGTACTGTAGAAGAAGGTGGGCGGGATACACGCGACCCCGACTTCTGCAGTGAGATAGCGCGAGAACTCGATATCATCCCCGTCAAAAACATCAGAAAAATCTGCCATCACAAAGAAGGTACCTTCAGGTTGTTTGATCTTAAATCCCCCATCAATCAACCCTTTGGTGAGAATATCGCGCTTGGCCGCATACAGCGCTTGAAATTCTTCGTAATAGGTTCCGGGCAGGTTGAGCGCATATGCCGCTGCTATTTGGGATGGGTGATGCGTGGAGAAGGTCACGTATTGATGGGCATTCGCCACGCCGTCCATCAATGCCCCTTTGCCGTATGTCCAGCCGACTTTCCAACCCGTCGCGCTGAAGGTTTTCCCCATACTGCTCACTGTGACTGTCCGTTCTAGCATGTCGGGCAGGGTGGCGATAGGGATGTGTTTTGTATTTTCAAAGGTCAAGTGTTCATAGACCTCATCGCTGATTACGGTGACATCGTGCTGTTTGCAAAGGTCAGCGATTAAGGTGAGTTCTTCAAGGTTAAACACGCGCCCTGTAGGGTTGTGTGGGGTGTTGATGATGATCGCACGGGTCTTTTTATTAAATGCTTTTTTCAACTCGTCGGGGTCAAATGTCCATTCCGGCGGGTGGAGCGGGACATAGACAGGCGTTGCCCCCAACATCGTGATGTTCGGGACGTAGCTGTCAAAGAAAGGCTCGATGACGATGACTTCATCCCCTTTATCAACCGTTCCTAAAAGGGCAGTTAACACGCCAACTGTCGCCCCAGATGTGACGACTACGCCTTGATCAGGGTCAATCGGCAGGTTGTAAAAACGCTCAGCATGGGCGGCTATTGCTGTGCGTAAGCTGACCGCGCCCCTGCCCGGCGGATATTGATTGGCCGTTCCAGAACGTAACGCGGCCGATGCCACCTCTAAAATATCGCTCGGGGTATCAAAATCAGGCTTGCCTTGTCCTAAATTGATGGCTCCATGCTGTGACGCAAGTTGATTGATTTCAGTAAAAATCGTGGTTCCAAAGCCAGCCACACGATTCGACATTTTAGGCATAGGCAGCTTCCTTCGAGAGGTCGAGTGAATAAGTCATTACTAAAGATAAACGTATTTGGCTAGAAATACGCTTAACATGGGCATCATTTTTGAAATTGGCTGGCGGCGGCTACCGCCAGTTTGTCACACCGTTCATTATAGTCATGTCCTGCGTGACCTTTTACATACCGCCAACGAATGGTATGGCGTTTGATCGCGTCGTCTAGTTGATCCCACAGGTCTAGGTTGGCTTTGCGCTTCCAGTTTCGGGTCATGGTGTAGATAACATATTGCGAATCGCTCACAATTTCAACAGTTGACGGTTGCTTGATCGCGTTTAACCCTTCGATGACCGCGCGAATTTCCATACGGTTATTCGTGGTTTCGGGTTCGCCCCCTGTAACCTCTATCTCACGTAAGAGTTCGCCCTGTGTATTGGTTGCTGTAAGGATTGCCGCATAGCCCCCCGGCCCCGGGTTGCCACGACAGGCGCCATCGGTGTAGAGCGTGATTTTCATATTCAGACATGTCCACAATAGAAACAGAAAGGCGGGGTGATGTTTAAGACCCCGCCTTTGTATATTCAGTTGAGCGTGGTACTGCTTAGCTCAGGAATTTACGTAAAACGGTCTGCAAAATGCCCCCGTTACGATAATACTCTACCTCAACAGGTGTGTCGATACGGGCGATCACTTGGAATTCCATCGTATGGCCTTCGGGATGGGTGGCGATGACCGTCAGCTCTTTCTTGGGTGAGATCGTATCGTCAATGCCGAGGATGCTGAAGGATTCGCGTCCGGTTAAACCGAGTGATTGAGCCGATTCACCTTCCTTGAATTGCAAGGGGAGCACGCCCATCATCACCAAGTTGCTACGGTGAATGCGTTCAAAGCTCCGAGCAATCACAGCGCGAACGCCGAGTAATGCGGTGCCTTTCGCCGCCCAGTCACGGCTGGAACCTGTACCGTATTCCGCACCCGCCAAGATGACGAGCGGGGTATTGCTCGCCAAGTAACGTTCAGAGGCTTCGTAGATGCTCATCACTTCGTTTGTGGGCAAGTGAATGGTGATGCCCCCTTCGGTGCCCGGCACGAGTTGGTTACGCAGACGGATGTTTGCGAACGTTCCGCGAATCATAACTTCGTGATTTCCACGACGTGAGCCGTAGCTGTTGAAGTCGGCCTTGTCGATACCGCGTTCTGTCAAGAAACGGCCAGCCGGACTGTTCAACGCAATATCACCTGCGGGTGAAATATGGTCGGTGGTGATCGAGTCACCGAGCAGGGCTAAGACGCGCGCATTTTTGATCGGTTCGATGGCCGCAGGGGTTTCATTAAAGTCAAAGAAATAGGGAGGTTCTTGCACATAAGTGCTTTGACGATCCCATGTATAGACGCTGCCTTCATTCCCCTTGATGGCGTTCCATGTGTCGTTGACGCTGTATACATTCCCGTATTGGTTACGGAAAAGTTGAGGCGTGATCGCTTGGTTGACCGCTTCAAAGATTTCTTGTTGGCTTGGCCAAATATCTCTGAGATAGACAGGGTCGTGATCACCGTCATAACCGATGGGTTCAGAATTCAGGTCAATGTTGACTGTGCCCGCCAAAGCGTAAGCCACGACGAGGGGCGGGGATGCGAGATAGTTGGCTTTGACAATCGGGTTAATACGACCTTCAAAGTTACGGTTACCACTCAACACCGCGGCGGCGACCAATTGATTATTGGTGACGACATCCGCGACAGCTTCAGGGACAGGCCCACTGTTGCCGATACAAGTTGTACAACCATAACCAACGACGTGGAAGCCTAACGCTTGCAAGTAGGGGGTTAAACCCGCATTATCGAGATAGTCAGAGACAACGCGGGAACCGGGGGCCAAGCTGGTCTTGACGTAAGACTGGGTCTTCAGCCCTTTTTCAACAGCTTTCTTCGCCAATAAACCCGCGCCGATCATGACGTAGGGGTTACTGGTATTGGTACAACTGGTGATCGCCGCGATCACAACCAAGCCATGACCGACTTCAACAGAAGAACCATTTCGACCGATCACGCTGGTTTGGTTACGGCTGACTTCATCCAAGCCAAACCCACGTTCTTCGACAGGGGTGCGCAAAGCCTTTTCAAATGTAGATTTCATGTCGCGCAAGAGAATACGATCTTGCGGGCGCTTGGGGCCTGCCATGCTGGGTTCGACGGTTGAAAGGTCGAGTTCGAGCGTGTCCGTGAAAATGGGATCGGGGGTTTCGTCAGTGCGGAATAACCCTTGTTCTTTACTGTAACGTTCCACCATTTGAATCAAGGATTCTTCACGGCCTGTACGACGCATGTAATTTAATGCTTCGGCGTCAACAGGGAAGAAGCCCATCGTCGCGCCATATTCCGGCGCCATGTTGGCGATGGTTGCGCGGTCAGGCAAGCTAAGGCTGCTCAAACCTGCGCCGTAGAATTCGACAAATTTATCAACCACACCTTTTTTACGAAGCATTTGGGTGATGGCTAAGACAAGGTCGGTTGCGGTGGTGCCTTCACGTAGTTTGCCTGTCAACTTAAAGCCGATGACTTGGGGCATCAACATATAAATCGGTTGGCCTAACATGGCGGCTTCGGCTTCAATACCGCCGACGCCCCAACCGAGAATCCCCAACCCGTTAATCATCGTAGTGTGGCTGTCGGTACCCACTAAGGTGTCGGGATAAAGTTCCAATACACCATCTTCTTCGCGAGACTGTACCACTTTGGCTAAGTATTCCAAGTTGACTTGGTGGACAATCCCCGTGGCGGGGGGGACAACTTTGAAGTTGTCGAGAGATTTTTGACCCCAATGCAAGAACTCATAACGTTCGCGGTTGCGGTCAAATTCAATGTTTGCATTGATGGTGATCGCGTCAGATGTGCCAAAGCGATCCACCTGAACGGAGTGATCAATCACAAGGTCTACAGGGACTATGGGGTTGATCTTGGTGGCTTCACCCCCCAAGCGTTCCATCGCACTGCGCAGGGCGGCGAGGTCAACAACGACAGGAACACCCGTGAAGTCTTGTAAGACTACACGCGCGGGTTTAAAGGGGATTTCTACTTCAGGCGTTGCCGTAGCATCCCAATTCGCGATATTCTTGACGTCGTCTTCGCTCACTTCAAAATTATCAAGATGACGCAGGGCGTTTTCGAGAAGAACTTTGATGCTGAAGGGGAGTTTATCTACATGTCCGATGTTTTGTTCGGCGAGTTTACTTAAGCGGTAAATTACTGCTTCGCCACTACCGGTATCGAACGTACCGCGCGTACCAAAACTATCAACTCGTTGGCTCATATTTTTCACCTGTTTTTAGTCGTTTCTGCCGGGTGATGGCAGACCAGATAGCAATTTTAAATCGTGGTTAAATTGAATGTTGGGTAAGTTTGATTAATAAAATTGACGCTTTGAAACAAAGTAATTTTACCTGATTGCGTTTAATTTGTCAGTTGCGTAGTTCCAGTCCACCCTAAATGTTATAAAGACAATAGATTATTCTTGAAGTTTGTCGTTGCATAGGTAGACTTAGCAATCTCAATAAGTAACTTTAATGTCTGTCCAAACGTATTTCCAATAGATGTTTGTCATGATGAAGTCCATAAGTTTTCTCATCAACCAATTAAAGGTATAAAGTTTTATGGCTAAAAAAGTATCACAAGATAGCCCTGCACCCAATTCGACATCACCCGCAACCCGTAATGCAAGCCAGCGCAGTGTTGAGCGACGTCGCGAACGTGAAGATCAAAAACGTCGCCAACGTCAGTTGTATATAATCGGCGCTGTGGTCGTGGTCATTTTGATGATCGTCGGCATCTTTTTGACCGTCAATGCGCCAGCAGATGCGCCCATTCCTGAAACGGCTACGACTCGTTATGAGAATATCTTGAGCAGTAAAACCGTAGAAGGGTATCCCCGCTTGGGTAGCACCGATGCGCGTGTGATCGTCTCTTATTATGCTAGTTTCGACTGCCCTGACTGCCGTCTTTTAGAGAACAATATCATTGATGACGTTTTAGAACGTGTTCGCAATGAGAGCATCAGCTTTATTTATATCCCTCAATACGGCGTTGATAATACTGTCGTCAATGGGTTTGGGGCGGCGCGGGCGGCATTATGCGCGGGCGAACAAAACCGTTTCTGGGCCTTCCGCGAAGCATTATATGAGTGGCAAGTGTTATATCCCGCCAACCAAGCCTATACCCACAACCGTATTGTGACAGGCGTGGATGCTTTGGGGTTGAATCGCGCTCAATATGATGGCTGTGTGAGCAGTGGTTCGATGGACGGCGTATTAAACGATGCGCGAAGCGCGACTACCAACTTGATTGGGTATACAGGCGCGCCTGCGGTGTCGATCAATGGTGTGTTGTTGCTGGATGAAGAAGGCGTCGTTGAACGTGACCCTGAAGCGATCATCGCGGCGATTGACCGTTCCATTGCAACCTTTGGTACGCGTCCCACTCCAGAAGTGACAGCACAGCCAGAAGTCACACCCGAAGCCACTGCTGAAGCGACCCCTGACGCAGAAGAAACAGCCGTTGCGGAAGTTGAAGTGACATCTGAACCTGTCGATGAAACAGATGCAGAAGTCACCCCCGAAGCGACGGAAGCCTCTTAACGACGAGTTAAAAATAAGCCTCTCAACTGAGAGGCTTATTGACTCATTTTTTTGCGAGGATCGGGCCGAGGCTGTGCCCGCCCACAAGGTGCATATGCAGGTGATACACTTCCTGCCCACCATCCTCTTTACAATTCACGATCAGACGATAACCACTTTCCGCAATCCCTTCCGCTTCCGCAATCTTGCGTGCCACGATGAACAGATGCCCTAACGTCGCCTCATCTTTTTCGGTGACATCGGCCGCCGTTGGAATTTCATAATTCGGCACGATCAAAATATGCACAGGCGCAAGCGGATTGATGTCTTTGAAGGCGGTGACGCGCTCATCTTGGTAGACGATGCTTGCGGGAATCTCTTTATTGATGATTTTTGAAAAAATAGTTGTCATCGTGTTCTCTCCAATTACATCGCAAGCCCACCGTCCACATTGAGCGTGTGTCCGGTGATATATCCTGCTTCATCCGATGCGAGGAACGCGGTTGCATAGGCCACATCTTCAACTGTTGCCCAGCGCCCTAACGGGATGTTTTCGTTGAGTTTTGCGGCGATTTCTTCTGGTAACGTGGTGGTGAGGTCGGTTGCGACGAACCCAGGCGCAACGGCGTTCACAGTGATATTACGTGAAGCCACTTCACGGGCGAGGGCTTTTGTGAAGCCGATGATGCCCGCCTTGCTGGCGCTGTAATTTGTTTGTCCGGCATTTCCCATAATCCCGCTGATGCTGGTGATATTGATGATCCGCCCATAGCGTTTACGCATCATCGTGCGGACAGCGACTTTAGAACAAAGCCATGTACTGCGCAAGTTGGTTTCGATCACTTTGTCAAAGTCGTCCGCGCTCATCAACATGATGACGTTATCGCGAGTCGTCCCTGCATTATTGACCAAAATATCAAGTTTTCCGTAGGTGTCTACCGCAGTTTTGATCAAGTTATTGGCATCGGCCTCTACGCTGACATCTGCTTGGACAGCGAGTGCTTTCCCGTTCCCTGCGACGATTTGCTCAACGACAGCATTGGCCGCGTCTGCATTGGAATGATAATTCACGATGACTGTTGCGCCGCCTTTGGCAAGTTCTAACGCAATTGTTCGCCCAATCCCGCGGCTACCCCCAGTGACAACTGCAACTTTATCGGTAAAGGTAGGCATAAACAGCTCCTCTGCATAAGTAGTAAATGATAGTTATACGGCACAATGTTAGCGGGACTACAGCACTTCTGCTACTGTCCACCCACCCAACCGATCATTTGGATTTCACCCAGTAATGACCCTGTGATGCTAGCTGGCCCTGCGCCGTTTGAATTGGCAACGAAGACATCCACACGACCATCAACGCGCGGTGTGACGCCTGTGAATGCCAAAAACTGACCATTAGGCGAAAAGGCGGGTTCGCACATACTTGGAGGTGCGATTCCGCTGGTCACCGCTTGGAATTGATTGTTACGCACGATCACCCCATGCGGGCAAACGCCCCGCCGTCCCCCAATCGCGACAGCGCTGCCGCTGGGCGACCATGCTCCAGACATGCCATAACGGGCAAATGCATATTCATTTGTGCGTGCAATTTCAGCGCCGTTGACGGTTGCCAGCACGATTTCGGTTTGGCTTCCGTTGACGGCTTGGTACATCACCATGTCGCCCGTCGGTGACCATACCTCAGATAATTTAATCAGGTCAGGGCTGTTGGGGACATTCACTTCAATTTCTTGGCCCACAACGATGTCATTGATGAAAATCGAACGTTCGGGGTCGCCAAATGCAGGGTCACCACTGGCATAGGTGACTAAACGGGATGTTAACCAGCGTGGCGGTTCGGTCACCCACTGGTTTGAAACTTGGGTGACGATGCGCGTCGCAATATCCATGATGAACACGTGACCGCCTGTCGGGGGTGGCACATTATTACCATCACAGGTGTTAGGTTGGGCGGGAATCCATGTTGGGCAGACGTTACGATCTGACACAAACAGGATGAAATTCCCATCGGGCGAATAGGTCGGCCAAAAATCATAAGCGCCAGATTGGGTGATGTTGGTCGGACTCAGCCCTTGATTGCCAACGGTGAAAATATCCATATCGTATTCAGTGGCAAGGGCAAAGGCGAGACGTGTCCCATCCGGCGACCATGATGGAGAACTTAAAATCCCTCTTTGAATGAATGACGTGATGGGCAGGACGCGCCCTTGCATCGGGATCGACAGGGTTAAATTGACGATGTACACGCCTGCAATCGCAGGGTTAGGATCATGCCGAATATAGGCTAAAAATTCCCCTGAAGGAGCGGGATATATATCGCCCCCCGTAGAGCTGTCTACAGTCATAATGGCGGTAGAGACGCGCGATGTGGGGGATGCGTAATACAACGTTTGAATGTGATTGCCCGGCTGTGGGGTGAGCGCGCTCACGCCTTGATTGCGATTGTTGGTGTTGATGTAGGCAATCATCGGGCTTTCGAGCATCGTCACAATATTGGCAGGCGCGACGACTTGATCAAAGTTATCTGACACAAAGCCGACGGTCGCTTGCGGTGTGTTGACTTGGGTCGGCACAAGCGATGGGGTGAAGGTTGCGGTGGGAAGCAATGTTTCCGTCGCTGTCGGCGTGATGGTCGGTGTGTCTGTAGGTTGTGGGGTCGCCGTTGATGTAAACGTCGCCGTCGGTTCGAGCGTCGGCTCAACGGTATAAGTCGGTGTATAAGTGGCGGTTGCGGTAGGGGTGGGCGTGGGTGACGCAAAAGCATCACACCCCACACAGATAACCGCAAGTGAAGTGATGAGGAAGATGCGAACAGAGTTAAAAGCTACGTGAAAACGTGAATTCATATGAAATTGTATCACTATGAGACTAAAACGCGGTTTTTAGAATACCATGATTTTTTAACAGGTACTATGGAAAGGCTTAAAACGCGGGGTGAGAGTAGGCTAACAGGGTGGCTCTTGGATCAAAACGCCACCCTGTTTTATAGAGAATTTGTTGAATTTATCCCGGGGTGACGATTACAACGGTGATGGTGATGGGATATGTTTGCTGAGAACCATCCCGATAAACGACCCGTAGGTTATACGTCGTAGTTTCACTAGGGCAGACCTCTTGTTGGCCTGTGCCTACGGTGGGCGTTTCATTGAAGTAGATTTGATCAATGCCTTCAATGCTCCAAAGGATAGTTGTACATTCGCCTTGATAAATTTCTGTGCGCGTAGCCCGCAAGGTGAGCGGGGTGGGTGTTTGCGTGGGCAAAGATGTTGGCGTTGGGGTGAAGGTTGGTGTGCTCAACACAATCGAGCGTGGAACTTGTAATACCTGACCTGCAAAAATGCGTGACGCATCTTCAAGACAGTTGCCTGTGACCATTTCATTGAGGCTCACACCCGCCGCACCCGCAATTTGGGATAGGGTATTGCCTTGCCCAACGATATAAGTTGCTGTCCAATCTGCGCGGGGCACACACCCCGTTGAGGGAGGCGTGATGACGACATCTGGCGTTGGACTCAACACAACATCCGTTGTGGGGTTGATGCCCTCTGGCAAGGTGATGGAACGTTCTAATAAGCTGAGGGGTAGAAGTTCGGCCTGTGGACGGTCATACGGTTCAACAGGAGAAGGTGGCCCCGCGACCATCAAGTTACTATCCAGCGGTAAAGTGGTAGTGCTTCCCGCAGGTAGAATCACCGCTTGGCTTTGAGCGAGCACCGTACCCGTGCCTTCAAGCGTAGTCACCCGTAGAGAAAGAAGACCCTCATTCTGCCCGATGATTTGAAAAATCAACGTCGAGCCAAACGAAATCGCCGCCCCGTTGACGTTCATCGTCAGCGCTTGGTTTTGTGGGGATTGGATGACGAAAGATGCAGGGGGAATATTGGCACACTGTAAGCCCCCTAAGCCTGTGCTTAAACGCACGACGCTCATATCTTCGTGAAGGTTATCCAGTTGAGCGTCGCCAAACAATAACATCGTCACATTTTGACCCGGCAGGGCGTCGGGTAGTTGTAACTGTGCTTTGATGAGGGCGATCCCCCAAATATTTTCTATCGCGTCATAGTCGGCCGTGTGTAGGCTCACCAAATTGTTCAACGAAACTTGATCGCCAATCGTTTCAAAGGTGGCTACCCCAAGCTGATCTTCGCGAAATTCAACATCAATGAGGCGGTTTCCGTAACAGGCTTGGTTACGCCCCACTTCAAAACAACTGAATTGAACCGTGGTGAGGGCCAGTTGGGCGCTGTTACGACACGTTTGCTCATCTACTGGGGCTTGGGCTTGACTGATGCTGACTTGAAAAAGGTTGACGGTGAAAAGAAAGAGACAAAAAATAAAAAAACGCTGAATACTCAGTTTCATACTCGTTTGCCTTACGTATGCTTTTACAGATCGTGGAGATTTCACGCATTCAGATCGTTGGCATAACTTCATGATAGTCCAAAATGGATTTTTAGGTTTCAGTTTTGAGTACGTAGTAGGAGCCGCGTTTTTCACCTAATTTACGCAAAATCTTTTTATTCACAAGGTCAGCCAGATCACGACGAATCGTTTCTGGGTGCACATCCGGATAAATCATTTTTAAATCACTATTGGTGATGCGCGTCGTTCCATTTTGATGCAAAAAGTGGATGGCGGCCTCTTGGCGTTGGCTGACAGGGATGCCCCTGAACAGCCCATCAATGATGATGCTGGGCGTGGTTTCGACGGGTGTTGTTTCTTCCGGTTTTTGCACTTGGTTGAACAAGACAACGCGGAACCCCCCCGCAGTTTCAGAGAATTCGGGGTCGCGTAAGGTACGTTCACGCATCAGGTCAATCACGCGGTCAACCCCATACCCGAGCCGTTCGATAAACCCTAAATCTGAGAGCACTTGAACGATGATCGGGTTTCGCGAGAACCGTTCATCTTTGATATTCGAGATGGTCACAGGGCCGGGCAATCCCCCCGGGCTGATGACTTCCATGCGATCTTTGAATAAGAACAGCCGAACGCCGTCTCCGCCAATGCTATAGTCGCGATGAGCGATGGAGTTGACGACCAATTCGCGAGCGGCCTCCATGGGGTATTCAAATTGTTCTTCACGCGCCATGCTCGACCCAAGGCGGTTATCTTTGCGCAGATGGTCGTGCAGGAAGGTTTCGGCACGCTGAAGTTGGTCGGGCAGGGTTCCTGTAATATCTTGGCGTGTGAATTTATCACTCATATTCTCGCCAGCGAAGCGAACCGCTGTGATTTCTGCCCCGCGCAAGAAATTCTGTGGTTCTTTACCGAACAACAACATGCCCGCGTTGGTGGGGCGCAAACGGCCATCTTGCATCGCAAGACAGCCCCGTTTCAAAAGGATACTCTCGATTTTACGATCATTCGCCCCGCCTAATTTCGCGGCGTAGGCGCGCGCTTTTTCCCAATCTAAGTCATCGATGCTGGCCCCGCGCACAATCTCGGTTTCGAAGCTGGCCTCTCCACGTTCCATGATGAGACGGCGCAGTTCACGCGGTTTTAGGGCGATGTTCTCCATGCCTTCACGGACGAGATAACGTCCATCATGTGCGTAGACGTGGGGCATGCCGGGGGGAACGAGTGCATTGACAATGTACTGCTCTGAAAGCCGATGCGCCTTTGGCATGGGGATGATTAAAGGTGGGTCGATGGCGAGTGCCGCTTGCAGAATATGATCAATCGTGTTTTCAATATCTTTGACCCCAATCACCGTTCCCGAAGCACCCGTCACGCCGATGATGAGCATACCGCCTTGTGTATTCGCCATTGCGGTCAAGGTTTCGGCAATCAGTTCAACAGTGCTGTTTTCGCTGAGCCATTCGACTTGAGCAGTACGACCATTTTGGATCAGTTGCGAAAGATCATCGGTAGCAGGGGCACTCATCTCAAATTATTCCTCGTCATCCTCATCTTTTTCCGCTTTTTCACGGCGGATTCTGTCAATTTTACGTTCTTCTTGGCTTCCTTCCAAAAGAACGAGGTCGAGAACTTCTTTCATCGTTTCGACTGGGTGTATTTCTAACGACTTCAATACGTCGGCTGAAAGGTCGATCAAATCACGTTCGTTCGGCTTGGGGATGATGACCTTTTTTAAGCCTGCTCGTCGTGCTGCGAGTAACTTTTCTTTGATGCCCCCAACTTCTAACACTTTGCCCCTTAATGTCACTTCACCCGTCATTGCATAGTCGGCGGCAACGGGACGTTCCGTGAAAGCAGAGATCAGCGCGGTAGCCAACGTCACCCCAGCGGATGGGCCATCTTTAGGCACTGCACCTTCAGGCAAATGGACGTGGACATCAAAATTTTCGAAGTCGTCATAATGAATATCAAAATCGTCGGCGCGGGAACGCAAGTAGCTCATCGCCGTTTGGGCAGATTCTTGCATCACTTCGCCTAATGACCCCGTCATGGTGAGGTTGTTTTTACCGGGCATGATGTTCACTTCGATGGTGAGCACATCCCCGCCAAAGGGCGTCCATGCTAAACCTGTCGCGAGGCCGACATCATTTTTATCGTTGGCTTTCACATCCAAGAATGGGGCAGGGCCGAGCATCTTAGGAATATGCGTCGCGGTGATTTGCGTCGGGTGCCGTTTGGATTCCGCGACTTGGCGGGCAATTTTACGACATACGTTGGCAATTTCGCGGTTGAGGTTACGCACACCCGCTTCATACGTGTAGTTATGGATCAACATTTGGAGTGCGGTTTCGGTAAACTGCACGTTTGCATTTTTTAGCCCGTTGGCTTCCAATTGTTTTGGAATCAAGAATTTGCGCGCAATCGCCGATTTTTCTTCTTGGGTGTACCCTGAAAACTCGATGAGTTCGAGACGGTCAATCAGCGCGGGCGGTAGCGGATCAATATCGTTCGCAGTCGTCAAGAAAATGACTTTTGAAAGATCATAAGGTACGTCGAGATAGTGATCAAAGAAGGCTTGGTTTTGTTCAGGGTCAAGAATTTCAAGCAACGCTGACGCAGGGTCACCGCGAAAGTCCATGCCGAGCTTGTCGATTTCGTCGAGCATAAAGACGGGGTTGATCGTTCCCGCACGTCGCATGGTTTGGATGATTTGGCCGGGCAATGCGCCGATATATGTGCGACGATGACCGCGAATTTCTGCTTCATCCCGCACCCCGCCCAAGCTGATGCGGACAAATTCCCGCCCCAACGCTTCAGCAATGCTGTGACCTAACGAGGTTTTACCCACACCGGGCGGGCCAACAAAACATAAAATGGTACTGCTTCGGTGTTCAGGCGCGAGTTTGCGCACCGCAATGAATTCGAGGATGCGATCTTTGATCTTTTGCAATCCGTAATGGTCACGGTTGAGGATTTTCTGCGCTTTTTTGACATCCAACTGTTCTTCACTGCGCTGTTGCCATGGAACAGAGACGAGCCAATCAATGTAAGTATGCGAGATGCCAATTTCTGGCGCCATGCTGGGCATCATCCCCATGCGGTCAAGCTCACGGGTGGCTTTTTGTAAGACTTCTTCAGGTAAGCCCGCCGCTTCGACTTTGGCGCGCAGTTCGTCAATTTCACGCTGGAAAATGTCCTTTTCGCCCAATTCGGTTTGGATCACGCGAATCTGCTCGCGCAGGTAATATTCACGTTGAGAGCGATCCATCTCTTTTTGAATATGCCCTGAAATTTCGTCGCGCAGTTCTAACATCTGCACTTCTTCACGCATAATTTCGACGGCGAAATCTAAGCGTTTTTCACCGTCCATCGTGGTGAGCGCTTTGTGACGATCTTCATGGGTCAAGTTCAACGTCGAGAGAATGAGGTCAGCCAGCCAGCCGGCGCTGTCGGCGTTGAGCGCAAACACATACACTTCATCGGGGATGGTTTCGCTCATGGCGATCAAGCGCTTGAACAGGTTCACCGCATCCTGCATTTTAGGTGTCTGTTTACGGGTCGGCGTGTTGATTTCTTCGGCGATCCGCACTTTTGCCATTAAAAACGGGCGCGTCTGCACGACCTTGATAATTTCGACCCGACGGCGACCTTGCGCAAGGATCGAATGGGTCTCATCCGGCAGGCGCAGGGGATGGTTCAACGCCACTTCAACGCCAATTTTGGGAATATGTTTCGCCGTTAAATTTTCGGGTGCTTCTTCCGGCACGCTGATGACAATGGCTGTGTCTTGGGCTTCAAAAGCTGCTTCCGCCCCAAGTCGTGTTTGCGGTTCGATCAAGATGATCGGCGAAATGATGTTAGGGAAAATGATTTGGTCACGCAGTGGCACAATCGGGCGCAAAAAAGTGCCATCCTCATCTAGGGTGGCATTGGGAACTGAGTGAAAATCTTGTGTTGCTAAAGGTTCGAACAAGGAATTGCCTCTGTTAAACACATATAAACTGAATTTTATTTTACCTTAATTTGATGAGCAGTGGATTGTGATTCTATTCACTGCGATCTTAGCGTCTTTTAAAGAGGACACTCTAGTTATCACTGATTGCATCTTGTAGACTGTGCGATGCTTTATGCTAGTGGAATTGTGGAAAGTGAGCCACATTTTATGCGATTTCCTGCTGTAATTACACTCGTTGCTGCTGTCTTAGTGGTGGTTTTGGTGGTGTTTGTGGGCTTAAATGTCCTCCAGCCAGATTTACCCTTGATCACTGCGGCAGCGTTTTCGCTCGACACCATCACCCCCAATGCCGACGGCGCAGAGGATGTGACGGTCTTCAGCTATGAATTATCCGATTCTGCCAATATCACCCTCAGTTTTACGGCAGAAGATGGACAAACGTTTGTTTATCGAAATGATCTTGCACGGAGTGCAGGGGAATATCAAGTTCAGTTTAGTGGTGTTGTGGATGGCTTCACCTTACCAGACGATACCTATCAGGGGACGATTGAACGTCGTTTGATGCCGGATGGGGCTTATACATGGTTATTAAGTGCGCATAACCCCGAAACAGACGAACAAGACGAGCGCACAGGTCAGCTTACGTTGCGCGAAGGCAATATTCCGCTTCCCGATATTTTAGAATTCACATTTGCGCCTACCACGTTCACCCCAAACCAAGATGGGTTAAGCGACCGCATCACAGGGAATGTCTTTTTGACCCAACCTGCTGATTTAACGGTGTATCTGATCGGTGCGAATGGGGAAGAATTTGTGATTCCCGAACGTTTTGAACAAAACCTGATGGGCGAAGCTGGCCGTCATTCGTTCGATTATGATGGCGGGGTAGACCAAGGCGCGAACCCGCCTGCGGACGGGACATATACGCTGATCGCCTCTGCACAGGATGCGGTGGGTCAGCGGGTGGTGCGTTCTACGGAGATCACGATTGAAGAAGGGGGAAAACCCGTCGCCCAGATCGTGACCCAAGCCTCTGGTATCAATGTGGTGTTTGATTCGCTGGTATGGAATGACCGTTTCACTTCCACGCGCGAAACAGCGGGTGAGCTGATCGACATTCCCAACCAACCAGAATCGCTCAACCTTTCGACAGTGGTGATGCAACTGGGTGATATGTTAGTTTTCAAAGTCACTGTGAGTAATATCGGCAGTGTACCTGTGCGGACGACAGGGCCAGAACCCGGTACTGTCTATACATGGGATCAAAACGCATCGACTTTAGGCTGGTTTGAAGAAGCGGGCGCGTGGCGTATCGGCATTGACTGTGAAACCGCCCCGCGTGATTATCCTTGGCGTTGGGGGCTAGGCAATCAAGAAAATTTGATTGAACGCGTAGACCCCGCGAACGGTGTATCTTATTATTATCTTCCTGCGGGTGAACAGGTGGTCGTGTGGGGCGCGATCCGCATGACTGAACTCGAGGTTGTGAACCCACAGGCGTGCTGGGCAGGCTTGATTCATGAATCGGTCGCGGTGAGCGAATTTAACAGCCGTGTCGGTTCGCGCCAAATTGATTTGGTCGCAGACGCGGGCATAGGTGGGAATTAAGAACTGTTTCTTTTATCTTCAGTTCATTTTGCGCTACCATCCATGAGCATAATATGTGAATGGTTCTCATGGTGTAGGTGAGGTTGGATGATGCGACGAGTGAAAGCTATGCGGTGGAATAAAATATTCTTAACTTGCTTGCTGCTTTGTAGTGTTTTGTTAATTGCGGCGTGTCGTCGTGCGGGGATCGCTGGCCCCACCTTGCAACCCACCTTGACCGTGACCCCACGTTCAACCGCATTGCCCACCATTGAACCCACACAAACGCCGGGCAGTGAAGAAAACCCAGTCGTCTTGCTGATAAACCGCCCTGTTGGCCCCTCCAACAGCGCCACCAACCGCGCGACACAGGCTGTAGAGACGACATTTTTGAACGATGCCGAACTGACGGTTGATGTGAACACTGTTGATCTTTCGGCGGATATATTGGCCGCCTTGTGTGACGTGACTTCAGACGATTACATCACCGCATGGGTGGACGCGATGACGTTTGCGGCTGCCCAAGCTTTAGATTGTGTAGAACCTCTATTACAGGCGACGCGCGGGCGCGGGCAAACGCTCACTACCGGTGAGACCATCCACCTATATGTGCTGGAATCGTCCACTTCGCGACAAGTCGCAGACTTTGATGAAACGGCTTGCCGTGTCCATGTGACTGATGCTCAAACATGGATGTACCCCTCGCTGTTGTACACAGCCAATGGCTTAAACCCGCTGACCGCATTTGAGAACATCCAAGATTACGAAACCCCTGAAGCTCTCTTAGAGGCAATGCTCGAAGAAGAATGTTCAATTTTTGGAATGTCTGAATCCACTTTTGAAGAAGAGGCGAACGGACAGGCGAGAACCTCTATCGTAGCCTTGACCCCTTCTGTAGAAGTGCCGTATGCGATTTTTGTGGTGGCGAATAATGTCCCCTTGACCTTAAGGGAATCTTTGACTGCTGCCATTATGGAAATGGACGGCGACAGTTTCGAGACGTTCATTGGGGCGGGGGGTGTTCAGGCATATGACCCCGACACGATGGACTCGCTGTTAGATGTCTTAAGAAGTGCTGATTATCCGCTCACTCAACCTATTGAGGGAGTATGACAGACGTTGCTATTGTAATTGTGACGTGGAACGTCTGCACGTTGGTGATGGATGCGATCCGCACATTAAGGGCAGATTTAGCCACCACACCGCTGACTACAACGATCTATGTTGTTGATAGCGCGTCACAAGACAATACCGTTGAAACGATTCGCAATCAGTTCCCAGATGTTCACCTGATTGCGCTGGAAGAAAATGTTGGGTTTGTCAAAGCCAATAATATCGCCATGCGACACATCGGTTTTGACAGACCTGATTTTACAGGGGAACTGCCGAAAGCGGTTTATCTCTTAAATCCTGACACGTTAATGCCCATCGGCTCAACACAAATATTATATGATGCGTTAATGAGACAAACGGATGTCGGGTTGGTGGGCGCGCGCCTCGCCTATGGCGATGATAGTTTTCAACACAGCGCCTTTCGCTTTCCTGACTTAAAACAGTTATGGGTGGAATTTTTCCCTTCGCGTGGGCGTTGGATCAACGGGGAATTTAACGGTCGTTATCCTCAAACTGCCTATGAGGGAACTCAACCCTTTGATGTGGATTTTGTGCTAGGCGCGACGATGTTACTTAAGCGCGAAGCCATTCAACAAACGGGCCTGTTTGACGAAGCCCTGTTCATGTATTGTGAAGAAATCGACTGGGCCAAACGGATATGGAATGCCAAGTGGCGGGTGCAGTGTGTGCCCACGGCAAAAGTCATCCATTTAGGTGGGAAAAGTAGCGAACAAGCGCCCCCGCAAACCATCAAACGGCTTTGGCAAAGTCGCCTTTATTTGTTTCAAAAATATTATTCTAAACCGAAGCTCTTGCTTGCCCAATGGATGATCGCTTTTGGAATGACGCTCAAAATGCGCGGTGTCGCCAAAAACACCCCTCTATATGATGCGTATGCTTCTGTTCGACAGCAGGCTTTGAATTAACCCAAAAACTTATGCGATTAACAGCGATAGTCCTCACATATAACGAAGAAAAGCACATTGCCGACTGCGTCGAATCCTTGCAGTTCGCGCATAGTGTGATCGTGTTTGACTCTTTCAGCACTGATGACACCTGTCAGATTGCGCGCTCTGTTGGGGCTGAAGTCATTCAACATGCCTTTGAAAATTACCCATCACAGCGAAATGCGGCCTTAGACGCGGTTCGTAAAACGACTGATTGGGTGTTATTTGTAGACGCTGATGAACGCATTTCGAAAGCACTTGCTGAAGAAGTGTTAGAGAAAATTCAATTCCCCGGGTACGGCGGGTTTAGGATTCCACGTCACAATTATATTTTTGGTAGGTTAACACGCGGGGCGGGATGGTATCCTGATTATCAAACCCGTCTGTTAAAAGTCGATTCTGCGCATTATGTGCCGGAACGCCAAGTGCATGAGGTGGTCGAGCTGATGGGTGATCAAGGCACATTGGTGAACCCCATCATCCACTATAACTATGAGACAATTCAGCAGTTTTTGGTGAAACAGCGAAAATACACGGCGTATGAAGCGAAAATCCTCTTTGAAGAAGGGGTGCGCCCTAAATTGCGAAATTATATTTTGCAACCGTTACGCCATTTTCGCTGGCGGTTCATGACCTTAAAAGGGTATACCGACGGCGTACACGGCTTGTTACTCAGTGGGTTGATGGCCTATTTTGAATTCAAGAAATATCGTTATCTACGCGAATTATGGTATGAGGCCGACTGGCGCTCAAAAAATGAAGCGCAGGGGTGAGGATTCCTCACCCCTGTGCAAGGTTTTAGACACAAACATTACGCATTGGGTACCAAGATGCCATAATTGCCTTCGTCACGTCTATAAACGATATTGATTTTGCCATCTTCTACGTTCGTGTAGACAAAGAACTGATGCCCCAGAAGTTCCATTTGTTCAATCGCTTCATATTCGGACATCGGTGTGATCGTCAAGGCTTTACGACGAATGACTTCATCCGCTTGTTCGGCATAATCCGCATATAAGATTTCTGTGTTTTCGGTAAATTCTTCGGCTGGAATGTCTTCCGCAATTTGCATTTCTTCCGCCGTCGCCATTAGCACTTCGCTAAAACGAACCTTGCCTTTACGCGCCCGCTTATTCTTGAAACGTTCGATGCGGCGATACAGTTTTTCAATCGCTTGGTTCAAGGCCAATTCATAGCTGCTGCGTACTTTTTCTTCGGCGCGGATGATCGCCCCGCGTTCGTGTTTCACCGTGATTTGTGCTGAAATTAGGTCATCTGTACGGCGGGTGTTTTCATGGGTAAATTCCACATGTACATCGCGGATGTTGGGTAAGTAGCGATCTATACGGTCAAGACGTTTATGCGTATACTCCTCCATCTGTTCTGTAATTTTTATATTGTGTCCTTCAATACGGATATTCATCTGTAATCTCCTTGCATTACGATATTATGAATGGAATAAAGAAGATCATTAAGCAGAAGTGATGGTCAGTGCACTGACTGTTTTCACACCTGCCATCAGGCAGGTTTCGGCACAGGCGCACAGGGTACTTCCAGTGGTCATCACATCATCGATGAGGATGACGTGTTCGGGTATTTTCAACGTGGGGGACACTTGAAAAGCTCCTTTCACATTCGATACACGTTCATCATGGGTTTTCCCCACTTGAGATTCAGTGTACCTTTCTCTAGTAATGAGCTGTGTATTGAGCGGTAGATCACTTTGGATGCTCAGTGCAGACGCTAACACTTCCGCTTGGTTATAGCCTCGGCTTTGTAAGCGTTTCTGATGCAGTGGAATCGGCACGATGACCGCTTCTTGATCGGGCAGTTTCTCTAAAAACGGTAACCAGCGAGAGGCTAAAGGCATCGCCACTTGATAGGCATGTTCGTATTTTAGAGCGTGTGCCGCGTCGCGTAAGATGCCTTCATGGGGTGAAGTCGCCGCCACAAAATGGAGCGGGGGCAGGTCGCGAATCACCGACCCGAAAGGCACTGTCTCCAGTTCATCTAAACAGGATGCGCACCAGTACGAATCCACCCGTTGACAGTGGCTACAACGGGGTGGGTATACCCAATCTAAAATCTCATTTTTTATGTGTCGCAACAGGCTGATGGGGTGTTTTTGTTGAATAGACGAAAAAAGCCCAGCAGAAGGCTGAGCTTTTTGTTTTTGAATTATGGATTGTGGCTGTTGCGAGAAGTGATTCACATACAACCCTTACTGGTGAAATCTTAATAACTAACCCTATTATAACTCAGTTTCATAAGTTTGCTATTAACATTTCATGGTTGCTCAACGATTAGAATACGGCGTTCGCTTCTGATGAGTTGAACAGAATAATTGCCGACGGGCCTAACAAGACAATCCAAATGGATGGGAAGATTAAGAACACCATCGGAATCAGCATTTTTACAGGCGCTTGGTGTGCCTTTTCTTGGGCGCGTTGACGGCGTTTAGTACGCATTTGATCCGCTTGTACACGCAAGATTTTCGACATGCTCACGCCGAGTTGGTCGGCTTGGACGATTGCGGCGATGAACGCGGTCACGTCCGGCACATCCATACGGGATGCCATATCTCGCAGGGCGTCACGACGAATCTTACCAAGCTGAATTTCGCGCAGGACGCGACCAAACGCAAGCGCAAGGTCGTTATCCCATTTTTCGTAGACTTTACCCATCGCCATGTCGAAGCCAAGACCGGCTTCCACGCAGATCACCAACAGGTCGAGCGCGTCGGGAAGGGCTTTGGTAATGGCATCTTGACGACGTTTGATGCGGCTGCTTACGATCATGCCCGGTAAGAAATAGCCTAGCACAAAACCGCCGATGGTATAGAGCAGGGCGTTTGTGGTTGACGTGTTGGGCGACGCAACAAAGAAAATGAAGAAGGCGCCCACGCCAAGCCCGATGACCAGTGCGATCCGCATGGCAAAGAATACCGCTGGATCGGTGGTCATGCCCGCAGTATCCAGTTTGACCCGCGTTTCTTCAAGTTGTTTTTGAGGCGTGAAGCGTGTGGCAATTTTTGCCAATCGTTTCATCAAGGGCAATAGGATACGGTCTTGGAAAGAAAGCGACATTTCAATTTGTTCGAGCGATTGTGGCATTTCTTTGTCGGCATAATCTGCCAAGCGTTCCTGTAATGGATCGCGACCTGTATCATCTTTCATGCCAGCGTAAATTAAGCTGGTGATGATGACCCCTGCAACAACGACAATGATGAGAATAACAATAGGATCCATAAGATCACCCTAACTGACTAGATTTCAATGTCCACAATCTTTTGAATGATCGCCATACCGATCCCAATGAGCGCCAGCGAGATGCCGAGCATGGGCCAACCACACATACGGTTTTCAAATAGATTTCCCATGTAGCCCGGGTTGATGGCATACAAGAACAGCGCTAACACAATGGGCAAACCTGAAATGAGATATCCTGTCGCTCGACCTTGTGCGGTGAGAACACGAATCTCACCTTTGAGCTTGATACGTTCGCGAATCGTATGGCTGATGACATCCAGAATTTCAGCGAGGTTACCACCGACTTCACGTTGGATGTTCACCGCAGTTACTACCAAGTCAAGGTCTTCGCTCTCTACGCGGTTGATCAAGTGGGCGAGGGCATCTTCCATATCAATGCCCAGCGCGACTTCTTGAACCACACGACGAAATTCGGTTGCGGTAGGTTCTGGCGCATCACGACCAATTGCTTCCATCGCTTGAAGCACCGCATAACCTGAGCGAAGGGCATTGACCCATAACCCGAGTGTGTCAGGCAGTTGGTTTTCAAATTTAATCAAACGGGATTGGATCGCCCGTGAAACATAGATGCGCGGGGCAAAGAAGCCGACAAAGGCGGCGACGATACCCATCACAACATTTTGTCCAAAGAGGACAAAATAACCGAGTGCAAAGAAGCCAAACATGCTAATGACATGGAGCGCCGCAAATTCCGCAACGGTCAATTTGATGTCTGCCCGTGCCAACTGTTGTCGCCATTTCACGCCGAACTCACGTTGGCTTAACATGCCGTCTAAGCGGTCATTCAAAGCTGAACGTTGGTTTTTTCTTTCACGTTCTTCAAGTTCGCGTTCTTCTTCTTTAGAGAAGTTGAGGCTGAGGCCGCGATCATCCATCTCAAAACTACTCAAGCGCTCTTCTACCAAGTCTCTTTCTGTGCGTGTACTCATCACGCCCCAGATAATGACGCCAACGGCGGCGAGCGCTGCTACAACAATGATAATGATTTCAGTGGACATCACTTTTCCTTATCAAAATTAATAGGTGCGTCCAACGCCAAAGACAGACGGAGGTAGGTAAATCCCTGCTGCTTCGATGCGATCCGTGAATTTAGGACGAATCCCTGTGGGGCGAATACGGCCTACGATCTTGCCTTGTTCAACACCCGTTTGTTCAAATTCAAAGATGTCAGACATGGTGATCATATCGCCTTCCATGCCTTGCACTTCAGTGATCTTGATTACACGGCGAGAACCATCACGCATACGTTCTTGGTGAGCGATACAATCGACCGCGCTGGCGATCTGTTCACGAATCGCGCGAATGGGAAGGTCCATCCCTGCCATCAAGCACATGACTTCAAGACGTGCAATGGTGTCGCGCGGGCTGTTCGAGTGGAGGGTAGTGAGCGAACCATCGTGACCCGTGTTCATTGCTTGGAGCATGTCGAGCGCTTCACCAGAACGACATTCCCCAACCACGATACGGTCAGGACGCATACGCAAGCTGTTGACGACGAGGTCTTGAATGCTGATCGCGCCACGCCCTTCAATATTGGCTGGGCGAGTTTCTAACGTGACAACATGCTCTTGGCGAAGTTGTAATTCCGCCGCGTTTTCAATCGTCACAATACGTTCGTCGTTAGGAATAAAACTTGACAACACGTTGAGTAAGGTTGTTTTCCCAGAACCCGTACCACCAGAAACAACCATGTTAAGACGAGCGGTAATACACGCACGCAAGAATTCCGCAATTTCTTTGGTGATGGAACCAAAGCGGATTAAGTCTTCAACTGTGAGTGGTTTCTTGAAGAATTTACGAATGGTAACGGTGGGGCCGACCAAAGAAATCGGGCGGATCACGGCGTTCACACGCGAACCATCCGGAAGACGCGCATCGACTAGCGGTGAAGCTTCGTCTACACGGCGACCTAACGGCGCTACGATGCGGTCCAGAATACGCATGACATGGTCATCGTTTTCAAAACTGGTGTTGGCACGTGTGATCAACCCCTTCTTTTCAACGAAGATGTTCTTGGGGCCGTTAATCATAATTTCCGTAACAAGCTCGTCTGCCAACAGAGGTTCAATGGGGCCGAACCCTAAGATTTCAGCGACGATCTGTTCAAATAACCGAAGGCGTTCCGCACGCGCTAGCACCATGCTTTCTTCAGCGAGGATCGCGTTGAAGAGTTCCTCAATATGAGCGCGAACTTCATTCTTACGGTTTAAATCCATCGATTGGTCGAGTTCAGACAACAGTCGTGTTTGAATACGAACCTTTAAGTCAACATACCCATTGTCTTGCGGGCGACCTGCTACGGCAGAAGGACGCGCCCGCATTGCGGCAATACGTTCTTCATTCTGTTGATCTTGCGGCTCTTGCCGTGAATGAGAATCATCTTGTGAATTTCCACTATTCCCACCACTGCCACCTTTTTGGATTCGGTTGAGAAGTGACATTGGCATAACCTCCTAATAAACTATGGCGTGTTGAATCAACAGCCGTTTGGGTGTATTGAAGCGTGGGGTTTTAGCCACGGCTAAACAAGCCTCCGCCGCGCTTTTTGGGCTGGGTTTCAAATTCGACAGTTTCATCTGTCCCCATGAGTTGTGAGTACAACGAGTCGGAGAACTCAATCAGTTCTTTTATGGGTGATTTGCCGCGTTCTTTCGTTGCAATCACAGGAACGCCTTTATTGATTGCGCTTAAAATCACAGATTCACTCGAAGGGATTCTGGCAAATACCTGACGTTTGAGATGTTTCTCAATCACTTCTGTCGGGATGGTGACGCGCGTTTTACTGCGATCATCTTCAACGCGGTTGAGGATAAAGGTCGTTTTGTCTGTGGCGTAGCCTAAGCGGTCGAATAAATCGATGGCAAAGCGTGCGTTTTTGATCCCTGCAAGGGTAGGGGTTGCGACGAGAATAATCTTAGATGCGATATCGGTGACCGACAGCACCACTTCATCTAAACGCGAGTGGGTATCAATCACGATGAAGTCATAATTGCTCGACACAGTTTCCACGATACGTGCCAAAGCATTCGTCGTTTTTTCAACCTCTTCGGCAAGTTCTGGGCGAGGTGGGCCTAAAAGAACTTTTAACCCGCTTTCATGCGAAGCGACGATGCTGTCGAAGAAGTCACTGTCGAGATCATCCACCTTCTGAACAAGGTCAATCAAAGTGGATTGTGAATTGATCTTTAAGAAGACCCCCACATCGCCAAATTGAAGGTCCGCGTCGATGAGCAACACCTTGATATTTTTCTTCATTAAGCCAGAAGCGAGGTTGGTTGCGATAGTGGTTTTACCAGAGCCACCTTGTGGACTGTAGACCACCAAAACATGACCCGCCCGTTTGCCCGTAAAGTCATCTCCTATAGGAGATGCTTTACGAACCATATCCATCGGCAAATCTTGCATGGCTTGTTGGTGTTGGCGGAAGGGTTCGTGTTGGCGATAAACCGTGCGGATCGTGCCGTAGAGTTCATCGGGATCGACAGGTTTGTTGAGAAATTGACGTGCTCCTGCCAACATCGCTTTGCGGAGGTAGTCCGCATCGCTTTGAACAGACATCATGATGACCGCGGTGGCCGGCAGGATTTTGGTGATTTCACCTGTCGCTGTGATGCCATCCATATCGGGCATGTTGATGTCCATGATGACAATATCAGGCTTGAGTTCTGTAGCATAACGGATCGCTTCGCGACCTGTTCCCACCGAGCCGATGACTTGAAATTCTTGCTCTTCAAATGCGAGCAGTTTTTTAATGTTTTCGCGCGTTTCAGGTATATCATCCACTAATAGCACCTTGATAAGGTCGCGTGAATCACCTGAATTATTGCTGTTAAATCTGTTTTGCATTTATGTTTCCATTTCAACTAGGTGAGCACACCCGGTCGATGTGAAGCTCTTTACTATAAAAGAATAACACCACAGGGAGGCTTATTTGTCATAAGACTTACAATATACCTTCAGCCTGTGGTGTTTCATTGCTAATATCCGAAAAATTTACTCAGAAGTTCCGAATCCAATTTCATCCCCTGCAATCAACTGACGAATACTACGAATCGCGGGTTCAATTGCGTATGGACGCTTTCCGGGTAACGCGATGCCGAATTCGGTCATCAAGTAGTCTAAGGTGACTTCATTGGTGACAGTGGTTGACGTATCTTGGGCTGAACGAAGGGCTAAAGTTACTGGGACGCGGGCTTCAATCATCCATGTGATGAAGACGGCATCTTGTGGCGTAACCCCTAAAATGATGATGTCTGGGCGTGCAGGTGTTGGAGTAGGTACAGGTGTTCCTGTATCTTCTTCTTCACCATCAGATGGGGCAGGTGTAGGTGTTGGGGGGACGCCGATGAACCGACCATCCGGTGGAATTGTCCCCATGTGGATGACGAGCGCATCAGTGATCGTGCGTTGGGTGACCAAACGCGGGCGTTGTTGTTCCGATGGGCTAATAATCACTTGCCCTAAAGAGGTGCTGTCTGGACGGCCTGCAATTGGGGCGATGAAGTCGATTCCATCTTCTGTAATTTGAATTAAGTTGATGTCGTTAGGGGAACGGCTTTGGAAGTCTTCATCCACATCAACAAATAAGAGTGACATGATCAAATCTACGCGGTCACCATCTTGCACAGCATAACCCACGCTGGTCAAACGGTCGATGGGCAGCGCAACTGCGACCAAGCCTTGGGGCAAAATAGCCGCCGCATCAGAGCCGACACGCGCCAAACTTTGATAGCTGTCCACAACCATATTGCTCAAGATCGGTTGTTCGCGGAAGATGTCCGTACGGGCAATCCGTCCGACCACATCATCAAGATTGGAAATGCCATTGAAAGGTTGTGCATCTTCCGGCCATGGGTTGACCACGACTGCATCAGGCGGGATGACTTGCCCGCGTGAGATGTTTTGCACAGCCACGACAAGGTCAACATAACGGATCGGCGTAGCGGTTGGCAGTGGGGTGGATTCAGGGTTTTGAACCACAGCAACCACTTCACCCGTATCATCAACAATGGTTTGTTGAGGTGCGTTGAGTTGTGGCAAAACTACTAAAATAACAACTGCAACAATTAGAATTAGAATTGCAATTAACAAAAATGTGCGCAAGCGCTTCATTTATGCCTCCCGGTGCTGCGAAGTGTTTGAGTCGCAGATGAAGTATAGGCGAAAACTTCCCCCAGAGATTTCACCTGCTTTTGCATCACAGGGATCCCAAAGAAGAGAACAGAAAAACACATACGAAAATGCTACTATGAATTATGCAATGAATGTATTGTTTTTTTACATTAAACTCCTCAATAGTGTATTGCAATCATCTATTTTCGCAAACAGAGTTTCTTGGGAATACAGTCCTATATTCCCTAGACAAGATGCTTAATCACTGTCTGGGAGTGTCACTTTGACGGTAGTCCCTTCAGTTTCTGTGCTAAATATCTCAACTGCACCACCAATTAATGCAAAACGTTCTTTGAGGGCGATCATCCCTTGCGCGCGTGGGTCTTGAATCGATTCGCGGTCTGCATTGAGCAAGGTTTCGGCATCAAAACCGCGCCCGTTATCCTCTACTTCAAATTGTAGTGGGATGCTGGTGATATCGAGTGTGATATTAATCTGCGCGGCGTTGGCATAATCACGCGCATAGCCCATCAATTCTTGGATGCCACGGAAGATCAACACTTCACGGTGGGTTTCCAAGCGCCGTTCTTCGCCGAGAATGTCCACTAAAACTTCGATGTCATTCTTTTCGCGGAAAGAGTCGATATAACGGCGAACCGTCGGCACAATGCCGAGGTCGTCCAACATCATCGGGCGTAAATCGAAAATGAAATCTCTGACTTTTTGGAACGTGACATTGGCGACGGCTTTTAAGGTGTCAAGTTCTTCAGCAGCGCGGGCGGGGTTACGGTCAAATAAGCGTTGACAAATCTCGGTTTGGAGGATGAAGTTAGTCAAAGATTGAGCAGGGCCATCGTGCATTTGCCGAGCAAGACGCTTACGTTCTTCTTCTTGTCCTTGAATCAACCGCATGATGCTAGGCGTATTACTCATCCCGCCACTGACCCCGGGTTCATTGGTTGCGGCAGGGATCGTTTCCACGCCTTGTAATTTGTTCAGTAGATTGTTAAGAACGCCTTGGGTGCGTTCTAAACCTTCGCGTGTACTTTGGAATTTCTCCAACTGTCCGCGCATAGTAGTTAAGCGAAAACGCGCTTCCATCGCTTCGTCATATTTAGCGCGAATATCTGGACGAGGGACGGTTTCAATATTATCTTGTACAGTTCGCAGTTCTGCGGCGACGTTGGCATTCCGTTGTTGTTCGCGGTCAACAACCAATTGTGTCTGATCAATTTGTAGTTTCAATTCAGACAATTTATCTCGCACAAACTTCATTTCTTGAACGAGATAATTTACCAGCTCATCTTTTGCTCGGCTGTCCGAACGCATATCCATCATTGCTAAACCCCATGCGTGATTATGCTAGATCGCTAACGAAAAATTACAGTTCACCAGCATTTGCTGGTTTAGGCATTCATATTGTTATTTGAAGAATTCTTATTTTCTACCCGAACCCACCCATGACGAAGTGCGGTAACTGCGGCTTGCGTTCGGTCTTGAACATTAAGCTTTTTCAGAATAGATGTCATGTGATTCTTGACAGTTTGCTGGCTTATTTTGAGTTGGCTCGCAATTTCTTTGTTACTTAGCCCATTCGTGACAAATTCTAGAATTTCCATTTCACGAGGGCTTAAAGGTACAAAATGATCATCAGGGTCGATGACATAAGGCCCTGTAATCGCTTCAAGATGGGTGTTGATCCAATTGCGTAACCCCTCTTGATCCATACGTTCATCCCCAACGATGTAATATCCAGCGGCCGCATCATAGATAATTTCTATTAATTTTTCCGGCAAGATGTCTTTACGGCAATAGGCCGATGCGCCTGCTCTCATGGTATGGAGCACTTGCTCGGAATCGTGATAGGCGGTCAAAACCACAACCGCAGTATGGACATTATCTGCTTTAAGCAGGCGAGTCACTTGTAAACCGTTCATGGTGGGTAAATTGATGTCGAGGACGACTACATCGGGCTTTAATTCACGGGCAAGCCGTAATGCGGTATCACCATCTTCAGCCTCGCCCACAACATACAGCTTATCTTCAAGGTCTAATGCAAGATGAAGACCATCACGAAACATAGGATGATCTTCTACGATGAGGACTCGTATCACATTAGGATCCTGCTGCTTATCTATACTCATAGTTAAGTGTCCTAATTTGGGTGAGAATGTATGAGATCATTTTTTAGATATGATCTACATGAATTGCTTCATATTGCGTTTTTGAATAGTTTATCTTCAAAATAAAAGAAAATTAAGAATTATTACTGAAGAATACATGAAATTGATGTTCTATGCGAAATTAGACAATTGAGAATCATGCATTATCAACAACCTCTTTTACGCTTGCAGTATACTTTGAAATGTAAGTAGTCACAAGCTACACTGAGTCCTTTAAGTTAAGAAATCACTCGTAAGTTATGGGATTGGAACGATATTGCAACGGAAAGAAAATGGAAAGTTAGTCTATTACCAATTTGAGCAGTGGGCAGGGCTTTCACATGGGATATTTACACGTCATGGGGGCGTGAGTGAAAATCATCTCAATTCATTAAATCTCGGCGGAAACGTCGGGGATGATCCGCTTGCGGTGCGGACAAACCATGAGCGCATGTACGATGCTTTAGGCGTGGATGAAGCGCGGGCATGTAGTGTGTGGCAAGTTCATGGCACTGATGTTTTAATGGCCACCAAACCCGTACAAGGTAGACGATGGATCACGACGGCCGACGCCTTAATCACGGATCAGGCGGATACGCCTTTATCCATGCGGTTTGCAGACTGTACGCCCATCTTATTTTTTGACTCGGTGCAAGGCGTGATCGGCATCGCCCATGCCGGTTGGCGCGGAACGGTCAATGGCATGGCGAGAAAAACGGTACAGGCGATGGGCAAGGCTTACGGAAGCAAGCCTGAAAACATCCAAGCGGCGATTGGGCCGAGCATCGGGCCAGAGAAATATCAAGTGGGCGACGATGTAGTTCAAGCCGTGAACGCATATTTTGGTGACGATCACAGCCTTATAAAATGGAATGTGGACGATCACAGCGCTTATTTCAATTTGTGGGAAGCAAATCGTTTGGATTTACAGCGTGCGGGGGTGGAACAAATCGAAGTTGCGGCGATCTGCACCGCACAGAACACCCAAGATTGGTTTTCACACCGTGAGGAACGCGGGAAGACGGGACGTTTTGGAGCCGTTATTACACGAACATCATGACAATTCAGAAGAATCTTAATCTTGTTGAAGAAAAAATACAGCGTGCTTGTGATCGTGTGGGCAGATCACGCGACAGCGTGACGCTCGTCGCGGTGAGCAAAACCCATTCGGCGGAAGTGGTCATCGAAGCGTACCAAGCGGGGTTGCGTCACTTTGGTGAAAACCGTGTTGAAGAAGCCGAGGTCAAAATTCCGCGAGTCAACACCGTGACGACTGACGCACAGGATCAAGTGATTTGGCATATGATCGGCCATATTCAAAGCCGAAAAGCTAAACAAATTCCGCCTTTATTTGATTGGATTCATTCGGTGGACTCGCTTAAGTTGGCAAAAAAACTTGATGGGGAAGTTGCGCAAGAATCCCAACAAAAATTGAATATTTTGCTTGAAATCAATGTGTCCGGCGAGGCTTCAAAGTCGGGTTTTGCGGCAGATCGCTTAGGGAACGACCTTGAACAAGACCGCGAATTTTGGACAACGCTGGGGGCGATTCATCAACTCTCGTCGCTTCAAGTTCGTGGCCTCATGACGATGGCGCCGATTGTGGATGACATGGAACAGGCACGCTCGGTGTTCACAAAATTATTCCAACTTCGAGAGAAGATCACACAGCAGTTAGGGATGAATTGGCCTGAATTAAGTATGGGCATGACCGATGATTTCCCCGTTGCGATTGAAGAAGGCGCAACGTTGATTCGGGTAGGGCGTGCGCTGTTTGGTGAACGTTCTACGTATATATAGTATTGGCAATATTTAACGCTCACAGGTAATCCATAATGATCATCATTCGCTATATCCTCATGATTTTTCAATTTATCCTGCTCGCTCGGGTGTTGTTGAGTTGGTTTCCCGATGTAGACCGTTCAAACCAGATCATTCGGTTTCTGTATGATGTGACGGAACCCGTCTTGCAACCTATTCGTAACGCTCTACGGAATGTCCTCCCGCCGAATTTACCGTTGGATTTAAGCCCGCTCATCGTTTTTTTCATCATCAGCATCTTGCTTCGCCTGTTTTAAGAGGATGTTGTAGCGGTTTTCAAGACGTGTTACGATACTTTTGACAATATTTTGCATCTGTGCAACGGCAAGGATTAGAAACGTTATGAGTGACCGCAAATTTGAAATTACTGATGCACGTGGTGGTGCAGCGTTAACAATTCGTGTGGTGACCCAAGCGGAGCGAACTGAAATTGTTGGTGTACAGGAAGATGGCGTTTTGAAAATTCGCTTGGTGGCTTCACCCGCTGGCGACCCCGCCGCAAACCGTGAATTGGTTGAGTTTTTGGCTCAACAGCTGAAGCTTCCTACCGATCATATTGAAATTGTGGCTGGCAATAGTGGTCGCGAAAAAATTGTAAGTATTGAGGGGATGAATACCCACGAAGTTGAACAGATTTTGTTGGGGAATTAAAGCATGCGTAGGGCGCTTCATTTTCTAGGGCTATGCGTCATTGGCAGTCTGTGGCTTTCTGCGTGTCAGCCAGAAGAATTGCCGTTGATCGAATCCCCAACCGAAGTTTTGATCCCTGCTACCGCAACGGCGACTTCTGCGCCGATCATCCCAACATCTACAATCGAACCGGCTTCGCTACCGCAAGATTTATTCACCCCATCGCCTGAGGAAACGAACGCGGTCACCATCGAGTATACGACGGCGGACGGCGAGGTTTTGCAACTAGACCCCGTCTCTGCCGAGTTGGTCGCCCTTGCACAAAGTCAATTGGCCGATGAGCTGGATTTGCCCATCACGCGGATTCGTCTGGTCAGTATTGAGTCGTATGAATGGACGGACAGCAGTTTGGGGTGCCCCGTAGAAGGGCAGATGTACAGCCAGATTCTAGCTGATGGCTATCGAGTCGTCTTGCAAGCAGGGGATGTGGAGTATCTGTATCATACAGATTTCACGCGCGTTGCCGCTTGCGACTTTGAAAATGAACAACTTCCGACGCGTTTAGAAGTCACGCCTGAAGTGACGGCCGAATTAACATCTGAAGCCTGATTGTGATTCAGGTAGTGAAATGAAAAACGCCCTCCAGAGTGCTACTTATCTCTGGAGGGCGTTTTATTTAGACGATTTGGGGCAGAGGAAGGCGTTCTCCAACTTGGTTCTGAATATTACTCAATCCGCGATGCGCCGCTGAACGGACGGACTCATTACGGTCACGCAGGGTACTGTAGATGTTGCGATATGCGTTCAGTATGCCAAGTTGACCGAGGTTCTCAACCGCTGTCGCGCGCAGATCGTTGTCGCTTTCTTGAAGCACCTGTACAAGACTGCTGATCGCCATTTCTTTGTTAGAAATGGTGTCGCCTTTTTGGGCTGCCCAACTGATCAGCCAGTCAATTTCTTCAGGGCTAGGATAGGCTTGCGTCGCTGGAATTTCACGACCATAACGAATTTCTTGGAAGGCTTGTTGCGCCGCAGAACGCACATACCACTGCACATCCTCAAGAAAAATGCGATAGATGGCGATGAGCGCCCACGTGGTATTGATTTTACGCAAACCAAAGATCGCGGCACGACGAAGCATCATATCATCGTCGGTGCTGGCTTCGTGTAATACAAAATACCCTTCTTCTTTATTGGTCGCTAAAGTTTCTGCTACTGCTTGGCGAACTTGTTCATGACCTTCGGTGAGGGCGATGACCATCGCTTCTAGGGCGGGTTCGGTCGAAATGCCCCCTAGAGCTATTGCCGCTGAAATTTGTACATCCAATGACTGGTCTTTCATCAGGGCAATCAGGTCGCGTTCCGCTTCTTCTTGCCCTAACGCGCCAAGCCCTAAACAGGCCAGCCGACGAATATCGGTATTGCCATTACGGGCAGCGCGACGGAACACCAAAATAGATTCAGGATGTCGCGTTTCGATCAATGCGGCAGCGGCATATTCACGAATCCGTTGGTACAAATTCGGCGCTGTGATCAGGTTGCCTAACTCGCGCAAAATATCCCCGCGCCAAGATGTGTCGGCAGGGCCGTAAGCGACCCAGCGTGCCATCTCGGTAATATTTGAGTACAACAAGTCAGGTTCAGCCGAAATTTGTGTGCGGACAATATTGTCAACTGGGGTATGGAAGGCCATGTATTGAATGGCATAACGCCAGCGCGGGTTTTGCATCAATTCTATGATGTGCTGGGAGGTTTGTGTTTTTAACGTCAGGCTCGCTAGATAAGCTGTAAAAAGAGAATGGCGGAATTGATAACGGTTTTCGCGATATTTACTCAATAAACCAGAACGTACCAACTGCGTCAGCAGTCGCCCTTGTGAGGTTGTTGTATCGGTTTCCTCTTTTTCGTTGCTCGGCTTGTTTGAGGTGTCTTGCGTCGCTTCGGACGATTCTTCTTGTTTATCCGCTTCGCTATCGCCTTCCGCACCGGTGATGGCTAACTGACGCATCCTCGCGCTGGTGATGAACCCTTCTTCAAGTTCGATGTAAGCGAGTTGGGCAAGTTTGTTGATGACGCTGTTCAGGGAAATATCAGCCGGAAGGAAGCGCGAGATAGCGAGACGCATCCAACCTTCGATGCCTGTCATATCGGTTTCTTCGCTGTAACCAGCCCATATTTTTGTCGTCAACTCGAAGGGATTTAGCGCCAACGTGTTCGCTTTCGCGCGGTTGATTGCCTCTTCGCTGACTTTTTCCGTCCCGCGTCGGCGTTTATTACGTTTGTTCAATGCACCCCATTGTGACGCCCATGCCTGAATATTTTCTTGGGTTTGGTGGGGCATCCAAGGCCGTGTATACACGGGGACAAAACCGTTTTGATACAGGTGGCTATACCCCGTCACTGCTCCAGCAACGATCAAGAAGTTATTGGGATACACACGCTCTAAAGCGCTGAGCCATGCAAAGGCTTGCTCTTGTTGGGAGGCAGTCAGTTCGTCCAGCCCATCAATGAGAAGCAGAACTTGACCTAACGAAAGTCGTTTATAGATATTACGCGGAATCGTGCTGGCGGTGATGCTTCGCACGCGGTACTGCACGGTGCGAACGATGGGTTCTGCTGGGTCTAAATCGTCGCTCGATAACGTCGATGGCGTGAAGATGTCGCTTAAGTGAACGTAGATGGGCATCAACTGGGTGAAGATCGATGCAGAAGGGTCATCATCTTGAGGAGTTTGAGCAAAATCGTCGGTGCGTTCACTTTCTAAACGTTCACGCGCGCGCTGTTCGATTAAAATCCGTTCCTTGACGCGTACGCCACGTTCTTTTTCAGAGAGCGCATTTTCTTCACGGTCAATTTTTTCTTGAACTTTATCGACGGTGGGTGTGAATGTCAGCTTGCCTAAGCTGTGGAGTGCAATCGCTAAGAGGGCAGTCGTACGGCCTGTGCCTTGGTTGCCTAACAAGGCGAGTTTTCGGCTGCCTTTAGACAGGTCTTTGATAGAAAGCGTGTCGATGTTGAATGCCGAATGGAGATGCGGGTACGCGTGGACATGCGGTACAACGCGGAACACATTCTGTAAGTCAACTTCGTCGGTAGGTAATGAGAAACGTTCCGCAGGAATAAAACGAGGTTCTACAAGAATGTCGCTTAAACGAACGGCCGTCCCGCCTAAATGCTGTGCGTTTGCATAATCTACAAGGTCGAGCACATAACGACTGTCGGAACTTCGCGTTGCTGATTTTTGTGCACTTTGAGCACTTCCGCGCACACCATCAACGCTTCGTTTGATCACATGCCGTGCACGATAGACCCCGTAGCCTGTTGCCCAACCTACGAATACTCCTAGGCCGAAATTCTCAATATCAAGTCCCATTGTCTAACCTCAGAATGGCCAAGAAATGATGCTTCACGCAATCAAAATAAAATTGTCTTTATATGGAGATTTTAGGCTTTTGCCTTTTTTTCCCCTATATGGCTTATGTCCTAATGCTACACAAGTCAAATCTTCATGAAAAATTAGGATTTTTACAAAGTTCCAATCGCTACAATGAGAGTTAGGGAAGTTACGGACGTTTTGCTAAAATCACTTCAGTACCTATGAACCGTGTAACTATTCCGAAGGCATTCGATATAGTTAAGCGAGGTTCTAATCATGGCTCGTTGGAAACTTGTACTATGATGTCACAAAATAAGCTTGACCGCACATACTCGCACGAAACAGTGTATGTTACTGCATCCGAGTGGCGATGGGTGATTATTCTTGGGGTCATATTCGTTTTGCTGGCTTTTACCCCGCTTATCTTAGTGAGCTTGCGGGGAACCCCAAACTGGCAGTTTATGGGAATTTTGCATAACTTCCAAGATGGGGCGACGTATTTCTCTAAAATGCGTCTTGGGTTTATAGGGGATTGGCTCGTCCAATTTCAACATACATCCGAACCTCAAAACGGCGCGTTGATACAGTTGTTATATCCCTTATTGGGGCATTTTTCTCACTTAACCAATCTTCCAATTGCGATTGTATTCCATGTGGTTCGCGCAATCGCGGCGTTGATGATGTACCTCTCTCTGTATTATCTGGCGGCAGTGGTGTGGTCGAACATCCGCTCTCGTCGTTTGTTTTTCATCATTGTATCGGTTGGGGCAGGTTTCGGTTGGTTTCTCGCGCCCTTGCTCAACACTATTGAATTTCCTGATTTTGCCTGGATTCCCGAAGCATTCCCATTTCTCAGCAGTTTGATGAATGTGCATTTCCCGTTGACGATTGGGTGCATCGCAATTCTCGCCAGCCTCTTGATTCTGATCTTGCGTCCCGGCGCAGAAACCGACCCTGCGTTAAGCTGGACACCGCTCAGCATTGCAATCCTCAGCATTTTCATCTCGGTGCTGTATCCTCAAGCGTTGGTTCCGATAGGGCTGAGCCTCGCTGGAATTGGCGTGCTGTACCTGCTCAATAAGAAGTCGATACCACGCCGTTTTTTACATGCGGTGTTAGCCATCGGTTTACCCGCCTTACCGTTTGCGGGCTATTACTTGATCAGCGTTCAGCATGACCCTGTCTTGACCGAGTGGAATCGTCAAAATGTGACCCTCTCGCCCCCATTTCTGTATCTGCTTTTGGGGTTTGGCCTTCCGCTTATCCTTGCCATTCCAGCGCTCATTCGCGCAATACGTCGTATGGAAATGGATGGGGATCGTTTTATGTTGTTATGGCTGGGCGCGACGGTGGTATTGATGTATTTGCCCACCAACTTTCAACGCCGTTTTGCCGTGGGCATCATGATCCCGATTGCTTATTTTGCGGTGCGTGGCATTGACCAAACATGGATCAAACATGTCAACCGCAAAGCTCAGCGTTTAGTGGCGGTTATGCTTATTTTTGTGATGTCGATCAGCCCCTTATTCGCGTTGTTTTTGCCCATCTTGCCTGCGCTGGCGGGAAACCCCGCACAGGTGACGGGTATCTTCTTACCGAGTGATTATTTTCAAGCCTACCGCGCCATTGATGTGCTCAACCGCCCTAATGATGTGGTCTTAGCGTCACCCGTGGTCAGCACGTGGATTCCCGGCTGGACAAGGTCGCGGGTTGTGTATGGTCATCCTTATGAAACATTAGATGCCGACCGTAAATTGAATGAGGTCAATGCGTGGTTTTCGGGGGAACTAGATGCCGATGCCTGTACCGCTTTGATCGAACAATACAGCGTGCGTTATGTCTTGGTTGGGCCAGAGGAGTTAGCGTTAGGGACGCCCTCATGTACGGAAGGAATGCGCGTTGTCGCCGAATTCCCCAGTGTAACCGTCTATGCGCCGTGAGAAACTGTTCCCTTATGGGGTGCTCGCTTTAGCGGCGCTTTTTATCCTTCTGGTCACAGGCTATCAATTCGGGTCACTGCCTTATACGCCGAGCGCGACTTTCTCGGACGCGGTGGTTTCACATCTGCCCGCCGCTGAATATTTGCATGATGCACCAGTTGGGTTTGTGTGGCGAGATACGATTTTAGGCGGGCATCCCTTTGCCGCCAATCCCTTAAATAAAACGGCCTATCCCTTTCAATGGTTGACGTTGCTTTTTCCTTCATCCTCGCTTTTTTTAGGCATGATGATCTACTTCCATCTGTTTCTTGCGGGCGCAGGCATGATGATCTTTGCCCGTAATGGTGGGGCGGGGATTCAGGGCGCATGGCTGAGTGGGGTCGCTTATATGGTCGCACCCCGTGTAATGGCGCATACAGGTGCGGGGCATCTTGATATTTTGTACGCTTGCGCGTGGATTCCTTTCTTTTTTAACGCGCTTCGGCTTTTACTCGATGAGCCATTTCAAAAGTCGAGAATCCTGCTTGTCGGTTTATTTGCGGGGTTGATAGTTGCTTCTGATGTGCGTTTAGCGTTTCTCGCCTTACTTGCTGGGGTGATCTACGCGGTTTATATCTCACGATTTCATTGGCGTCGTTTACTGCATGGGTTTCCCGCTGTAATCCTCGCGCTGTTTTTATCCTCAGCGGTGATCGTTCCGCTGGTGCTGTGGTCGCCGTATTTATCACGGGCAGGATTGACCCCGCAAGAAGCTGGATTATTTTCTTTAGAACTTCCCAATTTGCTAGGCGTGCTTCTTCCTGTCACCCAAAACAATGTTGAACTCAACGTTGCGCTGGGTTTGATTCCGCTGTTTCTCGCGACGTTTGCCATCTTGACACAACCGCGTTTTCGTTGGGTATCCGTCGCGGTTCTTTTGACAGTTTGGTATGCGTTGGGGCTAAACGGTCTATTATGGAACGTGCTCACAACGGTATTCCCGCCCTTATTGTGGTTCCGTGTGCCTTCGCGGGCGTGGTTCATCGTCACCTTCATCATCGCATATTTGGCAGCTTTTGGCTTTCAATCGTTGACCGACCCACAACAAAACCTGCGCCTGCGCTTCCAACGGAAATTCCCGCTGGTGGTATTTGGTTTGGCGTTATTATTCGGCTTGTTGGGTGTTTTCTGCCTGCTCATGCTGGACATTAACAAGCTTAATGGCGTTCTGTTATTAGTTGTCTCGGTGGCATTGATGCTCTGTTTCATCGCGGTGCAAAATAAGTCGGTACGCCGTTCCCTCCAATGGATGATACCGATCTTGGTTTTGGTCGAGTTGATCGGCGTTGGGCGGTCATGGTTGGAGTGGCGCGGGGAATCCTATTGGCTTACGCCCTATGTTCCACTAGCTAATTTTCTGCTTGAACAACACCCAGAGCGTATTTACTCGCCTGCCTACAGCGTGCCCCAAAATGTCGCTGAAACGTATGACTTGAACTTGTTTTACGGGGTAGACCCATTCCAAGTGGCTGAGGTTGCCGAAGCGATTCAACGCGCTGGCGGTCTTGAGCCGAGCCATGCCTACAGCGTGGTGCAACCGCCTCTAAATGACGTCGTTGGCGAAGATTTATCTACCGCCAACCAGTCGGCCGTTCCTGACCTCGAATTACTCGCGGATTGGGGTGTGACCCACATCATCGCACCGTATCCATACCCTAGCCTTGAAGCAGCAGGTCGATTTGAACTGCTCTCTGAAATTGATGGGGTGTACGTGTATGAGAACCTCTTTGTTCGCCCAGATTGTGGTTCAGCATGCCCTGAGTCCATCTGGGGGACGGAAGTTGACCTCGCGCTCAACCCTAGTTCTGTGCATAGGTTAAATGACTTTACATTGTTCGCTCATATCTTGAGCGGGATGAGTTATCTTATACTCGCGTTTATCCTCATTGTTAAAAAAGTGAGATTATGGTGAAACGCCTCGCGATTTCAAAATTTCCTTTGGCGAAATTGCCCTTATTCATCTTGCTTTTCACGCTGGTCGTGATGAACCATCGCTTATTATTAGGCGAGTCTTTCTATTGGGGACTGCCGTCACTTCAGTTTCACCCGTGGCGAATGGTTGCTTTCGACCAACTACGCGAGGGGATTTTACCCTTGTGGAACTCGTTTAACGGGGCAGGGGCACCGCTTTTTGCGAATTATCAAAGCGCGCTGTTGTATCCGTTGAATTGGTTAGGCGCGGTTTTGCCCGTTCCCCAAACTATGAGTTGGATCAATGTGTTGCACCTGTTTTTAGGCGGGTGGGGCATCGCGCGCTTTCTTCAGTTTTGGGGGATTCAGGGCTTAGGGCAGGGGATCGCCGCCCTCAGCTTTGGCTTGACCGCGTTTCTTGTGGGGCGGTTGGGAACTTACCCGATCATCAACGCGGTAGTGTGGTTGCCGTGGATACTTTGGGCATGCAGTCGGGTGATGGTAGCGGGTGATCGGCGTGGGATGGCGTGGATCGGTTTATTTACTGCGTTAATGCTCACCGCTGGACATGCGCAGATGTCATGGTACAGCTTATTGATGGCGGGGTTGTTCAGTTTGTACCTCGCCGTGATCTTACGCGTTCCTGTTCGCTTGTTCGGAACAGCCTTGGGGGTCATTGTTGGGGTGGGGTGCGCAAGCCTGCAATTATTCGCCACCGCCGAACTGCTGATTCATTCCCAGCGTGAGACGGGGGTAGGCTATGACTTCGCGATGAATTTCAGCTACGCGCCGGCCCGCATCTTAAACCTGATTCTGCCGAATCTGTTTGGCACGCCCGCCGATGGGACTTATTATACCCAAGGCGCATACTTTGAGGATGCCGCCTATTTCGGCGTGATCCCGTTATTTTTTGCGCTGTCAGCGGCGTTACGGTGGCGACATCGTTTGATGCGTTCAGAAACGCCTGCTTTGATGTTAGTGCCTCTGTTTGTAGGGTTTTTCATCATTGGGTTGGTTTTGGCGTTGGGACGTTACAGCCCAATTTTCCCGTTTTTATACGAGCACATCCCGACATTTGATCTTTTCCAAGCGCCTGTACGCTGGCATCTTTGGACAGTTCTTGCGGGGGCTGTCTTGGCGGGGATCGGCATCCAAAGCTGGCAGACGGCACGGCGCAACCGCCGTTGGGTGAGCCGAATCTTGGTGGTAGGCATCGCGCTGGTTGGGGTGAGTTTGCTCATCCGCATACTTCCCAGCACGACGGATATCTTGCCTGTTTTGGGAAATGCGCTGTTCATATTCGGGCTGAACATCGTGATGTTAACCATCTTGCGTTTACGCCAACCTGTGGGGGGAAGCGCCTCATCAAAGGGTTGGCAAGCGCTGTTATTTTGTGTGGTGGCGGTGGATTTAGCTATCGCTTCATACGGCTTAAACCCCACTATAAACTCAGATTTTTACCAACAGCAGGGCGAGACAACGTCTATCAGTTTAGGTGACACGCGGGGATATTGGCCTGAAACTGTTGAGCAACTCGTGAAATATGAGCAGATATTCCGCTTTGATGATTATCGTGTCGCTGAGGCATATCAATCATTCTTGCGTCTCCAGACGTTGCCGAACCTGAACATGTTGAGTGGAACTGCACTTTTTAACCAGTTTGACCCGCTCATCGTTGCCAATTATGCAGATTATCTTAAACTGATAGAGACATCCACCCATCCAGCCTCTTTATTACAAGGGGCGGGAATTGGGTTTCTCTATCATGAGATGGGGGAACCTCAACCGACGGATCGCGAAGCGTCACGGGCATGGCTGTTACAAACGATCTGCTGGCACGAAACCGAAACCGAATTGATGAGTGCCCTGCAAAACCCTGAATGGAACCCGCATCAAGTGGGACATATATTAGGGGACGGCGGTTGTACGATGCGTGAATCCATGCCGAATTTAGGGAATGCCACGATCATTGTTGATCAAGGTACCCAGGTGCAGATTTCAGTCAGCACAAACCAACCTGTTTGGCTCGTTTTGGCAGATGTAAATTACCCAGGCTGGCACGCTGAAATAGAGGGGCAAGACATTCCTATTTTTCAAATAAACCATGCTTTCCGCGCCGTACAAGTGCCAACAGGGGAAAATACAGTCACTTTTTCCTATCAACCCGCGTGGTTAATCGTTGGAGCATGGGTATCATTGATAAGCATCATCATCTTACTGGGGTTGTTCCGTTTAGAAACCCCGATTGAGGATATGACATAACATGTTCTTTCAACCCTCGACGCGCGAACATCCACCGCAACTTCAAATATCTGAGCGTAAACTACTGCTTGCCATCGGTGATGTAGGGGCATGTTTCGTCGCAATTGTGATCGCCCTGCGCATTTGGGCCAGCGTAGCACGTTACCCCTTCACAATGGAATTTATTTTGGCGCAGTGGGGCTGGTTTCTGTTTTTGCCCACTTTGTGGGTCATCTTGGCCCGCGCCAATGACTTTTATGATCTGCGTATTGCCGCCAACCGTAACCATACGTTGCAACACTTATTGATGGTGACGGCACAGTTGATTCTTGTGTATCTGGTGGTATTTTTTGTTTCCAGTCGCGACGCGCTTCCGCGTCTTTTCATCATCTATTATGCAATCGCCTCATTTTTGCTGGTGGGGATATGGCGCTTTGCCCGACCCGTTTTGTTGGGATGGGTGAATCATCCACGGCGGACATTGGTGGTCGGCAGTGACTGGGCGGCGGAAACGATTATCACGTTGATACAGTCGGTCGCTTCGGAAGATTATGAGGTGCGCGGGATCATCGACCGTAATGCAACCGTTGGCGTGACTGTCGCAAATATCCCTGTGATCGGCAGTGGCGACGACCTGATGAATTTTGTCATGCGCGACTCGATCCGCGAGATCATCGTGACAAACACCAATAACTTAAGCGGGACCACTTTTCAAGCGGTGATGGATGCGTATGAGCATGGTGTGCAAATTGTCCCGATGCCGATTCTGTACGAACGCATCACCGGAAGAACGCCTGTTGAGTTTGTGAATGATGACTGGGCGGTGGTCTTTTTGCCGATTAAAAATAATGACGAGATTTTTGACCCCTATCCGCTGATTAAACGGGCGATGGATATTGCCCTTGGGCTGGTTGGGTTCCTCGTTTTTGCCATCACATTCCCTATTTTGTATCTCATCATTCGGTTAGATTCGCAGGGGGATACGTTTTATTCCCAAGACCGCACGGGAAAAAATGGCAAGGTCTTCCGCATCATCAAGTACCGCTCTATGGTGAGCGATGCTGAATCTGGCACAGGGGCTGTTTTTAGCCAAGCGGGTGACCCTCGTGTGACGCGGGTAGGGCGCTTTATGCGTAAAACCCGTTTGGATGAACTGCCTCAAGTCATCAATGTGCTCAAAGGGGAAATGAGCGTGGTTGGCCCGCGTCCTGAACGTCCTGAACATATCCAACGCCTAACGAAGAAAATCCCTTTTTACCGCACCCGTATGATTGTGAAGCCCGGGCTGACGGGTTGGGCGCAAGTGCGGTATGGGTACGGCGCGAATGATGATGATGCCCTCGTGAAATTGCAATATGACTTGTATTACATTCGCCATCAATCACTGCTCTTAGACATCAATATTATCTTGCGCACGGTTGGAAAAGTACTGTCGATGAGTGGGGTTTAAGGGGGCAAATTTGACCCGTTTCGCCTATATTTTCTTTGCCGTTTATTTGGTCTTTGTCGGAAGTACGTACTACTTCAATCTATTTCCCGTGCGTGTAGCGCATCATGTCCTTTTTACGGCCGTCGCGCTGATCTGGCTGTTGAGCCGTCTGCGTAAACGTCAAGGACTGCCCAAAACTTCGCTTGATTTGCCTATCGTGTTGATGATCCTTGTCTGGATCATTTCAACCGTCTTGAGTTTGGATGTGCGTGTTTCCCTTGAAACACTGTGGTTTCCGCTTGGTCACCTGTTGATGTTTTATGTGTTGGTGGACCTATTCCGTACCGGTCGCCAACGCTTGGTGATAGAGATCACCTTCTTGCTGGCGGCGGCGACCGTGTGCATGGCAGGGCTTCAGCTAGGATCATGGTTCTTTGGCTGGGGTTTGGTGCCAGATACCCAAGTTGGATGGGCATCCGTTTTAGGTGCGGATATGCTTCTTCCTTTGCGTATGCCACAGATTTATATGCCGTTAGGGGTTTCGACATGGTTGGCGGCGTATACTGCGCCCCTCGTGTTACTGACCGCTGCATGGTCGATCCATGCGGTACAGCGTGATGTCAGAATCGTCTTGCGGATATTGAGCGGGCTTTTATTTTTCATCATGTTGATGACCAACTCGCGCGGTGGGTTTGTTTCGTTAGGGGTGGGGGTTGGCGCGTTTATCTTCTTCCGCATTTTGAGCAGTGATCTACTGCGTCGTTTGCCCCCGCGCAAATTGATCCCATTGGTGGTCGCACCTGTGATTGTGCTTGCGCTGGCAGGCGTCGGGGTTTTGGTCTTGAGCCAAGCGCCGGGTCACTCATCTGGTGATGTGCTACGGCGCGGTTTGTGGGAAGGGGCGGTTGATATCATTGTCGAACAACCAGTAGAAGGCGCTGGCGTCGGGATGTTTGGGCGTACTTACCGCATGGTGCGCGATGGTCAATTTGTCGATGATCGGTTGGGGACGGCGCATAATGTTCTGTTGAACATCACCGCCGAAAATGGCGTGATGGGTTTCATCGTCCTCGCGATCATGATTGTCGTTTTCTTGCGGGCAACTTGGGTCAATTGGCAACACGCGGACGCGCATCGACGCTTACGGATCGAAGCAGCGCTGGCCGCCTTAATCGGCTTTGCGATTCAGAACCTCTTTGATGTGTTTCAAAGCACCCCACTGGTTCTGCTCTTTTTGACGCTGGTAGTGATCTGCATCATCCCGCCTACATCACGGTTAGCGCCACGCCCCACGTTACCCGTATGGACAACGTTACTTGCTATCTTCGTCTTTGGCGCGTTTGCGGTGATGTTCTTCCGTTGGGATCAAGCGCTTGCGTCTCATAACCGTAGCGTTGATCTTGAGACCAGCTCGTTAGAAGGTGCGATTGCCAGCGCTCAAGAGGCCATCGAGTTAGACCCTGCACTGAATTTGTATCACCTGCAATATGATTATCTCGTCGCTCGTCAAGCGCTCGCTCAAGGAGACTGGCAAACGGCAATCGACCACTATCAACATGCGGTTGAATTAGAGCCGACATGGGACACAGGATGGATCAACCTTGGGCTGATCTATGAACTCATTGACGAAGATCAATCCGCTTTAGAGGCGTTGGCCCAAGCAACGGCGATCAACCGCGCCAATGTCGCCACGTTTAATTCAGCGCGGGTCAGCGAAATTTCCATGCTTGAACCAGATGACCTCATCATCTCTCAGTATGTGGAATCGATGCGTCAAATGCCGTTATCCGAGTTTTGGACGGCGACGGAATTACGTCAATCATCTGTGGCGCGTTATCGCGAAGAGACGACCGACATCAACCGTTTTATGTATGACCTGCGGGTTGGAAGTGGTTTGGTGACGGAAGATTTCCCTCAAAACCCAACCACGGCTACAGAATATTGGATGCGGGGCATCTTCCGCCTTGAGCTTGAAAATGACCCAGTGAGTGCCTATGAAGATTTTACGCAGGCACTATTGATGAACCGCACATGGGGGGATGCTTATGCTTCGCGTGCGCGCGCGGGAATCGCAATCGGTGATGATTTTGCGCAAGTACAGCGCGATTTGCGTCTAGCGGTGTTATTGGGAACCACTTATGAATCACCTAATGCCATCAGCGCGTTGATCGCCTCTACCCCTGAAGATGCGATTCCGCTGTTGGCTGGCGCGGTACAACCTCAATATATTGAACAAAATTTTGAAGGCGTACTCTTTTTAGGGCGACGGGCATCCTTTTTACCGCTCTCTACCGGGGGGCTTCCCGGCCCGGGGACAGCCGTGTTACAACCATGGTATGACCTTGCCATTATCTACCAAATTCAAGGGGATATTGATGGCGCGGTGAATGTCTACCATGCAATTTTGAACGTTGCGCCTGAAGAAACGCGCGCTCAAAACCTTTTGGCGGAACTTGAAGGGTCTTTATGAAGATCAATTTATTGCCACGTTTTGCTCAACCTTTTTCGGTGGTGATCGTCCTTTTTGCGCTCAGCTTGATGTTCACATGGAATGGGGTTTTAACCGCTTCCTCTCGTTTGATGGATATCGTGCTGTTGGGTGTCTTCCTTGGCGCGTGGGTGGTCGTACGCTGGAAATATGCATCCACGTTTCCGAAAACGGTATTAGACATCCCTATCCTGTTATGGGGCGTGGCGTTCGTCCTCTCGTTTGTTGTGAATTACGAAGTGTGGCGACGAAGTTTGATCGGCATTTGGTTTTGCGGGTTGTATATCCTCGTGTGGTATGTCCTGCATGATCTTCACGGGCGCGCGCTCATTCGACGTGTCCATTGGGTCAATGCGTTAATCATCGCGTTAGCATTTTTTGATTTGATGGGGCTGTTTCAAACGCGCGAATGGTGGGCTGAAATCCCCCGCATTTTAAGCCGTGAAATCGCCTTTAGCTTGCCTCGCCCAGTCAGCATTTTTGGCAACCCAAACTCCTTTGGGGCGGTGCTGGTTCTTTTACTGCCTGTTGTTTTAAGCCAACTGGAACGACAAAAAGGCATCCAACGCTTCTTACTCATCTTGTTATTTGTGCTGACAGGTGTCTTGCTCATCTTAACTTACTCGCGTGGGGCGTGGATCGGCGCGGTGGTGAGCTGTGGCGTGTATGTTGTCTTATGGCTGTACCGCCAACAACTGTATTCATGGTCACGGTTGAAGGCGAAAATCGGCCTTCCGAAACTTGCTCTGGCAGGTGGTGTACTTCTCATCGGGGTGGTGGGGGGTGGTTTATTTCTCGCGCGGTCTTTAGACGAAGGTGGGCGCGGTACAGACCTGCGCGCCTATATCTATGACACAGCGCTGATAACCTTCGCTGAACAACCGCTCACAGGGTCGGGGATATTTACGTTTGGGCGGGCATTGGCTGAATTTAATTCTTCACCCCCGTTACAACCCCATAGCCACGCGCATAATCTGCCATTACAAGTTGGGGCAGAACTGGGGATTTTCGGCATCCTTGCCTTGTTAGCGACCGGTGGCGCGATCACGCTTTGGGTCGTGCGTCAACTGCGCGCATCGACGATTCCCCAACGAGAACTGATCTTGATTTGTGGCGGGTTTGCGGGACTGGTGGGTTATTTTGTCCATCATCTTTTCGATATGCCTTCCATGATGCCCGCGATTGCTATCACCGCGCTGTTGACTGCGTGCATCACTGTTATGCCCCATGAACCCGTATGGCGTAAACCAAAAATATCAAAAGCGCTGTCCGTATTGACGCTGGTTTTGACCTGTTTTGTGCTTGTCACGGGGATATACAGTACCGTGATCTATGTCCAATATTACGATATTGTCTCACGGTCAACGCAGGGGGATTATCTTCATGCGGCGCAAGAGATCGAGTTTATCACGACTGCTGACCCGAATCACCCTACCTATATTCAACAACAGGGGATGATGTACGCTATTGCTCATGCTGAACAATCTGCGGATGTTCTGCCCGAAGCGGCTTCAGCATTTGAACGCTACCTAGAACTCGAACCTTATTATGCCTATGGATGGGCGAATTACGCCGCGCTTTTATCTGCTCAAGGCGATGCCGAAGGTGCACTCATGGCGATTTCGCGCGCGGTCGAGTTAGCGGATCGTGATCCTAGCATGGCGTTGCGGGCAGGGGATTATGCGGTGACTGCGGGCCTACCAGACCGCGCGCGCGAATTCTATCAACAGGCACTTGAACTTTCCCCCGCGCTGGTTTTACTCGCAGAATGGACAGATGATCCTGCGCGTGAAGGCCTACAGGCCGATTTTGATGAAACACTGGTTCGGCCTGTGCAACTACTGATTGAAGGCGATCCATCTCAAACGTTGCAAGAACTAGAAACGTTCACTCCATCGTTTGCGACCTATACTATTGAAGCGTTGGCACAGGCCGAGCTTGGAAATCTTCCTGAAGCTTCGCGTTTATTTGCGCTAGTGCATGACCAACAGTCGGAAAATGATCAGGTGTGGGCGTGGCTGATTCAAGCGCGTCTCGCCCAGCTTCAAGGCGATGATGCTGAGGCTGAAAGGGCGCTTGCAGAAGCGTCCAGTCTGGTGCATTTAGGGGTATTAGGGCGAGATTGGCCTTATGGTGAAAACATCAATTACATTGAGTTTTTGAGTTTGTCTTTACCACGCCAATTTGTGCCACAATTAGACTATATTTCAGCAAACCCTGTTGCGTTAGCCTTAGAATCATGGCTGATTCAACGATGATGCAGTGAAACACTTTACACGGTTTGAGACTCTGTTTTAAGGAAGGCAGGATTCTATGCGCCGTTTGACAATTGAGCGGTCAATGTCGATCATCCTGTTCATGTTGATTTTTGCATTGGCGGTACGTATCCCTGTTGATACGGACACATGGTGGCATTTGCGCAGCGGGGAATACATCCTCCAAAACGGGTTTATTTATACTGACCCCTTTTCATTTTCATTTGCTGACCAACCATGGATCGATCACAGTTGGGGCGCGCAAGTATTATTGAGCGTGATTTGGCGCGTGGGCGGGATGTACGGCTTGGCGTTTTTTGTCGCTGGCATGGCGACGTTAGGTATGATTTTCATCTACCGTATGAGCGCGGGAAATACCTATCTTCGCGCGTTTGCGATTGTTTTAGGGGCGGCGACAGCGGCTGTATTTTGGTCGCCCCGTCCCCAAATGTTTTCATTCGCTTTGAGCGCGCTGTTGCTTCTGCTCTTGCACCTGTATAAACGAGAGAAAACAGACCGCTTATGGATGATCCCTATTTTGATGGCAGTTTGGGGGAATATTCACGCGGGGTTCTCAATTGGGTTCATCTTCTTAGGCGGGACAATTGCGGGGGAAATTTTCAATAATCTTTTCCGTCCTACAGGCGACCACACGATAGGCTGGCGGGGAATACGCAAACTCATCGTCATCACCTTGATCTCGCTAGCTGCCTTGGTGATCAACCCATATGGGATCAATATGCTCCTTGTGCCATTCCAAACGGTAGGGATCGGTGCGCTTCAGAATTTTATTCAAGAATGGAACTCGCCCAACTTCCACGAACGCCAAACATGGCCGTTTGTGTTCTTGATCATTGCGGTGTTGGGCGCAGTAGGCGGAAGCAAACGCCGTCTCGACTGGACGGATTTCATGCTTGTAAGCGGGACGATGTTTATGGGGTTGATGGCGGGGCGTAATATCGCGGTGTTTGCTGTGGTCGCCACACCCGTCCTCACTTACCATTTGGCGTCGATCATGGCGGAACGCGGATGGTTACAAACGACGATCAAACGGGCAACCCCACAAATGGCGCGCATCAATATCCTGTTGTTATTGATGATTGGGTTGGCCTGTTTTGTGAAAGTCGTCGCGTCTATGGATGCTGAGATGGTCGATACCGTCATGGCTGACACACTTCCTGTTGGCGCTGTGGACTACATGCAAACCCATGATCTGCCCCCGAATATGTTCAACAGCTACAATTGGGGTGGGTATCTCATCCATGCCTTGCCTGATTTTCCTGTGTTTGTAGACGGTCGTACCGATTTATATGGCGACAGCTTTTTGACGAACGATTATTTGAGCACCGCGTTGGGCAATGATGGCTGGCGCGAAACTTTAACGCAGTACGGAATCAATACCGTCGTCGTCGAAACCCCTAGTGGGCTGGCCTTACGCCTTCGTGATGAAGCGGGCTGGACAGTGCTGTACGAAGACCCTAAAGCCATTGTGATTGTGCGGGATGTGCCGATTGAACCTATCGTGAATCGCGAGATCGACCATGACTAAAACCGCTTCTTCAAACAAAGAGACGCTACAACTTACGGTGTTATTGGGTGATTTTCGCCTATTGTTGATCTTGTTCGTCGCGTTTCGTGTCCTTTTCGCATTAACTTACCAACCCTTGTTGTTCAGCACCGGTGAACGTGGCATCACAACGGGGGGCGATTTTTTGACCTATTTTCAACTCGGGGAATTGACCGAAACAGGATTACTGCCGTTTCGTGATTGGTGGAGTGAATTCCCGCCGATTCCCTCGTATTTAATCACATTGATCTATCAAGTTTCCGGCGGGAACTACAGCAGTTTTGCGTTCGTGTTAGGCAGTCTTTTCCTCGCCTGCGATGTGGGCGTGCTGGTCTTACTGCGCAAGATTGCGACCCACTTATATAACCCAAATATGGGGATGAGCATCGCGTGGGTATACGCGCTCTTTTTTGCCCCTACAGTCATGATCTGGTGGAATTTTGAGATTCTCGTCACGTTATTTTTACTCTTGGGCTTATGGTTCGCGCTGAAACGGCAAGATCATGTTTCGGCGTTGTGGGCGGGGGTAGGGGCGCTGGTGAAGTTCACGCCTGCAATATTACTCGCCCCGATCTGGCGCTTTCGCGCTCGTAACCGCGCCATCGTCTATACAGCGATCATCACCGTCGTGTTTGGGTTGGTGTACGGCCTACTGCTTTTACAAAACGCTGAAATGACCTTGCCTTCATTGGTCGCTCAGTTTGGAAAAGCCTCTTATCAAACGGTTTGGGCGTTAATCGATGGCAACTATCGGACAGGGAATTTTGGCGCGGTCATCGAACGGTTGGACCCCGCCTTCGCTTCAGTTTTGATCGGAAACCCTGCGGTCATCCCCTCATTTGTTCGTTTAGGCATCGCACTAGCAGTGGGCTTATTTGTATTCCTACGCGTGCGACGGTTTGATGATCGTGGGTTTGTCGCTTTTCTGCTGATCTCGTTGTTGATTTTCTTCTTGCAAGCACAGGGGTGGAGTCCACAGTGGATCATTCAAATCATCCCATTGGCGTTGTTATGTTTCCCTACCCGACAAGGGATTCTCTCGCTGGTGTTGCTCACGGCTGCCGTCTTTGTGGAATATCCCTATCTATTTTTGCGCACGGCGGAAACAAACGGGGTGATCTCTGGTGAGTTGCTGATGCCGTTCACCGCACTGGTTTTAGGGCGAACCGCCCTCTTAATCGGCTTCTGTTTTGCGCTGTATCAAAAACTGCGACAGGAATCTCTATAAATGGGCCGTCGTGCGTATAGTGCATTTTTTATCCTTGCGCTCGTCGTTTCCTTTGTTTTAGTACGCTTCACCAACCAAGCGCCGACTTATACCGACGCTTACTATCACTATAACGGGGCGGTGCGTCTCGCTTCCAGTGAGGGTTTCACTGAAACCTATCTGTGGACCTATATTGGCGCGCCCTTGCAGTTAGACGAATATGGGATGTTCCCATCGCATCTCTATTGGATGCCGATGACCTCGATTTTAGGCAGTCTGGGCATCCTCATTTCCGGCGGTGAGGTGAGCTATGAAGCGGCTCAACTCTTTTTTGTCCTCTGTTATGCGTTAACTGCCTGTATTGCTTTTGCGTTGGGTTGGCAAGTAGGCAAATCTCGACGATATGCGTGGGGTGCGGGCTTGTTGGCTTTTACCAGCCCGTTTTTTGCGCGTTATTGGGGGGCGTTGGATACATTTGCCCCGTATGCGTTTTTTGGCGCCTCCTGCCTATGGGCGATGGGCTTGGTCTGTATTTCCCTCGCTCACAAACCTGAAGAATCACGCCGTTTGTGGGTGAAAGCTTTGCTTGCAGGCGCGTTAGCCGGACTTTCACATTTAACCCGCGCTGATGGCTTATTATTCATCCTCGTGATCGTCCTGATTTTTTTGTGGAGTGGGCGCCAGCAGTTAAAACGCGCTTTGCCTCTCATTTTGATGGCGTGTGTTAGCTACCTCTTGGTGATGCTGCCGTGGTTTTACCGAAATTCGCAAGCATTGGGGACACTTCTACCTGTGGGGGGGACACAATCAATCTGGTTTCGGGAATACAACGAACTCTTTAATTTCCCGCCAGAGGCGACCCCTGAACAGTTCTTTTCCGATGGCTTGGCGACGCTCTGGTCTTCGCGCATTGAAGCCTTGAACAACAATATTGGGACGTTTGTTGCGGTTGAAGGCTTCGTGGTGATGGCCCCGCTCATGTTGATAGGTGTTTGGGTACAGCGAAAGAACCCGTTATTCCAGCCATTTATCTTCTACGCGCTCGGAATGCACATAGCGATGACGTTCGTCTTTGCCTACCCGGGGTATCGGGGTGGGCTATTTCATTCAGCGTCGGCGCTGATTCCGTTTTGGGCCGTTTTGGGATTGGTGGGGTTAGATCATCTCGTCCACTGGGTGGCGAAGCGTCGCCGTCGCTGGCGCGAAGAACATGCACAGTGGGTGTTCACGGTCGGTTTACTCGGCATCAGTTTGCTGTTGATGATGTCGCTGGTCGGTCGGGGTGGGGGGAATAGTACAATTCCCGCATGGATGGAAGAGATAGATGCGCTCTTGCCTTCGGATGCACGGGTGATGATAAACGACCCTGCACAACTTTATTATTTCACGGGGCGAGGCGGGGTGGTCATTCCGAATGAAGCGCCTGAAGTCCTCTTACAAATCCGTGAACAATATAATATCGACTATCTGTTGGTTGAACCCAATGGGTTGACCACACCTTTATTATCATTATGGGATCATCCACCTGCATTTCTCGAACGCATCCCACTTAGCTTTTCTGAAGTGAGGTTATATGCAATCCACCCTGAAACCTAGCCTCAAATTCCAACGCATAAGCGATATGTTGATCATCTTTGTCGCTGTGTTTCTAGGCATTTTGTACGTCATTAGCGCGGGGGATGGCTTTCCATTAGATGACAGTTGGATTCATCAAACCTATGGACGTAACCTCGCCCAAACGGGTGAATGGGCGTTCACGCCTGGCGTGCCTAGCGCCGCTTCTACGTCCGCGCTGTATACCGTGATCTTGTCTGTAGGTTACAAACTCAACTTGCCATTCTTGGTTTGGACTCATGGCGTAGGTATCTTTGCATTGGCACTTTCCGGTGTGGTCGCCAACCGTTTCGGACATTTTTTTGACCGTACAGGGCGCTTAGGGTTGTGCTTGGGGCTGGCGATTGTCTTTGCTTGGCACTTAATTTGGTCGGCTGTTTCGGGCATGGAGACGGCCATTTTTAACCTCATGACGCTCGTGGTGATTTATCTTGCATGGCACGTATTGACAGCGCCTCAAAAGACCACCCGCGAGATTCTTCTTCACAGTCTCTGTTTTGGAATTGCCTCGGCCATACTCACACTCACACGCCCTGAAGGGATTTTGTTAGTTGGGTTGACGGGAATGGTTATTTGGCTCACCCGCTCCAACAGGGTATGGGATTGGCGCCAGTCATTTTTATGGGCGGTGACAACAGGGATTGTCTTCATCATCGCCATGTCCCCTTATTTGGCTTTGAATATGCATCTTACCGGTGGGCTATTGCCAGATACCGCCGCCGCGAAATTAGCCAGTATTCGCCCTTTATTAGCTTTATCCTATGTTGAGCGGGTTAATTTGCTCATCCAGCCCTTACTGGCAGGTGGGCAAGTGTTATTAATCCCCGGCCTTATTTTTTTTATCGTGAAGCATTTACGTCAAGTCGCTCAACGTGACTTTAAATCAGCGTTCTTTTTGTTACTGCCTTTGTGGGTGGTGGCGCTCATCGCACTTTATGCGGCATGGTTGCCCGCCCATTATCAGCATGGACGCTATGTAATTCCCGCTGTACCTTCATGGATTATCGCGGGGGGGATCGGTACGTATGGCTTGATCCGTGCTGGTCGGCACTCGTTTTTAGGCCGAACTTTTTCGCGCGTCCTCGCTTTGACTTCCGCTTTGATCTTTGTGTTTTGTGCGTTCGTTTTAGGGTTGTCTGCGTATAAAACTGATGTCGCGATCATCAATGAAGAGATGGTTGCGACTGCCCATTGGGTGGATGAGAACATCCCGGAAAGTGAGTTCGTTGCAATTCATGATATTGGAGCTGTCGGTTACTTCACGGAACGTCCAATATTAGATATTGCGGGTTTGGTTAGCCCTGAAGTTGTCCCCGCGTTAGGCGATCCAGAAGCATTATGGAGTTTAATCGAAGATCGTGGAGCAGTTTATCTCATCGCATTCCCTGATCAAATTCCCAATGATGACCCTTCTGACCCGCGTTTATGCGAAGTTTTCTCTACACAAGGCGCGTCTGCGATCCGTGCTGGTGGGGCAAATATGAGAACGTATCGTCTTGCATGGGATAGAAATTGTTAACAACACAAATTTGAGTGTAATAAGTTAACAGATTACAATTACAATAAAATGCAATAATGTATAAAGAATTCGTATTATTGAAATGATGAATGATGAGTGATCTGTTTAAGAAATTAAACACGCTTTTGAAATCGACAGCGCATGATGTACTGGGCGCTTCAAAGCGTGAATTACCAGACCCAACCCCTAGTGGGCGTAAACTAGAGCGTGAAGTTGTCGAAATGCGCAAGCAAGTGAATAATGCAATTGAATTTGAAGATCAATTGCAGGCGCAAGCTCAAAGAATTCAAAATAGAATTCAAGAGTTGGACGAACAATCAGATCATGCGATTGTTCGTGGGGACGACATCATGGCGCGGCAGTATATTGCTGAGATGCAAAAACAGCAGAAACAGCTTACGTTTGTTGAAGCAGACCTGCGTGAACACCGCATTGTGACGCACGAACTGATTCAGCGTGTGAATACATTAGAGGCGGTTGTCTCTGAAGTCAAACGTCGTAATGCGGAAGTAGAAGGCGCAGGGAATCGGGGGTTGGCCGAATCTCTCTCTCAAATTCAAGAGAAGTTAAACCAATCTGTTTTGCAAACAAAAGAAAGACTCCAACGTTATCATCAGACGAATGAACCGCTCGATTCATCACAATCCATGAGTTCTTCTGAGTTGGAACAAGAAATACGATCTGTAGAAGTTGAAAATGATTTAGAGAAACGCCGTCAGCGCCTAAGTAAACGTAACTGAATGGAAAGTATGCGTTTTTGCCTATGTCCTCCCAAACTAAACTCATTGTAGCTTCAGGGAATTATGATATTCTTGCTCAAATACGGGCTGTTTTTCAAGAGAGCGATTATGAAATCAAGGGGGCTTTCTCACATCAAGATATCTTATTTTTAGTCCGTAAAGAAAAATTTGATCTCTACTTGATTGATGGGAAAATGTATGATCGCCGTACGGGGAAACATACGGCGGCCGTCTTAGCCGAGCTGTACCCGAACTTAGTCGTTGTCATTGGGGAAGACGACAAAACGATTACGCAAGAAGTGCGTTATATCGAGTCTTTACGTCCCAATATCCTACGCTCCGTAGTGACAAAAGACCTTCAACAGGTCAAACCTATCTCCACCGTTTACACCCAACCGTTAGATAACGAGCTGATCCGTCATGCGGCTCAAAACTGGTCGTATGATGAAATTCAAACCCTGTTGAATTTGGGGCAGTCGCTGACAAAAAGCCTCGACCTTTCAGAAGTGTTAAACCGAGTGGTAGAAGCGGCGCGTCATTTAACCCATGCTGAAGAGGGGATGCTTCTTTTGCCGGATTCCGAGTCGGACGCTTTGTACTTACGTGCAAGGGTTGGCATGGACCTCGATAAAGCGAAGAATTTCCGCATCAAAACACAAGACACGCTGGCAGGGCACGCGTTCAATACCGGACAGCCCGTTTTGTTAGGTGAACAAGGGCCACATAAACTCAAAACAGAGTATTTTGTTCAATCGCTGTTGTACGTGCCGATCTTGGCCGACGATCAACCCATCGGCGTTTTAGGTGTGAATAACCGCTCTGTGGATGCGCCTTTTAGTGAACGTCATATTTCGTTACTCAATCATTTGGCTGCTTACGCCGCAATCGCCATTGGAAACGCCAATCAACACGGGCAAATTGTTCGTCAAGCGCGCGAATTAAAGGCATTAGTGGATGCAAGCCGTAAAATCAATTCATCGATTCTTCTCGACCAAACACTGCCCAGCATCTGTGAAGAATTGGTGCGGGTTGTAGGGGTATCCGCCTCGTATATCCTCGAATTGTCCGATGATTATGAAGCACTGCAATTTCTCGCCATGTCCCAACAGTCATTCTGGACGGCGAATAATCAACCGGCTGTTGATTTAAAATCTCAACCTGAAATTTATAAATCGCTGAAAGAGAAGAAGACCCGCTATCAACGCCGTGATACGGGGGATTTACAAACGAGACAAGATTTCTTATCCGTGTCTTTATGTGATGCACTATTGGTGCTTCCTATTATCGTTGATGGCACAGTGGTCTGCGTCCTTCAAGCCTATTTTGTGGGGCGTGAACTGCCCGCCTCCGTAGGTAGAGAGGCATTAGGCCATATTCAACAGACCGTCATGCAACTTTCCTATCATTTGATGGATGTGAAAGAAGTTGACCGTACTTATGCGGTGAATGCCGCAAAATCAATTTTGACGGGTTTGGATTGTCAATGGTTTGAAATTTGGATTGTTGATGAACAAAAAAATAAACTGCGTTTAGTGACGTTGTTTGGCGATGCCATCTGGCCATCGCAATCTAATCATAAGCTGTTTTTGCAACAGTTCCCTGACCTGAAGTATGTAATTGATACACAATCCGCTATTAATATCCGCTTGGGTGAAGAGACTGGCCCCGGGTCCGCGTTTATCTTAAAGCGTACATTCGGGATGTCCTTGCTCGTCCTTCCATTGGTCAATAATGGACAGGTACAAGGGCTGATCATGTTTTCGGACACACAACAATCGATGTTGTTTTCTTCACGGCGTGTTGACTTAGCGCGGACGATTGTGGGACAAGCGGCAACAGCCCGCGAAAACTCACGTTTAGTGCACATGCTGGAAACATCGTTAATTGAGTTGAGGCAAACCCAAACGCGGTTGATTCAAGCAGGGCGTTTGTCGGCTGTGGGTGAGTTGGCCGCGATGATCGCCCATCAAATCAACAATCCTTTGACCACGATCATTGCAAATGCCGACTTGATGATGTCCGATGTATCGTCAATGAAACGAGAACATGCAGACTCGATTGAAGCCATTTTAGGGGCAGGGCGACGTTCTGCTGGGGTTGTACGTCGGTTATTATCCACACTGCACCCCTCACAATCGATGGCGAGTGCCGAACCTGTCGATTTGTATACGACCATTAAAGGGACACTCACGTTAATTGAAGCTCATCTGGAAAAGAGCAACATCAGGTTTCGGGTGGACCTGCCTGAGCGCTCTCAACCGATACAGATTTTTGCAGTACAGGGCGAATTAGATGATGTTTGGTTAAACTTACTCGTCAATGCGCATGATGCTTTATCCGGCAAAGAGGATGGTATCATGGGCATTGAAGTGAATTATCTACAGGGCGATCCTCACGTCATGGTTGAGGTATGGGATAATGGCTCGGGGATTTTAGACCACGTCAAAGAAACTTTGTTTGAACCCTTCATCACCACTAAAATAGTCGGTGAAGGCACAGGGCTAGGGCTTTATGTTTGCCGTCAAGTGATTACACGAACGGGGGGCGAGATTTGGGTCGCTGATAACCCGGGCGGTGGAGCAAGATTCTTTATCGAACTTCCAGTGTTTTTCGAAGAAACACTCGAAAATAAAATCTTGAATTAAAAATTGCTCAATACAGGATACACTTAAGAGATAATGGTTTGCGCATCTCTTTTATGAGGAGGAATCTCTGTGGCATATATTATGGCGGTTGATGATCAACCAGATGTGTTAGAAACATTAGGGCGTGTCCTTCGTCATGAAGACTATGAAGTCACCTTAGTCCAAAGTGGCATGCAAGCGCTCAACATGATTAATCAACGAATTCCTGACTTGCTCATTCTTGACATCAATATGCCAGAAATTGATGGTATTCAAGTGTGTATGCAGTTGAGACGGAATCCGCGTTTTGGTACGCTACCGATCTTGTTTTTGACCGCTCGCATTTCCACTGAAGAAGTTGTCGCTGGTTTAGACGCTGGCGCTGATGACTATGTCACGAAACCCTTTGAGATTCCCGAATTACGCGCTCGCGTAAGCGCTTTGTTGCGTCGTAGTTTAAGGGATAAGAATAATTCTGTGTTGCAAATTGGTGACCTGATTTTGGATTCAGATACCTACCAAGCCGTCATCAATGGGGAACGGATTCAATTAACATCCACAGAGCATCGTTTGCTTCGTTATATGATGGAACACCCGAACCAAGCGCTGTCGCCCGGTCATCTGTTGCAAGCGGTATGGGAATACCCGCCTAACACAGGGGATGCGGACCTTGTGCGCGCCCATGTTCGTAATTTGCGTGCGAAATTAGAGCACAATACAACGCAACGGTATATCCGCACGATTCACAGTGTCGGGTATATGATTGCAACGTAGAGTGAATTCTTTCTTAAGAAAGTTAAGAAATTCACAGAACTTTCACAAAAATTTCAGTAAATCATATTTTCAGCGGCTATCTTCAAGTTATACTTTGAGTACAGATTTTGCCACTCAAATTAATCTGGGATGAAGCATGTTTGAAATAATGATTGTAGATGATGATGATCAACTCATTGAAATGGTAGATCACATTCTCCGCCGCGAAGGGTATAACGTTCGTAAGGCATACTCTGCCAATCAAGCGTTAGCCTTAGTTGAGGAGTCGATTCCAGATCTATTTTTGATTGACAGTATGATGCCCGACAAAGATGGGATGAGCTTGTGTAAAGAGCTTCGCTCTAAAGAACAAACAAGCAATGTCCCTATTTTGTTTTTAACAGCTGAACAATCCCCTCATCGTTTGGCGGAAGCGCTGAATTCTGGAGCTGATGATTACATCCGTAAGCCATTTGCCCCGCGTGAATTGACTGCGCGTGTTCGTGCCCACCTCAGACGGATTGTAAATGGTTTTGATGCTGAGCAATTGAATACAATTCAAATCTATTTGAACCAATACCGTGCAGTTGTAAATAGTCGTGAAGTGAATTTGACACGGGTTGAATTTGAACTTCTTGTCTATTTATGTGAACACCCATATGAAATTAGTTCTGTAGATAGTCTTTTGGAAGGTGTTTGGGGGTATCCCTATGGGATAGGGGATTCGGCACTTGTGCGGAATCATATTCATAATTTACGCCAAAAAATCGAACTAGACCCCGAAAAACCTACGATTATTCAATCTCGTCATGGACGTGGTTATTTAGTGAAAGCTAAAGTCGAATTTACGGGAATTGCGAATCGTTTGGGGTAGCTTTGATCCAGTGCAATGATCAAAAAGCACATCAATTCACCTGATGTGCTTTTTTATTACATACTGGATGCCGAAAACTTCTGTACAAATCTCTATCAACTTCTGCACACTACCGAAACGAAACTTTACACGCTCTATGTTATTCTTTGATGTGTGGGCATTCTTTTTTGCCTTTTGTTACTTTGGTCTGAAGAGTACGGTATGCAAATATTGATCAGACGAATCATCGAAATTTTAGACGCTACACCCACAGAGTTTGCCCCTGCACCGCAGGGTGGCAATAAATGGCGTGGGCAAGCTGTGACAGAAATGGCACTCATCACCCCCATTCTCATTGTGTTGTTGGCGGGGTTGATTGAAATTGGCTGGTTTGCCAATAACTATCTGACGTTGTTGGATGTCACCCGTGCGGGCGCACGCCGTGGAACAACACTCTCAGGGAATTTATCTCCATTGTTTTGGAATAATGGCGCGACGTTAATGCCTTATGATGCCGTACCTGTTGATTATGCGATGCCCTATACCGCGACAGACCCTACTGCACTGTCGGTAGAACGAGACTTGCGCATGCGTTATCGCGATTCTGGCGCTGGGTATTCCGGTTGTTCACCTCAGTATTTGTTGTTCTATAACGAAGTCATTTGTACGATGTTGCTCTCGCTAGAGCCGTTAACGCTCAATGGTGAAAACGCTGTTGATGACATCATCGTTTCAGGGTTTTCGTTACAGAACGTGGATGCCTCGCGCAATGGCAGTTGGTTAGGGCCAAACCGCCCTGAATCTGGAAATGTGCCCCAAGTGGTCGTTTCGGGACGTTACCCAATAAACGCAAATGAGTGTGATGTTCAAGAAGTTCCGCCAGGTAGTGGGGTTTTTGTATCCCGCGAACCGCGCGACCCATTTGATATTGATGAGAATGGACGTCGCTCCTTGGTTCGAAGTGGTGATGATTTTGACGAACTTGAAGGATACGATTCTGTCAGCGCGAACCGTTTACAAGCAGAACGTCAAGTTGGATATGTCTGGTTTGGGAATCACCAAATTCCTGACTCGTTTTGTTTAGGGTCGGAATGGACAATCGCCCGAGTTGAAGACCTTGTGAATTTGCCGAATTTTGCTTTGTCAAATAATGATCAACGCTCTGTGTTACCAACACAAGGCTTAATCTTAGTGGAAATGTATTGGCAGCATGAATTGCTGTTGAAAATTCCCGTGTTTAACCCCGTCTACTCGTTGCTCGGGGATCGTACTGCAATTTATGTCTGGGCTGCATTCCCACTACCTTCTGTGGAACAGCCGATCATTTTCCCGTAGTTGATGATTAGGTTATTGAATCCTATGAACGACAAGAATGAAACAAAAAAGAAGAGACGTTCGGGACTATTTTCCGGCGCCGCAAGTGGTCAAGCCCTCATCATCGTTGCTGTGGGCTTTATCGGATTATTAGGGTTTGTCGGCATTGTAACGGATGTCTCACTTCTCTTTGTGAGATACAGCACTCTCCGCCGTGCTGTCGATGCTGCTGCTGTTGCAGCTGCGGGGCAACTACGCCGTGTTGATGACCCAACCCCCAACGACAATATTGCTGAGGGGGAAGCGTCCAGTATCGCAAACCTAAATCTCGCCGCGAGAACCTTCATCGAGTTTTATGGCTTGAACCCTGAACGTGTTTTAGTCGAAACCTGTCGTGTTCAAAATGTGCCTCGAAACCCCGATGGAAGCCCAAATTTAACCGATCCTCTTGTTGCGGAAAGTTACAATCAACTTTGTACATCGGATGAGTTGAAGCTGGTACGGGTCACGGCGCAGTTAGAATCTCCGACGGTTTTCTTCCGTCTCTTTGGTTATGACACCGTCACGTTGACGGAATCCGCTCTGTCACAAACGGCGGTGATCGACGTTGTTCTTGTCTTTGACGTGTCTGAATCCATGCTGTCAGATACGACTTATCGCGATTGGGAAACTATCGGGCAGGGCGTACGTTATATTCCAACCCAAATGAACTATAACATGCCACCTCATGCTGCTATTGATCCTGTTATTATTGGCTTACCTGAATATGGTTATACAAATCTTGGGCTTTATGTCAATGAAATGTTAACCAATACACAACAGTCTCTATTAACTATGCCTGGTCATACTCCTATCCAATTTATACCTACAGGTGTAGCACCACAGGTAGAACCCCGTGAGGCATGCCGTGTTAGAGGTTTTCCATATTCTGGTATTGTGAATGTTGCAATGCCTGAAAATTATGAAAATGAAGTTCGGGCATATATGGGGGCTTCTTTTGATACACATTTTGCTGATGGTAATGCTTTTATCGGCTATGTGCCCCAATATAATTTTTATGGGTGCTGTAATGACCCGAATGGTGATTTCTTATTCAATGATTTGATTTGTCAGCCGTTTAAACAAGCGCGTGATGCCGCTGAGGAATTCTTAGCGCGACTCGACTTTTTACGCGGTGACCGTGTGGCCTTTGTCACCTTTGATCGTCGTGCAACTTTGATTGATCCTGATGGGAACGGCCCACAAATTCCGATGATTGAAACTCAATTTAATATTGAGACGGGCGTTACCGCGGATCGCCGTCGTGGGGCTGTTGAAACCCTACGGGCAACGTTAGGTGTACGTTCCGAAACCAGTTTCTATGCCGATACCAATTTAGATGGGTATTGGGATGCATTTAGAAGTAATGGTAGTGCTGTGAGTTGGGATGATTATCACAGTATACGAACTATTAGTGATCCTAATAATTATGATCAACCTGTAAATCGTAATTGCCCCTTTGATGCAGCAGCTACAATAGGTATCTATGCGGGTGATGCTTCAATCTCTAGAGAAAGCACGCGATTATTTAGTGTGATCACCTTCCCTGCATGGATGGGTATTGATCCGCCTTTAAATCGTTCTTATGAATATCGCGCATCTTGTTCTGGTACTAATATCGGAGCGGGATTGCGACAAGGGAGCGGGGCTTTTAGCGAATTTGGTCGTCAAGAAGGTGCCGTTTGGATTATGGTGCTGTTAAGTGATGGCGCGGCTGGCGCTAGTAATGCTGTTGCACGTACAGATGCTAGTGCGCCAGGTGGAGCATCCTTATATAATGAAGCAGATCCTTATGCCTCCCCAATTGCCGAATCAGGAGAATATGGTGGTTTAGGCCTCTGCCCGTATGGGAATGCAACTCATCCAAGTCGTCTAGCAACATCAGATAATTTCCCCTATTGTAGTGATCTTCAACCTGAAACTCGCCATTTCTGTGGGAGTATACAAGCTGAACCCGATAGTCGGAGAATGGATGTGACTTGCTCTGACTTCGGAAATATCAATGCTACAACATCAGAGCTTATTTATGATGTGGATGATTATGCACGTGATTGGGCAGATTATATCGGTTTAGCAAATTTACCGGGTTCTGATAATGGCCTCGGTGAGCAACTTCTTCCTACAATATTTTCAATTGGGTTCGGTTTGACTTATGAAAACCTTGCTGACCCCGGTTGTACCCTTGGAACCGACGACTGTTTGCGCGCTGCCAACCCCGAAGTTTATTTGGGTGAAGAACTTCTTCGTTACATCGGTGATGTAGGCGACAATAACCAAATCGATGACGATTATTGGCAAAGCCAACTAGGCAACCGTATCCCTAATACTGCGCCTAATTTTGAAGGACGTGGCCCATGTGAACGATCATTCCCTGGTGCTCCTTTTGTTCAAGGGCAAGATTACATGCCTATTGCACCCGGTGAGTCTTGTGGGAATTATTTTAATGCCCAAGACGGTGCTGCCTTGCAACGTGTGTTTAATGAAATTGCGTCGCGTATGTTTACGCGTCTATCACAATAATGGCGAACATGGAGCTAGGGGATCCCATGAATATTACAAGTACAAAAAGTAAGTATTTTTCTTCAAGGCGTGGGCAAACCATGGCAGAATTTGCCATCACCTTGCCCATTCTTCTACTTTTGCTGTTTGGGATTATCGAATTTGGTCGTATATTCCAGGCATGGGTAACGTTGCAGAATGCCGCCCGTGCGGCTGCACGCTATGCAACGACGGGGGCATATAACGAAGATTTGTATGCCATCCGTAAAAACTTTGACCCGACTTTCCCTAGCGATTTTGACTCCATTGTGCCGTGTATTGCTTCGAATGTCAGTACAGCGACTTATCCTCAATATAATGGCGCACATCCAAATGCAGGGTTACAAAGCACGTATCAGAGTCTTGCCAGCCAACGGGGAACGCTTGTTTTCTTGAATACAAGAGACATGACAACCCGCCCCGCCAGTGGTACTCGTGACGCGCATGAAGTCGAAATTTATATGGGTGGCCCTGAGAGCTTATATGCTAGCTGGTATGGTGGTGATGATTGCGATCCTTCTGATCAAGATGATCAATTCCGTCGCCGTGACCTTGCCCGTATCCTCTCCGTATACAACGAAGCGCGCCGTGGTGCGGCTGGCTTAGCTCTTGGAGAGTCTATTTTCGTAAACCCAACAACGCCTTACACGGGTAGCGAAAGCCCTAGTGGTATTCCATGGTATTACGTCTGGTATCGCCCTGAAATTCCTCTGGGTTCGGGTCAATACAATGATCTGTTCGGCTCAGACCAGCCCGGCTGGTTTGATCTGATGATTTGTAGCACCCGTAATAAACTGCAGGATACAAACGATCCTACGGCTGGACAGCCGGCACGGCGCTTTGATGAAGATATTGAAGGGCCGGATTTGCGCGCTCCTGTATGCGTCTTGCAAGAACAACCTCAACCAGGCAGTGATTTAGAAGCTGCTGGATGGACGCAAAACGCAGGCATGCCGTGGTTAGATCCCGGTGGTCCTGGCGATACAATCTGGATTGTGGTCACGTTCAATCACCCCTTAATTACTCCGCTTGGTTTGGCATCCTACTTGCCATTACAGGCGCGTCGTACCGCGGTGAACGAAACCTTCCGTAACCCACGACCTGTACCGCTCAGTGGTGAAGTGCCTGAACCGCCATCCACTATTCCTACAAATACGCCTACAAATACGGACACGCCGACCGAGACAAATACGTTTACGAGTACGTTTACCCATACTCCAACATTCACGGCTACTTCAACGCCCGTGACCTTAGATCAAGTTGTCCGTTTAGTGTTCCATAATGGAAATGGCAACTTTAATCAGGAAATGAACATCGCACGCAGTGGTATGCCAGATGTGTGTATGTTTATTAACCGTTTGGACATTCCACAATCTTCGCCGGACGCAAGTAACTTCTTTGATCGCACCATCGGCTATATCGTTCCGCCATCATCAGGAACTTATACCTTTAGAATGATCTCAGACGATACCAGCCAGTTCTTCTTAGATGTCAATTTGGATGACAACCCTGAACATATTTTGACTGCGGATTGGAATAATGGTCAAAGCTATACGGGTTGGCCGGGTGCCGCTACAAGCTCAAGCTATGATTTAGCGGGTGGCACGCCCTATCGGTTTGAACTCATCCACAGTGAACAGGGTGGTGGTGATTACTGGCGTGTTGCATGGTATAGCGATCAACTTTCAGGCTCAAGCCATGGGTCTCCATTAATCATCACAGGTGAATATTTAGGTTACATTCCTGACGCTCGCTGTGGTGCAACATCGACACCTACATTCACGCCGACACAAACGTTTACACGTACACCGACGAATACAGCGACGAATACGTTCACACCAACCAATACCTTTACACCGACGAATACGCCGACGAACCTACCGCCAGTGATCCTCTCTGTGGCTGGAACCTGTAACACAACGGGGACAATCACTTGGCAGCTGACGAACACAGGGTGGCCGGTAAACCCAGGATATAGCCCTGCTTGGACGATCAGCTACGTGATAGAACGTTGGGCAGGATGGGGGGGCTGGCAATATGTGACAAATGGGCCTATCGCGCCTATTGGTACCAATGAGACAAAGACGATTACGCAGAATGTTCCACCTTACTATGGAGTGGACTGGCGTATTCGGTTTGAGACTCAGGACCTGCCTCCGGGCATGGTATTTGCTCCAGAAGTGTCAACCGTTATTTCGGTCGTAAGTTGTGTTGCGCCAACGGCAACGAATACGTTTACGCCATCCCGTACCTTTACACCGTCGCGTACGTTTACACCCAGCAATACGCCAACGCGTACACCAACCCGTACGCCAAGCAATACCCGTACACCAACCCGTACGCCAACTATTACGCCGACCCGTACGCCAAGCAATACGCCAACAAGTACGTATACAGCGTCGAATACGTTTACGCCGTCGCATACGTATACACCGTCGCGTACGTTTACGCCCAGCAATACGGCAACGCGCACGCCAACGCGTACACCAACGCGTACACCAACGCGCACACCAACGCGTACGCCAACGTTTACGCCGAGCAATACGTTTACACCCAGTAACACGCCGACGTCTACGCCAACCCGTACACCAAGCTATACGTTTACGCCGACCCGTACGCCCAGCAATACGCCGACCCGTACGCCCAGCAACACGCCAACAAATACGTTGACATTTACTCCTTTACCCGTGCCGGTTCAATTAAATGTGCAAGCTATCTGTTTGTCGGCAAATAGTTCAGGTATATCTATTCGAAATACTGGTGCGCAAATGCCTGCTGGGGTTACTGTATACTATCGTGTTGAGCGCTACGTAAATCCGAACTGGTATGATTTGCCTCACTTTGCTGGGTCATTTAGTGGTTTGACCGCAACTGGTACAGGTGCAAGTTCCGTATACAGTGCGAGTTTGGGGGTTCCAGGAACATACCGCGTTGTAATCACAGGCATAAGTCCAACAGGTTACCCAATAACACCAAGTATCGGCACTGCCAGCGCTGCTGCTACATGCGGTACTTGGACGGGTGGTCCCAATGAATAATGTTTAATAGTCCTTTCTTTAACGAGTAACAAAACACCCTGCACATCAGCAGGGTGTTTTGTTTGAAGGCTATGTATGATGACGCTTTTGAGCGTGTAGCGTTTGATCTCGTTTAGTGTCTTACGAAGAACTACTTCACTACGATCCCTTTATTCGCCAGCTTCAGTTCGATTTCTTCACGGGTTTCACGCATCGAGATGTCAAAGTGAGGAAAGACCAACCACGCGGTCATAAACCCAAAGACTGCACCTGTTAATACTCTGAAGATCGGAAGGGTTTCGCGCGCTTCCCATAGATTAAAGGGGGGATATCCCAGTAACTGACTGACCCCATCAATACCAATTGGCCCTAGCCCCAAGAAGATATAAAGCAAGAGCGGGACAGGACGTAAACGACGACGCACAAAAGGCCGACTGTATAAAAACCCGCCGAGGAACATCATCAGATAAATGGCGACATCCCGTTCACACAAGCTCACTTTGTAACCTACTTGATCGTTGCCAACAAAATCACGCGAGGCAAACTGATACCACGGCGTGAACTGAACCATCTCTGCTTGTTCAGGGAAGTTTGCAGGGGGTTCCACTTCGCTGTTATAGGCGCGGAACCAATAGGCATAGTGGCTGTAGAAAATCGGATCATTCGCGATGACCGACTCAAACGGCGTCTCGCTCGTCCCTGTAATCGCGCGTGGATACGCAGGTTGTTCGCCAAATAAGAAAAAGGACCTGAAGGCAAACTGGTGACAGAATGGGCTGTAGGCCATATAAAGAACGCGCGCGGGACCTTCGAGTCCTAATTTCATCAAGGTAGGGGCGACAAAAGGGAGCGTAGCATAAAGCCCTAGAAAGATCAGCGCGTAACGAAGCCAATGACGTGCAAAACGTAAGGTGAGAATGTTGAGCCGTAAGCCGAGGCTCTGCTTTGGTGCAGGTGATGGTGTCATAAGCAAAAAATCCTGATGTGAGAAATAGCGTCAAGTGCGAATGAATTGTTCTAATTGAGGCAAAATCACAGGCCCGTAAAGAATTTCAATAATAATCCCTTCAGGCGAAATTACAAAAGTCGTTGGCAAACCACGCACTGCATAGAGGCTGGTCACGGCCCCAGGGGGGTCTAAACCGATTGTGTATGCAGGACGTAATTCTTCCACCCAACGGCTGACATCTTGATCGCTGTCTCCCGTATTCACGGCGACGATAGCAACCTCTGGATATTTCGCGAGCAGTTCATTGAATACTTGTGATTCGACACGACAGGGGATGCACCACGTTGCCCAAAAATTTAGGATCAGAAATTGGCCTTCATATTCTGTCAGCGTGATGGCGCGGTTTTCTCTAAACCGTGATAAAAAAAGGGGCGGGGCTTGTTGATTGACTTCGGGGGCGAAGTGTTCTGCGTCGATCATGATGCCGGTGAACTCGGCACGTTCAGGTAAACCCCCTTGATGCAAAAGAAACCCTGCTGTGAAAAAACAGAGCAGGGCAAAGCCGATTCCGAGCGGTTGAATAAACTTGTGACTCACGAGATTTGGGGGTTATTCGCGTCGCCAATACAACTGATAAACCCTCCAAAATTTATTTCTCCGCTATTCAGCTCAATCACACATTCTTCAAGATTGTAGGAAAAATCCGCAAATTGGACGGCAAAGTTTTGGCTGAGGGTCTGTAATCTTTCTGTCGCGATGAGAAGCCCAATCACTACCAACATGACGCCTGCAAAACGTTCAATGGTATGAATATGGCGCTGAAGTTTACGCAGTAAAGATTGAGCGCTGTCCAATAAAAATGCCGCTGCTAGAAAGGGGATGCCGAGACCGAGCGCGTATGCCATGAGCAGAAATCCGGCTTCGCTTACATCTTGTCCCGTCATTGCCATCGTGAGGATGCTTCCGTAAATTGGGCCGATGCACGGTGTCCAGCCTGCAGCAAAGACGATCCCCATCAAGGCGGATGTGCTATAACTTTGTTGGCCTTTGGCTACGCGTTGACGGCGTGTATCCGCATATAAAGAGATGAGCAAGCGGTTTAAGGTTTTTTTCCAGAATAGCTCTGTCCGTGTGAATGCGCCCGCTAAGAAAAGCCACAACCAGAAAACCGCGAGGACTGGAATAATGAGCAACGCGTCGATGAGCGCCCAGACGATGAGTGCCGTCATCAGCACGCCAAAAATCAGACTGCTCAACGGGTTTTTATAGAGGGTGGGGGTTTGCAAAAATTTTTGAATGCCAGTGCGGATCACCCCCATATAATGCAGGCCGAAGAAGATGATCACAATCCCGCCGATGTGCGAGATGATGCGCGTAGCGAGGATGATATCTTGTCGCCCAATTTGGCGAACAAAAGCAGTGCTGAGTAACCCGATCACCACAAAGATGAAGGTGAACCCCGCGACGAACGCGAACCCGTGTGTGAGCGTGCTGAGCCGACTGAGTAGGGTCGGCTGTGCTAAGACCGCAGTCCCGCTAGTTTGTGCGGAAACTGTGTTCGTCACCCGCCCGCCCATATAACTGATATATGCGGGGACAAGCGGTAAAACACAGGGTGATAAGAAGGAAACTAGACCTGCCAGAAATGCGAGCGTAATTGTTAACTGCACCGAACTGCCTCAAAAATAATCAAAACTTACTTACATTGATGGCTTAGCTTGAGTGAAACTTTCGTGATGTTCGCCTAACGAATAATCAGCGTGCTTCCTCTTGGGCTGGCATACAATTGTTGAGCGATAAACGGCGGAAGTTGTATTTCAGGGGTGATCAACCCGACGCTAGAGCGTCCAAATTGATGATGCCAATAAGCGCCCCCCATACGGATTTGTTGATCCTGACACTGCCAAACCGTGACCCACGCGACACCGCTGTACGTTTCTGTCGCATCTACAGGAAGATGATCGACTAACTCGTACTGGCCTTGAACTAAGGGCGAATGGAAAACAGACACATCCCATAGAGAGTTTGCGTTTAATTGATGACGCGCCGTGTCTAACGTGAGCAGTGTGCGAGATGGGTTTGGTATGACTTCTGCTGGTTTCCAACGGTTAGCCAGTGACCAATACATCTTCCCGCCGATGTTCAATTCATACCAACGTTCGTTTTGGATATCTAAATGATTGACCGCTATCGCTGTACCGCCGTGACCAATCCGCGTGTGGATGGGGGAACGAACGTCAGCATACGCATAGACCGCTGCCGATGGGCCGACTACTTCGACAAGCGTCGAACCGGCGATGGCTTCTGGGTTGGTTTGATGGGCAGGGATGTGCATCGGCTGAAACGCGTCACGCAGAACAAACCCATCAGGCAGAGATTGCCACTCATGCGCATTTTCAAAAGGGATCACGGTATCCGGAAAGAGATGGCGCAAAACGGCTGATTCGGTTGAGGTAGACGCGTACACGGGTACAGTCGAGAGCGCCCGCCCATACAAGCTGTGAGCAGGTGCTATTGACCCTGAAATGAACATTTCTGAAATGGGAAAGTTGAGGATGCCCGCGCCATTACTGATACCGCTGATCCCCAACAACTTCATAAAATCACGACGTGAAATAGACATCAGGAACTAGGAATCCTTGATTTGCAAGAGCAGGGGATGATGCGCTGTGGCGATGCGTTGACGATGGACATCAAGCGCGCGGTAATCGACTGAATAGATTCCACTGAATTGAGGCACCCAATCGATTGTCCATAGAGTTTGCCCATAATCATCATGGTGAATTTGAGCGGGAACCCACCCCTGCGAGTCAATATTTATCTCCACCTGATGGATGCGAGAATCAAAATCAACGGCTGTACCGCTTATTTGAACGGGCTTATTGTGCGTTTGTGACGCTAGCGGTTCGACGGTGATAAAGGGTTCAACGCGCCCCTCAAGCGATGCCCCGCGCATTTCCCAGAAACCCGCTTTGGGCTGTGAGGTAAGCTCGATTGTCTGTACCCATTTTGGCATTTTGAAACTGGCCGTTCGCGGAACAATCAACCGCGCAGGCGCACCTTGTGAGTGGGTGAGCGTCTCACCGTTGTAATGGGTGGCAAGAAGCGCGGTGTTTAAAATATGAAAGGGCAAAACGGTGGTGTACCCATTCGCTGATTGAATGTGCGCAAATTGCACATCATCGCGAATCGTCATGACTGACAATAAATTGGAGAGAAGTACCCCTGACCAACGCCCTGTTTTGATGCTGTACGGTGGTTTGGATGTTCCGTGTGTGATCAGAACCGAAAGTTCTACAAATGGATAGTTTTGGAGGTCGGCATAAGAAACAATTAAGGGGTGTTGAACATCCCCACGGATTGAAAATGACCAGAAACTTGGGTTAACAACAGGAGCAGGGCTGTAACTTTGGGGAACTTCTGTATGTCTAATCAGCAAGTTGGCTTACCTCTTCCGAACCACAATCCTCGTTATTATACACGACACCTTGCAGATGCAGGTGAATACTCTGTAAGAAATGAAAAAGCCGCTTGTGAGGGGCGGCAATTTTTAATTGATAGGGTTTAGTACGTGGTTTAACGAACGTTTGTTAGTTTACCTGCGGCTTCAACACATTGCGCCCCATGTGAACCGACAATCGCACCATGACGAATACCCGCGGGAATTTCAACGCGGTCGCCAGAGCGAAGTTTTACACTTTGATTGCTGTCGGGGAGGGTGATTTCGAGTGTGCCTGCAATGACATACAAAACTTTGAGGTAACCATGACTGCGAACTGCATAACGGTGATTCGGTGTGTTGTCCCAAGTGTAGGGTCGCAAACCTTCTTTTTGCATTTGTCGGGTGATTGTGGAGAGTGTAGGGTGTTGACCACCGCTCCAGCGGATTACCCGTACCACACTTTGCTCAGTTGCCATACGTACTGCCTCTACCTTGAACAAGCGAATAGCGTGAATTGTATATTAACTAAAGTTTTTTTTCCAATAGCCAACATGGCTCATGTACATAGCGCGTTATGCCCCGATGATCGCGATAACTCCAGCGCCCTTGATCTTCTGAAAAGACGTTGTAACCGAGCCGTTCATACAGTTCCCGCGCGCGTGGGTTATCTTTTGCGGCGGCGATACTGGCATGGGTCATCCCGCGTTGACGGGCTTCTGTCTCTGCTGTTTTGAGGAGGAGCGTACCTAACCCTCGACCTTGAAATATTTCCATCACTCGAAGCGAATAAAAATAGGCCAACTGGGTCACGTTGGGGACGGTTAATGCTAAGCCGTTGATTTGAACAAAGATTTGGCCGACAGGAAAATTATTAACATCCGCCACAATCATCAAGCGCTTGCCTTGTAACTGCTCTTGGAAGGTGCGCCGAAACACACGGCGAAAGTGAGTGTATTCCCCAAACCACTCTAAGCGTGATAAATCGTCCAAGCGGGCGAGACGAATTTGTACGGGAACATTGATGACATGAGTTTGGTTTTCAATCCTTGTCATGGCAAACCCCACTATTTAAAAGCTCTTGTACGCGTGCCTGCTCGTCTTCCAAAGTATGGAGCTTTTTATCCAGACGTTCAGTGCGCAGTTGTCTTAATATTTTCTGAAAACAGGGTGATGGCTTCAACCCTAATTCGATCAATATATTCCCGCTGGTTTCTGGTTGGATGTGTCGCCATGTGTCGAGATAGGCATCAATCACATCACAAAACTCGATGTTTTTGCTGGCAATCCACACGGCGCGCAAACTGGCTTCATCCCATTTTTCGAGATAAAACGTGAGTTCGCTGGCGGTTTTATAAGTGCTTAAAATTTCTTCTTGCTGGCTGAACAGACTGGATGCCTGCTGCATTGATTCAATCTGTTTATGCGGGAATAAAAGATGATTGAACACCGCGACGGTTTTCGCCGCTCCTAGATCAATGGCGATCATATACCAGTAAGCAGTCAGAAGATCAAAATTCTTTTTTCCCTGCTCGTGTAGGTATTCACGCGCTTTTTCAAAGTAGACCGCCAAAGCATCCGTCAGGATAAATTCAGGATGAATCGCCGTGAGGATGGCGCGCGCTTGGAGGCGCTTAAAAATGATTTCTGGCGAAGTCTCTTTGAGAAGCGCATCTAACTCATGGCGGATGCGTTCGCCCGTTGTGCGCCCTAACATGGGTAAACCGAGCGCGACCATGCCATCTGTGCGCGGTTCGATTTCAAACCCAAACCGATGTGCAAAACGCTCTGCGCGTAAAATGCGTGTAGGGTCATCTACAAAGCTAAGGCTGTGAAGCGCGCGGATTTGTTTGTTCTTCAGGTCGGCTACCCCATTGAAGAAATTAATCAAACGCTCACTTTCAGAAAGTGGGCTGAGCTGTACCGCCAATGTATTGATCGTGAAATCACGGCGTTGCAAGTCTAGTTTGATCGACCCTGTATAGACGCTGGGTAACGCAGTCGGTTGTTCATAAAACTCATTACGCGCGGTAACAAAGTCGATGTGATGGGGTAGGTCACTGATCTTAAGCCCCATTTTTTGTGCCACCGCTTCATTGAGTCTCCATTTTGCCGTTGCAAAAGGTTTGAACTCTTGCACATCCCCACCATAGATATTTTGTAGATAATGGGCAAAGGCGGGCGCATTAAAAGCATTTTCCCCTTGTTGTTCGACCACGAAGTCAAGATCATCATTACGGCGTTTGAGCAGAACATCCCGAATCACCCCGCCGACAAGATACATTTGAAGGTCAAAACTTTGTGCTTCTTGAGCGATCAATTGGATGAATTTGCCGATGGGGTTCCCTAAAACCTTCGCCATTTCAGCGACCGAAATCCGCGCTCTTTGGGGTGTAGAAGGCAGTTCTTTTTTATCTTTTTGTGACGCCCAAAATTTGATCAAGTCGGTTCGGGTGACAATACCAATGATTGCCCCCGCATCATCTGTGACGGGCACTTGTCCCCAACCCGTTTGCGCGATGATATGAACGAGGTCAGTGATGGGCTGGTTCATGGCGATTGTGACGTTTCCGGAAGTCATCAAGTCGCGGATGGGAATGTGCGTGAGGCCATGTTCAACTGCGCGGTCAATTTCCCTGCGACTTAACAAGCCTACGACGTTGCCATTGTCGATGACGGGGAAACCCTCATGCCCTACACGGTGGACAATTCCGCTAATTTCACTCACTTTATCGCTTGGCTTGAAGGCTTTAATGCCAAGCGACATGATTTGCTGAATGGTCTGTGCTGGTACGGTGATCGCTTCGAGCGTGTCCCATAGCTGACTTTGTAAATCTTCGAGCGAGACATCTTCAATGGTCCCTGCAGATGCCCGCCGATGACCACCCCCGCCAAAATGTTTCGCGACGAGACTGACATCAATCGCGTCAGTGCTAGAGCGACAAATTAAATGGACTGCGTGCGCAGTCTCGATCAAGATGCAGAGCGCATCGACAGCGAGCGAATCTCGTAATTGTTGAACAACAGGGCGAAGTTCGGGGGCGGTAGGCTTCACCGTCGCGACACTGACGACTACATCATAGCCGTGAATCAGGCGCTGTTGTGCATTTTGACGCAGTTTCTGAAAGAGCGCCCGCTGGGTTTCATTCAACGGTTGAACTAAAAACTGCCGAATCGTATCAAGCTGGATGCCGTGCGAGAGTAACCAACTTCCCGCTTGAAGGTCGCGCGGGGTGGTTTGTGAGTACGTGAAACTGCCCGTATCTTCATACAAGCCCAGTGCGAACAGGGTCGCTTCTGCCTCAGAAATGAGGATGTCACGCGTTGCCATCATTTCGATCAAAAGGGTGATGTTCGCGCCTATAGGTTCGATGTGAATTTGTTCATGGGGCGCAAATTCACGATCTATGGGGTGATGATCCACAATATAGACGGGGGTTGTGTTGGGCGTTGGTAGGGTTTTGAGGGATGGAACGCGCTGTGTATCTACCAGAATGATTCTTTCTGGCGTGATATTCTCAACCTCTTTATGGGTCGCAAAAGGCAAGTCTGTCCCAAAAACAGCGAGAAACGCGCTGACATTTTGATTCAACCTTCGGGAAAGAACAGGGCGACTTTCTGGAAATAATTTATGGGCTGCTAGCAAAGAAGCTACGGCGTCAAAGTCTGCGTTTTCGTGCGTAAAAATGAGCTGCACAGCATTTCAACTTTGGTCTATGTCCACGGAAACAGATAGGGTGATTATACACGGTGTTCTTGGCTTGGGGATTATTCAGGTGGAAGTGGATAGCCGAATACATCAAATGCAAGACCAGAAATTTCCCCTGTGATGTGATACGAGATGGGTACAGTGTAGAGATCAATCCAGATTAAATCTGGCAGGGTGTTGATCCACTCGGTTTTGATCTCGTCATGAAAGGCCAACAAGACGCCATCCAGTCGATGTTGTTGTAACCCTGTCAAAGTTTCATCGTAAGTATATTCGCTCCACTGTAGGCGAACATTGGCTTGTGCTAACACGTCGGTAACTGCTTGGGTTGTCGGCGCATACAAATGGGCAAGGTTGAGCTGGAAGCCATCCGGAATACCCGCGTTGGCAAAAACTTCACTCAACCCTGTGATGGGTTCGTTGGTACTACTAGGCGTTGTACCGGGGATAGAAAGGCGTTCCACAAGACGAGAAGGGTTTAAGGCTTGTTGTAACAGATCGATCTGTGCGGGCGGTAAACGGTCTGCGGACAGTACCAAGGCGACTCTCAAGGGGGTAGGGGATGTTTCCGCACCTGCATATGTCCCCAACGTGACAAATATTTTTGCGGGTGGCACATCCTCATTTTGGGCGTCGGGCAGCCCTTGTTCGATGACGGTTGCGCGAGACGCGATCAGCGCATAATTAGGCATGTAGTCAGACAATTGTGGGGTGATCTCATAGATCAACGGTACAGATGCTGTATCTTGTTCGACAGAGATGATTTCAGTTGGCGGTGGAAGAATATCCACCGGTAAGGGCTGTGCCTCTGGCTCGCAAGCACTTAATGCTAGCAGCGATAAAACGAGGAACACACCCCCAACGTGCCGAAGCATGTTATGTCCAAGGCCCCACAACCAAACGGTCAATCATGCTAAACGACGTGGCGGCATTAAAAAAACAGAGGACAGAGAAAATCAACGCCGCCGTTTTGTCATCACGCCCGCTGAGCAACGTGAAGATGCCGGGTAAAATGATGACTAACCACGCCATATACAAGTAATAGGTGATGATACGAGTGGGGCGTAACCCCGAAAGCGTCATGATGATGCCTACAAGTAGAATCATCGACGCCAACACGGTGATGGTGGCAATGGCACCCCAGAAGTTGCCCGAAATCGAGCGACCTCTGAGGGCCATGGCTAAACTCCACACGCCTAGGGCGATGGAGTAAAGAATATGTGCATTAAAGAGGATGTTGTGAATTGCATTAAGTCCCATAATCTCCTACGAATTATGAAAGGACTTGGCGGATCAAAACCTCTCCAAACCACACGCAAATGGTGATATTCAAGATGATCACCCCTTGTACTTGCATCAGACCGCTGGAATCAATAGCGGCGGTTCCGCGCATGTCCGTTTTCGGTTTAAACAACATGCTGATGGGAACGGCTATCACTAAGATCAAGGCTAACCAAATAGGGAACAAACCTTGTGCAATTGAAAGCACAATGCAAATTCCAGCGAGCGCCATGGATAAGTACATGACATAACGAGCGTTGTTTTGACCGAGGATAATTGCCGTGTTATTCAAACCTGCGGCTTTGTCCATATCATAATCGCGAAGCTGATTATATAGCTGACCGTAAACAGATACCAGCGTGGCTCCCGCGGCAACGAGCCAAACCCAGCCTGGGTTCGCATCATAAATGAAGTAGCCCGCCAGCAGTAATAACCCGCTCAACATCAAAGAGTGTGAGACAACGTCCGTAACAGGCCATGCCTTCAGGCGAACAGGACGCCATGAATACAGGTGCGACAAGAGCAAGGTGACCAGTCCAATGAGCAATGCATTTGGCCCGCCGAGTGCATAAAAAATGACCGTGACCACAGCCACAATACGACAAGCGGCATAGCCAATTTGGATGCCAATACGTCCGCTCGAAATAGGGTTTTTCGCAGCACGATCTGGATCACGCGCATCATCTGGTGCATCTTCAATATCATTGATCATGAAGGCGTAAGCCACCGCAAGAATGTTACCAATCATCACAGCAAGGAGGCGCCAATCAAGATCATCACCTGTTTTGCTGGTTGCCAATAAGGTTCCGACGAGTGTTAACGGAATCACAAATGGAATAAATTCTTTCCATCGGGTTAACTGAATAAGCCCGCTAATTTGTTCTCTGAGTGGAGTGGTAGATTTTACTGAAGGATTCAAGCACTTTCTCCTATAAAAATATGAGCATCCGATTAAGATTAACACATAACGCAACAAGATGTTACGGAATTAGTATGAAAAAAATTTTGCGCTTCTGAAACATGACATCTATCATGGATTGTTGATATTCACCTGCAACGGTATAAATGCAAGGCATGACCATCAAACATTTTCTAATACTCACGTTCTTTTGTTTAGCTGCTTGTACAGAGCATTCTGCACCTGTTATTCCTGCGACCGCTACACGGGTATTTGTCATTCAAACCACGCCTGTGCCCACAGTGGAGCGCGTAGCCCAGACCATTCCAACCCAAACCGAGCCTGAAGCGACGCCCATCCCCGAGGATGTATGCACCCCAGAAGCTACTTCGACGCAGAGATATCATGTCGAGGCGACTGTGAATTATGGGGATCGACGTCTTGCCGTTGAACAAACACTTCAGTTCGTGAACCTCACTGAAGGTACGCTTTCTGAAGTGGTGTTTAATGTAGAGGCAAACCGCGCCGCCGAAGTATTTACGCTGAAGTCGGTAAATGTGGGTGAAGCACCCGCGAGCGCGTACGAACTGGTGGGGCGTCGGCTGACGGTTCAGCTTGCAGAGCCTTTAGAACCTCTTTGTACGGCGGCAATTTCTGCGCAATTTGATCTTGTCCTACCCCAAATCGGACAAGGCATTCCCGGGTCTGTCGGTTATTTAGGCCATAGTTCGCGACAACTCAATTTAGGCCACTGGTTATTAACGTTAGCGCCTTACCAAGCAGGGGAATGGGTGACGCATGAATCGGCCGTCGTGGGGGAACAGGTCATTTCGGAAGTCGCCGATTGGGATGTCACCTTCACGCTGATCAATGCCCCTGTAGATACGTTAATCGCGGCGCCTGGGATTGCCAGCCGTCCCGACATGACCCAATGGCATTTTGTGCTTCAGAGCGCACGCGATTTTACTGCGAGCCTGAGCGATGCTTTTGATGTTCGTTCAGCAGAATCCGAGAACGGCATCACAGTCGAGATGTATACCTTTGAAGACGCTCAGCGTGTTTTAGATTCAGGGGTGACCGTGGATGGTGCGGCATTTGCTCTCGAAACCGCCGTTCGCAGTGTCGCCATGTATTCAGACTTATTTGGCGACTATCCTTATGAGCGTTTGGTTGTCGTTCAAGGGGATTTTCCCGATGGCATGGAATTTAGTGGGATCGTCTTTGTCGGTGGCGATTGGTATCGTTCGTTTGCAGAAAATGCCGCCTCTTATTTGACTATCATCACCGTGCATGAAGTGGCGCATCAATGGTGGTATGCGCATGTCGGCACAGACCAAGCCCTAACCCCTTGGCTCGATGAAGCATTAGCGACGTACAGTGAGTTAATCTACTACGAGGAATATTATCCTGAACTGCGCGATTGGTGGTGGGTAACCCGTGTGAATACCTACGTTCCCACACAGTATACAGGCTTGCCCGTAGATAGCAGTGTATATGAGTTTTCATCGGTACGTGAATATATCAATGCCGTTTATTTACGAGGGGCGAGGATGTTAGATGCCCTGCGCGATGATCTTGGAACCACACCCTTTTGGGAATGGTTAGGACGTTATTCCGAAGCGGGGGGCGGTCGCTTTGTCTCGTCCAATTTGTTCTGGGAACTGCTCACCCCTGCACAGCTTGAACTTACCGCGCAAACCCGCACCATTTACCTTAGCGCAGAGACTAATCAACGTATTGATGGTGCGGGCGAATGACCGATTGAATAATGACGTGTGTCACAATAAGTGATCGCATTCGTAACGCAGGCGTGTGCTTTTGATGTTTCTATAGCTAAATCGTTCAATTTATTCACTTAAGACGTAGGTTTCCATCATGCTGTTTATTTACAGTAGCGTACGTTTAAAACGTTGGATGGGAAATTCAAATGTGAACGAACTGCCGACACCTAATTCACTTGTGACTTTGATCTTGCTGTTGTGGTGTTCAAGAATTTGCTTTGCAATTGCTAAGCCTAAACCCGAATGTCCATTATTAGTGCGTGATTTATCCCCACGAAAAAAGTGATCGAAGATATGGGGAATATCATCTTGATGAATGCCGACACCCGTATCTGCGATATTGAGTTCAATTGTTTGGGTCGCGTCACAAAAATGGGTTTTGATCGAAACATTGCCATTTGTGTTTGTATATTCAAGTGCATTCTCTAAGACATTGGATATCGCGCGTTCTAATTGGAAGCGGTCGCCAATGATTTTAGGAATCGAACGGTCAAAGTTCGTCTGCACTTTGATGTGTTTCCCCTCAAATAAACTCGCAATCCGTTGATACGCATTGTGTGAAATTTCGTTAAGATCAATTTCGCTCAGTTCTTTGGCCGCTTTGTTTTCTTGCGTTACCGTTTCCGCCAGACGATCCATGAGCTGTCGGATATAACCTAATTGATTGCTCAAGGTGGTTAAATGACGCTCTTGCACTTCTTTTTCGGTGGACTTCCCTAACAAATAGGTGCTCGTATTTAAGATGGAAATGGGGGTGCGCAAGTCGTGCGAAAGGTCGGCGATGATACGACGGGTGGTTGCAATCCGTGTGCGTTCCATCTCATTTTCAAGTTCGCGGCGCTGTATTTGAAGAAGCTCGGTGATGTTGTGATAGATTTCGCGCGTTGCAACCGGACGGTCATTTTGCAATCGAATATTGATACTGCCTTCAACTTCAATACGTTGCTTATCTTTTGTGATGAATGCGGTCTGTAAATGGATATTCCCCGACAGTTTACCTTCAAAAATGTCTTGAAGAAGCGTCAAGTGTTTCTCTCGCACATCTTCGGCAACAATATCTTGAATACGTAATGTTTCTAAATCTTGACCGGTATACCCCAAGAAAGATTTCCATGCGTTATTCACGATCAAGAATTGACCGTTAGCATCCACACTGTGAATTAAATCACTCGCATTTTCCAAGAAGTCTGTAAGCTGATGGTTGCTTTCTTTCAACGCATCTAAGTGACGCATCTGTTGTAGATTGTAGCGTAGTGTGCGTTCTAATAAGGCAGGGGAACAATCATCTTTGACAAGATAATCTGCCGCTCCAATCCGCATGGCTTCAAAGTCCACAAAATGATTGCCAGCGCCCGTTAAGAAGATGAAGGGGCCACGTGCTTTACGCGCTTGCGCTTCTTTGAGCAACTTTAGACCACTATCGTCATTGTGGCCTAAGTGGTAGTCAAACAAGAATAAGTCGTAAGAACGTTCTTCAAACGCTTCAATCGCCTCTTGATAGGTTTGCGCCCACTCAAGGTGATAGTCATAAACGTTGCTGACGTGATTCAACATATCACGCACGAGAATATAGTCATCTTCATCGTCTTCTACGTATAAAACTCGTATCGTAATTTTGTCATTCATGCTAGAACTACTCGTTAATGGGTGGTAAGTCAACAATTTCAAACCAATACTCGCCTAAGACTAAAAGGATTTTGACCAGTTCATCAAAGGTGACTGGCTTTGTGATATACGAATTCGCGCCAAAATTATAACTGCGCAAAACATCTTCTTCTGCTTTAGAGGTGGTTAAAATTACAATCGGAATACGCTTCAAGTGTGGGTACGACTTGATTTCTTTCAGCGCTTCACGACCATCTTTCTTGGGCATGTTGAGGTCTAACAAAATCAGACCGGGTTTAGGTGCTTGGGCAGGGTCGGTATATTTGCCGCGATTGAGCAGATAGTCCATTAGTTCTTCGCCATCTTCAACAAAATAAAGTTGATTTATCAGGCGGCTCTCTTTAAAGGCTTCGTCGGCAAGTAAACGATCATCCGCATCGTCATCTGCCATGAGAATTACAATTGAATCTTTTTTAGCCTTCATTTAACTTTTCCTCTGCTTCTTCAATAATAGGCTGATAGGGTAGGGTGATGATAAATGTTGCGCCTATACCGTCTTCACCACGCGCTTGGATAGTGCCGCTGTGGCGGTCAACAATTTTGCTGCATATTGCTAAACCGATACCGGAGCCTTCATATTCATTACGCCCATGTAAGCGTTGGAAGACTCCAAATATGCGTTCAGAATACTTGTTGTCAAAGCCGATGCCGTTATCAACTACATAAATGCGGTAGGATTGGTTTTCATGTGGGGTATTACTCGGCAACACCGCTTCTGAGTAGATTTGTATTTTTGTAGGAACATCTTTCTTGCTGTATTTGATCGAGTTATTGATCAAGTTTTGGAAGAGTTGCTTGAGGTTGACTTTATCGCCAATGATTTTGGGTAGCTGTTTAATTTCTATAGAAGCTTCGCTTTGTTCGATGGTAAGCTCTAAATCGACCATCGTTTCTTCCACGATATGATTGAGGTCTACTAAGGTAAATGGATGAGGCTTGGTTGTGATGCGTGAATACGCGAGCAAATCTTCAATCAGCATTTGCATGCGGGTTCCTGCATTCAACATACGGTTCAAATAGTCGTTGGACTGTTCATCAATGTTGTCACCCATCGTCTTTTTAATACGGCTTCCAAATGCATTGATCTTACGGAGCGGTTCTTGTAAGTCATGCGAGGCAACATAGGCAAAATCTTGTAATTCACGGTTGCTACGCGCTAAGTTTGCGGCTGTGAGTCGAAGCTGGACTTCCTGCGCTTCTAATTGCTCTCTGCGTTGTTTGCTATGGAGTAGGGTGATCTTGAAATGACGGATTGTCGCTTGCCCTAAAATGGCTAAAACAACAAAGTGCATAATCGGGGTGAGCTGGGTCACAGCATTAATTAACGTGTGTGAAGGCCAAGGCACTAACTCTACATAGTTATGTAAAACTAACGTGATCAAGTAAATCGCGATATTGGTGATCACCCAAAAGTAAGTTCCTCGTTCAGTTTCTAAAAGTGTGCAGAAACTGATGATCAGACATACCCCTAAAACGCTTAAAATTGTGAATTCAATGGTCTGAAATGTACCAAAACAAAAGATAACAAAGGTTGCACTAGCTAGGAATAAACGTAAATTCGTGCGAAAGTTATCGGGTGTGGTGGTGCGAATACCATATACTGAAATACCAAATAGAATTGTACAAGCAGTTCCGAGAATGGTTGCTGGAACAGAACGGTATGTGATTGCTAGATAAAAGTAGAGACTAATTAAGATAACGCTGATGACTGCAATGGGCTTGATGCCGTTGACAAAAGTGTTGCTTTGGTACAGGCGCTCTTCAGGAATTAATTCAGCCTTATCATCATCGGCTCCAAAAATTGTCGTTAGAAAACTATTACGATTAATGTTTGGCATTCTCTTCTCGTGTGTTATGGTATCGAAGTTTTACTACAATGTTCATCATCGAATAATTGGGTGTTGAATGCGAAATGAATGAATTAGAACCGATCATAGCTAGTGTATATTACCTTAGGATAAAGTGGAAAAAACTTTAGGAAAAATTAGGATTTATCCGTAATAAATATAGAAATTATCTTTTTATTTCCCATAAATTTATTATCGACGTCAATGAATTGTTTTCTTAATTTTGTGATGGCTTGTACTCATTTTGAATGTAAATTGATGTCTTCTACATAAGGAATCTTTATGTTAGCCAGAGTTCATGCTTGCGCTGTCGTCGGTTTAGAAGGCCATATTGTGGATGTAGAAGTTGATTTTAATCCGAAGGTGGGAATCCCTAGTTTCGTTCTCGTCGGCCTCCCTGATGCTGCCGTGAAAGAAAGCCGTGAAAGAGTGCGGTCTGCCATTAAAAATTCAAACCGCGCCACACAACAACGTCTATTAGGGGATTATATTCCTCATCTTGAAGACGTACCCACCGCTTCTCTACAATTTCCCAATAAAGGGTATACCGTTAATCTAAGCCCCGCCTACTCGATGAAACACGGCCCTATTTATGACCTTGCAATCGCTGTTGGTGTCTTAGCGGTCACAGACCAAGTGCCGCTGAAAAGCTTACAGCAAGCCGTCTTTTTAGCAGAGCTTTCGCTAGATGGCACACTGCGTCATGTGCAAGGCATCCTGCCGATGATCCACGCCGCCCAACAAGCCGGATTTAAAACCGCTTATGTCTCTGAAATGGATGCACAACAGGCCGCTTTAATTGATGGGATTGATGTCATCCCGATTCATTCTCTAGGGCAGTTGGTGGAACATCTATACGGCCTAAGTGTTGTAGCACCTTATATTTCTGTCATCGCGGATGAACCCGAGCCAAATGCCGATGAAGTTGACCAACAGGTTACAGACTTTGCGGATATTCGTGGGCAGGAACACGTCAAGCGCGCTTTAGAAATTGCAGCGGGGGGAAATCACAATGTGCGCTTGAGTGGGCCACCCGGAACGGGGAAAACCCTGCTTGCGCGCGCGATGCCCGGCATTCTTCCGCGTTTGTCGAAAGAAGAAGCGCTTGAAGTCACCCGTATTTACTCTGTGGCTGATTTGCTACCTGCAAATCAGCCGTTGATGCAACAACGCCCCTTTAGAGCACCGCATCATACGATTAGTTCGGCGGGGATGATCGGCGGTGGATCCATTCCTCGCCCCGGGGAAACGACGTTGAGTCATCGTGGCGTGCTTTTTCTCGACGAGGCGAATGAGCTGGCTAGTAATGTACTCGAAGTGTTACGTCAACCGATTGAAGATAAAGTGGTCACGATTAGTCGCGCTCGGGGCACATTGACTTTCCCTGCGAATTTCATGCTGATTTTGGCGCAAAATCCGTGTCCTTGTGGTTATTTTGGCGACCCCGTGAAATCTTGTACGTGTACCCCTGCTATGATCACGCGCTATCAAAGCAAACTTTCTGGGCCATTGCTGGATCGAATTGATATTCATATTGATGTTCCGCGTGTTGAATATGAAAAACTGGCCCAAACCACCCAAGCGGAATCTTCAATCATGGTTCGTCAGCGGGTTGAAACGGCCCGCGCTCGTCAAACCGAACGTTTCGAAAAGCATCGTGGTTTATACGCCAATTCCGATATGGGCGTGAGTGAAATTAATAAGTATTGTGTGCTTTCCGCAGAAGCCAAACAGCTCTTAGAAATTTCTTCTAAGCGCATGGAGTTAAGCGCACGAGCCTATCATCGGGTGCAAAAATTAGCGCGGACGATTGCCGACCTCGCGGATAGTGATCGCATTGAAGTGCATCATATTGCCGAAGCAATCCAGTATCGTCCTCGGCAGACGATGTATTGATCACTCTTGAATAGTTTTTCGTTTAGATAACTTAAGGCGTATTAATATGCTTATTCCTATTACAAATAGGGGCATACCTTGATGTATCTGTCCACCACTTAAAACGACAACTATCCAAGATAAGACGGCTTCAATAGGTCCGATCCATTCAGCAAGTACCGAAGCTGAGTAAATATTTGAAGTGGGCATAATTGATTGCAGTATTATCCACGAGGGTTTTCGTTGTCGTACCCATAAGGTAATTATGGGGAGCAAAAAAAGCGCGATTATTAAAAAATGATTTTTTAAATCCAGAGGTATGAGCCAACGTAGATTAGAATCACGACTTGCATAGCTTGTAATCGTCGGGGCAGCGCTTATCCATTCTTCAAGCCAAATAGGTCGTAATATAAAACTGAATACAAGAATCATTCCACTTATAAGTATTAACGATCCCCATTGTTTCTTATTTATACTTCGTAAGTAGAAAGGTGCTAGTACAAAAGCTATTTGTGGTTTGACCCATAAGAGCGGAAGTGTAGGAACACCTACAAGTGTGACAAGAAGCGCAAGGGTAAGATCAACTTGCCCAACAAATAAATTAAATGCTACAGGAAAAGATAAGAGCGGCCAGATCATGCCTTTCCCTAAAATCTTCCACAATAAGAAAATATTTAGGCACAAATATAGAACATACGCAATAATTTCAGGTATCCAAGCAAAAAGAGCAAATAGCATTGCTAGTGGATAAGGAGAAATAAATCCCTCAATGAGATAAGGTGATTCCCCCTTTAAAACGGCTTGTCCAGCAAAATAAAAAATTCGAAAGTCAAATAACCACATAATTATGTTTACTCAGACCTACTTGCTCATAATAGAGAATATTACAATACGAAGAGCATCTTAAGTTTTTCGCTTAGAAAATAATCAAAGTAGTTAAAAAAGTATCTGCTATGTCACGAAATCCTACTTTGATACTTTTACTTTTCCTGAATATTTGCTTATTCAAATTCAGTTAATTTAAGGAAATAACAAATGATGGCGTCCCATCAGCGCAATATACTATTTTTCTTTGCTATTTTGGTTATTATAACCGTCGTTATGCGAGCTTTGCCCGGGCCTAGAACAATTGATGATGCGTTTATTACCTTTCGCTATAGTCGGAATCTCATAGAAGGTTTTGGCTTTGTTTATAATTATGGTGTTGCAACGTTAGGCACAACAACGCCGTTATTTGCATTTTTAATGACCATTATAGGCATGATTGCAGGAGGGCAAGATTATCCACATTATGCAATTTGGGTGAGTACACTTGCAGATGTAGGCACGGTTATCTGTTTGTTTCTCATCGCTCGTAAACTGATTGGTCATAGTGGGATTGCTTTTTTTTCCGCTGTTTTATGGGCTATTTCTCCAATGAGTGTGACCTTTGCTATTGGAGGAATGGAAACCAGTGTGAATATTTTCTGGATGGTTGCCACGATATGGCTATTTGTTCAGCGTGATATCCCGTCTTCTGATAGCGAAATAAAACCAGCAAAGTTAAGTGTGTATCGTCAAGATATTGGAATTGGCATTTGTATTGCTTTAGGCTTGTTAACCCGTGTTGATGCCGTACTTTGGATCGGCCCATTACTTTTATATCAATTAATCGAGCGTTGGCTTAAAACACGTCGCATTCCAATCGTTACATGGTTAACAATTGTTTTGGTTTTACTTCCTTATGTGCTTTGGGCGACTGCTAGTTTTGGGTCGCCAATCCCTAATTCAGTGACCGCTAAACGAGATGCGTACGTGTTAGCGCCATTTTCTGCGTTAGGGCAATTGATCACAACGTACGCGAATGCCACTTTTGTGTTTGATGCTTTTGGCTCTTTGGCAACGATGGTGTGTAGCATCATCTTTTTGTTGTTGAGCGCGTTTGCTATTCTTTTCGCAATCCATCGGGTGCCTCGCATCATCCCGTTTATGATGTATCCATGGATATATATCTTGGCGTTTGGAATTCTCAATCCGTTGATTTTTCGATGGTATATGGCTCCTCCACTCCCCGCGCTCATTATGAGCATTATGATTGGCACTTGGGCGGTTTTCAGCGGTCTTAAAAAGTTAAACCAAGAAAAACTTGCTTATGGCTTGACCATTGCTACTGGAATATTATGGGTTTTTACCTCGTTAAGTGGCTGGACTTTGCACCCAGATCATGGGGCCGACCGACCAGCACCGCTTATGGCATGGCATGCAATTGAATTGTTATATGAAGGTATGGGACGGTATTTGCATGATGAAATAGGGGTGAGTGAGGAAACTCGTGTTGCCGCTGGTGATATCGGTGCGGTGGGTTATTTTAGTCGTGCGACGATCATCGACACCGTTGGCTTAGTCACTCCTGAAATAACAGCTTATTATCCTGTCGATCCTCGTTTTGTGATGGAGGGGCAGAATTATGCGACGCCACCACAAATTATTTTTGATTATCAACCGGATTTTTATGTCACAATGGATGCCGCGATCCTCTTGGGTATTGCACAACAAACGTGGTTTCAAGAAGATTATGAGCTTATTTTAGAGTATCCTGCAACCTATTATGGGACTGCCATGCAATTATATCAACGGCGTTGAAGTTCAGACTAAGTTGAATAACGGAGTAAACAACCCATGAATTCTAAATCAGCCCCTTTAGCTGATCGTGTGCGTCCTGATAGCCTAGAAACCTATGTCGGTCAAAAACATCTTGTGGGGGAAGGGAAGCCTCTCTTTCAAATTGCGCGGAGTAAGCGCATCCATTCGATGATTTTATGGGGGCCTCCCGGCGTGGGTAAAACGACCTTAGCCCGTATATTAGCACGCGAAACAGGGCGTGATTTCTTCGAGCTTTCTGCTGTGTCTGCGAGCAAAGATGAGATTCGTCAAATTGTTGAACGGGTGCGTGCAAAACGCAATAAGCCTAAAGATTTATTTTCAGCGCTCGAACCGGATGATACAACCCAAACGCCGATTTTGTTCTTGGATGAAATTCATCGCTTTAATAAATCCCAACAGGATTTTTTACTGCCGTATGTAGAAGATGGGACGATTATATTAATCGGCGCGACGACTGAAAACCCAAGTTTTGAAGTGATTCCCGCGTTACTTTCGCGTAGTCGAGTCTATGTTTTAGAAGCGTTGAACAACGAAGAAGTGAAGCACATCGTTGAGCGTGGAAGTCATGAACTGAACATCCTCTTGGCAGAAGATAGTCTGGAGATGCTCGTCAATTTTGCAGATGGCGATGCGCGTCAAGCGCTGAATTTGTTACAAAGCGCCTCAGAACTGTACGCTAAAGATGCGCAAACGCCGATCACGGTTGACGATCTTAAAAACGCACTACAATCCAAGTTTCTGCGTTATGACAAACAAGCGGAAGAACATTACAACACCATCAGCGCGTTCATTAAAAGTATGCGTGCCAGTAGTGTCGATGCGTCATTGTATTATCTTGCGCGGATGATTGCTGGTGGGGAAGACCCGAAATTTATCGCGCGTCGTCTGGTCATCTTTGCAAGCGAAGATGTGGGCATCGCGGATGCTCATGCGCTTGATGTCGCCAATGCGGTATTTCGCGCTGTCGAGACTGTCGGCCTGCCGGAAGCACAGATCAACCTTGCACATGGCACGGCATATATGGCGCTCGCTCCAAAAAGTAAACATACATACGAGGCATACTTTCGTGCTTTAGAGGATGTCAACCAATTGGGCGCACTGCCCATCCCGTTGAAACTTCGTAACGCGCCCACCAAGTTGATGAAAGACTTGGGCTATGGGGAAGGGTATGAACGCTATGATGCGTCGGAACTTTTGCCCGAAAAGCTTAATAAGAAACGTTATTATTTCCCGCCCGAACAGGATTAACGGGCAAACCGCTGAAGAATATGCGCGACTTTTGAAAGGTAACTTCCCCCAAATAAAGTGACATGCACTAAGAGTGGGTAGAGATTATAAATGTGTTGGCGAACCTCGAAAAATTCGGGGCGTATGGGTTTTAAGTCTTGGTATGGATTCCAAAATGCGTCGCCAAACGTATGAAAAAGGTTGATGAACGCCAGTTCAATTTCATGATCTGCATAATAGATTGCGGGATCGATGAATGCGGTGGCGGTGTCATAAGTGGCGAGCACATTCCCTGACCACAGATCACCATGAATTAAGGCAGGGTAGGGCGGTTCATCGAGAAAGCTATTCAGACGTGAACTTAAATGCTCTATCTGCTGGAGCATCGGACGTGGTAACTGGCCCGCATCAAAGGCGATTTTTGCCATATAGCACAATCTATACTGGCTAAAGAACTCGATCCATGAACTGGCTTGCGTGTTGGGTTGTGGCAAAGCGCCGATCAGCGTATCAAACGGCAGACCATACGCATCAGCGCGGATGGAGTGAAGCCGCGCAAGCTGGTGAGCGATCTCACGTTCTACGGTTGGCGAAAAGAAGTGTGACCCTTGATGAAAACTAAGCAGTAATATATCCGACGTTTCCATGAGGATTTGTGGCACAGGCAGTTGAGAGTGTGCTTTTAAATAGTGGAGCATCCGCGCTTCGATGATTAAATCATGATCGTCACGCAAAGGCATTTTTAAGACAAAGTTTCCTTCTAACGTTGTGATTTTATAGAGCTGTGTAAGCCCTTGATTGATCAAATCGACCTGTTGGATTTTCCAACCCATCATCGTTTCGAGCATCGTTTGTAATGCCGTTGTCATCAGCGATTTCCAATACGGGTTAAGACGGATCGATGCGTTGCCTAGAGACGTGTAACTGTCATGTAAAAGGGTAGCGCGTCATTTCGTGAAAACGAAACCCTTTATTCTTGAGGGCCTAAATCAAAGCTACCTTGACATTGAACGCTTGAAAACCTTATAATGCCCCTGCATATTAAGTCGCTCAATACCAACCTGCTCGGTTGGATGTTTTTTTGTAGAGGAGTAGTCGCGTGGGTCCGTTACCTAAGAAACGTCACTCGCCAAGCCGCCGCAACAAACGCCGTGCTCACGATGCGTTGAGCTTGCAACAGCTTGCAAAGTGTCCATCCTGTGGTGCTTATCACCTTGCACATCATGTTTGCCCCGCTTGCGGTTCATATCGTGGCGAAACCGTGATTGAAGTTAAAAGCGCTGAACAATAAGCCATCTAATTGGTGAGATGAGAGTCGTTCATGGTCTTGCAACCATGAACGACTCTTTTCTATTCTCTATTTTACAGTGTTCATCACACCATACATTGTGAGGAAAGGGTTGTTGAGATGCTCGAATGGTCTAAGACCGCGCTGGTGTTTCCGGGACAAGGTTCCCAAGTCATCGGGATGGGGAAAGATTTATTAGACACATTCCCGATTGTACGAGAGACATTTCAAACAGCAGATGAAATCCTCGGTTTCTCGCTTTCCACCCTGTGTTTTGAAGGCCCTGAAGCGGAACTCAATCTCACACTCAATACACAACCTGCTTTATACGTCACCAGCATCGCGCTGTTACGTGCGTTTCGTGAAACTGTGGCGGATGCTCAACCTTATTGTGTTGCTGGACATAGCCTCGGTGAAATCACCGCGTTATCAGCAGCGGGCGCGGTTTCTTTTGAGGACGGTTTACGCCTTGTTCGTGAACGTGGTCGCCTCATGACTGAGGCTGGCGAAACTTCCCCGGGGGCGATGGCCGCTGTCATGGCGTTAGATGCCAGCGTGATTCGTCAAGTTTGTGCGGATGCAAGCGCGCACACAGGGGGCGTGGTGGTTCTAGCAAACGATAATGGTCCCACCCAGCGCGTGATTTCTGGAGATGTTGCCACCCTTGATTATGCAATTGAGCAGTTACAAGCCGCGGGCGCTCGTCGTATTGTCAAACTCGCTGTGAGTATCGCCGCTCATTCCCCTTTGATGGAACCTGCTGCTGTCGGCTTCCGTACTGCTTTGGCGAATACCTCATTTGTTAATGCACAAACGACGGTCTTTGCAAACGTGTCCGCATCACCCATCCAAACAGCGCAACAGATTAGAGAAGAATTAGACTTACAACTTACAAATTCTGTGCGTTGGACAGAATCAGTCCAAGAAATGGTCAAGGCTGGGGTCAACACATTCATTGAAATTGGCCCGAAAAATGTACTTTCCGGTCTGATCGGCCGTATCGACGCTAGCGTACGCACCTATGCGGTGAATAATCTTGACTCTCTACACGGGATAAACTCACTTTGAGATGAGTGAATATTGTAAAGTAATTGGCGTCTAAAGAAAGTTATGGTAAAACGGACAGTGATGCCTCGCAGTTTTCTGTACATCAAGATGGGTTTGTTTAATGGTTTCGGTTCTAGTATCTACGCTTTTCAATAAAGGAGAAAAGGCATGCTAAAACAAAGAGCCTCATTTATTGTTTTATTTGTACTTGTAGTTAGTTTTGTTCTTGCAGCGTGTCAACCTGCTCCAACCCCCACAGTAACACCACAACCCGTGGAAGTTGCTACGGAAGTTGTTGAAGCTGTTGATGCAGCGGCAACAGAAGCGGCTAACTTGGTTGATGAGGCATTAGCTGAAGCAACCGAAGCAGCTGAAGATGTTGAAGCGTTGGCTACTGAAGCAGTTGAAGGCGCTGAAGCGCTTGCAACTGAGGCAGCAGAAGCAGTTGAAGATGCCCTTGCTGAAGCAACTGAAGTTGCCAGTGCCATTGAATCAGTTGTGACTGATGCTTTAGCTGAAGCGACCGAAGTGGCTGAAGGCGTTGATGCTGTTGCTACCGAAGTTGTAGAAGCTGTTGAAGCCGTCGCAACCGAAGTTGTGGAAGTAGTCGAAGCCGTTGCAACTGAAGTTGTGGAAGAAACAACTGACGTGGCAGGTGACCTCGCCAATGCTGTGACGATTGCACCCGATGGCAACGTGGTCATTGGTGTGGCCGTTGGTTTGAGCGGTGAAGGGATTGCCCCTCTGGGTATCGACATTCAACGTGGTGTTGAATTGGCGTTGGAAGATCGTCCTACCGTCACCGTGGGTGGCGTTGAATTCGCCGTCAGCTTGGACGCACAAGATGATCTGTGCTCGGCAGAAGGTGGGCAAGCCGTTGCCAACCGTTTCACCAGCGATGGGAACGTGATTGGCGTCGTCGGCCCGATGTGCTCTAGCGCATGCCTCGCCGCGGCTCCTATTTTTGATGCAGCGGGTTACACCACTATCAGCCCCTCCTGCACTGGCCCAGTCTTGACCACCAGCGGTTTCGCCAGCTTCAACCGTTCGGTTGCCTCTGACGGTTTCCAAGGTTTGGTCGCTGCCAGCTATATCTACAACGAATTAGGTGCTCGCACCATCGCTACCATCCATGACGGTAGCGCTTATGGTGAAGGGTTGGTCTCGGTTGTTGCTGAAGCCTTCGTCGCCTTGGGTGGTGAAGTTGTTTCTGCGGACGCTGTGACCGTCGGTGATACCGACTTCCGTGGTTTGTTGGAAGATGTTGCACAAGCCAGCCCTGACTTGATCTACTTCGTGGGTTTCCCCGCAGAAGCAGCTCGTTTGGCTGAACAACGTGCGGATGTTGGTTTGGAAGACACCCCATTGATGGGTGCTGATGGCATTCGTGGTACAGAAATTGTTGAATTGGCAGGCAGCTCGGCAGAAGGCGTGTACGCAAGTGCACCGATCTCGGCCAGCAGTGAAGCATTGGATGCCTTCCTCGCTCGTTACATTGAAACCTACGGTGAAGAACCCCCCGCACCTTACCATGCAAATGGTTACGATGCGGCCAACATTCTGTTGGATGGGATCGAAGCAGTGGGTAGCGTGGATGCCGATGGCAACTTGGTCGTGGATCGTGCCGCATTGGCCGAATACGTCCGTGGTGTCGCAGGTGTCGAAGGCTTGACGGGTGTGTTGAGCAACGACGGTACAGGTGAACTGTCCGCAGGTTCGTATGGTATCTCGGTTGTGACCGATGGCGCGTTTGCTCAAATCGCTACAGGTACGGTTGCCGAAGGTGAAGTCACCATTGAAGCTGTTGAAGCAGAAGCCGTGACAGAAGAACCAGCCGAAACCGAAGCTGAAGAAACTGAAGCAGTGGCTACGGAAGAAGCCGAAGAAGTAGAAGCAGTAGCAACGGAAGAAACCGAAGCTGTTGAAGCTGAAGAAACTGAAGTTGCAGAAGCAGAAGAAGCTGTTGCAACCGAAGTTATGGAAGAAGAAACAACGGATGTCGCTGCTGATCTCGCCAATGCTGTGACGATTGCACCCGATGGCAACGTGGTCATTGGTGTGGCCGTTGGTTTGAGCGGTGAAGGGATTGCCCCTCTGGGTATCGACATTCAACGTGGTGTTGAATTGGCGTTGGAAGATCGTCCTACCGTCACCGTGGGTGGCGTTGAATTCGCCGTCAGCTTGGACGCACAAGATGATCTGTGCTCGGCAGAAGGTGGGCAAGCCGTTGCCAACCGTTTCACCAGCGATGGGAACGTGATTGGCGTCGTCGGCCCGATGTGCTCTAGCGCATGCCTCGCCGCGGCTCCTATTTTTGATGCAGCGGGTTACACCACTATCAGCCCCTCCTGCACTGGCCCAGTCTTGACCACCAGCGGTTTCGCCAGCTTCAACCGTTCGGTTGCCTCTGACGGTTTCCAAGGTTTGGTCGCTGCCAGCTATATCTACAACGAATTAGGTGCTCGCACCATCGCTACCATCCATGACGGTAGCGCTTATGGTGAAGGGTTGGTCTCGGTTGTTGCTGAAGCCTTCGTCGCCTTGGGTGGTGAAGTTGTTTCTGCGGACGCTGTGACCGTCGGTGATACCGACTTCCGTGGTTTGTTGGAAGATGTTGCACAAGCCAGCCCTGACTTGATCTACTTCGTGGGTTTCCCCGCAGAAGCAGCTCGTTTGGCTGAACAACGTGCGGATGTTGGTTTGGAAGACACCCCATTGATGGGTGCTGATGGCATTCGTGGTACAGAAATTGTTGAATTGGCAGGCAGCTCGGCAGAAGGCGTGTACGCAAGTGCACCGATCTCGGCCAGCAGTGAAGCATTGGATGCCTTCCTCGCTCGTTACATTGAAACCTACGGTGAAGAACCCCCCGCACCTTACCATGCAAATGGTTACGATGCGGCCAACATTCTGTTGGATGGGATCGAAGCAGTGGGTAGCGTGGATGCCGATGGCAACTTGGTCGTGGATCGTGCCGCATTGGCCGAATACGTCCGTGGTGTCGCAGGTGTCGAAGGCTTGACGGGTGTGTTGAGCAACGACGGTACAGGTGAACTGTCCGCAGGTTCGTATGGTATCTCGGTTGTGACCGATGGCGCGTTTGCTCAAATCGCCACAGGTACGGTTGCCGAAGGTGAAGTCACCATTGAAGCTGTTGAAGCAGAAGCTGAAGCCGAAGTTGAAACAGAAGCAGAAGTCACTCCTGAAGCGACAGAAGCAGCCTAGTTAGGTCAGAATAATCCTTAATCTCCAAGCAAAGGTGGGAATTTTTCCCACCTTTGTGCTTTATTGAGTTTATTGGGTATAACTTATTGCTTCTTATGTTTTATTAGCAATTTGAATAACGGATAAGGTTTATGGCTACAGACACACCTCGGGTGAATGTGCCCCCACGGCTTCCTTCTGCACCACGCCGAAGTGTAGGGGATTTTATTTTAGATAACACCTTACGCAATCCTCTGCGTTTAGGCGGGCTTATTCTCATCATTTTTCTCATTGTTGTGAGCATCACCAATATCAGTGCTGGGCGGTATAGTGCAGACCAGTTTGCCCGTAACCTCGTCTTCGGCACTGCGCAAGGTAGTATCTATGCTTTGATCGCATTGGGCTATACCTTGGTTTACGGCGTTTTGCTGATGATCAATTTTGCTCATGGCGAAGTCTTTATGTCCGGCGCTTATGTGGGCTTCTTTGCCATTACGGCGATGCAACAAACCGGTTTATTGGAAAACCAAACCTTACTGGCACTCATCATTACCATGTTATGCGGTGTGTTAGGGTCTGTCACAATCGCTATCATCTTAGAGCGGACTGCGTATCGGCCTTTAAGAAATGCACCCCGCCTTGTCCCGCTTATCACGGCGATTGGGGCTTCCATCACGTTACAACAGTTGTTTTACCGCTTATTTGGGGTGAGCACTCGCCGTTACCCTGACGTGCATTTGTACGCGTTCCCCAACCTTTTCCCCGACCATGGGTGTGAAGTTGTAGATGGCGTAGAAATCTGCCGTGGGATCGACCTCATCAGCGGGCGTTATGACGCGGTTGTGTTCGGCTTGCAATTACGGATTCTTCCCATTCACTTTGTTGTGTTTTTTATCGCGCTCTTTTTGATGTCGGCCTTATGGTTCTATGTCAAGCGCACAAAGACGGGCAAGGCCATGCGCGCTGTTTCTGAAGATAAGGCGACAGCTTCCTTGATGGGGATTAATGTGGATCGTGTGATCCTCATCACCTTCGTTTTGGGCGCGGCTTTGGCGGGTGCAGGTGGGGTGTTATTTGCCCTCTACAACGCACAAGTAACGCCCTTCATCGGCTTTATTCCGGGGATCAAAGCATTTACCGCCGCCGTATTGGGCGGCATCGGTAGTATTCCGGGGGCGATGTTTGGTGGCTTATTCTTAGGCATCATCGAAACGGTGGCCCCGTCCATGCTCGGGCTTTCATCACAACTTAAAGATGTGATCGCCTTCGGGATGTTGGTTCTGGTGTTGATCTTCCGCCCCTCTGGTATTTTTGGGCAAGCGACGACGCAAAAGAAGGCTTGATGATGTTTAAAAATACATTGCGACTGAGTTTACCCATTGCATTTGTGATCGGCATCCTTGCTTTGACAGGGATGTTCGGGCAGTTTTCTTCGCGCGAAGTCGTGAAGGGGGTTGTATCGTTAAGCGTCACCGTTTTGTTATTCATCTTTGCACTGACGGGTTATTTAGTCGCTCGTCAACCTTTCCGTGAAAAACAAAAACTCTATTGGTTACACGGGATTATCGGTGCAGGGATAATCGGGGTTGTCTTAGCGTTTCTCGTTATTTTAGAGTCCTTTATTGATTTGCGCTTTGTCTTTGCTAACCTAACCCAGCCCATGGCAAATTCTTTAGCATTAGGCCAAGAATCTATATGGGTGGGCGCTGGTTTATTAGTCGGGCTTTCGGCTTTATGCGGGCTTCTTGGTTCGTTCGTCGTGCATCTGCGCGAGGATTTACAGCGCGTTGTCTTTACGGCAGTCGCACTGACGGCCGTCGTCGGCCTGCTGGAAAGCCAAATTCGCAATATCATGCCCACAATCGATGCAATCGCGATTTGCCTTATTTTCATCATAGGTTATCTCGTGGGAACACGACTGGCGCTTCAATCGCCCATTGTGCGTGTTTTGGCGGGTATAGGTGTCGGCGCTATCAGCGGTTTGATCTTGTATTTCCTCGCGACAAATACGATCACCACTTTAGGTGGAACTGCACCTGTGATTCTGTCTTCAAACCAATCCGTCATCGCTCTGGTTTTGAGCTTTGCCTTTATTGGGGCTATCGGCGCGTTAACCGCGGGTGCATTTACCGCGTTTCATAATGGGATGTTCTTATTCGTCGCAGGGTTGTTAGTCATTGGCATCTTGAATGCGCAACGTGGCATGACCCTCTTAGCGGCATTTATCACGTTTGCAATCTTGTTTGTGGCGATGGTGCTCAGCAATCCATTGAATGAGCGCGCAAAAGCCAGCTTTGAACGTTTGACGCGCGGCCAACAACAAGGAACACAACGTTTTGCGATGTTTGCGACCATTGGCATCCTCGTCTTCTTGCCGATGTTCGCTGGTCAATATATCACCAACGTCCTGAATGGGGTGGGGCTGTATATTGTTATGGGGATCGGGCTGAATATCGTGGTCGGGTATGCAGGTTTGCTCGACCTCGGTTACGTTGCGTTTTATGCGATTGGTGCGTACAGCATCGGTTTGTTGACGACGCCGAGTTTGCTCACTTGCGGTGGTGCGGCTCCAAGCACCATCACCCCTGAAAATATTGCTCAAACCTGTTCTGGCATCATGACCTTTTGGGAAGCATGGCCTGTTTCCATTTTGATGAGCGCCACCGCAGGGATTTTGTTAGGCATTCCGGTCTTGCGCTTACGGGGTGACTATCTTGCGATTGTGACCTTAGGCTTTGGTGAAATCATCCGCATCATTTTGAAGTTCGATGATTTCAAACCCTTATTTGGCGCAGCGCAAGGGATTGCGAATATTCCCCGTCCTGTGATCGATCTCACCTCCATCAACCCTGATTGGCGTTTTGATCTCACGGGGGAAACGGGGATTTATTACCTAGTTTTAGTGACGATTTTGATCACCGCGTTCATTGGCTATCGTATTGTGACCACCCGCTTAGGACGTGCTTGGTTAGCCATGCGTGCCGATGAAGACGTGGCGCAAACGATGGGCGTCAACTTGACCCGCACAAAATTACTGGCTTTTGCTGTGGGGGCGGCGTTTGCAGGCATGGGTGGCGCGATTTCGGGCGTACGTCTATTTGGTGCCTATCCCGATAGCTTCACCGTCATGGTGTCGATTAATGTGTTGAGTTTAATCATCATCGGTGGTTTAGGGTCTATTCCAGGGGTTATAGTCGGGGCGCTTGTTTTGGTGGGCTTGCCCGAAGCGTTACGCGAACTCTCAGATTATCGTTTACTCGCGTTTGGGGCGTTATTGGTGGCCGCGATGGTGCTGAAACCCGCAGGGTTGATTCCACCACGCCCACGACGTTTGGCGGAAGAAGCCAATGCGTACAATGAGCGACAAACGCCAACCACTCAAGAAGCGTGAGGCTAATCGATCATGAGCGAGATTTTATTAGATGTCCAAGGGTTAGCAAAACGTTTTGGCGGGCTGACGGCAGTCCGTTGGGTCGATCTTTCGATCCCCAAACATGCCATCGCCAGCTTGATTGGTCCGAATGGTGCTGGCAAAACCACCTTCTTTAACTGCATCACAGGGTATTACACACCCGACGAAGGCAACCTGTTATTCGATGGCCGTCAATTACGCGGTGCACGGCCTGATAAAATTGTCACATGGGGGATTGCCCGTACCTATCAAAATATCCGTCTGTTTCAAGGCATGACGGTGGTAGAAAACGTCTTGGTAGGTATGCACCCACGTCTGAAGGGCAACCCGATTGGGCAGATTATTGGTTTGCCCGCTGCCCGACATGAAAAATACGAGGCGATCAACCGCGCGTTAGGCTTGCTCGATTATGTTGGGTTGAAGAATGTAGGCGACGTCTTAGCGGATAACTTGCCGTATGGTTTCCAACGGCGTTTGGAAATTGCCCGTGCGTTGGCTTCGGAACCCAAATTACTGCTCCTCGATGAGCCAACGGCAGGCATGAACCCACAAGAAACAGATGACATGATGCTGTTGATTCGGCGTTTGCGAGATGAACGCGGGTTGACCATCTTTTTGATCGAACATGACATGAAGTTGGTGATGAACGTCTCCGATCAAGTCAGTGTTATGGATTATGGACAGAAAATTTCTGAAGGGACACCTTCCGAAGTACAACGTGATCCTAAGGTGATTGAGGCCTATTTAGGCGCGACACCGATGGATGAAGTTTTGGGTAAGGATGCACAGCGATGAGCCTGCTGGAAATTGAAAATATCAGTACTTATTACGGCAATATCCATGCTTTAAAAGGCGTTTCACTCACCGTCAATCAAGGGGAAATTGTCACCTTAATTGGCGGGAATGGCGCTGGCAAAACCACTACCTTAAATACCATTTCTGGGTTGACGCCTGCTTCTTCAGGAAAAGTGATCTTCAACGGTGAAGATGTTACGAAGGTGCCCGCCCATGAAATTGTGACGCGCGGAATCATCCAATCTCCTGAAGGGCGGAAGATTTTTACACGCTTGACGGTACGTGAAAACCTTGAGATGGGGGCGTATTCGCGGGAAGACCGCGCCAACCTCAAGAAAGATGAGGAATTTGTCTTCGAGCGTTTCCCACGCCTGAAGGAACGGCAAAGTCAATTGGGCGGGACGCTTTCAGGGGGTGAACAGCAGATGTTGGCGATTGGGCGCGCGATGATGGCACGGCCCAAACTCCTGCTGTTAGATGAGCCGTCGATGGGGTTAGCCCCGCTCCTCGTCCGCGAAATCTTCAGCGTGATTGAGTATTTGAATGAAGAAGCGCATACTACCATTCTGCTGGTAGAGCAGAACGCGCACATGGCGCTTGCCGTCGCTGACCGAGGTTATGTCTTACAGTCGGGTTACATTACCCACTCAGACAGCGCAGAAGCGCTCCAGCATGATAGTATGGTCATTGAAGCCTACTTGGGTGGCTAAACAAACAAAAAACGCGAGGAAACCCCTCGCGTTTTTGTTTCTACTCTCTACAGTCGTTAGCTTCTACGACCGCCGAAAATACGCAGTAACATCAAGAACAAGTTGATGAAGTCGAGGTACAGCTTGAGTGCCCCCATGATGCCGACTTTCAACGCCATTTGGTCATCTTGTTGAACCGCAGGGTGAGAAGCCGCGTTTTTAATCCACTGGGTATCATAGGCGGTAAGCCCTGTGAAGATGATCACGCCAATGATGCTGACGATGATTTGCAGGGAAGAACTGCCAATGAAGATGTTAATCACGCTGGCGACGATGATGCCAATTAAGCCAATCATTAAGTAGGTTCCCCACTTGGACAAGTCCGCTTTTGTGGTCAACCCATACACGGTCATGATGCCAAACAGGACGGCTGTCGTGCCGAAAGCGCTGATGATGCTCTCGCTGGTATACACGATAAATATCGTGGAGAGGGTAAAGCCCGTCACTGCTGCATAGACCATGAAGAGCAAAGCCGCAAGCCATGCGGGAATACGGTTCATCGCCCAAGAAAGGCCGATCACAATCCCAAGTTGAGCCACGATTGCGCCTAACAAGAGACCGCGCGACAGTTCAATCGTCCCTGCCACAATATTGTTATAGGTGACCCAAGAAACTGCTGTCGTGACCAACAACCCAAAGAACATCCAGATGTAAGACCAACGAATGACGGAATTGCTTTTTTCAATGGAAATAGGTGCGTTGTAGAGATACTGCTGATCTTGCTGAGAAAAAACGGGTGGTGTATTCATAGTTTATAGCTCACTTCAATGTTATGAAGAACATTCATATTATTATAAATAAAATCCCCCTAAAAACCTCGAATTTTTAGGGGGTTTATTCATTTACTTATTTTTTGAGAGAGCGTAGGCCTTCAAAGAGGCGCTGTGATGCTCCTTGTGTTTTTTCTGGCATGAGCGCGTAAGAGAAACGTACCCACTGCGCGCCTGCGTCAGAGAAGTACACGCCGGGCACAACCGCCACCCCGTAATTTGCGCCGAGATAGTTCAACAACCCTTCAGAGTCGCCTAAGCCACCTTCTTTGATGAATGGCTCACAGTTGATGAAGGCGTAATATCCATCCCCCATAATATGGCCGATACCTTCTGCTTGTAACGCTTCACGCAGAACACGGCGACTTTCTTTGGTCGGCTCGATGATAGACTTCGCGGCTTCAGCGAACCCTTCTTCATAGGCGGCAATCGCGACGGCTTGCGAGAAGAAAGAGGGAATTGGCCCATGCGAGGCTTGGCTAGTGATGTGTTTGACGATCTTCTTCCCTGCGAGGATGTGCGCACTACGAACATTGGAGGCGCCGAGGCTCTTGGTCAAGCCATCTAAAAAGATTAAGCGTTCGCGTTCGTCTGCGCTGAAAGCGTTCAAGACGATATTGATATCATTCGGCCCGCCATCGGTAACCCAATGATAAATCCAGTCGAATAAGACGTAAGGAATCCCCGCTTCTAAAGCGGTACGCGCTAATAAAATTTGTTCTTCGAGTGGGATAGTACGGCCTGTGGGATTGTCTGGGGAAGTGATGACGATGCCGGCAATCTTGCGTCCTTCTTCTTTTGCCAGCTCGACGCAAGCACGAATCCCTTCAGGCGTGTAGCGCCAGCCGTCTTCTTCATGGCCCGGGGCTAACATCACATTGAGGCCAACGGCATAAGGCCCCCAATTGTAGCTGACCCAAGGCACGCGCGAGACGACCATCACACTGCCGACTTCACCCGTTCCCACGCTGACCAAAGCGGCATAGACCTTTTGAAGTCCATCGCGCCCACCTTGCACGAAAACAATATTTTCTGGCCCCCAGCCTGTTTCTGAAGAAAGTTGCCAATAATTTTCGGCGGCGGCTTTGCGGAATTTCACAGTTCCCCAAGGTTGATCGTATGCGCTGCCGTGTTCAATTTGAAGTTGGAGCGCTTTTTCTAGGATATAGTGGGGGACACCGGGTAAGCTCGCACCGCCATCTCCTTGAGACGCATCGAATGTGACGGCGTCTGCGCCAACCTTGTCTTTGTAGGCTTTGAGGGCATCACGAATTAAGAACATGCGGGATGGTGGAATTTCCATCATCTGTGCGGGGTAATTATTAACAGGAATACGCTTTTCGGATGGAACTACATAAACGGGCTTATCTGGGTTTTCAAATGCCTGTGTCAATCGAATATCTCCTGAATAGACATATAAATAAATGACTAACAAAAAACACCCCTGTTGGGGTGTTTGATGAGCGTATTTTTATCTCAAGCATCAGCCAATGCCCCATGCACGTTCCTATCAACAATGAGTATTGCGATGAGTGCGGCGCAGGGTGTAGCAAAACATGAGAATCATGACCTGAATATCTGAAAAATGAACTTCATTTGATTGTTACATATCGTCACATAAGCGTCAATGTGCAAGGTCATCGAATGAACCATGAGATGTTATGTGCAGTCTACCTGAATAATGTTCAGAGAATGTCATTTTAGACTGAGGATGACTTTGCCTTTACTGGTGTTACTATGAAGATAGGCATGGGCTTTCGCGACTTCTTCGAATGGGTACACAGAATCGATGATCGGCGAGATTTTCCCCGCTTCCAAGTCATCCCCGAACCTGTCTAAGAAATCTTTCACCCACTGGGCTTTTTGATCTAATGGTGTGCGGCGCAGGGTTGTGCCCCGAATCATCAAGTTTTTGGGCAGGATTTTAGCGAGATCAAGTGTGCCGACGGTACCCCCTAACGAGCCAACGAGGATCAGCCGACCGCCATACGCAAGGCTATCAAGATTATCATTCCAGTAGGGCGCGCCGACAAAATCGATGATCAGGTTCACCCCTTGCTGCTCGGTGATTTCTGCAATCACTTCTTTGAAGCTCTGTTCACGATAACAAATGCCATGATGTGCCCCAAGCGTCAGACAAAAATCGACTTTTTCTTGTGAACCTGCTGTGATGAAAATCGTTGCCCCTGCTTGACGTGCTAATTGGATGGCAGCGGTTCCAATCCCACTGGCCCCCGCATGGATCAAGACCCGTTCCCCTTGCTGAAGGTTGCCTAATGCAAATAGGTTGAGATAGGCGGTCAAAAATGCTTCAGGGATAGCCGCCGCTTGGATATCATCCAGATGGGCGGGGATGGGCATTAACATGGGTTCGGGGACAGCGACATATTCGGCGTAGCCACCGCCTGTGATGACCGCCATCACACGGTCGCCGACTTGAAAATGTGTCGAAGAGGAAGCGACTTCACCACTGATTTCTAAACCTAGAATTGGAGAACCACCTTGTGGCGGTGGATATTTTCCTTGTCGCTGTACCAAGTCAGCGCGGTTTAGCCCCGCGGCATGTACTTTCACAAGCACTTCACCCGCTTTTAGTGTAGGCTGATCTACTTCCACAACACGTAACACTTCGGGTGGCCCGTATTGCTCAAAATGGATGGCTTTCATGAGGACTGGGACATCCTTTTGTGCACTTGCTGGCGATAGTCGTTCAGTACATCTTGCAGGGTTGTGTGGATGTCATAGGTAGGGCGCCATTGGGTGGCTTCGCGCAGTTTCTGGGTGTTTCCCCACGATTTGGGTTTTGCGCCCGGCCGTATTAACGTTGGGTCAGTTGTGACGGTAATCTCTGCGTCGCTGAGCGAGAGCAGATAATCCAGAATTGATTGAATCGTGATCGGGCGTTGGCTGGCGATGTTATACGCTTCACCCGCTTCACCATGATTCATGAGCGCGTAATAGGCTTGAACCACGTCGCGCACGTCGGTGAAATCGCGTTCAGAGTCGAGACTGCCCACTTTCATAACCGGTGCGCGTAAATTCGCTTCAATTTCAGCGACTTGGTTGGCAAAATCTGGCACGACAAAGCCCAGTCGTTGGCGAGGCCCTGTGTGGTTAAACGGTCTTGCGCGAACAATCGGCAGTTGGTGGCTTAGAAAATACTGTTGCGCGAGTAAATCTTGAGTGGCCTTACTCACCCCATACGGGTTCGCTGGTTTGAGCGGTGTCTGTTCTGTGATCGGTTCTGTGTGGGCGTTGCTGGTATCGTAGATTTCGCCCGAAGTCACAGCCAACACACGTGGAAGAATTTTCAATTCAATACAAGCAAGAAATAGATTTAACTGCCCACGAATGTTATTTTCGAACACCTTCCACGCGTAATCTTTTTGGTGGGATGCGCCCACATTGGCCCATGCCGCCAAGTGATAGATTTGGTCTGGTTGAGAGGTTTGTAACGTCGTGACCACGGCATCGAGGTTACATAAGTCGAGAACGTGCGGGATGACGAACTGCGGTGAGTTTTCACTTGCGCCCGCAAAAAAAGTGCCATGTAATTCAGCGTCTGGGTTTCTTTGATGAAGCAATTCAATAAGGTGACTTCCTGCAAAACCACCTGCACCAGTGATTAGAATTTTCAATGTGGACTCTTTATTTTTATGTGCTTCCCAGTTGCAATTATAGCGAATCCTTGAGCATGGGCTAGAGGACTTTGTGAGCTTTTGCGTCGGGCTTACGAACGGCAAACACGGCACATGGAATCGTGAACGTCAAATCAGGCTGTATTTTGAAGATTGATTTCATCTCGCTCGGTGCGTTGGTAAACAGATATTCAAGCGCTTTGACTAACGTCTCTGGGGTGTTGATGCGCTGAATCCATGGCTGGAACTCCAGCGCGATTTCAAATGGAAAAGCGATTTCGGCATGCACCCCTGATGTTCTAAAAAATTGAAGCCATTGGTTCTTCGTATAGTCACGAACATGAGATGGATCACGCAGTAATTCGATGGTCTGTAAAAACGTATCGGATGTGGGGTCATCAAAGCCGACGACATCACTTAATACGAGGATGCCGTTTGGCTTCAAGACGCGGATGATTTCGTTCACAGCTTGCTGTGGATTAGGAAAATGATGAGCACAGTAACGTGAAACCACACGGTCAAATGTTGCGTCTGGGAAGGGGATCTTTTCAATATCCCCTTGTTGGGTTTTAATGTTACTGAAACCGCGTTGTTGAGCATTTTGACTGACTTGCTCTAACATGGCATCGGTGAGGTCTAACGCCGTGACTTCTTGGACGTGGGGCGCAAAGGTGAATGAAACATGCCCCGCGCCACTGCCCGCATCTAAGACGATTTCTTCGCCCGTAAGCTGGGCGAACTCCAACATTTTCGCAAGGTCTTCGCCTTTGGCGTGCACATTACTGGTGGTGTAGTTTGAGGCAGCGGTGCCGAATTGATGTTGAATCGATGATTTTAAATCAGACATTTTTCTCCCCTAAACGAAAAACGAGGCTTTACGCCCCGCTTTTATAATAGACAATAATGCGCGATTCGCCAGAACGTCAAACAAATTCTATAAGCTCTGTGGTCGCTTTGCTAAGGTCCGCATACACCCCGCGTTTGGTTGGGTCTGTGACGGCCATCGCAAGCTGATACATCGCTTCTTCGGTCATCTGCGTCAATTCTTCACGTGGGATGCGCGTGCGTCCTTCCGTTTTAAAGCGGAACGGACGACCAAAATTGACCTGAATATGCGGACGTTTGAATTTTTTGAGTTTCTTTTCCCAGTCCTGAGCGCCCATGATGGCGGTAGGGATAAGCATCGCATTCGCTTTGGTGGTTAAGAATGCGAGGCCATCTTTAGGTTCTTTAAGCCCTTCAGGGCTTCGTGTACCTTCGGGTGCAACCAAGATTAGCTGTCCACTTTTCATTAATTCGATTGAGTTATTAAGGGCCTTGCGATCTATCTCCCCGCGGTTGACTGAGAACGCCCCCCACCATTGGACAAAAGGGCGTAGAAGTGGATTGGCTAAGTTTTCAACTTTGGTCATGGGAATCACAAAACGATGTGTGACCGCCCCCATGACCAATACCGGGTCTAAGAGGGAAATGTGATTCATCATGATGGCCGATGAACCTGCATCAGGCACATTTTCGACCCCTGTGACTTCCACTTTACACAAGAGTTTAAATATAACCAACCGAATGAAGCGACGAATCCAAATACGTTTGGTCGTATAGGTGGGTTGTTTGGCAATATATTCTTCGACGGACATTGTTTCTTGTGCCGTCGCTAATTTTACGTCTGTGTTTTCGCTCATTCGTCACTTCCTTGATCTTCTCGACGACGAAATGGGCGATCTCCTATCTTGCGCGGTGGACGGCTGTCCCCATCGGTTTTACGCGGTGGGCGACTCGAAGCCGACCCTGATCTACGCGGACGGTCTTCACCAAAACGACTGCGTTCTTCACCTTCACCAGAACGGCGCGGTGGACGGCTGTCCCCATCGGTTTTACGCGGTGGGCGACCCGAAGCTGCCCCTGATCTACGTGGACGGTCTTCACCAAAACGACTGCGTTCTTCACCTTCACTAGAACGGCGCGGTGGACGGCTGTCTCCATCGGTTTTACGCGGTGGGCGACTCGAAGCCGACCCTGATCTACGCGGGCGGTCTTCACCAAAACGACTGCGTTCTTCACCTTCACCAGAACGGCGCGGTGGACGGCTATCCCCATCGGTTTTACGGGGTGGGCGACCGGAAGTTGATCCCGATCTACGCGGGCGGTCTTCACCAAAACGACTACGTTCTTCGCCGTCACCTGAACGACGTGGTGGACGGTTGTCCTCATCGGTTTTACGGGGTGGGCGACCCGAAGCCGACCCTGATCTACGCGGACGGTCTTCGCCAAAACGACTGCGTTCTTCACCTTCATCTGAACGGCGCGGTGGACGGCTGTCCCCATCGGTTTTACGTGGTGGGCGACCGGAAGTTGATCCTGATCTACGCGGGCGGTCTTCACCAAAACGACTGCGGTCTTCACCGTCATTTGAACGATGAGAAGTGCGTGGTCCCCGTGAATCGCGGGAATCTACCAATCTTTCTTCTTCGTCACCGCGACTGACTAAGGAACGGCGTTTCGGCTTGCTTTCATCGTCACGGCGGGATGTAGGCCCAGTCGGTGTTTGCGAACGACGACGTGGGCCAAATTGACGTTCACGTACCGCGCGTTTTGCGCGTACATATTCCGCTGAACGATGGGAAAGTAATTCCACTTCAGCAGGTGATAGTTCGCGGAATTCGCCCGGTTTAAGCCCTTCAATGCTTAAATTACCCATCTGCACGCGGATCAACCGCTTCACCCGATGGCCAAGCGCTTGCCCAACACGTCGAATTTGCCGTTTTTTGCCTTCAGTCATGATGACGCGCATGACCGTTTCGACTTCAGACCCTTTGAGGATTTTGACGTAGCAAGGACCTGTTGTTCCGTCTTCTTCGTCAAGGTAGACCCCAGTTTGCCATTTGTCGATGGTTTCCTGTGTTGGTAATCCTTGAACGGTGACGCGGTATGTTTTGGTATGTTGGAATTTAGGGTGGGTGAGCTTATTCGCTAATTCACCATCATTTGTGAGAACGATCAAACCTTCACTGTCGGCATCTAAACGCCCAATAGTGAATAGGTGACCGTTAAAGGGGACGTAATCAAAAACCGTTTTACGTTCGTCCCCTTTATGAGGTTCGCTTGTGCTGAGGACGTATTTCGGTTTGTAGAGAGCGAAATACGACTTTTTGACGGTGTCAAATTTGAGACGTTGTCCGTCTACTTCAATCACGTCAGTGACTGGGTCCGCTTTGTCGCCAAGTTTGATCGTGACGCCGTTGACACGGACACGACCTTGCTCGATCAATTCTTCATTGGCACGGCGAGAACCCACATTCGCCATCGCCATTAATTTTTGAACACGTTCTTTCACGCTGTTTTAGCCATTTCTTAAAATGAGATTGTTCCAGATATTGGAAACAGGTTGTCATTATTATACATGGCGTCAGGCTTCTAGCGTGTAGTTACTTTCCAGAATCATTTTCGACGAGTTGGATGCCCGTGAGCGCTTCATACACGGTGATGATTGCGCTGTTATCTAATTCGCGATGCCCCATTTCTAACATCGCGCTATAGAGCTGTTGTACGATGGCCGTCATAGGTAGGGGGATACCATAAGCACGCGCCGTATCCATGACAATATTGAGGTCTTTATGCTGCATATAGGCCTTGAAGCCCGGGGAACGGTTGCCTTCAAACAAACGGGGAGGCTTGACGTCTAGTGTCCACATTTGCGCGGCGCCCCCTTTGATCGCATCCACCACACGACGCGGGTCAACCCCTGACTTTTGCGCGGTGATCAATGCTTCGGCGAGGCCGACCATCTGCGCACCAACGATGATTTGGTTACAGGCCTTTGCAATTTGTCCCGCACCGCTATCACCGACGAGTACCCATGCGCGCCCCATCGCTTCGAATAAAGGCGCGGTTTTATCAAAAGCATCTTGTGGGCCACCGACCATAATCGTGAGTGTGCCATTCTTAGCGCCTACATCGCCACCGCTTACGGGCGCGTCGAGTGCAGCGATGCCGACTTCCTCTAATTTTTCAGCCAGTTGACGGGCAGTTTCAGGCTTGATGGTGCTGTTATCGATATAAATCAACCCTTCGTGCGCCCCTTCGATGATGCCATCTTTGCCTAATACCACCAATTCGACATCCGGACTGTCGGGCAAATTCGTGAACACAAAATCGACATTTTCGGCGACTTCTTTGGGCGAGAAGGCTTCTTGTGCCCCTTCGCTGACTAATGTCGCGACGATTTCCCGACTCCGGTTGTGAACGGTGACTTCATGCCCTGCTTTAAGTAAATTGCGGACAATCGATGCCCCCATAATCCCTAAACCGATATAGCCGACTTTTGCCATCGTTCAACTCCACACCAAATATATTCGAACAGGATAAATTGATACTACGATTTTGCCGAAACCCGAAATTGTAACGGGATTCCGATGAGTAAGCGGGTTTGTGCTTGTAAGGTTGGGAAAGCGACCACGATCAACGTGAGGACGGCCAGCATAGGAAAACTGAGCAGCGTCCAAATGCGTTCTTTCATGGTTTGTGGGTATTCCGGTGGGCGTGGTGGACGCACCAAGACATCTTGATACCAGAACACAATCCCCAAGAGCGAGATCGAGATGAGCGCGATTTGTAAAACGATGAACAGCGGGTTGCCTTCCGCGTTCAGGTCGCTGATTAGGGTAGGGTTGAGCAAGATGGGAAGCTGCGCCCCTAATGTCATGATGATCCAGCCTGCACCCGCGAGCAGAATATCGTGAGCGATGCGAAACAACAGCGGGAATGAGGTGGTGAACATAATTTCGGGGTGTTCAAGCATCTTTGCCACCATGTAACCGACTTCTTTACTACCCCATGCGTGACGTAACGTTTGTTCATAACGGTTTCGAATCGCTTGGATGAGTGTATCCCCTGTGACCGCTTGGGCAAGAAAAGGCAGGAAGATACATTCAATTTCTACTTCACCATTACGTGCAAAGAAGGATTTGATGTACATGTGCCATTCATCGGCGATGACGTCCGAATCCCAATAGCCACTGTTATCTAACAAGCGGAAACTGAGTGCGTAAGACGACATCGGCATGGGAATCCACCACGGCGCGGCAAGGTAGGCCAATTCAAACGCGGTAGAGTACGCGTTCACGATGCGCAATAAGGGGTTAATTTCCCAGATATTGCCGTGATAACGAATCGGCGCTTGCCAGAAACGCAGATAGCGCTTTTCGTTCAGCGCGAATAGGGCAGTGAGCGCCGCAAAATGCTGAGGGTGCCAAATCGTGTCTGCATCCATTGTCGAAACGACAATGTGATCCATATCATAGCCAAGCTCATCAATTAACTGACGCTTTGCCCAGCGTGCCGCCCATGCTTCATTGGCGGATTTACATTGCATTTCACCGGGTAAACCACGCGGATGCACTGTGAAATAAAGGTGTTTGAAGGCGTGTCTATATTGTTTTTGTAAGGCAGTCGCTTTTTCGGCACAGTCGGCCTCTGCCGCTTCCATCGCCAAGATGACAATCATGCGTTCTTTCGCATCTTGTTGAGCAGCTAGCGATTCTAACGTTTTTGCGAGAACGGCATGCGGTTCTTTATAGGCAGGAATTAAGACCAAGTGAAGAACTCGATCCCACTCCAGTGAAGTTTCTTTACGATGGGTTTCGTAGTAAGTCTTCCAATCCGTTTTTTGCCAACGGTTAATCTTGCGCTGGCCGATGATGTTGGCAACCCCCGCAAGGAAAAAACGGATGGTTGAATATACGCTTACAATTACGGCTACTGTGAGTAGAACACGCGGAAAAGCGATAGCGAAAACGATGCATAGCAACAAGGCTATCCATGCTAAACATCCGGGAATACCATCTAAAATACGCTCGGGAATTGCGGCTGGGGGCGTTCCCGCCCAAATCGATTGCCCGACACCCAATTGAACATTATTGCGACGACCGCCGCTAGATTGATACGGCACGTTACCTCTCGGCACGCCTGAACATGTGAAATTTCACGCATAAGGATAGCATACTCACCCCAACTTCCCAACGGGAATTCCTACGTGCCGACTGAATATTAGATAAATTTCTGCTTGCCTATGGTACTATTACAGAGTATAAACTTTAAAGATATTGCAACGCTTCTTTATGTGAGGTGCTTATGTCTGTGCGCGTATTAGTAATTGATGATGATAAAGCATTAGCTCGCACACTTCAGCTAGACCTACGCCAGATTGGGTATGAACCCATTATGGCACATGATGGACTAGAAGGTTTGCGGGTGTTTCACAATGTGCGCCCAGACCTTGTCATTCTTGATATCGCTTTGCCCCAAATGGATGGACGAACGGTTTGTCAACGGATTCGCGAACTTTCGGATGTGCCGATTTTGATGATGACAGCACATGCGGTAAGTGAAGAAGAAATCGTTCAGGGTTTGAACGTCGGCGCAGACGAATACATGATTAAGCCGATCCGTTCTATGGAATTTCAAGCGCGGGTCAAAGCCCTTCTGCGTCGCTATACCGTCTCTGACCGTGATACCAACCTGCCGATGAAGTACGAAGATGATTATCTTTCGGTGGATATTGGTTTACGGCGTGTTTACATCGGCGGTGAAGAAGCGCGCTTAACCCCTACTGAGTTCAAACTGCTGGCGTTATTCATCCAGCACCCGGGGGAAGTCTTATCTTTCCAACAGCTTTTGGAACAGGTATGGGGTTTTGAATACACACGCGAGTTTCACTATCCCCGCATTTATGTGTCCCATTTGCGCAAAAAGATCGAACCTGACCTGAAGACACCGACCTATATTCAAAGTGAATATGGTATCGGGTATCGGTTCATCAAACAGCCCTAGATTCTTGCTTTTGCTAGTCACTGATCTCTAAGTCTAAGCTCGGCGTGAACAAGACCTCGTCTTGATTGCTTTGTTCACCTCCGCTGGGTAAATTGCGGAAGGACAAACGGAATTGGGCGAGTCCGTCGTTGTCTGTATAAGCAAGCTCTATCGATTCCGTGACATCTAACGAATCACAGTTTGGCTGTGTATTGATAATCTCTGCGCCTGTAAATGGACGAGAGAAGTCCGCAGGACGGTCAAACCGTCCAAAAAAGTCACGGTAGATGGTGAGTGGCCCTAAGCCCGTGAACCCATCGCCAAAAGCATAACAAGGTTCAAGGCGTAGCGTAGCATTTTCAAGGCGTTGATTGGCTTCTAATGGGGGCAACCAGAAAGTGATGAGTGCCTGAGCAATTGTCGTATTGCCATCTTCGACTAACAGATGACCTGCCGCAGAATTAAAATAGAAGAAGCCGTTTTCGCCATAGGTTCGTGTGTTTTCCCAGTCGAGCAGGGCGCTGTAATGGGTATTGTCTTCTTCGGCAACACTGCCCACTTTAGAAAGCTTCAGTTCAAATTCCCCGTAATTTGGCGAAGCTGCATATCGTGAAGCGACGATACTGTAATAGCCCGTGCGTGGCAAAATGAACGTTGTGATGTGCGCTTCAATCACCCCGCGCGAGAGATCATCATCGTTAAAGGTGAGCCGTAGACCGGTATTATTTTCGAGATAAATACGTGGATCAAGCTGGTTGTTCACACGGTTCATGAAAATTGTGATTTGGTCGCCTTGAATCCCTCGAAACGTGTAGACACGTTCAGGGGTAGTTTCGGTGAGCGCTTCTCTCAACACGGTGCCGTAATTAATTGTCGATGAAACGGTTCCTACTGTGGTTTCATCTGCTTGCGCGCTGTATAGGGTGAGCGAGAATGCGCCTTGTGTTTGTCCCATCCGTTGGGTGTTTCGCGTGGCGACGATGATATATTGTCCGGTTTCACTCAAGCGAATCCCACGCACTTCTGCACTCAGAGTGTTGGTGGATTCATCATTGGTGCTTCGAACAACTTCACGCCCTTTAGGGTCTACCACAATAATAAAGGGGTCGAGCGTTGCCCCTTCGTTCTCTTTTAACATCTCAATCGAGATCAGTTCACCCGCAGTAGCATAGTAGTGATAAAGGAATAGAGGCTCATCATGCGTAATAGTATTTTCAACCGCTTTCCCTAAGATTAAGGGCGACGGTTGAATCACCTCGTCATACCATGAGGTTGTATTTTGATACACCACAGGGGCGAGATTTTCTTCTGTGGGTGCAAGCGTTGGGTCGAGGGTAAAGGGTTCTGTCGCAGTCGGCGTAGAGGTCACCGTTTCTGTGATTGTGAGTTCAGGCGTGAGCGTCGGTTCGGCCGTCGCAGATGGCGGAGATGTGACTTCTTCCGTCGGTTCTGTCGTAATGACGACTTCCGTGAATTCAGCAGTGGGGTGTGCCGTGACCTCTGGCGTCACTTCTTCCGTGACCATAGCGATCATCGTTGTTTGTTGGGTAGGGATACGGGTTGGGACAATCGGCCCTTGGAGCGTCGGTGCTGCCAATGGAGCTTGTGTACAAGCAGTGGCGATGGCGATAACCACGCATACAAACATCATACGTGGAAAATGATGTCTTACTATTTGAGTGTTAAATCCATCCGACACAGAAAACATCCCTTGAACATTCATAGAAGTGTTCTTTACAAAGAGCTTAATTAAGTTTGGACCTAATTCCTTTTACACCCTTTGCGCCTTTTGCGCCGCGTTGTTGGGTGAGTGTAATTAAGTCCGTACGATAATCATAGGAATTGCGTCGTTTTTCCGTGTTTTTATCACGAGCGATTTGGATCAACCGTTCAACCAAAATACTCGCTGGCATATCCGTCGCTTCCCACAGATAAAACGAGAGTGAGCCGGGCATGGTATTGATCTCATTTAAAAAGATTTCCTGTGTCTTGGGCTTCACAAGAAAATCAATCCGCGCAATCCCTGAACCAGAAATTGCCTCAAATGCAGTTTTTGCGTGGGCTTGAATCTGTTGAGTCAACGCCTCGTCAATCGGCGCGGGGATGATTCGATCCGCGCTTTTCATGCCATCTCCACCACGAAGATATTTTTCCTCGTAGGTTAAGAATTCTTCCCATGATACTGGTTGTTCTAACGTTGAAACCGTGAATTCTGTTCCATGTCCTAAAACAGAGGCGTTAATTTCGATGCAATGGGTCACTGCTGGCTCAACAAGCACGCGCGCGTCGAGGTTGAAGGCAACGTCGAGTGCGATAGGAAGCATATGCGCGTCGGCGACGCGGTTAATCCCAATGCTTGAACCTAGCGTGGCGGGTTTTACAAACACGGGGAATTCAAACGTGTTTTGAATTTTGGCTAAGATCGCTTCTGGGTCTTGCTGCCAATGACCGCGCATAATACTCAGGCCATCTACGACGGGCACACCGAATGTTTGCAGGACGGTCTTGCTCATAATTTTGTCGTTGGCGAGCGCGGAAGCAAGCACCCCACAGCCAACATAAGGAATATCTGCCAGCTCTAGTAAGCCTTGTAAGGTGCCATCTTCCCCATGTGAACCGTGAATTGTCGGGAACACCACATCAATGCGCTTGATTTGACTCTTGGCGAATAATCCCGATGGGTTCGGGTTGATGATCAAGCCGTGATGATTGACCGCAGGGGATAAAAGGACTGGGGTAACCCCAGCGAGAATTGTCACGTCATTTTGAAAGTTTTTGAGGTTGAGTAACGGGTCACCCGTAAACCACCGACCTTCACGGTCGATATACACGGGAATGACTTCGTAGCGCGTTTTATCAAAAGCATCGATGACCTGATGACCCGTGACAATCGACACATCATGTTCAACACTACGGCCACCAAAAATCACTGCAATAGTTAATGGGCGTTTTACGCTCATAAAAGGTTCAATCGCTTTCTGTTGCTGCTTAAGTATGGGGGCAACTGCTTAAGTTGTTATGAGAATGCTCACGACAAAAAGTGCAATCATTGCGACCCCGATAAGAAACTCTACTAACATGCTAAGCAGATAGGATTCTAGCGCAAAACCCGCAGATTTAAATGATTGGCGTAGATTGCCGTTACGTAGAAGTTCGAGCAGAAGTGCGCCTGTCATCGCCCCTGCGAACGTCCCTAGCAGCGGAATCGGCACGATGAAAGTTCCCGCTAAACCGCCGCCGATGGTTCCCAAAACGCTGCTGAATGAGGCTCCGCGCGTTTTCATGCCGAGCATGGGCATCCAGAAATCGGTAGTGGAGCCTGCCAGCATCAACATGCTGATGAAGATGAAGGGGATCAACGTGAGGTGTTGAAACTGGTCAAGGACACCAAATAAAAGGGTGATTAACCAAAGCAGACCCGGGCCAGGGACAAAAGGGATCAGCGAGATGAATAAAACCCCGAGCATAGCAAACAGCGTAGTAAAAAGGATCGTTGATTCAACCATGATGAATTCCTTATAAAAGCAACGATCCTTCTATTTTACCGCGTGCTGAACAGACTCACGAAAAAAAGAATCGTCATGAGAACGACCGTCCCAAATTCGATGGCATAGCCCACCATAAATAACTTGAGGGCGGTTTTACCGGCGATCATCGCCTTGCGCATCTCTCGATACAAGAGCAGTTCAACCAGAAGTGCGCCTGCAATCGTCCCCACGAGCGTGCCTATAATGGGCACAGGGATGATGAAAGTTCCCACCAGCCCGCCGACAATCGAACCGACCCCTGATAACAGCGAAAGCCCTGCGGTTTTTACGCCGACCAGTGGAAGCCAAAAATCACTGGTGAAGCCGAACAGCATGATCCCCGAAATGACGATGAACGCAAGCGGGGTGATGTTCACGAAGTTATTAAGGAACGCCGTGACCAAAATAATGCCATACGTGGCGATGATCCCCGGGTAGATAGGGACGATTGTCAACAGGGCAGAGACAACAATAAGCCCACTTGCGAGGGATAAAAGGGCGGCTTGACCAAGCTCCATATGAGGTATTTCTCCAATGCTAAAACACGACTGTTGCGTTAGCTTGATTTTGCTGAATAGGTATCAGGTAAATCATTAAGAAATAATACGGTATCGCCTGCTTTTAAGTTGCGCTCGTACCATTGAATGGCTTCGGCAAGGGTGTCTACAACCTGCAAATGGTCACTTGAAAACTGCGCTTCGGCCAACCCTGCTTGAATAGGGCGGGTTTGTTCTTTGCCAACAAGGATAATATCGGTGGCGTATTTGGCGGCCTCTATGCCTAGTTTGTGATTTTCTACATCCATCAAGTCGCCAAGTTCGACCATGCCCGGCGTTACCAATACGCGCTTGCCATTTTGGTAGAGGTTTAAAACTTTTAAGGCTGAAATTGCCCCTGCGGGGTTTGCGCTGTAAGCGTCGTTGATGATCGTGATGCCGGATGCTGTAGACTGTTTCACAAGTCGGCTTTCGGCGGGGGTGAGGGTGCGGGCACGGCGGGCAATATCTTTGAGGGTGAGACCTTCATGCAACGCCGCCGCCGTCGCTAAGAGGATATTGGTAACGTTATGTTGTCCATTTAAGGGGACATCGAACGTTTCATATTGATTGGTGCGTCGGTCTGTCACAGTGAAGCGTAACCCGTTGAGCGTTTCTTCTACTTCACTGGCGATAAGGTGCGGAAGCGAATTTGTAAATTCGTCAAAGTTGATCTGCTGGCTGACGGCGATACATTCGTGAGGATAGCCTTTTTCAAACATGGCGCGGACATGCGGGTTATCCCAATTAAAGATGCCCACACCATCTTCCGGCAGGGCTTTGATCAATTCATATTTTGCGGTTGCGACATTCTCGATAGTGCCAAAACGTTCTAAATGCTGTGGCCCAACTTCGACAATGATGCCTGTAGTGGGATGTACCAAATCGCAGATGCGTTCGATCTCACCCGGGACGTACGCCCCCATCTCGGCAATGAAATATTCGATGCTGAGATCATCGGCCAAATCGTTGTTGATGGCCAAACATAACCCCATCAACGTGTTGTAACTTTTGGGGGTCGGGTAGGTTTTGTAGCGATCTTTGAGAAAGTGCGCGAGAAAGGTTTTGGTGCTGGTCTTGCCATAACTTCCGGTGATGCCGATGACGTTCGGGCGTACCGTCTCTAACACCTTTCGCGCTTGCTCAATGAAGCGGCGGCGCTGCCATGCTTCATAAGGCTTCGCGACGAGGTTCCCGCCGACGAGATAAATAGGGGCAAGCAAGAATTCGATCAATCCTGCGCCGGACGCAAGCAGAAGCCAAAACTCTTCGCGTGAAGGGTTGATCTGATTGAACACCCAAATATCGATCAAGAAGCCTAAAATGATGAGGACAAACGTTGCAATTAATAATCGTTTTGCTCTTGGGGTGGCCTTAAAGGCCTTTTTGATTTCCCCTTCTTTAGGGGGCAGATTTGCGATGATACTCCCGACGATCAAAATTAACGCGGGGAATAACGTGCCGGGCGCTTCGCTCATCATGAAGGCGAGCAGGCTGCTCAAAAACCATGCGATGATCGTGCGTTTGGGGAACAGACGCTCAACCGAACGCGCATACCAACGCAAGTAGCGCATGCTCATATATTCTTCAATCTGATAAAAACGCGCTTGGCGGTAGGCACGATAGGCGGTGCCAACTCCCCAGATCATAAGAATGATGAGCATGTAAACCGATGTCATATCAAAACCTTATTAGTCGTTTTTGAAGAAGTAATCTACAACGTGGATAAATTCCGATAAATGTTCTAGATAGCTGTAGTGTCCCGCGCCTTCATAGCGGATCAAGCCTGCGTTGGGGATCGTTTTTTCTAGCAGTTCACCTTGCCAGAGGGGGGTATCTTCGTCGGCTGTTCCCCAGAACAACAGGGTCGGGTGTGTGATTCGCCCTGCGTAAGGCAGTAAATCTTGATTGAGGACGCGCACAATCGTCTCGCGCATTACCCCACTGGTATTCTGAAAATCCGCCGAACCATACCGTTGACTGTAGGTTTCTCGCAGGTTATTAGAGAGCGTCTTAAGCCCAACCTTTTGTAAGCCATCACGGATCGTTTTATAGGCTTTTAGGCGTGTTTCGCTGGTGATATCGCGCTTGGGTGGGACGCCTGCGCTGTCTGCCAACGCAAATTTGAGGAAATGATCTGGGTATTCAGCGCCGAGGATTAAGCTCATTCGCCCACCGAAAGAATGGCCGATCACATGGACACGCTCTTGTTGAAATGCCTCTAAAAACTGGATGGCAAAGCGGGCATATTCTGGCACCCCCCACGCTTGAGGCGGTTCTTGGGTTTCGCCAAAGCCCGGTAGGTCTAAGGTGATGACACGATACCCTAACGGCGCTAAGCGTTCGGCAACAGGCGCCATCAAATCTAAACTTGCGCCCCAACCGTGTAAACATAAAACTGTTGGGGCATGGGCGGTTTGGGTTTCCCAAATATGATACGCCGTGCGAATGCCATGAACCTCGCGAAATTGTCTTTCGGTTGTCATGGTCTATTCGTATTTGATCTGTGCATTGAGGGCGACCAGTTTATTGATGATGCCCCCGAAGGTGTAATCCAGCGACTGCGCGTTATCAATGACCGAATCGCCATGCGCAACCATCGCCGCTGAAAGCATCCCCAAGCCGGTACGAATATCTGGCGAATCCATATAGATGCCACGTAGTGGGGTCGCGCCAATCACAATTGCGCGGTGGGGGTCGGCTAAGACAATCTGTGCGCCCATCGCCTTAAGTTTATCGACGAATAAAAGCCGATTGTTAAAAAGTTTTTCGTGAATGAGTGACGTGCCTCTGGCTTGTGTGGCGGTGACTGTCGCCAACGCGATCAAGTCTGAAGGGAAGCCCGGCCAAGGCGTTGTTTCGATAGACGCATCTACATCTTCTTCACGGTTGGAAACCAACAGTTGGCCGTGATGCGGGATGTAGAGCGTTTGCTCATCGACATCAAACTGGATGCCGAGACCGCGAAACACTTTGGTTGCCATCTGTAAATCATGACGGCGAATCCCCTCAATTTGTACCCGCCCGCCCGTCATCGCTGTGATCACAGCAATACTGGCGATTTCGATATGGTCAGGGCGAATGGTGAATTCTGCACTCTGAAGATCGTCTGTGCCATGAATCACCAGTAGGTTTGAGCCGAACCCCTCAATTTTTACGCCCATTTGCTGGAGCAGACTGCATAAATCTTGGATGTGCGGTTCACTCGCCGCGTTATGGAGGGTCGTCTTCTTGCCCAACCGTGATGCTAACAAAATGATGAGCGCGGTGGCCGTCACGCTTTGTTGGGTGAGCAGGACTTCTTTTTCATCCCATGCGATGCCACGCATTTCGATACTACCGTTGTTATTGACCACATCAATGCCGAGGTCGCGCATGGCTTCTAAATGGGTGCGGATTCGGTTGAGGGGCAAATCAGTTTCTAAGCGCACAAACTGCCTGCGAACGAGCAGCGGTGCGACCAGCAAAATAACCCCTAAACTTTGATTGTTTTCGCCGTGTGTGATCGTGCGCCCTTTGAGTTGGGGCGCTGTGATCACCAGCGTGTTTTTTTGCTTTGTGAGTTCAGCGCCATAACTTTCAGCGACTTCAATTAATGCGGATACGGCTTCCGTGTCGGGAATATTATGTAACGTCACAGGCTGTTCCGTGAGTAATGCCGCCGCGATTAATGCCTGCGCCGCATTTGCACTTCCTGAAGGATGATAAGTTCCCTGTAAAGGGGCACGTCCGCTAACACGAATCCGCATACAATTCCTTAACTATGCAGAGACTAGAAAACAATCTCTGCATTTGATGAGCCTATTCCTAAAACTTGCGCCATTATAACAGTTAGTTCCTCGCTATAGGCGAGTTAATGCCTTCGCAATCTGCGCGCCCACCCGTGCATTATTGAGCAGCAGCGCAGTGTTGGCGGCGCGTGAACGTCCTTCGGTCAAGGCGACGACTTTGGCTAACACGTAAGGGGTGATCGCTTTTCCACGAATCCCGTCACGGTCAGCTTCTTCAGTCGCTTGGATGATGGCCGCTTCCGCTTCTTCAAACGGCAATTCATATTCAGCGGGGATGGGCACGGTGATTAACGCGCCATGTTCCATGTTCATGCGTTTAATTTCATACAGGATAGCCGCCGCTTCTTCAACGGTTTCAATCCGTTGATCGATGGGCAACCCGCTGTTACGGCTGTAAAAAGAGGGTAGTGAATCGGTCTGATAGCCGATGATCGGAACGCCATGCGTTTCCAAAACTTCGAGGGTGAGGGGCAAATCGAGGATGGATTTTGCACCCGCGCACACGACGCCAATTGGGGTGCGTCCCAATTCGAGCAAGTCAGCCGAGACATCAAACGGATGCCCGCGATGCACACCGCCAATACCGCCCGTTGCAAACACATCAATACCTGCTTCTTTGGCAACAATCATCGTCCCTGCGACAGTAGTCGCGCCTGTTTGTTTCAAGGCAACGCTCAGCGCGATATCGCGACGGCTGACTTTGCGGGCGCTAGGGGTTTGGCCTAGTTCATCAATGACAGATTCGGATAGCCCTACATGAATTTCGCCCTTCAAGACGGCGATGGTGGCTGGAATAGCGCCTTGTTCGCGAATGGCCTGTTCCATCCCCAACGCGGTTTCGACGTTGGCAGGGTAGGGTAGCCCATGGGTGATGACGGTGGATTCCAGTGCGACGACTGGTTGGTTATTTCTTAACGCTTGGTTAACTTCTTCAGCAACCGTAAGTGTAAATGACATGAAAGTTCCCTTATGAAATACAAAAGATGCGGTATCCTCATGGTAGAATATACATTGTTATGCATGAGCTATGAAAATGGCAATGTTTAACCTTTGATGTTGTGGTCTTATCTTGAACTTACTAAATTTAGGAATCGTGTATGGCGATAGGTGTTGACCAATCCACACAAAGACCTGAAGAGAAGCTGCCTATAGACCCACAAACCCGCCTTGAAGAAACGATGAAGGCGCATCGACGTAATGTATGGTTGCAGATTTATCTCCCCGTTATTTTAGGCTTTGTTGGGCTTATAGCAATCTTGGTGATCGTTGCTCTGCTTCCCAACCCTTTGCAGAGAGACATCATCGCGAATTCTCTCCTCTGTATCTTTATTTTAATCCCTTTTTTACTGTGTCTATTTCCCATCTACCTGCTGATGGTTGTCGCGGCAGTTGCAACGGGACATGGGCATAAACTGCTGACGGTACCGTTGCAAAAACTTGAGAAGCTGTCGATCAGTTTTGCCAACCGTACCCAACAAGCCAGCGAAGTTGCTGTGAAGCAAAGTGCAAATGTGAATGCAAAATTTGCGGGGTTAGAGCGTGTTGTCTCGCATTGGGTGAAGAAAATTGAACCTAAGCACCCACCAACAAGTGAAAACGAATAAGGTTGTAAACGGTAACTCAGAGAGGAATGAACCTATGTCAATTATTCCATCCAATAATGAGGAAGAGTTAAATTCCATGCGTACCCGTTCTTATTTATTTGGGGCTGCTGGAGGCGTATTGTTGGGTCTGCTTTCAGCCTATTTTTATTCTCGCGCCGTAGAAGATGATATTGAAGTGAACCCGCAGGGCAGACGGCGTGTTGGCACAGGTGAGATGATTTCGATTGGCCTCGCTGTGTTAGCGATGGTGCGTCAAATTGCTGAATTGGGACGTGTGGATCAACCTAAAAAATAGGGAGCGAAACCATGTGCGGACGGTTTGCCTTAAATGCGGATGGCACTCAACTTCAGCAGGCATTTGATTTAGATGGAATTCCCGAAATTACCCCGCGCTTTAATATTGCGCCGAGCCAACCTGTCGCGGTGATCACCAATGCGAACCCAAAACAGGTTGATTACCTTAAATGGGGTTTGGTACCGTCGTGGTCAAAAGACCCTGCTATTGGCAACAAGATGATTAATGCGCGTGGGGAAGGGGTGGATCAAAAACCTTCTTTTCGCACGGCCTTAAAACGTCGTCGTTGTTTAGTGCCAACGACAGGTTTTTTTGAGTGGCGTAAAGAAGATGACGGCTCTAAAACGCCTCTGTATATCTACTTAAAAGATGAACCGATCTTTGCTCTTGCAGGGTTGTGGGAAATTTGGAATGACCCCAGCGGAAATGAATTGAAGACATTTACGATCATCACCACCAGCGCGAACGAGTTCATGAAGCCAATTCATGAGCGGATGCCCGTGATTTTGTCCCCAAATGAGTATTCTCTTTGGCTCGATAAAACGGATTTGCCTGCGGATGTGGTGATGCCACTCCTCGACAGCTATGATGCCGACCGCATGGACGCGTATGCCGTTTCCAAGATGGTCAATCGCCCTGTCGTGGATGTTCCCGAAATTTTGAACCCCATACATTAATTTTCTGGTGGGGTGTTTGCCTTATTCATCCTCTCATCGATCAAGTCTTTGAAGGGGTCTTTCCCCGGTTTGATGAGGACTTCACGCGAACGCCCCCCATCTTTGACTTCACCCACAATTGCCAGCTCAACTAAAAGGTCCATGATGCGCGCCGCACGAGGATAGCCTAAGCCTAAGCGACGTTGAATGAGCGAGGCCGAAGCATCTTGTTCAGCGATGACCAACTCAATCGCTTGTTCGAGCATCGGGTCTGTTTCAGCGAGGAATTCGCGTCGTGTTAAACCGCGTTCCCATGGGCTATTCTTCTTAGGGTCAATCTTGCCGTCTGCAATTTGTTGGGCAGTCCAGTCTTTCCAATGTTTGGTCAGCGCACGCACTTCATCATCGCTGATGAAACAGCCTTGCAAACGCTGTGGCGCCATGCCATCCGCAGGCATATAGAGCATATCGCCTTTGCCCATGAGTGTTTCCGCGCCGACAGCATCTAAGATGACGCGCGAATCCGTACTGGAAGCCACTGCAAATGAAATGCGGGAAGGGAAGTTCGCTTTGATCAACCCTGTGATCACGTCCACGCTTGGCCGTTGGGTAGCGACAATCAAATGGATTCCGACGGCGCGCGCCATCTGCGCAAGGCGTGTCACTGTCTTTTCTGTTTCGTCGGGTTTGCTCATCATCAAGTCGCCGATTTCGTCCACAAACACGACGATGTACGGAAGCTGATCATCCTTTTTGCGTCGTCCCAAACGTGAGTTATAGATGTCGATGTTACGCGCCGCGTTTTCTTCGAGAAGGCGGTAACGACGATCCATTTCCCGCGTGCACCAATGTAACACTTCGATGATGCGTTCCTGATCGGTTTCGACGTTGCCGATCAAATGCGGAATTCCGTTAAAACGGCTCAGTTCCACCATCTTCGGGTCTAGCATCACCATCTTGACCATGTCGGGTGTGTTATCGAGGATGAGCGACGCCGCAATCGCCGCGATACAAACGGATTTGCCCGACCCCGTCGTTCCCGCGATCAGTAGGTGAGGCATTGTGACGAGGTCGATTGCCACTGGCGCGCCTGCAACATCCCGCCCTAGCGGAACGAGCAGGGGTGCTTTTTTCTTCGCTGCAATTTCTGCGTAGGCTTTGCTTTCATACACAGAACGCAGGGCGACCACGCTCGGGTTTTTATTCGGTACTTCAATGCCGATGTAGCTGTGACCCGGCACAGGCGTTTCCAAGCGTAACCGCCGAGCAGACAAGGCTAAGGCAAGATCATTTGCGAGAGAGGCGATCTTGCTCACACGGGTACGGCTGAATGTCGGGGATTCGGCATTTGGGTTCGGGATGTCTTTGTTATCCACGTAAGGCTGAACGGCATATTGAGTGACTGTTGGCCCCACTTTGACATCCACCACATCCACATCAATATCAAATTCAAGCAGTGTGTTTTCGATCAAGACGACGTTTTGATTGATTTCCTGCTCATTTGGCAAGTTCAGTTCGGTATTGCGCAGAAGATCAATGCTAGGAAGGTTCGCATCCCGCTTGATGTTACTACGTGGTTCTTTTAGATTTGACACGGTGAAATAACGTTTCATGCGTCCATCAGGCCGTTCTACCAATAAAGGCCCGCTGGCTTTGCCCGGTTTCCCTTTGATCGTGCCGATGGCATTAAAGTTATTTTCCTTGCGTTGGAAAATTGGCAAGGATTCCGCACTTACCGTTGGGGTTGGTGCGGATGCCTCTTGGGGTTCAGCGGCTGTATTCGCTTGAGAGGCGTTGCGTAACTCTTGACGCAACGACGGCGGAATATTCGCGAGGTTCACCTTGATGCGCATGAGTGAATAATGTTTAATGCGTTGGGTTTGTGCCGCCGTAGGCATCAGCAGTTGCGGGGCGTCAGTATCCATCAATTTGACAGGGGTGCTGTGGGCATCATCTAACCGCGATTTCGCCTCTTGGCGTGCTTTTTGATAAGGGGCGCGCAATTCTTCCCCGTAAGCATGGAGTTTTTGACTGCTTCTCTTTAACCAATTGCCCAACTGGCGACGGTTCAGACCCAAGACAACCGCAATACTCAAAACGAGGATGACCCCAAAAATAATCGCGGCGACTTGGATACCGACGATACTGCTCACGGCGGTGCTGAATGCCCATCCGACTTGACCCCCGCCTTGACCAAGGCCTGCCGCACGCCTTAGCTCACTTTCGCCTGAATTTAAATGGAGCAGGGCGAGGATTGAGAAAAATGCAAATTCAATCGCGAGGATGCGTTGGGTTGGGAAACGAATCACAATCCCTAGTTTCGGAAGCCAGATAATGATTCCTAAGAGGAAAATGCCCCCACAGACGATGAGCGCACCTTGTCCAAACAACCCTGTCAGCGCATTCGACCATGCGGCGGCGATGGTGGCATCTGACGAGACATTGAGCAGAGAAAGAAACGAGACCACCCCAAATACCACCAATAAAATAGCGGCGATTTCATCAATCCAAGGGGGGATACTGTCTAAAAGTGGGTCCCAGAATTCGGGTTTGACCGTGAGTCGGTCTTGCTTTTGAGGGTCTGGCGTTGAGGTAGGGGGCACTTTCGTGGCTTTCTTTTGGGTTGTGCGGTTTGCTTTTTCAGCCTTTGCATCCCGCGCAACTTTAGGTTTGGGTTCATTTGCATTTAACCCAGCCACGTACCACAACCTCTTTCAACACATACCAGTAGAATTTGAGTGAGACCTAATCATAGCACAAACGAGCGTCATTTTGCTGAGAAATAATGATGAATTTTTGAGAAGGAAGTGGAGTTTAGCACTTCAACAGTTAATGCCGAAGCACTAACTGCTGAAATGACCATGCTGAAAAAGACGAGTGAATTACTCTTGTATGCGCAAGCTTAAACCGAGCCGACGCGCCTGGCCATCAATGCTGAGGACGCGGGCTTGAACGATTTGTCCCTCTTGCACGACGTTACGGGGATGTAAAAATTGACCTTCGGCTAATTCAGAGACATGAATCAAACCTTCTAAGCCTTTTTCAATTCTCGCAAACGCGCCAAAGTCTACGACATTGGTGATTTTTACCGTAATTACTTGGTTAATATGATACTTTTCGTGAACGTGAATCCACGGGTCAGGAAACAGACGTTTGATGCTGAGGGCGATGCGTTCTTCTTGGTGGTTCACATTGAGCACGTAGACTTCGACCTTTTGGCCGGCTTTCAGAAATTCAGAAGGCGCATTGACACGCCCCCAGCTCAACTCGCTGATGTGGATCAAGCCTTCTAAACCACCCAAGTCGACAAAAACGCCAAAATCACAGAGATTTGTGACAACCCCTTGAATCACATCCCCTTCTTTAAGGCGGTACAAAATCCCTGCGCGTTCGCCCGGGTTGGCGCGTGCGGCCCGTTCGGACAAGATGAGCCGATTATTTTCCACATCCAGTTCAATTACACGCAGAAGTAGTTTTTTGCCGATGTGGTCATTAAGCGCATTACGGCGTTGGTCGATGTGAGAGGTGGTTGGGAAATCGATCAACTGGCTGGCTGGAACAAACCCGCGCAACGATTCCCACTCTACCAGTAAGCCCCCGCGGTTGCTGGAAACTACGATACATTCAACCACTTCATCCGCTTCGGCAAGCTGTTGAATGGCTTTCCATATCGTAGTAGAAGTATCCTCTATTTTTAGAGATAAAGGACCAACATCGTAGGGGGTGGGTGTGTAGAAATCATAGGGCGGAAAGTCATTTTCAGAAGATTGATGATCTGTTACAGGTTCAGCGTAGTTATTATCATTTAGGAGTATAGCCCAATAGGATTCCTCTAGATTCGATGTTAAGGGGATATCTTCGCGGTGTTGAGATTCATTTGGCATTATGAATAACCTCAATTTAATTAACAATAAAAAGTCATATCACATTTTGAGTGTTCTTGAAAAATTGGCTAAAAATCATTGTGCTAGGGAGAAACTATAATGATAACGTTTGATTTTTGTCAACTGAATCAGTATATCATTAATACGAAATAATATTCAATTCAGTATAAGTTCATGATATGAAACTTATTGAGGTGTGTTGGAAGATTGTTTTGTTTCTGATGCTTCATGCTCAATCTTGAGGATGTTTTCTGCGACGGCTTGGATCGCGACGTTCTGTTTGCGATAAAAGTCGGCCTCGCTGACAGAAAGTTTCTGCGCCACTTCTTTGACTTTTTGCCCTTTGATAAAGCGCATTTCCACGATGTTATAGAGTGTCCATTCCGGCGCAAGTAACTTACGGTCGCCTTCAGGGCGAAGCGCATCCACCCCCTTTTGCAATAACGAGCGCAGTGCTTTCGGCGCACTTTGATCATTTTCTTCAAGCAGGGTTTGAACGCTCTGTAACGTTAAAAGACGACTGCTAGAAAGGCCCGGGCCACCCCAATAATGCCGTAAAGCAGCCCGTACCTGTTCTCTAAATTGTTCGGGGTCAGCAAGGATTTCTTGCGGGTTTGCGTTTTTAACAGCATAGCCCGGGCGGTATTCAATCACATTGGTGATGTTACGGGTCAACTGCATTTGAGGCAGTAGCCCTTCAAGGGAAGCGTAGATTTCGCTTTGCAGGTTGCGATCATCAATGGCTTGGGCGGCCTGCGTGATGAACTTTCTGAGCATATAGATTTCATCTGCATTGAGGTCGATTTCATTTGCGCGGGCTTGGAGCGCAAACATCCCCGTGATCAAAGTTTCATCATCAGCGGTGCGCTGACTGTACAGCGGGGCGACCCAAAAGGACTGCCATTTTTTGAGCAGGTCATCATCTTGACTCAATAGCTCGATCAGGTGTGCTTCTTCGTGGGTGAGGCTTTCGAGGCTGGGGCGCGTTGAGCCGATGACTGCGACAATCTCAGTTTGAGGTTGAAAGGCAACTACAAAGACCGTATTTACGCGCAAGTAATCGCACGTTGAACTGAGAACCGCTTCTAATAATTGTTGCAGATCAGAAGGGGTTGAGAGGCGCTCTGCAAGCGTGGATAATTTCTCAATCTGCTCATAATCTTCTTGAGAGGTATAGATCAATCGGCGTTCTAAATAGGGCAGGGCGAGATGGATAAACCACTGCCAAACAAGAATCACCGTGACCACCGCGAACGGCATAAAATCCAAGCCGGGAAGGCCGAAAATGCGAGTTGCAGGGATCGTGAAAAATATCGTGACCAGCGCTAAGAGACTGGTTGCTGGCCCGCGCAACATGAATTGCAGCAGGTCACGTTTGATGACGCGGTCGGCTGTGCGCGACCCAAAGAATGAGAGCGGGTAGGCGAGGAAAAGGAGCATCAGCACCACGCCGATATTGGCGATGTTGACGAGGATTAACCCTGTGATGCTGTACTCCGCGCCACTTCCCAACAAAATCGAGAATGGAAAGATGCCGAGCGACGGTAATAAGATCGCATATTGTAAATACCCCATACGGCGACGGGTACTCCGGGCTAAACAGCGGTCTTTCGCTCTTTGTAAGTTGATGAATGCGAACGTGACGATGCTCACAAAGAAGAAAATATAGACAGGGAAAAGTTCGCCTGCTTCCGTGCTGACAAATTCTTCATCAGGGAAATAGGCCACCTGCAGCGGAACTGGTTTGATCAACAAGTCGGTAAAGGCTGCAAGGATGATGAAGATCACACTGACCAGATACAGCAGACGGATGGTTTTACGTCGTCTACCGCGTGAGGGTAAGCCTGTTGTGGCGAGTAACGCATCGGAAAGGTGGAGCATCGCTGTAGGCATGAACGCGATGGCGATCCACTGGAGGCGTAACACGGATGTATAAGTGCCCACGCCCGGTCCTAGTGAGACGAACACATCACACACATAGCCCCATGTGACGCACCCTAAAACCAACGCGGACGTGCGCGCTACTCGATCATTTAAATTGCGCGAGAGGTTCCACAACAAAAACGAGGTCGATATGACAACAATAGTGGAAGCTAAAGTTTCATTTAGAAGTTTGAGGAGGGTTGCAATCAAGATGTCCACAGCCGTTGTTCCTCAGTATCAGCGTAGAGGGAGGCTGAATAATACTGCGATGTCTTGGTTTAGAAAATGACGTTCGTTAAACCCACAAAAGATAAAACTGTACGTCTGGAAGAACTCAATTGCAGGGAAATTCTTGGTTGGAATTTCTGCTGTCAGGCGAACGAGCTGATGTTCTTTCCCCCATGTCCGCGCGGCGTTTAATAGGCGTACAGCAAGTTTGTTCCCGCGAAATTCATTCTGGATCACGATGTCTCGAATCAACCCAAGCCGATAGATGGGGTCCATCGTCATGCTCAAGTAGCCGATGATTTGATTTGTGTCACGTAGAGAAATGACCAAAAAACAATCCCGTCTCTCAAGCGTGAGGTGTAAACGGTTGGGGTCAGCGGGATGTTGACTTTCCATGCGACGGGGCAAGCGTTCTTTTCTGAAAGTGACTTGTGAGAAACTTGATTCATCACGTTCAACATTCATTTGCCACACAAAATCAGTTTTAAAATGATGATCCAGTCGGACACATTCAGGAATGTCTTCTTCGATGCCATCCCGAATGAGCACGCTGTAATGGGTTGGTGCTGTCATAAGATATTACGCAATATAAGCATCGCCAAAAGAACCTGTGATATAAACGTCCACCACAGGCAGTTCTGAGTTAAAGTTTCGACTCATATAGACCCCATCTTCGACCTGCTCATAACGTTCTGTATCCGCTTTGACGCTGAAAAAACGCCCTTCTTTCACACGGATGCGCGCAGGAATCCCCTGTGGGGTGATGAACTGGATTCGCCCAAGCGTTGAGCGAATGGTTAACGGTTCCATCGCTTCTGTGGGGCAAATGACCCGAATATCTCCAATGCCCGTAGCGATCAAGCTATTTTGCAAGATGAGACCGTTAAGGTCAAAGTCAACTTCCCCTAAATGGGTGCTGACGTAAATGGACCATGGCAGGTCATGGGCGACGCCAATTTCCCAATCTGATAATGCCAGTAATGGGGCTGACGCACGATCCATTTGGATATGAGCGTGGTTTTCTGAAACGGCTAGTTGAGGGCGTGTGTTGGGTGCAAACTGCCCGGCGATTAAGCGTCCAGGTTGACTTAGCGGGCGAATTTTGACATCAACCGCGCCCGAATTGATCTCTAATACCGCAGTTTCAACACTGCCACGCGTTACACCGAAGGTTCGACCACTTCCGCCAGAGAGAATATCCCCACGTAAAACAATGATGCCACCCAAAACAACTAACAAAAGCGGCCACAACGTGGTCACGTTGAAGCCGCTAATGAATAGAAAATTATTGAGGAGGAGAATCATTCCCACAGCAAGCAAGAAGAGAGAACCTAACATGAGGCCACGAGAACTTCTTTCTTGCACTTTGGTACGCTCCTTGGTTAATCTTCGTATAAATAGTCACGAAGGATAACGTGAGCTGAAGATTGGCGCAAACGGTTTAATGCTTGTGCTTCCAATTGGCGAACACGTTCGCGGGTAACGCCGATGGCTTGCCCAACTTCTTCAAGCGTATACACACGACCATCTTCCAACCCATAACGCAAACGTAAAATTTGCGCTTCACGGCTAGGCAGACGATCTAGCGAAGACTTAAGTTGTTCATGGAGCAAGTTCGTCGCAACTTCTTCTGCTGGGGCAGGGCTGTTGACGTCTTCTACGAAGTCACCAAAAACCGCATCACCATCTTCATCAATAGGGGTTTCAAGGCTGACAGGACGACGCGCAATTTCAAGTAAATTCTCGATCTTGTCCGGTGTCGTTTCCATGCCAACGGCCAACTCATCAATGGAGGGGTCACGGCCTAATTCTTGGGTTAAACGCATTTGTACACGGCGCATACGGTTCAGTTGGTCGCCCATGTGAACAGGCACACGAATGGTACGACCTTGGTCCGCAACGGCGCGGCTCACGGCTTGACGAATCCACCATGTGGCATAGGTGCTGAACTTGTGACCACGACGGTAATCAAACTTCTTTGTCGCGCGGATCAAACCAATATTGCCTTCTTGAATCAAATCTAAGAAGGGGACACCACGGCCAATATATTTCTTTGCAACGCTGATGACCAGACGTGCATTTGCACGGATTAAATGTTCTTGCGCCATTTCCCCATCATAAAGGGTATCGCGCAGGGTATAGACATCATCTAAAGGCAGAATTTCGCCTTCGGTGTCGAGTGTGTATTGCGCTTTTTCAGCCGCTTCCATGCGTTTCGCAAGCGAAACTTCTTCTTCAGCGGTCAATAACGGCACACGGCCAGCTTCTTTAAGGTATAAACCTACAACGTCATCACTATCGAGGGCTTGTTGATAGCCCGCGTCGCCAGTTAAGTCTTCATCAACATACCAATTGGTGAAATCTTCATCGTCTTCAAATGCTTGAAGTTCAAAATCTGGCTCTGACAACTTTGAATTGGGGTTAAACATAGCATCATCCACATCACTACTTGAGCTTATTTCAATGCCTGTTTCTAATAACTCATCCATGAGATCATCAATCATGGAAATATCACGCTCCGCTTCTGGCACCATAGCAAGAAGGTCATCATAACTAATGCGACCTTTCTTCTTTGCCTTCTCTAAAATTTGATTGCGGAGTTCTTCTTTACGTGTCATTACATTGAGCATGCTTTATACCATTTGTTTCATTTAAACTATAACACAGTAGAAAATACTGTGCGCACATTGGTTACCATATATTAATGTGAGCTGTCCGCTATTTTGTACGTTCTACACGAGACAGCAAAGACAGTTTTACGCTTCACAAAAACAGACGGCGTTAGGCACGCCGCCTGTCTGTTTACATAGAGAATGTAAACAGTATCCCAAAATGAAAATCGTGTCAAGCAGTTTAAATAACCATTATGAATGGTGCCGTTTTAGTCGAATAGTGATGATCATCCTGTTTTTGAGGACGGATGATAACTGCCTCTATTCCCCCTCAATTAAGGTGAAGGCGTGATCGGCGGACGGATGATCTGCGCCAGCAGATAGTCGATAGGTGCGCGGTCGATCAGATAGACATCTTCCCGTTCATCTACGAGCGCGTAATAAACAGCATTAGACGGAGCGCGATTCCCCACCGCCACCACGTGCGATTCCCCTTCAAGCGTAAAAAACTCGATTTGGAAAAGTGGCGTCGGAATCAACCCATAGTTGGTCCACTCAAGTTCTGAGGGATTCTCGATGATCCGTTGATAGGGCAATAAGATGATCGTTCGCGGAACGTTCTGCGCGAATGTGGGATCATATTGACCCGATTCTGTGTTGGGAAGTCCCCATGAATTATCAGGGTATTTCACAAGAATAATCTCTCGCCCTTCCCTTATATCATTTAGACGCACCGCTTGCAGGTTTTCTAACGTCAGGTTAGGAAACACTAATAATGTTTCAATATCTTCGGCGTTTTGACGGTTTTGCATCTGCGTATTCTGTAGAACCGTCAGCGTCAACAGCGCGATGAAGAGAACACCCAAGCCGACAAAAGTTAAATATTCGCGCCTTAAAAGGGTATGGGTGGGCGCGGAATAATTTTTTACGCGCGACTTCTTCTTGCCCATATAAAAGCTCCTGTTAGGAAAACGACAGATGGCAAGACGATCACAAATAGAAATGCGAACATATCTATCGTTTGACGCGGTACGCCAATGAAGGGAAGGGATGTGCTAAAGCCTTGAGGCGCAAAGCCAATGGTGTTGCTGAGGTTGGTCAGCCATGTGGTGCTGTCTGTAAACAGGATGCCATTCCCCGCTGCAGATGTGACTTGCCCATTGGTCACAAAGTCACTGTCGCCCACTAGGACGATTTTAGCTTGGGTATCTGAATGATATGCCCAAACGACTAAACTTTGTTGCCCTTGCAAGTCCTCATTTACATCGTTTTGATAGGTGTTCGTGCGGGATAAAAGTTCAAAGTTAGTTTCCCCCCAACTTTGTGGAGACGAGAGGATGACCTGCCCATTGGCGATAGATTCAGGCGCACTTTCGAGGTTCACTTCAAGACCGCGAGCCAAGCGGAATAAGGTCGCGGTTCCGGCTGAAGGGTCTAAGCGTGCGCCAATATCTGAATCAATGAACACGGTTGAGCTGTAAACGTCCAGCGCAGTTTGCCCGCTAACTGCGGGGTCAACCACTGCGGTATCCAATGCGCGGATGCCGTAATGATCCCATAAGTATTGATTGAATAGTCCATTTTGAGCGAGAAAGCGATCCTCGTTAAATTGCGGGTCGGACATTAAAAAGAGCGATCCACCACGGTTGAGATAACGGTCTAAAATATCGATCTCTGCTTGGCTTAAATCTGTTGTCGGGCCGACAAAAAAGATCGCCGCCGCATCAGCAGGAACATCCCCATTGTTAGAGGCTAATGTTTGCAGGTCGAGGGGCATCGTGATGAAGCCTGTTTCTTGTAAACCTGCGTTGATGCTTGAGAGACCATCCGCAGTGCCACCGAGTGTATCACGTTCACCATGTGACATTTCAAAATAGACGGTGATGGTGTTCGCCACCAAGAGGCGCGCAATCGCATTGGTGAGTTCACGTTCTTGATTGACCGTCAACGGCACGCGCGCGAGTGAGTTGAAATCGGTTGTCCCATCTTCGTTAAGATAGGAGATGAACACTTGTGCATCGTTGTTTACGCCGTAGGTTTGGGCGATGGCGGGCGCTTCTTCGGGGTCAATAAATTCACGTGTGATCAAGCCATTGGTCGCGGCCTCATACAGTCGGAAATATTGATCATCAATTTCACGGACATCAAGGTTTGCCGAGGTATAAAAACCCGTAAAACGGATCGGGCGTACCACCCGCTGAAGCAGTTGTTCGGACTCAGCGCTGAGCGTGAACCGTTGCGTTTCGGTCATGTCGAGCGTGATCGCGGCGTTGCGTAACAACCCGTAAACGAGGACAACACACCCCACCAGCAACAACGTTGAAAACAGCGTGAGCGTGCCAAAACGTACCGTTCGCCCTGTGAGGAAACCGGCAAAATCACGCGGGGCAAGCACAGCCCATAAGATTAGACCTATGACGCCCAACACCAAGATCACAATCAAGTAATTGGCGAGGAAGCCTGTACCTACATACCCGATCAAGCCGAGAAGCAGGAATATCGCGCCGATCAACCCGCTAGCTTGTGCGACTTGGGTGCGATTAATAACGATGTTTTTAGAAGACCGCGTCATGAACGCCACCTTTGATTTTCTACCGCGCGGATGGCGATAAATAACATCACAACAATGATGCCTGCAAAGAACGCGACATCTTCAGCGCGAAATAAGCCGGATGCAAACGAGGTTGTAAAGTGACCTTGCAGTGAAAGCTGACGAACAACCCGCGCTACATCAATATTGACGATGAAATCACCCGCTTGGTCGCCTAGCCACAATAAAAACAATGTGATCACGCTTAAAAAGGCCGCGACGATTTGATTTTCTGTGACGGCTGAAAACACCAACCCGATCGAGAGGGTCGCGCCTCCATATAGCCAAATGCCGATATATGCGGCCATCACATGCCCCCAATCTTGGGCGGTCATGGTGCCAAGTCCAATTTGATATAAGAAGGTGATCATCAAGATCAACGTGTAATAACCCCATGCCCCCAAGAATTTACCTAAGACAATGTTGGTCTCTGGTACGGGGGATGTCATGAGCAGCTCGAGCGTGCCTTCACGTTTTTCTTCGGCGATCAAGCGCATGGTCATCAGCGGGGCAAAGAAGATCAGCGTGAAAGAGAGGATGATCGGAATGACGGCAGGGTTTACAGGGGTGGTTGCTTCCGCCGAAAGATAAACCTCACGCATGAAGGAAATCCCCGTGAAGACGAGGAGCGCGCTGGCGATGGTATACGCGACGGGTGTGGTGAGATATTGGCGGATTTCACGTTGAAACACATACCACAGACTCATTTTGTTGTGTTCCCTTCCACCAACTGCAAAAAGATATTTTCGAGGCTGGAAACTTCACGACGTAGTTCGAGGATCGAAGCCTGTTGCGCCATGATGACAGCCGAAATTTCAGCGCGAATATCTTTTTCTGAGTTGGTGTGGATATGAAATTGACGATTCGATGCTTCTACTGTAGTCACAGTGGGGATGGCTAAGAAAGCGCGCTTCAATTTTTCTTGATCACTTCCTTGAATTTCGACAAAAATCACACTGCCCTGGCTGGATTTTTCACGCAGGGCATCCGGCGAACCTTCGGCCACAATTTTGCCGTGATTGATGATGAAAATTTGATCACAGATTTGTTCCGCCTCACTTAAGATATGCGTGCTGAACAATACGGTATGATCATGTCCAATTTCGCGGATTGTTTCTCGAACCTCAATCACTTGTTTCGGGTCAATGCCAATCGTCGGCTCATCCAAAATGATGACTGACGGGTCATGAACGAGCGCTTGCGCCAATCCTAATCGCTGGCGCATCCCTTTGGAGAGTTTACGGATCAACACGCGTCGCTGCTCATAAAGTTGGACGCGTTTCAAGATGTTGTTGACTGCTTTTGAAGGCGAACGCAACCCGCGCATTTTCGCCCAAAATGTGACATATTCTTGGGCAGTCATATCTAGATAGAGCGGGGTGCGTTCGGGTAAATAACCGATGTGACGGCGAGCGTCTAAAGACGCTTCCAAAATATCAAAGCCTGCAATTTTAGCGCTGCCACTGCTCGGCGGAATGAAGCCGGTCAGCATACGCATCGTCGTGGTTTTACCCGCCCCATTCGGCCCTAACAGACCGACGATCTGCCCCTTTTTTGCTTTGAAAGAAATTTGGTCAACCGCGAGAAAATCACCATAAGTTTTGGAGAGGTGTATCACTTCAATCATAGGGTCACGCCTTATTATATTAGCGCTCATGCTAAAGGTGATGCAACGGTGCGTCAATGAAAAGTATATGTCTATTGACAAAATCCTGATTAGAAAAAATCGGACTTAAATCTGAAATTGACAGGTTATAAGAAGTTCTCTAAAATCATGTTTGAGTTGAAGTGTTTTATTCAGTATGGATTTACTGTGCATCTATTTGTGGAAGTTTTGCGTCGTCGTAGCCGTCGCCCGCAGACCAATGAGGTCATGATGGGATTTTTGCTATTAGCGATGTGATTTCCACCGTTAAAATTCGCTGAGCAATCCCCTGACCTCTACTTTGTGGAGAGGTCGGGGGATTTTTTTTGAGGAGGGGATATGACAACAGGTGTAAAATATCGTGTAGGGATTTTTGGAGCTTCTGGCTATGCAGGCCAAGATTTGGTCGAAATTTTAGCCAAGCATCCCCATGTCGAGCTTGTTTTTGGGACATCATCGACGTATGCGGGTCAGTCAATTCCTTTTTCATCCTTAGCGTATGTACCTCACGATCAAGTGTCGCTGGATGCTGTGGATGTGGTTTTCCTAGCGTTACCGCATGTTGCATCGGCCACATACGCCGCGAAAGCGCTTGACGCGGGTAAAATCGTCGTTGACCTCTCTGCTGACTTACGCTTAACCACCCCTGAATCTTATAAACAATGGTATAACCACGAACATCCCGCCCCTCATCTTTTACCTGTTGTCTATGGTTTACCGGAATTTAATCGCGCGCACATTGCGGGTCAGCGTGTGATTGCTTCCCCCGGGTGTTACCCAACAACGACCTTACTCGGTTTGTACCCACTGCTAAAAACGCATGCTTTATCGGTAGGTCAGCCGATTGTGGTCGATGCCAAGTCAGGCGTTTCTGGCGCTGGACGTGAGCCTAAACCCAACTTGCATTTCGTGGAAGTGTATAGCAATTTTTCCCCGTATAGTCCGGGCAGAGTACACCGCCACGTCGGTGAAATTGAACAAGAAATTCAAAAGTTGGCTCCAGAAGCGGGCAACGTGATCTTTGTCCCGCATCTTTTGCCTGTTGATCGTGGTTTGATGGCGAGCATCTACGTGCATTTGAACGACACAATGCAGAGCGATCAAGTTCAGGCGTTATATGCAGAAACTTATCAGAGTGAACCGTTTGTGAAAGTGCTTCCGACAGGCCAGCAAGCGACATTAAAACATGTTGTTCGCACCAATGGATGTGCGATCAGCATCACCCCTGTCGCCGATCAGTTCGTTCACATCACCAGTGTGACAGATAACCTGCGCAAAGGCGCATCTGGACAAGCCGTACAATGTTTTAATCTAATGGTTGGGTTACCGGAAACGACCGCCTTACTGTAATCGAGGTATGACCCATGAATTTATTATCGCGTTGGTTAATCAAAATAAGTGGTCATGAATTGGATGATGATGCATTTTTGCAGCAGTTGGCCGTGGTCATCAAGCAGATTCAGCACTCGGTGGTGATTGTGCATGGGGGTGGCAAAGAGATCACCGCACTGCAAGAAAAGATGAAGATACAACCGAAGTATGTGGACGGTATCCGCGTGACGGATGCGGAATCCTTACAATTGGTTGAGATGGTTTTATGCGGGTCTGTGAATAAACGTTTGGTGCGCACGTTATACCAAGCGGGCATAGATGCCATCGGGCTTTCAGGCGTGGATCGAGGGATGGTTCGTGCTCAGAAGATGGTACACCCAACCCAAGACATGGGCTTTACAGGGGAAGTCGTTACGGTACGTTCTCAAGTTTTGTTTGATATCTTATCGCAACGCACCATTCCCGTGATAGCGCCGATCTGTTACGGGGAAGAATCGAATCTCAATGTCAATGCCGACCATGTGGCAGGGGCAATCGCCGCTGAAATCGACGCAGACCGCTTGATCTTTTTATCCAATGTCGAAGGTGTATTACAAGACGGCAATTTACTGCCTGCCTTACAAAAGGCAGATATCCGCACCTTGATTGAAAACGGCACGATTTTCGGCGGCATGATTCCGAAGGTGAACACGGCTTTACACGCCTTAGAAAGTGGCGTGAAGAATGTTGTCATCACCAACTTGGTCGGCCTGTTATCGCATGGCGGGACCGTTATAAGTCAGTGAGTAGGGGTATTCCTGATGGCGAAAAAGAAGCAATTAGAAAAGATACCCGATACAACCCGTGTGGATGAAGCACAAACCGCGTTATATACCTTGGTACGGGACTTATTCCCCGGCAAACAAGGGGATGAAATCACCGCTTCGTTTGACGCTGTATTAACAGCTTACACAAAAACGAGTGAACGCTTAGAGGTGATCGAATATTGGACGGATTTCTATCGTTTACAAGAATATCGTCGGTTGAAGAAACGCCGACGGCCTACGGTGAAAGAACGCAAAACCCCGTGTAGCGCGTGTGGATACCCCTCATCCCATCGGCATCATTTGTGGGATGTGGCAACCCATGGGGAAAACCAAGTGACCTTGCAGTTGTGTGCTAACTGTCACGAACTGCACCACTTGATCTATAACGCGCTGGTGAAGTCGTCGGATTACAGCCAAAGCATCATCCAACATGTGATGAATTCGGGGCAAGTCCCTGTTACGGTCATCGAAAAAGTGTTGAGTTGGTGTTTAGCGACCATTCGTTACGAAGCGCAACATGGTTGGGTTGATGGTGCAAAAGGCGCGCAAAGTTGGGTGGAAGAACGCTTAGGTTGGTCGAAGTTTCAAGAACAAAAGTAGTGCAATTCTTTTGGGGATCATGACCGCGAGAAGGTCATCTATTGAGGAGCAAAAAAAGTGACGCTAGAACCACAAACAAACCCAATCATCACTTTAGAAAATGAGAACGTTGTTCAATCGTATAAGCGTCCTCCTTTTGTCCTTGAACGCGGTGATGGGGTGGTTGTTTATGACACAGACGGCAAAGCCTATCTTGATTGGGTGGCGGGGATCGCTGTCAACGCCTTGGGCTATAACGATGTCGGTTTGCAAAACGCGATTCAAAGCGCTGGCGGTGGGTTACTCCATACCAGCAATCTCTATTACACCGCGCCCCAAGCGGAACTCGCGTCGGCGTTGGTGGAAAATTCATTTGCCGAACGGGTCTTCTTTAGTAACAGCGGGGCGGAAGCCAACGAAGGGGCGATCAAATTTGCGCGTAAAGCCGCGATTGCCAAAGGTAACCCTCACAAGACTGAGATCGTCAGCTTCACCCACGCGTTTCACGGTCGGACGATGGGCGCATTAGCGCTCACCCCCAAAGAAAAATATCAACAGCCTTTCAAGCCTTTGATGGCAGGCGCTGTATTAGGGGAATTCAACAGCATCGACAGCGCGCGCGCTGTCATCGGTGAAAATACGGCGGCGGTGTTTGTCGAACCGATCCAAGGGGAAGGCGGGATTCATGCCGCCACGCCCGAGTTTTTACAAACCCTGCGTGAGCTGTGCAATCAATTTGATGCAGCCCTGATTTTTGACGAGATTCAATGCGGGTTGGGGCGCACAGGGAAATTGTGGGCACATCAACACAGCGGGGTCACGCCGGATATCATGACCTTAGCGAAACCTCTCGCTGGCGGTTTGCCGATTGGCGCTATTTTGACCACGAACGCGATTGCTCAGCATATCCAACCCGGCGATCATGGCACAACATTTGGCGGGGGGCCGTTCATCACGAGCGTGGCGAAGTATGTCTTTGACCGCATCAATCAACCTCAATTCCTTGAGCATGTGAGCGAAGTCGGAACGTATTTAAAAGAACGCTTGTCAGAGATCAACAGCCCTCTGCTTAAAGATGTTCGCGGTGAAGGCTTGATGGTGGGTTTAGAACTAACCGTCGATGTTGCGCCGTTCATCGAGAAGGGCTATGAAGCAGGGTTGTTGATGGTCAACGCGGGGACGGATGTCATTCGTTTTGTGCCCCCGTTGGTGATTGAAAAGTCGCATGTTGATGTCCTCATCGAAAAATTAACGGCCATGTTGGCTTCTGTGGAGTAATGTGATGGCACAAGTAGCAGGGTTTCGCGTCGCAGGGGTACACTGCGGTTTAAAGAAAAATAATGCGCTCGATTTTGCATTGATTGTGAGTGACCGCCCGTGTACCGCCGCTGGCGTATTTACCATCAACCATATGAAAGCCGCGCCCGTCATTTTTGATATGGCGCTGTTAGCGAAGAACAATCAATCGATTCGTGCAGTTGCCGTGAATACGCGCTGTGCCAATGCCTGTACAGGCGAGTTAGGGTTACAAAACGCGGGGATGATGGCACGCTTGACCGCGGACGCGGTTGGCTGTGATGCTGAAGATGTGCTGGTGATGTCTACAGGTGTGATCGGCACCCATCTCAACATGGATGCGATTCAAAACGGGGTGAACTTAGCTTCGGCTCAATTGGGCGATCATTGGGAACAAGCGGCGGAAGCGATCATGACGACCGATACACGTCCCAAGTTTGCACAACAAGAAGTCCAACTAAGCAGAGGGAAAGTGACAGTTGCGGGTATCGCAAAAGGCGCGGGTATGATTGCGCCGAATATGGCGACGATGTTGAGCGTCATCACGACTGATGCTTCAGTGGATGCCGTGTTATTACAGTCCATGCTTTCGGAAATTGGCGAACAGACGTTTAACCGTATTGTGATCGACGGTGACATGAGCACCAACGACACCGTTTTGTTGTTGGCGAATGGCGCTTCTGGCATGGCTGTCACCACAGATGAAGACATCGCCGAATTTCGGGATGCGCTGTTTTCTGTAGCACGCGAATTATCACAGGCGATTGTGCGCGACGGCGAAGGCGTGACGAAGTTCATCACGCTGCAAATTGAAGGTGCTGCTAGCGATGAGCAGGCGAAACAAATCGCCAATACCATCGCCACATCCCCCTTAGTTAAAACCGCCTTTTATGGAGGCGATGCCAATTGGGGGCGGATTGTCGCCGCTGCCGGACGGTCTGGCGCGACGTTGGTTCCTGAAAACATCCGACTGTGGATCAAACCCGGGCTGGATGCCACCGATGGCCTGCTGTTATTTGAAAATGCCATGCCCACTTCATACGCAGAAGCCGAAGCAACGGACATCATGACTGCGTCCGAAATTGCGGTACGGTTGGATTGTGGTATCGGTCATGGAAGTGCAACTGTATGGACGTGCGATCTGAGCCACGATTACGTTTCCATCAACGGGCATTACCGAACATAACATTGTGAACTTATGATGAGGCGGTCGATCTTGAAAGTACCGCCTCTCATTTTATGTAGGAGTAGAAAGTATGCAAGGAGTTCTAGCGCTAGAAGACGGGAGCATTTTCCCCGGAAAAGGGTTTGGCGCTGAGGGTATTCAAGCGGGTGAAGTGGTTTTTAATACCTCCATGACAGGGTACCAAGAAATTTTGACCGATCCTTCGTATGACCGTCAGATCGTGACGATGACGGTCAGTCATGTGGGGAATACGGGTATTAACCCTGAAGATGTTGAATCTGAAAAGGTGTGGGTGTCTGGTTTTGTGGTGCGTTCCTTAAGCCCCATCGAAAGCAATTGGCGCAGTGAACGCGATCTAAGCGGGTATCTGGCAGAAAACAACGTGATCGGCTTGAGCGAAGTTGCAACGCGCGCCCTCGTTCGTCACATCCGTGACCGTGGCGTGATGCGTGCGGTGATTGCGCATGGGGAAGCGGCCAATGATCCACAGTCATTGATTGAAATGGCGAAGAGTTCACCCGACATGAACGGGATGAACCTCGTGAATGAGGTGACGTGTCCTGAGCCGTATCACTGGACAGAAACTAGCGATGCCGCTTGGTACAAGGAACATCATTATGACCCCAACGGCCCGCTGGTCGTGGCATATGATACCGGTATCAAAAAGAACATTCTGCGTATGCTCACCGACCGTGGCATGCGCGTGACGGTGGTTCCATCGCATACTTCTGCAGAAGAAATTTTGAGCTTAAAGCCCGAGGGCTTATTTCTGAGTAATGGGCCGGGTGACCCCGCCGCCGTCACCGATGTGATTGAGAGTACACGCGCCTTATTAGGCAAAGTTCCGATCTTTGGCATTTGCTTAGGTCATCAAATTTTGGCGCTGGCATTAGGGGGCAAAACTGAAAAAATGCGCTTCGGTCATCGAGGTGGCAACCAGCCTGTGAAAAACATGCTGACAGGCGTGATCGAAATCAGCTCGCATAATCATGGGTTTGCTGTCACGCCCGACAGCGATTTGAAGGGCGCGGAAGTTACTCACGTCAATCTGAACGATCAAACCATTGAAGGTCTGCGTCATCAAGCGTTGGGCGCGTTTAGTGTGCAGTATCACCCTGAAGCATCACCCGGCCCACATGATTCGCTGTACCTCTTTGATGAATTTGTCAACCGTGTGAAGGGCGTCTCCACCCCATCAGCCTAAGTTGTTGCTTTGATAGAAATGAAAGCCGAAAGTTAAACGGGAAAATATGCCGAAAAGAACAGATATCAAGACGATTATGGTGATTGGTTCAGGCCCAATCGTCATTGGACAAGGGTGTGAGTTTGATTACAGCGGGGTGCAGGCGTGTAAAGTCCTGCGCTCTTTAGGGTATCGCATCGTGTTGATTAACTCCAACCCTGCGACCATCATGACCGACCCTGAATTTGCCGATGCAACCTATGTGGAGCCTTTAACGCCTGAAATTTGCGAACAAATCATCGCGACAGAAAAGCCGGACGCACTTTTGCCAACGGTGGGCGGGCAAACCGCCTTGAACCTTGCGAAGGCTTTAGCCGAACAAGGGATTTTAGATCGCTACGGCGTTGAACTGATCGGCGCTCGCCTGCCGAGCATCGACCTTGCCGAAGACCGTCAGCTTTTTAAAGATGCGATGTTAGAGATCGGCCTCCAATGCCCACCTTCAAAAGTCGTGGGTACGGTCGAAGAAGCGCTTGAAGCCGCCAAAGAAGTCGGGTATCCAGCCTTGATTCGTCCCTCGTTTACATTGGGCGGTTCGGGCGGTGGCGTGGCCTATAACGAAGATGAAATGCGCGTCGTCGCCGAACGTGGAATTCGACTTTCACCTGTCGGTGAAGTGCTGATCGAGATGAGCGTTTTGGGTTGGAAAGAATTTGAACTGGAAGTCATGCGCGACCACAAAGGCAATTTTGTGGTGGTGTGTTCTATCGAAAACCTTGACCCGATGGGCGTACATACAGGCGACAGCATCACCGTAGCGCCTGCGCAAACCTTGACCGATAAAGAATTGCAACGTCTGCGTAATATGGCGAAAGCGGTTCTGGATAAAGTCGGCTTGGCGACGGGCGGTGCAAATGTTCAATTTGCGGTCAGCCCAACAACTGGCGAGGTGTTTGTCATCGAAATGAACCCGCGCGTTTCGCGGTCGTCTGCGTTGGCGAGCAAGGCCACCGGCTTCCCGATTGCGAAGATCGCGGCGATGTTGGCAGTTGGGTTTGCGTTAGACGAAATTCCGAACGACATCACACGGGTTACGCCTGCAAGTTTTGAACCCTCATTAGACTATGTCGTTGTCAAAATTCCCCGTTGGGATTTTGCTAAATTCCCCGGCGCTGACCGCACGCTTGGCCCGCAAATGAAAGCCATTGGCGAAGTGATGGCGATTGGACGCACGTTCAACGAAGCCTTACAGAAAGGCATCCGTTCATTAGATATCGGCATTATGGGGTTCGGAACCACCAACACGAACGTTTCTCCTGAAACTTTCAATGTGCCCACTGCACAACGGTTATTCCAAGTGGCAGATGCTTTGAAGCGTGGCGTCACTGCTGAAGAAGTGGTGCTCAATACCAAATTTGACCCGTGGTTCGTTCAGCAAATGGTCGATCTGGTCACGGTGATAAACACTTATGAAAACCGTGAATTAAGTTCACTTACGGAAACTGAAATGCGTCACCTGAAGATGAACGGGTTTAGCGATCATCAAATTGCAGGGTTGGTGAACGCGACCGAAAAAGCCGTTCGTGACTATCGTTTTTCTCTGGGTGTACTGCCAAACTATTATCGTGTGGATACCTGCGCGGCCGAGTTTGAAGCCTTTACACCTTACTTGTATTCCACCTACGAACCCGAAGACGAAACTGATCCTACTGACCGTAAAAAGGTGATCATTCTGGGGGGTGGCCCTAACCGCATCGGGCAGGGGATTGAGTTCGATTACTGCTGTGTGCATGCCTGTTTCGCGCTCAAAGATTTAGGCTATGAGACGATCATGGTCAACTGTAACCCTGAAACCGTCAGTACCGACTATGACACCGCAGACCGTTTGTACTTTGAACCCATCACAACTGAAGATGTGTTGAACATCATCGCGAAAGAAAAGCCCATCGGGGTGTTAGTGCAGTTTGGCGGTCAAACCCCCTTGAATATCGCAGGGGCATTGGAAGAAGCGGGCGCGCCCATCTTGGGAACATCCGTCAAGACCATCAACTTGGCCGAAGACCGTGAAAAATTCCATCAGTTGATGCAAGAACTGGAAATTCCTCAACCTGCGGGTTCACTCGCTTATAACCGTGATGAAGCCTTAGCCGCCGCGCATCAAATTGGTTATCCTGTATTAGTCCGTCCCAGTTATGTTTTGGGCGGGCGCGGGATGGCAATCGTGTTTGATGATGCGATGCTTTTGGACTGGCTGGATAAAAACATCACATGGACCGAACACCCCATTCTGATCGATCAATTCTTGGACGATGCGTTTGAAGTTGATGTCGATGCGGTGAGCGACGGCGTAGAAGTGACTGTCGGTGGGATTATGCAGCACATCGAAGAAGCGGGTGTGCATAGTGGCGACTCTGCATGTGTGCTTCCGCCGTACAAGATCAGCTATTACCACGTGGAAATTATCCGTGAATATGCGGATCGTATCGGCAAGGCATTGGGTGTGAAGGGGTTGTTCAACATCCAATTTGCGGTGAAGGATGAAGTCGTCTACGTGTTAGAAGTCAACCCACGCGCCAGCCGTACTGTCCCGTTTGTCAGCAAGGCGACCAGTTATCCTTTAGCGCGTTTTGCGGCGGAAATTGCCGCGGGTAAAACGTTGAAAGACTTGGGCTTCACAGAAGAACCCTCAGTAGATGGCTTCTTTGTGAAAGAAGCGGTGATGCCGTTCCAGAAATTCCCCGGTGTTGACGCGCGTTTAGGGCCAGAAATGCGCTCTACAGGCGAAGTGATGGGACACGCTTCCTCATTCGGTCATGCGTTTGCCAAAGCAGAGATTGCTGCCAGCACACGTTTACCCCAGACAGGGAATGTTTTTATCAGTGTGAACCCGTTTGATCGCGGGGCAATCACGAAGATCGCGCGCGACTTACATCAATTGGGTTTTAAATTGTTTGCGACATCCGGCACGGCGGGGTATTTAGAATCGCTGGGCTTGCCTACGCAGGTGATCCAAAAAGTGAGCGACGGTTCCCCGAATATCGTGGATGAAATTCGCGCGGGCAAAATCAACTTAATCATCAACACGCCACGTGGTGGACAAGCCCACTACGACGGCGCTTTGATTCGTGGCACAGCACACCTGTATGGCGTGCCGATTGTCACCACCATGAGCGCGGCAATGGCGACGGTTCAAGGTATCAAAGCCTTGCGTCAAAAACCGTTGCGCGTGCGCAGTTTGCAAAAGCACCATCACATCCCAGAAGCGAGCGCCGTTGCTGAAGGGTAAGATTCAGTTTTGTGAGAACAGCCTTATGGACGCCATAGGGCTGTTTTTATTGTCCATAAATTGTTTATTCGCCTCCATAGATCATCGAAATACGCTAGGATGAATAGTAAAATAGCATTTATGATTTTTTTCTTTGGGTTGCGTCACCTCACCAATTGAAGGATAGCTTATGAGCACGCTCATGATTAAAAATGGACGAGTTATTACTCCTGAGGGGGTTTTGCAACACGGTTGGGTGAGGTGCGTCAACGGAAAAATTGAGGCGGTTGGCGAAGGTGCCCCCCCTGAAACCGATGCGACGTACATCGACGCAGATGATAAAATCGTCGCCCCCGGGTTTATAGACTTACATATTCATGGCAGTGTCGGCCAAGACACGATGGATGCCACCCCAGAAGCCTTCATTTGGATCGCGCGGTTTATCGCACGTCACGGCTGTACTAGCTTCTTACCCACCACTTGGACAGATTCACGCGAACGTATCGAAAACGCCTTACAGGCCGCGTTGAGTATTCAAGGTGCCCCAACCGATGGCGCGCAAGTTTTGGGAATTCATCTTGAAGGGCCATACTTAAACCCTGTACGTTCAGGGGCACAACATACGGGGTATATCCGTCGTGCCGAACGTGACGAAGCGCTTGATTTTTTGAATCATAACGTGATTAAACTCCTCGCGCTGGCGCCTGAATACCCTGAAAATCATTGGCTGATTTCTGAATGTATCGAGCGCGGGATTGCGGTTTCTCTCGCCCATTCCGATGCCAGTTATGAAGAAACATTGGCCGCCGTCGATTTAGGCTTGACCCAATCCACCCATACGTTTAACGCACAACCGCCATTGAATCATCGCCAGCCCGGGGCAGTCGGCGCTATTTTGACCGATCCCCGCATTCGCTGTGAAGTGATTGTGGACGGTATTCACGTTCACCCTGCGATGGTGAAGCTCATCGCTCTAGCCAAGGGGATTGAAGGCGTCATCCTCATCACCGATGCGATGCGCGCCGCTGGAATGCCAGACGGAGAATATCCGTTGTATGATACGTATGCAACCTTAAAAGAAGGCGCTATCCGTCTCGCTAATGGATCGCTCGCTGGCAGTGTGCTGACGTTTGATCAAGCCGTGCGCAACTTCATCCAATTTACGGGCTTCTCCTTTTTTGAAATGTGGCCTGCCACCAGTTTAAACGCCGCTCATCAAATTGGTTTGGGCGATGTGAAGGGCAGTATCGAAGTTGGGAAAGATGCGGATTTTGTGATCTTGACTGAGGATATTGAAGTGTCTGCGACCGTTGTTGGTGGGCGGATTGTGTATCAACAGTAGGGGTTGTGAGACGAAACACGCAAGAATTACGTATAATCTGTAACCTATTTTATGAAGTGCTGAGTGAAGGATTATAAACGATGGATGGTATTAAGCTTCCAGCTACCGCGATTATTTGGATTTGTTTCACAATTATCATGGTCGCTTCGGGCATTTCAGATAATACCCTTGTGACCATTGTAGTCGCTGGGGTTGCGCTTTTATCAACCTTATTTGTTTGGGAATCTGGCTCGAAGGGGATTTCAAGCGGTTCACGCGAACTCACCGAAGGGTTGAGCAAGCCCAAACGGGGCAACTTAGATAGAATGTTAGACAACTTGAGCGATGATGAATTACAACGTTTAGATGATCTCCTCGCGTCGCGTCGGTCTTTAGATGAAGATGATCAGATTTTATTGAACCGTGCCCGTTCTTTAGAAGATAAAAATCAATAAGTTTCTCCACACCCAATAAAGGCAAAAGTTGTGTTGAACTGGTTTAAAAAAGAGACGCGCCGACCTTTGAAACGGCGCGTTGTTGTTATTGGTTTAGATTGTGCTGAACCGTCGTTGATGTTCGAAAAGTTCGCGGGGCAACTTCCCACGTTAGACCGTCTGCGCTCGCAAGGGGCGTTTGGTAAATTAGAAAGTGTGATTCCTGCCATCACCGTCCCCGCATGGTCGTGTATGACTTCAGGAAAAGACCCGGGCGCATTAGGCATCTACGGGTTTCGTAACCGCAGTGGCTATCACTACGAACGCTTTACGATCGCCAATGGAAAAGCCGTTTTAGAGCCACGTTTGTGGGATATCCTCTCGAATTATGGCAAGCGGAGTATCGTTTTAAACGTGCCGGGGACGTTTCCCGCACACCCCATCAATGGCGAAATGGTGACTTGCTTTTTGACCCCTGACGCGCAAAGTGATTTTACGTATCCCCTTGCACTCCGCGACGAAATTCACCAAATCACGCCAGAATACCCCTTTGACGTCAAAGATTTTCGCACAGAAAACAAAGCATGGTTGATCGAACAAGTCACGGCCATGACAAGAACACATTTTGCTACGGCGCGCCATCTCGCAGAAACCCGTGATTGGGACCTTTTCATGATGGTGGAAATTGGCTTAGACCGTATGCATCATGCGTTATGGGCGCACATGGATTCAGAACATCGGCATTATGTAACGAATTCACCCTTTCAACATGCCATCCGTGATTATTATCAACTGCTGGATGCTGAAATTGCTCAATTGATGTCTGCTTGCCAGAAAGAGGGGACGGAAACCGTCTTTTTGGTGGTGTCAGATCATGGAGGCCAGCGCATGGAAGGCGGGGTTTGCCTGAATGAATGGCTGATCCAAGAGGGTTATTTGGTTTTGAAAACCCCTGTGAATCCCTCTCAAGGTGTCGTCAAATTTGATCAGCTTGATATCGACTGGTCAAAAACACGCGCATGGGGCGAAGGGGGGTATTACGGGCGTCTTTTTCTGAATATCGCAGGGCGTGAACCGCAAGGCGTGATAGCCCCTGTTGATGTTCCGTCTGTGATCGAAGAAATTCGCCAAAAATTAAGCGCAATGACGGATGACAACGGCAAGTTCATCGGCACACGTTGTTTTCAACCACAAGAACTTTATGCCGAAGTGAACGGCATCCCGCCGGACCTGTTGATCTATTTTGGCGATCTTGCTTGGCGTTCGATTGGTAGTGTGGGATGGAACCGCATCTTGGTGTATGAAAATGATACCGGCCCTGACGATGCCAACCATGCCCAGCAAGGGCTGATCCTCTATTATGATCCGTCACAGCCACAGCAGGGGATGGAGCTGGACGGGGCGCATATTCAGCAGGTCGCGCCGACAGTGCTTGACCTGCTGAATATTGAGATTCCGAAAGGGATGCCGAAGCCTTCACTTCGATCTTTATTTTAGATGTCGCGCGTTTTGAGGACACCCGGATGATATTTATCCAAGATTGACCCGCCCGTGAATTCACGAAGCAGGGATGTATCTGGGATCAGCGCGCGCTCTGTTTCGCTCATCGGGTGTACCCAACGCAAGAACGAAAGTAAACGGTTCGCTTCTAAGTGAGCGGGTGTGGAGGGCGCGACTTGTAAGAGGAGCGGTTCTGCAATCGAACGTAAGGCGGCTAGTTCATACACCAAAGATGAGTTGAACATCGCGTTGGCGTTCTCTTGGAAGGGGAAAATGTTTCGCTTTTCGCCCCGCCGTACACTAGCCCAACGATTGATCGTATCTGTCGCTGAATACCCACGATGCACCGCATCACGGCACATGCGCCGTAATAAGCGCACGTCGGTGGTGGGAATACGATTATGCAAGTCGAGATTTAACTGCGTGAGCGGGGACACATAGATTCTGAACACCTGCGCCGTTGGAATTTCAGTCACAAGGCGGGGGTTAATGCCATGAATCCCTTCACAGATCAAAATTTGATTGTCTTTCAACTGGCTGACACTGCCCTGTTGTTGGCTCTTCCCGCTGATGAAATCGAAGGTTGGAAGCTGAACAACTTCCCCTTGAATCAATTTCAGCAAGTGACTGTTAAACAAGGGCAGATTGATCGCCTCTAACGCCTCAAAGTCATAGTTGCCATGCTCATCTTTAGGGGTCAGTTCGCGGTCAACAAAGTAATTATCCAGTTCGAGCGTGAAGGGGCGTAACCCATGCGCCAAAAGTTGGATTGCTAATCGTTTTGAAAATGTGGTTTTGCCTGAAGAAGATGGCCCCGCGATCAGCACAATGCGCAGGTTATTTTGATGATGTTCGTGGTAAATTTCCCCCGCGATCAGCGCGAGATGCTGTTCATGACGCGCTTCTGCGGCCAAGACCAATTCTTGCGTTTCGTGTCTGCGGGTGAGCTGGTTCAGTTGACCGATGTCTTCCACGCCGATGCGTTCTAACCATTCTTCCGCTCTTTGGAACACCTGATGAATTTTGAGATTTTCGGCGATGTCGGGCGTAGGGACATCGGGTTTTTCACGGCTTGGATAATGCAAGATGAAGCCGTTATCCAATTTTTGTAAACTGAAGGCTTTTAGGTAACCCGTAGACGGCATCATGTAGCCAAAGTGATAATCACTACGTCCGCGCAGGGTGTATAACGTGAGGTCAGGGCGGTGACGCGCTTCTAACAAGCGGACTTTATCATCTTCGTCACGTTCGCTAAACAGCGCTGCTGCATCGCTCGTCTTTGCCATCGCCTTAGTGATGGGATGATCTTCTTTGACCAGCTTGCGCATGTGTTTCTCAAGTTTTTTGAGTTCGCTTTCCGTGAAGGGGGCATGGTTTTTCACCAAGACATAAAATCCACCTTCAGGCATTGCATAACTCACATTGACTTTAGCGCCGGGAAAACACTCATCAACGGCGACTGCTAATAGCAAAACCAACGTCCGTCGATAGATTCGCCGTCCGTCACTGTCCGCATATAAAATAGGCTGAACAACGGCATCGTGATAGAGCGTATAACCGAGTTCGCGTAATTTGCCATTGATGATCCCCGCAATGAATGCGGTGGGGAAAAGGTGCGGAAATTGTGTTTCTGCAAACTCAAAGAATTTTTCTAGGGTTGTGCCCATAGGTGCCTGTAAAGTGATGCCCTCTTGGAGTGTGATTTGAACATTTTCACGCGGGGCGGCAACTTCAATGGCGGATGTCAATTTTTGTTTTTTTGTTTTCGGCATAATCAATATACATAAGGAATGAATAATCTGAACAATCGTGTTGCCATTGTACATGAAACTGGGTCGTGTTAAGACAGCGGTTCATTAAAATAGATTGAAACTGCTATAATGCGTCGCGTATTTGAGAGGTTGTGAATATGTCAGCTGCGTATGAAAAGTATCTGCAAGAAGTTTTATTGGATGAGGATGTTTTACAGGCGCGAATCGCAGAATTAGGGAAAGAAATCAGCCAAGTCTATGAAGATGTTAATAACTTACTGCTGATTTGTATCTTAAAAGGTGGGGTTGTTTTTCTCACCGACTTGATGCGCCATATCAGCGTACCGCATGAGATCGATTTCTTGTCCATTTCAAGTTACGGCAAAGGCGCGCGCGAATCTACCGGTAAGGTGCGTATTGATATGGACTTAAAATCTGAAGTGACGGGGAAACATTTGCTCATCATCGAAGATATTATTGACAGCGGGCATACCTTACGCTTTGTCATGGATGTGATGTTAGCGCGTCGGCCTGCAAGTATGCGATTGTGTACCCTGTTGGATAAACCCTCACGTCGTCAGATTAACATCCCGATTGATTTCATCGGGTTTTCAATTGAAGACAAGTTCGTGTTTGGCTATGGGCTTGATCTTGACGAGAAATATCGGAATTTGCCGTTTGTCGGCGTTGTTAAAACAGATGTGTATTTGAGCGAGCAACATGGAACCAATGTCGCTGAATAGTCCGCTGGCTTGGACTGATGAAATTTATGAATTGCAGGACCTGTTAGCCGATTACACCGACACGATCTATTTGGTGGGTGGGGTGGTGCGAGATGCATATTTTCGCCGTCCCTTACAAGACATTGACCTGATCACCACAGGCAGCGGGCGTAAATTGGCGCGTTTTATCGCTAATCATCAAAACGGCGCTTACTTCTCACTCGACGATGAGCGCGATGTTGGCCGTGCCATCCTCACGGTGCCTACGGGCAAAATGCTGATCGATGTTTCAAAGATACGCGGGGAAGATTTAGAGGCCGATCTGCTGGACCGTGATTTTACGCTGAATGCACTGGCTGTTGATCTTCGTCAGTTAGACAGCGTGTATCAAGTTCATGAGGGCTTACGCGATCTTGTAGAAAAGCGCCTGCGCTTGTGCAGACCAAACGCGCTTTTGAATGACCCCATACGGGTGATTCGTGGAGTGCGTCAAAGTGTGCAGTTTGGTCTGCGCATAGAACCAGACACCCTCGCTCAATTACGCAAGGCGGTTTCGCATATTCGGCAAGCTTCGCCCGAACGCGTGCGCGATGAAGTTTTTAAACTGCTCAACTTACCGCGTGTGACAACTGCCTTGCGCGTTGCCAAAGCCGTCGGCGTGATCGAGCAGTTATTCCCTCAATCCCAGTCGTCATCAGACACAAATTTGCTCTCATGGGATCAATTGGTTTCTTGGCAAGAACGGCTGTCTGAATTACTCGCGACCATCAGCCCCAATCGCACAGACGAAACGGCCGCTCAATTTAGCTTAGGGATGGTCGTCTTTTCGCTGGATCGCTACCGAACCAAATTACAATCTCATTTTCTGACTGCTTGGGCAGATGAGCGATCACATCGAGCGTTACTTGTATTCTCTTTATTAATGCTCAACCTAGAACCGTCTGATCTAGAAGAATTTTTTGCCCTGTGGCGTTTGAGTAACCCTGAACGTGATCGCTTGCGTTTGATCTATCGTCACCGAGGATCGTTCCTCGCGCTGAGTGGGACGGATCGGCTGAGTTTGCATCGTTATTGGCGAAAGACGGGCGTTGCAGGGATTGATATCGTCATCCTCGACTTAGCGCACCATCTCACCACTTCTGGACTCGTGATTTCACAAGATGAATGGGTGCGATTGGTGGAACAAGCGCAAACGGTGTTAGGCGTATATTTTGATCAGTATGATGAATTGGTGGAGCCACCTGCGTTATTAAGTGGCCATGACATCATGCGCCACTTTTCGATCAAAGCGGGACCAATTTTAGGGAAGTTGTTGGATGCTGTGCGGGAAGCGCAGGTTCAGCAGTTGATCAAAACACCCAATGATGCGTTGACCTATTTGAGTCAACAAATAGATCAAACGCAGATGAATGGAAATCATTCGCAGAATACTTAAGGTTTCCATTCCTCTAGTCGTTTACGCGCTTCTTCTGCGGGGACCTCAAACAACTTGGTTAAAATTTCAACGTTGAGTGAAGCGGTTGGGATTTTAGACAACAACACGGCAGGCATGATCAACATGCGTGCAAAGGCGTGTGTTTTTTCTTTGCTGTTCAGTAACGTAGATAATTGATGTGTTTCCCCCCATTCACTGCGTAAAATATGCAGTACGAGCAACCGCGCAAGCGACATGCGCGGTGAATGGGCATCATTTGGGCGAAAAAAACCGCTCGAAATTTGTGTCACGTCCACCACATCCCACATGCCATCGACAGGATGTTGTAACATGGCTTCGATAGGAATTGGCGGGCTTGTGAACCCAAAAGTTGCGATGACTTGGCTTGCAACTTCTTCTATATGGCTATATTCCGGCATTTAGAGTGCACTCTCCTAACATTTCTACTGCCTCTTCACTAAAAACCATAACAAGGTATTGCCATAACGGCGTTCATCGACCAATTCAAGAGTTTTCAATGAGATTGGTTCCACTTCAGATGGGTCGATCTGGACGATCACCTGAGTCTCTTGTGTAACCCATTCTTGATTATTTTCCAATGCCACCAAGGTTTGGACCCATAATTTTTGATATTGTGGCGGGGCAATATAAATAAATTCAAACTTTTTATGCGGTTTTTGTGCCAGTAAAGAAAAGGCGCTCGTCTGTCTCACCTCTGCTTGGGAAAGAAAGTGGGTGGTTTTCAGATTGTCCTGAATAGTGGCGATGGCCTTCGCTTCAAGGTCGATGAATAAGGCATGTTCCGCACCGCGACTTAACGCCTCGATGCCGACTGCGCCCGTCCCTGCAAATAAGTCGAGAAAGGAAGCATCAAAAATATCTCGTCCAATGATGTTAAAGAGCGATTCTTTCACACGATCCATAATTGGGCGGGTGGTATCGCCCGGGACCATTTTTAAACGTTTGCCTTTGGCAGTACCCGCGATGACACGGTGTGACATGGGTTTTAACGCTCCACGGATTGTCTGAGTGCACGTAAGTGAGCTAAGGGGGTGGTCACATGAATGAAACTCCCCGCTGAAAGTAAAATTCGCCGTCCATTCGTTTTTTGCTGTGTATCTAACGACTGGTCGCGAATACTGGTTGCTGGTCCATATTGTAAAAGCTCAGCAGTGATGCCTCCACAAACCGCGCCCAGCGCCATTGATTTTCCGGCGACTAAGTTGGTTTCAGAGTCGCGGTCTTGCCACTGGATGAGAGACGCTTGCAAGTCATTCGCCATTTGGAACATTCCGCGTGTTCCGCGCAAATGAACTATGTTGAGCCAGAACTTGGACGGTAACATACTGAGAATTTGTCGATCATAGCCTTGCCCAAACACTTGATATTCTTGGGGCGAGAGTAGATCATAATTCGCGCCGTCGATGACGTAATGAATCCCTTCAATGTCCGTTTTGCGCACGACATCCAGAAAACGGGTCAGGCTTTCCGCGAAGACGTTCAATGCCAGATGAATACGATCTGGAGAGGTGCGCAAATGATGGAGAAGCATATCCCGCCCGACCAATTCCAATGCTTGTGAGAACGGGCTGAAAACGGTCAAAATCATCGGCGTTTTTTCTGTGTTAGCGGCGGTGACAAGTTGAATAGATTCTAACATTCTGCCGAAATCACCCCGTTCAGGGTCGAGCGGACGAAGATTTGTCCAATCCAACGAGCGCTGTATGGGATGCTGTGTCACTTTTCGTCGCCCGTACAAGTCGCCATCCCACACGTCAAAACTGCCATAATCGGCTAGAGAAAATGTATTCGCAGGGACGATGGGGATCACATCCCAATCGAACTGCTGTTGAAATTGCATGACCGCTTGCGCTAAATCTGGCCCTCGCTGATCGTCCCCAATCCAATGTCGCCACACGGCAACCGCTGGGCGGTCAACGGGTTCACCTGCAAGTGTATGTGCTAAGCGTTCGCGTTTATCCATAAAAACTAAGCTACCTTAACCTCATGTTGAAGTGCACCCTATGAGATGTGCGCGCCGTGATTGTATGTGGCGTTTCAAGATAATTCAAACAGAACGGGCAATAACAAAAAGGGCGTGCTCGTTTCCCCAAATTGATCAAAAAATGCAACCCTCTCTGAATACGTACAGCGGGATTGACAAGGGGCGACTTCAATGCCGATCACGTAGTTGCCTTGTGAAAGGAACGCGGGAAGCTGAAGGGTGCGTTCATCCCGAATATAGCCATTCGTCGCCCATCGACGGGTTGGCAGGGCGCCCGGCGTCTGTGATGCAGTTTGAAGCACACGTTCACCCGTTTCAATGTTGATGATAAAAAAGCGCGATTGAAAGTTGTCGGTGACAGGCCGTAAGATGCGCCAATATAAGGTAATGTTGATGAACCCACTCGGCGTAAATTGGTATTCTTGAAGGCGATAAGCGGTGATTTCTATGCCTCGGTCACTGCGATTGGCGAGGATATTTCCGATGCGTTCCTCATAAGGCAAATTGTCGTTGAGACGTGTCGCCACTGATGGGTGTGATAAAGTGACTGCCAAGAGCGCGACGAAGATGATCCCGCCAACCGTCGCGAGGATTTCGCCACTGGATAAGGTTTGTAGCCCGATATATTGCTCCACATCATAACGTCGATAGTACACGGTGATGACGGCGGTCAAGATCAGCGTTGTGAGCGCGATGAAACCCGCAAACGCTTCGATTCTGCTTGGCGTTAAAGAGAGCATCACGGTTCCGCTAAAGTTCCCCGGAAGTCGGATTTGTAAGAGACCCGTTTCAGGGTTGATGACGAGCGGGCTGAAGGTGTTATTGAGGTAAGCGACCCAATTCGGCCATGCTCGTAAAACCACATCCAGCGTGCGACTCTCTTGAGTGTTGACTTGATAGCGACTATTTTCCATTGATGTTTGCAGTACATTGATCGGCGCGTTGCCTTGTAAGCGCCGTAATGATTGCCCTGCGGTGGTTTGATAATCTTGAAGCAGGGCGATGTTGGGTGAATATAACAATCCGCTAGGGGCGCTTGCATAAGCAGGCAAAACGCTGATGCCGAACTCACTTCGCTCGTACTCAATTTGCGTGACAGGAGAAAAAGAATCGACGGTTTGGATATTGGTGCGGTGTGGGATCGATAACCACGAGGGTACGGCTGTACTGCTGATGATCGTAAAGAGCAGGATGAACGACATCCACCCCGTTGAAATATGTTGTAAACCTTTGACGAGCGGGACGGATGCGACCGCGATAACGCACGCCGTGACCCCAATTAAAAGCGGCTGCGCATTTAAGATAAACGGGCTTAAGCCGACAAAAATGAGCGCCGAAATGACAAAAAATAATTCCCAGATGGACACTTGCATCAGCGCGTTTTGGGAACGCTGACGCACTAGTACTGCAATGATTATGAAACATGTTCCGCCTAATGCGAGCGCCAGCGGAAGCCCCAATGTCCATTGGATGGAGATATTCATCTGCGCGTTCGGGATGATTTCTATAGGCGAGAATAGCGCAATCAACGAGTGGTATTTGGGGAATTCTAATAGAGGGGGCGACCATTCCACCAGATGGGTCTGTTGCCATGCCGGAAGCCAATATACCGCAGAGATGCCGATGCCTAACGCTAAGCCGAGAGGTACTTTCAGTTTGAGGTCGGTATGACGGGAAAGATGCACCGCGTAGAAGATCAGCAGGATAAGGCCGCCTGCAATCGCATATGCGAGGTTGCTCAAGCAGATAAAACTGGTTGCGACAGCAATCCAAAAAATGTTGGTGGCGTTATCAAATAAAAAGGCGCGGTCGGTGGCCCACAGGAACAAGGGGAGCATCGCCAGCCCCAACATCGTCTCTAAGTCGCCTAAAACATACGGGACAGTGTAGAGCGTGAAGGGGTTCAAAATATAAAATGCGCTGGCGACGATGCCACACAGCGCATTGGTGCGACGGCTGACAAACAGATACATCATCAATGAGGCGAATGCAGCGCTCATGATGAACGTGATCTTCACGGCGTTGAGTGGAGAATTGGTGATGAACGCGTTGATAAACGCGGGGATATACCCCACCAACGGCGGTTCAAAACTGGGGATGGGACTGCCATATCCTATGGATGTGTGGGGCGACCAACGGGTATAAAAAACCCCTTCTCTTAAACTTTGGGTGTAATCTGCTGTGCGGAAGGCGTAGTTTTCAAGGGCGTTCACACGCTCTGGAGCAAGGCCAGCGATCATCGGTAGCATGATGAGGATGCCGATGAAAAACGCAATCAACGCGCCCCAATCATTTTTTCGCTGGGCGCGTTGCATCCAAATGGGCAGGTCGGTAGACAGTGGAACAGCAGTTTGAGTTTGCATAAGTAGGATTTTAACCCAGTTATTCGGGTTCGACAGCATACGCTTATCCCGCTTGATTTCACATATTTGCGGTGCTATGCTTCATAATCAACATGCTGATGGATAGATTAATACTTTCTGGCTTTGAAAACACAAACAGCGTCTCAAGATGATCTTCCTGTACTCGCGCAATTTTGGCGTGAAAAACGTTTGTTATATATGCAGTTAAATGCCTTCGCCGTACAGGATGTTCCCCCAATCCAGTTTTATATTCAAAAATTAGAGGTCTTTCTGGGTTCAGCGAACCAAACCCTAATCGTTATTTTAAATGAACAATTGCAGGTTGCGGGGTATATTGCCCTTGCTATGACCGAGGATCGCACCGAAGTGATTGATTTGTCGCTCGACTTGCACCGTTATTATGCGGGTGCTGGCCGAATGTTGGTCCAATCGGCGGTTGCGTGGGCGCAAGATCATCACGTAGAACACATCTATGTGAACCTCAAAGGTCGCCTGCCAGTAGAACAAGCCTTTTGGCAGTCTATCGGAAAAAGTGATGGGAAGGATGGAGTGTGGATTCAATAACAATCCGTAACGCAAAAGCACACGATGTGGATGCCATCGCAGATTTATGGGAACAGTTGGTCGCCTATCATCGCGCTGTAAATGTTCACTTACCTTCAGCGACTGCCAACGGAAGTTTACGTTATGCGAGACGTATTTTAGATCAACTAGATAGCCCGACAAGCTGTGTTTTGGTTGCAGAAACAGAAGATAAACAAGTTATTGGCTATGTTTTAGGCGTGATTGTTGACTTAGCGCCGGAAATGTTCGAGCAAGAACCCAGCGGTTTTCTAGCGGACATTTTTGTGCTGGAAACGCACCGCCGTCATGGAGTTGGTAAAAAACTCGTGACCCAATTGGTCGAGTGGTTTGCCCAACGCGGTGTAAAATATTATGAGTTGCATGCCGCTTCAAATAATCAGATCGGCCTTGCGTTTTGGCGGTCGGTTGGTGGCACAGAAGTGATGGTGCGGATGCGTGCTGAAATTCAGCTACAAGCTTCTGAACGGGATGAATAAATGATGACGACACTCGTATATCACCAAGATAGCTACTTGAAGACGCTTGATTCAGTCGTTTCGGCCGTTGATGCAGAGAAGAACGGCATCTACTTGTCAGAGACGATCATCTACCCTAGCGGGGGCGGTCAACCTGCGGATGAAGCGGTGTTCACCATTGAAGGAAAACTCGTCCCGTTGAAAAAGGTGGAGCGTGGCAATCTTTACGTGATTGAAGGGGACTTGCCCGCTGTTGGAACATCTGTAAGGACTGAAATCAACTGGGAACGGCGTTACCAATTGATGCGAACGCACACCGCGATGCACATTTTATGTGGCGTGGTCTGGCGAGACTACGGCGCGAGCGTCACGGGAGGTAATATGGAGCCTTTGAGCGGGCGTATGGACTTTGAATTTGCCCGTTTGGAAAAAGAGCTGGTTGGTGAGATTGAAGCAAAAATAAACGCTGAAGTGGAGGCCCAACGCGATATTCGCGTGCAGGTTCTGCCTCGCGAAGAAGCCTTTCAAATTCCAGATTTGATCCGCACAAAGATCAATTTACTGCCTGAAGGTATCCCTGAAGTACGAACGGTCGAAATTGTTGGGTTAGACTTGCAAGCGGACGGTGGTACGCATGTCGCGAATACCCGTGAAGTCGGGCGAATTCGCATCACCGATTACAAAAGCAAGGGTGGCATCAATAAACGTATCTATGTTGAGTTGGATGAATGATTGATCGATTTACGCTTTTTTTAGGTCCGGCTCGAACCCGAGCATTTTTTATTTGGATTGCCGCCACAGGCTTACTCAGCCTGATCTTGAATGTCATCGTTGATGATTACGAGTGGGTGCGCCCTGCACAATCCGTCTTAGCACTGGCCGCGCTTTTAGGGGCGGGCTTCATCATCGTTGGACGGATGGAACGCGAAGACCGTACCCGCTGGGCGGGCATTCTCTTGCCTGCGTTGGTCGCATTCATCATCGGGACATTTTTCTTACCTCATTTAAGCGTGTTGTTCTTCGGCCTCGCCGCCGGGTGGATCGTCGCCAGTTTATTGGTGTTTCGACCTCGCGGGCCGATGGAATATCAGCAAGCGATTAAACATCTGCGTAAGAACCAAATGGCCGAAGCCGTGAAGGTGATGGACGGCGTGATCAAAGAAAACCCCGATGACCCTCAGCATTACCGCTTTCGTGCTGAACTTCTGCGCATTTGGGGAAAACTCGACCGTGCCCGTCGTGATTACGCCAAGATGGTCGAGATCGACCCTGAAAACCCAGAAGGGCATACCGGTCTTTCTGAAGTCAATTTGCAAGCGGGTGATTTGCAACGTGCCTTAGAAACTGCAAAACAAGCGTATGCACTCGCCTCTGAGGATTGGGTGACGCTTTATAATCTTGGCATGATTGAGGATCGCTTGCATCTTTCAACAGAGGTGTTAAGCCATCTGCAAACCGCTTTAGAATTAGGCGTTCCCGATCAACGTCACCGCCTGTTGATCTATCTGTATATCGCCCGCGCTCACATGCGCTTAGGGGATACCAACGCGGCACAAACTGCCGCCACCATGCTTCAGAAAAATAAAAACGGCCTTGAAGAATGGCAAAAGATCATTGAGAGCGAACAGGCTGCTGCTTTAAAACAGGTGATCGGTGACGACATTGGGTTTGCCGAACAACTTGTGTATGAAAATGCGCCTATCGAAGTGTTATTAGCGCAGGTACCGCAGAAAGTAGAAAAAGCGTAACTTTCATGATGAATGAACGTCGCCGCTGGTTAATTGCGTTATATGGTGTGTTTGTTCTGGCATTCATCGGCTTGCTGGTGTTTGCGGGGGGCTTAGTGCTGGAATTTGTATTCAGCCGTAATGAAATCAATCGGAATGGGTTTTCTTCCCCGTTGATATTCGCCTTATCCGGTTTATGTTTCACCGCCTTCATGTTTTTGATCGCGTTTGTTTTGGTGGCCTACGGGTTAGCCAAACAAGCGCGCGAACAAGGCTCTGGCTATGGTGATGCGTATCGCTTGATCGAATCGTTCAAGTTTAAAGATGCCATTCCCTTATTAGAGCGTTCGATTCAGGAAGGTAAAGAGACCAGCGAAGTGTTGATGCTTCTCACCAGTGCCTACGCATATACAGGCCAACTGGCAAAGGCACAATCCACTGCGGATAGGGCAGTCCAACTTTACCCCGAAGACCCCGATTCTTATGTGACTTTAGCAAATGGGTATCGTCTGCAAGCCGCCTATGATGAAGCGGCGCGGTCGTTGCTCGCCGCCACGCAACTCAACCCAGATCAACCGATTCTTTGGGCAGAGTTAGGCTTTACACAACGTTTTTCGGGTGATGAAGCGGGCGCGATTTCATCTTTTGAACGTGCTGTTGAGTCGGCGATGCCCGCTGCCTATGGGGTGCGGGTGTTTTATCACCTTGCCAACGCTTACCAAGAACGCGGGGATACCCAAAAGGCCGTCCGGGCGATTGCAAAAATGATGAGCGCGCGGGACGGCATCGCAACGTGGAAAAAAGGGTTAGAAGCGCTCAAAGGCTTGGCCTATGGACAGGCGCTTGGTTATGAAATTGCCGCGATTGAGCAAGCCATTGCCGATGCGGATTCAGGAAATCTCGGATGATTTGGTCAATTCGGCACATACTCGGTGACTTTAAAACCTATGATCGTCCGGTCAAATTCGCGCTCATCTCGGGCGGTATCCTTCTGCTCGTAGCGCTCGGTTTCGTCCTTTGGGGCGACCCATCTATGCGTTCCCCAATTTTAGTGGGCGCGGGGTTGATCTTCATCGTGATGCAGATTGCGATCATGTTTGCGAACCGTCACATGATCGCGGATTACTCTAAAGCCCAACGCGCCTTTTTAAGTGGCGATATGACCCTTGCGCGTAATTTATTAGAGGGACATCTGCCAAAAACCAAGCTCAATTCGCTCGACCAATTACGAACTTTAACTTTGTTAGGAAATACTTATCGTCAATTAGGAATGTTAAGTGAAAGTCATTCCATTTTGTACGAGGCTGTAGACAAAGCACCGAAGAACCATTTTGCTCGGTATGGTTTTGGGCGTACACTCCTGATGATGGGCGAGTTTGATCTTGCAGTGGAAGCATTTCAAACTGCTTTAGAGCTGGGGGCACCATCCGGTGTGAACTTGGATATTGCGGAAGCGCAATATCTAAAAGAAGATATTCCGCAGGCGGTCAGAGCGCTCAATGAAGTTTCAGAGCATGTGTTCACACAACCTGAAGCGTACCGAACCTTGATGCGTGATTATCTGTTGTTCAAGTTATGTGATGCGCCGCCCCCGTCAATGCATGTGCTGGAAATGGGCCTGCCGTATTGGGAAGCCACACTTCAGCGCTTTCAAGCAACGCCTTATGTACAAGTTTTAGAGAAAGACGTGGCGCACATGCGCCAATTACATTTGATTGAAGCAAACTGAGTGAGGAAAAGATGCGGCGAGAAAAAAAGGGCGGTTGGTCATTAATTAAAATTGGTCTCTTAGCAGGTCTGGTGGGGATCGTATTAGTTATCGCTGGCTTTAGCGCTTTTTATTTTGATCAACAATCGCGTCGGTCTCCATTAAACATCGAACTTTTCCCCGGTGCTACCGATTGGGGTTCTTCGCGTGTATCCTCCAATTATCGCAACCTGTTCTATCGCGTGCCGGGCGTAGACCCCGCCATTGTGGCCGATTATTACCAACAGCAGATGGCCGCTTTTAATGGTTCGTCGGCAGAACGCTGTGTGCGTACCCCACCTACGGGCGAAAATCCGATCATCGCGGGTTTCCCCAATGCGATTCCCTATCAATATGTCTGCCTGTTTGATCGCTCAGGAATTGGTGCATCTCAATATACACGGGTGGTGATTTACCCAGGGGTGTACAATGCAGACCCCAATATGAATGCGGAAAATTCTACTGTGATTCAGTATGAGCAGACTTGGCAGCAGTAGGGCTAAACCCAGCAGGCTCGAGTCCATCATTTCATACGATCACCCTGTGTGATTTATCCACTAGCCACTCTTCGCGGTTTGAGTGATAATATAGCCTGCAAAATGTCATTTATGTGCGTTATGACAATGATAAATACTGCGTCGGCGGGTTGAAGGAGGTGTTTTCGTGATGGTGAGCGTGCTCCTTACATCACGGTCAATTGCTCGTCTCATAGATAGCGTGCCGTACAGTTCAAACTAATTTTCATCCCTATTTCACAGCACAGCTTATATGGAGATGCCGCATGTTTAAGGCAGTTGATCCGAAATTTGATATCCAAAAGGTCGAGAAAGAAATTCTCGATTTCTGGCGTTCGAACAAAGTTTTTGAAGAATCTGTAAAACAACGTGAAGGTCGCCCCAATTACGTCACTTTTGAAGGGCCACCTACCGTGAACGGTACCCCTGCGGTGCATCATGTTTTAGCCCGCGCGTTCAAGGATATTTTCCCTCGTTATAAGACGATGCAGGGGTATCATGCGTTGCGCAAAGGGGGCTGGGATACACACGGTTTGCCCGTTGAACTAGCGCTCGAGAAGGAATTAGGCTTTACCAGTAAACTTCAAATTGAAGAATATGGGATTGCTGAATTTAACGAAAAATGTCGTACCAGCGTGATGCGCAACATCGCGGCTTGGGAACGGTTTACCGAACGGATGGCGTATTGGACAGACCTCGATAATGCCTATGTCACCTTCACAAACGACTATATTGAAAGCATCTGGTACATTCTGCGTCGTTTGTGGGACAAAAACCTGATCTATAAGGGCTTAAAAGTGGTGCCTTATTGTTCACGGTGCGGAACCCCACTCAGCAGTCATGAAGTGTCGCTAGGCTATAAAGATGTGCATGATCCTAGCGTGTTCGTCCGTTTTCCGCTGAAGGATAAGCCCGGCGTCTATTTCTTAGTGTGGACGACTACCCCTTGGACACTGCCCGCGAATGTTGCTCTCGCCGTGGGTGCCGACGTGGATTATGTTCAGGTTGAAGGGCCATTAGCCGACGGTGAAGGCACTGAACAACTGATTTTAGCCGAAGCCCTGAAAGACAAGGTTTTGGTGAACCCTGAAGCTTATACTGTCGTCAAGCGGATGAAAGGCAAAGACCTCGTTTCTTTGCACTATAACCCGTTATATACATTCTTGCCCGTTGAAACTGATTACGCCTATGTCGTGGCGACGGATTTTGTCAGCACCGAAGACGGTTCCGGTATCGTCCATATTGCGCCCGCCTATGGCGTTGACGATATGAATACGGGCAACACCTATCAACTTCCCGTCCTTCAAACTGTGGCGGCGGATGGCACTTTTATCGATGCCGTGACGGAATTTCGGGGCATGTGGGTGAAAGATGCCGACCCTGAAATCACGCGCGATTTGCGTCGTCGTGGGTTGTTGTACAAAGCGGGACAGATCGAGCATACCTATCCGTTTTGCTGGCGCTGTGGCACGCCACTGCTTTATTTCGCGCGTGATACATGGTTCATCAGCACCACTGAATACCGCCAAAAGATGATCGACCTGAACCAAAAGATCAACTGGGTGCCGGAACACGTTCGTGATGGACGGTTTGGCAACTGGTTGACCGATCTAAAGGATTGGGCATTAGGTCGTGAACGATATTGGGGGACAACGCTTCCCATTTGGGTAGATGACCAAACGGGCGAGATGATCTGCGTGGGCAGCGTGGCAGAACTCAGCCAACTGGCAGGGCAAGATTTAACCACGTTGGATTTACACCGTCCGTATGTAGATGAAATCACCTTCCCGAACCCGAAAGGGACGGGTGGGATCATGCGTCGTGTTCCCGACGTGATCGACGTGTGGTTTGACAGTGGCTCAATGCCAATCGCACAGTGGGGGTATCCTGTCCATAACCAAGAGATGTACATGGAACAACACCCTGCAGATTACATCTGCGAAGCGGTGGACCAAACACGCGGTTGGTTCTATACCCTCCATGCCATCAGCTCGATGTTAGATGAAGAAGTCGCATTTAAGAATGTGATCTGTCTCGGCCTCATCCTCGACGAAAAAGGTGAGAAGATGAGCAAGAGTAAGGGCAATATCGTTGATCCGTGGGACATCATGGGGTCACATGGGACGGATGCCTTCCGCTGGTATCTTTACACGTCTGGCCCGCCGGGAGAACCGCGACGTTTTTCGAAGGACTTGGTGGGCAAGGTCATCTCCAATTTCTGGAGCACACTTTGGAACACCTATAGTTTCTTCGTGACTTACGCGAATCTTGACGGTTGGACACCAGAAGCGGAACAACCGCCAGTTGATCAACGTGATCCTTTAGATCAATGGGTGTTAGCAGAACTGCATCAATTGATCCAAGATGTGACCGTAGCCTATGACGCATACGATGTCACGGGCGCCACCCGTCCCGTACAGAAGTTTGTGGATAACTTGAGCAATTGGTATGTGCGCTTAAGCCGTCGCCGTTTCTGGAAGAGTGAAAGTGATATCGAAAAGACGGGTGCTTATGCCACCTTGTACGAATGTTTGCTGACGTTGAGCAAACTGCTCGCCCCCGCGATGCCTTTCCTGTCTGATGCGATTTTCCGTAACTTAACCGGTGTTGCAGGGGTCACTTATGGCGCAGAGAAGATCGGCAAGATCAGCGTGCATTTGGCCGATTGGCCTGTGACAGACCCCGCGTTGATTAAACAATCGTTGATCGACGAAATGGGACTTGCACAGCGCTTTGTCACATTAGGACGTTCTGCCCGTGAAACGGCCAATATCGGCGTGCGCCAACCGTTACAAACGGTCTTGTTTGTGACGCACAGCCCTGCTGAAAAAGTCATGCTGGAAAGAATGAGTTCGCTGATTGCCAGCGAATTAAATGTGAAGAATGTCGGCACGTTGGAAGATGCAGGCGCGGTTGTCAATTACAAGCTGAACCCCTTGCCCAGTGTCTTAGGACGTAAGTTTGGGAAGGACTTCCCACGCGTTCAAAAGGCCATGCGTGAAGGTGATGACGCCTCTGTACGCGCTTGGGCGGAAGGATTGCTGGCGGGGCAGACAGTCACTGTAGAATTGGATGGCGTTGCCTTTGAAGTTACGCCGGAAGAAGCGCAAGTCTTACGTTCATCGACTGAAGGTTATGCCGTGGCTGAAGATGCGGGCTATCTCGCCGCGCTCGACACCCACCTGACCGAAGAATTGATCTTAGAAGGCTTAGCGCGTGAATTTGTGCGCCGTGTCCAAGCGTTGCGTAAGGACGCCGACTTCAGCATTGAAGATCACATCACGGTGACCTATCAAGCCAGTGAACGTCTTGCTAAAGCGGTCGAAAATTATAAAGACTATATTTCGTCCGAAACCCTTGCGGATGCGTTGACGGAAGGTGAACCTGTCGCGGGTGCTGCACGCGCTGAATTTGGCCTAGAAAAAGCCGAAGAAGGCAAGAAAGACACCTCGATTGATGGAGAAACGCTCTTGCTTGGCATCAAGCGCGTCTAACCTCATAAACATGCTAGAAAAACGGGAGAATATTTCTCCCGTTTTTAATTTGTAATAATTGAACAAACTCAAGAAATCTCATTTGTATATACTGATTATAATGCAGCGGCAATTCTGCGGTTAAAATGAGGGTCATGCTTTGAAAACTTGTGACATATCAATCGCTGATATGTTGACGTCGAACAAAGGACGTTCACTCCATGAACGATTCAAACAACGTTTCCATCCAATCTTTGTTGCAATATGCGCTTCCTCTCGGTTCCACACTCGTTATCGGTTCGCCTGAAACGCTGGTGACTTATGCGGTCACTGTTCGCGCACAACCGCCTGCATTCCCCGAAATTGATGGCGGTGAGGTCGCGCTGGTTTCTATGGATTTGCTACGAACTTATGACAGCCGTATCACACTGGCTGAAGTGATCCGCGCGTTAGGTGGAGTGGGCGTGTTAGCCGTCGCCGTGAATGGACAAATTCGCCCTGCGGATGTAGATGCCGCGACTGCCAGCAACTTGGTATTGATCTCACTTCCGGATGATAGCAACCTGAGCCGTGTTGAACGGACGATCAACAGCTTTGTCTTGAACCAACGTGCTCAAATGGCACAACGGGCGATTGAGATTCAGCGTCAGCTTTCGCGTTTGGCCGCAGAAAATCGTGATTTTAACAGCCTGCTCAGCACTATCTCCCGCGCGACGGCCAAGCCTGTCGTCGTCCATGATGATGCGGGCGTGCTGATGGCGCAGGTGTATCCCAACCCGTTGCGCCGTCCGACCAGTGGCGGGCGTTCTTTGATGCAGAGTTTACCTTTTGGCGCGTTTCAAAATTGGCTGGCGCGGGAACTTCCCAACACGGAAGGCACCATCATTTCCAGCCCGTTAGGGTTTACGACTGTCCTCAAAGTTGAAAAGCGAGTGGCGGGTTATTTAACGTTAGTGGATGGACACGAGCAAATTGATGAGTTTGACCGTCTCGTGCTTCTGTATGGGGCGGATGTCTGCGCGATTGAGCTGGCTAAAAGCCGTGCGATTGCTTCCGCTGTGGAACAAGCGCGCGGGGATTGGGTGCAGATGTGGTTGAGCGGTACCCCAACAGATTCGACCTTGATGGCGACGCGGGCGCATCAAAGTGGGTTTGAACCCGAAGCGGATTATATTCTGGTGGTCTTTCGCGCGTTGACCCCTTCGGGGTCTGTGATGCCTTTGGAAAGTTTTGTTTCGTTAGTCCGCGACGACATGCTGAGGCGACAGGTTAACGGGGCGACGGGTTATTACGTCGATATGATTATTGCCCTGTATCCGATTGATTCGACCAATGATTTGGGGCGCTTACGCCGTGTGATTGAAGAAATGCGCCAGCAGATTTCAAGCCGTGCCTCAAGCGCGAAAGTGGCTTCCGGCATCAGCCGTCCTACAATCGGTTTAAACGGCATGCGTGAGGCTTACCGCGAAGCGAAAGACGCTGTCAGCATCGCCCAAGAAATAGGCGATACCGATACCTCTACTTTTTATGGCGACTTGAAACTTTTTCAGTTCTTACTGTCGCTTAAAGAGAATAGCATGACGCCTATGAAGAACTTCTATGAAGAGATATTAAGTGCGTTGGTTGAGCATGATAACCGCAAACAAGGCGATCTGATCCATACGCTAGAGGCGTTTTTTCAAGCCAATTGTAACTTGGCGAAGGCTGCGACCGATTTAAATGTACACCGTAATACGTTGGTATATCGGCTAGAACGTATTAGCGAGATGACGGGAATGGACTTAGACGACCCCGACAACCGTTTGATTCTTCATCTCGCGTTAAAGGTTCAGCGTGTGCTTTCGGCTATTTTTCGGTGAATATTTGGTTAGAATACCTAAATTTTCGTGAAAATTGAGAATTTCTCGCGTTCAATTGTTAAATATCATGGTACAATGACCGAGAAACAAGCGTAACCATCTTGTATTTTCTCTATATATAAAGGGGTATTTGCAATGGCCAAGGTAGAATTTTACGACGTGAAGACCCGCAAGAAGGTTTCGATTGACGACAAGGACGTCTTAAAAACCACGTTTGAAACCAAGAACGGTCAAACCCGTTATGGCGTTCGTGGAAAGACATCCGATGGTCGCTGGTTGACAAAATTTGTCAGCAAGGCCGACTGGGAAAAATCGAAATACGCAGTCGAAAAGAAGAAGTGATTTTCTTTCAGTAATTTTGCAATAGAAAACACGGCCTCTTTTTAGAGGTCGTGTTTTTTTAAAGAGACTTTTTAAATAAAACTGCCTATCGTCTGAATAGGCAGTTTTTGTTGGAGCATACGGGGCAGGGCTTAGACCGCGACCGATTTAGGCGGGATGCAGATTTGGACAAAATTTTGGTGTGGGCGCATCAATAAACGATGCAGGTGAGCGACTTCCTCGCCTTGGTTATTTTGTTCCAAAACTGAAATATATAAGCCTAGTAGAGAGCGAATATCTTCAACGCCATGTTCATCTAATTGGAAGATGTTCACTGACGCGCCTTGTGCAATCCGACGACGGATGGCATCCACCGTCAAGTTCATTTCGGGTTGGATGCGTTGATAGATCACCCCGCCGGACATGCCCGCGCACATCCATGGCCCTGGGTCGCCGAGGACGAGCACACGGCCAGATGTCATATATTCGCAGGCATAACCTTTAAGGTTCGCGCGTGTGCCTAACGCGCCGAGATCATCGCGTAAGGGTTGTGTGACTTCACCCCCAAAAATCACGTCTGCACCGCTCAAACGGATACATGCGCGTGTATCGGCATTTCCTTGCACAATGAAGGTTCCGCCTTGAGCGCCATAGGCGAAGCTTTTCCCTACAGAGCCATCAAGCCGTTTCCCGTTGTGATTCAGGCCTTTTAAGATCGAAATGGTGCCCCCACGCGCACATTTGGCAACGCCGTCTTGCGCGCCACCTTCTACCGTGATGTCTACCGGACTGTCAATGAAGGCGCCGAGGCCATTCCCGGGAACGGCGGAATTGCTGAAGTTCAGGTGCACCCCCTTGACTTGGTCGGCATGGGGAATTTCACCCCGCTTGAGCGCCCCGCTGAGATGGGTGCCCAATGCGCGATCCATCGCCATTACTTGCTCATCGTCATAGGTCAGTTCAAAGTTGCCATAGCTGACATGTTCCGCAATCAACGATGTGATTTGTTTGCTGAGGGTGTTACGGGGACGCGCTAAACGATAGCCGATGCCCTTTTGTAATTCGCGTTTTTCACTGCGCGGTACTTGTTGCAGTAAGGGTGTCAAATCAATGCGATCTTGTAAGTAGAGTTGTTCGAGTAAGTCAGCACGTCCAACTAAGTTTTGGGTTTGGGTTTCCCCCAAGGCTGCTGTCCAACGGCGAACATCTTCGCCTAACATATTGAACACATTGACAATGCCTTGGACAGCAAGATCAAAGTCGCGCGGTTCAAAGTGCTTGATGCCTTTTGCCAGCGCTTCTTCTTTGGTGATCATGTGTGTTGTGATGCCCACATGACAGGTGCCATCTTGACACTTGCGACAGATGGTACAACCGACAGCGACCATCGCAAGCGTGCCGAAGCCTACACGGTTTGCGCCTAAACAGATCATCTTGATGACGTCGCGCCCGCTTTTCATCCCGCCGTCAACCCATAGCTCAACGTCATCGCGTAGCCCACTTTCGATAAGTTCGCGGTGCGCAAGCCATAAGCCAATTTCAGCGGGCAACCCGACATGACGCAGTGAGTGAGCGCGCGCCGCCCCCGTACCGCCATCATACCCCGTGATGTTGATGATGTCGGCGCCAGCTTTGGCAACGCCAACCGAAATGATGCCCACACCCGGTCCCACCGGAATTTTGACCGAGATTTTGGCGTTCGGGTTGGCTGTCTTTAGTTCATCGATTAACTGGGCGAGGTCTTCAATCGAATACAAGTCATGATTGTTGCTAGGCGAGATTAAATCTACGCCGGGAAGGGTGCCACGCGCAATCGCAACTTTTTCAATCACCTTAAATCCGGGCAGATGTCCCCCTTCACCCGGCTTCGCGCCTTGACCGACTTTGATTTCCAGATAATGACATGAATTCAAAAATTCGATGTTGACGCCGAACCGTGCGGAAGCAATTTGGTTACCTCGGTTGTTGGGATATTTGCCCATCACTTCGGGCAGTTCACCGCCTTCACCGTTGATGCAAATCATATTTAAGCGATACGCCGCTTCTGCATAGGATTTATAAGACAGTTCCCCTTGTGATCCGTATGACATCGCACCAATCACGAAGGGTAGGTCATGCTGACCAATGCCGATGTGCACATCTTCCGCGTTCACACTGCTTTCTACTGGCTTAAACCCAAGCAAATGTCGTAATGCAACCGGCATCTCTTGTTCGATTTTCAGCATTTGTTCAGTGTAGTCGTCTAAGGAAAGTTCGCCCAGCGCAATATCTTCGATCTTCTTCCACATTTTCGGGTAAAGACGGTCAGGGTTTTCGAGCTTGGCGTTGACTTCACCTCTAAATTCAGCCGCGCGTGCTTCCGCTTCAGTTTGCAGAACATCCCACGTTGCGCCGACCTCATGACTGCCGAAGTAATTGGCCGTGTCAAAAATGGACGCGACATCTTGAGAAAGCCCGATGGTGCTGAAGGAATGGCCATAACCGCGTAACTCATGACAGCCGATGGTCGATGTCACCTTTTGGATGCCTGTCGTCAGCGCGTTGACGGTATAGCTTAGACGCGTGCGAATCTCATCCGGCGTGAGGGGTTGGCGGGGCGGGCGAGGGGCTAACCCAAGTGCGACCGTATAAAGCGCGTAAGGGGCAACTGCCGTTGCGCCTAATCCAAGCGCAAGGATGACATCATGCAGGTCGCGCATAGCGCCAGAACGCAGGATGATTCCACAGCGACGGCGTAGATTGTATTCCGTTTCAAAATCGCGCAACCCGCGATCCACTGCCGAAACTACGAGCAGCGGGTCAATCCAAAGCGACGACCCCGCGAGCGAAACAGCATCATCAAGGACAAGACATTCCGCGCCATTTTGCACCGCGTGGATGGCTTCATCAACGATGCGTTCAATCGCTTCTGGTAAGGTTTCATTAGCGGCAAAAACATCGATGACATAAGCACGATCTTCAAAGTGTTCGATTAAATCTTCCAGCACCCATGTTTGCTGTGATTCTGCAACTTCTCGTAAAAGCGCAGGCTGATCCACATCTGCTAAGGTGGTTAAAAGCAGTGGTTTTGTGAGGGTGAGGGCGAGTGAGCTGGATTCTAAAGGCGTGCCTATTTCAGGGCGAACGCCCACATAAACTTCTGTCGAGAACTGCGCGCGTTCACGTTCGCGGTCAATGGCGGGGTTGGTGACGACTGCTACCGTTTCCTTGAAATAGTCGGCAATATTGACGCGGGTTTTACTGAGCGCCGCCAGTGGCCCATCCCAACCTAAAGAACCGATCAATTCTTTATTGGTCTCTGCCATCGCTTCAACGATGGTGGTGTGATAGCGTTCCCAACCGAGTGCCGCCATATTCCCTGCGGTGATGTTCGGTAACGGGCTTAATTGTAGAACTGCGGCGGGTTGAAGTTTGGTTTCATAACTATGCAGTTGGATTGGCTCAGCTTCGGCAAGTGCTTCTAAGGTCGTGACCAACGCGGGTTGACTGCCGTTCCCATTGGATGAACGTGGATAGGAAGGTAAGGTTGGGAATGCGCGGGTAGAAAATGTGGGCGGTATTAATTCGAATTGGTCGCCCCGTTCACGATAGCGATTGAGGACATGACGTTGAATTGACGGGTAATCTAAGACTTCAATCGAACGGCCAGGCTTGATGATCAAAGCGATCTTTTCGCCGGGGGCTAATGGCTTCGGCTCTGCTGACATCATATCCAGCGGATAGACACCCCGTTCACTGGACGCAAAATATTCTTTTTCGGTTTCGCCAAACCATAAGGGACGTAAACCGAGCGCATCCACACTGAACACACATTGATCGCCCGAACGGGCGGCGACGGCAGCAGGGCCTTGTGCAAACGGGCCAAAGGCTTGGCGAATCCGCTTATACAAGTCATGGATTTCGGTAGAAGATTGGATCAAGTCATGCTCGAAGGGGGGAAAGACATGCTCCATCGTTTCGATCAAGTCTAGCCCTTGTTCAAGCGTGAGCGCGTCAATCACACGGTCGATGTCTTGAGAGTCCGAATTGTTCGGGTCTAACCAAATGTTGAGCATCTGCGCTTCTAAACGGAAACGCGAAACAGTGTTGAACTCACCATTATGGCCAAGCACATTAAACGGCTGTACCCGTTCAAAAATTGGATTGGTATTGGTGCTGTAGCGGGCATGACCGAGCGTGACCACAGAAGCATAATCGGGATCGCGCAGTTCGGGATAATAACGGCGCAGGATTTCGACAGTGCCTTGCACTTTGTAGACGACGCTTCGAGAGGAAAAAGAAGGGAAGTGAACGCCAAATTCTCGTTCAATGTGGGCTTGGATTCGGAATATCTCGCGTTCTAAATGGGCGAGGCTGATGCGTCCGTTGATCCCTGCGATCTGCCAGAAGCCGGGTTCATTTTTAGCGGCATTGGGGCCTAAAACGCGCGGGTCTGTTTTTCCGGGTTGGTCGATGAGGATTTGCAAACCTGCTTCCGTAATGCGGTTACAGATGGCATCAATCAGTGGGTTCGTTTGCCCCCGTTGCGGATTTGGGATCATCAAATGGGCAACCCAAAAACCTTGATCTGTCGCTAATGAAGACCGCATCCCTTTGAGGGCTAATGTTGCCGCCCAAAGCTGCCGCGGGATATCGGTCATGATGCCGACTCCATCCCCTTCACCATCAACCATCCCTGTACGATGCCCCATACGCGCTAAGGCTTCGATGGTACGTTTCACATTCCCGTGTGTTGCTTGCCCGCCTTTACGTACCGCACAGATTAACGCGCAGGCATCGCGCTCTTGTGTATCCTCACGATGTAAAAGAGGTGATTGGTTCTTTTGTGCAGATTTCACGATACAAGTCCCTCAATGAAAACGACAGGTGCTAGAGTGACAAACACGCGAAATTTTGTAGTGAATCACCAAAATTTCGCGTGTTTCTTTGTCTATACTTTATCGTGATTTCGGCTGACGGGTCTATGGTTAACGTGTAAGACAATACTCCAAAATCAATGTGGTAACTTGCACAATTAAAGCTTAATTCATCGGTGAGAAATCCTGTAAAATGTGCAACATGCCTAATTGTAATTGAGCAAACGTCTTATTGTGAGAGCAAGATGGAACGCCAACCGAATTTCGGGACGGTTGAGATCAATGCCCGCAATTTCATTAATACGGTTCATACGGTAAAGAAGCGTATTTCGGTGCACGATCAGCATTTCCGCAGTTTGGCTGAGGTTGCCATGACATTGAAAAAATGCTTCTAACGTCTTAATCAGGTCTGCGTGTTGGCGTAGATCGTATTCCAGCAGGTCGCCTAGAGTACGTTCGTGGAACGCGAGTAACTTTTCACGGTCACCCAAACTCAAAATGAGTTGATACACGCCTAAGTCGCCAATATACAGCGGGGTGTCGGTTTGTAGGCGGATGGCTAAGTCGCGCGCTTGGACCGAATCTCGATAGCTGATGCGCCATGCGCTGATTTCACGCGCCGTTTGGCCGATGCCAATGGCGACTTTCGCACCTGAATATTGGCGCGGTATTTCACTGCTAAATGCTTTAGCTAGTTTCATGCTTTGACCAATCGGGTCTTTTTCGTCCGTTGCGAAAAAGACGAGCACTTCATTTTCACGTTCCCGCTGCCATACGAGCGCATCCGCATTTTGCTGGGTGACGATGCCGTTCACGAGCGTTTCTAAACGGCGTAGACTGGGCGCGCGATCCGTACCTTGCCAGCCCAGCACAATAGCGACGTGCGGGCGATCCATCTCATGGTCAAAACGTTCACCTTGACGAAGCGCTTCTTGCTGGTTGACATCGCCAATCAAGAGGCGGTCTAGGAAGGTTCCGCGTAAACGTTTTTCGGTATCGCTGACGGCTTTGGCCTTTGCCATTTCAAGCGCGCAGGCCGCCGCGCCATGTTCAACGACTAAGGCATCAATATCGTCAAGGTCGTTGTCATTTCCAATGATGGATAAATAGCCACGCCCCACGTCTTTTGTGACGATGGGGGAAACGAGACGCGCCAAACCTGGTGTTGGTAAAGATTGCATCAAAACAGGGTTTTCTATTTCGTTGACACGGTGACGATCTTGAAACTCAACGGGAAGATTATCGCCCTTACGCAAAAAAGTTTCGATGTCTTCCCAATACGCCACCAACTGCGGTTGGACAGAGTTGTAAAGGATTTGAAGGCGTTTGTCTTGGATCACAATCGCTTTATTCGTCAAACGAGCCATTGCGCTAATCAGTTCGGGCATTCCTTCATTTCGTGAAGAAATTTGGGTGAGCTGACGGTAGATTTGAGTTCCGCGACGCTCAATTTGCCCCTTACGATCCACCAGTAAGCTGACAATCTGTTTTTCAACTAAGCGGATTCGCGTGCCGACTGGCAGGACCATCACCGGAATACTATAGGCGTTGGCTTCTGCGAGGGCCGCAGGGGTGGGTTGGTCACTCAATACAATGGCTGAGGCATGATGATCTGCTGACCACCGAATGAGATCAATATCGCTGTTTGCCGCGTTAATTTCAATGGGGGCAACCAGCACGATCTCGCCATTTTGTAGGGTCTTGCCAGAGAGGACATCTTCGGGGTACATGACCGTAGTCCATGTCGCGGGTTGGTCGAGTAAACCATCCCCGGCAACAACCCGTGTTCCTAACGGTAAAGCTAATTTACGCACATCTTCTATGGTGACGCGATGAGTAGGTTCAGACATGTTGGCTTGAGGTTCTTCAGTTATTTTGCACAATTCATTATGTATGAGAATTAGCGCATTTTAAATAAGTTGTCAATATTTACCAGTCCACAACCTATGATCCATCGCTTGTTTAAGTTTCACCACCAAGCGCGCCCCAAATGATGACACCTGCAAATACTACGAGTGATTCCCCTAAGAAATTGGCATTCGGGTCAAAGCGCATATTATAAAAGACGAATACGCCCATGATTGCACCGCCAATCCATGTGACAGGGCTGACGCGCCATCCCCGACGGTATTGATAGATGCCTGAGCCTAATAAGATGATCGCCCCTGAAAGCGGGACAAAATAAGGTGGAACCCCAGTTGGGCCAGTTTTGGGCAAAATCTGAAAAATAGCGAAGGTTAATACCAATAATGCCCACGTAATTAGCTCAATACGAAACTCTTTATCCGATTTTCCCCACGAACGGGTTGATGTGTTTTTACGTTTTGCCATTTACAATTTCTTTCGATTGCTCCATGCTTGTTACATTATACGGTACGAGCGACTTAAATTGACATCTGAAATTCGAAAATTTGTGCCAATTTTATGAGAGGTAATGAGTCAATGACAAAGCGCATTGGGATTTTGACAGGGGGCGGAGATGCGCCCGGTCTGAATGCAGTCATTCGTGCAGTGGTACTTGCCGCCAAAGAAAAATATGGCTGGGAAGTGTTTGGCATCAAACAGGGATTTGATGGACTGTTGGCAGGCACCGTACCGATTGCGTTAACCGAAGATTCTGTGCGTAATTTACTCTCTCGAGGCGGGACGATTTTAGGCGCTGTGAACAAAGGTAACCCTTTCCTCAAACAAGTCAAAGATAGCGCTGGCGAATATCAACAAATGGATATGGCCTTGGAAGGGGTTCATAAAATTGATGCGTTGGGCTTAGATGCGCTGATTGTAGCGGGCGGTGACGGCACGATGGCGATTGCCCATTCTTTGGTGAAACACGGCGCAAAAATTGTAGGTGTCCCGAAAACGATTGATAACGACCTCGCCCAAACCGATTTGACCTTTGGCTTTGATACTGCGGTGGCGACGGCTACAGAAGCGCTGGATAAACTCCAAACGACTGCTGAGAGCCATCATCGCATTATGGTGATGGAGGTGATGGGGCGAAATGCGGGATGGATCGCCCTAGTCAGCGGGGTTGCTGGCGGGGCGGATGCGATCTTGATCCCTGAAATTCCGTTTGACATGAATAAAGTGATTCAAAAGATTGAGAAGATTCGAAGCCAAGGGCGCTTATACAGTTTGATCGTCGTGGCGGAAGGTGCAGCGCCCATCAGCGGTGAACAAGAGTTTTATATTCGGGGTAACCCCATGATGCAAGGTCGGCTCGGCGGCATCGGCTATCTTGTCGGGAATCGCTTGGCTGAAGAAGAAAATGTCGATGTCCGTGTGACTGTTCTGGGGCATGTCCAGCGCGGTGGACAGCCGACCCCGCGTGATCGATGGTTGGCTACCCGTTTTGGAGCGCTGGCGGTAGAGCTGGTTGCCCAAGAGAAGTGGGGCTATATGCTCGGCCTCAATGGGAATTTGATGTCGCCTGTATTGATGGAGTTAGCTGTTGCTCAAAACCTTGTGGAAGTGAATGGACAAATGATGCAGGTTGCGCGGTCTATTGGAATTTCTTTTGGCGATTAAACGATGAATTATTCAAATATACCTCCACAAAACCAACCGATGCCCGCACAGCAACCGCCGATGCCTTATCCTTATCCCCAGCCTGTGCCTGTACCTCCTAAGAAGAAACGCCGATTTAATTGTTTACTGCTTATATTGAGCGTGTTTCTTATTCCATTGTTTTTATGTGGGGTGACGCTGGTGATCTATGTATTGATCCCACCTGCGCCTCTCACGATTTCAATTTTGGGCGTGGATGCTCGCCCCAATGAAGGTTATGTCACCCGTACCGACAGCATCGTCTTGATGAATTTACGCCCCTCAAGTTTACAAGTGAGTTTGTTATCCATCCCGCGTGATTTGTTCGTCAACGTGCCGAATTACGGTTTACAGCGTGTGAATACGGTCAATGCGTTAGGTGAACAAGAACAATCAGGCTATGGCCCTGTTTTATTTATGGAAAGTATCGAATCCAATTTTAATATGGACGTCAACCATTACATCCGCGTGAATTTTGATGCGTTCGTTCAATTGGTCGATGGGGTAGGCGGAATCACCGTAGATGTTCCCCGCACGATTGTAGACGGTTATTATCCTACAGTTGATGGCGGGACGATGACGGTCACGTTTGAGCAGGGTGTACAGCATCTAAATGGCGAACAAGCGCTTCAATATGCGCGAACGCGCTATACCGATGACGACTATGCGCGGGCGCACCGTCAACAACAGGTGATTTCAGCGCTCTCTGTCAAGTTGATTAACCCGCTCAATTGGTTCACCGCTGTTTCGGTACTGACTCGTAATGTGGATAGCAACCTCAACATATTGGAGTTAGGGCTGTATGCGCCCACATTTTTATTAAATGCGGGGCGTTTTGAGCAGTTGGTGATTGACCGTGAATACATCACCTCGTCTGATGGGGTAGCCGTTCCGAATTATGCTTTATTGGACGAGTGGTTAAACGCGCACTTTCGATAAATAAAAAATCCCTCGCTACACAGTGAGGGATTTTTATGGTTGTCGGTTATTTAGTGGGCGGGCGTTCGCTCAGCAAACGCGCATAATTCCCAAACCAATCTTCGGGCTTACGCATCAAACGGGTGATGGTTACATCTTTGACGTGAGGCAGAATCTTCAGCATGAGCTGAGGCATTTGATCCCACTTGTCTTCTAACAAGACCCCTTGCAGTTGGTCGGCCGTTTGACCAGCCCAACCCCAACGTGTGCGCAGTTCGTCGGCTTTCAGCCAGTAATCGCGCTTTTCCCATGCTTCAGCAGAGACTTCGATCCCGTTATCAATGTCACGCAGGCAGTAGACCATGGTGGCAATCATATCTTTGGCCTCGGCATCCATCTCCGGTTTTTGGGTGAGATGGCGCAGTATTTCAGCGATGGTACGAATATGTTGATTGCGTTGTTTTCCTGCACTATCAGGATTAATTACACGGCTCATAAATGCTTTAAACTCCTAATTTCTGCTGCAATCTAGGTGTTTTGCGTTGGACGAATACCCTTATAGATGCGACTGCCGCTTAACATCTTCAAAATTGATGCGGCAGGGCGATCAATGCGGGTTTCCAATTCACGGGGCGAAAGGGGTTGATTATTGGTTGCCAAAAAGACGCGAAATATATTATCGACCACTGAAATTTGTGGGTTGATGAAATCAGGCTGTTTGATTGCAATCTGAATTTCGCGTTGGAGTTCATTGACTTGGAAGACTTCGCCCGTATCAGCATCAACATAATCAATGATACTTTCTTCGTCAGATTGCCCCAGTTTTTCACGCTGTTCGGGTGAAAGGTGACTTAAGAGATACGTTTTCAGGTCGCCTTCATCACTCCGTTCCCACCAACTGTAGTCGATATTAAATTTTGTATCGAGTGTTGGTTTGATTAATGCACTCGGTTTTGATGGAGTGGTAGACATAGACGGTTCCTCCATAGTTAGGTGCCAATTTTCCAGTAATCCCCATCTCCCATTGCAATGATGTCGGGTTCAGCGAGAAGGGCGGCAAAGATTGGGCCGGGCGGACAGCGCCGTAAAACATTGACAGCGCTGTACAACGTCTTAAAGTGGACATTGCCCTGTGTAGAGATATGACTTAATTCAAGCAAAACGTGTCGAACAATCCAATTTAAACTGCGACGTTGCTGCTGCATCGCTTGCATCAGGGCATCGACAGGGGCAATTTCATCTGCGCCAAGGACCATCAGATCGTCATAATCCGCGCCGATGCCCCGTTTTTGTTCAGAGAAGCTGATTTGATTTTCGCGAGGCACGATCAAGCGTACATATTCTGTGCGGGGACGGTGCGCATTAAAATCGACAATGATGCGATCTCCATCGTCATCACTGCTGATGTTGACTGTTGCGCCTACTGGTAAACGATGCTTGCGATAGAGTGGGGCTAACCCGTACACATAACGATCTTGGCGAACCACCCAACCCGTATATTCTTCGTTATCTTGCCCATCCACCAACGTGACATAAACACGTGGGGTTTTACGAGCGGTAGGGAAGATTTGACGCATCCTTGCGTTTAACGGCAGGGTTCCACAGCGACGATGCGGATAGATCAGCTTAATCGTCACCGGGTCTTGAACGTCGTCAAATTCAAGGTTTGACCATTCATCATCAATTTCGCGTTCAAGACGAAGCATCGACGGCGTTAAGATGTTCTGGTCAAATTGGATGGGGGTGTAGCGCAAGTAGTTGGGGACGGTTTGAACTTCTGCTGGTTCACCGCGCTTTAAGAACCACAGCACCGTGTTGACTGGGCCGACTTCATCAAAGCGGTCATCCGCGTTGAGCGCATAATTCATGGAGAAAATCTGCAAGGACTTAGGCGCATTTCCTAACCCGCCAATTTCATCAATGATCTGCTCGGTGGTCATTGGGCCACCTTCGTTGATATCTAGAATCGCTTCTGCAAGGTTGAGATGCCCTGCATTCACGTCCATCATCAAGCTGGTGGGGAACCATAACCCTGTCAACGAAATCAATTCAGCGTTGGATTTAAGGCGGGTTTCTAAGGCTTCGGTCAGTTCTTTGCCGACTTCACTGAAGATGTCATCAACCGAATATTCTTCATTGTTTGTGAGCAAATCTGTACTGGCGAGCAATTCTTCAGATAAATAATCTTCCTGTGTGAACTGCGCGGCAAATTCGCGAGTTTTACCCGTTTCTTCACCTGCATCATCGAAGAACTGCACTTTGATCACATCAAAGCTGCCATATTCTTCATTGTTGCCTTTACGCACTTCAATAACTTCGGCAATCGCATTATTAAAGCGTGGGAAGATTGTTTTTTGACCAACTTTGTATTTATTGGTGGGCTGGTAAATCGAAGAACCTTCAAACCGCGACTGGGCTTTTTCGCTTTCAAGGTTTAGACGATGCTCAATGAGTTCACGCGCCAAAGACGATGCTTTTAGGGGTGTTTCACGTTCGAGAAGCTTCTCAATGAGGTAGTCGATGTCTTCGTCAGTAATTTGGTAATGATGTGCCCAGTGATGGCTCGGCAGCAATGTTCGCCTCCACGCTGGTGATAGTTGAGATGGGTATTTGATTTTGTTTGGATAAAATGAAAAGTCGCCTTTTACAAGGCAAAATTATATAGGATGATAGAAGGGTATTGCAAGCGTTGGGTTGACCCTTATTAGGGCGTCCATTATACTGATGCATTGCAAATTTCTGCGTTGATAATCAGGAAGAAAAAAACATGTCTACTAAACGAACTTATCAACCTAAGATTCGTCGCCGCGCGCGCGTGCATGGTTTCCGTGAACGTATGCTTACGAAGTCGGGTCGTCGGGTATTGAAGGCACGTCGCCAACGGGGTCGTCATGCCTTGACTGTGAAGCGTGAACACGTCAAAAAGGTGAATTGGAACGCCTAACCAACGTTTCGTTGTTTTATGGGGATGAAGCGGCGATATCGACTGAAGAAGTCCCACGACTTTGCAGCGCTTCGCCGCGATGGGCGTGTATATAAGCATCGATTCATGACAATGAGTGTGCGGTCAAATTCGCTTACACAAAACCGTTATGGGTTCATTGTTAGCAAATATGTTGGTGGTGCGGTAGTCCGAAACCAAGTTCGGCGCTACTTACGAGAATCAGTTCGACTGATTCATCCTCAACTAAAGTCCGGCCATGATGTCGCCTTTATTTCCAGAACATCACTCGCTGGACAACCTTTTGATGTTGTACAACGTATAGTCTATGATTTATTCCAACAAGCTGGAATGTTGGATGGGTTAGAGTGAACCTTTTGGAGTACAGCTCACACGTATGAATGCTGGAATCAAGAAGTGATGTTCACTCTTTCTTGTCCAAATTCGAGAGTGATGTGCTTGCGAGTATCTATCGTTTTTCTAAGAGTGTTGTGTTTTAGAGGCTTACGATGAAATGGTTAGCGCTAAAGTTACTTCGTTTTTATAAACGGTTTATCTCACCAGTGCTTCCTTCCGCTTGTCGGTTTGACCCCACCTGTTCGGTCTATATGTATCAGGCTATTGATAAATATGGGGTATTCAAAGGCGGTTGGATGGGCGTAAAGCGCATCGGCCGCTGCCATCCGTTACACCCGGGCGGTTATGATCCTGTTCCATAATTGAGGAGTGTTTGGATTGAAGTCATTTCTAAACCTCAAACGCTTTAGCTTAGTGCCTGCGTTTGTTATTCTTACATTTTTACTTGCCGCGTGTAGCGGTGCACCACCTAACCCAAGTTGGTCACATTATGCTTTATCGCTGGATGGACAAAACTTAGTTTTTGCCAACCTTGATCGTGTGGTAATGCTTGACCCCCTTGACGGCACTTTGGTTGAACAAAGAGATGCCAATGGACAAGTTCGACTGGATGACCAAGGCGTTCCACGTTCGTGGACAATCGTTGGGGATGGTAGTGGGGGTGCGACTTCATTCTATAATTTACCCCTCCAACTCGATGAAACAACCCTTCTTGTGCCTTCATACGAAAAACGTTTCTTTGAAGTTGACCTCGCAACCGCCCGTATTTTGAACCCAACGGGTATTCCTCTTGAAGGTCACGTCGTTGCAAACCCAACCATGAATGAAGACGGCAGTTTAGTCTACTTCCCATTTAGTGAAAGAAATGTCGCGGCTGTACGCACCAGCGATTACACCGTTGCATGGACCCATGAAACACAGCGCGGGGTATGGGCTGACGCCTTGGTGGTTGATGGCGTTGTGTATATCGCATCGTTAGATCACAATTTATATGCGCTCAATTCTGAAACTGGGGAAGTGCTCTGGGCATTGGATCTAGAAGGGGCATTACCTTCTGCACCGTTGTTCTTTGAAGATCATCTTTACATCGGAAGCATGAGCAGCAAGATATTCAAGATCAGCCTTGATGGGGCTGTGGTAGGCGAATACGCTACAAACAACTGGGTGTGGTCAACCCCCACGATTGTCGATGGGGTTTTATACGCCTCTGACATGACGGGACATGTCTACGCTTTAGCGATGGATGGTAACACCTTCACCCCTGTGTGGGAACCGCGTCAGGTTGCAACCCGCGCTATTCGCACGACACCGCTTGTATATGGTGATGTCATCATTGTCGGTTCGCGCGACCACTTCTTATATTGGTTGAATCGCGAGACGGGCGAAGAAATTTTCAAGCGTGAAATGGGTGGGGAAATTCTCTCTGACTTGTACCTGCTTGAACCAAGTGAAACCTTAAATGTGCCGGAACCTCTCGTGCTTGCGGGTACAATGTCGGTACAAGAATCGTTGGTTGCGTTTACGCTGGACAACGGCGAACGCTTGTGGCGTTATGGGCGCTAAGTATTCAGTGGAGATGCTCTGATGGATTTTATCTTAAATCCGTTCGTCACGGTTTTGACGTTTTTGTACTCAATTTTGGGCCACAATATGGTTTTGGCTATTGTGGTGTTCACGATTTTAGTGCGTTTGCTCACCTATCCTTTGACCGCACAGCAAATGAAATCAACGAAGGCCATGCAAGCGATGCAGCCCGAGTTGAAGAAACTACAGGAAAAGTATAATGGCGACCGCGAAAAACTCGCTCAGGCGCAAATGGCGATGTATAAAGAATATGGGGTGAACCCTGCTGCGGGTTGTTTACCGCTGTTCATCCAATTACCGCTCTTTTTGGCGCTCTATCAAGCGATCAACTTTGCATTAGCTTCGACCCCCACTCAACTTTTAGATTTAAGCGGACGCTTGCTCATCCCCGGGTTGGATAGTGTGATTCCTTTGGATAGCAACTTCTTCGGCTTGAATTTGACCCAACCCCCGAATATGGCCGGTGGTGGTTTATCGGCAATTGTGGGGATCGCCGCGGTGGCCTTGGTGGTTGTGACCACATGGTTACAATTTAAGGTGACCAGCCCCGCACCCGCACCAAGCGAAGATGGCAAACCCAACCAAGCGCAAGCCATGACCCAATCGATGGGCACGATCATGCCTTTGATGTACGGTTTCTTCGCGCTTTCTTTCTCGATTGGTCTGTCCATCTATTTTATTGCGGGCAATGTCATTGGTATAGTTCAATATGCGTTAATGGGACGCGCAAATTTCAGCAATATCTTTGGCGGTAATAAGCCAAAAACGACGACCCAACCAGCCCAAGTGTCTGGAAAAGCCAAACGTCGTAATTAGGACACATACTTAGTCTATTTGGGCGGAATGTATTCCGCATCTGCGTGAAGGTTTTAAATTATGGACGAACGTAAAGTTGTAGAAACTACAGGGGAGAGTGTTGAAGAAGCGATCTCAAAAGGACTTGCTGAACTCAATGCCCGACCCTATGAAGTCATCGTTGAAGTATTAGAAGAACCCGGTATTGGGTTGATGGGCGCGCGTTTAGCACGTGTGCGTTTAGAGCGGATCGTTCTACCGTCCGGCCCTATTACGCAAATTTCTGCGCCAATTGAACCTGAACAACCTACGACAACGATTAGCGCCCCAGTTGAAAAACCCAAACCAGTACAACGGCAAGGACGACATCCCCAGCCTACAACTTCTGCGAATACCGATTTACCCTCGTACATGGATATTGAAGTTACAGAAGATGAAGCGGCGGGTTTGCCCTTCTTAAATGAATCGGTGGAAGTTGCTGAAGCGGATTTAGATGAAGAAGCTCAAATTGCGCGTGTCGTCTTAAACGAACTGATCGAACGCATGCACATCCGCGCGAAGATTCAAGTCCGTCGCGCAACAGGCGATGCAGGGGATGGCACCCCTTGGATTTTAGATGTGTCTGGCGGAAATTTGAACACGCTCATTGGACGACGCGGGGATACATTGGCTTCTTTGCAATACATCACCCGTCTGATCACGAGCCGTGAGCTACAACGTCGCTCTGGCGTGATCGTGGATGTAAGTGGTTACAAATTAAAACGTGCCCGTTCACTGTACAGCCTCGCAATTCGTATGGCTTCGGATGCAGTAGCGCGTAAGCGCACAATCACCCTAGAACCGATGCCACCCCACGAACGTCGGATTATCCATATTGCCCTGCGCGATAATCAAGAGGTTCAGACACGAAGTGTCGGCGAAGGCACTGCGCGTAAAGTGACCATTATTCCCCGTAATCAGGAATAAGAATGAGTTTAACAATTCCCGAATACTTGCTTCTTGGACACGTCACTGCAGATTTAACCCCGCAAGGACGTGTTCCGGGGGGAACCGTATCCTACGCGATCCGTACAGCCGCCGCTTTTGGCTTACGGGTCGCTTTGCTCACCAGTATGAAGACGAACGATCCGCTTTTAGAGGAAATGCGTCCTTACGGTGAAATCATCTCTTTGCCTGCACAAGACTCAACCACGTTTGAAAACATTTACGATGCCGATGGGCGTAAACAGTATGTTCGAGGGCTTGCCACGCCGATCACGGCGGCGGATATTCCCGCGGAATGGCGACAAATCCCGCTGGTTCACCTTGCGCCGATTGCAGGGGAATTAGACCCCCAAGTTGCGCATGAATTCAAAAATTCGACGGTGTTGCTGACCTTGCAAGGATGGTTACGCCAATGGGGAGCGGACGGCTTTGTGCGTTTTAAACGTTGGTTAGAGGTTGATGTTTTAAAATCAATCGACATCGTTGTTTTCAGCGAAGAAGACATTCTCGAATCACCGGATATCGAACCTGCTTTTGCCGAAGTTGTACCCCATTTGATCGTCACCCGCGCTGAAAAAGGCGGTACGTACTATCACAATGGCGTGCCCCACGACTACAAAACCCCCATTGTGGACTTAGTTCAACCCACAGGCGCCGGTGATGTCTTTGCCACATCGGTTCTAGCCAGTCTACCTAGGATGAATCATAATTACCTTGATGCGATTGCTGTCGCTGCTCAATTAGGGGCGATTTGCGTAACGCGGAACTTACTCGAAGGCACACCCACGCCAACGGAAGTGCGGGAGGCTGTGCGCAACGTTCAGGGGTAAATAGTGTCATTCACATTAGTAGATCGTATCCTTTATAACGGCAATATCCACACGTTAGACCCAAACCAACCTCAAGTCTCGGCATTGGCAATTTCCCAAGGGCGAATTGTCGCTCTAGGGGACGATGCTGAGATACTTGATCTCGCTTCGGTTGGGACCACGCGCGAAAACCTCGGCGGGAAATTTGTCATCCCCGGTTTGACAGATGCCCATTTACACTGGCAAATGTATTCGACATCTCTCCAAAGCGTGAATTTGTTCGACCTCACCTCACTGGAACAATCCCTTCAACGTATTGCTGAACGCGCGAAAACTGCCCCAAAAGATCAATGGCTGTTAGGCTATGGTTGGGCGCAAGATAATTGGGACACGCGACAGTTTCCAACACTGGCCGACCTTGATCGAGTTGTCTCAGATCGTCCGGCCTTGATGCGTGCGCGTTCGGGGCATGCGTTGTGGGTGAACAGCGCCTTGTTACAATTTTGCGGTATTGATCGCAACACGCCAGACCCTGAAGGGGGATACATTGGGCGCGATGCGGAAGGTAACCTCACAGGGATTTTATTTGAAAATGCAATGCACTTAGTCGATAAAAAACGCCCTTTGCCCACGTCTGAACGCCTCGCCAGTTGGATGCAACAGGCGCAGACTACTGCGCATGGGCTAGGGTTGACAGGGTTCCATGACTATGATGGCGCGGATTGTCTGACGGGATTACAAGTCCTGCGTGAGCAGGGTAGTTTGAGCATGCGCGTGGTCAAAAATGTGAATCGTGAATACATCGACGCGATGTTACATATGGGGTTGCGTCATGGTTTCGGTGATGATTGGCTTCGCCTTGGCGGGCTGAAGATTTTTGTGGATGGCGCCTTAGGGCCACGCACGGCATGGATGATCGACCCTTATGACCAAGAACCAGAGAACTATGGCATCCTTGTGACCGATAAAGAAGACCTGCATGAACAGATTAGCCGAGCGAGTGAATTCGGTCTTGCTTCGACGATTCACGCCATCGGTGACCGCGCCGTTCATGATACGTTGGATGTTTATGAGCAGGTGCGTCGTGAAGAAGCTGAGCGCGGAATACCCCGTTCAGCGCGTCGTCACCGCATTGAGCATGTTCAAATTATTCATCCTGCGGATGTCACCCGCTTGGCCGAATTAAACATTATCGCATCAATGCAGCCGATCCATGCAACGGCTGATTATCAAATGGCGGATAGTTATTGGGGCAGTCGTGTCCCATATGCTTATAATCCACGCCTGCAACTCGACAGTGGGGCGGTTTTAGCCTTTGGTTCAGATGCGCCTGTCGAATCGGTTGACCCGCTCGTAGGCATCCATGCCGCTGTCACCCGTCGCCGTGCAGATGGCTCACCTTCTGCGGAAGGATGGACACCAGAGGCGCGAGTTTCGGTTCATGAGGCGTTATTGGCTTATACACAAGGTACTGCCTATGCAGGATATGCCGAAAACCGTTTGGGCAAACTTGCTGTGGGTTATTTGGCCGATGCTGTCGTCTTGGATCAAGATTTGTATGCCGTCGAGCCGATGGCGATTTTAGAAACCAATGTTCTCGGTACGATGGTCGGCGGTGAATGGCGTTTCGGTGGTGTATAAAATTCAACTTGCCTAGAATATTTTGTTTTGTTGTATTGAAGGATGAGAAATCATGTCTGACCCAAGAGTAGATAAGTTAGCCGATGTGCTGGTGAATTATTCGACCAATGTCCAACCCGGGGAATGGGTGGGGATTTTAGGTGATGTCGCGGCGTTACCTTTGTTGCGCGCTGTTTATACCAAAGTGGTAGAAGCAGGCGGAAACCCTTCCTTGTTTCTAGGCGATGAGCAGATGAAACGTGAATTCATCCGCAAAGCGAGCGACGAGCAGATAGAATGGCTTGACCCTGCGATGACGTTATATACCGAAAACGCAGATGTATATATTCGCTGTAATGCCCCTAGCAACACCCGCGCCATGACGACGATTGATGCCAAGCGCTTACAACATTTCCAAAAAGCTCAAAGTCCATGGTTGGAAACGCGCATGCGCCGTGCCGCCGAAAATAAATTTAAATGGGTGGGGACGTTGTATCCCACTGAAGGATTGGCACAAGAAGCGGGCATGAGCTTTGAAGAATATGAAGATTTTGTCTATGGGGCGACGTTTGCCAACACCGCCGACCCTGTTGCCGAATGGACAAAACTGGGCGAGATGCAACAGAAGAAGATCGATTGGTTGAAGGGCAAGAAGCACGTCAAGTTACAAGGCCCCAACATTGATCTGGAACTTTCAATTGAAGATCGGGTATTCATCAATGCGTGTGGAATGCGCAACATGCCCGACGGTGAAATTTTCACTGGCCCGGTTGAAGAATCGGTCAAAGGGTGGGTGAAGTTTACGTACCCGTCGATTGTGCAAGGTCGCTCTGTCGAAGGGATCGAACTGCGCTTTGAAGATGGCAAAGTTGTCGATGCTTCTTCCAAAACTAATTCTGACTTGCTCTTCGCCCAACTGGATGCGGATGATCGTTCCCGCTATTTAGGCGAATTTGCCATTGGCACCAATTTCGGCATCAATAAATTTACGGGCATGATCCTGTATGATGAAAAAATTGGCGGGACCATCCATATGGCGCTTGGGGCAGGGTATCCCGATACCGGAAGTAAGAATCGCTCATCCATCCACTGGGATATGATTTGTGACATGCGCACAGACAGCACCATTCACGTTGATGGTGACTTGTTCTATGAAAATGGTGAGTTTGTCATCTAATGCAGGTTGAATAAAACTGAAATTCAAAAGAGATGTGACTGAGGTTACATCTCTTTTTGATTGTGCATTGAATTTATTTTGTTTTGCCTAAGCACAGTATATATTTATTGTGCTTGTGACGTGGTTTCTCGCGCTTCTATCGACTAAAGAGGCTGTACATGAGGTTTGAGGCTCTGCCGTATGGGTTTGGTGTAAATTTTATTGGCGACTTACGGACGGATGTTGGAGTGGGGGAAGCAGCTCGCAGTACTTATCGCGCCCTTCAAACCGCTGGCGTGCCTTTGAGTTATGTGGAATTACCCCTGATGTTCGGCGTTCAGCAGGCCCAAGCACCTTTTAATGCAAATGCTCAAACCGGCTTCAAATATCATATCAACCTGTTGTATGTGAATGCGCTTAGCACCGACCACGCCCTGAAAACATTAGGGGGTGACTTTCTGAAGCGCCGTTACAACATCGCCGTATGGTTCTGGGAATTAGAGGTTTTCCCTGTGGAGTGGCATCGATTTTTAGATTATTTTGATGAAATTTGGGTCGCAAGTTCATTCACTCAAAATGCCTTGAAAGCCGTTGCGTCACTTCCGATTACGTATATTCCGCTGTCAATCAATGTTGAGACCACGCTCGTAGCACGTTCCGAATTTCATCTTCCTGAGAACCGCTTTATTTTCTTAAATTCATTTAGTCCAGCTTCTTCGATTCAGCGCAAAAACCCCTTTGATTTGATCACAGCGTATTCAGAGGCATTTTCTTCAGCGCCTGCGCATACCGCGCCGTTGTTAGTGATCAAAACCCATCACGCCGATACGTTGGAAAAGGGTAGGCAGTTCATCGATGACCTTCAGATACGCTTGGCTGAAATAGGAGGCGTTTTAATCACCGAAAATTTTTCTCGCCAGCAGATGAATAACCTACTCAACGTGTGTGATTGTTATATCTCGTTGCATCGTTCGGAAGGGTTTGGTTTATCGCTTGCTGAAGCGATGTTTTTAGGCAAGCCAGTGATCGCAACCGATTATTCGGGCAATAAAGATTTTATGAACCCCGACAACAGCTTTTTAGTGCCGTATGAATTGGATGTGATTCGCGAAGATGCGCATATTTACCAACCTAATTTTCGCGAAGTCTATGCCACAGGTCAAAACTGGGCACAGCCGAACGTTACAGCGGCGGCACGCTGGATGCAGTGGGTTGTAAATCGTCGCGAGGACGTTCAGTACCGATCCATATTAGGGGCAGAGGCGATCAAATCCAATTTTAACGATCAAATCATCGGTGAACGCATGTTGCAACGTTTGATGGAAATTTTCCGAACAAAAACCAAAGCTCGATTATCCATTGGACGCCTTGTGGACAGTTTTCGACGCATTACCAGCGCCCTTTAAAAGCGCAAAATTAGCGTATCTTTCTCATAAAAAACGATCTATAATATAAAGTCTCATCGAACGCCCGTTCTGACTTGATGTGAAAGGTTGTTCATGCCCCCTTTTGAGATTGTTTCTGAATTTCAGCCCACTGGCGATCAACCTGTTGCGATTGAGCAATTGGTAGATGGCCTTCAAAAAGGTTATCGCCATCAAACCTTACTCGGTGCTACAGGTACAGGTAAAACCTATACAGCGGCACAGGTGATCCAAGCGACCCAACGGCCTGCGTTGGTATTAGCGCATAACAAGACGCTGGCCGCCCAATTGTATGCCGAGTTCAAAGAATTTTTTCCCCGTAACGCGGTGGAATACTACGTCAGTTATTACGACTATTACCAACCAGAATCGTATGTTCCTCGGTACGACCTTTTTATTGAAAAACAAACGGAGATCAACGAACAGATCGAACGTTTGCGCATTGCCGCTAAAGCAGCGTTGCTTTCACGGCGGGATGTGATCATTGTCGCATCCGTCTCGTGCATCTATGGTACGGGTGATCCGGTCACATGGAATGAGTCAACGGTAAAACTGAGCGTGAACACGACAGCTCGCCGTGAAGCGATTCTGCGTCAACTGGTTCAAATCCAATACACCCGCAGTGAAATGGATTTAGGCCCGGGTTCATTCCGCGCGCGCGGAGATGTGCTCGAAGTCTTCCCACCTTACGAAAAAGCGGCATTTCGCATCTCTCTTTTTGGCGACGAGATCGAACGGATTGTCCAATTTGACCCACTGACGGGCGAGATACTTGCCCCGCATGAAACGATTGTGATCTTTCCTGCCGCCCAGTTTATGGCAAACCAAGATAAACTGCGCCAAGCCATCACTGACATTGAGAAAGAACTTGATCAGCAAATCTATTTCTTCAAGCAAGAGGGGAAACTGGTCGAAGCACAACGTTTAGAACAGCGCACCCGTTACGATATGGAAATGTTGCGCGAGATGGGGTTCACTTCCGGCATTGAAAACTATTCACGCCATCTCGATCAAAGGCCAGCGGGAAGCCCTCCATGGACATTGTTGGACTACTTCCCTAAAGACTATCTGATGATCATCGACGAAAGCCACATGACCATCCCACAAATTCGCGGGATGTACAACGGCGATAAGTCTCGTAAGACGGTTCTGGTCGATTATGGTTTCCGTTTGCCCAGCGCGATGGATAACCGTCCGCTACGCTTTGACGAGTTTCAAGAACGGTCTGGCGCCGTCATCTATACCTCGGCAACCCCCGGCCCTTATGAATCTGAACTTCAAGAACAGGTTGTCCAGCAGATCATCCGCCCGACAGGGATTCTTGATCCAGAAGTTGAAGTGCGCCCAACAAAGGGACAAATTGATGACCTGCTTCAAGAAGTTGCCGCGCGGGTGAAGATCGGTCAGCGCGTGTTGGTGACGACTTTAACCCAACGTATGTCAGAAGAATTGGCAGGGTATATTAATGAAATGGGGATTCGTGCGCAGTATCTCCATGCTGAAATTGAGACGCTCGAACGGGTTGAGATTCTGCGGGATTTGCGTCTTGGCGTCTATGATGTGATCGTCGGGATTAACTTGCTTCGTGAAGGGATCGATCTTCCGGAAGTTTCGCTCGTCATCATTTTGGATGCGGATAAAGAAGGCTTCTTGCGCTCAGCTTCAGCGCTCATTCAGACCATCGGCCGTGCGGCGCGTCATGTGGATGGCCGAGTGATCTTGTACGCTGATAAGATGTCCGATGCGATGACTGCGGCGATTGCGGAAACCAATCGTCGTCGTGCAATCCAACATGCCAATAATGTCGAGAAGGGGATTGTGCCTCGGAATATCGTCAAGCAAATTCGTGATCTTACTGACCGTGTGAAAGCGAATTTGACTGAGGATGAACAGTCTACTGTGTCTGATGGAGTCTTCTCCATCTCGATGCTTCCTCGTGATGAAGTCTTTAGAATGATCAAAGACTTAGAAGTAGAAATGAAAGCAGCGGCCAAAGCACTCGAGTTTGAAAAAGCGGCACTCTTGCGAGATCAAGTGGTGGAACTGAAACAAGCCCTCGCCACCCGCGAGCCAGATGGGGATTTGTTGGTGGAATAACAAGATGAAAAACGCTCTATCTAGACCTTTATTGAGATAGAGCGTTTAGGGTCATCTTCGCGTAGAAAAATATTTGTCTCGCGTGAATTCGCTTAAAAAATGCAACTTCGCCATTGACACCCCTCTAGCGCGATGATATGATGCAATCAATCGATGCGGGGTAGAGCAGTGGTAGCTCGTCGGGCTCATAACCCGGAGGCCGTAGGTTCGAATCCTGCCCCCGCTACTTTTTTTGTAATCGGTGATGTAGCTCAGCTGGTTAGAGTGCGAAACTCATAATTTCGAGGTCACTGGTTCGATCCCAGTCATCACCATCCCTGACACCCCACTTAAGGGGTGTTTTTGTTTCCCTCAAATTTCGGAACGTAATAAATCCTCAAACGTATCTCGTCTGCGCACCACACTCCATGATTGACCCTCTAGCCCAATCGCGACTTCGGTAGGGTTTAAGCGGGCATTATAACGACTCATCATCACACGTCCATAAGCCCCAACGGTTAAAAGAGCGAGATAGTCCCCTGCTTGTTGAGTGGGTAACAGACACTCTTGAGAGAGGACATCCGTCGTTTCGCAGATCGGCCCTACGACTGTATAGGCCTCCACCGGGGCAGGCGTTTTTGTGAGCGGGACAATCTCATGATGTGCGGAATATAATGCCGGACGGATCAGTTCGGTCATCCCCGTATCAAGGATTAAAAATTGGTTGCCCCCATGCTGTTTGATATAGGTGACTTGGCTTAAGAGAATCCCTGCATCCGCCACAATCGAACGGCCGGGTTCCAAAATGATGTGATAAGGCTTCAGTGCGACCAGATCACGGGCAAAGTCAGCAGGTGATGGAAGATCAACCCCATCTTTGTAGGCGACAGGGAAGCCACCGCCAATGTTGATGGTCTGAATGAAGGGGTAATCTTGGATCAGTTCTAAGACGTAGTGAACCGCTTTTTGAGTAGCGAGCGTGTCGCCTAATTGTGAGCCGATGTGAATATGAATCGCCTCAAAGCTCAAATGTGGAAGCTGAGCGCGTCGATCCCATAAATCACGGACGGCTTGTGCGGTCAGGCCGAATTTAGCCCCGCCATGACCCGTTGCGATGTGTTTATGGGTGTTGGCTTCTACTTCAGGGTTATACCGCACTGCAACCCGCATCGTTTTGCCTAATTCACCTGCAATCTCGTTGAGTAAATGCGCTTCTAAGGTATTCTCGATATTCACCCAGCCGATGTTTTGTTCCACCGCATAACGAAGTTCAGCGGGGGTTTTTCCCACGCCCGCAAAGACGATGTCCTCTGGTTTTGCGCCTGCTTGCAACGCACAATAGATTTCCCCCGCGCTTACGGTATCAACCCCTGCACCATGTTGGATTAATGTGCGTAATAGAGTGAGGTTATTATTCGCTTTGGCACTGAAATGAATATCGCACTCATAATCGCCAAAAGCGTCTTGTAATGTGTCATAATTGTGTAAAAGACGTTTAAGGCTATAGACATACGTCGGTGTGCCGACTTCTACCGCAATTTGATGCAAAGGCACTGCATCCATAAAAAGTTGGTGATCGTTGAACCGAAGCGATTCATGATAAATGGATTGATGAGGCATTCCAAAAACTCCAGAATAGTGGGGTAGTTTACTTTAAAAAGGTGTAATTCATCTTGTGTATGGTCGATTTTGTAGAGTATAACAGCAGAGACCCCATTCAAATGTCGTGTGTATTGAAATGGTAGGCATATTTTGACCTTAAATAATCAAGATTCCAAGCTAGCTGTCGCTTATGAAAAAGTTCGCCGTCGTGAATACGAAGTGATCAGCAAGTTGCTAGAGATTATCCCCAAAGTTGATGGGTTAGGGGATGAGCGTTTAAACCAAATGCGGGATGCGCTGTTTCACGCTGATCATCCCTTTTTATTGGTCTTTGTAGGGTCTTTCAGCTCGGGTAAATCCAGTTTGATCAACGCGCTCTTAGGCAAATCCACTGTTTTGCCCGTAGGCGTGACCCCCACCACTGACCGCATCACGATGTTACGTTATGGTGAAGAAGAACAAACCATGCGCACGGGTGATGTGAATACGGTTTTTTATCCATCGCCGATATTACAAAAAGTGAGCTTTGTCGATACACCGGGTTTAGAGTCAATTTTTCAGAACCACGAAGAACAGACGCGACGCTTCTTGCACCGCAGTGACGCGGTTTTGTTGGTGATGTTAGCCACCCAAGCGATGACCGCGCGCAATCTCGAATACTTGAAGATGCTGAAGGACTACGGCAAGACTGTCATCATCATCTTGAACCAAGTCGATTTGCTCACCCTCGAAGAAGTCGAGACGGTGAAACAATATGTCGCTGATCAAAGCCGTGATTTATTAGGCTACCGTGCGGAAATTTGGTCGATGTCTGCCAAACAAGGGTTAGAGGCCTACCAAGCCGATGGCGTCGTGGATGAAACTGCATGGCGCGCCAGCGGCATGAACCAGCTTGAAGCATATTTAGATCGTCAATTACATGATGTCGCGCGCCTAAAACAGAAACTACAAACCCCTTTGCAGATCGCCCATTCGGTTCACCAAACCGCGTTGGATGCGGTGCGTAATAATCAAAGCGCGTTAGACCACTATCAAGGGATTCGGCAGAATGTCGAACAGCAGTTGACGGTGTATCAAAATGACCAGAACCGCGCTGTTCGCGAAATTACCGATCAAGTGATGTCCAAGTTTGGCGAAACGGTGATGCGTGGTGGAGAAGCGATCAGCGATATTTTTCAAATTTCGCAAGCGTTTAAATCCGTGTTGCGGGGGTTTACCGAATTGGTGGGGTTAGCAGGCATATTTCGCCGTGCAGACCAGCCTTCTTTTGTGCGGCTGGCTTTTGAACGGCGTAAAGTTTTTGAACCCTTGAATGAACTTCCGATGATCGTGGAGAAACTTGCCCCACGCCTTGAAGGAAAAGATATTCAAGATATTGAAGATTTGACCAAGTATGGACGCAAAGAGATCGAATCGCTGCCTGAAAACATCCGCACAAAAGTGATTGGGACGCTCCAAATCCCTACGCAGTATGACCGTTCTGTTATGCAGAAAATACGGCCAGAACTGGATACCATTGAAAACGATACACGGCAGGTAGAAACCGTTCGCTTAGAAAATAGTGTGCGTAACGCGCTCATCTATTTGGCAACGTGGGAACTGTTGTTGGTGATTTTGGGGATTTTCATCCTCGCATGGAACCCTGCAACGCCTGAACAACCTTTATTGCCTCTGTTCCTGATCATCATTTTGATTGGCGTCGGCTTGTTAGGCTTGCTCATCTTGCCTTTACGCGGACGAATGTTGGAAGCGCAGTATTCCAACCGAATCTATAAATTACAAACACAATATATCGACACGCTGACCAAGGCGGCAGATAAGCAAGTGGGATACGGGATGCAGCTCCGCCGTGATGCAATTGCGCCGTTGACCCGCCTTGTTGAAGCGCAAACCCAAATTCAAACCGAACAGTTGGTGGGTTTGCAGTCGGCTCAACACGAAATGACCGAAATCGAAAAAGAATTAGCCGCTTTAGGCAAGCGTTTTTAAACTTGTTGGAGTCATCATGACCGAATTAGCTTCGAGCCAACTGACTGTTTTTCGCGAAAGTGAGATTCGTTTACTCACCGATATTGCGACCGCGATCAGTGAGTTAGGGAATGAATCACAAGAAGACCGTGAGCGTCTATTGGATGTTGCGCAAGACCTGCGTGAAATGTTCTTCTTGATTGCTGTGATTGGCGAATTTAATGCGGGGAAATCGACCTTTGTGAACGCGCTTCTGGGTGAAAATGTCCTGCCCACAGGCATCACACCCACCACAGAAGTGATCGAATTGATCCGTTATGCGGAATCCCCCAACTTAAAGCCAGAAATAAAAAACAACACCATCCGCGAGTGGAAACACCCGAATACAGGCGGAATCGGCGTGGCGTTAGTAGACACGCCGGGAACTGGATCAGTGTTTCAAAAACATGAGACGACTGCGAAAGCCTTTTTACACCGCAGTGACTTAGTGATCTTTCTCGTTTCGGCCAAACGCGCCTTTGCTGAAACCGAGCGCCTCTACTTAGAACTGGCGAAGAATTACGGCAAGAAGATCATTTTGGTGGTGAATCAAATTGACTTGATCTCGCCCAGTGAACGGGTTGAAGTACGGCGTTTTGTCGAACGTCAGGTACAAGAATTCCTCAACTTCAAACCGCTTATTTTCCTCGTTTCCGCGCGCGACGCTCTGCAAAACCCCACGGACGGGGATGCCGAAGGTATTGAAGGTATGAAGGCCTTACGCGCCCATTTACGTGGTGTTTTGAATGAAATGCCCCCCGCCAAACAAAAGTTGCTGGCGCAGTTAGATACTGCTGAACGGACGATTCAGAAATATCTCTCACAGATCAAAGGGAATGTGTCGGCTGTTAATGCGGATGTGGTGAAGGTTCGGGATGTTCAAAACGAAATGAACCAACAAGCCTTGGGCTTGACTACACAACTAAAAGCCGCCCGCGCAGATATTGACTCGGTCTTTGCAGGTCTGCGTCAACGCGGTAAGACATTTATTGATGAATATATGTCGATTCGTAAATGGGGACGGTTGCGAAGCAAAGAGGTGATCCAAGCAGAGTTTGAGAGCGTGGTTGTAGGCCGTGCCATGCGCGATATTGCCGAGTCTAGTAATGAATATGTGAATGCGCTTGTCGATAACAGTCGTCAATATTGGCGTGGGGTGATCGAACGGTTAAACCAACTGCGCGATGTGCTAGATCAAGAATTGAGCGGGTTAGATTCTAATATTTATACGGAACAACGGCAGGCGCTCGAAGATGCGATCCGCATCGCCGAAACCGAACTGCGCTCATATTCCGATGGTCGCTTGATTTCAGAATTGGATACCATCTTCCGTCAAGATTTATCTACGTTTACATGGAGTACGTTGGCGTTTGTTTCGGGCGCCATTTTAACCGTCTTGGCTGTGGGCGCCCCCGGCCCCATCATCGGCGCAGGCGCAGCGGTGTTAGCGTTACCTGCGCTTCTTGTCGGCGCTCCGGCATTGGTAGCAGGCGGATATGCTACCGTCCGTTATTTGCGTCGTTTGAACCGTAAAACAAAAGAAGAATTTGACGCGCGGGTGGATAAGTTGGAAAGTTCCTATCACGAAGCGTTAGATCAACTCACCCAAAAAGAACGCACCCGTTTACAACAATACGGCTCGCAAGTGCTGACGCCGATCTTTAGCCGTCTTGAGGTGTTGACCCAAAAATATGCCACTCAAGAACGCCAATTGACCGAACAAGAAAAGCAGTTGGGGATTTTGCGTAAAGGCATTGAAGATTTATAAGCCGTTGATCGTGTAGATCATCACCTACAACAAAGGGAATGGAGACGATGACACTGAATTTAGAAACTCAATTTACCCTTGGTGTACAGCTCATCCTTGCGATATCTCTTGGGCTGATTTTAGGTTGGGATCGTGAACGACGTGGGCAAGGGGCGGGGTTACGCACGCACATGCTGGTAGCGCTAGGTGCCTGTTTATTTACAGGTTTGTCTATCCATGCGTTCCCCGGCTCAGACCCGGGACGTATCGCGTCACAGATATTGCCCGGCCTCGGCTTCATTGGCGCAGGGGCGATTTTGCGCTTAGGGGCAAATATCCAAGGACTGACGACCGCCACCAGCATTTGGACGACTGCGGCCATCGGGATGTCAGTTGGGGCGGGCGCATGGTTTCTCGCCATTATCGCCACAATTTTGGCGTGGTTCATCCTTGCAGTGATGATGCAAGCCAAACGCGAGATATTCGACGATAACGAAGAAGCTGGCCTGATGCCTTTAGGCACCCCACCTTCAAAAGATCAAAATTCGTGAAACGCCTTTAATTCTGCGATCAAATGGGTGATATCAGGTTCAGGTGACTTAGGCGCAGGGCCTAAAGCATCGACTGGGGTTTCACCCAATAACAACCTTGCGATATTGCTCATCCCCCCTGCAAGTGCATCAAGGTTGTAACCGCCTTCCATCGCAAACACGATCTTGCCCCCGCACACGTCTTGTGAAAGGTCGATGAGGCGTTCACATAAGCCTGCAAACCCCTGTAGGCTGAGGCGCATCCCCGCCAGCGGGTCTGACCAATGCGCGTCGAACCCTGCCGAAACAATCACCAATTCGGGTTGGTAACGTTTTGCCGCAGGCAAAATTACTTCATCAAAGACTTGTGTATAGGCTTGATCTCCACCTGCGCGGGGCAGGGGAATATTGAGCGTCGTGCCAAGCCCTTTACCTGTGCCTGTATCTTCCAGCGCCCCTGTCCCCGGGTAAAGAGGATATTGATGGGTTGAGATGAAAAATACGCTGGGGTCTTGGTAGAAAATGGCTTCTGTACCGTTGCCATGATGCACATCAAAATCCACGATGAGAACTTTCTTGATCCCATACGTCTTTTGGGCATAACGCGCCGCAATCGCTACATTACTCAATAAACAAAATCCCATCGCACGTTCGGCTACAGCATGATGTCCGGGTGGGCGACAGGCGGCGATGGCTGCTGTTTTCGGGTGAGAAAACACGTTCTCTACCGCATTGATCACCGCGCCGGCGGACAAGCGCGCTAATTCATATGATTCGGGCAGAGCATAGGTGTCCGCATCAATCATGATCAGATGTTTTTGATTGGCGATCTTTTCTAAGATTGCCAGATGAGCAGGGGTATGCACAGCGGCGATGGATTCGGTAGGTGCTTCGGTCGCTTCCTTGATCTGCATTTTTTCGAGTAAGCCCGCTTCTTGAAAGGCTTTCCAAACCGCTTTGATGCGTCCTGCATGTTCGGGATGATTCGGAAAATCATGTTCTGCAAAGCGTGGATGCGTCACATAAACCACATCTTCATAACGTCTCATAAGGGGAATCCTCACTCAGTCGTTTGGCGCGGTTCAAGAATCTGATACATAAACCCATTCATCAAAACCTGCTCACGTTCTTCATAGTGGGTGGTGATGGCAATCAGCACATCAGTGGGGTAAAAGTGTGCCCGTAACACCACCAAATCAAATGCCTGATCGTTGATCATCTCGACTAACGCAGTGGGGTCAAATAACCCATTCAACCACAGGTTTAAGAGTTGGGTGGGGTTGGTGATGACCTCTTTCCCTGCCGCTAAGTTAAAGCCTGCTTCTTCGCTCAATACAAGCCCATCTACAGCCCGCATCTGTTCGACGATATATTCACCAGCGGCGATGTCTTCTGCCGTTGTGAAATGGCCGATGTCAGCATAGCCCCCTGCAATTCGACCTGCGGAATCATAAAAGCCATTGACCGCGTTGGCTTGGATGCCTAACGCATTGGCAAGCGGTTCGAAAATAGGGCCTGTGGTGGGCATGTGTAATACAGCGCGACCATATCCAATATACAGCAGGGGAATGACGATCATGCCGAGTGTGGCGAGAGGTTTGCTAAACCGCGTGAAGGGTTTGATCAGCCATCGATAGAGATAATTATTGTCGAATGTCCATGAACGATTAAGGACATGACTGGCAAAAATGCCACTTAAGATGCACATCGCGGCGATGGCGGTGGCAAAATAACTGTCGCCCGCGCCCCATTTTCCGGCCAGCGCACTGTTGATCACAGCGGTAGCAAACCAAACTGTATAGATCGACAGCCGACGGAAGTACAGCTCATGAGCGGCATACAGAATAGCCGGAACGAGCAGGAAGCCATGCAAACTAAACCAGAGTCGATACAGACCAATCGCCTGTTCGCGGATGAAATCGTTCACGTTTGCGGTGATCGCCTGTAACCACCATTGCCCCTGTGTCGCCCAGTCCATCCACAAGAAAATCGCCACGCCTACAACCGCAAATCCTATTCCCCAAATGATAGCGCGTCGGGGTTGACGGATGAAAATAAAGGCGAGGATCGCAAGGGCAGAGGCTAAGGCCAACTGTTTGGTATACCCTGCGATGATCATCAGAGCGAAGCCGAAAAATAACGTTCGCCGTCGTTTTCCTTGATCTTCGATTTCATTGGCATACGCTAAAACCACAACCGATAACGTTTCAAACATCACCATTGTCATGTGTTGGCGGAACAACGGGCCAATATGATAGATGGTGTTCGATGCGAGGAACGCCAAGCCAGAAAATAACGCCATCCAGCGGTGATTACCTTCGCGATAAACAGCATATCCAATCGCGGCGGCGGTGATGAGCGTCCCTAAAAAGCCTAACAAGCGACCATACCAATAAGCGGGGCCAAAGAGCCAAACAAAAGGCGCGGCGATCACATGGAAGATGGGCGGGTAATTACTCGAATAAAACGGAAAGACGTTGGTATCTTGGTAAGGCCATTGTCCCTGACTAAATAGGATGGTGTCCACCAACTCGAAACCTTCCCCTTGATCATAATCAAATGGGAACTGCATGAGGTTGATGGCAAAGAGCACATAGATGATGAAATAAGCGACCAATAACACGAGTGCCGAAACCATCAAAATACGATGAATAGACCAAACAGCACGCGGTGGCGTGTCGAGGGTGACTGAAGAATTTTTTGAGTTTGTCATTAGGCAGGTGAATCTTTGATAGGTAGTAGGGTAAGACCTAATACGGTGAGTAACACACAACCGACAAGCGCAATTTGCTGTGCAGGGCCAATGCCACCTTCACGGCCTATATCGATCAGGTCGATGGCGAGGATGCCCAAGAAGCCAAGCACTCCTGCAACAGTGAATAATATGCCTAGATGACGTTTGGTGAGTGTGAATATATTGCTAAACATAACGCGAGATTATACCATTTCTCATCACTTGTTTGACGCAGTTTTAACTAGGATGTAATGTTTTGCAACTCTTTTTGGTGAACTGCGTATTACAGACTATAAGATGTGAATGATAACGAAGATGTGGAATATCATCATTACCTGAAGTGAGTATTAACTATGACTGACGAAATCGCAAACACAAACCCCGAAACTTCGGATGAAAACTTGACCCCTGTAGAACCGGAACGTGTCTCGCGTTTAAGCGCGCCTGTTCCCCCGACACGCTCTAACGACGGTGATGAAGACGTCGTTCGTGAATATGAAAATCGTTATCTTCGTGAAAGCAAATATAAGGACGAACCTGCTAATGCGGGTTCGCGCTTTAACTTTGAAAATATCCGCAGTGAAGGCCAACGCTTGTACCGCGAAGGACGCGCTTACTATCGCGATGTTCCCCGTAGCTACAATTCAGCAGGGGTAGGCAATGATGAACGGTTATGGGCGGCTGTGGCGCATGGCAGTATTTGGTTTACGCTTTTAGGCGGGGTTGCTTCTATCGGTGCTGTCGTGCCGATCACGGTATTCATCCCGTTAATCATCTATTTCTTCTTCCGCAATCGCTCGGACTTTGTGGCGTTTCATGCCCTACAGGCGTTCATGATTCAAATCATCGCTACGCTCGGCGTGTTCGCATTTGGCTTGGTCGGGGGCATTGTTTGGGTCATCGGCATGGTTTTGTCGCTCATTCTGATGATCGCGCTGGTCGGGTTCATCCTAGTCCCTGTGTGGGGATTGGTGGGGATCGTCGGCGGGATCGTGCTGGCTACGTTGCCCATCATCGCGTTGATTTTGAGCACCATCGCCACGATTGAAACCTTTCGTGGGCAAGATTATCGTTACCCCTTCATCGCGCGTTGGTTAGATCAACAATTGTCGCGTAGTACGGGGCTGACCATCGTTTAAGCGAGACTCAAAATAGTTCATCTCAAAGGCCATCACAATGCGGTGATGGCCTTTTTGTTTTTAGAAAAGTGAATCCAATATATTTTGTGGGGTGAAAAAGATCACTTTGCTTAACGCTTTCCAATAGCGCGCGGCTTGCAGCGTGTCATGATGTGTCGCGAGTTTAAAACAACGCTGATAGTACGTTGCTTTTTCAAGGTTACGTATCTGAAGCTGGGTTTTCGCCAGCAACAGATAAAGTTTGGCTAAGTAAAAGTCGAGATGGTGTTCTTCGGCAATTTTGATCCCGCCTTCAAGTTCATGAAGCGCGTCGTGGGGCTGGTTCATCAAGTAATACAACATGCCTAACTTTAAAGCCTGTCGCACTTCTAGATTGGGATCATGTAGATGATTCATGATCAACTGCGCATGGTTTAACGCGGACTGGGCTTCCTCCATCTGCCCTCGGTACAAATGATGGTATGCCAAGCGTTGATACGCGATGATAGACGGTTTATCCGCACCGCTTTTGGTAAGGATGCGGATGCTGTTCTGCGCATGCTCCAGACCTTTTTCAAATTGTTTCGTTTTGGTATAAGCGATGCCGAGGTTCGTTTCAACGATCCCTTTGGCGACATACCAGAAAGGGGTCACTGGGGCGGTCTCCATCGCTTGGATAAAATAATTCACCGCTTGTTCGGAAAGACCAAGCTCGATATGGATCAAACCAAAATTGTTGAGGGCCAAGGTCTTTAAGTGACTGTTCCCTGTGGGGTTCGCTGTCGTAAATTTGAGCAAATGTGTGAGGACTTGAAACGCACACCCATAATGGCGCGCTTGGAGAAGGATACCGCCCAGTGTATTCAGCGCCTGCCCTTGAATATTTTTGAACTTGCCTTTCGTCGCATATTGATAGGCTTCCAATGCACGTTTAAATGCTAGCGGAAGTTGACACTTTTCAAATAGAAGCGTGGCTTCCCAACTGAGGGCTTGAGTAAATTTTTCATGTGCGTTTAAGGCTAGGGCGGTTTTTTTTGCATGCAACGCAACTTGGAGTGCCTGCTGGGTATCAACAAAACGCAAGACATCAAGTTGGTTTATGAGAACGTCGAGTTCGCTTATGTAGACCATCACCGTAAGTTCCCAAGTAAAGTGCAATGATTATTGAGTATATAGCATTTTTATTCTTTCACATTAATTGTTTTTTTATTCTTAGGCGTATGTTTTTTGTGATTTTTCCCTAATATAAGTTGTGCTGATTAGGGAATAGGCATTTGAACAAAACATGATTTAATAATGTTGTTCTCATATAAGTGTTTTTATTGGTGTATCCTACGTAATACTTGTAATATCTTTGACTTTACGCTGTACAAGCGACATGCTATGCTTTGCAATCACCTGTGAAACATTGCGACAACGTGTATTTTGGAGAGGTTTAAATCATGCTGAAGACGCATAACTGCGGCGAACTGCGCCCTGAACATATTGGGCAAGAGGTTGTGCTGGCAGGGTGGGTTAATTTTCAACGCGATCAAGGCGGGGTAATTTTTATTGATTTGCGGGATCGTTGGGGGATGACGCAGGTCGTCGTGAGCGTTGACCAAAACCCAGAAGCGCTCAAGGTTGCGAAAGAAGCCCGCGCTGAATATGTTTTGCAGGTTAGCGGGCTGGTACGCGCCCGTCCAGATGGCACTGAAAATAAAGATTTAGCGACGGGCAAGATCGAAGTTGAAGCGAAGTCTATCGTGCTGTTGAATGCGGCAAAAACCCCGCCGTTCTATATCAATCGTGACGAGAAGATCGACGAAACAGAGCGGATGCGGTATCGCTATCTCGACCTGCGCCGTCCCCGCATGCAAAACAATATTGTCTTGCGTCATCGCATTGTCAAATTCATCCGTGATTATTTGGACAATCAAGGGTTTGTTGAAGTTGAAACCCCAATTTTGTTTAAGACAACCCCCGAAGGCGCTCGTGACTTTTTAGTCCCAAGCCGCCTGATGCCCGGGTCTTTTTATGCGTTACCACAAAGCCCACAACAATTAAAACAACTGTTGATGGTTGCGGGGTATGAACGTTATTTTCAAGTAGCGCGCTGTTTCCGTGATGAAGATTTGCGCGGCGACCGTCAACCCGAATTTACTCAGCTTGACCTTGAAATGAGCTTTGTGAACCGCGAAGATGTCATGTCCTTGATCGAAGGGATGATGACCGAGCTGAGCATTGGCGTGGCTGAACGAACCCCTGTTTACATGCCATTCCCACGCATCAAGTATGAAGATGCGATGGAGAAGTACGGCTCAGATAAACCCGATATCCGTTACGATCTTTCGGCTGTGGAAGTGGACGATATTGCGGGACAAAGCGGTTTTAGCGTATTTGTCAGCAACGTTGCCGACGGTAAACCCGTGAAGGCGATTCGTGTCCCTAAACTGGGCTTAGAAAGCGGAACCGCGCTTCGCAAAATCACGGCAGATTTGGAAACTTTAGCGCGGGGTGCTGGCGCTAAAGGCTTGGCGTGGATGGCGATCCCTGCGGACGAAACCGGTGAAGTCAAAGGGCCAATTGGCAAGTTCTTCACGGTCGAGCAGAAAGTTGCGTTGTTTGAACGCATGGGCGTAGAAGCTGGTGATCTGTTACTGTTTGTGTCGGATAAGCGCGAAATCGTCTATGAAGTGGTAGACACCTTACGACGTAGCCTTGCCAAACAGTTAAACTTGATCGATCCCGATGTGGTCGCTTTCTGCTGGATTGTTGACTTCCCACAATTCTATTGGAGCGAAGAAGAACAACGTTGGGACCCCTCTCAGCATTTGTTCAGTTCGCCATTGCCGGAAGATATCCCGTTATTGGATACCGATCCGGGTAAAGCGCGCGGATCACAATATGACTTGGTGTGTAACGGTTATGAAGTTGCGGGCGGAAGCATCCGTATCCATGACCGCGCCTTACAAGAGAAAATCTTCCCGCTCATCGGCTTGTCGATGGAAGAAGCGATGGATCAATTTGGTCACATGCTGGATGCGTTTGAATATGGCGTTCCTCCACACGGCGGGATCGCCTCTGGCATTGATCGCCTTGTGATGGTGTTGGCAGGTGAACCGAACATCCGCGAAGTGATCGCCTTCCCCAAGACGCAAAAAGGCTCAGATTTAATGGCGCATTGTCCCTCTGAACCGAGTGAACGTCAGCTATCTGAATTGTTCATTCGCGTGGAACTACCTAAAGAAGAAGCGTAGTTTCAATCGTTTTATCAACAACTAAAATGCCCTGTCTTATACACAGGGCATTTTTTATTTTAAAGAGGCGACAGCTAATCTTTTTCTGGGGTCAAAATGAAAGCATTCAAGAGGCCACCTACAGCACCACCCGCGAAGATACCGATGAAGTAGGGGATTGTGTAGCTTAGGTCACCTGCGATGAGTGCGGGGCCGAGTGTACGGGCAGGGTTCAAAGATGCCCCTGTCAATGCGCCCCCCGCGATGATCGCCGCGGCTAACGTTAAACCAATCGCGACGGCGGCTCCATTGCCCGCTTTTCCATAGACTGCCGCTTGATAAACCGCTGTGACGAGGAAGAAGGTGAGGATCGCTTCCAAAAAGGCGGCTGAACCTACACTCGCATCCGTGAGGCTCCCCTTTGTCTGTCCGGTAGTTGCGCCGTCAGCAATGATCATATTCACAACCACCGCGGCGAGGATCGCGCCCACGAATTGAGCGATCCAGTACACTACTGCTTTATCAATTTTTACTTTGCCCCCAACCAAAAGCCCTAAAGTAACGGCTGGGTTGACGTGCGCCCCTGAGATATGACCATATACAAAAATGATGCCGACCAACACTAAGCCATGACCTAGCGCAGGGGCGATGGGGCCAATGCTCGGCGCGGCACTTCCTGCTAACATCCCAACAAAGACGAGCGTGAAGGTTCCAAGTAATTCAGCAATTGCTGCCTTTGAAAGCGAACTCATAGCAAATCCTTTTGTGCGTGTGAATGCTATTAACCGACTTCAACATAATACCTATAAATGTTTATTATGCGTAGTGTAATCGCTGTTTTCCCTAACCTCTTCCGAAAATACCCTTTACTTTATAATTGAAACGCTGGTATCCTAAGTTATGTCTGCTGTGCACGTGATGGGCGGCAACGGTTTTGAGCCAACACTCTTTGATCGGAGTGCTCCATTTAACTGTAAGGTGATAGGCATGTGCCAAGACCCCATAGTTAACAGCATTCCACCTGCGAAAGCAGGTTCAAAACATCGCACACACGGCATAGCAGATCACCCTAAAAACAAACAGCGCCTACTCATGATGGCGCTGTTTTTATTTGTCGAACTGGCGAGCCTTACTCTGAATAGTTTTCCCCAAATACTTGGGTGAGTAACTGGCTTAATTGAGCGCGACGCGGAACGACGACTTGCGCCCCTTGTGCTGTCGTGTAATTCATGATGTATTCCCCATCAATCACACCTGTTTGCATATTCTCCATCGAAACATCTTTTAAGGTCATCGCCAATTGAAGCATTTGATCCAGCGTGAGGTCTGTGTAGACATTACTGCTAAACGACCGTAAAAGACTCGGTGACTGAATGACGAGCTGAGGCAGCATTTCCGTGTTTAAGATTTGGTCACGTAGGGCAAAGATGACCATCTGTTGGCGTCTCGCGCGTTGGAAGTCACTATCGCCATGACGAGTACGGGCGAACTTGAGGGCGGTTTCGCCATCCATGTGTTGTAAACCCGCATTCAAAATGAGGGGATCGTATCCAAAATTCATGTCCGGATATTCATAATCCTCTATGCGGTAGGGGACATTGATTTCAATCCCGCCGATCAAGTTAATGATGTCGATCACCGCTTGAAAATCCACCGCAATATAATTGTGCACGCGAATTCCAAGATTATATTGCACCGTTTGCATGGCTAAGGTTGGGCCATAATTGACTTGTTGGATTTCACCCAACACCATCGCACTGTTCACCCGTTGCAAACCATATTGCGGAATTTCTACAAATAAATCCCGCGGGATGCTGAGGATGCCCAGTGAACCCGTCTCAGGGTCTAAGCTGACTAACATCATCGTGTCGGTGCGATAACTTAAGCCTGTTTCGCCGGGACGACGATCTAAGCCCATGAGCAAGATCGTGAAACGCGAAGTGCCGTTCCAAGGCGCCAGCGTGATGCTTCGACCATCGTCCAGCACTAAACGCTGACCCACTTCAAAATCACCCGCGAACTGCGTCCGTGCATCGACGGCGGTCGGCAAGATCACAGCCGCCGTTGGTAAAACTGTGATGCCGTCCTCTGTGGTCTGAATCAGCAACGTGACGATGGTGCTTGCAACAATCACCACGGCAAACAGCGCAACGGCGATGACCACCCATGCCCATTCACCACCTTTTCGACTGCGTCCGCGACGTTTGCGCGCCCGTTCCCGTGCACTGGATGCGTGTCGTTGTTCTTGGCGGGAAGCGCGGGGTGGCGTTGATTGTGGGGCGCCGTACACATAGTTCCCTGAAGGCGGAACAGGCGGGGTTGTGACCGTCGGTGACGTAGACGGGTCAGGCCGTTTATACCGTTCATAATCAGGGTTACGGCCCGCCGCTGAAATCCGTGTGGGGGGTGGTGGCTGCCATGAGGGATTGGTTTGTGGAACTTTGGGTTGGTTTGGCAGGGTTTCCCCTGAATTTTGCGAAGGTTCGTTTGGCATTCTTTTAGAAGTGTCTCATATATGAGCATCATTGTTCTATATTGTAGTATAGGTCTTGCCAAAATGAGCGTCAATCCATGCTCTGCCGATTTTTTCTCAACGCTTTGCAGGCTATGACTTGACAGAGGCGGAAAATCCCACTAATGTTCTGGTATTCGCATAGTCAAAAAAGGTATTCTTGTGAGTAAACAACAAGCGCCGTTGTTTGAACTTGACCCCCAATCGATTGATGACATCACCCCTCGAACGCCCATTGAGCGTACTATCGCGTTTTTTCAGGCACATTTACAGCGCGAAGGGAAGTCAGAACACACCGTCAAGGCTTTCACTTCCGACCTGCATTTGTTAGATGAATATATCCCCCTATCTACACCAGTAGGCAAGGTAACAACCCAAACCCTGAATGAATTTTTAGACTGGATGGAGAACCATCGCGGGATTCCTTGCAGTCGTAAAACGTATGCGCGGCGTGTGACCACGCTCAAAGTATATTTTAAGTGGCTAACGACCCTCCATATCTTAGAAATTGACCCTGCACAAGCGATCTTGCAACGGTCCGGTGCCGCGCCACTGCAACCTGTATTAGATCAAGAAGAATTGATTGAAGCCTACGCGGTAGCGGCAAACATTCGTAGGGGGAACGAAGGGGCCAAAAAGCCTGACCCGCGTCCTGAGTTTTTGATCCGCTTGCTGGCCGGTACGGGCATCAAAAAGAGCGAGGCGATGCGTTTAACCCCCGCTGACTTCGACTTTTCGGAGCGTGACAATCCCACATTGTTGGTACGTCAAAGTGCGAAAGATGTCTATAAAGAACGACGTATTCCCCTCGACCCCGCGTTATACCGTTTGATGAATGAGTATTTTGTGCATTATAAAATTACGGACAGTGTGTTTAACTGCACTGCCCGTAATCTGGAATATATTTTGTCGGATGTGGGAAATGCCGCCGAAATCCCACAAAAGGTATCTTTTGAGATGCTTCGCTGGACGTTTGCTTTACATGCCTATCAGCGTGGCGTTGATCCCGATACGATTCGCGAATGGCTCGGGTTAAGCAAGATCAGCTGGCACGAAACGTTCAAGAAAATCCGTCTTTTGGCGGGCGAAGACCCTAAATCTATTCTGCCCGAAGCATCAGACCTTTGAGGTATTCCCCTTCAGGAAACGTGATCGCAATTGGATGGTCAGGCGCATGCCCTAAATGTTGGATAATTTGCGCCTGACGTTTGCTATCACTGGCTGCGCCGAACACCACTTTTTGGAATAAGTCGCGCGAGATCGCCCCCGAACATGAGAATGTGAATAGATAGCCACCGTGCGCTAACAGCTTGAGGCAGTTCATGTTGAGGTCTTTGTATCCGCGGGTTGCCTTGTCAATTTGGCTCACATTATGGGCAAACTTAGGCGGGTCACACACGATCACATCAAACTGTTCACCATCACGGGCTAAATCTCGCAGAAGCTCAAACGTGTTGGCTTGTAAGTAGGTAGCTTGGCTGGTTCCAAAGTTGAGGATTTCAATTTGTTCTGCCAGCTCTAGCACATCCCGCGAACTGTCCACTTGTGTGACTTCACCGTAGGGCAGGGCATGTAACCCAAAACTTCCGCTGTAGCTGAAAAGGTTCAATATTCGTAGATGTGGACGCTCTGTGTGCAGGTGTTGTAGCAAGTTGATAAACGTCTTGCGACTGGCAGCTTGGTCTAGGTAATAGCCCGTTTTATGCCCCGCGCGCACATCCACAAGGATTTTACGCTCAAGCTCGCTGACTTCAATCAGGTCAGGCGGTTCTTCACCCCATAACAACCCCGTGACAAGATTGAGGCCTTCTTTTTTACGGACATCGACATCACTGCGTTCGTAGACCGTTTTGATCGGCAGAAGGTCGCTGAGTATATTTGCAATTTCATGCTTACGTTGATCAATGCCCAGGGTGAGCGCCTGTAAAACTGCGACATCGCCATACAGGTCTACCACAAGACCGGGTAAATAATCATTTTCAGCGTTGATCAGGCGCTGCATCATCACCCCTGATGGGCGGGATGTGATCGCCTGTTGGATTTTTTGATGCCACCATGCGGGATTAATCGGTTCGTTTTCCCACGTTAACAAACGAAGTTGGATTTGCGATTTGGGATTCCAATACCCCTGCGCCAGAAATTCACCGCTCTGGCTCACCACGTTGACAATTTCACCCGCTCGCGGTTCCCCCTGAATTTTGGCGATCCCCCGCGAAAATATCCACGGGTGTTTGTTGCGAACTGGTTTTTCTCGGTCTTTATGTACTACAATTGTTGTTTGAGCCATTACCCACTTTTTCCCACGTTATCCCGCGTTAATCAACATAAGGAATTCTTCTTCGCTGATGATCGGCACGCCCAATTGAGCGGCTTTTTCCGCTTTGCTCCCGGGGGAATCCCCCATCAGAACATAGCTGGTCTTTTTGCTGACACTTCCCGACACTTTCCCCCCATGCGCTTCGATCATCTCGGTGGCTTCATCGCGCGATAATGTGGGTAATGCCCCTGTGATGACGAAGATTTTTCCATCTAGCGAATCGCCCATTATCGTTTTGGCGACCCCCTGCATGTTGACCCCTGCTGCGGTGAGCTTATCAATAATTCCGCGATGATAGGGGTCTTGTAGCCATGTGTAAATACCATTTGCTAAAATATCGCCAATTCCAGCGATTTCTAAGAAATTTTCCGGTGTAGCTTGGAGCAGAGCCTCCATAGAGCCAAACGTATTGGCGAGAAGCGCCGCGACAGTAGAACCCACGCCTTCCATGCCTAGTGCGGTCAGCACTTGGGTAAAGGTGCGGGATTTGGCCGCTTCAATTCCGTTCATTAAGTTGGTGATTTTCTTCTCACCAAAGCCTTCGATCCCCGTGAGCTGTTCGGCTTTTAAGCCGAATAAGTCGGCCTCATCGCGGATCAAGCCGAGGTCGATCAACAATTTGACCGTTTGCGCGCCTAAACCGTCGATATCCAATGCCCCGCGCGAGACAAAAAATTCTACTTGGCGGTACACCCGTTCAGAACAATAGACATTCGGGCAGTAATAATCGACCATGCCTTCAGGGTTGACGATTTCAGTTTGGCAGAAGGGGCAGTGGGTGGGGGGCAGAATCGGAATTTCCGTCCCATTTCGGCTGGCGACCACTGGCCCGATGACGTTGGGAATGACATCCCCTGCGCGTTTGACCACCACATGATCCCCGACGCGAATATCCAACGCTTTGACGAGATCGTAATTGTGTAACGTGGCGTTACTGACGGTCACACCCCCGATAAAAACAGGCTCTAATTTGGCATTTGGAATCACGCGCCCCGTCCGCCCTACAGAGGCTGTATGTTCGAGCAAGCGTGTTGTCGCCTCTTGTGCGGGAAATTTATAGGCGGTGGCGCCACGCGGGTCTTTTCCCACAATCCCCAATTCCTGCACGACCCGTAAATTATTCACCTTGATGACCACGCCATCAATTTCAAAGTCGAGTTGGTTTCTGTGGGATTCCCATGTGGGAATCTGCTGGATAATGTCGTTTATTGTGGGATAGTAAGCTGACCCGGGGGCAATTTGAAATCCCATATCCCGCATGTATTCCAACATATCCCACTGTTTATCCAACGTAATACCCACAGACTCGACAACGGTATACAAATAGGCGGTGAGCGGGCGGGTGGCGGTGATGCGGGAATCTTTCTGTTTCAGCGTTCCGCTGGCGGTATTTCTGGCATTGATATACACCGGAAGCCCAAGCTCAACTTGTCGCTCGTTGATGGCGTCAAAATCTTTTTTCAACAGCATCACTTCGCCCCGTACAACCAAGCGCTCAGCGGGTGGCCCTTTGCGTGGGTCTACGGGAATCCTCAGCGGGACAGAGCGAACGGTACGAATATTATGGGTGACCACGTCGCCAATTTCGCCGTTACCGCGCGTTGCGGCTTGGGTTAATAGTCCATTTTCATAAGTGATGACAATCGTCAGCCCATCGAGTTTGGGTTCTAGGGTGTAATCTAATTGCGTTCCTGTTGGCAGTAACTTGAGGTTGCGCTCTTCCCACGCTCGAATTTCTTCTTCGTTATACACGTTGGATAAACTGAGAATAGGCGATGGGTGACGGACTTTTTCAAACCCAGAAGACAAATCACTGCCCGCGCGTTGGGTTGGTGAATCTGGCGTGATGAGTTCGGGATGTTCTGCTTCAAGCTGCTGCAGTTCGTTATACAACGCGTCATATTCCCCGTCCGTGATGAGTGGCTCATTCAATACATGATATTGATAGAGATGAAGGTGAAGTTGCTCGCGAAGTTCAGCGATACGGGCGGTAGATTGGGTCATCAGGGTTATTCCTATGAGTGAGGGCTGATCAGAGATAGGAAGTCAATAACATATACAGTCGAAAAACGACTATATACACACGAATAGTTTAGCATATTTGTTCGCTTTTAGCGATTAAAATCCCTGTGCAGACAGCCGTAAAATCCCTTGTGCGTCTTATTCTTGCACGATTAGGTAATTCCCCGCGATCCAGCCTGTGAGCGTCGCGTCGATGCTGCTGCGCACTTGCCACCATGTGATGCCGTTGGCTTGTTGTGGCCCGCCAATGACAAGGAACGGTTCACCCTCGCTCAAAAGTCGGATTTCACGTTCGGCTGTGCCGGGGGAAGGGCGTAAACGCACATCGTCATTGGTGACGGTGACTTGGCTGTTGATCATGATCACAATTGGCGTAGGCGAAAGGATGACAGGGGGAAGGGTAGGGCCTTCCAAGGCAAATACAGGCAGGGCGCCATCTTCCACATTTTGAGCGGGCAGTAGGGCGGTGGTAGCCGTTGGCTCACCTTCGATCACTTGTGAATTCGAGTCAGTCGGCACGGCGGTGATGATGATAATGCGCGGGCCATCGTCGGGGGCAAGTGTTCCGCCTAAGCTGATGACCAAGGCTACAATGCCGAAGGCAACCAAAAACACCGTCACGATCATCAACAAAACAGACCACGCAGGCAGGTAGAAACCACTGCGTGATTGTTTTTTGCGCTTCGTATTGGCTGCCGCGCTTCGTCGGTTTTCTGGCGCAGATGGATTCATCGATGCCATATTGCGCGGTGGCGGTGGGCGATTGCTAGGGTCGGCCGTCGGAATCGGATTACGGCTTGGCGGTGGGATACTGGGTCGATTATCTAAAGGCGATAACGGTTGTGTCCCCTGTTCCGAATTTGGTTTTTCCCAGCGATTTTGATCAGACATGTGTTATTTTCCGCGTTGTGTAACCCATTTCTCAAATTTTTCGAACGACCATGTGTTGATGACCGCCTCTGCGGTGAGCCATCCTCGCCGCCCTGTGATAACACCATACCGCATATTGTTCATTTGTACGATACTGTGCGCATCTGTATCAATTGTAATGGGAATTCCCATTTCAGATGCTCGACGCGCATACTGCGCTTCAAGGTCTAAACGCGCAGGGTTGGCGTTGATTTCCAGCGCAATCCCACTTTCTTTTGCGGCGGCAAAAATCACATCAAAATCTAAATCCGCGCCTTCGCGGTCAGGGATCAACTGCCCGCGTGGATGGGCGATCAGGTCAATATGTGGGTTGCGCACCGCATTAAGCAAGCGCTGTGTAATCTGTTCGCGTGGTTGGCGTAAACTGACGTGCAGGGACGCAATAACAAAGTCGAGCTGTTGCAGAACTTCATCCGGAAAGTCGAGTGAACCATCCGCACGAATTTCCATTTCAGTGCCATGTAAAACGCGAATCTTCCCTTGCATTTCTGCATCTACTTGGCGAACTTCGGTTTGTTGGGCTAATAAACGTTCGACGGATAGGCCGTTGGCAATCGTCGCCCCGTATGAGTGGTCGGTGATGACGATGTATTTTAGACCGCGCTCTAAGGCCGCTTCGACCATTTCGCGTACGGTATTTTTCCCGTCGCTCCAAACAGTGTGCATGTGTAAGTCTGCTTGGATGTCGCTCAATTCAAGCAGATGTGGGATTTTGTTGGTTTGTGCAAGTTCAATCTCACCGAGGTTTTCGCGAATTTCAGGCGGGATATACGACAGTCCCACCGTTGCATAAACCGCTTCTTCGCCGTCACATAAGATTTCAGGATCACCGTTCACAGGGGTGAAAGCATGTTCGTTCAGTGAAAGACCTCGCTCTAAAGCCAATTTACGAATGGCAATATTATGCATTTGACTTCCGGTGAAGTAGTTCAAGCCTGTGCCGTAGCGTTCGGGCGCCAACACCCGCAGATCAACCTGCAAACCGTTATGCAGTTCGACTGAGCTTTTGGTAGGGCCGTGACCTAACACGCGCGATACTTCATCAAGTTGAACAAAAGCATCCATGATCGGTTCAGCGTTATGGCTGGCGATGAGTAAATCCACATCGCCAATTGTTGGTCTGCCCCGCCGAATACTTCCGGCAATATCCCCGTGTAGCGCTTCTGGTAAGGCGAGCATCCGCGCTAAGATAGATTCGGCGATGGGCAGTGCCGCGCCCAAGGGGGTACGTGGGTTGTCCACCTGTTTACGATACAAGGCAATGCCTTCCAGAATTTTTTGTTCTGACTTTGCGCCCATACCGGGTTGAGTTTTCAGTTTGTTCTCTTTGGCGGCGGTTTCTAGTGCATCTACTGAGGTGATACCCATCTCTTTCCAGAAGTGAACGGCTTTTTTAGGCCCCACGCCGTTGATATTCAACATCTCTACCACGCCAACAGGGATTTCGGCTTTCAAGTTCTCGTAGAATTCGAGTTTGCCCGTTTCCAACATTTCCGTAATTTTTTCGCTGATGACTTTACCCACATTCGGTAATGTTCCTAACTCACCGGATGCCGCCATTGCCCGAAGATCACGCGGGGCTTCGCGAATGCTCAGCGCCGCATTACGATATGCCATCACGCGGTGGATGATTTCCCCTTTCAGCAAAAGCATATCGGCAACAGTATCAAAAATATTGGCAATATCACGGTTGGTGAGCGCGCTCATGATCACTCCATTGGTAGAACTTCTGTCCATAATTTGAAGTATACAAGATGCGTGGAGTGGGTCAAACAGTCGTTGAAGAGTCGTCAGGATGTGCGGCGGTGGGGTAGGGATGAACCTACCCCTGTAAAGCTCAATATTTTATACGGTAGATTCTGTATCTATTGCCCGGCGGATCGACGTGGTTAATTCCCGCACGGCGTCTACCCCTTGACTTCCTGCCCGAACCAACGCGCTTCCCACAATGAACCCATCGACTAAGCGGTTCATCATTTGGGCGTGGTGCGGTTGGCTGATGCCGAAACCTGTCACAAGGCGGGTATCTTTGGAATATGTGCGAATCCGTTGGATAAATGCGCTCAGGTCTTCGGGTAAGGTCGTGCGTTCACCCGTTACCCCTGTCAACGTGACGACATAGATAAACCCTGTCGTCTTTTCGACGACATATTGAATCCGTTCGTTGTTACTGGTAGGGGCGAGGAAGAAAACCAACGCTAATTTCTCACGGTCGCAAATATCGATTAAAAACTGGGCTTCGTCGGGCGGAAGGTCGGGGACGATCAAGCCATCCACGCCAGCGGCTTTGCTGTCGATGACAAATTGTTCCGCCCCGTAAGCGAGGATGGGGTTGACATACCCCATGAGCAACATCGGTTGGGTCACGCCCCGCGCGCGTAATTCCGCGACCGCGTCGATGCACTTTTTGGGGGTGATGCCATTCTCTAATGCCTTTTGGGTCGCGGCTTGGACAACAGGCCCATCCGCGAGAGGGTCGCTGAACGGAATCCCGATTTCGAAGCCATCTACACCGATGTTAGCCATCGCTTCAATCGCTTCGAGTGAGTCATCATAGCTTGGAAAGCCGATGGGAAAATAAGGTAAAAATGCTGATCGTCCTTCGCCATCAGCTTGGGCAAACATCGTGTTCAGGGCATCAATGCCGGAATGTGCCATTATGATGATCCTTTTAGCGTGGCCGTTCTTTCAAATTGAGGCCAATAGTGGGCATAGAACTGCTGTAAAACAATCGACTGTGCAAACGCCAATTCAAGGTTTAGCGCGGTTTCAGGCGTGAACCAATCGGCTTTTTGCCCCTCAAATAAGGTGATTTTCTCAATATTTCTCTCTAAATGCGCCGTGAAAATGTGATTCGTTTTATCCCGCACTGCACACGTATACGCATACCAAAACTGCGGTGGCTGGATGAAGTCCTCAGCATGTAGGGCTAATTCTTCATCCAATTCACGGTACAACCCCACTTCGGGGGTTTCTTCATGTTCAAGTGAACCGCCAAAGAGTGTCCAGAAACCACTGTAAGCCAAGTTGGGTTTTTCATCGCGTTGTTGTAGTAACACCCGCCCTAGATGGTCATGGATCACGACGCTCACAACTGCGTTGGGCGGTTTAACCATCAAGATGCAACGCCCCCATGACTGTGTTCAGGTCTTTATCCCCCCGACCGCTTAAATTCACAAGGATGATGGCATCTTTGGGCAGGGTGGGCGCGCGTTTGATCGCTTCTGCAACGGCGTGCGAGCTTTCTAATGCGGGGATGATGCCTTCAGTCTTGCTCAACATCTCTAAAGCGGAGAGTGCTTCAGTATCGGTCGCGTAGGTGTAATATGCGCGTTCGGTCTGTCGTAGATGGGCGTGTTCTGGCCCAACAGAGGCGTAATCTAACCCCGCCGAGATACTGTGCGTATTGACGATCTGCCCATGTTCATCTTGCATCACATATGAGCGTGTGCCTTGAAGCACGCCGGGCTTTCCAATGTTCGGGTCGGCAAAACGGGCGGCATGTTCACCACTTTCAATGTTGATGCCTCCCGCCTCAACGCCGATCAATTCCGTGTTTTCATCGCCCCGAAAGGCGTGGAATAAACCGATGGCATTACTGCCACCACCGACGCAGGCGATGCACACATCTGGTAACCGTCCGGCCAATTCGACGATTTGCTCACGCGCTTCAGTGCCAATCACACTTTGAAAATCACGGACGATCATCGGGTAGGGGTGTGGTCCTAAAGCTGAGCCAAGCAGATAGAATGTGGAGCGCACATTCGTCACCCAATCGCGAATGGCTTCGTTGATCGCATCTTTGAGGGTTTTACTGCCACTCTCAACGGGGATGACTTCAGCGCCTAGAAGTTTCATACGGAAGACGTTCGGTTCTTGACGGGCAATATCCACACTACCCATATAGACATGACATTCTAAGCCAAGCAGGGCGGAAACCGTCGCGCTGGCAACCCCGTGTTGACCTGCGCCCGTTTCGGCCACGATGCGCTTTTTGCCCATGCGTTTAGCGAGCAAGGCTTGCCCAAGTGCGTTATTGATTTTGTGCGCGCCGGTGTGCGCTAAATCTTCCCGTTTAAGGTAGATTTGCGCCCCGCCTAACGCTTCGCTCAACCGTCCTGCGTAGGTGACAGGGGTCGGTCTGCCTGTATACGTGCGTTGCAGATGGGCAAGTTCAGCATGAAAGGCAGAGTCTGCCATCGCTTCACGGTAGGCGGTGATCAGTTCATCTAGCGCAGGGATGAGCGTTTCCGGCACATAACGCCCTCCAAACTCACCAAAATAACCCCGTGCATCAGGGTCAGCGGATGTGCCTGTTTGAATATATGGGTTTGACATGAAGTAACTTCCCCTTGTGATTGCAGTTTTTCCCGCAATTTTTAAGATGCGTTGCGCACGTATTTCACGGTACGGGTTTCGCGTAACTCGTCGCTCAGTTCGTATTGTAAATATTCTTCGATGCGCTTTAAATGCTGGTCGGGCGTGTAGAAGAACTGTTCTTCACCTGTGAGCGCCGAAACCATCACCCCTTTAAGCAGTTGGGCTTCGTTTTTATCGACGCGCACTAGCAAGTCATTTTCATAGGTGTAGGTTTCTATGAAACGGGTCGAGTGCTGGATGTGCCAATCTGAAGTCATCATGAGATATTGAGAGGGCTTCTGCGCACTCTGGTTCAAGCGCTCCAACTGTTGAAGCATCAATCCATTTTCATCTTCGTCATGCACTGTCTTAAAATGCAGAACTTCAACCGCTTGTTCGTGATATTGATAGAACTGAGAGCGGATCGGGTCTTCACCAACGCCATACTCATATTGAATTAACGGTTTATCGCGCGCGTCCAGTCCATACTGGAAGACGAATGCTTCCTCGAGTGATTCGGTTTCTAAAACCTCGCCTCGTTTTTGATTGTTACGCTCAAAATAAAACGGTTGCAACGCATAAACGGGCGCGATTGACCACACCCAACGCGCCACGCGTGAGGTGAGCTGCGCTTCTATCGCTTCGCCTTGATGAAATACCACCGTCCAGCGGTCTGCTAACGATGCTAAATTGTCGATCATACTTACTCCTGCTTTGCCGCTTGGACAAAATCGCGCATTTTTAGCGCATCTTTTTTGCCCGCTTTGCTATCAATTTCTACACCGCTGGCGACATCCACGCCCCACGGTCGAATCGCTTTGACCAATGCGCCTACATTGTCTGGTTTTAACCCGCCCGCCAGCATCATTCGGCTGGTTTTTGAACGGACTACCTGCGCAATTTCTACGCTTGCTTGCACCCCTGTCCCACCATATAAATTTGGGTGGAAGGCATCCAACAAAAGGCTTGGGATATTCTCGTCTGGCGAAGCGACCCCCTCAAAGTGAGCGATGTCTTTGAGCGCTTCTTCTTGTGAAGGTGGCCGAATGGCTTTATAGGCTGTTCCACGAAGTTCCCGTACCACTTCGGCAGATTCATCCCCGCTCAATTGGACGTGATGAAACCCGACTGTTTTCATCACTTGGGAAATGGTACTGACGATTTGGTTCACGAATAACCCCACAATGATCGGGTGATTTGTCCCTAGCTCAGCTTTGAGAGCTGTCACGATTTCATACGCCGCTTCTGGGGTGAGATAACGCGGGCTTTTCGCGTAAAAATTCAGGCCGATCAAGTCAGCACCTGCTTCAACAGCGGCCAGTCCATCGGTGATAGATGTGATTCCGCAAATCTTCACCTTCATTTGCGTATCACCCCACGTTTTTGACTGCTGAAAGAACGCACCTGCTGGCCGATATCCTCAGCTTTGACGAGACCTTCACCTACTAAAACTGCGTGTGCGCCCAGCGACCCCATTCGAGCGACATCGTCGGCAGAACGGATGGCGCTTTCAGCCACTAAGGTGATGTGACTAGGCACTTCTTTCGCGATGCGTTCAAGGGTGGTCAAGTCTTCTTTGAAGGTGCGTAAGTCACGGTTATTCACGCCGATGATCGATGCCCCCGCTTTTAGGGCGCGTTCCATTTCAGCTTCATTATGAACTTCGACCAGCACCGAAAGCCCTGACGAAACCGCTGTTTGGTGAAGATGCGCTAAAACATCCTCTTCGAGCGCCATGACAATCAGCAAGATTGCATCTGCACCTGCGCAACGGGCTTCATAAATTTGCAATTCATCAATGATGAAATCTTTGCGTAGGATCGGGCATTGAGCGAGAGGTCGAATCGCTTTGAGATGATCCAGATGCCCTTGAAAGTAGCGTTCATCCGTCAATACGGAAAGGGCAGACGCCCCATGTTGAAGATAGGTTTGCGCAAGTTCAGTTGGCTCAAACGGGTCAATCAACACCCCTTTACTGGGTGAGGCATGTTTGACTTCCGCGATCAACGCAACATTTTCCCCTGCGCGTAGTGCGTCTGCAAACGCATAAGTTGATGGAGGCGTAACAATCGCTTCATTCCGCTTTTCGTACAAGGATTCACGTTGGTAGAGGGCTTTCACCTCTTCCACTTTGGTCGCCAAAATGCGATCCAATACCGTTCCCGTTTCCACAAATGACTTCATGAAATGTCCTCTATGCGCTGGCTTGTGTCGCTAAGTTTTGGGTATAGCGAATGAGGCTCTCCAGTTTGTGAAGCGCTGCACCGCTGTCGATCACCTGCCGAGCCAACGTGACACCGTCCGCAATTGTCTCTGCTTTGCCAGCGGCCACAAAAGCGGCTCCAGAATTCAGCAGGACAACATCCCGCTTGGCATCTTGAATCGAGCCATCTAAAACGCCCCGTAAAATTGACGCGTTTTGAGGCGCTGTTCCGCCTGCCAATTCCGAAATATGCGCCCCGCGAAAGCCGAGCGTTTCCGGCTGTAGTTCATACGATGTGATCTTGCCGTGATGCAATTCGCTCACCTTGTTAGGGCCTGTGGTGGTGAGTTCGTCAATATTGCCGTAACCGGTGACCACCACCGCTGATTCTGAGCCTAACTCGCTCAGAACAGTTGCCAGAAGATCGGTCAGGTCAGAGGCGAAAACACCCATCAACTGACGTTTCGCTCCCGCGGGATTGGTCAGCGGGCCGAGGATATTAAAGATCGTGCGCACACCTATTTCACGGCGGGGATTAATCGCATGGCGCATGGCAGGGTGGAGTTTTGCCGCGAATAAAAACCCGATGCCGATCTCATCCACACATTGGCCGACCTGCTCAGGCGTAATATCGAGGTTGACGCCTAACTCGCCTAACACATCCGCACTGCCACATTTGCTACTGGCGGCGCGGTTGCCGTGTTTCGCGACTTTGATATCTCCCCCTGCCGCGACAAATGCCACCGTCGTGCTGATGTTGAACGTTCCGCTTCGGTCGCCCCCTGTCCCGCAGGTATCGAGCAGGCTATCTACATGGGTTTGAGTGGTCACTTTTTGCGCATTGTTGCGCATGGCGCGGGCGCTTCCGGTAATTTCATCGTGGGTTTCGCCCTTCATGCGCAAGGCCATCAAGTAAGCGCCGATTTGGGCTTGCGTCGCTTCGCCACGCATAATTTGATCCATGACCTTTTCGGCTTCCCACTGTTGCAAGTGACCGAAACGGCTGAGAAGGTCGATTGCTTTTTGAATATCCATGCTTAAATAGCCTCACCAACGCGCAGTTCAAGGAAATTTTTGAGGATGCGTGGCCCGTATGTTGTTAGGATGCTCTCTGGATGAAACTGCACCCCGAACACCGGAAACTGCTTATGACGCAACCCCATAATTTCACCGTCGCTGGTTCGGGCGGTGATGGTGAGCACTTCGGGCAGAGAAGCTTCCTCGACGATCAAACTGTGATAACGTGTCGCTTCAAAGGGGTTTGGCACATCTTTGAACAGCACATCTTCTTCGTGATAGATCATGCTGGTCTTGCCATGCATGAGTTGGGGGGCACGTTTGACCACCCCGCCGTATACCTGTCCAATACACTGATGCCCGAGACATACGCCCAAAATAGGCAGGCTTTCGCCGAATTCACGATAAATATCCAGTGAGACACCGCTATCATGAGGCGTTCCCGGCCCGGGCGAGATCAAAATTTGTGAGGGGTTTAATTCGCGAATTTGCTCAATCGTGATTTGATCGTTACGCGCAACCTGAAGCTCTGCGCCCATTTCCCCTAAACATTGGACGAGGTTGTAGGTAAAGCTGTCGTAATTGTCGATAACAAGGATCATGGATTTTCTTCAATCTCAGGCACAGCCTGACTCGTTAACCCTTCAAGATGAGAGAGATCATTGTCGGCAACCAGTGTCCATACACCATCATCACTCTTGCGGATGGTGGTGACAGAGGTGTTGCCAATGTCGGCGGCGGCAAAATCATAGCCGTCGATGATTTCGGTGAGTAATGCTTTGATGGCTGTGGTGTGAGAAAGCACCGCGATGATATCGAAGTCCTTGGCGATGTATTCTTGGAACGCTTCGCTGATGCGTGTGCGTACATCAACGCGGGATTCACCTAAGGGCATACGGAAACTTTCAGGTTCAGTTTGTAATGACTGGAATTCTTGTTGATGCCAGTTGCGCATCTCATCGATGGTAAGCCCTTGCCATAAGCCGATATTTCGTTCACGCAGGCGTTGATCTAAGATTGCGCCGAAGCCCAGATATTCGGTCAAATATGAGGCTGTTTGTTCAGCGCGGGTGAGGTCACTGCTGTAGAGCGCCTTTACCCCAAAATTGCGGATAAAACGGCCGAGCGATTGCGCTTGACGGATGCCATATTCGTTCAATGGGGCAGAGACCCAGCCTTGCCACCGACCTAATTTATTCCATTCAGTTTCGCCCGGGCGAATAAAAATCACTTGATTCACAGCCATTTATGAAATCCTTTTTAGGTAGTTGTTTTAGACAAGGCCAATTTCGGCGCGCCGTACTGCTAAGATCACCGCTTTGGCCTTGTTGATCGATTCCTGATACTCTGTCGCGGGGACGCTGTCCGCAACCAGACCTGCACCCGCTTGAATGTACACCATGCCATTTTTCATCAGCGCGGCACGGATCGAAATACAGGTGTCCATAGACCCATCAAAACTAAAGTATCCCACGGCACCCCCATACATTCCACGTCGTGAGCCTTCTAATTCATCGATGATTTCCATCGCACGAACTTTTGGCGCACCGCTCAACGTGCCTGCGGGGAAGGTCGCGCGGATCAAGTCAAAGGCGTTGTAGCCCGTTTTTAATTTTCCTTGCACGTTACTCACAATATGCATAATTTGCGAATAACGTTCGATATACATCATGTCGGTGACTTTGACCGTGCCATATTCCGAGACGCGCCCAAGATCGTTGCGTCCAAGGTCTACCAACATGACGTGTTCGGCAAGTTCTTTCGGGTCTGCGAGAAGTTCTGCTTCAAGCTCACGGTCATGCTGAAGGTCGCGTCCGCGTGGGCGTGACCCCGCGATAGGGCGGGTGGTGGCGATGCCATCTTCCAGCCGTACTAACATTTCGGGTGAAGCGCCCACTAACGTGAAGTCCTCGCTGAAATGCAATAAAAACATATAAGGTGAGGGGTTGCTCGCCCGCAAAGCACGATAGACTGCTAATGGGGTTGTATGGGTCTTTAAGCTAAACCGCTGGGATAACACGATCTGAAACGCATCCCCTGCGGCGATATATTCTTTTGCGCGAACGACATTTTCTTCAAAGGCTTCTTGGGTGAAATTTGAACGAACCTGTTCGTTACTTGAGATGGCGGGTTCTTCTGGAACTTGAATCGGCTGTTTCAGCGCTTCGACAATTTCATCAATGCGCCGTAACGCATCCGTATAGGCTGCTTCTGGGTCGCCTTGATTATGCGCGTTGGCGAGGATCATCAAGTTGTGTTTGACGCGGTCAAAAATTACCAGCGTGTCAATGAGCATAAACGCGACATCCGGCACTTGAAGTTGGTCTTCGCCTGTGTCTGGCACGCGTTCAAAGTAGCGCACGACATCATAGGCAAAACAGCCGACGGCCCCGCCTACAAAACGAGGCAAGCCTTCCAATGCCACCGGTTTGACACGTCCAAATTCACGCTCAACGGCGGCAAGCGGGTCTTCGCCTTCTTCGAGCGGGCGCGTACTGGTTTCCCCATGCAACGTCCGCGTGACAATCCCATTTTGAACGGTGATGACGCCTTTCGGGTTCACGCCGAGAAAGGAATAACGGCCGACTTGTTCACCGCCTTCGACGCTTTCCAACAAAAATGAGACCGCGCCTGTTTGGGTCAGCTTCATGTAGACCGAGACGGGCGTTTCTAAATCGGCAAGTTGGGTACGGTAAACGGGGACAAGATCACCTTGTTGAAAGAGCACTTTGATCTCATCAAGGGAAGGTTGTATAGGGACATTGGGCGAAACATGAAGTGGAATATGAGGTGTGGCTAACATCAAGTGGCTCCTTTGGAATATAAAACCCCTTCCCGGTCAAGGACGAGAAGGGGTTCCCGTGGTGCCACCTTGTTTACCGTTTGCAAAGATGCAAACAGGTCACTTTCAAAAGTACGGGCAATCCTGCCGATACTCCGCGCCTTGATAACGGATGCGCTTTTCCGTCACCAGCTACTCACGCAGTGTGCGCTTTGCCAGTGCAACTCCCCAGTCCATTCAGCAGATTCCTATGTACCACTCTCTCAGCACCAGTGGTTCTCTGTAACATGGTGTAACTGCGTACTCTTCTGGATCAACGTCATTCATTTTATGTGATTACAGATTAGATTAAACACTTTCCTAAAAGCTGTCAAGTCATCTGCAGGTGAGGGGTAGCGCCGAAAATGGGGCATGTTAAGACCGCGTGATCAAACATTTAAGATTTTGTGGACTTGTTGACAAGCCGGTGAAAATCATGCTATGCTCTGCGACATTCGTTCAATGCTTACAGGAAACTGTTTTCGCACCATGCGCACCTTCTCGTTTGTTTATCGCTTTTATTACTATTATTTTAGCCGCGATAATGTCGAACGTAGGGTGTTGCCTGCTGTAAGCTAAACGTACACAAAATCCGTGAACGAAAGGCGCAGAGCAAACGCTCTGTGCCTTTTTTGTTGTATTGGCATGTTGTTCGTTTGAGGGAGCAAGTCTATGAGTATGAAACTGCGGGGGGTAAGAGGCGCGACGACTGTGGAAGTCAACACAGCAGAGTCGATTTTAGAAGCCACAAGAACCCTGCTTCAAGAATTGATCGAAATCAATGGGATTGAAGAAGAAGATGTGACCAGCGTCTTTTTTACCATGACCCAAGATTTAAATGCTGCTTTTCCCGCAAAAGCCGCGCGTGACTTGGGTTGGAGTAAGACCGCCTTGTTAGGTATGCAAGAAGTTGATGTGCCCAACGGCATCCCCATGTGTGTGCGCATCTTGATTCACTGGAACACAGAAAGATCGCTCGACGAAATTCGTCATGTCTATTCCAAAGGCGCGTTGATTTTACGCCCCGACTTGTACCCCGAAAACAAAATTATCCTGCCTACTGAAGAAAAAGAAAAAGGGAATTAACCATGATTGTTGTGATGAAAGTTGCTGCTGATAGCCAAGAAGTCAACGCTGTGATTGAACGGGTGAAAGCCGATGGTTACCAACCCCATCTCTCCGAAGGCAATCAACATACGATTATCGGCTTGGTGGGTGAAAGCCCAACCCCGTTACGGGAAGAAAATTACTCTACAATGGGCGGTGTTGACCGCGTGATGCGGGTTTCTGCTCCATACAAGTTAGCCAGCCGTGAATACCACCCCAACAATACACTGGTCAAATTGAATGGTTCTCACGCAGGGGAAAATAAAGTTTTGGTGATCGCTGGCCCGTGTTCTGTCGAAAGCCGTGAGCAGATCATCGAAGTGGCCTGCGCGATGAAAGAAGCGGGCGCGACTGCTCTCAGAGGGGGCGCATTCAAACCGCGCACTTCGCCGTACAGCTTCCAAGGACACGGGGAAGAGGGCTTGAAATGGTTGGCCGAAGCGCGTGAACGCAGTGGTTTGCCCATCGTCACAGAAGTGATGGACCCTTCGTTAGTCGAGATGGTCTGTGAATATGCTGACGTGTTACAAATTGGTGCGCGGAATATGCAAAACTTTGCGCTGTTGCACGCAGTGGGGGAAAGTCAACATACGGTACTGCTCAAGCGTGGGTTAGCCAACACGATGGAAGAATTATTGATGTCGGCCGAATATATTATGTCGCACGGCAACGGTAAAGTGATGCTATGCGAACGCGGGATTCGCACGTTCGAGAAATACACCCGTAATACGTTCGATGTAAATGCCATTCCTGTATTAAAATCACGTTCTCATCTACCTGTTATTGCCGATCCTAGCCATGCTGTGGGATACTCTGAATTTGTTGAACCGATTGCGTTGGCGGCTGTTGCCGCTGGGGCAGATGGCTTGATTGTCGAAGTCCATCCTTCTCCAAAAGAAGCAATGTCAGACGGACGGCAAACACTGGATTACAAGAGCTTTAAACAAATGATGGCTAAAGTGAAATTAGTTGCTGAAGCAGTTGGGCGGACAGTCTAATGTCCGCTGGTGGCTTTCGTGTCCGCCATTTGGCGGTCGTGGGTTTAGGATTGATGGGCGGGTCGCTGGCTTTAGCCTTGCGACCATACGCAGATCAAGTGACTGGTATTGATCCCTCAAGCATCACGCGGGATTATGCCTTGCGCCAAGGCATTGTAGATCATGCGACAGAAGACTTGCGCGCAGGGGTAAGCGATGCGGATGTGGTGATCTTAGCCGCCCCAGTGAAGGCTATTATTGAATTAGTACATAAGCGAATCGGGGCGTATTTACGAGCGAATACGCTCTTGATTGACATCGGTAGTACGAAAGAAGATATTTGTGATGCGATGGGGTCACTGCCAATCGGGATTCAAGCGATCGGCGGTCACCCTATGACCGGAAAAGAGTCAAGCGGGGTGGAAGAAAGTGATGCGACGTTGTATCACAACCGCCCGTTTGTTTTATGTCCAACGCGCCGTACCACGCCGGCCACTCGTTTACGCGCTCTCAATTTGATCGATGCCGTCGGCGCGGTTGCGATTGAGATGGACGCCCATCGCCATGATCGTGTCGTCGCTGCGATTAGTCATCTGCCCTATCTTTTGAGCGCCGCGCTCGTCGCCACCGTGATAGGTGAGGGCAACCATGATGAAGCGGTATGGGCATTGGCCGCCGGCGGATTTCGCGACACCTCTCGCCTTGCGGGAAGTGACTTAAAAATGATGGGCGATATTCTCGATACCAATACGACGGCGGTGGCGCGGGTTTTGGCACAGTTCCGTATGCAGTTGGCGATGCTTGAAGCACGCCTCATCGCCCAAGAAGATGGCTCATTGGTCGATCTCTTAAAGCCAATTCGAGAAGCACGTTTGGAGTGGGGACAGCGCACAGGGCTGCCCAATGGATTAGCGACAACAGTCAACAGGCAAGAGTGATTGCCAGCGGAGAAATGGTTCATGTCGAAAGTGCAAGATTATTTTGTGGTTCAACCTGCTCAAGCTTTACGCGGACAAACCATTGTCCCAGGTGATAAGTCAATTTCGCATCGTGCTGTGTTTTTTGGCGCGCTCGCCAACGGCATCACGCGAGTGCGCGGTTGGCTTCCCGCTGGTGATACCGAAGCTTCTTTACAAGCCGCGCGTACATTAGGCGTGCCGATTGAGCGCCTCAGCCCTACCGAACTGGTAATACATGGGGGGGAACTCAAACAACCTGAAGGCGTGTTGAACCTCGTCAATGCCGGAACAGGGATTCGCCTTTTAACAGGTATCATGTGCGGGCAACCTTTTCCCAGCGTGTTAGATGGTAGTGAACAACTGCGCAAACGCCCTATGAAACGCATTATCGAACCTCTGCGTTTGATGGGGGCAGAGATTGAAGGCACAGACTATAAATGCCCGTTGTATGTAAAACCTACCACCCTGCGCGGTATTCATTACGATATGCCCGTCGCGAGTGCGCAAGTGAAAAGCGCCATTTTGCTGGCGGGGTTATTTGCGCAAGGTCAAACCATCGTCACACAACCTGGCCCCGCGCGTGACCATACCGAACGGATGTTACGGGCGATGGGGGTTGATTTGGTCGAAGAAGGCAACGCCGTCACATTGACGCCCGGCCAACCTTTACAAGCGATGGACTTCACCGTGCCGGGGGATTTATCCTCTGCTGCATTTGTCATCGCCGCCGCGTTATTGATCCCTGACAGTGAGGTTACGTTAACAGGCGTGAGTTTGAACGTGACCCGCACCGGAATCCTCGAAGTTTTACAGGCGATGGGCGCGGATATTCAGGTGACAGAAACCGGTATTGAAGCGGGCGACCCTGTCGGCACAATCGTCGTGCGCTACAGCAAACTCAAAGGGACGGAAGTCGGTGGTGAAGTGGTTGTCCGTATGATTGACGAATTCCCTGTATTTATGGTGCTCTCGTTATTTGCGGAAGGGCGCACGATTGTTCATGATGCTGAAGAACTGCGCGTCAAAGAAACCGACCGTTTACGTGTGATGTCCGACGAATTGAAAAAAATGGGCGCGGTCATCCAAGAAACTGAGGATGGTTTCATTGTTGATGGCCCGCAAACCTTGCACCCAGCCGATGTTTATGGGCATGACGATCATCGTATTTCTATGAGCTTGGTCGTCGCCTCGTTGACCTTGAGCGAACCTGCTCAAGTACAAGATGCCCGTTGTGCCAGCGATTCATTCCCCGGCTTTGCCGAAACGCTCTCTAAGCTCGGCGCTGATGTGACCGTGCATGTTCTACAAAGTGAGTGAGGGGGCTTTGTGCTGAATAAAGTAGGGGTTATTGGGTGGCCGATTGAACACAGCTTAAGCCCAGCCATGCACAACGCGGCCTTTAAAGCGTTAGGCATGGACGATTGGTTCTATGACCGTATGGCGATTCCGCCCGACATTGTCAAGCTGAGTTTGCGCGAACTGCGCGACCATAATTTCATCGGCGTGAATGTGACCATTCCGCATAAAGAATCGGTGATGCCCTTCATTAAACCCGACGAACTCGCGCGGGCAGTTGGCGCGGCAAATACCATCGACTTTCGTACCAACGTCGGGACAAACACTGATGTAGTCGGTTTTTTGCGCGACCTTGACGCGTATGAAATTCCAACTTCGGGGCATGTGGTGGTTTTGGGCGCGGGCGGTGCGGCGCGCGCGGTGATTTACGGCCTTGCACGGCGGGGCGCTGAAATCAGCCTTGTGAACCGTACCCCTGAACGCGCTGAAGCATTGGTCAAACATATGAGCACACTCAACGTCAGCGTCACCCCGCGCACCTTTGCCGACGTTGCAACAGGGACAATCGACTTGATTGTGAACACGACACCCCTCGGCATGCAACCCAATATTGAGCAGAACCCTTGGACGGAAGATCTGCCTTTCCCCGAAGGTATCACCGTTTACGATACGATCTACCGCCCGCGAGACACACGCCTGATGCAACTTGCGCGTCAGCGGGGCGGGCGTGCCTATAATGGCATGGGCATGTTGGTGAAACAGGGGGCGGCGGCGTTTAAATTGTGGACGGGACAAGATGCCCCCGAAGATGTAATGACACAGGCGCTCGAAACTGCGCTGAATGAACGACCTTAACGAAGGAAACGAAGATGATTCGATTTTTAAGCGCGGGTGAAAGTCATGGGCCTTCTTTAGCGGCGATTTTGGAAGGGATGCCTGCGGGCATCCCGATTGATATAGACGAGATCAATAACGAGTTGGCACGCCGTCAAACAGGTTATGGTTCCGGTGGACGGATGCAGATCGAGCGCGACCATGTGCTCATCACAGCAGGGGTAGCCGCGGGTTTCACTACAGGCGCACCGCTGGCGTTGACTGTCGTCAACCGTGACTATAAAAATTGGCGCGAAAAAGATATTGCGCCGATGACCACGCCCCGACCCGGCCATGCCGATTTAACAGGCGCGGTGAAGTATGGCTACCGTGAACTGCGCATCGCTTTAGAACGCGCCAGCGCCCGCGAGACGACTATGCGCGTCGCCGTAGGCGCAATCTGCCGTAAATTCTTGAGTGAATTTGGGGTGGTGATCGGTGGCTACGTGACCCAAATTGGCCAGGTGATTGCTGAAGTGGACACTGAATTGGGTTATGTAGAACGGTTTACTTTAGCCGAATCGAACGATGTGCGCTGTCCTAACGCTGATTATGCCGAATTGATGCACCAAGAAATTCGTCAATGCAAAATTGATAAAGATACATTAGGCGGGGTGATCGAAGTTGTGGCATTGAATGTTCCCCCCGGCTTAGGCTCTCATGTTCAGTGGGATCGTAAGTTAGAAGCGAAAATTGTCGCCGCGATGGTCAGCGTCCACGCTATGAAAGGCGCGGAAATTGGCCCTGCATTTGCCAATTCTGGCAAGCGTGGCTCAGAAGTACATGATGAAATTGGCGTGACGGAAAGCGGTGATCTCACTCGTTCCAGTAACCGCGCAGGGGGCTTTGAAGGGGGGATTACGACAGGCGAACCGATTGTAGCGCGGGTGGCGATGAAGCCCATCGCAACGGTGATGAAAGCGCTCAATTCGGTGAACTTGGCGACGGGGGAAGCCGAAAAGACCACCTATGAGCGCAGTGATCATTGTGCTGTACCCCGCGCTGTGCCTATTTTAGAGTCGATGATGGCGCTTGTCATTGCCGATGCGTTGATTGAAAAACTCGGTGGAGATTCGATTGCCGAGATGAAACCGCGCTTCGAGTCACTCCGTCGTCTGCGCCTGCAAGATTTACCGATGGATAATGTGGAGTGGCGTTTTGGGTATCCGATTGAATAACCCACCCCAAAATATTGTCGTCGCGGGGTTTATGGGCGCCGGAAAGACGACGATTGGCCGTGAACTGGCTTCGCAGTTATGCTTTGAATTTGTCGATACCGACCATCTGATTGTTGAGCGGGTGGGGAAAAGTATCGTGCAAATCTTCGCGGATGATGGAGAACCAACTTTTCGCCAGTATGAAAATGCTCTTGTTGAAGAATTAGCTGTAAAAAGTGGGCAGGTGATTGCGACAGGGGGCGGGATGTTGGTCAACCCTCTCAACCGTGAAAATTTTATGCGTACTTCGCTGGTGGTGTTTTTAGATACTCCCCCCGAAGCGATTGAAGCGCGTTTACAACGTGATAAAAGCCGACCGTTAGCACCCCACTGGCGGGCTTTATACGAACAACGCCGTCCAGCGTATGAGGCGATTCCGCATCATATTCAGCCGAATGACCGACCTGTACAGAGTATCGTAGAGGAGATAATCCAACTGTGGCAACGTCAATTGAAGTAAAAACCCCGCAGGGAAAATACCCGATTGTGATCGAAGCGGGTATTTTAAATCACCTGCACCGATTGACCGATGAATTTGATCTGAATCGCCCTGTCGCCATAATCACCAACCCCACGATTCGCGCACTCTATAACCCTGTCTTGAATGAGGCGTTTCCTAACGCCACAATCATCACCATGCAAGATGGTGAACAATACAAGACGTTAGAAACCGTCTCTCAATTTTATTCGCAGTTGGTCGAAGCCAAGCTGGATCGAGGTGGCGTGATCGTCGCCTTTGGTGGTGGTGTGACGGGTGATGCTGCGGGTTTTGCTGCCGCCTCTTATTTACGCGGTGTGCGTTTTGTGCAAATTCCGACCACATTATTAGCGATGGTCGATTCCAGCGTAGGCGGTAAAGTGGGGGTTGACCTGACGGAAGGTAAAAATCTTGTCGGCGCGTTTAAACAGCCCAACGCGGTCATCATCGATACCGACGTTCTGCGCACGTTGCCCGAACGTCAGCTACGTTGTGGCATGGCCGAAGTAATTAAACATGGTCTTTTGGCAGACGCGGGCTTGCTGGATGAGATCGAAACATTACACCAAGCGCCCAATTGGCTGGATGATGGCGTGATGAACCCCTCCAGTTACTTCCAACAACTTCCTGAAATTGTGGCGCGTGCGGTACAAGTCAAAGTGAATGTCGTAGAAGAAGACCCGTTTGAAGAGAACATCCGCGCTCACTTGAATTTAGGCCATACCTTTGCCCATGCGATTGAGCAAGTGAGCCAATATCAATGGCAACATGGGGAAGCGGTTGGGGTAGGGTTGATCGCCGCTGCCAAGTTGAGTGAAGCGCTCGGAATGGCCGAAACGGGATTGGCTCAGCGTGTGCGTGACTTAGCGCGTTCTGTCGGTCTGCCACTATCGCTCAACGGCTTGAAGCCTCAAGCGTTATGGGACGCGATGGCAACCGATAAAAAATGGACGAGTTCGGGAAATCGGTTTGTAGTTTTAGAGGCGATAGGCAAACCGACAATTGCGAAGAATGTACCCCAAGAAACTGTCCTCAATGTTTTGAAACAACTAGCCTGAAGGTGGGATTAGATATCATGCCAAAGCCAATTTTGCTACTCCACGGCCCCAACCTGAATTTACTAGGTCTGCGTGAGCCTGAAGTATATGGCAAGACAACCCTCACGGAAATGAATGAACGTGCCATCGCCCATGCCGCGAAATACAACGTGGATTTGACCGCGAAACAGTCGAATCATGAAGGCCAGTTGATCGATTGGTTTCACGAAGCGCGGGGAAATGTCGCGGGGGTGGTGATCAACCCGGGCGCTTACACCCATACTTCTATCGCTCTGCGAGATGCCATCAGCGCGGTTGAACTTCCGGTGGTCGAAATTCACCTTTCGAATATTCATGCGCGTGAATCTTTTCGGCATGTATCGCTTTTAGCGCCGGTGTGTGTAGGGCAAATTTGCGGGTTTGGCTGGCGTGGCTATCTCCTTGCCATTGACGCACTTTTGGGGCATTTGGGTGTCATGTCAACAACCTAAAATCTTAGTGACCCTCCATAATCAAAGCGGATGAGACTTTGTAGAGTTTCACAGACGGCCTCAATGCGCGGGTATGATATAGTCATGAAACGCAGTCATAGAAAGACATGTTGCTGAAACGTCTTGAAAAGACGACTGATCCGCGCAAAGAACGTTTAGGAAGAGCTGTTCGATATGGATAAACAGACCATTCTCGCTATGTTAGAAGCAGAACAAGTACGTTTTGTCGTGCTGTGGTTTAGCGACATCATGGGGGTTGTGAAAAGCGTCATTGTTCCTGTGGAGCGCATCAACGAAGTGTTAGATCGTGGTGTGCGGTTTGATGGCTCGTCTTTAGAAGGGTTTGCGCGCGTCGCCGAAAGCGACATGATCCTCACGCCCGATTTGGATAGTTTTGTGATCTTGCCTTGGGATTCTGACGAAGACCGCAGCGCCCGCTTAATTTGCCGTGTTCAAACCCCGACAGGTGAACCCTTCATCGGTGACCCCCGTAACGCGCTTATCAAGATATTGAATAAAGCCGAAGATATGGGGTACAGCTTAAAAATTGGTACGGAACTTGAATTTTATTTGTTCCGCGCTGAAGCCAATCAATCGCTTTTCCCATTACGCACCTATGATGATGCCAGCTATTTTGATATCTCGAATGACTTTGGACAGGGGATACGCCGTCGCATCATCACCACGTTGCAACAATTAGGCTATCGGGTCGATTCGGCCCATCACGAAATTGGCGCGGGGCAGCATGAAATCGACTTTGATTATGACGACGCGCTCAAAATTGCCGACTTGATTTTGACATCCCGCGTCGCCATGCGCACCGTTGCCCAACGTCACGGTTTACACTGCACGTTTATGCCACGTCCTTTAGAAAACGCGCCGGGTTCGGGTATGCACACCCATCAAAGCCTGCATGATGTGAAAACGGGTTACAACATTTTTTCTGACCCCACGCATCAATATGGGTTATCCGAAACTGCCGAACAGTTTTTAGCGGGGCAGTTGTATCATGCTAAAGCGATGTGCGCTGTGTTAGCGCCGTTGGTCAATTCCTATAAACGCTTATCGACCAGCTTTGAAGCGCCTAAGTTCATTACATGGGCGCACCTCAACCGTGATGGCGCGGCGATGATCCGCGTGCCGTACACCACCCCGGGCATGGAACAGCACGCCCGCCTTGAGCTTCGCTGTCCAGACCCTAGCGCCAACCCCTATTTAGCCTTAGCAGTGATGTTGGCGGCAGGTTTAGACGGCATTCGCCATAAAATGACCTTGCCCCCGCCCACAGAAGAAACTCTGTTGAAGAAAACGCGGAATCGCAATCTACAAGAGCTACCTTCCTCTCTTGGCGAAGCCCTTGATGAACTGAGCCACGACGACGTGATCTTAGATGCGCTCGGCCCGTTCATCAGCGACCGTTTCTTAGCGGCGAAACGCCAAGAGCTGGATGAATACAACGGGTATGTCACCCAATGGGAACTCAACCGCTACATCACCCGTTATTAGAAATTCAAAGTTCAATCAAACACAAAACGCCATCAATTTGCTGATGGCGTTTATATTTTCTCAAAGAGATGTTCAGACGGTTACATCATGAACTTAAGATCATGTTGTGGATCGTCTCTAGGGTGACATCCGCATAATTGAATTCGGTCACAAGGCTGATGCTCGTTCCGCTAGGGTTGAGTCCGAACGTCAGTAACGGCACTGCTTCAAGCGCGTTTAGTAGTTGCACAAGAGGTTTATGATTCACCGTATTATCTAAACTGCCAATCGCCGTCACAATCGCTACAGGATGCACGCGCCATGTGGTATCAAGCCCTGCTTCAGAAAGTCGGCGTTGTAATTCGACCTGCAAGTCACGGGTCGCGTCTAACCCTGCGCTGGTAGGGATGACATAACACGTAAAAGTGCTGGTTGCGGATTGTGTCGTGAATAATACTTCGATGTGTGACCCTGTGAGGAAATACAAACAGTCGTTCACAAGCGTCGTGATGTTGTTGAGTGACCCGTTGGTCGAGGCGGTCAAGCCGATCCCCTGTGTAGAAGTGACGGCTTTAAAACTTTTTGCCGACCGTTCAGCGAGGTCTTCAATCAACGTGCCTGTGAGGGCGGGCTTGAATGTATTTTTCACCCGTAAGCGGATGCGACTTTCTTGTAAGGGTTTAATCATGCGTTGGTGCAAAATTCGAGCGCCAAAATAGGCCAGTTCCGCGACTTCCGCATACGACAATGTTGGGATGACCACCGCATTGGGGACTTCGCGCGGGTCAGCGGTCATCATGCCATCGACATCCGTCCATATCCAAACTTCATTGGCGTTCGTACACGCCCCTAAAATCGACGCGGTGTAATCACTGCCACCCCGCCCAAGCGTTGTTGGTTTGCCCGTATCGCTCATACCAATGAACCCTGTGATGACCGGCGTGATATTCCGGTCGAGCATGGGCACTAATTGATGCTGGATGTGTTCGCGTGTTTGTTGCATGTTAGGAACGGCGTTCCCATACGTGCTATCGGTGACGATTAAATCAGTCGCATCGATGGCGACACTTCGTAAACTGTTTTGACGTAGTAAAGCGGCGACAATCCGCGCGGCGAGCCGTTCCCCCACGCCGACAATCGCATCAATGGCGGCGTCAACTTGGGTTTGGTCGGTATAGACCTTGTCGGATAAATTTTCACACAGGTCAAGCATGTCAAAAAGCAGACGGTCAAGGTCTGCTTCTAAAGCACTGCGTTCTGAATCACCCAAGGGGAGATGACTAATCAAGGCGAGATGTCGTGTGCGCAACGTCGCAACATTACGGCGGTAACCGCGACGATTGCTCATTTCTGCCAAATGGGATGTTTCGATTAAAACATCCGTCACGCCTTCAAGGGCGGATACAACAAGTAATAGGCGTTTCCAGTGAGGGCGCTCATTGAGAACAATACTGAGTAATTGGGTCAGCCCTGTGGTCATCCCAACAGCGGTGCCGCCAAATTTCATAATGAGTGTCGTCGGCATAGACATCCCGATGATACAGACTGTGAGTGGAATTTCTCACGCGTTTTACTGATGAATATAATACAAATAGGGTATGATTTTAAAGTTTGACCTAGATGAGGAAAATGCGCTCAATAGGTTGAAATTAGTAGTTGAACCTAGCACTTTGGAGAAAATTTGTCAATACTTTGCGTTGCACTATGCAGTATCTTAATATTATAGACGGACTTTCCTGAGAGTCCGTCTTGCAAATGTCCATGTAAATCATCGAGGGTATCCCCCTTGTAACCAAATGTTTAGTTAGAGAGTGTATATGATTGAACAAGCTATCCAACAGCGCTTAGTCGCTGGGATTCGGTTTCACCGTGTAGGGAAGTTGTATCATTTTGATTACAGTGAGTTTCCTGACCTCAAAATCAAGGATTTTGTCGTCGTGGAAACCGCTCGTGGTCGTCAAATGGGGGAAGTGTTAGGGTTTACGCCCGTCGAAGATGAACGTCGCGAATATAAGCCCATTCTGCGTCGCGCAACCCCGCGTGACCTTCTGCTAAAGCAGCACTGGGAATCAAAACAAGACGAAGTGCTTGCGACGGCGCGTGAGAAACAAGATGAAGTTGGCGACTTAGGTGCGGCCAAATTGATCTCAGTCGTCTACAACTATGACGGCAGTTTAATGACCGTGTTCTATACTTCTGACGATAAAGTCAACGTGACGCGGTTATGGAATGAGTTAAACCGCATTTTCCCCGCACAAATTGAAATTCGGCAGATCGGCCCGCGCGATGTCGCTAAATTATTGGGCGGGTATGGCGCTTGTGGTGAATTACGCTGTTGCAGCACCTTCTTGACCGACTTCAGCCCCATTTCGATCAAGATGGCGAAAGCACAAGGTATCTCACTCAACCCCACCGAAATTACAGGGATGTGCGGGCGTTTACGCTGCTGCTTGGTGTACGAATATGAACAGTATGTGGAAGCGCGTAAACACTTGCCTCGTAAGAATAAACGCATTGGTACCCCGCTAGGCGAAGGTAAAGTGATCGACGTTTTGCCGTTGCAAGATTCGGTCGTTGTGTATGTCAATGATGGCATCCACACCTTCACCCGTGAAGATTTGGTTCCGCTCGAAGAACTTGAAGCGCTCGCCAAGAAAGCAGGGGAACCTTGCACCAAACACGGCGACGGCCCCTGTGAATGTGGAGCCAAACCCGGTAAGGCGGCGTCCAATAAAGCCGATGAAGGCGAAACCGACGATTAAACGCGCCTGAAAAATCATCCAATCGAATGCGCTTATCGACATGAAACCACAGGCTTAAATAGATATTGTGATCCTTCATGCGGATAGGTTATGCTTTGCATAAAGAAAGAGGACAAGATTGAATCGATCAATATCTTGTCCTTTTTAATGGTTATGGCTTGCATCTTGCATAATGAGGTAATCATTCTAATGGCGATTGATTTTAAGTCCGAGGCAGAAGCTTTAGACGCTGAATTAAAAAACTGGCGACGTGATTTTCATCAACACCCCGAGCTGGCATTTCAAGAAGTTCGTACATCCGGCATTGTGACCCAAGTCTTGAATGAACTGGAATTAGAAGTTCAAACAGGGATCGGCAAAACGGGTGTCGTCGCCATCCTAGAAGGGAAGTATGACGGCCCGACGGTGCTCGTCCGCGCGGACATGGATGCCCTGCCCATTCAAGAAGATGTTCAACTTGATTTTGTCTCTCAAAACACAGGCGTGATGCACGCTTGTGGTCATGATGGTCATACGGCGATCGCGTTAGGGGTGGCAAAATTATTTACCAAGTATCGCGATGAACTTCACGGGCGCATCAAGTTTGTGTTCCAGCCCGCGGAAGAAATCGGTCAAGGTGCGCGTGCGATGGTCACCGATGGCGCTATGCAAGACCCCGTGCCGGATGTCTCGTTAGGCTTGCACCTTTGGAACAGCTTACCTGTGGGCAAAGTCGGCGTTGCAGATGGCCCAACGATGGCAGGCGCGCTGATTTTTGAAGTTGTTTTGACGGGCAAGGGCGGTCATGCTGCTTCTCCGCATATGGCGATTGATCCCGTTGTGTGTGCGGCGCAGTTGGTGAGCGCATACCAAACGATTGTCAGCCGTAATGTGGACCCGTTTGATACTGCAGTCATCTCGGTGACGTCGATCAAAGCAGGGGAAGGTGCTTACAATGTCATCCCCCAAACGGTGCGTATGGTTGGGACGGTGCGCATTTTCCGTACTGAAGTGGGCGAGTTTGTATCAAAACGTATGCGTGAAATCACCGAATCGCTCGCAACGGCGATGGGTTGTAAAGCCGAGTTTAAGATTGATGTGATGACCCGCCCTGTAATCAATGATGCCGAGACAGCGCAAAAAGTGCGTGATAGTTTCTTGCCCATCCTTCCCGAAAGTGATTTTGAGATGGGTATTCGTACCATGGGCGCGGAAGATGTCAGTGAATTTATGAGCGATGTCCCTGGGATGTATTTCTTCGTGGGCGCTCGTGATGAAACTGCGGATGGTTATTATGGGCACCATCATCCGCGCTTTACAATTGATGAAGCCGCTTTACCTTTAGGCGTGAGTTTGTTGTCGAGTGCGGTAGCGGCGTATTTACTGCCGGAGAGCTAGGGCATGTCGGAAAGACAAATATTTCACTGGTTTCAAGGGTTAGGGTGGTTGGTATTCTCAGGCGGCGCTGACCCCTATGGCGAGATTCGCGGTAAAGCAATTGCGCGTGGCTCGGCAGATGGCGCTGTGGTGTGCATCGCCCTAACGAATGAACCGAATACCGCTGACCAACTTTTGGATGACGTTGAAGATTTAGGGGCACAAACGGGGTATATTGTAGACCTAAACACTGAAGATGATGTCACCCTCCAACAGCGTATTGGTGAAGCGGGTGTGATCGTCTTTTATTCAGATTATGCACCGGAAGAAATCCGCTCGGCGCTTTTAGGCGCGGCGCTTTCTGGAATTCAAACGGCTTATCAAAATGGCGCGGTGATCCTCTTAGAAGGCACAACCGCTATGGCCTTCGGAAATTTGATGTACACGCGGGATGGTGAAATCCAACAAGGCTTAGACTGGTTGGAAAATGCGTTGATCATCTCGCCCATAAACAATGTCGCAGAGTATTCGCGGGATTTTCTCTCCAAAAATCCTGCTTATTTTTCAATCGGTATCGGTGTCGGTTCAGCGTTAGCTCTAGGCCCCAATAATGAAGTTGAAGTCTGGGGGGAACGCAAAATCACCGTTGCGCTGGGTGCCGCATATCAGTAATAACATGAGGTTCTAAAATGCCAGTAACGATTTTGATTGGGGCGCAGTGGGGCGACGAAGGGAAAGGCCGTGTTGCCGATTGGTTAGCATCGTCATCCCAAGTTGTTGCTCGTTATGCGGGGGGCGATAACGCCGGACACACCGTTGCCGTAGGGGATGCCGTTTATAAACTCCATTTAATTCCTTCGGGAATTTTGCGTGACAATGTCATCTGCGTGTTGGGAAATGGCACCGTCGTCAACCCTGTGAATTTAGTGCGTGAAATGGACGAGTTGGCGGAAGCAGGCGTACAAGTCACCCCAGAACGTTTTGTCATCAGCACACGCGCTCACATCATCACCCCCGGCCATATCGCCTTAGACAAGGCTTCTGAAAAGGCGCGTGGGAAAGACGCGATTGGCACAACGTTACGCGGTATTGGCCCCGCATACCTTGATAAAACAGGACGTAATGGCCTTCGCGCAGGGGATATGGCCGACGCTGAAAGTTTTGCCGAAGCGTTATATACCCACACTGCTAGCACCAATGAGACATTACGCGCTCAGGGTTTAGAACCGCTTGATCCGCAGTCCAGCGCGATAGAATACATCCAAGCGGCGGATCATTTACGTCCGTTCTTGCGCGATACAGCGGCCTTCTTGAATGAACAACTGAAAAATGGTAGTCGTGTCTTGTGTGAAGGTGCGCAGGGGACGATGCTGGATGTCGATCACGGTGATTATCCTTTTGTCACCAGTTCTTCGCCTACTTCCGGCGGGGCATTGACGGGCTTAGGTTTTGGCCCTCTGCATGTAGACCGCGTGGTTGGCGTCGCAAAAGCCTACAGCACCCGCGTCGGGGCAGGGCCGATGCCGACCGAACTTCATGATGAAATCGCCGACCGTTTGCGCGGAACAGGCGAAAACTTCTGGGATGAGTTTGGCACGACAACAGGCCGCCCGCGTCGTTGTGGTTGGTTAGATTCGGTCATGCTTCGTTACTCGAATATGGTGAATGGCTTTACCGAACTCGTCATCACCAAGATGGATATTTTGAGCGGGTTAGACGAAATCATGATTGCCATCGCTTACGAAGTAGATGGCGTTCGTGTGGATGTTCCGCCCAGTACCCGCGCCCAACTTGAACGGGCGAAGCCGATTTATGAACGGCTTGCAGGTTGGCATGAAGATGTATCATCCGCACGTACTGTTGAAGATTTGCCTCAAAATGCGTTACGGTATATAGAGCGCATTTCTGAGTTGGTTGGGACAAACGTGGTGGCTGTCAGTGTTGGCCCAGAGCGCGATCAGTTGGTTATTTTGTAGTAGAGATGAGTGATGACTTCAGGGACGTACAACACGTCAATTGAATCCCCCGTTCCGTATCCGCCTAGGCGGGTGGTTTCGTTGGTGCCCAGCATGACGGAATCCATGTTTGAACTTGGGTTTGGGGACCGCTTAATCGGCGTGACTGAGTATTGTGTGCATCCTGCTCAAGAGACAGCGCGTATTCCTAAAATCGGCGGGACGAAAAACCCTGATATTGAGAAGATTATCGCCTTCAGCCCTGAATTGGTGATTGCGAACCAAGAAGAAAACCGCAAGGCGGATATCGAACATTTACAAGCCGCTGGCATCCCTGTTTGGCTGACATTTCCTAAAACTGTGCGTGAAGCGTTCAATGATTTATGGACGCTCATGCACATTTTTGATTCAACCTCGCGGGTAGAAGGGGTTCGGGCCACAGAGTGGACGCTCGATTGGCTGGAACGGTTAGACGAATCTCGCGAGAAAGAGTGTCGTGTCTTCGTCCCGATCTGGTCAGAGCCGTGGATGACCTTTAACCACGAGACGTTTGCTCATGATATGTTGAGGGTTTGCGGGGGTAAAAATGTCTTTGCTGAACGGGATCGTCTGTATCCACTTTCGGCAGACTTAGGCGAAACACAACCCTACGACGAGGATGACTCTCGTCTTGAAGGGCGTGATATCCGCTACCCGCGCGTAACTATTGCGGAAATTGAAGCACAAGAACCAGATATAATATTATTACCGAATGAACCATTTTTATTTGATGAAACACATCAGAATTTCTTTTTGAGCTTGAATACACCTGCAAGTAAAACGGGCCGCGTACATTTAGTCGAGGGTTCGTTATTATTCTGGCACGGGACACGCATGGCGAAGGCCTTTGATGTGATTCCTCATTTGCTGTGCCTGTAAGGAGACTTCATGAAAAAAAATGCACTTGTTGATGATGAACTGCTTGCATCCATCATGCGGGAACCCACGCATGATTTGAAAAGCCCGCTGTCGATCATCGTTTCATGTTTGGATTATCTCGCCAACAGCAGTCCGCTGACCGATACCCAGCGAACCTCGATCAAAAGAGCGGAAGATGCTGCTAAACGCATGAATATGCTCATCAATCAAATCATGAATTTTACATGGGTATTTTCAGATCAGCCCATTGAACCCAAGACGGTAAACTTAAATAAACTGATCAAAAATGTCGTGGAATTTGCGCGCCACTTTGCCGAGCCGATGAATGTCACCGTATATTATGAAGAAGATGTGACGTTAGGTACGATCCAAGCGGATGAAATTCGTATCGACCAACTGATGCAAAATCTGTTGACCAATGCGATTGTGCATAACCGAGATGGGGGTGTTGTTTCGGTTGAAACCCGTTCGATGCCAGATTCTGTGACCATCATCGTGCGCGACAATGGGCCGGGTATTGATGCTGAAAATGTCGAGCGTTACTTTAAGACGTTTGAACATCAACGGGACATTCGTAAAAACCGCCCGAAGGGGATGGGGGTAGGGCTGTCAATCGTCAAAGGGGTGGTGATGAAACATCACGGCAAGTTAGCCGTGAAGAGCATGCAAGGTGAGGGCACCGCTTTTTGGGTGGAGTTACCTCGTTTCCAAGAAGATATAAATCGTGATGGCACGTTGGTGGATGAAGAATATTCTTCAATAGTCTTTGGTGACGAGTTTCCTGAAGACTCAAAGATTATCGTGACGCCGATGGATTCTGAAGAACCCGCTGATGGGGTTGACGATGATACCCAAGAACGCAGTAACTTAGACATCTCGGACGATGATAATTATTCATACCATATCAGCTAAGCCAGTCGATAAAAAAGATTGGTCTTTATACAGTCTATCTGCCTTGCAGTCAGTTGTGACAACGAGTACAATCGGGCACAGTTTCGAGTATTTGCATTTGGGAGGTTTGATGTGCGGCGCTTAATCATATTGGCGGTACTCATCCTTGTTTTGATTTTGGGCGGGTTGGCGACTTCGATGCTCGCACAGACAGGTGGAGAACTTCTACCTGTACTGCGTACTGTGGGTATGCCTGAAGGGTCTACCTCTGTCCTTCAAGCATGGAAGGCTGAACAGCTCTTTTTACTGATCGGTTTTATTTTGTTTAACCTTGTTGGTATTGGGGTAACACTGGCGATTGTGATCTGGTTCTTGGATCGCGGTGTGAAACATTCACAAGCAGAAGCAGCCTCAAAAGAAATCGTTCAGTCGTAAGTGTTTTAAGGCAATCGTGGATCAATAGATGCGTGGTCGCCTACTGGTGACATCTTTTCACTATACATCAATTCTGGTGATGGAACGTTAGTATCCCCTCAGCACCAGAAATTTAGGTTAATAAAGGTTAGCAGTAATGCTTTCTGCTCCAGAAAGAACAAGTTCACGTCGCTTTATCAAATTTGCTTTTGCGACAACCTTTCTCACATTGGGTTTGATCCTTTTCGGTGCCATTGTACGCGTGACAGATTCCGGATTAGGGTGTGGAAATCACTGGCCTTTATGTGATGGAAGTATTTTCCCACCACTGGATAACATCACCGCGTGGATTGAGTGGTTACATCGTTTGTTTGCCTTATTGATCGGCGTGTTGGGCATTATCATGCTGATCTTGGCATTCCAAGCGTACCGCAAGCAAAACCGTATTATCTTGATCGTCACGGCAATTGCAGCAGTCCTATTTTTTGTTCAAAGCCTTTTAGGGGCTTTGACCGTCGCTTTGGAACTTCCTCCAACTATTGTCACGTTACATCTTGGCACGGCGATGCTTCTTTTGGGCGCACTGCTTGTCGCGGCGATGATTGCGCGGTTTAAGCCCACCGCACACTATGAATGGGATAATTTCACGGCGCTTGCCATCATCACAGCGGCGCTCTCTTTAGTCATCATTTTGACTGGCGCTTTGGTGCGCGGTAGTGGTGCAACCCTTGCTTGTATCGATTGGCCGCTGTGTAACAACACGATTTTTCCCGCAGGCCAAGGGCAGGGCGCTTTGATTCATATGACCCATCGCTATGCAGTATTGGCGCTTGGGGTCAGTTTAGGCATTTTACTTTACTTGGCGTATAAACTCCGTCAAGACCGCCGAATCCGCATGCTAACCGTCTTATCGTTGATGGGCTATCTGGTTCAGGCAGGCATTGGCGCGCTTTTTGTTTTGACACGTGCGGCCCCTTTATGGGGGTCTTTACATGTTGGTTTTGCCGCGTTGACATGGGCGATCTTGGTCGCACTGTGCGCGGTTGAATGGTTAAATTGCCGTCCTATAAAGGACGAAAATGAGGAGAAATGGCAGCACAACTCGGCGACGCTCACTTCTTAAGACCCACACTGGGGCAGACGATTCGGACGTATTTGGAACTGACCAAATTACGGATTGTTTTGGTCCTGTTATTCACAACACTGACGGCCATGATCGTGGCACAAAACGGGATTCCCCCGCTGAATATTCTGATCTTCACCTTAATCGGTGGCGCTTGTTCAGCCGCTGGCGCAAGTGTGATCAACCAATATCTTGACCGTGACATGGACGTGTTGATGTCGCGTACAGCGCGCCGTCCGATTCCTTCTGGGCGTGTCGCACCGATCAATGCGCTTTTATTCGGCATTGGGCTGGTCGTCTGGTCAGTGGTGATTTTAGGCGTATTTGTCAACTGGCTAGCAGCATTTTTATCGCTCGGTGGTGCGTTTTATTACGTCGTGATCTACACGATCATGTTAAAACGCAATACCGTCGTCAATATTTTAATTGGCGGTGGCGCGGGGGCGATGCCGGTTCTGGTCGGCTGGGCAGCTATCAATGGCTCGCTCAACTTTGAACCCTTCATCTTATTTGCGATTGTGTTTTACTGGACACCGCCTCATAGCTGGGCGTTGGCGTTGCTCGTCAATTCCGACTATGCCCGAGCGAATGTGCCGATGATGCCCGTTGCGCGTGGTGAAGAAGTGACACGCCGACAAATTCTGTGGTATTCCGTCCAGCTTCTTTTGGTGAGCTTATTACCCACCGCTTTTGGCACGCTCGGAATGATTTATTTCATCGCCGCGACTGTTTTAGGCTTTGGGTTAATCTACATGGCCTTAGAGCTGATCAAGAAGAAAGACGGCGCAACTGCGCGTAAGACGTATAAGTTTTCGACTGCTTACCTAACGTTCTTGTTCATGGCGATGATGATCGACGTATTATTGATTTGAGCCTAATTCTATGACGACTACACCCGAACAACCCAATAAGAATCGTTCCTATGCGATCATCCTCATTCCATTGGTTTTGTTGATCGCGTTTGCTGTGATCTTCTTGGCCGAATTGATGAATGTGGACACCTCGACTACAGGTGATGACACCACCCCTGTAGTCGAACAATATGTTGAAGAAGTGACGGCGCTTTTAGAAAATGCCGACCCTGCACGCGGTGAAACATTAATGGTGCAGCAGTGCAACGCTTGTCATGTGATCGGCGCTGTGAACCATATCGCACCGCCGTTTGAAGGTGTTGCGGATCGCGCTGCTACACGTCGCCCGCCAATGTCGGCAGAGACCTATATTTATGAGTCGATTGTGTATCCTGAAGCGTACATCGTCGAAGGCTTTATGAACTCGATGCCGATCAATTACCGCGATCAATATAACGATCAGGATTTGGGCGACATCATGGCATATCTGTTAACGTTACACGAACCCTAATGTTATGAGCCTCGATTTCTTTTCGATTTCAGCGCTGGTTGATGAATTTCTCGATGTGATTGCAGGGGGTCGAATTCAAGATTCGGTTGATGTAGACCAAAACGCCATCGGGTTAGAGATTTATGCAAATCGTCGCCGTCAATATCTATACCTCAGCGCGGACAATCAACGTCCGCGCGTTCATTTAGTTGGGGAAAAATTACGTCGCGGGTTAGAAAAACCGAGTCAATTAGAGCTTTTGATCCGCCGTAAAGTAGAGGGTGGGGTGATTAGTCATATCAGCCAACCCGAATGGGAACGCATCCTCCATATTGACATTGAGGGGCCAGAAGGGCCAGTCACGCTCATCGTCGAGCCGATGGAACGGCGCTCAAATTTACTTTTGGTGGCAAACGGCACCATCCTCGATTGTTCGCGTCGTGTCACCCCAGATCAAAACCGCTATCGTGTAAGTTTACCCAATCAGCCCTACATTCCACCGCCCCCACAAACGGGCAAGTTAGACCCCTTTCAGATGACGTTTGAGCGTTGGTTGGGTATTTTTGACCAAGCGACAGAAACCGATAAAAAACTCTCACAAATTCTGAGCAGTCGCATCTTAGGTCTTAGCCCTTTGCTGTCGAAAGAGATCGTATTTCGCGCGGGTATGACGAACGTCGCTTTTCAAGATGCTGACCCTACGGCGTTATACGAACATTTACAAACTGTTTTTGAGCTGCTGCGTCAACGTGAATGGCAGGCAGGTGTCGGTTTTCGCAATGACGCTCCAGTAGCATTGAGCGTGGTTCCGTTAAAGTCAGTGCCTGAGTGGAAACCTTACGCTTCGATCAGTGAGGCTTGCTCTGTATTCTACGGCGCCCCCATTGGTGAAGACGCTTACGCCGCAGGTAAAAAATCTCTCTTTGAGGCGATTGAAGAAGGCAAACATAAAGCGCGCGGAAAACTTGCGTCACTGCAAAAGTCGATGACCGATGACAGCGAACGTGAATTGTTAAGGCAGAGCGGGGAATTGATCCTCGCTTATCAATATTCGATCCAGCCGAAACAAACCGAGCTTCGTGCACAGTATGATTTTGATCAACCTGAATTGGTGATTGCCCTAGACCCAAAACAAACACCTCTAGAAAACGCGCAGTCGTATTTTGAAAAATACAATAAGGCACAGCGCGCTTTAGAGGATGTCCCCCAAAAGATTGCTGAAACGCAGACCGAAATCAATTTTCTGGAGCAGTTGGCTGTAGACCTTGAGCTGGCGACCAATTACCCTGAAATTGATGAGGTGCGAAATGCCCTGCGCGATATTGGCACCCTGCGGGATAAGCCTGCGCACAAGAGCCGTAACAGCAGTAAGAGCGCCCCTTTACGCTACATCACCCCTGATGGGTTTATCATTTGGGTAGGGCGCAACAGCCGACAGAATGAACTTGTGACGTTCGATAAAGGGGGGCCTCAAGATATTTGGCTTCATGTGCGCGGTGTCCCCGGCGCACATGTGATTATCAAAGTGGATGGCCGTCCTATTCCTGACGCGGTGATGGTCAAGGCCGCACAGTTTGCTGCCCATTACAGCGCACATCGTAACGATGCCAATGTGATTGTGGATTACACCTATCGACGGCATGTGCGCAAAATCAAGGGGGCAGGGCCGGGACAAGTTACTTATCGAAATGAAGAAACGATCACCGTAACGCCATCGTCCGATAGTGAACTGAAGTGAGAGAAAATTGATGTCCAAAAAACAACGCTTAAACCCGCCTGCGCTGACGAAGATCAACTTGGCAGATTATTCTCCTAATCACACCGAAAACTATGATAAAAGTTCAGCGCGCGCAGAAGAGGAACAACTCGAAGAACGTTTGAGCCTTTTGCAAGAACGGCTATATGCCGAAAATAAGCAAGCGTTGTTGGTCGTCTTTCAGGCGATGGATGCAGGCGGTAAAGACAGTGGCATCAAAAAAGTCTTTTTGGGCGTGAACCCGATGGGAGTGAAAGTCGCTTCGTTTAAACAACCTTCAACCCTTGAGCTTTCGCACGACTTTTTATGGCGTGTACATCGGGAAGTGCCCCCAAAGGGCTATATTGGAATTTTCAACCGCAGTCATTACGAAGACGTGTTAATTGCCCGTGTGAATAAATTGGTACCTAGAAAGGTGTGGGAACAACGGTACGATCACATCAATGATTTTGAACGCCTGCTTGTGACCAGCGGTACACGAGTGATCAAGTTCTTCCTTCACATCAGCAAAGAAGAACAAAAAGAACGTTTTGAAGAACGCCTCTCCAACCCTGAAAAACATTGGAAGTTTTCGAGCGCTGATCTTGAAGTGCGTAAATTGTGGGATCAGTATATGAAGGCATATGAGACGGCGATCACACGTACCAATACTGACTATGCCCCGTGGTACATCATTCCTGCGAATAAAAAATGGTATCGTGACTTGGTGATCACGCGGATTTTAGTCGAGACTTTAGAGGCGATGAATCCGCAGTTTCCACCACCAGAACCGAACTTGGATCAGATCGTCATTCCAGACTAGCGCGCGCGACGGTGCGCGCCGCGGTCAACACTTGCCCCAATTGAATATCGCGCATACATGGGTGATTCTCTAAATCATCCCCTGCCCAGTTGAGAATCCGACACGGACGGCATCCGATGGTGCTAGCCAAGATGAGGTGCCGTTCTTTCGGCCCCCACGTCCCAAATTCGATTGGGTCTGCGGGGCCAAATAAGGCAACAGTTGGCGTTTTCACCGCTGACGCAAGGTGTAACGGCCCGCTATCCGTCCCTAAAACGATGAGACACTGTTCAAATAGCGCGGCCAGCGTACCAATATTGGTATCCCCCGCGGCGATGATCGGAATCTGTTTCATCTCTGACGCAATCGCCTTCGCCAGCGGAATTTCTTGTGTGCTTCCCGTTAAGATGATGGTCGCATCTAATTGTTCACTGAGCGTGTCAGCCACGCTTGCCCAACGTGAGTTATCCCAGTTTTTATAAATCGACCCTGAACCTGCATGTATCGCGATCATGCGTCTCGGTTGGGGCAAATCCCATTCTTCAAGATAGCCGTGTATCCAACTGCGTTCTTCGCTCGAAACGGGATAGTTCAGCGGATAATCTTGAGGGTTGATCGGGGTGGTAGGAACGTCTAATAAACGTTGGATCAGCCGAATATTCTGTTCTACCGCGTGCTGTTTTTCTTGGCGTGGCACCACATGGGTGATAAAGCGCGTTAAATCTGGATGATCATAGCCGACGCGCACAGGAATTCCCGCCATCCATGCAAGAAGTGCACCCCACCAATGATCTGGTCTTAAAATCACAGCTTGCCCATAGCCGATCTTTCGTAGTTTCTGTGCCGAACGCCACGCTAATTGATAAGGTGAACGCCAATTCAATTTAGGGTTACGGTCAAATGCAGGGAATGGCAGGGTCAGTACATGATCAATTTCGTCAAACGGGGCGAGTACATTTGCCGACCAACTGCCGACGAGCGCGTGAATTTCGCTTTGTGGTAACGCTCGGCGCAGGGCTTGAATGGACGGTGTCGTGAGCAGGACATCGCCCAAATGGTCAGGCCGAATGAGCAAAACCCGCCGGCTACTTTCGGCTGTCACAGGTTGTGGAGAAAACGGAATATGTCCCACATCATAGAGGATGGCGCGGCGAATCTTCTCTTTGAAAGAGGTTTTATGAAAGGCTTCCGCCATACGGCGGTTACGTTCAACCAATAAGTTTCTATCCACCCAAAACTTCCTGATGATAATTGACAACCAATGGGATGAGATTTTGCCAATCATAATAGGTTTGCACGGCTTTTTGCGCTTTTTCGCCTAATACTTTTCGATACGCATCATCTTGCAAAATGTGGATGACTGCATTCGCAAATGTTTCGGCAGTTTCTGCCCGAACAAAAACATCGTCCATCGCGCTTTCAAGCCCTGCCGCCGCTAAAGGTGTTGCGACGGTGGCGCAACCTGCGGCAAAGGCTTCAAGCAGTTTTAGGCGTGTGCCACTGCCCATGCGTAAAGGGGCGACGTAAGCGCGTGCTGCGTACAAATAAGGTTGTACGGCTGGAACCCACCCCGTAATTTCGATGTTATGATGTGCGTTCAAGGCTTGGATCGAATGAGGCGGTTTTTGCCCCACAACGATCAGTTTCGCGCCGTGAATTTTCTCTTGAATTAAAGGTAAAATATTGTTCGCCATCCACACAATGGCGTCGATATTCGGGCGGTAATCCATCTTCCCTGTGAACACAATCGGGTATTCGCCCAAGTCAAGGTTTTGAGTGTTCGGGTCACTATTCTGCTCATTGGCGAGATAGTCAGCGGTATAAATGCCGTTGGGGATGACATAAAACTTGGATTTTGGTGCGAGTGTTTTTAATGCCTCACGGTCTTCGGACGAAACACAGATCACCGCGTGCGCATTTTCGCAGATGGATTTTTCAAAATAGGCGATGCGGTGCGCTTGAATAGTGGAGTAAACCGCGGCAGGGAACCGTTTCCAATGTTTGCGGTCAATATGTGAAATCGCTTTTTGTAACGAAAATTCAGCATTATGTGCGTCATAAATGCGTTTCGCTTTGGGCTGGAGGGCTTGTACAAGTGGCAAATAAATCGCCATTTCTAACCCTTCAAAGTGGACGACATCAAAAGCTGTTTCTTTGAGCAAGGCTTGGAGTTTTTCGCGAAACACATTGCTTTCTAAACGCAATGCTAGATCAGGCTGAGGTTTTAAAATTAGGTCGCGAATCCGTTCTTTTTTACTTCTCGAAAGAATCGGAACCGTTTCAATCTTCTCGCAGTAATCCGCAAGGGGTGTTTTAGACGCTTCGACATCCTTTTCACTGAAACTCAACAAGGTGATTTGATAGCCATGTTCAGCCAGCCCACGGATAAGCCCAAAATTACGCAGTGCGCCCCCTTGATGGGTGGGGTAGGGAAGCGCTGGGGTGAGTATCAACAAGTGCATTTATGCAAGGGCCTTATAGGTTTCTAGCGCAATTCGCGCAGTGTCTTCCCAGTTAAAATGCTGTGCGCGTTGTAACGCCAGCTGTTGTTGCTCTATTTGCCATTCGGGGTGAGTCAGCGCGTACTCAAAGGCTTGAGCAATCTCGGTTGGGTCATCAGGGTTGATTTGCAATCCTACATCCCCCACAACTTCAGGCAGGGATGATCGGTTGCTCACAATCGGTATTGTTCCGCAAGCCATCGCTTCTAATGCGGTTAAACCAAACCCCTCATAAAACGATGGGATGACCAGTAAACTTGCCCCATTATACACTGCGGGTAGCTGTTCCTGAGAGATGTTTTCTCGCCAGATCAACCGATTTCCAAGTTGGAATGCGTTTATTTTTTCTTGTGTTTCCTCAAAATTCCAGCCTGCTTTCCCTGCAATGACGAGTGAGGGGGCGTTAGACATCTGCCGTGTAAGCTGAACATACGCTTCAACCAAGCCTAAAATATTCTTTCTGGGTTCTAATGTTCCGACAAAAAGCAGATATTGTTCGGGTAGTTCGAGCTGTTTGCGAACCTGCACCACTAGATCATTTCTGAGTGGGTGGAATTTTTCATCTGCCGCCAACAGTTGAACCGTGATTTTCTCTGGTGGAACACCTAATAACGAGACTAAATCCCGCTTGCTGTGTTCGCTGATGGTCAAAATATGATCGGCATGACGCACGGCATATTGAATCTGATCGTTGTAATAACGACGGCTTTCTTCAGTCAAAAATTCCGGATAATGCAAAAAGCTCAAATCATGAATAGAAACCACATGGCGTTTCCCGCCTCGTAATGGGGGGATGAAATCGGTCGTGTGGAATACATCAAAGCCAAAGCGCATCAGCTCGACCGATAACGCATACTTTTCAATACGGTGATGGGATGGCGTCCATACTTTTGCGTTTGGAAAACCATTACTGACCGAGTTTTGAATTTTACGACTTTCGATAATGCGATACTGATTGTGCTGATCTAATTTGTGCAGGTTTTGGATTAACCGAATGATATAGGTGCTGATGCCCCCTGTGCGGTAATACGTAAGCCGAGCATCAATCCCAATTTTGAGTGATTTTGACATGTTGTTTTTGCCGACTGTGTGGTCAAATTTCGACATATTGTAGCGCGAATATATTCACAAAAAGGTTTTGTCTGGTTACTCAAATGTATTCTCAAGTAGCGTCGCCCATTCAGGGCTGATGAGAATTTGGCGTAATACATAATCGATAGCGCTAGAAAGTTCGCCTGCCTCTGCGCGGGTGACAATCGCATAGGGCAGTACCGTCACTTCAAATTGATGCGCTTGCCAAGTGGGATGGTCAGCAAGATATTCGAGTGCTGAGGCCGCTTCCACCAGAACGCCTGCACTTTCGCCTAAACGGACGGCATCCAGCGCATCTATCGCTGTTTCGTAGGGGTGATCGATAAACGTATCTAAACGTCGATGCCAGCGGTTGGCCTGTTCATGCGCGGAAGACCCGTACGCAAACGCTAAGGTTTTGCCTTCTAGCTCACTCATGGTCTGAATCGGACTATGACTCGAACTGACCAGCACAAACCCCGCGTTAAAGTAAGGTGTTGAATAAGTGAATACATCGGTCCTTGCGGGGTCAACAATGACGGAAGCGATCAGGATATCAACTTGATGTGTGAGCAGTGCATCATACAGGCCGTCATATCCTAGTGTGACAAAACGAATGGGGATATTGAACCGTTCCCCAAGCCATTCTCCAAGCGTGGGTTCTAAACCGCTAATTGTTCCATCGCTGTCATAATACGCAAAGGGTGGATGCGCAGGGTCAATGCCGACGCGTAACTCACCAGCGGGTAGCAGTACATCAAGCGGTGGCAGTTGATACGGGCGGAACTGTCGCCACAGGATAAATAGGCCGATGCTCACCAAGAGCACGAAGCCTAATTTTCTGAATCTTGGAGAGGTGAGGGTCGCCATAATTGCTCTGAAGTGGATAGGTCACGCGCCATATTTTGTAGCACGAAATAGATCGGTTTAGGTTCAAAGTCTGAATTTACAAACGTGAAATGATCAGGGTAATTATAGGTTGGTGCGGGAAAGCGAAAGACCCAAAAACACAAGTTTTGTAGCCAATCTGAATTCGCTTGTGCATATTCTACCGCTTCGACAGAATAGGCGATCCGTTGTGCGGGGGTGACTGCGTTCGTCCAGCGGGGATGATCGTTCCAGCCTGTTTCGGTGATGTAGATCGGTTTTTCCTCATCCCCATAGTTGATCATGAGGTCGCGCAGAAGTTCCATGCGACGGAAATTCAGGCGATCTGTCGCGGGCGCTTCAAGCGCAGACGTCGTAAACCCATACGTGTGAACGGCGACCGCATCAAAATATTGTGAAGCGCCAGAAGCGTACAAGTCTTCAAAATAGAGTAGATCATTCAGCCCATGACTGCTGCCACGCGGTTCTAAAGTCGGGGCTAACGGCGCCGCCAACAGGATCACGTTGGGGTTTGCTCTGTGCGCAGGTTCATATACTGCTTCCAGTAGACGGGCATAGGCTTGTGCCGAAACCTGTCGATACCCCCATTCAAAGGCGAGGTTCGGTTCATTCCAAATGATGATGTGATCAATCGTTCCAGCATAACGCGACGCAAACGCCGCGACGAAATTGGAAAAATCTATATACGATGTTTCAGGTAGGGTATTCAGCGTGGTTTCAGTATCGTCGTGGGTTTCACGCGCCCAACTTGGCACGAAGCCCATCCGCGCAATGATGCGTATACCCTGATTTTGCGCATGGCGAACGATGCGATCTACATTATCCCACTGATACACCCCACGCGTGTGTTCGATGTAAGCCCACGGGAAAAATTCGGTGATGGTGGTCGCGCCCATTTCGCGAACCATCTCTAACGAACGTTGGATTTTCCATTCATCTACTTCGTCGATCAGCCGTGTGTGAACGCACAGTTGAGGAATATGGGTTTCTACCGTTTGCGGGGCACCCAGTTCAGCGCGGGGTTGCACAGGCGTGATTAAGCTGAGCAGAAAGATCAAAAATACAAGGCGAACACCCCATACAAAACCTTGTAGAAGATTGGATTTTGCCCCTTGAGAAAGATATTTCATGAGGAACACAGGGGGTGATGTTGGCGAGTGATGTGCATCACGAAGATGAGGATGATCCAGTTTAAAATTCGGCGCACCGACGAAACCCCTTGCGACTGTCGTGTTTGAATCTCTACGAGTCTAACACGGGGTTTCGTCAGTTTGATAGGATGGCTTGAAGATTTACTTACGGTTGCGAACACTTCTTGGGTCAATCGCATCGCGGACACCGTCACCGATCAAGTAGAAACAGATGACGGATAGAGAAATCATAAAGCCCGGCCAAATGACCAAATGACCAGCGCGTGCAAAGTAGGTACGCGAATCGGTCAGCATGTTGCCCCATGAGGGCGTTGGCGGTTGAATCCCAAGTCCTAAGAAGCTCAAGCTGGATTCGGTCAGGATCAATGACCCTGCGCTGATGGCTAAATTGATTAACACAATCGGCAGGAGGTTCGGGAACAGATGGCTTAACATGATGCGCAAACTAGGCGCACCGAGCGACCGCGCCGCTGTGATGTATTCATTTTCTCGCAGAGCGAAAACTTCACCACGAACAAGGCGGGCGGTTTCCACCCAACTGAGTAACCCTAAAATAAGGATCAATACGGGCGGTGTTGGCGTCCAAATGATCGCCACTAAAAGCAGGATGAACAACTGGGGAATGGAAGTCAGCGTGGTGATGATCCATGTGAAGGCATCATCCACCCAACCGCCAAAGTAGCCTGCAATTAGCCCAACGGTCACCCCAATCGACATCGATAATAAACTGGTGAAAAACGCGATTGTGAGCGAAATTTGACCGCCGACCATGAGCCGTGAAAATTGGTCACGGCCGACTTGATCCGTTCCTAACAAGTGCCCACCTTCGCCCGGTACAAAGTATTTGTTGATGACGTTCGTACGGTTGGGGTTGATGCCTGTTAGGTTTTCTAAAATGGGTGGGCCTGCAAAACTCACGATGGTTAATAGGACGATGATGATGATCGCTATGAGCGTCAGTCGGTCACGAAGAAGGCGGTTAAAAGCGTCTCGCCATAAAGAACGTGCCTCGTATTTTTGTGGGTTGAGTTCAACAACCGAAGTTAGATTGTTTTTTTGTATTGTGCTCATCGTTGATAACCTCAGCGTAAGCGAATACGAGGGTCTAAGGCCGCGTACAATAAATCAGAAATGATCAACCCCGCGACATAAAACATCGCGCTCATCACAACCGACCCCATGATGAGCGGGTAATCACGTTCAGAAACCGCGTTGACGACCAAGCGCCCCATACCCGGCCATGCAAAAATAGTTTCGACAATCACGGCACCACCGAGAAGGAAACCAACCGCTGGCCCAATGAACGTTGCGATTGGCAGTAAGCCGTTACGCAGGGCATGACGCCACCACACATTGCGCTCTGTTAAACCTTTTGCGCGGGCGGTACGGATATAATCTTCGTTCATGACTTCCAGCATTTTGGCGCGCATGAAGCGCGAAATACTCGCGATAGTGCCGAGCGCCAACACGCTGACAGGCATAATCATGTAGCGGACGCTATCCCACAGCGTGGGGTTTTGATTGCTCAAATCTCGCATACCACTCAATGGAAGAATGCCTAATGTCACGCTGAAAAGTAACATCATCATGAGCGCGAGCCAGAAACTAGGAATCGCATTGCCGATGACTGAAATCACACGGGATAATTGGTCAAACCAACTTCCGTAGTGGGTCGCGGCCAGCACACCCAGCGGAATGCCGATCAGATAGCCTAAGACAAAGGCTGTAAATGTGAGTTGTACCGTTGCCGGAATACGTTCAGTAATAAGTTCTAAAACAGGGCGACGTTGACTGAGAGAATTACCTAAATCCCCTCGTAAAATACCGCGACGTGTACCTTGAATATCACCCGTGCCATCACCATCGACATCAATCGTTGTCCAGTCGTTTCCCACAAGCCAATATAAATATTGCTGTAATGGGGGTTGGTCTAACCCAAGTTGACGACGTAAGCGTTCAAGGTCTTCAGGCGTGACATTGGTTTGCTGAAAGGTGACGCGGGAAACAGGGTCGCCCGGGGTCGCCATCATCAGCAGGAAAGAGAGGAACGTAATTCCAATTAAGGTTGGAATAGCCTGTAAAAGGCGGCGAATGACATACGCTGCCATTGGTTTACCTTTACTGAATCTTGAACAGAATGAGAAATTAGAAATAAGTGGAGACGACAGGTTGATTTCGCATCAACCTGTCGCTGACTTACGAAACTACAATTGCAGTGTGAAAGCGTTACGCTTAGTTACCTGCGAACGTCCATTGTTGAATGAAGTTATATTCGCTACCTTCACCGCCGAGGGGTGTTGGCACGAAACCTTCAATGTTACGGCTGACGACGAGGTAGTCATTGGTGATGAAACCCCAGTCACCGAAGTACATATTTTCCAAGCCAATTTCTTGAATACGGTGGTAAATCGGTGCGCGTTCTTCAATTGAACAGCTAGGAACTGATAAACCTTCAGCCAACAGCGCATCAATTTCTTCGTCCACAACCGAGATGTAGTTGCTGCCGAGGCCGGGGATGTCATTGGTGCTGAGCAGGAATGAATTTGCCAAAGAGCTGGGGTCGGCAGGGAAACCGCCGAAGGACAAGACGATGGCATCAAAGGCTTGTGGACGCATGTATTCGGTAGAAAGGGCATTGTATTCGAGTTGGTTAATGCTGACTTCGAAACCGAGTTGACCCAATTGATCTTGAACGATCACAGCGTAATTTGCATATTCTGCATAGATGGGGGCATAGCTGATGGTGAAGGCCAATGGCGTGCCATCTTCTGTGGTTTCACAACCGTTGCATTCACGAACGCCGTTGCCATCTGCATCGGTCCAGCCTGCTTCATCTAATAATGCGGCTGCGGCTTCAGGATCGAATGGGGTGGGGGATAATTCTGGATTGTTTGCCCAACCGGTCAAGAGTGGGTGGAACATCCATGTCATCAACTCGCCCGCGCCTTCTTCACGAATAGATTGAAGGATCAAGCTCTTGTCATAACCGAGCGCGATGGCCTGACGAACGCGGACATCACCTAAAACGGGATGAACGGCTTGTTCGAGCACATTACCATCTTCATCGTATGCGGCGGATGGGTTTGCGGGGTCCATCGGGTTGAGCATGAGGGATGTCGCAAATTGGTTTGGCACAGGGTAGTAGACGAATTGTTCTGGGTCAGCCAATTGGTCGAATTGAGCAGCGGTCATACGCATGAAATCAATTTCGCCCGTTTCTAACATCAAGTTAGAAACTGTGGCATCACCTTCAAAACGCATGATGATGTTCGGGATTTGAGGAACGCCACCACGATAGTAGGGGTTCGCGGCTAAACGAACATATTCATCTGCTTGATATTCAACTACCGTGTACGGCCCACTGCTGACGAAACCAGCGCCACCTGCGTTTGCAGGGTGCTCATTAACGCCTGCGGGGTCTGGCCCGTAAATGTGTGCAGGAAGGGGAACGAACCAGAACAAAGAGTTGATCAAGTTGCAATTCAAGTCGGTGATGGTGACGGTGAATGTCTTGTCATCAACCACTTCAAAGCCTGTGAACAGGTCGGGCGGGAAGAAGCTAGCCATCCATGTTTCAACTTCAGGAGAAGTCATGGCGTCCAGTGTGTATTGGATGTCCGCGCTGGTTAAAGGAACACCATCGCTCCATGTAGCGGCTTCATCAATATAGAACGTATAGACTGTCCCATCTTCAGAAACGTCCCAAGAGGTCAAGCCTAAACCAGAAGTCGCTAAACCTGTGTCGCCGTCCACGCGGAACAAAGAGTCCCATGTTAAACGTTGAATCAGGCTGTTTGCACTGAACAGGGGGTTGAAATTACCGGTGTCTAGGAAGGTGATGAGATTGAGGGTGTCTCGTTGTGCAAAGGCGGCGCTAGATATCGCTAGCAACCCTACTGCAAGGATAAGGGCAAACACACGTTTCATAGTTACTCCTAAATAAAACACTACAGTAAAAACCAATTGCGATTTTTTTTATAAATCACGTCAACGATAAAGTGTGGCTGAATTAGAGTAACTTCACCTTGCAAAAGAACCTATGATGAAAATTACCAAATTCAGCAACCCTTGTAATTGTGCACAATTGCAAAGATTTTGCACAGTATTGTGTGGACTGTAATGGTTCGTAATGATTTGTTACTCTTTGGATGTCATGGTGCAACACTGTTTACATCAGGCCATCGAATTCATTTTTATAGGAAGAGGACCCATGTCGATCATCTATCCCAAACCTGATCAAGAATCTATTGTTGATGATTTTTTTGGTACCCCAGTTGCCGACCCTTATCGTTGGATGGAAGACCCCGCCGATCCTAGAGTGACAGAATTTATCACCGCTCAAAATGAAATCACCTATGGGTTTTTAGGAAGCATCAAGAGCAGAGAAACCATCAAACAGCGTTTGACCGAGCTGTTTCAGAAACCTCACGTTCCATCTTATGGTTTAGCAACCCGCGCTGGTGACTCGTATTTTTATAGTTTTAATGTCGGGAAAGACCAAGCCGTTGTTTTCCGCCGTGAAGGGGTGGATGGAACTTCAGAAATTGTGCTCGACCCCAACGAATTTAGTGATGATGGCTCCATCATCTATATGCAATCGATGCCTAGCCCAGATGGAAAGTATTTAGCCTATAGCATTTCTCGCGGCGGGTCAGACTGGCAAGAATTCCACGTTCGTGACGTGGCGACAAAGACCGATTTTGCCGACGAACTGCTGTGGTGTAAGTTCACCACTGTGGTTTGGAAAGCAGATAGCACAGGCTTTTTCTATAATCGCTTCCCAGAAGTGGTTGCAGGCCAAGAAAAACTGGCTGAAAACTTTAACAGCCGTGTCTATTTCCATAAAGTCGGAACGCCCCAGTCTGAAGATGTGGTGGTCTTTGAAGACCCAGAACATCCCGACTACTTATATTGGACGTCCGGCTCTGACGATAATCGCTATTTACTGCTGAGTGTGCGTAAAAGCGCGGTGGGCGCGACAGGCTATTATTATTGGGAAATTGATAACCCCAAGGGTTTTGTTCGCCTGTTAAATGATTTCGACTCAGAATACGAGTTTGTTGGAAACGACAGCGAAACCTTCTACTTCCTCACCAAATTAGATGCCCCGCGCAAACGGATTATCGCCGTCGATCTTCATCACCCTGCGCGCGAAAACTGGCGTGAAATTCTTCCCGAACAAGCCGACACGATAGATGCGGCGAAGTTGGCGGGCGGAAAACTTTATGTGTTCTACTTGCATAATGCGCATAGCCAAGTGAAGGCCTACAGCTTGGATGGGACGTTCATCAAAGATATTGAACTGCCACCGATGGGGGCAATTCCAAGCTATTACCTGCATACCAGCAACGATGAGAATGACTTCCTCTTTACCTTCACTTCCTTCTTAATGCCGATGACGCTTTTCAGATACGATACGCAAGCCGAAGCAATCTCTGTTTTCCAAGCTTCTGGCATTGATGTGAAGACCGACGAATTCGAAACACGTCAAATTTTCTATCCCTCTACCGATGGCGCACAAGTGTCGATGTTCATCTCTCATAAGAAGGGCATTCAGTTGGATGGCAATAATCCAACCCTGATGTATGCCTACGGCGGTTTTGACGCCTCGACGTTACCGGATTTTGAACCTGCCTATTATCTATGGATGGAGCAGGGTGGGGTATTCGCTGTTCCTAACTTGCGTGGAGGCGGTGAATATGGTGAAGAATGGCACAAAGCGGGTATGTTAGATCAAAAACAACACGTTTTTGATGACATGATCGGCGGTGGGGAATGGCTGATCGCCAATGGATATACATCGCCGAGCAAACTCGCCATTCGTGGGATGAGCAACGGCGGTTTATTGGTGGCTACTTGCATCACCCAACGGCCTGACCTCTACGGCGCGGCGCTGTGTGGTGTCCCTGTGATCGACATGCTCCGTTATCACAAGTTTACAGCGGGTCGTCTGTGGGTTTCTGAATTTGGCGCGGCGGATAACAGCGCTGAAGAATTTGCCTATCTGTTCGCTTACTCACCTTTGAACAATGTGAAAGAAGGGGTGAGCTATCCTCCAACATTGATCTGGACATCCGACGGGGATGACCGTGTTGTACCGATGCACTCTCTCAAATTTGCCGCCACTGTCCAATCCGCGCATGTGGGCGATAATCCCATTTTGTTACGTTTTGGCATCAATGTGGGACACGGAACCGTGACCGTCAATAAGATGATCGAAGAAGAATCTGATTACTTGGCTTTCTTGTCCGCACATCTCGGTTGGTCGATTTAACCGCTTCTTCTATTGTAACTTTATACAAAAGGATCGTCATTCAGTGGCGATCCTTTTCAGTTTGCGTTATTTGGTTATGCTATCTTGTCGCTGAATTGGATTATTTGAAGAGAGCATTATGTTTGTTGTCGGGTTAATGTCGGGGACTTCTGCGGATGGAATCGATGCTGCGTTATGTGAGATCACAGGGTCACCACCGCACCTACAAGCGAAAATCATTCATGGGATTGCATTTCAATATCCCGAAGGTTTCCAAGCGCGCATTTTACGCGCAAGCCAGCCTGATACCAGCAGTGTAGATGAACTCTGCAAATTGCATTTTGCGTTAGGTGAATTGTTTTCCCAAGCCGTTTTGCAGGTGATCGCTGAAGCCAATTTTAAGCCCCAAGACGTGGATTTGATCGGCCTGCACGGGCAAACCGTTTGGCATCAGGTGGAAGCGGATGGTCAAGTCAGCGCGACTTTACAATTGACTGAAGCCTCCATTTTAGCGGAACGAACGGGCATCACCGTAGTGAGTAATTTCCGCCCGCGTGATATCGCTGTGGGTGGGCAGGGCGCACCGCTCACTGCTTATATTGACTGGTTGTTATTACGGCATCCCACCAAATGGCGCGCCATCCAAAATATCGGCGGGATTGGGAACGTCACCTTTTTACCGCCACTCTCAGACATGGAAAGCCAGCCGATGGCCTTTGATACAGGGCCGGGAAATGCCTTAATCGACTCGATGATTGTCCAGTTGACGGATGGCAAATCCACGTTTGATCGTGATGCTCAATGGGCGAAGCAGGGAATCATTGACGAGGATTGGCTCAACACATTGCTCGCCCATCCTTACTATAAGATGAAGCCCCCCAAAACAACCGGACGGGAATTGTTCAGCAAGGCAATGGCGAGTGAATTGATCCTTGAAGGGCAAAAACGCGGGAATGACCCTGCGACGATGTTAGCGACCATCACGACATTGACCTCTCAAACGATTGTCGATGCGTATGCTCAGTTCGCGCCTGCCCCGCCTGAAGAGGTGATTTTAGGGGGCGGTGGCCGTCATAACCAATTGATGTTAGACATGCTTCAGGGCTTGTTAGCGCCTGCAAAAGTCATGAGCCATGAAGATATCGGCATGGACAGCGATAATAAAGAAGCGATGGTCTTTGCTGTCTTGGCTTATGAAACATGGCATGGGCGCACTAGCACGCTCCCCGCCTTGACTGGGGGAACTCATCCCGTGATTTTAGGTCAGATCACACCCGGCACCAACTATCCAGCATTGATTCATTCAACGTGGATATAGTGGTTTTTTGAACTTTTATTACAAAAGTGCTATGAATATCTTAATACGATCAATGACCCCTCATGATTTCCCCGTTTTAGCAAAATGGATGATGCAAATTCCATTATGGCAGCGGTACGGACTGACTGAAGAACGTGCGATACAGAACTTTGAACAGGGTCTTCGCCAAGAAGATGACTTGTGGGTTGTGGTTTCAGGCAATAATGCCGTTGGTTTTGTGTGGGTGATGCCCAAAGGGTTGTTTGGGCGCAGTCCGTATGTTCGGCTGATCGGTGTGAACCCTGATATCAAACGTTCAGGCTTAGGAAGCGCGTTGTTGAACCATGCAGAAAGGCGAGTTTCTGCCTTTGCAAAGGATATATTCCTTCTCGTATCTGACTTTAATCTGGATGCGCAGGCGTTTTACAAACGGCAAGGTTATGTCCAAGTAGGTGCGCTTGAAAATTATGTACTTACGGGCGTGAATGAGTTACTATTTCGAAAAGTTTTTGAATAAAAATCATGTGTGTTCTATGGTGTTTTCACCATTTATTATGCAGGAGTTTGGAATGCGTAAAGGGTCTTTAGTAGGTCTTTCTTTACTGTTACTCACTTCGGTGGGGCTGGCTACAGCACAAGAAAATTCCAATGTTCTGGTGATGGCGCGAGCAGCTGATACAACGGGTCTTGACCCACATACACAAACTGCTTTTGCATCATTCCGTCTTTTGGAATTGATCTATGAGCCACTGGTCAACTTAGATGCTGACTTAAACGTGGTTCCTTCATTAGCAGAAAGCTGGAGTTTCTCCGAAGATGCAACCATGTTGACGCTGAATTTGCGTCAAGGGGTCACCTTCCACAATGGGGCTGAATTTACATCTGAAGACGTGTTGGCAAGCATGAACCGTATTTTGGATGAAACGACTGCCGCCGCCACGCGTGCAAATTATCTGAGCATCGCTTCAATCGATACCCCCGATGATTATACGGTGGTCTTCAACCTTTCAGAACCGGACGTACCTCTTTTAGCTGCTTTGGCAACCACCAACGCCGCGATTGCCGACTCTGCCGACATTGAAAGTGGTGATATTGCCACCGTCGCCAACGGTACAGGGCCGTTCTCTTTGGCGAGCTGGACACCCGATGAATCGACCCAACTGAGCGCTAATGCTGACTGGTGGGGTGAAGGGCCGTTTGTCGATGGTATTGATATTCGCATCATCCCTGATGAAACCTCGATCCTCGCCGCGTTACGCGCAGGCACGATTGACTTCGCGCTCTTGAATGATCCTTTGGTAGCGACACTACTCATCGGTGATAGCAATATCGTTTTGAATACCGCACCGTCGATTGCGTACCATGTGTTGCAACTGCGCTCGACCATCGAAGATTCACCGCTGGCTATTTTGGAAGTTCGCCAAGCGATCTCTTGTGCCATCGACCGCCAAGAAGTATTGGATGTCGCGTCGTTGGGTGAAGGCATCGTCACTGGCCCATTGACTATGGCTGCCTTCGCTTTGCCAACCGAAGAACTGTTCTGCTACGAAAAAGATATTGAACGCGCGCAAGAATTGATGGCTGCCGCGGGCGTCGAAGGTTTCACCCTCAACGTGATCGCCGCCAATGCTGAACCGCCAACCGCCTTGTCTGAAGCGCAAAGCATCCAAGCACAATTGGCTGAAATTGGCATCACCGTTGAAATCGAATCAATGGAACTCAGTGTGTATGTTGACCGCTGGTTAGCGGGTGACTTTGAAGCGGCTATCGCATTGAACGGGGGGCGTCCAGACCCGTACACGATGTACGCGCGTTACTGGCAGTCAACGGGTAACTTGAACAATGTTGCGGGTTACAGCGATTCAACTTTGGATGAATTAATGGCCACTGGTCGTACTGAAACCGACCCACAAGCCCGTTATGACATCTTCGCTGAATTCCAACATCACTTAGCAGAACAAGCGCCTTGGGTTTGGTTGTATGTGGGGTATGAATACACCGCGCAACAACCCTATGTGTCTGGTTTTGTCGCTTCCCCAACAGATTCTCTCCTCTCGTTGGCGCAAGTCACTTTGGATCGTTAATTTCTTTTATATCTAACTTCAAAGCGGTGAGGGCACCTGTCCTCACCGCTTTCATGGAACCTGATGATACGATATCTCGCCCAACGGGCAATTGCATTTTTGCCAACGCTTCTCGGCGTTTCAATTTTGATTTTTGGGGCGATTCGGCTTGTCCCCGGGGATGCCATCGTGGCGATGCTCGGCACAGAAGCGGGCATGCTCACCCCCACCCAACGCGAAGCGCTCGAAGAATATTTTGGTTTAGATAAACCCGTTGCTGAACAATATGTGACGTGGCTCGGAAACGCCGTTCGCGGGGATTTGGGGATTTCGGTTCGTTTTGGTGAACCTGTTTTGCAAGTGATCGCAAACCGCTTTCCTGTCACGCTTCAACTCGCACTGATGGCGGTCACAATCGCCTTATGTTTAGGTATTCCGATTGGGATACTTTCCGCCGTAAAACACAATTCGATCATCGACTTGGTTGGGCGTTTGATCGCGCTGATCGGCCTTGCGGTGCCGAACTTTTTATTAGGCACGCTGATCATTTTTGTGTTGTCTGTCTATTTTAAAATCCTGCCAAATTCAGGTAACTTCGTCACATTCGCGCAAAATCCCGCGCAAAACCTCAGCCAGATGATTTTTCCGGCTATCACGCTTGGTTTTGCTTTTTCCGCGTCGGTGATGCGCACGACCCGTTCCGCAATGTTAGAAGTTCTGAGCCAAGATTACATCCGCACTGCGCGAAGCAAGGGCTTATTCGAGATGCTGATCATCCGTCGCCACGCGTTACGGAATGCGTTAATTCCTGTGGTCACGATTGTTGGCATTGAATTGGGGTATCTCTTGGGCGGGACGGTGATTACTGAAGAAATCTTCTCGCTGCCCGGCATTGGGCGGTTGGTGTTCAACGCCATTTCCCAACGAGATTATGCGCTGGTACAAGGCATCGTTTTATTCGTTGCTTTTAATTTTATCATCATCAATCTGATCGCTGATCTCATCTATGCGGCAATCGACCCGCGAATTTCCTATGCCAAAAATAGCTAAATCCGGTACGGTCTCATTTCGTGGCCGTCTGTTCCGTAATTTAAGCGGTGTTATCGGCTTGACTTTATTGAGTATCTATCTTGTCATCGGCTTGTGTGGGGCGTTGGGCATCACGCCATACCCATCTCTTGAACAGCATCGCTCAGACCGCTTACAAGCGCCTAGCGCAAATTATCTTCTAGGCACTGACCTTTTTGGTCGTGACCTTGCCAGTCGTTTGATGGAAGGAGCGGCCAATTCACTACGGGTTGCGCTGTTGGCTGTGGCTTCTGCTACCATCATGGGGACATTTTTAGGGACGATTGCGGGCTATCTTGGCGGTTGGTTTGAAAATGTTTTAATGCGCCTGATGGATGTATTCTTTGCCATCCCCGCCTTGCTCATGGCACTGGTGATCGTGAGTATTTTAGGCCCGGGGGTGAATACAACAGTGATGGCGATTGCCATCGTCTACACGCCAATTTTTGCGCGTGTTTCCCGCGCCCCGGTCCTGTCTGTGAAAGAAATGGAATACGTCACGGCGGCGCGATGCTTGGGGCGTAAAGATATGGGCATTATTTGGCAGCATATTCTGCCGAACACGCTGGCCCCTTTGATTGTGCAGGTGAGTTTAGCGCTCTCATGGGCGCTCTTGACCGAAGCGGGACTCAGCTTCCTCGGCTTAGGGACACAACCGCCAACCCCATCATGGGGGGTGATGTTAAGCGAAAGTCGTGGCATCGCAGAAATGGCGCCGTGGTTGATGATTTACCCCGCGCTTTCCATCGTTTTAGGCGTGCTCAGTTTTAACCTTTTAGGGGACGGCCTGCGTGATATCCTCGACCCGCGTTTGCGTGGCCTTAAAGGGTGATGTATCAATTTCACGTTCTATGATACATATCGCAATGATGCTGTGAACGGGTCTCTTAAGGAGAGTTATGCCGTCAACTTATGGTGAATATCGCTCCATTTTTCAAGGTAAGCAGATGCCATTCGCGTTTGTTGACCTTGATTTATTGGATCAGAATATTGAGGCGGTCTTACAACGCGCGGGTAATAAACAGATTCGCATCGCTTCAAAGTCGATACGGTGTACGGCTATTCTTCGTTATATCTTTGCGTCGAACCCGCGTTTTCAAGGCGTGATGTCTTACAGCGTTTTGGAAGCTGTTCACCTGAGCCAATCTGGCTTTGATGATTTGCTAGTCGCGTATCCCGCGTGGCATGTGGAACAAATCGGGTTGGTGTGTGAGCAGGTGAAACAGGGGAAAACCATCACCTTGATGGTTGATTCCCTTGAACATATTGCACAGCTTGATCGTATTGCCTCTGCTCACCAAGTGCGCTTACCCGTATGTATGGACATCGATCTTTCGTATGATCTGCCGATGCTTCACTTTGGCGTGTGGCGTTCGCCCATCACGTCGCCCGAAACAGCATTGAAGGTTTACCGAGCGATTGCCGAAAGTTCCTCTCTTTATTTAGATGGTGTGATGGGCTATGAAGCGCAAATTGCGGGGGTTGGCGATGGTGGAAAGAGCGCGCGCAACCGCGTCATCCGTTGGTTGAAATCACGTTCGATTCTGCATTTACGCCAACGTCGATGCGCCATTTTAGAGGCGTTGCAAAATGCAGGCGCAAAACCGCGTTTTGTGAACGGCGGTGGTACAGGAAGCCTCGAAAGCACGTCACAAGAAAGCGGTGTGACCGAGGTCGCTTCAGGTTCTGCATTTTTTTCACCGGTCGTTTTTGATCACTATCAGCATTTTAAACATCAACCTGCGGCGGCTTTCGCCATTGAAATTGTGCGTCATCCCAAAGCCGATACGTACACCTGTCTAGGGGGTGGATACGTGGCGTCAGGCGGGCTTTCCCCCGAAAAAATCCCTCAGCCGTATTTACCTGTAGGCGCATCCCTAACCGAGTTTGAAGCGGCGGGTGAAGTGCAAACGCCTATTGTCTATACGGGCGATGAGCCGTTGAAGCTCGGCGATCCCATTTTCATGCGTCATGGCAAAGCGGGCGAACTGTGTGAACATTTTAATTCCCTCTATCTTGTCCGTCAGGGTCACATTGTGGACGAGGTGAAAACGTATCGCGGTGAAGGGTATAAATTTTTATGAAATGGCAGAATTGGTCTGGCTCAGTCGAATTCTCACCTGCGGAAGTTCATTATCCCAGCACCCTTGATGAAATTGTGGCCTTAGTTCAAACCTGCACGACTTCAGGACGCAAGATGCGCCCCGTAGGTGCGGGACATTCTTTTAACCCTTTGGTCGAAACGTCGGATGTCCTCGTGTCATTGGATAAATATTCTGGCATCGAATCAATCGATCATGAGGCGCATACGGCGACACTTAAGGCGGGTACACGCCTGAAACAGATCGGTGAATTGTTATCTCACGCGGGGCTTGCCCAGGAAAATTTAGGTGACATCAACGTACAATCAATTGCGGGCGCATTGAGCACGGGCACGCATGGAACAGGGGTGACGCTTGGGAATGTATCTACTCAAGTGACGCGGTTGACCTTAGTCATTGCTGATGGAACAGTCGTTGAGTGTTCTGAAAGCGAAAACCCTGAATTATTCAAAGCCGCGCAAATTTCATTGGGGGCGCTCGGCATCATTGTCAGCGTCACACTGCGATTGATGCCGTTATACGTGTTGAATCTCAAAATTCGCCGTAAAAGTTTAGCGGAGTGTTTAACGAACTTAGACGAATACAAACATAACAACCGCCATTTTGAGTTTCACTGGTTTCCCTATACCGATGATGTTCAAGCAAAAATTGCTAACATGAGTGAAGAAAACCCGCGTTCTAAAACGCTCATGAACAAAGTGAATGAATATGCGCTTGAGAATGCAGGGCTATGGGCTTTAAGCGTAGCGAATCGGCAGTTCCCCAGTTTAAGTAAACCGATTAGTGAACTGAGCGGGCGACTCATCGCTGATACCGACATAGTGAACTATTCTCATGATGTATTTTCGACGGTGCGTTATGTGAAATTTCAAGAAATGGAATACAACCTACCTGCGGAAGCCTTTAAAGACGCTATCCATGAGATTGATGCCACCATCCGCAAAGAAAATATTCAGGTGCATTTTCCGATTGAGTGCCGTTTTACCAGTGGGGATGATATTTATTTAAGCCCTGCCTATGGACGTGAAAGCGCTTATATCGCCGTGCATATGTTTCACGGCATGGAATATCAAGCCTACTTTGACCTAATGGAAGCCATCTTTAAACGTTATAATGGCCGACCTCACTGGGGGAAAATCCATTCTCGTACAGTAGACGAGCTATCACAACTTTACCCGCAGTGGCATAAATTCCAAGAACAACGGAATTTATGCGACCCTCAAAGAATATTTTCAAATTCCTATTTAACACGTTTGCTTGGCTAACTTTGACAAGTTGTGCAAATTGTTGAATTTGTTCAAAAAACGTTGCGCATATCCTACAAGCTTGTTATAGTGAGTATATAAATACTTTTTTTTGATGATTGATTATGGAAAAACCAATAAAACGTTTACCCCCTGTCTCGCTCATCCCTGAGCAAATACAGGATGCAATTAAACAGTTCATCCTTGATAACCAGCTTAAACATGGCGATAAATTACCGTCCGAAAATAACTTGAGCCAACAGCTTGGCGTGAGCCGTAATTCAGTTCGGGAAGCGGTACAGTCACTGGCAACTTTGGGTATCTTAGAAGTTCGGCGGGGCAGTGGCTTATATGTCAAAGGGTTCACCCTTCAACCGATCATTGAAAATATCTCTTACGATGTTTTCTATAACCTCAGCGAACTCGAGGATATGCTTCAAGTACGTGAAGTGCTTGAAAACGGTATGGTCGATATTGCTTTGCCTCTCATCACCCCTGAACGGATTCAAATTTTAGACGCGCTTGCTCAAGAGATGTGCGTTGCCGCTGAACGAGGTGAACCGCTCGTTAAAACTGATCAAGCATTTCATATCGAATTATTCAAACCTGTCGATAATTCCATCCTTTTACAATTACAGGATGTCTTTTGGAGTGTGTTTAGAAAGGCTGTTTTGGTTGTAGAAATGGCCGACTTTGAACCGTTACACACTGCAAAGCTACACGTTGCGGTGGTCGATGCAATCCGTACAGGTGACCCCGACACGTTACGGCACGCGCTCAGCGAACATTACAGCGGTTTAAAAGAACGCTTACGTCGTTCAAAAGAACTTCAGCAGAATTTGAAAAGGGATGCGATTTCATGAAACCTTTACGCGCTGAAGACATTTTTGGCAATTGGGCGACCTTGCTACTTCCCATCAATGCCGATGAAAGTATTGATTACGGCCGTCTACAGGCTGAGCTGGATTATATCGCTCAGGTGCAGGTCAATGGCGTGTACAGCAATGGCACAGCAGGGGAGTTTCATACCCAAACCGAAACAGAATTTGACCGTATCCAGCAGATGGTTGCTGAAACTTGTGAAGCGTCTGAGCTACCGTTTCAAATTGGCGCGAGCCATCCTAGTTATCAAATTTCTTTAGGGCGCATCCAGCGCACGAAGGCTTTGAACCCCAGCGCTTTCCAAGTAATTTTGGCGGATTGGTTTCCCTTACAAGAACCTGAAATGGTGACTTGTCTGCAAGGGTTTGCCGAAGCCGCTGGAGATATCCCGTTAATTCTTTACAATCCACCGCATGCCAAGCGCGTTTTGACCCCAGAACAGATCGGGCGGTTACACCAAGGGGTGCCTCAATTGGTTGGGGTGAAAGTAGCGGGTGGCGATGCGCGGTGGTACGAATCGATGCGCTTACACTGTAAAGCGTTATCGGTCTTCATCCCCGGCCATCATCTCGCTACAGGTTTTTCGCAAGGTGCCGCGGGGGCTTATTCCAACGTCGCGTGCTTGCATCCCCTTGGGGCACAGCGTTGGTATGAACTGATGAAGGTCGATCTACCCGCCGCACTTGAATTAGAAGGGCGGATTCAAGCCTACTTTAATCAGTACGTCACTCCATTTATCACGCGTGAGAACTACCCCAATTCGGCGGTAGATAAATTACTTTCGGTAATCGGTGGTTGGGCGAACATTGGCTCACGACTACGCCTACCGTACCGATGGATTAGCGAAACGGTGGCAGATCGCTTACGAGCATTCGCCGTACAAACCATTCCGGAAATTCTATGTATCGAAGGGAGCGTATGATCGAGACAAAACCGACAATTTTAAAGGTAAAAAGGTTAGTCAAATTATTAGGAGCTTTCAATGCGCGTTTTTAAATATTTAACTATAGCAGCGTTATCAACGGGTTTAGTTTTTTCTTCAGCATTGGCCCAGGATGCGGGCGGTGGCGGAACGCTCATCGGCGCGTTTGATGTTGGGCCGGGTGGTGCACCTGCGATCATTCCTTATATGGACACTGCTGGACGTACATGGCTCTCCAAAATTTGGTCACCACTGGTGAGCTGGAATGCCGATGTGAGCGATGTTGCACCGCAGTTGGCGACATCTTGGGAAGCAAACGAAGATTTCACCCTCTGGACATTCAACTTACGGGAAGGTGTCCTGTGGCATGATGGCGAAGCCTTCACCGCCGATGATGTTGTTTTCTCTTTGAACTTGGCGATTGACCCCGCCGCGGCGACTTCCTTCCCCGGCTTCAGCCAACTTCCTTCAGAAAGCATTGTTGAAGTTCGTGCGATTGATGATCTCACCGTTGAATTTGAACTCAATACACCGACCCCACGTTTACCCTACAGCTTGATGTTATTGTGGATTTTGCCAGAACATATTTTGGGTGAAATGGACCCCGCCGGTTACCAAAATAGCGATTGGTTCTTCACCAATCCGGTTGGTACAGGGCCGTTTATGCACCAAGAATTCCAACGCGATCAATTCTGGTCATTGGTGCCGAACCCCAACTATTGGAACGGCGCACCTCGTTTAGATCAATTGATTAATCGCTACTTCGCAGACGAAACATCCGCTTTGTTGGCTTTAGAAGCAGGTGAAATTCACTTCTCGTATGCAAGCGGTGACGTCGCTCAAGGGTTTGTGGGCAATGAGGCTTACAATATCTTTGAAGGTCCCTCGGGCGTGAGCAACTATATGATCTTCAATGAACGTGATGAACGCTTCCAAGATATTCGCGTTCGCCAAGCGTTCTTGTACGCCATTGACCGTGAAGCTATTGCCGATGCCGTTCTGCAAGGCACGGCCAGCGTCATTCCTTGCGTGGGCGCGTTCCCCTCTATGTACCCAGCCGCAGAAGCATTGAATGCGTATAGCTATAATCCTGACTTGGCTCGTCAACTGCTTGCTGAAGCCAACTTCGATGGTAGCCAACCGATTGAAATCGTGACTTACTACGATAGCCAATTCCATGCGGATGCAATGGCCGCTGTTCAAGCGTTCCTCGCAGATGTTGGCATAAACGCGATCCCTGTACGTCAAGACGTCCCAACCTACAATTCCTATTTCTACACAGGTGAAGGCTGGACAATTTCTTATCGTGGTGTGGCCGCTGGTTTGGCAAACTATCCATTCCCATTCTATGAAGTAGGCGGACAACCCACCGTTGATGGCGCGCCATTAAGTGGTACTGAATACCCCGAAATGACCGCTTTGATGGCTCAAGCTCGCGTTGAAGGTGACTCTGAAGCGTATACTGGCTTGTTACAAGACATCTGCACTTTCCAAAACCAAAATGCGACCGAAGGTTATTTGTGGACTGCATTACGTTTTGGTGTGGCTTCCAGTGATGTTGAAGACTTCTATTGGTTCCCCGGCCCCGGTGGCGGTCCATACGAAGATCACTCTGAATTATGGGCAGTTAGTGAATAATTTTTGACCGTAGTCAGTGAGGGTACTCAATGTTGAGTACCCTTATATTGATTAGGAAGTCAAACTATGCAGCAGTACATTTTACGTCGTTTGTTGATCAGTATCCCCGTCTTCTTAATCATCACCATGATTATTTATGCGTTGATTGAAATTGCTCCGGGTGATATTACAGACTATTTTATCCGCCCAGAATTAAATATGACTGCCGCCGCCGAAGCAGATATCATCGCGCGGTTCGGTTTAGACCAGCCCGTGACGGTTCGTTATTTTAATTGGCTTCTAGACGCGCTTCGCGGCAATCTCGGTTATCGGTTTGTGAATGGGCAACCTGTTGCAGATGTGATTGCACAGCGACTTAGCGCAACCCTTCTTCTTTCAGGCGCTGCACTGGCAATTGGCATGGTGGTGGGGGTTACCCTCGGTATTTTCACCGCTTTACGCCAGTATAGTTTTTGGGATTATCTCTTTACAGGGGCTTCGTTCTTAGGAATTTCAATGCCCGCCTTTGTGACAGGGATCATCGCCTTATTTGTTTTTTCAATTAACTTAGGTTGGTTCCCGTCCGGTGGAATGCGACCTGTGAACCGTCAACCGGATATTTGGACAACCCTCCATCATTTGTTTTTACCCGCGTTGGTGCTGAGCTTGGCACAAATTGCCAACTTCATGCGCTATACCCGCTTTAGTATGTTAGAAGTCATCGGTGCGGACTATGTGCGTACTGCACGCGGTAAAGGGTTGCGCGAACTCTATATTACATGGCGACACAGCTTCCCGAACGCATTACTGCCGATCATCACCTTGGTAGGGATTAGTGTGCCCACGCTCGTCGTTGGTGCGGTGTTTACCGAGACGATCTTTAGCTGGCCGGGGATGGGTACGTTGTATTTGGAAGCGGTCAATGGCCGTGATGTTCCTCTGTTAATGGGCATGAATTTAGTGATTGCCATCGTTGTTTTGGTGGTGAACTTGCTCACTGATCTTGCTTATGGTTTTGCAGACCCAAGGATTCGATATGACTGAGCAACCCAAATCTTCGACTGTAGCACAGCCAGTTGTATTGGAAACTGACAAGGCGAAAAAGCGCAAAGAAAACCGCGCTTTAAGCCGTTTTTTGCGGAATAAACCTGCGGTCGTCTCGGTTGTGATCTTGATTGGGATTATCATCATGACCGTGGGCGCCCCGCTGTTCGAACGCTATGGCTACGAACAAATTGATCTACGCGCGCGTTCCGCACCGCCAAGTGCGGACCACTGGCTCGGCACGGATCGTGTTGGCCGTGATAACTGGAGCCGTCTATTGAATGGTGGTCAAGTTTCGCTGGTGGTGGGTTTTGGCGCGACGTTGGTCTCTACTGTGATCGGTACTGCGCTGGGTGCGGTGTCGGGTTATTTTCGCGGTAAGGTCGATATGCTGGTGATGCGTGCGACGGATGTATTTATGACCTTTCCCAGCATCATTATCATGTTGACGTTGGCTTCGATGTTACCGCGTTCGGTTTGGACGATTGTCTTTATCATCGGCGCGCTCAGTTGGACCGGGACGGCGCGCATGGTGCGCAGTCAGTTCTTATCTTTGCGCGAACAAGAGTTTGTCATGGCGTGTCGTGTTTTAGGCTATTCCGACGCGCGCATCATGATTGTGCATATTTTGCCGAATACGTTTGGTTCGTTAGTCGCGCTGGTGACGTTTGCGGTCGCTTCGGCGATTTTGACGGAAGCTGGCCTCAGCTTTTTAGGGTTAGGGGTTCCACCGCCTACACCGAGCTGGGGAAATATGCTTGAGACAGCGCGTAATCTGGACATTTTGCGGAATTTGCCATGGTTATGGATTCCCCCCGCCATCATGCTTGTGGTGACGGTGTTATGTGTCAATTTTATTGGTGACGGTGTGCGTGATGCGATTGATCCGCGCATGGTTCTTTAGAGGATGAAATCATGTTAGGCCGAGAGATACGTGCCAAATTACATGCAGGTGAACGCGTTTATGGGTTTGCTGTAGAAGGGTATGGTCAACCCCGTTGGCCTAAATTCTTCTCGAGCGTCGGGATGGATTTTGTTTGGATTGAGAGCGAACACGCGCCGAATAACCGTGAGACAATCGCTTGGGCATTACAAGCATATGCCGCTCAAGGTGTTGCGCCTTTTATGCGCATCCCCGAAATTTCAGCATCCCAAGCAGCGATGGGGATGGATGCGGGCGCGCAGGGCATCATCGTACCTTATGTCGAAACTGTCGAAGAGGTCAAACTGATTTTGGGCGCTGTGAAATACCGCCCGTTAAAAGGCGCGGCGCTAACTGCCGTCTTGGATGAAGGGCGTTTCCCGAACGCCGAAACCGAGGCCTACTTGGAACAATATAACCCCGACGCCAATTTAATCATCATGATTGAAAGCCCGAAGGGTGTGGAAAACCTGCCTGATATGTTGAAGATCAAGGGCGTGGATGCGGTGATGATTGGCCCGCACGACTTGTCAATTTCGCATGGTATTCCCGAACAATACGATCACCCGTTGTTTGTCGAAACCCTTGAAAAAGTCATCGCGATCTGCCAAGAACATCAGGTTGGGGTAGGGATGCACTTCATCAGCGGTTCGGTGGACTGGGCGAAAGATTGGATTCGCAAAGGCTTCAACTTCATCAGCTATCGGGGCGATACGTTGTTCGTAGCACGCGGTATTCAGACTGAGTTACATCACATTCGTGAAGAATTTGATGGCTTTAAATCGACAATTGAAGCAGATGACATTGGCTCATCCGGCCATGTTCATTTAAAGGCAGGCGAATAATATGGTTGTCTTTCAGGGGATTTACCCTGCGTTAGTTACTCCCACCGATGCCCATGGTGAAGTCAATCTGCCCGTTTTAACCCGTATCGTGGAATATCATTTGTCTAAAAACGTGGATGGGTTTTACATCGGCGGGACGACGGGCGAAGGTATTTATATGACGGTGGCCGACCGTCAAAAGATGACCGAGCGCGTTTTAGAAGTGGTCAATGGGCAAGTTCCGATCATCGCGCATGTCGGTGCTGTTTCTTTGGCCGACGCTCAAACGTTAGCGCGACATGCCGCTGAACATGGCGCCAATGGGTTTGCGAGCATCATGCCACCGCTCTATAACTCGGTTGCCTCCGTCGTCAGTTACTATAAGGCGTTGGCCGCAAGCGTGCCTGATCTGCCTTTCTTCTCGTACATTTTGAACCCGCAGTTAGACCCCGTTGCGGTGGTGAGCCAGCTTTTGCAAGTTCCAAATTTGGTTGGCGCAAAATACACGGGGCCAAACATGTTCGAAATGCGTAATGTGATGGACTTGGGCGGTGAAAACTGGATCACCTTCTCTGGCATGGATGAAGAATCCGCATACGCAGTGATGATGGGCGTACAAGGGTGCATCGGCTCAACCTTGAACTTTATGCCCAACGTGTATCGCGAAATCCGCGATGCGGTCAACGCAGGGGATCATGCCAAAGCGCAAGATTTGCAAGTGCGCGCGAACAAGATCACCTATGCGATGATTCAAGTCGGGTTCTCTGGCGCATTGGTGAGTGTGTTGAATCATCTTGGTTTTGAATGTGGCGCGCCCCGCTTGCCCAATCTTGCCTTGAGCGAAGAAGCGAAAACAAAATTGTTCGCCAGTTTACGCGAAACAGACTTTGAAGAATTTGTAGCGCTTTAAAACAGATATTACAGGGGAACTCAATTCCCCTGTAATTTTACCCTGTGATGACGCTCAGCGGAAACTTCACAAAGACAATTCCGCCTGAGTTCCCCCGTTCGAATAACACGCCAATATCCCCTGTTTGGGTTCGCACAATATCACTATAGGATGCAGCATCCCGCGTGATGACCTTGCTATATTTCCATGTTTTGCCTTCATCGTCGCTCAAGCGGATGGTCAAATTCACCCGTGAGAGGGGATGGGCGGGGTTGGTGAACAACATATATCCAGAGGCAGGGTGTTCGTTCGGCCATGAATAACGAAGCAATCCGGCTTGAACGGCGGGGTCAATCAATGTTTGATCAGCGTAGGTTTCACCCACGATGATCTGATCATCGTCACCCAAAAAAACTTCGGTGATGGCGCGGTAACCATCCGCTTTTTCGTGGGTGTAGGCGCGGGTGTTGATGAGCAAAGACCCGTCTAGCCGTTCGACCAAGGTTGCTTCATTCAGCCCAAGACGAGGAATCACGCCTCCAATGTGCCACGTTTTTCCCAGATCGTCGCTCCAGAAAATATAATTTTGTGAGTTGAAAACGCTCGTTTGCCCTTGGGTGATCGTGCCCGCAAAAACGAACCGTCCGCGCTTTTCCCCGCGTTGAAGCTGAATTGAATGTCCTAATGTGGGCGTTTGAATCCGCCAATCCAATGCTTCGTTTTCAGGCTTTCCCGCCGCTGGAAATTGTGAGGCATATTCGGGCTGGTAGGGTCTGTGTATATGTTCGGTGATGTCGCGCGGTTCACTCCATGTCTGGCCGTGATCGTCACTCTCGACACACATCGCGCGACTCAGCCCGACGCCATTTGCAATATCCCATTCAGAATGGCTGGTTGCGCGAAAGACCACGACGATTTTCCCTGTGTGATAAACCTCATCCACAACCGGCGAGATGTTCATCACCGCAAAGTCGGGGATTTGTCCCATGACTTGAAGCGGAAGCCACGTTTTCCCATCATCTGTACTTCGTTTACACACAGCATGGATGGTGGCGGTCGAGTCGCTACAGCTTTCTAAGCGACCTTCCGCAAAAGCGATGAGGTCACCATTGAGCGCGCGGACGATGGCGGGGATTCGATAACAGGCGTATCCCTCTTGCTCTAAGCTGAATACGGGTATGAAAGAAAATGGATTCTGCTCGCCTTGTAACGTGATCGTTTTTTCTATCTGTTTCACGTCGTGCCATGCAGAAAGTTGAGTTAACTGTATGGAATAGTCGCCCGCATAGTCATAGACATGATCAACGTGTGCTCCATAACCGCGCGTGCCGTCGCCAAAATCCCAATAATAGGTGTTTTGAGTTTGCGCGTTATCTACGCTAAAGGTGATGTTGTTCGGGGCTGACCACGTCGAGGCTTGTACCGAAAATTCAGGGGATGGTGATGTGCCCTCACGGGGCGGGGCATCCATAAGTAGATCATTGGTCGACAATGCTTGAGCATAAACTTTAAATTGGTTGAGATGACCCGAATAGTTACGCCCAAAGGTGTGATTAAAATGCCCCCCTGCGGGGTCGGTATACCCGCCAATATGAAGTTCTTTTAACGTGCTTGCGAGCGGTGATATCGTCAGCGAGGCGCTGGTTTGGTCGAGTAGAAAATGGACCACTCCATTCTGCATGTTGACTGAACAGGCAAGCCGATGCCAACCTGCATCTGAAATAGGGTGACTGGCGACGGTTTGACGATCCCATTCCAGCCGAATCTGCTGATCTTGAATGACGATTTCAAAGCGCCTCTGGTCAATCTCACCCCATAAAATCACTTGACGCGGTTCTACATTGTTTACCTGAAACCAAAACTCTAAGGTAAACCCCTCACTGGCTTCTGGCAGTAACAGCGGATAGGGGTTTGCGTGCAGATGTAGATGGTCAAAATCATGCAACTGCCATTGATGAAGGGGCGCAATCATACATCTAACTCGTTGAGACGGACTTCACGGTGCTGTTCAGAAGAAATTTCGGCGGCAAATGCGGCTTTCATAATGTGATGCGCCACTTCAGCGGAGACTGGCGGTTCTGTATTGGTATCCAAAGCATGGATGAACGCGCGCCATTCGTCTACCAGCGCTTGGTGCATCCATGAACCTGTCGGTACGGATTCGGGGACGGTGAGCCATTGCTCATCTTTGCCGATCTTCACGCCATCGACATAATCAATATTCATCATGCCTTTGGTGCCAACAAGCTCGGTCGTGTGCTTTGGCGCGCCGTTGGCATACCCCACGCTGACGATAGTGCCTGAATTGCCATTGGCATAACGCAAGAACGCCATGCCCGCATCGTCGGCGCGTTGGTTGTGAAAACGGGTTCCAAATTGTGCGCTGACGCTGATGATCGCGCTGTTCATCAGCCATGTAAGACGGTCTAGCGGATGGATGCCGACAGTGAGCCACACCCCGCCACCGGTTGCACGGCTTAGATGCCAATCGCGACGGTTGGGTTCAAACCAAAACTTTTGCATGGTGGCGGTGCCCATCACTAACTCGCCAATTTCACCGCTTTCGATCAGTTGTTTTGCAACGCGGTAGGGGTGAGCAAAACGGTTCACATGCCCAACCATGAGCTGTACTTTGGCGTGACGGGTCGAAAATAAAATGCGTTCACATTCTTGAAGCGTCGTCGCCATCGGTTTTTCTAATAAAATATGTTTTTGGGCGCGGGCGGCCGCTTCAGTAATTTCAACATGATGTTGGTGCGGGGTTGCAATCACGACTACGTCGATGTCTGGGTTATCAAGCAGGTCTTTGTAGTTGGTGTAGCCTTCAATCTGGTACGTATCTGTAAATTCTTTGAGCGCAGTTGCATTTGTGCGCGATGCCGCAACTAATTCAACATTCCCAATATCTTTGAGCGCGTTTGCATGTTGAATCCCGTAATCTCCAGCTCCAATAATACCTATACGATACATTGCTTTGCCTCTTTGACCTTTCTTACTATAAAAATTTATTTTTATGTAGTGTAGCTCAAAATGAGGCGAACCATTCAAAAAATGGCTTTGTGGAGAGGCTCATCAAGCAAAAATGACCTGCGTTGAAGAATCAACTGCAAGCCTGAGAGGGGATCGTGTGCCGTAAGAAAAAATGTGAGTGAGGCAGGAGTAGGTCTCCCGCCTCATTTTATTTGAGCGCTGCCAAAATTACCGAGAGCGGTGCTTCAGCAAGGCCGATGCTTTCATCCGCCGCGCCATAATACATTTTGACGACATCATCTTGCAAAATGGCGCCACAGGTGAAGACCACATTCCCAAAGAAGCCGTTCACTTCATAACTTGCTTCTGGGGTGAAGATGGGGTCTAAGGAACGCCCGATGATGTGCGCAGGGTCATCAAAAGAAGAGAGGTATGCGCCTAGACAATAACGGTCATTTTTATCTGCGGCGTGATAAATCGAAAGCCAGCCGTATTGTGTCTTTAAAGGGGGTGCACCCCCGCCCACTCTGCCCGATTCCCAACCTTCGGTATTGGCTGTTAAGACCGCGCGGTGTTCACCCCAATGCACCATGTCAGGCGAAGATGCAGTCCAGATATTGTAACCGCCGAACATCCCCGGCATAGGACGGTGATAACACACATACTTTCCATTGATTTTTTCGGAGAAAAATGTGACATCACGGTTTGCGGGGGGGAAGATGATGCCGTGACGGGTGATGTTCACAAAATCGGTGGTTGAAACCAACCCAGTTGCCACCCCATTCGGGCTGATAGAAGAATAGTTGATGTAATACGTATCCCCAATCAAGGTGATGCGGGCATCTTCAATGCCAAAACTTTCTTCTTCAATTGAGGGCTTGATCCACGGTATCGGTGAGATTTCAAAATCCACGCCATTTTTACTGCGCCCAATACGCAGGTGGCTCATGCTGGTGAGGAACAATTCATCAGTTTGTTTGTTTTGGATGATGCGCGAATCGCTAAAATCAAAACGCCAATCACTGCGTTGAAAACGTGTGACCGTCAGCTCATTTTTTGTATTCAGGTGCGGGGCAAGCACTTGATCTTTGTTCGGGTTGATCGGACGTTCAGCGACGCGGATCAATAAAATGATTTCATCTTGGTAGACGGTGACCCCTGTATTAAATGTGCCGATGACTTCATAGCCGTCTTGAGAAGGTTGAATACTTTTTGGGGTAATAATGGGATTCGCAGGATGACGAGAGAACATTCGAAATTAACCTTATGTTGAATAAATTGAGCAGTATGAATAATCAAAAACATCGATCCATGTGCTAGAAGAACCGATGGATGTTGTAACCGTAATGCTTTTCCCTTGTGATGTGGGATTGTAAACAAGGAAATCCAGCTTTTCAGGTCTAAATTGTTGTGTTGGCTGAACCGCCGACAAATCTAACATCGGAATATTGAGCGAGAGACATAACGTATCCGGCGCATTTTGCACCGTGCCTAACGCATCGAACATCAGTGCGCTCCAAAAGACTTCACCCGCGCCATATAATTCTTTACCTAACGTAGCGCTGTGCGGAAATTCTGAAGTAGCGAGGTCTTCATACGGAATATACGGACATGGGCCGTGACGTAATGCTTCAGGAAGGTACGGATCAAAAAAAGCGTAATTGTGACAACGTGCAAGGTTGATGAATTTTGCCATCAGACGGGTGAGTGAGGGCGTAAACGCACTTTTTTGTCCTGCTTTAAGAAGCTCGGGCCATGTGAACAGCGTTTCAACATTTTCTTTATATGCGGGGTAACTTAACGACGCACACGCCTGAAACATCCCTCTGGGATCATACAAGTCAATGTTTGCATCACGCCCCCAATACCCCATTCGCAGGGACAATTGCACAAGATCAACCGCGATTTGTGACCCCTTGCTCGTATATTTGAGCGGGATATCCACGTTGGCTAAATATTGAGCGGCCGCCGCCCCTAATGCGAGTTGTTGCGGTTCGTGCGTCAGTGACTGAGTGGGCAAACGATGAAACGTCTGTAATGTTTCGGATGCTTCTTGTAACCACAGTTCATCTTGTGTGATCTGCCAACCTAGCACACAGCCCGCCGCATAGAGTCCCCCGACACTTGGGTTTAGCAACCCACCGCGCATCTTCCAATCTTGCGCGTCGGCAAAGAGCGGAAAAATATAATTCGAGTGGTGTGCAAGTTCTTGCGCGCCTTTTAACGCGGAGAGAAACATCGCTTGGAGTGTCGAATTTTGGGTGAGATGAGCCACCCACGGCAGTTTGATCAGCGCGTTTTCAAGGAAGTACCACGTATCCATGTAGGTGTCATCTTCTTTGGCGGGAAAGCCATTGGCGACAAAATGATGGAGTGGGCGATCAAACTCTGGAAGTGTTTTCAATAACCGATCCACGATGAGCGGGTCAGCCGAATGTCCGCTCATATGTGACCATAACAACAGCGGGTGTAAAACGTCGAGCTGGGTCATCAATTCAAACCCGCGATCATGGTCACGACCTACGGCTGAACTGCCTTTGACATAGGCACGTAACCCCTTCACGCCGTTCACGGTGAGCCAACACGCCTCTTCTTTTAAATCGGACTGTGTGTTTTTTGCCATTTCTGACCAAGGTATCGCCCCGTCAATGAGGGTTGGCGTTGGGTCGAGATGCGGGTCAAGCGCTTCGATCAGCGCTGTTTGAGCTTCCCATGCGGTGGGGATGGTATCGCGCTTTTTCTGTGTAAACCACCACTCAAAATGATGTTCGCCTACAGGAAATTCAAATTCGGCTTCCGTCGTGATGGGTGTTAGGCCGAGTCCATAACGCGCATCAGGATGATAGCGAAAGACTTCACGCATTTGAAAGTCTCCAAAACGTCGCGCTGTCCAAGCAAATTGATCAGGCGGGTAATAACAGATCGTTTCGGTGTGCCCTGCGTGATCGTAGAGATAACAGGCAGGCAGATCATTACCCCCTAAACCAGTTGCGTTGAGGGATGGCGCGCGCAAAATCGTTTGTCGCCACGTGTGCGCTTGACGGTCTTCCATATCATCCAGTTGATGAAGCCATAAGATCATCGAAGGGTTGAGTTTAACAGCCTTGCGTACACTTAGCCTCGTTTGAATGAGAATTCCCGAATACTTTGGGCTAAAGTGACTTTCCCATTCAAACCCATCGCCAGCACCTCTATATCCCGTTTGCGTTTGTTCGCTAGGGGTTAACCCTCCAAACGCAGATGAAACAGCCGTTGTCGTATCCTGCCATTCCCCTGCGTGATACGTCTGCACATGAAACCCGTATTTTCCTAATACAACGCGTAAATGATCACTCTCAATATTCAATGAAATACTCACTGTTGGTTAGTTTGCCCAAAGATTCTTGACAAAGTTTTTCTGATTGCGTTACGCTTACGTAAGCGCTTACGTAAATTATACTTTAAAGACTATTTTGCAATGACTAGCATTATTGAGCAAATAGCAATTGATTTAAATGTTTCTGGGGCCACCGTTTCACGGGCGCTGAATGACCGTCCGGGTGTGAGTAAGGCTTTGCGTGAAAAGATATTGCTTCGTGCGCAGGAACTGAACTATGTACCCAATATCATTGCGCGCGGTTTAGCAACGTCCCAAACATTCACCCTCGGTTTTTTTGTACGCACAAAACCAGATCATTTGTCAGCGCAGACCGATCCCTTTTATGGTCAAGTCTTGCAAGGGGTTGAACACGCTTCTGCTGGAACTGAATATCATGTTGCAATTGGCACACTGACGCCTGAAATTTTGAGTGCCCCGAGCGATTTTCGCTTTGTACGTGAGCGCCGTGTCGATGGCATGATCCTCGCAGGGCCAGACATCCCCACAGATTTTATTTTGGCTATGCGCGCAACAGGCATCCCGATTGTGTTGGTGGATAACAAGTTAGTCCATTCGACGATCAACTGTGTGAATACGGATGATAAAGAGGGTGGGTATACCGCTGCTCAACATTTGATTCAATACGGTCATCAATATATCGGGGTGATTTCCGGCCCACAGCATTGGTATAGCAATGCACGGCGTGTGCGCGGTGTTCATGAAGCATTGACAGAAGCGGGTTTACCGATGTTAGCGGCTTATGAAGAGTTGACATCAATTGAATCTGGCGAACGGGCGACCCAGAAATTGATTGAAGCACATCCTGAAATTACAGGGATTTGCGCAGTCAATGATGCGATGGCATTTGGCGCTATCCGTACTTTGCGGCGTCTAGGTCGGCAAGTTCCAGACGATGTTTCGGTTGTCGGTTTCGACAACATCGAATGGGCAAAACTGAATGACCCCGCGCTGACGACCATTGATGTCCCCAAACATCAATTAGGACAAGAAGCAGCTCAGCGACTTCTCACCATCTTAGGGAATGAAAACGAAACCCATCCGATTGAGATCGTCGTTTCCACGCAGCTCATCATACGGCATTCGACACGAGGTCTATAGGGCTTTAAAGGAGATTTACTGCAGAACAAAACTTGTTTTATCAAATAGAGGGTTCGAATCATTATTAAGGAGATTTTGAAATGAAACTTCGTTACCTTTCCGCATCTGTAGCATTGGCAGCGTTGAGCATTGCTCCAGCTTTTGCTCAAGATGTGCCCACCATCACGATTTCCACTTGGGCAGGCGTTGATGAAGCGGCTGAATTACAACTGATTATTGACGAAATTAATGCCAATACAACCGAATATCAGATCGTCCACCAACCAATTCCAGCAGACTATTACACAGTGGTTCAAACCCAATTGGCAGCCCCGGGCACAGGCGCTGACATGTATTGGATGGATCAAAACCACATGGCGCTGAAAGCAGAAGGCGTTTTCCTTGATGTTGCCCCTTACTTAGAAGGTGCTGAAGCGGGTAGCGCTGGTGACTTGAGCGATTACTACCCTGGGATTTTGGCAGTGAACGAATTTGAAGGTGGCGTTTATGGCTTGCCGTGGATTTCGCAACCTGTCATCACCTACTACAACCGCGATCTCTTTGACGCCGCAGGTATCGAATATCCCTCCAACGATTGGACATGGGATGATTTCATGGAAATCGGCACGGCTTTGACCCAAGATACGGATGGCGATGGTGTCACCGATCAATGGGGCTTCATGAATAACAGTTGGCCCCCGCCATACATCTTCACATGGCAAGCCGGCGGTGAGCTGATCAATGAAGATTACACAGAAGCACCCATCGACTCACCTGAATTCATCGAAGGGTTCGAGTTCTACTTGAATACCGCTTACAACCCAACTTTCTCCCCAAGCCGTGAAACCATCGCTGAACAAGGTGCTGCTGAAATGTTCAAAGCCGGCCGTATTGCGATGTTCATGGGTGGCGCGGCCGATGATCTTGACCGTGTAGAAGGCTTGAATGTCGGCGTGACGCTCGTTCCTGCACACCCTGTCACTGGGTTGCAAACGACATTTGCATGGAATGCTAGCACGGTGGTGAACGCAGGTTCAACAAATGCTCAAAACAACCCTGAATTGGTGGTTGCTGCGTTGATCGCTTTGACCGATGGTATCCATGATTGGAAACTGGTTTCGCCCCGTATTTCACAAGGCACCGTGGAACACTTGGTTGAAGCTGAACCCCGCAAAGCGGACAGCGCCGAAGTCATCATCTTGGCAGCTCAAGATATGCGTGCTCTGCCCATCTTCGGAAACTACACAGAATTTGACGCTATTTTCTGGAGTGAATTCTGGGGACCTTTGATGAACGACGAAACCGATTTGACTGTGGCTGAATTGGCTGAAGAAGTTCGTCCTGAACTCGAAGACACACTTCCGTAAATAGAAAGACGCGTTTCGGGGCGTAGTTGAAGTTTGTTGACTACGCCCCAAATTTATCCCTCTAACTCCATCCTTAACTAAATTGGGAGGTCGTAATGACTGACCCGGGCGCACTGAATACATATTTACCAACACTCATACGTTATCTCTTGGTTGCAGTCGGTATCGGGGTCATCATGTTTGTGGTGTACCGCGTACAGATTAAGCTGGGTGTGAACCGTGAAGCTGCAACCGGACGCGCATTGGTGATGCCGTGGGTAATCGGGTTTATTATTTTTACTGCATTTACGATTGGCGCATCTTTATATTTAAGCTTTACTGACTATAACTTATTCAGGGCGCCTGAGTGGATAGGGACCGAGAACTACGAAGAGTTATTTGATATTAGTTTTGGCATTTTAGAATCCACCGATCAGCGTAGCTCAGACGTGTTGGCAAGACGACACGATGAGATTGTACGTATTGAAATTGGGGATACAGGGGTCGTTTTCGGCGCACGAAATGATACCTTCTGGCGCTCGATGCGCTTGACCTTAGCCAACGCGTTCATCAGTGTGCCCTTGGGCTTGATCGGTTCGCTCGGCGTTGCGCTTTTATTGAATCAAAAAGTGCGTTTTATAGGTCTTTGGCGTGTTTTATATTACCTTCCTGCCATCTTGCCTGCGGTGGCTACGGCGCTTCTTTGGCGTTGGATGTTCTCTCAAAACGGGATCATCAACTCAGTCACCGCGCCAATATGGCAAGCCTTTTCTTCTGACCCTCCACGCTGGTTCACAGACCCGAACTTAGCGCTTCCTGCGTTTATCATCGTCGGGTTATGGGGCGTGTTCGGGGCAAATTCGGTTATTTTGCTCGCAGGGCTTAAAGGCGTCCCCACAGAATTATATGAAGCGGCAGATATTGATGGGGCAGGGAACTGGACGAAGTTCCGCTATGTTACGCTTCCTATGCTCAGCCCCACGTTGTTTTATAACTTCGTCACCTCCACGATTGCGGCGTTGCAACTTTTTGAAATTGCCGCCTTTATCCAAACGCCAGATTCGGTTGGCACGTTCGTCAATTGGATGATTTACCAAGAGGCTTTCACCCTGCGTAATATGGGCATGGCCTCGGCGATGGCGTGGATTCTTCTCATGCTTATTCTCGCACTCACGGCTTTGATCTTCCGTTCTTCCTCGCTTTGGGTGTTTTATCAAGGCGCACGCGAAGGGGACTCATAATGACAGATTTTGCGAAAGATTCCTTAGTCACACAACCTGCGCCACCGCAGCGTCCGTTTCAAATTCGCCAAATTTTTATTTATGCCTTGTTGATCCTCTGCGCGGTTATCGTGTTGATCCCGTTCTTGTGGATGGTTTCGACATCGCTTAAATCTCCAGATCAACTGTTTACGCGGGAAGTGAATTTTATTCCTGATCCGATCATGCCGGAAAACTACGTTCAGGTATGGGAACGGCTCAATTCGATTCGTCCCGGTATGACCTTTGGACGCATCATCGGCAATACCTTATTCATCACAATTTTGGCGATGTTCGGGGAAATCTTCAGCGCTTCGCTCGTCGCGTATGGGTTTGCGCGTTTTCGCTGGCGCGGGCGTGATTTGCTCTTTGGCATCATGTTAGCCACCGTGATGTTACCGGGGATTGTGACACGCGTGCCCGGCTATCTCATTTGGCGTGAGTTAGGATTGCTCAATACCTACGACCCGCTCACGTGGCCTTCGCTGTTCGCGTGGGGGCCGATCTATGTCTTCCTCATGCGTCAGTTCTTCATGTCGATACCGCGCGAATTAGAAGAAGCGGCAATCATCGATGGCGCGAACACGGCGCAAATCTATTGGAATATCATGCTTCCGCTCATTCGCCCTGTATTACTCGCGATTGCGGTGATGTCCTTTCAAGGGAACTGGAATAATTTTGCAGGGCCGATCCTTTATATCAGCACCCCTGAAATGTTCCCGATGGCGCTTGCGATGCGCTTCTTCGACCAATCCTTGTCGCTTGAAGCCCCTCAATGGCAGTACATGATGGCGATGGCGACGATGATGACAATTCCTGTATTGATTTTGTATTTCCTTGCGCAGAAACAATTCTTAGATGGTCTGAACCTCGGCGCGGTGAAAGGGTAGAACGCATGTGGAAATTAGGGATAGCGCTTTCTTTAGTGACCTTGGGTTTAGGGGGGCAAGTGTTGGCGCAAGACGCCGAAACAAGTGACCTTGTGAATTTGGATCACATGCGGTTTTTGACCCAACCCGTCACCATCGACGATACCCCGATGGCGATTGTGCATATCTATTCAGAATATCCTGAATATGAATGGGTCGATGCTGCGGGCGAAGGCTTGAGCGCAGTCGATGACGTGGCGCGCGCCGCGATTGTGTATCTATGGCAGTATGAACGAAATAATGACCCTGAACTTTTAGAGCTGGCGCGCATCAGCCTCAATTTTGTGATGTACATGCAAGTTGAAGATGGTGAGTTTTATAACTTTGTCACCGACAGCGAAGGCACTATCAATGAGACAGGCGTCACCAGTTATAAAAGTTTAGGCTGGTGGGCGATGCGTGGCCTCTGGTCTTTAGCAGAGGGGATACGTGTTTTTGACAGCGTTGACCCAGACTATGCGGATCAACTGACTGAAGCCTACTTACGCACCGAAAATACGATTGCCAACACCTTCACTAATTACGGGCAGTACAACGAAGTGCATGGTTTCAGAATCCCCGCGTGGATTCCTTCTAGCGAGCCTGCTGTAGCAGGGGTGGCGTTATTGGCGCTCTCTGCGTATCAACAAGCGCGCCCGAATGAGACGACGGGCGAAATCATCACCCAAATTGCCGACGCGATGGCCGAATATCGTTTGGGGGACCATCTGAATTATCCGTTTGGAATGCACCCTGTACGATCAAATGCCCCGGGCTTTTGGCACGACTGGGGCGCACACATGACCCATTCCCTCGTCGTTGCGGGGATGGTCATGGATCGTCCCGACTGGATTGAATCTGCGGCGGCGGATGCAACCTCATTCATGTTACGCCATCTGGCCTTTGAGCGCTTCCGTCATATCGGTGTGATCCCTTCACGTCTCGAACAGATCGCCTATGGTACCAACATGATTGTACTCACCTATGCGTCTCTCTATGAAGCGACAGGCGATGTTCAATATGCGCGGTATGCAGGGTTGGCGGCCAGTTGGTATTTTGGCAATAATATGGCGGGCGTGCAGATGTACTTCCCTGAGACGGGACGTGTTTATGACGGCATTAACGGGCCAACGCAGTTCCGTTTGAACCGAAATTCTGGCGCGGAAAGTACCATCGAAGGGTTGATGAGTATGATCGCGATTGCCGATATTCCCGAAGCGGTAGACTATTTGCATGTCACCCCAGTGGGGGGCAATCAATATCATATTTTGCAAGCGGAAGCGGGCGACCGTGTGAACGGCACCCCCGTTTACTTCTCCACCGACTGGACAGGGGAAGGGTATATCAGCGCGGGGCGTTATGTGGGCTTAGGCGAAGGTCAACGGATGCGCCTGAACTTTGAGCTGAGTGAAGAAGAAGCCCAAGAAGACTATTGGGTGTATGTTGCACACTTGCGCCAATCCGGAAACGACACAACCAATACTGTTCAAGCAGTGGATATCCCCCCTGTGATTGATGGAAACGTGGATGATTGGTCGTCTGACTTGCCTGTTTTAGAGGCAAACCGCGCTCAACAGCTTCTGCGTGGTGGCGGTGTTTGGCAAGGCCCTGAAGTGGACAGCCATCAAGTTACGCTGTCGTGGGATGGCGAGAACCTGTATATCCTTGCGCAAGTTCGCGACCCCGAACACGTGCAAAATAATACCTTGCGTAACGTTGGGCAGGGCGATACGTTGTGGATTTATGTCACCAATACAGCGGATGCGCGTCGTCTGTCTGCTAAATTCACGTTTGCTCAAACCCCAGATGGGCCACAAATTTGGGATTGGATGGCGACACGTTTCTTAACAGGGGCAACGCTCGCATGGCAGCCTCAAGACGGCGGGTATATCTATGAAGCGTCCATCCCCTGGTCATCATTAGATATTGAATCACCCGAAGCAGGGATGGTCTTTGGCTTTGAGGCGGGGCGTAGTGTGGGTGGTAATTCCTTCATGGACTTCACAGGGCGTGATCCTGATGTCGCTTCCAACCTGTTGAGCTTGACGCTAATTTCCCCGGGTTTTGATATGAGTTCTATTGTGTCGGCCGATGTCGCGCTTGAGATACGTGTGAATGACGAAGATGCGATTGTGATTCCAGAATCCATCTCGCCAGACAGTGATTATTTCTGGTTAGACCGTGTGAACACAGAACCCATCACGCTGTTAGAAGGGGAAAACACTCTGCGTTATCGCTATGCGGGGACTGAAGGCGATAACCCGGGCATGAGCGCTATTGATGCGTTTTTCATCCAACCTGTAACGGCGCGTCGTGTATTACAACATCCTGATGGGCGTGAAATCACACTGACCTATAACACCTTGACCGGCGAGGCGCATTGGGAAGAAGTGACGCCTGAATAGATCGATTGATTACACAGCGGAAAATTTGCTGTAGAGCATAGCTTTGGAAGGAATACCATGAAATTGAGTTTTGTTCGTCATCCTGAAAGCCCCTTGATGTATCCGAACCCACTTCATCAATGGGAATCGATGAACGTGTTTAACTGTGCTGTGACACAACATAACGGCTTGTTTCACATGCACTACCGCGCGCAAGGGGTCGATTTTATTTCGCGCATTGGCTACGCTGTGAGCGCCGACGGGATTCACTGGAACCGCATGGAGAACCCCGTATTGTCGCCTCATAATGGCCGTGAAGATTATCGCGGTGTTGAAGACCCCCGCGTCATCCCCTTAGATGGGAAGTTTTATATGTGTTATACCGCCTATGGGGTGAGCGAATATTACCCCATGCTGGCACAATCTGAAAACTTGATCACGTGGGAAGACATCGGCCCGCTGGAAAAAGATCGCAATAAAGATCACGTCTTATTCCCAGAGAAGATCAACGGGCAATATGTGATTTTGCATCGTCGTCCCAGCAGTATTTGGATTGGGTATAGCGATGATCTTGTGAACTGGGGCAACCATCAAATTTTGATGTTCCCGCTCAAAGATGTGGAATGGCAGAATAAGAGTATCGGCGCAAACGGGATTCCGATTAAGACTGAACATGGATGGCTATTGTTCTATCACGGGTATGGAGAAAAGCATATCTACCGCCATTCAGTCGCCTTGTTAGACCTTGAGGATCCTTCTAAAGTGATTCATCGTCCGCGTACATTTATTATGGAACCGACAGAAACGTGGGAAATTCGTGGTGATGTGCCGAACGTGGTGTTCTCTTGCTCAAATAATGTCGTTGGGGATGAGGTTTATTTCTATTATGCAGGGGCAGACCGTTTGATCGGTCTGGCGACTGCACCGTTAGCAGATGTGATTGAGTTTGCGCGGCACGGTGAATAAGATGATTGCGCGAGAGATGGAACCCCGTCTCTCGCGCAACCGTTACTGCATTTCATGAACGAGTAAATACGCTCCAATATCCTGTGGTGGTTTGGCGAGAATGTCTTCATCCAGCGCTTCAATCTTAAAGTTGTTCAATAGCCGTTGTGCACGTTGTCGGTAATCTAATTCGCTGGCAGGGTGTTTCGCCACTACGGATAAGAGCGTGAGGGCGAGCATCAATTTTTCATCGGCCATGAGCCAAATACCCACCCCATACAAGGCGACCATCATCATCGGTTCGGATTGTGATTGAAGCGCGTATTCCAGCGCCTTGATGAAAGCCCGCTTCGCTTCTTCTTTTTCCCCTAATGCGGTTTGTGAAACCCCTAAAGAGACGTTGGCATAGACAAGGATGCGAATCGTTTTTTCGCTTTCAGCCCGTTGAATCGCTTGTTTTGCTAGTGTCACCCCTGTGGGGTAATCCTTCTCCATATAGGCGATGTCAGCCAAGTTGAATAAAATGGCGCTTTCGCCCGCAGGGAAATAATCTTTGCTCAGTTGAAGCGCCTTTTGATAATGTTTTTTTGCTTCTGCGTAATTCCCTATTAAAAAGTGACTGACTCCCAACCCATTCACACTGTGAAAACTTGCCAGCGGGTCTTCAATTTCTTGGGCGAGGGCATACGCTTCCGTACAGGCGGTTAACGCTTTTTCAAGGTCTCCACTACGGCTGTACATACTGGCGAGGTTGATGAGCGGTTTTAGCCGATCCGGCATGTTGAGCGTTTGATATAAAGAAGCACATTCTTCTAGCATCATCTGTGCCTCTGCATACTGCCCTCGATACAAGTGGGTGATCCCTAAAAGATTGAGCGAAAAGGCGACCGCTTCTTTATCTGCGCTTTGACGCACGATCTCCACGCTTGAAATGGCATGTTGATGTGCTTCCGAAACTTTACCTAAACGGATTTTGATCCCCGTAAGATGCCCGAGAATTCGCCCATATAACATATGTTCTTCAGGGATGCTGTCGTTTAATGAAAGTTCTTGCAGGGTGTTTTCTAGCCAAAGTTCACCCAACTGAAAGCTGTTACTGCTTTCAAAATAGCGGTGAATAGGTTTGAGCATGCTATTGAGCGTTTCGACATCATGAAGCTGGACGGCGGTTTGCCATGCCTGCTGAATATTCAGGATGTCTTTTTGGAATTCTGCAATCCGTTCTTGGATTTTTGTCTGCTGGTAAAGCGGGGTCAGTTCTTGGATGTAACTGCTGTAAAACGTTAAGTGTTGAAGTTTCGCTGTGTGCGCCCCTTCACCTAATTTTTCTTTGGCAAAGTACAGTACCATATCGTGCAAGCTGTAGCGATCTTCGACCAACTGCACCAAAGATTTGTTGACGAGAATTTGCAAAAGAGAGAGCGGTTTTTGCCACATAGCTTTGAAGGCTAGTTTAGAGAAACTGCCGTTATAAACCGCCAATTTGGCTAAAACCGTTTGTTCTTCTGCGGTGAGCAAACGCCACGAACTCTCGAATATCGCCCGTAAACTGCGATGTCTTTCTGGGGTGTTGCGCCACGGCGATTGTAAGTGATCCAAATTGGTATGGATGGATTCGTAGATTTCATTCAAGGACAGTTCGCTTGTCAACGCGCTGGCGAGTTCAATGCCTAAGGGGATACCATCCAATTCAGCGCAAATCATCTCGACTTGCGCAAGGTCAAGCGGGTGATGATGCCCGCGCTGTTGACTGCGCTCAATGAATAACTGCCCGCTCATAGAGTGGGTTTCATCTTTTACGAGCGCTAACCCCTTCAACGGGTAGACCCATTCCTCTTGTAAAGATAATTTCTCTCTTGAAGTGACGATAATTTTGACATCGGCCGTGTTCTGCAAAATCGTGCTGATGAATAAGCTGTGTTCAACCAAGTGTTCAAAATTATCAAAGATAAGTAAGACATTCCGCGCTTTTAAATAGGTGAGGATTTGCTGATCTGTGGGTTGTGTTGGGATCAGTTGAAGCTGTAAGGTTTCGGCAATTTGAAAGTAGAAATAACTGGGGTCTTGAACTTGGCTTAAGGGAATGAAGCGCAGGCCATTGATAAAACGGTCTTTCGTGTCCCGCGCCAGTTTTTGGGAAAGGTGGGTTTTGCCAATACCGCCGATACCGCTAATGGTGATCAACCTGCAAGACGGGTTGTAAAGCCATGTTTTCAGATTATCCAGCTCATGCTGACGCCCGATAAAACTGGCGTGGATCGTGGGTAAATTGTCAGAAATTTCTTGCTGTGCAAGCTCAAGCTGTTGGCCGATGCGCTCTAGCGCAGGGCTTGGCTGTACATCCAGTTCGGTACGAAGTTGCTCAACAAAACTTTGATAATTGCGCAGGGCTTCCTGTCGCTGTCCTCGATAGACGTACACCCGTGTGAGCGTGATGTGAGCGCCCTCATGAAATGGGTCTAGTCTTAGGATATTTCGTGCGATTTCGTGAGCAGCATCATCCTCTTGTTTTTCCGGCGCTTCATCCAAGTGTTGTTCTAATCTACTCAAATGGATGTAGCGATAATGTTCACGTTGAAAGCTGATCCAGTTTTCAAGTTCTGTCGCATCGGCAATTGTGATGCCGTTGAGGAACAGGTCTATCGAAATCTGAGCGTCTCCAACGCTGTTAAGCGCATCAATTTGATAGGTCATTTCAGGCTTAAATTGTACCGTTTGCCGTGTGACGATGATCGTATTGGGCACTAACTTTTGAATGTTGTGCAGCGCTTGACGCAGGTTGCTCATGGCCCGTTCTTGGGGCATTTCCCCCCAGAATAAAGAGGCGAGAAACTCACGGCCGTGTGGTTTCGGTTCAATGGCCAAGTAACAGAATAAAACCAGCACTTTTTGAGAGATGAATTCTTTGACAGGTAGTGCATCGAATGTAATGCTGGGGTAGCCTAAAACGTGAATGGTTAACATCTGCAATAAACGATAAATAAACGATAGGGGAATATTCTAACCCATTATAAGAAGGTTTCCTTTAGTCGTGTGAGGAAGAAATGAACACTCGTTCGTATTTACTAGGTTCTGTAGTGGGTTTGATGCTTCTTGTTCCATCGGTAAGTTTTGCCCAGTCTGAAACGACTCAAACAAATTTTGGCCTACAACTTTTGCACCCCGCGAGTTGGAACGCTGAAGAATTTGAAGCCGACAGCGTTAATTTGGTTTCGTCGGACGGCTGGCGCATAGAAATTCGCGTGGGGGAAGCGGCGAGCGCGATCATGGCGGAGCCGTATGCTTATGCTAACGCAGTAGACGTTTCTGAAGAAATTTTTAACACCATGTTTGTACTCGGCTCGCTCAACTTCGATACGCTGTCTCCTCTCTATTTAGATTCGGGGGATGGGGTGGTGGCAAGTGGGCATTATTTTGTAGATACAGATACCATTCCGGCGCATATTTTATTGTTGAACTTGTCCGACGGGCAACTGCTTGTATCCACCTTATTTAACGGCGAAACCCAAGAAGAGATGAACCCAGAAATCCTCAATGTTTTCTACGATATTTTGGGCAGCGTTGTCTTGGTGATGGATGAAACCCCATCGGGCGCAGTACGGTTTGATGAGTTGCCTCCTCAGTTTGTTCAATTTGCCAATGGGGTTGAATTTCATTATCCCGAAGGATGGCAGTTTTATGATTCGGACAGCCCTTACTTTTACAACACGGTCAGTGTGTATTACGGGGCGAGTATTTATGTGCCGGAAGCTATTGCGGTCGTCACGATCTATGAAGAAAGTGATCTTGAGTACCAACACTACAGAGAAACGGTTTTCTCACTCACTGGGATGATCAATACAGGATTAGAAGATTTTGTTCCAGAACGTGACATCATCACCGAGACACTGGACAATGGATTGGTGATGGAGTCCATCCGTTTAGGCGAAGAAGCTTTATTAGGGAATACGTATAACATCCTTCTCACGGAAGATTATTGGGTGAATATCATGGTGATGTCATTCATCCCCTTAGAGGAGTTGGAAGCAGATATTTCTTCTATCGTGAATTCGTTTGACTTCGTTGAACCAGAGGTTGAGACGACGATGTTTGAAGACCCGATGACCATGTTCTTAAGACCCGAAGATTATAGGGTTGCAGACTGCTTCACCCAAGCTCGTGAAAACGACTCTACACCGATTGCGGGTTTCATCTGCCCTGCGAATTGCGCATCTTCTGGTGCAACTGTTTGGGGAACCAATATTTACACGCATGATTCGAGTATTTGTGTATCCGCCGTTCATGCAGGCGTGATACAAAATGAGACGGGTGGCGCTGTGGTTGCCAGTTGGTTAGGCGAGCAAGATTCATATCTTGGAAGCACCCAGAACGGCATCACCACTTCAGAATATGGGCAGTGGTATTCCAGTTATTCTGTCGCCGCCTCTGAAGATAACTAACCTGATTTAACACCTGTAAATAAAAGAGATGTGTGAGGAAATTACCCCGCGCATCTCTTTTTGTTTTTGGAGAAATAAAAACATGCCCTCAGCAGGAATCGAACCTGCGCCTTTGCCTCCGGAGGGCAACGCTCTATCCGCTGAGCTATGAGGGCGTGTTACAATAGTGCATTGTATCAGGCCGTAAAAGTTGGCGCAAGCGATAAATGAACCGAATGAAAAAACCCTTCCAATTGAACATTATCAGCTCAACAGCCTTGTTGATGAGCTTCATTTTGTTATTAAGTGCCTGTAGTGGAAATGCTGAAGCATCCAACATCGATTATGCCGCCGAAATGACGGAAATCGTTGCGGAAGCGACCGCTCTACGCGAAGCAATTTCAGCGCGTGAAACAGAAGCGGCATCTACGGCGGTGGCGGCGGCAACGTATGTCGTCAACCAAGAGGGGGTGAACCAGCAGTTGGTGGCCACCTTACGCGTGCTCAACCCGCCGACAGAGCAGTTTGTTGATACCTCTGGCATCACAATCGCGGGTATGAACGAAGCCTTTGAAGATTATGCAACGCCCGACGCGACGGTGATCGCGACGTTTGCCGTTGGTGGTTTTGCCTCTGGTGGTGGGTCGGCCAACGGTGTCACCTTTGGCGAGATTGGCACTGCGTTAGCCGTGAACGGAAATGGCTGTGCTGTGGAATACATCTCACAATTTCCGGCGGTGTCGCATCAAATTTATGCGACAGCGTTTGTATCAAGCGCGCGTCGTGGTACAGATATTGGGGTGATCTGGTCGTGGAACGGTCAGCAGATGTTCCAAGAGGGGGGCTATATCGTCCCATCTGATTCTGGAAATTTCTGTCTATGGTTTGCGATGGTCCCCAATGAAGGCCAATTTGCTTTCCTCGAAGGGGATTGGACAGTTCAGTTTTTTGCGAATGGGGTTGCGGTCGGGAATCCTTACGCCTTCCTCGTCAAGTAAATATGGATTTGGTCTTACTTTCAGTAACATGCTAACATTCCTATGGGGATGTACTTTTATTGGCCAACATGAGGACACCTAGCGTGCAAAAACGAATTCATTGGCTCATTGCGAGTAGTTTTGCCTTGATAGGTGTTTTTATTTTTGCTTTTCCCTCTATTTCGCAAGATGTTCCGCTAACCTTAACACCAACCCCCTCTTTGAGCCGTATTCTGCCCGAAGATATTTATGTGCGTAGTGGCCCAAGCACAGACTTTCCATCTGTTGGAATTTTGGCGCAGGGTAATATTGTATTTCCCGTTTCGCGTAATGCTGAAGCCGATTGGATTCTGATCCGTTTTGGGCGTAATTATGGCTGGATTCGGCGTGACCTCGCCGAGTGGAATACCAATATCGATCAACTGCGGATAGGCGATATCACCGATTTAACCGCAACAGCTATTTCGCCATCGGCTACAGCGACAGAGATCATCCCTACGGCGACCCAAGTAGGAAGCTGGATTAATACTAACGGCTTAGGGGGTTTCATCCGTTCGGGGCCGAGTACAAATTACTCCACATTGGGCGAACTTCCGGACTTAACCCGCGTTGAACCGGTCAGCATCAGCGAAGATGGTGACTGGGTGATGATTCGCTATGAAGACGGGTTTGCATGGGTTTCACGCACAATCGTCTTCTGGCAAGATGATCTATCGACACTGCCTATCATCCGTGAATCTAACCTCACGCCCACGCTGACCTTCACACCGTCGAACACGCCCACCGTGACGCAAACGCCTAGCTCAACATTGACATGGACACCTTCCGCGACTTCAAGCAGTACAGCAACCGCGACTGCAACGCGTGAAATGTTCGTGACCAATACACCATCCAGCGTCCCTACTGAGACAGAGACGCCCACGCTTGACGCTGTAGATGCGATCATTTTAACCGCGACACAATTGAGCCTCGATTTTCCTGACATCGCAACGGGGACGGCGATGGTTTCAGCGGTCGATTTTACGCCATCCCCTTCAGCAACGCCGAGGCCTACACGGACATTTATAGTCACGCCGAGTATTACTGCCAGTGAAACTTCGACCGTAACCCTGACCCCATCGGTTACAGAAACGTCACTACCTACCGATACGGCCGAACCTACAGCATTACCGACTGAAACGGCTACACAAGTACCGCCAACCGTTGAACCCAGTGATACCGCTACGCCTGAACCAACGGATACAGCGACGTTTGAGCCTGTCGCATTGACGACAGAAGTTGTAACGGAAGAACCTACATCTGCACCTACAAACACCGCTACGCCTGAGCCGACGGAAACGGCGACGCTTGAGCCTATCGCATTGGCGACAGAAGTTGTAACGGAAGAACCTACATCTGCACCTACAAACACCGCTACGCTTGAGCCGACGGAAACGGCGACGTTTGAGCCTATCGCATTGACGACAGAAGTTGTAACGGAAGAACCTACGTCTACGCCTACCAACACCGCTTCACCTGAACTCACAGCAGAACTGACTGTAGAGGCGAGCATACTCCCTGATGAAACTGTAGAGGTGACCCCTGCGCTCATCCAACCTGTGGCGACAGATGAACCGCCGATTCTAAATGAAACAGATGTGAACCCGCCCGCTGGTTCATTCGGCGTTCCGCCCGAATTTATTTTAGGCGGGTTGGGTATCTTGTTAGCGATTGCTTATATCTTTTCCTATTGGCGTGGGGCTTCGAGCAGTGAACGCTTCACCAATGGGTTTATCATCAAAATTTGCCCTGTCTGCCAAACGGGTAACCTTGAAGTGGATATACGCAATGAACGCTTTTTAGGGATTCCGCGCCCGCGCACAACTGTACACTGTACAGATTGCCGTTCGATTTTGCGCGAAGTCGGCCCAGGACGTTGGCGCTATGCCATTGACCCTGCGGAAAACCCCACGCTATACGAGCGTTTCAACAACAAGGTGATTGATGAAGATGTCTTGCGTTCGTTTGCCGTTTCTCGACGTGCTGAAGGGGCGATGCATGCACGCCGATCACCACATGTGACGCGTAAACGTAACCGAGATGCTTCCCCTGAATTCACGGATGATGATTCTAACCGATGAGCGCTTTAGTGGAATGTGTTCCGAACTTTAGTGAGGGACGCCGAAAAGATGTGATTGTCGCTATCGTCAGCGCGATTTCGGCCGAAAATGTCGCGTTGTTAGACGTGAGTAGCGATGTCGATCATAACCGCACGGTCGTGACGTTTGCTGGTACACCCGAAGCGATTCAACAAGCGATGTTTGCGGGGGCGAAAGTCGCCGTGCAGAGCATTGATCTAAGCCTTCATTCAGGCGTTCATCCGCGCATGGGGGCGGTGGATGTCGTCCCGTTTGTGCCTTTAAGAAACATCAGCTTAGAAGCGTGTGCCCAACTTGCGACGGCGTTTGGTCAACGGGTTGGGGCTGAACTGGGCATCCCCGTCTATCTTTATGAAGCGGCGGCAACCCGCCCTGAACGCTTCAACCTTGCCGATGTTCGGCGTGGAGGGTATGAAGCGCTGGTTCAAGAGATCGGCAGAGAAGCACACCGAACGCCCGATTTTGGTCCCTCGAACGTTGGCCCCGCGGGGGCGATGATCATTGGCGCGCGTGGCCCGCTCATTGCGTTTAACGCTTTCTTAGATACCGATGATGTGGAGATTGCCCGTTCAATTGCTTCGACAATACGGGCTTCTGGTGGGGGATTGCCTTATCTCAAAGCATTGGGCCTGCTGGTGAATGGCAAAGCTCAAGTGTCGATGAATATTATTGATTATCGTAAAACGACGTTGCATCAAATTATGCAGTGGGTACGTCATGAGGCTGAAAAATATGGCGTCAGTGTGACACAAACTGAACTTGTAGGGCTAATTCCTCAATCCGCCCTCATTGATTATGCCATTACTGATTTACAATTACCCGCATCCACCCGTTTCTTGACATTGGAACAACGTTTAGGGCAGGTTATGGGTGACTATCAGGAAATCAATTTCGAGTGATGACATGCAATTAAAGCAAAATAGAGTAGGCGTGCGCATGAAAAATGCTGCGACACGGATGTGTTTGTTTGGGTTTGCCGTTTTTACATTCACGGCATGTAATGATACTTCTTCTCCTGTAGTGGCATTTGCATCTACGCGGGCGACGTCAACCCCAATGCCCACGTTCGACTTTGATAATACCGCAGTGCCTACGGCGGCGAACCTCGCGCCCACGCGGACCGCGACGTTACCCCCAACGGAAACATTCACCCCTACCCATACATTTACGCCCAGTGTCACACCTACGCCGAGCAATACGTTTACACCTTCGCATACACCCACGCAGACGTATACCCTAACGCCGACTTTGACACCCACACGGTGGTTAACGAATACACCGATTGCATCGCCAACGCCGATGACCCCTTCAAATGATCCAAACTTCACGCCACCGCCAACATGGACCCCACCGCCTGCCGATGGAACTATTCAAGTGGTGGATCACTACATCTTTTCGCGTCCCGTGTCCAATTCAGGGACGAACTGGGTAGACCGCACGTATCCTTATGGCGGAACGGCAGGTGGTCGTTTCCAAACCCATCTCGGGGTTGAATTTGTCAACCCGCGTGGCACGCCTCTGTTTGCCGCTGGTGATGGGGTCGTGTATTTTGCAGGGCAAGATACGACGACGCTCTTTGGCCCTATTCCGGATTATTATGGGACACTGGTCGTCATCGAACACGCTACGCGCACAGCGGACGGGCAGACGATTTACACGCTCTACGGTCACATGGATCGTATTACCGTGACCCAAGGCCAGCCGATTGCCGCAGGGGATGAGATTGGAACCGTCGGCGCAACAGGTGTGGCGATTGGCCCGCATCTCCATTTTGAAGTGCGCATTGGCAACCCTAACAGCATCAATTCAACGCGCAACCCTGAACTGTGGATTCGTCCGTTTATCACCTTCGGAACTCTAGCCGGCCGTGTCACTGATCCCGCAGGCAACATTCTGTATGATGCGGCGGTGACGATTCAATCGTCAGACATCACCCGTTACGCCTACACTTATCACGATAACACGGTGAATTCCGACCCCGCGATAGGGGAAAACTTCACCATTGGGGATTTACCTGAGAACTACTATCAGGTGACGGTGAGCGATGGAAACCGCACCCGTTTTAACGAAATCATCTATGTGTACCCGAACCGCACCACGTTCATTGATATTCAACTGAACCCGTAATTGCCTTAAAAAACACCCGCCGTTATAAGACACGGCGGGTGTTTTATTTTTAGCCTTGATAGATGCGATAGGTGAAGATGATTTGTTCGTGGGTGACGCTGTCAATGCGGATCACGCCTCGGTTGCCATCGGCTGTGAAGATGCCCAACGTCATATTCGGCTGAAGTTCCGAAATCGGAATTGCGGGGCGGTTAATGATGCCCACATTGATCAGATCATAGTGGACGTTATAAAAATCACTGGCGGGCATGATGCCGATCTGCGCCCCAAAGATCGCTTCTAACTGGGTGATACCTGTCGCGTTATTCCAATTCAAATCACCTTGAACGAGATTCCCTTCAAGGTCAGCAGTTTCGCCGATATTCAACACCCGTTGTGAGGTTGTGAGCGTGGGGCGGTCGATCACGTAGCTGAAACTAAACGTGTTATTGAGTTCCCCATTCACCCCTTCAAATACTTGATTATTCGGGTCAACCGTTAATGCGGCGTTGTAACGCCCCGTGAAATTGAGCGTGCCAGTCATTTGTACAACGGCGCTTTGTCCCGCATCCAAAACAGGGATGATCGATTCCACGCGCAGGTTATCAGGCGCGAGCTGTGCGCCGATGGTGAACGCTGGGGCGCGACTGCCACCGTTATTGCGGACGGTCACACTCAGCGTGAATGGTTGTTGGGGGATGATCGTGCTAGGTAAAACGGCCGCGCCTTCTATCACCAAATCCGGCTCCGGTTGTGGGGTCGGGGTCGCGGTGTAATTAGGCGTGGGTGTGGGGGGCGGTGGCACGATAGGCACAGTTCGCAAGTCCCCGAACACTTCAACCAGATAGGTTGCTAACCATCCTTGTTGACCTCGAAACGCGATCACGACCCATGAGTAATCGATATTCGCGCCGATGACCTGTGCTTGCTCATTCACATTGAGCTGACCCAGAATATCGTATTGCATCCCCGGCCCACTGCGTACATTCTGAAATTCACTGCGCACCGTGATCGTCGTGCCTTCGGGCGTGCTAGTGGGGGAGGGTGTCGCTGTGAGTGGGACGATAGTGAAGATGCGTGTGGGTATTGGTTGTGGGGTGGGTTGAATTGTACCTTCACCAATGCGCACTAAAACTTCTGGACTTCCGAAGGGGTTCATCCGCGCAATAATCACGTTACTGCTGGTTTCGCCGTTGCCAAATTGTTCAGGACGAAGTAAACCTTGCACCCCAACCACATAATCACGAGTGATGAGGTTGTGTAACAGTTCCCCTTGATGCGGCAGCGCACTCGCCAGCAGACGCACAGCATCAAAACCAGCGGCGGCCAATGAATTCGGGATTGAGGCGTACTCACGGACGTATTGATTTAAAAATTCATTGCTCACCGAATCATCGGCGGTGAACACCCATGAACTGCTGTATAAAATCCCTTCAAGTAGATGATCGGGAACGCCAGCGCGAAACGCTGGATCATCTGCGTTCGGGTAGATGAAAATGCCATCCCAGTTGTGCGTTTTGAGTTGTGTATAAAGATTCGCCGCGTTGATGGGGTCGCCAAAGGCGGCAACAACTTCATTGTTCGTGGTGGTGAGTCGGTCAACAATATTCGGCAGTTCGCTCGCTTGACGCATCAATAACGCGGGTTGTGGCGTCACGCCTAATGTAGATGCCGCCGTTGAGAAACCGATGACATTCGAAGTGCTTCCCGCATCCAGTTGGATGGTCGCAATATCCGTAATGGCAAATTCACGGATCAGAAAATTCGCTAATGCTTGCCCTTGGGTCATGTCAGCCGCGCGCACGCGGATGATCCGTCCTGTCGCATCAGACGTCAGGATCGTGTCGCTGGTAGCGGGGGTTAAAATTGGAACGTTTAGACTTTGTAAGAGATTTAAGTTGTTGAAAACATCATCGTTATTGATCGGGCCGATGACCGCAATCACTTGTGAGAGTTGAAACTGGCTGACGACGTTCGCCATATTCCCCGCAGTTTCGACAGAGTGCACTACAGTTTCGAGATAAAAACTTGTCCCATTTGCGGTTTGAATCCCACCCATCGCATTGAGGTTGTTGATGGCGAGGCGTACCCCATTTGCAAGAGGGCTATTTTCTTGCGCAATCACACCAATACGAAACACAGGCTGTGCTTGGATGGAACCCATCGACCATACACCCAATACGATACTCATCATCAACAGGATGACGAGTTGTGAAAGGTGTATGCGCTTTATTTTATTCATAAATAAACCTCATTCATAAAACATAAAACAAGGGTCTCAACAAGAGAAAAATGTCTTTACCTTGATTTTCAATACCCCAATCACTATACTGACTTTCACTAGTGAAGATCATTGTGAGTGAAAAAAGCTTTCATGCAGCGAGAACGTATAGCTGATGATGTCATCGTTTTTGTAAGCGATCTCTATGCTCAAGCCACCGCGACTGTTATTGTAACCCCAGAGGGTGCCATCCTTTTTGACACCTTGCTGTACCCTGACGAAACCCGCTGGATTAAGCGGTTTGTCGAAACCCGTTTAAATTCCCGCGTTGAAGTCGTCATTTTAAGCCACCATCATGCCGATCATAGCACAGGTACGTGTTTTTTTTCGGGCGCTCAGGTGATTGCTCACCAACGCTGTTATGATTTGTTAAATGGTCGCGGCCGTGAAAGCCTCGAAAACGCAAAGCGTACTTCCCCTGAATTACGGGATATTGAGATTGTATTACCTACGCAGACGTTTAGTTCAGGGCGGTTTGAATACCGCTTTGGAAACAAAACATTAGAAATGTGGTTAACCCCCGGCCATAGTTCAGATTCGATTTCGTGCTTAATTCGCGAAGATCGAATTCTTCTAAGCGCCGATACGGTCTTGCCTGTGCCTTATTTTATCGATGGCAACTATGACGAGTTGATGACTTCTTTACTCAGTTTACGGGGCGATAGTTACGAACATATTGTTCAAGGCCACGGGGACATCGTTTTACGGGGTGAAGTTGAAGAAAAAATAACAAGTGATATCGAGTATCTTGAACGACTTCGTGATGCGGTTGATAAAGCGTTGTTAAGCCAAAACCCACAAGCCGCTTTAGATAATATCGATATTGAAAGTTGTGGTAAGAGCCGAATTTTGCTGAATGGAACAGCGCCTCGGTTACATCGCTTAAATGTTGCGACATTGGCAAGTCACCGCCGAGAGCAAGTTCAGCTATAATTAAAGCATTACACTTATCTCCCAAAGTTACTAGCATTAGATCAGGAATTATGACGATGGTTGAGCCTACCTATTTGACACCAGAGGGTGCCGAAGTTTTACGTACAGAATTAAATGATTTGTTGACTATACGTCGGCCGGAACTTGCTAAGAAACTTTCCGAAGCTGTGTCGATGGGTGATCTGAAAGAAAATGCAGATTATCACGACGCGAAAGAACAACAAGCATTTACGGAAGGTCGTATTCAATATTTAGAGAACATCTTGCGTACTGCGATCATCGCTGTGAATGAGGAGAGCGGTATTGTCGGGATTGGTTCTGCGGTGACGATTGTTGAAGATGGCAGTGATGAAGATGAAGTTTATACCATCGTGGGCGGTGCCGAAGCCAGCCCAGCCGAAGGTAAAATTTCAAATGAAAGCCCAATCGGTCGCGCTTTGATTGGTCACAAAAAAGGGGATAAAGTCGTCGCTAAAACCCCCGGTGGTGACATCACCTTCAAAATCAAAAAAGTGAAATAACTTCTCACCCTAAAGAAACAAAAAAGCGGAAGAAAACTTCTTCCGCTTTTTTGTTTGTGTTTAGCTGATGGGTGTAAAGTTACCCGTCCCGCCAAAAGGATCATCCTCATCTTGTTGAGAGGGCACTTGGCTCGGTGGTGGCGCGTATGGGCTTACGCTAGGTAAGGGGTTTACAGGCGGTTGTTGTACAGGTGGCGGTGCATAGACAACCTGCTGAGGGGGTGGCGCGGGTTGTTGAGGCGCAACCGTCTGTGCTACAGGTTGTGGCGGTGGCGCATAAAACGCATCCGGTTGTTGCTGAACAACCGTGGTTGTGGTCGTCATCACAGGTTGTGATGCAACGGCGCCTGCTGCCCCTTTACGCCACGCGGCAAATTCAATCGTCAACTTTTGGAAGAAGCTGTTTGCAGGTAATGAACCCGAACCATATTCGATGTTCACAACGCGTGCTTGTAAGCGCAACGTGTTGGTTTCGAGGACGGTCACCGCGCCGGGCTGTGCTAAAACGACTTCGCCTTTTGGCTCTAAACGAGCGCGCAGGGCAGGGTCATTAAACGCATATTCGGAGGCGAAGACGTTGGTCATCGTGCGTTGATAGTCGTCTTTGTCGAATAACCAAACTTCGATGGCGGTCGCCTTTTCAGGGTCACCCGTACCAATCACTTCTGAAATACTCGCCCCACATTCCCCTAAGAACATCTCATTCGCGTCTTCGATGCTGAATGAGTCATCATAGTTGCCACGCCCAAGAATATAGGACGACATCCGTTGGATGAGGGGTGTCCCGTAACTGGTGCTGGTGAAGTCGGTACGGAGGGTTGATTCGGCTTGTTTCGCGGCCTGTACTTGCTCGCGGATAGCAACGACTTCTTCACTCTCTTTTTGACCACCCGCGCGTCTGACCAAGGGGTCCCACACGTTGGGTTTGATCAACATCCCCCAAAGTAGCGAGAGGATCACCAAAATGACGACAAGTAAAAGCGGGGCAATGATGAACGGCGGAATACTCGCTCCTAAATTGGGTTCAGGGGCAGCGACCGCAGTCGCTTCTGCTTCTACCGCAAACGGGCGTATGTCGTTCAATCGCCCATAATTTGCTTCTTCACCCGGCGTTTGCAAGAGGCGATCTATCGTCTCTAATGGGTTGGGTACTTGCGCAAGCAGGTCGCGAATGTTGTCGCTAACATCCGAGTTCGCCGTCGCATAACGGTCTGCTAATAACTTGACCCACTCGTCAACCCAACTTTGCTCTAGCGTACTCGGATCAGCATCGTAGAAGATGACCGGTGCGATCACATATGCCCACGCAAGGCCCACAATCACGCCAATGATGATTGCTAATACGGTATTGCGTCTAGGCATGTACGGTTTTAAGACAATTTTATAAATGCCGTTGTAACTATCTTTAAGAAACTTCATGCTCTGCGACCTTTCGCTCTGGGGTTTTGATGGACTGCATCTCACTCACAAGGTCAATAAATAGATGCAACCGGTGCGCAAATCATCTCATATAGTACACGCGACTAGTGAATATTTGCAAAGAGAGGCAGGTAAAAATTCATTACGAATTTATAACCAAAGGGTGGTTTTCTCTTAGAAGGGGAAACCACCCTGACTTTTTGGGGAGTAAATTAGGCCATTTCTTTATCGGGAATGGGCAATTCACTGATTTTATATTTATTACTGCATTGCTGGCATTGGGCTGTGTACTTGTTGAGTTCGACCAGCAAACCACCACAATTTAAGCATGGGGTTTTTAACGGCTTCTTCCAACTCGTGAAATCACATTCGGGATACCGTGAACAACCGTAGAATACTTTGCCTCGTTTACTGCGTCGAACGATGATCTCACCGCCGTGTTCTTTTCCGCATTGCGGGCAAGGGACATCAAGTTTTTCGAGTAAGGGTTCGGTGTGGGTGCAGTTCGGATAATCTGAACAGCCGATAAATTTCCCAAACCGTCCGTACTTGATGATGAGTGGGTTGCCACACACAGGACAATCTCGCCCCACTTCTTCGACTTGCTCAACTCGTGGCATCTCTTTACGGGCGTTATTGAGCTGACGCTCAAACGGTTCATAGAATTCAGAAAGGGCAGGCCGCCATTCTAATTTACCTTCCGCAATCTGATCCAATTCATCTTCCATCTTGGCGGTGAATTGGAAGTCCATGATATTTGGGAAGTATTCCACCAGAAGATCATTGACCAAGCGCCCGATATCGGTTGGAATCATGCGCTTGTCTTTCGTCGTGACATAATCCCGATCTTGGATGACAGAGACGGTACTTGCATAGGTGCTCGGTCGTCCGATGCCGTATTCTTCGAGCGCACGTACTAACGTGGCTTCTGTGAAACGCGGTGGCGGTTGGGTGAAATGCTGTTCGGGTAATAATTTGCGTAAATCCAGCACTTCGCCGACTTCCATATCAGGCAGAATACGGCCTTCATCCTCGTCTTGAGCCATATCTTCATCACGGCTGTCTTCGTAGAGGGCTAAAAAGCCTGCAAATTTGATGGTGCTGCCACTGACGCGGAATAAGTAGGGTTTCTTCTTATTCGGCTCGCCTGCGTTGATGTCTACGCGCAGAGTGTTATAGACCGCATTCGACATTTGACTGGCGACAAAACGCTGCCAAATCAGGTTATAGAGTTTGTATTGATCTGTCGTGACAAACTTGCGAATGGCGTCTGGGGTGCGCATCACATCCGTTGGACGAATGGCCTCATGTGCCTCTTGCGCGCCTTTGCTCTTTGTCTTATAGACAGGGGCTTTGGCGGGCATGAAAGGCTTGCCAAAACGGTTGTGGATGAAGTCACGCGCTTCTTTTTGTGCTTGCTCGGAAATGTTCAGGCTATCAGTACGCATATAGGTGATCAGACCGGCTGACCCCGCAGTGCCTACATCCACACCTTGATAGAGCATTTGCGCGACGGACATCGTGCGTGATGCGGAAAACCCAAGACGGCGCGAGGCTTCTTGTTGTAAGGTGCTGGTTGTAAATGGCGGTGAAGGCTTGCGTTGGCGCTCACCACGCTTCACTTCTTGCACAATGTACTCAGAACGCTTCAGGACCGCTAAATGGGGTTCTACGGCGCTTTCGTGCCCAAAATCGACATCATCATCTTCGTATTTAACGAGACGCGCCATAAAGGAACGCGCTTCTTTGACGCCGTTTTTGACTTGCTTGGCCAGTTCTGCGTCTAATGTCCAATATTCCCGCGGGACAAACGCTTCGATTTCACGTTCACGGTCTACGATGAGCCTGACGGCAACGCTTTGAACGCGCCCCGCAGACAAGCCGTTACGGACTTTGTTCCACAGCAATTCACTGACTGGAAAGCCCACTAAACGATCCATGATACGGCGGGCTTGCTGTGCATTGACCAGATTCATATCAATGTCGCGCGGTTGGTTAAATGCTTCGGCGACAGCGGGCTTCGTGATCTCATGGAAAACGACGCGCTTCACGGGTTTATCTTCGATTTCTGTCGCAGAAATCAAATGCCATGCGATGGCTTCACCTTCGCGGTCAGGGTCGGTTGCAAGATAGATTTCGTTCGCGCGCTTTGCCAACGCAGAAAGCTCTTTGACCACATCGCGTTTATCGTTTGTGACGCGGTATTTGGGTTCAAAGTTATTCTCTACATCGACCGAAAGCTGAGACACTAACAAGTCACGCACATGCCCGCGTGACGCTTTTACGGTATAGCCACTTCCCAAATATTGTCCCACGCTTCGGGCTTTCGCGGGTGATTCTACGATCACCAATTTGCCTACCCGCTTGGGTAATTTACTCTCATCAAACTCACCAGATTTACCGCGTGTTGTCTTACGGCCTTTTCCTGCTGACTTCTTCGACTTGCTGGTTGAAGTCGTCTTTGTTGAGCTTTTGGTCGTGCTTCGTTTGGTGGCTGTTTTTGTTGTTTTTTGTGTTTTTCTCGTCGTCGGCTTCGCCACTACAGCAGGCTTTTCTAAGCCCTCATGTGCTGACGTTTTCCCCATACGAAATAGGGTCGTGCCACAGACAGCGCACGTTCCCCGCGTACCGGGGGTTCCAGTTGCGGTGAACGTCGCTTCTGGGTTTAGCATGTCACGACGGGTTTTGCATTTGACACAATATGCTTGAATTGGGTCGCTCATACCCATCCTTCTAAATGTTCTTGAATGTGTTTTTCTAGATTATAGGTAATCAATTTGGTTAGATTCACGCAGTGTTGAGACTACTTTCTTCACGTCTTGAGTGCGGTCTTTGTGGCACACCATCAAGACATCCCCCGTGTCAACAATCACTAAATCTTCTACACCAATCGTCACAATGAGTTTGTCACTATAAACGAGTGTATGCTTTGTGTCGATAATGATTTTATTTGGCGCGCTTCCTTTAAAGCCATTTCCGTCTTGGTCGAGATTCAAAACATCAAAAAGTGCATCCCAACTTCCAACGTCGCTCCAACCAATATCAACGGGGATGACGGCCATCCGTTCGGCATTTTCCATGACCGCATAATCAATCGAGATTTTTGTGATCGGCTCCCAGATTTCTTCTAGCTTTTCTGTATAGGCATCTGTGCCGATGGCCGGCGCTAATTGTGACATCAACGCGTGCATTTCGGGCTGTTGGGTTGCAAACTCGCTCATGGCGCGTTTGGCTGTCCAAATGAACATCCCACTATTCCAACTGTATTTCCCTGAACGGATGAACTGAATCGCCGTTTGCATATCCGGTTTTTCGGTAAACCGTTTGGCCTCATAAATTCTAAAGCCCTCCATCGTTTCAATGACGTCACCGCGTTGGATGTAGCCAAAGGCAGTGGAAGGTAAAGATGCCGAAATGCCCAGCGTGACGATGTAATCTTTTAGGGCGATGTTGGCGGCTGCTTGTAGGACTTGACGGAAACGATCTTTTTCGGCGATGTGATGATCTGCCGTTAAAAAGGCGATGACAGCCTCTGGATCACGTTTATAGATATGTGTGATACCTAAGAGGGCAGCAGGGCCATTATCCTTACCATACGGCTCAATGATAAAGTTTTCTTCTGGTATATCCGGCGCATGTTCACGCAAGACTTCTTTATACTGCTCACCTGCGACAACATAAATATGATCTGGCGGGAAAAGGGGAGCAAGCCGTTCAACGCTGACGCTTAACATCGATTGTTCTTCGATGATCGGAAGTATTTGTTTAGGCGTTTGGTTGCGACTCATCGGCCACAAACGTGTGCCTCCACCCCCCGCCATGATTAAAGCATAATAATGCTTCACTTTTGACTTGTCCTTTCCATCTCTCTAACTGATGAAGTATCGAATCATGTTCAAATTTTGTTCACTAAACCATACTGCATTTGACTAAAGGCTCTCACAAGTCCTTTTAATTCTAAGATCGTCAACGTACTTGAAACTAACGCGACCGGTAAACCACTTAAGCGTACCAGATCATCAATGTGAATGGGATCGACAGTCATATGACGCAAGATGCTGGATTCCACTTCGGTTGTCGGGGCGATGCTTTCGGTTTGCTGTCGTCTTTCAACCCCTTCGTAAACAATGTTGAGTTCTTCTAAAATATCCTCTACATTGGTGATGGCTTTCGCCCCGTCTTGAATCAGACGATTGGGGCCATGACTTGTCGCTTGAAAAATATTCCCCGGAATCGCGAATACATCTCTGCCTTGTTCGGTAGCAATTTCGGCAGTGATCAGCGCACCGCTGTTGATAGGCGCTTCTACGATTAACACACCTAATGACATTCCGCTAATAATACGATTTCTACGGGGGAAATGATGTCGGTCTGGCCGTGAGCCAATTGGAAATTCAGAAATGAGCGCGCCTTGTTTAATAATGGCGGACGCATACTTTTGATTTTCGTAGGGGTAGACACGGTCGATCCCACAGCCTAATACCGCGATGGTATAACCACCGCCATCCAGCGCGCCTTTATGCGCTTCGATATCGATCCCTTGCGCCAAGCCACTGACAATCACCACATTATGATAGGCTAGATCACGACTAAACTGAAAAGCGATATCTTTGCCGTATTGCGTGGCTTTTCGCGTACCAACAACGGCCAGCGTGCGGTTGAGCGGGTCGGGAAAATCCCCTTTGACGTATAACACAATCGGCGGGGATGAGGTTTCGCGTAAAAATGGAGGATAACTGCTGTCATCTAAGGTGATGAGCCGTGCACCGACTTTTGAAATTCGGCTCATTTCCGTTGTCAGATCAATTTTAGCGCGCTGTTGAATTAAATTAGAAACGATGCGGGGTTCTAGGCCAGTGGAACGGAGTTTCGTTTCAGGTGCATGCCAAGCCTCACCTAAATCGTCAAAGGACTCTCTTAAACGTTGAAGCCGTCGAGGGCCGATTTCGGGAATGAGGCTAAACCCTAGCCAGTATTTGTGTTGGCTCATACAGTTATGATGGTTAAATAAGCCGTGCTGGAATGAACCAGTTAGGGCTTATTTGGAATTAAACCTTCAGGGATTCGCACAATCATCTCATTATTTGCAACATCGGTTTTGATGATGGTGCTTTCAATGGCAGGCAGTAACACCTCACCATATTCAGGGCTAGCGATGATATAAACATCATTTGCGCCTGTTTCTAAGACTTCAACCAACTCACCGAGGGTTTCCCCGTCTTCAGTTTTTACCGTGAGGCCGATGAGTTCAAACAGATAAAACTCGCCTTCTTCCAACGGCACCGCATGTTGAATGTCCACCATGACGATCAGTTGGCGCAGACGCTCAGCGATGGTGCGGTCTTCAATGCCATTGAGTTTCAACAACACATACTGCTGGTGCATCCGCATTGAATCGACAGTGTAGGGTTTGGGGTCAGGGTCGTTTTCATGACGCCCTAAATAGACGGTTTCCAGTTCGCCAATGCGTTCGGGATAGTCCGTCAACACACGCATTCTAACTTCACCGCGAATGCCATGTGGACGTAAAATTTCGCCAAGAAGTAGGTATTTTGGACGGTCTTCTGAAGACTTCGGTTGGTTTGTCATTAAACAATCTTCAAAATAATACGTTTGCCTTTAGGGTCATTTTCATCGACGCGCAGTAATGCACGTAGCGCATTAGCGACACGCCCACCTTTACCAATGATGCGCCCTGTATCTGCTGTAGCAACATGAAGCTCATAGATCACAGAGTTATTGGTATCGCGGCGACGCACTTTAACTTGAGTGGGGTCATCCACCAAGCTCTTCGCGACGTATTCAATTAAACTTTCTAAAGAATTTGAATTTTGAGCTGCCATATCTTTTACGTTCCGATTGTAGTTTATAAGGAAAATTTGAGGCGGTGAAGATCAACCGCCCCAAATTCATCCTTACTTATCCATTCAACGATTGTCACATCAATGCATCATAAGACTTTCGCAAACTGCGTTACCCTCATGACGTTATGATAGACAAAATTAGCTGGCTTTGGGCTTGAAAGTGCCTTTGCCTTCTTCGGGTGAATCGTAGCGGGTACGTGGGCTGACATCGGCTGCTGGTGCATCGGCTGCGACAGCTTCAATGCTTTCACCCTTGCGCACGCGTTCATAGCGTTCCAGTGTGCCTGTACGCTTCAAGAGTTGGCGAACTGCATCGGTGGGTTGAGCACCAACACTTAACCAATAGAGCGCACGAGCTTCATTGATCACATCGGTAGAAGGTTGGGTACGGGGGTTGTGATGGCCGATGATTTCAATAAAGCTACCATCACGTTGGTTGCGTTGGTCAGTGACAACAATACGATATGAAGGTTGACCCTTAAGACCTACACGGCGAAAACGAAGACGAACCATTTGATACTTGCTCCTTAAATTTGCGCTTCCATGCGTTTGAAATTAAACGGGAAGCCACTGGCACGGAAAACTACACGTAACTCAGTTGCGGTAGAGGCGGGGCGTAGAGTCGCTCCGGTCTAGCGCCTTGGTCGAAAGCCCCCGGGCATTCCGGGCATACGGCCATTACGAACCTGACTCATCATGGTTTGCATGTCTGCAAACTGCTTGAGAACTTCGTTCACGTCTCTCACTTCGACGCCACTTCCCGCAGCAATACGTTTTTTGCGGCTGGCGTTGAGGATTTTAGGGTTTTTGCGTTCAGCCGCAGACATCGAATTAATGATCGCTTCGACACGGCTCATACGCTTTTCTGCATCTTGTTCGTTGATTTGGTTTTTCAACTGGCTTAAGCCCGGCACCATGCCGAGTAAACTGGTGATCGACCCCATCCGACGGATTTTTTTCAGTTGATCTAAGAAATCTTGTAAGGTGAATTGGTTCTCAAGCATCTTCTTTTGGAGCTTGAGCGCCTCTTGTTCATCAAATTCTTCTTGCGCTTTTTCGATCAAGGTGAGCACGTCACCCATGCCGAGAATACGCTGTGCGAGACGGTCTGGATGGAAAACTTCAAAACCGTCAATCTTTTCGCTCGTACCGAGGAATTTGATCGGCACGCCCGTGACCGCGCGCATTGAAAGCGCGGCGCCACCCCGTGCATCACCATCGACTTTTGTCAAAATCAACCCTGTGATGCCGAGTCGTTTGTTGAAGCCGTCAGCAATATTGACCGCTTCTTGACCCGTCATCGCGTCGGCAACCAACAGAATTTCTGCTGGGTTCGTCCGCCGTTTGATTTCTTCAAGCTCATTCATCAACGTGTCATCAATTTGTAACCGACCTGCGGTATCCAAAATGACGACAGCAGCACTTGCTTCTTTTGCTTTTTGCACACCGCGTTGGACGATGTCCTGCGGTTTGGCGCTGACCCCTTCTTCATAGTAGGGGATGCTGACCTGCTTCGCTAAAGTGACCAACTGCTGAACTGCTGCGGGGCGGTAAGTATCTGCCGCAACAAGGAACGGTTGGCGACCATCACGACGCAGAGACACGGCAAGTTTTGCCGCCGTTGTCGTTTTACCAGAGCCTTGTAACCCCACCAACATGATGACATGCGGTTTTTGACTGGTTGCAAAGTTCAAACGCCCGGGTTCGCCGAGGGTTTCTAAAAGTTCTTCGTGAACAATTTTGACGACCATCTGTCCGGGTTTCATGCTGCGTAAAACATCTTGACCGACGGCTTTTTCTTTGACGCGGCCAATAAAGTCTTTCACAACTGGCAAAGCAACGTCTGCTTCAAGAAGTGCCATACGCACTTCACGCATCACTTTGTCTACATCTTGTTCGCTTAATTTACCGATACCCCCCAAGCCATCAAAGACACCTTGGAGTCGGTTTGTCAATTGTTCAAACATTTAGGGTGTGTTATCCAATGCAATTTGCGTCGCTCATTGTACGATGAGGGTCATGTTGAGTCAAGGCACTAGGGAATGTGACAGAGTAAGAACCCTATATGAATGGATGCTTTTTTGCTCAACACGTCATTCATATAGGGTTCAGACTAACGAGGGATCAGTTTGAGCGTCGCCCCGCGCGCTACAGGTGTGAAGGTAGGGTCCACCCAAATTTTAGGATAGCCACTGTATTTCGTTTGGTAGACCGTATCAATTTGATCGTGGTCTGTGTCATCCATCGAAACATTCACAAAGGTGACTGGCGCTTCCAGATTGGGGACTTTTATTTGTCCTTGATGCTGCACTTGGGTTGCCGAATACCAACCTGACGTCGTGCCATGCACCGAGCGCACGTAGATATTGTCGCCCACACGCACAACCCAAATCGGAATATATTTAGTGAAAGTGCCATCCGAGCTTTGGGACGAAATTTCAAGCTCGTCGGCATTTCCTATGGTGGTGAGCTGTTCCTCATTCCAGTTTGACATGCAAGGGCATCCTTCTATTCGAGTGTGCTTAACGTTCTATAGTGGCGATCAAAATATACAAGTGGGGAGGGTTCGGCTTGGGTTTGTCCCGCTGCCAACACACGCCCCGTGACGATCCAGTGAGTGGCACCGTCGTATGCTTGACTCACTTCGCAGTCCATCCATCCTACTGCTTCGCTCAAAATAGGCGCACCCGTAACGGCCGTGTGGATAGGCACACCTGTAAAACGGTTTTCATGATCAATAGACGCGATGCGACCTGCAAAACGATCCGATAAATGGGCTTGATGATCGCCCAAGAAGGACACCCCAAATTTTTTTGTGTCCATCACAAATTGGGCGGTGTGAGAATCTTTGCTCAGACACACAAGGATCATGGGAGGGTCGAGAGAAAGAGAATTGAACGCGCTCACCGTCATTCCTGCGAGACGGTCACCGACAGCAGTTGTAACGACCGATACGCCGCTCGCCCAATACCGTAGGGTAGCGCGCATGGCTTGTGGGTCAACCATATAAAATTCCTTGCTGGGTAATTGAATAGACCTAATATCCTTGACGGATATCAATGCCGCATCTTACGAAGCAAAGAGATACTGCGCCATAAGCGGGGTGATATCTGCAAGGGTGTGAAGGTCACGAAAGAGGTGCTTGCCGTTCCCAATGATTAAGGTTGGGACGTCATTTTCAGTATGTTTCGTGTGGCTTAAATCTTCCAAGTTGCCGTGATCACTCGTGATGATGATGAGTCCTTCGTCCATATCCCAGAGGCTCAACGCGCCTGCCATGACTCCGTCAAAGGTTTCGAGCATCTTCACGCCATCGGCGACACTGCCACGATGCCCGATCATATCGGTCGCCCAATTCGGAAAGAACGCAAAATGATACTGGCGTGAAAGCTCAACCATCTTGCGCCCCGCTTCTTCGGGTGTGTAGACGGGGGAATCAGTATAGCCTAAGTCGCGTCGCCAGCCTTCGCCTGTCCAATCCACCGAGAGGGCATTTCCGGCATTGTAATCATCTTCTGTAAAAAGCCGAAGTCCCGCTTCATGAGGCGCTTGTTGGTAGCTGGAACGCAGGCGCTTCCCGCTGTCGATCACTTTGTGGAATTGGGGGGGATAGGCTTCGAGCAGGGATGCCGTCATGCCACGGTTAACCACCTGCTTAAAAAAATTGTCTTCCGCTAAGATGGCGCGAATCGCTGGGTTGGGACGCGGGCCGTAATGCTCACCAATCCGTTCAGGGACGTTAATTCCAGTCAAGATCGAGGCTTGCCCGCTGGCGCTTTGAGGACGGCCTGCTACCCCCATGCGCGGGTCGGTTGGAATGAATAAGGAATGATCAGTTTCAATGCGCGGTAAATTTTTTAACCACGCTTGACCGTTCGTAAATTGTTGTAATATGGGCATTTCTGCGACAGCGAAAGGGTTGGTTTCTGTGCTCGCTTCGCCAAGCCCAATACCGTCTAGGAAAATCAAAAGAATATGGCGCATCTTACCCCGATAAATTGAATGTTAGGCGGCGGCTTGAGCGATCAATTCTAACGAGGGGCGAGAATGCCCACGCCAAATTTCTTCACCGTCACCTGTTAAAAGAATGTATTCTGGCGAAAAGCTGAAACCGTAACGTTCTCGTAAAACTTGTCCGTAGGCAGTATGAATATCAATTCGCAAGATATTATATTGGTTGGGATAAAGCTCCTGAATCTTACGTATGAGCATGTCAAATTCTGGTCGTTCCGCCATGCAACCTGCGCAGTAATTGCTAAAAAACTGGATGAGCGTCGGCGTTTGATTGTTGAGTACGGCCTCAGCTTCTTCCAACGAGTGTACATCACTGCCCCCCGTGCGCAGGGCTAGGTTGAGCGTTCCTAAGAATGCGAACAGGATCACCATCGTCGCCAAGCTCAACCGCTTGTCTACACGGCGCATCCGTAACAACATTGCGATGCCGATGATGGCTACGCAACTAAAGATGACAAACGAATATTGATTTGCGAATTCAGCCATGAACCCGTCTATCGCAGTTCTTGTAAATACGGATTATGGATGCGTTCTTCCCCGATGGTGGTTTGATCCCCATGCCCTGACAGCACGATCACATCATCTTCTAGCGTGAGCAGTTTGGTTTGGATGGAGTTGAGTAACACATCAAGACTACCGCCCTCAAGGTCGGTTCTGCCGATGCTTCCTGCAAACAGAGCGTCCCCAGAAAACACAATTTTATGCGAGGGCATATAAAACGCGATGTGACCGTGCGCATGGCCGGGGGTGTACAGCGTTTCTAGGTGAATATTGCCCACATCAATTTTTTCGCTTTCGGTGGTTAAAAACTGATCTGGTTCTGCCGCTTCGGGAAACGGCGTTCCCGTATAGTGAACCCCACGTTGCGGAAGGAGAGCGAGTGTTTTCGCAGCATCTTGATGAATCCAGAAAGGGGCTTGGGTCAATTCCTTGATCTTTTTGCTCGCCAACACGTGATCAAAATGTGCATGTGTGGCGAGGATGAGTTCTATCGCCCAGCCTTCTTTTTTTGCGGAATCAAAGAGGATGTCCGCCTGATCTACAGGGTCAATCAAAATGGCTTTTTTCGTTTCGTCATCGCCAATGAGGTACGCATTGGTAGAAACCATGCCTAATGTCAAAATTTTAATGCGAAGTGACATTTTAGGGTGCCTTTCTGAGCTTAGAAATACGCTGACGTATCATTTGGATGATCGTTGTGATTTCTTCCATACGTAATAAAAGTGTTACACCAAAAAAGACGATGATGCCGACGCCCATTTGCACTGCGATTTGAATGAGGGTCATGGTGGTGGATGGGGTCGGGCTGATTGTGTTGAAGACCGACTGCAAAACCACGATGACGACGCCCATCGCCACCCCTGCAATCAAGGTCTTGATCGCTGTTTTTGCGATGCTGTTTTCATTCAAACCACCCCAGCGCCCACGCAACAGGAACATCAAAACGGCGACTTCAAAGGTGATGCCAAGCGTGTTGCCTAAAGCCAGCCCGCCGACTTTGCTCACGTCAGGGGTAGGGTCGGTGAGCAAGCCTGTAAAGTAGAGCGAAGTACCCAATGTGACGAGGGTGCCACCCACACTCACCAGAAGGGGTGTGAGCGTATCTTTGTCGGCATAAAAACTGCGGTTGATGACCTCTAATACCGAGTGCACGATGATGCCGATGGCGAAGAAGCGTAAGGTACTGTAAATCAATTCGGTAGCGCTGGCATCGAAGGCGCCACCTTCTAATAAACTGAGTAGGGGAATCCCCAATAAAATCAACCCAATGGCGGATGGGATCGTGCCAATTAAGATGAACCGCACCGCACCGGACATCGCGTTACGTTTTCCGCTCACATCATTTAACGAGGAAAGGGCGGCTAACGTCGGGAAGATGACCGTGCCCATCGCCGTTCCAATGAGCGTTTCCGGAATTTGCATCAAGCGCCATCCCCAATCGAACGCGCTGATCGCCCCTTCACCGAGTGCTGTCGCATAACTGGTGACGGTGAGCGTGACAAATGATAATAAGCCAATATCTAAAAAGCGCGGGATCATCAAGCGGACGACACGCCGTAAGTCGGGATCATTCCATCCCAACGTTGGATACCAGCGGATTTTACGTTTTATTAAGCCGGGAACTTGAATCCCTAAGTGTAATAATGCCCCCAATACCGCACCGATAGCGACCCCTTTAATACCAAACCCGCCAGTCGCTTGGCCTTCGACGAAGCTTGCACCCATCGCTAAAGAGCCATCTGTGAGGTAGATCACCCCAAAAAGGATACCGACATCAAATAAAATGGGCGCGAGGGCAGGCAGTAAGAAATCATTGAAGCTCTGTAAAATCCCCATACAGATGCCGCTGATGGAAAAAATTAATGTGCTGAGGAGCAAGAGGCGCATCATATCGACAATTTGCACGATCACTTCGGCGCGGTTCGGGTAATCCACCGCGACAAGGCCTTCTACCAGTGTAGGGGCAAACAGAAAGGCAATGATGCTCGCGAGGAGTGTCAAACTAAAAACTGTATTGATCACACGGCTGGCGAGTTTCCATGCCCCATCACGATCATTTTTTGCGAGAAAACCCGAAAACACAGGGATAAAAGCAAACGCGAGCGCGCCCCCACCGATCAAATTAAAGATGGTTTCGGGGATGCGGTTGGCGATCAAGTACATATCCCAATCAACACCTACGCCAAACTCACGGGCGATGATGACAGTTTGAGCAAGACTGATGATTTTGGCAATACCAAAAGCGATGATGACAATGATGGTGGATTGGACAATACTGCGTGTTTTAGGTGAAGTTTCAGGGGATGCGGTAGTCAATACAATGTCCCTTAAAAATGGCGTGTCAGGAGAATGAATAAACGATACCCCATAATGTCTAGAATGGGGTATCGTCCAAAGTGCGTTACGGATTAGAGATTGTCGAGCGCTTCTTGTGCCGCAATATAATTGGGATTGAAGTTGAGCGCGCGACGGTAAGCGGCTGCGGCTTCGCTCACAGACCCTTGTGCCGCTAACACCTGTCCCTGCCAGAAGAATGTTTCTTCCACGTATTGTGCCCCGTTGGTCAAGTTATTTTGCACCAAAGATTCTACGTCACTGTAACGTCCCGCTTCAAAATAGGCTTCAAAGGGGCCAAATTGATACCACAACATGCGGAAGGGTAAACCGAGCATACGCGCTTGGTCATAGGCGCTGGCGGCTTCTTCATGCTGACCTAAGCGAGTATATGACGTGCCCATATTAAACCATGCATACGGGTTTTGACGGTTTGCGCGGGCTTCGTTGGTGGCCGTTTCGAGTGCAATTTCATAGGCGCGGTTGACGCTGGCATATTCACCGAGAATCCCTGTGAGTTCTCCTTCGCGTTCAGGTTCATACAGCACGATAAACAGGCGGTTGAATGCTTGCCATTCACGGTCAAGGTCTACGTACGAGGTCGCAATCCCTGTCCCATTTTCACCTGAACCGAGGTTGCTGTCATACAGATAAAATGCCGATGCCATCTCATCGTAGCCGATCAAGGTTTGATAGTGACCGAGCCAGTCGGTGCCTTCAAGGTAATATCCGGTTTCGATGATGACGGGGAAGTTGTGCGCCAATAAGTTACGCAGTAAGTACAAATCCCCGCCCATGCGGGTGATGGCGCGTTGGTCGGTATACGTGTTGACAAAGCGCACCAATTCGCCCGGGCTGACATTTTTATCTTCTGTATTTGGTTTTAAGAGATTGGCCGCATAATCTTGACTACGTGACCATCCAAAATAGCTGAGCGCCATCGTGATATTCGCAGGGCCACAATTATTCCAGCCTTGTTGAATGTGTTGGATGCCGTTCAAGCGTGCGCTCACAGGAAGTTGAGGGCGAGGCTGGACGGGCGTGCTGGTGGGGTCTTGCGCAAACAATACAGGCGCTGTTTTCTCTTGGTCGGCATGGTTTGATGTAGATGGCGGAATGCGCAGATGGATGCGTGTGTTATAAAACGCCCCTTCATCAGGTTCGAGCGTGGGAACGCCCGCTTCTTGGGATGTTTCTGGCTCTGATGTGCTTTCGCTACCGCCGATAATCGGCATTGATAAGAGGTCTTCAGCCGAAAGTTGACTTGCGGAAGGGTCTACTGTGGGCACAATCCCGCCGGATGGTGTCGGCGCCATTAACGAGCGCAAGAAGGGTAATTGTTCGCTCAGCTCTTGTTGATAACGCGGGGGAAGGTTATTTTGAAATAGATAAGCACCACCCACAGCGCCAACGATTCCAAGCACCACCCATGTGCCGAGTGCTATCACCGGCGCGGATGCGAAGGACTTTCGGACTTGGAACGCCCCAAAGAGCGTGACGAAGAAAAGAATCACAGCGCAGATGATGATGTAAGGCAAAAGGGCGATCACACGCCCTTCATTCATAGAGTAAACGACCACAGCGCCTACTGCAAAGAGAATGAGCAACCCTAAAACAATCAAAAGCCAACGCTTGACTGAATTTGTATTGGAAGAAGGTATAGATTGAGATTTCATCGCGGTGGATCATCTTTCTCACATTTACGACGTAAGTCAGTCTGCCATATCTTTCAAGCGAAAAAAAGCGCTAAACCTGACGTTTTCCTGACGCTATCACAATAAGCTGACTTTCGATCTTCGTATGAGAGATTGATTATAACATAGTTCAACTTCCCTTGAGGGTGCCTACAGAGGTAAAATAAGCCGTTTGATAGAGGAGATTTCAATGACACAACCCACCGTTCGTGTTGAATTACACAGTCATACGCTGTGGTCGAAAGATTGTATCGTCAAGTACGAGACGATCTTACAGCTCTGTGATGAACGCGGCATTGATAAAATTGCGATTACTGACCATAACACCGCTGAAGGCGCTTTGGCGATGCAAAAAATTGCCCCTGACCGCGTGATTGTGGGCGAAGAAATTATGACTAATCAAGGAGAGCTTTTAGGGTACTTCTTGCAAGAATCGATCCCTGCGGGCCTTTCTCCTGAGGAGACGATCAAACGCCTGCGCGACCAAGGCGCGGCGATCAGCGTCTCACATCCTTTTGACCGTTTGCGTAAAGGTGCATGGCGCGAAGAAGACTTACTGCGCATCATGGATCAAGTTGATGCGATTGAGATTTTTAATGCACGCTGTATGTACAAAGCCGATAATACCGCCGCACAAGCGTTTGCTGAAAAACATCAACTTAAGGGGACAGCAGGGTCAGATGCACACTCTCGTGTTGAGTACGGACGTGCGCTTACGGTGCTTCAACCGTTTGAGAACGCGACGGAGTTTGTGCAGGCATTAGCAACCGCGCAGTACGTCCAGCGCTATAGCAGCCATTGGGTGCACCTCAACAGCAGTACCGCCAAATGGTCACGCAAATTGAAACTGCGCAAACGTTTATGGGAAGGTGGCTGAGCTAAGAGGGTGATTGTGTGAGCGCTTGTTGAGCGGCTTGCAACGCATCCCCACCAATATCTGCGACCCGCCCAATATCATTGCTGTTTTCAAGCACGATGGCGATGGCGACCGCTTCTTGTGTGCTCAGCGTGACAAAGCCGATGAACCAGACATGCGTCCGTTCTCCTGAATAGGCGATGGATACATGCCCTCCAATATCCAGCTCAGGACGGCCTGCATTTTGTGCCGCGCCGTTGACAACCGCATCCCGTAGAAGGTCTTGTAAACGTCGTGCTGAGTTGGTCGTCATTAAAGGGATGCTAGGGCGTATGGCAATTTGCGGGACCCACGCCTGCGCTGTATCCGTTGCTTCAGTATGTAGGCGGGTGTCCATCAAGAAATACGGTTCGGGGGAATTCCCATCGTTGATAATCGCCGCCGCCATCATCGCCATCGTTAATGGGCTGACATCCAACATGCCTTGACCCAACGCTGTGGCAAGCGCGATCTCTGCTTCATCTTCTACAACGACTTCTGTAGCTTCAACTTCTGGTGTGAGCGTCGCTTGTACCGAGCCTGTCACCGTTCTTGGAGGCAGAATATTCGGCGACTCTGTGAGTCGGAACGTATTAAATGCCGCCTCTAAAGTGGCAGGTTCTAGGCGCTGTACAAACTGAGCAAACGCATTCGGACATGCGAAGGCATAGGCTTCGCGTAACGTCAGCGGAATATCCGGCAAAGGAACGACACACTGAAGTTCGAGGCCATTCACCTCAATCGGATGGGTTGCCCCTTCAATCGGGTTTTCTAAAGGCTCATTGAGCAATAAAGCGGTTGCCATTAACGGCGTCTGCAAAGCACTACCGGGTTGGTAACGTCCGCGTAGGGCACGATTGAAAAATGGATTGCGCGAATCTTCGATGAGCATTTCCCAATTGGCATCGAGCGTGTTGGGGTCAAAGGTAGGATTGCTCACGACGCCCAAAATTCCCCCATCCGAAACGCGGATGATGATCGCCGCGCCATCTTGCCCATTCATCGCGCTGGCGAGGGCGGCTTGAATCTGCTGGTCAAGCGTGATACGGATATCGTTCCCAACTTGGGGACGGTGTAACCATTGATCTAAGAGCGTGGTGGCGAGGTCGCGCACGCGCTCACTGCCCGTTAGAATGGCATCATACGCCGCTTCAATGCCATCACTGCCGTAGCGATAGGAATAATATCCGAGCGTGCTGGCAACGGATGGGTCAGGGTAATAGCGCACAGCGATGTTATTGTCATTGAGTTCAGTGTAGGCCAACAAATTCTCATTACGGTCAAAGATCGTTCCCCGTAGTAGGCTTCTTTCGGCTAACACACGGCGCGGGTTATCCTCTCTCAAGAGGATAGTTTCTGGCCCTATAATGGCCCAATATGCCGCGCTGATTAAGATGATGCTGAAGGCGATCAACAGCCCTAACATGATACGGTTGACTTCACGGGTGAATTGCATTTAAGTTTCTCCCGCTGAAAGTCGAATCAATAACCCCGTGATGATGAAACAAACAAAGAGTGAGCTTCCGCCATAACTGAAAAAGGGTAGGGTCACGCCTGTTAACGGAATCAGCTTGAGCACGCCCGCCATGATGATCAGGCTTTGTAAGCCAATAATCAGGCTGAGGCCCGTAGCGAACAAGGTGCGGAACGGGTGACTGCGTTCAATAGAGGCGATATGTAAGCCCCGCGCTAAATAGGTGACCAGCATAATCGTGAGGATGACAACGCCGACTAAGCCCCATTCTTCCGCAATGGCAGAGAAAATAAAGTCGGAATGAACCACCGGAATGAAATTCGGGTGACCTTGACCGATGCCTTGCCCTGTAATCCCACCGGACGCAAAAGCCATCAGGCTTTGCACAATTTGATAAGCGCGGTTATCTGCTTCAGGCCACGGGTTAAGCCAAATATCGACGCGACGTTCAACCACTCCAAAGAGTTGATAGCCCATGAACATCACCAGCCCGACCAAGAGCGCACCAATAATTAAAATGCGCGTATAGCCACTGGCGATGTAAAGCATGATTAAAAAGATCAAGAAAAAGAGAATGGCTGCGCCTAAATCTTGTTGCCACACTAATAAGATGATGCAAATTCCCCACATCAGCAGAATGGGGCCGAAGATGCGCGGTGAAAAAATGAGAGAGCGCGTTTTATGATCGCGCGCAAAGCTCGACGTTCTCAACGCTGGATATTGTTCCGCTAAATAACTTGCGAGGAACGCTACCAAAACAATTTTCAAGACTTCAGAAGGCTGAAAGAAGAAGCCTCCTAAATTTAACCATAAGGTGGGCGCGCCCGGAACTTGTGATGGGTTTTGCCCAAAGCTGATGGTCGCGATCAGGATGATCAACCCGCCGATGAGCAGGGTGTAGCGAAAATTGCGGATTAATCTAAAAATGCGCGGGATGCTCACGACGATCAACAGCGCCAGCGTACTGAGGATGAGCCAAAATGTTTGACGTTGGGCAAAAACAGGCTCTAAGCGTTGAATGGACGTAATACCCCAACCCACCATGATCAGCGCCAATGGAAATAAGAGCGGGTCACGGTTAGGCACGGTTTTATTGAGTACTCGCGAACTGACCAACGCACAGATCATCCACACAAACGGCGGAAGTAAGCCTGAAATTTGGGTGATATTTCCATTGATCGCCAATGCTAGATAATTCACCAGCATGAATAACCCGCCGAGGATTAACAGCAAGCGTTCTTGGTTGATGGGCGTTTTTGCCTCACTGCTATGTGACGTGGTTGCGATCAATATACTGCGCTCATGATGTGAATAAACGTCCGGCAATAGGGGCGAGACGCACTTTAACTTCTGCTGGAATTTTTGCGGGGTCCGTCATGACCGCATTGGTTAAGCTGTGGTGACATTCACAGTCACGATGTTCATCCATTGTTTCAACCGCATTCGCAAGGGCTTTTTGCGCGGTGGTGAGGTTTTTGTGCATGGTATCCATGACCATTTCAACCGTCACCGCTTCTTCTGAAGTGTGCCAGACATCATAGTCTGTAATGTGAGACATGCTGATGTAACACATCTCGGCTTCGCGGGCGAGGAAGGCTTCAGGGCATGTCGTCATGCCGATGATACTGCATCCTAACTGACGATAGATTTGGCTTTCCCCGCGCGTGCTAAAACGCGGGCCTTCAATCGTCACATACGTTCCACCGCGGTGCACCGTGCCATTGGCTTGTTTGACGGCTTCTTCTGTAATCTCGCTGAGGGTATTGCAAAAAGGGTCTGCGACCGAGATATGACCGACGATACCCGTATCAAAAAAAGAACGCCCGCGATCTGCTTTGGTAAGATCATATAACTGGTCAGGGATCACGATATGCCCGGGGGCAAAATCTTCTCTTAAACTGCCACACGCATTCACGGCGATGATCTGCTTTACGCCTAACATCTTCAGCGCGCAGATGTTGGCGCGATAGGGGACTGTAGACGGGGTATACACATGACCGATGCCATGACGTGGGATAAAAGCAACGCGCTTACCGCGTAATGTTCCAATGATGATGTCGGCACTTGGAGCGCCAAACGGCGTATCCATTTGAACAGAGGTCAGCTCTGTCAGTTCGGGCATTTGATAAAGCCCCGACCCGCCAATAACCCCAATGTGTACAGTTTCAGTCATGGCATCCTCACTTCTAGGTGGATGAATCTAAATCAATACGCAGCGCAATTTTACCAATGGTAATAATGTCCCCGTCCGTCACAATGACCGGCTGGGTCACTTGCATCCCATTCAGCAGGGTTCCGTTTCGGCTGCTTCGGTCTTCTAACCACCATTGACCATTTCTCAACGCGACGAGAGCATGCTCACTACTGGCGAAGTTATCGTCTATGGGAATACTGTTGGTCGGCGAACGACCAATGCTGGTGAGGGCAGTCAGTGGGTATACGGTTCCGGTTAATAGAAAATTGCCGTCAAAGTCGTCGATGCCCATCAGCTTGCCGTGAACCCGTTTGGTATTCTCTATACGATGATTTGTACGGGAATAATCTCGCCAGATGAATACAAAAATGACTGTGGCGATGCTTAGAAGAATTACACCCGAAATGATCCGTAGAATGAATAATGCGATTTCAGTGTTCACACGCCACAATCTTTCTGGTTAATCAAAATAGGCGTCTTGGGCATCTGTCATGCCGTCTTCATCTTCTAAATAGATCAAACGTGTTTTACCAATCCTAAAGACGTCTCCAGATTGTAGACGGTGTTCACGCGCAGGAACATCATTCACAAGCACGCCCGCTTGGCTGTTGGTGTCGAACAGAGTATAAGCACCGTATCGTAAGCGTAGCTGGACATGATGACGCGAGGCATACGGGTCTTCTAAAACAATGTGATTATCTCGACCTCTGCCGATATTGATGAGCGGGTCTTTGAGATCAATGGTTTGTGTCCCATTGATGAGTAACTGCGGGTTTTTAGGCGCGGGGGATTCTTGTGGAAGCTCGATTCGACTCATCGCCGCTGTATGGGTGCGTGGATTGCTGAGGTGCTTTGCGGTGACGATCAGATCGTTTGCGCGCAGAGTGTCATCTGGGCGAATTTTGACGTGCGGAACATCTAAAAGGCGATAACCCAGTAACATCGCAAGGTCGATGAGCGACTGTCCCAACTGTGATTCTAAAATGGGTTCGTTTTCTAAAAGCTGTTGGAATAATTCCGTTTGAATATTCACTTCGTAATAATCAGGCCCAATCGGGCGTGGGTCGGAATCATTCGAGAAGCGCAGGTTATTTTCTAATGCCCGCGCCAACTGCATAACCATATCGTGTGCAGTGATCGAACGGTGGAAAATTTGAGCGAATGATCCTTCGATCAAACGTTCAAGTCGATTTTCAATGTGGGAGAACCGTAAGTCATTCATAGAGGCGATTATAGCTTATGGCCTATTTTCAAAACAACGGAGATTCTTTAATCATAGGCTATAAGTAGAGGAAAAATAAATGAGCGATCCATTTAAGATCGCTCATTTGCTTAGAGTACAGGTTTGATTTTTGAACTATACACGAATGGTGAAGCGGGGAATTTCCGGCACGTTGTCCGTCCAAATGTCGTAGATTTCGACATTGGTTGTTTCCGCGTCACGTACTTCCTCAATATAGTCGTTCAAAATCACATTTTGGGCTTGTTCGATATCGGTTTCGGTCATTTCACGGTCTTCACGGCCTGAAACTTCGATCACATACCAAACTGCACCATTTTGAATGGGGGCGAGTACGGTTCCTACAGGGGCTTCTGCAACGGCAGTCGCGACGGCTTCGGAATAGGTGCTTTCAATGGATGTTGAAGTCAACCATCCCAACGAACCGCCCGCCGTGTTTGAGGCATCTGTAGAGACGCTTTGCGCCAGTGCGTTGAAAGAATCCCCCGCATTGAGCGCCGCAATCACATCATTCGCGAGTTCTTCAGACGCGACGGTGATCAAGCGTAAGTTTGTGAAAGGTGCGGTTTCGCCAACTTCACTGGCAACTTGGTCGCGCAGTTTTTCGCGCAAGGCTGAAATCTCAAAGTAGGCACGAATATCCGCTTCGCTGATGCGTGCAGAACTTGTGATGTTCGAGAAGTAACCGTTACGGGTTGTATTGAAATTCTCAGTGACTTGGGTCGCGTCCAACGTCGGCACTGGTGTCCCTGTCGCTTCAGGTGTTGACGTGGGTGTTAACGCCACTTCATCGGTGGTTTCTGGTGTGGGCGTCAGGGTCGGGGTGTTGGTCGGTGTGGGCGAAACATAGAGCGTTGGTGTGATGGTGGGTTCGGGTGTCGCTGTCGGCTCTTGGCCTGCGGTTTCAGGGTCGTAGCTGAAGAATTCATGGATTTTTGCATCAATTTCTTCAGGGCTAACGGTGATGCCGAGGGCGGCGGCTTGTTGGCGCACCAATTCATCATCAATCATCTGGTTCAGAACGCGGTTACCCAACTGATCTGAAACTTGTAATTCATTATACCAAGTGCTGTATGGTGGTTGTTGCAAAACCGCATTGAGAACTTGCTCAGGGGTTGCGCCTTGCCCACCATAAAACGCGGCATAAAGTTGGTAACCATCGTTGATTTGTTCAATCAATAAAGCACGTTCTAAGCGAACGCGGCTTTCAAATTCGGCAACCGTGATGACTTCATCGTTGACGCGAGCGACTTCTTGACGGGGAACAATCAGTTGGTCAATCACAAATGCAACGACAAAGATTAACACTGCGATGCCACCTGCAATACCGACCCCAAGCAGTAACAAGCGTTGAAGTTCTTGTTCGCGTTCTTTGGAAGAGCGATACTCACGGATCAAACGCGGTTGTGATTTCCCGTCTTTAGCAGTTGGGGTTGGCGTTGTTCCTTTTTTATCTTTGGGTAACCCTGTCGGTTGACCGCGTTTTGTCATAATCGATACTCCTAGTGAAACAGCAGGGTTCGAGTGATTGCTTGTAGCATCACCTTGCAATCAAAAAATGGAACCTGAAAGCCATCATAAGCCTTCAGGTGAATTTCGGAAAGCTTCAGTGCTGCTAATTAGTCTGAAATGTTGATAAAGGGTAACAGCGCTAAGTGACGTGCACGTTTGATTTCACGCGCCAATTCACGTTGGCAGCGTGCACAGTTTCCCGTTTGGCGACGGGGTTTGATTTTGCCGGTTTCACCAATGTAGCGTTTTAAAGTATCGACATCTTTATAGTCGAAGCATTTCCCCGAGGGGCAGTAGGGTTGAACACGGCCACGACCACGGAAACCACCACGGTCATTACGGTCACGGCCGCGGCGTTCTGGACGGCCTTCACGGCCTTCACGTTGTTCCGTAGAGGAAGTAGTTTCTTCGGTTTCTTCAACTGGGTTGTCATTCAAGTCAGACACAGGTTGCTCCTGATGTTTTTGCGTTGGTTATGTTTAGATACAGATTTTTGTATTTATTAACGGTCAGTACGGTTCATTAGAAAGCGTAATCGTCACTGTCGGACGTATCACCGATGTAATCAACATCGTTTCCAGAATTGCGACGGTCACCCAAGAGGATCATCTCGTTAGCAACCACCTCAGTACGGAAATGCTTCTTACCTGTTTCGTCTTCCCAACCGCGCGTTTGTAAACGGCCTTCAATGTAAACCTGATGATTTTTGAGCAGGTGCGCTTTGCAAATTTCTGCAAGGTTGCCCCACGCAACGATATTAAACCACTCTGTTTCTTCGCGACGTTCCCCTTCAGAGGAAACCCAGCTTCGACTTGTTGAGATGCTAAAACTCGTCACTGGACGACCGTTTGGGGTATAACGCATTTCAGGGTCGCGCCCTACAATTCCAATGATCATGACTTTGTTTAGGCCCCGAGGCATTTTTGTTCTTCCCCAAACCAATTTAGCGGTAAGTTGAAAGCTGTGCGTTAACGAGCGTATTCATCAGATTTTACAGCGTTTTAATTAGTCGTCTTTACGGACAACAAGGTGGCGCAAAACCATTGGCGCAAGGTTTAAATTGCGTTCAATTTCGAGCAATGCTTTGGCTTCAATTTGAGATTCAAACAACACGTAATAACCTTCACGTTGTTTGTCAATTTCATAAGCGAGTTTGCGGCGTCCCCAGCGATCAATCTTGGTGACTTGGCCTAGCTCTTCGGCTTCAATCCAAGTACGGACTTGGTCGAGGGTGGAATTGACGGCATTTTCGTCTGAACCATCGAGGCGAACAATTACAGTAACTTCGTATGGGCGTTTCATATGGGGTTATGGATCTCCTTTCCCCGGATTTGCCCAAGCTAAATAATGGCTATTTGCTTGAGCGGAAAGTTGTAAATATTCATTTAGGTTGATTTTAAATGAATATAGCGGATGTAGTCTACGTGATTTGGATGGGCTTATCAACGGTGGATTCTGAAATCATCAAAGTCACTTTAGAACATGCCAGCGCAAGACCTACAATAATCCATAAAAATGTAATCGACCCTTGAAAGTCGGTACGGAAGAAATACATGTCAGCGACAGAGTTTACAAGAATTGCGAATAAGGCCGCATGAACCCCGATAAAGATCGCTTGTAAACCGGATGATGGTGACATCTTCTTCCATGCTTGATAGCCGTAAACATACACCATCAGCATTGCAAGAAGAAATAAACCAACCCCCACCAGTCCAATTTGGTTCCCCATGATGAGATACATACTGGCGACATCGGTATAAGAATTGATGTCCGGCGTACCTGTAAAACCAATCCCTGTGATGGGGTAACGGCTGATCAGTTCTAACGCATCGCCATATTCCCCAAGGCGCATTTGTGTAGAGACGTCAGCCCCTGTGAAGGCTTCCACATAACGTCGAACCAGCCCTTGGGTTTGGGGCAGGATAAGAAACAACACCCCACCAATCATGAGCATGGTGAGGAATTTTCGATATCCCTTAAAGACCCCAATGAAGGCCAGCGCCAATGCAAAAGCGAGTAGGGACGCTCGTGAAAAGGTCAGCACTAACATGATGCCGACTAAGCCAAGCATCGCCCACGACATCCAGCGTCGGCGGAAGATCGGTTTTTTCGCGAATAATTGTGGAGCCACCAGCGCGGCGCTGGCAGTGAGGAACCCGCCATAGGCGTTAGGATCGACCCATGTGCCAATTGCACGCTCATTATCTTCGGGGTTATCCTCAATGTAACGGATCACGCCCCCGTTTGGGTAGCCGATGACCGCCAAACGAACTAAAGTGCGCTCAGAAAGATCGTCGGGCATGAAGTATAAAATTCCGCCGACGATGCACTGTGCGCCAATGAACAGCATCAACAAGGTGACGGCACGACGGATGATTTTGGCATTACGAAAAAGATCAACGAGGACAAACACCAACCCCATGCTCAGAATTGACCCCGCAAATTGACGGAGATCGGTAGAGGTGGGCATGGCGTAACGAAGCCCAAGCACGAAACTCAAAATGAGCCATGCAATATATAACAAAACGAAAAAGTGGACGGGTGACCATTGGAAATTTTGACGGCGTCCGGTCATCCACTGCAAGAGATAAACCAAGAGAAATACGCCTAGCGCAACGTCGATGAGCGTGGGTGTGAAGCCGATGCGGAAAGGAAGCGTGCCAAACGGAATCATCACAATCACGGCCACGCATCCATATAATGCCGCTTCAACATTGGTGAGCAAATACAGCCCTGCGAACAACCCAAACAACCCGGCAAGGGTGGGGATGGGGCCAACAACTGCTAAGGCTAAGCCGACAACCCCCGCAGTGATCCCAATCAACAAGCCGATGAGCAGAGCATAGACCCGTCGATCAAGTTGGCTTGCCCATTCTTGTAAGGCATCAGGCGTTTGCATGATTTTGGTTTCTCCTGCTTTTGACGATGGTGATCACAGCCATTATAGGCAAAGCAACCCAACTGAATAGGCTGATCATTGCGCCAAGTTGTACAGTGGATGATTCATAAGCGAGGCGTAAAGTGTGTGTTCCTGCATCGACCCTCATGGCGATCAACCCACCATAAGCGCGGTAAATCGGGGTGGGTTCGCCATCCAGCGTTGCTTTCCAGCCCGGGTAATCCACTTGTGAGATGGAAATATAAACCGCTTCTTCGGCGGTGATTTCAAACACCATCGACTCAGGCTCAAACGATACTGTGCGAATATTCACATCATCGACGCTTTGTGTTGTCGTTTCGAGTGATGGCGCACCATCCTCAATGAATAACGTGGTGCGCAAATTGAAGGCGGGATTGCGAAGTTGTACGTACGCTTCTTCATCGCTTGCCACGGGTTCTACTTGACGCAGAGCGAGCGCAAACGGACGAGGTGAAGTTAGCTCATGGACGTTCACAGGCCCCCAACGGTCTACGCCTTGATCGACTATCGTCGTGGGGACAGGCAGTTCTTGCCAGTCGCTAAAGACATAACGCACCGCAAACAGTTCCCACGCGGGCGGATTGTAAGAGTCACCGTCCATGATGGTGTAACTGCTGGTCAGAAACAGCGGGCTGATTCCGCGCATATCCATGATTTGGTACATGCTTCCGTAATTGTCGGTCAAACCGCGATAGCCATCTACACGGTAAAGATCAGTTTCATCTGCCGAAATGACTGATTGAAGCACCGCTGGCGGTGACATCGAAATTTGCTCTGTCGGTGGGGTGGAATCATAGTTGCTGTCGGCATCCATGGTGACCGAGAACACATCAAAGGTGAGCAGTAAGATCACACTACTGAACAAGATGAGCGGGCGTTGGGGATGGCTTAACACACGGAGCAGAATCCACGTTGCGCCGATGATGACCGCGCTGAAAGAGACGCGCGTAAAACTTTCGCCATACACTTCAGCGTTGCCGAGCCAATCTGAAAATACAAACAACCAAAAGGTAGCGGACAAGATCGCAACTGCGCCGACGACTTTTAAGAAGCGTGTGATGTCTTGTTTTTGTTGGGACAATACGAACTGGATAAACGTAGCAAACCCCATCGCCGCGAGGATTGCCAGCGCATTCGCAATCAAAAATGCGGCGCGTTCTTGCCCGCGAAAGAAGCGGAGGCCGGGCAAAACTTGATACAACAACGGATAAAAACCGCTGTTCGCGCCAAAACTCCACAACAGCGCGACGAGGAACACCCCACCCCAAAACCATGCGGTTGAGGGACGTTTCCACACGGCAAGCCCCGCGAACAACAGGGCGGCGAACCCACTGTAAAGAGGCGAAAATAGAGAGAGTAAATTCGGGAAGACAAATTGCAACACGTCTTGGAAGGGAAATCCGTTCCCTTTGGCGTCGTATCCAAATGTACTGCGGGACGTCAGAATTAAATATTCGAGGCCGGGCAACAATTGGACTGCGACGAGTCCAAACGTGATAATGCCCACTAATCCAATGCCTAAGAAGGTTGTTTTTAGACGGTTTGGAGAGCGCCACACGCGGAAAACCCAATATGCGCAGACCAACAATGTGAGGAAATAACTGGTTTGCGGGTGTCCCGCCATCCACGACAGGCCAAGACTGAACCCGCTTAATAACAGCCAACCATAACGAATTATTGAGGTGCGTGTTGCGAGATGTAAACCGAGTATCGAAAATGGAAGCCAGATAGCCGCCTCTAATAAAGCCAATTGGAGAGGCGGATACCCTTGCAGAAAACCGCCATAAGTTCCGGCGATTGTTCCAAAAACACTGCTGAGGATCGACACCGTAGGTTGGGCATGGATATCTGTTGTGACCACGCGAAGCAAAATGAATAGCATGATGCTGTAGGCCAATACATGCGCCATCATCTCGACTTCGAGCGCGTGATATGTCCAACCGCCCGCTAATTTTGCGCCTAAAATTGTGAGTAGGCGGGGTGGATAGAATACAGCGGATTGCGTGTCGGCAATGAAAGGAAGCCCACCGTTATTGTAAGGGTTCCAAAGTGGGATTTCCCCTTCCGTGAAGCGGTCGTATTGATAGGTCGCAAAGGTCACAAACTGACCGGAAAAATCGCCCAGTTTGAGTGAGGCCTGATCTTCAGGAATCGGCGTAAGTAAGCGCCAATAAAAAAGCATCCATAAGCCGATCAAACAGCCAATGGCAAGCAGGTCAAGCCGATGCTTGCGGAAAATCTTCATGAGCTATTCCTCACGCGGGAGAATACGGATTCGTGAAAGATAGGCGTAATCATTCGGACTGTTTCCATCGAGTTCAATCACCCGCAAACGGTTGAAGTTGCCCTCATCATCTTGGAGATAAAACCCGATCTCCAGCTCATAAACACCGGGTGGAGCGTTCGGGTCTATCTCCAGTATATGGACATCTTCGATAATTTCTCCAAGTTCCCATGTGCTGGTTGGACGTTCCCAGCCTGCTGGCATCGCGTCTGAGCCTGCCGCAGTGTAGAGCGTGAGCGGGTCAATGATGTGCGCAAACACAATATAGTCATTGGCTTGGGGTTGGATGGCGCGCCAATACAGGGTTAATGTTTCGGCGGTTCCCGCAAGCGGGGCAATCTCGCTGAGCGAGTAACCCACCAATTCAATTTGATGATTGAAATTGATCGACATGGGGTTTGGTACATCCCATTCGGATTCATGCTCGTTTAGCTGGACGTTCCCTAAAATGAGCGTGTCTTCTCCATTTTCGAGGGTGAGCCGTTCGCCTGTTTCAAGGTCATACCAACCAACGACGATCTGTAAATCCATTGGGGCGTAGACATTATTCGGCACGTTGATGGCAATGTGATTGCGCCATGCCGTCCCCGCTGAAAGATCGCTGGTCGCGATACTGCCATCCCCCGGGTAAACATCTCTTTGAGCGATGATGACGCCACTATCAATACTGGTGAGATGTGTGAATAAGCTCCAGTTGCGAGAGAGGGGGGATTCTACTTGCCAATTCATAAAAAACTGGACGTAATCTCCTGGGCGAATCATCGGTGTTTCTAGCTCAAACGAGCCTGTTTGAAGGGCAATTGACCCGCCTTGCGCATCGCTAAAAATAACTTCGGTAGGTCGTGCTTCTATGAATTCAGGTTGGGAATAGGCAGGGGCGATCACGGTAAAGGGGATTGTGACCGCTAGGATAAAAAAGGCAGTGCTGATAATGGCGATAATACCCGCTTGGATACGTGTGGATTTAAAGACCCACGTCCAACCGACGATCATCCAGATGGAGAGGCTCGAAAGAGCGCCAAACACCAACCGCCCTTGGGATGCAGGCGTGTCGGCTGTCCAGCGGATGTATGAAACAAACGTGATCACACACCAGATCAGCGTGATGCCTGCCGCCAGCCATTGATCGCGATGCCATGCTTTTTTGAGGATGCGGTTGAGCAAAAATAAGACCGTGCTGACGAGCGCAATCCCGCCAAACAAATCGAGGATTTGGTACAGCGATGCGTTCAGCGGGACATTCACTCCACCGAAGAATCCCCAATAGGCTTGGGTGAAACTGCTGCGTTCCCCCCACAATTGCATGAGCGTTGCAGGCGGGAAACGCCGCCCGACAATATCTAAGAACACGTTGAGGCCAGTTGGATCATCATAAAGTTGGAAGTTACGTAAATACCACCAACCCGCAATCAAGATCGTCAGCCCGCCAGAGATAAGACCGCCTAATATCAAGGGGCGTAGTGAACGCTGGCGAGCGCTCAACACGATAAAGACGAGTACCGTGACGGGAATTAAAAAACCGATGTTGAGCTTGGCTAATAAACCTGCTCCCATCGCAATACCGAGGATGACATACGATTTTAAGGGGATGTCCCCGCGTTGTTTGATCAGTTTGACCAAGAGCAATGTCAATAAATTGCCGAGTAAGTTAGATAGGTTATCGTTGTTGACAGACCCGCTGATAAATAAAAACATCGGCAGGAACGCATTCAGCGCAACCGCCCCTAACGCAATCAAAGGTTGGGATGGAAACAATTCACGCGCAAGGGCAAATGTGACCCATAACGTCCCAAAACTGAGCGCAATCGAGAAGAAACGGACGATATGAACCGCCAAGACGGTATTCTTCCACGGGAAAGCCTCAGCATCTACGCGGTGCGTGATCATATTGGCGTTGCCGTCAGGGTGAACAAGCCCTATATCACTATGAGGATTGATCCGCCGTATGTGTTCAAGGTCAGATGTATCAATACCTGTGATGAACAGGGCGGCCACCATGTAATACAATGGCGGTTGGCTTCCTTCTTGTCGCCAAATTTCATGTTGTTCAGGGTTTTGTATCGGAAGTTGGAAATTATTCGTCGCGATGTAATCGACCATCGGGAAGTGCCACAACTCATCAGAGGCTTCAAAAATTGGCGTGATAACACTGTAGATGACGGCAGCGACAAGATATAAAGCGAGAAGAACCGCCAGCCAAAGGCGATGGGCGGAAGTCAATGGGGTTTTGAATGTCATAAAGAGAGCACCGCTTGGTAATAGTCACTGGTTTGCTGAACAATCGTTCCCCAATCAAATTGAGAACTCAGTTGTTTAGCCCCAAGTTGTAAGGCATCACGTTTAGTCGGGTGTTGCAGGTAGTGGAGAAGCGCATTTTTTAGCGCGTTGGCATCGTTAGGTGGAACAAAAACCATGTTCGCCTGATCTTGAAAAGTCTCTACAGGCGTGCGTGGGGTCGTGGTGATAATCGCGCTTCCCGCATGGATGGCTGCCATCAAACTGCCACGCCGATACGATGCCCCATCTTGAAAGGGCAGCGTGATGAGGTCACAAGCGCGTAACCACGCAGAGACGTCCGTTTCTTCTAAGAACCCCGTCCAAATCACATCATCGGTGAGGTTGAGTATTTTGATCTTGGTTTGTATCTCTTGCAAATAGGCATGATTTGTTGGGTCGCTTGACCCTGTTTCACCACCCATTAAAACCAACTTGATAGGGTGAAAAGTTTCTGTTTTGGCTTGGGAAAGTGCATCCAGAAGGGTATCAACCCCCTTACTGTGGTTGATGAAGCCAAAATAACCGACCAGCCAAGCATCTTTTGGAAGCTGTTTTTTCTGACGGAAATCTGCTTTGGAAAAGTGAGCAGGGCTGGCGAGGATATTACTGCCAATGGGGATCAATCGTTTTTCTGCGCGCCATGAAAGTTCATTGGCATCTTCAGGGTTCGTCACAATCACCCCATCCGACGTTTTGGCTAAGTGATTCACAATCCAAGGGCGTAATTTCCCCGCTTTGGGGAACAAGTAGGGAAACCGAAGATCATGAAAAGTAGTGACCCAACGGGTAGAAGTTAGTTGAGGCAAAAAGTGAATGAACGGCGACATCTGAAACGCGGCCGTTTGATATTGTAAGTTTAAAATGTCGAGCTGGTTTTGGCGCGTAAAGTGACGAACGGCTTGCACGCTGTTCAATCCCCAGTGGCTCATGCTGGCATGAAGCGTGAATCCTGCACTGGCTTGGGTGCCTTGTGTGGAAGTCAAGACATGCACCGTATGACCTAGGTTGGCTAACCCCTGTGCGAGAATTTGAGTATACGCGCCAATTCCCCCCTGCATGGGAGGGTATTCCCCTGTGATTAGACCGATGCGCATCATTCCACCTTTAACCCAGAGCGTAAGACATCGGCATAGGTTTGCATGCGTTGGCGACGTAACTCACGTTTATGCCCTAACAGATATTTCACCGCTTCGGTCAGCCACTGCCAAGCATAATTTAAGAGTAAAATGACGCGTAATAACTGCGCTTGGAACACCCCGTGAAATTTCTTGAAATAGCGCAGTTTGCTCTGTTGAAAACGGATGTGTGTCTTAGTGACCACTTGTTCCGAACTTTTCCCGCCCAAATGCACCAAGTCAGTCGTGCCTAAATAAACGACGCGCCAGCCTGCATCTTTGGCACGCCGACACCAATCTAATTCCTCGCTGTACATGATGTAAGCTTCGTCTAACCCGCCAACTTGCTCATATACTTCGTGTCGCGCAAATACGGCTGAGCCTTGAACCCAATCGACATCGACAACGGCATCATCGGCTTGGTCGCGCACGTAGTAGTGATCCATGATGCGACGTGGGGCGACCTTTTGAAGCCATGTGCTTTCAAACATCCCTGTGAGAAAAGTTGGGAAACGACGCCGTGAGGACTGCGTTGTGCCATCCTCGTTTAAAGTATGGGGGCCAACTATGCCGACGGTTGGGCTTGTGTCCATGTAGGCCACACAGTCTTTGATCAAGGTTGGTGACAAACGGGTGTCAGGATTCAATAGAAACACATACCGGCCTTGCGCCTGCTGTAAACCCAAATTATTCCCCTTGGCAAAGCCGACATTTTCTTGCATCAGCAACGCCTTCACTTGGGGATAGCGGTCTTTTAAGAGTTGGTCACTGCCATCATGACTGGCAGAGTCCACCACAATGACTTCAAGCGTGAAATGACTGGGGTTGGAAGTAGGGGCGATGCCATCACTCGCGTAGATGCTTTTTAAGCAGTCATCAAGCAAGGCTCGCACATTCCAACTCACAATAATGATTGAAACATCTGGCATACAGTGTCCTCAAAAATGCGGCAGTCATTGTAGCAGAATTTACACATTTACAGAGTTTAGCTAACACTTTTTAAACATTTTTCCTCGAACGTAGAGATAACGTATGAAATCTTAAGAGGGCTGTGATGAAAAAGTCTTGGAAACTGAGTTTGATCGGTCTTGGGCTAGCCAGCATTTTATTAGGCGGTGTGGTGAGTGCTCAAGAAGAGACGGATACCGGATCACTGACGGGCGATATTCGCGACTTGATCGAAAATGCCACAGGCTTAATTGGGCGTGATTTACATCGTGGCCTGCGTGGAGATGCCACCTTAGAAACGCTGATCATAGAAAATGGGGGTGATGCCGATGCTGTATGGGCGGAAATTGAAGCTATCCTCACGACGAGGGTAGAACAAGCGCTCACCAACGAACAAATCACCCCAGAACAAGCCGATGCCATCCGCGAAAACCTGACGACATGGCTCGAAAATGGGTTTTCTGAGGGGTTTCCGTTGCAGGGCTTACGTGAACGTTGGGGACGTGGTGGGCAAAGAGGGGGGGGTGGCTTTGGCGGTCGTCAGCGCGGAAATGTACGTTTAGGCCTTACCCAACTGGTGTTAGATGAAACAGGTCTTACACGTGAAGCCTTGTTGTCCTCACTGCGGAATGGAAGTACGCTCGCTGAAATTTTGACTGAATACGAAATTGATTTAGACGCTTTTATTGCTGAGGCTTCGGCGAATTATCAATCACGGTTAGATGAGGCGGTAGAACGTGGCTCACTCACAAACGAACAAGCGATACGGCGCTTAGAAATTTTTCAAGAAGCGTTGACAGAACGTTTGAATAGCTCAGTGTCAGTTTCTTTGTAATCCGACTGAAGTTAGTCATGGATATAAAAAGCGCTCACATTTCAGCTGAGCGCTTTTTATATCAGTGTTCAAGTTGAAAAAGGCGTAGGGTGTTCTCTGTGGTGGCTTGCGCCAGTGCGTCTAGCGACATCTGTTTTAGAGTTGCTAGGCGCTCTGCTACCAAACGAACATAGGCGGATTCGTTTCGTTTGCCTCGATAGGGCGTTGGGGTGAGGAACGGAGCATCGGTTTCTACAAGGATGCGGTCAAGTGGGACATTCGACGCAATATGACGCAGTTCATCCGCATTTTTATAGGTGATTGGCCCGGTAAAGCCGAGATAGAAACCGGCATTCAAAGCGCGTTCGGCAATGTCTGCTGGCGCTGAAAATGAGTGTAACACTCCCGGCCGAGTTTTGAGCGACGCGGGAAGCGCCTCTACCCATGCCTCTAAAATCGTGAGTGTGTCTTCACTGGCTTCGCGATTATGAATAATGACAGGTAATTCTAATTCCGCCGCCAGTTCAAGCTGTTTTACAAAGACTGTATGCTGTGTTTCTTTAGGGCTTTTATCCCAGTAATAATCCAAGCCGATTTCACCGATAGCGATGACTTTTCTGTGCTGGCTGAGCTTACGCAATTCATCCAGATCGTTCGGTTTAAATGCAAAACTGCTGTTGGGGTGAAACCCGACCGCGCCCCACAACGAGGTATGTTGATCGATGAGTTCGACAATTTGATTGCTCGTCGGCAAATCAACAGCGGGCAAAATCATGTCTGTGATGTTGGCTTCGTGAGCGCGTTGCAGGGTCGCTTCAAAATCTTCTTGGAAATCATCAAAATAAAGATGAGTGTGAGTGTCGATCAAGCGACTCATGATTCCTCAAACTTTCTTCGTAAAACAAATGGGGCGCTTTGTGTGAAGCACCCCATTTGTATGTTATCAATCACGCAGTTTAGACGGTATTAGGGTAGAGATTCTGCCCCCGGGTCACAAACTGCAGGGTCTTGGCCTGCACAGCTACCATCGGAACCAGTGAATGTTTGCCCGCCTGTTGAGGTTTGGTTAGTTTGTCCTTGGGGGACAGCGGTTGCACCTGTGGTGTTGGTGCTACCAGAACCTGAACCGGGCACAAACACGTCACTGATGACGGGAAGTTGTGCGGGATCGTAAGTGGAGCCGTTAAAGGTAACGCCAACATACCGCGCAGAAATCCAGCCAACTTGCCCTTGATATTCTGCTTGTAACCAATCACCTGCTTCAGTACGGCCAGTCACGGTCAGTTGTTGGTTTGCGCCAATCAAACCGAGCGATTCAGCGACAGTTGATGGATAACGACGGAATTGGAGGCTCGCGCCTGCATCCAAATAGACGGTTGCAATGGCAACATCACGGTTGGGGTCACGGGTGGGTGCGGGTGCACCAATCGAGCCTGCAAGAGAGGCATCCCCTGTGACAACACCACCACGACGGTTGCTAGGAATCGGTGCCAGTTCGCGTAAAGGAACTAACGCACCTGTTGCATCGGTAATATTGGTATATAACGAGTTGACCCATGCTTCTAATGCTGTGCCATCGGGCGCAACATAGGTGACATACACCCAAGTTTCATTCGGGTCTAGGTCTTGGCCTTCACCCAATAAGGTGACAGGGTCAACATAGGGTGTTGCTTCTGGGTCAGGGGTGATGAGATTGGTATCAAAGACAGGCTCGCCGTTACGCCCATTGATGAAAAGAACCGCATCTGATGGCGCTAAGCCCAAAGAGGTGCCGTTGATCGATGGTAAGTTACGCAGTTGAACATTGACGCCTGGGTTGACACGTAAAGTCGCGGTTGGGCGGGAATCTGTACTTGTGACGGGGGCAGCGGTAGGTTGTGCTTCCACGACCACAGGCGCTTCTGTCGCAACAGCTTCTTCCGTCGCTTCAACAACGACCTCATCGGTTGCTGCGCTGGGGGCACTGTTGATGCCTTGCGCAAAGCTAACGGGGGCGAGGAACAGCACAGTTCCATCAACTGCGACGGCTTCGTACAACACACCCCCATAGATTTCGCTGTCTGTCGCAATGCCTACGGTGAGCAGGTCTTCCGTCTTTTCAACGGGGGTGCTCACACTTTCACCGCTGGCAACATCAATCGAAACGGCTTCACCCACGTTTGCGCTGATGTCTTCTGCGCTCACGTTGATGATGCTCACAACGGCGGCTGTTTCTGTCGCCAAATCGGTATCGGCTGCAAAGCTGGATACTTCAACTTCAGTTGGGGTGCCATGAACAACGACGGTTTGGGTAGAATCAGCCGCGACATCAACGGTGGCGGTGATGAATGCTTCTGCTTCACCCGCTAAATGCAGACCAATTTCGTGTTCACCTTCTGCAACAGGGATGAAGTCACTGGCAGGTTGACCATAGGCCAAGCCCGCGCTGACGAGCGTTCCATCCACTGAAACATCTACTGAAGGCGCACCATCAATTGCGTGAACAAAACGAACCCATCCACCTGCTTCGGTCGTGGTGACAGCTTCACTTACAACCAGTGCGTCGGCGTTGGTTTCACTGCCATAGGCAACCAAGATGTAAGATGACCCAGAGTTCAGGGTGGTGCTCACAGGGGTGACCAGTGGGCTTTCTAAAGTCCCACCTGTTTCTGCAACCCCAAATTGATAAACCCCCGAAGGAATATCTAAGGTGCCATAGGGGCTTAATGACGCTAATTCGCTGATGACCACACGGCCATCGGCCAAAAGCACGTCAGCACTTTCAACGTTCGTAATGGCGTTCAACGCGGTGAAGCGTGATGACCCTAATAACAGGGGAGAGACATCTTGTGTGAAGGGGATGAATGCAACGGTATCCCCCGTAGTTGCAACAAAAAGTTGTGCCGCCCCTGCATTGATGCCGATCTCTTGTTCCCATAAGGGGGCAGTATCAGCATGTTCGGTCACGGTCACTTGAACCGTGCCGACAGGCAGAGAAAGACGGTTGGTGACCTCACCGAATGCCAAATTACTAATGGATAATGTTCCATTTAAGTAAACATCGACGGGGGCACTGCCGTCTACGGCATGCACAAAACGAACTGATCCGGTATCCTGCGCAAAGCTGGGGATAACAGACAAAATACTGATGAGGCTAATCGTCAATAAGACCAGCCACTGACGTAATACTCGCATTTTGATAACTCTCCTTAATCTGTTTCCAGAAAAATATGAGTCTAAAAGCGCCTAACGATCAGGTGCCTTCTTCCCATTGGCTGAGATAATGTTCTTGTTCGGGTGTGAGGACGTCAATCTTTACACCCATCGCTTCCAATTTCAACCGAGCAATTTCTTTATCAAGGTCTGCTGGAATTGTATACACATTGGGCGTTAAGTTGCTGCTATTTTTCATCATATACTCAGCAGCGAGAGCTTGGTTGGCGAAGCTCATGTCCATCACGCTGGCAGGGTGACCTTCTGCGGCTGCTAAGTTGATCAAGCGACCTTCACCGAGAACGTACACTTTCTTGCCATTCTTCAAGCGATATTCTTCGACGTATGGACGAACCAATTGAGGATCATCAACGGCGATGCTGCGTAAGCCCGGAAGGTTCAATTCTGCGTTGAAGTGACCGCTGTTGCAGACAATAGCGCCACTCTTCATCACGTCAAAGTGTTGGGTGTCAATCACGTTGATGTCGCCGGTTGCGGTGATGAAAATATCACCCACCAGAGCGGCTTCAGCAATCGGCATCACACGGTAACCGTCCATCACGGCTTCGAGCGCGCGCATGGGGTTGACTTCGGTCACAATGACATTGGCGCCCAAACCTTCAGCACGGCTGGCGATACCACGACTGCACCAACCATAACCAGAGACGACCACGGTACGACCAGCGATCAGGATGTTGGTTGCGCGAATCACGCCGTCCAATGTAGATTGGCCTGTACCATAACGGTTGTCAAATAGGTGTTTGGTATCGCTGTCATTCACGGCGATGACGGGGAAGGCTAAAGCGCCATCTTTTGCCATTGCACGCAGACGAATGACGCCGGTAGTGGTTTCTTCGGTACCACCGACAATCGTTTCTAAAAGTTCACGGCGGGTTTTGTGAATAGTGCTGACGAGGTCAGCGCCATCATCCATTGTGATATGGGGTTTGTGATCCAGCGCCGCGCGGATGTGATCGTAATAGGTGTTATTGTCTTCGCCCTTGATGGCATAGACAGGGATTTCAAAGTGTGAAACGAGTGATGCCGCAACATCATCTTGTGTTGAAAGTGGGTTGGATGCGCACAAAACGATGTCAGCACCGCCGACTTGTAACGTGTGCATCAAGTTAGCGGTTTCAGTGGTGACATGTAAACACGCAGAAACACGGCAGCCTTGAAGTGGTTTTTCACGTTCAAATCGTTCGCGGATCGAGCGAAGCACGGGCATTTCATGTTCTGCCCATTCAATGCGGTAGCGCCCGCCAGTAGCTAAATCAAGACTTTTTACATCGTGTTCGACGGTCATAACTTCTCCTAATATTGGGTCATAAAAATAAGGCTTTACGCCTCATGTCATCTCGGCATTGTATCAATTGCTTCATGTCAAGTACAGATTGGGTCTTTTTAAGGATGACAATCTGTAACGTCTATTTCGCTAAGATATCGAGCGCTCCATCATCGTCAAATTGTTCGCGGAAACGAGCGACAAATTCGGGAATTGTGAAACGGTGACCTTGTGGCCCGACATTTTCGAGGACATACGCCGCCGCTAATGAACCGATCTGCGCTGATATTTTGAGGGGCAAATTCAGGTTGATGCCCGTGAGCAGACCTGCGCGGAAGGCATCCCCGCCCCCGGTGGGGTCGGCAATTTGTTGTACTTTCGCAGGGGCGATGGCAATCGTTTCACCTTGGGTGTAGATGGTCGAGCCTTCTTTGCCTTTGGTGATGATCAAAGTTTCGATCTTCTCGCGTAAATCGTCGATGGAAAGGCCTGTTTTGTCTTGAATCATGCCCGCTTCGTATTGATTGACGATCATCATGGCGGTGCCTTCAAGCCCTGCGCGTAGTTCATCACCACTTAAACGAGGGATTTGCTGGCTGGGGTCGTACACAAAGCGGATACCCCGTTCACGACATTCTTGAGCGAGTTGGATCATCGCTTTCGGGTCGTTGGGGGAAATTACGACTAAATCAGGCTTGCCCGTGAATACTTGGGCAAGCGTGTAATTCTTCGCTTGCGCCATCGCACCACTGTAAAACGACGCGATTTGATTATTCTCTAAATCGGTATTCACAAAGAAGGAAGCGGTGAACACTTCGTCGATTTGTTGTACGGTAGAGCAGTTCACGCCTACCGCTTCGAGCCAACGGCGATAGTCGCCAAAATCGCGCCCGACAGCGCCAAACAGGTAGGGTTGCTGCCCCAAAAGCCCCATCGTGTAGGCAATATTTGCAGAAACCCCACCCCAGTGTTTGGTCATGTCTTCCACAAGAAAGCTGACGCTGATCTGCTGGAGGTTTTCAGCAATAAGATGATCGGTAAACCGCCCGGGAAAACGCATGAGGTAGTCGTAGGCGATTGAACCCGTTAAAATGATATTCGTCATATCGAACCTTCGGTATTTTATGGACTATAAACGGGCGGAAGTATACCATAACATGGCGTTGCTTTTGAAATATTAACATGGGGATAGCCTCTTAAAAATCATGACCTATTTAGACAAAACACGCCTCAATAACACGGTGTTTCAGTTTGATTTTGAACCTTTTCAACGTGGATATTTCACGGATCAGTATTTTGAAAATGTGGCTGTCGTGCTTCAGGGTTTAGCAGGTGAAGCGTTTCGCTTGCATGAATCCTCACGGGTGCAAGCGATGCCTTCAGAGGGCATGGATATTGGGAATGTCGTCGTTGAAGCCCAAATTTTTAACCGTCGTGCGCCTTACAGCGTGATCGCTGGTGTAGATGCGGCGCTCACGTTGCTGAAAAATGCAACAGGCTATTTTCAAGATGGGGTATTTGTCAACACCGCGCATCAGCTAGAAGTAGAAGCGGTGTATGATGGGGTTGCCATTCCTTATGATGGTCATCCTGAAAATGTTTTACCCGTGATCAAAATTCGCGGGCGCTATCGTGATTTTGCGATGCTTGAAACACCTATTTTAGGAATTTTGTCACATGCCAGCCGTGTCGCTACGAATGTCTATCACCTATTAGAAGTGGTGAACGGGAAACCCATCTCTTTTTTCCCCGCACGCTTTGATATGCCTGAAGTTCAAGCTGTGGATGGCTATGCTTATTGGCTGGCGGTACAGCGCTACAACGCAGAATTTTCACAACAACTGCGCCCTTCAGTCAGTACCGATGCGCAAGGCGCTTGGTGGGGCGGTAAAGGAAGCGGGACGGTTCCGCACGCTTTGATCGCATCATTTTTAGGCGACACGGCAGAAGCGATGGTCGCGTTCGCCCGTTTTAGCGCGCCTGAAATTCCGCGCATCGTCCTTGCTGATTTTAATAACGACGTGATTGGCGATGCCCTCAAAACACTCAATCGGTTTTGGGTGGAATATGTACAGTGTCTCAAGAATGGCGATGCTGAAGGGCAGCGCCGTTGGGTTTTGTACGCTGTGCGGATTGATACAAGCCCAAATGTTCGTGATAAGTCGCTAGGTGAGGGTGACCCTTACGGCGTGAACCCGAAACTCATCCGTATGCTACGCCAAGCGTTGGATGAAGCGTGGAAACAATGGCGCATCCCCGCCGAACTGATGGAAGTCGCGATGGCTTACTGCCATAATGTCAAGATTGCGGTGACGGGTGGCTTTAATCGTGAGCGCATCTCGCAATATGAGCAAGAACAGGTCCCCGTTGACCTGTATGGGGTGGGGTCATCCCTGCTTAAAAATGATTCCGACACCAATACCGACTTCACAATGGATGTGGTTCGTGTCAAAGTGGGTGAAACATTTTACCCGTTCGCAAAAGTAGGCCGACGTGCGAACGAGAATCCAGACCTGCACCCTGTTCGTTTGGATGAGTGATAAAAGAGGTTGTTGTGACCGATCATGAGAAAAATACACCGCAATTTGTTGAGGGGCGAAGTGGCACCCGACGCTATTCTTATGAAGGGTTGGTCGAACGCATCACCGACGCTTTTATAGAAGAAAACGGACGCAATCCAGATTTGTTTCGTTTGTCCGAAGGACAGCGTTTCGCATTGATCCGCGAAACTATGCACTACCTGTTGAATGTAGAGTCGATCCGACTTGACCTTGAGGCGCAGGTGCACCTCGTTGAACGTGCGTACAGCGACTTATTCGGGTTCAGCGTGCTCGACCCGTACTTAAATGATGAGACGATCACCACGATCTCGATCAAAGGGGTTGAACAAACTGCGATTCGGCGTGGACATGGTGAACTGGTGAATTTAGGGCAGATTTTTGCTGATCAAGAACATTTGGCAACGGTCATCCAACGGATGTTGTGGCATGGGAACATTCCCCGTGAAAATATCCCAGAGATGATCGAGATGGGGTTTAAAGTCAAAGGTCGTCCCCTCTGTTTGAGTCTTTTGGCGCCGCCCATCACCTATGATTACGTGGCAGATTTACGGTTGCACCCAGCATCGACGGTTTCCTTAAATCAACTGGCTGATCGAGGGTTCTGTACTCAAGACGCTGTCGGCTTACTGCAAAAAATTGCGCATAGTCAGTATGGCTTTGTCATCGTAGGCGAGGTTGAAAGTGGAAAAACGACCTTGCTTTCTGCCTTACTGGAAGAAATAGACCCCTCACAAAACATTATGGTGATCGACCGCGCAGGTGAAGTGAATTTACCTAATGGCGTGACGCATCTCGCGCCATCGTGGGGAACACAAGAAGAAGAAGACATCTCGTTTAGCGAATGTATTCTACGCGGGGTAAGCCAATCCCCTCACATTCTTGTGTTGGATGAAGTGCGTACCGATGACCCTTCAATGATCGCGCCGTTATTAGATTCTGAGACAAAGATACGTCAACTTTGGGCGGTGCGCGGTGCCCCCGATGCGAAACGTCTCCAGAATGGCTTAGGGATGTTAGTTCGGCGGGCGAAGGCGGGTGTCGGCGAACAGTTGATTCACGCTTTTTATGAACGCTTGCCTTTTGTGATCACCGTTGCGAATATACAAGGTCAGCTCAAACTTTTTAGTATTGCTGAATGGCAGTCGCGCGTGGATAGTGATTATCCCGATTATGTGATGTTAATGCGTTATCAAGATGGGGCTTCACAGCCTACTGGACTCACTTCCGCGCGTTGGATTACCTAAAGAATGACAGGATAGAAATAAGACACATGAATACCCCAGCATTTTATAACCCTGAAAAAGTAGGCACGTTTTTTACACCTCGTACCGCGCTCGTTGCAGACGTTGAGCGCGACGCAACAGTAACACCGTCCACTGAAGATGAACAACGCACGCTGTTACTGTTGATCGACACACAGATTGATTTTATCCATGCCGATGGCGCGTTGAGTGTCCCTGGCGCGATAGAAGATACACGTCGTGTGATCGACTGGATTTTTAAACAGGGTGAGAAAATCACCACCATAGCCGCTTCTTTAGATAGTCATGTGCCGATTCAGATTTTTTCACCTTCGTGGTGGGTAGATGCGAATGGCAATCATCCCGCACCGTATACGATCATTACACAGCAAGCCTTAGATGACGGTGAATGGAAACCCCTCTACAGCGAAGAATGGTCATTCAGCTATGTCGAGAAGCTGGAAGAACAATTCAAAAAACAGTTGATGATCTGGCCGTATCACACCTTGATTGGCACGGTTGGTCATAACTTAGAACCCTCGCTCTATGAAGCGGTGGTCTACCATTCGCTCGTTCGCCAAACCGAACCAATCTTTTTGATGAAAGGGTTGATTCCACGAACGGAACATTATTCGATTTTGGAACCGGAAGTCAAAATTCCAAACGAACCTATGGGTGACATCAATATGCAGTTTTTGAAGATGCTCACCAGTTATGACCGTGTTTATCTGGCAGGGCAGGCCAAGAGTCATTGTGTTTTAGAAACGTTGATGTCGATTATGCGTTATTTGGGGGATGACCCCGAGATGATTGCAAAATTCCATTTGCTGATGGACTGTACCTCGTCGGTGTATCATCCTGAAATTGATTTTGACGCGCTGGCGAACGAAACGTTGAATCAACTGGCAAAACGCGGGTTGAAACTGCTCACCACGCAAGACGCTGTTTAGTCACCACAAAGAAACAGCCCCGCGTTCTGCGGGGCTGTTTTTTATACCGAAGGTGGAGAAGATGAGGGCTGAGTACCCGTCTTTTTGAGCGGTTTGGAACCGCGCGTTCGGAACCAGTTTTGCATCCGTTTCCAAGTGCCGACGATCCCTTGTGGGAAGATGATCACCGCTATGATGAAAATTGCCCCTAAAATAAGCCCCCAGATATTTGCAATTTGAATCGTGGTGCCCCCAATGGTGAGGGTGGCTTCACGCAGTACGGTGTCTAAAAGATGCAAACCTGCGGAACCGATCACTGGCCCTGTAAATGTGCCAATCCCCCCGATGATGTTCATGAGTAAAGGGTCAACGGTGTTGGTGACGGAGAGAAGTTCTGGCCCGACTTTCTTGTTCAGCATAATTTGGGCAACGCCCGCCAGCGCCGCCATGATGCTTGCGAACATGATCGACAGCAGTTTGTATTTTAAAGTGTCGTAGCCAATGGCTTGGGCGCGGTTTTCATTTTCACGAATCGCTTGGAAAACTGCCCCTGTTGGTGAATGGATGAGTTTGCGAATAAAGACGAACACCCCAACAAACACAATCAGCACGATGTAATAGAACGTCAGGCGGTTTTGAGTGGGGTCTACCCATGTAGGAAGATGGCTGAGCGCAAAACCATCTTCAGCGCGGGTGAGGCTCAACCCTCGAAAGTAGATCCAAAACATTTCGGAAACTGCGAGCGTGAAGATGGCGAAATAAACCCCTTTGAGTCGGAGCGACACCAGCCCGATTAATATGCCTAGCAGTGCATTAACAACAACCGAAATGATAATGCCTAAGAATAAGGCGAGGTTGGATTCAATCCCTGTGTACTCCAGCATCAAGCCGACGATATAACCGCTGAGGCCATAAAACAGTGCGTGCCCGAACGACAAGATTCCTGTGAAGCCAAACATGAGGTTATAGCTCATGGTCAAAATGCCGATGATGAAAATTTCGATCATCACGGCTTGCCAGCGTACCGATTCGCCACGCATAATCATACGATCCCCGCGCGGAACCCCATACGGGCTTGATTCTGTTGCCCAGCCGATCAAAAAGGGTAGCGCAAGCAGACCGATGAGAACCAATAAATAAAGACCATTTTCGCGAAGAAAACTTCGTTTCTCAGGTACGATCATTTTGCACTTCCAAACAAGCCACCCGGACGAAGCAGCAAGACAAGAACAAGAAGCAGAAGCGGAGTGATACTCGGTAAGAAGGCGAAATCTGTGCCGATGGTGGTTTGCTGGGCAACGGCGATGGCTAACCCCACCATGATGCTACCAGCTGCCGTCCCCTCATAACTTCCCATGCCCCCTAACACCACAACGGCGATGGATTGCAGAAGGAAACTTGCCCCCAGTGTCGATGATGCCCCTAAAAATGGCGCGGCAATTGCACCGCCAAAGGCAGCGACAGCACAGCCAAGCGTAAAAACGAGGGTGAAGATCGCGCGGACATTCACGCCCAACGCTTCGACCATCTGCCCATCTTCAACGCCTGCGCGGATGATGATGCCGATGCGACTGCGCCGTAACATGATCGCGATAGCAAAGATGAGCAAAAAGCCCACCCCCACCACAAAAAGCCGATAAGTACTGAACCGCTGACCAAATACTTCGAAGAAGCCTTCTCGTATTCCAAACAGTGATGTCCAACTGTAAGGTGTGGTTGTCCAAAGCAGTTTGACGACTTCAAGCAAGATGAGTGAGATGCCGAATGTCAGCACCAATTGAAAAATAGGGCGAGAGTAGAGAGGGCGTAATAACCCGCGTTCTAAGATCACGCCGAGCAGACCACCCACGATCACCGCGCCTAAAACAGCGATAGGAAAGCGTAGGTTTGGGTCAGGCATGATGTGGGTAATATCCACCAGCCCGCCGGTGTGTTGAATGTCGTAGGCGACATACGCGCCGATCATGAAATAGGCGCCTTGCGCCAGTGTAAGCACATCCATGAGGCCAAAGATGAGCGATAAACCCGAGGCGACAAGGAAAAGGAGCATACCCTGAAATAAACCGGATAAAACTGTGATGCCGAACGTTCCGACATTCCCTCTCGCGCTCATAAAGCTCACTGCCAGCAGGGCAAAGATCACCCCAATGATGAGCAACACGGCATTTGAATTTTTGCGTGCAGTCATTAAGCCACTCCTAGATAACGTTGGATCAGCGCTTCATCTTTGAGTAAATCTTCCATCGTGCCGCTGACTGGGCTTTTGCCATCGTCAATGATGACATATTGATCTGCAAGGCGACTTGCCATACGGAAGTTTTGTTCAACTAATAAAATCGTTGACGTTTTTGCAAGCTGACGAATTGCGCCCATCAACTGTTCGATGATGACGGGGGCCAGCCCTTCGCTTGGTTCGTCAATGAGGAGCAGTTGGTTTTGAGGCACCAGCACGCGCGCAATCGCTAACATCTGCTGTTGACCGCCGGAAAGGTCACCCCCCGAAAGGTGATAGAGGCGCTTGAGGTCGGGAAAAAGCTCAAAAATAAAGTCGATGGTGCGTTCAAGATCGCCTTTTTTACGTTCGGAAAGCTCAAGGTTTTCGCGAACGCTCAACGTCTTAAAAATCGCACGATGTTCAGGGACGTAACCAAGCCCAAGTTTCGCAGCTTGGAACGGGCGTTTTTTAGAGATGTTTTCGCCTTTATAGAGGATCGTTCCAGCAGAAATCGGCGTGATTCCCATAATGCTCTTGAGCGTTGTGGTTTTCCCCGCGCCATTTCTGCCTAATAAGACGGTGATACTTCCTTTAGGTACAGAAAACCCTACACCTTCGAGAATGTGAAATTGTCCGATGAATGTATTGATGTCACGGACTTCGAGGACATTTTCAGACATGGGTTTGACTTTCGAGACTGGATAGGTCGTACAGTTCACCTAAATACACATTTTGAACCGTTTTATCTTTTGCAATCTCGGCTGGGGTTCCTTCAGCGAGCACGCGCCCAAGGTGCATCACGGTGATGCGGTCAGAACTGTTCATGACCACATTCATATTGTGTTCCACCATCACGATGGTGGTCTGTTTTTCCTTGCGCACCGTGTCGATGATGTGCATTAATTCCGGCACTTGTTCGCTTGCCATGCCCGCAGTCGGTTCATCTAACAGCATTAATTCGGGGTCTGCGGCGAGAATCATAGCAAGTTCAAGTTTACGTTTGCCCCCGTGGGGTAGCACATTCGCAGGTAATAAAGCGGAATTTTTTAAGCCTACAGTTTCTAACGCGCTATATGCTTTTTCGATATGCGCGGCGATTTTTTTGTGAGATGCAAATAAACGGAAGTTGTCTTTGCTGAGCGCTTGGGATGAAAGGCGCACATTTTCAAGGACTGTTAAATTGGGGAATAAGTTTGTAATTTGGAATGAACGCCCAATACCCAACGCGGCTCGTTTTTGGACAGGGTACTTAGAAATATCCTGTCCGTTAAAAAACACCGTACCGCTGGTGGGGGAATACGTGCCAGTTAATAAATTAAAAAATGTGGTTTTGCCTGCGCCATTAGGGCCAATGATGGAATGGGTGATGCCACGTTGAATTTGAATCGAGACTTCATCAATAGCAACAAGTGCCCCAAAGGCCTTGCGAAGTTGACGGGCTTCAAGAATAGGTGCGGATGCTACAGTCATAGGCACTTCTATCTCTTCATATAAAAGACTACAAATAAAAGCTATTTGATTTTTCAGAGTCAGGAAGATTTCTTCCTGACTCTTTCGTGATGATGGCTTCATACAGTGCAGAACCGAAGTTCCACACTGTATGCGTGGAAATTTATTCGCTCGCTTCAGCGGCAACTTCGTCGGCAATCCATTGGTTGAAAGCTCCGTCCAATGGGAGGCGTTCAGCGGCAACATCTTCTGCTAACAGAATGGGTGGGATGATCTGATAACCGGGAACTTCCGAAAGCAGTTCATAGAAGTTTTGGTCGGCATCATCTAAGTTGGTCAAACGGGCGATGTACATGGGCACAATCGCTTGGTGGTCTGAAGGACGAATGACATAGGTTCCCTTCGGCCCTTCAAAGCTCATTCCTTCCAAAATAGGAATCAAGGTTTCGGGAAGGGTATCGCCTTCGCTGGCTTCAACGCTTGCATATAAGGCTTGGGCGGTTGCGAAACTGCATTCGCTGAACAAGTCGGGCACGTCGCTGTAGACGAGTTCGTAGTTTTCAACTAACCAGTCATTGATTTCATTTTCAGGGAAGGAATAGTGATAGACGATCCATGAAATAGTGCCGATGGTGCTGGGGTCGCTGACTGCAACGATATCATTGGAGTTGAACGCGGCGACAACGGCCATGTGATCTTGTACACCCAATTCCGCCATTTGTTGGAACAGCGTGACCGATCCGTCACCTGCCCAGATGGGGAGGAGAGCGTCTGCGCCAGAATCCAAGACTTGTTGAATGTAGGGGGTGAAGTCTGTCGTTTCTAGCGGTGCGTAGATGGGGTCACTGGTGAAGGTGATGCCTGCGCTTGCCAAAACCCCAGCGGCGGCAGCTGAAGAACGACCAAAGTCGTTATCAATCGCCAAGATGACAAAATTAGTTCCTAATTCTGCCGTTGCAAAAGGTGCAAATGCGAGGAAGTCTTGGAAAGTGTTACGGCATACACGGAACGTATTGACGTTGAAGTTGGGGCCAGTGATGGCAGGGGAAGCTGCTGGATCAACAAAGAGGATCACATCAGAGTCCAGAGCGACTTGTTGAACACCGGTCATGACACCAGAGCTGGGAGCGCCAACAAGGAATTCTACGCCTTCTTGTTCGATCAATTCGCGCGCTTGGCTGGCAGCGGTATCGGCGTTACTGCCGTTGTCACGAACGATTACTTCAACTGGACGGCCTGCAACAGTGACTTCAGCAAGGGCCGCATCTACGCTTTCATAATCCGCAGGGTTAATACCCGCAGCATACAAAAGCCCTAATTTAAAACCGTATTCTTGTTCATAGCCGTAGATCGTGAGCGCGCCGGATTGGTCTACCAATAACCCGATGCGTAACGCATCTTCTTGGGCAGCGAGAGGCATGGTGGCGAGTGCGCCTGCTGCTAATGCAAGTAATAATCTTTTTCGCATTTTTAAGAACTCCCTTTTAGTTAAAAAGCAAAAATCATTCTTGATGGATCAAACGAACAGCACATAGAGATGCTGATTGTCTGTAAATTAGGGTAGAGGATCATTCTCTACTGTTTTACTGCCTTGTATCAGTTCGCGCTTGAGTATTTTCCCTGCTGCCGAAATCGGAAGCTGGTCGATGAACTCAATATGACGAGGTACTTTATATCCCGCCAAAAAATGTTGCATGTGGGCAAAAAGTTCATCTTCAGATGGGTTCGTCCCTTTTTTAACAACGATGAACGCTTTACCGACTTCGCCCCATTTGTCATCAGGGATACCTACAACAGCGCACATTTCGACATCAGGATGCTTATACAGCACATGCTCAATTTCAGTGGGGTAGATGTTCTCGCCCCCGCTGATGAACATATCTTTTTTGCGGTCTACAATCGTGAAATAGAATTGCTCATCCATCACGGCAAGGTCACCCGTGTGGAAGTAACCTTCGCTGTCAATCACGCTTTGGGTCGCTTCTAGGTCATCGTAATAGCCGGAACAGCAGGCAGGGCCACGCAAGACAAGCTCACCAACTTGGCCGTGTTCAACGGGGCGATTATTCTCATCGACGATACGGGCATCCACGAAGAAGTTCGGTCTGCCAATGCTTCCTGCTTTGCGGATTGCATCTTCTTGGGCCAGAGCAAACACGCCCGGCCCAAATTCAGACATTCCGAACCCTTGCTTGAACTGTACATTTTTCTCTCGCAAGAAACGTTCTACCAAGCCTACGGTGAGCGGTGCGCCCCCGCTGGTACAGAAACGAAGATTGCTTAAATCCGCTTCTTCCCAATAAGGAACCATCGTCATCATTTGGTAGGTCGTGGGAACGCCTGCATATACCGTTGCGGCATAGTCTTCAAGTAGATGGAGCACCTGTTCCGCGTCGAAACGGCGGGTTAAGACTACCGTCCCGCCCAAGATGAGCAGGGGAAGGGTGTAGACAAGCAGACCGCCCGTGTGGAAAAGCGGGAACGTATTTACGGTGACATCCCCGTGTTGGAGGTCATGAATGATGGTGTTTAAGGTGTTCCAGCCGATCATGCGATGGCTGATTTGGGCGGCTTTCGGTAGACCTGTCGTGCCACCCGTGAAAATTAAACAGGCGATGTCTTCTTCGGTGATATTTTCAGTGGTGACAGGGCGCAAAACAGAGTCCGCCAGCATCTTCTCAAAGCTGCGACTGTTAGGGATTCCACGTCCTTCAATATGCAGGACGTGAACCAAGCTCGCGCATTGGGTGCGCAGAAACTGACTGGTTTCGGAAAATTCTTCTGAATAGATCAAAACGCTGGGCGTTGTTTTATCGATCAACTGCGCCAGTTCTTGAGGGTGTAAACGCCAGTTCAAACTCACAAGAACCGCGCCTAATTTGCTACAAGCAAAGAAGGCGTCTAAATATTCAACCCCATTATGGGCGAGGATCGCAACCCGATCCCCTTTAGTGATACCCGCTCCATCACGAAGCCAATTTGCTAGCCGATTAGCCCGATCATTCAGTTCACGATAGGTGAATGATCTATGCGGGGTTTTTCCCGCGTCAACAACCGCTAATACATCCGGTGAATAAAGTGCCCGGCGGCCAATGTAATCCCCTATAAACATTGCAAGAGTCCATTTAGTAATAAGTTTTTACAATGATCCGCGCCCTTTGAGGGGTAACGCGGTCGTTATTTTTAACTCGTTTAAGACCAATGTTGTGTCAATGCGTTCAACCCCCGGTAATGTCGAGAGCGATTCTGCAATAAAGCGGTCGAGGTCACGATGTGTACGCACCACCACTTTGAGCAGTACATCACTGCCCCCGACAGTTCGATAACATTCCATGATGGCGGGGAGTGACTGCACCAATACTTCTAGCTGATTCCATGTCTCGGTTGTATGGGGCTGAAACGTCAGCCGAATAAAACATAAGACATCATAACCAGCCGTTTCGCGGTTCACGAGCGCAATATATTGTTTGATGATGCCTGCACGTTCGAGGCGTTTCATCCGCTGGTAAACTGCTGGTTGACTGAGGTGAATTTTACGGGCAAGGTCGGCCACTGTAATGCGACCATTCACCTGTAATTCTTCCAAAATAGCCAAGTCAAGCTGATCAAAACCACTATTGTGAAGCAAAAAATTTGACATTGTTTTGAATAGTTTTTAGATATTGTAGGAGCGATCATTTAGTATGACAGGGAATTCAAAAGAATTATTATCAAATTGTTGAATGCTACAATATATCGTTTGATTGCGTGAATTATCACAATTTATGGAGGGAATCATGAGTTGATCACCTCCATAAATGAGCCTAGCCTTTCAGGTGTTCATGGAAGTATTGATTGAATTCTTCAGGGCGTTCGATGAAAGGGGAGTGCCCCGTATTGAACATGACGACTTCTTTATAGTCGCCCCCTGATTCTTGATATTGATCGAGGACAAAGCGCGTTTGCCCTACCATCGGCTGTGGTGGGAATACATCTACCCCCGGGTAATTCGGAATAGCCCCTAATGAACCTAACGTTCCAAAATCAAATAGGGAATTGTCCCCTACAATTTGATCGTCACTTCCCCGTACCCACAAGATAGACGGCTTCGCATTGATGTTATACAGCCTGCTTACATCGTCGGCATAGATGGGAGAGAGTGCATTGGCGGGGCCAAATTTACCCGGTGCAACAAATGGGAAATTGGGGGATGCGACAAAATCACCTGGGTATTCTTGATCGCCAATATGCTCTGACATCACAGATGAGAGTAATTCTTCTTCGCGGGCAGGGCGGAAGGGTGGCTTCCAATAGAATGCATTCATCACGACGCGCGGGCTGGCTTGGCTCCCTTCGCCACGATCACCCGCTTTGATCGCTTCTGCAAATTGGCGATTGATCGTGCCGCCCCCTGATCCTGCACCATCGGGCATCGTCAATGTGCCTTCAATACCTTTTGTGCCACCAAACCCAAAAGGCGAACCTGGGCACACCTGCGTAACGGTTAAGATTCTTTCGGGGTGATCCATAAGGATGCGCCAAACGACAGAACCGCCCATGGAATGTCCCGCAATATGCACCTTTTCAATGCCGAGGGTGTCAAGCAAGGCAATCGCATCATCGGCGAGGTCCCCCATGCCACGCGTGGCATCAATTTTTTTGCTGGGGTCCGCGCCACCATATCCCCGTTGATCGGGCGCAATGCCATAAAACCCTTCTGGAAGCTGGGTCATGACTTCTTCCCAGAAAGTGGCTGATGAGGCGTTGCCGTGAAGGAATAGAATGGGCGTGCCTTCGGCCTTTTCGCTGATCAATATACGGGTTTTGATGCGGGTGCTTTCAATTTCTTTTACGACAATGCCTGCTAAAGTAGGAATAGACATAAATAACCCTTTCACTATTTTGAAATAAATTGAGAGCGTAGCTCACGTTTTAATACTTTTCCGGCAGAGTTACGCGGTATTTCTTCAATAAAAACAATATGTTTGGGCACTTTGAATTTTGCGAGGCGTTCCCGACAGTAAGCAAGGATCGTGGTTTCATCGAGGTGCATGTTTGGGCGTAAAACGAGGATCGCCATCCCACATTCCCCCCACTGTTGATCGGGCACGCCGATCACGGCGGCATCACCAACCCCGTCAATTTGGAATAGAACTTGTTCCACTTCGGCGGGATAAACATTCTCTCCACCGCTGATATACATATCTTTGTAGCGATCAACGATATAGATACAGCCTTCCTCATCGACTGTGCCCGCATCACCTGAATGAAGCCAGCGGTTGCCATGAGCATCGAACGTGAAACTGGACATATTGGCGTCAGGACGGTTCCAGTATCCGGGGGTGATATTAGGGCCACTCACGACAACTTCGCCGACTTCACCCGGCGCGACATCCTCAAGTTGAGAGTTCACCACCCGCACGCGGGTGTGCAAAAGTGGTTTGCCTACCGAGGTCGGCTTTTGAACGGCGCGATGTTTATCAATGAGAAATACCGTCGGGCTGGTTTCTGTCATACCAAAACCAAGCTGGATGATAATGTCACGCTTGGCATATTGTTCGAGGATGGCGGTGGGCATAGGCGCGCCACCACATCCCCATGAATGAATACGACTGAGATCGGTATGCTCAAAGTCGGGATGTTGTGCGAGAAATTGATAGATCGACGGCACCCCAAAAACATGACTTACGCCAATGTCAGCGTCGCCGAGTGTGCGTAACATCAGTTCGGCTTCGAATTGACGAGCGACGATGTTTGTCCCGCCCAGATGAAAGACGGGGTTGGCGTATAAATTCAATCCACCTGTATGAAAGGTCGGCAAGACAATATAGTGGATGCTGTCGTGATTCAGTCCGGTGGGCGTGCTGATGTTGATGGCGTTCCAAAGGGTCATCCCATGGGTGATTAAAACGCCTTTGGGGTGGCCGGTTGTGCCTGCGGTGTACATGATAGTTAATGTCGTATCATGGGTGGTATGAGGCGACATCGTATACGTATTTGAAGTCGAGCGAATCGCGCTTTCAAATGAAGGGCTGTCTGCGATTCCCGTTTGAAGGGTGTCGATGCACAGCGTATGTTGTATATCAGTTTCTGGGAGCAGGGCAGTCACTTGAGGGGTAAATTCACCATCGTAAACGATCCCCTTCGCTTCGGCGTCTTTGAGGATAAATATCAACTCTGGCACTGCTAAACGCCAATTTAACGGGAGCATCAACGCACCCAGTTTGATGCAGGCAAATTCAAACTCGAAATATTCAGAGGAATTTTTGGCAAGAATTGCGATTCGGTCGCCCGCCTGCGTCCCCCATTGTTCCTTGAGATAGGCCGCTAGCTTTCCCGCCCGCTCATTCATTTCATAATAGGTGTATTGACGATGAGTTACTTGGTCAATGAGCGCGATTTTTTCGGGTGTGCGGTCTGCGTGAAACGCAATCCAATCTGAAGCTAAGATCATCTTTTTGAGCCTTCAGGATACATATTCATTTTGAAAATAGGGCCTAACCCCAACGCAGGGCGATGGCGCTCCAAGTGTATCCGGTACCTGCGCCTGCAAGGACGATCAGATCACCTGCTTGGATTTTTCCCTGCTCCAGCCCAAGTTGTAACGTTAAAACTTGATCGACGCTTTGCACATGACCATAGTCTTCTAAATAAACGGATTGTTCAGCGGTAAGCCCCACCGCATTCAAAATTTCGAGGTAGAAAGAACGCTTCATGTGGGTGATGCCCATAAAGCGCACATCGTCGAGTGAGTATCCGCTGTTTTCAACAGATTCGCGTATCACTCGCACAAAATTATCAAGCGAAACTGCACCGAGCCGATCCGCCATATACTCACCATTGGTGACATCCAAGCGCCCTTTGACATCGCCTACATACAGATCATTTTCTCCAACAGCTTCTTCTGTGAGGATGACCGTTTCAGACAGGCTTCCATCGGTGATCGCCGACGCGCTCAAGACCACGTTTTTATCAGCGCCCCGTTTGAGCACCATCGCTCCACCGCCTGCGCCGAAGTTGAACATGAAGCGCGAACGGGGATTGTGAGGATTGATCAAGTCGTTTTCACGACTGCCAGCGGCGAGCAGAACATAATCTAAACGTGGATCAGCAAGCATCATACTGCGCGCCATGTTCATGGCGATGGGCGCACCTGCGCACAAGGCATACACCTCAAATGCGTAGGCGTTGACGGCTCCGACGTTATGCTGAATTTTTGAGGCGGCATTCCAGACGACATGATCTTTATGTTCACTGCCGTGTGAAATCACCAGCTTAATTTGGGCGGGGTCGATGCCTGCCATCTCAATCGCTTTTTGAGAGGCACGACTTGCCATCACAGAAACGGAATCTGCCTCGCCAGCAATATGGCGTTGACGAATGCCCATCTTCTCTTGCAGAACGGTCGCGGGAATTCCGCTGGTGATTGCAAAGGCATCCGCATCTTCAATGGTTTCAGGGAAATATGTGCCAATGCCAACAATGCCAATATTTAAGTCTGTCATAAATAACCCTACATTTAAAAATGAGTTTTAAATCTACTGTAGCGTGTTCATGAATGTGTTGCGAAGAAACAAAAGAATTATTTGTGAGGGGGGGATATGGATTAGGCTTTCCTAATCGATAGTCAAAGGGCACAAAGTCTAGAAATCTCAAGTGTGCCCTTTAACGTATTGGTTCTTAGATAGAATGTCTATTGTGAGCTTGTTTTTCGAGGTCTTGATACCACACACTTAATTTCCTGATACGTATTTGTATACGTTCAAATCGATCTTCTCTTTTCGCATTCGCTAACTCAGTTTCTGCTCGTTCTAGGTAACTATCAATAAAAAGAAGATGTTCATTATATATTGGAGACGCCACTGTTGAATTTAAATCCGGTTTATTCGAATGAATAATTGATTCAACTGCTTCTAGATAGATATATGCTAAGTGATAGTGTAATAGTGCTAGGGATGGATTATATCGAAGCCCCATGCTTAAGAAATGTTCCGCTTTCTTAATACCGGTTTGCATTTTGAGGATGACTGATGGTTGTTTTTCTGAATAGTCTAAATCTGATAGTTTAGGGTTTGATAATTTATATTCTACCCAACCACAAGTATCACAATACTGTGCAATTTTGGTTTTTAAACGCAATCTTATTGGATTATCAATATCAGAGATTGAGTATAAATAAAGCACGATAACAAGCGCCGTTAAAGAATCTACGTTTGCATAACTCGCTTCACCAACGGATGTTTCTGCCCGACTATACGCTAACGTATTACATATTTCTGCAATTTGTATCAGATGTTCAAGCATGATCAACGCGTTGTTATATTGTGTTTGTTTCTCTTTTTGAGTAGTTATTTTCTTTTCGTTAGACCCTTTTTCTTCGCTTTTATCAAGGTTTATAAAATCAACTGAGAGTGCAAGTTTTGCCCATTCAATCATGTCATCAAGTTTACTGAGTTTATTGCCTGTAGCCGACGGATGCTCAACATTTTGTGTCCCTTGATCTGCGCTCAGCTGATTGAAAACGCTCAATATTTTAGAGACATCCCCCTGTTTTTCTTTAATGACTAAACTTAGTAACTTACTGAACTTAAAATCTTTGGACGAAATATGAATTGCCTTTAAACCAAATACTTCTTTTATCTTTCGCTTGACTTCATCATGTTTTTCATTGATTTTTTTCGAATCTTTTGTCTTCAATTCTATGGGTTGAACAATGCTGACTTGGAATTTGTAAGCTAATTCTTTAGCTAACTTCAAGGAACGACTATGTTTTAATTGGCGACTATTAATAATTGCTTCTAGGACATCTGACGCATATTTTAGATGGGGTGGTATTTCTTTCATTTGACTTCGTGGGATGCGCATAGCGTATGTGATTGCTTCGGCGTCTCCATAGCGTTCTAGGGTAATTAGCTGTTCTATAAGGTCTACGAACAGCTCAGGTGATAAATTGTGTTGGGGTGTAGCTCGAATCGCTTCACTTAAATGATGAATAGCGCGTTCTTGTTCACCCATTGAATTTGCATATTGACTGATAAGTTTCTGTACAGTTGTAGGGTTTACAATATTGTGAAACTGTTGACGTCCGCTCACTTGCTCAAGATAGTATAGATGTTCTCTATTTTTATCTGATGTGGGACTAGGTTTTTCTAATAAACTTGTCCCAATATCCTGTTTTGGATCGAATGATTCAATGACACTTAATAAATTTTTTAAGGTTTCGATTGCTTGGGGGTATAACCCATCAAATGCAAGTAATTGGGCTTTGGCGAACATAAAGAGTGGGTGTATTGGAATATAATTCTGTGCTTTAGCCAGACTTTCACGAGCTTCTTGAATGCTTTGATTTATTTTTGAATTGTGAATTTGAGAGGAGAAAATAGGAGGAGAGTGTAATATTTGTAAATTTGCAAATCCATTCCACGATAACATCGTGACAAACTGGTAACGGAACACATAAGGGCTAAAAGTGAAATGCGCCGCCTCATGCCCATCAATAGGTTCTTCCCCTTCTGCATACTTATACTTGTTTTGCCAATCTTTCATAAAATTTTCCATATCGTTAATGACTTGGTGACTAGTTTCTTGGAGAATTTCATAGAGTTGGCATTCAGCTAATAGTCTTGCTGTGAGCATCGTCAATTGCAAATAGGCATCAAAATGAACACGCCCTATTGGGTTAGTCCATGCTTTCTTTTCTTTTAGATTGCCTTTGATGCTGGTTGTTGACCACAAGTTATATAAGCTGTTTGTGACTTCAAATATTTTCTCTCTGATATCAGAGAGTGTTTTTTCTTTAAGATTGTATGTTTTTGTTAAATTAATTAGATCGATTTGTTTAAGCTCTTTATGGTTTTGCTTTTCAATCATACTTTGATTGTTTTCAGGTTGGGTATTATCTTGACTTTCAACTTTAAAACACTTGGATTCTAAAATTTCACCTAATTCCCAAACCTTCGCTTCGCTTTTTGAAGACAGTTTAAGCTTGCTGCTAACATCTTTTTTGAATTCTTCCCACTCAGCTTGAATTTCATTTTTTGTTGTGAATAAATTGGGGTTTTGAAGGATTGTTTTAATCCGTAGTGCTAAAAATGAAACTAAGAACTCGATATTAGGGGTGGTTTTATCGAAATTAGGGGTGGTTTTATTAACCTCTGAATTTAAATTATAGATTGTAGAGAGTGTTTCAATACACGCTGCAAACCAATCGGTTTGTCTCCATGCCTTTGTAGTTCGGGGACGCATATAAAGCGCATAATCTAAGTATTCTACCGATCTTGAAAAGAGTTTTTCCCGATGTGCTTTATTAAGCTTTCTGTAATGAGCTAAACTGAATTTAGGAAATGGTCTTTGTCGTAATTTCAAGACCCTATTTAATGTGATCCCGTCTAAGACACTAACTTCTTTAGCTCCACCCACAAGTAACCATGTAGCATGAATTATAACGTCAGCATCCCATCTTGAGGTTGGGTTATTTAACGCAACGCGATAGAGGAATTCTTGTGCTTGTTGCCATGTTTTCCCCAAACAATATGTCTTCAACATATCTGCTATATTACGCGTGTCCCTTGGAGCAAAGTCAAGAACATCTAAATAATATTGATCAGCTTCGACTAATAATCCACGACCGCGAAGCGCGTCTCCTAACTGATGGGCAACTGTCATTCGTTGAAGCATAAGTGACTCTACATAGATACTTTCCGTATCGTATTCTTTAAGTTTATTTTGAGCAGTTTTAACTTGCTTATCATACGAGTTGAGTGCTTTGCGGTAAAAGCGAATCGCTTGAGTGTAGTGGTGTGCAATATCAATTTCTGGAATGGGGTAGCCTCGCCAAGTAGGTTTAGGTCTCCTTTGATCTGCTGCATTCTCGGGTTGTTGATTGCCTGTATTCTCAGGTTGTTGATTGCCTGTATTCTCGGGTTGTTGATTGCCTGTATTCTCGGGTTGTTGATTGCCTGTATTCTCGGGTTGTTGATTGCCTGTATTCTCAGGTTGTTGATTGCCTGTATTCTCGGGTTGTTGATTGCCTGTATTCTCAGGTTGTTGATTGCCTGTATTCTCAGGTTGTTGATTGCCTGTATTCTCAGGTTGTTGATTGCCTGTATTCTCGGGTTGTTGATTGCCTGCGCTTACTGCATCATGCTTATTATCACGGTCAGCTATACGCGCCCTTCGATAGAAGGCGTTTGCTCTAAGGTGATGGGCTTCGGGAAAGTGTTTGCGTAGTTTTAACGCTTTTTGGCAGCGTTCATCTATTTCTTGGAAAATAGCTTCCGATGTGTGTAGAGAACCCCAATATTTATACAGTTGTACAAAAGCGATCATGTAAGGGATTTCAGCCATAGGTGGGCCTAATTGCTCAGCGCGAATGAGCATATTTAGACCGTCATCCCAGCGTCCTTGGAAAACTAAAGCTGAGCCGAGATGGAAGTATATAATGCCAAACTGCCTTTCATCAGCATCCGTCGCACTTTCTAAGGCTTTGTAGTAATGCGATATTGCCTGCCACCATTTTTCTTTGGCACTTGCATCTAACCCCTTTAGAAACTCATCCAGCGCCACCCATGATTGTCCAACCCCGCTTACTTGTTCGAGTGCTATAAGCAGTTTTAATGCGATTTCACGAATTTTAGGAGTTAAAGAAAACTCATCTACATGCAGCTTTTGATCTATAGAGGGTTCTATTGTTACTGTCACCGAAGCAGAGAATATATTGCGGTAGCGTAAATCTACTTCAATCTCCAGCGCACCGCTTGTGCGACGTTGAACGCTCCCTGAAATTAATATACGGGCTAAACTTTCAGTGAATAAATATGGAATACGACCAATATCAAAACGCCCTGCATTCGGGATTTCCACAGTGACGATCTGCTGAATTTGATCAAATAATTCTTTTTCTAATCCACTTGTCACAAAGAAGGCATTCGCATCTTCACGAGTGAAATTAACATTCTCTATTTGTCGTTGTTTAAGAAGTTTAGCAATTGACTGAAGTTCTTGTGCAAGCATTCGGCGTGTGAGCATAGCTATAGCTTGTAAATCAGCTTTTTTTTCTTCTTCGGGTGTATTAAATTTTGTGATGATGTATTTATTGCGATGATAAATAGCGTGCCAAATTGTATATAAGGTACCGAGAATTACGGTTGTAATGATGCCGATGAGCATAAGTTGAGTAGGAGTGAGAAACCAATAATCACCCAACCCTAGGATGTTCTCTAAAAAATTTCCTTCATCAGGTTTGTAAGATGAATTATTGGTCAATAAGTAGAGCAGTATAGGGAATAATATTCCTCCAAAAATTAAGCATAGAACATACATTGCTGAACGGTTATGCCATGAGAGGTATCTCGGAATACTATATTCTCTTAAGCTATTAATGCGACGCTGTGTTCTAACAAACGGTGAACCTCTGCTTTGTAATAAATCTTCACGAATTGGACGTGTAAGTTGTTGATAGCCTGCACGAAGTATGCTGAGGTAAGTTGGGGGATGTAAGGCAATAAAAAGAACACCAATACCTAATATTCCAAATATGAGTGGATGTGGGAATGAATTGAAAACAATCACTGCGAGGATTTCTGCGACTATAACAATTACCGCCTGAAAAAAACCATTGGAAGCGCGATACTTAAAAGGTGCTGGTCTATCTTTAATACAAATTATATAAATAAGTAAAATGCTGAACTGTATAAGTTGCCATTTAAAAATAAAGTCTAAATCTATGGGTTGTATGAAATGAGTTTCTATAAATAAGAAATCAGGTATTTTAATAATATTTATCCATATCAAAAACAGGATGAATATTCCACTTATTATGCTTACGCGCACAAAAAATCTTTGTAGTAAGTGAGATATGAAGCTAATAAGTCCCCATAAAATCCATAGAGAACTAGAAAATAGAATAAGGATTTTTAGGGTTTCATTTTGTTCATGTCTATCAATAGCAACTATGAAAAAAAAGCCTATTAAAAATAGGCTCACCAAAGATGCAAAGACATTATAGCGATTTACGCGCCACCAATATTTTGGGGTTTTCAACTCTAAGATGATAGGTATCACGGACGAGATACAGACAATTAGCGCTAAGAAAAAGTATGAATTTTGAATAAGTTCTGCAATTATGAAATGAATGGAGAGAAAATAGGCAGTAAAAATTATAGAGTTTATCAACCAGTACGGTAAAATTTTCTGTCTATTTGTTTTGAAATCGCGAGGAATAAGTTGAGCAGGGGGTGTTAAATCTTTAAGGGGGAAAGGTGGTGGTGAAGTATCCATATTTTTCCATTTTAAGAATATATTTTCTTCCCGATTTTATAATTATTTCACTATTAACTTTGTAATGCAAAAATTTATTAGATTTAGGATAATCCTAACGTGTTATCAATTACCCATTCGTATGTCTCCATGCCAGTAGACCAGCGCCGATCATCCCTGCGCGGTTGCCAAGCTCGGCCTTTAAAATGGGCATATTCGTCACGCTGGAGAATTCAAATTCACGCACTGCATGGATAAAAGGTTGCCACCATAGGTGATCCTCAATTTCGGCTACGCCACCGCCGATGATGACGGCCTCGGGGTCTAAAAAGAGCAGTACAGGCGCGAGCGTTTTACCGAATGCACGGGCGCCCTCGGCGATGACTTGTGTCGCGGTTTGATCCCCCCCAAGCGAACGCTGAACCATTTCCCGTAAATTGACAGGAGGATGCGTACCTGTCGCCAGGGCATAGGCTTTTTCGAGCGCGGGGCCGGCGGCTGTTTTCTCAATATTTTGCTGAGGTTGGTAGAGAAGATATCCAAATTCCCCCGCCGTAAAATGAGCACCATGCCACAACTGGCGATGCTGGATGATTGCAGAACCGATGCCTGTCCCCACCGTCAAACAAAGCAGATGTGCGTAATCGCGCCCTGCGCCTAGTTCAGCTTCTGCCAGTGCCATTGTGCGCACATCATTATCCACAAACGCAGGCAGATGAAGCGCGCTTTCAAGCGTGGCTTTAATTTCCGCGCCTTTCCAGCCCAGAATGTTGTCATTGCCATCAATGACTTTGCCTTGATGCGGGTCAATCTGACCTGCGACCCCGACCCCAATCCCCCGAAATTTGATTTCGGGATGTGCGTCTATCAACGTTTGACAGAGTTCGACAACCGTCGAAAGGATGGCATCTGCCCCTTCGGTTGCAGGGGTGGAGGTACGACGTTCATCAAGGGTTTGATGGGTTGCATCGAGAATGTGAGCGGCAATTTTCGTCCCGCCGATATCAATGCCAATGACTGCTTGGATCATACGTAGCTCATTTCAAGTAGAGGATGAATGTAATGCTTGGGCAAACCACCGCGTGATGATTTGTGGGCGTGTGATCGCGCTTCCCACGACGACACTATGCACGCCTAAATCTAAGGCATGACGGGCATCTTGCGGGGTTTGGATGCGCCCTTCGGCGATGATGGGTGTGTGGAGTGTACTCACGAGTGTTTGGATCAAGGCGAAGTCTGGCCCCTCCGTCGCGGTGGTGTAAGGGGTGTACCCGGCGAGTGTGGGAGCGATGATATCGACCCCGCATGACTGAGCATATTCTGCTTCTTCCAGCGTCGAGACATCCGCAAAAATGGGCAGGTCGAGTTCTTCATGAATCCGCTGGATCAATTCGGCTAAGGGGACGTTATCAGGGCGGGGGCGTTGTGTCGCATCAAGCGCGATGATGTCTGCACCGGCTTCGGCAATCTGTTTGGCATGCTCAAAGGTGGGGGTGATGAATACGCCGTTGTCACCCTCTTTATAAATGCCGATGATCGGAAGCGGGACTTCAGCTTTGATCGCACGAATATCTTGGGGTGAATTTGCGCGGATGGCAACCGCTCCACCTTCTTGGGCGGCGACTGCCATCCGCGCCATGATTGACGCCCCATGTAACGGCTCATCTTCAAGTGCTTGACAAGAAACGATCAAGTTGCCTTTGGTTGTCGCTAAAAATGCGTTTAATCGTGCTTGCCTCGTCACGTTTTTTTGCCTTTCATTGAGTGCGCTTTGATGCCTCTAGCTTATCAAATTTTTATTGAAAACGCTGTCACATCTTATTGAGTTTTCTAAGGGGGAAAGAAAGAGCAAAATGACCTTGAAGAAGCGTCACTTTGCTCTTGAATAAATTACTGCGACAAGCTGGCTTGAGGGGTGTTTCCGTAAGCGCCTAAATTGATGCGCTCTCCATTCGGGGAAGGCTCAGCACTCCATAAGGTGGTTGGGTCGCCCGAATCAATGGCCGGACTCTGGACGGTATCCACGACCCACGCGCCGAGGCCTCCATTCGCGGTAGCGTCCCAACGCCCACTGAATGAGCGCAGGTGATAATCGTGATTTTCCGTGTTGGCAAATAGAGGGTCTTGCGAGAAGTTACCTTCGCCTTCAATCACTTCTTCTGAAAGTGTATAGGTTACGCTGATCTGCGAGGTATCTACCGTAGCAATATCATCCCCGCCGTTTCCCCAAAGGATGCTGTTTTGGACGCTCACGTTTGAATCACCTTCTACATAGACAGCATTACCGCCTGTGCTTGTAGGGCAGTTATTATGGGCAATCGTGCTGTTGATGATCTGCACGACGGACCCCGCGCCACCTCCACCTTCGCCATCAACATAAACCGCCACCCCACCACGTTCAGGACATTGATTGGCGTAGATCAACTCGTTTTGAAGGGTTGCCGTCGCGCCTTCATCAATGAAAACGCCTGCCCCGATACTCGGCGCGTAATTCTGCGTAATGATGTTGTGTGACAGGATGGCATTGTTGCCCACGTTCACGACGATGATGCCACCGCCCCAGCCGTATCCTAGGGCGCGTCCAATCTCGTTGCCGATAATTTGGTTATGAGAAATCTCGGCGAGTATCGCCCCAATAAAGATGCCTCCGCCGTGATCGCCTGTCCCGATATTGTTTTGGATGAGGTTGCGACTGATGACCGCGTGATTACTGCCGCCAACGGCGATCCCCGCACCTCGCCCAGAGACATTATTACGAATGATATTGTTCAGGATGAAGATGTCTCCGCCATCTGCGTAGATGCCACCCCCGCGCATTTCGGTGTTTTGATCTTCAGCGGCGCGTGCGGTGTCATTATTTTCGATCAAGTTATTTGAGAGGGTCGGCGCACCCCCTAAAATATAGACTCCGCCACCCCGACAACAATACGTTTGTGTGGTGATGCTTCGCGAACCGTCGGTAATGCGAAACCCATCGATGAGGCTTGTGCCCGCCTCTAACAGCGTCACTGTTGAATCTTGCGAATCCCCTTGTAAATGAGATTGAAAGCCAAGGATGTCACGCTGGTTAAAATTACCTCCAGCACCGCTGGCATAATCTTCTGAACTTCCCCCTATATAACCCCCGTACAGTGAGAGTGCTTTCCCTTGGATGAGGATATTTTGGGGATACGTTCCGCCCGCAACCGCGATCACAGCGCCTTCACTGGCTTGATCAATCGCCTGCTGAACCGTTGTGAATGGGTTTTGTATTGAACCGTTCTCAATTCCCGTCGTGTTGTCATCATCGACATAGAACGTCGGCATTTGAGCAGGCATCGTTGTCATGATGATATTGGGCGGGATGGGCGCGCTGTTCAACACAGATGCAGTTTCTAGGACAGGCGCGGGAATTGAAGTCGTGACGTTGGTTGCGGATGATACCGTCAGCGCACCTATTTCTGATTCTAAGCGGGGCATCCCCTCAAGATCATACATAGATACAAGAGAAGCATCACCCATTGATGCGAGGTTTGCCCCTTCAACCAAATGATAGTCAGGACGGTCCGGGTTGAGCGACGGCCATAAATTCCCTTCGAGCATCCACGAATTGAAGTTTGGGTTGGCAAATGCAAGCAGGGCTTCGGCAATATTCGGATTGATGACTGAACCGCTTGAGGTATCAAGGTCGGTGATGAGGGCGTTGGGTGAATCATACACGTCAATTGCAGAGATGAAATTGTGATGGGATTGTAAACCTTGTCCCGAATTTTCACCTATTTCGAGCGCGTCTTGACGGTCGCGAATGATGATGTTGTTGGCGAGGGTTAGGTCGCGGTTGTCGCGTACTAAAATCAGTGCGCCACGCCCTGCGGTTTCATCCACGATGGTGTTATTGAGGAAGCGTACATTTTGGCATCCGAAGTTGGATTCAGAAAGCCCTTTTTCCTCGCTATAAGCATTATCCCAACAGGCGATGCCTGCTGCATTGTTCCCATAAATCAGATTGTTGCGAATCGTGCTGTTACGTACTGAAGCGAGATTGATCCCCGCGCCGCCCGCGCTGCCATTCCCTGTGATGATGTTCTGCTCAACAATCATGCCTTCGCTGATACCGTCTTCATAAAATTCACCTAAATCCGGCAACCCCTGCGACTCATAACAGGCATGGAGGTCATCCCATGTGGCCGCACCACTGCTTTCAACAGAGGCTTCATCCCAACCACAGGTATCCCCTGTTGCGGTTTGGAGCCAGTAGAAAATCTCTGCCACCGCAGTTTGTGGGTCAGCATTGATTTGAAGGCCGGATGCGTTGTTGTTCTGAAAGATGTTACGACGGATGAGCATATGATCCCCTGAACCAGAGATATATGCTCCATGTTCTTCGCTGGAATTGGTGAAGATAGCATCTTGGATCACCACATAGTTAGTCGCGGTGGTGTGCAATCCCCATTCTCCATTGTCATGACTGTACACATCAGAAACGATGAAGTGATGTGAAAATTGACCTGTTCCGCTGAACCACCCCGTAAAAAAGATACCCGCGCCATTTTCAGCATTTTCAAACGCCAAATTTTGGATGATGTAATGATGTGAGGCCACAAAATAAAAATGATGGCGAAGATAACGCACGTCGGGACGGGCCGGCGCATCTACAATGATGCTTCCCGCCTCACCCCATCCAAGAAAATGGATGTAGGCATTCTCCTCACCACCAGTTTCATTGATTTCTACACCCGCATAATGCCCGGGCATGATGATGATCAAATCTCCAGCGCGGGCGCTATCTGCCGCCGCTTGGATCGTCTCGAATGTCGAGGCAACAGGGTAATTCGTTTCAACGTGTCTACAAGCAGATGTTAAACAGGGCACTGTGGTGGTGATGTCGGTGGGACAGGAACCCTCACCGCTGACACATAACACCTGCTGATAGCGCTCTTGTAAATGAAAATTGGTGGTCAGAAAGGTTTCAGTATCCGCTTCGGTTGTGAGGGGCGCTTGGGCTGAAAGACTGACGCTAGAGAATAGAGACAAACAGAAGGTCATCCAAAGACAACGACGTGCCCATTTCATGGTCCTGCTCCTGTATTCTATGGGATTCTTGTTGAAAGATGGAATTCATCATAGTACAGGTTCATTTTCTTGGGAAATTACGAGGAAAAAAGCACATCGTCACCTCAAAACTTCGCAAAGTAACGATGTGCTCACAGCATGCGGAAGTGACGTTCTATTCTTTGAGCGCACCCGCTGAAATTCCGGCGATGAAGTAGCGTTGCAAGAACAAGAACATGATCAAGAAGGGGATGGTCGCGAGGGATGTGCCGATCATAATGCCACCCCAAGAGATGTTTGTTAAGCCTACCAGTGTGCCTAATGCTACGGGAATCGTATAAGAGGCTGAGTCCGTCAAGACCAAGAGTGGCCATAGATAATCATTCCATTGGGCAAGGAATAACACGATGGCGATGGCGGCCATAGAGGGTAATGAAATGGGCAGAACAATCTGAAAGAAAATGCGAAACTCATTGGCGCCATCCACCCGTGCCGCATCTAAAAGCTCATCAGGCAAACTCACCAAACTTTGACGCATGAAGAAGATGCCCAAAGTGCTGGCGAGGCTAGGCAGGATGACCGCCCAATAGGTGTTACTCAAACCTAATTCACGCGCGACTAATAAAAATTGTGGGATGACGACAATGCTATAGGGGATCGTCATCGTGGCGATGATGATGCCAAATAACAGCGTTTTTCCTCTGAATTCAAACTTCGCAAACGCATACCCTGCCATCGCCGATATGAGCGTGGCAAGGACGGTATAAACTACGGCGATGAGGATCGAATTCAACATCACACGGGCATAACCCAACTGGCTGAGGTCTAATCCTGACGTGTTACGGGACGGTGTGATAAAACGACTGTTGAGGTCGTTCCAATTTTCTGTGAGCGCCGACCCAAAAGTGAGCGAGGGTGGCGAGCTGATGATTTCACTATTCGGTAACGTGGCGGCGATGAGCATCCACGCGATGGGCACCAGAAAAAGTAGGGCTAATGGGGTGATGATCAGATGCAACAGAATAGATTGGAATCGCTGCTTTTGTTTCATGAATTTTTATTCCCCACAAAACGAATTTGTAACAAAGAGACGATACCTGCCATGATCGCAATGGCATAACCAATTGCCGAAGCATAGCCGAAGTTGAAAGAGCGGAAACCCTGTTTGTACAGGTAGGTTCCGAGCGTTTCTGTTGCCCCTGCTGGCCCTGTAACGGTGATTAGCCAAGGTTCTGTGAACAGTTGTAAGGTGCCAATGGTTGAAAGGACGAGCGTGAATAATAAGACCGGACGCAAGAGGGGTAAGGTGATCGACCAAAAAATACGAAATGACCCCGCACCATCAATTTTTGCCGCTTCATAAAGGTGTTCGGGAATACTTTGAATCCCCGTCAAGATGATGATGGCGTTATAGCCTGTCCAGCGCCACGTAAGCGCAATGATGATCGTGATGATCGCGGGGACATCGCTATTCAGCCATGCCACACGTTCAAAGCCCAAAGTTTCAAGAATAAAATTTAAAAGGCCGTATTGAGTGTTAAAGATCAAACGGAAGATTGCTGAATAAGGGACTGCCCCTAAAACCAACGGGGCGAAAAATGCAAAGCGGTAAAAGGCTTTGGCTTTCAGGGCTTTGGAGTTAAAAGCCAATGCCAGCAGGAGAGCGAGCGTGAGCATCAGCGGGATTTGCCCCACTAAGATCACCAGTGTATTGCCGAGGGCATTAAAAAACTGGGGGTCATTGATCAGGCGGTTCCAATTGAACGTGGGGTCAAAAACCCAAGGCGGGTTACGTGTATTCAATAAACTTAAATTGAAAGAATAAAAAATCGGCCAAATCCAGAAGATCAGGAAAAGGATGATGAAGGGGAGCAGAAAAATATAAGGGGTGAATGTATTGTAGTGAAAACGAGCGCTCCACCGTTCCGACTTTGAAGAAGGGAAACGACTCACTCTGGAAGCGGGTTTGATATCCATGAATTTTTTCACCATGACCGTGTAAATGACTTCGGGTGATTAAGACTACAAGGGGGAAGTAATGCACCGATTCCCCCTTGTAGTGAGATGAGTGGAGTTATTTATGATTTACTGTGCGGCAATGGGCAAGCCAGTAATTCCCGAAATTTGGTTTGCGGCATCGTCCAGCGCGGCCTGCGCACTTTCATATTCACCGTTGAGATACGAGTCTGTCACGATGGTCATGACTTGGCGTGCTTCTTGGAAGTATTGGGTGCCGTTTGCAGGGGGAACTTCACTCGCAGAGCTGTAGATAGTTTCCCAGATGGCTTGACCACCGAAGAATTCCACAGGTTGTTGAACGGCTTCGCTGTCGCTGACGCTCAAGAGTGAGACTGAGAGACCGTAATCTAACAGGGTGCTTTCGGCAACTTCTTGGTTGGTCAACAGGTTCAATAAGAATTCGTAGGCCAATTCTTGGTTTTGTGAAGATGCGGGGATCGCAAACGCACTACCGCCGAGGTTGCTGGCGCGAACGCCCCCTTCAGTCAGCGCTGGCGTTGGGAATACACCCCATAAACCAGATTGTTCTGGGGAATTCGATTGGATCACACCCGCATACCATGAACCGAAGTAAGAGCTTGCCACATCGTTATTGCTGATAGCTTGCAATTGTTCGTCCCAACCGCCGTTGAACAAAACGCCTGCATCCCACAGGTTGCCCAAAGTTTCGAATGCGGTGACACAACCGGGTTGGTTTACGGTGACTTCGCTACCTTCAAGGTCAAAGTAGAAGCATCCTGCTTGGTTCGCCAACATACGGAACCAATCATCGTCGCCCCCTTTGCCGAAGGAAGCCAGCATCAGGTTTTCATCGACGGTTTCTTGGATAGTGTGACCTGCGGCAATAAAATCATCCCATGTTTCGATGTCGTCGGGGTTCAAGCCTGCTTCTTCCCAAATGTCTGTACGGTAGAAGACGGCCGTTGGCCCCATGTCAAAGGGGAGGGCATACACGGTTTCGCCAACCATGAGTTCGGTCCATTTGAATTCAGGGAATAGCCCATAAATATCTTCTGCACCATATTGACGAAGGTCAGCGAAACAATCGGGGAATTGTGCCCAGAATACAGGTGCTTCATTGTTTTCGATCAGGTAAATATCGGGTAAATCTAAACCGCCAGCGGCACAACCCGCCAGCCCACGGTCATACACGTTTTGATTTCCGAGATCATCGACAATGACTTCTACATCTGGGTGTGCTTCTTGGAAGCTGGCAATGCTGGCTTCAACGATGGGTTTATTGATATCCCATACCCAAATTCTTAAGGTCGTCGCCTCTTGTGCAAAAGCCGATTGACCGATGCCTAAAGTGAGTAATGCGCCCATCAAAACTGGCAAACGACGTTTCATAAAAAGCTCCTCTAACTTTATTGAGATCGAATATATTTCTAAAACTTGATAAAACCCCGCATTGAGCGAAGTTACTACCCAATATCTAAGTGCGGAACACGATGCTCATTTTTGCTATCGTGTTCCAAATGCTCATGGAGATGTGATTTCCAATGAGCCGCTCACAGCTTCAAACCCTGTCGCTTTTACGGTCAGTGTTACACGGCCTGCGCTGTGTTTCGCTTTGAGATAAACCGCTGTTTGTCCGCCCATCATGCTGATGGGGTTTTGACCGATCAGCTCAACGGGGCCATCGACTTCAAAGGTCACAATGGTGTTGGAATAAGGGATGCGGTTTCCAAACTTGTCTGTGAGTTTGATCACAGCGCGTGTCATGTCGGCACCGTCAGCCGTGATTTCAGCATCATCAATTTTGAGTGTAAGCTGGCTTGGTAACCCACTGGCATCAACTTCGTGTTCTGCAACTTTGTCACTGTCGATGTAGCCGATCAATTTCAGATTGGGGAATTGTGTCCCCCATGAAAGATTGCCCGTCCCCATCGGGATCATAAAAGGTGGATGAGGCAGGTCAGGAAAATCGCGCGTGTCGGGGCTGTATTTGCCGATGGCATGATCACCGACAAAAACTTCAACTTCATCACAGTTGCTAAAGACGACCAACGGGTCAATGATGCTGGCGTTCCGTTCACCCATTGCCCAAATCGTTGCAGGCTGAAGCACAATCCCATGTTCAGGTGAGGTTTGGCTGGCATAGAAAGACCCTGCCCATTTATGAATACGGAACATATCCATCACGCCGTGATAACAAATGCGATCCCCTGAGCCAAATTGTTGATGGGTGTTGTAATCAAAGGCGCACCAAGCGATGGTTCCTGTGACACCGCCCATGCTCATCCCGCGTTGATGAATACGTGCATGGCGTAAGGCGTGTTCGATCAGGCGTTCTTCTTGATCCCAAACTTTGGTGGGGAACATGTGCCCGTTAAATTCAGTGACGAGATGAGGCACATGATCCGGCTCTTGGATGCTGTTGGAGAAGTCGTTGAACGTGAAGACGTCTTCAAGGAAATTACTACTTTGGAAGTAACGCACCCCGCCTGTCTGTCGGGTCGGGTCAAGCTGACGGGCGAGCTGGTTAGTCTTGGTGTAGAACGCATCATTGTCGAGTGACTCATTGATGCGCACACCCCATATCACAATCGAGGGATGATTGCGATCACGCTCAATCATGGCTTGCACATCACGGATACTAATCGCTTGCCAGTCCTCATCACCGATATGTTGCCAGCCGGGGATTTCTTCAAAGACGAGCAGGCCGATTTCGTCACAGCGGTCTAAGAAATATTTCGACTGTGGATAGTGTGAGGTGCGGACCATATTGCACCCCAACTCATACTTCACAATTTCGGCATCTTTACGCTGTAAACGAGCGGGGGCTGCCGCGCCGATATACGGGAATGTTTGGTGACGGTTGAGGCCGAACAGGTACAGCGGGTTCCCATTCAGGTAAAAGTGTCCATCATCGCGGAAGATGGCATGACGGAACCCAAAGCGTTGTTGATACGTGTCAATGCTCTGCGCAGCTTGCAATACTTCGAAGTGCATTTGATATAAGTTGGGGTGATCAACCGACCACAGTTGAATATCCGAAAGTATTTCTGAACGCAGGTTGACGGTCGTTTTGCCTTGTCCCGTCACTTCAAAATCACTGTTAAGCGTTGTGATCAGTGTGCCTTCAGCGTCATACACGGGCGCGACTAACGTGCCACTTAAAGGGGATGATGCTTGATTTTCAATCTCGACATCAGCGACGATGACGGGGTTAGTGAGCACATCTTCTGGGTGAATGAACACATGATTGATGTGACAGGGCGCAACCATGCGCAGGTGCACATCACGGTAAATACCGCCAAAGGTCAGATAATCGACCACATGGCCGAAAGGTGGAATGTCGGCACGTTCACGCGAATCGAGCGAGACAGTGACAAGATTCGCGCCATCTTCTTTTACATAGTCCGTGATATCAAATGAGAAGGGCGTATAACCGCCTTTGTATTCAGGGAAGGTGTGCCCATTCACGGTGACCGTACTGGCGATCATCGCGCCGTCGAAGTCGAGATAGACACGGCGACCATGGAGCGCTTGGGGCAGGCTAAAATGTTTTCGATAGGTCGAAATGAAACTGTATTCAGCAGAATCAAAGTAGTTTAATGGGACAAGTTTATTGGTATGGGGCAGGGTGATGCTCTCAAATTCAGCATCAGAAACTGAGTGATCAACTTGAGCGGGGGTATATAACCAATCCTGATTAAAAAGTGTTTTGAAGCGCATTAATTTCGAATCCTTAGGGCGCATAATTCTAAGAGGCCCAACACTAAAAACTTCAAGTTTACTTCGGCTATGAAAGCGCTTTCATGAATATATTTGAATATGCCGTAACCTTTCTTGTCTGGTAAATAACTTTAGGCAAGTTGCATAAAATCTTGCTTAATTTGCCCGCGCTTTGACGCGAAATTTTAATTAATGTAGAGGTTTACAAGAGTCGCGCACGACCAGTGACATTTTGATTTTGATCTTTTCATTGGTCGTTTGCTTATTGATGGATTTTAAGATCGTTTCGATGGCGGTAGCGCCCAGAAGTTCGTAATTATGGCTGACTGTCGTGAGTTCTGGTGAGATTACCTCTGCCAGATACACATCATCAAACCCAACCAGTGACAGTTGTTCAGGGATACGAATGTGATGGGTGCCGCAGTATTTGCGAATGCCGAGCGCGACCAAGTCATTGATGGCGACGATGGCGGTGGGGCGTTCAGGTAATGCGTCGAGCTGTTCCATCGCGGACATGCCCCCGCTGATCGAAAAGTCACTGCGGATGATCCACTCTTCACGAATGGCAATCCCCGCTTGTACTAAGGCTTTTCGGTATGCACCATCACGTACACCTGTAACCGTGATGTCGTCACTTCCCCCGAGGAAAGCAATTTTATGATGCCCCAACCCTAAAAGATATTCCACCAATTGGGTGACACCATCCGCTTCATCGGTGTAGACTTGATGACAGTGTAGGCTAGGAATATCCCCGTTCATGAATAGCGTCGGGATGTTTTCGCTGAATTCTTTCAACTCACGGACATATTTAGGCGCAAGTGTGACGTGATTGATACGTCCGCCTAAAAAGATCAGGCCATCGACTTGGTGCTGTTTAAGATATTCCAACCCGCGCGATTCTAACGCGACGTTATTCATGGCGTTGTAGAGCAGTAAAGAATAATTTTCTTGCAACGCTGACTGTTGTAGCGAGGCGAAGATAGTCGAGTAAAAGGGGTGGGTGATGTCCGTCAGCACGACCCCAATCATCTTCGAGGGATGTTTGGTTAAATTGCGCGCCGCCATGTTGGGCTGGAAATTATATTTTTGAAGGACTTGGCGGACTTTTTTAGATGTTTCTTGACCCACCGGCGCACTGCCCGTTAACACACGGGATACCGTTGAGATAGAAACATTCGCTTCTTTTGCAATATCATAAATTGTGATTTTATTCGCCATAGGTTTTATGTAAAAATAGAAGTGGTCAATTCAAACGTCATATCATAACGAGTATTGATCAAATGTGTATTCCAAGTCGGGCTGGTTCTGATCTACCCTGTGGAATACGCCTTAAAAATACGTTTATTTAGATAAAGGCTTTATTGGATGGAATCCATCGAAATTCACTTGGCGGAAGTCTTAAACCAACCCGCTTGCAAGCCGACTTTAATAGAGGCGCTGATCTCGCACATTGTGAGCCTGCGCGAGAACGGCACCCCGATGTTGACCGTGTTAGAGAGCTTAGAAAACCTGCTGGACGACCCTCATCAAGCCAACCCAGAAGTGATCGAAATTGTCATGGAATGGATGCTGACTAACGCCAAGCGTTAATTCCATGAAGTGGTGCTCTTAACCCTGATAAAACTTTATTTCCCCGTCTCTACCCTTAAGTTGGATGCGATTGGCAGAGGTTTTCTCTACCAACGTTTGATCGACTGTATAGCCGATCAAGCTCACTTCTGCGTCAAAGTCGGCTTGATCCGTTTTGAGAGTGAAACCTGTAGCTGTTTGGGTGATGTCTATCACTTCAGACGTGATGTAATGAAGGGTGATGCCCTCTGTGATTTGCCAATCGAGAGGCAAGATCACGCCTCGTCGCGACGGAATCGAGAGTGTATGCCCACCCAAAAATGACACACTCTCTGATGAGATGGTGGTTTCAATCGCATCTTCAAGGTAATTATTGGCATATAAGAAACTGCCCATTTCCCCGTGAGAGATGCGCACATCTGCCCATTCGTTGAGCGTGAAAATTGATGGACAGTCGATTTGGCGTGCCATTTGATCGACAATGTCAATATCTTCGAGTGTGTTCGCAGGCAGGGCCGCCCCGAACATCAAGACACGGCCTTTGCCCATCTGTTTGATGAACCCCACCGTTTGATCTTCATCTGTACGTGCAAACACTTCATCAAAAGTTCCTATGTAAGTTTCACAGAACGAGACAGGTACATAGTGATGATCAAATACTTGGATATCTTTGCGCGTATAGGGCGCGTCACTTTGCACAGAGGTGATGCCCAGCGCATCTTGTAGAATCGTACAGGGTGTATGCGAGAAAGTCTCACTGCACATACGCCCTGCGATAACCACACGACCCCCTGCATGGATGTAGTCCACGATTTTTTGTTGCGTTTCGGCTTCGCATTGTTTGTCCATCATCAGCCATAACGTGGGGGTGACGGTGACATCTAACGGCTGACGGTCGATCTCGACGGCGTTAAAAGGCCGATGGGTGAGGGCTAAACCTCGTGCGAGTTGGTCGAACAAAATCACATCACGTTGGTGAGTGAGGATGTCCGTCGTCGGGCGTGTAAACTCATTGTTGATTTCAGTCATGAAGCTATTCAGCGTGAAGCCGATTGTCGTGACCGTTTTGGGCTGTGCTAGGGTTAAACTCGCTCCATAAGCGTTTAAGACGCGCGAAAGTTTGGCATAGCGCGCATAATGACGACGCACAGTGCCATCTTTACGTACAGGGTGACCCCAATCGTGCCGTCTGATAGGGCTGAGTATCGGATCATTTTCGCCATCAAAGAATGAGTAGTGATTGATCGCACGCATGCCACATGAGATACTCAACCTGCTGTGTAAGTCATACAAGGATGTTTGTGCCCCACTAAAATCTTGATTTCCACCCGCTTGAAACTCTATAGAAAAGAGCGGTTGGTCAGGGCTTTGTAAGGCTTTGGTCATTTCGTTCACCAACAGCAGTTGATGAAAATTTCCCTCATGGATGAAGATGGGATAGACATCCGTCGCGCTGAGCATCCCCTCAATTTCTATCGCGTCCACCAATTGCGAAAGGCCAATGGGAAATGTTTTCCCGCCGTTCCCAAACCCATGAATATTCAGGACGGGCGGGGTGTCCATACCAAAATTTTTTGCCATGCGCCATAACGTATTCAGATACTCGCGGATGTAGAGGCGGAAGAAACGTCGATAATCTTCTACAAGGGAAACCGCTTGGGGTGGGGTAGGATGCTGAATCTGTGCCAAGAGCATCCCCTTCAGGTCGTTGGTGGGATACCGCTCGCTGATGGTATCGCCGTAAGTTTTTTGTAGATACTCGGCAAAACGAGCGAGCGTGTCGGGATTGGTGTCAATCAAGTTGCGCACCCAATGGATCATCCCCATTTCGTTATCGAGCTGAACCATCAAGATGTTACCCCCGTGTGTGACTTGGCGCGGGGTCAACACGGAAAATACTGCTTGGTACCACCCTTCAACACATTTCAGAAAGTCTGCATGGAGGTAGCTCACAATATTTTCTGGTTTGTTATCTTTCCCTGTGAGCGCAACGTGTGGGTAATGCTCAAAGACCCAAGGCGGAACGCCTTCGTTGATCGTCTCTGCCATGATATAAGGCCCAGGGCGCGCGATGATGTACAACCCCATGCGCGTCGCTAAATCTAAAAACCCGGCCAGATCGCGCATTGGGTGGGTATGTCCCTCCAGATCAATGATGTTTTGTTGGGGCTGGTGCCATAACCACGGGATATAGGTCGCGACGGTATTAAAACCAGCTTCAATGAGTCGGTTTAGGCGGTGTTCCCACTGATCTACAGGGGCACGATAATAGTGAAATTCACCTGCTTGGATCAATTGCGGTTGATCGTCCAGCCAGAATTGACCTGCTTCTGCATAAAACCGTTGCATACCGAACCTCACTCTTATTCAGGGCGTTTGTAAAAACCTAAGATGTCGAGCGCGTTTTGAATATACTCGCTGTTGGTGTAGACGTTCCAAACCAATCCGCTGAGATAATTCTCGATCATGATCATCGAGCATCCCTTGTCGATGCCGTACAAGTCTTTGCTATACCAAGCGGGATCAGTCGTTAGGTTGTAGGCATCAAAGAAGCCGTATTGTCCCCACGTTTGCGGATGTTCGCGGTACAGATAGTCGATCATGGAGATGACTTGATTCGGCGTATAGGGTAGTGACGAAATTGCTCCGTAGATCGAGACGGTCCCATTGAGTTGGGGCGTGATCAGCGATGGGGTTGCACCTGAAACATCATATCCCCAAGGACTGTCGCCACAACTGACACCCCAACTGTTTTCGTGATACGTCTTAAATTGAGCGGCATGGTCGATGCAAAACTGACGATTGGCAAGGGTGGCGAGTTGGGTGTTTTTGAACCAATCGATGCCATCGGCATCCAGCCATGTTTTGGTGTCTAACCATGCCTCACTAAATTGATAGGCAAATAAGTTCCCGCCCGGGTTGATGATCACATCTTGGTTTTCAAACTGACCTGTATCACGACGGAAGCCCGCGTAAAGCTGGCGCGCAACGTGTGCATCAATGTGATTGGAGGCTTGTAGATACATCATCTTTTGCTCGGCCGCCATATCCCAACGGCTGATGAAGCCAGGTTTGCCCGTCACATAATCGCCATCGCGGTCTGGGTTATACGCCATGTGAAAGAGCGTTTTTCCATCTTCTTCAAAGATGATGAACGGCCAATCCACCCGTGAGAGGATTTCATTGGCCATTTGCTGGACTTCAGCATCGTCAAAGTAAGCCGCCGCTGTGATGACCCCGTTGAGGCATAACGCGGTGTCGATGGTGGAGTATTCACATTTCTTAAAGCGTTCGGCCGTCTGCACATCCAAAAAATGAGCGAAGAAGCCATGATGATGGGGCGCACGATGTAACAATGTACGCAGCGTGCCTTTGGTGATTTCAAGCGCCTGCCCCAATGTGAGCAGTTCGCGCTCAACTGCGATGATCCACGCGCTGAGGGCGAAGCCTGTCGCGGCGATGGATGCCATTTTTAAGTTTTTGGTCGAGTCGAGGGTGAGGCCATAGCCTGCGCTTTTAGGGTCGAGGTTGGTAAATTGCAAGAAAAAATCAACCGAGCCAATTAATTCATTCTGTAGGATAGAAGCGATATCCATCTTGTACATTCCATTTTGTAAGTTAAGTTTCTTTTGAAAGGGTAGATGATTGACGCGGGATGAAATAGGTCGGGATGCGAACGCGCTCAAACGGCGTATTGTCTTCGAGAAAGTTGATCAATTGGCGAATCGCCAATGTTCCCCATTCAGTCCGTGCGGTGTCGACGGTGGAAACGGTCGGCTTCATGTAGCGCGTTAAGGGGATATTGTCATAGCCTACAACGGCGATGTTATCAGGGGCGTTCAAGCCGAATTCCTGCATCGCGCGGATGAACCCGATTGCCATTTGATCATTGGCGCAAAATACGGCTTGGGGTAGGGCATTTATACTGTGATTTTGGAACATTTCGCGCGCGATCTCGTAGCCGGAAATTTCTGTGAAGTTCCCTTGAAAGACGGGAATCTCAATTTGATGTTGGTCGGCTTCATTACGGAAAGCTGTCATGCGTTCTTTATTGTCAAAAGAATCTACCGCGCCTGCGATATAGGCGATTTTGCGCAAGCCTTGACCATATAAGTGTTGAAACGCTTCGCGTACCCCTGGTGCGTTGTCAAGCAAAAGAGGCAGGATAAATTCATTTTCGATCAAGCGATCTAAGACGACGATGGGGAATTTTTTTGAGGCGAGTTTGACCACTTGCTCATCCGCAATTTTGGAGTCAAACACAATCGCCCCATCAACCTGACGATGTAATAACATGCGCCGTGCGGTACGGCTTTCGGGGCAAACGAGCAGTTCATAATCTGTATTGAGCGTGTAGCTGTGAATCGCCTCTAATATTTCTTCGTAAAATGAGCCACCAAAGCGCGAAATGAATACCCCGATCGTCTGGGTTTTACGTTTTTTGAGATTGCGTGCGAATGCGTTCGGGTGGAAGTTGAGCGCCTCGGCGGATTCTAAGACACGTTTGCGGGTGGCTTCCGCAATATTTCCTGTGTCATTAAGTGCGTAAGAGGCCGTCGTCACACTGACCCCTGCATGTTTAGCGACATCACGAATCGTTGTCATCACGAATGCTCATCAAAAAAAATTGAACGGGGTAGTAAGTAAAAACATGAAATGTCATCATTTATTTCAAACGTTATAAGCATCTTTTTTGTACACCCTACCCTAAATTTTTTAGGATTCTGTTGACACAAAAATTTAGGTATGGTACATTCTTGGAAATGAAGTGAAACGTTTCATTTCCTTGTTTAATAGCATATCGTATTGCGTATTAATTGTAAAGTTAGATTTTCTTTCGATAAATTATGAACAACCAGTTTGAATCTGTTTATGGTCATTTTTCTGATGATGGACGTGAGTACATCATCAATACCCCCTTGACCCCTCGGCCATGGGGAAATGTCATCAGCAATGGCGATTATGCGATGATGGTTTCCCAAACCGGATCGGGTTACAGTTGGCGTGGAAACGCGGGACAAAACCGCATCACGCGCTCTTTTCAAGACCTCATCAAAGACAATTGGGGAAAGTATTTCTACATTCGGGACATAGACCGTCATGTGTATTGGTCAGCGGCCTATAAACCTGTGATGTACGATTACCAACACTACCAAGTGATTCATGGGGTAGGGTATTCGCGTTTTATCCAACACGTCGAAGATATTGAAAGTATGCTGACCGTTTTTGTCACGGCAGATGCACCGGTCGAAGTCTTTCAACTGACGCTGACCAATCACAGTTCTGAAACCCGTAACCTTGATGTGACCTCTTATGCCGAATGGTTATTAGGGTTTGCCCCCGACGAACATCGTGAATTCCACAAACTTTTTATCGAAACTTCTTCTGATGTCGCTCAACAAGCAGTTTTTGCGCGTAAGTGCCTATGGGGTTTTTCCGACGCGCAAGGCCGACATAACAACATCGATTGGCCGTATACCGCATTCATGGCGGTGAGCGAACCGTTGAAATCCTTCGATTGTGATAAAGAGTCTTTCATCGGCTTGTACCACAATGATGATCGTCCGAACGCGATGGTTCAACCTGAACTGGCACGTCATGAGGGGCGCTTTACCGACGCTATTGCTTCTTTGCAAGTGGCTGTCACCCTTGAGCCGAACGAATCCAAGACAATCATTTTTACACTCGGGGCAGCCGAAGACGAAAAAGAAGATGCCTCTGCATTGATCGAGCGTTTTACCTCAGTGGCCAAAGCTGATGAAGCCTTCCGCGATATGCAAGCATTTTGGTCACGCTTTATCGATGCTGAGTATGTGGAAACCCCTGACCCTGCATTGAATATCATGACCAATATCTGGGCAAAATATCAAGCGATTTCCTGTCGTATTTGGGGGAAGTCGGCATTTTATCAAGTGTCGGCAGGCTATGGTTTTCGCGATCAATTGCAAGATAGCCAAGTCTTCCTCGCCAGTGACCCTGACTTGATGCGCAAACAACTTTTATTGCATGCATCACAACAGTTCATTGAAGGGGATGTGTTGCATTGGTGGTTTTCAATTCGGGGCGGTGGCCCACGCACCAACTGCTCAGATGATTTGTTGTGGCTTCCCTTTATTTTACACAGCTACTTACTTGACACCGACGATTATGCCATCCTCGATGAGGAAGCTCCGTATCTCAATGGAGCGCCTGAACCGCTGTATGATCACTGTAAGCGGGCAATCGAACGGTCTTTCTCGCGCTTTTCCCCGCGTGGCATCCCCTTGATGGGTGACCACGATTGGAACGATGGCTTGAGCGCGGTAGGAACGCTTTTGAAAGGGGAAAGTTTCTGGGTTGCCGAATTCTTATACATGATTCTTGGCAACTTTATTCCCGTTGCGTTACGTCGAGGTGATGAGAAATTTGCTCAGCGTTGTGAGGTTGTGCGCGAAAGCTTAAAAGTGGCGATGCACAACCATGCTTGGGATGGTCATTGGTATATGCAGGCGACGACCGATGATGGCTTGCTGATCGGCTCTCATGAGAATGAGGAAGGTAAAATTTTCCTCATGCCGAATATTTGGGCGTTGATTAGCGGTATCGCTGAGCCTGAACGTGCTGAGATAGCGATGCAGTCAGTGACAGAGTATCTGCTCAAAGATTACGGCACTCTGCTGAATTACCCTGCGTTTACCCGTCCACGTCCTGATGTGGGCTATGTCACCCGTTATGCCCCGGGCCTACGGGAAAATGGCGGTGTATATACCCATGCCGCAACATGGTCAGTTTGGGCTTACACGCTGGCGGGACAACCTGATCTTGCTTATGAGGCCTACCGACGGATTTGCCCGCCCAACCGCAGTGCGGATATTGAACGTTATAAAGCCGAACCGTATGTGACGCCGGGTAACATTGATGGGCCGACCTCTGAGTTTTATGGGCGCGGTGGCTGGACATGGTATACCGGTTCTGCTCAGTGGTTGCACCGCATGGCGACCCATTGGATTTTAGGCATACGCCCGCAAGCCGATGGATTGTTGGTTGACCCGTCGATTCCTGCGCATTGGTCTGGTTTTAAGGCGAAGCGCAAGTTTCGCGGTGCCACCTACGAGATTGAGGTAGAAAACCCTCATAAGGTGAGTCGTGGCGTCCAGTCCGTAACTGTTGATGGGCAAACTGTTGAAAGTAACCTAATTCCTGTGTTTGAAGCGGGTGAAACACATACCATTCGAATTGTACTTGGGGAATGACCCTAGAAAGGATGTTATTGCACCGTTAATGAGGACTGTTCAAGCTCTTAAATAACTAAAATCTTATTAAATAGATAAAGAGTGGAAAATCATGAAAACCTTTGCAAAATGTCTAAGTTTGACCGCTACAATGGGTTTAGCCCTCAGCTTAATTCCTTTAAGCGTCTCGGCACAATCGACCACGGTGCGTTATGCCAACTGGAATTTGGGCACTGAAGAAGAAAACAACCTTCAGCGTCAAATGGTTGCGGCATACCAAGAAGCAAACCCCGATGTCGTGATTGAATTGGTAGATATGTCTGGCGATGGCGGTTGGGAAGAAAAACTCACCAATTTGGCCGCACGTGGCGAACTGCCTGACGTATTCATGGCAAATAACACCCCATACTATATTCAAAATGGTTGGATTGCGGACTTGACTGAAATGGTGGCTGGCGATGCTGATTGGGAAGCGATTCCTGAAGCACTTCGTTCTGCGGTGACCGTGAATGATCAAGTGATGGCGCTTCCTAGCTCACAATTTGTGATGGGTTATTTCATCAATCATGACCTGTTTGATGCCGCTAACCTCGACATCCCCACTTACGGGATTTCCCCTGAAGACTTCTTCGCCGCCACCAGCGCCTTGACTAACGTTCAGCAGAACGTGTTGGGCTTGCATGAAATGGAACCGATTTTAGGTTGGTACCCCAGCACCCAAGATAGCAGTCTGATGTGGTTCGGTTTCGATGGCGAACACATGAATTACAACTCAGATGCGTTTAAGAGCGCGGTCAACATGGGCTTGGAAATGTTGCCCCATACTTGGCAAGGTCTGACCGAAGATCAACGTGCGACCTTTGCTTCCGCGGGGCCATGGGAACTGTTTGTGAACCAAGAATCTGGCGCGGTGTGGGAAGGTGGTTGGGCAATTCCATCCTTCGATGAAAACGCAACCTTCAATTGGGACTTCCTCGGTATTCCGGGCGGGAACCAAGCGATGGTTGCAGACATGCTCGTGGTTTCCGCAACTTCAGCCAACACCGAAGCCGCCTATGACTTCGCACGTTGGATGAGCTTCTCATCGGAAGGCTATGCGCGGGAAGCAGAATTAGCCGTTGCTTCTGAAACGGTTCCGAACCGTATGCCTGTTTCGATCTCACCAGAAAGCATTGACGTGTACATGTCCTTCTTCGGTGACAAACCGGGCTTACGTCAAGCGTTGGAAAACCTTGATAACAGCTTGGTCGAATCGCTTGCGAAGATCATCCCCGGCTACATCAATGCCCGTTGGGAAGGCAAGCCCGGCATTGATATTGGTGAAAACCTCGATGTGAACATTGGCTTCATCATTGGCAATATCGCAGGGCAAACCTACAAGTTTGAAGACTATTCTGCTTCACTCGAAACGTTTGCAAACAACATTTTGGATGAAGCGCGCGCACTTCAAACCAGCTAAACATTAATTTGTGTGATGCCAGAGAATATGTTCATATTCTCTGGCATTGTTGTATAAACTTATGAAAGCTTATTGTGAGTTCCTTTAATTAGATTTTATTTTCCTCGGAGCTGTAGCAATGCAAGCTGTGCGCTCGGCCACACAAAACACCCGTTTTAAATGGACAATCCGCATTGTGCTTGTTTTGTTTGCCTTAGTCCTTATCGCCCCAGTGACCTATCAAGTGGTGACGGCGGGAACCTGCACTGCATCGCGCCAAACCGCTTCTGATCTCAATATTGTTTCTGATACCATGACACACCCGCTGGAAAGTGTGGTGTCTTTCTCTGAGAGTAGTATCGAAATCTCGGCCGATTCGTTGGGCATCGTCCTCATCGAAGATGAGGTGAGCGCGCCCTATCCTAAACCCAGTGTTTTATTATCACGAGATACAACTGTTGAGTTTTCGGTGGATGTCCCTGCTGATGGTGAATATTTCTTCGCGTTAGATTATGTCGTTACAGAAGCATCCATCATCGCGGAAGGTCAACTGGAAATTGATGGCGAAGTCGCATCTGCCGGGTTTGAACGATTCAGTTTTCCGCAATTTTTCCGCAGTGTCAGTAATACCTTCCCGCAAGACCGTTATGGTAATGATGCGTTGATCAGCCAAGTGCGAGATTTACGCTGGTCAACAACCACTGCGCAAGATTTAAACTCTAGCCAACCGTATCCCCTACGTTTGTCATTAGAAGCGGGCGAACATACCTTTGCATTTACACTCACGCTCGGTGAGATTTATCTTGGTAGTATGTACCTTGTCCCGTTTGAACCGTATGTAGATTATGATGCCTATCATGTTTCACAATCTGCTTTGGCTGTCACTGATTTTTCGCTTGTGCTTGAAGCTGAATTACCCACCTATAAAAATGATACAGCGGTACGTCCGGATAATAACCGTGGTTTGACGGTGACGCCGTATGATACCTACTGTTTTTTGATGAATATGATTGGCGGGGAAAGCTGGCAAAACAGCGGAACTGCCGCCTATTATGCGGTGGATGTCCCCGAAGATGGGTTGTATTCCATCACTTTGCGTTCCTTACAAAACACACGCAGTAACTTCACCGTATTTCGACGAATTACTGTGAATGGGGTAGTTCCGTTTGCCCAGTTGAATGCGGTCCCCTTCACCTTTTCGCCAGACTGGCAGAATGTGCCTTTAGGGGGTGACACCCCATATCAGATTTTCTTGACGGCAGGGCGGAACATAATTGGCATTGAAGCCACAAATGCCCCGTACACCCCTGCAATCGAAACCATCCAGATCGCATTGGATGACATCAACGCTCTGGCGCTGGAGATCAACCGCTTGACAGGAAACCAGCGTGACCCCTTCAGAGAATGGGTGATTGCCGACTATATTCCCGACATTCACGAACGACTCAATGCCATCGCTCAAAACTTGATTGAAGACAAATCTATTTTGTTGGAGATCGACCCTTCAGGTGCATCACCTGAATTGATGACCTACCAGATGGCGATTGATAATATTCTGTTTTTGGCAGAAGATCCCAATAAAATGCCAACCAACATGGGGCGTTTTTCTGAAGGTGCGGGTTCAGCGGCGCAGCTGCTCGGTTCGTTGATGACCCTGCTTCAAACCCAACCGCTTGCGCTCGATAAGATTTATATTCATGCGCCCGATGTTGTGATCGAGTCGCCCTCTGTATCGTTCACGATGGCGTTGGGTGAAGATTTAAAACGCTTTTTATACACTTTCCGTCCTGACCCATATCAAACGATCATCGCCGAAGTATACGAATTAGAAGTGTGGGTCAACCGCCCACGCCAATATGTGAATCTTCTACAGGCGATGACCGATGCTTATTTCACCCCACAAACTGGAATTTCCGTCAAATTCTCCATCATGCCGGATGAATCCCGTTTGATTTTAGCCAACGCGGCGGGAATTCAGCCGGATGTCGCGTTGGGAGTGAGTACAGATCGCCCCTATGAATTGGCGGTGCGAAACGCGCTTTATGACCTGCGCACATTTCCAGATTTTGATTCGTTTATCGATGTGTTTTCCCCTGGGGCACTACTGGGATATGTGATTAATGATTCGGTCTACGCACTGCCCGAAACACAAGATTTTTGGGTGACGTTCTACCGTGAGGACATCCTCAGCGCGTTAAATATCCCTGTGCCAGATACGTGGGATGAAGTCATCCAAATTCTGCCTGAACTTCAGCGCTACGGCATGAACTACAACACGCCGTTATCAAGCGGTTCAGGCCAGCGGGGTTATTTGATGACCGCGCCGTATTTATTCAATTATGAAGCGCCTCTGTATGGCGACGGCGGGTTCACGACAGGCTTACAAAGTGATGCGGCTGTCGAAGCGATCCGTTTTATGGCTGATAGTTTCACTATTTATGGCATGCCGTTGTCCACCGTGAATTTCTATCAGGATTTTCGTTATGGTACGTTACCCATCGGCATTTCTAACGCAGAAACATACATTAAATTGATGACCGCCGCGCCGGAAATCAACGGGTTATGGAATTTAGCGCTTTACCCTGCGACTGTCCTTCCAAATGGGAATGAGAACCGCTATACCACCGGTTCTGCACAGACGAGCATCATCTTTCAAAACACAGATCAACCTGAAGAAGCGTGGGAATTTGTGAAGTGGTGGCTGTCCACAGAAACACAGGTTGAATTCCAAGATCAGCTCATTCTGAATTATGGGGGCGTATACCTGTGGTTTTCCGCCAATTTAGAAGCGCTGGCCTATTTGGATATTCCCGAACAGCACCGAATGGTGATTGCGGAACAATGGCAGTGGATTCAAGAGCCTGTGCGTTTGCCGGGTTGGTATATGCAAGAACGAGAGTTGAGTAACATTTGGAATCGAATTGTTTTTAACGGCATGGCCCCGCGCGTGGCGATTGATTATTCAGAGTCGATCATCAACCGTGAGATTACGCGGAAGATGGAAGAATTTGGTTATATTGTGGATGGTGTGCGGGTGCGCGAGTTTGTCATCCCGACAATTGAAACCATAAATGGTTGGATCGAGAATGCAAATTAAATCTTCTTTTCAACAGTGGCTGAACCGAGAAGGCAGCGCCTATGCTTTTTTATCAGGCTATGCGTTGTTATTCATCGTGTTTATTGTGATTCCGGTCATCGCGGCGGTGTTACTTTCGTTCACATTTTTTGATGCGATTCAATCTCCACATTTCATCGGCCTGAATAATTACATCTCGCTCATCACCCAAGATGATACATTCATGCGTTATGTCTTGCCCAACACCGTTCAATTTGCGGTGATTGTCGGGCCGGGGGGATACGCATTTTCATTCATCATCGCGTGGATGCTCGCTCAACTCCCTCGTATTCCACGCACCATTTTAGCGTTGATCTTATATTCGCCTTCCATGACGGCAGGGGTCACGATGACCGTTGTTTGGAAAGCGCTGTTCAGTGGAGATCAAACAGGGTATCTCAACAGTTTTCTCATGGGCTTAGGCTTATTGACAGAACCGATCCAATGGTTGCAATCCCCTCAATATCTGATGACGATCATGATTATCGTCACATTATGGAGCAGTATGGGCATCGGCTTTTTGGCGATGCTGGCGGGGATTTTAGAAATCAGCCCTGAATTATACGAAGCCGCCGCCATGGATGGCATGAACAGCCGTCTACAAGAAATATTTTATATCACCATCCCCTCAATGAAGCCTCAGATGCTCTTTGCCGCGGTGATGGCGATTGTCGGCGCGTTCCAAGCAGGTTCGATTGGGGTCACGCTGTCGGGAACTAACCCGACCCCACAATATGCAGGGCAGTTGATCGTGAACCATATCGAAGATTACGGCTTCCTGCGTTACGAGATGGGTTATGCCGCCGCGATCTCGGTTGTACTGCTGTTGATGGTGCTGATGTTCTCGCGGGTGGCTACCAGCATCTTCGGTAGTCAAAATGATTGAGTGCGAAATGAGTAGGCGTATACGATGAAGCAGATATCATTTCGAGCATTCACAGGGGTACAAAATCGGGGCATCAACCCGCAGGGGTTTCATGTCAGCCAACTTAAGTTTTATGTGATTTTGTTGCCCTTAGCGGCGATTATGCTACTTCCGATCATCTTTATATTCTCCAGCGCCTTTAAACCGCCGGATGAGTTATTCGCTTTTCCCCCGCGCTTTTTAGTGGTGAACCCCACATTGGACAATTTCACCGACTTGTTCTCTAAGCTTACGCGCTCAGGGATTCCGGTCAGTCGTTATTTGTTCAACAGTATTGCTATTACGATTGTGACGCTGGTGGCATCGGTGATTGTGTCGAGCGCGGCGGCGTATGCGTTATCGAAAAAGCGCTTCAAGCTCAAGCAGATGATCTTCACGATCAACAATATCGCTTTGATGTTTGTCCCTGTTGCTGTGACGATTCCGCGCTTTTTGGTCATCGAACGTCTTGGCCTTTTAGACACGTTTTGGGTGCATATTTTGCCCGTATTGGCGATGCCTGTCGGCGTATTCCTGCTGAAACAATTCATTGATGGGGTTCCGGATGAAGTCATCGAAGCGGCCCAGATCGACGGGGCGACCGATTTGGTGATCTATTGGCGGATCATTTTACCGATGATACGTCCCGCGCTGGCGACGATTGCTATTTTGACATTCCAAGCGGCGTGGAATAACGCGGAAATTTCCACGCTCTATATCAATACGGAGAGCATGCGCACGCTGGCGTTTTATCTCACCACGCTGACGGCGACCACTACTACAGGGGCCGCCGCTGTCGCGGGGCAGGGGATGGCTGCCGCCGCCGCGCTCATCATGTTTCTTCCCAATCTGATGATGTTCATCATCTTGCAACGGCAGGTGATGAGTACGATGTCACATTCGGGGTTGAAATGAAAAAGTTTCTGTTCTCGCTCACCCTCATGATTTTGTTTGGTTTGAACAGCGCTTCTACGCAGGCAGACTCTCCCTATTTGACATGGACGTTGGGTGCCAGTGGTGGCTTTTTCCCATCCCAAGATGCTTATACCCCGCTGGCAGAAATTGACCTGCCCGTATCTGGCCCTGAAGATATGTTCCTCGCGCCGGATGGTTCGCTGTATATTGCTGATACGGGTAATGCCCGCGTGATACGTCTCGATGAAAATTTTGAGATTGAGGCTGAATTCGGCGCGGATATTTTACGTTCCCCGACGGGCATCTTCGTTGATGCGGAAGGCATACTCTACATTGCTGACGCGGGAAGTAATACCGTCATCATTTTAGATGCAAACGGTGAATTGATAAACCAACTTTCACGCCCGACGGAGCCGTTATTTGGCGCGAACCGTGAATTTCGTCCGCGCAAACTGACGGTAGATGCGCGTGGGAACATTTACATTGTGAGCGAAGGCTCTGTAGATGGTTTGGTCATGATGAATACCAATGGGAATTTCATCGGCTATTTTGGCGCTAACCCTGCGGATATGTCGCTCAAGATGATTTTACAGCGGATATTTTTAAACCCTGAACAACTAGCGCAGTTCATCCGCAATGAAGCCCCTTCGCCATCGAACATCACGATTGATCCGCAGTCTTTGATCTACACCGTGACATCCGGCACGGATTCGTCGCAGAGTATTCGTAAATATACGGTTTCTGGCTCGAATATCATGAATGATATTTTTGGTTCGAACACCTTCCGCGATATTACCGTGAGCGACAGCGGTTTGATCGCGGCGGTCAACGTCAACGGCACGATTTACGAATATGACACAAACGGCATGCCGTTATTCATTTTTGGCGGTTTAGATCGTGGGGATCAGCGTTTAGGTTTGTTGCGTAACCCCGTCGCGATTGAGCGTGTAGGCAATGATCTATATGTCTTGGATAAAGATAAAAACGCGATTGTCACCTACGGCGCGACTGAGTTTGCACAGCGTCTTCATGAAGGTGTGAATTTATATATAGAAGGCTTTTATGCTAATGCGCGCCCATATTTTGAAGACGTGCTCAACGACAACGGCATGATGATGATCGCGTATCAGGCGATTGCCGATGCCGATTTTAGCGCGGGAAATTACAGCGACGCGCTCGCCTTTTACCGTTACGCGGGCGATCAATTTGGCTATTCCCAAGCCTATTGGGAACTGCGCAACAGTGTATTACAGCGGTCTTTGGGGTCAGCATTAGGCGTTTTGTTTGTGGGTTGGGTCGTTCTCAGCATCAGCAAACGGGTGGAACGGCGCTATAAATTTTTAGACCCCGTGCGTCGTGCTTTGAAATCTTTACAGAAAATCCGCCTTATTGATGACTTCGTCTTTATGTTTCGGTTCATCAAACAACCGGTGGATAGTTTTTATTACATCAAAGAGAATGCGCGAGGCAGTTTGTTATTCGCACTGCTCATCTATGTGTGGATTGTGGTGATTCGTGTCCTCGCGCTTTACCTGACAGGGTTCATCTTCAATACGTCTGTCTGGTCGTGGCAAATTCATCCTGAACGCGAAATATTATATACCCTCAGCGTGTTTGCCTTGTGGAATACGGCAAATTATTTAGTCGCCACAATCAGCGATGGAGAGGGCAGTTTCCGCCAAACTGTCATCGGCAGCGCGTACAGTCTATTCCCGTATGCGTTGTTTGCCCTGCCGATCACACTGCTTTCCAATGTGTTGACGATGAATGAAACCTTCGTTTACACATTCTCTACCCAAGTCATCTTGATGTGGTGTGGAGTCATGCTCTTTATCATGGTCAAGGAAATTCACAATTACACATTTTCTGAAACAGTGCGCAATATCATCATCACGATATTCACTATGGCGATGTTCCTGCTCACCCTGTACGTCTTGAATGTGTTATTCACCCAACTTTACGAATTTATTCTGACGATTATTCAGGAGGTTGGTTTACGTGGATAGGTTCCACATGCGTTTAACGCCTCTCACTGATCGTATCTATCTTGTGCTGACGGTCTTGATCCTCATCGTGCTGTCCAGCCGTGGGCTTGTAGCGCAGGATGAAATTCCCGCGTCATACTCGTTGATTGCTGAAAACGAACATTTTGAGCTGTATGTTGATGAAACCACGCTGGCCTTTAAACTGCTCGACGTACGAAACGGCTATCTCTGGCATTCGGGGTTAGATGAACCTGCTGAAACTGACCGTTTAAATTCATCGTGGCAGGCGTTTGCCCGCAGTGGCATCAGCATCGAATATCTGGATGAACGCGCGGTGAGCCGAAGAGTCTCGCTTGCCAACAGCCCGCATACATTACAGGTCACGGCGATTGAGCAGGGGATTTCCGCACAAATCTTCTTTGAAGATTACAGCATCGCTTTAGAAGTCATCTTACAGCTTGAAGATGATGGCATCCGTGTGAGTATTCCTGCGTCTTCTATCCGTGAAGAAGACCCCATCGTTCGTTTTGGCCGTGTGTTTTTGTATCCCTTTTTAGGGGCGACGCGCGGCAGCGAAATTCCGGGTTATATGCTCTTACCCGACGGCATGGGAAGCATCGTCCGTTTTGCCGACACCACCAAAGCCGATAATATGTTTTATGGTCGCTATTATGGGCCAGACCTCGGCATTTTAGGCACACAGGCGTTTGATACGTTCGTGGCAAACCCTGACCCGATCTCTGCACCTGTTTATGGCATTGTGCATGAAGATACCCAAAACGCCATGCTCACCGTCATCGAAAGCGGGGCTGCTTATGGTGAATTACAAGCGCACCCTTCAGGCATCACCACAAATTTCAACTTTCTCTATAACACGTTTGTTTACAGCGAACGTTATTTCCAAGCGACGAATCGTTCAGGGGATGGTGTGACTATCGTTCAGCGTGAGCGGAATACTTTTGATGTCGTGATGCACTATCGCTTTTTAACGGGCGACGATGCCAATTATGTGGGGCTTGCGCGCAGTTATCAGCAGTATTTGGTGGATGCAGGACAGTTACAACGACAAGAGTTTACTCACCCTGATATCGGTATTTTCTTGGAGTTTTTAGGTGGGGATAACGAAGATGTGTTGTTTTGGAGTCGTTTCATTTCGATGACGACGATTCAACAAATGAGCGATATTCTGGCCGACTTACAACTGCCTCATGCAGAAGTGGTTTATTACGGTTGGCAACCTTATGGCGCGTATAGTATGCCCTCCACTTCGCTCACGCTCGAAGGTGGTTTGGGCAGTGTCGATGAATTACGTGCACTCGTTGAGCGTATTTCAGCCGATGGCGGGCATTTCTCTCTATACGTTGACCCACAATCCGCGTTGTTTGATGTGTCTGGCTATTCCCCGCGTAACGATCTCGCGATGGCAATTACCAACATCAATATCGAAGGGTTTCAACGACTTTACACCTACTATTTGACGTTTCCCGCAATCCAAGAACGGTATCAAGCGTTGTTAGCGGATGTTGATGCACAATCAGACGATGTAGGCTTGGCGATTGATTCGCTGGGATCAACTTTATTTAGCGATTTCCGCCAGGGAAATAGGCTGAACCGAGAGGATGCGATTGGCGCTTATCAATCGTTGTTTGATGAGTCACCCGTACGTTTAGGCTTCTACCGCCCGAACGATTATCTATGGCGCGATGCCCAAGCCTATTATTACATGCCCGCGAGCGATAACGGCTACATCTTCACTGCCGAATCTGTTCCGTTTTTGCCGATTGTCTTGGCGGGGTATTTACCATACTACAGCACCCCGCTGAATTTTTCTGCCGATATCGAAGACGACCTATTACGCCTTATCGAGTTTGGAAGCTACCCCTCTTATTTCCTCACGCATGAACCCACCGCCAGTATGTTGAATACCGCTTCTAGCTGGATTTATACCTCGTCTTATGCGCAGTGGGGAACGACGGTTCAAGAGACTTACCAATGGATGAACGCATTACTCGCGCCTGTACGGGGTGAAGCGATTGTGGCACATGAACGGTTAGCGCGGGGTGTGGCCGCAACAACTTATGCCAATGGCTTACAAATCATTGTGAACTATAACGATTATCCATTTGTGCGAGAGGGGATAACGGTTGAACCGAACAATGCTTTGCTTCTGGAGGACCCGCTATGAGTGAACGTAACCCCCTGCGCCGAGGGGTCAGCTTGCGCGTTGCCGAAGCCTTACATGGGTACGCATTTGTCCTCTTGTGGATTGTTGGTTTTCTGTTATTCACGCTCATTCCATTATCGCAGACGTTGATTTATAGCTTTAACCAAGTCACGGTGACGGCGAACGCCATCAATACTAACTTTGTGGATTGGGCAAATTATACGCGTGCGCTTTTTACCGACCCGAATTTCATTGAACTGCTGATTGGCTATTTGATTGAGACGCTGGTTTCGGTGCCGTTGGTGTTGATCTTCTCGATGATTATCGCCATGTTGCTGAATGTCAAATTTAGAATGAAAGGGCTGTTTCGCGTCATCTTCTTTCTGCCAATTGTGATCACTAGCGGGCCTGTCATCCGAGAGCTGACTGCACAAGGCGCGGGGTCTACCGTAAGCATTGCAAATATCCCCGCTATTCTTGAATTGTTGGCGGACCTTCCGCGCGCGCTCAGAACCCCCGTAGAGTATTTGCTCAGTTCGTTTGTATTGATCTTGTGGTTTTCCGGTGTACAAATATTGATCTATCTTTCCAGCTTGCAGAAGATTGATAAAAGTGTGTATGAAGCCGCGTCGATAGATGGGGCGTCGGTATGGGAAATCTTTTGGAAAATTATTCTGCCGTCTTTATCTACAACGACATTGGTGAACGCGATCTATACCATCGTCACACTTTCCCACTTCTCTGAAAACAAAGTGATCCAGTACATCTACAGCCAAACCTATAACGTACAAGGGGGGATTGGCTACGCCAGCGCGATGTCCTTTATTTATCTTGCTGTGATGGTTTTCTTGATCGTGGTCATCTACGTTGTTTTATCGCAGTGGGCGAAAAGGGGAACATGACGATGAATGTCACCTTGGTGTTAGACCGCCTTCGCAGTTTTTTGTTTGGCAACCGTGCCCATCGTGGCGCTGTTTTCACGATTGCCCTCTATGTTTTGCTGATCGCAATCGGGTTTGTGTACCTACAGCCGTTGTTGTTCATGTTCATCACCAGCGTCAAAAGCCCGAGCGATTTGCTCAACCCGATGGTGCAGTGGGTACCGACAGAGTTTTATGGCGGGAATTATGCGCGAGCGTATCAGGTATTGAACTACCCGAATACGTTACTTTCCTCTGTCCTCATCAGCGTGATCCCCTCGATCATTCAAACCGTGGTCGCTTCAATCATCGGCTATGGGTTAGCGCGGTATCGGTTTTGGGGAAAGAAAGTCATCTTCGTGCTTTTGCTCATCACGTTCATCATCCCCCCACAGAACACGCTGATCCCGCAAATGTTAGCCTATCGTGATTTAGGTTTATTAGGTAACCCGCTGGCGTTGATCTTGCCTGCTTTGTTGGGACAGGGCTTCCGAAGCGCGATCTTCATCCTCATCTTCTATCAAAGTTATATTTCCTTGCCGAAGGTATTAGAAGAATCCGCACGGTTGGACGGTGCATCCGATTGGCGTATTTTCTTAACTATCGCCGTGCCGTCGGCCATCCCCGCTTTCATTGTGTCGTTCATTTTCTCGGTCGTATGGTATTGGAACGAGACATTTTTGACATCTGTCTATTTAGAGGGCGGGGTGACCACTCTGCCGATGCAACTTTCACGGTTTACCCAAGCGTATGAGAACTTGTATCCGCCCGGTACGGTCAACGTGTTTGATCGCCTCAATGAAGCGGTGAAGATGAGCGGTACGTTCTTAAATATTCTGCCCCTGCTGATTTTGTATTTCGTCTTGCAACGCTGGTTTGTCGAGTCGATTGAGATGACGGGCATCACAGGTGAATAACCAAAAGCCACTAAGGACGCGCCCTAATACTGCTATTAGGGCGCATCTTTTTTAATCGATTACTGTTAGTTCTGCTTGTAATGTGGCTTGTGAATCTGCACCCACCCAAATATCAAAACGGGTGGATTCTTGCACCCATTGACCCTGATCCGTACTCCAATATTGGAGCTGGTCAGGGCCGAGGATGAAACTCACTGTTTTGGTTTCATTGGGTTGTAGCGACACACGTTCAAAACCCTTCAACTCGCGCATTGGGCGAGAGTCACTGCCATAGCGTTGATGAATGTAGAGTTGAACCACTTCATCACCCGCCAGCGTGCCTGTATTGGTGACATCTGCGGTGACATGAACCGTCTCGCCAACAGTAATCTGCGAGGCGGAAATGTTCAAGTTATTGATGCTGAATGTGGTGTAACTCAGCCCATAGCCAAAGGGATAGAGTGTGGTAGGAATGCCGTCCCAGTAGCGAGGGTTATACATCGGGTGACCTTCTGGTGAATGGGTCAGGTTGCGCGCATAGTAGAGGGGCGCATGGCTTGCACTGCGCGGGAAACTGACAGGCAGTTTACCCCCTGGGTTCACATCCCCAAACAGGATGTTCGCTACCGCATGACCGCCTTCGCTACCGGGTTCCCATGCTTCAAGAATCGCGGGGACATTTTCCGCTGCCCAGTTGATGCTGAGCGGACGACCATTCAATAACACCAGCACGACAGGTTTACCGAGCGCAACAATCGCCTTGAGCAGTTCTTCTTGACGGCCGGGCAAATCCAACGAAGCGCGGGATGCCGCTTCACCCGCCATATTCGCGTTTTCCCCCAATACCAGGATGACGAGTTCAGCATTTTGGGCAGTCTCTACAGCGAATTGAAAGGCGGCATCTGACGCTTCGGCAGTTTGTATCTCGTCTTTGAAATTTGGGTTCATCCGATCAAACATGGATGGAATGTCTCGGCGGAGGCTCGGGCCAGAGGCGTAGTCTACGGTTGCGTGAGGCAGTTTCGCGCGGACGCCCTCAAGGACAGTGACGGCGTTGGGAACGTGTCCAAAGACCATCCATGAACCTTCTGTTGCTTCTTGAGAATCTGCCACAGGACCGATCACTGCAATATGATTCAGGTTTTTAGAGAGTGGTAATAGTTGATCTTCGTTTCGCAGTAATACTATCGAACGCTGGGCGGCGGTTCGCGCCGTTTCGCGGTGTTCTGGTTGTGCAATCACTTCTGCTAATTGACGTTCATCCGAATACGGATTTTCAAATAACCCCATCTGGAGTTTGAGGGTGAGGATGGCGCGCACGGCATGATCAAGATCGTCGGTTTTGAGCGTACCGTCTTCAAAAAGCTTGGCCAGATGATTGAGATACGTGCCACTTGCCATATCGACATCAAGGCCTGCATTGAAGGCGCGGAAGGCCGCATCGCGTTCATCTTTTGCTAGCCCTTGGGTAAGCAGGCTTAAGACCGCAAACGCATCACTAACGACAACGCCTTGAAAGCCCCATTCCCCTCGTAGGATGTCTTTTAAGAGCCATGTGTTGGCGCTGGCAGGCAGATCGTTCAAGTCCATGTAGGCGCTCATGAATGTGCCCACGCCCGCTTTGACCGCGGCCTCAAACGGGGGGAGATAGATGTTGCGCAATTGGTTTTCGGAGAGATATACCGGATCATAATCGCGCCCACCATCTGACGCGCCATAACCTGCAAAATGCTTCGCGCAGGCGATGACATGATCAGGTGAGCCGACATAATCCCCTTGAAAACCACGAATTTGAGCGACGGCCATCGCGGTGTTGAGGAACGTATCTTCTCCCGCACCTTCAACGATCCGACCCCAACGCGCATCCCGCGTCACATCGATCATCGGGCCGAATGTCCAGTGGATGCCTGCAGCGCGTGCTTCTTTTGCCGCGACCGCTTGCGCCCGTTCCACAATGTCCGTATCCCATGAGGACGCCATCGCCAGCGGAACAGGGAAGATGGTGTGGTAACCGTGAATGACGTCGAGGGCAAAAAGAAGCGGTATTTTTGATGGGCTTTCTTCAACAGCAATTTTTTGTAAGGCATTAAATTTTTTGGTGTCATTAAGCCACAGGATGGAACCTGCGCCCCCACGACGAATGATCTCTTCAGGGTTTGGACCGGGGATAAAATCAGCCACGCCAAGTTGATTCAACTGACCGACTTTTTCCTCTAGACTCATCCCCTGTAAAAGGGTTTCTATACGCGCTTTGATATCCCTATCTGATGGCATGGTATCTCCTGAATATGCCGAGAGCAAATGGTTGAGTGACGTTGCGATTCTTGCGGAAAATCTCGCGGAGAATCAGCATCCATAATAGTGAGAGACAATCACATTCGCAATAAACGAGTTGGGGGAGTTGTAGAGAGAAGGAAGAAATAAAAAAGCTACTCAAATGAGTAGCTTTTGGGTCGGGGACGACGGGTCTCGAACCCGCGATCTCTGCCTTGACAGGGCAGTATGTTAACCACTACACCACGTCCCCTCACATTGCTGTGAATGGTTGGAAGTATAAGGTTCCGCCTTTCGCCTGTCAAGGGTAAAAATATGCTGGAAATGTTCGTCTCTAGATTCTTTATGATTATGGTTCTGGTTTAAAACTTGCCTATTCTGAATCTACTCATATCTCATGTGAGTGAATTTGAGAATGCAGCCTTCATACTTTTACAAGACTTTCGGCAAATTCCAATTTCTGTTTCTACGTATGCTTCTTTCCACCGAGATACAAACATTGCTGAAATCCCCGCATCAATAATTGTTTCAGAGGCAGAAGGATTTCAAGAATTCGCTGAAGTCTAATGCCGAAAGTGAATGAAGATACGGCCAAAGTTTTTATCATCTTTTTCGACACGGTGATACAACGCGCGGATATGCTTTTGGTCTAAAAACCGCAGAACGCGCTTTTTCAGCGCCCCGCTTCCTTTACCCGGAATAATCTCAACCAGCTCAATGCGTTTATCAATCGCCTCTTGCACAATGCGGTTGAGTTCCGCTTCGATCTTGTCCCCTTTGTTATAGATGTCGTGCAAATCCAATTTGAGTTTTGCCATTCATAAACTCCTTGTGTTTAAACCGGACGTGGGTTGCGCTCGGCAAATCCACGTTGATGCCAGTAGGGATAGGCGGGCGGGACATCGCTCACGGCATCTAAGCGGGCAACCTGTTCAGGGGTGAGGTTCCAGCCCACAGCGCCCAAGTTTTCTTTCAGTTGGTCTTCGTTACGCGCGCCAAAAATCACACTGCTGATGGTAGGGCGTTGTAACACCCAGTTGATCGCCACCTGCGGGATGGTTTTATTCAGCTCTTGGGCGATCTCGCCAAGTACATCCACGACTTGAAAGAGCAGGTCATCAGGCACTTTCGGGCCTTCACCGCCTGTTTGTTGATAGCGCGTCCCTTCAGGTTGTGGGTTCTCACGTCTTACTTTACCGCTCAAGCGCCCACCACCCAGCGGACTCCACACAATCGTGTTCACTTTTTGGTCGATGGCGAGTGGCATCAATTCAGACTCAAAATCACGGCAGATGAGCGAGTAGTAGGCTTGATGCGAAACATACTTTGCAACCCCATACCTTTCAGAAATAGAAAGCGACTTCATCAAATGCCAGCCGGAGAAATTGGAACAGCCAATATAACGGACTTTCCCCGCGCTGATGAGATCATCAAGGGCGCGTAAGGTCTCTTCGACAGGGGTGAGCGCATCAAAACCGTGCATTTGGTACAGGTCGATGTGATCGGTTCCGAGACGACGTAAACTGTCTTCGCAAGCGCGGATCAAATGGTAGCGAGATGATCCAAGCCCGTTGACGCCTTCTTCAACGCGAAAACTGGCTTTGGTCGCAATCAGTACATGCTGTCGCCGTCCGACAATCGCTTTCCCTAAAACTTCTTCAGAAGCGCCCATCGAGTATGAATTTGAAGTGTCGAAAAAGTTGATGCCTGCATCCATACACAGGTCAACTAAACGCGTGGCTTCTTGTTCTTGGGTCGCCCCCCATTTTGAAAAGAAATCTCCTACACCGCCAAAGGTTGCTGTCCCAAAACTGAGGACAGGCACTTTAAGCCCTCCAAGTAAGCGGTATTCCATAACACCTCTCTCCTCTTTGATGACCCATCATGTTTTTATGACCAGTCTACCGAATGAACGCAAAATTTGCCTGCTCGTACGTAAGCATATTTTAAGGTTTGTAGATAAGATGATTCTATCGTCATTTACCTAAAGTATTGCTGGGATTTCCTATGCAACAGAATACGGTTTTTATCTCGTATCGTCGGGTCATGAGTAAACACCTTGCGCGCTCCATTTATATCCATTTACAAGTGCATGGGTGGGATGTGTTTTTAGATGTGAACACGATTGATAGTGGCGACTTTGATCGAATCATCTTAAATCAAATCGGCGCGCGCGCTCATTTTATACTGTTGATCTCAGCAGGGGCGCTTGAACGCTGTGCGCAAGCCAACGACTGGGTACTGCGGGAAATTCAAGAGGCCGTCCGTTTAGAACGGAATATCGTCCCGATTGTGGAAGAAGGGGCGGATTTTCAGCGTGAATTGGCCTATTTACCCGTAGAGATACGCGACGCGATCAGCAAAAAGAACGCGCTACCGCTGCCACATTTTTTCTTTGACGCCGCGCTTGAAATGCTGCGCACGCGCTTTTTGAAAGCTCCTGAATATATCCCTGTGCAAGAAATTTCTGCTATCGAGCGTCATGAGGTTCAACAGCGACTTTTAAACGTGGAAAATGCACCCGCGTTTGATGAGGCGGTGAGCCTTGCTCAGGTATTTAAGGGGAAGCGCAATCAAGATTGGCATCCTTTTACTACAACATTTCCTGACCTGCCCATTCCTGAGACGTCTTTTTGCCTCGTCCCTGTAGGGACTTTCACGATGGGGGGCGGGGAATTTTCGATTGAACATCCCGCCCATGTACAGCAGATCAAATCCCCTTATTGGATCGGGCAGTATCCCGTCACCAATGCCGAATGGCGACAGGCTGTGAATCTCGGGGTGGTGAGCGAACCGCATCACGTGGGGGATGCGTTGACGTGGTATCACGATCCACAGTTTGCCCGCGCACCCGTCGTCGGCCTCGACGCATCCATGGCAAAATCTTTTGCGGCGTGGATGGGGTGTCAACTTCCGAGCGAAGTAGAGTGGGAATATGCTGTGCGCGGGGTGGAAAGTTGGCTTTATGCGTGGGGAAATAATTGGACGCCTTCTAAGTCTATTTATTTGGTGAACAGCGGTAATAAACCCGCACTGATCACGACAAAGCCAGAGGGGAAAAGTTGGGTCGGCGCATGGCACATGATCGGCAATGTTTGGGAATGGACACGATCACGTTATGAGCCGTATCCGTATCACGCGCAGGATGGACGTGAACAAGATCAAAATATGGGGAATGCACATCGCATCTTAAGAGGGGGATCGTTTGGCTTGAGTGGGGAAGAAATGATGCGTGCTTCGTTCCGCTATGATGAATCCCCCGCATCATATGATCTGAATTGGGGCCTTCGTCTTGTTCGCCCTTTCGCATAGGCAGCTAAACTCGTCAGAATTTCTTGGGAACTATTTAAAATCCTTCAACGTTTTATTAATGTGGCTACAACCATAATGGTTTGTAGTGGCCTATAAAATAAAACATCCTGAAGGGATAAAACTCATGTTGAATCATTGGTTACGTCGGTTAAGCACTGTTGGGATCGTAGGGATTAGCGCGTTGGCAATAGGTCTAATGACATTGAACCCATTGGCCGCACAAGAAGCGCCGACGACACCCATGCGTACGATTACAGTGATTGGTACGGGGAATGCGTCGGGATCGCCAGATTTAGCAGTGGTTGAATTGGGCGTTGAAATCCGCAGTTCAAACATCAGCGAAGCGGTGGCCCAAGTGAACACTCAAATTGCTGCCATTATTGAAGCCCTTGTCGAAGCAGGCGCTGAACGTGAAAATATTCAAACGGTCAACTTTAGCGTGTATCAAGATTCCCCCGGATTCATGGGCGGAATGGAGGCACAAACCGTTGAACTTTCTTATGTGGTGAGCAATATTGTTCGTGTGAGCACCCCTGATACGAGTGCTTTAGGCACGTTGATTGATGCCGGTTTGAATGCGGGTGCAAACCGTATTTACGGGGTAAGTTTTTCACTACAAGATCAAGCGGCGCTCAATAATCAAGCTCTGCAAAATGCCGTGGCTGATGCAACCTCTCGCGCAGAAGTTTTAGCGACTGCAATTGGCGCGACACTTGGCGAAATTCAAAGTGTTCGTGAATTGAGTGGGGCAGGCATTGCGATTGGCGGTGGATATGCCATTCAAGATAGCATGTCTTCTACCGTGATTAGTGAGGGTCAGCTTTCTGTTTCAACCCAGGTTGAGGTGACATTTAACCTTCAATAATCGTTAAATAGCTGATTGGAAAAGAGTGTACATCGCTTTGATGTATGCTCTTTTTTTATCTGCGAAAATGAAAAGCACTACAAGTTTTAGCGTCTTCGATGAACTCTGTTTTGTGCAAATGATCTATACCAATAAGTTGACAATCATTTTTGCAGGTGGTTAGAATATATCTTAGCGAACGTTCGCTTAAAAATTATACTAAACGTTTAAGTGTTCTTCTGAAATAGATATTATGCCTAAGCCTGTTACGTTAAAAGATGTAGCGTATAAAGCAGGGGTGAGTTACCAAACGGTCTCAAAAGTCATTCGGAATCAACTCCAAGTGACGCCTGAAGTCCATGCGCGCATCCAAACAGCAATCCAAGAACTTGATTATCACCCAAATGTGGCGGCGCGTAATTTGCGCACGCGCTCAAGTTTTTTGATTGGCTATTCTTGGGAATCCAATTCCCTTCGGGAAACAGGCCCTATTTTAGAACAATTCCAACACAGCATCGTGGCTTGCGCTGAAGAATTTGGATATCACATCCTTCTATTCCCTCATAACGCACAACGCAAACTGCACACCATCTATGAAGAACTCGTTCGCACGCGTCGGGTGGATGCCTTTATCCTCTCTTGTATTGAATATGATGATGCGCGCCTTCCCATCTTGGCAGAATTGAATGTGCCGATGGTGGCGTTTGGTCATGCAGATTCGGGTCACCCTGAGTATTTTGTAGATGTGGATGGGCGTGCTGGAATTTATGATGTCATCACACACTTGATTGCTGAGGGGCATCGTCGTATTGCGATCATCGCATGGCCTGACCATTCCCGGGTAGGCGCCGAACGGTTAGTCGGATATTGGGATGCGATGGGCGATGCTGGCCTAAAAGTAGACTCACGTTGGGTAATTCGGGGAACAGGTGAGATTGAATTTGGCTACTCTGCCACTTGTGAATTACTCAATTTACCAGAACCCGAACGGCCTACAGCCATAGCTACAGTCTTAGATACGATCGCCATTGGGGCGATTCAAGCGGTTGAAGCCTGTGGTTACCAAGTAGGAACACACGTTGCAGTTACCGGCTTTGATGATATGCCTGTAGCTCGCCATTTAAAGCCTAGTCTGACCACCGTTCGTCAGCCGGTATGGGATGTGGGGCGCGCGGTAATCCAATTGTTGATGGCCCAGTTACGGGATGAAACAGGGGATGTCACACGTCAGCAGTTCTTCAAACCGGAATTGATCGTGCGCGAGTCCAGCCAAGGGTTTTCTCCGATTTTTTAGATAAAGGATTGATGTTGATAGCGTGTAGTTAAATTTGCGGTCAACATTAATCGTTTAATCTTTTTGAGGATTTGTTTTGAAGGAGGTGAGGCTCAGCTAAAAACAGGCATTTTTCTAAACTTGAATTGAGTATATTTGGCTTAGTTTTAGGATGGATTTTACGATGAAAAAAAGTTGGTATGGTCTGGTTGGGGCATTTGCCCTTAGCGTGACAGTCGCCGCCGCAGTTGCTGCTCAAGATGCAGGCCCCTCTGGGGTTGTGCGTGTTGGCAGTTGGGAAAGTGGCGAAGCGCTGGATGTCTGGAACACCGTCATTGCGGACTTTGAAGCCATTCACCCAGAAATTGATGTGCAGTTGGAAGCCGTTCCTCAAGATTACGGCACCCGCTTATTGGCACAATTTGCTTCTGGCACTGCCCCTGACATTTTCATGACAGGGGATGGAGATACAGCGAAGTTTCAAGCGTTAGGCGTTGTTGAAAACCTTGATTCGTATATTGACGGTGAACATGGTTTTGACCGCAGTGTGTTGTTCCCCGCTGTTGCAGAATTTGGCGTGGTCGATGGTTCCACATACTACTTAACCAAAGATTACAGCCCGCTCGTGTTGTACTACAACACCGCTCACTTTGAAGCCGCTGGCCTTGAAGCGCCCAGCTCAGATTGGACATGGGAAGACTTCTTGAGCGCCGCCCAAGTCTTGACTGTGGATGCCAACGGCAATAACGGTACATCCCCCGACTTTGACGCCACAAATATTGCGCAGTGGGGCGTTCAGCTTCCCAATAGCTGGGGTGAAATTGTGTGGGCGCGCGGTATTCTGCCCATCATTTACCAAAACGGGGGTTCGATGGTAGCCGAAGACGGCAGCACATTAGATGGCTATTTGAACAGCCCTGAAACCGTCGAAGCAATTCAATGGTTTGCTGACCTGTTTAATGTCTATCATGTGGTTCCAAATGCCACCGATGTTGCCGCATACAGCGGTGTTGACTTGTTCCAAAGTGGGTTGGTCTCCATGTTATACACGGGCGCTTGGCCTCTGAATGGCTATACAGAAGATGAAAACATGACCTTCGGAACGTCGGGCTTGCCCCAAGGCCCCGCAGGGAACGCAAACGTTTTGTGCTGGTCTGGTTTTGCGCTGTATTCCGGCAGTCAAAATAAAGAAGCCGCGTGGGAATTCTTGTCCTACATCGGCGCGGGTGAAGGTTCAGCCGCATTTGCTGAATATGCACTTTCCCCTGTCGAAGGCAACGCAGAAGCATTGGGTTTGTTTGATGACCCGTATTATGCCCCTGTGATGGCTGACCTCGAATTTGCTCAACCTTTGCCCGAACAATCTACACCGTACTGGGGTGAATGTGGTAACGCCGCGTTTGTTGAGCAATTCAACCGCGTCTTCACCGCAGAAGGGTTATCGGCACAAGAAGCCGCTGATGCTGCTGTGGCTCAAGCCGACGCATGTTTGGCGGAACGTGTGGCGGCAGAAACGTCCGGCTAAATCGGTTTTCTGGACATCTGTAAGAACATACTCCGACAGAACCTGTCGGAGTATGTTCTAAATTAATCAAAATTAGATTTGATCTGTTTTTTTGAGTGTGTTTATTGACAACGAAAGTTGAGCAACAAGATGAGATTGACAACGGCTCCTCAACCCCGATCTCTAAAGCGGCCTCAATTAAGTCCATCTCAACGCCGTGAGGCTGGTATTTTTTATCTCACTGTCTCGCCTTGGGTGATCGGTTTTATTTTGTTCACGTTCATTCCGATGGCGATTTCACTCTATTTGAGTTTCACCCAATGGAATGTGTTGACCGCACCGCGCTGGATCGGTCTGGATAACTATGTTCGTATGTTTACGAATGACCCAGACTTTTATCAATCGCTGAAGGTGACGTTCACATACACGATCGTGAGCGTTCCTTTGCAATTAGCGATTGCCTTGGGGTTGGCGGTTTTGTTGAACGAAGCAACCCGCGCCGTTGGTTTTTTCCGCACCTCATTTTATATCCCATCAATTGTTGCTAGTGTTGCCTCTGCCGTGTTATGGACGTGGATTTTTAACCCGCGCTTCGGCCCGCTCAATGGGTTACTACGTTCACTTGGCCTCTTTGCGCCGAATTGGTTCAGTGACCCGAACTATGCCCTATGGGCGCTCATCATCATGAGCACATGGGGGGTAGGGGGACAGATGCTCATCTTCCTCGCGGGGCTGAAAGGCATCCCGCGCGAACTTTATGAGGCCGCCGAAGTGGATGGGGCAGGGCGACTTACGCGTTTCTTACGCATGACCATCCCCTTACTGACACCTACCATCTTCTTCAACTTAATCATGTCGATGATCGGTACTTTCCAGACGTTTGACTCTGCGTATGTCATTTCTACAACGCGTGGCGGTCAGATCGGCGCGCCAGAGAAATCAACCTTGTTCTATCTTCTTCACTTGTATGAAGAAGGGTTTAAGTTTCTCAATATGGGATATGCCTCGGCGCTGGCGTGGGTTCTATTTGTCGTCATTCTCATCATTACCATTTTGATCAACCGAAGCTCTAAAAAGTGGGTTTTCTACAGCGGGGCAAATGATTAAACCATGACAGCAAATTCACCTTCCATTGCTCAACAATCCCGCAGTCGTGTTCAAAGCACACGGCGTAATTTTCCGCGTTTTTCCATCAGCTTGCATGGGATCATCGTCTACGGTTTGCTCATCTTGTTGAGCGCTATCTTCCTCTTTCCGCTCTTTTGGATGATTACAACCGCGCTGAAGCCCGACAATCAAATTTTTATTTGGCCCCCGCGTTGGATTCCGAACCCTCCCGTTTGGCAGAATTTTGTGGACGCGTTCAGTAATCCCAATTTGCCCTTCGGTCGTTATATCGTCAATACCTTGATCATCGAAGCAGGGGTTTTGGCAGGGCGTTTGATCTCTTGTACTGTCGTGGCATACGGCTTTGCCCGTTTGAATGCCCCCGGCAAAAACTTCCTATTTACGGTGTTGTTGGCAACCTTGATGTTGCCCAGCGCCGCGATTCTCATTCCTGAGTACATCTTGTTTAATCAGCTTGGGTGGGTGAATACTTACTGGCCTCTCATTGTCCCTCATTGGTTTGGGAATGCATATGCGATTTTCTTAATGCGCCAGTTCTTTATGACCATCCCGCGTGAACTTGAAGAAGCCGCCGTCATTGATGGCGCTAATACATTGCAAATTCTTCTCAGAGTCATTGTGCCTTTGAGTTTCCCCGTACTTTCGGTGATCGCGATTCTCACATTCAAAGATACTTGGAACGATTTCCTGCATCCACTTTTGTATTTAGGCAACCCGAACCAATATACCGTCGCGGTTGGGCTTGCTTATTTTAATGGTCAATACGATGTGCGCATGAACTTACTGATGGCGGCATCGGTCGTCTTGATGATGCCGATTGTCATCTTGTTTATGTTCGCACAGCGAGCGTTTGTTGAAGGTATTTCTCTTACAGGTCTTAAAGGTTAATCATGACATTGCAACTCCCCGAGAATTATTATCATTGTTTTATGGGTAATGGAACGGACGCGGTTCTTATTGGGTATACGGGGTCGATGGTTCCTCACAAAGTGAGTGTGGACCGCTGTAACTGGTACAAATCTGACCGATATTATCCCGAAGATAAATTGGTGATGGTAGCAGGTCGCTACCCGCTAGATAAAAAGCTGGAACATGCGCCGGGTTCAGGCTGGTATGAAGTTGCGCCCATCGGCCGTACTTGGTACTTTGTCCTTGATGAAGATGGTAAAGCGCTCGAACTGCTCGCCAGTGAGCAGAAATTTGTCCCCCGTGAAGGGACACTCTATACAGACGTTGATTACGGCGCGGTCAAAGGGAAAGTCGTGACATGGTTGCATGCCACACGGTCGATTTTGATCGAACAATATACGTTTGATCAAGAAGTTGATTTCCAAGCATGGATGGGGCCTGGTGTGTGGGTGGATGATATTTGGGATACGGACCCGTTCCGTTCTATCGAAATGTCCGACACTGCACCCGAAGGTTTCTATGATTTGGGCGAAACACAGGGGATTATGGCGTTAAAAACCGAACCTGTCGCCAGCGATGTTTCCAAAGTTGGGAATGATCGCTATGTCACCTTGCGCGGTAAAACATTCACCAAGTTTTTTTATATTTCGGATAATCGCCAAGGCTTGGTAAGTACCCGCGCTTTAGATGAGGCAATGGCCTTGGGCATCGATGCGCTTCGCAAAGAACATCAAGCGTTTTGGGATCACTATTTCGCCGTGTCGAGCATCTCAATTCCCGATGAAACCATGCAGTTTTTCTATGATGCCAGCATGTATCATTTGAAGGCGATGCAAAGTCCTGTTTCCGGCGGGTTACCTGTGAATAACTTACGTCGTACATGGTCATCTCATATCTTCTGGGATTCCTACTTCTTGCATCACGCACTGTTAGGCGCGAATCACCGTGCTGAAGCGCTGGAAGGGGCGCGTTTCTTCCAACGCACCGCAGACGCGGCGCGCCGTCATGCCCGTGATGAGTTCGATGCAGATGGTATGAAATGGGATTGGGAAATTACGCATGATGGCCGTAAAGCGTATGGCACGCTCTTACACATGAAATTCCAAGTGCATAACAACGGGTCTTATGCCAACACGCTCATGGGTTATTACAATATGACCCAAGACAAAGCCTATTTAGAAGAATTCTTTCCGATTTTAGAGGGCTTGGCGACCTTCTTCAGAAAGAAGATCGTCGAGAAGACCGAACGCGGTTATGAGATAGGCTACTTGGTTGGCGTTCACGAAAGCCCTGTGAAGGTCCGTAATGATGGCACGAACCTCGCAGGGACAATCGTCATCCTGCGTCATTACGCGCATGCCGCTGAAATTTTGGGGCATGCCAATGATTTTTCAAGAGAATGTCTTGTCATCGCTGATGAGCTGATGAAGATCATGGATGGCCTGTTTAACGGGACATTCTTTAAAGCATCGGACGATCAAGAACACATCAACATGAGTTCAGTCGCGCCAATCTACCCCATGCAAGTGATCAACCCCAAAGATGAACGCTCCATCAGCACGATCAAAACGTATCTTGGCCGCTATGAAGGGGGCCTCATGGGGGATGGGATGCACGAACGGGCTTTCCCGTGGTCGGCAGGCGTGGTTGGATCAATTTTGGCATGGCAAGACGAAGGGGACTTGGTTTGGGAAATTCTGAAAGGGACGTACCCCACCATGTGTAACTTCGGCGGGATGACCGAAGTGATGGAAGATGGTGAATGGAATATGCAGTATTTCGGCACGGCGCAAGCGGCCTGTTGTGTTGCCATTCATCAAATGTTGTTGCAGACCTTTGAAGAAGATTCGCTCTTGTTGTTCCCTGCAATTCCGTCTTCATGGGAACACACCTCTTACGAGAACTTGTTAGCATCGGGCTTTACGATTTCTGCCGATTGGACGCCGAACACAGTACAATGGACAGCAACCAATATCGCTGATGTGCCTTTAACCCGTCACATCGTTTATCGGGATCGTAAAGAAACAGTCACCTTACAACCGGGTGAAACGAGACAAGAAACATGGGTGTCTTAAAAAATGACATTTTGCGACAGCGAAGATTAGCGATCATCGCTATCTTCGTTGTCTCCGCTGTGGGGTTGATCTTTGAGATCACCCTCACGCGGTTGTTTTCACTTTTTTTTCAACATCACTTCTCGTTTTTAGCCGTCTCTCTCGCCATTCTTGGGCTGAGTTTAGGGGCGGCCAGCGCTTATTACCTCAAGCCGGAACAAGTGCGCGCCCCTCGAACCATCGTCTTGCTATTGGTGGGCTTGAGTCTCGCCTTCACCGTGACCACGTTTCTCATCGCGTGGATAACCAGCGTAGATTCAATTTTTCCCCGCGCATTACTCGCACTGATCCCGTTTTTCCTCATCGGTCTATTTAACGCCGTCATTTTTGAGAATTTTCGCGCACATAGTGGCGCATTTTACGCATCAGATTTAATTGGCGCGGCGTTCGGCGTGGTGATTGTCCTCGGCATGCTCTATGTTTGGAGTGCGTTCAGCCTTGTCTATTTTCTAGGCGTGTTTATCGCGCTTTTGGCAGTTTTGTTTGCAGGACGAATGAACATCACTCAGCGACAAAAACTGTTTGCATGGGGTAGTTTTGCTTTGGCAGTGATATTCTGCGGTGCCAACTTCACGACGGGTATATTTGACTTTGACCCTATGTACATTATGGGGGCACCGCCTGATAAAACGATGATTTACATCTTGCAAGATGAATCTCAAGACGCTGAGATCATCTATACAGGATGGAGTCCATTTGCGCGGGTGGATGTTGTCGAAACGAATGATCCTTCCTCGCGCTTCGTGTTTGCCGACGGGGGCGCGGGCGCGTATATGCTTGCCTATGAAGGCGACATCAGCATTATTGATAGCTATGTGCAAACGCCGGAATACCTACCTTTTACAGTAGGGGATTCAACCAATGCGCTTGTGATTGGGGCAGGTGGGGGGAAAGACATTTTATTCGCCCTGCACGCGGGTGCTGAACACATCACCGCAGTCGAAGTCAACCCCGCGATCATCGATGCGACGCGCTATTTTTCGGATTATAACGGGGGTGTACTTGATCTTCCGCAAGTAGAACTCATTGAAGGTGATGCGCGTTCTTTTGTGGAGCGTACCGATCAACGCTATGATGTGATCTATCTCAACCTTGTGTACACCCAGGCCGTTGAACCTGCGGGACAGACATTGGTTGAGAATTATATTTTCACCGAAGAAGCCTTCCAAACGTATTTAGAACACCTTGCGCCGGGGGGACGCATCGCGATCATTTCGCATAATGCGCTTGAGGCCAGTCGCGCGGCATTGACAGCACTTCAAGCTTTGGAAAATATGCGAATTCCTCCATCCCAAGCGCTCGATAATTTATGGATGTGGATGTACCCCGCTGCGGACACTCGTATTCGCACCAGCGTGATGATTGTCGGGCGTGATGTGTTACCTCCGCCTTCAGTGGCAGGTTTAAATGCGTTAGCTTCGTCTCAAGGGATGCAGCCTTTATTCGCGCCGGGCGGTGAATATGAAGTGTTGTTTGAATCCCTGCGAAATGGCGGAACGCTCGAGACTTACATCCAAGCCGATTCTGCCTATAACCTTGCGCCAACAACAGATGATCAACCGTATTTCTTCAACCTAGATCATGGCATCCCGCCGGCAATTCGGGCGGCACTTACGCTCGCCGTTTTCCTTGCGGGGTTATTAATTGCCATCATCTTCATCATGGATGCAAAAGGCAGGAAAACCGAAGGCAAACGTTGGTGGGCGGTGATGGGGTATACCATCGTGATCGGTCTGGGCTTCATGTTGGTTGAAATTCCGCTCATCCAGCGCTTTCAATTATTGCTTCCTCAGCCGATTTGGTCACTGGCGACAGTTTTAGCCACCTTATTATTGTCGGGTGGGCTGGGCAGTCTCTTGAGCCAGAATTGGGCTGTTTCAAAACTGCCTACGCGTATTGCCATCATTGGTCTATGGATCGCGCTTGTCTCAATCGTTTATTGGTTTGTTTTGCCCTTCATTGTGGAATCTCTGCTTCCTATGGAGTTTGGCATCCGCTTATTGGGGATCATCGTCCTCACTGCGGTGATCGGCTTCCCGATGGGGATGCCGTTTCCAAGCCTGCTTCGTTTGGTTGGTCAAAGCCAGCAAGTCCCGTTGGTATGGGGTTTAAATGGGGCATTTTCTGTGCTCGGCTCCACCCTCGCAACGGTGATTTCGATGCAGTGGGGTTTTGGGTTTGCTTTGATGGTTGGGGCAGGGTGTTATATCTGCCTATCGGTCATCGCGTTTTGGGTTGCTCGTCAGCGTACAGAGGCGGCCTAAATGATTGATCGAATTCTGCGGGATCGCCTAATTGATGCGTACATGGGGTTGATCCCGCTGATTCGGGTGAATGTTTTATGGGTGCTTTGTTCACTGCCGTTGATCACCTTGATTCCCGCGACAGGGGCATTGATGGTGGTGACATTTCATCTTGCCAAGACCCAACGCGCTGATACGGAAATATTTTTTCAGGCGTTTCGCCAATATTTTAAGCAGAGTTGGGCCGTTGGCCTGATGAACCTTTTCGTAGGTGTGGCGATCGGCGCAAATTTATACTATTACGGTTTATATCCTCATGAAACTTGGACGGGCATTGCGCGCATCATCGTGTTAATTCTGAGCGTGGGCTGGGTCTCATTTCAGATGCAAATCTTCCCCCTATTACTTGAACAAGAAAAACCTTCCGTTCGGCTTGCGATGCGAAATAGCATCGTGATTTTGCTGAAACGCCCCTTGTTTACGCTGGGCGCTGGGTTTTTAATGGGTCTCTGCGCAATCGCTTCGACCTTCTTGATGTGGCCACTTTGGTTGGTGCTCACAGGGAGTGGCTGCGCTTACATCGCAAACCTTGCTACACGCGATTCGATTCAACAAATCAAAGCGAAAGCTTTACCGCAAGTAGGGGAAAGTTCTTAGGAGAGGGTATGCAAACGAGACAACAATTTTCCAAGACGATTTCTAAACAGGTGCAGTTAGAGTATCTGCTTCATGTTCCTCAACGTGAGGGAAAACACCCCATGATTATCTTTCTGCACGGGCGCGGTGAGAGCGGAAATGATCTGGACTTGATTAAAGTACACGGGATACCGCGTATTGTCGAAGACCAGCCTGATTTTCCGTTTATCACGGTGGCTCCGCAGTGTCCCATCGGGACATCATGGGTGTTGTTATCGGACGCATTAGAGGCACTTTTAGAAGAAGTTTTGGCGCGTCCTGACGTGGACCTCGCCCGTGTCTACCTCACCGGAATCAGTTTAGGCGGGCATGGGACGTGGTATTTAGGCGCGTTACGTCCCGATGTTTTTGCGGCGATTGCGCCCGTTTGCGGGTCGCCATTTCGTGCCAATGTTTTCCCCGCGCGTTATGAGGCGCTCAAGTACACTCCTGTGTGGGCATTTCATGGCACGGATGACGATGTTGTGCCGATGTCAGATCAACAGGTCACCATTGATGCGTTGAAAGAAATTAGCCACGCTGAAGTCCGGTTTACCTTGTATCCGGGTGTACAGCATGATTCTTGGACGCAGACCTACGCCAACCCTGAACTTTATGCGTGGTTCTTAAAACACGCTAAATAAGACTACGTTGTTCTTTCGGATAACTGAATGAGTAATGACCCTTCTTCAGGAAGGAAATCCACATAGAAGCCTGTGGTCATGAGCTGATTGCCACTTTGTTCTGTGAATACTTCGCCCTCAAAGCCTGCAATCTGATAGATTTTGTGGGGATTTAAATCGTGAAGCACAATTTGTCGAAAGGCTTTGGCATCTGGCAGACGGAAAATATAGAGCAGATGCTCATCCGTTGGCGGGATGCTGTATTGAAATGCGCACCAGCGGTCCCCCGAACCATCACGCTGAGGTTGATCCGTCAGGCGATACACAACCCCTTCAAGCACAAACCGTTTGATGTAGGTCTTGTAAATTTGAATATGTTCTTTTAAACGGACAGCCACCCACATGGGAAGCTGAGGCAGTTTTTGCGAGAAGCCGAGCCAACCAAGCATCGCGATACGGGTGTAATAATCCAGTTGATGAAGCTGTAGATGGGGGTCGTGCGGGTTGAAGTTTTGTTCCTTCGGCCCGTTGCCCGCGCGCCATTGCGAGAATGTCCAACGCAAACAGATGTTGGGCGCGAACATGAGCGATGCGCCCCAAAACACCTGCAAACTATGAACAGGCCAATCTGTATCACTCAAAAATGTAGCGTGGGTGTGTTTTAAGATTTCTAAATCGACACGTAGCCCGCCGGAAGCACAGTTTTCTAACAGGACATGCGGATAGTCAGTGCGGATTCGATCTAAAACTTGATAGTAACCCTGATAATGTTCGTATAAGCCATCTTCTGCATCATGCCCGTGATCAGTACGATTGCATCCCGCTTCTGGGTCAAGATTAAAGTCGAGTTTGATCCAGTCACAGTCATAAGATTCGATCAGCCGAGCGAGCGTTTGGTATGCCCATTCTTGCGCATCAGGGTTTCCGAGACACACATATCCGAGCGCTTTTCCGTCGCGTTGGGCAGGGAAGTCGGGATGATCTTTGTTGAGCGAAGCTTCAGGGCCTAACCCTTCAATTTCGCACCACAGTCCAAAATAAACCCCTCGATTGTGCGCCTCTTGAGCAAGTGGACGTATCCCCTGCGGGAAGCGCGACTTATTGACTTTCTCCCAATCCCCTCGGTAATTTCCCCAATGGGTCGTGGCATCATCGGGGCCGAACCAACCTGCATCGAGCGTGGTTAACTCCATCCCCATTTGGGATGCTAGGTTTATGTTTTGGGCAAACAGTGTGTCATTGATGTCGATGTCTTCATAACTCCACCAATGATTCCACTCTACAGGGATCGTTTGGCTGATCTGATTATGGGGATACCAATACTTTCGCCCTACATAAGCAAAATCTTGCGCGACACTGTTTTGGGTAGCGCCAATCGCTAAAACAATATGAGGCGTGTGGAAAACATCACCTTGATGCAAGGTTTTTGAGAAATTCCAATCATGAAGCCCACTGCTAATTTCTATTGCGCTTTCCGAGGTCGGCTCAAAACGTGTGACCCAATTCCCTGACCAAGCGATGGAACTGGCGAACCAGCCATTTTCAGTTTCAAGTGCAAAGTAGGGATGGCACGTTTTCGAGGAACGTCCTGTTCGTGTCTCAAGCGTAGTTAGCTCGGAAAGGCGCTTTTGATGAGGTTGGAATTCTTCCCCCCACTGACTGGCAAATGAATGGAGTGTGTAATCTTCTTTAGGGATGACCAACGCCATACTATCTATTCTGTTGAGGGTAATGGGCGTATCACTGATAGCGCGAATCTCTTGCCACTGCTCGGTTAACGCGGTGTTGAGGTAGACCCGCAGCGTGTGTGTCACCGTAAAATGCGCGCTTTTGAAATGGGCAATCACGTCGTGATAGCCATTGGCATAAACAGTATCGACGTGGACTAAGTGAAGGTTGCTCGCATCATAGCGATCACGCCCTATATAAATTGCAAAAAGAGATGGGGCTTGACTTGGGTCTACCCATGACTGCTCTTGATGTTGATAGCAAATAATGTTGAGTTGAGCCGAGAGCGCAAGTTCGAAGTTGAGTTTCGGCGTTTTGAAAGAATAAAAAATTTTAGAGGGAACTATAGTATCGCTACTTTCGATGATTATGATGACTACTAGAGTATAGGACACTGTTTTACATCAATTGCTGGAACTTTGAAAGTTCTTATAGGTGATTTAACTAAAAATTTACTGAAAACATTTTTTGTGAATTTTAAAAAATGAGAAATATCTCGAAACATATTAAGCTCAACCTAATAAAACCCGTTTACTATCAACTGTAGAAGTGATTTTATGAAGCCTTTTATTCTGTGAGGAAACTACTATGACAGATCGAATTTACTACAGTCGTGATGCTGAAATGCGTGTAAATCGTGATCGTTTCTTTGCCTCACTCTTTGTCTTAGGTATTGGTTTAGGCATTGGTACGGTATTGGCGATGTTATTTGCCCCCCGCCCGGGTGATGAAACCCGTAAATTGCTATCTAATTCAGCGAGTGAAGCGTTAGACACTGGTCGTGAAGCGACTTCAAAAGCGGTAGAAGGTTTGCAAAAAGACATCGAACGTTTACGCAAAGATTTTGAAGACCGCGTAAAAAGCTAAACTTACCCTCAAGGTATTCTCTATCCTGACTAACTTCTTTATCAGAGGAGAATAATGGCTAAAATTTGGTCGATTATTAAGGCGATTGTACAGCTCTTTATTGAAGCCTTTAATGAGTGGAATAAAGACAAAGCACCGCGGCTCGCCGCGGCGCTTGCTTATTATACAATTTTCTCCATTGCGCCCTTACTCGTTGTGGTGATTGCGGTCGTCGGCTTTCTACTTGGAAATGAGGCCGTTCAAGCAAGCATTATCGAGCAAGTCGAAACGCTGATGGGGCCTCAAGGTGCTGAAACGGTTGCTGGCTTACTCAAAAATGCGTATCAACCTTCAGCCGGTATCATTGCGACGATCATCAGTTTGGTGACGTTACTCCTCGGTGCAATCGGCGTTTTTGGACAGCTCAAAGATGCTCTGAATACTGTTTGGGGGGTGCAACCGCCACAGCAGAGCGGGATTATGGGCTTTATCCGAGATCGTGTTTTGTCCTTTGGAATGCTCTTAACCATTGGGTTCTTGCTCTTAGTTTCATTGATTGTGAGTGCGGCCATCGCCTTACTACAATCATCTATTAATGAAGTCCTTCCGGGCGGCACATGGGTTTTTAATCTCGCGAATCTCATAATTTCATATGGTCTGATCACAATTTTGTTTGCAATTGTTTTCCGACTGCTCCCTGATATTCGTATCGAATGGGGGGATGTGTGGATAGGTGCTTTTGTTACGGCCTTGCTCTTTAACATCGGTAAATATGCTTTAGGCTGGTACATCGGTCGGAGTACAGTCACTTCGGCTTATGGCGCGGCGGGTTCGTTGATCGTCATCTTGTTATGGGTGTACTACACCGCGCAAATTCTTTTATATGGCGCGGAATTCACCCAAGTTTACGCACGTAAATATGGTTCGAAAACCTGGGATCATAAACAACGGATAGACGCGCAGCCCAACCGCACGATTGAAAAGCCCGGTGTTGTTGAAGAAATGGATCAAAAGCCTGTTGTTCCTCAACCCGTCATCGTGCCAAAATCACGCGGGCCTTCTTGGAAAATTGTCACTGGTGCCCTTGGGTTAGCCGTTGTAAGTGTGATTAGTGTTTTGACGCAGTTTGTATCACGAGATAAAAAAACTTAATTATTGTCATTGTGGGATGGTCTCATTCAATCCATTATGAGATTTAAATAGTCAAACACTTTTAATGTTATTAAGGAGAAAATCACATGTTAAGCTGGGCTATTACCTTCTTTGTTATTGCTATCATCGCAGCCGTTTTGGGTTTTACGAGCATCGCAGGGACTGCGAGCAGTATTGCTCAAATTCTGTTCTTCGTATTTTTAATCTTGTTTATTGCCTCCCTCGTTTTGGGTCGCCGCGCCCCGAGAGTCTAAGCTAAGCCTTTAACTTTTAGGGAAGAAAAAACCGCTGAATCAGCGGTTTTTTTCGTTTTATATCCGTTTGATCCACCGTGTTTGATACGGCTCAAGAATATGCAAAGATGCGGAATCACTTTCGGGATTCAACAAGTCGGTACTGCCCCGAAATTCATGCGCGATGGTCTGCGTTTGATCCGTGACATTGAATAAACAAACGAGATGATTCGGTGCGTCTCCACGTTCAATCCACAACACTTGACCGTTATTCATCACTTTGCTGACTTGGGTCGCTTTGGGATAAAACGCTTCTTGTGAACGACGTATCTCAAGTAGCTTCGCGTAGTCATGATAGATGCGGTGACGCTCTGATGTCGGATCATTCAAGGCTTCAAGCAGGTCATCATATTGAAGCTTGGCGCGGTTGATGGTTCGGTTATGCCCCGTTTGCTCCATGCCACTGATATTATTGCGACTGCCCAATAAGCTGTGAATATACACGGCTGGCACGCCAGCAAAGGAAAGCATGATCGCCTGCGAGGTCAAGAAGGCTTGCTGTTGTAGATGGGGCGCATGGGATGGGTTCGACATCGCCTCTAAATACGTGATGTTGAGTTCATAAGGGCTGTCTGTGCCGTCAGAGTTTCGCTTGTAGGAAACACGACCACCACGATCTTGTACAGCATTGATCAGAATTTGTAATTCACTGGCGGGCAAAATGCCTTCGAGCGGACGCACGCCGATGCCGTCATGCGATGCTGTGAAATTAAAGTAACTTGTCCGTTCGCTTGGCGTATCCAACGTATTGGCCCACGCTGCCAATTTTGTCGCATTCCCTGTCACCATGCTGTAAAAGAGAAGCGGGGGGAGGGTGAAGTTATACACCATCTGCGCTTCGTCGTAGCCATCGCCAAAATAAGAGATGTTTTCTGGATGGGGTACGTTCGTCTCTGTGATCAGAATCACCTGTGGCGCAACCACGTCGAGCGCGGCGCGTAGGAAGCGTATGATCGCATGCGTCTGCGGACGATGAATAGAATTTGTGCCAATTTCTTTCCACATATAGGCGATTGCATCCAGTCGAATGACTTCAGCACCACGTTCAACGTAGAATAACAGCACATCCAAAATGCGGATCAGCGTATTTGAGTTGTTGTAGTTGAGGTCGATCTGGTCTGCGCTGAAGGTCGTCCATAAATGACGAGTTTCACCAAGTGCGTTTGTAAACGGCGTTAAAAGGGGCGATGTGCGCGGACGTGTCACCCCGGTGAGATCATCAGTTTCCAGCGCTGTGAAAAACAGGTTCGAAAAATCCTCTTTGTTCGCTAAGAAATCTTGAAACCATGTGCTTTTTGCAGACATGTGATTGATCACTGCGTCGTACATCATGCGGAAATCTTGACCGATGGCTTCCACATCATCCCAATCACCCAATTCAGGGTTCACTTGATAATAATCGATCACCGAAAACCCATCATCGGAAGAATACGGGTAGAACGGCAGGATGTGTACCGTAGACAGCTTGTTTTTTACATAACGGTTGAGGAACCGATGTAACACTTGAAGCGGAGGCGTATTTTCTTCAAGGATAGAATCGCCATAGGTGATTAAGGTGATGTCTTTTTCGCTGAACAGTGGATGGCTAGCAGCCTGCGGTTTTTTTTGAAAAGTGGCAAGGCGCGCCAACGTTTTTTCTAACGCGGGCTGAGCGATTGTTTCATCCCCGTAGATTTCCATTAAAAGGGCAAATAACTTTTCTTGAGATTGTGTTTTTGATTCTGTCATACGGCTACCTGTGAAAGATCAGGGGCGATAGCGTGTTGTGTATCTGGGTCGATCCAGCGCAATTTCTGGATGGGCAGGCGAATAGAAATATTATCATCAACTTGCACATGGAAGTCAGGGTGAGTTGAAACTTTGAGACGTTCGCCATCTACAGAGATGGTGAGTAAGTTTTGCGAGCCTAACGGTTCTACCACATCCACATGCACGGATAATGTATTTGGTTCATGCTGGTTCAGCGCTTCCATGTTTTCAGCCCGAATACCCATATAGATAAATTTACCTTCATAGCGACTTAAAGGTTGGATCATTTCTTCGGGTGGGGTGATATATAAATCGCCCACTTTCACTTGGAGTTGCCCCGCTTGCTTTTGAACATGCGCTTTGAAGAAGTTCATCGGTGGGTTGCCGATGAAACTGCCCACAAACATCTCACTCGGTTTGTCATACACCATCGTGGGGTGATCGTACTGTAGTATTCTCCCTTGTTTCATGACGGCGATACGGTCGCCCATGCTCAAGGCTTCAATCTGATCATGCGTGACATAAATCGTCGTGACATCCAGTTTGTTGAGTAACAACTTTAATTCGGCGCGCATCTCTAAACGTAACAACGCGTCAAGGTTACTCAAGGGTTCGTCCATGAGTAATACTTTGGATTCATATGCAATCGCACGCGCAACAGCGACGCGCTGACGCTGCCCGCCCGACATCGCCCCCGGGTAACGGTCAAGCAGGCCTTCGATATGGAGTAATTCAGCCGCTTCTTGCACACGTTCACGGATTTGGTTCGGGGGCATTTTCTTCATTTTTAAGCCGAACGCAATATTATCAAAGACTTTGATATGCGGGAAAATGGCATAATTTTGAAACACCATCGAAATTTCACGGTCACGGGGGGAAATATAGGTGACATCTTTGCCATCAATGAGGATTCGGCCCGAGTCCACCATACCTAACCCTGCAATCGCGCGGAGCAGGGTGGTTTTCCCGCATCCACTGGGGCCAAGCAAGACGACAAATTCTTGGTCATTGATGCTGATACTTACATCATCGATGGCAACGAATTTACCAAATTTTTTAGTTGCATTTTCAACAACAATATTTGCCATTCATGACCTCCTTATTTACTAAACTGTCCATACAAGTTGAACAGGTAGCGTCGGATGAAAAAGATAAAAATAAGTGAAGGTACAAGCATGAAGAACGCACCCGCGAATTTAAACGGATCGCCAGACTTATCCAGCGTATAGAGGATTTGTGCGGGCAGGGTTCGGTTGGTGACGGTGAGTAAAATGGCCGCAAATACTTCATTCCAAGACAAGACGAACGTCAACACTGCTGATGCCGCTAAGCCCGGGATCGACAAGGGCATGACGACGCGCCAAAAAGCTTGTGAGCGTGTGCACCCAAAAATTTGCGCGGCTTCTTCCAGTTCGTAGGGAACGCTGGTAAAGACGCTGGCGATGACAAGAATCGTCGTGGGCAAGGTGAGTGCAGTGTGCATCAAGGCCAAGCTGAAGGGTTGGTCAAAGATGCCAAGCTGGATATACACCACCGCGATAGGAACGGCTAACACCACAATCGGAAAGGCTCTGACCGAAAGAATCGTCAGGCGAATAAAATCACGCCCGGGGAAGTGATAACGCGCAATGGCGTAACCGGCTGGCACCGCGATGATGGTTGAAATGATCAATGTGACAACGGCAACCAACAAGCTGTTTAACGTACTGCTCATGATGCCTTGCGTGTTGATAAAAAACTCAATGGTTTGGGTTGAAAACGGGTTCGGAAAGAATGGCTTCGGAAATGAGCGAACATCCGCAGGCGTGCTGAAGGCCATCGTCGTAATGAGCCAAATGGGTAACAAAATCCATAGAGCGAGGATGATCGCGAGTAAATACACACTACCTCGGCGGATGCGCTGGATGCGCTTCGCACGGGTTTGAGCGGCATCCCACGCGCGGATTGTTTCTGGAGTTGCGGTTTGAGAATTGATCGGTTGAGAGAGGCTGGTTTGGTTCATGTTGATTTTGATGCCTCCTCTTGTGAACGGACTGCGCGTAAATAGAAGAACGAAATGCCGAGCGACAAAACCATGATCAGGCCGGAATAGACGGCGGCCATGTTGGGGTTGTTGAAACGGGCGGGGTCGTACCAGCGGTACGTCTCATTGGCGAGAACGGTCATGACGTTGCCCCCGGTGATTGCCACTACAACGGCGAACACTTGAAAGGCGAGAATCGTCCGTAAAATGAGCGCCACTTGTAAGCTGGGTTTGAGCAGGGGAATGACGATAAAACGAATCCTCTGCCACAAACTGGCGCCAAAAACTTGCCCCGCTTCGATGTAATCTCTGGGAATGGCTTGTAACCCGCTAACAACGATGACCATCACAATTGAGGTCGCACGCCACACTTCAGCGAGGACAATAGCGCCGATCATCCAACCGTTATTGCCCGCTTGGATGAAGATAAACGGCTGTTCAAGTAACCCTGTAGAGACTAAAAATGAATTTAAAAACCCGCGCTGGGTGAAGATGGAATACCATAAAATACCCGCGGCAAGGTCAGAAATACCTAAAGGAATCGCATAAATATATAAAAATGTATTGCTTCCGCGAATTTGTGTTTGAAGTACCAGCGCCATGATGATCGCAATCACAAATTGAAACGGAATGATGATGACAATTAAAAGAATCGTCGTGACTAAAGCATCTTTAAACCGAAAATCGTTGAGCATCCGCTGTACATAATCCAGCGTCCATTCGCGGGTGGCATCGCCACTGGTGATGCGTGCCGTGGTCGATTCTGTCCGCGACTCGATAAATACGTTACCTTGGCTCACCCAACCTTGCACCGTCATCCCGCTGGTATCCTCTGCTTCGACAAGAAACCAGTAGGTGGGGCGGGTTCTTCCGTTGGGCAGAAGTTCTTCGCCTCGTTCTCTTTCCAACACGCGGACATCAGTTTGCATTGCGAGCGTGCCCGTGCCTTCAGCCTCTACGAGCGGTGCTTCTCGTAAACGCAGAAACTGCCCCTCACGCTGAAAGGCCAGTTGAAAAGATTCCACCATGGGGTATGCAAAAAACAAGACGAGATATAACAACGATGGCAGTAATAGGAGATAGGGAACAATACGTCGTTTATTCAATGATGTACCCTTGCTTTCTATCCCATTAGAAAAGAGCCATCGGTTGACGACCCTTTTCTAATGGTGATGTTATGAAGTGAGATGCGTTACTCGATTTGGCAAGCCCCTTCACTTGCGGGATCGGGTGCCCAACATGCTGCACCTGTTTCATCCAAGAGTGCTTGTAATGTAGTTGCTTCTTCGTCTAATACAGTCGTGATGTCTTCGCCTTGCAGAACAATACGGCTGAACACGTTGCGGTAGATTTCGTTAATTTCACCACCGCGTGCGCCTAAACCGACAGGAAGCAGTGCGGGAATAGCATCTTCTGCATTGAGAGTGGCATCCACTGCTGCCAATTGTTCGGTAACCCCTTCAGAGAGGTTTGAAGTATCGACACCGCTGATGACGGGGTAGAAACCGAGTTCAGCCAACACTGCAGATTGGGTTTCTGGCGAGAGAATGAAGCGGATCAATTCTTCAGCGCCATCGGGGTCAGTGGAGGTATAAGGAATACCCAAGCCTGCAACGACAGGCATATAACCACGCCCTGCGGGGCCAGCGGGTGCGGGGAAGGCAACAAAGTCTTCCGGGCGTTCATCAAAGGCGGGTTTCAGGCGGGCTACGTGATCCCACGCAATCAAAACTTCACCGGAAAGAAGGGGTTCATTCATGAAGTCGTAATTGATGGATTCAGGGTTCACCAACGGCCAAACGTCATCGCGGAAGAACGCCATCATGTCGTTTGCGGCTTCACTACGGAATTGAGTGACCATCCCACCCGTGAATGAGGGGAAAGCATAGCCTTGTAAGAAACGGTTGAATAACCCCGCGACAGGTAGACCTAATGGGGTCGCTTCACCTGTGCCTTCTTGAACAGCATGTGCCCATTCGACCACTTGTTCCCAAGTCAGAGCATTGATGTCTGCACCTTCTGGTAGATATTCGAGGGTGTCAACATGTGCCGCCATGATATAGGTCGCTTGCATCCAAGGCACATAATATTGATAGTCAGTGGTTCCCATCCGTCCGAGTTCAACAAATGCATCATTGATGTCGTGTTCGGTTTCGATGTCTGCTACGAGATCTGTGAGATCAAATAAGAGGTCTTCTGTGACTAACGTGGGGAATGTGCCGTGTAATGCGCCGATGGCATCAATAGTGCCTTCGCCTGATTGACCTTCCGCGCGGAGCAAATCGATCAGCGGGCCTTCTTCAGACGTGATGAATTCAGCGCCATTTTCGAAGTCTGCAAAAATCGTGCGGGCACGGTCAGCTTCTTCAACAACATTAAATTGTGTAGAAATAAAGATGACTGGATCTTCTTGAGCAGTGACAAGACCGGTAATAAGGGTTGTTGTTGCAGCCGCCAAACTAATACGTAATAACTTTTTCATTGAACAATAACCTTTCTAATCTATGAACAACGAGAGCATCGGCTTACCCCATCGTGGGGTGAGTCGATGTTCGCACAACCAGTTTGCCAAGTAATAAACGTTGATTATTTGGCAGGGACTGATGAGCAACACATTGAATGAGCATGTCGGCCAAGGCTTGGCCGATCTCGTAAATTGGTTGTTCGATGGTGGTAATGCCAGCGGCTTCCGCCACATGAAGGCCATCAAAACCCGTGATAGCGATGTCTTTGCCAACTTTGCGACCCATCTCTTCTACAGCTTGAATAGCGCCGAGCGCCATCAAATCGTTTCCACAGCAGATCGCCGTGACTTCAGGATGCTTTTTTAAGAGGACTTTGACGGTTTCATAGCCAGCATCTTTCGTGAGGTCGGTATAAAAGATATGTTTTTTGTTTTGAGGAAGATTCGTGTGCTCAAGACCTTTCAAATATCCAAGCTCACGGTAATGGGTGAAGACGAGGTCTTTAGGCGGAAGGACTGCCGCGATTTTTTGATGCCCCAATGAAGCAAGGTGTTCGACTAAGAGGAAGAAAGCTTGCTCACTGTCTAAATCGATATAAGGCAGTTCAGGATGTTCATCTTGTGAAAGACGACCAAACATGACAAAGGGATGTTGGTGTTTGAGCAGGTAGCTGATGCGGTCATCTTTAGTGCGGGTACGGGTGAGCACCATGCCTGCGACACGCCGACCTTCCACAAGGCGACGATAGGCATCCATTTCTTGGGTGCCCGGGGTTTGCGCGCTGATCAATAAATCAAAATGATGACTGGAAACACTCGCCCCAATCCCAAGCATGAACTGACTGAAAAATTCGTTGGAGAAACTGCTGTCGCGAGAGGGGATGACAAAGCCAATAGTATCCACCCGTTGATTGCGAAGATTTCTCGCCAAGATATTAGGCTGATATTCTAATTCCCCAGCGATTTGTAAAATTTTTTGACGGGTTTGTTCATTGACATCGTCGTAACCCGCGAGGGCGCGCGAAATGGTCGTAATCGAAAAACCCGTTTTCTTTGCAATATCTTTAAGTGTTATTTGCATAAAAAACTTTTTTATATGTTCAAAATGCCTAATCCAAAACGTTTTGGATGTTTGTTCGATAGTAATATTATCCAAGTCACCTGTCAAGTAATTCATCTGCTGTGCGACCAATTTATACTTTCATTCAGGGATAAAGGCGTTACAATCCACCCAAAATGATTCTTGAGAGAGGGTTTTATGAAACGTGTTGCTCAGCTTATTCGGCTGAAGCCAGAAGCATACGAAGACTATAAGCGGATTCATGCGGATGTTTGGGCAGAAGTTTTAGCGACCATCCACGCCGCAAACATCCGCAATTACTCCATCTTCCACTGGGACGGGATTTTGATCGCCTATTTTGAGTATGTTGGCAGTGATTTTGATGCGGATATGGCGCGTATCGCGGATGATCCTAAAACGCGTGAATGGTGGCAACTCACCGACCCGATGCAGCAGCCTTTGGTGGGAAATTCATCTGGAAGTATTGAAGGCAATTGGTGGCTTCCAGTTGAAGAAGTCTTTCATATCGATTAAGGGTTGCGAACGCAAAACGGATTTTTGCAAAAGTGAGTATATGGAATGATTAAGTCTAAGTTGTTACATCCGGAAATACTGCGTGTGCTTGGCACGGCAGGGCATGGAAGCTCAATTTTAATTGCCGATGGAAACTATCCATTTGTGACGGGGTCAAACCCTGACGCTGAGCGCGTGTATCTCAATATTAGCCCGGGGTTGATTACTGTGACCCAAGCGCTTGAAGCGGTTGCCAGCGTCACGCCAATTGAGGCCGCACACGTAATGATCCCTGATGACGGTAGTGAACCGCCTGTCTTCGCTGAATTTAGACAATTTTTACCTCATTTAGAGTTGACACGGCACGGAAGATTCCCATTTTATGACTTAGCCCGCGCCAATGATGTAGCTCTGGTTATCGCTACGGGTGAACAGCGCATCTACGCCAATCTCTTGTTGACTATTGGCGTTATTCCTCCAGACCTCGCAGAAGTGTAAATTGCGAGGCAAATTTAGGGTTTGAAATAGGGGGATGTTGATAATGCGTGTCGTTTTACAATGGGCAGTCCTAGGGTTGATAACGGTTGTGTTTTTGGGGGGCGGCCATCTTCCGCATGAAGTTTATAGCCAAGAAAATACGCCCACGATGGTGCCTACGTTCACCATTTCTGTGATGCCTACATTTACCCCACAGCCCACTGCTACGCGAGAAGTGATCTTGCCGACTGAAGTGAATGGGGTTCTGCTTAGTCAATTTATACAGATTTCGCCAGAGACCCAAGCCAATATACTACGCATCGCCCAAATAGGCGATGAAATGGGGCGAAACCCGCGTGCATTTTCTAAGTTGGGTGACAGCACGTTTGAACCACCATTTTTCCTCACCCGCTTTGATGTCGGCCCGTTCAATTTAGGCCCTTATGAATATCTGTCGCCTATCTTGAATTATTATCGCGGGTCTTATTCCCGTACCAGTATGTCGGTGGTGCGCGGGTTACATACATGGTCTGTATTAGATTCGATGTGGACACCGCGCGGAGGAGGGTGTATCGGCGGTGAAAATATGCTGGAATGTGAATTCCGTTTGCACAACCCCAGTTTATTATTAATCCGTCTTGGCTCTAATGACCGAGGGAATACCAGCGCTTTAGAACAGAATATGCGCGAAATCATCGAGTTCACTATTGAAAACGGCATCATCCCGATTCTAAGTACAAAAGCCGACCGTTTTGACGGCCCGAATAACACCAATAACGAGATCGTTCGTGCACTGGCGACTGAATATTTACTGCCTTTGTGGGATTATGATCTGGTCGCGTCAACGTTAGCGGATCGTGGGTTGGTGGGTGACCAAGTGCATTACACAAGTTTTGAATCGCTGGATTACACTCGTCCTGATGCATTCACACGGGGGCAGGGCATCCATAACTTAACCGCGCTGATGATGCTGGACGCGGTACGTTTTGCCTTAGATGCCACGAATTGAAAGATTGAGAGGTATGGTGAACTTTTTACGCTTCGTAAAACTGGGCTTACTCTGGGGCTGTTTGATTATTTTATCGGCATGTAATACGCAAGAGGTTGTGACCACACCCGCCGTGAATGAACCCGCACAAGATAATGTACTGGTGCAAGTGGCGATTCAATACCTCACGGCGAAAACAAACGGTGATGAGGCGGGGATTCGTCAATTTTTATGCAGTGATTTAGAAGATCAAATTAACCGTGAACTGAACTCGTTTGCGAATTTGTCTGCACAGCTTGATGAGGCCATCTGCACAGCGAATGAAGATTCATCGGTGACGTGTACAGGGCAAATTATCATTGATTATGGCGGTGAAGCGCGTTCATTCCCGTTAGGAAGCTATCAAATGGTTGAAGAAGATGGCGATTGGAAATGGTGTGGCGAGGTCACCCCAGCATCGTAATATAAAAGAGGGACAGATACTAAACTGTCCCTCTTTAAAGTATTCAATTTTAGCGCGTTTCGCAAAAAGCTTAGTTCGCGGGCAAGTTGTTCGCTTGGTTCACAACAGAAGCTAAAACCGAGTAAGGAACGCTGCCACTGCTGTATGTGGAGATGGTTTGGAGAGGCCCGTTCCCATTACGCATACGCACACCCGGTGTACCGGTCACACCATTGGTTTGGCCTAATTGCGAATCTACCGCGACGCGGGTGCTGTCCGCTGTACAGGTGAGGATTTCGCTGTAGCTTAAGCCCAAACGTTCAGCGACCACACGCCCAGCATCACCATTGAGTAAACCTTGGTCAACCAACACATAAAGCATGTCATACACTTCCCAGAATGCGCCGGGACGTTGTTCTTCCGCACATTCAGCGACTTGGCCCATGAAGACCGTGACTTGTCCGCCTGTGGTGGGAAAAACACGGTATTCAAATTTGGCTAAGCCTGTCACGACAAAATCTTGAATAAAACGCTGGACTTCGGGGTGATATTGCTGACAATGTGGGCATGCCCAGTCAGCAAATTCAACGATAGTGATGGGAGCATCTTCGTTGCCGATGACAAAACCGCCATCCGCCGTGCGACTTTGTGGGAGACTCGCATAATCAATGGTGATGGTGTTCGCACTGCTCGTTGCTAGAATGAGCACGCCAACAGCAATCAGCGCGATGACCACAATACCACCGATAATTAAAAGTTGTTTGTTCTGTTGTTTCATTGATGGATCCTAAAACCAACGGCATATAGATAATTGATGAGCATTAGACTCTACAATATGAAGAAACCTTACTCTGTGTGTAATATACCTGTAATTATCAAAAAAGATGTTCCGATTTAATTATGTTATGCAAATTCTAATATGTGCTTGAGTAGGAGTAATAAATACCATGCGTATGGTTGACATTATTGAGAAGAAACGTGATGGGCACGCGCTGACCGCCGCCGAAATTTCCTTTTTCATTCAGGGGTTTACAGCGGGTGACATTCCAGATTATCAAGCTTCGGCGTTGCTGATGGCTATCTTTTTGCGGGGAATGACCCGTAGCGAAACCGCTGAATTAACGGTTGCGATGGCAAATTCTGGCGAAACTTTATCCTTATACGATGTGATTGGCTACGCAGTTGATAAACATTCATCGGGTGGGGTGGGCGACAAAACTTCATTGGTCGTTGTGCCTTTGGTCGCCGCATGTGGCGTTCCCGTCGCGAAGATGAGCGGGCGCGGTTTAGGCTATTCCGGTGGCACATTAGATAAATTAGAGTCTATCCAAGGTTACCGAGTAGATTTAAGTGGCAACGAATTTTTTGAGTTAGCGCGCAAAAATGGCATCGTCCTTGCGGGGCAGTCGAAAGCACTTGCCCCAGCGGATGGCAAAATCTATGCCTTGCGGGATGTCACCGCGACGGTGCCCAGCATGCCCTTGATTGCCAGCAGTATCATGAGCAAGAAAATAGCCGCCGGTGCGGATGGCATCGTGTTAGATGTCAAAGTTGGGCGTGGCGCATTCATGAAAACGCTAGATGATGCGCGTCTATTGGCACAGACGATGGTCGATATTGGCGCGGACGCAAACCGTGATATTGTCGCGTTGTTATCCGACATGAACCAACCCTTAGGAGAAGCAATTGGGAATGCTCTCGAAGTTGTAGAAGCCATTGAGACCCTAAAAGGCGCTGGCCCTCAAGATTTCCTTGAGCATTGTGTTGAAACTGCGGTGCAAATGCTGCGTTTGGCTGGTCAAGGTGAACGTTGGGTGACCCAAGAAGAAGCGAAAGAAACGATTGAAGAGGCTTTGGCAAACGGGGCAGCCTTCAATAAATTCCGCGATATGGTGGCGGCGCAAGGGGGCGATGTGAAGCAAGTTGATGACCCCTCTTTATTGCCACAAGCGAGCATCAAGCAAACCTATTTCGCGAAAGAATCCGGCAATATTGAACTGATTGATGCGCTGGCGGTTGCTCAGGCCGCATTTGAATTAGGCGCAGGGCGCGAAACCAAGGAAGACCCGATTGATCTTGCTGTTGGGGTGAGCGTACCTGTCAAAGTGGGAACTGTGGTGAATGCGGGCGACCCCATCGCGACGATTTACGCTAATGACGAGAAGAAGATCAAACAAGCGGTTGCGCATTTAGACCGCGCATTTGAGTTTCGCTCTACACCTGTAGACCCCTTGCCATTATTCTACGGGAAGATCGAACATATCCGTCACATCAACTAATTCACCGTTACGCCATTCATAAAAATGCACGTCGAGCGAATGGGCGTAATGATTGGTGAACTGAACAGTACCGTACCCTGTGATGAACTCATCGTCTGTGAGAGCGTTCATCACTGTGGTACGGGTACTTTGAATATCGACCGCTTGGAGCGCGATTTCTGTCGCTTGATAGGCAAGTGTCGCCACTAAGGTAGGGGGTGGTGCAAAGACATCCATTGCGAGATAACGAGTGGTAAAGTCTGCATCGGGCAAGTGACCACTGCTCACAATAATTTGAGGTTCCCCTTCATTGAGCAGGTGTATCCCCGTAATAGCTTGAGATTCAAGCGCGTATCGCTCATCTTCTTGGTGAAGTTGAACTATCGTTTCTGGCGCTAAGATGAACGTATTTTCTGAAACATTCGCACCCCAATAACCACCCACAATCACGGGGACATCCCCAAAAGCATGGAGCACGTCAGGCGTGGAGGACATCTCACCCAAAACAAGAGTCAGTAGTGTTTGTGGGTCACGGGCGATGGCATTAGCCCGCTGAATCATGCCTTGCACGGTTTCCCCCGTATCAATCGCCACAAGTTCAATCGCTACATTCGGCTGGTATTCCGCCCACGCAAGCCGTGACGCATACAAAGCTTGATAGCCGATTTCGCGTTCACGGCCTTCGAAGGGGGCGAATAAAACAATCCGTATGGGTAAAGGGGATGTGCTACCGCACGCGCTTAGACCTAGCGCGATCACAAGGGTGAGAATGACCCGTATCATGAGCACCCGTTTGCCAAGTGTTCTTCAAAGGTGCGCGCAAAATTATGATAGCCGTTGCCACTACAATCTGCGCGGAAGTAGTAAAAGTCGGTGCTTTCTGGGTTGATGGCGGCGCGAATTGCGGAAATTCCCGGGCTGGCAATCGGTCCGGGGGGTAAGCCTGCATTGATATAGGTGTTATAAGGTGAAATTGCCTCGCGATAATCTGCTTGGGTGATCTGGGGCCACCATGATCCATTCTCAAAGCCGATGCCGTATTGAACGGTCGGGTCAGCATCCAAATTCATGCCGATGGCTAAACGATTGCGGTATGCGCTTGAAATCATTGTGTGTTCGTCGGCATGGACAGCTTCTCGTTGAATGATCGACCCCAGCGCGACCATTTCGCGAAGCGTAAAGCCTTGTTGCAAGGCTTGGGTATATAAATCTGAACCTACATTTTCCATGAACGTATTGAGCAGAATCGAGCGAAGCTGTACGGGGGTAACATCCGCCGGAAGTTGATACGTGTCGGGGAATAAGAAACCTTCCAGCGACGCGCCTGCGGGAAGACCTACATAGTCTATGAAGCCCTGTTCAATTTGAGCGCCTGCGCCCACCACAGCTAAGAAATCTTGCCCGCTAAAGCCAAAATAGGGATTTTGGTCGATCACGTTTGCGATTTCTTCCATGCGCCAGCCTTCTAAAATGCGGAAAGCAAATTGGCTGTTGCGTGTGTCGGTGATGGCGACGGCAATTTCAGGGATGTTTTGTGAACGATTGAGGAAAAAGGTGCCCGCTTCAATCTCAATGTCGAGATTGTTGGCACGAACGTAGTCAACAAATAAGTCTTCGTCGCGAATCAGTCCTTGCGCATAAAGTTGGTTGGCAACTACGCGGGGTGTCGCCCCCACAGGAATCGTAAAACGGATGGGGGTGGTGTCACTGGAAGGACGGTTTTGAAGTTCTTCTTCACGGCCTGAGAGTGAAAGTCGAATCAACTCCACGCGCACATAATTCACCGGGTCACCGTTTGAAACTACAAATAAGCCGACCCCTAAGACGACCACAGAGCACATGAATAAAACGGTGAGGGCGATAAGAATTTTTAGGATTCGGCTCACAAACTTACTCCTCTTGATTCGATGGCGAGGGCGGGAATTCTGCAAGCCCATCCCGCAGTGCATCTAAGAAACTTTGTAAGATCACCCGCGCGGCGAGATCGTCTATGGGGTCTCTTACATGACGACGTTTTTGACGCGAAAGTTCTTGTGCATCTACGCTGGACATTTGTTCATCCCAAAGCACAATCGGTAATGGGGTGGTGGGGCGAAAATGTTCTAACCAGCGGTTTACCCGATCCGCAGGGGATGGGACGTCGGGCGGCAGGTCAAAATTGTGGGGCATGCCCACCACAAACCCGACCACTTGATGCTGCTGCGCCAGGTGTTGGATTCTCTCAAAATCTTCTTTTTTGGATTTTCTCGTGATGATCTCTAATTCACGCGCAACCAACCCTGTAGGGTCGCTCACCGCGATGCCAATACGCTTTAAGCCGTGATCTATACCCAACAGCCGACCGTTCATGAACCCGCCTCTGACGGCGCTAATGCGTCAATGTCGGGTAATGGGGTAGGGACAGCATCAGCATCCAGCACCGTTTCTTCGCTTGGTTGGGGTAGCGCACTATCAATCCTGACCTGAATCCGCTGAGATAAAATCGGCAGAATTGGCATCCATTCGGGCGACACGGTGATAGTGGGCGTTGTCCCTGCGGCCAGTGGAATAGTGGACTGAAGCCATAATAAGGCGGTCTCTGTATTGAGACTGGCTAACTGCTGTTGAATCGCCCCTGCATTGACCGCTACGCCAACAACCCCGCTTGCATTCAAGTTGAATGAAACCCGCCCGTTGGTGGTGATTTGGCTGATCCCTTCAAGCGCATATTGGATCGTATTCGGCTGAATCACTTGTCCCGCTGGAATTTGCGCGCTGAGACGTGCATACGCAATTTGCTGAGCAATTTGTAGGTCAACCGCCGTGACTTCCACGCGTGCGCGCATGGTGAGCGTCAAATTTTCAGCGGCATCCCCCACCGCATAATTAAAGGTCATCCAATCATTACGTTCTTCTGCAATATTGACCGTTTCGGGGATGATGAGCTGTTGCCCTGTGATGCGTGGTTCAAGTTCACGAAATGCCCGTTCCTGTAACTGCTGACGGAGCACCGCAATCAGCCGTTCATGGTCTTCTTGGGTGACGGTGCGTAGGCTGTCTTCTTCCCCGCCTGTAGTCGGGACTAAATTGCGCACTTCCACAAGGTCGGCCAGCGGGCCAATCAATGTGTTGATTAAGCCAGCATCCACATTTCCTACCAACCCTGAAGATTCTGGGATGGCTTCAACTGTCGTTTCTGCCTGCTGTCCATCATTTGAATCTAAGGTGATGCTCGAAAGGGTGCGGAAAACGATCGGTGTGCCTGCGCTGGTGCTGACGAGCGAACCCGCAGGGATTTCAACCGTCTCTTGGGAACGGTTGATGAACGTCACCCGCCCCGTTGCGGGGATCGTCTCGAGCTGTAAAATGCCCGTCGTAGGCAAGGTGGCGCGTTCTTCCACCTCAACCCGTAAAAGCGTTGCTGGCATGATGGCGTTTTCAACATCGACATTGGATTGTTCACGGGTTGGGTCAGCCGTGATGCTCACACTGCTGGTCAACTGTGTGAGTTCAGGCATAATTACAACTTGCGCGCTGGGAATGACGAGGAACGCAATCGCGACAACCACGCCCCCTAGAATACCCAACGTGAGCGTGCGTGTGATCATATTGAACGCCAGTCGTCGAATGCTCTGCGCGGGGGTGCGCACACGACTGGCATACGGCATCAAGTCGTCGGGGTCTATTTCTTCGGGGCGTTGGATGCGGTTTAGAAACACGCGCGTACTGCCCCGTTTCCATTTGCCCCGTTCCCCTGCTTTGATGGTTTCAAAAGTGCTGATATTCAATTCTTGGGCGTGATGAATCACATCGTCATTATGCGTGACGATTGCTAGGCGAACTGCACGACGCACTGCCTCTCGTTGGATCAAAACGAGGTCGAGTTTGCGTTGAAGCGGGGTGCCTTGTTCTGGCCAGATCAAAAGCACCCGTTTCCCGCGTAAAAAAGCGAGACGGTCTCGGACGGTGGTAACGTCGTCGTCCGCTTCTAACTGGAGATACTCGATATTTTTGTTCATCCTTGCCCGTTGGTGATTAATTGACGAGCCAGTTGTAAGGCTTCGGGAAGTTTCTCTGCATCTTTCCCGCCTGCTTGCGCTAGGTTAGGGCGACCCCCGCCACCCCCGCCCACGACTGACGCAATTTGTTTGATCAGGTTGCCCGCATGCACTCCTTGTTTGATGAGATCATCGGTAACGCTCACCAACAACTGAGGCCGTCCGTCACTCACAGCACCTAATACCAGCACCCCACTGGTGACTTTACTACGGAACCAGTCCGACATTTCGCGCAAGGTGTCTACGGGCACATTATCCACTTGGGCGACGAGCATCTGCCCTTTATCAAAGGTTTCCGCACGGCTCAGCAACGCATCAAATGTCGCTTTGGCGGTTTCACGTTGAAGTTTTTCAACTTGTTTACGGGTCGTGACCAACTCATTTTGTAAGGCTGCCACCCGTTCAGACACGGTTTCAGGCGTTGCGCCCACTTGGGATGCCACGCTGTGCAGAAGCTCAAGGTTGTGGCGGATATAGTCCAATGCACCAACACCCGTGAAGGCTTCGACACGGCGCACGCCTGCGCTCACACTTCCTTCGCTGACGATCAAGAATGGGCCGATATCGGACGTTTGTTTGACGTGAACACCCCCGCACAGCTCATAGCTGTAGCGATCATCTTCTTTTTCGATCACAATCGTGCGCACACGTTCACCGTATTTTTCGCCGAACAGCGCCATCGCGCCTTCTTTTTTCGCTTCATCCAGCGACTTTTCTTCCGCTTTGACGGGGAAGTCTTTCAGGATGATCGCATTGACTGCTTTTTCAATTTTGGACAGTTCTTCGTGTGTGACTTTGGCATCGTGAACGAAGTCAAAACGCAGACGGTCCGGCGCAACGAGCGAACCTCGTTGTTGTACATGTGTTCCTAGCAGGTCACGCAGCGCCGCGTGGAGAAGATGGGTTGCGGTGTGGTTGCGGGTGATGTCGGTACGGCGGGCGCTGTCCACTTCGGCACGAACAGCATCGCCTTGATGGGGTGTGCCTTCAATTACTTCACCGCGATGAATGATCATCCCACCAATCGGACGTGCCATATCCTCGACTTCGATACGCCATCCTTTCCCTGCGATGACACCTGTATCACTGACTTGACCGCCCGCTTCAACGTAGAATGGGGTGTGGTCTAAAACGACTTCAACTTTGTCACCTACAATCACATCACTGACAGGTTCACCATCGCGTACCATCGCTAATACCGTCGCATCCAGTTGGGTGTCGCCATAGGGAAGATAAATCACCCCATTCTCGCCCAATTTTCCTTGTGATTTGAGGTCGTTCAGAAGGTTCTTATATAGTTCGCCTAAGTCGATGCTTCCCATCGCTTGGCCGCCACCGCTTCGAATCCCATGTTCGTTTTCGGCGGTTTCGTAACCGTCCATATCGACGGTATAGCCACGTTCTTCAACAATGTCTTTTGTCACTTGGATGGGTAAGCCGAGCGTGGCTTTTAAGTAGAACGCATCTTCACCTGAAAGTTGACCCCCTTCGGGAAGCTGGGTAAGTTTCTCATTCAGCTCGTCCACACCGCGATCTAACGTGCGACGGAAACGCACTTCTTCTTGCGTGATGATCTTCTTGATCGATTCGCGCTTTTCAACAAGCTCGGTGTAATGCCCCCCCATAATATCAAAAACGGCATCGGCAACTTTACCTAAGAAGGGTTCGTTGAAACCTAACTTCTGGCCGAAGCGTGAGGCCCGACGGACGACCAAGCGGCACACGGAATCGCGCCCTTTGGCGCCGGGCAATACGCCGTCTGCAATCAAGAAGACCGCCGCACGAATATGATCCGCGATGACGCGATAAGGGACGATGTTGGCAAGTCGTTCTTCGTCACTATGCCCCGCCAATTTCTGCGTCAACTTCATAATGGGCAAAAACAAGTCGGTGTCGTAGTTGTTATCGACCCCATTCATCACGCTGAGAATACGCTCTAACCCCATCCCTGTATCCACACTAGGGGCGGGAAGGGGTATATCATATTGACCTGTATGCTCAGGGTCAGGTTGGGTGCGGTTGAACTGCATAAAGACCAGATTCCACACTTCAAGGAAACGATCTTCTTCCGCTTGAAGTTCAGGGATGATGCTGTCAACGCCCCGCTCAGGGTTACGATCCCAGAAAATTTCACTACACGGGCCACACGGCCCAACATCCGCCATTTGCCAGAAGTTGGTCTTCGGCCCCATCCGTGCGACGCGAAGCGGATCAACGCCGACTTCGTTCACCCAAATGTTGTAGGCATCATCGTCATTTTTGTAGACGGTGACCGCGAGACGGTCTTTGGGTAGTTTAAAGACTTCTGTCAGGACGGTATATGCAAAGCGGGCCGCATCTTTTTTGAAATAATCGCCAAAGCTAAAATTCCCCAACATTTCAAAGAATGTATGGTGACGCGGGGAAGGGCCGACATTTTCGAGGTCGTTATGTTTACCGCTGACGCGCATGCTTTTTTGAGCAGTTGTGGCGCGGGTGTAATCACGTTTATCAATGCCGAGAAAGACATCTTTGAATTGAACCATGCCTGAATTCACGAATAATAACGTTGGATCATTCGCGGGAACTAAAGATGAGGATGGAACTTCGCGATGGTTGTACTCGACAAAAAAGTCGAGGAACGCTTGACGCGCTTCTGCGCTGGTCATCGGTTTCATGAGGCGGAATTTCCTTCAACTAGCTGATGGCGAAAAGGTGCTTTCACCGCAGACATGGATTCTGGTAAGGTGAGAGGGATTATAGACTTTCTCATGCAAATTTTGAAGTGGGTTCAAATACATCAATTGACAGCACGTTTTGAATCACATCTCAATAATGAACTTATTGAGATGTGATAAGGCTGTTGTATGGCGCATGTTTTAGGTTGATGAAGCGCTTCGCCCTATTCGTTGTTTTGTAGTGCCATTTCCTACGCAATCTACGCTTTTCGTGTGATATACTGGTGAAACTTTTCTCTCATATACAAACATCCGAGAAGCAAGATGGCAACCCTTGACGAACAAGTTGATATTTTGATGTCTGGCGCTGAATACGGCGACCCCCAGACAAAAGAAACCATGCGTAAAGAACTGCGCGAACGTTTGGTGGAAGCAGAAAAACAAGGTCGCGCTCTGCGTGTGTACTGCGGGTACGATCCTCGTACTGCAGATTTACACTTGGGTCACACCATTACCATGCGTAAACTGCGCCAATTCCAAGAATTTGGGCACGATGTCACGTTCTTGATTGGGACGTTCACCAGTTTGATTGGTGACCCTTCCGACAAAGACAAAGTGCGCGAACAGCTCACCCGTGAACAGGTTGAAATTAACGCGCAAACATACGCAGAACAAGCCTTCAAAATTTTAGACCGTGACTTAACCCGCGTCCGTCGTAATGATGAATGGCTGTCAACGCTCGACTTTGCCGACATCATCCGTTTGGCGAGTAATTTCACCGTACAGCAGTTCCTTGTACGCGAAAACTTTGCGAAGCGCCTTGAAGACGGTTTGCCGATTTACCTGCACGAACTGTTTTATGGGTTGATGCAAGGCTATGACGCGGTTGCGCAAGAAGCTGATGTACAAATTGGCGGTCAAGATCAACTGTTTAACATCTTGGTGGCGGGTCGTAAATTACAAGAAGGGCTAGGCCAAAAACCCCAAATCGCAATCATCATGGGGGAAAGTTTACCCGGCACGGATGGCGAAATTAAAATGAGCAAGAGCCTCGGCAATCATATTCCGCTGTTGTCTGACCCTGCGGATATGTTCGGCAAGGTGATGAGTGTGCCTGATAAAGCGATGGCGATCTATCACAAGCTCATTTTAGGCTGGTCACCTGTGCAGTTGGCTGAGTGGGAAAAGGGGATTGCTGATGGCAGTATCCACCCGAACGAAGCGAAGATGAACCTCGCCCGTGAAATTGTCACTATCTTTCACAGCCCTGAAGCGACACAAGCGGCTCAAAAACACTGGGATGAAGCACACCGTCAAGGCGGGATTCCGGAAGACATCCCCAGCGCGGTTTTAGAGCGCGAAGAACGGATTGTCGATGTGCTGAAACGCCTGAATATGATCCCCAGCGTGAACGAAGGTCGTCGCTTGATTCAACAAAACGGCGTGCGTTTGAATGAAGTTGTTGTCACCGACCAATCCGCGACGATTTCACCTGCTCAACTGCCGGCTGTCTTGCAAGTAGGCAAGCGTAAATTTGTACGTTTGATTGCTGATTAGTCAGAACCTCACTCTAAACTATTAAAAACCGCGATAGCAACTGTCGCGGTTTTTTGTTTGATCAGCGTGTTGATGGGACAAACAGAAGAAACAGCGCGATAAAAAATAGACAACCAATCATGAGGCGATCAAATTGTTTTTGATCAATGCGCGAGATGATTTTTTTACTAATCCAGATGCTCAGTGGGATCAACGGCAGTGCCCACGCAATTTCGATCATACGGTGAACGTCAAAGAGACCCGCCGCGACAAACCCACCGAGCTTTAACAGGTTGTTGATCGCAAAGAATAAGGTCGCCGTTCCGGTAAATACAAGCGGGGTGACATTTTGAAGCAGTAAGTACGCGGTGAATGGCGGCGCACCGACATTCGCAAGCGCAGACGTGAAGCCCGTAGCCGCGCCCGCCAAGACCCCATGCCAATTTCGATGTTGATAATTCGGGATTTGTAGATAGCGATCAAACAGGCGATAGACGACATAAACGAGGGTCAAAATGCCGAGGATATGGCGCAGAGTTTGGTCAGGTAGTTGGGTGAGTAGGGCAGTGCCCAATGCAATGCCGATTGCGGCGCCCGGAATCATAATGCGGATATAGCGTATATCCCACGTTTTCCAATACACACGCAGTGCAATCGCATCTCCGATAAGCAGAAGCGGAAGCGCTAAGCTGATGGCTTCGGATACGGGCATCACTTGTGCCAGCAAGGGGGCGATCAAAACCCCTAAGACTTGCCCTAAACCTCCTTTAGAAAAACCCACGATCAGGCAAGCGACAATAACAAACACAAAATCCATTGGTGTGTGCCTTCAATTTCAGGGTAGGTTTAAAGTTAAGAGGTTGGTTGATTGCGTAACAATTCGCGCATGCGAATATCGGTATTCCGTAATTTCATGGCGAGGTCGGCTGCTAAGTTACGCATGATGATGAACCCCAATTCAGGGTAACTGGCGCAGAGCTGCATCAAGGTTTGATGTTTGATGACCAATATCACGGTGTTGGATGCAGATTTTGCTCTTGCGGAACGTAGCCCATCATCGACGAGGGCGACTTCACCAAACGACTGTCCCCGTGTGAGCGTGGCGACGGTTTGAGGCCCGTTCGCAGGTTTTCCCAATAATGCGGGGTCGAGCTGAATATCTACTTCCCCTTTGATGATGACATATAGTTCATCCCCGCGTGTGTTTTCTTCAAAGATGATTTGATCTGCCGCATAATGTTTTTCATTGCATATCGTCGCGATCATGTCAATTTGGCGGGACGAAAGACCTTGGAAGATTTCAATTTCTTTTATGAGTTTGGCAATGCTCATAGAACCGATTCTTTTAATTAAGCGGGTAAAACCAGCACGATAGGTGATTCATTTTCCATGTCAGTGTAATATAGCCTTATTATTGCGAGAGTGCGATGTCAGAAAATGACGGAAAAACAGGATGAATTACACAATTGATGAATTAATTTGCGCATGTATTTCACGGCAAGTAGTGGACGGTGAAATCTTAGCGCAAGGGATCAACACCCCTTTGGTGATGGCAGGGTTCATATTAGCATGTTGTACCCATGCGCCCAATGTCTCTTTTGCCAGCGCGATAGGGCAGAGCATTTGTGAAGATTGGGGGCCGTTAGGGGTTGGGCGGATTGAGGACTTGTGGCTAGGAAAAGGCCTGTTGCACGTTGGCTTTGTTACTGCCGCGGCAGATTTATTGCCTCGTTTTGCCCCGAAAGAATTTTTCCGCCCTGCACAAATGGATGCTCACGGCAATATTAATAACATCGCCTTTGGGACGGACTATCAACGCCCGCGCATGCGCTTGCCCGGCACAGGGGGCATGCCCGATGTCACCATTCATTATGACCGTATTTATTATTATGTTCCGCGCCATTCAAAGGTGACGTTTGTTCAAAAGCTCGATTTTGTCAGCGGGTTAGGCTGTTCCCCTGACCGCACCTACGGGCATGGCTCTCATTATCTGATCACCGATTTGGGACAATTTGACTTTGCCAATGGACGGATGCGCTTAATCAGCTATCACCCTGACACCACGATTGAGAAAATTCAAAAGAAAACTGGCTTTGAATTAGAAATCGCGCCGGATGTGCACGAAACTCCACCCCCAACAGACGAAGAAATCCGCTTGTTGCGAGAAGTGATTGACCCGTTAGATGTGCGCAAATTGGAATTGTTAGGCGGAAGTGCGCGCAAGGACTTGTTGCGGGCAATTTTAGAAAAAGAAGGCGCTTACTAATTCAGTAAGCACCTTCTTCTGTGACAAATCGAAGATAACTATTGAAGCATGTACCAAGCGCCAATCGTGCGGAAGCGGTCCGAACGCGCGCCAATAAACCCAAGCTGAAGGTTGGCGACGTCGGGCGAAGTGGCGTAGGTGAAAATCGGATAGTACAACGGAATAGCGATTGCTCGTTCAGCAAAAACTGCTTGGAAGGTGCGATAGTCGATAGAGCGGTTCACGCCGAAAGGATCACGGCGCGCGCGTTCGAGCAGTTCGCTGATGCGTCGGTCGGTTGCGCCCCCGTAGTTTAACCCGTTAGGATACTGCCCCTCATGCCAGAATGCGTACACGTCAGGGTCAGCGCTTTCGCCCAGCGAATATTCCACGATGGCAGTATCAAACTCATGCGCAGTGAGGCGTTGATGATAGGTTTCGAGATCAACCGCGTCTACTGTAACCGTCAGGTTTAATTGTGACCATTGCGAAGCGATCTCTTGTGCGAGCGAAACCGATTGAGGATCATCTAAGGTCAAGATTTCAAACGCAAATAAACCGCTAGGCGCTTGGACTTCAGGCGTGACTTCCTCAGTCGATTCTGCTTCTTCACTTTGTTCTGCTTGTTCCGCTTCGTCATTGCTCACGCGTTCAATCCGCGCGAAGGCTTGTGTCAGCAGTTGACGCGCTTCGTTCAGATCGTAGGGTTCCCATGCTAAGTTGGGTAAGTAAGCCCATGAATTGGGTAGCAGCGGACTATTGGCAAAAACTGCGGTATTCGCCATACGGAAATTCACGATGGCTTCGCGATCTAAGGCACTTTGAAGGGCGATGCGCATGCGCTGTTCGCGGAATTCTTCGTGTTCCCAATTAAAAATGAGCACGCCTAACGTGGCATCCAATTGATTGTTGAGAATCAAGTCATCATCATTGGCAGCGGTAAATAAATCGGAACGGTTGGCGCGGTTTGCCGAAGCTAAACCATCAATTTGACCGGACGTTAACAGCGAGAGAGCTTCATCAAAAGTGCTGACTAACACAAAAGTGACGCGGTCAATCGCAAATGCTTCTGCTTGACCTTCGGGGCGTTGACGGTAGGTTGGCGCGACGCGCAAATTGACCGCGTGGATTGCTCCATCGGTATGGGTGAAGATTGATTCGATCTGGTAAGGCCCTGTTCCAATCGGCGTTAGATTAAATGGGTGCGACGTGAGTTGTGCCGCGCTTGTGCCGTTCAGCGCGTGTTCGGGCAAAATACCAATTGTAAGTTGTTCTAAGAAAGAGCCGAGCGGTTGTGTGAGGCGGAAACGGATCAAATGATCCCCAAGGCGTTGTGTTTCGACGGTGCGCCAGAATGCGCCTAAACTGTCCGCGCCTGCAAATTCGGGTGAGCGCAAAATCGACATGGTATAGACGACATCATTGGCAGTGAAGGGAATCCCATCTTGCCATAACACGTCTTGACGCAAGAAAACAGTGTATTCCAAGCCATCCGAAGAGATGATCCAGCGTTCCGCTAAACCGGGGGTTGGTTCCCCAAAATTATTGGTTTTGACCAAGCCTTCAAAAATGAGCGATGTAATATCTTGATCGACTGAATTGAGCGAGGCGTACAGCGGGTTTAAGCGTTGTACACGTCCTACCAACCCTTCGCGAAAGGTATTATTGGTGGTGCTGGATGCCTGTAATGGGGCTGTTTCGGTTGGAGCGACATCATTTGAGACAATCACCAATTCAGGGGTGCTTGTCGGCGCAAGAGAATTGACTTGTGGGTTAGATTCTGGTGTTGGATTTGGTGCAGGGGTTTGCGACTGACGCAACGCCAAACTGATCACAAATAAAACTGCAGCTGCTGCCAGTGCAAAAAGTTGCCAACGAAAACCTCGAAACATAGATGCTGCCTTACCCTAAAGAAACGAAAACAGGTGTTTTACAAGCTTTTGGGTTGCTTGTCTAAACACCTGTGAAATGGATCTTCAAACTAGCAAGCCAGTGAAGCTAAATCTAGTATGAGGAGACCGCAAGAATCGCCACGACGAGGAAAACGATACTTAAGGTGATTGTGAGTTGATGAAGTGTCTTTTCTAAACCACGACGGGTGCGTTTCACACCACCCGGCTCACCTCCACCAAAACGTAAACCTTCGCCTTTGGCTTGTAACAAAATGACAACGATGAGCATCACCGAAACGATGATGGAAACAATTTGCATTGCGCGATCCATACCGGAATCTCCTCAACCGATAGATGGACAAAATCGATCCGCAGTATAGCATGAGGGTTTTCAAAAGAAAACCCTTAGCCAACTGTGAATTCTGATATTTTATTTGTCGCCGACTGTTTCAAGCACAGGGGTTTCACTGACGGTGGGCAGGGCACCTGTTTCTAAAAACTCGATTGCCGCCTGTATTTGTGGGTCTACGGGGTTATCAAAGTCTTCAGGAGGCCAGACCACCGTATAATCAGGCGTGATGCCTGCTTCGTGAATCCAACTGCCGTCGGGGGTGATCCAGCGGGCAATCGTCAACCGTACCCCACCGCCGTTAATCAGAGGTTGCCATGTTTGTACGGTGCCTTTCCCAAACGTGGTTTCGCCGATGATCGTCGCTAAGTCATAGTCTTGAAGCGCGCCCGCAAATAATTCTGAGGCGCTTGCACTGCCACCATTCACGAGCAGGACAATCGGCACATCAATCCCTAAATAAGTGCCATTTACGTTGAGCACTTCTTCCCGTCCATCGCCAAAAGCTTCAGTCAAAATTTCGCCCTCTGGAATGAATGCGCTGGAAATATCGATGGCTGAGCTGAGTAGACCGCCCGGGTTATCGCGTACATCAACGATCAGCCCGCTTCGCGAATTCACGTTTAAGCTTTCAACGGCGGCGTTTAAATCAGCACGGGCATTAGCGCTAAATTGATTCAAGCGAATATATGCAATATTGTCTTCGAGAATTTCACTTTCCACGTTAGGAACAACGATGCGCGCGCGGGTGATGCTCAGATCAATTGGCTCACCTTCTCTTAAAAAGATGATGTTGACGACACTGCCCACTGGTCCGCGAACCCGCTGGGCTAATTGAAGTTGATCCATGCCGATCACCGTTTCGCCATCCACTTCGTAGAAGATATCGCCTACACGGACGCCCGCATCTTGAGCAGGTGAGCCTGTGATTAAGCCGACAACCTCGATCTCTAAAGTTTCTAGATTGGTGCGGATCACGACGCCGATGCCGTCAATTTCGCCTTCAAGATCACTATTCATCATCTCAAATTCTTCTGGCGTCATGTATGAGCTGAATTGATCCCCTAAAGAGGTGTACAGCCCGCGTATTGCACCATCAACTAAAGATTCCAACTCAACTTCTTCGATATAATCAGACTGGATGAGATTAAAGGCTTGCCAAAACGGTTCGAATGCTTCCTCAACTTCTGCGTTAGGGGGCATTAAGCCTTGTGCATCCACATGGGTTTGAAAATTACCTGCCGCAAACCCCATCATAAAAATTAAACCTGCACCGGCCGCAAGCGAAATATGCTTGACGCGATGTGCAAGGTGTTGTGGGAATTTCATAAGATGCTCCAATGTTTGGAAATACGTCACATAGACATTATAAACTCTGTTTTAGATTAAGAATTGAGGAAGGGATTAATAAAAATGCCTTTAAGCCCCTTGAATAAAGAAGAAAAATGCGCGGGCGCTGTCCTTTTTGGCTTGGCTTTGGGGGATGCGTTAGGCTGGCCTGTGGAGTTTAAACAGTTGCATGAAATTCAAGCGATTTATGGGCCGAAGGGCATCCAAAACCCGCCCAATCCCGCATTATACACAGACGACACGCAGATGACGATTGCGTTGACAGAGGGAATCTTGGATGCAGGCGTGAACGCTCCGATTGATGCCATCATGGAAAAAGTCGGTGCGCGGTTCATTGCATGGAGTAAGCACCCTGAAACAGACCTGCGTGCGCCTGGCAATACTTGTTTAAAGGGTGTGCGTGCTTATAAAAGTGGTGTGCCTTGGCGTGAAAGTGGTCTCAATGGATCATTAGGTTGTGGTTCTGCCATGCGCGTCGCTACCATCGGTTATTTGTATCAAAACCAACCTGAACGACTGCGAGAAGTCGCTAGCGCGAGCAGTATGATCACGCATGGTCATTCAGGCGCTGTTGCATCAGCCGTTGCGGCGGCGTATGCGGTCAAATTGGCGTTGGATGGTGTTTCCCCTGATGAGTATGTCCAGCGCATCATGGATTTTGTGGGCGATATGAGTCCTGAATTCGACACGGCGATTTTGCGCATCGGCCATGTTTTAGCGTGGACAGATGAGCTAGAAGCCGTGAAGCACATCGGGCAAGGGTGGATTGCGACGGAAGCGGTGGCGGTCGCTTTGTATGCCGTGATGAAATATCCCACTTCATTTGTAGGCGCTGTTCGGTTGGGTGCAAATCATTCTGGGGATAGCGATTCGACCGCCTCAATTGCGGGTGGGGTGAGCGCGGCGTTATTGGGGATAGAGTCGATTCCTGAAGATTGGATTGAACGTTGTGAACATCGTGACGAGATCGTTGATCTGGTTCGACGGATGGCACACGCAAAATCGATGATAGGCTGAAATTTATCCCAGTGGTACACTCCATAGGGAATATTTATGGTGTAAAGATGGGTTTATGTCGAAATTTGTCACGCTTGAAGAATTAGCGGCTGTTGTAGAAGACGGACAGAATGTTGCTCTCGGCGGGATGACCATGTATCGCCGTCCTGTGGGGTATGTGCGGGCGCTGCTTCGGCGCGACGTCCGCCCGCGCGACCTCACTCTTGTATGTTTCACCGCAGGGATTGAGTCTGACCTTTTAGTCGGCGCAAACTGTGTCAAAGCCGTTCGCTCGGTCTATTTCGGGTTGGAATCTTTTGGGCTTGCTCCCATGTTCACAGAAAAAGCTAATCGAGGCGAGATTACCATCATCGAGGAGACGGAGGCGAGCATCGCGATGGGGTTGCGCGCAAAGCTCTCCAATATCGGGTTTATGCCATCCAGTGCGTGGAAAGGGACAGACCTTCCTGCTTTGCGCCCTGACGTGAAGACGATCATTGACCCTTATTCCGGTGAGGAACTATTTGCTTTTCCCGCCATCCCCATTGATGTGGCGGTGGTGCATGGGCTGGTGGCGGACAAAGAAGGTAATGTTCTGCTGAATAATAATCAAGGTGTTGACCTCGAGTTATTATTTGCGGCTAAAAAACCGATTGCCACTGTTGAAAAGGTTGTCGATAAACTCGAACGCACGACGGAAGGCACGCTTATCCCATCGGCCGTGTTCTATCAGATCGCGGTAGTGCCTGAAGGCGCTTCCCCGACCAGTTGTTATCCATATTACTCGATTCGGGGTGGGCAAATTCTGGATTATATTGATGCGTGTAATGCTGGCAATTTTGAAGGCTTCCTCGAAACGTTTGTGTGAGTCACCGCGAATCCTAACGCGTTGGTGAGGCTGTCCATTGCATCGATCTTTAGGATTGTGTTAAGATGAGTTTATAGATAAGCGCAGGGGGGTTCGCGTCATGCGAGCTGAGAGGGTGCTAAAGCGCACCGACCCTTAGACCTGATCTGGATCATGCCAGCGGAGGGAGTGCAAATGACATCAAATACAACGTACCCCTATCACCCTTGTTTGGCGTTAGGGGTATTTTATTTTGATCATACTCCTTCAATCGGTCGTCATTTGTGAAGCTTTTGGGAGGATGTTGGAATGTTAAAAAGAATTGCTGTTGTGATGCTTGGCGCTGTAATTGGCTCTGTATCTGTTTCTGTGGCGCAAGAAGATGTGTTGACGGTCATCGCTCATGATAGTTTTGCCTATAGTGAAGCCGTTTTAGAAGCCTTCACCGCAGAAACAGGGATTGCGGTGGAAGTGATTCGCCTTGGTGATGCAGGCTCTTTGGTGAACCAAGCCGTGCTTTCACGCTCAAACCCTTTAGGGGATGTCTTGTTTGGCGTTGATAATACGTTCTTGTCGCGCGCAATTGATGGCGAAATTTTCGTCCCTTATGAGTCTCCTTTATTGGAAACTGTCGATGCCTCATTCATTGTTGATGAAGAATTCCGTGTCACGCCGATCAATTACGGTGACGTATGCTTAAATTATGACGTGAGCTATTTTGATGTGGCTGAGGTTGACCTGCCGGAAACGCTGGATGCCTTGACTGATCCTTCATACAGCGGGTTGCTCGTGGTTGAAAACCCCGCCACATCTTCGCCGGGGCTGGCCTTCCTTATGACGACGATTGCGGTTTATGGCGAAGAAGGAGATTACACATATCTCGACTTTTGGAGTGACCTGCGCGCCAATGATGTGTATGTCGCCGATGACTGGACTGAGGCCTATTATGCTCAATTCAGCGGAAGTACAGGGGAGGGGACACGTCCTCTCGTGGTGAGCTATGCCAGCAGTCCACCCGCCGAAGTCTATTATTCAGAAACACCAACTGAAGATGCTCCTACAGACAGCATTGTGGGTGAGGGGATGTGCTTCAGACAGATTGAGTTTGCAGGGATTCTTGCGGGGACAGATCAAGAAGCTGAAGCTCAGCAGTTCATTGATTTTATGCTCAGCGTTCCATTCCAAGAAGACTTGCCGTTGAATATGTTTGTCTTCCCCGTGAACTCGGAAGCAGTTTTGCCTGAAGTATTTGAAGAATATGCCCCGATCCCTGAAAACCCGATCACGTTGGATTACACGGAAATTGGCGAAAACCGCGAACGTTGGCTTGAAGAATGGACAGTGACAGTAATTCGATGATGTCCTTGCGCAGTATCGGGCGTGTGTCAAAGTGGTTACTTTGGCTCACGCCACTTCTATTTTTAGCGTTATTTTTCTTTTACCCACTGGCAAGCATTCTGGGTGTGAGTTTAACGACTGACGAAGGCATTGATCTCAGTGGGTTTTCTCGCTTATTTACACAGTCGTACTTTCTTGACACGTTCGTTTTTACCGTCACACAAGCCTTTCTCTCGGCTTCAATCACCTTACTGACGGCGCTTCCTGTGGCGTATGTCTTCGCCCGTTACGAATTTCCCGGTCGGCGTTTTATTCTATCGCTGACAACACTGCCGTTTGTCCTGCCTACGGTGGTGGTCGCGGCGGCTTTTAGCGCCTTACTTGGCCCGCGTGGGGTCGTCAATACCCTGTGGATGGATATTTTTGCGACCGACCAGCCTCTTGTCCAACTGGAGCGCACCTTCACGCTCATCTTGATCGCCCATGTGTTTTATAACTTTTCTGTCGCCTTACGCATGTTATCCGGCTATTGGATGAATATCAGCCCACGCGTTGAAGAAGCGGCGCAGATATTAGGCGCGAGTGGGTGGCGTTTGTGGTGGTATGTCCGCTTGCCGATGCTTCGCCCAGCGCTCACAGCGGCGTTTGTGTTGGTCTTTGTGTTCTGTTTCACCAGCTTCGGCGTTGTGATCATCCTCGGTGGGCCGACATTTGCCACGCTCGAAGTCGAAATTTACCGTCAGGTGATGAGCCTATTTAATTTGCCTGTGGCGGCCGCGCTCTCTTTATTGCAGATCGGTTTTATGTTCTTGTTGATGGTGGTCTATACCCGCCTGCAACGCCAAGTGAACGTCGATTTGCAGTCCAGTAGAAATATTTTACGCAAACCGCGAACCCGTAACGAACGGGTATTCATCGGCATAGTCATCTTTTTGATGATGTTATTTCTATTTGCGCCATTGTTTGCGCTTGTAGTTCGCTCTCTCACTACGGCCGACGGCCAATGGACACTCCAGTATTTCCAAAGTTTAGGTCAGTTGGAACGGCGGTCTGTATTGTTTGTTCCCCCCGCTGAAAGCATCATCAATTCTTTGGCATTTGCGGGTATTGCTACCGTCATGGCGGTGATCTTAGGGACGCTCAGTGCGTTTTTCCTAGCGCGTGGGGGATGGCTCGGCCGATTATTAGACCCTGTGTTTATGCTACCTTTGGCGACCAGCGCGGTCACATTAGGGTTTGGTTTTATCATCGCGCTGGATGAACCGCCTCTGAATTTGCGCTCGTCGATTGTGTTGATTCCGATTGCTCATGCATTGGTGGGGATGCCTTTTGTGATTCGTAGTGTTTACCCCGCTGTGCGTGCGGTTCGTCCTGACTTGCGTTTTGCCGCGCAGATTTTAGGCGCAACGCCTTTTCAGGTGATTCGACGGATTGATATTCCGTTGGTATATCGCGGGATTGTGGTGGGGGCGACGTTTGCCTTCACCATGAGCATGGGCGAATTTGGCGCCTCAACCTTTGTTGCTCGGCCGGACACGCCAACAATGCCATTAATCATCTTTCGGTTGTTAGGTCAGCCCGGCGCGTCAAATTACGGACAGGCAATGGCGATGAGTGTTCTGCTCATGCTGGTTTGTGCGCTCGCGTTTATTCTGATCGAACGTCTCCGTTTTGGCGGGGTAGGGGAATTTTGATGCTTTACCTTCAAAATGTGAGTAAGACGTTTGGTGACAATACGGTTCTGCAAGATATTGATCTGACACTTGCACAAGGTGAGATCATCTGTTTATTAGGCGCAAGCGGAAGCGGTAAATCGACTTTACTGCGTTTAATTGCAGGCTTAGATCAGCCGGATCAAGGGGTGATGACGTGGGACGGCACGCCTTTACAGAACATCCCGATTCATGAGCGTAATTTTGCTCTTATCTTTCAAGACTTTGCGTTGTTCCCACACTTAAACGTCTTTGAGAACGTGGCTTTTGGTTTGAAAATGCGCCATCTGTCGAAGGCAGAGATTCAAACCCGCGTCGATGACATGTTGAGTTTGGTACGACTTGAAGGCTTCGCCAACCGTGATGTCAGTCAGCTTTCCGGTGGGGAACGTCAGCGCGTGGCATTAGCACGAAGTTTAGCGGTCAAACCTGTTTTGCTCATGCTGGATGAACCTCTCGGCGCGCTTGATGCGTCATTACGTCAAGAGCTTGCTGAACAAGTGCGTGAGGCTGTGAAGCTGTTAGGGATTTCGGCGCTGTATGTGACCCATGACCAAACGGAAGCGTATGTCGTTGCTGACCGTATTGCGGTTTTAAATCACGGGATGATTGAACAACTCGCCAGCCCATCCGCACTCTATTGGAACCCCAAAACAGAGTATGTAGCGCGCTTTTTGGGCTTTGAAAATATCTATTCCCCTGAACTTGCTTATCAACTGGGCGCACCTAAAAACGCAGAGGCAAAAATGTTTCTTCTGCATCCTGCAAAAATTCACTTCGGTGAACAAGGTGAAACCGTCTCTATGCAGGTACAAAAAGTTAATTTTGAGGGTGAGCGCACTTTGATCGAGGGTATGATCGAAAACATCCAAGCTGATTTTCCGCTCAAGATTCGTTTTCGTGTCAATTCACAAGAGACGATCCACCTTCAAGAAGGGGCTTCAGTGCCTATTTATTTTGAACCAGATGCTTGGAATGCTTTACTTTAAAAAAACAGCCTGTGAATCTCTCACAGGCTGTTTTTAGAGCATCATGTTTAGATGTCTAGGTTGCGGACTTGTTTCGCGTGGGTTTGGATGAAGCGACGACGCGGCGGCACTTCTGAACCCATCAGCATATCAAATACACGGTCGGCTTCGGCGGCATCTTCGATAGTTACCTGTAACAACGTGCGTTGTGCGGGGTCCATCGTGGTGTCCCAAAGTTGATCGGGATTCATTTCCCCAAGACCTTTGTAACGGCTGACTTTGAGACGGTCTGGGTCTTTGTAATTTTGTAACGCACGGTTCAAAATTTCGTGTTCAGACATGCCTGCTTCGCCATAGTAATACTGCACATTCTTATTTTCCTGAATACGGAAAATAGGGGGTTGCGCAATATATAAGTGGCCTTCTTGGATCAGTGGGAACATCTGACGGAAGAAGAAGGTGAGCAAGAGCGTGCGAATATGGCTGCCATCAACGTCCGCGTCTGTCATGATGATGACACGGCCATACCGTAAATTCTCGGTATTAAAGTCTTCACTGATGCCTGTGCCCAACGCGCTGATCAAGGCTTTGATTTCGTTGTTATCCAACATTTTGTCAAGGCGTGCGCGTTCCGTGTTGAGAATTTTCCCACGCAGGGGCAAAATCGCTTGGAAGTGACGGTCACGCCCTTGTTTCGCGGAACCCCCTGCCGAATCACCTTCGACGATGAATAATTCCGCATTTTCGCCATGTTGAGAGCAATCTGCCAATTTACCGGGCAGGGTGGTGCTTTCGAGCAAGCTGGGACCACTGCGCACCAAATCACGGGCTTTACGTGCCGCTTCACGAGCGCGCATACTGGTCATACATTTTTCGACAATACGACGCGCTTCACGCGGGTTCATTTCCAAGAATTCGTTGAAGGCTTCAGTCGTGACTTGTGAAACTGCCCCCTGAACTTCTGGGTTGATCAGCTTCACTTTTGTCTGGCTTTCAAATGACGGGTCGGGATGTTTCACACTGACAATTGCGGTTAACCCTTCAAGCGTGTCATTCCCCGCAAAGTTGCTGTCTTTTTCTTTCAACATCCCCGCTTTACGCGCCCAACGGTTGATGACCCCTGTGACGGCTGCACGTAGCCCTGTGAGGTGCGTTCCGCCATCCGGCGTGTGGATGGTATTGGCAAACGCCAATTCGGTCACATTGATGGTGTCGGAATATTGGAAAGCAATTTCAACGTTAATGGTATAAGGTGATTTTCCATTTGGTGAAATTTCAACACCTTTTTCCATATACACGACAGGGTGCAAACCTTCGCGGTTACGGTTGATGTAACTCACAAATGATTTTAAGCCCCCTTCAAAGTAAAACGTCGTTTCCCTTGAAATGGGTTGAACGCGTTCATCGCGCAGGGTGATCGTAACTTTACGAGTTACAAAAGCCATTTCGCGAAAACGTTCGAGAAGCATTGTGTAGTTAAATTCGTTAGGTTCCATCACCGCAAAATCGGGCTGGAAGGTGACGGTTGTCCCGTTGGATTCACCTTCTTCTAAAGGCCGAACCTGCACAACTTCGGTTTGTGGAATCCCTGCACGGTATTCTTGTTGCCAAACGTGACCATCACGTTTGATTTGAGCGACTAAATGCGTTGAAAGGGCGTTCACAGCGGAAACACCGACACCGTGTAAACCACCACTGACTTTATATGCGCCGCCACCGAATTTACCGCCCGCGCCAATTTTGGTCATCACCAATTGCAAGGTTGGAATCCCTGTTTCGCGGTTGCGACCTATAGGAATACCCCCCCCGTTATCCGCCACAGAGACGTAGTTATCTTCGTGTAAAGTGATGATGATGTGATCACAACGACCTGCTAAAGCCTCGTCGATGGCATTATCTACAACTTCTGAAATTAAGTGATGAAGGGCCTTGGAATCTGTACCACCAACGTACATCCCGGGTCGTTTGCGGACATGATCCATGGGGTCGAGATAAGTAATATGCTCATCTGTCTGAACGCCCACTGCCCGAATATCGTTATCGACCATCTTTACTCCTCAATGAGTGCTTCAACTCTGTAACTTTCCAATGGTATGTGATATGCCACTGTTGCCTAAGGTTGATGCGAATTTTCACGATGTTAATTGGGTGAATGATCACCTATTTTGGTGATCTTTTTTTAATGTTCCTAAACAGGACTATTTTACCTGAAATGGGCTTGAAAATCAATTTCAAGATCGAAAATATGTTCTGCTTGAATATGAGAGGGTTTTCGAAAATGAACTTGACACCCTTTCACGGACAACATACAATCCCAAGCGTAAATTCATCTAATGCCCCTGTAGCTCAACGGATAGAGCGACAGCCTTCTAAGCTGGCGGTTACAGGTTCGAGTCCTGTCAGGGGCATCGAAGATCAAAAATACCTCGTTTTCAAGCGAGGTATTTTTAGTTCTATTGTTTCATAATCTCGTCGTAGAACTGAAGCGTCTCTGTACTTAAGGGCTGATGGGTATTCTGAGTATAGGACTTTGAGAGGTGATTGAAATAGGCGGCGGCTTCACTACGTCGTCCTGCCTCTACATAAAGTTCCATGATTTTACGATGGATGTCTTCACGCGTAGCATCGACTTCTGTGCCTTGCATGAGCAGTGCCAGCGCTTGGTCGATCTTTCCGTCAGTGGCTCTCAACGCTGCTAAAGACGTGATCGCTTCAAGATACCCTGTTTGAAAATCCTTTCGACGTTCGACAACCCATGCGTCATTGTGTGTATACAGGAAGTTGTGAGAGGTATGCAATGTGATCGCTTTTTGCCATGCCTTTTGACACTGTTCACTTTCTTTTGACATGCGTCCTTGAAGAATCGCAGAGATAAATTCTTCAACATCGTAGTTAATTTCGATTTCTGGGTTGATCCGATATCGGTTTTCGCTGTGGATTAAAACGTCTACCCCCAACGCCTTATGTAAGCGCCGTTTTGTGACGTGAAAGACGTTTACCGCTTGTTCTACATTGAGGTCCGGCCAGAGCGCTTGGCATGCTTCTTCGCGTGTGATTTCAGGACGATCCAGTGCATAAAAGAGGAGTAAGCGCGGTAAGTGGCCTTCCCAATTTTCTATGATCTTGTTATTGACTAAAATCATGCCAGCGCCAAAGCCGTTGGCTTCAAACGATTTAATCGGTTTTGTGGAGGTTCGGTAAAAATCTTGCTGGACGATCACATCATCTTTTAAGAGGATGGTATTGCCTTTAGCCAGCAAGCCCAAAATCGGCAGGGCAGGGATGACGCGCCCATTAATGATGACCATCCAGTTAGGGGGCAGAAAATCCACCAGACGGATGATGAAGTTATCCGTTTCGACGGTGCTTAGGTCAAATTCATCAATGATGAGAACCGCTTTTTCAGCTTGGATCAGCTTTAGGTCTTCGCTGAAGGCAATCAAAAGTTTTTCGGTTTGGTAGGTAGCTTCGGGTAATGCCGCGTACGTGTGATGCCCAAATGCAGGATAGCTTTGAGAGATGATTTGCACCAGCTTGCGCAAATAAGTGAGAATACTAAAATCGTTACGGTTTAGGCTCAAATAAAAGACGGGCTGTTCGTTGGTATGCGTGCCGATGAGGTGGGTTATATATCCATTTCGGAATTGACTATCGGGATAAAAAATGATGAGTTTACCCTTAGTGGTGCTTTGATTGAACACTTCTTCAATACGTTCTTCAATGCTGTTCAATGTCATTTTGTGTGGTTTACTCCCCAATCACAATTCTTAATATTCGTCGCGAATGTGTTTATTTTTGGAAGGCTCCGGTGCTGTAAAATATTAAGCAGGGTTTTAACAGATGCGAAATGTGTTTCATAACACAACGTTAAATGATAGAATTCTCTCGATCTATTTTCGCCTAAATTATAATTAGTTGATAATAACGTATTTATAGAGGTTAAATTTCCTCAAATTTTCCTAAAAATGTTTTTTATAAATATAGTCCATTAATGATGATTTTTGTTCATAAGTTTATGATTTTGATTATTTTTCATTAATTCTTAGTTTTTGTATATGCTATATTTCTAGGATGATGATTTGTTACGTCCACCACGAACCCTAGGCCTCTCGCTCGCACTTGTGACAAGCGTTATTTTGTTCACAATTTTGCCGCTGTTTCAGGTGTTTTTTATTTCCGCAATTCAATATCGTGTTGGGCAAATTGACGTCCCTGTGGGTGAAGAGGATGTTTCTCCAGTTGCGTACGGGACAGAGTTTGTAAATACCGATAATCTGCTCTTGATCGCTCAAGTAGTGATCGGCTTGATCTTTCTTGTCATCGCGATCATGGCATGGCGAGGGCGCCCGCCACAAATCCGCTGGGTGTTGATGGGCGCGGTCATCCTATTGACACTTTTGACCACAATCACGACATTTTTACCGCTGATTGCCCCTCAAGAACTTCAATATGGCATTGATTCGGGGCGTAGCTTTGAACAGACATTATTGCTCTCTCGTCTGTGCTTTACGATATTCATCCCGTTGTATGTGTTATGGTATCTCAACCGCGCCCCTGCGAGAGCGTTCTTTCGGGGCTATTATCTACCCCAACCTGAGCAAACAAAAAGCGATAACAACTAAGCTGTTATCGCTTTTGAAGAATACAGCTTGAGGATTATTGCTGTGTTCTTTCGCGTTCTTCCATTTCCATTTGGACCAGTTCACGGCGTAATGTTTTGCCCACCGTGGTTTTGGGAAGCTCTGGAACAAAGCTCAAGCGGGTAGGTACTTCATAACGGGCGAGATGCTGTGTCGCAAACTCAATCAAATCTTTTTCTGTGACTTGGGCATCATCTTTCAGGACAACCCATGCTTTGAGCGCTTCTTGACCTGGCTTATCCGGGTGCGGAATAGCCGCGACGCCCACTTCTCGAATGGCTGGATGCGCCGCTAACGCTTTTTCTACGGCGTTCGGGTAGACGTTATACCCACCGATGATCGCCATATCTTTCTTACGATCTACGATATAGAAGTAACCGTCTTCATCCATGCGGGCAATATCGCCCGTATAAAGCCACGTCTTGCCATCCTTACTGCGCAGGGTATTCGCTGTTTCCGTCGGCATACCGTGATACCCGACCATCAACTGTGGGCCGGACATCAACAACTCACCGATTTCACCTACAGGTAAATCCGTTTCGCCATCATCAAGGCTGACGATGCGCATATCCATATCGGGGAAGGGCAAGCCAATGGAGCCTGTGCGGTTTTCACCCCGAAGCGGGTTTGCATGAGAGGCGGTTGGCGCTTCACTCATGCCATAGCCTTCAAGCAGGGTGCCGCCAGAAAGACGTTCAAACTCTGCTTTTACAGAAGGTGAAAGGGGTGCTGAACCGCTCATACAAATACGAATGGATTTTAAGCTCATCTCTCCAGAGCGAACTTTAGCATGGTTATTGAGCGCGTTGTAGAGCGCGGGAACGCCCATGAAAACCGTCGGTTGGAAGGTGTTGATGACATCTAATAGGTCATCAATGGCGCGGGCGTTAGGCACAAACACGATGCGTGCGCCCAGCACAATGGCAAACCCCACTACGGTGATTAGGCCGTAGGCATGGAACATTGGGATTGCGCCTAAGAACACCTCATTCTGTGCGTTGTCGTTTTCCGTCCCCATCAAAAAGGATTTACACTGAAGCATGTTGGCGACGAGCGCCTTATGCTGTGACATTGCCGCTTTCGGTACGCCGGTAGTCCCACCGGTGTATTGGAAGATGGCTAGGTCTTCGCTGGTGACTTTGATCGAGGGTTTTTGCCCGGCATATTTCGCGAGAAGTTCCGTGAACGAATAGTCATTTGTGCCGAGCGACTCGACAAAATGACCTTCTTTCTTTTCTTTGGCAATTTGGAACAAAATGCGCGCAGGGGTTGGAAGCCAATCTTTGACATTGGTGACAATCACTTTTTTAAGTTTTGTTTGTGGTTGGATTTGTTTCACGGTCTTATAGAACATGCTCATCACAACCACAATTTCGGCATCGCAGTCATTGATCTGCTGTTGCATCTTTTCAGCGGGGTAGGTGGGGTTTGTTGCCGCAACCACGCCCCCTGCCTTGAGCACCCCGTAATAGCCGATTACGAAGGCGGCAATATTAGGCATCACCAACGCCACTCGATCCCCTTTTTTAAGTCCGAGGTCGATGAGGGCGACCGCAAATGCGTCTGATTGATCGTTCAGTTCTTTATAGCTAATGGTTTTGGAGACGCGCCCCAAGACCGGAATTCTGGCGCTGGTTACTAAGGCGACATTGTTAGGGTGTTTGTGTGCAGTATCAATCAAAAATTGATGGAGGGGCACATCAGGATAGGTTAATGACGGCGGGACGTGGGCATCATACCGCTTAAGCCATGGGCGCTCTGCATAAGAATTGGGGGTGGCAGCAGTAACCATTTTTATTCTCTCCTAAAAAATCTCTTAAACAGTAAATTTGTTATTCTTTAAAGTAGGGCGTGGCAGTTCACTTATAAATGATCTGCCCATTGTCGCCATGCTTCGGGGATATGGGTCACTTTCCCTTCATGGGTGATGCAAATATGTTTTGTGCTTCCACTGACATGAAGCTCACCCGTAGGTGTATCAACTATTTCGTAACCAAACGTCACGGAACGGCTCTTCATCTCCTCTATCCAACACCGAATCGTGACTTGCTGCCCATAAACCGCAGGTTTCAAATAACGCGCATTGACTTCCGCAACGGTGAGGTAATAGCCACTGCGTTCAATACTCGCATAATCCGACCCGCGTAAACGGGCGTAGTTACTACGTCCTTCTTCAAAAAAGACGATGTGGTTTGAGTGATGCACGATCCCCATTGCATCCGTTTCAGCATAACGAATATAGATAGAAGTTTCCGCAATATAGCGATTCGCAGAGGTCACTCAGGACTCCTAGCCATATGTGTCCGATAAAATTAATTGAATCATGATTTGATTATTTGAATATAAGCTTAACGTGAGTTTTGCAATTTCAGCAAGTATTTTTCTTCAAAAAAAATAAAACCCCTTGAATATTGCTCATCAAGGGGTGGGGGATCGTCTATTTCTTATGACGTTTTTCCAGCTCAGTAAAAATATCGTCGAGTGAAATTTCTAAGTCAGCCATCAAGACGAGGGTATGATAAAACAAGTCGCTAATTTCGCCGATTTGTAAATCACGCCCTTGAGCGAGAGATGCAACCACCACTTCAGTCGCTTCTTCGCCAACTTTTTGCGCCATACGCGGACGACCTTCCGCCAAAAGTTGATTGGTATAACTGCCTTCTCGCGGGTTTTGCTTACGGTCTTTGATCAACGCCTCAAGCTCTTTAAGCATGTTCGTCATTGGTATGCTCCATCGTGCGAAAGAAACAGGATATTTCTCCGGTGTGACACGCAGGCCCTTTAGGGTGAACGGCGATGAGCAAGGTATCTTCATCACAATCGACATAGATATTTTCTATGACTTGGGTATTTCCTGATGTCGCCCCTTTGTGCCATAGGGCTTGCCGACTGCGACTATAAAAAACAGTCTCGCCGAGTTCCAACGACTTTTGGAGCGATTCTTTGTTCATAAACGCGACCATTAAGACCTGTAAAGTCGTAGCATCTTGCACCACAGCAGGGATGAGTCCATTTGTATCCCATCGAATTTGGTCAATCGAAATCACGGTTGCCACCCTCGCATGCGCACAGGAATATTTTGCTCAGAAAGATAGGCTTTCAGTTCACCGATGCGTAGTTCATTGTAGTGGAATAAACTGGCGGCGAGCGCAGCGTCCGCTTTCCCTTGTGTGAGGGCGTCCGCAAAATCTTCTTTTTTACCTGCGCCGCCAGACGCAATTACAGGGATGGATACGGCTTCGGCGACGGCGCGGGTGAGTTCAATGTTATAGCCCGCTTTAGTGCCGTCACGATCCATGCTGGTGAGCAAAATTTCGCCCGCCCCCCGTTTTTCAACTTCATATGCCCATTCGAGGGCATCTTTTCCGGTGGGGATGCGCCCGCCATTGATGAAGACTTCCCAATGACCATCCACCCACTTTGGATCCATTGCCACGACAATACATTGGCTTCCAAATGCCCATGCGCCTTCGTTGATTAAATCCGGCGTTTTAATGGCGGCACTGTTAATTGAGACTTTATCCGCCCCAGCCAGTAACGTTGCGCGGATATCTTCGCTGGTGCGAATACCCCCACCTACACAGAAGGGCATGAAGATGTTGTCCGCTATGTTGCGCACCATGTCGAGCGTGGTATTGCGGTTTTCGTGGCTGGCGGTGATGTCGAGGAAAACGAGTTCGTCCGCGCCTTCGTTGTCATAAATCACCGCTTGTTCTACAGGGTCACCCGCATCGCGTAAATTTAAGAAGTTGACTCCCTTGACGATTCGCCCATCCAGAACGTCTAAACAGGGGATAATCCGTTTTGCCAGCATGGTTATTTCGCTCCGTAGGTATTGACGACATCTAAGGCTTCTGCGACGGTGAATTTGCCTTCGTAGAGCGCCATACCGATGACCGCTCCGGCAACTTTTTGACTGGTGGCAAGGCGTTGAATATCTTCTAGCGATTTCACACCCCCGCTGGCGATGACCTGTAAGTCTGTCTCTTGGGCAAGCTGAACCGTCGCTTCATGGTTCACCCCATCTAAGAAACCGTCACGGCTAACATCGGTGAAAAGCGCGTGACGAACCCCCGCGGATGCCATCGCTTTGCCAACTTCTGTTGGTGTTTGTTCAGCCGCTTGTTGCCAGCCATGTGTGGCGACCTTGCCATCTCGCGCATCTAACGCGATGCAGATCGCATCTGCTCCATAGGTTTTCACCGCTTCGACGACAATCGTAGGGTTTTCGATCGCCACTGTGCCCAGTACCACACGCGAAACGCCGGATTCAATCGCGCGTTCGATATCTTCTGGTTTGCGCAACCCACCGCCAAACTGGATTTTTGCGCCCAAACGCGCGATTTGAGAGAGGACATTCTCATTGTTATTGGCTTCGGCAAAAGCGCCATCAAGGTTGACGATATGAAGCCACTCTGCACCACCCTCGAGCCATGTCTGTGCGGTATGGATTGGGTTCTCGTTGAAAACCGTTTGGCGGTTGGGGTCACCGCCTTTAAGGCGAACAACTTTCCCTTGTCGCAGGTCAATCGCGGGATAAATGATCATCTACAGCTCCAAGAAATTGGTGAGTAAGCGCAAGCCGATCTGCTGGCTTTTTTCAGGGTGAAACTGCACCCCATAGATATTGTCACGATGCACGCTGGAGGTGAACTCAATGCCGTATGTAGTCGTAGTGAGTACATCTTCTGCATGCGCAGGGACGCAATAATAGCTGTGTATAAAATAGGCGTAGGAATCGTCCGGTATCCCGTGGTTCAAGGAGGAGTCTTGTTTGAACGTTAACGTATTCCAGCCCATGTGTGGGATTTTGAGGGCGGGCAAGTTTTCGAAACGGGTAACTTTTCCGTGCAGAAGGTCCAAGCCTGCGTGAACCCCCATTTCGTCACTTTCTGTGAAAAGGAACTGCATTCCTAAGCAAATCCCTAAATACGGGATGCCTGAAATGACCATATCCCGAATCGGTTTGACGAGGTCTTGGGCGTGGAGCTTTGCCATCCCTGCGCCAAACGCCCCTACACCGGGCAATATAATTTTGCTTGCCCCGCGCAGTTCATGAGGGGAACGGACAACCCGCACACTTTCCACATTGAGATAGTTTAATGCGTGCAGGACACTGCGTAAATTGCCTGCGCCATAATCAATGACCGCTAACATGCCATACTCTCCCCCCTAAAAAAAATCCTCGCGCTAGGGCGAGGATCATCATGAACATATAGAAACAGAATGACGACAGTCAACCCAACCGCACTTAAACAAATCCTTTGTTATGATGATGGTGGGGTTGGTGCTGTGTAAACATGGAAATTTTCCCGATGAAAACGAATGAATGATTGCTCTCAAAAAACAATTTTATGAGTATATCGAAGGTATATTGCCGTTGTCAATGTATGGACAACCGTTACAATATCGCTCAGGTGATGTGGCTGAAGGCAAATAAAGATGCAAAAAACGATTGCGTTATTAACTGACTTTGGAACTTCTGACACGTATGTTGGTGTGATGAAAGGGGTCATCGCTGGAATTTGCCCAGATGCACGTGTGATTGATTTGACCCACGAAGTGAACCCTCAAGCCATTCGACAGGGGGCATTTATGCTTTTGGGCAGTTATCAATATTTCCCTGCGGGGACGATCTTTGTCGTGATCGTGGACCCGGGCGTGGGCAGTTGGCGTCGATCCATCGCCGCGTTTAGCGATACTTATAGTTTTGTCGCCCCTGACAATGGCGTTTTAAGTTATACCCTTGCTGAGAATGATATTCAGTCCGTTACAGTGCTTGAGAATTCAGAATACTTTTTAAACCGTGTGAGTCAGAGTTTTCATGGGCGGGATATTTATGCGCCCATTGCCGCGCATCTTGCTTACGGGGTTTCGCGTGAAGCACTGGGGCGAACCGTCGAAGATTATGTGCGTCTTTCCAACCCTCGTTTGACCGTCAAGGATGAGGTAATTTATGGTGAGGTGATCCATATCGACCACTTTGGCAACATCATCACCAGCATGGGCGGTTTTGAATGGCAGGGCGAAAATTTACAGCTTCGTCCACGTTTTATGCCTATTAATCGAGAGATCATCTTTCATGCAGATAAGGCGGTTTCGGTCATTGGCGCGCAAACCTTTGAGGGGATTCAGCGCACGTATGCAAAAGTGTCTTCTCAACAAGCCTTAGTGATGATTGGCAGTTCCGGCTATTTAGAATTAGCCATCAACCAAGGGAACTTTGCCGAAATGTATGGAATAGAAATTGGCATGGCGGTTGAACTTCGTTTTAACACACGATAGTCGCCGTATCTAAAGGATTTTTATGCAACAGTTTGTGATTGAAGGTGGGCATCGATTAGAGGGGGTGCTCATTCCCGGCGGGAATAAAAATGCCGCTTTAAAGATGTTACCTGCTTGTATTTTGACTGAAGAACCTGTGATTTTGCGCAATATGCCAGATATTGGCGATGTGCGCGTTCTAGCGGAAATTATGCGTAGCATCGGCGTAGAGATCACATGGATTGGCCCGGGGATGATGCGCGTTCATGCAAAAAGTATCACCTCTACGAAAGTTGACCCAGTGTTGGCGGGCAAACTTCGCGCCAGCATCATGTTAGCAGGGCCGTTAGTCTCACGCTGTGGCGAAGTGGAACTCCCACTCCCCGGCGGGGATGCCATTGGCGAGCGACGTTTAGATATGCACGTTTATGCGTTGGAACAAATGGGGGCGGTGGTTGAATATGATGGCCGTGCCTTCAAAATCCGCGCGAGTGAGTTAAACGGCGCGGATATTCTGTTGGCAGAGGCCAGCGTCACCGCGACTGAGAATGCCATCATGGCGGCGGTGATGGCAAAAGGCACCAGCATTATCCGTAACGCGGCCAGTGAACCGCACGTTCAAGACTTGTGTAACATGATGGTGGCACTTGGCGCAAAGATCGACGGCATCGGCTCGAACCGTTTGACCATTGAGGGCGTAGATCGCCTTCATGGGGGTGAGGCGCGGGTTGGCGCTGACTTTATGGAAGTCGGCAGTTACATCGGCGCGGCTGTCATGACGGGTGGTGAGATCACCATTAAACAGGCAGATCCCCATCATTTAGATATGGTGCGTTTGGTCTTTTCGCGGTTAGGCGTGGAATGGGAAGTTCACGGGGAAGACATTTTTGTCTCTTCGCGACAATCGCTCAGCATTGTGAATGATCTTGGCGGACGTATTCCCATCATCAAAGCCCAGCCGTGGCCTGCATTCCCGCCAGACTTGATGAGTATTGCGCTCGTCGTCGCGACTCAAAGCGCGGGCGCTGTCCTTTTCCACGATTGGATGTACGAAAGCCGTTTTTTCTTCACCGATAAATTGGTGCGCATGGGCGCGCGCATTACGCTTTGTGACCCGCATCGCGTATTGGTTCAAGGCCCTACAACGTTGCACAGCGCATCTAACATTTCGAGTCCAGATATTCGCGCAGGGATGGCGTTACTCTTGGCGGCGTTATGCGCTAAGGGGGAAACCCGCATCGCTAACGTGCACCAAATTGATAAAGGCTATGAACGGGTTGAGGAGAAGCTCACCGCTTTAGGGGCCAACATCGTGCGGATTGATGTTGGCGAACTTCCGTACTAAGCAGCTTGATCGATAGAAATAAAAAAGTCCTAGAAAAACTCTAGGACTTCTTTTTTTATAGACCGCTTTTGACAGAAGGTAACTCACTTGACCGCTGCGACGGCTCTACAGAAGAATTTTTATCATCTGCATTGACCGGGTCAGTGATTGACGTGGTGGTCACTGCGGGCATGGTGCCGGTCGTCTTAGAAATAGATGGGGCAGAGGACGTCCCTGGGTCAAAGTCTAACAGCATAGTTTGATAGTGGTCGCGGTAAAGCTGAGCGCGTTCACGTTCCAAACTCCAAATACGGTTGATGTTATCTTCGAGCGGGCCGAATAACTCGGAAATACGATTGACCTTTGCGACCAAATCTTCAAATTTTGTATCGTTTTCAGTCCATACTTTATCGGTAGAGGATGTGTAGGTTCGCCAACGTTTTTGGTCATCTTCTTTCCAATCTGACCATTCTTGGCGGAACCGTTCTTCGCTCAAACGCTGAACTTCTGAGACTTCGTTGATTTTGCGTTGGAGATGTTCAGAGATACGTTCAAATTCATCTAACACCCGACGCATTTCACGGTACGTATCCGCCCACGATTCTAAGCGTTCAAGGTTCTTTTCCATGGACGTTTCTTGTTCAGTAAACCGTTTGATGAGGTCTTGAACTTGTTGATCCCGTTGTTGAAAGAGTAGGTTTTGCTGGTCGATGAACTGCTGTATCTGGTCACGGCGTTCGCGGTCGCTGTTTTGCGTTTCGCTGATGCGCCGTTCGTTGCGCAGGGCGAGGTCTTCGATCAATTGTAATTTGGGACGTAGACTGTCGATCTGTTTGCGCGTCTCCGGCAATTCGGATTCAAGCTCAGAAAGACGACGCGCATCTGTACGGCGCTGTTCTTCCAAATACTGAATTCGCCGATCAGGGTCTTCAATTCGACGCGAGAGATCGTCAACACGTTGCTGGACACTGCTCACCGTCCCCGCAAGGCGATCTTTCTCAACATTGATCGCGGGAAGTTCGGTTGTATGTCTTTCCACACGAGAGAATTTGTCGCTCAATTCGCGCACTTGGCGCAAGAGCGCTTCGCGTCCAATTTCTGCACGTTTTTCAACTTCTTGTTCTGATTTTTGGCGTCGTGTTTCGATCTGGTCAACGACCTGTTGAAGTTCGCGACGCATATTTTCCATGATTTCAGCTTCGCGGATGTTGGAGGTCACCTGCGACTTGATGCTGGATTGATCGCTCTCAAGAGAATGAAGGCGACGTTGTAAGTTCTCGCTCAGTTCTTGTTGGCTTTTCAGTTGTTGTTGGAGTGTGGTGATCGTCGCTTTGTCTTTGCGGCGTTCTTCATCCAACCATTCAATCATTTTAGCGGCCTGATTAGTATCCATCGGCCCTCCAGTGTTGTTGACTAATACATTACGGTTTCTGGCTTGATTATAACATAAGGTTCAGTAAGGAATGCTGTAAGCGTAAACGTCATTTTCAGGTACAATAAAAACCATATCTTTGCTGGTGAATGTTTTTGTGAGGGCAAATGTTACTTTTTAGAGAACAACTTGAAGCTCTTGAAGACCAGCGGTTAGCCCCCTATGCTCAAAGAAGTATAGGGAGTCGCGGACGAATGCACCCTGAACCTGAATCTAAGTCGCGCACTGCTTTTCAACGAGATCACGACCGCATTGTTCACTCTGCCGCGTTTCGACGCTTAGAATATAAAACCCAAGTTTTTGAGAATGAAGAGGGTGATTATTACCGCACCCGCTTGACGCATACGCTTGAAGTCGCTCAGATCGGCCGTTCCATCGCTCGAACATTAGGAATCAATGAAGATTTGGTCGAATCCATTTGCCTCGCGCATGATCTCGGACATCCGCCTTACGGCCATGCGGGTGAACACGCGCTCGACCGCATGATGAAAGATCATGGAGGCTTTAATCACAATTATCAAAGTTTTCGTGTGGTGACTGAGCTTGAGCATAAATATCCGAATTGGTCGGGTTTGAATTTAACGATTGAAACCTTATACGGCATCGCTAAACACGAGACCAATTATGATTTGAGCCAAGCCGCAGGGTTTGAGCCTGAGCTGAAAGGAAGCTTGGAAGCTCAGATTGCAAATGCGACAGATGAACTGGCTTATAATGCCCATGACCTTGATGACGGCCTGATTGCGGGTGTGATCGAACTTGACGAGTTGAACTCACTGGAGTTTTGGCGTTTCCTTGTAGACCGCATCGGCTGGAAGGGTCACAAGTTAGATGAGATCACCCGTCATGTTTTGATTCGAGAATTGATTGGGGTATTGTGCAGTGACATTTTAGACACGACACAACAGAACCTCGAAAGAATCCAGCCTAAATCGGTAGAAGATATCCAACGCCAGCCAGAAAATATCGTCGGCTACAGCCCGAAAATTCATGAAATGAACAAGGCGCTCAAAGCGTTTTTATACCATAATATGTACTATAGCTACCGTATTATTCGGATGCAACAACGTGCAGATTATTTTATTGAGCGAATGTTTGAAGCATTCCTCAAAGATTCACGCCAACTTCCACCCGAATGGCAGAAGAAGGCAAAAGAACAAGATTTGCACCGCACGATTGCAGATTACATCGCGTCGCTGACAGATCGTAGCGCGTTATTAGAATATCGTCGCCTGTTTGACCCAGTTTTACGACCATGAGAAAAAATCGTTTTGAGGGAATATTGTGCTGAATGACACTGTACTCAACAATCGCTACCGACTGATTGCACAACAGGGGTCGGGTGGGATGGCGGTGATCTTTAAAGCGACCGATCTGCTTTTAGGCCGAACTGTCGCCGTGAAGACACTGCGCCCCAGTTTAACGGAAGACCCCGCGTTTATTGCACGCTTCCGCAATGAGGCACGAAGTGTCGCTAACTTAGCGCATCCCAGTATCGTCACAGTCCATGATGTCGGAAGTCATGATGAGAAGACCCATTACATTGTGATGGAATTTGTCGATGGGCAAGATTTGAAACGGATTATTCGTGCGGAAGGGAAACTTCCGGTTGAGCGCGTTTTGCGTTTAGGAACCCAAATTTGCGCAGGGATCGGCTATGCGCACCGCTCCAAGCTCGTCCACGCTGACGTGAAACCTCAGAATATTTTGGTCACAAACCAAGACATCGTCAAAGTGACTGACTTTGGTATTGCCCAAGCATTAACTGATGCCCGCCCGGGGGAACGTCAGAATGTGGTATGGGGTAGCCCGCACTATTTTGCGCCCGAACAAGCTAAGGGTGAACGGCCAACTACTGCGAGCGATGTGTATTCTATCGGGATTATGCTCTTTGAGATGTTGTCTGGCCGTTTACCCTACACAGGGCAAAATCAACAGGAATTGGCGTTAGCGCATATTCGAGATCGCATTCCTATGGTGACGGAATTTGAGCCGGATGTGCCAGAACCGCTTTCTCGAATCATCTACAAGATGATGAGTAAAGAACCCGATAATCGCTATCGCATGGCGGATCAAGTAGGGGGATTGTTAGAGAAAATCCAAACCCGTACCCCAAGCATCTCGCTTCCGCCGTCACCTTCGCCGAATCAAGTGACACAAGCAGGGATGCCCCCTGTATCACAGCCCGTTGCGCCACCAGCTCAACGGTCACCACTGCCATCACCACCGCCGATGCCTCAACCTCAGCCACAACAGCCGATGTATCGCCCTACACCTGCGGACCCATACCCCACACAACGGTATGATTTAGCGCCAAACGCGCCCTATACATCTGCACCGCAGACGATGATCTCACAACCTGCGCCCCCTTCTGGATTTCAAAATAGCAATCAGCAGGGGTATTTGTCGCAATCCCAACCCATCGGGACAAACAGCGGCGTTTATTATTCGCAACCTCTACGAGATAACCATGAATTGCCGTCCGCGTTTGATGGGGTGACCATCGCGCTGGCTGTGCTTGCATTCTTTGCTGTCGCCTGTCTTATTCCGCTGTATATCCTCGTATTACAAGCACGTTTTGGAGGTTAGGTTTAGGATAAGGTTATAGAGGGGTTGTTTTCTGTCGCCTAATAGATGGAACTGCTATCACTGCAACTGTAATCCATGAAATCCGTAATGCTAAAGGAGAGCAATTTATATTCTGCTTTTGAGAAAAAGCGTTATTGATGCTATGGGGTAGACGCGTGCTGGATGAGAAGTCTATTTTGAAGGTGGTTAAGGAAGGTGATTTTACTATGCGTCGAATGTTGTATGTGTTATCGGGCATCTTGTTTTTCTTCGTATTTACAAGCCTAGAAATGACAAGCGCCCAAGACCGTTCTCTATATTGGGAACGTTGGGATGTCACAATAGACAATGTAGATGCTGTGGAAAATGTGTTTTCGGTCGAAGAATATTACGAAATTGCATTCACTGGATTGTTTTCTTACGGTACGGTAGAAATCCCTGCGGATCGCTTAACCTCAATTGAAGAGTTTGTTGTCCGTTTTAATGGCGAACGCTTAAGGTATTCCTGCTCATCAAATTCCCCGCAGGCATCATTTTGTGCACGTCGCTCTGGGGACATCTATCGCGTTGTGTATTATTTTCCGCGAGGCGTTTCTGACGAAACAGTCACCATTAGCTTAGAGTATGTCGTATATGGCGCGATTCGAATTTATGAAGGGGGCGATCAAATTTGGTGGTACGCCATCCCTGACGAGCATTTTGGTTACCCTATTGAAGCTAGTACGGTCACTGTTCAATTACCAGATAGCTATGCCCCCCGTGAAGGCGTAGATGCAATTGAGACCTATGGCGCTCCAACAACGATTCAAGTGAATGGCAGCCTTGTCACTGCGACAGCTACCAACCCTATTCGGGGGAATGAGAGCTTAGAAATTCGTGTTCAATTTCCACATCAAGAGGGTGCTGTCGCACCTTCTTGGCAGGCAGGTTTTGATACTGAACGCGACTACGAACAGACTGTAAAACCCCTTATCGACCTCGCTGGTCTAGGGCTAGGGGGCTTGCTCACTATTGGTGGCCCGCTGTTGGTCTTTTTACGTTATCGCACAAAAGGGCGTGACCCAGAAATTGGCCCTGTTCCTGAATTTCTTTCCGAACCGCCATCTGACGTTCCGCCGGCGGTTGTAGGAACCTTGGTGGATGAAAAGGTAGATTTGCGCGACATCCTCTCTACCTTGATCGATCTTGGGCGACGGGGATATCTCGTGATTGAAGAAACAGCGTCTTCAGGCTTTTTAGGCATTGGGGTGACGCGCTCCTTCACATTCAAGCGCACGGACAAATCCACTGATGACCTCAGAAAGTTTGAACAACGCCTCATGAAGGCCGTTTTCCGTAATGGTTTAGAGCGAACCTTGGAGAGTATGCGGAATACGTTTTATCAGAGTATTCCGAAGCTTCAAGACGATCTTTATGAAGAAGTGGTCGAACAAGGCTATTTTTCACAAAACCCATCAAAGACGCGCAATCTTTGGGCAGGGATAGGTACATTTTTAGTGGTTGGCTCTGTACTGAGTGTGTTTTTAGGGGTAGGACTTCTTGCGAATATCTCTTTTACCTTAATGCTCATTCCACTAGGCGTTTTTGTGAGTGGTTTGGCGATGGCGATCTTGTCCTCGGTCATGCCTTCGAAAACGCGCAAAGGTGCTGAAGAAGCTGCGAAATGGAAAGCTTTTCAGAATTACTTATCCAAAGTACAAAATATGCAAGATTTAGAGGAAGCCGCTCCAAATTTTGAACGTTATTTGGCATATGCGGTCGCTTTTGGCTTAGACAAGGCATGGATTAGTAAATTCCAATCGGTTGGCACGTCGATTTTTGTCCCGTCTCCGCCTTGGTATTATCCCACGCATGCAGGCGGGCGCTATGGCGGTGGCTATGTGAGCGGAAGCCCTGCGCCGACCAATGATCCATTTGGGGATGTTGCGCGCGCTGGCGACGGCCTTGGCGGGCTTGATGGTATGTCCGGCGGACTCTCCTCAGGGTTAGACTCGCTCTCTAACGGCTTATCGTCCATGTTGGACAGTGCCTCTAGCGTGATGACCAGCCGACCGCAATCCCAATCCAGCGGAAGTTGGTCGAGTGGTGGAGGCGGTTTTAGCGGGGGCGGTGGCTCATTTGGCGGTGGTGGAAGTGGCGGCGGAAGCCGTGGTTTTGGTTGATATGGTCTGAGGGACAGGAAAACTTATGCAGGGTAATCGCTTATTAGGTGTTATTCTAACCGTTGTAGGGATCGCTATTGCGATCATCGCGGGGCTATGGATCGCGACACAGGTATCCAGTGGGTTGACGGGCGGTGGTGCAATTTTGGGCGCTGGCCTTGCATTCATCCCCGTGGCCCTTTTGATTGGCGGGGGGATTTATCTTTTTGTCAAAGGTGGACAGGAATCCAAACAAAGTTCCGAAATGCAGAAACAACGCCAACTTCTGGATATTCTCAAGAGTCGCGGGCAAGTTTCTGTCCATGATATGGCGCTCGAAATGCGTGTGAGTGCTGACCAAGTGAAGAATATGGTGCATCAATTGGTCGGGTTACAAGTATTCAGCGGTTATATCAATTGGGAGGAAGGTACTTTATATTCTGCTCAAGCAAGCCAGTTGCGAGAGCTTGATAAATGCAAGAACTGCGGTGGGGAACTTACCCTAGCAGGGAAGGGCATTATTCGATGCCGTTTTTGTGGTACAGAGTATTTTCTGTCCTAATGGGAAATAAAACCTCGAATTTTAAGGGTTTGTTTTAGAAAATTTCGACTACACTGAAGCATAGTATTTATCCAATGGTTGGAGGAATTGAATCATGTCGGAACTTTACGAGAATATAGTGAATCAACGTGGGGGCTTTGAAAAAATATTAGCCCGCATCCCTGGGTTCAGCGGGTATATTGACCGCGCCGCACGGCGTACTGCTGACCGTATGATTCGCGATTATGTTGCGGGTTTGATGACAGAACAAGTTAACCGCCTCATCAATGTGGAAAAATCCTTGTTGAAAAATGGTGGGTTACAGTACATGAGCGAAACTGCCAGCGTAAAGACAAAGTTGCAAACCTATCGTGACCGCATTAAGGCGGCAGCACCCGGTTATTCAGGGTTTATGGCTGCCCGCAAGATTGAGGCCGAACAACTCGAAAAATTATATGCCTTCGATGAAGCACAAATGCGTTATGCCGATCAATTTGCTGTGGCAATTGAGGCGCTTTCGACTGCTGTAAAGGAAAAGTCGGGCATTGAAGAGGCCATTGAAGCGCTAGATGCGCTGACCATCGAAGCGAATGAGGCCTTTTCGCTTCGTGAACAAGTTTTGATTGATCTTGATAAATCTTTATCCTAAAAATATCTAATGCTTCGCATAGTCAATAAAGGAGAATTTGATGCCTCGCATAATTGATGTGATCGACCATACGAATATTGCCAATGATGAGCTTGCCTATCGTGAACCACAAGAGGGCAGTGGCGATTGGCGAATGGGTTCGCAAGTGATCGTTGGTGAAAGCCAAGCCGCTGTGTTTGTCCGTGGGGGCGAAGCCCTTGATGTGCTCGGCCCGGGACGGCACACACTTTCAACTGCAAACTTGCCCATTCTCTCCAGTATCATTGGGTTGGCTACAAGTGGTCGTACTCCTTTTACTGCCGACTTATATTTTGTGAATTTGAAAGACCTTCCCCAAGTCGGATGGGGTACAAACCCGCCGATTGTAATGGAAACCCCCGGACGTGGAATGGGCGTTGTACTGCTCATCACGCATGGTGTGATTGATATTGGTATTGATGATCCGATGCGTTTTGTGAAGCAATACGCAGTGGGCAAGCCCATCACCCGTTTAAATGACATCAAAGACCGTATTCAAAGCATGTTGCTCGGCGAAATTGCGGAACTGATTATGTCTAGCGGTGTTCAAAGCGTGCCTGACGCCAATCGTTTGTTGGGCGACCTTGAAGGGGCAACCTTAGCCAAAGTCAATGAAAAATTCCAAGCGTTAGGGATGCGCATTAAAGCCATTGAAGCAAACCCATTCCAAGCGAAGGCAGATGTTACGCTCGAAGAAATGCGTAACTACGTCAGCCTTGAAACGTATGAACGGATTCAACGCCTCAACATCGCTCAAAAAGCGGCCGAAAACCCCGGTATGGGGGGTAGCTTAGCCAGTGCCGGTGTGGGTTTGGGCGTTGGTCAACAAATTGGCGCGGCTATGAACCCTGATATGGCTGAAATGCAACGTCAAATGGCACAACAAAATATGATGATGCAACAAATGATGATGAATATGATGAAAGGGCAGGGGGAACAAGCAGCGCCTGTATCTAACCCTGCACCTGCATCAGCCAACGCCGAACCGACCACCAAAGAAGGTATTCAAGCTTTGATCGATGCTTTGGATATCAAGGTGTCTAACGGTGAAATTTCGGAAGCGTTATATAATCGCCTTCTGGAAAAGTGGACGCAGAAATTACAAGAGTTGGGTGGCTAATTCAATTCTCTACAATAAACAAAAACACACGGTTTAACCGTGTGTTTTTGTTTACCTAGTCGATAGTGAAAGATGTGATTTCCCAATGGTCGTCCTCATGGATGAGATAACGCACTTGGGTAAGTTCGTCGTATAAGCCTATTGTGATTTGATATTCCCCAGCGGGCAGTTCTGCCAGATTGATTCGATAATTTGTGAGCCATGATCCGCTTTGATGTAGAAGCATTTGATCATCTTGTGCCCATAATGAGGTTCCGCTGTTCGGATTTGTATCCCCTAGTACATGCACAAAAACCTTCACAGGTTCTGGCATTTCTGTGTCTAAATTCCAATGTGCAGTGATATATAGCTCATGTTGGATGTGGGTATCCATCACCAGATCAACACCTGTGAGCGTGACAATGGGTTGATTCGTGATCGGGTTGATGAATGCCCCTTGCCCTTCAGGGTGAAATTGTGCCTCTAATTGATTTTCTACAAGGTACGTATCTGCCCGAAGCCCGTACACAGTCGATTGAAACGCGCTCAAAGTATGCGTATTCAACCATGATTCGACCACGCCACGATTAGCCCAATCGGGTGGTGTGGATGCGACCACAATGATCTCCCCGTAGTTTTGAGAGAGAAACATCAATTCAGCTTCGATTTCTTTAGCGGTTTGGTTTGGCCCTGCAGGAAGTCTATATAAATTCCCTTGAACCTCATACTGATCAAAATAAAAGGTGAACGCTTCATCCGCTGAGGTGTTAATGATTGCTGTATTGGAAGTTGTGATCGCGCTCAGATGTTGACCAAGTTCTCTCCAGTTTGGGGATTTCGCATAGTCACGTAAGTAATAGTAATTACTGAGTATTATTCCATCGACTAAAATAACGAGCACAAAAATTATTCCGCCTACGATCCTTAGATATTGAGCATTAGCTTTCGCAAACAGAAGAATTCCCGATGCCATAAGAATCACATAGCTGACCGTTATAGACATCACATAACGAGGGACAAAAACCTGTAATCTCAAGGATACAATACTGATGAAAAGGAGAGGTAAAGTTCCAAGCAAAATGAGTAAAGGCGTATAAGGAGAACGCTGTTTATAAAAGCTCCATCCCCCTAAAGACAACAAAACAAGAGAAAACACGATCACTCCTGTTTGCATTTGGGGTGAAATCTCTGCGCCAAATGTAAGCGTGGGCACAAACCGCGTGATCAGTTCCGTGATGTCAAATCCGCCTGCGGTTCCGCCATATCCACCCCCTGAAAGCAGGCGTTCTTGGAAAAACCATAACCCTAAACCTATCGCTAAAATAACTTGTGAAATAACCCACTGTTTGAGAAGGCGGACATCCCGTTTTTGAATTCCGTAACGGATAAATACAAAAATATTTAGAGCGACAATTGGAAACAACTCAAGGTAATACAGATAACCCGCGATTAATGATGCGCCAATAAAAAGCACCCAATCCCGCAGTTTTTGCTTTTCAAGGGCACGCAAACCTAGCCAGAGCGCTAAGGGTGTCGCCGCGGCCCAAAGTGCATAGCTTCGCGCATCTTGAGCGTGATAGATTTCATGTGGATGTAACGCCCATAAAAATGCGACCAAGAGACCTAAACTCACGCCGTGAATTCGTTTGCCCAAGCTGTACATCGCTGCGATGCCAATGGTGTTGAGCAGGGCAGGTAAAAAACGGATGGTCAATTCGTTGTCACCCACCACAAGCCCCCACGCACGATAGATAGCATAGGCTAAAGGCGGTTGCGGATCGGTTGTAGCGATATTTTCGAGCGTTTGGCTGAGTGGTTCACGCACCCAATGGATGACGGTGAAAGCTTCATCCCCACGTAATGCAAAATGATTGAGTTGGTAAACGCGGAAGAAAAATCCTAACAGAATGATCCCGACGAGCAAAAAAAGACGTTTTACTCGTCGAGGATTCTGTATGCTTTTGATTTCCATAGCCCCTACTTTATTTCAGCGTCAAATCTTCAAATGCTTGGATTTGATCTTTTGTCAGGGTTTTTTGATGTCCCGCTTTTTTCAGGAAATCTTTGAGCGCAGGGGTTTGTTTAGGGTTTGCGTGCACCACCGGAATGGGTGAATTATTCACGGTGACGGATGCACGGGGGTCGGTAAATATAATCAGCGGTTGCACTTTCACTTCAGGGTCAATCTGGTCAACCAATGTTTGCAGGTGTGCCGCTGCTTTGCGGGCATCATTGGTTGGGTTGCCGACGTGATCAAAGCGGAAGATGCTTAAGATTCGGCTGATGATGTTCTTTTTGGTCGTCCACTTTTCGCCGTCAACTTCATATAAGCCGTCTTGAAAACGGGTGACGATTGCAAAGACCCCTTGAGGCGCAATGATGACATGGCGCGCAGGAAAGTGATAGTAGTTATATAAAACGGTATTATGCGCCGCGCCTTTGATCCCTTCTTGGATTTGGGTTTCAGGGCGGGGCGGGCGTATCCAAAGGTTGGTCATGCGGACAGAAATCAACGTCGCAATAAAAGCAATTGGAAGGATGATTGCAGGCAGAAGCAAAGCGGTACTTGCTTCTTCTGCACTGGTCACAGTCTGCGCATTCGTGAGGAATAGACTGAGGACCAATAACCCCAAACTGCCAAAGAATAAATATTGCGCAAATTTCTTGTTTCGGTTGACTAACCGTTCATTTGTTTCGATCCGCATGATCCTAAAGACAGCCTTTCTTAGCTGATGGGGTTAAAGTAAGAGATATTTCCGCCATACCGAATTTCAGCGCAAACCAGATCGTTGAAACGCTGAGTCGGCATCAAGCGCCATTGACGCGGTGCGCCAAGCCCATGCCCAATTACGGCAGTTTCAAGGTCTTCAGCGGCTGGTCGAATACACACAGTGACAGCAACGTTCAAACGGCTGATCACCGGATTCCCATTTTCACGGAAAATCACGATGTCATATAACGCACCACCGCGCTCATAGCCGGCGGGTGTGGCGGGTGATTGCCATGAGGGAACTTGGGTACAGTGTAAATTGATGCTGTCGCCCAAGCTGATGAATTCATCAGCCGAATCATACATGGCGTCGGTACAATTAGGGAATTGAGCGAGAACACTCAAGTTCACTGTGTCGCCGCTAGGGGTTGTTGCGCCCGTCGTATTGGTTGAAGTTGGGGCTGGGGTCGCATTCGGGTTCTGTGTGAGTTCGAGTGTGATACGTGCACGCCCACGCATATTGATATTGACAGGGGCACTTCCATCCCCTGGGCCTAATACTTGCGCAGAAGAAAGACTATTCAAGTTAAACGTGCTGTTCGGCGTCCATCCCCAGTACGTCAATACGGAAGGCCCAGTGGTGTCCGAATAGAACTCAAAATCGATCGGCAAATAAAAGCCAACCCACACCGCTGGTTGATTGATCGTGAGTGGGGTAGGGAAGGTGACCGTAAAGATACCCGGTTCGTTAATGGTCACTTGGGTACGCCCAACAAGCTGTGCGTCTGAAGGAGAACCGCCATTACCATCTTGATAGACAACTACTTCAATCGGGGTATTGGGTACCGCATTCGCCACAGAAATACTGACTTTATCAATCACAGCAGGAAGCGCGACCCCGAACGAATTGAGGTCAAACCCGTTCATCACCAATGTTGTTTCACCGGAAATATAGTAGGGTATATTTCCAGAGCCTGAATTAATTGATAGTGTACGATCCCCAGCAGAAGCTGGCAGGGCAATTACCATCAAGCTCAGCATCAATATTGTGCTCAATATCATCAGCTTAGATTGTTTCATTGTCACACCCATTCACTTAGTTATAAATTCACTGTGTCGTAGCGACGATGTCTGATTACAGCAAGACTGCGAGACAGTTTACCATCTCATCTACCAGATGACTACCTCGCCCATGATTGTTTTCGCCCATGAAGTCGGTATAATGCCACTCATTCATAAAAATCTAAGGTGGAACTATGCCAGAAATTTTAATTGTTGGGCTGGTGCTTATCCTTGGCTTAGGGGCTTATTGGTCACTGGTCATCTTCCCACGCCAGCGTGATTATCAAAAACAACAGCAGTATGTCAACTCTGTACAGCAAGGGGATGAGATGGTGACATACGGCGGGATTATCGGCAAGGTACAAAGCATTGATGCAGACAGTGGCATCGCCTACATCGAAATTGCTGATGGCGTCGTGATCCGTGTCATCGCCGCTTCTTTATTACGCCCCTATATCCCAGAAGATTTTGCGCCTAAAAAACCTGTTGAAAACCAAGAGTAAAGTGTCATGAAAGCAATTGTATTTGATGGTGCGTTAGCCGTTCAAGATGTCGCGGATTATACCGTTCCTTTTCCCAGTGTCCTTGCGCGTGTTGAATTGGCAGGGATTTGTAATACCGATGTAGAACTCATCCATGGATATTACGACTTTCAAGGTATTCTCGGTCACGAGTTCGTCGCGACGGTTGTCGAAGGCCCGAGCGAATGGGTAGGGAAACGTGTCGTCAGTGAAATCAATGTAGGCTGTGGCACCTGCGACTTATGCCAGAGCGGGTTAGGTAAATTGTGCGGGCAAAGAAAAGCAATTGGGATTCATAGTTTACCGGGGTCTTTTTCTGAATTCGTGCGTTTGCCTTTAGCCAACTTATATCCAGTCCCTGACACGATCACAGACCGCCAAGCTGTTTTTGCTGAACCCTTAGCGGCAGCGTGCGAACTTCTGGAAGTTTCACATATCAAGCCTAGCGATCAAGTTTTGTTGATTGGTGCGGGCAAGCTGGGGTTGTTATGCGCCCAAGTCGTGAAACTCACTGGTGCAGATTTAAAAGTAGTGGTACGCCGTGAGCGACAGCGTCAACTTTTAGAAAAATGGCAAATTCCCGCAGTGACGGCCGACTCACTCGAACCTCGTTCATTTGATTCTGTGATTGAGTGCACTGGCAATGAGGCGGGACTTGACCAAGCTATCCACCTTGTCAAACCGCGGGGCACCATTCATCTCAAAAGCACCTATGCAGGAAAGCCCGCTGTTGATTTGTCGCCGATTGTGGTCAATGAGATTCGACTTGTAGGCAGTCGGTGTGGCCCGTTTGATACGGCGCTTCGCTTGCTTGAAAAAGGGTTAGTCGATGTCGAATCGATGATTGACGCGCAGTTCCCATTAGATGATGCGGTCACAGCATTTGAAGCGGCGCAAGCCCAAGGCGCATTGAAGATTTTGATTAAACCGTAAGCGGAAGTCGAAAGAAGAAGGTTGTCCCTTCATTTTCGTGACTCTCCACCCAAATATCACCTTCATGCGCTTCAATGATTCTGCGGGCGATCACCAATCCTAGACCTGTTCCAGCCACTGCTTGTGCCGTGTTTTCTGCGCGGTAAAATTTCTGGAACAGGTTTTTTTGCGCATTTATGGGGATGCCTAAACCAGAATCTTGGATAGATACTTGAACGTATGATGGCATTTGCACCGTTTCTATCTTGATGTAGCCACCATCGCGATTGTACTTTACGGCGTTGGTCAATAGATTCACCAACACCTGTTTGAGACGGTTAAAGTCCCCGTTAAGTTGGATTTCACGCGCTTCATAATGCACATTAATACCACGACTTACACACTGATAGTGAATGAGTTGGAGACTGCTTAATATAGCGTGATCCAATGAAATCCACTGGCGGTCTAGCCGAAACCTGCCGGATTCTAAGCGTGACAAGTCGAGAAAATCATTGGTGAGCTGAATCAGCCGATCTGTCTCGATGGTGATATCTTGGAGATTTTGTGTTTGGGTTGCGGGATTAAGCTGTGAATCCATCAGCTTCAAACTGGTCTTGATCGCCATCAGTGGGTTGCGTAACTCATGCACCATTTCCGCCATAAAGTCGCTTTGTTGAAACAGATACGCATTTTCAATCGCGATGGCGGCATATCCCGCTAAGATGGATAACGTTTGAATATCCGCATCATTAAATTTCTGCTGGTCATTCTTATTGATCGCTTCCAAAACACCATTCACGGTGTTACGCGCTTTCATCGGAACCGCAAGGATATTTCTAGTGCGAAAAGAGAGCTTGTCATCAACATTACGGAAAAATGCAGGGTCTTGGTAAACATCTTCAATGACGCGGGGTTCACCATATTTGATGACCCAACCCGCAATACTGCCTTCCAGCGGAATCGTGACGGTCTGCATCTGGTGCACATCAAGGTTAGACGTTTGCTCAAAGCGAAGCTCGCCCGTCTTTTTATCTTGCAAAATGATTGACGCGACTTCGCTGTTTGTGAGTTCAATCGCAGCTTCAACAATACGTTTGAGCAAAACTTGGGAATCCAGCGTAGAGGTGAGGATTTTGCTTATTTCGATAATGCGCTCATACCGTTTAACCAGAGGCAGTTCATGGGTGTTCATATTGCCCCTAACAACTGAGCAATTTCAGGTAGCACTTCGTCTACCTTCGCACGAATGACATGAAAAGCGAGCGCGTCGAGCGGGGTGGGTTGATTATTGATGACGACCAGCTTTGCCCCATTCCGAAAGCTGATTTTTGGCAGGTCACTGGCTGGCGCAACTTCTAGAGACGTTCCAAGAATAAACATAAAATCCGCCTTTTGGGCAGCTTGTTTTGATTTTTGGAAGGGCGCAAAAGGCAATTCTTCGCCAAACAAAATCACATCGGGTTTGATGACGTTGTGGCAAGTGGGGCAAAGTGGAACATCAACCTGCTGTGCCTCAATCACAGCGCGGATCACGTTCACATCAAAGTGCTGTAAACAGTGCGTACACGTCGCAGTTTCAATATTGCCGTGTAATTCAAAGACGATGTTTGACCCCGCTTTTTGGTGCAGACGGTCAATATTTTGGGTGATGATCGCTTGAAGGTGATTCGAGGCTTCCAACTGGGCTAAAGCTTCATGCGCGCGGTTTGGGACAGCCTGAAATAACTTTGTTGCAAGCGGGCGAACCCATTCATAAAATGAGCGTGGGTTTTGACGAAACCCCATCAAACTCGCGGCTTGTAGTGCGTTGGGGTCATTCCATAAACCGGATTCTGGACTTCTAAAGTCAGGAATGCCCGAGGCAGTGCTGATCCCCGCGCCTGTAAATGCAACAACATACTGCGAGAATTTTAAAAGCGAAACGATTTCGCGCAATTCTGTTTGGAACATAGCATAACTTTTTTGTGAAAAACTAGGTTTTAGTTAGTTTGCGTGTAGTTCGCCTGTAACCCGTAAGCGGGCAACTACATCTTCGGCAAGTTTAATCATTTGTGTTGAAGCAATCGCTGTGGGTTGATGTGCCACCGCAGGGATATTATTATTCAGCGATTGGGCCATCAGGTCTGACGCTAAAGCGATGGCTCCACGCACATCACGCCCTAGAATTTGTTCAACGTCTCGCCATGAGGCAAGGTTGGTTGAGGTCGAGCGGTTGACCACCACAACGCCTACTTTGTTGTAGTCCATGCGTTGGGCATCTAATTCTTGTAAAATTTCGCGCGCCATCGTCATTGATAAATTGGTGGGATCGACCACAAGTAATAATTGATCCATTTCTCGTTGTAAACGAAGCGCCTGTGGGGTCAGCCCACTGCCAAGATCATAGAATGCAGGGCGCGCAACTGAGCGGATGATTCTCACAATCGCGGCGGCTGTTTCCAAAGACATATTCAACTGTGTTTCTTTAGGCCTTGAAGAACATAATAAAGCGCGCAATCCAGACCCATGAACGACCAACTCCGCTTCTACCAGCCGAGCGTTAATTTCCTCAATCGAGCGAGTGAGTAAGTTTGCCATCCCTTGTGAACGGCCAAATCCTAACATCAAGCCGAGCGCACCTGCGCCCAAACGGAAATCTGCCACGAGCGCTTTATCGCCCGCAGCGAAACGTGCCGCTGCGAGGTTTGCGGCAATCGTCGTCGTGCCGACCCCGCCTTTTGCCCCTAGGACGCCGACTGTCGTTCCTTTGCTAGTGGTAGGGGTAGCTTTTGTGCTACTGCGGGCGAGGACATTTTGAATACGTGTCGCAAGTTCGGATGGATGGGTCGGTTTCGTCAGGTAATCGTCAGCACCGGCTTCAAACCCCGCTACTTTATCATCAATCATGGTTTTCGCAGTAAACATGATGATGGGGATAGCTTGCGTGTCGAGGTTACTACGCAAGCGACGGCAGACATCGAAGCCGTTCATGTCGGGCATCATAACATCTAAAATAATGAGATCAGGGCTTTCACTCATCGCTTTTGAGAGCGCTTGTGCCCCTGTTGTTGCCGCGGCCACTTCATAGCCATTGCGTTGCAACATCAGGCCGATTAATTTTAGGCTGTCAATATCATCATCTACAATGAGAATTTTTCCAGGCATATTAAATTTTTCATAATGAATATTGCGATTAATTAACCTAGTGTAGCATCATTAAATTATAGGTGCAATAAACTTCATCAAGTATTTAGACTGTCAAACTGTTATACTTTTCTCTGAATATGACATGGATTGAAAAACGTTTAGTTAAGGGGAATGAGGTGCTTCAAAGCCCAGAGAATGCTAAGGCAGCCATCGCCTTAGTAACATTGTTGCCTGACCCTGTAATGATTTTTGGCATGAAGTATGATCTTGTTTTCATGAATAAGACCGCAGAACAGCTGCTTCTTCATGAAGTCGGGGATAACACTGCCTCATTTGTGCTGAGCGATCCACAGCTTTTAGACTGCCTGCATGGAAAGGTCAATTCCGCGACGTATTCTGCAAATGATTCGTGGTATTCCGTACAGCGGGTGGATTTACAAGCCACCGGTTTTGAAGGCTATGCGCTTCTTTTTAAAGACATCACCCAATCGCGACGCTCCATGTTAAATCAAAATAATTATATCCGCGTCGTCTCGCACGATTTACGCTCTCCATTAGCGGCCATTCACGGCTTTATGGGAATATTTGAAGCACAGTTCCCCCATATGACCGAACAGCAAGAGATTATCTTCAACCGCATTTCTTCTGGCATCGACCAGATGATTGATATCGTCGATAACATTCAAGATGCAGGACGCTTTGACCCCGAAACAGGGTTTTATGAAATGGTACGGACGCCTTGCGACCTTGAAGAAATCATCTTGAAAATTGTTGCCAATCACTTAGTCCCCGCAGAGAAAAGTGCGCTTACGCTCACCGCAAGCATTGATGAAAACCTGCCCATTTTATACGCTGACCACCTGATGTTAACGCGCGCAATCTCAAACCTTGTGGATAATGCCATCAAATACACACCGGATGGTGGCAAAATCATGATCCACGCAAGGCAAGAAGGCGGAAATATACGCATTGAAGTAGAGGATACAGGGTACGGTATCTCTATCGAAGATCAAGCTCGTTTGTTCCAGCGCCATGTGCGCATCGCACGCCGTGAACACAAGTCGGTCAAAGGGGTAGGACTTGGCTTATTTATCGTGCATAGCATCGTCGTCCACCATTCTGGTACGGTAGGGGTCGTTAGTGATTTAGGGAAGGGCAGTAAGTTTTATATTCAGCTTCCAGTGAAATCGAACACACTATTTCCTAATTCAAGTATTTCATCATGAGGCAGGGTTTGTTATCATCCAAGAATTCTTGCACAAATGTTCGTAAAGTGTTACTGCGATGAGTATCCAAGTTTTAGCCGACGATGTCATTTCTCAGATTGCGGCGGGCGAAGTTGTCGAACGTCCTGCATCGGTTGTTAAAGAGCTGCTTGAAAACGCGATTGATGCCAACGCGCGTCAAATTCACATCTCGATCACGGGGGATGGTCGTAAACGCATCCGCATCACCGACGACGGGAATGGGATTCCTTCAAGCGAAGTTGAAACAGCTTTTCTACGCCATGCCACCAGTAAACTACGTTCCATCGATGACTTATTCCGAATTTATACGCTCGGCTTTCGTGGAGAAGCGCTGGCAAGTATCGCTTCCGTTAGCAGTGTGACGTTAGCCACCCGTCACGAAAGTGATGCGATGGGGACGCTCTTGCACCTTGAAGGGGGAAAGCTCAAACAGCGCAAAAATGTAGGCCTTCCCAGTGGGACGATTCTCACGATTGAGAACTTATTCTTCAATACGCCTGCGCGCCTCAAATTTTTAAAGTCTGAAAGCACTGAAAAACGCCAAATTGCCACCGTAATCACCCGTTATGCGATGGCGTATCCGCATATTCGTTTCATCCTCGAACAAGATGAGCGTGAAATCTTCCGTACCAGTGGCAGTGGCTATCTACTGGATGTCATGATGTCCGCGTTGGGCCTCGAAAACATCAAGAATATGTTTGAGGTTGAAGACGAGCATCATGAGATTCGAGTGTTTGGCTTCACCTCAACGCCCAGTTTTAACCGCGCGGATCGAAACCGAATTACCTTGTTCATCAACGGACGTTGGATTCAAGACAGCAGTTTGACCTATGCGGTGATTCAGGCGTACCACACGCTTTTGATGACAGGGCGGTATCCTATCGCCGTGCTGAATATTCAGATGCCCCCTGAACTGGTGGATGTAAATGTGCATCCCACCAAAGCCGAAGTACGGTTTCAACAGCCAGATGCCGTTTTTAGCGCGGTGCAAAGGGCGGTACGGCGTGCTGTGATTCATCATGCCCAGATGCCGATTGTTCGAGATGGGCAGATGAATGATCCTGACTCTGCTCAGCAAGTGTGGAATTATCAACCTTCCCAACGGCTCAGTCCACCCCCGCAAGATCAACAGCTTGATCTTGAAATGGATATACGTGACAGCGGACAGTGGGCGCGCAAACAATACGATGAGACAACCGGTGAGCATTATTCAAGCGCTGGCGTGGATATGTCGCAAAATCCGCGTTCGTTGCCTGTTTTGCGGGTTGTTGGCCAAGTCGCGGCCAGTTACATCATCGCGGAAGGACCTGCAGGCATGTATTTACTTGATCAGCACGCGGCGCATGAGCGGGTGTTATACGAGCAATTTATGATGGAACATGAGGCAAAAACGCCGACCAAACAATATACGCTCGCCGCTCAAACGATCCAACTGCCCCCTGCGGAATCCGCCATTTTAGAAGCGAGCTTAAATGTGCTCAGCGAGATTGGCTTTGAGATCGAACCGTTTGGCACGAGTGTGTTCATCGTTCGCGCGGTGCCTGCGATCCTTGCGGATCGTGACCCTCTCGAAGTCATCCATGATATTTTGCAAGACTTAGAAGGTGGGAAAGCACCCGGTCAACAGGCAGTAGAAGCGAAAATTATCATGCGCGTATGCAAGCAAGCGGCGATTAAAGCCGGACAAATTTTGAGTATGGAGCAAATGACGGGTTTGATCCGTCAGTTAGAGCGGTGTCAGTCGCCCTTAACATGTCCTCACGGGCGACCGACGATGATCCATATGACCAGCGACCAACTCGCCCGTGAATTTGGACGGATTCATTAACGGCTCATCCATTGGAAGTTACGCCAATTTTCACCACCGCTGATGATGCGATACACCCCAATTTCGTTAGGCGTCGCAATGCTCACGCGCCAGCGCATTTGATGAGGCTGTCCATCGGTGGGGATCAGGCTTGCGGGCAGTTCATAAGACGTGCTCTTGGTCACATCTACGTGTTGAGCACCAGACGTTAAATCTTCCACTTGCACCAGATAATATTCATTCGGTGCCAAAACACCTTGGCTAATCCACTGTAATGTGAAGGTTCGTGGCGAAATACTCACATGGTCTGCGGGGAAAACATACGCAGGTTGCGCATAGGTTGGCACGGATGTCGGCGTTTCATTTCCCGAAATGGTGGGGGATACGGTGGGCGTTGGGGTTGGTTGTGGCACATTCACCAACTGACCTTCGATCAACGAGACGTTACATCCAGAGCCACCGCTAGGATTCGAAAAATCACAATTGAACCAACCTAAATCTGGATTTAAGGTGGCTAAAATGACCAACGTTGTGTCATTGCGAAGCGCTACGCCGATGATTGTTTCCCCTGCGTTGACGGCCACTTCCGCAACCAAAGCATCCGGCGCGATCATATCCGGTATAGGTTGTGTAGGTGGTAACGCCGTCACGGTCTGATCATAGCCTACAGGGGTTTCCGTTGCAGTAGGGCGGGGCAGTAAAATCGTGACGCCGACAGGCAGACGGTCACGGTTAATGATGTTCGGGTTCAAACTGAGCACTTCCGCTTCAGCCATAAAATCCAACCCATTCTGACGCAAAACATAATAGAACGTGTCATTCGGCTGAATGAGATATTCAATCGGCCCCAATGTTGGGGTTGGGGTGGGTGTCTCTGTCGGCGGGCCGGGTGTATAACTTGGCGTTGGGCTTTCTAACAACGGTGGCAAGGGGGTCGCTGGTTGCGTGAATTGGGGTGATGGTGTGACGACAGCATCCGTGACTTCTAAAGGCGTATCGACCGTACTTTCCAGCGTAGGCGTTGGCGGGTCAGGGAGCGCCGTCATATCGCACGCTGTGAGCACTGCGATAAGAAGTCCACATAAAACTGTTGAGCGAACAAAGAATTTTATCATCACTACCTCGCTTCGCGACCCACCCAAGTAAATTCTCTGGGTTCCGTCGTGAAATATACTTGATTTGTATCTAGGTTAATTACACTCACACGCCACGAATACACATGACGCCGACCATCCGTACCTTGCCAACTTTCAGACACGATGACCGAAAGTTCGGTTGTGTCGATCAGGTAGGTTTGGTCAATGGTGAGGTCGCGCACCTCTACACGGTAAACATCGCGCGGGCCTAATGTCCCCGTGGTGACCCAGCGCAGGGTCACGAGTTGCCCGGCAAGGAATAAAGCGCCGTTGCCCGGCGAAAGCGGACTGGGCGCATTAAAAGTCGGCGTAATCGTCGGCGTTGCGGTCTCACTACCTGACGGCGTAGGGGTTTCTGTAGGCAGAGGTGTCGGGATGGGCACACGAATCTGCTGTCCGACAGAAAGTTGTACCGTACACGCGGGGCCACCTGAAAAAACACTGAAATCACACTGCGTGAAAGGAATCTCTGGGTTCAACTGGGAGAGCACTTCAGCGCTGGTATTATAAGAAATTGCAATACTCACCATGCTTTCACCCCCAATGATGGAATGAAAGCCAACCCCCAACGGTAACGTTGGCGTTGGGATGGGTGTCGGTGGCTCTAACGTATTGATCGGGGTCCCATTGATAGACGCAATACTATCGGAACTAGAGCGCGCTTGGAAATTCGCCAAGCTGCTACTCACAACTGTCGTGGCTGTGGGCGCGTTCGGGTCAACGGTGCTGGTAGGCCATGGAATATCTAACTGTTGACCGGATTGAATATTCTCAGGCGCGCTGATGCCGTTTAAAGTCAAAATGAGCGGGATAACGTCCAGACTGCGATGCCCGCAGTAACTGGCGAGCGCGATCAAGTCTGCGCCGGGCGCGACCACAACACGACAGGGGCCGGGGGTTTCAGTGGCTGTACTTGTCGGTGGCGGTAATGTCACCGTTGGTAAATTCAATGTTGGGAAAGCGGTGTTGGTGCTGATCACCAACTCGACAGTGTCTTCCGCAATGATTGCCTGCGGGTCTGTAGGGGTAGGGGGCTGGGTAGATTCTATAAAGCGTGTGACCCCAAATACCGTGAGTAACCCACATGCAAACAAACTTGCACCCAAGATGAGAAGCGCGGCTAACTGTCCGCCTTTGCGCCCGTCATTGGTTTCTAACAAGTCTGCTTCACCATACTTCTGTTCATATCCACTTCGGGGGCGGACAAGCTCACTTAAATCCTGACTCCGAAGTAAGTTTTGTTGCAACGGCGTGCCACACATACTGCAATAAATTGCGTTGGGTTGGACCACCGCATCACATTTTGGACAAACTTTGGGAGCCTGCGTCAAACTAAAATCCCTTTAAACTCATGATATGAACGCTGTATATGGCGATTATAAACAATCTCTAACAACAGATGTGAGGGGTAACCTGATAATAACAGGGAAGCCGTAGCACGAACGCCTAACTAAATTAGCGTATTTGAGGTAAAAATGATCACTAAGCAAGAAGGATCATTTCCATGATGAACTCAGAGAAAAAAATTATTGATTACCATATATCACGCTTACAAGATCGTGATGCAGATATTCGCTTGCGTTCGGTTGAAGATTTAGCCGTCGTAGGCGATGAAGATGCGCTTAACGCACTAAAAGCGCTCTATGAAACTGAAACCCATGAGAACGTGCGTAAAGCGATTAAGACCGCTGGCCGTCAAATCTTCATGCGACTGCGGGAACAAAAAGAGTAGCTGTATCGCTGATACAACTACTCTTTTGCGCGTCAGAATTTATTTCGAAAGCTGATCCATACGTTCTTGCAAACTGGCTTTGCTCGCTTCAAGCTCTGCAAGACGATGCCGTTCACGTTCCACCACGTCAGGGCGCGCACGGCTGATGAATTGTTCGTTCGAAAGCATCGCCTGAGATTTTAGAATTTGTTCGATGACTTTCGCTTGTTCTTTGCTCAACCGCTCAACTTCCGCGCTCACATCGATAAAATCTGCGAGGGGCAGATACAAGGTCACGTCCCCAACTACTGCAGAAGCAGAGTTGTCAGGCGCAGATTCGTCCGAAGTCATCGTGCGAATCTCACTCACGTTACACAAGCGCGAGAACAAATAGTCATACGCCTTAAGGATCGGTTCGGATTGTCCAGACGCGGCGACTGCCGTAATTCGACGCGATGGCTCCACGTTGTACTCATCGCGGATATTGCGAACATTCCGCACAAGGTCGATCAACATCGTCATTTCACGTTCGGCCGCCTCATCAATGTAGCGCTCGTCCACCGTGGGCCATGATGAAATGATCAGTGGTTTCTCGTTATTGGGCAGATACGACCAAATTTCTTCCGTCACAAATGGCATGAACGGATGCAGTAGGCGTAACCCCACCTTCATCACATGCAACAAGGTTTGACGGGCGATGGTCTTTTGCTCATCACTGCCTGTATACAGCGGGTTTTTGCTGATCTCGATGAACCAATCTGCAAATTCCCCCCACAAGAAATCATCGATTTGACGACCCGCTTCGCCATATTGATAGGTTTCAAATAACCGATCCACCTGTTTGATGAGCGTATTGAGACGGCTTAATATCCAGCGGGTGGGCAGGTCGAGTTTTTCCGGCGCAGGCAGGGTTTCATCTGCAAGATCATCGAGGTTTTGTGTGATGAAGTTTGCCATTTGCCAAACTTTGTTCACGAAGCGCCAGTTTCGTTCCACACGGGTGATATCCAAGTTGATGTCATTACCGGGCGTTCCCCCTGTGAGTAAGGTGAAGCGTAAGGGGTCCGCGCCATATTTTTCAATCAACTCCACCGGATCAATCACGTTACCCAACGTTTTGCTGATCTTACGGCCAAATTTGTCGCGCACTAACCCATGCAGATACACCGTCTTAAAGGGTGGTTTATTGGTGAACCACAATCCCATCATGATCATACGTGCCACCCAGAAAAACAGGATGTCATAGCCTGTTTCCATGATGGTTGTGGGGTAATAGCGCTGTAAATCCGGCGTGTTTTCCGGCCATCCCAACGTGCTAAAAGGCCACAATCCACTGCTGAACCATGTGTCTAACACGTCATATTCTGGTGTCCAGCCATCGCCTTGGGGCGCTTCTTTACCCACGTAGATTTCGCCGTTTTTGCCATGCCATGCCGGAATCCGGTGTCCCCACCACAACTGCCGACTGATGCACCAATCCTCAATATTTTCGAGCCAGTGGTAGTACACTTTTTCGAAGCGTTCAGGCACAATCGTGATGTCTCCATGACGGACGGCGTCTAGTGCTTTGGCCGCAATCGCTTCCATTTTCAAGAACCACTGCGTGGAGAGCATCGGCTCAACGACTTCACCACCACGCTGGGAACGGGGGACGACCATCTTGTGATCTTCCACGCGGATCGTCATGCCCGCGTCAGTCATGTCTTGCCAAATCTTCTCACGACATGCGAAACGGTCTAAACCTGCATATGGCCCGCCATTTTCGTTGATGCTGGCATCCTGATTCATGATGTTGATCAACGCTAACTGATGCCGTTTTGCCAGCTCATAATCGTTGAAGTCATGCGCAGGGGTGACTTTAAGGGCGCCAGTCCCAAACTCACGTTCAACATACGCATCAGCAATGATGGGAATCGGGCGGTTTAACATGGGCACTAACGCATTTTTGCCAATGTATTCTTTGTAGCGTTCGTCGTCAGGGTGAACGGCCACGGCGGTATCCCCCAAAATGGTTTCGGGGCGGGTTGTCGCCACAGGCAAAGAACCACCGCCTTCAACTGGATAATTGAAGAAATACAGCTTGCCGTTTTCTTCTTCGCGCTCCACTTCGAGATCGCTCACCGCCGTTTGTAAGCCCGGACTCCAATTGACGAGGCGAGGCCCGCGATAAATAAGACCTTGTTCATACAGGCGAATGAAGACTTCTTGAACGGCTTTAGAGAGACCATCATCTAACGTAAAGCGTTCGCGATCCCAATCACAACTTGCGCCTAAACGACGTAATTGTCCCGTAATGGCACCGCCGTATTTTTCTCTCCATTCCCACGTTTTATTGAGGAACGCCTCATAGCCGATATCATGGCGTGAAGTGCCTTCTTCTTGCAGTAACTTTTCAACTTGCAATTGCGTGGCGATGCCTGCATGGTCGGTGCCGGGAACCCATAACGCAGCCTTTCCAGACATTCTCGCATGGCGTGTCATCAAGTCTTCCAGTGAAACAAACACCGCATGACCGATGTGCAAAGCCCCAGTCACGTTGGGCGGGGGCATGCTAATCACAAAAGGTTCAGCATCACTAGAGGCAACTTCGGGCTTAAAATACCCGTTCTTTTCCCATGTGTCGTAAAGTCGGGCTTCTGCCTCTGCAAAATCAAAATTCTTAGGCATTGCTTGGGTCATTATGTAAAGCTCCTATCGGTCTTTCCAATGCGTCATTTATTCATGGGTTAAGGGTTTACGGACCACCAAAACCTGTTCCGCTCGGTCAGGTTGATCCATGATGTCTTCAAAGCCAAGTTCACTCAGGACAACGCGCACCTCATCTACTGATAAGGGGCGATACATGACTTTTCGGCGTACCGTGTCATAACGATCCGGCGGGGTTCCTTGGATGATGTACAAGTTTTGAGTTGCAATCACGGGTGGGCCGTCTTCCCATTCCCATGTCTCAAACGTGATGAATTCCTTGTTGTCTTCCAGCTCATGAATAAACCCAGGGATGAACCGCGGACGGTTTTCCATGAACGGGCCAAAGTCACGCATGCCGATGACCAACGTTCCCCCCGGCCGTAAAAGCTCCATAAAGATGAGTAGGGTGGTCTCAATTTCTTCATCAAGCAGAAGATGGGGAAGGGCATTTCCCTTCGTGACAATGGCATCAAAGGGGCCGCTCACTTGGTCCATCAAATGCAAAAAATCACTGCGGATGAACTCAATTTTGTCAGCCACGCCATGCGCTTCGGCAATTTCTTGCGCTTTGCGAAGCATTCCCGCGCTGGGGTCTACAGCGACGACATCAAAACCTAATTTGGCAAGGGAGATGGCTTGCGCTCCCGCTCCGCAAGAGGCATCCAAAACACGGATGACCCCGCGATTGCGGAAGATCGAGCGTAACCCCAAACCTTCACGTTCCATCGCCGTTTCCCAATCTCGAAAGAAGAAGGGGTAATATTCAGCAATAGAATCGTAATAATCGTTGGTATCATTGAGCGACGGCATTTTCACTCCTTACCTTAGATACAAAAAGCCCATCGACACAAGGACGATGGGCTTCGTGGTACCACCTTGTTTCTGCAGAAATGAATCCACAGCACTTTGATCGCTATAACGGGCATTCCCGGCACTGCTTATTTTTGAGTTCGGCAGCGCAACTCGAGGGTGACTTTTTAACGGGTCTTTTGAGTGAACTTTCAGCCGATGGTTCACACTCTCTTACAAAAGAAGGGGCGTTTACTTTTCCCTGTCATGGTTGTTCATATCCAGTTGTGCTTGAAGTATAGCATGATATTTTTATGGGAATCAATCCCTGCCCGTCGGGCGGCTTGGACGAAGTTTCAATAAATTGCGAATTCGATCCGAAATCATATCAATCGCAACGGTATTAAACCCACCTTCAGGGATGATAACATCGGCATAGCGCTTGCTCGGCTCGACAAATTCAAGGTGCATCGGGCGAACCGTCGTCAGATATTGACTGATCACCGATTCGGGATTACGCCCGCGCTCTACAATATCGCGCTTCAAACGGCGGATAAAACGGATATCCGGGTCGGCATCGACAAATATTTTTACGTCGAATAAAGGACGCAGGGTAGGCTCGGATAAAGTCAAAATCCCTTCGACCAAAATGATTGGTTGTGGCTCCACATGAATGAATTCGCCTGTGCGCGAATCCGTCGTGAAATCATACACAGGAATTTCAATGCTTTTACCTTGTTGTAGAGCAAGAAGATGCTCACGCATCAACGGGGTATCTAACGCCTCTGGATGATCAAAATTGACACGCCCCGTTTCATCTAAAGGTAGGGTTTCAGTAATGTCCTTATAATAGGCATCATGCGGAACATAGGAAATGTTTTCACTTCCGATACGTTCTACGATGGCAGTTGAAACGGTCGTCTTTCCAGACCCGGTTCCGCCTGCTACACAAATCGTGACAGGTAGAAGACTTTCGCTCATTGTAAAATCCAGCTCCAGCTTAAATAAAGTAATATGCCCGCTAAAGAGAAACCTCTTGGCGGGCATATTTTTTGGAAAGCCACCTTTGGGATTTGAACCCAAAACCTACCGCTTACGAAGCGGTTGCTCTGCCGTTGAGCTAAGGTGGCAACTACGCCCAAAGTCTAACATTGGCTTAGCTTGTTCGCAAGGGCAGAAGTTGAGAATCTTTTTAGTGTCGGAAGTGTCGCACTCCTGTAATGATCATGGCGATGTCTGCACTATCCGCAACTTGGATCACTTCGCTGTCTCGGATCGAACCCCCAGGTTGAATAATGGCGGTGATGCCTGCTTTGGCGGCCACCTCAATTCCGTCAGCAAATGGAAAGAACGCATCAGAGGCTAAAACAGCACCTCGGCTTCGTTCGCCCGCTTTTTCTACCGCGATCTTGGCAGCATCCACACGACTGGGTAACCCCCCGCCAACCCCAAGCGTTGCGTATCCATTGGCGATCACAATCGCGTTGGATTTTACATGTTGCACAGCGCGCCATGCAAACTGCAAAGCATCCAGTTCTTGGGTGGTGGGTGTACGTTTTGATACCACCGTGTAATTGCTGTTTTCAGGGTCGCCGAGGTCGATGCGCTGGACGAGAAACCCGCGATGCACCGACTTGATTTCAAAGTCGCGCCCATCATAAAAGCTATTCACCTGCAATAAGCGACAGTTTTTCCGCTTCTCATTCAGCATCGCCTGCGCTTTAGAAGTGAAGTTCGGCGCGACGATAGCCTCTAAAAAGAGCGAACCTAGCGTGTCTACAAACGCCTCATCCACCGTTTGATTGACGGCGATCACACCACCGAAGGCAGAAACAGGGTCAGAAGCAAATGCATGCGGGTAGGCCTCCGCGATACTGTTCCCGCTGGCGATGCCTACCGGGTTGAGATGTTTCACAATCACTACTGTTGCACGGCTATACGTACTGACGGCACGCCACGCGGCATCAAGGTCTAAAATGTTGTTATAAGACAGTTCCTTACCGCCGAGTACCTTTCCCCCCAACGGCCCGCTGTTGGCAATACGGGTATAGTACGCACCTTGTTGGTGTGGGTTTTCGCCATAACGTAAGACTTGCGCTCGGTATAAGCCGAGCGATAATGTCTCAGGCAGTTCTTCGTTGAGTTCTACCGCATCTGTTCCCTGAGAAAGATAGGCATGAATTGCCGTGTCGTAATCGCGCGTGTGGGCAAATGCTTTGATCGCTAACTCACGACGCACAGCGATATCAATTTCCCCGTGTTGCTCCAGTAAGTCGCCAATGCGTTCATAATCATTGACATCTGAAACCACAACGGCGTGCAAAAAGTTTTTCGCCGCTGCGCGGATGAGCGTCACACCGCCGATGTCAATTTGTTCGACTGCGTCTTGAATCGAGATGCCTTCTTTTGCGACAGTTTCTTGAAAGGGATACAAGTTGCAAACCACCATGCGGATCGGTTCATAACCATGTGCTTCAAGCTGGTTGAGATCAGCTTGCGAATCGCGAACGAGAATCCCTGCATGGATTGCGGGGTGTAAAGTTTTTACACGCCCACCGAGCATTTCATCTGTGCCCGTAACGGTTTCTACAGGCGTAACTTTGAAGCCTGCCTCACGTAGGGCGCGTTCAGTTCCGCCACTTGCAATTAAATCCCAACCTAAGCCTGCTAACCGCGAAGCAAATTCAATAAGTCCTGTTTTGTCGTACACACTAAGAAGCGCGCGTGGCATGAGTAGTCCTTCCCAAACGATCAATGAAAACGGAGCGATTATATTCTTTTCTGAAAAATAAGGGTAAACCGAACGTTACACTATGGTTTTTTGCTCAACATCGTTAAAATAGACTACACTATAGGAAATCTTTGCCACTATTTCAGGGAAGTGAAGAATGAATCCTGATACGATTTTGAACAAGCGGGATATTAAAGCGAAAGCGCATCTCGCCCAATACGCACCCGTTTGGATCGTTGATGAAATCATCATTGAAGAAGATCAGGCCGTGCAGTTTGATGTTGCCTTTCAACACGGCTTATACGGTTGGGTGAACCGCCGTTACCGTTATGATGCATTCAATGATGTGCTGTATCACAAAGGGCAAACGCTCTTGACAGAAGACGAAGCATTGGAAATTCAAATATCAGGGAAGCCATATGTGACAACCCTCGTGGCGGATATTCCGAATGCGTATGGTGGGTAAGAAAAACGCGGTCAGTTGACCGCGTTTTTTTATACGCTCACAGGTTGTTCTACCTTGGCTTTGAGCATGTAGACAACGGTATCTTTTGCCCCCATGCGGTACTTATAGGTTTCGTTCCCGCGCAAGAAGTCAAATATGCTTCGCTGTTTCTTGATCGCGTCTTCGATCAAGAATGAGAGTAATACAATCCCTGAACTCAACGTGTTAAATTGATTGATATCTAAGCCGGAATTATAGACTTGAATATGATTGTCATAGTCAAAGTTGCAATAGGCCGCAACAGGGATGCCGTTCATTTTCAGGATGCTTAAATTCAGCCATCCCGCATCGCGCATGACGTACAGAATAGAACGGAAGAAATGTGCATTCTTTTCGTCCTGCAAAAATTCTGCTTTAGAAGGCTGGCTCGTCGCCATCAAGTGGAAGAAGGTGTTGATTTCATCTTCAAAGTTGTGTTCTTCGCCAACAAAATACCATGTTAAATCGGTTTCGTTTTCTGCTTTGCGAATTTTTCGCCGTATTTCATGGCGCTGTTTTTTATCGAGTTGGTTGAGGTAATCTTCAAAAGTAGCGGGAAGGGTGATGATCGGGCAGACTTCTTGGAATTCGAGCTTGGCATCAAAACCGCGTGTTTTCAATGCGTTCAAGAATTCTGTACAGGAAGGCGATTTCTCTTGGATATTACACAAGTTGATGCGGTCAAACTCGTTATTGTGTTCCAGTAAAAACTGAGCCAGTGTGTCATATACTTCAGTGAGATGCTCAGGGGCAGCGATGATGTCTACATAATCCGTGACATCCACACAACCTACAATGCGTAAAACGCGCTTTGAGTCATAGGTTTGAATAAACCATGGAGCAATTGCAATGAGCGTATCATCATCATTTCGTAAGGTGACGATCCACAAGTCACCTGCTTCATAACTTTTCCACCATGTATGTTGCCACTCCCAACTTAAAAAAATTAAGTTAGAGGTGCTTTTTCGAAGCAGGGGATTCCATTCTTCTTTTAATTCTTCAAAACAGTCACTACTTGTGTGGAGTGCAATTTTCACACAAAACTCCCAAATTCATGTCGGATGAACGCAATGTTTATCAAAGGTGAGCCGTATAGCGGATAAATTAAAACCGCCTCTGTCATAGAGGCGGTTAACAGCTCAAATATTACGCGAACTGAATTAGACAACCGCTGGAGCAGCCGCTTTATGATCGTAAGACAACGATAATTCAGTATCTACGTCGAAAATGTGGATGTTATCCATGTTGAAGGCGACCCCTAATTTATTCCCAATACGGGCGCTAGTGCGGGGGTCGGTACGAGCAACGAAGGTTTTACCTGCGGCATCCAAGTACAGGATCATTTCATTACCCATTTGTTCGACCACATCAACGGTGGTTTCGATCACTGCAGGGGTAATGTTTTGACGTTGGTAATCAACATCATCAATATCTTCTGGGCGAATGCCGAACAGGACGCGCTTGCCCACGTGCGACTTGAACATATCTGCTTTAGAAGCAGGGATGGGCAAATTCATATTTTGGGATCGGAAGTAGAGGCGCGCATCTTCTTGTACCAAGTTACCATCAAAGAAGTTCATGGACGGGCTACCAATGAAGCTCGCCACAAATTTATTGCGTGGGTTGTGGTACAAATTGTACGGGGTATCCATTTGTTGCAATTCACCCGCATTCAACACACAAATACGTGTACCCATCGTCATCGCTTCTGTTTGATCGTGGGTCACATAGATGAAGGTGGTTTCTAGACGTTGGTGCAGTTTGCTGATGAAAGAACGGGCTTCCACACGCAGTTTTGCATCTAAGTTCGAGAGCGGTTCGTCCATCAAGAAGACCGATGGTTCACGCACGATGGCGCGGCCTACAGCCACACGTTGACGCTGACCACCCGAAAGTTGACGAGGACGACGATCCAGCATTTGCTCAATACCTAAGCTCTTGGCTGCATCACGAACGCGCTTATCAATTTCTGCTTTGGGGGTTTTACGTAAACGGAGACCGAATGCCATATTGTCATAAACGGTCATGTGGGGGTAGAGTGCGTAACTTTGGAAGACCATGGCAATATCGCGATCTTTTGGCGCAACATTGTTTACCACACGATCCCCAATAAGAATTTCACCTTCGGAGACTTCTTCTAAACCCGCCAACATACGCAAGCTGGTTGACTTACCGCACCCTGAGGGGCCTACTAAAACAAGAAATTCTTTATCCGCAACTTCGATACTTAAATCTTTTACTGCCGCCACATTATTCGGATAGCGTTTCCACACATGGCGAAAGGTTACACTTGCCACAATGACTCCTCCATACGAGAATCTATTTAGATTGAATTACTAATGGATTTAATTTGTGCAACTTTGTCATTAATTGTTTATTTTGCATAAAGAACTTGCGCTATTTTCGCACATTTCTTTTTGCTTAGACACATTATAGTGATGAACTACGAATTTGCAAAAAATCGTAAGGTGAAAACAGCGATGGCACACGAAGTTTCTGCTGAAATTATTGCTATTGGAACAGAATTATTACTAGGTGAAATTACCGATACCAATTCTGTATTTATTGCACGAGGGTTGCGCGATATTGGCGTCAATGTGTTTTTTATGACGACCGTCGGCGATAACGAACATCGAATTACGGATGCTATTCGCATTGCGATGAGCCGTGCCGATGTTGTGATTACGTGTGGCGGTCTCGGCCCCACGATTGACGATATGACGCGCCAAGCAGTTGCGAAGGCCACCCACCGCGAATTGGTATTTCATGAAAAATTGCTCGATGCAATCGCGATGCGTTTTAGCGGGTTCCGCACACAAATGCCGGAAAACAACCGTCGGCAAGCCTATGTCCCTGACCAAGCGATCATCATTGAGAACGCGGTAGGGACAGCGCCCAGCTTCGCTGTGCGACATGAAGGCCATGTCGTACTGAGTTTGCCGGGGGTTCCGCGTGAAATGAAATATTTATTCACCCAAGAGGTCATTCCGCTTTTACAAAAGGAATACGGCTTAAGCGGGACGGTCATCAAAGCGCGCGTTTTGAAAACGGCCGGCATCGGCGAAAGCGCATTGGATGAGCTGATAGGCGACAAACTGCTTCAAGCCAGCAACCCAACCGTCGGCTTGGCTGCTCACAGTGGGCAAGTGGATGTTCGCATCACCGCAAAAGCGGATAGTCATGAAATTGCCAGCGCGATGATTGCCGAAGTTGAAGAACAATTACGTCAGCGCATGAATAAATTCATCTTCGGCGTAGATTCCGACACGATAGAATCTGCATTAGGGACAGCGCTGGCGAAACACAACACCCAATTAATCGTCGTCGAAGTCGGGATGCCCCCTGCACAGCATCAAAAACTTTCCTCAAGTCCTGTCATCCACGAGCATTTAGGGGAACCGCATCACTTTCATACGATTGCCGATTTATCTGAAGTGATCGCGTTTTCAGAGGCATCTTCTGTTCGAGAAATGGCGGAACAAACAGCACGACATTTTGCTCAAACTGCGGGGGAAAAACATCCTGTCATCACCTTTATGAGTTTGAGTAGTAGCCAAGAAGATGCGGCCGACAGCGCCGAAATGAGCGCGGTAGCCGTCTCTTACGGTGGGAAAACCCGTTCACGCAGTTTCGGTTTTAGCGGTGGGAATGACTATGCCAACGCGTGGACTTCTTTATGGGGTTTAGCCTCAACATGGCGCATGTTGAAAGAACAAGCAGAAATCGAACCTCATGAATAGAGCGCATCAAAAACTTACGGCTTGGCAAAACACTCAAAAACCCTTGATAGGGCTGTGGGTAAAACCGGAATTGATCAAAATGCCACTGCCGATACAACGGTTTGATGATCCATTTTTACCGTTTGGGCGGGCGATCTTCCAAGCTACGCAAGACCTCATCAGCGTGTATATTTTGGACTTAGCCAGTTACTTCGCTTTGGGCGCGCCGGGGATTATCGCGTTGGAACGCACAATTGCCATGATCGCCGTTTCTGAATCAGCCGTGTTATTACATGGGCCGTTTTGGGGAACCGACTTTTTACCCGCGCTGAGCGATCACGCGCTCAATGTCGATGCGGCGACACTCGTCCGTTCCGAAGACCGCGCGTTTTATGACTCCATCATGATTGAGAGTGTCATGTACCAACCGCAAGCAGAGATTGCATCAACCCCCACATTAAGCAAAACCCACCTGTGGTTACAGGTGGGTGAGGGACTTGCACATATTGAAACTTATGGCGCAGAACTGACTGAAACCGCGCGCGGTGAAGACTTCGCTGAAGTCATCCGCGCGACGTTGTTGAAACTGCGCGTTTAATCTTCTTCGTCTAAGCTCAGAAGTGCCATGAAAGCTTCTTGTGGCACTTCGACAGAGCCGATCATCTTCATGCGCTTCTTGCCTTTTTTCTGCTTTTCGAGCAGTTTGCGCTTACGGCTAATATCCCCGCCATAACATTTTGCAAGCACGTCTTTACGCATCGCTTTGACATCTGCACGGGAAATGACCTTCTTGCCAATCGCCGCTTGGATGGGCACCGCAAACTGCTGGCGCGGAATGAGGTCTTTTAATTTCGAGACAAATTTTTGTCCCTTGTGGTAGGCGTGATCGCGATGGGCGATGATCGCCAAGGCATCCACAGGTTCGCCGTTCACAAGGATGTCTAACTTCACAAGGTCTTCTGCTTTATAACTATCAAATTGATAGTCTAAACTGGCATAGCCTTTGGTTGCGCTTTTGAGGCGGTCGTAGAAATCAATGATCAACTCAGAAAGCGGGAATAGATACGTCAAAATGACACGGGTTTTATCAATATATTCCATGTTGACGTATTCACCGCGTTTCTTGATGACCAAATCCATGATCACCCCGATATATTCTTCAGGGGTATACAACTGGATTTTCATCCACGGTTCGCGAATTTCCTCAATCAAGCTGGGGTCGGGAAGCTCTGCCGGACTATCAATCGTCGTGACAGTGCCATCCCGCATCTGCAATTCGTATTCTACGCTCGGTGCTGTCGCCAGAATATCAAGATCATATTCTCGCTCAATACGCTCTTGCACGATTTCCATATGGAACAAACCGAGAAAGCCCACGCGAAACCCGAAATTTAAGGCTTGAGATGTTTCCGGCTCATACACCAACGAAGCATCATTGAGCTGAAGCTTATCCAACGCTTCGCGCAGATCGGTATAGTCGTCATTGTTGACAGGGTAGATTCCCGCAAACACCATCGGTTTTACTTGCTGATAGCCGGGCAAGCTTTCTTTCGCGCCGTTGATGACGTTGGTGATGGTGTCACCTACACGACATTCACGCACCGTCTTAAAGCCTGTTGCGACATAACCAACTTCGCCAGCGACTAAGGTATCACCACTCATCATTTGGGGACGGAATGTGCCAATTTCGACAGGTTCAAACCGTGCCCCCGTAGACATCAAGGTGAAATTATTATTTTTGTTCAGCATACCGTCCACAATACGGACGTATGCCACGACGCCTTTATAAGCATCGTAGTGAGAATCGAACACAAGCGCTTTTAAAGGGGCGTTCACATCGCCTTTAGGGGCAGGGATGCGTTCGATCACGGCTTCAAGGACATCTTGAATACCCAAACCTTGTTTCGCTGAAATACGCAAAATATCTTCTGCAGGAACACCTAATAAGTTTTCGACATCTTGCGCAATATCATCAGGGCGGGCAGCAGGAAGATCAACCTTATTGAGCACCGGAATGATTTCAAGGTCATGCTCAATCGCAAGATAGACGTTGGCGAGCGTTTGTGCTTCAATCCCTTGGCTGGCATCGACCACGAGGATTGCACCTTCACACGCTTGCAGCGCACGACTGACTTCATAGCCAAAGTCCACGTGTCCGGGGGTGTCAATCAAGTTGATTTCGTACATTTCCCCGTTACGTGATTCATAGGTCATACGAACAGCAGACGCTTTGATGGTGACCCCGCGTTCACGTTCCAAGTCCATGCTATCTAACAGTTGTTCCTGCATTTCACGGTCACTTACGGTATGCGTAAGCTGAAGTAAGCGGTCCGCTAGGGTGCTTTTCCCGTGATCAATATGCGCGATAATACAAAAATTTCGAATGTTTTCACGCTTCATTAAGTTACACTTTGAATGAGATAGAGTTCATGATTTGGCACAGTATATCAGAACCTTATGGACAATTCACCTGAAATTACACGAGCGCTGATTGTACCCAACGGTCGATTTGTTCTGTAGAAACTTCAGTCACCGGATGGGTGGTCAGCCACGTTAAAAATTCGATATTTCCCGCCGGCCCTTTGAGGGGGGATTGAATCAACCCTTGCGGGAACAAACCGATACTGGTGGAAAATTCCAAAACCTCACGACATACCCGCGCATGGACTTTAGGATCACGGACAACACCACCGCTTCCCACATCGTGCTGTCCCGCTTCAAACTGGGGCTTAATCAGCGGGATGACGTGCGCTTGGGGGGTAAGCCAATTGCGGATGACGGGCAAAAGCAAACGCAGTGAGATAAACGACACGTCAATGCTCACAAAGCTCACTGGCTCATCGAGTTTTTCAACGTAACGGGCATTGGTTCGCTCAATCACTTTGACGCGTGGGTCTTGGCGCAGGCTGTAGGCTAAATGTCCATATCCTACGTCGATGGCATACACCCGCGACGCGCCGTTTTGTAACAGACAGTCCGTAAACCCGCCCGTGCTCGCCCCTACATCAGCACATATTTGCTGATCGGGCGAAACAGGGAATTGTTCCAGCGCGGCGGCGAGTTTTTCACCACCTCGGCTGACAAAGCGTGGACGGCTTTTGACCTCAAGCTGGCTTTCTAGTGCGATTTTTGTGCCGGGCTTGAGGACAACTTCACCATCTACGGTGATCTCGCCCGCCATGATGAAGGCGCGCGCTTTTTCACGACTCGGGGCTATCCCGCGCTCGAACAACAAAATATCTAAACGTTGTTTTTCAGTAGACACATTATCCTCGTGTCAAATACAATTCAATTTGTACAGGGTCTTCATTAGGGTGCGTTTCTTCGTTCAGTTCCACACCGTCAGCCGTGACGGGAAGATAGCCATCCGCCACGATCACGATACTGTATAACACGTCGCGGAACAACGGACTATCCACCTGAAATTCACCTGCGCGGTCTGTGATGCCTGTTCCATAAATTTGGGTTTGATCCCAACTGGTGAGGAAGTCGGCAGCAGAGAACAGATCACTGACAACAAACACTGTTACACCTGCAATGCCTTGCCCTGTGTCAGCATCCAAAATACGACCACGCATTGGGTAGCCCCCCGTCTCCGCAAAGAAATCGAGAGAGAGCTGGCCAATCCCAACCCGCGCCTCAGCCGTACCGAACTGTAACCCCCCAAGTAAGAGGTCTAAACGATACCGTCCATCAGGGATATTTTGCGGATTATGCAATTGGATTAAGAAGTTATCTCCAGTGTTTGGCCCAGACCACGGCATAGTTTGATCAAAAAACAATTCGTTATCGACATACCAACGGGCTGTCCATAACGTCCCCGGGCTAATCTGTTCCCAGTCAAACAGGGAATAGATTGTGGTCGTTGTGCGTGAAAAGCTGGTGATGGGGGATGCGACCAGCGCTTCACTTACTGTTTGTGCGGTGGTCAGGTGTACGTTTTCAAAAATGCGAGAGAACGCGCCCTCTTGAGCGCCCGCAATCGTAAAGTCACTGACGAGGCTTAACCGCCCATCAATGTAAAGCTCAAGCCGATAGGTGCCGGGCAAAAGCCCATTCGGGTCTTGGATAGAGATGGCTTTCCTGCCCGTAGCGCCATCACTTTCAAGCCATGTATTTCCCGCGGGGGAACGCTGGATTTCACTGCCTTGATAGTACCAAATATAATCCCAAGAGATGTCCGTAGGCATATTTCGATACAAGAACATCCCGCTGGCTGTTGTTCCGGTAGGCAGAACATAACCCGTACCAGAGAGATTGCCATTAGAATCCAAACTGCCAAAGACCGCTTCGCTAAATTCTGGTGCACCAGTTGTGTTTTCACCCACCACAAGGCGCGCATTCCCCGCCACATTCCCATTGATGAGAAGCGTAAAATCATAGCGTCCATTCGGCCACGGCTGACCGCGACTGCCGACATACCAAAGCCCGCTAACCCCGCCACTCCAGCGAACAGGGGAGAGTGAGAACGTCGGGTTTAACACGCCATCAGTAGTCACACGCAGTTCATACACGGTTTCCGGCGTCATGTTGTTATAGTCAAAAAACAGATATAAGCCGGTGCTTCCCGTCGGTAAACTTCGGATGATCGTCGTTGGCATCCCCGCTTCGTTGATAGATGGAGAGAAGCCTAAATAACGCAGGGTGGGGTTTCCCCGCGCACGGGTATTCGTCGTGAAGTCATTCGGCATCGATACACTAATGCCTAACGATGCGGCGCGAAGGAGTGGGCTTGCAAAGCTAATAGGGCGGATGGAATTGATCGTTGCGCCAATCGGCACACAGCTATCGTTATTGTTAATCGCACCGTCACTGTTTGTATCTTGAATAGTCAAACAATTCGATGTGCTTGACGCGCGCGAAACAGGTGCACTGGTGGGAATACCGATCAACAACCCCGCCTGATTATAAACACCGCCCCCAGTCATCGTTCCGGTGATGTTGGCGCTGGTTTTGATCCACGACTTATCGCCTCCGCTCGGTTCTGCTGAAAACCCAATGACCGTCCCGCGAGAAACTTGAATCGCATCATTCCCAATCCCTGAAAAGCCAACCACCGTCAGCGTTGCATCAAGGTCAACAGCGGAAGAATCGCCCAATTGAACAAAGGGCAGGTTCAACGTGTTCGAGTCAATTTGACGACCATCATTTTGGCGGGTAATACGAAGTAGGGCGATATCTAAGCCTGCGTTGGCTTGGATGATTTCCGCAATATACTGTGGAACGGGGGGTTCATCTTGGCGCACACTGAGGCCGACCACCAGCGTATCCCCCGGGCAATTTTCTGAAGTCAGCGTGTTATGGGCGTTGGTTAAAATCAGCCCATCATTACTGACAATGGTTCCCGAACCCACACACGTGATGATTTGATCGTTCGCCAGCGTCTGCGTCTGCATAATAAACACAGTCGCCCGCTGGATCGTATCCAGATCAAAGGCTTGCGCCTGCACGTTTTGGAAAGGGGACCCTACAATCACCATCCATAATAGGATGGTGAGGATTATCATTTTGAATGAGGTTTTAGAAGCGAAGTTCATTCACAAATCTCTCAAAATATTCAAGGTTTTCCTCATATTGTTCAGCTTCGGACAAGAAGGTGATCAAGATTGCCTGGCCTCCACGAATGACGAGAATATCCAAACCTTCCACGACGATGGGCAAACTGGCCAAAAAGGGGTCTGTACCGCTTTCGACATAGGTATAAGTCATGGCGGTGGCTTCGCTTTCATCGGGCATGATATACGGCGCGTTGTCCAACACATCAAAGGCAGCCAGTGTACGCGAACGGCTTAAAATCAAGCTGTCGAGAAGATTACGGGCTTGGGTGTTAATCGTGACGGGCAAGACGCTCACTTGAATCGTCGTTTTAAATTGAGGTTGGTGCATGTCACGAACGCGGAAAATATAATCTCCATCGGTGTCGATGAGCCAATTTTGTGGATAATACGCTTGGATTCCCGCTTGGGGATTGTTATAGAACCGCGACGCATAAATCGTCGAAGTTCCTAAATTCACCGCGATGAATAGACTTATCACCGCGTAGATGTAGACAAAGTAATTCCCCCAGCGTTGGCGCTGGCTGACACGAGGCTGCTGTTCAACAACTTCAACAATCGTCATACTGTGTTTTACTCTTAATCTCGTCGAATTTCGGCTTCACGTTGTTTGCGTTCCGCCGTTCGGAAGAAGAATATCATCACCATCGAGAGGGCGACAATGATGCCCGCAGTCAGTGCAAAGCCCAAAATATACAGCGGACTACCCCCGAACAAACTAAAACGGGCATTGATCAAATTGGCGCGGATGGGGATGAGTCCACCATTCAAAAATGCGCCGATGGCGACACAGATCGCCAATAAGAATGGGGTAGGGCGGGTGAACTTAGTTTCACTTAACGCATAGCCTACGATGATGCTGGCGGCGATGCTTCCTACTAGCGTATTGAACGTATGAAAAGCGACCACGTCGGGCGTGGCGGCGCTTTCTGAAGCAAAATGCAGGTTAACGACGGTCGCATAGCCAAACGCACTCGCGACACAATAAGCAACACCATCCAGCCGATCTCGAAACAAGTCAGGCCATGTAAGGTAACGCACCACCGTATATTTTAAGACTTCTTGAATCACGCCGTATGTCAGCATATAGCCTATAATACGCATGGATGAGCTTGCCAACGGTAACCATTGATCTGCGCGGATGATGTCTTCTAAGAACGGGATGCCGATCCCGTTGGCGATGAGCGCGGTCACCGCAAAGGTTGTGATGAGACGACTGCGCGGTTCTTCAACACGGGTTTCTGCCAGCACGGAAAATAAATACCACAGCCCGACAGGTAAGAGCGCAATCGCGATATTCACCGCTGGACGCAAATTAACAGGAAGGTTCACTCCCAAATAATTAAACGCGACGAATAAAGCAATACAAACCGCCCCTAAAACTCCAATCTCAAAAGCCAAACTTCGCCATACATTACGATAGGGCGAAATATCTTTGTTGGTCGCGGTTGGGGTGAGTAAACGAGGACGTCTTGAAAAAGTCACAAATGTAGTCTCTTTGTTAAACTATGGAATGCACGGGTCGATACCGATATACTTTATGCTCAAGTTTTATTCCACATGCGAGAAATTTCAACTCATGATTCTTAAACGGCTACTCTTGATAGTGATCTCTTTAGTTGCGTTTACAGGTTGCACCTCATCAAGTTCGGCAGCCACGATTCAAAACCGCATCATTTATGGTTTAACTTTACAACCCAGCGGTTTTGACCCTCACATCTTTTCATCTTCTGAACTTGGTATTCCCCTGCGACAAGTGTATGACACGTTGGTTTATCGCGACCCGGTGACGTTTGAATTTGTCCCCGGCCTTGCCACCCATTGGGATATTTCTTCTGACAGCTTAATCTATGAATTTCACCTGCGGGAAGGGGTAAAGTTTCACGACAATACCGACTTCAACGCCCAAGCAGTCGCCGCAAACCTTGACCGCATCACCAACCCAGAAACACAATCTCAAGAGGCATTGAGCCTTTTAGGATCGTATACACAATACGAAATCGTGGATGATTATACCATTCGGCTGATCTTAACAGAGCCTTATGCATCGTTTTTGGACAGCTTAAGCCAAGTTTATTTAGGAATTGCCAGCCCAACCGCGTTAGCGCAATATTCAAACGAACGCTATCAGTTTCATCAAGTGGGGACGGGGCCGTATACCTTTGTTGAATATGTGCCGGGGGAACGCTTGGTCATTCGGCGGAACGCGCTCTATAACTGGGGACCTGAATTTTATGATCCCGTCACTGATGCTTCGGTTGAAGAAATTGAGTTCCGCTTTTTCACAGACCCTGCCACCCGTGCCATCGCGCTACAAAGTGGAGATGTGCAAGTCATCGGGGAAATTTTACCGACGGATGCGCGCGCGTTGGTCTCTACCAACACGGTACAAATTCAAACGGTGCCCATCCCCGGTCAACCTTTGCAATTCATGATGAACACCCAACGATACCCAACGGATAACTTAGCAGTTCGGCAGGCGCTCATCTATGCCGCAAACCGTGAAGCCATCTCGGATTCGATTTTTCAACGCTATTCGCCGATTGCGTGGGGGCCAATTTCCGCAAATTCACTCTTTTATGATACTTCATTACAAGGGGCATATGCTTTTAATTCAGGCCAAGCGATCCAACTGCTGGAAAGCGCGGGATATTCTGACAACAACAATAACGGCTACGTTGACTTTAACGGCGTTGATCTTGAAGTGACGGTGATTGTTCCGTCATGGGGGCTTGTGCCTCAAGTCGCCGAAATCCTCACCGACAATTGGCGGGCGATTGGCGTGCGCACGAATATTATTCAAGTGCCTAATTTGAGCGTGATGCGCGAAACTGTCGCCAGTGGAGAATACAACCTCGTTGCGTTTTATGAATTCGGCGTAGACCCTTCGTATCTGTCTCGGTATTACAGCACAGGGGCGGATTATAACTGGATAGGGATTTCTAATCCGGAGTTAGATGCTGTCCTCGCGCAAGCATCTGAAGAAATTGATCCCAACGTCCGCGCCGTCCTTTATGCGCAAGTTCAGCAATTTATTATGGGGCAGGCGCTCATCTTGCCGATCAGGGATTATGTGAATCTCACCGGGACGCGCGTGAATATTCAGAATTTAGCGTTTGACGCCTATGGCTGGTTTCCGCTAGCGCGCAATTTAACGCTCGTTGGTGAATAGATCACGGTGAAATATGCGCTTGGGTGACGTAGGTCAGCGGGTATTCACAGCGCTCGGCAGTGTGATTTTTGTAATCACACTTGCCTTTTTTATGCTCAATATTCTTCCCGGAAATGCCGTTCGCAACACCTTATTGGCCGCAGGCGCTAGTGAAGCCCTGATTGCTGAACGTGAGCGTCAATTAGGGTTGGATCGCCCACTATTGGAACATTATGCGGACTATTTTAGCGGTGTGCTGAGGGGTGATCTAGGCGTTTCATTCGTTGATCGAATCCCCGTTGTTGAGAAAATTACCCTGCGTTTAGGGTCAACCATTGAGTTAGCCATCAGCGCAATTGTGATCGGCGTGCTTACGTCACAAGGGTTTACATGGGGCTGTTTCTTAGCGCCTGTCTCTATACGCTGGCTTTTTCGCCGTTTGGTAGACCTCATGCAGAGCTTACCATTATTCCTCACCGCTCCGCTCGCCAGCTACATCATCGCGGCGCAACTTCATCTTTTACCCGCAACGGGACAGGGAACCCTACGTCACCTGATTTTGCCCGCTACGATGTTAGGCATTCACATGGGGGCGTTGATTGCGCGTGAACAGATCAGCATGATGACAGCACAGTTAGAACAACCTTATGTCACCAGCGCTTATGCCAGAGGCTTGAACGACCGCTTGATCTTCTTTCGGCATATCTGGCGCGTCACCTTGCCCCAAACCTTGATTTTCATCGGTCTACAATTTGGGTTTTTGCTGAGTGGGGTCGCCATCACCGAAGTGATTTTTGCGCGTTCGGGTTTGGGGCAACTCATCATCTCGTCGATCATCAGCCAAGATTATCCGGTCGTATTGGGCATCATCATCTGGTCTGTGGTGATCTATACCCTCATCGAAATGATCCTCAATGGGGTTGTGGTGTATTTAGACCCAAGATTGCGCCATGTCTAAACAGATGCTTTCAAACCCGCTTCTCATCGGCTTGGTGATTGTAGGAATTACGTTCTTACTGCCACTTTTCGCACCTTATGATCCTATGTTGACGATGCCGAATCAACAGAATCAATTCATCAGCGTACAACATCTATTGGGCACAGATCATCTTGGGCGTGATGTATTCAGTCGGCTTCTGTATGGGGCGGAGTTATCGATCAGCGCCACTTTCATCTCTACGGGAATCGCCCTCATTTTAGGGACGGGCTTGGCGTTGTGCACACACATCCCAAATAAATGGGGACAGTGGATCACCAACAGCCTATTAAACGGACTGTTAGCGTTTCCCAGCATTTTATGGGTGTTTATGCTCGTCACGCTGGCAGGAGCAGGGCAGGGTAGTTTAATTCTCGGTACAGGGATCATGTTCGCGCCTGCTTGTGGGCGTTATTTGAGTCATGCTGTGCGGTCTATTCAACAAACAGCTTATTACGAAGCGAGTTTATCGCTTGGTGCAAATCGGACTGAACTCATACGCGGTGCGATCATCCCCAATATGGCTGACGCGCTAGTGACTTACACCTTCATCCTCTTTCCCATGACGCTGTTGAATTATGGCGCGATGACGTTCCTTGGACTAGGCGCCCCATACGGAACGCCCGAATGGGGCATCATCTTGTATGATGGGCGTTTATCGTTCAGCGTCACACCAATCCCGATGCTTGCGCCGGGGATCGCCATCACGCTCACGTTGATGATCTTTCAGAGGCTTGGGCGTCGATGGACAAGACACATTAATCATCGGCTTTGAGTAACGTCCCAAACGAGTGATCGCCTTTGAGCGCACGCTCTAATAACCCGTGTTGATGGCCGTTAAAAATATGGATTTGCAAGCGCGGTATCGCCTCGATCAGTGTCAACATGTCACGCACCTTTGTATCCATTCCCCCCGTGACATCTGTCCCTGAAGACCCGCCAATCGCTTTTTCATAGAGGTGAAACGTAGACGGTTTGATCTCTGGAATGACCGCATGGGTCTCATCATAAACGCCATCAACTTCGCCTAATAAAAGAATGCGATTGACGGGTAATTTTCCGGCCAGATAGAAGAAAATCGTCTCTGTAGAGATGATCGTTCCACCCCGAACGGCATCAAAGGCAACGTCGCCGTATACCAGCGGAATCAAGCTATGATCCAAAGCGCGTTGGATGGTTTCGGTCTCCATCGACACGATATGCCCATCATGACTCAATGCCGAAGCGGAAGGCTGTACACGTAAAATGGGTAGATTTTCTTCAGCGAGGGTTTCAGATACCAGCGCATTGAGCTTTGCCGCGACGCGGTTCACTTGCGTAAAACCGTTCCATTCCTCGGCGGTTTGGACGCCTTGACGAGTGCCATATTTTTTCGCTGTGACGTGTCCAAACGAACCGCTTCCATGTCCAATCAAGAGTTTTAAGTCGGGTTGTGTTTGGACTGCGCGCGCAATTTCTTCAGCAATTTGTTGTGTGGCTTCACGGCGAAAGGATTCGGCAACTTGTTTGTCCGTAATCATCGAGCCGCCTAATTTCATAAAAATTAGCATGGGGTTGTCCCTAATATGACGTGGCTTTTAACTGTGTTTCATAAATATTTTTTGCACCTGCGTTCAACAGGGCTTCACGAACTTCGTCAACTGTGTTTGGGGTCACTAAGGCGATCATATTGCCACCGCGCCCCCCGCCGGATAATTTCGCGCCAAGCGCCCCGTGACTTTGCGCTACTTGAACAAGCTGATCCAGTTCTGGCGACGAGACGGTTAAGATTTGCAATAGGGTATGGTTCTTGTTCATCAAACTGCCTAAAAGCAGGGCATCACCTTCTTCAATGGCTTGACGTGCCTGTTTCACCAACGAGCCGATTTGTTCTACGATCGGTTCATATTCTGCGGGTTGGTTCGTCACCAAGTCACGCACAGCGCTGACAGCCACTTTTGTGGAAGCGCCCACGCCCGTATCTGCGATGAGAAACGTCAGTGTTTCGCCTACAGTGATAGTTTCCATCGGCTGGTTGCGCACATAGAACAACGGCTGTTCGTACACAATCACAGTGTTATCGATACCACTTGGGGTTCCGTGATAGTGTTTTTCGACCTCAAAGACGATCTCGTTGATCGCCTCGTTGGAGACGTTAAAATTCATCGACGCAAACAAAGCGCGTGTCAAGGCGGTTGAAACTGCCGCCCCGCTGCCAAGCCCACTGGCAATAGGAATCGTTGATTCGACATATAACGTGGCGTCGGGCAGAGGAAGTTTGGCATGTTGCTGTACAAGCTGAATGACTTTGAGCAGGGTATGCCGAACTTCTGAAGTTTTATAAATTAAAGGCAGGTGGGCGACCAAATCCCCCGCCATTAATTTCAAGACGGATTCTGGCGGGTCATTCGGTATAATCGTCACTTGTGCCCGTAGCGAGGATACGGGAATGGCTAAGGCGGGTTGTGAGTAAACAACGGCGTGTTCACCCAATAAAATAATTTTTGCTGGCGCGTTTGTCGATACATTCATGGTTGAATAAAAGACGGGATGAGTACATACAGAATAAATATAAAGGAAACAGCCCACAATAACATCGTGAGTTGTAATGGACGATCTTTGAGAAAGACCTCGTCAGGTGCACCGCCTTCTTCTTTTACGTAAATCAAATACAAATAGCGGAACATAGCATAAAAGACAAAAGGTACGGTCAAAAGCGCGTAGTGTGTGTCATGTAATAATTCTGACGGTTCTTCAATTGTGTATAACAAGTAGCTGATGATGATGCTGGCGACCACAATCGTCAGCATGTTGTCGAGCAAGGGTTGGTTATACTGGTTCAACGCCGTCCGCGTTTGGTGGGCTTTGTCTTTCATCAAAACTAATTCTTGCCGACGTTTGCCAACCGCCAAGAACAGCGCGAGTAGCCCCATCAGCGCATACAACCACGGCGAAAAACGGGCAACTTCGATCACAACCGTACCTGCCGCTACCCGTAACACAAACCCTGAAGCTACCGTCATCACGTCCAAAATGACTTGATGTTTTAAGTAGAATGTATAAAACAGGTTAATCACAAAATAAGCGAGTAAAATAAGTGCGCATGCGGTACTAAAGCTGAGCGCGATGCCAATCGTTACAATAGGCAGGATGATGACGGCGATGATCGCGACTTGAAGCGGAAGTTTTCCCGACGGGATGGGACGCTTCGATTTTTTAGGATGTTGACGGTCGCTTTCACGGTCGGCAATATCATTGATGATATACACAGTGCTCGAAATCAAGCAAAATAGGATGAAGGTCAAAATCACCCTAAGCAACGCATCCATGACAAAGAGTTGTCCGTCAAAAACAATCCCCGCAAAGACAAAGATATTCTTTGTCCATTGATGGGGGCGCATAGTCCGTAAAAGTCCAATCAGCGCTTGCATTCATTCTCCAATGAGTGTTTGGTAAGGAATTCGTCGGATTATATCCAAGAGTCCTTAGGGTACAATCCCAGTCATAGTTTTACACCATTCGGTGAAGGAGCAATACCATGTCGGTTCAAAAACGAGCGACCGCTCGCGCCCACGCAAACATTGCATTTATTAAATACTGGGGAAACAATGATGAAGAGTTACGGTTACCGGCAAATTCTTCTATCAGTATGAACCTAGATGGATTATACGCCGAAACTACTGTGACATGGCGCAATGATTTACCCCATGACCAATTGGTTTTAAATAGTAAAGCAGAAACAACAGGTGCTTTGCAACGTGTTGAACACCACCTGAACACCTTAAGAAGTCGGTATGGGTTACAAGAAAAAGCGGTTGTTGAATCCCATAATACATTCCCAACAGGGGTCGGCATCGCATCTTCTGCGGCCGCATTTGCCGCATTGACTACCGCCGCAGTTTACGCCGCCAACTTAGATATTGATGAACGCGAACTTTCCACGCTGGCGCGGTTAGGCTCTGGTTCAGCCGCTCGCTCTGTCCCAACAGGTTTTGCCGTTTGGTACGCTGCCCAAGATCATGAAGATTCTTATTCGGAAAGCATCGCCGCGCCGGACTATTGGGATATTGTCGATGTGGTCGCTGTCGTGAGCAGTCAACATAAAGCGGTTGGTTCTTCCGCAGGGCATCGTTCGGCATGGACGAGTGATCTACAAAATGCCCGCGTGCAAGGTGCGCAAGCCCGCCTGAACCGTGTACAAACTGCCATCTTAGACCGTGACTTTGAAACCTTTGCTGAAGTCGTCGAAAACGACAGCAACTTAATGCACGCTGTGATGATGACCAGTAAACCCCCGTTATTTTATTGGCAACCGAATTCGCTCGCCCTGATGGAAGCGGTTCGCGCCATGCGTGCTGAAGGTCTCAGTGTTTGTTACACGCTGGACGCAGGGCCGAATGTGCATTGTATTTGTAAAGGCACCGATGCCGAAGAAGTCGCGCGCAGACTGCGTCTTATGAATGGTGTTGAAGATGTGCTCGTTGCAAAAGTAGGGCAGGGCGCACACATCATTTCGTCCTCATAAAATCTGAGAGTTTGTTCAGTTTTATCATTCGTAAACCGAAGTCGTTTTATAATAGACGAGGTTCATGAGGTTAATAAAAGGCTATTTGGATGTTTGACTTTCTTCTCGGCAGTGATGCTTTATCTGCGGTGATTGCATTTATTTTAGTGTTGATTCCCGCAGTGATTATTCATGAAATCGGTCACTTTGTTGCCGCCAAACTGGTAGGTATCACCATCCTTGAATTTGGGGTGGGGATGCCACCGCGTATGCTTCGCTTATTTCGCTTTCGTGGGACAGATTACACCATCAATTGGCTTCCTCTCGGCGGGTTTGTCCGCCCGATGGGTGAAGGCATGGTCAGCCAAATGGGTGACGATGATGTAAGTGAAGACCGCCAAGAAGCGCTTGCGCGGGGCATTAAAAATCCTATGTCCGTGATGGAAGCAAAACCTGCCGCCCGTATTTTTTTCTTCGTCAACGGGGCGATTTTTAATTTCATCATGGCGATTGTGTTATTCATCATCATTGGCATGATGGGCGTTCCTCAACAAGTCGGGGAATTGATACTTGTCCAACAGGTTGAACCCAACTCGGTTTTTGCTGAAGCAGGTCTTGTAGAAGGCGATGTCATTGAACAAGTCAATGGTGAGTACATCTCCAATGGGGTCCTTTTCTACGATCAATTGAACACCGCCCCTAACGGGGAAGCAACATTGCTTGTACAACGTGAAAATGAAACGGAACCGCTCACTCTCACGCTAGATACCAACGGGGAGACCTTCGCCGTTCAACCGCATGTGTTAATTGTTGGGGTTGCGCCACAGTCGCCCGCAGAAGAAGCGGGAATTTTAGCGGGTGATGTCGTCACAACATTTAATGACGTTGATATTCCTAATTTTGAGACGTTACAACGCAATACCGCTCAGAACTTAGGGCAAGAAGTCACGCTGACGATCAACCGTAACGGTGAGATTTTACAAATCAATGTCACCCCGCGTGAAAACCCACCGCAAGGTCAAGGGTCGATTGGTATCGAAATTGGCTCGACGATGGTGGCTGACGGGCAATCTACCTTGTTCCGTGACGGAATTCCCTATCAACAGTTGGCATCGCTCTCATTAACAGAATCCATCCAATATGGTTTTGGACGGGTTGCGGACACTTTTAACGCCATCTTGAGCGTGCCCGGTCAAATCATCGCTGGCACAGCAGAACCTGAATCTTTACGGTTGACCAGTCCATTAGGCATCAGTCAAGCAGGGGCAGTGTTCCTTCAAGAAAGTATTCAACAAGATCGTCCGGGGATCATCCTTGAGTTTATGGCGCTCATCAGCATCGCGCTCGGCTTTACCAATCTACTACCTATCCCTGCATTGGATGGCGGACGTGTGTTATTCGTCCTCATTGAAATGCTTCGCGGTAAGCCGATTGCGCCAGAACGTGAAGGCATGGTGCATTTGATCGGCTTAGCACTTCTTTTCTCGCTCATGATTGTGGTTTTGTTCCAAGATATCACAAACCCACTCACTAATCTTTTGAGGTAACAATACATCTATGGATCCAATGGATATGGATTTCGAAAACGAACCCACTGAGGAGCGTCCCGAGCCGACGTTAGAGGAAACCATCACGGCACTGCGGGAAGCCCAAACAGGGGGTTTAAACCGAACGGTGTTTTATGGTTTATCCGACCTTTCAGAGAACGAAATCCCTTTATTAAGCACGGTTTGGGATAGCTTCGATGGCGATTATCGTCGTCGTTTGACGAAAGATTTAGTCGATGCCGCAGAATCTAACCTTGATTTAGATTATGTGGTGTTTGGCATGTTCCTGTTACATGATCCCGATGATGATGTGCGGGCGCATGCGATTGATCTTTTGTGGGCGGATGAATCTTTAGAACTGTTGGCTGTTATGAAACAGTTTGCTTCTGGGGATGCTTCAGTACAGGTACGTGCCTCAGCAGTAGGCGCGCTCGGCAAATTTGTGCTTCGTGGTGAGTATGCAGAAATTCCCAAACCAGATTTTGATACGCTGAAATCACTGCTCAAAACCTTGTGGGAAAACCGTGCATTGGATACCCAAATCCGTCGGCGTGCATTAGAAAGCCTCGCGAATAGCAGTGATCCTTCACTTCATACTGCGATCCAAGAAGCCTATGACAGCCACGATTTAGATATGCAAACCAGCGCTATCTTTGCGATGGGGCGCAGTGTGGACTCGCGATGGGAACCTCAAATCTTGAAAGAACTCGAAAGTGATGAGCCTGCAAAACGTTATGAGGCGGCTCGCGCGGCGGGTGAAATCGTGATTGAGGAAGCCATCATGCGACTTTCACGCATGGCCTTACAAGATGACACTGAAGTGGAAGATGCCGCTATTTGGGCGTTGGGTGAAATTGGCGGGAAAGAAGCCAAGCGCGTTTTATCCCTCATCATTGATGAAGCGCGGCAAATGGGGGATGACAGTCGCCTAGCTGCCGCTGAAGAAGCATTAGACAATGCGCAGTTGGGGGACGATATGATGATGTTATTTGATATGGACCTCGACCCCAATAACGAAGACATCGAAGATTTAGACGATTAAAGTTTAAATACAGATTCAAACAAAAAGGCGCTCAAATAACCTGAGCGCCTTTTTATTCATGTCACTTCGTGATTTTAGCCATTGATTAAAGGCATCAACTTCAATGCGAGGCTTGTATCACCTTGAACCTTAATTTTCCCTGTCATAAACGCATTCATGGGGTTTAAGCGCCCACCGAGCATTGACATAAAATCATCAGCGCTGGCTTTCAAGGTCATCTTGGGGTTTTCAACAAGTCCTTGTCCCACATTCATCTTGCCGTCTGCGATATGAAGCCAATATTGCCCGCCATTATCTCCGGTTAAATCAAATTGGATTGCGGCGTTCACACCCTCTGCTTTTGCAGGGTCAAAACGTGCAGACATTTGATCAAATAAAGCCTTAATTTCTTCGGATGCCATTGGATACTCCAACTATTTTGAATATTACTTGTAATGAAATGACTCTCTGATGACCATGTCAGGTAGTATACAATCGTTCAGAGTGATTTCCTAGTTTTCATCTCATTAGGGAGAAGTTTAACCTACCCAATGCGTAAATTGAGCCTATTTTTATTACTTTCAATCATGGTTTTAGCGGGATGTTTAAGAAACACCCCGGATGTGATTGTGATTACCGCGACCTTTCAGCCAGATATATCTCAACTGCCTACGTTGAGCATTGCTTCTACCAGCGTCGGTGCGATGCCTACTAGCCCGCCTCAAATCAATCTAAATACGGGCGCGAGTAACATCACCGTAGGCGGTCAATATATCGTACAACGTGGTGATACATTATCGGGGATTGCGGCGGCCAATGGCGTGAGCTTACAAACCTTATTGGCGCTGAATCCCTTAGCAAACCCGGATACCATCGAAGTTGGCCAGCTCATTTTGTTGCCCGCAGCCCCGAGTGAGACATCCCCGAATACGAACCTCTTGCCGGACTCAAAACTTGTGCGTGGGCCGGGCAGCAACAGTTTTGATGTTTCACGGTTTATCGCTGAACAATCGGGCTATGCACGCATGGGGTTTGACCTTGTGAACGGTCAAATTTTGAGCACCTCGCAAATCGTTCAGCGGGTTGCGCTTGAATACAGTATTGATCCCCGCTTGTTGATTGCCATTTTAGAATACAAAGCCGAATGGCTTACCCGCACTGAACTGAGCGAGGATGCCATCACATATCCGTTGGGCATCGGCGCATCTGCCTTTGGGTTTGATCGGAACGGATTGTATCGACAATTGACGTGGGGTGCAGATCAGCTCAATTATGCCTATTACAACTGGAAGATGGGCAATCTGTCGATCATTGAATTTGCCGATGGCAACCGCGTGACCATCAACCCAAATTTAAATGCCGCAACGGTTGCCGTTCAATATCTGATGAGCCGTACAGCCGACTATTACACTTGGCAAAGACAGGTGAGCGAAAACGGCTTGATGGCGACGTATCAGCGTTATTTTGGCGACCCTTATGCCAATGCTGTCGCCACACTTGTGCCACCAGAACTCACCCAACCTGAGCTGACATTACCTTTTTCGCGCGGGCAAACGTGGTATTACACTGGCGGGCCTCATGGCGGATGGGGAAGCGGAAGCGCATGGGCAGCGGTTGATTTTGCACCGCCAGATGATCTCTCGACCAAAACGACGAGTTGTTATCTGAGTGATTATTTTGTCACGGCGGTGGCTGATGGGGTGATCGCAAGGACGGATGAAGGCACTGTAATCCTTGATTTGGATAACGATGGCGACGAATCGACAGGGTGGACTATCTTATACCTACATATCGCAAGCCAAGATCGAATTGCACAAGGGACACAGGTCAGAGCGGGTGACCGCATCGGGCGACCATCCTGCGAAGGGGGTTTTTCGAATGGAACGCACTTGCATATTGGCCGTCGTTACAACGGCGAGTGGCTACCTGCATCCTGCCAAAATTGCCCCGCATCTTACCAACCGCCGACCTTCGTGATGAGCAATTGGTCAGTGACGGGCATCGTCGGGCAAGAATATCAAGGTTACATCTCAACCAGCAGTCAACAGCGGGTGGCAGAGCAGGGTAGGGGAATCGCCCCCAATGAGGTGAGTTGGTAACGCTTTGCCCTGATATAATGCCAATGTGACTTTTGAATAGTTGAGATAGTAACGTGATGAAGTATCGTGTATTTTTGATTTTCCTATTGGGTATGGTGGTCGCGATGAGCCTTTCCCTGCCTAAAACGGGCATGATTGCGCAAGCGCCGACAGCAACGCCTGTGCAGATCAACCTTGCGACCATAGTTCCGGTGACGGATGTCATCCAACAGGAAAGTTTACCTACCCTGACATGGACACCCTTGCCTGTAACGATCAACATTCAACTTGAAGCACTTGAGTTTGCCAATGTGCGTGCTGAGCCGAATACAGAAGCAGAAATATTAGGGACGATCAATAATGGTGAGCTTTATAATGTACTGGGGCGAAACTTCGAATGGTATCAAATTCAGTTTGACGCTTCTCCTAACGGACGAGCATGGGTTTACGGTCAAATTGTGACTATTATTGGCGATGCAAGCCAGATTCCAGAAATTGACCCCGCATCGTCGCCTTCGGTCAGTTCAATTGACGTTCAAGCAACGGGAACACAGCTCTCGATTGCGTCCACACCGGGGATGTTATTGACGGCGACAGCGCAGGCACGTCAAGCGGCGAACCAAGCAGCCGTCAGCCCGGAAGAACTGCTCAATATCGGCGCGACGCCGGGTTTATTGCCGACATTTACCTATCCGCCGAATGTACAGCGACTTCAGCCAACCGAAGTGGTGATTGAGGCTGAAGTAGAAGATGTGATTGAAACCCCTGTTACGACAATTGATGCGGGGGTGGCTGTCAACGCGCCGATTTTGCCGATCTTAGTCCTGACTGCCGCAGGGCTGGTCGCACTACTCTTGGGGATGATCCGCAAGTAGGTCACGATCCGTATACTCAATAAAAAAAATCTCGCGTGATAGCGAGATTTTTTTTATTGATCTTACACTGATGAACGTCTAGTGACTGCAGCTATTGCAACCGCCAGCGCTGGAATCATCGTCGCTACCGTCTTTGGAACGGAACGAGTGACCACAGCCACAGCTTGAAGTTGCATTGGGGTTATCAATACGGAAACCGCCACCCATGAGACTATCTACATAATCAATAGTTGCGCCTTGCAAGTACATGAGGCTTGTGGGGTCCACGACAAGACGAACACCATCCACTTCGATCACGGCGTCAAAGTCACGAGAACCTTCTTCAAAGCTCATGCCATATTGCATACCAGAACAGCCACCACCGGAAACAAAGACGCGGAGGGAATGACCGGGAATATTGCGTTGTTCGAGTAAGTTTTTGATCACCTGTGAAGCAGCTGGAGTTACCACTAAAACTTCATCTACTTTGGGAGTAAGTTCGATTTCATCAGCAATGTTGAATTCATTCACTGCCATAATGGAAAACCTTTCCAGTAATTTTTACCTAAATATCCATTGTAGCAAGTTCGGGAACAAGCGTCAATAAAACAGATCAAGATAAGAAAAATTAATCAGGATGTTTTGAGACCCATATTGGCGGGAATACTGTAGGAGCACCGCGCGTCCCCCTGTGATATGCTGGCAAGACGGCGGGGCACGACCCCTAATAACTTGGCGATGAAGCGCATATCCATATCACACATGAGTTGATCATGTTGTTGTGAGGCGTTTCGGTAAGGGCAGTTTGACGTGTGCAAAATGAACGCATCGTCGGCTTCTTCCCAAGATGCGACATACCCATGTTGGCTCAGATACGCTACCACTGCATCCAAACGTTTTGGCATCGGCTCTGAGGGAATACAAGCTTCATCGGCCAGACCGCAGGCAACACCCTCTAAAATGACATTTACGCTTTCTGGCGGTAACGTCTCTTTGATTTGACGTAGTAGACCTAAAGCGAATTTCTCATAATTATTCGGGAAAATGCTGAGCGCTTTTTGGGTTAAGCGATATTGATGACGCGGACGGCCGGGTGTAGGGCTGCGACGCAGGGCCGTCTCTTCAATGAGGTTTTCTTTTTGCAAAATCGATAAATGGTGCCGAACTGTTACCGCTGTAATATCACCACGACGGGTTAACAATTCATCCACGATCTCTTCAACCGTTGCTTCATCACGGTTTTGAAGGATTTCAAGAATACAGTAACGTGTTTCTTGCATCTCAATCATTACACTATCTCAAATTATGGACAATAAACAGTGTAACACTTCCCCCAGACAGGGTCAATTTTAGATTTGCTCTCACTTGTAATAATCACGCTTGCCAGTGCTAAGAACCTAGGTTATCTTGTATTCATCTTTGTTTCCGTAAATTTAATGTATGGAGTTCATATCTTGGGGCAATGTGTTGCATTTCAAGGGATTCATGGAGCCTATTCAGAACAAGCAATACGTCAGCATTTTGGTGAAGATACTGAAGTTCTGCCTTGTGCTGATCTTAACCGTTTGTTTGAAGCAATACAGACTCACGAGTGTGAGCTTGCCATTTTACCCGTAGAGAATGCACTGGCAGGCGCGGTGAACCAAGCCTATGAGCTGTTGATGGATTCCGATTTGCGGATACAAGCTGAAGTTGTCGTGCATGTGCATCACGCTTTACACGTTCCGCATGGCATGAAATTGGAAGATGTGAAATTTGTTCGCTCACACCCGCAAGCGCTCGCCCAATGTGACAAATTTCTAAAACGGCATCATATCAAACCTGTTCCTTGGTATGACACTGCTGGTTCCGCAAAAGATATTGCGGCGGACCCTGTTCCTGAAACGGGCGCGATTGCCAGCCAACTTGCGGGAAAACTCTACAACTTAACCACGTTAGCGACTGAAATTGAAGATGTTCCGTTCAACTTCACACGGTTCTTTGTGCTCGGCTATTCTGACCAACCGCGTAGTGAGTTTAATAAAACGTCGATTGTGTTTGCCACCCGCCATCAACCCTCTGCGTTATATGATTGTTTAGGTGAATTTGCGGCACGCAATATCAACCTGACGAAGATCGAGTCACGTCCACGCCGTAACCGCCCGTGGGAACCCGTTTTTTATGTCGATTTTGAAGGACACTGGCAAGATTCGGACGTGCAGGAAATGCTCGCACGTCTTTTACAACGTGCTTCATTTGTGAAAATGCTAGGGTCTTATCCGGCTGTGAAAGATCAACAGTCGATTGGGATATAACACAACTTTTTGAGGAATTACCATGCAAAAACTACCCGTTGCAATCTTGGGCGCTACAGGGGCTGTAGGGCAACGTTTCATCCAATTGTTAGAAAACCATCCTTGGTTTGAAGTTGCTGAAGTCATCGGTTCAGACCGTAGTGCGGGTCAACTCTACGGGGACTATACTCGCTGGGTTTTAAACGGCGATATTCCTGAGAAAGTACGTAATTTACGCGTTAAAGGTATTGATGAACCTGTCAATTCTCCAGTGGTGTTTTCGGCAGTCCCGAAAGAAGCCGCTGAAGTGACAGAACTGCGCCTTGCCGAAGCGGGACATATCGTTTGTACCAATGCCTCTACCAATCGCATGGTTGAGGATATTCCTTTACTGCTTCCCGAAGCCAACGCAGACCATATTCAGCTCATCGACATTCAACGTAAAAACCGTGGTTGGACGACCGGCGCGTTGATCGCAAATTCCAATTGTACGGCCATGCCCATTGTGATGTCGCTTGCACCCTTGCGGAAGTTTGGCATCAAGCGGATTGTCACTGTCAGCGCACAGGCGATTAGCGGTGCGGGGTACCCGGGCGTTCCTTCCCTCGACATCATCGACAATATTGTGCCTTATATTGGTGGCGAAGAAGACAAAGTTGAAACCGAACCCCTACGTATGTTAGGTAAATTTAACGGCGAAACGGTGGACTGGCTTCCCGCAATAGCGAGCGCAACCTGTACCCGCGCGTCTGTCATTGATGGGCATATTGTTCACTTATCGATCGAGCTTGAAGCAAAGCCTGATATGAGGGAAATCATCCACACATGGGATACGTTCCGTGCTGAAAACCCTGTCCCGTCATTACCAAGCGCGCCGAAACAGCCGACAATCTATCTGCGCCAGCCTGACCGTCCACAGCCTCGGCGTGATCGCGATGCTGGTAACGGCATGTCTACGACCATTGGACGTTTACGCGAATGTCCCATTTTAGGCTACAAATTTGTAACGTTGTCTCACAACACAGTACGCGGCGCAGCAGGATGCAGTATCCTCAATGCCGAACTTTTAGCTGCTAAAGGGTATATTCATCACTTTCAACCGGATTTAATTGCAGAACCTGTTAATTAACATCTGTTTAAGAGCGTTCTGAATTTCGTAGCGCATCAATCCCGAATGGGTTTTTGTAATTAATTCAATCATGAATGGAGGATTAGGGATGAAAGTTTTCATCGCCGGAATTGATGGCTATCTTGGGTTCCCGCTTGCACAATATCTCACCGCTAGAGGGCATGAAGTTGCAGGGGCAGATCTCTATCAACGGCGTCACTGGGTAGAAGAAGTTGGCTCACATAGTGCGATGCCTATTTATTCTATGCAAGAGCGGTTAGAAGCGTTCCACGAACGTTTCCAAAAAGGATTCCTATTCCGCGAAGGTGATTTGTTGGATTTTGCTTTTTTGCGTAACTTTCTTGATGAATTTAAACCAGATGCCATCGTGCATTTAGCCGAAATGCCATCTGCGCCATATTCTATGATTGACCAACAACACGCGACCTATACCCAACACAATAACGTGATTGGCAGTTTAAACTTATTATGGGCGATGCGTGAAGTTTGTCCTGAAGCCCATTTGGTGAAGCTCGGGACGATGGGTGAATATGGCACGCCAAATCTTGATATTCCGGAAGGTTTTTTCGAAGTTGAATTTCGTGGGCGCAAGGATGTCATCCCATTCCCACGCCAAGCGAACAGTTTTTACCACCTGACAAAAGTACACGACACTCACAATACAATCTTTGCCTGCCGTACATGGGGTCTACGTTCTACAGACATCATGCAAGGGGTTGTTTTCGGAACGCACATTGACGAGATGGGTGACGATCCACGCCTGCGCACACGTTTGGATATGGATCAGTGTTTTGGCACGGCCATTAACCGCTTTGTCTGCCAAGCGGTGATTGAACACCCACTGACAGTTTATGGCACTGGTGGCATGAAACGCGGGTTTTTACCCCTGCGTGACTCGATGCAATGCTTGACTCTTGCCATTGAAAACCCACCACAACCGGGTGAATACCGTGTATTCAACCAATTTGAAGAATGTTATACCATTGCTGAATTGGCTGAAAAAGTCCAAGATGCAGGCGCAAGTTTGGGCTTAGACGTGGCTATTCGCCATTATGATAACCCACGTACTGAACGAGACAGCCATTATTACAACCCGGACCGCGAAAACTTGATTAAGCTAGGTTACAATCCCAGCCATGATGTGGTTGCTGAAATTCGCCTGATGTTACAGGATATGCTGCCACATAGAGATCGTGTCATGGCTAAGAAGGATATCCTCGTCCCTGACATCCGTTGGGATGGTTCGCGCCGTCGATCAATTGAAATGGAATTAGACCCTCGCGTGAATGTATAACACGAGCTGTTTTTGAGATTTCAAAAGCGCGAGGCAAAATGCTTCGCGCTTTTCGTTTGATGTTTAACTATAGGGAGTATGTAAATTGGTTCAGTACCTGAAATTGAAGGATTTAGCGCCTGACGCATTAAATAAAATAATGCGACGGGCTGAAAAAGATATTCGTGAATTGTTTCCGCTGGCAGAAGAAGTGATCGAAGCCGTGAGAACACGCGGTGATGATGCGGTCGTCGAGTACACACGTAAATTTGACGCAAAAGAGTTCACTGCGTCTTTATTGCGCGCTACCCCAGCCGACTTTGCAGCGGCGCGGGAATCGGTTGATCCTGAAGTTGTACAAGCCATCCGCGATGCTCACGAAAATATTCAGAAGTTCCATGAAGAACAAATGCCTGAACCGATGTGGTTTACGGAAGTTCAGCCGGGCATCATGGCAGGGGAAAAAGTCACCCCTATCACCAGCGTAGGGCTTTATGTGCCACGTGGAAAAGGTGCATTTCCATCGGTCATGTTGATGTTAGCGACCCCTGCAAAAGTAGCGAAAGTGCCTCGTATTGTCGTGGTCACACCGCCTACACCCGAAGGTAAAGCTGATGCAGCTTCGCTCGTGGCGGCAGAGATTTGTGGCATTGATGAAGTGTACGTCGTGGGTGGGATGCAAGCTATCGCCGCTTTGGCTTATGGCACAGAAACAGTGCCTAAAGTTGCGAAGGTGGTTGGGCCGGGCAGTAGTTATGTTTCGGCCGCAAAACGTTTGTTATACGGCACAATGGATGTCGGTCTGCCCGCAGGGCCAAGCGAATCCATTATATTGACGGATGAGCATGTAGACCCGCGTTTAGCAGCGTTAGATTTACTAGTTGAGGCCGAACACGGGCCGGATTCAGCCGCAATTTTAGTCACACACAGCGAAGCGGTAGCCGAAGTCGCGCTCAAGGTGTTACCCGAACTCATTGACCAATTACCGCCGTGGCGCCGTGAATTTGTGAATACGGTCTTATCAAAATATGGTGGTGTTTTGCTGACCGAAAGCCTTGAACAATCCATCCAATTTGTAAATGATTACGCCCCCGAACATCTCGAAATTTTGACGAATGAGCCTTTTGTGACTTTGCAGAAGATTCAAAACGCGGGCGAAATTTTGTTAGGAAGTTACACACCAATCCCTACCGCAAATTACTGCCTCGGCTTAAATGCTATTTTGCCTACAGGTGCGTTTGCGCGAAGTTTTTCGTCTGTGAGCGTGTGGGATTTCTTAAAACGAAGCGGAATCGGCTATCTTTCTCGTGAAGGCTATGAGCGTTTGCAGGCGACAACTGCCCGCCTTGCAGATTATGAAGGCTTCCCAGCCCACGCGATGGCGATCCGCAAACGGAATGAGATTTTCGGAATATGAGCGATGATTTAATGCTGGAAATCCAGCGTATGCAGTTTAAAGATCAGGCGGGCGCAGAAGCGCTCGCCTTACCATTTTTGCGCGATGCCACGCACATGGATATTTTGCAAGTGGAACTGCGTCCCTTAGCTGTCTCTCTGAACTCATTTAATGGGTTCATCCATTTACAAGACGGTAAAAAATATTTCTTCAAGACGCATATCGAATCCGATAATGTGATTGATGAATTCTATAATGCGTCGCTTTTAGCCGAAGCCCATTATCCAGTTGTGAAGCCGATTTTTTCCTCTACAGAATCTGGTAGGCAGCTTCTGGTCTATGAAGTGATTGACGCGCCATCCGTGTTTGATGTGGCGTGGGATATTGAGCAGGGGAATACTCAACAGTTAGCCACGTTGACCAAAGCCCAAAACGAAGCAGATCAGCTTTTATTTCGTATTTACGAGGAAACCCTACAGGGCATTTCTCCTGAAGTGAATACCAAAGCGCCGATTCATCAATTATTTTATCATCGGCTCACAGGCGGACGTTTAGAGCGTTTTTATGGAGAAGGACAGTCTATACAATTCCCAGATGTGCTGCTTCCGATGTCGCGAGTAAAACAACTACGTTGGACGATTAATGGGCAGGTGTATCAAAAAACGTTTGGGGATTTGATCCAGCAGGCTATCGATATGCTAAATCCCTATCAGAGTGTGATGAGTGTAGTAGGGCATGGCGACGCTCACAATGGCAACGTGTTTTTAACAGAAATGCCGGATGCCCGCCTGCTTTATTTTGACCCCGCATTTGCAGGCCGACATCATCCGCTTTTAGATTTGACCAAGCCATTATTTCATAACGTGTTTGCCATGTGGATGTACTTTCCGCAGATCAAAAATGATTTAACACCTGTGGGATATCACTTAGAAGGCGATCAGATACACGTGCAGTACGACTACCATTTGCCCCAAGTGCGCATAATGTTCCTTGAAAGCAAAGTCGATCACTGCCTTAAGCCGTTGTTGCACATCCTAAAACGACAAAACGCATTGCCCGAAAATTGGCGTATGTTCTTAAAATCTGCGTTGTTTTGCTGTCCGTCATTAACGATGAACCTCACAGACAGCGTGAAATTCCCGCCCAAGATTTCTCTCTTAGGACTTGCGATGGCGGTTGAAATGGGGGGCGAAAGTTCGGGGCAAAAGAGCCAAATTGATCAGATTTTAGATGATGTAGAAAACAGCCTGCGCTCTTAAAGCGCAAGCTGTTCGAGTAAGCGGGTATATGCCTGCGATTGTTCCATAAAAACATATTTCAGCGGGCTGACTGTCGTTTGGGTGGCACCAATTTGACGTAAATACTCGACCGCATCTAAGAGCTGCTTGTTGCTGACGATGATCGTCACCGTGAACCATGACGGGCCGTGTACTTGGTCACCATAAATACGGGCGATGGTCGGCCCTTGAAGTCCCTTCGTAACAGGGTTATGAGCGACTTTTCGAGCGACATCTTGCGCATCTACACCCGCGATGTTCACCGTGAGTTGTGAGTATTGTTTCCCCTGAAGTGATGCATCAATTTGTTCGAGTAAGATACGCGCAGTATTGAGCACCTGTGGGTTTTCACGCAGGGCTTTTTTATTCGCGACTAAACATGCTTGCGAATCTACAATCACACCGTCCATTAAAGGTTTGAGGTGATTTTCGCGTAAAGTAGTCCCTGTCTGCGTCAAATCAACGATGAGGTCAGCATAGCCGATGGTCGGCGCGGCCTCAATGGCCCCTTCAGCGTTCACAATCGTGAAGTGGTGAATGCCGTGCTGATGAAAATATTGACGGGTCATATTGGTATAGGTGGTGGCGATGCGGATATTGGTATGCTTATATTCGCGGTAATCTGCCGCGACCTCGACTAAATCCACCATTGATTCCACATCGACCCATGATTCAGGAACAGCGACGAGTAGTTTACACTGTCCATAGCCTAAATCGGGATAGATCACGATCAAGTCATCATCATAGTGTTCATGAACGACGTCTAAGCCCGTCACGCCGATCTGTGCTGTACCGTCACTCACTTTGTAAACGACATCCGTCACCCGTTGAAACAACACATCAACGTGTGGAAGTGAAGCGACACTGCCCGTATATTGGCGGGGATTCGGCTTATCAATACGCAAGCCGCAGTCTTTCAAGAAATTCAGCGTCGGCTCGGCAATCGCGCCTTTGCTAGGAAGGGCTAAAGTTACACGGTCAGTCATTGATTTAAGCTCCAAGGATAAGACCGATCAGGTTCGAAGTATCTTCAATCGCATACTGCGTTTCGCGAAATTCCAGTAATCCATCATCCGTTACGATTGCAGTTAATTGGGGGGATGAATCGGCTAAATCCACCAATTCAACGCGAAGACCATGCTTGCGCAAATGTTCACCCCATTGAATTGTATGGATGAGATTGGCTTGAGTGAATACCAGCGTCAAAATAGGCGACGTTTCCATGCCTGCCGAAGCCACGTTCATGATCGCATCCAGATAGAAAGCGATGCCCACGGCGGGGATACTTTCATTGCCACCGAGCAACTGCGTCAACCCATCATAACGGCCACCACCCGCCAAAAGCTGATCATTCGCCTGAATGTCAAAGACTATGCCGGTGTAATAATCCCAATTACGATCACGCGCAGGCTGAAGCATAATTTTTTCTTCAGGAATCCCATAAGCAACTAACAAATGCGTTAGTGTTTTCCACACGTCAAGAATTGGTTGCCATTGCGCATGGTCAGCGTTTTGAAGTTGGGACTGCATTTGCTCGAATGCGGTTTCCGGCATGTCATAGATACCACACCAATCTGTTAACCACTGGATCGCTTGCAAAATTTGTGGACGTTGGGCAGCGCGCTGACGTTTCTCGAGCAAGCGACGCGCAATATCATGACGAGTCCTTCCGCCCATCGTGACACCGCGCTGGGTTGCATCCAGCAAAACATCTAGCAGTTGGCGCGTGTGCGATTCTTCATTTTCGGTATTGAGTAGATCACTGAACGCCATATCCGCAGGTTCAGCGGGTAAACTTGCGCTTCCCAAAAGCCGATCCAACTGCTGAATTACATAGTCTGCACCGCGTGCAGGATTGCGTAGTTCATGGATATGATTGAGTAAGTAACGTTCAGTGCGCGGGTCAAGATCAAATTGTTTGAGCGCAACCCGCAGTAACGCGATATTTCCCAACGTGAGCGTCCAGTTTTGGATGCCGAGTTGATGAATGGCTTGTACGCCAACAGCGATCATTTCGGCATCCGCGGCGATACTAGACATACCAAAGAGTTCAGCGCCTACGCTCTCTTGTTGTTGAATGGAAAGCAAGGTCGTGTCATATTCGAAGATAGGCCCACTAAACTGCCAGCGAATGATCGAATTGGTTTGAGGCAAAGCAATATAATCATGGGCGGCTGTCGCCGTAAATTCAGGGCGTAGGGCAAGGTCTTGTCCCATATGTTCAAACGTTAACAAGCGGTCAATGATCTGATCACCCGCCCGCGTCAAAAATAAATCTGACGGCTCTAAGACTGAGGTTTCACGCCATTCATAGCCATACAGGTCTAAAAAAGATTTAAGCTGATTCAAAAAGGCGCGTTTTTGCGCTGCGGTGTGGGTTTTAAGGCTCGGCACGCGCAAGTCTCCAAGATGACATGTAATAGAAGTGTGATAAGCGCTTCATCTTAGCGCGAATTTCCCTTTAAACAATAGGAATATCCATAAAAAAAGACCGTTGTGCATATCAAACGGTCTTTTTAAGTTTCAGTTTTCTAAGATGCGTGAGGTGGCCTTTTAGCGATATTCACCACTGCTAAAGACATAGACCGCGGCGCCTGTGTCATTGGAAACCGTGAAATCAAATTCACTTGCCGCCCAGTTATACATCCACGCTGAATCTGTGATGGATAAGTTCACACATCCGTGACTGGCACGGTAACCAAAACCATCATGCCAGTAAGTACCATGCAGGCCGATGTCGCCATCAAAATATTGAGTCCAAGGTACTTCTTCAAGATAGTAGAAATCTGGCCGTCCTGCCGCACCGCTCATAATGGTGCGTGGATAACGAATATAGACTTCAAAGACGCCTTCATTGGTCGGCCATTCGGCAAGGCCGGAAGAAATGAGTGTTGCAAAAACAGGGCTATCACCTTCATACGCAATCGCAACTTGTTCGTATAAGTCGATGCTGACCCATTTTTCTGTTTCGACTTCTTCAGGGCGGTCTACGGGAAGTACGCGGGCGACATTGTGTTGATGCACCCATTGATCTTCGCCGATCTTGTACCATTCCCAACCATCGACAACTTGCGTCTCAAACAGATTGATCACATGATAGCGCAAGAGCAGGTTGTTTTGATCTGCATCCAGCGGTTCCGCGCCAGCGGTTCGGCTTGGCACCGTGTGACGTAGTAACCAACCGACCGTAAATTCTGGCAAGCCTTCCGGCAGTAAAAGACCTGAAAAACGACTGGGTGATGCTTGTGTAAGAAACTCACTACGTACCCATTGACCTTCATTGATGCGCGTCCATTCACCTTCAGGCGCCCATGTGGTCAAATAGTTATACCCTGCGGCGAGCGACGAAATGACGTTGCCATTCGGCGCATCAAAAATGTCGATGGCTTGAGAGACACGAACATAACGACGATCATAGAGATAGTCTTCATTTGGAGCAAGTTGGATGGCGTTATTAGAGTAAGAAGCGATTGTTTCTGCGCTTACGGTGATAGGGCTGCAATTCGTGCAATCATTCGCATTGACGGCCATTAAGGGGGCGACTAACGTGAATAAGCTCATCGTAAGGATGGAGACTGCCCGATTAAACTTCATTGTGTACTCCTAAAAAGCAAAATCATGACGTGATAAAAAGAACTTCCTTTCACAATAACAAATATTCATAGCACGCTTCAACTACGGGAAAACTTCGCTAAACCAACGCTTTGCATATGAACTAAGACTTTTTCACCATAAGGACTTTACTGCAATATTAGCAGATTTCACCTATACTATCTTAAAATTAAGGTGATTTACTCATTCTTCCGCAGCTTGAACAGGAGAACTTTTATGAAACACACCCTGCGTTTATTTGGTCTCAGTCTGTTTGTATTTGTACTCTTTTTTGCATTGAACAAGGTTCAAGTTGTGGATGCTCAGCAACTTGCCCAGCCGATTTTGGTCATTAATACAGGGGCGTTGAATGTGCGTTCCGGCCCTGGGCCACAATATTCTGTTGTGACGGTGGTACGCGGTGGCACAGAAGTTCCTGTTTTGGGCACCAATAGCAACAATTCATGGTATTTGGTCGCAACTGCAGCGGGTGCTGGTTGGGTCGATATTAGCTTTACATTACCCCGTGGCAACTTCTCGTATGTTCCGCTTGTGAGCGCGCCTCCTGTGGCTACCCCCGCTGTTCAAGTTCCAAATTCGATTGCACTGCCCACAACGTCACCAGGGACAACTTTACCTGTGGCAGAATTACAATATCCTGAAATCATCGTGAACACAGGGCGTTTGAATGTACGTTCTGGGCCGGGTGGACAATACACCATTTTGACCTCTGTCCCCGGTGGCACCTCTTTGGCCCCTGTGGGTGTAACAACCGATGGTGTTTGGTACTTGGTTGATGGTGCGTTCGGTCGTGGTTGGGTTGCCGCAGAATACACCGTGTTCCGTGGTGTTTATGACAACATCCCACTTTTGACCAGCGCTTACGGCTATTAAATTCATACTTCATTAGCTAAGTAGTTTAAAAACGGCGGAAGAAATTCTCGCCGTTTTTTTATTTCATACGCAACGGCTACGCCAAGGCAACGGAATCACATTGACTTCACTACATCCACTTCTCAATTTCAAAAACTTTCTGTAACGTAAAAACAAATCATATGTGCAGTTTAAAAGCAGTTACCTAAAGTAGAGTGAACATCATGCGCCACTTTCGTTTGTTTGTCAGCGTCATTATTGTCTTCTGTATTACAACCATCACCTATGCCCAAGAACCGACCAACGTCAGCCCTGATGATATTCCAGAATCCGTTCCGCTCGTGGATGAAGGGGAATACCACATCATCAATTTTTTGTTGCTGGGTAGTGACACATCGGTGAGTACAAATTCTGGACGCACCGATGTTTTGATGATCGTTTCGGTAAACCAAACGGCTGGCACCGTGTCGATCCTTTCTTTGCCCCGTGACTTATACGTCTATATTCCGGGTCAACGGGTGTATCGCATCAATTCGGCATATGGGTATGGTGAGTTGGCAGAGCAGGGGAGTGGTGCTCAACTTCTTATCGATACCATCCGTTATAACCTCGGCATAGAAATTGACTATTGGGCGCGCGTCAATTTTGAAGGCTTCAAAGAGATCATCAATAATCTAGGCGGGCTTACCGTCGCTGTAGATTGTGCTATTCAAGATTGGCGTTTGATCGACCCAGAATTGGACCCGAATGTGGAAGAAAACTGGGAGATGTATACACTGCCTGTTGGCTTGCATACAATGGATGGTGATTTGGCCTTATGGTATGTGCGCAGTCGCCGTACCAGTAGTGACTTTGATAGAGGTCGTCGTCAACAAGCCGTTTTGCGCGCGACATGGCGACGTATTCGCGAATTAAACCTGTTTGAACAGCTCACTGACGTTTGGGGGCAGGTATTAGAAACCGTTCAAACCAATATCCCGTTTGATGTGATGGCCGGGTTACTTCCATTAGCGACATCCATTAATACAAGCCAAATCGCTTCTTATACATTCCGCCCGAACATCGAGGTGCGTTCTTGGATGTCGCCCGAAGGTTCCAGCGTCCAAGCGCCGAATTATGAGGCAATTGCACAACTGATCCGAAATATGTACACACCCCCAACTGAAAGCCAATTGGTTCAAGAAGGGGCGCGCGTCGAAATCATCAATGCGACAGGCATCGCAGGGATGGATCGTGTCGCGGCAGATCGTCTTGCATGGGAAGGGTTTGTACCCGTTTTAGGCTCACCAGCCGCACAATATCAAGGCCAGACGGCCTTGTATGACTTCACGGGGCAAACAAAAGGAAGCAGTTTAGGTGAAATCCAAACCGCATTACGCATCCAAGACAGTGCGGTCATCATCGAGCCAGATGCAAACCGCGATGTTGATTTCCGTGTGGTGATTGGTGGTTCCTACTATTCCTGTACATACGCGGTACAGCCACCTTCAACGCCCGAGCCTGTAGCAAACCCAGAAGGTGGCGAAGGCTAATCATCCAAGAGGGTAGGGTGAACAGTGCCGGAACTCAGTTCAATGATGGCGTTGGTTAAGGCTTCTACTTGGTCTGCTAAGACGATGAATCTGATTTCAACATCAGCTTGAAACTGCTCATCCACAATTTCAGCATCATATTGTTGAAGTAGACGCGCTACTTGCTGATAAATAGGGTAGGGCAGTTTTAAATGAAGGGTTGATTTATCCACTTTTAGTTCGGTGGCAAGCTGAGCCAAACCTTCTTTAGCAGCATCAGTATAAGCACGCACTAAACCCCCTGTGCCGAGCTTTGTCCCGCCGAAGAAACGGGTCGTTACCAAAACAATGTCGCCAATATCCGAACCACGTAATACCGCGAGAGTAGGAGGGCCGGACGTACCGGAAGGCTCTCCATCATCGCTCATGCCTTCGATAACAGACCCGCCAAAGCCGACACGAAACCCATAAACATGATGGTTCGCTGTGGGCATTTCTTCTCTTACTACTTGGATAAATGCGCGCGCTTCTTCTACCGTAGGCGCAAGCCCCACGGTGACCACAAACCGCGAATTAGACACCATGATCTCTGTACGGTGGGTGCCTTTTGGAATTTGATAACCTTTACTCATTTTCACTTGTTCTACTTGTCTGTGCATGCCACAATAGATTCTATCCTTTTTACTCGCCATTTTCAGAGAATGAATCATGAGTTCAGCATCTCATCAAGCGCCAGAAAATACACAATTTAAGTATTTAGATATCATAACTGGGGTATTCGTCACTGTTTTGTTGATCAGCAACATCCTGAGTAGCGCAAAAATCATCGATTTAAACACGTCTATCGCTGGAATCCCCCTCATTTTTGATGCAGGAACCCTCGTTTTCCCAATTTCTTATATCTTTGGGGACATTTTAACCGAGGTTTATGGGTATCGCCGGTCGCGCAGGGTGATCTGGATGGGTTTTTTTGCCACTGCACTTACAGGGTTCTTTGTTTGGTTGGCAGGGCAGCTTCCAGGGGAAGGGCTGTGGCAAACCTATGCGGGTGACAGCGCGTATCAGGCGATTCTGGGCGGTGTGAGTGGGTTAATTGTCGCCAGTTTGGTGGCCTATTTTGCAGGGGAATTCAGCAACAGTTATGTGTTAGCGAAGCTGAAAATACGGACAAACGGGCGATTTTTATGGGTGCGCACCATTGGAAGCACCTTGGTTGGACAAGCGGTTGACACCAGTATCTTCATTGTCATTGCGGTATTGTTGGGTGTTTTTCCTGCGGAACAAGTGATTCCATTGATTGTGACGAATTATATTTTCAAGGTCGCGTTAGAAGTCATTTTGACACCATTGACATTGCACACGATCAGTTCGATTAAACAGGCCGAAAATGTCGATGTGTATGACCATAACACGTCATTCAATCCATTTCGCGTAACAAACTAAATCGATCCTGAAATGGGCGAATCCTTTATGGTGACAAAATTAAACTGTTACTTTTCCTACAATCGATCCTATAAAGGTAATTACTCCATGATAAGTAGCATTATCATGAGTAATTTTCGTGGGAAAATAGTTGTCTAAACACACAGTATCGCGCCATAATAATAAAAGTATATTTTGATGAGCGCTTGAAGTGGTGATTATGCCAACAGTACCCGTATTTCCATTAAACACCGTTTTGTTTCCGAGTATGCCTTTGCATCTGCATATTTTTGAAGATCGCTATAAACAGATGGTCAAGGAATGTGTAGATCAAAATGAGCCGTTCGGCGTAACGCTGATCCAATCCGGCACTGAAGTCGCTCATCCGTATATGCCAACGCATCCACATTTAATTGGCTGTCTTGCGCAGATAAAACGCGTGCATCCACTAAATGCTGGCAAGCTCAATATTGATGCTGTTGGTACGGATCGCTTTCGCATTTTACAGTTGGATTATTCGTATCCTTATTTAGCGGCCAATATTGAATACATGCCGATGGAACGGACGGTTTCACAGCTTGCGAATGAACGTGTCATTCAGCTGCGTAAAATGATCGAACAATATTTGCAACGTTTGACGAAAACACGGAACACGCCGGATATTCGTGAAAACAACCTTCCTAATGCACCGCATCACATCGCTTATTTTGCGGCGATGATCTTAAAAGTGGATGCCATTGAAAAACAACAACTTTTAGAAAGCCCTGATGTATCAACATTGATCAATCGGCTCTATAAGTCATATCGTCATGAACTCATCATCAATCAGGTTATGGAAAATGAGCCGGATACAAAATCAAACGCATTCCCCTTCTCATCCAATTAATCATTTTTGCCTAGGAGATAGATGTGCGGGTGCAAACCCCGTTGGACAACTGGATATTCTGCTTCTAAGTGCCATCGGTCATTTCCCCTCAGAAGCGCGCTTATGAGCTTGATTTCATGCGTGATGAAAAGAAATTTTCCACTTGCCCTACTCATTCTGTAAGCTTCTTCAAGTATCTTTGGGTAGAGCTTTAAGTTTTCTTGGTGCGTACCGACCTTTTGACCAAAGGGTAAATCAGAAATCAAGGCATCGATTGAACCTGACCCCAACGGAATTTTCCTAAAATCACCCTGAATGAGGCGTGTTTGTTGTTTGTGAGTGAGGTTTTTTCGACTCAAATCAATGAGCAAGGGGTCAATTTCAAGCCCCCATATCTCATTCGCGGTGCTTGATGTGCCAAATTCTGCTAGAAAAGTACCGGAACCAGACCCTAAATTTAGAATATTGCCTTTCGCTCCAGTCTTAAAAAGTATCTGGATCATGGTGTAGGCGATGGTTGCATTTAAAGCACCTTCAAAATTCTGATTTCGCCATGTGCGGGTTGCCAACGGGCGAGGTGTTGTACGCATTAAAACCTGCCACCCTCCCCTATTTGAAGGATTTGGGCGAATCCGCACGACAAAATCACCTGTTTCGGCGGGTTGCAGGCTTAAACGCTGAGACAACTCTTGCTTTATGCGCTGCATCACACTGGATTCTGAACCAGCAGCGGCAATCGACAGTGTTTTAAAACTACCCCTACCCTCTTTTAAAATTTCTTGCGCATCCTCAAGAATCCACCCCATTTGCTGGTTGCCTAACAATGCCTTGGGACGTGGGACATCTAAGGTAAGCCGTCGAGATATAGATTGAACACTACGCAACAAGTGGAGGGTTTTTAAAGAAGCATCAGTTTCAAAGGTGATTTCACCCTTATCTATATATTGGATGCGTAAAGAACCTTTTTTATTTAAGTGCTGTTTGAGTTCTTGAACTGCAAATTGTTCTAAGCCAACGATCACTTCGGCAATATATTGACGCATTATTTGGGCCAATCCCCTTTCTAGACGTGAAAATAAAAATATACCCAATTCTTAATTGCTTAAGCACTTCAAACTACGTTACACTCACGGTAATACTTGTGATTAGATAGGTGAAACCACATTGGAAAAACACATTATCAATAAAGAAATGGAAACTAATTCCAATTTACCAAACATAACACCCCATTATCTCATTAGGCATATTATCATTGAAACTACAGGTTCTCCTTTCGAGGCCTTGAATGACATCCAAATTGCAGAAAGTTTACTGCGGGATATTGCGCAGGCGATGCCTACCGAAGTTATGAAAGAAGATTCCCATCATTTTTCACCTCATGGAATCACCGCATTTATGATTGTTGGCGCGTCGCATTTATCCATTCATACATGGCCCGAAAACGGCTTTGCGGCCGTTGATCTTGTTGTGTGTATTGAAAATATCAACCTGCCCCAAATTCTTGAGATTACCAAGACTAAATTGCAGGCAGCTGATATTACTTATCTCGAATTCCGCAGGGGTTTAATTAAATAATGTTCAAGTTGCTCAAGATAGGTTCTGCGGAACGCAGTCGCTTTCTATTACTCGCATTTCTGCTATTTTTTAATGCGATGATTCTCGAACTGAACGAAGTGGTTGCGACCAGCGGATTTGTGAGCAACATTGGCGCTCGAGAATTATTAATTGTGTGGGCTATCGATATGGCAATCATCATTGTCACATCGGGTGTTTATACGCTGTTTGTTGACCGAACAAGGCGCGGATCATTAGCACTCATTTTATATGGGTGTTTTTGTATTTTTTATTTCACCGCCTACTTTCTGTTCATCTCTGGGCATGCCAGCGATGTATTGTACGGTATCCTGCTGGTTGTCAATGATCAGCAATATCTGGTACTCCCCCTGACGGTATGGACACTTGCCAACGATATTTTTTCCATCGCAGAAGCAAAACGACTTTTTCCTATTTTAGGAATCGCGGCCTTCGTAGGTGGCATGAGCGGAAATGCGATTTCGGCTGGTTTGGCGCAAACCATCGAAGCCAGCTACCAATTACTTTTACTGAGTGGCGTCGTAATTTTATTATGCGGGGCCGTCTTATTTTTATTTCTACGCAGAATCCCTGTGGGCAAAGTTCAGCGCAAGCGCGAAGGTGAAACGTTCTTCGACGCCTTAAAAGAAGGCGTTGGTTTTGTCAAAGACGTGCCGATTTTCCGCTTTCTCACCTTTGCGATGATCCTCTTAGGCATCAGCCTCAATGCCATTGAATTCGACTTTTTGCTGAACATTTCGACGACATATACAAACGTCAATGATCTGCAAGCGTTTTATGGAACCTTTAAGCTAATGGTGGCAATCTCCCTGTTTATCATTCAGGGGTTGATTGCGAGCCGACTGCTCAACCGAATGGGTTTTAAATATATCTTCCTCATCCTCCCTGTGATGATGTGCATCGCCCTATCCATCGCTTTCTTTTCACCCGGCGTTGTTGGTGTGATTATCGGTAATTATCTGGTTCGCATCTCTAAGGTAGGTATTGATGAGCCTTCTGGGAAGGCATTTCAAGGTTTAGTGCCGGACGAACGACGCGGGCGCGTCAGTGCATTCATGGACGGCTATTTGTATCCTTTTGGATCCATTCTTGGGTGTATTATTATTGGTATTACCATGTTTGTACTCTCGCCGAATATTGTCAGCATAGAAACGGCACGCGCGATCTATCTCGGTATTGCGATTTCTACGGCGGTGATTGCATTTATTTTGATCTTACAGATTCGAACACATTACGACACGAGCTTGTTAAATTGGCGCCTCAAACGACGTAAGCGTGCTTCAAGTCTAGATTTCATGGATTTTTAAACCCTATGAGCGAAATGCAACTTCCTGAAGAGCTTCGTATTCCAATAGACCAGTATTGGAGTCAACTGATTGGTTGTTCCCCTGCTGATCTCAGAACACCAGAGCTTAAAGTTATCTTTACAGACGCTTCCCCGGGGGTTGTTGCATTAAAGACGACTGGGGACTGGATCATCGCTTTCAACAAAGAGATATCGCGAGAAGCAACAGATGCACTTCTCCCCCTGTTGAAAGAAGACCTGAGCACGGAAGAAGCACGCCATCGGGTTCATGATGCCCTCTCACCTTTTGGCCTCTCCCCGGTCTTTGGGCCGAGTGAACTTCTTTACAGCGATGCGACTCATCGGAAACTATTCCCACCCTATGAAAACTATCGCTGGCTTACAGCAGAAGATCAACCCGCGTTTGAGAAATTTCGTTCTAAAATGGATTCCTATGTAGAATATACAGTAACTGACCCTGGGGTGTGGCAGTATGTACTTGCGGGAATTGCCGATGATGAAATCATCAGCGTTGTTGCAGGACGGGTTTGGGGAAACCAAATTGTTGAAATTTACGCGGATACTTTAGCGGGCCACAGAAATTTTGGGGTTGTTACGGGTTTAGGCAGAGTTTTTCTTGACCATTTGAGCGCAACAACAAATTATATTTTTCAGACGGATAACGAGTTGACGAACCCTGCATCAGGTATGGTGTCAAGAAAAAGTGGATTTATGTTTTACGGCCAAATGCTCATGACAATGACAACCGTTACAGAAGCGTGATTTACGCCAACGCCGTAATTTTATTATAGGAATGATAATGGAAATTCAAAACAATAAGTTGCGACTTGGACGCCGCGAAATTGGCCTTTCGATCATCGGTGCCTTAGCCTACGGCGTGCTCTCCATCCTTGCCAATTTCTCTGAATTAGCCGGCGCGCTTGGGGCTGATATTCGTCCAGCGGTTGCCGTTCCTATCTTTATGGGCTTTGCCTTTGGCCCCATCGTAGGCTTTTTTACGGGCTTTTTCGGGAATTTCTTAATCGATGGGTTGGCGGGCTTTCTTTCCTACCCTCACGCGTTCATTTCAACGGGCAATTTTTTGGTTGATGTCACAGCAGGTTTTTACCTCAATTACCAAATAGGTAGCGGGCTTTTAGGGCTGATCCCCGGTATCATGTCGCTTTACCATAAGCGATACACAAAAACATTGCTCGACGCGTTACATACCGCGATCTATATTGTGATTGCCGTCGTTGCAGGGATCGGCTTTTCTGTGCTGGTGGACTATATCATTTACAGTCACTTTGTCGAAATTGCATCCCCTGAAGCATTAGACGCCTTTGCCGCTACATTCGCAGGCGTCGATGCAAGCATCCTGACCCCTGAGCTAATCTCTACCGCATTGATTGAAACCGTCTTCCTGCCGATTATGCGACACAACCTGCTCATCGGCTTCTTGCTGGTCTTCTTCTTATTATTCAATTATGAACGTCTTAATTTGCGTCAAACCAATTGGCTACGTTCAGGCTTATTGCGTCGCTTTTCAACCTCTGTGGTGATTTCGGCAGCCATCCCCACGTTGTTACTAGGCTTCTTCATGATTCAAACCAGCGGCAACACAGGGGAAGATTCCACCACTGTGATTCGCCTGCTGTTCACCGTCGTCATCACGCTGATCTTCACCGTCGTGAATTCACTTCTTCTCGCACAGACGATCTCGCTTCCGTTGTTCAAGCTGATCAATGCCGCCAATTTAATTCGCGAAAACAAATTTGAGCCTGCCCAAGCGGAAGAATTAAAACACATCCAAACAGGTGACGAACTTGGCCAACTGAGCCAAGTATTTGGCGACATGGCGCTTCAAGTCATTGAACGTGAAGCATCGCTGATTCGCCAAGTTGAAGAATTAAAGATCGAAATCGACACCGTCAAACAGAACAAACAAGTTTCCGAAATCACAGACAATGAGTTTTTCCGTGACTTGCAGACGAAAGCAAAAATCCTGCGTCGTCGGGACGGGCTGAGCACATCAGAAAAATTGGCTGAATACGAGCGCTCAAAAGAAGCGCAAGAAAACCCGATCACGACAAATTCAGCTGATAATGATGCAGTGAGCCAAAACACCTCCGCAACATAATTCGATAGGTTTACCGTGTTACAACCCTTTTCTTCAATCCCCGGCCCACTCCCTGACAAAGATCAGGGTTGGGTCGGCAATTTGATTCGTGCATCTGCTGATCCATTTCGTTACACGATGGATTTAAGGGCAAATTATGCGAATATCGCCGCCTTTGTTCAGGGTGGAAACGGTAATTTTCTGTTCCCTGCGGAAGACTGCGCGGGCACGGTCATCGTTTTTGGCGAAGAAAATAATCGGCGTGTGATGACTGAAACACACGTCTTTCATTCCGGTCCGATCATTGGGCCAGTCTATGCACGCTGGCAAGACGACCCTCAAAAAGTGGTCTTAAAACGGGTTGGCACAGGGTTATTTTCGCTCAATGATGGCGTTCATCAACAACATCGACGGTTATTGATGCCGGCCTTTCATCGCCAGCAAATCAGCAAATATGCCGATGAGATGGTGACGATTACCAACCGCTTACTCAACCACTTAGAACCAGACAGTCAAATTGATTTTCAACGGTTGATGTTCAGCCATACCCTCACAGTAGCGGGGAAAACACTGTTCGGTCAAGACTTTGAAGGCCAAGCGGATTCAATTGGCATGCGCATCCAAGAATGGTTGGAACTCATTCCCGACGTGAGCATTGATGCTACCGACGGCGAAGGCACACCTTATCGCCGTTTCTTTCAATTGTCGCTTGAAATTGATGATCAAATCCGCGATCTCATCCATTACAAACGTCAGCACCCACATGACACCAATGACGTGTTAGCGGCGCTCATCCATATTCGTGATGAACAGAATGGCCTGCTCAGCGAAGATGATCTCATCGGGCATATCAACATTCTGCTCACCGCAGGCCATGAAACTACCGCCAACGCTATTTCGTGGACGGTATTTTTGCTTACACAACATCCTGAAATTGCCAAGCAGGTCGTTGAAGAACTCGACGCGGTTTTAGGAGATGGCGAAATCCAATTTGAAGCGTTGCCTAAGCTGGTGGTTTTAGACCGCGTGATCAAAGAGAGTTTGCGCATCTTACCGCCCGTGACGATGGGTTCACGGATCACTGCCCAGGAAACCGACCTTTCTGGTTATCACATTCCCGCTAATACCGAAGTGGTCTTTAGTCATTACTGTGCTCATCACGATGCCGATGTGTTTGCAAACCCTGAGCGCTTTATCACTGACCGCTGGCTGACTATATCGCCGTCTGCGTATCAATATTTTCCTTTTAGCGCGGGCGTTCGTATGTGTTTAGGGGTGAGTTTTGCGCAGACGGAACTCAAAATTGTACTGGCGAGCCTATTACGTAAATTCCGTTTTGAGTTTGTCGCAGGTTCTAAAATCGACCGTATGGTCTGGGTGCCTTTGCGCCCAAACCATATGCCGATGATTGTCCGTGAACAAGATTACAAGTTCGAGCAATCTGTAGGGGAAGTACGCGGCAATATTCTTGAGATGGTCGATTTTACCCGTGGGTAACGACTTTATCGGGAAATAACTGCGCGATAGATTCACGATTGGCTTGGCAAATCCCACGTTCGGTAATTAACCCGGTGATTAGACGCGCAGGCGTCACATCAAAGCCATAATTGGCGGCCTCTACACCTTCCGGCGCAATTCGTACCGCTTCCACCTGACCATTTTGCGAAACGCCTTCCATCCATAACACTTCAGTGGCATCCCGTTCTTCAATCGGAATTTCGCGCACGCCGTCGGACAGCGTCCAGTCAAAGGTTGAGGAAGGCAAAGCGACGTAAAAGGGAACGTTATTATCTTTTGCCGCTAGCGCCTTAAGATATGTGCCGATTTTATTCGCCACGTCTCCGCTTGCGGTTGTGCGATCTGTACCCACTATCACCATATCGACCATGTGATGTTGCATCAAGTGACCGCCCACATTGTCCACAATCAAACGATGGGGCACGCCATGTTGTTGTAATTCCCATGCCGTCAAACGCGCGCCTTGATTGCGTGGGCGGGTTTCATCGACCCAAACATGAACAGGGATGCCTAAATCATGCGCCGCATAGATTGGCGCGGTAGCGGAACCATAATCGACGAATGCCAGCCAGCCTGCATTACAATGCGTCAAAATTTGAACAGGGTTTCCGCCATTGCGCTCGTGAATTGTCTTGATGATCTCCACGCCGTGCTGACCGATTGCTTTACAGCATTCTGCGTCTTCATCGGCAATTTCGACCGCGACAATACGGCTTATTTCAACAAGGTCGGTGAGTGAACTTACAGACGCAAGCGCCTGCCATTGACGATCTACCGCCCATGCAAGGTTGACGGCTGTGGGGCGTGTCTTTTTTAACTTTTCACCCACTTGAGTAAGATATTGCTTCGCTTGTTCGATATTCCCCTGCCCTACTGCCTCTAACGCCCCAAGATACATACCATATCCAGCGGTCGCGCCGATCAAGCCTGCACCGCGCACGATCATGTCTTTGATGGCGCGTGCCGCATCATCACTTGTTTTCAGATCAAGGATCAGAAATTCAAATGGAAGTTTACTTTGGTCAATTACTTGAACAACGCCCGAACGTGTTGCATCTAACCAAATTGTTCGGTAATGCTGCCCTTGTATTTTCATGAACCTGCCTCCGTATTTAAAAACCACTCTTGATAAAGCATTTCCCCGACAGCAGTAGAAAACGCTGCACTAGGGTGACCATCCCGCATTGATACCACACGCTCCTCTAAAGGAAATGTCTCAGCAAAGTCGAACAGCCTGATGATGCGCGCTTCGTCATACCCTAAACTTTCGAAAGCCTGCGCCACGCGGTCTACATACGGGATGCTGTTAAACGGGGTGAATAAGTCGGGAAAGATCACAATGTATAATTCTGCGCCTCGCGCTTCTACTGCGCGCGCAAATTCAGCGAGCTGTTCAAAGTGGATTTCCCAAACGACAGAATGATCGAACATATTATATAAAAACTGCTGGTAGGTTTCGCTGCCTCGGTTTTGGGGCGCAAAAATGATGGCTAAGCGCCAGTAAAGAAAGTTGCCCAAATAAGAATCTTGCGCCCAAAACGGCACTGTTGACATTGGGTTTAAGCCCGGGTCAAGGCCGATGCTCAATGCGGCGATTTCGATGTCATTGAGCGTGTATTGCAAAATCACAATATCAGGGTTTTGTATCGGCGCTTCACGCAGGATTTCAAGTTCTTCTACGGTGGATGCCCCTTCTTTGCCGAGGTTCAGCACCACATACGCATCGCCCAGTTCGCGCGCCAGCACATCCCCAAAGCGATCTTCTGAGTTTTCGATGCCCCAACCTGCGGTGAAAGAATCACCAATCAACAAGATGGATTCGCGCCCTTCCCATGTTTCAGGTTGCCATTCAGCATCGCGAAAGTTCGCGCTGTTCAGATGCCAGTAACGGTCTATCCAGTTTTGCATCGCCAATGTTGGAACCCCGTCGGATTCCGCAAAAACATAACGGAAATAAAGTTCGCCAGCAGCCAATAGTGCCACTAAAAAACTGTAGGTGATGAGCAAGCCCATACTCAAGTTTCGCAAACGTGGAAAGCGCGTCTGTCGCACGCTGAGCGCGAGTAAAACGCCGACCAACCCAATGATGATCAGAATAACGAGCACCGCTACACCTTCGATATTTTAAGAATCAAATACTCGTGCTAATTCTATGTCAGTGATCATAATTGACAATGATCGATTATCGGCACTCTCATAAACTTCACTAGGGACGACCACATCATCATACTGAAAAGTGATTTCTAAAGTGGGGTCATTTTCAAAAACGGAACTTGGAATTTCGACGGTCACCTCTTGAAGCATGTTCGGCTCAACGAGGATTTCTGTCCCGAGACTATGCTCATTTGCAAGAACCTGAATCATCCGTGGCTCTGCGAATGACTGTGTTGAAAACCGAAGTTCATAGTCATTCGGCGGAATTTCGAGGATCAAGTTTGCGGTTGGAAAATGACCTAACCAGCGTATGCTCAACCCGCCAACATCTTCAGCTCGGTGCCAACCTAGCCCGATAAAACGTTGATCATCCCCGCCAATATCAACGAAATAATGCCCATCTGCTGTTTGTGGCGGGGCGCGGTTCGTGATACACCCGTCAGGATGGGCATAGGTTCTAAAGGCAATTAAATCCTGTTCAATTAAGGGAGCGCAAACGATGTGGGATTGCTCGTTCAAAAACCCGATGATCTCTTGCAACGCTTCACTCTCATTGCCAACCAAGTTTTGATGCACCATGAGATACCCAATCAGATAATCAAAGATACGCTCTTGCAATTGGCTGGCGACAACATCAGGCTCTAAAAGACGACGTTGGCCGAGCCACGCCATCATGGCATCATCATACACAATCGGCCATATCGTATCGATTGGTGCGCGCGATATAAAGCCGTTAAACATGCGCTTGTGATGATAAATGCCATACCATTGTAATTGAACTGCGCGCGGGTCGCCCAAGATTACTTCACCTGTACCCGCCGCAACCGGAATTTCCAACACGACATAGTCATAAGCGGAATCGTCTGGTTCCTGTCCGATTGTATGGTAGACCGCGTAATCGGGTGGGATCGGCGTCATTTTGGGAGATTCAAACACCCGCAGGCTGTAACATAGGAATAAAATCACGGCTACCGCGCCAGCATATTTCAATAAAACGCGCGGTCTCTGTCGATCATTCCAAAATGCAGTGAAAACCAACCCGCAGAAGACCGTCAGTGGAATCACCGCGATGGGTAACAGTCGCCACGGCATGCGAAACATCCCATTGGTGATTTGATGCAACCACACAAAGGGAAGCGGGATTTGTTGTCCGAATAAATTTAAATGCGGGCCGAGCGATAAAATCAACGGCGGAAGTGCGATGATGAGCCAAAACCAGCGCTCTTTAGCAATCAGCTTTCGCCGAACCGTCATCCCTACGCTGACGAAAAGCGCTGTCACCCCATACAGCATTATAAACAGCCCTGCCGAAGGAGTATCCCATTCCCACCACGTTTCCGACATGCTCAAAAACCCCGATGGGAACGGTATCCCCGGTCGGTCGAACGCATCACCGGGGGCAAGTTTCCCTTCAAACATGAGGATATATTTCAATGGCCCTGCAAAATAGGCTAATGCTAAACTTATGAGACTCGCCAAAATCACAATTGCGATCAGGTTCAGTTTTTTACGGGAATAAATTAGCGTGCGCAGACCAAAGGGGACGACTATAAAGAGCGCAAAGATCAGATATTGCAACTCTGTGAGGATGAGCGCCCAAAACATCCCCCCTAATAACACCGTCCATAACGCCATTTTCCCCAATGACATCTGATGGATATGGCCAGCAATATATCGCCAAACCATGATGAGAAGCGGAAACCAGAATAACGGCAGTAGGTTGAGATGGGTGTTGTCATAGAAATAGCGCGTCACAGGGAGTGTTTGAAGCGCCAAACCGCCGACTAATGCAAAGAACGGCGCAATTTTGAAACTGCGTAAAAATAGATACATGACGTATCCGTTGAGAAAACACCCCAAACATATGATGGCTGTGACTGCAAAGAGGGTTCCCGCAAAAGACGATAAAATAGCCCATAGGGGATACCAAACCAGCGCCAAAACGTGATACCCGTAATTAGAAACCGCTGGATAAAAGACAAAATCATTCAGGTAAACATCAAGGTTGGAATGTGTGAGCGCGTGGCCCACCCACCAAAAATTCCAGTGGAAGTTAAAAAAGTCATAGCCTGCAGCGGCTTGCCCTGTTTGAAAGAGCGTGCTCTTGAGGAAAACAACAGTAAAAAACCCAAAGAAAACGATGGGCAGTAAGGTTCTAGTGGATGGAAAGCAACGCGTTTGTAAGCTTTTCAATTCAGTTTAGTGTTGATTTGACAGAATTCTTCTTGTATTACTACAGTGAATATGGCAAATTCACGCTAAATCTTTTATAACAAACAGTGTTGATTTTAAAACGAGTTAGAGGGTAATTACAATGTCACATCGTATTCTTTTTGGTCGTGTCCTACCTGTTCTGACAGTTCTCTTGATGCTTCTTGGTATTCATACGGCTGTGGGGATTGTCGCACTGCCAACCGTAGATACCGCCTACGCATGTAACCCTTGTGAATGTCCGGGCATAGAAAACCGTGACAATTGCCAAGGGATTGAATATTACGCATTCTTTACCCGCGTCTCTCCTATCAGCGGTTTATGCTACATGGACGCTTACCGTTTTAACGACAGCAACATTGGCTTGCGTGTCTTCCGCGCAACCGCTACCGAAATTGATGCTGTGCCTGAATTCCCCGCTCAAAACACGTTGATTGACGAAAACCGTGGCATTGCTTTATACCGCCTCACTTCGGGTGAATTTCAAGTCAATGCAGGCCCGGATGCTCAAGGGAAGATGTACACCTTAATTTTCAGCGGTTGCCCTGCTTCAAACCGCGTTGAAAGCAACTACTTCATGTCCAACTAATCTTTGGCATTGTGTTTTATCTGTAATACCTGACCACCGTTGATACCCTTATCCGGTGGTCAGTTTTATGTTGGGTTGACGGTTATGAAATCACACGTATCACAACAATGGCAAGTTTTTTTTGCGATGGCGGGCATTCTGCTTTTAGCAGCTATCAGTCGTATGTTATATATCGGCGATCAAGCGCTGTGGATTGATGAAGGTGCAACATACTTCATCATCAAACAGCCGGACCTGATCTATGCCCTTGCCCACTTCGACCATCACCCCCCACTGTACTATCTACTGCTAAAGCTGTGGATCGTCTTTTGTGGGGATTCTGTTGTGAGCTTGCGTTTATTCTCGGCATTTCCCAGTATTCTAAGCGTCGCCGCCGTTTTCCCGTTGGCAAAAGTGCTGAACCGCAACCGTGCTCACTTTTCAGGCATACTCGTTCCATTAAGCGCATCGTTGATCCTCGCCTTATCCGACCCTGAATTTGTGCTTGCGCAAGACATCCGCATGTATTCTTTGCGCACCCTGTTCACGATTTTGATGGTATACAGTTACGTCAAATGGACGGAAAACCCATCCCTCAAATGGACGCTGAGCTGGATCGGCACATCGGTTTTCTTGGTGCATCTGCAATATCAAGGCATCTTTGTCATTGGGGCGATGGGACTACACAGCTTGTTCTTCCTTGGGGGACAACAGCGTATTCGAGCCATTGGCATTTATGTGATCATCGGACTGTTATTTTCCCCATGGTTCTTCACGTATGGGTTACATCAAAGCAGTAATGACCCGGGGATTCAAGCATCTTTACCTTCTAACTGGCAAACCCTGAGCGAGCTTCGGCATAAGTATTTCTCTGCCCAATGGCCGTTGATGTTGGGGTTGTTTTTATTGGGCATCGTCACCTTGCGCGCAGATGGGCGCGTTCAATTCCGCCCATTCAGCGCCACATTTTTATTGCTGGCGTGGTTTTTGCTCACCGTTCTGGTGACCTTTATCTTAAATTTTTGGTTCCCTGTACTCGCTCCGCATCGCCTTTTGCTCGTCTCACCTGTGATCGCGATCTTGATCGCGCAGGGTTTACAGAATATCCCTTCCAACATTGGGCGTATCTTCATCGTCGCAGTCATTGTCATCTACGGTATCACCACTGTAGACGATTATTATCCTAAAGAACCGTGGGATGAAGTCGGCGAAAGTGTCGCGTTGTATGCCGAACCGAACCAAATGGCGCTACTTGAAGTTTACCGCGGGGATAACCCCCTCATTTATTATCTTGATCACCTGATGCCGGAAGACACCACAATCATGTCTATGCGACATTACCGTGATTTATTTTCGGATGAGTACCCTACCGCCATCGTCGAAGCGATTGACGCGCACGAGACTGTATGGCTCACGCATTGGAGTCCTGACCCATCTGCATTTGAGTTCTTGCACAACGCAGGCTTTCAACAAACCGCCTTGTTGCCAGTAGATCACTGGGGGAATACGATCAGCACCTATCGTTTTGATCGTTTTACATCCACCACACCGCTTGTAGAATTCACTTCCAACATGCAGATCACTCAAACGGCTATGCTGGATGACCGAATTGATTTATGGTGGTCAGCAGGACAAACCCTGCCTGTAGATTATTCGGTATCCGTCTTTGTGTTAGACGAAAATGGAGCCTTGGTATTGCAACACGACGCATTCCCCTTTGAAAACCGCCGTCCAACCACATCATGGCAAGCGAATGAGATCATTTATGATCCCCATCCGCTGGATATTGGATCGCTACCCAGCGGGGAATATACGCTCAATGTGAAGGTGTACACCTATTTTGACAACCAAATCTACCCCACTATGACAGGGGAAGATTGGTATACGGTCTATCCTTTCACTCGCTGATCGTTTGCGCTGCCTGTTGAATCGGCGTCAGGAGCGCATCCGCCGCCAGTTGTTGTGCTAATAAACCCGGATGCGTGTCAAAGGCATTCACAATCAATTGTGTAGAGGGATGTTCTAAGAGCGATTCGGACATATCGACAAATGGCACATCATTGTCGATGAGAAACGTCCGTAGTTGATCCAACGCAGGTTGCGAGGCCTCGATCTGTGTTAAGTGAGGCCATAACAACACGACCATCTGAATGTTGTTTTGGCGCGTCCAATTCACAATTTCAAACAGATATTGCGCTTGTTGCGCCCACATTGCTTCATCGACATGGGCATTCACCAAGTCCAGCAAGTGATTCCCTGTGCGGTCTACAGAAGTGAACTGCAAAAGGTTGTAGTAGATGTAGTTCGGCACAAAGAAATTCAAAATGAATTCGGACAAAATCGGCGTGTCAGGGAAGCTAAAACGTCGGTCAGGGTTTAACGCCTCACTTGAGGAAAGCTGATAGTCGATGTCGTTTAAGTAGTAGGATAAAACGACAATATCGGGCTGGAGAGGATATTGCTGCAAATTGTAAAGCTGAATATCCGTATCCCAGCCCGATTTAGCGATGATGTCAACGTCGAATTGATCGCCAAGTTCGCGTTCTAAAATCTGCCCAAAGGTATCATCCAAGTTGTTGATACCATGCCCCATCGCGAAAGAGTCGCCCAAAATCCCCACACGGATCAAGCCTTCAGCGTCCGGTTTGGGTTCGTAATCGCGAAACCCAAGCGAATTGTCTTGGGCATACCCGAAATTTTGATACCAATGATAGTTCATCGCCGTGAACCCGAAAGCATCAGTCGTGATGTAATTAATGCGCATCCACGTTTCTGCCGCGATGAAGAAAAACAGGAATGTCGTCGCGGTGACTAGTAATCCCGTCAATTTACTTTTGCCCAGTTTCTGCCCCATCATGCGAAGGGTTGGCGTATTCACACCATAGGCGATGAGGTATAAAAATCCCCATGCCAAAGCGCTCAGGTAGGCAAATTCAAAAGCGGTGAGCATCCGTCCGTTGGTGGGTTGTAGATTGGCAACCCATAAGCCTAACCCTAACGCGATAAAAAGCAGGATGACAAGCCAATACAACAGCGGTTGTTGGCGCAAGAAATTTACAGGGATTGCCAACTTGGGTTTGACAGCGGGGATCAAACTACTGACGGTTAACAGCACAATGAGCACTGCTATAGGAATCATGAAGGGTTGGGATGCAGTATCGCTTTGAAGCGCGAAAACAAGACAACTGCCTGCGCATACAAGCCATAGGAGAGTTGAGATCAAGCCGGGCATAAGGTTAAACCGAATCCTTTACACAACGAAAACCTAAGAACCAATCTCGATCATTCGGGAAGAAACGGAAGCGAATTGACGCGCTGACCCCATAGTCGATGTAACTTCCCCATCCACTGCGCACCACCCTTGGGGATTCTAAATCAGTGCTATTTTCTCGCCCACCACTAGCGCGGTAAGGATACGGCTCATAGATCGAGTTTGTCCACTCAAGGACATTTCCACTCATATCATATGCCCCTACCCATGACACCCCACCCGGACGACTACCCACATCCGCAGTTTGACCATACGCATTTTGATCAAATAGCAGATTGGCGGCATCAAAGTTGTTGCCCCAAGGGTAAATGAGATTGTCGGGACCACGGGCGGCATATTCCCATTCGGCTTCGCTGGGTAAACGTCCGCCACGCGCTGTACAAAAATCGCGGGCTTCAACCCATGTCAGGTTTTCTCTGGGACGGTTTTCGCCCGAAAAATTCCCCTCTGAACCATACGCAGAATTGGTCACTTCATACGCATCAATCCAATACGAAGCGTTGAAACACACCTCAGTTTCAGGGCGTTCATTCCGTCGGCCATCAACATGGCCGATGCGAAAACATCCTGCAGGGACAAAAACCATCGTAAATCCGTCAATCACTTCAGAACGTGGCGTCCAATCCGCATTTTGATGGACGGGCGTCACGGTGGGTTCTAGTGGTGGTTCAGGCGCAGTAGAACACGCCGTTCCGAAAAGACAAATAACGAGCGATGCTACAAAAAAACGTATGATATTTCTGAAACCCATCATATTACACCAACGAAAGTTTTAAGTTTGCCTGTTGGCATTTTAAATCAGGTGATAAAATTCGCAAGCACTTGATGATGAACTCACAAGTATTAATGACATACCGCTGAGGCAGTTATGCAAGAAAATGAAAATAACCACACGCCCGCTTTCATTATTGGAAGCGCCATCCTATTGGGGAGTGGTACTGTTTTAATGATTTTGTTGTTTGTCGTTTTGATCATCGCAGGCGCAGTGACCAGCTCAACAACAGTTTTGACACCTTCAACCGTAATTTCAACCCCGATTCCGACGATTGTTCCTGTGTTATCCCTCGACACACCCCCAAATGGCGCAAATTATGCGCTCGTCCCGATTGCGACGGGCTTTGATAACCCCATCCTCATCACTCATTCAGGCGATGGCAGTGGACGTTTATTTGTCGCTGAACAAACGGGCATGGTATGGATTCTTGAAAATGGCGTTGAACAACCGACCCCATTCATTGACATCTCACTGCTGTTATCAACGGATGTCTTTCGGGGAACTTACAGTGAACGCGGGTTGTTGGGGTTGGCTTTTCATCCCGACTATGCCAATAACGGCGTGATCGCGATTCATTACACCGATGTGCGCGGGGATACACGCATTGCGCGTTACCACGTAAACCCGAATAATCCAAACCAAGCTTTGCCCAATTCAGGGGAAATCCTGCTTGAAATCCCTCAACCACACCATGACCATAACGGCGGGATGATCGCCTTTGGCCCCGACGGTTATTTATATATCGGCATTGGTGATGGGGGTGCGGCAGACGACCCCGATAATAATGCGCAAAATCTAGGATTGTTACTCGGAAAAATCCTGCGCATCGACATCATGAATGAAAACATCATCCCCCCGACCAACCCCTTTGTAGATATAGAAGGCGCATCCCCTGAAATTTGGGCATATGGCTTAAGAAACCCGTGGCGCTTCAGCTTTGACCGTGCCACAGGTGATTTATATATTGGGGATGTGGGTCAGTGGATGATGGAAGAGATCGACTTTCAACCCGCCAACAGCCTCGGCGGTGAAAACTACGGCTGGCGCGATTATGAAGGAACGCTCCTACGCGCCCCTGCCCCGCCAGAAAATACTGACAGCATGATCATGCCCATCACAGAGTTTCCGCACACTCAAGGGTGCTCCATCACCGGCGGGTATGTGTATCGGGGTCTTGCGATGCCGGAATTGAACGGCGTATATATCTATGCTGATTATTGCTCTGGGCGTGTTTGGACATTACACCGCAATTCCAGCGGTGAATGGATCAACACCTTGTTCATGGAAACAGGTCGGCAAATCACCTCGTTTGGCGAAGATGAACACGGTGAGCTTTACCTCGCTGACTACAAAGGCGATATTCTCCAACTCGTGGAGAACCACTCATGATTGCAATTATCGGAGTGATTGCGCTGATCGGCGCCATTTTATTGGGGTTGGCCTTACAAAAACGCTATAAACTGATCCGATCTATTGCTCAAGGTCTTATCCTGACCTATGTTGTAATTGTCGGCGCGTTAGCGTTGGGTGAGTTGTACTTCCGCTATATTCACATTGACACCGAAGGTCGCCTTGCATCCTACCGCTGGATGGAATATCACTGGCGCGAAAACCAATATGGCTATCGCGACCGTGAATGGACAGCCGAAGATTTAACAGGCCAGCAGACCATTTATATCCTTGGGGATTCTTTCACCGAAGGTTGGGGCATCGAAAACCCTGATGATCGTTTTAGTGCGGTTTTGGCGCAAGACCTCGGCGATGATTACGCGGTGGTGAATTTAGGGTCGTCCGGCAGTTCGACACCTGAACAACAAGTCTTCTTAGAAGAAGCGGTTGAACGCTTAGGCACGCCTGATACGGTCATCTTGCAGTATTTCTTGAATGACATTGAATATTCGGCGTTGAGCGTGGGTATGGGGGTTCATATCCCCGAACCACCCCCATTATTCCGCGAGTCTTACTTGCTCAACTGGTTATATGCGCGTTTTTCGGCAGGTTTCCCATCCGATTATTGGCAGTGGCAGTATGACACCTACGATAATTTTGGCATTTGGCAAATTCACGAACGTGAATTAAACGCCTTTGCCGATTATGTTGATGCGTTAGATGCGCGCTTAATCGTGGTCATCTTCCCAAATCTTCAAGACCCGGTACGAAGTATCCCGTATGTGGACCGTGTCGCACAAGCTTTTGAAAGCCGTGAAAACCCGCCCGACATCCTGAAACTCTTTGATGCCGCCGCGGCGCTACCCGTTGAAGATGTGGTGGTATCCCCGCGCGACGGTCACCCCAGCGTGATGTTCCATCATTTGGTTGGGGATATGATATACGAGTTGTTTTTTGAACAATCACCCTCTTAGGGTTGAGATTCGCCTATCTATTTTCTACAATCGTCAGATAGGCGCAATAATTTGATTGGAGAAATGCTTTGTCAGCCATTTTTCAGCTTGCGTTTGACCGTTTTAAGATTGTCGCGGGGATTGTTGGCGACGCTCAAGGGCGGATCATCGCGACTTTGTTTTACTTTACCATCCTTGTCCCTTTTGGTTTGATCGCTCGGTTTCTAACTGACCCTATGCGCCTGAAAGATACGTCAGTGCAGTGGTTGGAACGTGAACCTGTGAGCAATGAAATCGACGCGGCAAAACTACAAGGGTAACTCAATGTATATTCTCGGTATTGCCTGTTTTTATCACGATTCTGCGGTTGCCCTACTCAAAGATGGTGAACTCGTCGCCGCCGCAATGGAAGAACGCTTCACACGTAAGAAGAATGACAGCAGTTTTCCCAAACATGCGGTTGAATACTGTTTAAATTATGCAGGAATTACGGGTCAAGACTTAGACTACGCCGTTTTCTATGAAAAACCGTTGTTGAAGTTTGAACGTATTTTAACCACCACGTTGAACACATTTCCCCGTTCTGCCCCTGTCTGGCGGGATTCTCTGCTCAGTTGGTTGAACGAGAAACTATGGGTCAAGAATATTATTCATAAGGAAGTGAATATCCCTTATGACCGTATTCTGTTCTGCGACCATCACATGAGCCATGCGGCCAGCGCCTTCTTCGCCAGCCCATTCCGTGAAGCGGCCGTCCTCACCGTCGATGGTGTAGGTGAATGGTCTACGACGACGCTCGGCGTCGCCAGCAGTTATTGGGAAGGCGAACCCGAGGGGCGTAATATCGTCAACCTCTCTGAAGAAATGAAGTTTCCCGACTCAATCGGCCTTCTCTATTCGGCGTTCACAGCATGGTTAGGGTTCCGCGTCAACAACGGTGAATATAAAGTGATGGGCATGGCGCCCTATGGCACCCCGCGCTATGTCGATAAAGTGGAGAAGCTGTTCAAGCAAAGTGATGCTGATGCCGGCTTCCGCCTCAACATGGAATATTTTAGCTATCACTATTCCAACGAGCGCACCTATAACGATAAATTTGTAGAATTATTCGGGAACCCCCGCAGTGAAGAGAGTGATTTTTTCACGATGGCGACCAACCCCGAACGCTCGGCCGAGCGCACAGCCATGGATTTGAACCAGCATTATGCGGACGTCGCCGCAAGTATTCAGGCTGTGACAGAAACAGCGCTCATTAAGATGGCGAACCACCTATATCAAAAGACGGGTTTAAAGAAACTGGTCATGGCAGGTGGCGTTGCCCTGAATACAAAGGCCAATTATCGTATTCTAAACGAAACCCCATTTGAAGAAATCTATATTCAGCCTGCCGCAGGGGATGATGGGGGCGCTTTAGGGGCGGCACTCTGGGCCTATCATATGGTCTTAAATAAGCCCCGTAAATGGGTGATGCCTAACGCCTATTGGGGTAAATCTTATACCGATGGGCAAATTCACGATTTCCTCACCGAAAAAGGCGTGAAGTTCAGCGCGTATGCAGACAATGATGAACCCATGCTCGACTACCTCGCCGACAGCTTGACCAAAGAAAAAGTACTCGGCTTCTTTCAAGGTCGGTTTGAATGGGGGCCACGCGCATTAGGGAACCGAAGCATCATTGCCGACCCACGTTTTGACGCGATGAAAGAAGTCGTCAACACCAAAATCAAATTCCGCGAGCCGTTCCGTCCGTTCGCGCCAGTAATTCTACGCGACCGCGCCAGTGAATATTTCGACTATCCAGACGTTGAAACCCACGAAGCCCCGCGCTACATGCTCATGGTCAGCCCGATCAAAGAAGATAAGCAAGATCAAATTCAAGCGGTTTCGCATCAAGGCACAGGGCGTTTACAAACCATTGAACGCGAAACCAACCCGCGCTACTATGGACTGATTGAACGCTTTGGACAAATCACAGGGGTTCCTGTACTGTTGAACACGTCATTCAACTTACGCGGTGAACCTATCGTCACTTCTCCCCAAAACGCATGGAATACCTTTATCAACAGCGATATTGATATTTTAGTGCTTGGGCCTTACATTGTTGAAAAACCTGTTTAGTCGATAAGAGGACTTAAAATGCGTGATATTATTGCTCGGATGGGCATTTGGGGAGAGCTTCTGACTTTCCTGTGGAAACGAAAATTATTCTGGCTGGTGCCGATGATGGTTGTCCTCACGTTGGTTGTAGGGCTGCTCATCTTGGCGAATAATCCAGTGACTGGGCCTTTCATTTACTCACTCTGGTAAAGGCAAACTGCCGATGTTGGTCATTTTAGAAGCAATTTTGCTAGGGTTAGTCATTGGTGCGATATTAGGAATTTTTGTTTCGCGTAAGGCGTTACGAGAACATCCTGTATATGGGAGTGTGCCTGCTCGCCTCTTTAACTATCTGATCGCGGTGGCTGTGATCGCCGCGCCGATTTCGGGTTTGAGCACTATCTTCATCTTTCATGGTGGGATTGTGCGCGCATTCATCGCCGTTGCGGTCAGCCTGCTCTTAGCGCTGATCTTCGCCGTCTTCTTCGCAATAATAGAACAACCTGCTCTACTCGCTCGAAACATTGAAGACGAAGCTTGGACAGAAGAAAAAGCACGCGCATCTCGTTTATAGGCATACTGACCACGTTTTAAATTTTCAAAACAGCCCGCAGTTGATAGATGTGGGCTGTTTTTATTTTTGATGCTTCAGAGGGCACACAAATGTGATACGAGAAAAGATTTGAGGTATCCTCAAGCAAATGATCGTCTATTTACATTTTTTGAATCAAGAGAGAAACGTTAATGTTGAATCCACAAAGAACGATTGATGAACTGAAGGAACTACGCGCTTTAACTGGCACTGAGGACGGCGCACAGCGAGTTGCATGGACGGAGACATGGGCTACAGCCCGTGCATGGCTGCGTGAAAAACTTGCAGAATTACCGGTTGAAGTTGAAATTGACGCGGCAGGCAATCTTTGGGCAACCCTCGCCGGGGCATCCCCGCAAACACTCATCATCGGCGGTCACATGGACAGCGTACCTAACGGGGGTTGGTTGGATGGCTGTTTGAACGTGCTCGCAGGTTTAGAAGTCATGCGTCACCTTGCGGAACAAGGGACACCAGCAGTCACCATTCGCTTGGTCGATTGGGCAGATGAAGAAGGCGCGCGTTTTGGACGCAGTTTAGTCGGATCAAGCGCATTTTCAGGTTCGTTAGACCCTGCCGAGTTATACACATTGAAAGATAAAGAAGGCATCACCCAAGCCGAAGCAGTATCTCAATTTGGCGTGGATGTTGAACTTATGCTAGATGCAAAAATCCAACAAGAAAACGCGGCGGCGTATCTTGAACTTCATATCGAACAAGGCCCTGTCCTTGAAAGCATGGATCATGCTTTAGGCGTGGTGGTGGGCACCTTTGGCGTAGAGCGTCACGCCATTCGTTTTACGGGACAAGCCGCTCATTCCGGCTCAACCCCGATGGATAAACGCCGTGATGCGCTTGGCGCGGCGGCCAAACTGGCGTTAGAAATCCGTGAAATTGCCAAACGTCACGGCGGTGTTTGTACCGTTGGGCGTGTAGAAACCAAACCCGGTATCGTGACAGCAGTCGTCGGCCAATGTGATATGACGCTCGACCAACGTCACATGGATGCCGATGCTTTAGCCGCCATGTACAATGAAGCGCGTGAAGCCAGCGAACGGTTTGCCCAAGAAGAAAAATGTGAAGTTGAATGGAACACGCTCTGGCAAATCCACCCCATCCCCTTTGATCCTGACCTGCTGAATTTCTGCGAAGAAGCGGTACGCGAAACGACAGGCGTGGCGCACCGTTTGCCTAGTGGCCCGCTTCACGATGCGGCTGAAGTGGCGCGTTCGGGCATTCCCACGGTGATGATGTTCACCCAAAGCCTGTATGGGATTTCGCACAATAAGATCGAAGACACCAAAGAAGAACACATCGCCATGAGCGTGGAAGCGCTCGACAAGTTGGCGTTCAAAACTATCGAGTGGATTCTCTCTCATCCGTAAAACAAACAAACGCCTAGCCACTATTCTTCAGTGAGATAGTGGCTAGGCGTTGTATCCACCCCTGCATTGGACATAGCAAAAAACAGCCTACTCCGCATAATCAGCATCTTTGCATGGATTATTGCTGATTGAGGCCCACTGTGGATTTACGTGAGATTGCAGAATCGATTCCCGACTACCCCGCATTTTTAACTGTTGATGAATTAAACGCATCCAGCCATCAACTGGCTGAAGAATTTCCTGATTTAGTCACGATCAAAGTGGTTGGGCATACCCGCGCCGGCGACCCCATTGAGCTGATCACCATCCACGGCGGTGAGTTGAGCGCGTTTGTGTTCGGCGGGCCACACCCCAATGAGCCGATTGGATGTATGACGATTGAATATTTAACCCGTCGGCTTTGTGAAGATGCAAAGCTGCGAGATGAATTAGGCTATACGTGGCATTTCATCAAGACGATTGATAGTGACGGCATGCGCCTCAATGAAGGTTGGTTCAAAGGCCCCTACACCCCCACCCATTATGCGCGCAATTTCTTTCGCCCTGCTCCATTCGATCAGGTTGAGTGGACATTCCCGCTTCAGTACAAAACCCTGAATTTCAACAGCCCGTTACCCGAAACGCAAGTGCTGATGAACGTCATCGACGAGGTGAAACCTACCCTGCTCTATTCGCTTCATAACGCGGGCTTTGGCGGTGTTTATTACTATACTTCTGGCGGTGATGAAGCGTTGTTCAAGCTGTTCCGAGAGATTCCAGAATGGTATGATCTCGCGCTCGATTTAGGCGAACCTGAAGCCAGTTATGCTAAAACACTGGCTCCCGCAGTTTATGAATCCCTTTCGGCAAAAGATGGATACGATCATCTGTTAGCCAATGGTGTAGAAGACCCTGCTAGCGTGATGAATTCCGGCGGTTCTAGTGCCGAATACGTAGAAAAATATGGCTCGCACTTCTTAATCGTCGAGCTTCCTTATTATGAAGACCCGCGCGTGACCGACCTCTCGCCCTCAACGACGTCACGACGTGAGGCCATCATCCAAGGCTTGGATCAGCAAGAGGTGTCCGAAAGTTGGCTTGAAGCGAAACTGGCATTGGTGAATCCGTTACTCACACAAGAAACTTTGATCACCCGCGCAGTGAATGCGTTCATCAGCATGGGCGCATCCTATCGTGCAGCGGAACGTCAATGGGCGTTGACTTCACCAGATACAGAACGCATGGCGACGAATGCCGAAGTCTTCAGCGCTGTATTGGGAACCCGTTTCTATCGCCTCTTGATTTTCGGCATGTTTGTGCGGCTGTTGGGTGCAGAAATTGCCAGCGGGAATACGCATGCTGACCTTGTGGAAACACACAGTCAAGCGCTGGCGCGGTTTGATGAGTCAAGCGCCGACCTTGAAAGCAAGCTGAATTATCGTGCCCTGCCCGTACGCAGTTTAGTGGGTGTGCAAGTCTGCGCAGGTCTAGCTACCGCTGCCTACCTGCGGGATAAAAAAGCGGGGAGTTAAAATTACCATAACAAGTGATCCCAAACTTATTGGGATCACTTGTTATAAACTCGCGAATTAGCCTGTATTGCCTCGAACGAAGACACCTCATATTTTTATGAGTAATCATGCTCCATACGGGATTCGAACCCGTGTCGCGGCCTTGAGAGGGCCGTGTCCTAGGCCTCTAGACGAATGGAGCGTCAACCTAGAAAAAAGATATTGAAAGGCTCAATAACTTTAGCGCGCCCGGAGGGATTCGAACCCCCGGCACTTGGTTCCGAAGACCAATGCTCTATCCACTGAGCTACGGGCGCAACATGAGACGTATTGTAGCGAAAAAGTTTCTGCGCGGGAAGTGCCGTTACCACACCAGATCGGGAAATGTGGAGATTCCCGCATCTTGGTCGATGTATTTCACCATTTGAAAGCCGGTGAAGGGATGCCCCAAAACGCCGTCATGGATGGCCCATGCCCTACCCCGCACCGTTTGCCAAGCATCAGCAGGGCGAAACACCCCACCTGACCCCAACTTTTGATGCAGAGAACCATTCGGTTGAAACTCGTTATGGATGCTCACCATGTCTTGGTAGCCACGCACGTAATTAAACCCGTAGCGCTCAAAGACAATCGCGTTGTGATACGCCAGCGGTTCGATGAAAAACATCTGATGCCCCATTTTGGAGACGAACTGCTCAAAGATGGGTACCAATTGTTTGAAGACGCGCAAGCCTCGGCGGACTTGGCCGGGCGCTAGTCCCGCCTTCATCGCGCTTTCTTCAGCGACTAAATTCCGTGCGGATGTCCCCAAGTGCGTGCGGTAGCCGTCAAGGTCGCGGTCGATGTTAAAGCGGGGCGCGTCAGGGTCATTGACCACCACCAACAGCACCAGCAGTTGATTATTAAATGTATCGACCATGTTCAAATACAGCATCGGGTCGATGTCTTCCGCATATCTGCGCACAGAAATTTCCAAAACACGGCTGTTTTGGGGCGCGCGAATATGTAGGATCGACTTTCCTTCATTTGTCATCGCAACAGGGTCAATGCCATATTGATTGAGAAGCCAATCAGGGATGAGGGTGCGATAGATCGCATCGCGTTCCGCTGTGGGTAAGTCATTGATTTGGCGAATCGAATAAGGAAAACTGTTCACGCTCTAGTAATTCCCCTTTAATGCCTGACGGATTTGGCGATCAGCATCACGCTTGGCGATGGCATCACGTTTATCGTGATCCTTCTTGCCACGCGCAACAGCGATCTCTACTTTAGCACGTCCGCGCTCTAAAAAGATCATGGTGGGAATGGCCGAAAGCCCGCGTTCACGTATCCGCGAGATGATTTCCGCAATCTCTTTTTTGTGTAACAAGAGCTTACGCGGACGTGTCGGCTCAAATGCACCATACGTTCCCGCTTGTTCGTAGGGGGAAATATGCACGTTTAAGAGCCATAATTCCCCGTTGCGCTCCTCGACAAAGCTGTCTTGTAATGTGACTCTGTTTGCGCGGATGGATTTAATTTCCGCGCCTTGTAACACCAAGCCCGCGCGGAACGTATCCATCAGTTCGTAATTAAAACCGGCTTTACGGTTTTTTGTGATGATCTTGATACCACCACTCATGAAGATACACTCTCAGTTTCAAGGAGGAGCTGGACTTGCCGCAGCGCCTCCGCAAGTTCAACATCGCGCCCAGCGGCATCTGGGATCATTTCTATATCTGGCGTCAGGCCCACTTGGTCAAGGGGCTGACGGTTCGGCGTAAACCATGCCGATGATGTGACGTGCAGGGAAGATTGATCCGAAAGTGGGAAGATTTGTTGCACCGTCCCCTTTCCATACGACTGCTGACCAATCAGGATAGAACGTTCTAAATCTTGCAGTGCGCCCGCCACAATTTCGGACCCGCTTGCAGTACGGTTATTAATCAACGTCACCATAGGGATGGTCGTCGCTAGCCCTTCAGCATTTGCTTCGCGGATGATTTCTCCATTCACAAACTGCTCGTACACAATGACCCCGCTGGCTAAAAACTCGTCTGCGACTTGAATCGACTCTAGCAAAAGACCGCCTGTATTATTGCGCAGGTCTAAAATAATACCGTCTACATCTTGCGCGTAAAGTGCATTTAAGCCTGTACGTAGTTCTTCAGGCGTGCGCGCTGTGAAGCGCATGACTTGAATATACCCTATACGGGTGTCATCCGTCATCACATGCCAAGTGACCGAAGGTACATTGATCACTGCAAATTCGATGAACAGCGTCTGTTCTTCTTCAGTGGATGCCTTTTGCACCGTGACTTCTACCCCATTCCCCGAAGTCACTTCACCGCGCAAAAGCTGATCCAGCTGGTCATTCGTCATACTGAGATCAACCGCGGTCCCGTTGATGGCAATGAGAATATCATCGTCTTCAATCCCGACAAGTTCAGCTGGGCTTTCAGAAAACGGATATAATAAAATCTGGTTTTGATCTGACCTTCTCAACTGCACGCCGATGCCGCCATAGGTTCCGGCCAACACGTCAGATTCGCTCGCGGCAACAGGTGGATCAATGAAGAAGGTATAAGGATCATTGAGCGTTTGTAATAAGCCACGAACAGCGCCGTATTGTCTTTCATGATAAGACGACTGTTCATGAACATAATATAAATCAAGCAGGTTTTGCACTTCATCAACTAATGGATATCCCGGGTTTTCTTCTGTCTGCCCTAGCGCATTGAGCATCATAGGATGTGGCTGAATGAAATCTCTCAGTAAAAATCCAGCTAAAAATACCAGCGCTAAACCCGCACCAATCGCTAATCCGAGGGTGACAGACTTAATAATCCATTTAGATTGACTGGAAGAATTAATCATATATCAACACAATCAGTATTATTATAGAGTAGAAACAAGTTAGAGATTGTATCATTACGGTTAGCGATGCTGAAAGCCTTATTTAGAGATAAAAAACTATGACAGAAAAAGACAAGCCGCTCGTGCTTGTTGCAGATGATGAGATTCACACCACGCTGATGCTTCAGCACTTATTTGAGCGTGAAGGCTTCAATGTTGAGCGCGCAAACAATGGGGAAGAAGCATTTCAATTAGCAAAACAATTACAGCCTGATCTGATTTTGCTCGATATTCTGATGCCCCGCATGAACGGGTTTCAGGTATTAGAACATCTGCGAAAAGAAACTTCGACGACGAATATCCCCGTAATTATGATCACCGCCAACGCTCGCGAACCCGCAGATGTGGCCCGTGGTTTAAACCTTGGGGCAGATGACTACATTTATAAACCCTTTGCGCCACAGGAATTACTTGCACGCTCAAAATCGAAGATCAAAGCGCGTCAACTGGAAGATGCGCTCACCCGTCGCACCAATGAACTACAAGCCTTGTTACAAACCAGTGATGTGCTGAATCAGCATCTTTCGGTGAGCGAACTTGACGTTTTAATCCCGCGTCTATTGGTTCAGTTGATGAAGGCCGACTATGCCGCCATTTACCGCATCGTCGATGACAACATCACCTATAACTATATTCTGGATGAAGACCTGTCGGTTGATGCGAGTAAGTTGTATCTGGATGCCAATCACATTGAGAATATCTTATTCAAGATTGAGCCAATTCTGTGGCAACCGAATGAAGAAAGCCTCATCCCTATCTTTGACAGCGGGATTGCGATTCAACTGCGTCACAGCGAAAGTTCATTAGGGGTCTTGCTCATCGGGCGTAAGAATATCCCTTATGATAACAGCGATTATATTCTGTTTATGGGGATCGCTCGGCAGGCGGCGATGGCGTTGCATAATGCCACCCTCTACGAGCTAGAGCTTCTACATGCGCAAACCCTCGAAGAACGGGTGCGTCAGCGTACCGCTGAATTAGAATCTGCGCAGAAATTATTGTTCCGCTCGGAAAAACTGGCGTCAATTGGTCATCTGGCTGCGAGTATTGCGCATGAGATCAACAATCCACTCATGCCCATTCGCACCCTGCTTGACGAGATCATTGAAGATTTTGAGATTCAAAACATTTCGTATGATCAGCGGGCGATAGAGATCATCCGCGAGAGCATAGAGCGTATTCGGGGGATCGTCAGCAGATTGCTTGAATTTGCGCGCGATTCGAGTCCCAACATGCAAATGCTCGACATGAGTATTCTGATTCAAAACATCCTGAAGTTGAATCAACGATTTTTTGAACTTGAAGGCGTCAAAACCGAGATGTCTTTGCCTTCTCTACCCCCAGTATGGGGAAGCAAAGATCAGCTTGAACAGGTCTTTATGAACCTTGCGTTGAATGCAAAAGCGGCGATGGATAAAGGCGGAATCTTAAAAGTTTCGGCGATGGCGACACAAACGCATATCATCATCACCTTTACCGATACAGGGTGTGGTATTCCACAAGACAAGCTGGATAAGATTTTTGACCCCTTCTATTCCACAAAACCCAATGGAACCGGCCTCGGGCTTTTTGTGAGCTACGGCATTATTGAAGGCCATCACGGGACAATTGAAGTTTCAAGCCAGCTCGGCGCAGGAACAGAGTTTAGAATCTCGCTTCCCCTTTATGAAGAAGAACAAATTTAACCCTACCCTAAACAACAAAAACCCACGAAATTCGTGGGTTTTTGTTTTGCTGTTCAAATTTAGTAGGGTCGCCATGTGGCTAAATAAGATGTTTCATCCAGCTCCCCGCTGGCAAACCCACGAACATTATTTAAGCCCGTCCCAACTTGTAAATGAGGGATGTTGGTATCGCAGTTGACGAGCGTAATGCTCACCGCATCAAGATCACTGCCGAGTAATGATGCGTTCTGTCCGATCAGGCGCATGGTACGCGGTAAAACAACACGCGCTTCAACCCCTTGTGTGGAACATACGGTTACAAGCAAGCTGTTTCCCAAGGCGGTTTCATCCGTCGCCAAACCCCCTGTGGGAATTGCGAGTGTGCTTAACGCATCATCCAACGCGCTGAGGTCGGTCGATGCCGATTCAGCAAGTGCATCAACAGTTGAGACTTCGGTGACTTCTAAAGTCGCATCCGCCTCCACTGTGACATCTTCTGTCGGGATGATGATCTCTAACGTCGGAACAAGTTCGACAATGAATTCTTCTGGCGTCTCTTCAATAACAACTTCAGTCGTTTCAGCGCCAACAACTTCTTCTGTTGCTACAGGGTCCGCAATGGTGATTTCAATCGTCACTTCCGGTGTGACAAGGCTTGGGTCCTCCATCACTTCCGTAATTTCCAAAACGGGAATCGCCAAAGTAGGAATCAGTTCAAGGGTCGCTTCTTCGGTCGCCACGGGTGACACAACCTCATCAGTCGCTTCAACTTCAAGGGTTGATTCGACTGTCGCTTCCTCAGTAGGAATCACAACCAATGCGGGGTCAAGCGTCATCGTCGGGACGAGGACAATTTCATTCGGGTCTGATGTAGGGGGAACATTGGAAGTTGAGCTTAATAAGCTAGGTAGCAACAGCAGTAGAATCAAAATCACTGCAAACACGGCAATCAGCGCAAAGACAGGGAATAACGAGGCGCCTTTTTTCTGTGGCTGTTCTAAATTATTGGTACTTTCAAAGCTGGTTGAGGGTGTCGGCACAGCGGGTGGTGCTTTACCAAAATCATCAATGTCTGGGTCAACGTCATCCAAAACAGAGACTTCATCAATATCTTCTGGAAGCTGATCGATAAAGTCAGCGCTAGGCGATGGCAGGGTTTCGACTTCTTCTTCTTCCAAAACGGGTAATACATCCGCCGAGGTTGGGAATTGTTCTTTTAAGGTCCCGAGAAGTTCTGACGCCCCCGGATAGGAAGGGTCAATTGCCAAAACTTTTTCGAGAGCTTTACGGGCAATGTCTGGGTCCTCGGCCGCGTATGAGTAAATCCACCACGCATCCGCATTGTTCGGCTCACTTTCTAACACCACATCTAATAAAGCACGGGCTTCTTCAGGGTTGCCTTGTTCTATTAGCTCATAAGCGCGTGAAAGTGTGGTATTTCCTGTTTCGCTCATTCAGTAGGCTCCTCTAGTAGAGTAGTGCGCGACACGAACCCAAGTCCATTCATGTACATAGGTACAAGTATAAGTTTAAAACATAAAGAAGTGGGGATATTCCCCATAAATAAGCAGTTTAACCTGAAGGAATGTTTGATGCAACAGGTGGTGATATAGATAAAAAAGCCTATCTCTGAAATTTAGAGATAGGCTTTTGAGTGCCTCGGAGAGGATTCGAACCTCCACACCGTTAGGTACACACCCCTCAAGCGTGCGCGTCTGCCAGTTCCGCCACCGAGGCAAGATTCGAGTATTATACCTAGACCTTAAGTGATGTCAATCCTTTTGATATTATTTTAGCTCGGATATGATTTCTGTTATATTCCAGAGAATATGTTCTCTCAATTTCGGCTAAAAACTCCTAGTAGTGATTAAAGGTGCATGATGAGAATCGTTTTAGATGCCAATGGTAGTGATAACGCCCCCGTGCCAGATGTTGCTGGTGCAGTGTTAGCAGCGCGAGAATTCGGGGATACGATCATCCTTACAGGCGACGAAAGCCAACTTCGCCAAGAACTCGCGAAACACGATACGCGTGGCCTCAATATTGAAATCGTGCACGCATCCCAACGGGTCGAAATGACGGACAAACCCGGTGTGGTAGGAAAAGCCAAACAAGATTCTTCTATGCACGTCGGCATGAACCTTGTCAGAGATGGTAAAGCTGATGCGTTTGTCACCGCAGGGAATACGGGGGCTGCGCTGAGTATCGCGACGTTATTCACCTTAAAGCGCATCCCAGGGATTAAGCGCCCTACCCTTTCAGCAATCGTCAACGTAAAAAGTATCAAAGTCATGATTTCTGATGTCGGCGCGAATGCCGACGCCAAAGCAGATTGGCTTCAACAGTTTGCCATTATGAGCAGTGCCTACGCGCAAGCTGTCTTTGGCAACCCTAAACCGCGCATCGCCCTGCTTTCTAATGGTGAAGAAGAAGGCAAAGGTAACGAACTCATCCACGAAGCTGAAAAACTCTTGCGAGATACCCCGATCAACTTTGTCGGCAATATCGAACCGACGGAAATTTCACAAAATAAAGTTGATGTCATCATTTGTGATGGCTTTGTCGGCAATATTTTGTTGAAGTCACTTGAAGGGACTTCGCGGATGGTGGTGAATTTACTTCGTGAAGAAATCATGTCAAGCACGGTCACAAAGCTGGCTGGGCTTCTCTTAAAACCTGTTTTTGGCCGTATTCGAAAATACATTGATCCAAATGAAGTGGGTGGCGCGCCACTTTTAGGTGTGAATGGTGTTGTAATCATTGGACACGGAAGTTCTAACCCAGTCGGCATTAAAAATGCGATTGGGCAAGCACGTCGCGCTGTTCAAGGCAATCTTATTGAAACCATTAAAGCCGGTATTGAGCAAGTGGAAAAACAGCCCTAAAGCCTTACTGGTAAAAATCGCGTTCAACCACTTGATTTCTAAGAGAGGAGCGCAGTTTTTAGTAAACTGCGGACAGTAAAATTATGGAATTGCTAAGAAATGGTCGCCCTCGGGTTGTCATCACAGGTCTAGGCGCAGTGACCGCACACGGCCCCGTGAAAAGCCTATGGGAAAATCTAAAGAATGGTAAATCGGGCATTCGCCGTTTAGAAACGATCGATATCGAACATGTCCCTGTGAAAATTGGCGGTGAAGTCCGCAATTTTGACCCGGGTGAATACATCGAACATAAAGAAGCGCGCCGTATGGGTCGTGCATCTCAATTTGCAGTGGTCGCAGCCGCGCGCGCCATTGAAGATGCGGGCATCACCATTGGTGACATCGAAAATGAAGGGGAGCGCGTTGGCGTTCTACTCGGCACCAGCTTGGGTTCTCACGAACTCGCCGAGCAAAGCGAATACCGCTATAAAACATCAGGTTTTAAGAAACCCAACCCCTTGATGTTGGTCAACTCTTTGCCGAACATGCCCAGCCATCACGTCAGTAAATTCTTGCGCGCGTTAGGCCCTTTAAGCACAACCTCAACGGCCTGTGCGGCAGGCACCCAAGCGCCCGGTGACGCGAGTGAACTCATCAAGCTGGGTCGTGCAGACATGGTCATCACCGGTGGGGTTGAAGCCGTCCTGCAAGATTATGCGATGGCAGGTTTTGAAGCGATGGATGCGCTGTCCACAGGTTTTAATGACAACCCTGAAAAGGCATGCCGTCCGTTCGATAAAAACCGAAACGGGTTTGTCTACAGTGAAGGCGGTGGTGTGATGGTCTTAGAAAGCCTCGCCCACGCGATCAAACGGGGCGCGCGTATTTATGCCGAAGTCTTAGGGTATGCAACCTCGTCCGATGCTTTCCATGTCGCCGCGCTCGACCCTGAAGCAGGGGGCGCCACCCGTTCGATGAAATGGGCACTTGCAGATGCGCATGTGGGCATTGATGAAATTCAATACATCAACGCGCATGGCACCTCGACCCAAGCCAACGATGCGATGGAAACGCTGGCGATCAAGAAAGTTTTCGGCGAACACGCCTACAACATTCCGATTAGTTCCAGTAAGAGCATGTTAGGTCATGCGTTGGGCGCTTCGGGAGCCATCGAAATCATCGCTTGTGTGATGAGCCTTGTTGACCAAGTGATTCACCCGACGATCAACTACGAAACCCCCGACCCAGAATGTGATCTGGATTACGTGCCGAACGTCGCGCGTGAATTTAAGGGATTGAAGCGAATTTTGTCAAACAGCTTCGGCCTCGGTGGGCAAAACGCATCGATTGTCTTAGGTAAAATCTAAGCCTTTCACAGCCGTACTTCATTCTAGCGCGTGAGAATATTCTCACGCGCTTTTTTTTAGCCGTTATAATAGCCCTATTGATGCGTTTATTTGATATGGCTATGGAATGAACGATTCTATTCAAGCGTTGGAAGAAATGATCCTCCAGCGAGACATAAAAAAAGCTGAAACCACCATTGCGCGTTATTTACGCGACGAAAGCCAACCGATTCCAGAAGTGGATTTGCTCATTTATCGTGCGCGGGTGCGCCTTGTCAGCGCCCGCCTTGATGACGCGCTGGCAGACCTTGCCGTCGCGCAATCGATTGCGCCGGAACGGTTTGAGCAGCCGCATATGCTGGAGCTTCTAGGCGATTGTTATTTTGGTCATTTTGAACTGGCAAGTGTCGGCTTTGCAGATCGTGCGGATACCGCACATGCGCTGGCGGCATATAACAAGATCATCTTGAACTTTCCAAACTATGAAAACTTAGGATGGGTCTATTATCAGTTTGGACGGGTGGTTCTCACTGAAAATCACATCGAAGAAGCGATCCAATGTTTTACAAACGCGCTCATGTCCGCAAGCACGATCAGGTCATTAACTTCATTTTGTTATGAGCGCTTAGGCTTTATCGCTTTCTACGAGTCGCGAAACTTGCAACAGGCGATTGCTTTTCTCAACAAGGCGATTGATACCTACCCTGCGGATGAGCCACAGTTGTGGTTAGCGCAAGTCCATACGCTAAGAGGGAAAATATATCGTGAAAATAACGAACATGATCATGCTTTAGAGGCGATTGATACAGCGGTTAAAATCGCGGCGATGGATGGTGGTGATACCAAAATTGGCCTTGTGGATGCCTTGTTAAAAGCGGGCGAAATCGCTTCTGATATGGAAGGTCGCGAAACAGAGGCGATTTATTATCTGAACCAGTTCATCCAAAATTCGCGTCGTCCGGTCGGCGTGGATGTGACATGGTCAAGAGTGCATGAAATGTTAGGCGACGCTTATTCCCGCATCGAACAGTATAAATCAGCGGTAGATGCCTATCGGTTGACACTAAAATACAACCCCTATCATCCGTGGGAAATGTCCTTGTATTATCGGCTTGCGCGAAACTACTATGAAATGGGCGATTTTAAGCAGACTGTCGCTTCTATAGAAATGCTGTTAAAAGTCGCAAGCGCTGAAAACTATGACATCGACGACTACCGTATCTATTATGTATTAGGCAACGCCTGGTACTCACTTGGCAAATACAGTTCTGCCGTCGATGCCTATGAAAAAGCGCTGGAACTATCCCCTCTTAATGGGGCAAATGTCGAAAATTTACGTCAATATCATCAACAAGCGATTGCGTCGGTACAAGCCGGTTCTTAGCCTTCGCAATTACGTGAGTAGAGAGAAGAAAAATTCTAATGGAAAGAGTTGTAACGGTTGTCGGTGGTGGGCTTGCGGGTTCAGAAGCCGCTTGGCAGCTTGCCCAACGGGGCTTTAAGGTCGATTTATACGAGATGCGTCCAGTACGTACCACGGGGGCACACGTTTCTGATCGTTTGAGCGAGCTTGTCTGTAGTAATTCTTTTGGTTCAAAACTGCCGGATCGTGCTTCTGGCCTGCTCAAAACCGAACTCGACTTGCTTGGCTCACTCCTTTTACATTGTGCCGAAATGTCCGCACTGCCAGCGGGTGGAGCGCTCGCGGTTGATCGTGAGGCCTTTGCGCAAAGGGTGACCTCGGCTATCGCCTCAAACCCGAATATTCGTCTGATTCGTGAAGAACTGACGCATATTCCCGACACGCCAACATTGATTGCCACCGGCCCGCTGACGTCAGATGCGCTGGCGGAGAAAATCGCAGAATTAACAGGCCAAAAGTATCTACATTTTTATGATGCAATTGCGCCAATCATCACCGCCGAAAGTATTGATATGTCGTTGGCATTCGTCGGCAACCGTTATGAACGGGGCGATACCGAAGAAGGCGACTACATCAACTGCCCGATGAATAAAGAGGAATACGAGCGTTTTATTGATGCGCTCATCGAGGCTGAAACCACCCAACTGCGCGACTTCGAAAAAGATGATCCAAACTTTTTTGAAGGTTGTTTACCTATTGAACAGATGGCAAAACGCGGGCGTGAAACCTTAGCCTTCGGCCCGATGCGCCCTGTTGGGTTACGTGACCCCCGTACCGGACGCAGACCGCACGCCGTCGTTCAACTGCGTAGAGATAACTTGACAGGCAGTTTATACAACATGGTCGGCTTTCAAACCAATATCAAGTGGGGTACGCAGAAGGAAATTCTTCATTTAATCCCCGGCTTAGAAAACGCCGAGTTTGTGCGTATGGGTGTGATGCATCGCAACACCTTCATCAATTCCCCTACCCTGCTCAACCCCACCATGCGTTTTCGGAATCATCCGACACCGCTGTATTTTGGGGGACAGATCACAGGGGTAGAAGGCTATATGGGAAATGTAGCGACAGGCTTGGTTGCCGCAGTCAACCTCGCTCGCGAATTGGATAATTTACCAGAATGGACGGTTCCACAGGTTACAATGCTGGGGAGTTTGTGTCATTATGTTACACATGCAGAGCCTAAACACTTCCAGCCGATGAAGGCAAATTTTGGGATCTTGCCGGAATTACCTGAACATGTGAAGGATAAAAGGCAACGCTATATGGCCTATGTGGATCGCGCGACGGAAGCGATGAAGGCTTCCATTATTGAAGCCGACGATTCACAAATGCAACCGATCACAGATGTGATTCTTGGTTGACGTACTTCAAGAAAGGTTTTTTCGTGACACACCCAGCAGCACGTCTTCAAAAATTGCCCCCTTATCCGTTTGCGTTGATCAATCAACGCATTCGGGCACTCAAAGCGCAAGGCATCGACATTATCAACCTTGATGTGGGCAGTCCAGACCTGCCTCCAGCACCCTTTGTGGTGGAAGCGCTCAGCCGTTCGGCCGAAAAAGCGGGGCATCATGGCTATGCGGGCTATAAAGGCACCCCAGAATTTCGGCGCGCCGTTGCAGGGTATTATCAAACCCGCTTTGGAATTGAGGTTGACCCTGAAACACAGGTGCTTCCCCTCATGGGTAGTAAAGAAGGGATTGTTAATCTCGCATTAGCCTACGTCGATAAAGGCGATGTCGCACTTGTCCCTGAAATTGGCTATCCATCGTATGCGATGGGAACTCTAATCGCAGGGGGTGAGGTCGCATGGATTCCGGTTCCTGCTGAAAATGGTTTTCTGCCCGCACTCGATGAAATCCCTGCCGACACACTCAAAAAAGCCAAATTGCTGTGGGTGAATTACCCTTCGAACCCCACAGGCGTCACCGTCGATCAATCATTTTATGAACGCGTGGTCAATTTCTGCGCAGAACACGATATTCTGCTGGCATCAGATAATCCCTATGTCGATGTCACCTATGATGGGTATGTCGCTGGAAGTGCTTTAGGGGTTCCGAACGCGCTCAATCATGCAGTCGAATTCATCTCATTTTCAAAGACCTACAACATGGCCGGTTGGCGCTTAGGCGCTGCTGTGGGTCATGCCGAAGCGATTCAACATTTGCTCACCGTCAAGAGTAATATAGACAGTGGTCACTTCCAAGCCGTTTACGATGCCGGAATTGCCGCGTTAGAACAGACTACGCAAGCATGGATTGATGAGCGCAATCAGGTGTATCAAGATCGCCGTGATTTGATCCTTGAAGCCCTACCCCATATCGGCCTAACCGCAGAAAAACCCAAAGGCTCACTCTATGTTTGGGCAAAGGTCGATTCAGGAAATGGGGCTGACTATGTAGAGAATATGCTCGTCAACGCGCATGTCTCGATGGCTCCCGGAAGTATGTATGGCCCCGGGGGTGAACATTATGTCCGAATGAGTTTAAGCGTTCCTAATGACCGCCTTGCTGTCGCGTTGGAACGCATGAAAGCAGCCTATGCAAGAAAATAACGATTACGAAAACGAATTACGTGAAGGTCATTTAAAATCAAATACAACCGAGCCTGAACGCGCCTTTGTGGTGGGCGTGGCGATCAAAGGCGCTCGTCCCCTTTTAGAAATACGCGACTCGCTCGACGAACTTAAATTGCTGGCCGAAACAGCCGGAATGGAAGTGGTTGGCGAAGCAACCCAGAACGTAGCACAAATTGAGCCATCAACCTTCATCGGCTCGGGTAAAGTGGATGAAATAAAAGAGACGATTATTGCGATTAATGCTCAAACTGTAATTTTTGATGATGAACTTTCTCCACGTCATCAACGTGAGTTGGAACGGCGTTTCGGGGAAAACATTAAAGTATTAGATCGTTCGGCACTGATCTTGGATATTTTCGCTCAACATGCACAAACGCATGAAGGCGCGTTACAAGTTCAGCTCGCCCAATATGAATATCGCCTACCCCGTTTAACCCGCATGTGGACACATCTTGCTCGCCAGAGCGGTGGTGCGGGGGCGCGGGGTGGGTCTGGTGGTGTTGGGCTGCGTGGGCCGGGTGAAACCCAGCTTGAAGTAGACCGCCGTGAAATTCGCCACAAGATCACTCAGCTACGGGAAGAATTAGAGCTTGTACGTTCACATCGAGGACGTCACCGAAAACAACGTGAGCAAACTGGCCTGCCCATCATCGCTTTAGTGGGTTATACGAATGCGGGTAAATCGACCCTACTCAATGCGTTGACAGGTGCCGATGTTTATATTGCAGATCAGTTATTTGCGACGTTAGATCCTACAACGCGCCGTGTGACTTTGCCTTCAGGACGACAGGCCTTGTTATCAGACACGGTAGGCTTTATTCAGAAACTGCCGACAACGCTGATCGCCGCCTTCCGCGCAACACTGGAAGAAATTTCTGAAGCGACTATTCTGCTCGAAGTTGTGGATGTAAACCATCCCAACGTCAAAGAGCATATCGAAACGGTAGAAGATACCCTTGCTGAACTGGATGTCCCGCCGATCCCGCGCATCCTCGTCTGGAATAAAGTTGATCAATGGGGGGATGCGCCCCTGCCCGAAGTGGATACTTCACGTTATGCGGCTTCTGTGGCGGTTTCTGCGCTCAAGAAGCAGGGGATTACAGAACTGCTTGAGCAAGTTGAGAATGCGCTCAAAGCATCGCTGTATGAAGTCACGTTGGTCATTCCGTATGATCGCGGGGATTTAGTTTCGAGACTGCATGAGATGGCGAGCGTGAGTGAACGTCAGCATACAGAAGCGGGGATGGAAATTACGGTTCAGCTCCCCGCCGCATTATATGAACAATTTAAGCCCTATCAAAAATAGCGCAGTTCACACAAGAGGAATCAGATGCTAAGAAAAGTGGATCGGTCTAAAGGGATTGCTACATTTCTCGAAAGTTTCTCTGCACGTATGGCGAAACAACGCGGGTTAGCCATCATGATTGGTATCGGGTTGGTGATCGTGAGCTTTATTGTCAGCCTCATAAATACCGCTTCCCCTACTCCACTCTTAGATTGGATTTGGACAATTACTCATCATTTAGGCATTATCATTGCATTGATTGGCATTATGCTTGTAGAGCCTTTAGGTCGGTAAATGATTGAATATCGCATTTTAGATTCAGTTGAAGAATTTGAAAAAGTGGTTGACCTTGAAATGGAAGTATGGGGAACGTTTGAACGGCATACGCTCCCCTCTAGCCATTTACGGGCAATCAGCGTCAACGGCGGGGTCAGCGTGGGCGCTTATGACAATGATCGTTTGGTGGGTTTTGCCGTAGGCTTCCCCGGCTTCCGTAATGGTGACGTGTATTTATGGTCGCACATGGCCGGCGTGAAGAAGTCACATCAAGATCAAAATATTGGGTTTCAGCTCAAACAACAACAGCGTCTATGGGCGATTGAAAACGGGTATAAAGAAATTCGCTGGACGTTTGACCCGATTGTTCGCGGGAATGCAAACTTCAACTTTAACCGTCTTGGGGTGATCTCCAATGTGTACCATATCGACTTTTATGGTTCAACGAACGATTCGATCAACACGAACACCCCATCTGACCGTCTTGAAGTCCGCTGGTTGCTCGACTCTCCCCCCGTCGTAAACCGCAGTAGCGGGCATAAGCCGGACCAAGCGTGTCCTAATTATTTAATCCTCGACCAAGTTGGGGAAACACACCCAGAATTCATCGAAAACCAAGATGTAATTGGTGTCTATATTCCTCGCAGGTTGCAAAACCCCATCCAGTGGCGACTTTCCGTGCGCGAAATCTTTACGACCGCCTTTAAAAATGGATACCAAGCAATAAATTTCACGTCGCAAGAGGATGGCGGCATCTATCATTTACAGAAGTCCCTGTGAAAATTGCAATGTGAAGATGGCCTTTTTTTCAGCATTTCATGCAATTGGGGAAGAACATCATTTTGCACTATAATCGCGCAAGTAGCATTTAATATAAATTCACTATATTTAATTTAGGAGAAACGCTATGCGCAACAAAATGTTGCAAGCTGGTTTTATGACCACTGCACTTTTGGCAACTTCTTTTGCCGTTGCCGCACAAGATGCTGGTGAATTACCAGACCTTGAAGGACGTGAGGTTACGATTGCGATTGAAAATGCCTATCCTCCCTATAGCTTAATCAATGAAGATGGTGAAGCGGTTGGTTGGGACTATGACACCTTCCGCGACATCTGCGCATTGATCAACTGCACCCCTGTCTTTGTTGAAATGGCATGGGACGGCATGTTGATCGCAGTTTCTAATGGTGAAGTGGATATTGCCGCTGACGGCATCACCTACACCGAAGAACGTGCTCAAAGCGTGGATTTCTCCCAACTGTATCAAGCCTATGACGTGACCCTGTTGGTTCGTGAAGGTGAAGACCGCTTCTCTAATTCTGAAGAACTGATCGCCTTGGGTGACTTCATTGTGGGAACCCAAATTGGTACGACCAACGAACAAACCGCGCATGAACTATTTGGCGCAGAAAACACCCTCAGCTTTGACCTGTTCCCTGCGGCAGTCGAAGCCCTGCTTTCCGATGACGTGGACGCGGTGGTGGTTGACCGCCCTGCGGCTGATGGTCTGGTTCGTGAACGTGGCGCGATGCGCACCCTCGAAGAATCTCTCACGGGTATCGAAGGGTTGGCCTTTGCCTTCCCGATCGGTAGTGACTTAGTTGAACCTGTCAATGCGGCGATGACTGCGTTGACCGAAAGTGGACGTTGGGATCAACTGTATACCCGTTGGTTTGAAGTTGCAGATGCTCCCGATCTTGAAGGGCGCGAAGTGACGATTGCGATTGAAAATGCCTATCCCCCCTATAGCTTAATCAATGAAGATGGTGAAGCGGTCGGTTGGGACTACGACACATTCATTGCCATTTGCGAAGTGATCAACTGCACGCCTGTCTTTGTTGAAATGGCATGGGACGGCATGTTGATCGCAGTTTCAAACGGCGAAGTGGATGTTGCCGCTGACGGCATCACCTACACCGAAGAACGTGATGAGAGCGTAGACTTCTCGCAACTCTACCAATCCTATGATGTGACCCTGTTAGTTCGTGAAGGTGAAGATCGATTCTCCACCGCTGAAGAACTGATCGCTTTGGGTGACTTCATTGTGGGAACCCAAATCGGCACGACCAACGAACAAACCGCGCATGAGCTGTTTGGCGCAGAAAACACCCTCAGCTTTGACCTATTCCCTGCAGCAGTCGAAGCCCTGCTTTCCGATGACGTGGACGCGGTGGTGGTTGACCGCCCTGCGGCTGATGGTCTGGTTCGTGAACGTGGCGCGATGCGCACCCTCGAAGAATCTCTCACGGGTATCGAAGGGTTGGCCTTTGCCTTCCCACCCGGAAGCGACCTTGTTGAACCTGTCAATGCAGGAATGGATTGGCTGATCGCAACAGGCGTTTGGGATGACTTGTTTGCGAAGTGGTTCATTACTGAATAAACTCCTCTCTAGTTGCTTTACAGGGTGGGCAAGCGCTCACCCTGTTGATTTCCACAGCAAGGATTTTCATGACACAATTAACTGCCAGTGAGGCAGCTAAACAATACTCGCCCCGTCCCATTTTTGATGTTCGCAAAATTGCCCAAAACATCCTGAGACGGCGTTTATGGTTTATCGCCTTCATCATCATTGACATTATTTTGATTAACGGGATTCTCAATGATCCCATTCTCAAAGAGACTTGGGATTTTGTAATTCCCGGTATCGGAATCACGATACAGATCACCATCATCTCTTTTGTGTTTGCGTTAGTTATTGGGTTGGTCACAGCATTTGGGCGGTTATCAAGAAATTTCATCGTTTATAATATAGCCACCTTTTACGTAGAACTTTTTCGCGGGCTTCCCTTGCTCGTCATTATTTTAATATTCACTTTTGTCATCACCCCATTTGCAACCGATGTGATTTCAGGAACCCCTGACACCCTTGATGAAGCAGGGAATATCACTGCCTATGGTTTACCCGGCATCCCATTTTTAGATGATACGTTACAACGCATTGTGGGAATTTCTGAAGAAGTCATTCCAACAACGACCATCCGCACCCGCGACATTGATCCTATCTGGCGTATTATGATGGCCTTCGCCTTGACCTACGGCGCGTTTATGTCAGAAGTGTTTCGCGCGGGGATAGAAAGCATCGGCAAAGGGCAAAGCGAAGCGGCTCGTTCGCTGGGGATGTCCTATGTTCAGTCGATGCGTTATATCATCCTGCCACAAGCCATACGGAATGTACTTCCCGCCCTAGCCAATAACTTCATCTTACTTTTAAAAGATACATCGCTCGCATCAGCGGTTGCGGTGCCAGAAATTTCACACCTGACACGACAATATTCCGCAAACCGCTTCCGCTATCCCCAAGGGCTGTTAGTGCTTTCATTCCTGTATGCGAATGTCACAATCATCCTCTCGATGGGGGTCAACATTCTAGAACGTAAACTCCAAGCAGACCGACGCGAGGATTAAGTCACATGCCCGTTGAGAAAAAACAAAAAACGTTGGGGGAACCCATCATTCGCATTGAAAACGTGTCAAAACACTTCGGGCACGTTTATGCGCTTAAAAACGTCAATTTGGAAATTCGCTCTGGCGAAGTGGTGGTCATCATCGGCCCCAGTGGGTCAGGGAAAAGCACATTACTACGCTGCATCAACCGACTTGAAACCATTGATTCAGGCAATATCTGGGTGGATGGAATTCACCTGAATGACCGACGCACCAACATCAACCGTGTACGCGCAGAAGTCGGCATGGTGTTTCAACAGTTCAACCTGTTTCCTAATCTCAATGTTTTGGGAAACGTGATGCTGGCGCAAAATATCGTTCGTAAGCGGAACAAAGCAGAAGCAGAAGCAGTTGCGATTCAACTGCTCGAAAAAGTGGGGATTCCCGAAAAGGCGAAAGCCTTCCCGAATAAGCTCTCTGGTGGGCAGCAGCAGCGTGTGGCGATTGCGCGCGCTTTAGCCATGAACCCGACGATCATGCTGTTTGATGAACCAACGTCTGCGCTCGACCCTGAAATGATCAAAGAAGTGCTCGACGTGATGCTCAATTTAGCCAATGAGGGCATGACGATGGTTGTGGTCACCCACGAAATGGGATTTGCGCGAGCAGCGGCAGATCGTATCATCTTTATGGATCAAGGGGAAAAGATCGAAGAAACCACGCCCCATGACTTGTTTAATAATCCACGTCACGAACGTTTGAAACAATTCCTCGGTAAAATTTTAAGTCACTAAAACAAATGGGTTCACAACTTGTGAACCCATTGTCTTTCTAGTCCTATTCACGAATTTCAATGTCGAGTCCGGTCGTATCCAACTGAACCCAAAACAAGTTCGGGTTGAACATCGCGTGGACATACAAGCGCATATCCGGCGTAACGAGCAAACCCGCTAACGGTGCGGGCAAGTCGGTAAAAGCAACAACTTGAATATCTTCTGGAGTGCACCCACCATCACGACATGCGACGGGGTCAGCGCGGCCAACCACGCCACGCGTCCCTAATGAGTAGGCGAAATACAGCAAGCCATCAGCCGCCATCTGGATATTCGTCACATTCTGAATCCCACTCACCAGAGAATGGGTTTCCACTTCCTCATTAAGTTCAGCGGCTTCAGGGGATGGTGCATAATACCATTCGATGGCACGGCGCGTACTGCCGTTATTCGCTACGTAAACATACTCACCATCAACAGCGATTCCGGTTGGCGCGGCAAGATCAGTCAAATAAGTATCGTGGTTTCCGTCTCGTGACACAACGCTGACGGTATCCCCGCGAAGATTGGTGATCATAAAGCGATCATCATCCAATTGGGCGATGCCCCATGGTCCGTTCAAATTATCGACGATCACTTGGCGACCACCGCGCGTGACCAAGTTCAATTGATCCTCAGCAAAATCGGGCACCCACAACCTCAGTTGTGATGTTGTCCCTTCAGCAATGACGGTATGTGCGTTGGTGATTCCGCCAATCAAGGTCATTGTTTGCCCTGTTGTATCGTTGATCTCATAGACGGTACGATCTCCAGTACACACAGCATAGATATTATTATTTAACCATCCTAACCCATTGGGGCGTTGGACATTGGCTGTAAGCACTGTGAAATCTTCTTGAGTGAAAGGTTCGATGAAGGGAAGTGTACGAGGTTCTGTTGTTTCTGGAGTGGCTTCAGGGGTAACCTCTTGAGCAACTAATGCTGTAGCACTAACAACAATCCCTAGGCAAATAGAAATTTGTGCTAGGTTTAAGAATGATGTTTTCATTGTGTGAATCTATAACTTCCTACTTGACTATACGAAAATTACATCCAGACTAATAAAGAAGGTTGTCCCAACACCTTCTTCACTTTCGAGCCAAATGCGTCCTTGATGATTTTCCACAATCGTTTTTACTAAACTAAGCCCCAAACCTGAGCCTGAAACGTGTTCAACGCCCCGCTGGTTACCCCGATAAAAACGATCAAAAACGTGCTGTTGGACTTCCTGCGACATGCCCACACCGGTATCCGAGACAGAAAAGATCAAGTCTTTCTGTCTCAGTTCTACTCCAAAGGTGACTTTCCCCCCATGAGGAGAAAACTTCACAGCATTTTCGCCTAAATTCACTAGAGCACGACGAAACTGCTCGATATCACAGGCAATCATGGGCAAATTCGGCATGATCTTGGTGACAACTTCAACACGCTGATCGCGCGTCGCATCCTGAATTTCATCCACTGCGTCCATCACCAATTGCGAAGGAGCACAGGTTTCCAAGGCGATTTTACCACTTTTTAGGCGCTCTAGGTCAAGAATCCCACGTATGATGCGGTGCATTCTCTGTAACTGCTTATCGATACTCTCAATCGACATTTGCACATCAGGGTTGCCCAAGTCGTAAACATCATCCCGAAGTAGCTCAAGATTAGCCATCGCCGCCTGTAAGGGATTCTTAAGATCGTGGCTGGTCATGCGAACCATCTCGCTTTTGATGCGGTCTAACTCTTTCAACTCGGTGATGTCATTGAGGACGGCGACCCAACCCTCTATCCGTGCATCGCCCAACATCGCCGCATGACATAAATACACACGCTCATTCCAAGAAATTTCATAGGTATGGGTACGGGAAGCGCGGATATCACGTATGGCTGCCTTGATGTTCAACGGCAAGGCAGTTGTTGGTAAAAACCCACCCACAACAAACGGCTGAGATTCCTGCATGTCCGACAGCATGGTATACGCCGCAGGGTTGGCGAAGATCAATTGAAATTGACGATCCACCGCCACGACCGGGCTTTCCGTGCTCACCAACACGGTTTCAAGCTGGCTTCGCGCCTGCTCAATCTCAACAGTCAAATTCGCCTGTTCGGTGAATAGCTGTCCATGCCGTAAGGCAACCGCCGCTTGTACGCTGAATAACTGCAAGAGATATACATCTTCTTGGTCAAATACACGCCCGTTTTTGCCGTTGATCATCATCAGCGCGCCGATGGCTTCACCTGCATACATCAGCGGTGCACACATCACTGACCCGAACGTTTCTTTTGCCAAGGGCATATCGACGGTTCCTTGCCATTCACGCCCGTAATCATTCAAGAGCACGAGCTTTCGCGACTGAATCACCTCACCCGCAACCCCCTGCCCTACCCGCAAAACTAAGCCATGATATTGAATGGGTAAATTAAACATGCTGACCAGTTCGACAAACTCATCATGAACCAGATAAATAGCGACCGCGTCAGCATTGAGCAAATCGGTCGATTGTCGGGCGAGTTGATCTAACACTCTAGAGGGATTGAGCTGGCTTGCAATCGAAAGGTTTAAACGGCGGATCGCCTCTACCTGCGAGTTACGCTGTGCCAGCGGACTCATAATTTCATCGCGCACCATGATGAAGCTCAATAACAGCGCCGCAATTGAACTGAGGGTGATAGACAGAGAAAAGGCTTGTAATTCAGGATTGAGGAACCCGATAGCCTTGCCGAAGATAAAGAGGCAGATGCTGAATTTCATCAAGCCTGTCAAAGCACGACGATTCATAAACAGCATATACAACGTCGAAAGATCAAAGATGACAAAATATAAAATCAGGATCGGCTGACGTTGATAGGCGTAAAAGTCAACAATTGCGAGGCTGTTGATCCCACCGTTTAAAAGCAAAAATACACGGTAAGCAAAGACAAGGATCAAGCTCGAAAAGGCGATAGGAAGAAGATTGCGTGAGGGTAGATGCAGTTGGACGATCAAAAACGCGAACAACCCAATGCTTGCCCCGGTAAAACCCAACTCCAAGATTGTAGACCCGATGGCTAAAAATGAAGCATCCAACCCTAAAAGGCTGGATGCCTGCGCCATGATTGATCCCGTTGTCCAAACCAGCACAAAAAAGAGAAAGACAGCAAAGTATTGCGTGCTCGTTTTTTGCGCGTTGCTCCATAACAAGACGATCAAAAAACTGACCGATAATGCCAACGTCACCCCATTAAGAAGCAACGAAAATATGCTCAATGAATCCATCATATGGCGATCCTACCGCTAGCCAAGGGCGAGGTTCGACAGCACTACAGCTTAGAATTCATTGGCGACTGTTTTTCAAAACGATACCCAACACGATGTTCTGTCAGAATATACAAAGGGTTGGCCGCATCTCGTTCGATCTTACGGCGCAACTGACTGATATAGACGCGAGGGTAGTACACATCATCGATATATTCTTGACCCCACACTTGTTCCAGCAAATCTCGCTGGTTCACAACCCGCCCTGAATTTTCCATCAACACCGCCAGCAGTTTAAATTCGGTTGGGGTAAGGTGAATACGACGGCCGTTCACATGCACATGACGACGATGCAAATCGATATTGAGATAGCCGTCATCGTAGCGTTGTTCAGAATCAATCGCAGACATCTGCGAACGGCGCAACAAGGCTTTGATACGAGCGACAAATTCGTTTAAGCGCACAGGCTTGATTAGATATTCGTCCGCGCCCGCTTCCAACCCCTCAATAATGTCATCTTCGGTGATCGCCTGTGCAGAAAGCATCATCACGGGGGTGTCGGCTACGTCGCGAATACGACGGCAAACGGTTAAGCCGTCAAGACCTTCAGGCATGATAATGTCGAGAATCACTAAATCTGGGCGTTCAACATGAAATGCGCGTAACGCTTCAAGCCCATCTCGACATAAAATCACCTCAAAATTTTCGCGTCGCAGTTTACGACCAATGGCGTCACGAATATCCTGTTCATCATCAACAACCATTATTTTCATATTTTCCTCTTGGCCTGAATTCCGAAAAAAAGCTACGATTGGCGAATAGCAAGTATATCGTCAGATACAGTTCGTCAAACAAGGCTATAATGAGATTGCTTTTTCTGTAATACTATGAAAGGTGCCAAATGCGCCGTAATTCTACAATCATCCTTTTTTCCCTATTTCTGGGAATCTTACTCCTGAGCACAGCGTGTAACTTAAGCACATCGAATGTGCGTGAAGAAACACTAACTGCGCAACCAACATTAACAGGGACAATCGGGACGCCTTCCACAGGGACGGTGACCACAACGGGAACCATCACACCCGGGTTTTCCATTCCAACCTCATTACCGGGCATTGGAACAAGACCCACGTCGATTTCAGTGGTGCCCCCTACCCGCATTGTGGTGATTCCACCAACCCAACCTGTGAACAATAATACCCCTGTGAGCATTGTCATTTTGTCACCCGCGAATGGTAACGTACTCGCGGGGAACGTTCAGGTGATTGGCTCGGCCTCACACCCTCTACTTTTACAGTATACAGTTGAATATGGCCCAGACCCCAATGCAAATAACTTATGGTATCCCGCAACAGGGGCTGTACAAAACACCGTACAAAATGCCTTGCTCGGCATCTGGAATACAACCTCTATCCCCGACGGCTTGTATCGTCTACGTCTGCGTGTGTACCTGCGTGACGGCACAATATTAGAAACAGTGACGAATAACGTCCGTGTTCAAAACCAACAACCGACGCCTATTCCGTCAGCAACACCAAATATTCCGCGTCCAATTGCGGCATTCAATCAAAATGTGACTTCGGGAATCAGCCCGCTGACGGTTCAGTTCACCAACCAGTCGAGTGGTAATGTCACAGGCTTAACATGGAATTTTGGCGACGGTGGAACGAGTGGGGAACAAAACCCATCGCATACATTTACGTCGCCCGGTCTCTACACGGTGAGCCTCACCGTTACAGGGCCGGGGGGAACAGCCAACGTCGCCCGCCAGATCAACGTCCAAAGTCAAAGTGCGCCTGTAGCGGCATTCACCGTCAATCGTGAAATCGGGGACGCGCCTTTCACCGTGCAGTTCACCAATCAATCTACAGGCAATATCACTTCATATTTCTGGAACTTTAGCGACGGAAATACCAGCACCCAACGTGAGCCTAGCCACACCTTCACCACGCCGGGGCTGTATAACGTATTCTTGACGGTGAGTGGCGCGGGCGGTTCATCATTTGTCAATCGGCAAGTGATGGTACAGCTTCCACCCGCCACCCAAGCGCCGAATACAGCGACCACCATTCCACCAACAACAGCCGTCGCGGTTGTTCCTAGCCCGACGACTGAACCGCCTACCACTGAACCAGAACCGCCGACAACTCAGCCGAGCTTGACGCCAGAACCGGCCACTGCTGAACCTTCGGCAACCGTGACGCCTGAACCTAGCGCCACAGAAACACTACCTGTGCCGAACACATCCATTGGGACGAACACCACATCAGGAACAGCGCCCCTACTGGTACAGTTCTCAGGAAATGTGGATCAACCTGTTTTGTCTTACCAATGGGATTTTGGCGACGGAAATACCAGCACTGACCAAAACCCGTCGCATGAATACGCAAACCCCGGGTCGTACACGGTGAACTTCAGCGTCACATATCAAGATGGAACCACCACCCCATCCACGACGCTGATCACGGTTGATCCGCCCAGCGTACCTTTAACTGCATCCTTCACAAGTGATGTATCCAGCGGAACTGTCCCGTTCAATGTGAATTTCACGGATAGCAGTACAGGGCCTATCGCAAGCTACTTATGGGATTTTGGGGATGGCGCAACCAGCACTGATCAAAACCCATCGCATGAATATACCGTCGCAGGTTCATATACAGTGATGTTGACCATCACTGGAACAGATAGCACCACCGCGTCTACCACAGCGATCATCGATGCCGCCCCGGGTCAAGTTGTGCCCAACTTACCGGAAATCGTCGTGAATGCGCCTGCAGTCCCGCCCGTGAACGAACCCAATGTGATCTCTGGTTTACAAAATATTCACAATCAAGGGGTGACTAATAACGGGGTGACCACCCAATCGCTCACGATTGCGGGCGACGAAACCCTGATGTCAGGAAATGTTCTGAACCCGTTTGCTCAACCCGGCTATAACCTCGACGCGCATGGCAACCTGCAAGCAGTCGTTGATAACTTCGCTAACAACCCAAGCATGAACGGCTTTAACCATAATAGCGCTGCGACGGGTTCAGGATGGCGCGTGGCAGATTTACTTGACCCCGCACGTGTAGATAGCAGTTGTGGAGCGACGCCAATCGCCTGTGAACTGGCGACCACGCAGCCAACGATTATGTTGATTGCAGTCGGCGCAAATGACGCGATGAATAACACCGACCCAAGCGCGTTTGCACAATCGCTCACCCAAGCAGTTCAAGAAATTAAGGGCTATGGTACAATCCCTGTGTTAATCACCATCCCTAGCCGTCTGGATGGATTCGTCTCTCAAGACACCATCAACGCGCTCAACACGGTGATTATCAATACAGCAAATGCGGAAGGTATTCCTTTAATTAACCTTGCGGGTGGGTTACTGAACGTCCCCAATAGTGGGTTAGGCAGTGACAATGCCACTCTAGATGTTGCGCCCAGCGGTGCGGGTGATCTCAGCCAAGCGCACGCTTACGGTACAAACGCATTGAATCTGTATATTTTGCAAACGCTTGATAGCATTTTAAGAAATGCAATTCCGGGTTCACTGCCCTAAATTTGTGAATCCGCTTGATTCCATTAGTTAGCATTTAGGCAGAGGTGCATCACTGTACCTCTGCCCAATCATGTTTCAGGTATATGACAAAACAGCGCTCTCTTATTCGAACTCTTTTCGTCAGCATCAGCTGTCTGATCTTTTTGCTATTTCTCAGTGCGTGTGAACCTGAAACTGTCGATACAGGCTTGGTTGTCACGCTCATTGCTGATGGTCGTGAGCGGGCAATTCCCCAAACACAGCCGATCACCGTCGGTGAGCTTCTACGCGCCCAAGAGATCGAACTGAGCGCGCTGGATGATGTCAACCCGCCCATCTTCACGCAGATCACCAACGGCATGCGCATCACCGTCGTTCGTGTGACAGAAGAAAACGAGTGTGAAGAAAACCCACTCGCCTATCAAACCCGTCGTGTGCCTAACGAAGCCCTTCAATCCGGCCAAGAACGCCTTGCCCAATCGGGACAACCGGGCCGTGAACAAGTGTGTTATCGCGTTCAAATTCGGGATGGCGTTCCTCAACCGCGCGTCGAAGTGAGCCGTGTTGTCGTCTCTGCCCCACAAGACGAAGTGATCTACATCGGCCCAAGCGGAACGATTCAATCGATGCCGATTACGGGTACGCTGGCATACATCAGCAGTGATAATATTTGGATCGTTCGAGGCGACACCACCAATAAATTACAACTCACCACCACCAACGATGTCGATCAACGTGTTTTCAGCCTTAGCCCAGACGGTGAATCCCTCATTTATGCGCGCACCACATATGGCACAGACACTCAAAGCACGTTTAACCGTCTGTATTTACTGAATAATACGCGTAATCAAGTGACCCCATTACAGCTACTCCCAGAAAATGTACTGTATGCGGAATGGGTGCCCGGTCAAGCCAACACGTTTAGTTATTCGACGGGGCAAGTGACCACCACCGCCCCGGGCTGGGATGCGGATAATAACCTTTGGTTGATGCAGATCAACCCCGCCACAGGCGAATCTGTCGATGCGTCGCAGTTAGTGCCCGACTCCTTCGGCGGGTTCTATGGTTGGTGGGGGACATATTTCCGTTGGTCACCAGACGGAAGTCAGTTGGCATGGTCCAGTGCGGATACCACAGGCATTGTTGATTTGGAAACAGGTGACTTGATCCCGCTGCTGACTTATCCATACTTTCAAACCAATCAACCTTGGTCATGGCGTTCCACCGTCTCTTTCTCACCCGAAAATGACTTTATCCTCACAACTATTCACGGTTTGCCCGTAGGTAGTGAACCCCCCGCAACCAGTCCAGCTTTTCATGTGGCTGTCAGCGACCTTGAAGGGACGTTAAATGTCACCTTAGCCCAAAATGCAGGGATTTGGTCTACGCCACAATATGCCCCTATCAACACAGTAAATAACGCTTCAATCGCCTATTTACGGGCGCGGGACTTATCCAATAATGTCAATGCCACCGCTGCCTATGATCTCGTCGTTGCTGACCGTGATGGAAGTAATGCGCGGGTCATTTTCCCAGAAAGTGGAGGGGCGGGCTTAAATGCCAATGCCTCGTTTACGTGGAGTCCTGATGGGGAAAACATCGCCTTTATCTTTCAAGGGAATGTCTGGGTTGTGAACGTGAATACCCGAAGCGCAAACCAAGTCACCCTCGACGGCAACGCATCACGTCCAATTTGGGTACCATGAAACGCATCCACTTCATTTTAGGGATTTCCCTGTTTCTGCTACTTGGAGCAGGGATTGCTTTCGCCGCCCTACAAAACGAAAAATCCACTCTCACACGCGGGTATCGTGATGCCACCCTTGACGCGAACCTGCCCTATTACATAGATCGGCTCGGTGTCAACGTTGATCTGCGTGGCCTAGAACCTGCTGAACTCACACGTCAACTTGCATTGATGAATGATCTAGGTGTGCGTTGGGTACGACAATTCATCTATTGGAGTGATGTGCAAGGGACATCCGGTTTTGATGGGTCGTTATATCAACCTATTCTGGATGCTGTGGAAACCTTCCCTGCTCTTTCTTTTGTTGCCGTCTTGAAAGAAGCCCCAAATCCTCTCGAAATTGACCAATCGCTTTATGACTATGCGAATAATCAAATATTCGCGGAATTTGCAAATGAGTTTACCGAACAATTCGGGCATCAAGTCGATTATTATCAAATTTGGGATGAGCCGAATCTCTACGAAAGTTGGGGCGAACAAAACCCACGCGCAAACGAATACGTCGCATTACTCGCCCAAACCTCACAAGCGATTCGCAGTCAAGATAGTTCAGCTTATATCATCGCGGGGGCGCTTGCGCCCACTACCGAAATCGGCCCTCGAAACATCAGCGATATTGTGTATTTGGAACAGCTCATCAACGCTGGAATTACAGAATATATTGATGCATTTGCAGGGAAACCCTATGGCTTTGATGAATCGCCAGAAACCCGTGTCGTCAACCTTGATACATTAAATTTTGCGCGGATGATTTTACTGCGCGAGGTTTTAGAACGTCACAACTTAGGGACTTATCCGCTGTGGGGGTCTAGTTGGGGATGGAATGCCCTTCCCGCAGCTTGGACAGGTCAGCCCTCGATTTGGGGGAGCGTCACTCCTGAACAACAAATTGACTATACGAATAGTGCGTTAGAGCGGGTGGAACGAGAATGGCCCTGGGTAGGCGGGATGATTTTGCATCAATGGCAGGCGCACGTTGATGCGGAAAACCCACAATGGGGTTTTTCGCTTCTCGATGCTGAAGGGGAAGTCACCCCACTGTACAATGCGCTTCTCACACGCCCTCGACAAAACTCGGTTCAAAACGGGCTTTTATTCCCGCGTAATGACCAAACCGAATATTATGGTGTGTGGACTTTTGGCGACCTCGGCGCCGACATCGGTTGGGTGCAAGACAGTCAATTGAGCTTTGAATTTCACGGGGCGAACATCGCTCTGTTATTACGCCGTGACCAATACACAGCCCTGCTTTACCCCACAGTGAACGGTCAGCCCGCCAACGCTCTACCCCGTGATCTGAATGGCAACGCGTACATTAACCTAACCAGTCCAATGGGCACACCATCGCTAGATTTAATCGCGGTGGCGCAGAATCTAGCGCCTCAAAACCATGTGATGCACGTCATCGCAGATCGCGGTTGGGATCGTTGGGCGCTGGCAGGCATTGGGGTGAGCGGGACAAATCCAAGCCTTGAATACGACAGAACACTCACCATTACAGCGATTACATTCGTCACCAGCCTCGCCGCAGTGATCGCGACTGCATGGCAAGTGAACTGGAGCACGGTGACCAAACTCTTTCGGCCTTTCTGGTACGGTCTAGGAAGCATCGGCCAACTCTTAGTGAGTTTTATCACGTCTATTGCCCTCATGATCGGGATGCTTCTCACATGGGGGGATTCTACCCCTGCCATCTTCCGTAACGAGTCGGTACGCCTGACCAGTGCATTCCTGACCGCAGGTTTAATCTACCTGCAAGTACACGTCATCATCACGGTGATTGCCGGCGCGATCCTGTTTGTCATCTTGTACCATCGTCCGATGATGGGGTTATGGCTCACCTTATTCTTTGCGCCGTTCTTCTTATTCCCAATAGAACTGTATCGCTTCTTTTTCCCTATGGCTGAACTTCTATTGCTTCTGACGACGGGGGCGACCCTCTTAAGAGGTTTGGCGATCATAGGGGAAATGCGCCGTGACGGAATCCCTATATCCTTACGGCCTTTCCGTCACATCACGGCGCTGGATGTCGCGTTAGCGCTATGGGCGGGCTTGGGAATCGCTACTTTGATTTGGTCACAGTGGCGCGGCGAAGCGGTGACAGAAATCCGCACGTTATTCATTGAACCGCTGATTTTTTACACCCTACTGCGCGTGCTCAAACCCACGCCTACACAAGCCCGCGCCTTCATCTACGCGTTGATTCTTTCCGCTGTTGTTGTATGTGTCGTCGGCCTATTTCAATACGTGCGTGGCGAAGCGATCATCACCGCTGAAGATGGAGCGCGTCGCTTAGCTAGCGTTTACGGTTCACCCAACAATGTCAGTTTGTGGCTCGGGAGAGCAATTCCGTTTGTATTGGTCTTTGCGTTCGCCAACCAAAGCAAATGGCGCTGGTTATTTTCCGCTGGCCTATTGTTGATGCTCAGCACACAAGCCTTGACGCAAAGCGCAGGCGGGTTATTCATCGGCGTGCCGTTGTCGATCATCACGGTGCTGATCTTATGGTTTGGCAAACGGGCATGGATGGCCGTCATCGGGCTGGGGATTTTCGGCGGCATCGGCTTGTTTGTCGCCAGCCAGACCGCCCGCTTTGAGCGGTTATTCACCTTGACCGAAGGCACCAATTTCTTCCGCCTGCGCGTTTGGGAAAGCGCGGTCAATATGATCCGTGATTACCCCATCACAGGCATTGGACAAGATCAGTTTTTATACCTGTTCCGCAGTCGGTATATTCTGCCGGATGCATGGCAAGAACCTGACCTTTCCCACCCGCATAACTTCGTCTTGGAAATTTGGCTTCGCCTCGGCATCTTAGGGATTATCCTCTTTGGGTGGTTACAAGGGCTGTTCTGGAGGAATATCTATCACATCTTGCGCCATACAGAACGCCGTGATCTTGTGTATGTGCTGACGGTTGGCACGGCCGGAAGTATGGTCAATGTACTCGCGCATGGCTTGATCGATAACAGCATCTTTGTCAACGATTTAGCGATTGTCTTTGTATTCCTCTTATTCCTCAGCCAACGCTTGAACACACGTCCTATTGACGCTCCAAGCCAAAAGATGGTCTAATCTAATCAATATTGACCTTTTTGACAGCCATTGATTCGCATGGGGTATCTGCCCATGAAAGCCAAAATCAACAAAGTTACGATACACCTTGTTGAGGGGGACATCCTCACCTTGCTTGTTCACGGGTTGGTGCTGGATAGCAACGTCGATCTGTTACTTTCAGATGACCTTGCGCAAATGGCTGGGGGTCATGTACAGCGCGAGTTGTTCGAAATCGGCTACTGTGATGTAGGCTCAGCGGTCATCACCTCGGCAGGAGACCTGCCCTTTCAAAAACTCATCCACGCCGTAGGGCCGCGATGGGGTGAAGGCAGTGAGCGGGGCAAATTGATGACCACCATTCAAGACAGCTTGCATTTGGCCGAACAACACAAATTAAAATCGGTTGCATTCCCCGCAATCTCTACAGGCAAAAATGGTTACCCCATAGAAAACTGTGCGCACATCATGTTAGAAAATATTGTAGATTACACCTTTGAGGAGTTGCGTTCCCTGCGAACAATCTACATCTGCTTAAAAGATGATCTCAGCCTACAGATTTTCAAACGTGAATTCACCCGTCAAATTGAGAGCCTACGCGCCAACGATGAAGGGCAAGTCCGTATCTGATTCTCAATTGTTGTACCCTTAACTTGTGGTAAACTTCACGTAATTATTTGTTGGTGTAAAGGGAAAATATTTTGCGTGTAGTAGTCACAGGGGCAGCAGGATTTCTCGGATCACACTTAGTCGATCGTTTCTTAGCTGAAGGGCATGACGTTGTCGGGATCGATAATCTCATCACAGGCAACCTTCGCAACTTAGCCCACATCAAAGACGAAAAACGATTCAAATTCATTCACCATGATGTCAGTGACTATATTCATGTGCCCGGCGCCGTCGATGCGGTTATGCATTTTGCTTCCCCCGCCAGCCCAATTGATTATCTGAAATATCCCATTCAAACGTTAAAGGTTGGCTCCAACGGAACGCACAACTCATTAGGACTTGCGCTTGCCAAAAATGCCAAGTTCTTTCTCGCCTCTACTTCTGAAATTTATGGCGACCCCTTAGAGCATCCACAACGCGAATCGTACCTCGGCAACGTGGATACCATCGGCCCGCGCGGGGTCTATGATGAAGCGAAACGGTTCGCCGAATCGATGACGATGGCGTATCACCGTGCGCACAATTTAGATACGCGCATCGTCCGTATTTTCAACACCTACGGCCCGCGTATGCGCCTTGATGATGGCCGTGTTGTGCCTAACTTTATCGGGCAGGCCTTAAGAAGCGAACCTCTGACCATCTACGGAGAAGGCGACCAAACCCGCAGTTTCCAATTCTACAGCGACCTCATCGAAGGAATTTACCGCTTACTACATGCCAACTTCAACGAGCCTGTGAATATTGGCACGCAAGAAGAAATGACAATTCTGCAATTCGCCCATCTTGTCAATGAAATAACAGGGAATGAAGCGGGCATCGTCTACCGTCAACATGAGCGCATCAAAGGTGACCCTTCCCAACGCCGTCCGGATACCACCCGCGCAAAAGAAATTTTAGGGTGGGAACCGCAAGTGCGTATTCACGAAGGCCTAGAGAAAACGATTGAGTACTTCCGCGGGGTCATTTGAGCGCAACTTCTTCACCCCGCCCGTTGACCCAAACACGGGCATACACTTTTGTTTGGGTGTGTCTTGCGGGGATCGCAGGACTCAGCATCGCTTTTTTACCTTTTGAAATCACTGCGGGGGTGATTGCCAGTTTCGTTTTTTTACTGACGGTGGCAATCACCCCTTTAGCAACAATTACGTTTCTGCTAACGCTTGCCCCTCTACGTACATTAATCGCCACTGAATCAGCCATCAATCTCCCCTTAGATGTGGGGCAATTGCTCTTTTTTGTAACCCTCTTTGCATGGCTCGCGCACCGCATCGTGCAAACAAAGTCACTCAAACTTGAACTGTCGCCCATTCTCATCCCCATCATCGGGTTCATCATCGCATCGGGATTATCCGCCTTTCAAGCGTATAGCTTGGGCTTCTGGCTCAACGAGTGGCTGAAGTGGGTCGAGATCGCCATCTTAATCACGCTGTGTGCGGATATTGGTCGTGAAGGCAACTGGAAATGGTTGGTCTTTGCGCTCATCACGGCGGGGTTAGGCAATGCGTTCATCGGCATCTACGAGTTTTTTGGGGGCAGTGGCGCTGACCATCTTATCGTCAATGAACGTTTCTTCCGCGCCTTCGGCACGTTTGGTCAACCTAACCCCTTTGGGGGTTTCATGGGCTTGCTCGCCCCGCTCGCGGGCGGGGTAGCATTAGGCTATTTGGTTCGGCTGTTGAACGAACTGAGGCATCAGAAGCGCTTCTCCATCCATTCATTTATCGGCCTGTTGTATTTCGGTGGGGCAACGGGAATTTTATCGATAGGGGTCATTCTCTCTTGGAGTCGCGGGGCATGGCTAGGGTTAGCAGTAGCGATGGCGGCGCTTGTGTTTGCTCTGCCACGCCGTTTCTATCAAAGCGTTTTATTGGTCGGCCTCTTGGTCGCGTTGACCTTTGGATTATGGAGCGCGGGGTTACTTCCACAATCAATTGTTTCGCGAATTGAAAGCGCCACCCAAGAAACCTTCTCCACCAGCGATGTACGGGGTGTAGACATCACCCCAGACAACTATGCCTTGATCGAGCGCTTAGCCCATTGGGATGCGGCTATCTCTATGGCGGAAGCGCATCCCCTGTTCGGGGTTGGCTTTGGCAATTATGAAGTGGCCTACCCTGAATTCAGGCTTTTGAACTGGAATTTCCCGCTAGGCCATGCCCACAATTACTACTTGAATGTTTTGGGTGAGACTGGCATGATTGGCGCGTTCGTTTATCTGACTTTATGGATTATCATCCTAATCTTTACCTACCAAGCAAGAAACCATCCTGATTGGGTTGCGCGGTGTACTGCAGCAGGTCTCTTCGGAATGTGGACATATTTACTCATCCACAGCCTCACCGATAATCTATATGTTAACAATCTATTCATTCACCTAGGTGTTGCTCTAGGAATTTTAGCCGTCTTACATAGAGATCGGCATGGGGTCCTTCATTGGGTAGTCAATCATGACACAAGTAAAGCGCATGAAAATTAAACACATTGGTCTCCGAAAAACGCTGGATGTCCCTGTTCACGCTGTTTCAAACCGCTTTGGCGACCGCTCCAAAGGAGTAGAACGGTTTATTAAATTTGCGATGGTCGGCGCGTTAGGCGCGGTCATCGACTTCGGAACCGTGTTTTTCTTGCAAGCGACGATTCTGCCCCCTGTAGAACCCAACGCGACACTCAAAGTATTCTTTGTCAGCACCGTCGCCTTTTTCTTGGCGGTCACCAGCAATTTCCTCTGGAACCGCTATTGGACCTATCCAGACTCGCGCTCACGTTCTGCGAAAAAGCAGATGGTACAGTTCACGGTGATTAATGTGATCGGTTGGGCAGCGCGTTCGATTTGGGTCAGCAGTAGTTTCGAATTCTTAGGCACAACCTTCATGCCGATCTTCCTCCCACTGATTCGTATCATCCGCCCGCTGTATGAGCCATCGCACAGCGCCGAAGCCAAATTAGGCTCCATGCTGGCCCTCTTAACGGGGGTTGTCGTGGTCATGATTTGGAACTTCCTCGCCAACCGTTACTGGACATTCGGTGACATCGACTAAATTGCGCACCATTGGCATTGACTACACACCTGCCTATGAACAAGGTGGGGGCATCGGACGGTATGTTCGCGAATTGGTGAAAGCCTTAGCCCTCATCGCGCCTCGTGAAGATGTCTATCGCCTGTTTGTTGCGGGCGCCGACAAATCTTCTTTGCCAGCAACGCCATCAAATCATTTCGAATGGCACCCGTCACGCATCACCCCCGCATGGTTTGCACGCCTTTGGCACCGAGCGAACATCCCCCTGCCAGTGGAAATGTTCACGGGTGCACTCGACATCTACCATGCGACTGATTTTGTCCTTCCCCCAACACACAAGAAGACGCGCACGCTCCTCACTGTGCATGATCTTTCTTTTGTGCGCGTGCCGGAAACCGCTCAACCGTCCTTAAAAGCTTATTTGGATCGGGTTGTCCCTAAATCCGTCCAGCGCGCAGATCATATTGTGGCGGACTCTACCGCGACCAAAGAAGATTTGATCGCGCTGTACAACACCCCACCAGACAAGATCACGGTTTTATTAAGCGGGGTCGAATCCCGCTTTCACCCCATCACAGACATTTCCATCAAAGAAACACTCCAAAAAAAATATTACTTCAACCGCCCGTATATCTTTGCGGTTGGCACAGTCCAGCCACGCAAAAACTATGAACGGTTGATCCAAGCGGTCGCTCAGGTTCGCGCGCAAGGCACAGAGATTGATCTGGTCATTTCAGGGGGCAAAGGATGGCTTGACCATCCCATCTTCAAATCTATCGATGACCTCAACATGAAAGATCATGTCCATCTGATCGGCTATGCGGATGACGCTGATCTGCCCGCCTTATATTCGTTCGCAACCGTCGTCGCAACGCCCTCACTGTATGAAGGCTTCGGCCTGCCCGTCTTAGAGGGCATGGCATGTGGAACCCCCGTTCTCACCGCGAACATTTCATCCCTGCCGGAAGTTGCGGGAGATGGCGCCGTTTTGATTGATCCCTACAATGTGGATGAAATGGCGCAGGGTCTGCATCAACTCATTCATGACGACACACTACGCGGAAGTTTACGGACGCGGGGTTTGAAGCGAGCGACAGAACTCACATGGGAACGTTCAGCCCGTCAATTATTGGGTATTTATTCCCACTTATAAACTCGGTTTTAGGGATTTCTTTAGGGAACGACCTGAGCTATTCATAATATCATTAAGTTGCATATCAACTTCCTCTCATTCTAGTAGAAAAGCAAGGATTCATATTCATGTCGCGCCGTTTTGTGATTGATCCCAATAAGCCATTTTTTGTATTTGATAGCCCGGGGGATTGGCAAGCCACCAAGTTAGGCCCTTATTTATTTGATCCTCGTGGTGAATACATCGGGTTTGTGTTGGAAGATATTTATGATGTATACACATCCTCTGGTGAATGGATCGGTAATTTAGTTCAAGATGGTCGCATTGTCCGCAAGCGGAATGCCCCCCGCCGTCCCTTGATTCCAACCCCACCCAAACCTAAAAAACCAGAAAAATTACCTGCTCGCGCCCCCCTTCCCCCACAAACGGGCGATCTAGGATTTGATAAAATAGATGTGCTTGAATGGGACCCGGATGTTTTCAAGCGTTTATCCGACTTAACACCCGACTCGGAGTAACTTATGCAAGAACGCAGTAAGAAACACATTTCCGACTCTCGTTTTACCCTAAGTAGCCTCATGGGGCCGCAAGATTCAAACACATTAGGAAATGTTCACGGTGGGGTCATCATGAAAATGGTGGACGAAGCGGGCGCGTTGGTTGCGATGCGTCATGCAAACCGTCCGGTAGTCACCGTTGCGATTGACTCGATGACGTTTATGGAGCCGATCCGTTTAGGTCATCTCGTCCAATGCAAAGCAGAGCTGACGTACACGGGGCGCACGTCTATGGAAGTGCGGGTGGAAGTTGTAGCGGAACATCCGTTTACTGGCGAAGCAAAAATCACCAATACCGCGTATTTAGTCTACGTTGCGTTAGGCGAAGATGGGCGTCCTGTCAGCGTGCCTGAAATCGAATATATCACCCCTGAAGAACGTTTGCGCGGGGAACAAGCGCAGCGTCGGCAGGAATACCGCAAACAACAACGTAATTTAGAACAAGGTGAAGGAGACAGTTAAGCCATGCCATCCGAAATCCTTCCCGATTACGAGAATAGCCAATCATCCGTATTAATGCGCCTGTTGAATTCCGCAGGCGCAAGACGGGTTTTAGCGGCTAAAAGTACCGATACGGGGTTAGCTGATGTTCGCCCCTTCCCATTCATCGCCTTGGTGGGACAGCTTGAAATGCGGGTTGCCCTTTTATTGAGCTTGATCAACCCTGCGATCAACGGCGTTTTGCTCATCGGCCCACGCGGAACCGGCAAGACAACCGCCGTCCGTAGCTTGATCGACATTCTGCCGGACGTCGAAATCAGCGATTGTGAAGAAGGGGTTTTGCCCCGCGACCTTGAGCACCCTCACGCACGACAGATTTATCCCGACTGTTATGAGAAGTTTCATCAAGGGGAATCAATTTCGCACTACGAGCCAACACGCATTGTAGAACTTCCACTCAACGCCCGCCTTGAAGACGTGGTAGGTGGTGTAAACGAGCGCGTCGCCGTTCAGCAAAACCGAATCAAACTTGAGCGCGGGATTTTAGGCCGTGCTGATGGGCATTTACTCTACATTGATGAAGTGAATCTTCTGCCGGATGAAATCATCGATGCGATCTTAGATGCGTCAGCACAAGGGATGTACACCGTTCGCCGTGGGGCGATGGTAGGCACCTACCGCGCGCGGTTTGTCCTTTTAGGGTCGATGAACCCTGAAGAAGGCCGTCTGCGCCCACAAATTTTAGATCGTTTTGGCTTGCGCGTGAATGTGCGCGGAATCACCGACAACAATGAGCGGTTGATGGTCTACAATCGCGTGAAAGAATTTCGCGATAATCCTTACCAGTTTTATCTGAATTGGGCAGAAGAAACGGCTATCATTCGTGAGGAAATCACACGGGCAAGAGCGCGTTTGCCTCACATCACCATCACAGAAGATGCCTTGACTACAGGAATCGAACTTGTCAGCGCGTTGTCGCTGGATTCTCACCGTGCGGAATACACCATGTTTGAAGCTGCCCGCGCTAACGCCGCCGCAGATGATCGTACGGAAGCGGGGATTGAGGATATTCGTGCTGTGGCTCCGCTGGCGTTACGTCAGCGCCAAAGCGAATTTATGAACCAGTTTTTTGAGCAACAGGAAGAAGAAGATGCGGTTATTTTGGGGCACATGGATCGCATCATAGGTAAAAAATCATGAGAGTACAACCTCGCACCGTTTGGGTCGGCATGGTGACGGTGGCATTCATCGTCGCCATCGTCGGCTTTACGTTACCGTGGGTTCAACATGAAGGGGCCAGCTTGCGCATGAATGCAAATGACCTCGCAGAATGGACGAGCCTGCACCCGCAGGTATCAGCACAAACCCCTGCCCTATTCACAACGTTTATTTTACGTCTTTCGTTCTCGCTGGTAGCGGTTCTCTTTGCGATGCAATCATTTCGGTCTGTGTTCTTTCGCTTTTTGACGTTGGGCGTCTTGGTCTTGATCAGCATCGCCCAGTTACCACCCTTCGAGTTTATCACCGCCTTTGACAACCCCAATTACTCACAACAAACAATGATCGCCATCGGCACGTTGATTTTCGGCATCCTTGCATGGAACTTCCATCAAAAAGCATCCCTGATCCGCTTAGGGTTAGCCGTTGCGACATGTATCAGCATCGTTGTGGGGGTGCTCACCACGCAACCTTTGATGGACAGCTACCAAATACAAACAACCATCGGCACAGGCGCGATGGTTGCAAGTGTTGCTATTCTGATGGTTTTAGGGTTGAACTACATGCAAAATAAACAGGGATACCTAAGGTAGATATCCCTGCTGGTATTCCCCTAAGACAGAACCACAGAAACCATTTGAAGATAAACTTTCATCTTCAAACCATAGCAGGTGATTAGCCTGCCATGTGTGAGTCAATGTATTCGACTGCCTGACCAACAGTGGTGATCTTTTGCGCATCTTCATCACTGATTTCGCCGCCAAATTCTTCTTCAAACGCCATGATTAATTCGACGAGATCCAATGAATCGGCTTCCAAATCTTCGCGGAAACGGGCTGCAGGCACAACACGTTCTGCATCCACGCCGAGCAAGTCGATGACGATTTTCTGTATTCTTTCTTCAGTTGTTGCCATTTTTTCCCTCCAGATAGAGCAGAGATGTTCATTTCTAAATTAACAAGCCGAACCAAATTATACTAAGAAACTCATCTCATGCCAGTGTTCACAAGATTACTCGTCAAATTCAGCAATCCCCGTTGCAACCCCAATGCCAATTAGGTACGATTGAGTTCCCTTATATGAAGGAACACCGATATATGAGTAAAGTCACGAACGAACCTTCTATCGAAGATCGTAAAGCAGAACACATTCGAATCAACCTTGAAAAAAACGTACAGTTTCCTAACCTCAAGAGTGGTTTAGAAAAATATCGTTTTCTCCATCAGGCGTTACCAGAATTAGACCTCGCTGAAGTTGATACCAAAGTCACCCTCTTTGGCAGAACCATCAATGCCCCTGTTTTAATCTCATCCATGACGGGCGGGACTAACCTCGCGCTACGCTTGAATGAACACCTTGCCGCCACCGCCCAAGAATATAAGATTGCACTCGGGTTAGGCTCGCAACGCGCCGCCATCAAAGACCCGTCACTGGCCTACACCTATAAAGTGCGCCACATCGCGCCGGATGCGCTCATCTTGGCGAATTTAGGCGCGGTGCAATTTAATTATGGCTATGGCATTGATGAATGTCGCACCGTTGTGGATATGATCGAAGCGGATGCGCTCATCTTACATTTTAATGTTCTGCAAGAAGCCGTCCAGCCCGAAGGGGATACCAATTTCGCAGGCCTGCTTCACAAAGTGGAAGCCGTCTGCAAGCAGATTCATGTCCCTGTCATCGCAAAAGAAGTAGGATGGGGTTTCTCTGAGCAAAACTGTCGTGACCTCGCCAATGCAGGTGTGGCCGCGATTGATGTTGCAGGTGCAGGTGGAACGTCTTGGAGCGAAGTGGAATATCATCGTGCGCCGACCGCCTTCCATGCGCGTGTCGCCGCAGCTTTTGCGGATTGGGGTATCCCAACCGCCGACGCTATTCAATATGCTAAAGCAGGTGCCCCTAACCTTCCCATCTTTGCCAGCGGTGGACTGAAGAACGGGATTGATATTGCCAAGAGCATTGCGCTTGGTGCCACATTGGGCGGGCTTGCAGGTGAATTCTTAAAAGCCGCCAATGAATCCGTCGAAGCCAGCAATCAATTCGCCGCTGAACTCATCACGCAGTTACGGGTCGCCATGTTATGCAGTGGCGCAAATTCCATTTCAAGTTTACAGAACACACCACTCATCCAAAACTGAGGACTGAAATCTCTTGTCCCAAAATAGACTTTTTGAAACATATCTCACCGCGATTGATGAAGAACTCAGAACGGTCATCAACAGCGCGCCGTCCGCACCGTTCTTTGATGTCATGCTCAGCTATCCCTTTGGATGGGTGGACGAGCTTGGAAACCCCTATCACATGCCTGCGGGGAAACGCATCCGCCCCCTGTTGGTCTTATTGAGCGCGGCCACCGTTGGTGGGGATTGGAAAAAAGCCCTTCCAGCCGCCGCAGGGATAGAAATTCTGCATAACTTCTCATTGGTTCATGATGATATAGAAGATCAAAGTGAAACCCGCCATAACCGCCCTACCGCATGGAAAATTTGGGGGAATGCCAACGCGATTAATTTAGGGGATGCCTTATTCGTCATGGCATATCGGGCGTTGACGCGCCTACAACCGCTAGGTCTAAAACCCGAGACGATTTTGCGCGTCTATGAGGTGTTTACAGAGAACAACCTTGAATTAACGCGCGGTCAACATCTGGATATGCGGTTTGAAACGCAACCCATCATCTCTACAGAAGATTACGTGTCGATGGTCAAAGGTAAAACAGCGGCGCTGGTCGCTTCTTGTACCGAAATCGGCGCGCTGATCGGCAGTGAAGACCCCCAACGGGCGCGACATTTTGCAGAATTCGGCCTCAATTTAGGCATCGCATTTCAAATCCGTGATGACATCCTCGGCATTTGGGGCGACCCAGAAAAAACCGGAAAATCCGCTGCAATAGACATCATCTCGCGAAAAAAATCACTGCCGGTATTATATGGGTTAGAACAAAACTCAGACCTGAAAGCCTTATACCTACAGCCTGAATTTTCTGATGCAGATGTCACCCGCACCGTTCAGCTCTTGAACGCGGTCAACGCACAAGAGCATGCCGTTGAGCTTGAAACACGCTATCATCAACAAGCGATGCAAGCGCTTGAAAATGCGAACCCAAGCGGTGCGGAGGCTGAAGTTTTACTTCGGTTGACAAACTCTTTGTTACAACGCGAGGCTTAAACCAGATCGCGAAAGATGATATTGCTGAGCAAGCGCCCTTGTTCAGTTAAACGAACCACGTCATGGTTCACTTCCAGTAAACCTGTTTGGATATGCTTTTTCAACATCCCCTCGCGGTAGTCGAGCATATCCAAACCAAACCGCTGACGAAAACCCTCAACAGAAACCCCTCTGGTAGTCAACCGCAGCCCCATCAACAACGTTTCGATGATCTCATCATCTTGATCTAAATCATGGGCTTCTTCCGTCACAGGGGTGCGCGGAAATTTCAGTTGGTTTTCACGGTCGTTTTGTAATAACCCTTTTACATAACGCTGTGGGGATAGCAGCACAGAATAGCGTGTTCCACTGGCAAAACCATGAGCGCCTGGCCCTAAACCTACATAAGGATCATTCCACCAATATTGCAGGTTATGACGACATTCAAAGCCGTCTTGTGCCCAATTGCTAATTTCATATTGATGAAACCCTTGCTTGCCTAAGAAGTCCGTCGCAAGGTCGTACATATCTGCGGCGAGGTCGTCATCAGGGGCGGGAATACGCCCGCGCTCAATCCATGTTTTCATCGAGGTTCCCTCCTCAACCCCCAACGCATACAACGACAAATGTTGGGGTTTTAATACAACTGCCTGCTGAAGCGTGTTTTCCCACGTTTCAAGCGTTTGGTGAGGAAACCCATAAATCAGATCAAGATTCAGGTTGTTAAACCCTGCCCTACGCGCCTCAAACACAGCTCGCGCTACAGCGTCATTGTCGTGACGGCGGTTAAATAAAACCAATTCATTCGCCATCGTCGTCTGCATCCCAATGCTGATGCGATTGAATCCTGCTTTTTCGCGCAAACCCTGCAAATATTCAAAGTGTAAATCGTTGGGGTTGGCTTCTAACGTCCACTCGGCATCGGCATTAACGGGGAAATTCTCTCGAATGGCGGCGTTCAACCGTTCAAACTGCTCGACCGTCAATAAGCTGGGGGTTCCACCACCATAAAACACGCTTGGAACCTGCGTATAAGGGTTTGATGCGCCGACCCACTCAATTTCACGGATCATTGCGTTAACAAACGGCTCTATCCAATTTTCAAGGTGGGTATAGGTGTTAAATGCGCAATAAGAGCATTTTGTTGTACAGAAAGGAATATGCAGATAAATTGCTAAACTTTCAGACACGAACTGCATGATACAATAAACTCATCTCTAAACTGATTTGGATGGAAGAAAGCCACAAAAGCTGTGGAAATTCGCAAAAAAAAGATTTTGAGGGAATTTTTCACTACAATTAAATTGCGGAAACACTTTGGTACACTATAATACAAAAATACTCACTATCTATCAATTTATTCAACTTTATTCTTGTCTTATGGGATATTGACCGCAAATGTCTGAAACCACGCAATTTGGTGGAAATGAAAATAACACCCAACAAAGCGCAGGAACGCTGAAGTCCGACTATCTATTACGCAATCGCTATAGGATTGTCGGGATTTTAGGCGGTGGGGGTATGGGGACGGTATACCAAGCACGCGACATGACTTTTCAGGAAGTGCGCAAGCTGGTTGCCATCAAAGAGATGCAAACCGTCTCGACAGATACCGCCATGCGTCTTTCAATGATCAAAACGTTTCGCCGTGAAGCGAATATTTTAGCGACGTTAAATCACCCTGCTATTCCAAAAATCTTCGACTTCTTTGACGACAGTGACCGCGCCTATCTGGTGATGGAATACATCAACGGCAGCGACCTTGAATTACTGATGTCTAAAACGCGCGAACTGCCCATCAACAAAGTTGTTGAATGGTCGATTGATCTCTGTGATGTTTTAGAATATCTCCACCGTCAAAAACCTGATCCTATTGTCTTTCGCGACATCAAACCCTCAAACTTGATGGTGGACAGTCTCGGTAAAATCCGCTTGATCGACTTCGGTATTGCGAAGGCGATTGTGGGCACGGGCATCAAGCATACGATGATTGGCACGGAAGGTTATTCCGCGCCTGAACAGTATCGCGGTCAAGTGACCCCCCAAAGTGATATTTACAGCTTGGGCGCAACCCTTCATCACTTGCTCACGCGCAAAGACCCGCGCTTAGAACCGCCGTTAACTTTCAATGATCGCCCGATTCGCGATTTTAACCCGAAAGTCCCGCATGAATTCATCCGCATCATCGAAAAAGCATTAGCCCTCACCCCTGCTGAACGCTATGAGAGCTGTGCCATGATGAAACTTGATCTGGAGAGCCTGCGTCACCAGCTTACCAACGGGGGCAAACCGATTGAGCTTTCTGGCGCGCCTTTAGCTCAAGGGGAAGTGAAACCCAATTTGAGCGGGGAAGCAGACGATACAAATTTCTTCGGGGCCGACGCAAACGCATCCCAAGGACAAATACAGCCTCAATGGACGTTCAAAACAGAAGATGAAATTCGAGGCAGCCCGAGCAACACCCGCGACCTAGCGATTGTCGGCTCTTACGATACCAACGTTTGGGCCATCAAACTCGAAACGGGCGCGCAAGTATGGAAGTTCCCAACGCATGGGGGCATTGCATCGTCCCCCATCGTCGATGATTCCAACCGTCACATTTTGTTTGGATCAGAAGATCAAACGTTTTATGCGGTGGATTACCGAAGTGGCCGTGTGAGCTGGACGCACAATACGAAGGGTCGTATTCGCGGAACCCCCTGTCTCGCCCATGATCATATTTTCTTCGGCAGTGATGATGGCAAAGTGTACGCGCTGAGCGCCTCCAATGGCCGTATGCTTTGGGCATACGATATGTCTGCGCCTGTACGTTCCCGCCCGTTTGTCACCAATGATTTAGTCATCGTAGGGGCTGAATCCGGTGACGTGGTGGGGTTAAGTCTGTCTGGAAACCGCAAATGGTCGTACCGCACGAAAAAGGCGGTGACCGCTTCACCCCATGTCAACATGGATGAGGCGATCTGTTATATCGCTTCTACCGATGGATTTGTGTATTCTCTCGATGCAAGCACAGGCTTCAATTCTTGGCGCTTCCGCACCAACGGCCCGATCTTCTCATCAGTTGCCGAGCGTAAAGGCCTTATCTATTTCGGCTCTACGGACGGCTTCTTCTACGCCATCAACTCACAAACCTCCAAAGAAAAATGGAAGTTCAACTGTGAAACCCCGATTGTCGGTTCGCCAACCGTCCACCGTGATGTCGTCTATTTTGGTGACACAAAAGGTATTTTATATGCTTTGGATGCCGAAAATGGCAAAGAACGCTGGCGCTACCAAACCAGCGGAGGCATCACTTCTGCACCACGCATCACCAACAATTTAATCTTGGTAGGCTCTATGGATGGGCAACTTTATGCTTTGCCCTTCGTAGAATAACCTCGCCCAATCATCATGATCAATAAATTACGTAACATCTTTAGCGGCATGTTTAAATCAAAAGAAGTGAATGCAACTATGACATCACAAGACCCAGAAATTGATCTTCCAGATAGCCCTGAGGGCGAACTGCACACCAAGCCGCTACAAGAACTTCACAATAATTCTGAGACAGATGGGGAAGAAGAAATCGCTGAACCCCTCATACAAGATGTAGAAGTGATCATTGAAGCACCGCGCGAACCGATGCCCACCCCTTCCGATGGGGTGACGCGCCCGCTTTCTCAAGACCTCTTTGATATCCCTGTAGAGCTAATCGGTCGTCATCCACAGTATGGCATCTTAACCGATGTCGGTCGCGTACGTCCCAACAATCAAGACAGCGCGTTCGCCTTTCTCGCTTCTACCCGAAGCATCGCCGAAATGCCTGACTTTGGCATCTTCATCGTTGCAGATGGTATGGGTGGGCATGAAAATGGTGAAAAAGCATCCAACCTTGCGGTACAAATTGTCGCATCCTCTTTGACCAAAAAACTTTTCGCGCCCCTGCTCGTCGATGATGAGCGCGTCAACGATACGCCCCTATCCGAATATTTAGACCATGCCATTCAGCAAGCGCATCATGAAATCTCGGTCAAAGCGCCGGGCGGTGGCACAACGATTAGCGCGGTCGTGCTTTTAGGCGGTCTTGCCCAAATTGCGCATGTGGGCGACAGCCGTATTTATCTCATTCACAATCGTAGTATTGAGAAACTAACGCGCGATCATTCCGTTGCACAGCGCCTTTTGGAGGTGGATGAAATCACACCTGAACAAGCGGCCAATCACCCTCAAAAGTCAATGCTTTATAAAGCATTAGGGCAAAACGATTCGATTGAGGCAGACAGTTTAACCAAACGGTTACCACGCAGAAGTCACCTTGTATTATGTAGTGACGGGTTGTGGGGAAGTATTTCTGAACAAGAAATTGTTGATATTGTGTCAGAATATAGTGATGCCCAAGAGGCTTGTCGTCGTTTAATTGCAGCGGCAAATGCCAATGGGGGTCAAGATAACATTACAGCAATTGTGCTACAATTAGCTTAACTAATTTCTTAACTATACATCCCGCATACTCCTATGATTGAATTTGATCCATATGAGATCTTAAATTTATCACCCGATGTAACACCCGAAGAAATAAAGAACGCCTACCGACGGGTAGCGCGTCGTTTGCATCCGGATACCAATCATCATGCAGGCGCAGAAACACAATTTCAAGAAATTACGCAAGCATACGAGCTTTTGATTGACCCCGATAAAAGACGAAGCTACGACAAGCTCGCAACACAAGAATCGCGCCAATTTAAATATCGTTATGAAATGCGCGCTATCCCCAGCAAACGCACGATTCAAGTTTACCCAGAAACCCAAGTGTTGTATATTCTCAGTGAAATCATGGCTGACCCCAACGCTGACGAACAACAACAACAGTCTCGCTTGAACCTCACCCTCGTCCTCGACAAGAGCAAGTCGATGTCAGGAACACGCTTAGAACGGGTTAAAGCGGCAGCTCATCAAATTATTGACAAAATGAAGCCTGAAGACATCTTATCTGTGGTGTCTTTTAATGATTATGAAGAAGTGGTCATTGAAGCCAATACGGTTCAAAACAAGCCGTCTCTAAAAGCGAAGATCAGCATGATCTCGGCTTCAGGCGGAACAGAAATTTTCAATGGGCTTCAGGCGGGGATTCAGCAAAATCGCAAATATCTTGCACCCCGTTTAGTAAACCATGTTGTCCTCATCACAGACGGCAATACCTACGGTGATGAAAAGAAATGTCTCAGTTTAGCCAAAGACGTCACAAAACAAGGGATTGGAATTTCCGCTTTAGGCATTGGCACCGAGTGGAATGATGTTTTCTTAGATGAATTGGTGGGCATCACAGGCGGGACATCAAGCTACATTCGTAGTCTTGATGAAGTCGGCCGTTTCATGAACAACCATGTTTATGGCCTCGCTGACCTTTTTGCTGAACGGGTGCAAATTTCGATTGCACCCGACCCTGATATTCGCCTAGAAAATGTGTTTCGACTCTCTCCCAGTTTGCAACCTCTCGCGGGGGATACCCGTCAATTGGCGCTCGGTGGTTTACCGAAGAACCGTCACATTTCTGTGATGTTTCAATTAGAACTCCCTGGGAATCTTGCCTTGGGTCAACGAAGCATCGCACGAGTTGCCACCCAAGCAGAGATTTTTAGCAGTAATCTCAGAAGGCAGTATGCTTATAGTGATATATCCATCCATGTGAGCGAAAACCCGACGGTTGAAGAACCGCCCCAAGTGATCATGGATGCGTTGGGTAAGCTGACCCTATACCGTATGCAAGAGCGCGCGCAAGAAGCGCTCGAGAATGGGGATATAGAAACAGCAACCCGTACCCTTGCCAATCTCTCTACACGTCTATTGGAAATTGGTGAAGGGGATTTAGCAAATACAGCGCGCGAAGAACTAAAAAAGGTCGTAGCTACAAGTCGGCTTTCCATCGAAGGGAAAAAAGCGCTAAAATATCAAACACGGTATTTAATGAATTCCGAGACTTTTGAGGATTAAATACATGCGGTTGTGCGCTTCTTGTAACAAACCAAATAAAGAAGGATTTCTGTATTGTGAAGAATGTGGCCGTCCCATAGACCAGTCGAGCGCCACGACAATCGATACAAAACAATTTCAAGAAAAACAAAATACACCTGCAAAACCTTATTTAACAAGTTGGGGTACTGCAAGTTTTTCGAGCAGTTCAAATATATTGATTCATATTCACGAACATAATGACCCAATCGCGCTTGTTCCCTCTGAACCCTCAACGATTGGACGCGCGGATTTATCGACTAAAACCAAACCGGATGTCGATCTTTCGCGCTATGGGGCGTTAGAAAAAGGGGTTTCCCGCATTCACGCGAAAATATACCGTGACGACGATACCCTCATGCTAGAAGACTTAACGAGTTCCAACGGCACCTATCTCAATGGAAATCGACTGGTTCCGCGCCAACCGCGCATCGTCCGAGATGGGGATGAAATCCGTTTTGGCAAACTCATCGTTTTTATCTACTTTAAGTAAACTGGTTCCAACCTTTAAAGGAATTTCATGTACACGCTCCTTGTTCACATTAATAATGAAAACCCAATCAAGCTAGATGTTGAAGAATTACCCGGCGCAACAGATAATGCAATTGTGGGTAAAAACCCGCGTGCACGAGGCGACAAAGAATTAACCCAGCTTGAAGACGGGGTTTCAATCATGATTATTCCGTGGTGGCGTATTACTTATGTCGAAGTCTTACCAGACGAAACCGAAACGAGTGACTTCCCGTTACCGTTCCGCAACGACTAATCGCCCATTTTGATCACGGTGTGAAAGACAGGGATGAAGACTTATGACGGCTAAACTTCCACGCGCAAACAGTCAACGCGATAGCAAACTCGTTTTGGTGGTTGATGATGAACCACGCATGATTAATTTTATTCGCATGAACCTTGAGCTTGAAGGGCATCATGTCATTGAAGCACATAACGGGCTAGAGGCACTCGAAGCCATCCGCACAAAATTACCCGATGTAGTTTTACTAGATGTGATGATGCCCGAACTCGACGGCTTTGAAACCTTGCGCATGTTACGTGAATTTTCATCTATTCCAGTCATCATGTTGACGGCCAAAGGCGAAGAAAATGATAAAGTTTACGGGCTAGAATTAGGCGCGGACGATTACATCACCAAACCGTTTGGCCCGCGTGAGCTAACAAGCCGTATCAAAGCGGTGTTACGCCGCGCAGAGACGCCTTCCAGCACGCCCGACCAAGCCACCCTCAAAATTGATGACCGCCTCAGCGTCGATTTTAACCGTCGGGAAGTCATTGTGAATGGCGAACGCGTCAAACTACGCCCAACCGAATATCGCTTGTTGTATCACCTGATCGAAAATGCAGGCTGGACAGTCCCCCACGATCAACTGCTTGCGAAGGTTTGGGGTTATGAATACCGTGACGAAGCGCATTATGTGCGTTTGTATGTAAACTATCTGCGTGAAAAGATTGAAGAAGACCCTGCCAACCCCAAATATATTTTAACGGAGCGAGGCGTAGGCTATCGCTTTGTTGACTTCAAAAATCAGAATTCACCCGCATCCTAAATAAAAAAACCGACTGAAAACGTCGGTTTTTTTTATTGAATTTTATCTCAGGAAGGCTAGGAATTTTCACCAGCGCGCAAATTGCTATATGCGGTGGAAAATTCTTCACGCATGGCACTGCGGGTATCTTCAGGTAAGAATGCCGCATCTACCCCATTCAGGGCGATTTCGGTCAGTTCATCTAAGGACAAGCCACATTCATCCACAGCAGCGATGTATTCATCATTCAAGGTTGCCCCCACAAGACTGGGCAGCGGTGAGCTTAAAACAATCTTCAACCCTTCATCATAAAGCTGACGAAGCGGATATTCGCTCATGGCCGAAACCCAACCTTGACGCAAAGCGTGGGTTAAAGAAATGACGATGGGCAGCTGCGCATCACCCAAGCGTTTGATCAAACCTGCATTACTCAATACCCCCCACGCATCCATTAAACGAGTTGGGTTAAGGTGATCTAACGACGCTACCAATTCTTCCGTGTCTTCAGCATCGTGACCGGAAGACACCGCACGCGGAATATCTTTCTTTTCAACTGTGCGGAATGCTCGTTCAAACTGACCCACAGGTTGTAACCGTTCATTACCAGTCAACCCTAACCCGATCAAGCCATTTTTACGCGCAGAAGCGGCGGAGACATAACGAGCAAAATCGTCCGAACGACGTGGCTCGTCACGGTTGACGGTCACAATCCATTGCACATCAATATTCCATGCACGTTTTGCGCGGTCACGCCCATCATTCATCACTTCAATCAACTGATCGAACTGTGAATTTACATGTTCAAATAAAACGGGATTCAACAGAATTTCGGCGTACCGTACATTTTGCTTGGAAAGCAGGGTGCAAGCATCATAAACAATGCGCGACAAATCTTCAGGGTATTGAAGCCAATTGGTCACCAAACGAATGACTTCGCTCAACCGTTTAAAATCGGGCTTATCATACAAACTCAGTTTGTTTTGAAAATGCCGATCTGTATCCGGAAAATCATTCTGTTCGGCAATCGTCAGTAAATTTGCACGGTTTAATGCGCCTTCAAGCTGGAGATTCAGCTCCACTTTGGGCATAGATTGAACAAATTCTGTTGTGTTCATCAATATATCCCTTCAATTTGAGGTTAGGTATTATTTTCCAACACATCTGAAGAATTTTCAGGCACAGAATTTTGTGAGCGTCCTTCACGAATTGCAGTGCGGATAAATTCTAAAAATAAAGGATGAGGTGAGTTGAGTCGGCTTAAAAATTCTGGGTGGAATTGGCTTCCCACCATAAACGGATGATCGACCACCTCAGCAATTTCAACTAGCATATTATCTGGGCTAAGACCGCTGAAAACCATGCCCTTTTCTTCAAAACGAGCGCGGTAATCATTATTGAATTCATAACGATGGCGGTGGCGTTCTTGCACAATATCCGTATCATAAGCACGTCGGGCAATCGTCCCTTCAACCAAGTGGCAAGGGTAAATCCCCAAACGCATCGTACCGCCTAATTCGGTGATACCGCGTTGTTCGATCATCAAATCAATCACAAAATTATCACTGGCAACTTCAAATTCGGCGCTGTTTGCATCTTCCAAACCGATTGCGTGACGCGCAAAGTCCACACACATCACTTGCATACCCAAACACAGCCCCAAATAAGGCACTTTATTTTCACGGGCATAACGCGCCGCCATAATCTTGCCTTCAACACCGCGATAGCCAAATCCACCCGGCACCACGATGCCATCGACAGAACGCAGTTGATCCCACCCGCGACCTTTTTCAAGATCACCGGAATTGATCCACTCCACTTCTAATTTACGATCATGGACAGCCGCCGCGTGCGACAAGGCTTCTTTGACGCTCATATAGGCATCGTGCAGTTCTGTATATTTCCCGACTACCCCAATTCTAATGGGGGCTTCTGCCGACTGCATACGGTTGACCAAACTGCGCCATTCCTCTAAATGAGGGGGGTGTACCTTAAGTTGGAAGAATTCAACTAAGTAATCCCCTAAACCCGCGTCTTCGAGCAGAAGCGGAACACGATAAATGGTATCAGTCGTTTCTAAAGGAATGACCGCGCGCGCTTCTACATCCGTAAACATCGCAATTTTTTCGATGATTTCACGGCTTACAGGATAGTCTGTACGGGGAATAATCACCTGTGGCTGAATCCCCAACCCACGCAAGTCAGAAACGCTGTGTTGGGTAGGCTTTGTTTTGAGTTCACGGGTTGCGCCGATGTAGGGTAAAAACGTCAGGTGCAGGTATAAAGCGTCGTTTCGCCCTAAGCTCATGCGCATTTGACGGATCGCTTCTAAGAATGGCAGGCTTTCAATATCGCCGACAATCCCGCCAACTTCGACAATCACGACATCAGCGCCACTATCTTTCGCGACGAGCGCAATCCGCCGTTTGATTTCGTTGGTGATGTGCGGAATCACCTGAATCGTGCCACCGAGAAAATCTCCACGACGTTCTTTATCGATCACATGGCTATAAACCTGCCCCGAAGTTACATTACAACCACGGTTCAAATTCTCATCAATAAAACGTTCATAGTGACCCAGATCAAGGTCAGTCTCTGCACCATCAGCAGTAACAAATACTTCCCCGTGTTGATACGGACTCATGGTTCCCGGGTCTACGTTTAAGTAGGGGTCCAATTTTTGCACCGCAACCTTCAAGCCACGAGCTTTGAGGATACGTCCTATCGCGCCAGCGGTTACGCCCTTTCCAACAGAGCTAACCACCCCACCCGTGCAAAATATATACTTTGGATTTGACATAGATTGTCATCCTGATCTTTGGCTATCAGCAGCGGTTCTGCTTATTTACGGACTTCGCAAAAAGGAGGCGGGGAGGTAACCTCCCCGCCTATGATAAACACGGAGTTTAGAGAATTTCAACTATAACAAACGGGCAAGATCATCTGCGGTACGGCGCATATCCAAGAAAATTAAACCTAAACGTGCACCTTCTTTAACAAGCGTGGTTAATACAGCCTCATCACCAACAGCAAGCAGGATGACAGACCCGCTATTCCCTTTGATGTATACTTGATCTAATGAACCACGACCCAATTCACCGGCGATACGTTCACCTAATGACAGCATGGCCGCGCTCATTGCCGAAACCCGATCTTCTTCAATGTTCACAGGGAGTGAGGATGCCATCGTCAAACCATCAACGCTCACAACTGCTGAAGCTTCAATTTCAGGCGTCGTCGCTTGTAGATCGCGTAGGCGTTCTACCAACAATACAGTGCGCGACTTTTTCATGTACCGCTCCTCAGCATTTACTGAATAAAATTTAGGGTGAGGGAAATTAAATTATATGATAGATATTATACCGAACGCCTGAAAATCGACAAGGGAGCGTAGGTCATACGCATACATTCTCTACTGAAATCCGTGAGAGCATTCTGTATACTGAACAGCGTTGATAAAGAGTGAGAACGTTATGAACAATCCATCTCCAGTAACTCGGGGAGGCAATGATGGCCGCCCTTCAATTGAAATTGTGCAAAGCGTGGCTGAACGTCTCATCCACAGCGTCAGTCAGGTGATTGTTGGCAAGCGTAATGAAGTCCGTTTGACGGTTCTCGGACTCATCAGTCGTGGACACATCCTCATTGAAGACATCCCGGGTGTTGGTAAAACCATGATGACTAAAGCACTAGCGAAGTCGATTGGTGGCACTTTTAACCGTATTCAATTCACCCCAGACATGCTTCCGTCGGACGTCACCGGCGTTTCCTTATTCAATCAAAAAACTCATGAATTTGAGTTCCGCCCCGGCCCCATCATGGCACAGATTGTTCTGGCAGATGAAATCAACCGCGCGACGCCGAAAACCCAAGCGGCACTTTTAGAAGCGATGGAAGAATATCAGGTGACGGTCGATGGCGTCACTTACCCATTACAAGACCCGTTCCTCCTGCTTGCGACACAAAACCCAATCGAATATGAAGGGACTTTCCCACTTCCTGAAGCCCAATTGGATCGCTTTTTTATCCGCATCCAACTAGGTTACCCGTCCATGCAAGAAGAGATGAGCGTGCTCACCTCTCAACAGCGGGAACACCCGCTTGCCAGCGTGTATCAAGTGGTGACGGTGCAAGAACTTCTGGCCGCACAAGAGGCCGTCCGTGAGGTGTATGTCGCTGAAGAAGTCAAAGCCTATATCGTGTCGTTAGTCACGGCAACCCGTCAGCACCCTGACATCTATTTGGGAAGCAGTCCACGCGGTTCATTAGCCTTATTTCGGGCGGCACAAACGCGCGCGGCGATGGCAGGGCGAGAATTTGTTGTGCCCGACGATGTCAAAGCGCTGGCAGAAGTCACGCTTGCGCATCGCATGATCGTCGGCCCGGCCGCACGCATCAAAGATATTTCTTCGCGGACGATTGTTCAAGATGTGCTTGCGAATACCCCCGTGCCGGGCGCGAACATTCGATAAATCATGAATAATCGGCGTAATACGATTTACGCACTTCTGATTGTGACCTTGCTCACAGGGTTACTTACAGGACGTGCCTTCTTCTTCAATATCGCCTATTTACTAGGTGGGCTGTTATTTGTGTCTTTCTTATGGTCGTGGACAGCCGTCCGTTGGTTGACGATTACGCGGAAAACACGGTCACGGCGCGCTCAAGTAGGCCGTCCGTTTGAAGAAACCTTCATCATTCGCAACAGCGCCTTCCTGCCTAAATTATGGTTAGAAGTCAAAGATGATTCTGAACTTCCCGGCCATCGCGCCAGCCATATTGTCCCGCTGTTAGGCGCGCGCACCAGCTATCGTTGGTATGTAGACACGGTTTGTTTAGTGCGTGGAGAGTTTCAATTAGGGCCGATCACACTCACCAGCGGTGACCCCTTCGGCTTATATGTCAGCCCACGCAGGATCGATTCCACCCAAACATTGATCGTGTATCCCGAAACCGTCGATATTCATAAATTTGACCTCCCTGCGGGAATTTTAAGCGGGGGTGAAGCAAAACGTCAGCGTTCGTATAACGTCACCACCAATGCGGCGGGCGTTCGCGAGTATGCCCCGGGGGATAGTTTTAACCGTATACACTGGGCGAGTAGCGCGCGCAAAAACCAATTGATGGTGAAAGAATTTGAGATTGACCCCCTTTCCGATTTGTGGATGCTCGTCGATTTCTCCGCGCAGTCACTCGTCGAAGACCCATCCGTGCGCCGTATCCGTCAAATCGGCCCTATCATCCCTGACCATATCGGGATTCCCTTCTCAACTGAAGAATATGCGGCCGTCGTAGCAGCCTCTTTAGCGAAACATTTTATCGAAACCGAACGTTCTTTAGGGTTTGGGGCATACCTTCCCCATCGTGAAATCTATCAACCAGAACGCGGATTAAGACAGTTGTATCAAATTTTACAAGCGCTGGCGGTCGGTCGAAGCCTTTCACCCTACACCTTAGATCAAGTCTTAACACTCGAATCGCCGCATCTTTCGCGCGGGACAACCCTCTTGATCGTGACAGCTTCTATCAATGAACGCTGGATCAGCCAAGCGCAGATTCTTTCGCGCAAGGGAATTCGTCCAAGCTGTGTTTTGATTGACCCCACATCATTCGGTGGCGCAGGCAATATCGACAATGCCAAAGCGATGTTACGCATCGCCAAAATTCCTACCCGCGTCGTTCGTCGTGGGGATAATATTGCCAATGTATTGGAATTACCCGCCTCTTAATTCAAACGGGCGGGTCCAAACTTGCATCTCGGCAATTTTCTCAAACCCGCACTGACGCGCCCATTCAATCTGCTCAGCATGAGCGGGGTCTAAAAGCGCCCCTACAGTATCCAATGAATTTTGATGCGCGATGTGTCGCCCTGCCGAAAATGCTGAGCGCGTGCGTACATCTTCGATCCACACCCCTTGATAAGTCAGCGTATTAACCGAAACAAAATAAGCGGATGTCGGCTCATCAGCAGAAGGTTGGCCGTCTGAAACCCATAAATCACGCCGAGATACAGGGTGATAACCATGATGCGCAAAGGCTTTTTCAGACGGGATGTTTTCGACACGAACCACCGCACGCGCATACTGCACCCCCGCATCAATCCCTGCTAATGTGACTTTCTCTATCAGTTGATTTGCCAGCTTTAGACCGCGAAAGTCACGATGAACCGCCAACAAATCGACCTCTAAACGTTTTTCGCCTGATGAGGAAACGGTGAGAAAACCATCGACAAAGCCAACAATTTCGCTCTCATCGCTCACCGCGACCCACAGATAATGATCATTCTCTTGAATTAATCTGGCAATTCTTGCAGTGTTCGCATTATCATTCCAAACGATCTGAATCACTTGCGCAATCCCCTGCGCGTCTTGAGGGTGAGCGTTGCGAATAGAGATCATGAGAGACCTTTCCTACACTGAATTATAAAAGATCGAAGGCAGAATGACCCAAACATCCCGCCCCAATAATCGCTATTTATACCTTGCTGTTTTCACTGGTGGGTTAACCACAATGGCGATTGAAATGACCGCATCTCGCCTTTTAGGAAGCGTATACGGTACGAGTAATTTGATCTGGGCCAACGTGATCGGCCTCATCTTGCTGTACTTAACCGCAGGATATTTCATCGGTGGGCGTTGGGCCGACCGTTCTCCAAAGTTCAAAACATTTTATCAAATCTTGCTTTGGGCAGCGTCCTTATGCGCCGTCATCCCCTTGTTAGCCCGCCCTATTTTACAAACAGCCGCCTCTGCCATCACAGGCATTGAAGCGGGACTAGCGATTGGATCGTTTATTTCTGTCTTAGTCCTGTTTGCGATCCCCATCACACTGTTGGGGACGATCTCACCATTTGGAATCCGCCTCGCATTTTCGACCATAGAAGATGCAGGCAAAATCTCTGGGCGCATTTATGCCATTAGCACGCTTGGAAGTTTGGTCGGCACTTTCTTGCCAGTCATCCTCATCATCCCTGAATTAGGGACGTTCCGCACCTTCTTGCTCTTTTCCGCTATCTTGTTCATCGTCGGCTGGATCGGCCTATTCCGCATTGATTCTAAACGCGCATTGTTATATTTGATCTTCCCCGTCATCATTGCAATTCTGTCCGCAGTTTCGTTAGACGGCCCACTACGCGCCCCCGTCGCAGGGGCACAAATTTTATATGAAGGGGAAAGCGCGTATAACTATATCCAAGTTCAGGAAGATGGCGCTGGAAACCGTTATTTGTATCTCAACGAAGGGCAAGGGATTCACAGCCAATGGCATCCTACGCAATATGCCTATGGTCGCACATGGGATTTTTTTCTGACCGCGCCCTATTTTAATAACCCGCCCTATCAACCGAATGATGTAGACTCGCTCATGTTAGTGGGTTTGGCAACGGGCACAGTAGCACGTCAATACATCCATGTTTACGGGGATATTCCCATTGATGGGGTCGAAATTGACCCCCAAATCATCGAAGTCGGTGCCGAATTTTTTGAGATGAATGACGAGATGATGCCCAGTCTAACGACCTATGCACAGGATGGGCGTTATATTCTCAGCCAGTTAGACCGCCAATACAGCGTGATTGGGGTCGATGCCTACCGCCCGCCTTACATCCCGTGGCACCTCACAACCGTTGAATTTTTCCAAGAGGTATATGAACATCTCGAAGAAGATGGCGTGTTGGTCATCAATGTGGGGCGAACCCATACCGACCGCCGTTTGGTCGATGCGCTCACCCACACGATTGGGTTTGTGTTTCCGAGCATCCACGCGATGGATGTACCCAATTCATTTAACACCATCCTTGTTGCCACGCGCCAACCTACAGCGATTGAAAATCTATTGTTAAATATTGATCTCTTACCCGAAGATACTTCGCCGATGTTACGCGAAACGCTACAACTTGCATCCAATTCACTAGTGGAAACAGGCACATCGGAAATTGTCTTCACCGACGACCGCGCCCCTGTCGAAACACTGGTAGATTCACTGGTTTTAAATTTTATCGTTTCCGGTGGGGTTGATGAATTACGAGGGGATAGTGAATGAAAGCGCTCATCCGTCTATTTTTAACCGTCGCTGTCCCCATCCTGCTCACGCTCACCAGTATTCGCGTGATCATGACGCCCTACTTCCTACAATTTGAATATCAACGAGCGGGTTTCCCTGAAGATCGTTACGGACTCACAACCCAAGATCGTATCCTGTATGGTCACTATGCCGTTGATTATTTGTTAAACGGAGAACCCATCGATTATCTCGGAAATTTAATATTTCCTGACAGCACAGCGCAGTATACTTTAGGTGAACTGCGTCACATGGAAGATGTCAAAGTGGTGACGACCTATGCTTATCTGATCGCGGTTGTGGTCGGCATTTTGGTCATCGTCAGCGCACTGTTTTTACGAAATCAATCGGCACATTTTTGGATCGGTCTTCGCGACGGGGGGTTGCTCACCTTAGGGTTGATTCTTGTCATCGTGGTAGGGGCGGTCTTTTTATGGGATGAGTTTTTTGTCCTGTTTCACAGCGCCTTCTTTGCCGACGGCACTTGGTACTTCCCTTACGATTCCACGTTGATTCGGCTGTTTCCAGAGCAATTCTGGTTTGATGCGGCGCTCATCATCGGGGGGATGACCACCGCGATGGCGCTCATCCTGTTAGCTATAAGCAGAACTCAGTTACGATCATCTTAAGATGAGGTGACGTAACGCTTTGACAGACGGTTCGCTGAATGTTAACCTAGAAAATAAAAAATAATCCTTTATCGTGGAATTAGTTTTCTTTAAAATGAATTCAAGTCGAGGCAAACACTCTCTAGAAGTTTGCGCCCTTCACCATTGATATTAGGATTTATGCTGTATGGCTTTCTTAACCGCAGTGCAAAAATGGCTAACACCGGGCATCGGCATCAAGCGTTGGTTGGTGTTAGTCATCGTTGGTCTGGGTTTTATCGCATTGGGCCTTGCAGCCGTCCTCATCCAAGCCACTGGAAATGAGTCCATCACCCAAACCTTACTTCAACTCGGCCTCGTCGAAATTGTGCTGTGTTTTCTCATCGGCCTCGCGTTAGTCAGCTTTGGCTTGTATCACATGAGCATGAATATCCTCGCGCCGTTTCGTCGTCAAGTCCAAGGGCGCGTCGTTGATGTAGTCTATACTCACAACGTTCGCCAGCGCGGTGTCCGCGTGGTCGCCGTTGGTGGTGGCACAGGGTTACCTTCCGCATTACGCAGTTTAAAAGCATTCACCAGCAACATCACCGCAATTGTGACCGTAGCCGACGATGGCGGCAGTTCGGGAAGGTTACGCCAAGACCTCGGCATTTTGCCCCCCGGTGACTTGCGCAATAATATTGCTGCCCTCGCAGACGATGAAAGTTTCATGACGCGCCTCTTTCAACACCGTTTCACCAACGGGGATTTGAAAGGTCACGCGTTTGGCAATATATTTATCGGTGCGATGAGTGGCATCACCGGAAGCCTTGAAACCGCCCTCATTGAAATTGAGCGTGTCTTGAATATTCAGGGACGCGTGTTACCCTCTACACTAGAAGATGTCACGTTATTTGCCGAAATCGCAAAGACAGAAGCATCCTCGATCATCGTCCAAGGAGAATCCAATATCCCTGCGGCGGGGGGGCGTATCCAAAATTTATGGCTTGAACCTGAACCGCAAGCGTATTCAGGCAGTATAGAAGCCATTTTAAACGCAGATATTGTTGTCTTAGGCCCGGGAAGCCTGTTCACCAGTATTCTGCCGAACTTACTCATCAAAGAAATTTCTGCGGCTGTACGCGCGACAAAAGCATATAAAATCTATATTTGCAATATTGCCACCCAGCCGGGCGAAACTGATACGTTTTCCGTCGCTGACCATGTGTTGGCGTTAGAGAAATATATTGGGCGGGGTGTTTTCCAACTCGTCCTCGCAAATAATTCGTATCCCGTAGAAAATGCAGGGAGAAACACGCATTATGTCACCCCTGCCCCTGCGCATCACGAAATTTTGCAACGTTATGAAGTGCAGTATGTTGATTTAGTTGATCCTGAACGCCCTTGGCGGCATGACCCACATAAGCTGGCAGAGGCGATTTTAAGGTTTGGCGAAGCCGAGCGCAGTACCAGTTCGAGCGCAAAAGCACTTTCGCCTTTTTGATCGGTCATTACATGAGTTGAAAGACTCAACATTTATCTCTTTAATGAGGAGCTTTATCATGGCTAAAATTCGGGTAGGCATTAACGGTTTTGGACGTATTGGTCGCCAAGTAGTACGCGCCATTCGCGAATATCATGGCGGTGAAATTGATATTGTAGCGTTTAACGATTTGGGTGACCTCGACACCATGGCTCACCTTTTCAAATACGATTCCAACTACGGGCGTTTTCCGGGAACCGTTGAAAAAGTCAGCGATGGCTTGGTCATCGACGGCGACAAACTGATCGCTTTGAGCGTAAAAGACCCCGCTGAACTGCCTTGGGGTGATCTCGGTTGTGATATCGTGGTTGAAAGTACAGGCCGTTTCACCGACAAAGAAAGCGCAAGCAAGCATATCACCGCTGGCGCGAAGAAGGTCATCATCTCTGCCCCTGCCAAGAATGAAGACATCACCTTGTGCTTAGGTGTCAATGAAGAAAAATATGATAACGCCACACATCATGTCGTTTCAAACGCTTCTTGTACCACTAACTGCTTGGCCCCTGCCGCCAAAGTCGTGAACGACAGCTTCGGCATTGTCCACGCGCTGATGACCACCATTCACAGCTATACCAACGATCAAAACATCCTCGACCTGCCCCACAAAGATTTGCGCCGCGCTCGTGCCGCCGCTGTCAGCATGATCCCAACCACTACAGGCGCTGCCAAAGCAGTTTCTTTGGTTGTTCCCGAACTCAAAGGCAAATTTGACGGGATGGCCGTCCGTGTTCCAACCCCTACCGTGTCCTTGGTTGACTTTGTCGCCGTGCTCGAAAAACCAACCACCACAGAAGGTTTGATCGAAGCCTTTGAAACTGCCGCCGCCAGCGACAAGATGAGAGGCATCCTCGGCGTATCTCACGAACCACTCGTCTCCATCGACTATAAGGGGGATTCTCGCTCCAGTGTCATCGACGCCTTGGCCAGCCAAGTCATGGATGGCACGCTTGCCAAAGTCGTCACTTGGTACGACAACGAATGGGGTTATTCTTGCCGCACCGCCGACCTTGTCAAGTACATCGGCGACCGCCTGAACTAATTCTGGACTGTTGAGCATGATTTGCGAGGCGGGGTGACATCTACAGTTACTTCGCCTCGTTTTGTGATAGGAGATTCTTGAGGATCATGAATAAAAAAAATATCCGCGATATTGATCTCGCCGGAAAACGCGTGCTCGTCCGTGTCGATTTTAACGTTCCGCTCGACGGCGACCGCATCACCGATGACACGCGCATCCGTGCCGCAGTGCCTACCTTGAAATATATTTTGGAGCAAAAGCCTAAATCCGTCATTTTAATGTCGCACTTAGGCCGTCCAAAAGGCGGGCCAGAACCAAAATATTCGCTCAAACCAGTGGCGCCTGCTTTAGCCACCCTGCTCAGCACAGAAGTCGCCTTTGCAGAAGATACCGTCGGCGAAAAGGCGCAAGCGGCAGTCACCTCTTTACCTGAAGGGGATGTCCTACTTCTCGAAAATACCCGTTTTGACCCCACAGACGAGAAGAACGGCACAGAATTGGCACAAAAACTCGCCCAATTTGGCGATGTGTTTGTGAATGATGCTTTTGGTTCAGCGCATCGTGCCCACGCATCAACGGTGGGCGTGACCGAATTTTTGCCCTCTGTCGCAGGCTTCCTGTTAGAAAAAGAGATCAATTATCTCGGCTCTACCGTTGAAAACCCTGCCCGCCCGTTTGTGGCGATCTTGGGGGGCGCTAAAGTCTCGGACAAAATTGCCGTGATCGAATCCTTGCTCAGCAAAGCCGATAAAGTCTTGATCGGCGGGGGGATGGCAAACACCTTCTTCAAAGCACAAGGCATTGAACTGGGTAATTCACTCGTCGAAGCTGATGCGGTTGAAACCGCGAAATCCCTGCTTGCCAAAGCGGGTGATAAACTTGTTTTGCCCGTCGATGCGGTTTTAGGCGATAAATTTGACGATGAAGCCAATACCCAAACCATCGATGTGACCGACGGTGTTCCTGAAGGCTGGGCGATCTACGATATTGGCCCGAAAACCGTCGAATTATTTAAATCCACCATCAGCACCGCCAAGACCATCGTCTGGAATGGCCCAATGGGTGTATTTGAAAAGAAACCATTTGCCTCTGGAACCTTTGGTGTCGCAGGCTTGTTAGCTGAAGCGACTGCAAACGGCGCCACGACGGTGATCGGCGGGGGTGATTCTGTTGCGGCTATAGAAGAAGCCGGTTTAGCCGATAAAGTCACCCACATCTCAACAGGGGGTGGTGCCAGCTTAGAAATGTTAGAAGGTAAAGTGCTGCCCGGCGTTGCAGCGCTTGCTGACAAATAACTCAAAATCCAAACAGCAGTAAGCGCATTCAATATGTTTACTGCTGTTTCTTTTTACCTACAATTGCAGATCATTCCATCAAATCACGCTATAATTTTGCCATAAATGGCATGTTTACAGGAGCAATCTATGCGTTTGCCAATCGTTGCCGGAAACTGGAAGATGTTCAAAACACTTCAAGACTCGGTTGAATTCATTCAAACCCTTGCCCCACGCCTCGAAGCTATCGAAGGGGTTGAGCGAGTGGTTTGCCCCACGTATGTCGCCCTCGCGTCCGTTGCGAATGTCTTAGAAAACAGCGCGGTGAAAGTCGGCGCTCAAAATGTGCATTGGGAAAAAGAAGGCGCATACACTTCACAAATTTCACCCCAAATGCTCGTCGGTTTAGCCGAATACGTCATCATCGGCCATTCAGAATGTCGTGCCTATTTGGGCGATACCGACGAAATTGTGAATCGCAAAGTCAAAGCCGCGCTCGGCGCTGGCTTGAAACCGATCCTCGCTGTAGGCGAAAACCTTGATCAAAATGAGCAAGGCGAAACAGTCTCGTTTGTCAGTGGACAGGTACGCGCGGGATTAAGCGGGGTTACTGCGGAAGAAATGGCGCATGTTGTCATCGCTTATGAGCCGATTTGGGCCATCGGCACCGGAAAAAGCGCCAGCGGCGACGTTGCAAACGACATCATCCGCCGTGCCGTGCGTGACACCCTGCGCGAACTCTATGGCGACGACATCGCCGAAGAAGTTCGTATTCAATATGGGGGCAGTGTCAAGCCAGAGAACATGGCTGAATACATGTCCAAGCCCGATATTGACGGAGCGTTAGTCGGCGGTGCATCGCTCAAAACTGATGATTTTGTGCGTTTGGTGGAAATTGCCGCCAGCGCGAAAGGTCAATAATACCGCGTGGTTCTCGATTTGCTCGGGCCAGCGCTTCTCGTCATCGCATTACTGTATGTCATGCGAAGGATGGAGCGTTGGCTCCACCAGCATATTTTTAAAGTTGGGTGGTTGTTCACGAAAGACCTACGTACAACCACTGTCATTTATTATTTGTTTTTTCTGCCCGGCGTTGTCCTATACGAAGTGGTGGTTTGGCTGGTCGCAGGCATTGTCGATGTCGCGGCAGAACGGAACATCCGCTGGCCGGAAGAACAACAAATGGCCGACCTCAAACTCAATTTTATTAAAATCCCTAAAAACATCAGTGTGGTGAAGCAGACGATTATCTTCACTGCCCCTGTGCTGGTGGGCATTGTGCTTGTTTGGGTCATCTCCAGCCAAGTCCTCAACTTTGATGATTTCATCGCCACGCTCACGGTTACAGGATGGGAAGGTTTACCCCCTGCGCTTGAAACGCTGCTCAGCACGCCGGACTTTTTCCTGTGGTTATATATCCTATTCACCATCAGCAACACGATGATTCCCAGCGACATCAAAAACCTGAGCGGTTGGCGCCCGATCATCATCGTTTCGGTGATTTCGTTCGTCTTGTTATATGTGATTGGAATCGGCGAAACGCTTTTAGTCAATGCGTTGGCGACCCCGCTCAATAATGCGGTTTCAATCCTCGCAACGGCGTTTATCACCGTGATTAGTATCAATATTTTTATGACTGCTGTCTTGGGCACAGTTGAAGCGATTTATGAGCGCATCACAGGTGACAGCGCGACGTTTCAAAATGGGAAGTTGGTTGCCGTCCGTCGTGAGGAACTGATCGAACAGCGCAATCAACAACGGCAAAAAGAACAACAACGGCTTGAGAAACAAACCGCGCGTAAAAAGATGGGGCCACCCTCTATTTATAAACTTCCCCTGCCCATCATTGGCCCGCCGGGGAAAACCAGCTTTGTGACATCCTCCACAGAAGATGACGACGCACCTAAACCACCGCCACTGCCGCAAGGGAATACAGGGCGGGCTGGCCCATCTGTGATTATGGGGAATGCAGTCGCAAAAAGTGAATCTATCGATGAGGATGAATAAAGAGACGGCTGACGAGTAACGCGCCCCTTAAAAGACGCGCTTAACGATCCTCTGGCTTTAGCTCAATCGGCTTTGGATTTGGCTTCATCCGCGTGACGAAAAACAAACCGCCCAAAACCAAGATCGCCATCACCCCAAGCGTGATGAATTTAAACGACTGACTGCTAGTGACCAGCGTCAAAAAACCGAAGAAACTACAGAACAAGTAATAGCCCACGACGATTTGACGTTGCGAGAGTCCTTTGTCAAATAGTTGAAAATGCAGATGTCCGCGATCCCCACTAAACGGGCTTCGCCCGTGAAGCGCACGATTCACCATCTGCCATACCGAATCGACTAACGGCAACCCCATCACCAACAAAATCGTTGCCATCTTCGCCCCGCCAATGATGGATAACGCGCCTAGAATGAAGCCTAAATACGGCGCACCGCCCCCCATAAAAATCCGCGCAGGGTAAAAATTGAATAACAGAAATCCCAACGACGCACCTACGAGAGCCAGATGTAACAAACTGACGCTGATCTGCGCAGGTTCTACGCGAAACGCGCTGTTGATGAACAGGACAATTCCGGCGATGAGCGCCACACCGCCGGCTAAACCGTCCAAGCCGTCGAGCCAATTCATAGTATTCATCATCCCTGAGAGCCATATTAAGCTGATGGTCACCGTCAGGAAAAACGGCCACGGGTCGGTCTGCTGTCCGGTCAATGGGTTATTGAAAAACTCGATAAATACTTGGAAAAGGATGGCAAATGAAGCGCTTGCAAATTGGAAAAGGAACTGCGGAAACGAAGAAAATTCAAAAATATCGTCGAGCAAGCCCCCTAGAAAAATAATAAAGCCACCGCCTAATAAACCGATTAGGCGGATGACTTCATAAGGGTCTTGGCGTGGCACAGGCAAAAATTGCGCCGCAATCACCGCAATCGTGAAGCCACTAAAGATAGCAACCCCACCTAGGCGCGACACACGGCGCATGTCAGCATCGTTCAAACGTCTGCCACCCGGCTTGGCAGTGATACCAAATTTCTTGCCTAGCCAGACCATCACAGGCATGAGCGCGATGGTCACGCTCAAGGCCAAGCCAAACACAATTCCAAAAATCACGAGAGGTGACATCATATCCTTAGGTGCCAAATTGGCGGTCGCCCGCATCCCCTAAGCCGGGGACGATGAAACCCACTTCATTCAGTTTTTCATCTAACGCGGCGAGATGAATAGGCACGTCAGGATGTGCTTCGCTCAAGCGTTGGACGCCTTCGGGTGCGGCGATCAAGCCGATGTATTTGACGCGGGGAATCCCTGCTTTTTTGATCAAATCGACCGTCGCCACCGCCGACCCACCGGTTGCCAACATCGGGTCTAGAATCAAGCACACTTGAATCCCTGAGTTTTGAGGCAAACGATTGTAATAATGCACAGGTTCTAAGGTTTCTTCGTTACGGTACAGTCCAATGTGCCAAACTTGCACGCTGGGCAAAAGTTGTAAAGCGCCTTCAACCATCCCCAAACCAGCGCGTAAAACAGGGACTAAGCCAATCGTTTCATCAGCTTTAAACCCTTTTGCGTCGCCCATAGGGGTAGAAACCACGCGCGGTGATAACGAGATATCTTGAGTGGCTTCATAGATCAGGAGTAAGGAAAGTTCGCGCATCAATTCCCGAAAACTACGGTGATCGGTTGATTTATCTCGAAGTACCGCTAATTTATGTAAAACAAGTGGATGTGAGGATATATGAGGCTGTGCCATCGAAACGGATACTCCCGTGATATGATGAGGTTGAAAAAGCATCACGATTGTACGCACCAGCAGCACAAGTGTCAAAGCCAGTGTTGCCCTAAACCTTACCTCAGTTTTATACTTAACTATGGAACATTTTTTCTTATACTGGAGCCGTCATGCAAGAAGATGATCGTTTAGTCACGGGTGGCCGTCGCCGTGATGAGCGTGAAAATATTGCGCTTCGTCCGAAAATGCTCAATGACATTGTGGGTCAAGAACGAGTGCGCGAAAATTTGCGCATCATCCTTGATGCCGCAAAACTGCGCAAAGAACCCATTGATCATACCTTGTTTTATGGCCCGCCCGGTTTAGGGAAAACGTCGCTCGCGCATGTCATCGCTAACGAAATGGGCGTGAATATCCGCATCACTGCTGGCCCGTCAATTGAACGCGCGGGTGATTTAGCCGCTATTCTGACGCACATGAAACAGAATGACATCTTGTTCATCGACGAAATTCACCGTCTTGGGCGTGCGGTCGAAGAAATTCTCTACCCTGCGATGGAAGATTTTGCGCTTGATATTGTGATCGGCAAAGGCCCCGCGGCTAAAAATGTCCGCTTGAATCTACCCCGCTTCACCGTCATTGGGGCAACGACGCAGTTAGCTTTACTCGCTGGCCCATTACGGGATCGTTTCGGCGCCCGTTTCCGCCTCGACTTTTATGACCAAGCCTCGATGGAATTCATCATCAATCGTGCGGCAGGCATGATGAAAGTGGAGATTCGTCCCGAAGGGGCTTCTGAAATCGCGCGTCGTTCACGCGGAACACCACGTATCGGCCTACGTCTTTTACGGCGCGTTCGTGACTTTGCTGAAACCCGCGCGCAAGGGATCATCACCGGGCCAGTTGCGGGGGACGCGCTCGAACTCATGGAAATTGATTATCTCGGTTTAGATGACATCGACCGTCGTTTACTGGCGACAATCATCGAAAAATACAACGGCGGGCCAGTCGGTTTGCCCACTATCGCCGCATCGATCAACGAAGATGGTTCGACAATTGAAGATGTTTATGAGCCGTATCTATTACAATTAGGGTTCTTAAAACGTACTCCTCGCGGGCGTGAAGCGACCCAGCTCGCCTATGATCATCTCGGCTATCCGTATAACCGTCCTGATATTCAACCGCCCTTATTCTAGCGAGTTATCACGATGGATTTATCTCAAATAGGACGTCTCATCATAGGGGTTGGCATCGTCCTACTGTTGATCGGTATCGTCCTACTGGTGATGGGGCGTTTAGGGGTACGAGAATTGCCCGGCACGCTCCATTTTGAAACGCAGAATATCTCTTGTGTGGTGCCTATCCTCGCGTCGATTATTTTGAGCGTGGTCGGAACCCTTGTGCTTAATCTCATCATTCGTTGGATCAACCGCCCGTGAAGCTCTCAGAATTTGACTATACCCTACCTGAATCTTTTATTGCGCAGTTTCCACTTGAACCGCGTGATTCTTCAAAGCTGATGTTGCTCGACAAAACGACAGGCGAAATTCATCATCGGCATTTTTATGACATTGTGGACTATCTTAATGCGGGGGATGTCCTCGTCTTGAATGAGACGCGCGTGATCCCTGCGCGTTTATTCGGCATCAAAACCGAAACGGGGGGCAAAGTCGAAGTCCTCTTGCTACGCAAATTAGGGACGCATACATGGCAGACTATCGTCGGCGGGCGCGGTATTCATACGGGGGTACAGCTCAGTTTTGGCGATGGGTGCGTCCATGCGAAAGTGATTGAAGCGCTCGAGGCGTCGGAACGTGTGATCGAGTTTGATCAGATGCTTGAGCCTATTCTGGATGAAATTGGCGAGATGCCCCTTCCGCCTTATATTCACGACAAAACCAGTGACGATGAGCGCTATCAAACTGTATATTCGCGGGTAGAAGGTTCTGCAGCCGCGCCTACTGCGGGGCTGCATTTCACCGATGAATTATTCTTAAAACTACGCGAAAAAGGCGTACAGTTCGCACGTTGTGTCCTGCATATTGGACTAGGGACATTTCAACCTGTCAAAACAGAAGACATTCTCGATCACCCCATGCACAGCGAATGGGCACAACTTGATGCGACCAACAGCAAGATCATCAATGAAGCGAAGTTACGCGGAAATCGTGTGATCGCGGTAGGCACAACCGCCACTCGTGTTTTAGAAACTGCGGGCATCTTGAGCGAAGGCGGCGATCCGTCATTCCCTTATGAGGAATTAGCCGCTTGTGCATGGCGCCCCGTCATCGCCTTTGAGCAAGACACGCGCCTATTCATCTACCCGCGCTATCGCTGGCGTGTCGTGGACGCGATGATCACCAATTTCCATCTTCCGAAGTCCACCCTGCTCATGATGATCAGCTCATTCGCAGGCAAAGATCATGTTTTCCATGCCTACGAAGTCGCTAAAGAAGAAGGATATCGTTTCTTTTCCTTTGGCGACGCGATGTTCATCGCAGATTTCTGAAACTCGACATTGACGCGCCTCTCACGACAACCTAAAATAATGGTCTTGTTTGATGTCAAACGGGCGGTTTGTGCTGCCCTTGACCAATTTTCCCCGTGATCGGCACGCTAACTTCCTATTTTGTGTGCGACACGGTGGCAAGCGAGAATTGGAGAATCCTCGAAATGTACGCAATTATTAGAACAGGCAACCGCCAATATCGTGCGGAAGTCGGCTCAGTCCTCGACGTGGAACGCCTGCCCAATGCAGTAGATGATAGCTTCGACATTACCGACGTTTTGTTAATCGGTGATGACGACAACACCGTTATCGGATCACCTCTCGTTGAGGGTGCAGCGGTTAAAGTCACCGTAGTTGATCAATTTCGCGCGAAGAAAGTGATCGTCTTCAAGTATCGCCAACGCACGAAATATCGTGTGAAGCGCGGTCATCGTCAGTACTATACCCGCCTGCGTGTTGACGCAATTACAGTTTAGTTTTTAGCGGAGATTATCAAAAGACATGGCTCACAAAAAAGGCGGCGGCTCGAGCCGCAATGGTCGTGATAGTAATAGTCAACGTCTGGGCGTAAAGCGCTTTGGCGGTGAATTCGTCATTCCGGGAAATATCATTGTTCGCCAACGTGGAACTCAATTCCACCCGGGCAACAACGTGATGATGGGCAAAGATTACACCATCTTCGCAACCGTTTCCGGTAATGTGAAATTTGAATACAAAGTCGGTGGTAAGGGTAAACAACAGATTAGCGTCTATCCTGTTGAAGAAGCCACTTCCTCAAACTAATTACGCATAAAGAGTCTGTTGAGGCGGCAGCACCTGACTGACCGCACAACATTCCAGAAAACTAGAGGACAGAATGAAAGAAACAATTCACCCAACTTGGTTTCCCGAAGCCGTTGTGACCTGTGCTTGTGGGAATACCTGGGTTACGGGCGCAACCGTCGCCCAAATCCGCACCGACATTTGTTCTGCATGCCACCCCTTCTACACAGGTGAACAACGTATCGTTGACACCGAAGGGCAAGTGGACCGCTTCATGAAGCGTCTGCAAGTGCGCGACAATATTCGTCAAGAAGCCGAAGAACGTGTTGCCGCCAAGACCCCTGCCAACTTATCCTTGGCCGACTTGGAATTAGGCAAGCGCTATCTCGAAGCCTTGAATGAAGCAGGCATTACTACCGCTGGTGACTTCATGAACGTCCTCACCGAAAAAGGTGATGATGGGATTTTGGAAGTCCCTGGGATTGGTCGTAAGGTGTTGGCAGATGTCAAACGTGCATTACGTGCCCGTGGTTATGACCTGCCCAAGTCTTCAGAAACTTCTGAAGAAGCCGAATAAACGCCCAGTTGTAACCCTTTTGAAAGGCAGACTGTTGAACTAACAGCCTGCCTTTCTTTTTGCATCATGCTCTATAAATTACACACTTTGAGATCAGCATACAACTTAGGAATCGCGCTATGATTCACCATACTGGACGCATTGAAATCATCTGTGGCAGCATGTTCTGTGGAAAAACTGAAGAACTCATCCGTCGTGTTCGGCGCGCGGTTATTGCCAAACAAAATGTCCAAGTCTTTAAACCCGGCATTGATACCCGTTATGGCATTGAACGGGTCACCAGTCATAACGGGCAAAATATCGAAGCAACAGCCGTTGCAAAATCCCGTGATATTTTTTCACACCTGATCCCCACCACAACCGTGATTGCGATTGACGAAATTCAGTTCTTTGATGAGGAGATCGTCTCGGTGGTTGATGATCTTGCCGAAAGAGGCTTGCGCGTCATTGGCGCAGGCTTAGATATGGATTTTCGCGGAGTGCCCTTCGGCCCCATCCCCGGCCTGCTCGCCCGTGCGGAAGAAGTTGTGAAGCTCCAAGCGATTTGTGTCATCTGCGGCGATCCGGCGACCCGTACTCAACGCTTAGTCAATGGGCAACCTGCCCGTTTTAGCGACCCGATTATTTTAGTAGGTGCTGCGGAAGCGTATGAAGCGCGCTGTCGTGAGCATCACGAAGTTATTCACGAAGATCAAGCCTGAGTACATCCTCGCCTAAAGTGAAAATCTTTTATGCTCCCACTAAGTTGCAAGGGGGAGCATTTCATTTTGTCTCCCCTATATTTAAGAGAAAAATTCATAAATATCTTCCAAATAACATACTCATCCCCTACGGAAACCCTACTGCTGGCATTTGATATATTGCACTTACATTCCGATTGGTTAACTTTATTTGTGTGAAGGGGTTTTCCCTTTACACGAGCTGATTTTTGTATCTACAGATATTCATCTTTATGGGCGAGGAATAGATTTAACCGTATTTACAACCCCTCTATCGCATGAAGGAGCCATGTTTGAAATTGAAGATAGTGTGCTTGAACTTCATCATGCAACAGCAACTAGTGTAAGCAATGCTGGGGAAGGGGGAGTTGCCAAAATTTGGACCGGAACATTCCGCGTATTTGATAGCAAGCTGAGCAGTAACGCTGCTATGAGTGGGGCAGCAATTGATGGAGACCGCGCCGAGATTAACCGGAGTATCATCAACAATGCTTCGACCGGGGTTGGGGGTGCAATTCGCGCGTACACATTTGAAGCAACCTGTGTACGGTTTGAAAATAATACCAGTCAAGATAGGGGCGGTAGCATCTTTATGGTGCAAGATGCCACTATTTTATATAGCAGTTTCATAGGCAACACAGCTTCGTTCGAGGGAAATCATATCTATGCTCAAGGCTGGAACATTCATGCTCAACAAAACTATTGGTCGACCACTCCCATTGTTCCAAATGACATCACCAGTACAGTGGATGTTTCCCTGCCATTATCCAATGATCCAACATTGAATTATTCCATTGGCGATTATTACAATCCCAGTTCGCCCTGCACGATGGCAAGTCCGGTGAGTTTCCCAATGACATCCCCTACGGCTACGCCATCGCCATCGTTAACCCCTTCGCCCACATTGACCCCAACATCCATTCCATCATATACGCCAACCGCTTCGGCTACGCCAGAATCCTTCTACTATTATGATTTCCGCTTACAGCAATATCCGTGGGTAGAAGACCCGGGACGTCCGGCTCAAGTTCCGGTGGGTTATAGAGCTTACAGCAATTGGGTCGCTGGGGTGGGTTATGAACCCTCCAATATTTTCTATGGGAATTTCAGTGGCTCTAATCGCTACATTCGTGGCTCGCAATTAGAGTTCCAATTTTCGGAACCATTACCGATAGATCGCATATGGATTCGGGCGGTTGGGGTTTATGGTAGTGATAAACATTTACAGTTACAACGCGCGAGTGATGGGCAATGGGTGGGTACTATGAATTTTAACCATTCATGGACGATTAACGTTGAGTGGACAGTCCCAGGGAATGGATCAGGCAGTTTAGCCGCATCACAAGGCGCAACCGAATATTATACAGCAGCACGCTATCTATATGCGCAAGCATCGGGGAGCTCAAATTATCCTATTGGGCACGTTGCCGAATCACTAACTATCTACTTGCGTTCTCCTGAATATCCATTTCCCACCCCAACGCCTACGGAAACATATACCCCAACCCCAACGCCGACCGCCACGCCAGCGATCTGCGAACCCGCGCTGATGATGATGTCGTCTTTAGAGGAGGACTGCATCACGCCTACGCCGACGGCAACTATGACACCTATAAACACCTATACAGTTGAATATGATTTCCGAGAAGTGCGCAAGGATTTGAGGCGATTTCACCGCCTGGAATGAGCTCGAATCCAATATTAGAACAAGGATGGCAGGGGGAACTCACAGGAAATACTAGCGGAAATATCCGCGGTCTAACTATAAATCACATCTTTCCTCAGCCTGTCTACATCCAGTCATGGTCTTTTGAGATTTATACCAACTTTGGATGGTCATTTGGATATAGAGTTAACGGTGGACCAGGAGCTTGTAATCCTTGTAATAATTATAATCTAGGGGAAATTACAACGGGTAGGTACACCATTAACCAGTTTGCGGAGAGTTTAACTCTAGATCTATACAATCACCATGGGGTTTCATATCCTAATGCATCAAATGGCACTATCTACCTGCGCCGAATATTTATCACCTACTACATACTGCCAACAGCCACTCCTACAATGACACCAACGACTATATCAACAGAAACACCGACCGCCACTACGCTTGCAGATTATGGTATTACACCAGTCGGCAATTGGGACGGAAATGATCTTAATGAGATGCTTTTAGCGGTTACCAGAATAGGAGAAGCATTTGTAATTCTATCTGAGAGTACAGTAGCTCCTCACATCAAGTTTAAAGAAGTTATGGGAGTAGAAAATGCTAATGGTATTGATCAAGGAAATATCACTGTAATTCGTGGGACAGGATCAACTGCAATATGTATTGTAGATAATAATGTTCGAACGATAACGTGTGATACATTATTTGATCATAACAATAATCAGATACCATTCACTCAATATGTTTTTGTTCATGAGTTTGGACATGTTTTTGATAATCAAGCAGATAGAGATATTCCTGGGGGAGTAGAGAGGAGAGCTTTAAGAGAATATATTCAGGATACACGTTTAGCTCAAGTCAACATGATATTTGACAGTCGTGGCTTGGTTATGGGCATGTTTGTTACAAACACCATTGATGGCCCAGTTTGGCGACGTGGAGAGCGAGGCTGGGGAAGTGGCCCTGGTTCTATATATTCTATTAATAATGATGTATTAGGGAATCCTACAAGCCAAGTCTTTACTAATTTCCAGCAGAATCCTGCGCCATATGGAGATAATGAAAGTGCAAATCAAGAAACGGCAGCCGATATGTTTCTCAACTGGGTTTACCGAATAACAGGCTCTGGTGGTTTTCTAAATTATAGCTGGAAACCAAATGATGCGAATTTAGTTACATTTGAGCCATGCAATATCAGTGGTTGCCTCGAAACTAACCCTGCACAGCCAGGTGTTACTCTTCATGGAGATTCTGGAGATGCTCGTTTTACATGGTTCAATACGCATATGATTTCAATTTTCGAAGATCATAATTGGAAATAAGGGAATTTGATGAGAACACTTAAAAAATTACTCGTTCTATTTATCTTGGCACTGCCTATTAATACAGCCATGATCTTGAGTCAAGAAACGGTCAATTCCGGCTGGGTAAGAGCAATCTCGTGGAATGACTCACAAAACCAAATTGCTTTAGTGACACAAAGTGGCAGTTTGAGCATAATTTCTGGCTTAGACGGTCAACTTATTCATTCATGGGATCGTGGAGATGGGCAAAGTCTATTTTCCGTTGAGTGGAACCCTAGTGGGACATTGCTCGCAGTAGGTGGAGCAGAATTCTTACAAATCCGAAATGAGTCTGAAGTCATCTATGATCTCCCTGTACCTCGTCAAAATGTTCTTTCACTCTCTTGGCATCCTGAAGGGAGATTACTTGCAAGTATCAGTCAAGATGGATATCCAAATAATGCCAATATTTGGGATGTAGTGACAGGGCAATTGCTTTATACCTTACCTGCAGGAGAGGCTTTAAGCGCCGCTTGGAGTCCTGATGGCAATATACTTGCTATAACCAGAATTGGAGAAATTCAACTTTGGGATGTAGATAGCCAACAAAAATTGGATGTCATCCCCATTCCTGGGTATAGCCTCTCTATGGCTTGGGATATCAACGGAACACAAATAGTAAGTGCTGAAATTGATTTCCCAGAACAATTCCCGGTAAGAATATGGGATGTTGCCTCACATGAAGTACTCCAAACATTTGAAGGGCATACAAGGTCGATTCCTTCTGTTGAGTGGAATCACATTACAAACCGGATTGCTACAGGAAGTATCGATGGATCAGTTCGAATATGGGATGCAGAAACAGGCGATCTTCTAGAATTGTATCAAACCACTGACAGAGTATATGGAATTGATTTTAGCCCATTCGGAGGGCAGTTAGCTATTGGGATGGCTCCCTCACAAGGCATGCTAATCAATGCTCCAGCCAATACTCTAGCTTCAAATAATATTCAAATTGTTGTGCCCATGCCTACCTTTGAAGAATTACAGGCCATCTTTCAAGCGTGTGAGATACCTAGTCTCTCTGAAACGATAAATTCCTTAACTCAAGTGACAAATCTCATCACCCAACTAGAATCTCTTCCAACTGATGCCATCCCGCCTGCTTGCGCCGCTGACCTCATCGCGGTGGCTGAGGCGATCCAGAATCAGTAGCGTGCAATAAATCAATCCCCCCACTCAGCGCTGAGCGGGGTGGTTTATTCTGAATTATTTAGGGATCGCCAGTTTTCTGTTGTTTCAATCAGAGATAAATTTCGCCTATTTACAACTAAATCGCTAAAAATCCGTAAAATTACTTTGCATAGCTAAATAATTTGCTCTATAATGCAAAAGACGTATCAGTGTGGAGGGATTGTATATGGGTGTTGCAAGTATTCCTTTGGGCAACCAAGAAGTCAAAAGCGAAAAGAAATCCGGAGGGTTGTGGCTTCGCAGCCGCAAATGGGACTTGATCTATATCACGTTCAGCGTGATTCTCGTTCCCCTACCCTACTTAGCATATTTGCTTGGTGTGAGACTTGGGGTTAATGAAGATGTCGCTCGCAACGTCGTGAATGGTTTCGTGGCCGTTGCTGTGGGTGGCCCCCATATGATGTCTACATTCTTGCGTACAGGGTTGGATAAAGACTTTAACAAGCGCTATCCAATGCTCATCCGTTCATCCGTGATTATTCCAATTGTTGTGGTGTCATTGGCGTTCTTGAACCTGACCCTGCTCTTAACAGTCTTTTTCTTCTGGGCAGCGCTTCACGTTTTGCACCAAATCACCTATATTGTTGAGCTTTATAATCACAAAGAAACAAATTTTGTAAATACCAACAGCGCTGTTTCGTTGAAAGCGCGTCTCATCGACTACTCAGTGATCTTCACCTGCTTATTCCCCTTCGCAGCGTTGAAAATCAGCCAAGGGTCATTTGATATTGGAACCAACGATCTGGCATCGGTCATTCCTGAATTCTTCCAACAAACATGGTTCTTCTATATGATGACGGGCATCTTCTTAGTTGCTGTCGGCTTGTTTGCTTGGAAATCGATCAATGAATATCGTGTCGGTATTTTGAACTGGCCCAAGACATTGTTCATCCTGTTCACTGTCGTGGTTGCCTTCATCATCCCTTCACTGCCGAACCTTGACACCGCCTTCCAAGGCTTGAACACATGGCACTCACTCCAATATTTGGCGATCACATTCTATATCATCGGTATCCGCACTGAACTGGGACACCTTGAGAAGAATGCGCCACTGGTCAACAACTTCAGTCGTAAACGGGGCACGCCGGGCTTGTTCTTACTCAGCACATTGATGTTGGGCGGTTCAATCGCCGTTTTCATCTTCGTATATTCAATTGCACCGATTGTTCGGCCGGGAATTGAATCTAACGCGCACTTTGACACAGCCTATTACACCGCGATTTTGTCCTTCTTGTGGATTCACTACTACCACGACCATTTCTTGTTCACAGACTTTGAAGCGCTCGACGGTGCTTATGGGCCAAAGAACGCCGCCTAAAATAGGTTAAGAAGCACTAAAAAAGGCAGTCCGTACTGTGTATGGATTGCCTTTTTTATTTATCAGGATTGAACGTGCGAATTTCAGGGAGCGAAGAAGTCAGTCACGATCCACTGCATGGGGTCAACAGGCACGCCGTTCACCCAAATTTCCCAATGGAGATGTGGGCCAGAGACACGGCCCGTATTGCCGACCGTCCCAATTACCTGTCCCAATTGAACCATGTCCCCTAACTGTACATTTCGCTCTGTTTGATGCCAATACCCGCTGTAGATGCCCCATCCATGATCCAAAACCGTCGCAACACCACGTACATTCAACGTGTCAGCTAAGACGACTTGCCCAGCAGCAGGCGCCATGATCGGGGTGCCGGGGACCGCCCCAAAATCAGTCCCAGAATGAATCCGTGAAAACTCACCGCCATTATAAGAGCGTGTATTCCCAAACGTAGATGAAACATCTGCTTGTGAGGGTAAACGAAACATGCCAATGAAATAGCGTTCGGGCGTAAAGCGTGACATCACCTGCCGCAGAATTTGCATTTCAGCATCTTCTACGCTGGCCTCTAACAATCCGGTACGGTCCTCTAACAGTTGAATTGTCTCTAACGCATAATTTCCTGAAACGATATTTAGATTAATATCGGCGGATGCTTGCGCACCATCGGCCAACGCAACATCAAGTTTGAGCGTGTATAAATCGGCAGAGGTGCCTACAGGAACCCCGACAAATGCGGTATAGATTAGCCCTGTCTCATCCGTCATAAAATTGATGTCACGGTCTAAGAAAGTCCCTGTGAGTTGTAATGGGGTCGCGGTCGTCACACGGAAACGCGCGGTTTGACCTTCGATCAACACCACCGGTAACACATCTAAAGATTGGACAAGGGGCGGTAACTCAGCCGAATACTGTGGGGCGATCACATTCGGAACCGTGATCACTTGTCCCGCAAAGATCAACGTTGGGTTTGTGATGCCGTTGGCCGCGACAATATCCTCCATCTTCACCCCATACAAGGTCGCAATCCGCGAGAGCGTGTCCCCACTCATAATCGTATGCGATACGGTAATAGGTTGAATATCCCCCATCAAAGAGGCGGAACGTGTCACCGATGGCGTGATGACTTGTGGCGGTGGGGGTGGGGTTGCGGTTGGCGGAAAAAAGGGAATTTGAATCCGCAAGGTTTGCCCCGCATAAATAAAATCTGGGTTGGCGAGGCTATTCCATTGGATGATTTCGGCAACGGTGACGCCATATAAATCCGCGATGATCTGCAAGGATTCCCCTGCTTGAATGACGTGTTCGGTTACTGAAAAAGAGGGGGTCACTGTGGGTAATATCATGGGCGCTGTCCCCCCATCTACAGGGATGATGAGCTGCTGCCCAACCCGCATATTAGTGGGGTTAATAATCCCATTGGCCTGTGCTAAAACTTCGGCCGGAACATTGTACATCCGCGCAATTTGGAAGATATTCTCGCCCGTTTGCACGATATGAATCAAGGGAGAAGATGGCGTAGGTTCTTGTGCAGTAACCCATCCGCTAGAAAACAGGACTGCGCTCATAATGAGCACAGTCCAAAATGAATGTCGAATTTTGATCATAAACCTTATGCTACGATGACTGATCGAACTGCAATGTATCACCTATTTGAACGCGCTCTAAAATGCTAGGCTTCGCCTCGATGAAATATTGAGCAGGTTTCGCAGGCGCATAATAGGGTCGCCATGGCTTCGCGAGCTGTTTATCCACGACGACGCCAGAGGCGTCCATCCAAACTACGCCGATGCTGAATAACATAAAAAACATGTGGATTGCTGTTTGTGTTCGGTTTTCACCGTCGCACACAAATAACAAGCCTTCATCTTCAGGCAGGTGCCGAACGAGTTGTAAGCCTTTGAAGTGACTCCAAAAGGTGTCACACACTTTCGCTTTTGCCAACACGAGAGACCCCGTGTTGGCATTTTGAATGACGTGATATTTACTCATGGCACCACAATCAACTGCCCGACAAAGATACGATCAGGATTGGGCAAACCGTTCAATTGAACTAACCGTTGGATCGACACCCCAAAGACCAGTGAAATACGGTAGAGCGTGTCGCCGGGTTGAACACGGTACACACGTAGGGAGGGGCCAGCGGTGACCGTCGGGGGCAGAGGGCCAGAGGCCGTTGGGAAGATCACAGCCGTTGCAACGGGTGGAACCCCCGTGTTCGCGCCAGAAGGCACGTTGATCCGTTGTCCCCAATAGATCACGTTCGGGTTGACGATGTTATTCAAGCGCGCCAGTGTGGTGATGGTGGTATTGAACCGCACCGCGATCAAGTACAACGTGTCGCCGGGTTGAATCACATACGTCGATACTGGAGCGGTTGAAGGTGGCAGTTGAGAGACAGGCGTTGGAATGAATAAGGTAGGAACCACCAATTGGCTTGTCGGCACAGCCGTTGGAACAAAGGTCGGCGCGGCAACAGTGGGCACCAAGGTGGCGACGCTGGCATCACGCACGGGGATGATTAACGTTTGGCCGACGAAGATCAGGCCGTTGGCATTCAAACCGTTAGCCGAAATCACCGCCTCGATGGAGCTACCAAAGCGTTCGGCGATGCGAACCACCGTATCACCTCGTTGCACCACATAAACCACTTCTTGCGGGAACATGCCACGATCCACGGTGGGGGTCATGGTCGGCGTTACCGGAATTGATGTATTGGTAGGCAGAGGGGTATTGGTCGGCGGAATCGCCGTGCCTTGTTCAACTGTTGGGCCTGCGCTTGTGGGAACAACGGTGGTTGCGACAGGCGCTTGCGTCGTTGCGGTTGGGGCAACGGTTGTCACAGGGACAGTAGTCGCTTGAGACTGTGTAGGGGCTTGGGTTGTGGCGACAGGGGCAACTGTTGTCGCGGGAACGCTGGTCGCTCCCCCACTGCCTGCAACCGTCAAAGATGCATCATCCAGATAAATATTGTTATAACGCACAGGTGCGGAAATGGTGGAACGGACAAAAACCGTGACCGCATTTCCTTGCGCGGTTGTATTCACACTATATTCAAAATAAGAATCATATTGCCCTGCTACGGCGGTAGACCAAACGATATTCGCGCTCGTTCCGTCTGTTCCCCCCGTGGGGTCAATGCCCACTTGGACGACGACACCGCCATCATCTTCGCTCAAGTCCATATTTTCGAAGCTGGTAGACCAAATGTAAGCCATCACGCTAAAGCGCAACGATGCGCCGCTGGTAATGCCTGTCACACGTTGGTACACGCCCCCCGTATGGGTCGCGAAGAAAGATAAAAATTGTTGTGCTTCTGCACCATTTAAAATGCGCGGAACCCCTAACCCGTTTTCGGTGTCCGAAGCAGGATAATATTCCGGTTGTGTGTTTTCAGATAAAGACTGTCCAGCAGATTTGGGGACGTACCATGGGGTCCAGCCCTGCGCGACGAGCATTGCAGGTTCACCCGGAAAAGAGCTAAAAGGTGCTTCAAAGCCCGGGTTAGATAGCAAGTTTCCGCTTTGAGCACTGGTAGAAATTGCACCCAAAATCAACGTAAGTAAAAAACAAACAATGAGAGGTCGGCGCATCAAAAATGATTTTTTCATCCCAGCTCCCCAGAAGTATGGTGGTGGTTGTAAGAGAACAATGTACAATTTTTTAGGCGAGTCAAACTGTTGCCAGTCTACCACATCAGGACAAACACTGTCTACAAATTTAAGGTCGTACAGTACCTTCTAGTGATCTTACCACCATAGGCAAGAAATGGAGAAATAAAATTTAGGGATATTCAATCACGACATGGAACGTTAGACTGTGATCGACACATACATCCCATTCCGTTTAACCAGTATTGTTCGTTGAGGTAATAACGCTATGGCCCGTGCGATTGTTGGCGTCTTAACGCTTCATTTACACTTACCTGAAGTGTATTCATTAAAAGAAAAACGTTCGACCATTCAACCACTCTTAAAACGCGCCCATCAACAATTTAATGCGTCTACAGCAGAAGTTGGCGCGCAAGATGAATGGCAGTCGGCAGAAATCGCCTTTGCAATTGTGAGCAATTCGAGCCAGCACACGAACCAAGTTTTGCAAAGCATCATGACATGGGTAGAAGATTCCTACCCGAATGTTGAAATATTGCAAGAAGAATTCGAAACTTTGTAAAACGCTCACTATAGAAGCATGTTCCTAAAAGGGATATACTTCCTACTGTGCTTTTGTTCTCACTTCACTTTCGAAGTTTTCACTCTACACCTTATGGAGGCTATTCGGTGAACCTTCACGAATACCAGTCTAAACAACGTTTTGGACTTTATGGAATCCCTGTACCCCAGGGAAAAGTTGCAACAACCCCTGAAGAAGTTGTTGCAATTGCGCAAGAGATCGGTTTTCCTGTCGTGGTAAAATCCCAAGTATTAGTTGGGGGACGCGGCAAAGCAGGCGGTATTAAACTGGCAAAAACCAGCGAAGAAGCCAGTGAATTAGGAAAACAAATTCTTGGCATGGATATTAAAGGTCACACGGTACATCAGGTTCTCATCGACCCTGCGGCCAATATTGACAAAGAAATTTATCTCGGCGTGACCAACGACCGCACCACCGGAAAGCCCGTCATGATGGCGTCGGCTGAAGGTGGGGTTGAAATTGAAATTGTTGCGAAGGAAAACCCCAACGCCATCATCAAAGAACACATTAGCCCCTTGTTGGGACTGCGGGATTACCAAGCACGTAACCTCGCAAACGGCATCAACTTACCGCGTAAATATTGGAGCCAATTTGTCAAAATCGCCCAATCCCTTTACAAGTGTTATCTCGAAAGTGATGCTGTCCTCGCAGAAATTAACCCACTCGTCATTACAAAAGAAGAAACATTAATCGCCCTTGATGGCAAAATGTCGGTAGATGACAACGCCTTATATCGTCAAAAAGACATCGAAGCTCAACGTGACTTATCAGCTGAACCCAAAGTTGAAACCGAAGCGCGCGATGCAGGCTTAACCTACGTCAAGCTCAACGGTCAAATTGGCTGTATGGTGAACGGCGCAGGCTTAGCCATGACCACGATGGACATGATTAAACTGTATGGTGGTGGCGACATTGGCCCTGCCAACTTCCTTGATATTGGCGGTGGCGCTCAAGCTGACCGCGTTGCAGCGGCACTGCGCATCATCTTGTCGGACGTGAATGTGAAAGCCATTTTGTTCAACATTTTCGGCGGCATCACCCGCGGTGATGAAGTGGCGCGTGGTATTTTGCTCGCGCTCCAAGAAGTCAAAACTGACCTTCCGATGGTGGTGCGCCTTGCAGGGACAAACTCTGCCGAAGGTCGCGCGATCATTGATGAAGCCAACATTCCCAATATCATCAGTGCCGCCACACTCACCGAAGGCGCACAAAAGGCGATTGCTGCCGCAAAAGGAGAACTCTAAACATGGCGATTCTTGCGGATAAGAACACCCGCGTCATCATCCAAGGGATCACCGGACGTGAAGGCACCTTCCATGCCGGAAAAATGATTGACTATGGCACCAATGTCGTCGGCGGTGTTACGCCGGGCAAAGGTGGCGAATGGGTTCATAACAAACCTGTTTTTGATACTGTTAAAGCTGCTGCTGATGCGACAGGCGCAAACTGCTCTATGATTTTGGTGCCAGCCGCCTTTGCGGCGGATGCGTTGTTTGAATCCATCGACGCGGGCATTGAATTGATCGTTTGCCTCGCGGAAGGGATTCCCGTGCGCGACATGATGCGCGTCTATGAATACCTGAAGAAGAGTAACAGCCGTTTGATCGGCCCGAACTGCCCGGGCTTACTCACCCCCGGCGAAGCCTTGATCGGCTTTATGCCCGGCTACATTGGCAAGCGTGGAAACGTCGGTGTAGTCTCTAAAAGTGGGACGCTCACTTACGAAACCGTCAACGCCATGAGCGCGCGCGGCATCGGCCAAACGACCTGTGTCGGCATCGGTGGTGATCCTGTCATCGGGACAACCTTTGTCGATGTTCTGCAAATGTTCGAAGATGACCCCGAAACTGAAAAAGTGGTTTTGATGGGTGAAATCGGCGGGCGTGCAGAAATTGACGCGGCAGATTTCATCAAGACCAAGATGACTAAACCTGTGGTCGCTTTTATCGCCGGACGCAGCGCCCCTGAAGGCACCCGTATGGGTCACGCAGGCGCGATTGTTGAAGGTGGCGAAGGCACTGCTCAAGAAAAAATGGATGCGTTACAAGCGGCAGGCGCACGGATTGCTGACAACCCAGAACATATCCCTGACTTACTGCTCTAATCGATAACGCTTATTCCTCATCTATCAATAAAAAATCTCCAATGTTTGGAGATTTTTTATTGCCCAATCAGAGAACAAAAATTGGTCGCGAGTTCGGTTCCGCAGTGTGTAAATTGAGATGTGATGAACACCACAATCCCAGCACATGCCAATAACACAATCAGAAAGAATAAGCATCCGCACCCACCGAAAGGGCCGATGCCCACAATCGAAGCGAACAACTCAAAAAGGGATGAGAAGCCTTCGATAAATATAGCGACGATTTGTAACCCAAAGATCAAGAATAACCCGACAACACACAGGCCACATCCACCGAGTGTGATGAGCAGGATATTCCCTACATTCATTCCGCCTTCCATGAAATCCCTAACTGACTCACTTAGAACTGACAGTCACCTTCATTTACAGCAGTATACATCCATGTGTCATTGACGGTTTCCCGCTCATAAAGTTCCCGATACCGTGTAGGTTGGCCTTCGCCATCCCACAACCAAAAGCGAATTTCGGTATCTAGGCAGGCTTGTAAGCCATCGTCACGGTAATGCGCAGTTGCGGTTTGCATGCCCAACCCTGCTTCCCGTCGTTCCATAATCAACCACAAACGGAACTGCTGATTGGGAAGGTCACCTGTCGTAATCGCCAGCCCGCCTTGTGAAACCACACCCACTACCGCACACGGAATCAAAAAACAGATGAGCCACATGAAGATAACTGCCCCGCAACCTAAACGGCGCCCCAATCCAGAGGGGGTAGTTTCTGCGGTTAGGGTTTCAGGCTCGTTGATCGTTGTCATATCAGTCATCAGGGTTTACTCTGCAAAACGCATTTGAAGTTGGTCGGCATCATCGTAGCTGACGTGCACAAACAAGGGTGGGTCGTCATTTTGCATGGCGAGCACGCGCGGGACGATCACGCTCAAATCTTCGACAATATCAAGCGTGTTGATTTGATCAAGCGGAACCCAATACAAAGTGCCCTCTTCACTGTCCACCACGTCGCGCGACTGGCTCCATGCCGTGAACACAAACAAAATGATCCCTGTCGCTTCGCCTGCATCGACGTTATAGATTGCTCGTAAGCGAACGTGATCTACCCTAAGGCCTGTTTCCTCTAATATTTCACGGTGCGCGCTGGTGATGGGGTCTTCATCACGTTCAATATGCCCCCCTAGCCCGTTGTATTGATTCGGGAAAATGCGTTTGTGAGGAGCACGTTTTAATAACAAAACATCATCCCCATTCCGCACGAAACACAACGTCCTCGGTATACATAACCAACGACCATCAATCGCGTTGGCCCCTTGTTGTTGAGCACCCATAGATTCTTCCTTAAGAAATTACAGTTTACATCGGCTTACAGCTTGTTATTGTAGCGGGTTTATAGACGTGTGCCTTTGCCATTTTTAATCAGCTTGAGTTGTCCAGTCCTCACTTTTCCCCGATAGTGAACCCAACTTTACTACTGGATATATCGATCACCTGCACAGCTCTTATTTTTAGTGGCACTCAGCAATCCGTAAGTATGCACACAATGATTTTCATTGGGGTATTTTTAAAATGCCTCAACGAAAGTATCTTTTCACCCCATTGAGTACATTTAGTCAAACTATCTAAAATGCAACCAATACGATATTGGATTTATTGTACAAGCCCTCTGAGTTTGTTACTTTTAATGAAGCTCTGAATATCCGCCCTGTAAATCAAAAGAGTAAATAGATGATTGAAGCAGTCCTTCTATCTATCGGTTCAGCAGCCAGAAAAGGGTAACGCTGTGACTGTCCCCACGCCCGACTTAAAAATTGTCCCGATCCAACACTTACACGCTCACGAAGACCATGATCACCAACGTTCAATCCCCTTGATTGAGCGGTTACGCACCGAAAAATTGATGATTAATCCCCCTATCGTCACCCCGATGAACGAACATGACTACGTCATACTAGATGGAGCAAACCGCGCCCACGCCTTTTCTGCGCTGGAATATCCTCATATCTTGGTGCAAGTCGTACATTATGATGAGGGTCAGGTGACGCTCGACACATGGAATCATATCGTTGCGCATTGGCAAGAATCGCTCTTTCTTGACGCATTAAGTCACCTGAACAACATCACGCTCAATGCGCCTGACGATATGGCGATTCTTCAGCTCCATTTAAAACGTGGGGATTCAATCCAAGTCGGTTCGGCTCGTCCTGAACGAGAACACCGTAACACGCTATTTCGTGACATCGTTCGGCTGTATCAAAAACATGCGCATCTACATCGAACGGTTGAAAATGATGCAAACCTCTGTTGGGACCTCTACCCAGACGGCATCGCGCTGGTGAAATTTCGTCCTGTTCAACCGCAAGATGTGATCGAAGCGGCCAAACTCAGGATGTATTTGCCGTCCGGCGTCAGTCGTCATATTGTGCAGGGGCGCGCCATCCGTGTGAATTTTCCGATTGATCTCTTGCGTGACACGACACAGACCCTTGAACAGAAGAATACTTTCCTGAAGAATTGGATGCGAGAAAAACTGGTCAACCGTAATGTGCGGTATTATGCGGAATCGACCTATCAATTTGATGAGTAACTGACATGAGCCAAACCCCACTTCAAGTGTTAAAGCGTGCCCAATTTTATACCGATGGGCTGGATTATTTGTTGTTATCCCTGCCTAAAAACCGACTCACCACCGCAGCGGGAATCTTTGCAGAAATCGGTCAGCCGTTTGGCGGCCTGATCTTCGATAAAGATGAAGTCACGTTCATCTTAAGCACGGAAGATTTTCAAGAATACAATCAACGTCTACAAGGTGCGACCGCCTCACGGTTGACATACCGCCTCATCACCATCGACATTGTGCTAGAAGACACCCTTGTGGGCTTCATGGCCCTCATCACCAAAGCCTTAGCCGAAAGCGGAATTTCGGTCATTCCCATGGGTGCTTTCAGTCGAGATCATCTTTTGGTGCCGACGGCTGATAGTGAAAAGGCGCTTCAAGCGCTGGAAAAACTCCATAAAATGGCGCAGTAACCCACGCCAAACTCTATTCAAAGCCAAACAGGGGTGCTTCGCAAAGCGCTCCTGTTTTTATATAGGACTAAAAACAGCTAGGCAAACGCATCAATGCAAGCGAAAATGGAATAAATTCAAGAAGTTTTCACGCATAAAATACACGCCATCAGGTACAATCAACGAACATCTGAAAATACAGATTAGGAATGTGTTGTGGATATTCACTTTTATGAAAACGGGCAAGTTCCCCGCCCTAAAAACGAAATTCGAATTGAAGAACTCGAAATCGTCGTCTACCCCGACCGCTTTCGAGTTTATGTGCATGTCAAAGTGACGCCGTTCTTAGAACGCCCAAATCTACTCATCGCGATTCGTAACAGCGAAGGCCGTGTAATCAGCGATCAATTTGTGATCGAAACCATGCACAACGACATGGAATTTACGCTCCATTTACGTAATGTGACCGAACCTGCGGGCGACTATACTTTGCGCATCGAAGTGTTTTATGAGACGCGCAACCCGCCCATTGATGCGATTGAACAAACCTTCACCGTCCCTGAAGAGGATGTTGAAGAAGACGCATGACCCGCTCGCTCTTAATCTCGCCCCTTCATCTAAACGAACTCAGCCGTCTTGCGCGGGCAGGCGCGCCTGAAGAAATTTGTGGCATCCTGTTGGGAAAAAGACAATGGGTACAGTCGATTTCCCCTATCACCAACGACGCGCCAACGCCAGAAACAATGTTTTATATGAATGAGGCGCAGTTGGTCAACATCTTCCATACGGCACAGATGAATGGGCAGGACATCCTTGCGTTCTATCATTCCCACCCTAAAAGTGACCCGATTCCTTCCACTAGCGATATTCGTCATGCCCATTATCCGGACATTCCCCAACTCATCATTGGGGTAAAACCGAACGATGTGCAGTTTGCGTTATGGTGGATTCGTGGGGAAGACGTTACACGCGGGGAACTTGTGGTCGATACCGCAGACCCTTCAATGGTCTATACACCACCGCCCACGACATCCTTAGGGAAAGGCGCCATCCTCATCGCATCCATCACAGCCCTTCTCATTCTTATCGTTATTGCGCTCGCCTTGCTTCCACCAGCGCCGGAACTTCCGATCCGCTAAACACTGTGTAAGGAAACAATTATGCTTTGGGTTCTCATCATCTTAGGTTTTATCAGCGGGGTCATCATCAACATCTTGTCCGATGATTTGCCCCAACGTCACGGCCCGCGCCTTCCGCACTATCCGGACGGGACGCCCCGCCCCTTCATCGCGTGGAGTGGCATCACCGCATATTTGACAGGGCAACATACCTCACCAAATGGCTCGAAATTATCTTGGCGACATCCCGCAACGGAGATCGTCACCATTGCGCTGTTCATCCTCACCGCGTCAAGAATCTTTGATATCCCTACCGTGACGACCTACCAAAGCATTTTACTGCTCATTCACATGGCGATCTTTGTCTTGATCACCGTCATCGACCTGGAGCATCGGCTGATCTTGTTCATTGTCATCATCCCTGCATGGGTCATCGCGTTAATCGACGCGGCGACAACCCAAGGCTATGGGCCGGATTTAGGCCAAGCCTTGATCGGCGGGGCAGTCGGCTTTGCAATCTTCTTTTTGCTGTACATGGGTGGGTTCTTATTTACCAACATTTTATCGCGGGTACAGGGACGCCAGATCACCGAAGTCGCGTTTGGCTATGGGGATGTAATGCTCATCACGCTCAGCGGGTTCTTATTGGGGTGGCAAACGTTAGTCTTCACGATGTTCATCACGGTGTTTTTAGGCGCGGCAGGGGCGATTTTATACTTGGTCGCGCGTCGCATCACCGGACGGCATACCAGCCTATTCACCCCCCTGCCCTATGGTCAATACATCATCATCGCGACGATCATCATGATGTTATATGCCAGCAACGTCGCCAATATGATTAGAGGAGCGTAACATTTGAGGTCACGGCTTGGCGTTCGATGATGCCACCACCTAAACACACTTCCCCGTCATAAATCACCGCACCTTGTCCGGGGGTGATGTCGCGTAATGGGGTTTCAAATGTCACTTTAACCCGTTCATCTTCTAAGGGTTCTACCCACGCAGGAGCGGGTTTTGCTTTATAACGAATCTTCACTTCCGCTTCAAACGGGGCGCTCGGTATCACCCCACTGATCCAGTGGACGCGGTGCGCGGTCAATTCCCGCGAGCCAAGTTCACTTTCTGTGCCGACGATCAAACTGTTCACATGCGGGTTCATACCGATGACATACATCGGCTCTGCCGCGTAGATGCCTAAGCCCTTCCGTTGACCGATGGTGTAATTTGCCAGCCCGGTATGTTCACCGATGATTTCGCCATTCTTGCGCACGATCGGCCCTGAACGCATGATATCCGGCGCGTACTGTGTCAAAAAGCGACGATAATCGCCATCCCCTAAAAAGCATAGGTCTTGGCTGTCTTTTTTACTCGCGGTAGGCAGACCATATTTTTCGGCAATTTTGCGAGTTTCCGTCTTGGCATATTCCCCAATAGGAAACAATACATGCGACAATTCTTGCTGTCCCATCACGCTCAAAACATAACTTTGATCTTTGCTCTCGTCCAAGCCTTTTTTCAACAGAAAATCACCGTTTTCAGATTGGGCGATGCGGGCATAATGCCCTGTGGCTAAATAATCCGCATCTAACATCAAGGCGTTATTGAGAAGCCAGTCAAAACGGATATGACGGTTACATTCCATACACGGGTTGGGCGTGAACCCCTGCCGATGTTGATCGATAAAGTATTCTACGACGGTTCCGCGAAAGACATCTTTCGTGTCTAACACATAAAATGGGATGCCTAATTTGTCGGCGATTCGGCGTGCGTCATACATCTGCTCTGGGGTACAGCATCGGTTACTGGCCGAACCCGAAACACTTTCTTCTGACCACAGGCGCATCATCATGCCAATGACTTCATACCCTCGCTCAACCATGAGCGCGGCTGCTACGGAACTATCCACGCCACCGCTCATAGCGACGACGACACGCGGTTTTGTTTGTGTCAAAGTAAATCCCTATAAACCACTTCACAACTTAACGACGATACATGCGCTCGACCGTTTCAACAATGGTCGTAATCGCATAATCAATATCTTCTTGGGTGGTGTCTTTTCCCACCGTTAGGCGTAGGCTTCCTAACGCCACTTCGCGCGGATAGCCTAATGCCAATAACACTTCAGACGGTTCAGGGTTTCCAGTCTTACATGCAGAAGCACTGCTGGTGGCAATCCCTTTGAGGTCTAAGTGCATCACCAGTATATTCGCATCCAGCTTAGGAAATACAAAACTGGCATGGGAATACAACCGCTGTTGAGGATGCCCCGTCAACTGCGCTTGGGGAACACGTTCCAAAATTTGGGCGATCAATTGGTCGCGCAATGTTTGCATGTGCTGAATGCGCGTTTCCTGTTCCGCATACGCCAGTTCTAACGCCTTCGCCATACCAACAATCGCAGGGGTGTTCAGCGTTCCCGCACGGCGATTATTTTCATGCGCGCCCCCGCTTTGGCTTGGGATGAGGTTCACGCCTTCGCGAAGATACAGCGCCCCTACCCCTTTCGGACCGTAAAATTTATGCGCCGAGAGACTCAACATATCCACGTTGAGCGCTTGCACGTCCAGCGTGAACTGTCCTGACGCTTGTACCGCGTCGGTGTGAAACAACACCCCGCGTTGACGCGCGATCTGTGCAAGCTGTGGGATCGGGTTCACCGTCCCTACTTCATTATTCGCGTAGATGATACTGGCGAAGGAAGTATCTTCAGCGATAGCGTCGGCAAAAACTTCCACATCAACCAGCCCATCAGTTTGAACGGGCAAAAAGGTTTTGCGAAAGCCCATCACCCCGCTGAGTTGATCGATAGTTTTCAGCACCCCACGATGTTCTATAGGGGTTGTGATCAGGTGTTTTTTACCGCTGGTTTGTTCGGCATGCCACGCGGCACCCCGAACAGCGAGATTATCGCTCTCCGTTCCACCGCTGGTAAAAATGATCTCATTCGGTTTGCAATTGAAAATGTGGGCGATACTTTCACGCGCATCTTCTACCGCTTGTTCGGCGCGACGCCCCGCACTATGAGAGGAAGCACTGTTCCCATAGACTTCTGTAAAATACGGCATCATCACCTCTACCACGCGCGGGTCTGTAGGCGTAGAGGCTGAATAATCTAAATAAACTTGGCGCCGACCAAACATACCACTCATCCCTTAAAAATCATTTTTCGCGTGCCATGATTGCCACGCTGAATCGGGTTCATTGTAAAAGATTAGCTTCGGAATGTCAGGTTTCGATCCTTATAGCACCGCTTTGCTTGCATCTTCTTCTAGGAACTGCAAAGAAGCGCGGTATAATAATGAGATAGTGCTTTCACTATTCATCTTTTATGCATTCACTCGGTCACATTCTTCACGCAAGTATCCGAACGAACTTACCGAGATTTTTCTATGCTTTGACTATGCTCACACACGGAGAGGTTTTATGTCAGTTATTGAGACCATTCACGCACGCGAAGTTTTAGATTCACGTGGGAACCCAACAGTTGAAGTTGAGGTTAATCTAGTCGATGGTGCTTTTGGCCGCGCAATTGTTCCAAGCGGTGCATCGACAGGCGAGCATGAAGCCCTTGAACTCCGTGATGGCGATAAAAGTCGTTATGGTGGCAAAGGTGTTTTACGCGCAGTAGATGCGGTGAACAGCATCATCGCTGATGCGTTGGTTGGCGCTTATGCCAGCAATCAAAAAGCGATTGATGAAACCATGATCGCTTTAGACGGCACGCCCACCAAGAGCAACCTCGGCGCCAACGCGATCCTCGGCGTTTCGATGGCGGTTGCTCATGCCGCCGCCGCATCCGCCTCTTTACCCCTGTATGCTTATTTAGGCGGTATTCACGCACACGTCCTTCCCGTCCCCATGATGAACATCATGAATGGTGGCAAACACGCAGCCAACAGCACCGACTTCCAAGAATTTATGGTGATGCCCGCAGGCGCCAGCACATTCCGTGAAGCCGTCCAATGGGGTGTTGAAATTTACCAAGCGCTGAAAAGCATCCTGCACAAACAAGGTCACAGCACTTCGGTAGGGGATGAAGGTGGGTTTGCTCCAAGTTTAGGGTCAAACCAAGCGGCGTTGGATGTCATCATGGAAGCCATTGCCAGCGCAGGTTTCAAAGCCGGTGAACAAATTTACATCGCGCTGGACCCTGCTACATCTGAAATCTACAAAGACGGCAAATACAACCTGACGATTGAAGGCCGTTCCCTCACGGGTGAAGAAATGGTCGAGTTCTGGGCGGACTGGACACGTCAGTACCCCATCATCTCCATCGAAGATGGCTTGTCTGAAAACGACTGGGAAAACTGGTCACGGTTGGTCGCGGCGATTGGCGACAAGGTTCAAATTGTGGGCGATGACCTGCTGGTGACCAACGCCGAAAAAGTCAAACGCGCCATCCGCGAAAAAGCGGCCAATTCCTTGCTGTTCAAGGTGAACCAAATTGGTTCTTTGACGGAAGCCTTCGCGGCGGCACAATTAAGCCAACGTCATAATTTCACAGTGGTGAGCAGTCACCGCAGTGGTGAAACAGAAGACACCACGATTGCCGATTTGGCAGTTGCCCTGAACGCAGGTCAAATTAAGACGGGTGCCCCTGCCCGTACCGACCGTGTTGCAAAATACAATCAACTGTTACGTATCGAAGAAGAATTAGGCGATGCCGCTGTATACGCTGGCTTAAGCGCATTTGCCAACTTAAACCTTGACGTCTAAGTATAGAAAGTGATCGCAGCGTAATGAATCGTTTTGGCGGCAAAAAGACTAAAATCGTCGCAACTATTGGGCCTAGCTCTAACAAACCCGAAATCATTCGGGATATGATTCGGGCGGGCATGAATGTTGCGCGCATCAACTTTTCTCATGGTGACCACGAAACACATGGTCGCAACATCGACATAATCCGCGAAATTGCAAAAGAAGAAGGCGCTGTCATCGCCATTCTGTGCGATATTCAGGGTCCCAAAATTCGTCTTGGAATGATTAAGAATGAGCCGATTATCCTAAAAGTTGGGGATGAAATCACCCTCACGACGGATAAATCAGCCGATGGAACAGACAATATCGTCGCGCTTCCTCACCCTGAATTTGTCAAAGACATCAAGCCCGGCACCCAACTTTTGCTGGATGATGGCAAACTCGAATTCATGGTACGCTCGGTCAGCGGTAACGCGCTTCACTGTGAAGCCGTTGTTGCAGGCGAAGTTTTTTCCCGCAAAGGCGTGATGGCGACCAACGCCCGTTTAACGCTCTCGGCCATCACCGAAAAAGACACCGCAGACGTGCGCTTTGCACTTTCCAAAGGCACCGAATATATCGCGATGTCGTTTGTTCGTTCTGAGCAAGATATCCGTGAAATGCGCTGGTTGATCCGCCATTCAAGCGGGGATGCACAGATCATCGCCAAGATCGAAAAACATGAAGCGCTGGAAAACATCCAAAGCATCATCGAAGCGTCCGACGGTATTATGGTGGCGCGTGGTGACTTGGGTCTGGAAATTCCGCCTCAAGAAGTCCCCTACCAACAAAAACGAATCATTGCATTCTGTAATATCGCAGGGAAACCGGTCATCACCGCAACGCAGATGTTGAACTCGATGACCGACAATCCACGCCCGACCCGCGCCGAAGCCAGTGATGTTTATAACGCGATCATGGATGGTACGGATGCGGTGATGCTCAGCAACGAATCCGCCGCGGGGCTTTACCCTGTGATTGCGGTTCAAACCATGCACAACATCGCGACGATGGCCGAGAAGAATTTGCACGTTTCATCACACAGCGACGAACGCGAAATTTACAAACCGCAGATGAATGATCGTGAATCGATTTCGGATGCAATCTCACAATCAACGGTGCAAATGGCCGACAGTCTAGGGTGTAAGGCGATCATCACCTCTACGATGACAGGCTATACTGCCAAACGGGTTGCGAAGGAACGCCCCAAAACACCGATTATCTGCGCGACGCCCAACGAACTCACCTATCGCCGTATGGCGTTGGTATGGGGTGTGTATCCGTTACTCACCACCGTCTTCAACACCATCGACGAAATGCTCACCACCGTTGTGCGCACCGCTCACGAAGCGAAGGTTGTCAGCGAAAACGACCTATTGGCGATCATTGCAGGGGTCCCCTTCCGTTTGGGCGGGCAAACCAATTTCATCAAGATTCACACCGTCGGTGAACTTGACGAATTAGATAAAGAATAGCCCTACATCACACTTAGTGTAAATAAAAACACCAGAATGATTCTGGTGTTTTTGTTTGTCTAGTTAGAAGGACTCGTCGCCATCGACAAATTCGAGCGATTCGCTTCGCGTCGTCGTGGCGCTGCTTCGACGGCGCGCGGTACGGGTTTCCCCGCCCGTTGCACGGCGTACATGACTGCTTTCCGAAACAGCGGCTTCCGCTGCATAATTCGGTTGGGTGGTGGTGCAATAGGGGCAAACATCCCATGTGAGTTCGAGCATCTTTGAGCAACGCACACAAGGTTTCTTCAAGCGGGTGTGACAATGAGGGCACGCTTGCCAATCGGCTTGGGCGCGTTGTTTACACCCGGGGCAAACGGGCTTTTCTTCGATCTCTTGGAGCAATGCTTCTTCTTCTAACGAACGTTCGTAGGCTTCAGAGAGCGTTTCGCGGGGACGTAGGAATAAGTAGATGAGCAAGCCCGGCAGGGTCAAGACCGCGACCAAAACCGCCACGATGACCTGCGCCAGAAAATCCCGCGACCGTGAACGCATATCGCGGAATGTCCAAAAGACCATCGCCGCCCACAGCGCGACCACGCACATCACGACATAAACCAGCACAGTAGTGACAAGGCTATCAGATACCTGAAAATTAGGCATAAGTAACTTCTCTCCAAAAATTGCGCTTCAAGCAGGCCATCCCCCAACGAAACATTGGCTTTATGGGGTGGTCACGGTAGCTTCAACGGGCAATTGCTCGGCAAACAATGAAAACTGGCTCACATACGTATTGTATTCATGGCCTGAAGCGTAAAACCGCACAGAACGAATTGCACGCGGACGGGTATTGGCTGGAATCAACGAAAACAGATTTTCGCTCTCATAGGTATACCACGCCCCACGGTTGATCGCATCATGTTCCTGCGCACAGCTTGCACAACGCAGTGGGAAATTCGCAGGTACCCGCTGGGTGGGGTCTTGGATGTAAAACCCGTGATACCAAATTTGTTCTTCGCCGTTCACATCCACAAATTCAATGCTGATGATGAGCGGGCATTCACTGCCATCGTTTCCGCAGACACGCAACGATTGATTATCAATACGGAAAACGCTTCTTAACGTCAGAATATCATAACTGGAAACATCAATTCCGCTAGCATCTTCGGGCGGGGCAAAAAACTGTCCACAGTAAGTTTCACCGTGAGAGAGTGCCCCATCCCCACGAAACAGGTGCATAGACGTGCGACCATCCACCGCCGCAAGGCCGTAATAACCTTTAGGCGCATCGTTGGGAAGGTCTACACAGCGCCATACCAACGGTAGATCACGCAGTTCGGCCGTTTCATCCTGCCAAGGGCGAGCGGTATTAATTTGCTGAAAACTATTATTCTCAATCAAATCACGTGGGGTTGGGCCAATCGAAAACGTATTGGTCCCCGTATTAAACATACCGCGCTGGCCGGTTAAAATGCCACGCCACTGCTGATCGGGCGAGACGACGACGGCCATCCCGTTAAAGGTATCCACTTGAATTTGACCTACATTTTCATTGAGGGTGTACGACCCGGCTTGGGTAATTTGCACCCACGTTCCCGAATTGGTGTAGATGTTCACATTGATCGAACGGGTTAAACCTTCGGGGATGTAAACATCCAGCGAACCAGAAAATTCTTGGATGACGATTTCATAGGCATCACTGCTTAAATCAAAACGAGGACGCGAGGCGGACGACATATACACATTCGTATCACGCTTAATCGTCACTGCGACGATGAAGGCATCATCCCGCACATCACGAACGGTCAGCGTGCCTTGCATTTGGGAATACGTCCATAGGTGCTGACTGCCGTTTAATTCCCACATTTCATTAATCGACGTCGTGGCCGAAGTATCATCTCTGGCGAGCACTGTTCCACGCGCAACCGTCAAATTGGTGATTAAAGGAACGGTGGAATGGAAAATGAAATTATAAACCCCAGCGCCTGACAAAATGACGAGTATACATAATGCCGAAAATGACAATAGGATGATTCCCCATGCAGTGGTCCCCGGGTCGCGAGAATACTGGATAGGTTCAGGGGTTGGTATGGGGTTGGCTGCAAAGTCTGCCAAAAGAGCGCCTCAAAACACTTCAAACAATTTCAAATTCCATCATAAAATTACTAGACAAGCCGAAAAATTACTAGCCTAATACCTCTATGGCTTGGCGAAAAGGCGTTGATTGCACATGGGTAAATCTCGACGCAGAGGCATAGGGAAAGTATAATACCCACATCAAACCAACTATTTAGATTCAAGCACTACGCGGAGAAAGAACCCATGTCTGGTCACAGTAAATGGTCTACCATCAAGCGCAAAAAAGGCGCCGAAGATGCAAAACGCGGCAAAATCTTCACCCGTGTCGCCAGAGATATTGCTCAGGCAGCACGCGAAGGGGGCGGTGACGAAAACAGCAACGCAAAACTCAAACTTGCAATCGCCAAAGCAAAGTCGGCGAATATGCCTAAAGACAATATTGAACGCGCTGTTTTGCGCGGGCTGGGCAAACTTGAAGGCATTGAACTCGAAGAAATCACCTATGAAGCGTATGGCCCCGACGGGATCGCGTTCATGGTTGAAGTCTTGACCGATAACAAAAATCGTTCTCTGGCTGAAATCAAGCGCGTTTTAAACCGCGCTGGGGGTTCCCTCGCTTCAGCAGGTTCAGTCGGTTGGCAGTTTGAGCAGAAAGGCAACATCAGCCTCAATGCCAATGGGGTCGATTTTGACGAAGTGTTCATGACCGCCGCCGAAGCAGGTGCTGACGATGTTCAGCAAGATGAAGAAAGCATCACCGTGTTCACCCCACGTGAATTATTGAGCATCGTCGAAATTGCTCTTAAGGATGCAAATTACGAAATTCTCGATGCTGAGTTGAAATGGGAACCCAAGAACGAAACGGAAATTTCCACCGACAAAGCATTGGTCAACATGAAACTGATGAATGATCTCGATGAGCTTGATGATGTTCAGTCTGTCGCCAGTAACTTACTGATGACGGACGCCGTGATCGAAGCTTTTGAAAACGCCTAATGCTGTCATTAGGCATTGACCCGGGAACGGCGATTGTTGGGTTTGGTTTGGTGAAAGAACATAATGATGGCACGCTCGAAGCGGTGCATTATGGTGTCATCACCACACCCGCCCACACCCCGATGGCCGAACGTTTAGTCACCATCTACGACGCGCTCACTGATCTGGTACAGCTCTATCAACCAGATCGGTGTGCGGTTGAAGAATTACTTTTTGGAAAAAATGTCACCACGGCGGTGACCGTCTCTCAAGGTCGTGGTGTCATTCTGTTAGCCTTAGCAAAAGCCGAAAAACCTATCTACGAATACAAACCCAATTTCATCAAGCAGTCGATCTCTGGGTATGGGAATGCCAAGAAACCTCAAGTACAAGAAATGACCCGTATGCTGCTCAACTTGGAAACGATTCCCAAGCCGGATGATGCGGCCGATGCGTTAGCGATTGCCATTACCGACCTGCACAGCGCGCGTTATGATATGCTGGAATAAGCGACCACCGACCCTACATAGGAAAATCACGAAATGATAGCTAGTTTAGAAGGAAAGCTCGCGTCTATTCTGTCTGACCGTGTGGTCATTACGGTGGGCGGTGTTGGGTATTTAGTCTATGTTCCATTCAACACGCTGACAAGCGCGGTGGGCGATGCGATTTTTTTGCACACGATCTTGATCGTCCGCGAAGACTCGCTCACCCTATATGGATTCAGCACCATTACCGAACGTGAAATGTTTGAAAAACTCATCACAGTGAGCGGTGTCGGCCCGCGCATGGCGCTCAATATTCTAGGCACGATGAGCCTAGACCGTTTGCACAGCGCGATTGCGGGCGGTCAAGCCGAAGCCTTCACGCGGGTACCTGGGGTTGGGAAAAAGACGGCAGAGAAGATCATTTTTGAACTCAAAGGCAAGATCAAAGGTGCGGATGGTCTAATTAATGCGCCTGCGTTTAACGATGTGAATAAAGATGTATTGGACGCGCTCATTTCGTTTGGATACAGCGTGAGCGAAGCTCAAGCGGCGATCAATGCAATCCCGATAGACACAGTCAATGAATTTGAAGAACGGATGCGTTTAGCACTCCAATATTTTGTTAATTAGATGTTCTTCGCTCAACAGTTAAAGGCCTACAAAACATCATGCAAGAATTAATTGGAAAACGTGTTGAAGTTCTTGATAAAGGCTGGGTTGAATTGGTAGATGTGATGCCCCACCCTGCCGCTCAAGTTTCTGGGGATGTCGCGATTGTGAATGCGGCGCGGGTCAGTTTTTTAGGGGAAAGCAAAGGGTTCGAAGCCGATAAGAAATTACTGTTTTATTTGCTTCGCAATCATCACACCAGCCCGTTTGAAATGGTGGAGTTTAAATTTCGCGTGCATGCCCCACTGGTCACATGGTGGCAGTGGGTACGTCACCGCACGTTTCATTATCAAAATGCAAACGCACAATCCGGACGTTACACCCCATTTGAAGAAAATGATTTTTATGTGCCGTCAGTATGGCGCATGCAATCTAAGAGCAATAAACAAGCCAGCGAGGGGACGGTAGAACCCGAAGTTGATGCTGAACTCAGCCAGCAGTTACTCAAGTTTTACGACGAGAGTTATAAGCTGTATGAAAACGCGCTTGAAAAAGGCGTTTCTAAAGAAATGGCGCGCCTTTTCTTGCCCGGTTTCAGCGTGTATTACACATGGGTGCTCAAAGTAGACGCGCTCAATTTGATGAATTTCATCCGTCTGCGCATGGCACAAGACGCGCAATATGAAATCCGCGTTTATGCAGAAGCCCTGTATGAATCGTTCTTCAAACCCTTGCTTCCATGGACAGCGGAAGCCTTCGAACTATATGTACTGAGTAAAGATCAGACTTAAGGTTTCGTTGGCAGAATTATTTGCATTTAAAACATTGGCAATCAACTGGACAAACAGCATAAATGCCAACAGAACCACCAACGTCCCTACAATAATATAGAACGGGGCGCGTGAAACCGTGGGTTTTTCATTGGGGAAACCCACAATCGCCCAATACCCGTATGCAAAAATGGCGATCCCAATGACGGCAGAGATCAACGAAGGCACCATCACAGTTTCAAAGCTGACAAAGTTCTGAAGATAAACACTATCAATAGCTGGAAAGATCAGATACACCGCCCCCGCCGCCACTAAAATCGCAAAGATGAAGCGGACGATGCGCGGACGAGAGATCACCCAACCGTAATAGGCGTTCGTAAGCTGACTAAAAGGAGATTGCCCAGTCTTCTGTGCCACAAAAAAGCCCTTTCTTTTCTACAGTTTTAAGAGCAGTTAATCACGATTAATCATGTGTTCGGCGGCGCGTACAAAGTATTCACGCATCGTCGCCCGCTCTGGGTCTTGAATACCCACTTCATCGATAGAATCCAGCATATGTTTCAACCAGCGATCTTTCTTATCACGATCAATCACAAAAGGCATGTGCCGCATTCTTAAACGAGGATGCCCGCGTTGTTGAGAATAGACGGTCGGCCCGCCGAAAAGTTGCATAATAAAAAGGTATTGATACTCTTTACCTTCTTCTAAATCCTCAGGAAAAATTGAACGGAGGGGGGTATCTGCGACTACTTTTTCATAAAACACATCCACCAATTGGCGAATTATCGGTTCTCCGCCAACCCGTTCAAAAACACTTTTCTCGTGCAAGTCACTCATTCATAAACCTATCAGTAAACTATGCCTAGACAATTCTTCAGTCAACAGTACAATGGCTTGCGACTTCCTATTATACGTCATATGACCGATTGCAAGGAGCATTTTAACATGCGCCACCCTTACCGCGGGATCGGGTTAATTACCTTGGTCGCGCTTTTTTTCACTTTATCAACACAAGTAATGTTAGCCCAAGAAGAGCCTATTACAGCAGTCGGGTCTGGGCTTTCAACCCCAATCCTTGAAGCAGCATCTGCTGAAACTGGACAAGATGTTACCGTAGAGGTGACAGGAACAACAAGCGGTTTCCAAGCATTCTGTGCAGGGACTGCCGACATTGCCACTGCAACCCGCGCCCTTGAAGCAAGTGAAGAACTTCCTTGTACAGCAAACAGTATTCAATTTCACGAATTCCTTATTGGCTACAACATTTTAGCCTTTGTGAGCAGTCCAGAATCATCTTTTAATCAATGTATCGCCACGCTGGAGCTGAACGCACTGTTAGCCCCAAGCGCAGAAGGCACTGTGACGGATTGGTCGCTTGTCAATGCAACCAACCCTTCAGCGCCCGTGGTTATTTATCTCCCTAACACTACAACATCGGAATATGCCCTTCTCGATACCCTCGTTGAAGGGGATGGCTTCCGCAGTGATGCGCTCAGCTTAGAAGATGCGTCGGTCACTGATGTGGTGACCGCAGACCCTAATGCGTTGGTGATCACTTCGTTAGCGCAAGCCTCACTACTGGGTGACGATGTCCGCGTGTTGCAATACAACTCCACCGCCGCAGGGTGCACCAGCCCAACCGCGCAAAATGTAGATGACGGCCTTTATACCGCCGCGAACAATATTTACGTCTATGTGAATGCAGCCTCCTTGAGCAAAGCGGGCATGACCGAAGTCATCGACAGCTTGCTTGGAGGGACACTTGCAGAAGCCTCATACACCGTGCCTGCTGAGAGCGTGTCTGCCGAAAACGCAGAAATCCTCGCCAATGAAACGGTAGGACGTGTATTCAGCCGTGAACGCGCAACCTTTACGCCCGCCTCTCAAATTTTGGGGACGATCCAAGTTCAGGGTGCAGGGAGTGCCCAGCCTTATTTCAGCGCTGTGTCGAGCGCATTCACCGGAACGTATGCGACGGTCACCGTCACTTCAACCTTCCAAGGAACTGAAGCAGGCTTACGCAACCTGTGCAGTAACGCCACCGACATCGTCTTGACCCATACCGCCGTGACTGACGAAACATTGGCCGCCTGTGCAGAAACCAATGTGGTTGTCGAAACCTTCCCATTAGGTTTCCAAACCGTCGTCTTGGTGGGGAACGGCGCATCAGACTATCTGACCTGCATGACCACCGAACAACTCTTGACCACATGGAGCGCAGCTTCAGCAAGTACCGTTGAAACATGGGACCAAGTGGATGCCAGCTTCCCAGAAACTGCCCTCACCTTGTTCCAATCGTCTGAACACTCGCTCACCGCAGACTTGCTCATGGCACAACTTTCAGAGGCCACTGTGAGCAACCGTGTCGATGGCGAACCCGCTCAATTTAATGCGGCCCCATTGTTCCGCGCCGCCGCAATCGCCAATGTTGAAGGTGCGCTCGGTTACTTCACATGGGCGGAATATCAGCAGATTGTTGAAAGCAACCAAGCCAATGTTCAATTGGTGGGCGTTGATGCAGGCGATGGCTGTGTAACCCCATCTGAAGCCACGATTGCAGATGGTTCCTACGTTTTGACCCAACCGCTGACATTACTGGTTAGCCAATCCGCTTTGGGACGTCCAGAAGTTCAATCCCTGCTGTGGTATTTAGCCGATGATTTCAACTTCGCCCAATTCACCGCCGCGAATATCGTTGGGGTGAGCTACGGTTCACTGAACAACTTACGTGAAGCGCTGGTCGTCGCATTTGATGCCGCGAACACCGCCGCGTTGGTTGAAGTCACCCCTGAAGCAACCGCAGAAGCTGGCGATGCCTCAGCCGAAGCAACGGAAGAAGCTCCAGTAGAAGCAACAGAAGCAACAACTGAAGCCACGCCTGAAGCAACCGAAACAGAAGAAGCGACCGTTGAGGTTGAACCTACTGAAGAAGCAACCCCTGAAAGTTAAACGCTTCTTCACCACGTTATAAACTCTAAAACAGGACGTGTATCACGTCCTGTTTTGTTTCCTGAATATGCTATACTTCGCAAATGTTAGAACGAGAGTTCGTTATATCAGTGAAGAAATGGATTTTAAATGCGCGGCGAACTGGTTGCTTTAGATTTAGAAACAACAGGGTTTGATCCTGTCAAAGATGAGATTATCGAAGTCGGTGCAGTTCGCTTTAAAGATGGAGAGGTGATCGATACATTCTCCATTTTCGTAAACCCTGGGCGAAAAATTCCGCCTCAAATCACCCAACTCACAGGGATTCAACAAGAAGATGTGTACGATGCGCCGGGGGTTCAACAGGTAATGCCCCTCATAGCGAGTTTTGTAGGTCAAAGCCCTTGGGTCGCGCATAACATCAGTTTTGATGCTAGCTTCCTCAATCATCGTGGGATTTTGAAACAAAACGTTCGCCTCGACACGTATGAATTAGCCTCGGTGATTATGCCAACTGCCGCACGGTATAATCTAACCAGCCTCACCCACGCGATTGGGTTTGACATTCAAAATGCTCACCGCGCCTTATTCGATGCCCACGCTACCGCCAAGTTATATACTCACTTGTGGACGATTGCGCATGACATCCCGTTTCATATTTTGCGGGAAATCACCGAATTAGCACAAAACTTTTCATGGGATGCACGTCCATTTTTTGAAGCCTTACTGCATGAACGAAGCGCTTCCCCTGGTCGCATCAGCGGGGATGCGACGTTCAGCGCCTTCGCCCCAGTCAAAGAGGTCAAGCAACCGCTGAAAGCCAGCGAATATCGCGACCGCGTCAGCGATCATGATATTCTCGATGTTTTAGGGCCAGAAGGCGCATTCGCTCAACAAGATGAAGCGTATGAAAACCGCCCTCAACAGTTAAAAATGGCGACAGAAATCGCCAGTGCGTTTAATGATTCGTATCACGAAATTATTGAAGCAGGCACAGGCACGGGGAAATCGCTGGCATATTTGACCCCAGCGGCGTTATGGGCGATTCGCAATAATGAGCGCGTGGTCGTCGCCACCAACACGATCAATTTACAAGATCAACTGATCCAAAAAGACATCCCTAACTTACAAAATGTTTTAGATACCCCACTGCAAGCGGCGGTCATGAAGGGGCGCAGTAATTATCTATGCCCGCGTCGGCTGGCCGCTATGCGTCGTCGCAAGCCCAACTCTATCGAAGAATTACGTATGCTCGCTAAGATTTTGGTTTGGTTAGCGGCGGGTGGGTCTGGAGACCGGGGCGAGATCAGTTTGCGCGGGCCGGATGAAGGCAGTATCTGGAACCGACTCAGCGCCGAAGATGAAGGCTGTACCACAGAAAGATGCCGCATCGAAATGGGCGGTACTTGCCCCTTCTACAAAGCGCGTAAAGCTGCCGAAGCCGCGCATATTGTGATTGCTAATCACGCCCTTCTCATCTCTGACGCGATGACTGAAAGCCGTGTCCTGCCGGAATATCGGCATGTGATTGTGGATGAAGCGCATCACATTGAAGAAGCCGTCACCAATGGCCTGAGCTTCCACCTAGATGAGCTAACGCTACGCCGTCGCATCGTTGATCTTGGTGGCGTGCGCAAAGGGTTATTGGGAAGTTTGCTCAACACGCTTGAAAATGTGCTGAACGAGCGCGAACGCGAGAAATATCTCAATTTTGTGGAGGGGGTTCAAAGCGCATCAGGCGCGATGGAAATTCACATTTCCCGTCTGTTCGGCACCTTCCGCGAATTTTTGGAAGAACTACGCCTTCCGCGTGGAGAGTACCTGATGCAAATTCGCATCACGCCCGAAGTCCGCGCCAAGCTAGAAGTCTCGCAAGTTCAATCCGTATGGGGAAACCTCAAGGAATTTATACAAGCCATCAGCGATGCATTACGCCAATTGAGCGCAGGGGTAACCAAATATGAAGCTCAACTCGGTGACGAAGGCGCTGACCTGATCGCCGCGTTGACATCCACGCAACGGTTCTTTTTATCAGCCTATCAAATCATTGATGCCTTTGTAGAAGTGCCCGATCCCAACGTTATTTATTGGTTTGCCCTGCCACAAGATCATGAAAACATCACGCTCCACAGCGCCCCATTACATATCGGATCGATGTTGGAAGAGTTTTTGTGGAATGAAAAAGATTCGGTGATCTTGACCAGCGCGACACTGCATGTGAACGGCGAGTTCACGTTCTTACAAGATCGCCTACACGCGCAAAAGGTCGAATCGATCTCACTGGGTTCGCCCTTCAACTACAAAGAATCTACGCTGGTGTTTGTGCCTAAAGATATGCCCGAACCGACCGACAAACAGCGCTATCAGCAACAAGTGGAACGCGCCATCATCGAGTTAGCGGCGACGCTGGAAGGTCGCGTCTTAGCCCTTTTCACCAGCTATCAGCAGTTAAAGCAAACGGCACAGGCGATCACACCACGTTTGGCATTAGGCAACATCAGCGTGTTTGACCAGTCCGACGGCAACAGTCGCCAAACGTTAGTGGAAAGTTTCAAGAATTCTAAAAAAGCGGTGTTATTAGGCACACGAAGTTTTTGGGAAGGGGTCGATATCCCGGGGGATTCTTTGAGCGGGTTAGTGATTGTTCGCTTGCCCTTCACCGTGCCGACCGACCCAGTATTTGCGGCGCGCTCTGCGACCTATCAAGATGCGTTCAATCAATTTACCCTGCCCGACGCGCTCTTACGCTTCCGTCAAGGGTTTGGACGGTTGATCCGCACGCAGACAGACCGCGGCGTGGTGGTGATTTTAGATTCGCGCGTAACCAATAAAAATTATGGGCGTGCTTTTATCGATGCCCTGCCCGATTGTGATGTCTTGATTGAACCCCTCCAAAATTTAGGGCAACGGGCAGCGGAATGGCTGAAATAATTTAAACTCAATCATCACGAGATTCAAACGGTAATCCGCTTTAAACTTCACCTTTATATGTTAGGATTGAACGGTAGTCTGATCCGAATTTAGAGATTAGACTACTGTTCTTGGAAACTGTAGGATGTTAGATGCGTACTCCAGCGGGTAAAGAATGTCGCTATTATTATCAAGATTTTCACCGTGGGCGTAATGTGCAGGAATGTCGATTAGTAGACGAACATGATGGGTCTCTGCCGTGGAAACCGTCTGATTGCTCAAAATGTCCTGTACCCGATATTCTACAAGCGAATGCCAACCCGAACTTAGCCCTGACCTTACGCTTCAAACCTGTTTTATTAGGGCTTGGCCGTCGTACAGAACTGATTGCAACATGCAGTAAGCATAAAAAACCAATCGCCGATCCTTATGTGGGTTGTTCTGAATGTAACCAAGAACGTCCAAATTTAGATGCCTTTATCCAAGCGTTAGAGTCGATGGACGATGACCCTAATGCGTAGATTCACCATGAGCATATAAGCGACAGAATATGTCACGCAAGCCAGCCCTTGCCATACTCACTCAAAACCAAAATCAAGCGTGGATGAACGAGACAATCGATGAGCTTTCTGAAGCGTTTGATATCCATCTCTTCCGCATCACCACACGACGCGCTCACCTAGAAGAACTGCGTGATCTGTCCCCGCTCATCACCCTGATTGACTGCAACACAATTCGCATATCCAATTTAAAGGGACTGCTGAACAAGCCAAAACCCTTTGCTACCTACTTGCTGTGTGTCTGCGATAGTCCATCCGCGTTGAGCGAATACGAAATGATCGACTTTATCGCCCCTGCGGATACGCACTACATCACGACAAATTGCAACCGTCTCAGCCAAAATAGACATTTTCAGTCGCTCAAAGATCAACAATTGGAGATGTTACGCAGTAATGTTCTCAATACGGTGGTGCATGAATTCGCCACGCCGATCCATCACATTAAAGCGGGGTTGAAACAACTCCAAGATCAAGCGGGGTATGCAGAGAACACTCTTGATATGGTACTACAGGCCGCGAGCCGTCTTGAAACCCACCTCACACGGTTAAGATCACTACGCGAATTAGGGCCAGTTAAAATAGAAGCCTGTCACGCGTTAGACCCTTACTATTTCGCGCTCAAGACGATTAAAAAGCATTTTCCGCATACCGACGAAGTTGATAGAATCACAATCACTTACCCAGTAGGGATACCGGCACTGCTTACGGATGCGAAAAAAATTGGCATCGTGATGCAAGAACTCATCATCAACGCCCTCAAGAATAGTAAAGACCAAGTTCTCGTCACTTACACACACATCGACAACGTGGTGCGTATTCAGATTCAGGACTTTGGGGTTGGCATGGATAAAGATACTGCTGACAAAGTCTTCGATACGTTTTATCAACTTCATTCCAATAAAAGCCAACCCTATGAAGGTTTAGGAATTGGCTTATCAATTACAAAATCAATACTCGATAATCTGGGGATCAGTTGTATCATCAATAGCGTTTTGGATGAAGGCACCACCATATGGTTTGATGTTCCCGTCGTTAGGGAAAATGTGTAAAACTTCATGCGAAGTTAGTGACGGTTATCTATGAACGTTCGTTGACACTCAATCACTGTTTCGATACAATCGTTTATAAGATTTAATTTGTACTAAACGTCACAAACGAACAAGGTAAAGTGTCCTTTGTTCGTATTCAAACACAGGAACCTTAGTGCATGATGCTTAACTCAACTTCTCGTACATTCAATGCTGTTAGTGAGACTGATTTGCAAAATAAGCCTATGACTAATGAACACATAAATGAAGCCATTGCGTCATTGGAAACATTGATGTACGAAACTGTGAACAGCGATGTCACAGTGCTTCGCGACGCGGCGCGCCACATTTTGAGTGCAGGTGGCAAACGCATTCGCCCTCGCTTGATTTTATTAACCTATGCCGCATTAGGTGGGCAAAACTTCAATTCTGTGCTTCCGGTTGCAGCGGCGATTGAGCTGGTACATACCGCCAGCGTCGTCCATGACGATATTAACGATCATGGGGTTGTCCGTCGGGGTCGCCCGTCTGTGAATGCCCTGTGGGGGCGCACCTTCGCCCTACTCACAGGCGATTTTCTATTCACAAAAGTCTACGAACTGATGGCGCCGTATAAAGACCTCAATATCGACTTTGCTGAAGGTACAATCGCCTTAGTTGAAGGCGAAACGATGCAAGCGGCGGCGGTCAAAGAGAATAACTTTTCCCGCGCCGTGTATTATGAAATCATCGCCCGTAAAACCGCCGCGCTGTTCCGCTCTGGCGCAAAACTAGGCGCAAAATTAGCCGAAGCGTCCAGCGACAAAATTGAAATTTTCGCAAACTTCGGTTTCAACCTCGGCTTGGCTTTCCAAATCATCGACGATGTGCTTGACCTCATTGGTGATGAAGCGCAGTTGGGTAAAACGTCCGGCATTGACGTAGAACAAGGTCGCGGTTTTGCTATCGCTTACGAGAATACCCAAAACAATAATACCACTGACCCCTTACAAAGTATCAAAGAACGTGCGCTCAAAGGGGATGCAGTGAAAGAAGCACAAGAACAAGCACAGCAGTTGGTCAACAGTGCGATTGAAAGCTTAGATGCCATCGCGGATTCCCCTGCGAAAACAGCGCTCATCGAGTTAGCAAACTCAGTCATCAAACGCGAGTACTAATCTCTTTCCTCGTAGAAACGTTATAGAACACCTAAAAGCGATATACTCAAATCACTTTTAGGTGTTTTTGTTTTAAGGCGTAGAGATCATGATAAAAGTCGTTTCTGTCGCAGAAATTCGCCAAATCGAAGCGGAAATTGATGCGCATGGAATCCCTTATGCGGAGCTGATGCAAAGAGCGGGACGCGCCATCGCGCTTCGGGTCATCGACTTTATCCATAAAGTTCATATCCCCCCTCAAGAGGCGAAAATTGCGGTTTTTGTGGGCGGGGGCAATAATGGCGGGGATGGTTTAGTCGCCGCGCGCATCCTAAAAACAGAATTTCATGTGGCGGTTCGTTGTTATCTCACCAAAGCTCGTCCAGCGGGCGATCCCCTTTTGGATGCGGTGCGCCAAGCCAAGATTGAGGTGACCTCAGCGTCTGAAGATGTACAGGCACAGAAGCTCCATGATCTGCTCACCGCCAGTGATATTGTCATTGATGCGATCTACGGCATTGGCATTCACCTCCCTTTGCGTGCAGAAGGCGCACAGCTTCTTCAAAACATACATCAGAGCTTGGTCACTGCTGATGAGCGAACCCCACCCATCTTTCAAATGCTCGACACCCCAAAGACTACAAAAAAACGGCCTTATATCCTCGCGGTAGATTGTCCAAGTGGAATGGACTGTGACACAGGCGAAGCAGATGAACACACGATCCACGCAGACGAAACGATGAGTTTTATCGCCTTCAAACATGGGCATTTTCGATTCCCCGCCGCGGAGCGTGTAGGCAAACTCACCTTTGTATCGTTAGGCGTCACGACAGAATCATCACAGTTGAATGATGCCCCGATCCAAATGGTCGATGATAGCTATGTACGCGCAGGCTTGCCCGTACGAACAGTTAACGGTAATAAAGGGACATTTGGAAAGCTTCTCATCGTGGGCGGGTCACAATCGTATAGTGGGGCACCCCTTTTGGCTGGAAGTGCAGGGTATCATACCGGGGCGGGATTGGTGACCATCGCCGTTCCAGAATCGATCTTACCTAGCTTGCAAGGTCATCTTTTAGAACCGACGTGGATTTCTCTGCGATCCCCACAGGGAACCGTGACTGCTGATGCGATGCAGGCGATCCTCACAGCAGTGAGCACCTATCAAGCAGGGATCCTCGGCCCGGGGCTTCATCAAACCGATGATACTTTAGAATTCATCCGCGCCTTTTTAAATCATCTCGCAGAAAACAACGTCTCTGCACGCTTAGTCATTGATGCCGACGCGCTCAACCAGATGGCGAAGATTCAAGATTGGTCATCACATCTGCCTCAAACGACGATCATCACCCCACACCCGGGGGAAATGTCACGTTTGACACAGCTTCCCATCGAAACGATTCAACAAAAACGCCTCGCAGTCGCCAGCGAATATGCAAAAAAATGGCAGGTTCACGTTGTGTTAAAGGGGGCGCATACAGTCATCGCAAACCCTGATGGACAGGTGATGTTGAGTCCCTTCAAGACAACAGCCCTCGCCAAAGCTGGCACAGGCGATGTCCTCGCAGGGATTATAGGCGGGCTGTTAGCCCAAAACGTAGAGAGTTTTAAAGCGGCTTGCATCGGGGTCTACCTTCATGGATACGCTGGCACCCTTGCGGCAGAACCCCCGAATCACAAGCGTAGCATCCTCGCGAGTGATGTAATTCACACACTCGGTCGCGTCTTCAGAGAGTTAGAATAGGCTTAGTTCAAGCCAAGCTCTAAACGGCGACGGCGGGCCGCTTCTTTTCCTTCCGCCATACTCTGCGCAACCGGGTCAGAAGGCGTGAGCGAATTCACTTTAGAGCGAATGGATTGTGAAGTTTCATCTACGGACTGGGTGAGCTGGTCACGATTTTCTCGCCCGCTTCGCGGTGAGAGAAAGAGTGCGGAAACGCCCGCTGTGAAAAACCCAATCAACGTGCCGATCAAAAATATTTTGCCATCAAATGAGTCGGCCTGTTTTGTTCGTTTACTCATTATTTTTGTGCCTTTTGCTTGGTACGGCGAACTGCTTTACGAATACCAAAGAGTTCTTTAGAAAATGCCCCCGCTGCCGTGATGAAAGCGCCGGTTTTCACGACAGGTTCTGTCACATTCTGGCTGACAAACTGCGCAGTGGTTTGGGCGGTTTTTGCCGCATCTTGTGTGTTTTCTAAAATGGGTTTCACTTCAGACTGTAACAAGTTGACCAGTTTTGCAACTTGCAAGATCAACACAGCCAACGCCAGAATGATCAAGCTGACTTCAAGCGCCACAAAAATAACGATCAAATCACGAATCAAGCGTACCGTCCCAGAAGCTTGTTCAGGGTCGGCCGTGATGGCGATCACAAGCGTGATGATGACGATGAGCAGAATTACCGCTAAGAGCGCCCCCGCCGCAATGATCACGGTTCGCCGAATATTCATCTTTCCTTTTTGCCCAGCTTCAGGTTTTTCTGCGGTTGTAGAGGGTGGTAATGTCTGTTCCATATAGTCTCATCCTTATCGCGCTTTGCGTTTCCGTTGACGATTCGAGCTTAAGATCATCGCAACGAATAACGCAGCAAAGGCACCCCAAAAAGCAGTAAAGGCGCGTATTAACCCAATATTAATAATGTTGATTTGAAACACTACACCTAAAAAATGCCCCATGGCGAACCCAAACCATGCGGCGATGAGAAATAAGGCATATCGACGGGTATCTCCACCAACAATCAGGTGAAAAATCGAACCTAACAACGTGGCTACAATAAACCCAAAGGTTAATGCTGGTGTAATCAAAATCCGCCTTACTCCTCATTACAAAAAGCTAAAGCCCACGCCTTCGCTTCAATTTTGGTATAATGGCAGGGTGTAGGTCACAGGCTTACTCATGTTATACACGAAAATGCCTGATTTGGTACACTCACACAGATAATCTATAATTAAACTATTATGACAACACTTGATCAACGCATCCTTATCCCTGTTCCGCAAGTCGCGGTCTGGGCATATCTCAGTGACATCAGCCGTAACCCGCAGTGGATTGCGGACTGCCGAGAAGTTTCTTTCCTTTCCACAAAACGGGAAGGCGCAGGAACTCGTTGGCGTTACCTTACGCCGGGTGGACGCGAATATATTGTTGAAGTCGCCGCTTGGTACAAAGGCTTAGGCTACGAATATATTTTTGTAAATGGCGTCAATTATGAGTCCAACCGTGGGCGTATTCGACTACAAGAGATCGCCGAAGGCACGATTGTTCAATGGACATTCACCTTTGAAGAACGCGGTTTCTTAACTGGTTTGCGTGGCGCTTCGCGTAAACTAGAAAACCTGATGGCGGATAGCTTACGCAACTTATTTAAAGAAGTGGTTCAAACTTCCAAAGAAGCTCGACTCGCCCCGCCCCAATCGTTGATGCGTGACGCACCGGATGTAGAAGCACGTATGCAGTATAAAGCGCGTGCAGGGGGTGAAGACTCAGCATCGCCAGAAGCACCCACACCGAGCACCCCTGCCGAAACAGCCTTTGACCCCTTCAGCGCAAACTTCTCATTTGAGGATGAACCCGCGATCAGTTTTGAAGATGGTCAAAAAATTGAACCGATCCAGTTAGGGGATGAACCACCCACGACTGAATTTGATACCCGTCCGGTGGTCGCCTCTACCCCAACACAGGAAGGCCAAAACGAACCTGTCGTAGACACTGACACGGAAGAACCTGAATTCTTAGCGTCTATCACCGAAGATGATTACGCTCGCTTCGGCAACCCCGCCAAAGCCACAGCGGAACATGCAGTGCTCACGACGGATACATCACAAGCAGAAGCCAAGATGATTAGCGAGGGTGGGCCGGTGATGGATGAACCCCCTAGCGAACCGCCTCCCCCACGCGACCCTGTCGTGTCGGCGCTGAAGTCCGAGATGGTGAGTGAAGGTGGGCCTGTCGAGATTCCTCAATATGTTGAGGTACCTCCTATCGAAACTGTGGTTCACAGCGTTGACCCGTTCGGTAACACTACCGAAACTTCTACCCAAACCTATGATTTTGGCGAAGTAGAAACCACTACGAGCGAAAGGGTTCCCACAGAAGCCCACACGCCTACAGAGTCCGTAGACGGTGAAAAAAGTATCTGGGAAATCTTCGGCGTTGAAAGACCGCGCTTTGATGCGCCCGTCTCTGCTGAGCCAGCACGCACTCCAGATCAAGAGGTTACGTCCGTTGCATCACAACCTACAGAAACGGAAGCGCACACTCCAACCCCGCCTCACCGCCGTGTTGGGTTACGAGTTCGCTTACGCTCAAACCATGTTCGTGTGCAATGGCCGATAATGAAGAAGTAAAACAAAACGCGCTGGTTAATCAGCGCGTTTTTTGATGGTCGCGTTCGGCATGCCATTGTAAATCTTGCGGGGTTTCGCGTATGGAAAAGCCCGCCTCCATACAGCGCATCTTGAAGAATTGATCGAGAATATGCGGTAATACCGGACTGCCATAGTTTCGAGAATACGCGCTGACAAAATTCAGTTTTACCTCCCCTTTTCCCGCATCAGGGTTCATAAAACGCACACCTGTGATCACCTGAATATTAAAGCGTCCGCGCGTCACTAAATTCTCAATATGTTGATACTCGCTGATGACCAATGGATTCCACCGTAATAAGGTACGGTAGCTGAGCGTGCCATCTGTTTCAATACGGATGGCGTGGATACGCCTCAACATCCCAACCAAAGGCACACCAATCGCAAAAACACACGTCAGGATGGTATAGAACAAAATTCGGGAATTCACATCGGTGTCTTCCATAAAAAGGATGATGCACAAGAACATGACGCCGATGCCCGCAATGAAGAAGAAAAACCATAATAACGGCGCAAACCAGATCACCCCAGACACGCCTGAAGCATCAGTGATATGCACTTGCTCTCGCCCCCTTGCGCGCCGAATCAAACCAAAAGCGATTGCCCAAGAAATCCCGATCACCGCGAGGAATATCCAGATAGCAGTATCATCCCCTGCAAGTCGGCGCTGGTTTCTTTGCATGAACAGCGCATAAGAGAAGATCGGCGTAGTGAATAAGGCGATGGCAACGAGCCACTGCCAAAACGCGCTTCGTCTTTTTACAGTGGTTCCAGTTAGGGGTGATGTCATAACGAATCTATACTTTCAGTGTCGTACCCACAGGGCAAATAAGTCGCTTAGATTAAACACTGAAAATAGCATTGAATAGGTTTTTATTACAGGGAAAATATTGCGCATAGCCCATAAAAAACACGCCTCAAAACATGTATCTCGATGCTTTGAGGCGTGCTGTGAGAAAAATTATTCTTGTTCGGACACCCACGCTACAATGTCTTCAAGCACTTGAGGTTCCATTTCACCGAAAACATCGGCCGTTGGGGATTCTACAAGGCTTAAGGCATGGCCTAACTCAGGGTAGATAATCGTCGTCACAAATTCGGGATAGGCTTCGGCTATCTGATCAGAATTGCTTGCAGGAATCCAGCCATCCCATTCCCCATGAAGCAAGAGCGTCGGCAGTTGTAACTCTCCTACCAATGTGAGTAAGTCGTAAGATAATTCAACTTGACCCAAGAACAGTCCATAGTTGTTGATCGTTTGCTCGATGACCGGACGAAGTTCAGTTTCGAGGTCGATTAACCCATCACCGTTGGTGTCGGTCATTGGGTTAAACTGTGGATTTTCCGGTGATGAAGTGTAGGCCCACATATAGAATGAAGGCATCAAGCTGGCGGGGTACCCTTCGGGAATAGACAGCACTTCTTCAATGTCGAGCGCGCCATCTGCATTGGCGTCTACCGTTTCACTTAAAAAGGTTAGCCCATTTTCTAAATGTTGATACGGCAGTGCGTTGCTCAAATCGCCAATTAAGCCCCCTTGCAAAATCAACCCGCTGATATCTTCGCGGGCGCTGGCCGCGTTGGTCACAATCCACGCGCCTTCACTCCATCCGTACAGATAGACATCGCCAACTTCGGGCAATTCCAGAGCAGTGTCGATCACAACCTGCGCATCTGCAACCAATTGATCGGGCGAATAGCTGAGCTGAACCTGCGCAAAATCATATTCCCCATTTCCTAAGACACCGCGTTTATTAAAGCGCAAGACGGCGATGCCTTGTTCAGGTAAGTTTTCCGCTAACCATTGGAAATTTGCAGAGCGCGGTTCGCTATCACTGCTCAGCATCACCGTCGCATCCATATCATAGGGGCCACTTCCATGAAACAAAATCACGGTAGGAAATGGCCCGTCAGCATTGGCTGGATAGGTCAACTCAGCATCTGTTACAAATCCGCCTAGATCAATTTCAAGCGCGAGATGCTCTATAGGTTCTTGCGCGCTGATCAACTGCACGCTGGTCGCAAGCAAAGCGAATACAATCAAAGCACGAATACGCATTGTCATGAGGGTTATCCTTTTAAGTTTTTAGAGAGAAAAAGCTAAATTGTCTGGTTTAATTCTGCGTCCGTCGGTTTAAAAACATCCTCAATCGACAGGGCAAAAACTTTCGCAATTTTGAATGCGAGTAACAGGCTGGGATCATACTTCCCTTTCTCTAAGGCGATGATCGTCTGGCGGGACACCCCAAGTTGGTCGGCTAAATCTGCTTGAGACCAATCATTTTCGGCACGTAATACTTTGAGGCGGTTGTTCATCGGTACTTCCGGTTTGCAATTGCTAAGCCAATTCCCCAAAATGCAACCATCATCGGCGCAACCCAAATCATACTTATTTGAGGGAAACCAGCGCGTTCGATAAAGCCCAAGGTGAGCGTCATAATCATGGTTGCGCCGACGCTGAAACTGATCGCTTCAAATTGAATTTTGCGCTGAAACTCATCAACTTCGCGAATCATGCGGATGAAGACCCAAAGTGCCGCTAACAAAGGCAACACGGGGATGAATGCCAGCACGTAGCGTAACGCGGAATCAGTGACATCCTCCCGTAAAAGAAACGAGCTGATCAACAAGAGGATGACATACAGCCCCATGCAAATAAACAAGTCGCGCACGTAGCGACGCATCGCTTTTTGAACTGGATTTTGCGACATCTCGTTCTTTACTCCGCTTTGTTGCGGGCGCTCAACGCGGTGAGTGCACCGCCGACGGCAACCCCTAAAGCGATCCCTATAGCAAGGTTATCAAACGCAACCCCAAGCGCCACACCAATCGCAATGCCGATGGGCAAGAAACTCATGTTGGCTTTTGAATTATTCATCTTCACTCTTTTTCGTTATCTCAAACACATAGCATGAATGTAAAGCAAACTTTACTTTTTGTCAAGTAGTATTCACAAAAAGTAAAGTGACTGTCGAGTATTTCTGGGTTTAGGTACAAATAAAAACACCCCATCTTGAGGATGAGGTGTAGTAGGTAAACTGGTTATTCATTATCTAAAGGATTGTGCCTCATAGAATCTGAGATACTTAATTTAGTCCATCTCAATATGAGTTAAAAAGGTTCGGCGCTTTGCCGATTAGAAAGTAAAAAGCGGATACACTTCTCTAAAAGAGGTATTCGCTTGTTTTTAGCTTTTATATCTTGGCAGTACGACGATATTCTACTCCCCTGCTTTCTTCAAAATCTCTTGTTTACGTAGCGCAACCTGATCTTCAACTGTAGGAGATTTAATACTTCCGCGTGGTGGGACAAGCGGAATCGGTTCGTCAAATGTGGGTTGATCAAAGCCAACATGCCACTCATCGGGTTTTTGATCGCTACGGAATAAGAGCTTGAATAAGATCAACGCTACCAGGCTTCCCACAATAATAAACGGCAGTAACGCGTTAAACATACCGGGGATTGCAACCGTGTTCACCGTCACAGGCAGACGATCCGGCGCGACGATGAGCATAAATAGCGTGACGATCCCCAAAATGATGCCAAACGACGCGAGTGCCCCTACCCAGTACCAGTAAAAACGCACGAATATCCACCATAGCGCGCGTTGCAAGAAATGCAAAATCAGCACAATCGGGATGAACGCCACGCCACATATGGCGAATAAGAACCAGCTTTGATCTCCTTCTCGAAGGAGCATCACCAACGGGATGAGAACAATCCATAACACAAGATTGACGGCAATAATGCGTAAAGATGCAGGGGGTGCATACAACCAACGGTTTAATTTGCGTTTTTCCATAAGATAACGTCTCAATGAGTTATAAAAACGTATTCGGATTGAAAGCAGGAATGGGTAATAGTGTAAAGACGCTCAAGCGCTCAGGCAAGAATGATGAATTCCCCAACTCATAATTTATCATATACTTGTTGGATTTTGACTTAAGAAAAACGGGGATAAAACAAAAACGACAGATCAATTGACCTGTCGTTCTCTTTGGGTGGCTAGACGGACTTGAACCCTCGACCTATTGATCCACAATCAATCGCTCTAACCAACTGAGCTATAGCCACCATGTAAGGGACAGTATAGCATAAAAATTTTATGATGCTATCCCCTGTTTTCGCGCAATAACGACAAAAGCCACACTATGTGGACAAACGACTTGCTCCACTCGTACAGTGAACCCATACTTACGAATATAGTGGCTCATTTCGCCTTCTAATATTGTTTCTGCGCTCTCACTTTCGCCCGATTTTTGTCCCGTCACACGGTAGGCAAATTCGAGGATACGGCGTAACAACCCACCGCTGGTAAAAGCCGATGACGGGACGATCACCAACACACCATCCGGTTTCAAAACGCGATGTATCCCGCGCAGGGTTTCAGGCAGGAAGATAAAGTTCGTGGGGAATGTGCTGATCACATTTTGAAAGGTGGCGTCCGCAAACGGCAGATTTTCCCCCTCACCCCTGACCAATTGAGCCACACTCAATAGGTCATGTAATTTACGCTGAGCAATTCGCCCCATTTGCGGGGAATAATCCAAACCAACGGTAGGCGTAGATTGTGCATGAAGGTCAAGCTGGAGGTTGCCAGTTCCATGCGCTAAATCCAACGTCAGGCCTTTAGGGTCGATGAATCGTAACCCTGCCCGTTGCCATTCACGCCACACGCCTAGCGAAACCACGCCACTGACTAGATCATACGTCCACGCCAACGGGTGATACAACAGATAAAACCCGTAGCGAATGACACGCCACCATAACGATTGCACGCGCTAACGACCTTGCAAGGCGTTAAGAATCACGTCCGGCTTGTCGGTGATGATCGCGTTCACGCCCCAATTCTTTAACGTGATTGCCCGTTCGGGATCGTTGACTGTCCACGTATTCACAGCGTATCCATGCGCTTTTGCCCACTTCATATAACGTGCATCAATTTGTTCGTGGTGTGGATGCCGTGCTTCATGCTGAAAACCCGTCAAGAGCGGGGGCAAAAAGAAAGGTGTGTCTTCCGCGTGCAAAAATCCTAACGCGACTTCGGGAAAAAGCGGACGAAAGCGCCTTAGCGTCAACGGGTTAAATGACGATACAAACACACTGTCCGCCAAACCATGTCGGCGGATCGAGTCGGCAACCAGCGCCTCTACCCCATCCGAACGCACCTCTTCGGCTTTGATTTCGACATTGATCAAAAATTTACCGCCCACAAGGTCAAAAACTTCGTCCAGTGTCGGAATTTGCACCCCGCGAAATTTTTCATCTTTCCACGCGCCCGCATCCAACGCGCGAATTTGGTCAAAGGTGAGCTGGCTCACCTGCCCTTCCCCGTTGGTGGTATGGTTCACATCGGCATCGTGAATGATGACCATCTGCTTGTCTTGGGTCAGGCGCACATCCAGTTCGATACCCGCCGCGCCTTGTTGTAGAGCCAGCTCAAACGCAGGCAAGGTATTCATCGGCGCATAAAAGCTCGCCCCACGATGCCCAAAAACGAGTGTTTCACCGCTCGCGACGGCATCTTTAACGTTTAAAAAACTCACAGTTCCACCTGTAAATCATCGCCAACGATTCGGGTAGGATAAATTTTGACGTTCGAATAAGCAGGCGGGGCTAACACTTTGCCCGTTTCGATATCAAAACGAGCGCCATGTTTCGCACATTCGATTTCCATGCCATCAAGATAGCCGTCGGAAAGTGGCTCATCTTCATGCGTGCACATATCTTCAACCGCGTAAAAGCGCCCGCTCACCTTAAAAATAACGATCCAGTCGCGTTTGACCTGAATGACAATACGATCCCCGTCGGCAAAATCGCTGGTTTTTGCAACTGTAACAAATTCAGCCATTAGTCATCCTCATCTTCATCAAAGTATGTATGCCCGTCGAGTTTAAACAAGCCCACTTTTAAAACTTTGAGTGATAATAACGCACACTTCACACGGTTAATCCCTAAAGGGATGCCTATCATGTCAAAAACCATCTGCTTTTCAAATTGTGCCACTTCATCAATCGTCTTGCCGAGCATTTCTTCACCCAGCATGGAGGCCGCCGCTTGGCTGATCGCACAGCCTTCGCCATCCCAGCCGATCTGTTTGATACGGCGGTCAGCGTCCAGCTTCAACGTGAGTCGCAGACGATCCCCACATAAGGGGTTGGTCATTTCGACATCAATATCAGACGGTTCCAAAACCCCGCGATTGCGCGGGTTTTTGCCATGATCGAGGATATTTTCACGATACATATCTTGCATCATCATGCCTTAGCTACGCTCATATTTTTGAGAGCGGAATTTATATTTGAAAGGTCTTTTTCGCTTCGTTCAGCCCTTCAATGAGCGCATCAACCTCACTGAAAGTGTTGTACAAATAAAAACTTGCGCGCGCCGTTGCTTTGAGATGCAACACATCGTGTAACGGCATCGCACAGTGATGCCCCGCACGCACAGCAATGCCTTGTGTGTCCAACAACGCGGCGATGTCGTGCGCATGGATTCCGTCCAACGTGAATGCTGCCACGGCCCCTTTTTGTTCAGGGCTTGGGCCGTACACCGTCAAGCCCGTGACTTCAGGCAAACGATCCAACGCATATTCGGTCAATGCCATTTCGTGCGTGTGGATATTTTCCATGCCCAATGCAGACAGATAATCAACCGCCACACCCAAGCCGATCATCTCGGCAATAGAAGGCGAGCCTGCTTCAAATTTATACGGAAGTTCGTTCCATGTACTACCTTCTAAAGTCACGCGTGAAATCATATCCCCACCGCCCATCCAAGGGGGCATGGCTTCAAGCAGTGCACGCTTGCCATAGAGCGCACCGCTTCCCGTAGGCGCACACATTTTGTGTCCGCTAAACGTCAAAAAGTCGATATCTAACGCCTGTACATCGACGGGGGTATGAGGTGCGGCCTGCGCGGCATCTACCAAAATGATAGCACCATTCTCATGGGCGAGTTTCGCCATTTGTGCAATCGGGTTTATGGTGCCAAGCACATTCGAAACATAGGTCACCGCGACTAGTTTTATGGGTTGTGTCTTTAAAAGCATGGCGTAAGCTTCTAAATCCAGCGTGCCGTCTGGTAAAACGGGGATATACATCACCTGTGCGCCGGTTTGTGTCGCCAGCATTTGCCACGGGACGATATTCGAGTGATGTTCCATTTGGGTGGATAAAATCACGTCGCCTGTGCGGATATTGGCACGTCCCCACGTTTGCGCCACGAGGTTGATACCTTCGGTCGTGCCACGCACAAAAATCACTTCGCGTTTGCTGGAAGCATTGATAAACCGCTTGACTTTCACGCGGGCTTCTTCATAAGCGCTGGTGGCTTCTTCACTCAATTTGTGAATACCACGATGCACGTTGGCGTTATAGGCACGATAGTAATGATTCATCGCGTCAATTACCGATGCAGGTTTTTGACTGGTCGCGGCGTTATCTAAATAAATGAGCGGAATATCATCATGATGAAGCTGTTGGAGGATAGGGAAATCACGGCGAATTTCTGCAACATCATAAGGTGCGGTGGGATGTTGAGTTTGATTCATAAAAAACCTTTTACTGAATAGGTATAAAAAAAGCGCGCCATGTCGGACGCGCTTTCTTAGAAAAGTGAATTAGTTTCGCTGTGCGCCGACGATTTTGGCTTCTAGCGAAGTACGTAATCGGTCTTGCACGCGCTCGAACGGAATCCGATCTAGCAGTTCCTCAAAGAAACCTTCGGAAACAGCCAGTTCAGCGTCAGCGCGGGGAACGCCACGACTCATCAAGTAGAAGACAGGTTCTTCTTCTAGTGTACCAAATGTCGCCGCATGTGTGCAGCGAACATCGTCCGCTTCGATCTCTAAGCCGGGGATGGCATCCATACGTGCATCGTCGCTCAAGAGCAAGTTACGGCAGGCTTGGAAGCCGTCGATCTTTTGCATGTTCGGCAGTGATTTAATCATCCCTTGCCAAACGGTATGCGCATGATCTTTCCCTGCGCCTTTAAAGAGCAAGTCGCTGGTGGTGAGCGGTGCGTTATGCACTTGCTGAGTGTCTTGATCATACATTTGATCTTCGTCAGCGAAGAACATACCAGAAACACGGCCTACTGCGCCCTGTCCATCCAGCTCAACTTCGATAAATTGCTTCACGAACTGCCCGCCCATGTTGCCCAAAATCCAATCTAAATTGGCATCTCGTCCAACACGCGCACGTTGATAGCTGAACTCATAGGTTTGACGGTTCCAGTCTTGCAAACCAACATAACGCAAATTGGCAGAATCACCGACTAACAGTTCAGTGGCGCCAACAAAAGCTGATTGTGTTTCTAAGGTGGGTGATTGATAGTCTACCAAAATAGTCGCTTGCGCATTTTCGGCAATATCAACCAATGAATGCCCCATCGTCGCGCCACTTGTGGTGTTGTACATCACGACATGGAACGGCAGTTCGACGACGACATTTTCAGGGACATACAAAAATACCCCGTGTGTCCACAAAGCGGCGTGAAGCGCGGCAAATTTACCTTCGCTTGGAAGCACTGCTTTGGTCATCAAACGTTCGCGGACGAGGGTAGCATGGTCTTTACATGCGGTGAGAAGATCGGCAAAAATCACGCCTTGTGCGGTCACCGAATCTAACACTTCACTGCGCACCAACTTACCATCGACAAACACGATCATGCCCGCTTGTTCGTCGCCAATGAGCGGTTCTAAGATTTGTGCAGGCACATTGTCGATTTTCGCATGATCTGCGCCAATCCATTTGCCCGCTTCATCCCATTGAATGCCACGATAATCGGTACGACGCCACGCTTCATCATTACGGTCGGGCATCGCCATTTTTTCATAAAGTTCCCAAGCGACTAGACGGCTTTCACGTAGCCATGTAGGTTCATCGTTCGCTTGGCTTAACGCTTCCACATCCGCACGAGTATACAATGGGGTTTCTGGTGCGGAAGAACGGCGTTGTCTCGCTACAACCACAGTTTCTTCTCCTGTGACAAGGTTCATAAGAAAGAGGATGTTCGCCAGAAAGGTTTCCAGCGAACATAGGTTTTTAGCCGATTGAGCCTTCAAGTTGAATTTGAATCAAGCGATTCAATTCCAACGCATATTCCATCGGTAATTCTTTGACGAGGGGTTCGATAAAACCATTTACGATCATAGCGTTGGCTTCATCTTCCGTCATCCCACGCGACATCGCATAGAATAATTGATCTTCGCCAACGCGAGAGACCGAGGCTTCATGCCCCATCGTCACGCGCTTGGCATCACATTCAATCGTTGGGTAGGTATCCGAACGGCTTTCAGCATCTAACAAGAGCGCGTCACAAACGACGTTGCTCTTAGAGCCGTCGGCACCTTCGGCGATCTTGAGAAGACCGCGATAGCTACCCCGTCCGCCATCTTTACCAATCGACTTGCTGATGATTTGGCTGGTGGTTCTGGGTGCTAAGTGGGTGATCTTCGCACCTGCATCTTGGTGTTGTCCCTTGCCCGCAAAGGCGATAGAGAGGACTTCACCGTGTGCGCCTTCGCCAGCCAAGATCACGGCGGGGTATTTCATCGTGACTTTACTGCCGAGGTTGCCATCCACCCATTCCATCGTGGCGTTCTTGTAGGCAATCGCGCGTTTGGTCACGAGGTTGTACACGTTATTCGACCAGTTTTGAATGGTGGTATAACGGCAGCGGCCGCCTTCTTTAACGATGATTTCCACCACAGCGCTGTGTAAGCTGTCTGAGCTATAGATAGGCGCAGTACAACCTTCAACATAGTGCACATAAGCCCCTTCATCTACGATGATGAGGGTACGTTCAAACTGCCCCATGTTCTGTGTGTTGATGCGGAAATAGGCTTGGAGAGGCATTTCCACATGTACCCCTTTGGGAACATAGATGAAAGAGCCACCTGACCAAACAGCGCTGTTCAACGCTGCAAATTTGTTGTCCGCAGAAGGGATGAGCGTGCCAAAGTATTCTTTGACCAAATCAGGATAATCCCGCAGGGCCGAATCCATATCAGTGAAGATCACGCCTTTATCTTCGAGGTCTTTCACAATACTGTGATACACCACTTCAGATTCATACTGCGCGGTCACACCTTGCAAGAATTTCTGCTCTGCTTCAGGAATACCTAAACGATCAAAAGTATTCTTGATTTCTTCTGGAACTTCGTCCCAATCTTTCCCTTGGCGGTCTGTTGCCCGCACGTAGTAGTAAATATCATCAAAATCGATTCCGCTGAGGTCCGCGCCCCAAGTGGGCATCGGCTTGCTCAAGAAGATTTCATAAGCCTTCAAGCGAAATTCGGTCATCCATTCAGGTTCATTCTTCATCGCGCTAATCTGACGTACGATGTCTGCGTTTAAACCTTTTTGGCTTTTGAATGCGTATTTTTCAGGATCGCTAAACCCATACTTATCACGGTACGAATTACCAACATCCTTAAGCGCTGACTCGGCATCGGTCAACTGCTTATCACTCTGTACGATTTGATCCGTCATGAGTTATAGTCCTTCCGGCTATTCAGATTCGGTGTATTTTTCTTTGACCCAATCATAGCCCTTTTCTTCGAGTTGAAGAGCTAATTCTGGACCGCCACTTTCAACAATCTGGCCTTTGTACATAACATGGACATATTGAGGCTGAATGTAGTTCAAGATACGTTGGTAGTGGGTGATGACGAGAGCACCGAGGTCTGGCCCTTTGAGTGTGTTGACCCCTTCAGACACAATGCGCAAAGCATCAATATCTAAACCAGAATCGGTTTCATCGAGGATCGCAATTTTAGGTTGCAACACTGCCATTTGGAGAATTTCAGCGCGTTTCTTTTCGCCACCGCTGAAACCTTCATTTAAATAACGTCCTGCAAAGCTGTGATCCATCTTGAGAGAATCCATCTTTGCGCGCATCAGCTTGCGGAACTCGCTGATGGAAATCCCTTTGCTGTCGGGGTCTTCTGCCTTTAAGCGGGAATTGATTGCTAAACGCAGGAAGTTTGCGAGTGTCACACCGGGGATGGACACAGGGTATTGAAATGCCAAGAACAAACCAGCGCGGCTGCGTTCGTCAGCTTCCATATCGAGCAGGTCTTCCCCAGCGAAAATGATTTGACCAGCGGTCACTTCATAAGCGGGGTTTCCGAGTAGAACATTTGCTAAAGTACTCTTACCTGAGCCGTTGGGACCCATCAAAGCATGGATTTCGCCTTGCTTGATTGTCAAATTGACACCGCGTAAGATAGGAGAACCTTCAACAGTTACGTGTAGATTACGTATTTCAAGTGCAGCACTCATTCCGAGCATGCCCTCCCAAAGTTAATTGCTGTTAAATTTAATCCGTACCCTCTGTACGAAAGTCAGGCTAGTATATCAGCCGTAAGGGAAGATGTCAATATTTTTATGATAGAGATTATAAAAATTAAAGCTCCCCTCTCGATTTACCTCTGTATAATCAGGTATACTAAAAAAGTGTTGTTTTGATGACTGATGAAGGTACTAGCATGAGCGATCAGATTAAAACTGAAGAAGGTCTTCGTGAGGCGTTACGGGTTGTCATTGACCCCGAAATTGGTATGAATGTGATCGAGCTTGGTTTAGTGCGTAAAACAGAAATTGAGCCAGATCGTGGTCACATTACGATGATTATGACCACTCCATTCTGTCCATACGCCCCTCAACTGCTCGAACAAACCCGACGTGCTGCTCAAGATTATCTGGGCGTTCCGACCACCATTGAAATGGGCCTGGAAATGTGGGACCCCATGATGATGGAAGAAGGCGCAGCGGATGATTGGGGTTTATTCTAAAATCCGTTTCATACATCTTCTCAAATGAAAAATGCTGCCTGAGAGCAGCATTTTTCATTGATATCTGAACGTTCTTAGCTCATGGGCGGTTGTTCAAAATGAACTCGCGCGGGTCAACATAATGCTTAAACAGCTCGTCGCGGTTTTTCGCAGGCCAGTGGCTGGGGTTCGACTCTAAGATTGTCGTGGGGCTTAAATCAAAATGTAGGTGATACGCCCAACGACCAAACGCATTCCCAACATCGGCAATTTGCTGTCCACGTTTGACACGATCACCGACTTTCACCGCCATCGATTCTACGTGCGCATAACGTCCGTACATGACCATGCCGTTACGGGCGAGCGGATCATGTTTGATGATGACGACATTCCCCCACGTCGGCAGACGGCTGGCAAACACGACAATCCCGCTGGCCGAAGCATAGACCGGGCTGTGCGCATCGGCATCACGCGGTAAATTGAGGTCTGCCCCTGTGTGATACGCTTCGCTTGGTGTACCGACAAAGTAGAGCCGACCGAAAGGACTAGCATCCAACCAACTGCCTGGCCACACTTTCCCACTTTGACGCTCGCTCAACGTACCCACAGGGACATCATACCCATCGGCGTAGCCGGCAGGGATTGGCGTGCCATCATTGGGTAATGTAGACACTCTGCGCCAGCGGATCGCATCAAAGGCGATTTCTTTTCCGGCTTCACCCGTCAAATCATTTAAATAGACTTGTCCCGCATTCGGGTTGTTGATGTCAAGTTCAAACACGCCGAGCGAAACCCATTGATTACGATAGTTATCTTGGTTTAAGGTGACGAGTAATTCCCCCGCTGTGCCCTTCACCCCATGCAATTTATAACGGGCATTGGTCGTCGTCGCGTGGCGTGCAGGGACAAATGCCGCAATCTCATATTTAGCGTTCTGGGTCAGGTGAGGTGCCCAACGCACGACAACCTTGCTCGTCACTGACTCAGTTTGTTTGTATTTGACATCCCAGCCCCATGTCCCTGCAAAGGAACTCATCTCGTTGCGTCCCGTATGCGTATAGACGGTATAGCCTGCATCGTTCGGCTTGATGAGCTGTTCGTCAACATAAATCGGCCCGCCAGTGGTCGGCGGTGTAACGACTGACCCCGAAATTTGGCGGTTGGCCGCGCGGAATTCTACGGGACCCATCACGCCTAAACGCCACCAACTCACCCCACGCGCACTATGTCGCTGTGTGGATAACGTGAATGCATTTTCCATGTCGAGCGCTTCAGCATCACCTTGAAGCGCGGGGATGATCGGCTTGCCGTAAGAACCCCATACTTGATAAGTTTCTTTTAGGATGTCGTCAGGTTGACGACGCATCGTTTCCCAGTACACCATCGGGTGAACGCTGTTCACAAACGGCGCCCATTCCGCGGGGAAGATCGAGCTAAAGTGATGTGAACGCGGGTCAATACACAAGCCAATGTGGAAAGTTGAGGGCAATCCACGCCGTAGGGCCAGCATGAAGGGGCGAATTGCGGCTTGTCCACCAAGCCAAAAACCCGCATACGGTTCAACATCTAAGATGAGTGATTTCACACCTGCGCGTCGGCAGGCCTGAATGATGATATTCGTTTCAGCGGTGATGTCGCCCCCTTTCGGGACACACCACGCATGAAATTCAAGATTATGTTTCGCAAGCCCTGTCACCCACCGATCTACACTTTGCGGGCCGTCGATGGCGAGCGCGCGTTTGGTGTCCCAATATCCCATCCACTGGGCGCCAGCGGAAGCGGTATAGTCAGAAATTTTCACCCAAACTTGTGTGATGGAGGGCGCGTTATTTTTGATCGTGAGCGCGACATCATCGATGGTATTCTCAGAAACAGAATCCCCTTTCCAATGCCAGATCGCCACTTGGTTATCATAAGGGGTTGCTGACTGCGCGGTGATGGGCGGACGCCCCGCGATGATCTCGAAGTTCACATAAGTTGAAGAAACCCACCCGCGTGTTTCAAATTGCTCTATCCATACCCACCCATCGGAGGTACGCGTTGCAGGAAAGTAAGCGACTAACGTAAAGTTGCGTAGGTCGCCAATATCAGCATATTGTGTCCCCGGACCATTACGGATATTCACAAATGCCTGCCGAGTATTAGCAATTGCAGTTTGGGCAGTTCCAGCTGTAGACGGCTTCGGAACAGCAGCAGGATTATTGGACATAAATTCTCCTCAACTTAAACCAGTGATATTTCCTCATGCACCTAATGTAAAGCAGGTTTTTAAAACAGCTTTCAAGATTGCCACTTCATTCAACAACAATTTAAACGCTAAAGTAGAGCTAAATATACCCAACAATTACAAGTTTTGTTTAAAAATGGTTTGAATAACTGTCTAATGTACCAACTTGCACCTTATCGCTTTGAAGAAAAACGTTTTGAGTGATCGTATTTGCATTGAATTTCCAGAATTTCTATAGGTTGAGCCTTGCGAGAGAATTATCTATCCGCTAGAATGTCGATTCATCAACGGGGTATGGCGCAGTTTGGTAGCGTGCTTGCATGGGGTGCAAGAGGTCGGCAGTTCGAGTCTGCCTACCCCGACTGAAAGTTTCGGTCATTACAATTTTCTTTGCACGGTTTGGGGTGACCCACGTTGTAATAATTGTAATATTCTTAGATCACTGAAAATATTCAATTGAGATGTGCTAGAAAAGGACATTCTCAATTGAATATTTTTTGTTTTAAAGTCACTTCTACAAGATTAACCTTGTAAAGTCACCTCTCGTGCTTGTGATAAAAACACCCCATTCGTTCATGATGAGATGCCTTATAAACTGTTTTGCATCGCATTTATTCAAGGGCGATTCAGTGGCTAGATGGGCTGTAATGGTCATATAAAAAAATTAAAGTGAGCGTAAATATTCGAGTTTAGAAGAAAAAATTGACGGATCATTTAAGGAATTGATACAATACACTTAGCAGCGATGCTTTCCAACGAATTTTGAACCTCAATGTACCCGCAGATGTATATAGTGTGGACATCTCCCATCCATGCAACGGTTCACCTATTCAGTTTGAAGGTCGTAGTTGCACATAAAATACTTTTCTTCATAGACTTTAAGGAGTGGAGTACGAATGAAGAAGTCATTTAAGTCAGTGTTGCTTGGCGCTTCCCTTGCGGCAGTTAGCCTTGCAGTAGCACCAATCCTTGCTCAAGAGGATGGTGGTATTATCATCGAAGGTAACTTCGGTGGCGATCCCGCTACTTTCAACCCCCTCTTGGCATCGGATACTTCTAGTACCCGTATTACAGGTTTCTTGTTCCCAGGTTTTGTCAACGTTGATGTTTCCACAGCGGGTTTCTCTGAATATGCCCCGCCGTTGGCTGCAGGTGGCGTTGTCGAATCATGGACTGTTGATGAAACCAACACCGTGTATACCTTCACATTACGCCAAGGCTTAGCATGGAGCGATGGTGAACCCATCACCTCCGCAGATGTTATGTACACTTGGGCAGCCATTCAAGGTGGCGCGGCTGGTGTTGTAGATACCCCACTGTCTTACGTCATTGACCCCAGTGGTGCATCGGGTATTCTCGATGTCACTGCTCCCGATGACTATACAGTTGTGGTGACATTTGCTTCCCCAGAATGCACCTCGCTGGGTTATGCAGGCGCTTTGGCTCCTGTACCTTCCCACGCCTTGCCAGAAGATGTCGCGGAATTGATGGACATTGACTTCAACCTTGCTCCTTCCGTTACAGCAGGCCCCTTCAGCTTCGGTGAAAACCGCCCCGCTGAACAAGTTGCTTTGATCGCTGATCAAACCTACTTCGATGCTGGTGAAGGTGGCGTTGTGCCAGCAGGTTTCATCTACCGCGTCGTCCCCGATCAAACCGTTTTGGTTGAACAATTCTTCGCTGGTGAAACCAACGTGATCGACGGCCCCGCAGTTGATGCTCGCGCCCGCTTCAATGAAGCTGGTGAAGCTGGTAACGCTCAAGTCTACTCATACCCGGGCAACTCTTGGGACTATCTGGCCTTCAACTTGGCTGATCCCGAAAACCCACAAAGTGGTACAGACGAAGCGGGTAACCCAATTGACCAAGGCGTACACCCCTTGTTTGGTGATGTCCGCGTTCGTCAAGCGTTGGCTCAAGCCATTGACGTTGATGCCATCATCAACGCAGCAGTCTTCGGTGAAGGCGTTCGTATGACCTCCTTCATCATCCCTGCATCATGGGCTTATGCAAGCGAACTGCCCCCAATCGCATTTGATCCTGAAGCTGCAGCAGCTGCCTTGGCAGAAGCCGGCTGGGTCGATGGTGATGGTGATGGTATCCTCGAAGCCAACGGCGCCATGTTCGCTGAAGATGGTACACCTCTCAGCTTCAGCCTGTACACCAACGAAGGTAACACCCGTCGTACAGCAATCGGTACCTTGGTTCAAGATCAATTGGCCCAAATTGGTGTCCAAGTTGACTTCCAAACCATTGACTTCAACACCCTGTTGGACATCATGGACAGCCAAACATTTGATACCTTCATCCTCGGATGGCGTAATGGGTATCCCGATGATCCAGATGCAACCCAACTCTTCACACCAGCGGGCGATGTCATCCCCGGCGGTAGCAACAATACTTCCTACTACAACCCCGAATTTGTCCGCTTGAACTTAGAAGCCAAGACAGTTCCCGGTTGCGATCAAGAAGTACGTGCAGCTCTCTATCATGAAATGCAATCAATCTTCCAACAAGATGTCCCCTACGTGCCAATGTTCGCAATTAACGGTATGTATGCGGCAGGTGCAGGCGTAGACGGCTTCGGCCCCTATCCTTCACAACTGTACTGGAATGCTACTTCATGGTCGGTTGCGGCCCCGTAGTCTGATTTCAGACAGATCACTTTAAGATTGAGGAAGGGGCTTGCTCCTTCCTCAATTGTATCTGCGACCCAACCCGACCTGATTTTGGTAATTTCAATATAAAAAGCATGAGGCACCAGCATCTCGACCCAACCACCCATGTTTTTGCTAAAAAGCCAATCGTCAAGATTATTACTGTCATCATCGGTGCAGTGAAGCAGATTTATATTGGCTACCTATTAATCAGCAGATGACAACAACCTATGATTAAATACATTATCCGCCGTATTTTTCAGGCAATCCCAACCTTTTTCGGCATCACGGTCCTTTCATACCTCCTCATGGCAGCAGCGCCCGGCGGCCCTGTTGCAGCGCTGACCTTTGGGCCGAATATCACCCCACAACAGCGGGCGCGCGTGGCGCAACAGCTAGGGGTTAATGATCCATTTCATATCCAATATATCCGTTGGTTGATCGGCGATTCAGCCATGCGGTGGGATTCGGATGGAGATGGGGTTTCAGACAGCACATTCCTACTTCCATTGGGCATTGACCTGAATGGGAATGGAGATTACACCGATGAGGGCGACGAAATCTTCCCACCCGGAACAAGTGACGGTATCATCCGTGGAGATTTTGGCCGTTCATTCTTCTATCGCCGTAATGTTACCGACATGCTCGGTGAACGTATTCAAGCCACTGTTGAATTAGGGGCTGCTGCGTTACTGGTAGGTACAGTCGTGGGGATTCCCATCGGCATCCTTGCAGCAGTTCGACGTGGGGGGCTATTCGATAACTTCACCCGCGTCATGTCCGTTGTGTTTAACGCTATTCCGATCTTCTGGTTAGGTTTGATGCTGATCTTGATCTTCGGGTCATGGCTTCAAGTCTTGCCGATGGGTGGACGTACAGCCTCTACGCTTACTGGAGGGATTCCGCCCATATATGAACGGTTGAATTACCTGATTCTGCCAACCTTTGTACTGGCAACAGGCAATATCGCCGTTTTCTCGCGGTTTATGCGTGCTTCTATGTTGGATGTCATGTCTCAAGACTATATGCGAACCGCAGCGTCTAAAGGGCTTTCCAACATCAGTGTTTGGTTCAAACACGGTGCGCGTAATGCGCTCATTCCCATTGCAACTTTCCTCGGCCCTTCTATCACTGGTTTGTTAGGTGGCGCCGCGATTACAGAAACGATTTTCTCTTGGCCCGGTCTCGGGCGTTTTGCAGTACAAGCAGTGACAGGGCAAGATTACCCAGTCGTTATGGCGACCGTCATCATCGGCGCTTTAGCCACAATTCTGGGTTTCATCATCTCTGATATTTTGTATGCGATTATTGATCCACGCATTCGGTTTGATTAAAGGGTACGGCACATGGCAGAAGCAACTGTTGCAAAACTCAAAGTTACAGAAGAAAAACAGAATGTCGGCCAATCACTGACTGCATTAGCATTACGCCGTATACGCAGAGACAAGCTGACCCTACTGGCCATTGCGACAATTTTGATCCTTACCCTATTGTCAGCAACCGCGCCATTAATTACGTCTGTATTGAATGTCAGTCATACCCGTACAAACTCGGAAAATACCTTTGCGCCAATTGGTGCGCCGGGTCACCTCCTCGGCACTGATGACTTAGGTCGTGACCACCTTGCACGTTTGTTGTATGCAGGACAAGTATCGCTCAGCGTAGGTTTCCTCGCGGCGGCGTTGTCACTGGTCATCGGCGTTTCGCTCGGTATTGTGACGGGGTATTACGGGGGCGTCACAGACGACCTTGTCAACTGGTTGATCGCGACGCTCAGTTCAATTCCATCTCTATTTTTACTGATTATCGTCGCGGCTGTACTCAGGCCTTCCACCGAAACCCTCATCCTTGTGTTAGGGTTCTTGGGATGGATGGGCACAACCCGTCTAGTACGTGGTGAAACGTTGTCCTTACGCGAACGCGAATACATCATCAGTGCGCGTGCCATTGGCGCGAACCCACTGCGGATTATGTTTTCGCACATTTTGCCGAACCTCATCTCCATCATCATTGTGACGTTGATGTTAGATATCGGCGGTCTCATCCTGACAGAAGCAGGCTTGAGCTTCCTCGGCTTAGGTATCAAACCGCCGACACCAAGCTGGGGGAACATGCTCACCGGTGCGCAAGGGTTCTTCCGCTTAGGCCCGCATTTGGTCTTCTTCCCGGGTTTGCTGATCTTCATCACGGTATTGAGCTTGTACGTGATTGGGGACGGCTTGCGGGACGCATTCGACCCCACAACCAAAGACTAATCAGAGTCGCGCTATAAAAAAACAGGATGCTCATCACATCCTGTTTTTATTTTCTAAGTTGAGGAATCCCCCACAAACTGCTTACGGCGGTAGATTTCATCCGTACGATTGTAGATGTGCTGCACATCTTCTTCGCTCATAAAGACTGGTCCGCCGAGCGTCGCCGCCCCAAGAAAAATTGATGCGGCTTTTGCACACATCGCCGTGATATTCAAGGCTTCTGTCGGAGTATTCGCCAGCACAATCAAACCATGATTCGCCAGCAAAACGACTTTCGGCGCTTCGCCAAATTTTTCGCGATAAGCATGGGTTCTTTCGCGGATTGTCAATGCGAGCGGTAACCCCGGGTCTACATACGGCACAAAAACCGATTTTGGCCCGCATAAAACCGCTTCATCTGGAAATAGTCGATGATTAGCAAAATCTTCTGCGCGTGGACTGCACAAAATGCGGTTCACGCTGACAGGGTGCGTATGCGCAATGCAATTCACCCCAAAATCTGCCAGCAAAAAAGCATGGAAGATCGTCTCGATGGATGGGCGAAGCGGGTTGTTCATGTCAACGCGCGCATCCATCACAGCGGCTTGTAGCGCTTGGGTATCCCCTGCTGACAACGCCTTCAGGATGGGGTCAAAATAAACGCCGACAAACCCCGTCTCATCAATCATAGACATGCCCCGCCCACTGGCTTTGACATAAAAAGACTGTTCATCAATGCGCAGTGAAGTATTCCCTTCGCCAATGATCACATATTGGTTTTGAGGCTCTGCAAGGGTTCGCGTGAGGTCGATGAGCTGTTGTAGAGGGATATTTGAAGGCATACAAACCTACTTCATATAGATAGCATTTTTAATAAAAGGGTTCGGCGCCCTAAAAGTTTCTAGGACGCCGAATATGACTATGTGAAATTATTAGAAGTCGAAATCATCGATATTTTCAGCGGTGAAAACATAAGGTGCGCCGAGTAGAACTTCACTGCCGTTCACAATTTGGAGTGTGCCTAAACGGCCAGCTTCAACCGATGTTGATTCTGCGGTCAAAGTGCCATCAACCACCGCGCGCATGACGTACACTGCTGCGTAGCCGAGATCAATGGGGTTCCACAAAATCACCGATTCAACACAACCGGATTCAACATACGGACGCATCGCGTTCGGGGTTGCCAAACCGATGACCGCAACTTCACCGCAAACGCCGGCTTGGGTCACTGCATCTGCTGAAGCGGGGGTTGCAACGGAAGTCATACCGAAAATACCATCCAAGTCTTCACCATATTGGTTGATCAAGGTGGTGGCTTGGTTGAAGGACAACACAGCATCTTCTTGGGCTTCAACAGTCGCCAACCAAGTCATATCTGGGTAACATTTTTCTTGGTAGGCTTGCATTTCGGCAATCCAACGGGCTTGGTTTGGTGTGGTGAATGTGCTGGTAACGATTGCAAAGCTGCCATCTTCACCAATTTCAGCAACCATATTATCAATCATGGATTTAGCAATACCGTTAAATTCCGCTTGGTTGATGAACCATTCACGAGCGTCGGGTTCAGAGTTGGCATCATAACCGACAACGTGAATCCCTTGTTCCAATGCACGGCGTAAAACAGGTGCGATTGCAACAGGATCATTGGCGGCGAACAGAATACCATTCACCCCTTGAGTGATATAGTTTTCAATAAAGGTGATTTGGTCGTCAATGTTTGCTTCTGTCGGTGCATCTGTAGTGACAGTGACATTGCCCAATTCTGCGGCGGCTTCATAAATCCCTTGTGATGTCGCGGCAAAATAACCAATACCAATCAGTTTAGGAATATCAACAAGGACGATAGGCTCTCCAGCGAGGTCAGGCGGGTCAACTGCAACGCCACCATCATAACTGCTAGCAACTACCGCTTCTTCAGTAGCTTCCATCTCCTCAGCAGCCGCTTCTTCGACCACTGCTTCACTGCCGGGACATTCTAAAGGATTTGTAGGTAGATCATCCGCACCATCCCAAGCATCTTGAGCGCTTGCAGGCAGGGCCGCAAATGAGCCTAAAGCAACGGTCATTGCAGTAAAAACTGAGAACAATTTACGAGACATCCCTTTTCTCCTTCAAACCATTAACATAATTTTGAATGAACGCTAACCTAAGTTCGATACAGCTTATCGTTTCGATAATCACCCCCTTAAAACCCGCCAATACGATGTAGAAACAACAGCATTTACATGCTGGATTTCCGCTGGAGATAGGCATTCAATCCTTGAATACCGTTGTTTGTGACGATTGCGGCAATCAATACCAAGCCGATGACGATCACAGTAGAATCGCCCGTCACCCCTGTGAGCGAGAGGCCATTCTTCAACAGTTGAATGGTCACTAAGCCTAAAACCGTTCCCAAAATACTGCCGCTGCCACCAAAGATACTTGTACCGCCTAGAACCACAGCGGCTATCGCATCAAGTTCGATGCCAGCGCCCATATCTGAGCGAGTGGTGGTCACACGCGATACAAAAATGTAGGCGGCAAGCCCTGCCATAAACCCAGAGAAGGTATAGATGATGAGCTTATATTTCCCAACTGCGATGCCTGAAAAGCGCGCGCCGACTTCATTGTTGCCGATGGCGTACAAAGACCGTCCAAAAACGGTATAGCCTAGGACAACCGCACAAATGATGATGCCAATGATGAGTAACCAAAGCTGACTGGGAACGCCTAGAAAACTTCCCTGCCCCATCTGCGTGAACCATTCAGGATAACCACGCACGGAACGCGCTTGGCTGATGCCTTCGGCAAGACCGCGATACAAGGCTAACGTCGCAAGCGTCATAATCAACGGCGGGATGCCAAACCGAACGATGAACACACCGTTGATAAAGCCCGCGAGCGTCCCTATAAGCAAGCAAACCACGATGGCTACTTCCAGCGGAAGCCCCCAGTTTTGCCAACTGTAGCCCAACATAATCGCGCTTAACCCCATGATAGAGCCGACAGAGAGATCAATCCCCCCCGTGATGATGATGAAGGTCATCGGCAGAGCGATCAACCCTACTTCCACTAAGAAACGGCCTTGATTCAACAGGTTATCCGTTGTCAAAAAACGATCCGATTGGCTTGCCAGAAGCAGAACCGCCAATACCATGATGATGAGCAGGATACCTTCTTGGCGAAGGAATAAGCGCAGAACAGGGTTTGAGCGCGCTGGTTTCGGTTGTCCTGAAGATGTATTTTCAACTGCGCTCATGATTTATTGCCCCTTGAGAAACTTGATCAAACTGCCTTTACGACGAACCAGATCGGCCAACACCGTCGCAAGGATCAAAAGTCCTTGAAAAGCACGCATCCAGAAAGGCGATATGTTGATGAAGATCAATGATGAATTGATGGCATTTAACAAAACAGCCGCTAAGGTAGAACCGATGACTGTGCCCACACCGCCTAAAATCGAAACGCCGCCGACCACCGATGAGGTGATGATGAGCAGTTCAACGCCCGCCGGAACCGTCGATTGGATCGTGCTGAGTTGGGTTGCATACAAAACGCTGGCAATCCCAACAAAGAAACCGTTCAACACAAACACCCAAAAGGTGATGCGACGGTCATTAAAACCGGAAAGCCGTGCTGCTTCTTTATTGCCCCCAACCGCATAAATTGAGCGCCCGAATTGACTATAACGCATCCACAGCGCAACGATGATCGTCAGCACGATCATGAACCAAATCGGCATCGGAATATCTAAAATCCGTTGTTGGGATAGCGCATAACCTGCGGGTAAACGGTCAATCCACGCCCCGCGTGTGACGCTAATCAAGCCCCCTTTGAGGATGCTCATCATACCCAACGTGACGACAATCGAAGGGATTTTTAGATAAGCGACAAAAAAGCCAATCACCCCGCCCACTAAAGCGCCGAAAAAGAGCGGTGCGATCCACGCCAATAAAATATTCTCTGTCGAGTTGGCGATAGAACCGCTAATCACTGCCAGCACGCCGATCAAAGAACCGACAGAAATATCAATGTTGCCGGAAATAATCACCATCGTCATGCCTAACGCCGCGACAGCGATATACGCATTCCCCTGCAAAATCGTGATCAAGTTATTCGTGGCGACATAGCGCGGGTTTTGCGACCCGACGATCACCAACAAGAGGATAATGGCCAGCGCGAGGATAAACTCTTGCGTGCCTAAAATGCGCCTCAGAAGCCCTTTTGAGTGCGCAGAAGGGCGATCTAATGGGGTTTGAGTCATCTCAGTAGAAGCCATAAAATTACTTTCGGATAAAAACAATATTCAAAAAGTTCATTATTGACGCATCATTGCAGTAGCAATCATTTCTTGGTTGGCCGTCACACGGTCAAACTCACCGACGATACGCCCTTCCCGCATGACCAAAATGCGATCACTCATACCCAAAATTTCGGGAAGTTCGCTAGAAATCATCATGATCGCCATGCCCTGCTGAGCAAGCTCAGACATCAAACGATGGATTTCAGACTTTGCGCCGACATCAATCCCGCGCGTCGGCTCGTCCATGATGAGCAGTTTCGGCTTGCGTGCCAACCACTTCCCGACCACAACTTTCTGCTGGTTTCCGCCAGACAGCTTCCCGACGACTTGATTCACGCTGTAGGCGCGGATGCTCAAATTTGAGATCGTTTCTTCAGCGAGTGATTTTTCACTCGCAAAGTTGAGGAACTGCCCGCGCGCCAATTGGCGCAAAACGGCCATCGACACGTTTTCACGAATCAACATTTCGCGGACTAACCCCTGCGTCCCACGATCTTCCGGAACATACGCGATGCCTAAATTCATGGCATCACGCGGGTTATTGATTTTGACGGGCATCCCATCAACTAAGATTTCGCCTTTATACGCGGGGTGAATCCCAAACAAAACTTGAGCTAACTCGCTTCGTCCAGACCCAACCAGCCCCGCAAAGCCAACAATTTCCCCTTTGCGAATTTCAAAGGACACATCACGGGTGAGCGGTTCGCCGTATAAATTCCGAACTTGGATCAACGGGGTGGTGATTTCTGCTTCGAGTTTGGGGAAAAGCTGTTCGATGGTACGACCGACCATCATACTGATCAAGTCGCCTTCGTTCGTTTGTTGAGCGGTCTTAGTCGCCACATACTGACCATCTCGCAACACAGTCACGCGGTCAGACAGGATGAACACTTCATCCATCCGATGGCTGATGTAAATCACACCTACGCCACGTTCGCGTAAGCGCTGAACGATTGCGAACAACCGTTGAACATCCGCTTCGCTTAAGGAAGCAGTCGGCTCATCCATGATGAGGACGCGCGCATTTTGAGAGAGCGCTTTGGCAATTTCCACACGCTGACGATTCCCAACCGACATCCCGCCCACTTTTTGTGTCACATCCATATCATGAATGTCGAGCGATGCGAGAATCTCTTTGGCTTGTACGTTCATCTCATGCCAATTGATCAGCCCCAAGCGGTTTTTAGGCGCATGGCCGATAAAAATATTCTCAGCAACCGAGAGTTCAGGGTACAGGCTCAACTCTTGATAGATGGTCGCGATGCCCAAAGACTGCGCTTCGCGTGGGCTGTTCAGCGTTACAGGCTGGCCGTCAACTTTGATTTCGCCAGAATTGGGACGGTATACACCCGACATAATCTTAATGAGTGTTGATTTTCCAGCACCATTCTCGCCCATTAAGGCATGAACTTCACCCGCATGAATATCAAACTGCACGTCTTTTAGAGCCTGCACGCCAGGAAATGCTTTGGATATCCCCTTCAGCTCCAAAATAGGCTGAACAGCATTCATCTCACTCATAGCAATAATTTTCCTTAAAACTATATTTTTACTGACGCGCTCTATACCACGGCATCAGTCGTCACAATGGCTTTAAACCGCTCGTAAGCATCATCCCATTGTGGAGAATGATGCGGCATATAAGTAACCGTCTGTATCGTCTTTTGCAGTAAGGCTCTCGCTTCCGCAAGACTGCCGAGTTCACCTAATGCGATCAATTGAACGATGGCGTTGCCCAACGTTGTACCTTCGGCAGGCCCAGCGATCACAGGTAAATTGGATGCGTCCGCGGTGAGCTGGCATAACAACGCATTATTAGCCCCCCCGCCGATCACATGAATACGGTTGATCGGCTGTCCACTGACACGGTGCAGTTTTTCCAGAAGCAAACGATATTTAAACGCAAGGCTTTCATAGATCACGCGCATAACAGCGCCAACCTCTTGAATATCCCCCTGCCCTGTTGAGTGGCAAAATTCGCGGATGCGTGCAGGCATATCCCCGGGGGTTAAAAAGCGCGGATCGTCGGGATCGATGAACGCGGATAACGGTTCGGCCGATGCGGCTAATGTTGCGAGTTCGGCATAGCTATAATCTTTGCCTTCAGCACGCCACGCATTACGGGACTGTTGTGCTAACCACAACCCCATCACATTCCGTAACAGCCGATACGTGTTTTCTACCCCGCCCTCATTGGTCAAATTGGCTTGGAAGACATCCTCAGTGACAATGGGCGTCGGAATTTCTAAACCGATCAAACTCCATGTCCCACTGCTGATGTACGCATAGTCCTTGGTGGTTGTGGGAACCGCCACCACTGCCGACCCTGTATCATGTGCAGCGGGCAAGATCACGGGTATCTTCTGATACGAACCACACTGCTGACCGGGTTGTAAGATGTCCCCAAACCAGTGAGCCGGGATATCCAGCTTTGCCATGAGTTCGCCTGCCCATGTTCCGGTGCGCGGGTTAAAAAACTGCGTTGTGGTGGCATGGGTAAACTCATTTGTGATTTCCCCCGTCAACCAGAAATTAAACAGGTCAGGCACAGAAACATAATGCGCTACAGCATCCATCAACGGGCTGGCTGTCTCTAAACGGCTCATCACCTGATACAAGGTGTTAAATGATAAAAACTGTAGGCCAGTATGTTCGAAGATTTCACGTTTAGAAACCTTCTGAAAAACCCGTTCCATCACGCCATTCACCCGTTGATCACGGTAGTGAATGGGGTTAGAAATCAACTGTTGATGCGTGTCTAAAAGAGCGTAATCGACACCCCACGCGTCCACACCAATGCTCTTTGCACCCAAAACTGAAGCGTGAACCCCCTGCTGGATTTCATGCCAAAGGCGCAGGGCATCCCAATAGAGAGTGCCGTTTGCCATCACAGGGTTATTGGGAAAGCGATGTGCTTCTTCCAGAGCAAAGCCTTTTTCGCTCAAGCTCACACGCATCACCCGCCCAGATTCAGCGCCTAAATCAACCGCAATTACATGCCCAGACATGCTCACCCTCTTCTACCGAGCATAGGCAGCACTGACACCGCCATCCACTGTGAGCATCGCCCCGGTAGTTTTAGAGGCGCGCGGGCCAGCGAGGAACGCAATTGCTTGGGCAAGGTCTTCGGGCAAAATTTCAACTTTGAGATTGTTGCGCTTGCGGTAAAAGTCGTTGAGGTCGTCAACATCCACGCCATACTGCGTCGCGCGGGCCTCTTTCCAATCCCCGCTCCAAATGCTCGAACCGCGAATCACCGCATCCGGCAATACGCTGTTCACGCGGATGCCGAATTCACCCCCTTCTTCGGCAAGACAGCGCGCCATGTGTAATTCAGCGGCTTTGGCGGCGCTGTAAGCGGCGGCACCTTTACCCGCGACCACACTATTTTTACTGCCCACAAAGACGAGTGAACCGCCGATGCCTTGATTTTTCATCACACGGAAGGTTTCGCGTGCGAACAAGAAATACCCCGTGACGAGAATATCAATTTGTCGTTGGAAGTCTGCCAAGCTGGTTTCGGTGATCGGCGCGCCGCCAGCAATCCCCGCGTTATTGACCAGTACATCAATCCCGCCGTAGGTCAAAACCGTTTGATCTAACGCGGCTTTTACTTGAGCTTCGTCGCGCACATCAACTTTGACAAAATGAGCACGGCCTTTGCCATATTTCTTTTGCAGGTCTGCAGAAACTTCTTCGCCCGCTTCGGCGTTGATGTCAGCGATCACGACATGCCCGCCTTCAGCGGCCATGTGATAGGCTGTCGCGCGCCCGATGCCACTGGCACCGCCCGTGATCAGAACCACTTTGCCCGCAAAATCACGATCAGGCGGGGCGAGCTTGAGCTTGTAAAGTTCTAACGGCCAGTATTCGATATCATACGCTTCTTTGGGTGAGAGGCTGTTAAACCCGCCGAGGCTTTCACTCGCGCCGATGACTTCAATTGCGCGGTGATACAGTTGACGGCTGACATCGGCATTGGTGACATCTTTGCCCGTGTTAATCATCCCCACACCGGGGATCAGGATCACACGCGGGGCAGCATCACGAAGTTCGTCCCCTGCTTCTTTATTCGCTTCAAAATATTCGACGTAGCGTTTTTCATAATCGGCGATGCCAGAGCGAATCTTTTCTTTCAGCGCATCCGGGCCTTCGTCGGGTGTCCAATCGACAAATAACGGTTGACGTTTTACATGCACCAAGTGATCGGGACAAGCAGCGCCAAGTTGGCTGACCTCACCCGTCTGCTCGCTGTTGACATAATCTAAAACAGCGTCGCTTGAATCGACCTGCAAAATGGCGTGTCGGCGTGCCGAAACTGCCCCACGAATGATTGGCAGAACATCGACTAAAAGACCGTTACGATCTCTTTCAGGTACAGAAGCGACTTGTAAATCTCCAAAAACGCGCTTGCCCTTCTTCTTGTCAGACAAATAATCTTCGGCTTCTTGGATGATGGCAATCGTATGATGATAAGTTTCTTTATTGTCTTCACCCCATGTGACCAAGCCGTGTTTGCCCATCACCACACATTCGATCTGGGCGTTCTCGCGCACTTTAGAGCCGATCCATTTTGAGAGCGTGAAGCCTGGGCGAATATAAGGCACGTAGGCCATACGGTCGCCGAACACATCGCGCGCGGCTTTTTCAGCGTCAGGCGCACAAGCAAGGCTGATGATGGCGTCGGGATGGGTGTGGTCAACGTGTTTGCCGGGGACAAACGCATGTAACAAGGTTTCAATGCTCTGACGAGGGCGGCCCGGCTCAAAGGCGGTACGATCCAGATACGCCGTCATTTCCTCATCGGTCATCGCGTCCCGTTCGTAGAGCGGCAAAATCTCGTCGAGCCGTAACAAGGCGAATTGGCTCGCTTTAATCGTCGCGATGTCTGAACCGGAGGCTTTCACCGCTAACACCGATACATCACGCCCAACATGATCTTTTAAGATGAGTTTTGTGCTGGTATTGCCGCCATAAATATTGACGACCGACCGATCAAGGCCAAGGAGGTTACTACGATAAACAAGTCCATCAAGGTCAGGGAGTTTAGCCGCTTGAGCATCATCCCAAAGGTTTTGTGGCATGATCTACCTAGTCTAGTTAAATGTGTGTATTTACAAAAACATAAGTGTGAAAGAAGTAAAGAATTTGACGTTTTAAGTTTCGTTTTCTTTCACTTTACAACACTGTAACGTAAACGTAAGCAGGTGTCAACTTTGTTAAAACATGCACAAATAACGTTTATATCTCGGCTGGGTTCACCTTTTCCACAAGAACCCCTGCTTCGGTGATGACGTCAACGATATTGTTAGGCGCAGTATGGGTGGTGATGATACGCTTCACTTGGTCAAGCCGTGCGAAGGTGTAGGGTGCCATTTGCCCCCATTTGGTCGTATCTGCCACAATAATATTTTCAGCACAGCGGTTCACCATCGCCTGTTTGATGATCACTTCATCTGCATCGACATCCGTCACCCCGCCAATTTGGGCGATCCCGCGCGTGCCGTAGAACCCTACATTGAAATTAATATCGGGCAGGCCATCTAAGCGACCGACCAAAGAAATCGAATCACGACGCAAACGGCCACCCGGCATCAACACTTGAATTTGGGGCGAGTCGAGCAGGCTTTGAGCGATGATCAAACTGTTGGTGAAGACTGTCAACTTTGAAAAGCCTTTGAGATACGGCACCATGCTGTGCGCGGTACTACTGCAATCGATGGCGACGCTCATCCCATTTTCGATATAGCGTGAAGCCACTGATGCAATCGCTTCTTTTTCACGCCGACGGGTCGCCGCTCTGACATGAAATGACAGTTCTGACACATTGCGCGGTTGCGAGTTGGTCACCGCCCCGCCATAAGTCCGTTCTAATAACCCTTCATCTTCGAGCGTGCGTAAATCTTGACGGATCGTTACCGCACTTACGCCCATCGTCTCACTCAAGTGATTGACAGTCACCCTGCCCTCTTGAGCTAATTTATCCAAAATAATGCGGCGGCGTTCTTCAACAAACAATGGCTCAGTCATGTTGACACATCTTTCAAAAGACAATAAACTGGCGGAAATCATAAGGAAAAGAAAGTTAATTTAATTTTCATTGTAGCGATATTGTATTTTTTTCAAAAGGATTTGATATGAATTCCCCAATAGGTTACGACTATTGTTTAGAAATTTTGAACCAACGTGGTATTGATATTGAATCCGTAAAAACAAAACTAAAACAGCAACATATTGAAACCCCATCATGGGGTTATGGCAATAGTGGCACCCGTTTTAAGACATTCCCCTATGCAGGCGCGGCGCGCAACATCTATGAAAAGTTACAAGATGCGTCCTATATCCACAAATTAACGGGCATCGCGCCCAGCGTGGCGATTCACATCCCTTGGGATAAAACGGATGACTGGACAGCATTAGGGCAATATGCGAAATCGTTAGGCATCCAGATCGGCGCCATCAACCCCAACCTTTTCCAAGATAATATGTATAAGCTGGGCAGCATCACCAATCCCAACCCCTCCACGCGTGAAGAAGCGCTAGCACATCTCATCGAATGTTGCGAAATCATGAAGGCGACGGGAAGCAACTTGCTCAGTGTTTGGCTGGCGGATGGTACAAATTACGCAGGCCAAGATGATCTTCGCACACGCAAACAGCGGATGGAAGCGGCGCTTCGCGAAACGTATGCGCACATGCCCGAAAGCGGACGCATGTTGATCGAGTATAAGTTCTTTGAGCCTGCTTTCTATCATACCGACCTTGCCGACTGGGGAAGCGCGTATGCCCTCGCCCTCAAACTGGGCGAAAGAGCGCAGGTTTTGGTGGATACCGGTCACCATGCACAAGGGACTAACATCGCCCATATCGTCGCTATTCTACTGGACGAAAACCGTTTGGGCGGGTTTCATTTTAATGCGCGCAAGTATGCCGATGATGATCTCATCGTGGGCAGTAGCAACCCCGCAGAACTCTTTGAAATCTTCACGGAATTAGTCAGCGCAGGCGAACGCGCTCAAAATGTCGCTTATATGATCGATCAGAGTCATAATATCGAACCAAAGTTAGAAGCGATGCTCTTGAGCATCCTCAATTGTCAAACTGCCTACGCCAAAGCATTGATTGTTGATTACGCCACACTCCAAGAACGACAGCTGGCAGGTGATGTGCTGGGCGCGCATACGCTCTTAACGGACGCTTTCCAAACGGATGTCCGCCCGCTGTTAGCACAAGTCCGTATCGAGTTAGGACTTCACCCTGACCCACTCGCCGCCTATCGTGCGGATAGTTATGCCGATAAAGTCGCACAAGAACGTGGTGAAGCCCATGATGGCGGAGGTGGATATCCAAGTTAAAGAGGCCACCATTGGACGCACATTTAAAAAGTCAGATCGAGTATTATTCCGCGCGCGCCGCAGAATATGATGAATGGTTCTATCGTAAAGGACGCTATGATCAAGGCGAGGCTGAAAACCAGCAGTGGGCAGCCGAAGCTGAAGAATTTCGCCAACGTTTACTAGCGATGGGCCCCGTAGAAAGCGCCTTAGAACTTGCGGGCGGAACGGGCATTTGGACGGCGGAACTGAGCAAAATTGCCCATCATCTCGAAGTGATTGACGCTTCGGCAGAGATGCTGAACATCAACCGTGCAAAACTTCAAAACCCGCAGATCACCTATCAACAGGCCGACCTATTCACATGGGAACCGCAAAAACAGTATGATTTGGTTTTTTTCAGCTTTTGGCTTTCGCATGTCCCGCAAGCCAAATTAAACCCCTTTCTGGCCCAAGTGGCGAAAGCGCTCAAACCCACAGGGCATGTTGTGATGTTAGATTCGCGCGCGTCCAGCACTTCCACCGCTCACAACCAATCTACAAACACCACCCAAGATCAACTACAACACCGCATCCTCAATAACGGGCAAGAGTACAACATCTACAAAATCTACTATGAACCGGAACAATTGTATGAAGAATTTCGGCGGGTTGGTATTCACGCCAATGTCTTCACGACTTCAAAATATTTCATTTGTGCAGTAGGTCAATTCGATTCACGAAATTAGGAGAGTTTTTCATGAAGTATCGTCATTTTGGGCGAACAGGTTGGCAAGTTTCAGAAATTAGTTTTGGCGCATGGGCGATTGGTTCGGCATGGGGAAGCGTGAATGATGACGATTCTTTAGCCGCCATGCACACCGCCTTAGACTTAGGCATTAATTTGTTTGACACCGCCGATGTTTACGGCGACGGTCACAGCGAACGCCTGATTGCAAAACTGCGCAAAGAACGTTCCGATCCGTTTTATGTCATCACCAAAGCAGGACGGCGCTTGCCCAAGCAAACCGTCGAAGGCTACTCTCGCGAAAACCTCACCGCGTGGATTGATCGCAGCCTGCAAAACCTCGATGTCGAAACCATCGACCTTGTACAGCTTCACTGCCCCCCAACCGATTTATATTATCACCCTGAAGTTTTTGGCATTTTAGACGATCTCGTTCAGGCGGGGAAACTCCGTTTCTATGGGGTGAGCGTTGAAAGGGTAGAAGAAGCACTCAAAGCGATTGAGTTTCCGAACGTGCAAAGCGTGCAGATCATTTTTAATATGTTTCGGCATCGCCCTTTAGAACTTTTCTTTGAAGAAGCACAACGTCGCCAAGTCGGAATTTTAGCGCGTGTTCCCCTTGCCAGCGGGCTTTTAACAGGCAAGATGAAACCTACGACGCAATTTGCTTCAGATGATCACCGTCAATACAACCGACATGGCGAATCATTTGATGTCGGCGAAACGTTCTCTGGGGTAGATTACGAGACGGGGTTACGTGTGGTAGAAGAAATCCGTTCTATTCTTCCCGAAGGCGTGAGCATGGCTCAGTTTGCGCTACGCTGGATTTTGATGTTTGATGCTGTTTCGTGTGCGATACCGGGGGGAAAGAACCCGACCCAAGTACAGGATAATGCCCAAACCAGCGATATTCCGCCACTCACCCCTGAGCAAATGGCCTTCATTGATGACCTCTACCGTCATTATATTTTTGACCAAGTGCATTACCGCTGGTAGAAAAAAACAGCACACTTTTGAAATAAAGTGTGCTGTTTTTTAAAATCGAGTCTCTCTATAATTTACGGGGTATCGGTAGGCATCTCCACCGGCAAAACCCCACGATTTGCAGGGCACGACGTAAAATCTGACCCTAAAATCACTTGGAAATCATATTCACGTTCTGCCTGCGGGTCAATTTGGATGTTCTCTGGTAAGACGTTCAGTGTACGGGCGATGAGTTCCAAACTGCTTCCCTTGCTCGAACCATTGTAGTCAATGAGCAAACTTTGGGTGAGGTCAGTTTGATCTGCTGGCCCCATCGCAAACGCATTGATGCCTTCCCAAGCCAAACGTTGTGCCGCCACTTGGTCAAAGTTTTCAATCGAACTACCGTTATACACTGCCACGCTCGCGCCTTCGACATTGATCTGGCTTTCTGTCGGGGGCGTGTAAAAGTCTTCCAAGATGGGGCGCAGGGTTTCATAAACAGGAAGCTGGACATAATCACCATCTGGGGTTTGCCATGGGGTTGTGTGATACGTGCGTACCAGAGCAAAATTCTCAATCGACGCTGAATCAATACTTGCGGCCAACGGCGCTAAACCGATGATGTCTTCTACGGTTAAATTGGTTTCGACATAAGGAATGGTTTCCGTCCACAACTGCGGAATCTGACCGATCAAACCATTTTCTACGGCTTGTCGCCACACGCCACGCACGATCTGCTGTTGACGGAAGCCACGATCAAAATCAGAATTATTATCGCGCGCGCGGGCATACCATAGTGCCTCTGCCCCGTTCATAAAATAGCTGCCTACGGGAAGCACATAGTCGCCATCCTCGTTGACGCGGATCGCCTCTGCGGGCACTTCCGCCTCTAAAAGCGGAAGGTTCTGAATCGCACAATCCACGTTGATGCGCACCCCGCCCACAGCATCGACCATCGCCTTGAAGCCTGTCAAGTTCACCATCGCGTAATAATGGACATTGATGCCAAAGTTATACATCAGCGTATTGCGCAGTAACCCAAACCCGCCATCTGTCCAGCCACCCGCTTCACCATGAATATAGGCGAGGTTTAAACGCTGCATCGTCCAGCCGGGGATATAAACGTACATATCGCGCGGAAGCGTCAACATGGCGACAGTTCCTGCGGTGCGGTTGATCGACACGATCATGATCGTGTCGGTGCGGATGAATCCATCCCCCGTGAGTTCGCCATCATTCCCTAGCAAAACGATATTCATCAAATCTTGCCCACGCCGATCCAACTGCGGGACAGCGGTAGGAATTGCAGTCGCGGCAATTGCGCCTTCAGGGGGCGCATTCCCGTAGGAAAAAAATGTCGGCAAAGGGCGTGGTGTGCCCGCCGACGCCAAATCAAGCGTGGGTTCCATTTGAGGAACAGGCGTATTTGTAGCTAAGGTCAACGGCTGTGGGGTATTGGTTGAAAAATCTTGCTCAAAACCCGTTTCGCGCGGTTTGTAGAGGATGGGCAAAATGCTCACTTCAGTCGCTTCTGGTGTGACTTCATCAGCCGTTTCAGGTTCGGTGACCTGAACATTCATCTCTATTTGCTGAGCCATCTGTTGATAGGATTCACGACGGGCATCATACAAATTCTGTTCAGTCACTTGCTGACCAAAAACACGAATGAATTGATTCACCGTGACCCCTAAAATGACGACTGTCACAGCGGGAAGGACTCCAAAAAAGAAGAACCGACTCACCCATGTCCACACTGATGTTTTTTTCTTTTGCATAGTGCACTTTTCTACTCTGTCAAACCCGTTTTGGTGCAATTTTCAAGGTATCAAAAATGGCGGTGAGATCACTTTCACCGCCATGTAAGTCTAATAGAAAGCGTTTTAGATCGGTATGGTCAGCTAAAAATCAGAGGAATATCGCAGGGTACGGGATAATTCCCTGTGTTGTCCACCACAGTAAGGCGCACCCAATGGAGGCCGTTTGCAAACAATTCGGTGTTCAATTGACCGATCACGCCATTCACAACAGGGGTCTCATAACGGTCATAGAAATTATAGACTGATACCGTATCTGGCCGAACTTCGATCTTGTAGTATTCGAAGTTGGCGACGGTGGCAGTCCCCATCAAGGTGATGACCCCGCTCACACTGCTCCCTGAAGCAGGCGCGGTGAGAAGCACCTGTGTACTGCACCCTACCGGAACAGGTCGGGTAGAAGGCGTTCCCAGTGCAGGGGTAGGCATCAACCCTGTCGGCGCGGGGGTGACAAGTGTTGCAGGCACATAGATGACCGTGCCCGCGTAGATGTTGTCCACATTCGTCAAACAATTTAAGTCTCGCAGTTCCCCAACTGTACTGCCAACGCGCAGTGAGATTTCAAATAAAGTATCCCCCCGTAAAACGCGATACTCGACCCAATCTTGAGGGATAGTACACGCCACGTTTGCAGGGACATCACCGACTGTTGGAATCGGCAAATCATCGGGTAATAGCAATGCCGTCGGCAAAGGCACAGTTGTGGGCGTGCGGGTTGATGTTGGTGTGGCGGTAAAGGTCGCGCTCGGTTCGAGCGTGAGTGTCAATGTCGCCGTGAATGTGTTGGTTGGCGGGATGTCCGTTGGTGTCTCAGTCGGCACATCAGTAAAGGTTGCGCTCGGTTCGGGCGTGAGTGTCAGTGTCGCCGTGAATGTGTTGGTTGGCGGGACATCCGTCAATGTCTCAGTCGGCACATCGGTAAAGGTTGCGCTCGGTTCAGGCGTAAAAGTCGCTGTCGCCGTGAAGGTGTTGGTCGGCGGGATGTCCGTTGATGTTTCTGTTGGTACATCGGTAAAGGTCGCACTCGGTTCGGGCGTAAAAGTCGCTGTCGCCGTGAAGGTGCTGGTTGGCGGGATATCTGTCGGTGTCTCAGTCGGCGCATCGGTAAAGGTTGCGCTCGGTTCGGGCGTGAGTGTCGATGTCGCCGTGAAGGTGCTGGTCGGCGGGATGTTCGTCGGTGTCTCAGTCGGCGCATCGGTAAACGTCGCGCTCGGCTCGGGTGTGAGTGTCGCTGTCGCGGGAACTTCGGTATCCAACGCTAAACTCACAGAACCCTGCGTGGGCTGTTCGGTCAAATTGACGACAATGGCCGTCGCCGTTTGTATGATCGCAACCAACTCGTCCGCATCCAGCGAGGGAGATTCCGTAATCGTGTCTTCTACCGTTTCCTCTATGATAGCCGTTGTGGTTGATGTAGGCATCACAGGCGGTGCTGTGGCAGTTGCAGGCTCAGTGGCGATTTCATCGGTCGCCGTGTTTTCAGACGTTGATGAAACATCAAGTGTCGCTGAAGGAAGTTCTGCGACGGTTTCCGTCACAGATTCGGTAATTTCGACTTCAGCGGTGAGTTCCTCTGTCGTGACGATCACAGGTGCTTCGGTCGCTACAGATTGTGTCCCCAATGGCGTAGGCGAATCTTCTAAGCGTGTTGCTACCTGCGGGCCTGTGCTTGTCGATAATGCAAGGATAATCCCGAAAGCCAACGCGAAGGCGATCACAGCGATAGCCGAAATCGCCACCAAAACCTCATTCCCTACATCACGGCGTCGCATGCTTGGATGCCTCGGCCACAGTCTCATCTTCTAAGGGAAGCACAAAGTTGAGCGCCGTGCCCACGCGTTCACGTGTATCCAACCAAATTTGACCGCCCTGTGCTTCCACAAGCGCTTTTGCAATCGCTAAGCCAACGCCCGTATCCCCTAACCCTTCGATCAAGGGGTTTTCAGCGCGATACTTTCGGGCAAAAACACGCGGTACGTCTTCAGGAGTAATGCCCCCGCCACGATCTTCAAAAGTCACCCACAACACCGAACTGGGAAGGTTTTTACCCTTTTCTTTGTTGCGCAATGGGTGTTTCGATTTGCGCGCATTGATGAAAATTTCACCGCCTACGGGGGAAGCTAAGTAGGCGTTGGTGAGCAGTTGGCCGATGATTTGCACCAACGCATCACGGTCTGCGCGCACAAACGGCACGTCATCATCAAGGTCTAAATGGAGATTGATACCTTTTTCGCGAAGTTGTGGGGTCGCACTGCTGATCGCGTCGTCGATGATCTCAATCGCGTCGATGGGTTCGGCTGTTAACGAGAACCGCCCCGCATCTAAAAACGAAATCTGGATCAAGTCATCCAGCATATAGGCCAGACGGTTCACGTTCGAGGCAACACGTTGCATAAATTTGCGCTGCATTTCCCCTAAAATTCCTGCGGATTCGTTCAAGACTAAATCGACATACCCCACAATCGAAGTCATGGGCGTGCGTAAATCTTGAACGAGTGAGATCATGACTTCGGGATTATCCGGCCGATAGACGGTTTGCCCTTGGAAGGCGGTCGCCCGAATTTGTAAGACTTCGAGGCGGTCTTCCAGCGCCGCCATCTGGTTACGGGATTCTGCCAGTTCTTTTTCTAACGCATCACGCTGTGCTGTGATATCGGCAATCATCTGTGAGAGTGCACCCACCCCATCGACGCCGATTTGTTGTAACCGTTCGCGGTCACCATCCGCCCGTGCCAACAGTTGATCGCGCTGAGTCACCAACGATTTTTCTTCAGCGGCGAGGCGGTCACGTTCCATTTGCACTTGGCTACGTTCGCGGGTCAGCATTTGAATCTCATTACGAAGCTGTTGTTGTTCTTCGTGAGATTCTAGAAGTTCCTGCTCAAAACCTGCTAACTCTGCCATCAACCGCGCTTGTTGTTCGCGCAACGCTTCTTGACGTGCTTGTAATTCGTCGCGTTCAGCGCGTAATTTATCGCGCTGTTTAATTGCGGCTTCACGGTCTGAAGCGAGATGTACAACCTCAGATTGTAAGTTCTGAACTTGCTTTTCACGTTCATCTTCGCGCGCGATCAAGTCGGTATAACGATCTAACTCGCTACGCAAGACGGCACGTTCGTCGCGTAAATTATCCAAGCGTTCTTGTAAGTTAGCGCGTTGTTCATAGACCTGCATCACCCAACGGGTAATTCCGGTCAAGCCACTTTCTAAACCAATCGCCCCTAACTGCCCTTCGATGTCTTGGAGTTTGCCCAACAACGCATCGCGTTCGAGTGTGGTTTGGGCGGTATCCATGCTCAATTTATCGAGCAATTGGGATACATCCGCAGTGACAGCGGTGGTTTGACGCAAACCGTCCAATTGGCTTTGTAAACGGTCACGGTGAGATTCCAGCTCATTCTTTTCACCGCGCAACGCTTCAATCATCGCCTTCAAAACGCTGGATCGATCATCGGTGACAGCGCTGGTGAGCGCAGCTTCCGCTTCACGCAGACGCTTCGCCAATTGGTCGCGCTCTTCTAAAATGTGTTGATATTCGTCGTTCAGCGTCACAATCTGCTGTGACACTGTTTTGCCTTCTTCGGTGTCCCCCAAGGTATGCGCTAAGCGACTTTGTTCATCGTCCAGTTGGATGCGCAGGGAAGCCACTTGTTTCATCAACTGGTTGATTTGTTCGCGCGACGCCGTCAGTTCGTTATTTAATTCCTGCCATGCGTTGAGGGCGCTGTTATCATCAACTTGTTCGGGGGAAACCCCTTGTACCATCGCTTGGATGACACGGCTTTCCGCTTGCATCTTCGCGTCACGGGCGGCGTTACTTAACCCCAATAAGCTCGAACCGATGATCCCAATGCCCTTGAGCAATTCCTGATCAGGTTCATTCAGTTCGCGCCCTGTGTAGGGCAAGCCGACCAACAACACGCCTAATAGTTGGCGACCTTCGACCAGCGGTTGGAAATAAGTTGGCCCTGTCGGTTCGATATCTAAACGTGCATATAAATCATGCAGTTCGTCGATGTTTCGGTCTGGAAAGAGCGGACGCTGTAAACGTCGTTCGATCGCGTTTTGTAACGTAGGTTGCTCATCAAGATTGATGGAAATACTGGTGATTTTACGGTTTAAAACGTGGTCAAAACCCGTCACCACATCGGCATAATTAGCATCCGGCACGCGCAAAAGCACGCCAACATCTACTTTGAGGGTGGTGATCGTCGCCTCAACCATGCGGTCAGGGATGTTTTCGGGCGTAGCGCCTTCGATCATCAAGCCTAAAGCGCGCATCAACTGCGCGGAATCTTTTTCAGACGTAGTAGGGTTTACAGGCGGAACAAAGGTTTGAACCGCGCCGGCATCTTCGGCTACCCCAGCTTGAAGCGGTGCAGGGGTGATAGCGGTCATTTCAATCTCAGCTTCAAATTGAGAGACGATCATGCGGTAGATGACGACCAGCGCCAGCAAAAACGATACTAAAAAGGCGATGCGCATCAAGCCTGCATAATGCCCTGATAGTTCACCATTCCCCAATTGTAACAGTGTGCCAACTGCCCCAATCGCGGCAACAGCAAACAAGACCATTTTCAGCGGTGCGTCCGCCACATAACGGAAGAACAGGATGTACAGCAGGATATAAAGCCCGCTGACCAACGCCGTCGCCAGCGTCCATGTGAGCGAGTATTGGGTTTGGTTAAATTCAGTCGTAGGGTATAAGCCGACCCAATCAACCCCTGTGATCACATAGCCGATGATGACAAGCGAACAGGCCGCTAACAGAATGGTATTTGAGCGGCGCGTGCCAATGGCATAATCGGCAGTGAAGAATGCCCAACCGAGGAGTAACAGCGTCATCACTTGGGCGGCACGTTCCATCGGCGGAAGCAGAATATCCGCCGTTTGACCACTGAGCAAGGTAAACAACGCGCCAACGACAATGATCGACCACACGATCACAATGCCGACCGCCGCAATCAAATATTGACGGGGCGCATGGATCGTTTGCTTCCGTAGGCGCTGACCAAGCGACATAAATAAAACAACTTGCCCTAACGCAAATACCGCGAGGAAATAGAGCAAGTCACCCGGCGTCCGAATGAAGATATTCAGAAAATCGAGCGCGTTGGAAGACAATGGAATCTCTCAATCAATTCATAAAGGATAGTTTCTTGTTATCTTATTGTACCAGAAACAAACCTTCTAACACATTTATTTTCTTCACGAAATGATCAAGGTTTCAGAGGGATGACGTAGGCAAAAACACGTTGACTCTGCCTGCTTACCGATTTATAGTTAACGTCTATGAAATCATCAACTCATTCTTCCTCACTCAACATCTATACAGCAAAATTCTTCCGTCGTTTTCCACAGCTCATCACTTTTGCGCGTTTCTTTTACAAACTCACCCGTCCTCGCTTTACCGTGGGTGTAGTCGGTATCGTGCGCAACGACAAAAATGAATATTTGCTGGTGGAGCATGTCTTTCATCCGCGCACCCCGTGGGGGTTTCCGGGTGGTTGGTTAGACCGTGATGAGGAACCTGCAAAGGGGGTTGCCCGTGAGATTCAGGAAGAATTAGAATTGACGGTGGAAGTAGGGCCACTTTTATTGTTAGAGCGCCCCTTTAAAGATCATCTCGATATTGCCTATTTATGTTACACACAGCATGAAGTCGGCAAGTTGAGTTCAGAATTATTAAGTTATCGTTGGCATACGTTAGAAGATATGCCCCCACTCATGGCGTTTCAGCAAAAAGCGTTTCAAAACGCCCTCAATATCGCTTCACAAGTTCAATGGACTTCACCCTCATGGCATCGTTAAGTGGACTCGGCACTAAACAAAGAGCGCGGCGAATGCCCCTCTTATGGATGATGGGATGGCTGGCATTGGCCTTAGCCATCGCCGTTTTTGCATTTGAACTCGTTCGTTTCAGCCAACAAGATGTTCTCTTAGGTGGGAATGTCACGGTTGCAGGGGTCAATGTGAGCAATTTAACCCCGCGTGAAGCGGCCCAACGCTGGGAACGTGCATACGCAGAACCGATCACGCTTTGGTACAGCGATAGCCCAGTCTTGCTTGATCCGGCATCCGTCGGTTTCCAAACCAACCAAGATGCGATGATGGCCTCTGTGCGCGCGACCAATGAAGGCGGTGGCAGTTTTTGGGGTCGCTTCATCGGCTATCTGACAGGGCACACGGTTGAAAGTTCCCTGAATGTGAACTTGGTGGCGAGCTATCAAGAATTACTGCTTCGCCAATTCCTTGCCGATATTGCCACCCGTTATGACCGTCCGCCCGGGCCAGCCAGTTATGATGTGCAGACGCTCACCTTACGCCCCGGGTCATCTGGCTATATCTTAGATCAAGAAGCGGCGTTCCGCTTGATCGATAACGCCCTGCGGAATCCCGATTCACGACAGATCAATCTACCCGTCACCAGTACGGACGGTTTACGGCCAGACATCACCGCGTTACGGGACATGATCATCGGTTATTTAGACTCTCAAGGGTTTATCTTCGACGGGCAATCTACCGTGGCATCGGTCTTTGTGATGGACCTCCAAACAGGCGCTGAAGTACATATTAATAGCGACATCGCCTTTTCAGCCGCGTCAACCGTCAAAGCTTCGATCATGGTGGATTACTTCCGCAATCTACTTTTTGAGCCGACCCAAGAAGAAGCCTATCTGATGGTGGAATCACTGTTGTGTAGTAATAACAGTTCTTCAAACTTGATTATGCAGATCAACGGCACGAATGATATTTTCACAGGCATCGCTAGTGTGACGAATACCATGCAATATCTGGGGATGAACAATTCATACCTTACAGCACCGCTGTATTTGGGCGGCGATCAAGTGTTAGGCTCCATCCCTGCCCCGACCACGAACCCAAACCCCAACTTTAATACAGGCGCTGACCCGTATAACCAGACGACTACGGAAGACCTCGGCACCCTGTTCAGCATGATCTATGACTGCGCATTTTACGGTTCCGGCTTGATTGCGGCGTATCCTAACGGGGAAATTACCCAGCAAGAATGTCGTTATATGTTAGAGATCATGAGCGCGAACGACCTTGAACGTTTGCTTCAGGGTGGTATTCCGCAAGGCGTGCCAATATCGCATAAAAACGGATGGCTCAGCAACGTACATGGGGATGCAGGCATCGTATTCCCGCCGAATGGGAATGATTACGTGATCGCAGTCTATGTATGGGAACAGAGCGATTTCTTCAATCATGACCGCGCGTGGCCGTTGATCGAAGGGATTTCCCGCGCAACGTGGAATTATTTCAACCCGAATGACCCCATGATTGCGCCACGTACCGACTTAGGCGAAAACGCAGAGGACTGCGCTTTATTCCGCCCGCCGTTTGGAGAGATTAATTTGAACAATATCAATGCATGGCGCGGTGGGGCACAATCCGCAATCTTTAACTGATTCAAAACTGAGAGAGCGCTTGTTCTTGTGTTGATGAAAATTGGAACACCGCACGAAAACCAGCGCTCTCAATAATTTCTTCAATCGGTTCTGGCACTTGAACCAAGATCACATTTCCACGAACCCGCTTCGCCGTGCGGTAAGCCGCCACAAGTTCTCTCAACCCCGCGCCGTCCAACTGGGTGACTTCGCCAAAGTCAAAAATGAACTGTCGCCAACCCTTCTCATACATATCTTCAAACAGCATTTTAAATTGAGCGACGTTATTTTGTGTCATCGCGCCTTGAAGGGTCAGGATGAGGATATTTTCATGTGGTTGAACTTGAATAGACACCATAGCATCAACTCCTGATTAAGGGGAAAATTATACTCTATGTCGGGTTCGTGATGAGCGTGTAAAATACACACCATTCAAAACAGGTAGAGGTAAATTTTTTATGGATTGGGGTACGCTCTTTTTGCTCTTTGCGGTTTTTTCGATTTTGCTTTTCATCCTGCAACGCACCGAACCTAAAAAAAGATTTATCGTCTTTGTGATCTCGCTCGTCGCCTGCGAGCTTTTACGACGTTATGTGTGGTACCGCGACTTGCACACCGAAAGCTGGATCGCGCTCATCGCCGCGCTTCTTTTCACGACAGCATTTTGGCTTTTCATCGGGCGGTATAACCCCGTCAAAAGCAGTGATGAAATTCAAGTCATCGGCATGGATGATTAAAAAAAGCCCGCTGGAGTGTGTCAGCGGGCTTTTTATTTCACGTATCATCACCTGATGAACGAGGTTTAGCCAATCACGTTTAAGGGGATGACATCCGCAGTTTGCAACATCACCACACTGGCACGTGCCGCGACTACATTCACCATCCCTGTAAGTGCCTGTCCTGCAGGGGATTCTGGGTGCAGCGCCACGACCGGACGACCGAAGTCACCGCCCTTGCGAATTTCGGCATCTAGCGGGATTCGCCCGAGGAAAGGAACTTTCCGTTCGTTCGCCAACCGTTCACCGCCCCCTTCACCGAAGAAATCACCAGCCATATTCTCGACCACCCCAAGAATCGGCACGTTTAACGTCTCGAACATAGCGATGCTGCGCAGTGCGTCCGACACGGCGACCTCTTGCGGTTGGGTGACGATCACAGCGCCCGTTAGGGGGAAAGACTGTGCCAATGATAACGGTGCGTCCCCTGTGCCCGGCGGTAGGTCGATAATCATATAATCTAACTTGCCCCAGTTAACATCCGTGAAGAACTGACGGATGGCGCTGTGAAGCATCGGGCCACGCATAATCAAAGGTTTATTCGGGTCCATTAAAAAGCCAGTGCTCATCACTTTGATGCCGTAGGCTTCGATAGGGATCATCTTTTCATTTTCAACGACAGGGCGCACCATACTACCAACGCCTGTCATCATTGGCACATTCGGGTTTAGGATATCCGCATCGATCAAACCGACTTTAGCGCCTGCTTCGGCCAAACCAACCGCGAGATTGGTCGAAATTGTACTTTTGCCGACCCCACCTTTGCCACTGGCAACGGCGATCAAACTGCGGAAGGGAACATCTAAACGGCCGGTAATCCGTTTATCGGTAGGAACTTGCGCATCCCACTTAATATCAATTGCGGTAATGCCATCCACTTTGCCCACGACAGCCGCTTGACAGCGTTCGATAAAGACCGATTTTAATGGGCAAGCGGGGGTCGTCAACACGATAGTAAAACGGGCGGTTGACCCGTCAATGGTGAGGTCACGCACCATATTTAGCGATACAATATCGCGATGAAGTTCAGGCTCAATGACTGTCGAAAGTGCCGACATAACCCGACTTTGTAGATCACTCATCAGAATCCTCCACTGATATTTCTCACGTGCTTCACCTTTTAGTTTTTAGACGAAGTCGTTTTTTACATTCTTTCACGAGATGAAAAAAAAGCCGAGAAGACTCGGCTTTTTTTCAGATATTTCAAGATTAGCCTTCGCCGCCACCTTGTTCTTTTGCACGTTTACGGGCAAGAGCGGCTTCACGTTTAGCGAGACGTTCCGCTTTTGCGGCGTCTTCTGCAGAAGGCGCTTCTGGCGCTGCGGCTTCTGTAGCAACCGCTTCGGCTACAGGTGTTTCAACGACAGATTCAGGTTTTGCACGTTCTTTTGCAACTGACCAATGTACGTCTGGCGGGGTGGGTGTCTTACCCGCCTTTTGCATTTGTTTTTGAATATCTGTATGTTCCCAACCACCGCGATCAACCGCTTCTTCATAGGCAGTTGTGGGGGCAATTTGTGCCCAGTAGCTAAATGGTTTGGATAAACGTTCTTTATCAAAAATGTGGAATTCAGTACGATCATAGCTGGCCAATTCGTAATCGTGATCCATCTTGATCGCATCAAATGGGCAGAATTCTGCGCAGAAACCACAGTTCATGCAAATGTCGATGTCAATAAAGAATGCTTGTGGTTGTGGAACAGGACGCTTGGTCACAGGGTCTTCACTACGCACAATCCAAATACATTGTGGAGGACACACTTTCGCACAAATACCACAGCTAGTACACCAATCTTCCCCGGGACGTTCTGGGTGATCGAGGTCTTCTGTCACCAAGAATGGGGTATAGCGAAACCGTTCAGGAACGGCAATTTTTTCTTCGGGATATTCAACAGTGTAAATCCCTTTTGCTTTTAGCCCCTGACGCACATGAAAGTCTTCTTTGCGTAGGTAGCCGCGGCCCAAATAACGCACATCTTCAACATACGTGTCGATGAAGTGCTTAATGGTCACCCCTAAACCTTTGAGGATGCCCAATCCGTACATGGCTGCTCCTTCTCGAAAATACTGGGTAGGAAATTCTCTCCTACCCAGCGATAGGCTTCCGTTTAACGGTCTGTTTCACCAAGAACGATGTCGATGCTGCCCAAGATAGCGACAACATCGGCCACTTTCTGGCCCTTACACATTTGACCGAGTGCGGTCAAGTTAATGAACGATGGGGCGCGAACGTGATAGCGCCAAGGGTTTTGTGTCCCTTTGGAATCCCCAGCAGAGACGAGATAGTACCCTAACTCACCCTTGGGGTTTTCAACACGTCCATACGCTTCACCCACGGGGATACGTGGGGTGTGCAGTTTGCTCCCTGCCATGATGGCTTCACCTTTGGTGCTTTCCAAACGTGGCAAAATCTGCTTCAAAATGCGGATGCTTTCGCGCATTTCGTCGAGACGGATCAAATAGCGGTCATAAATATCGCCGTTGTGGCGAACCGAAACATCAAAGTCGAGGTCGGCATAAATGCTGTAGGGGTCGGCCTTACGCACATCGTAAGCGACACCTGAACCGCGCAATAAGGGGCCAGCGGTGCTGTAAGCAATTGCCATTTCTTTCGGCAAATACCCTACCCCAATGGTACGCGCACGAATGATTTCGCTGTCTGTTAGGAAGCGATCTAATTCGTCGATGCCTCGTGGTAACCGTTCCGTGATCAATTCGGTCAGGTATTCCATCGTGTTAAAGTCGCGAACCATGTCATTGGCATAGGTCAATGTGCTGTGAATACGTTCGGGAATGTCTTTGAACACGCCCCCAAAGCGCATGTAGTTGCACATCAAACGACTGCCAGCGGTCGCTTCAAAGAAGTCGAGGATTTTTTCACGTTCAGCAATCGCGTAGAGTGCTGGCGTAAAGAATGCGCCCAAGTCATTGAGCAAGAAGCCAATCGCCCACATATGATTGACGATACGGGTCAATTCGCTCATCAAAACGCGAATTACTTCAGCGCGGTAGGTCGGCGGTTGATACCGAGCACCGACAGAGAGCAGTTGTTCAACGCCCAAGGCATAGCCGAGGTTATTGCTCATACTGGAAATATAATCCAAACGGTCGGTGAATGGCATGTTGTGAAGCCATGTATTACGTTCACCAATCTTTTCGTGGTTACGGTGCAAATACCCCATCACAGGTTCAAGCGCTTCGATGGTTTCACCATTCAAGGTGACGACCATGCGGAACACGCCGTGTGTGGAAGGGTGATGCGGACCGAGGTTCACCACCAAACGATCTGTCTTTAAGGTAGATTCGCTCTCGAGCTGTTCAACATCGACACCCAGACCCATCCCACTATATAAGGATTGTTCAGAGGTATCACTCAAGCGCGAGAGGTCAAAGTCGTCAGGATAACTTACGTTCTTGCCGTAAGCATTAAGTTCTTCAGCACGGCGAACATACCCTTTAGGCCAACGGCTGTCAAAAGGCTTTGTAGGTTCTTCATAATATGCTTCTTGCCAGTCCTTGCGCATCGGGTGACCATTAAAACCATCCCACAATAAAATGCGCTTCAGGTCAGGGTGACCCGTAAAACGAATCCCATACAGATCGTATGCTTCACGTTCTTGGAAATCGACCCCCGGCCATACATCAATCAAGGATGGAATTTCAGCATTTTCGCGGGAAGTCTTCGCTTTAAAAGTGAACGCAGAGCCACCGCTAGTGCGGTAAGCGTGATAGACCATTTCCATCGAATCTTCGACGCCTAAATAGTCCACCGCTTGGGCGCTCGACAAATAATCAAAGCCAAGGTCGTCACGGAGAGTCTGCGCGACATTGAGCAGGTGCGCAGAATCAACCACTACCCCGCTGTACCCTTGACGGGTATCGTTTCCGATGATGTCGGGATATTGTTGTTTTAGATAAGCAATTGCCGCTTCGTTATCGCCAGCAGTAAGGTCATACGGCGTCATTGTTTGTTGATCTGTCATTCTTCATCCGTCCCCATTACTTACCGAGAAGCGCACGCTTACGCGCAACCGCTTCCATACGGCGTTCCAAACGAGCCGCAACTTCTTCTTCGCTCAGGCCAGCATTTTGATCTTTCTTCACAGCGTCGCTAGCAACCGCAGCTGCTTTCGGTTTGGCAACTTTGTTTTCTACAGCGGTGATGGCTACAGCGGGAAGCTCACGGATGCCATAGGTTTCACCGGCTGCCGCACGCGCTGCATTTTGACGGATCAAATCCATTTGACGCGGGTCAACAATGTCGGGGCCAAGAATCGGGATGGGAACAGCATCCGCTGGGCCAACCCCATACCACGGCACATCGTCCATGTTCGACAATGTTTGTCCGTCAATCTTCTTGTGCAAAGCAATCATGCCGTTGATCAACGCTTGCGGTGTGGGGGGGCAACCCGGCACATAGACGTCTACGGGAACGTATTGGTCAATGCCCGAAACCACGTTGTACCCTTCTTTGAAGGGGCCACCGCCACTTGCACAAGCACCCATCGCCATCACATATTTCGGTTCTGGCATTTGGTTGTACAAACGAACGATAGGCACAATCATCTTTTTGGTGACTGTACCGGAAACAATCATTAAGTCGGCTTGGCGTGGGCTGGCGCGCATCACTTCCATCCCAAAACGCGCGGTATCATACCGCGCGGCAGCCGTTGCAATCATCTCAATCGCACAGCAAGCAAGACCGAACAACAGAGGCCACATCGATGAACGACGGCCCCAGTTATATATCTTGCTCAAACTGGTGATGGCGACATTTCCCTGCATATCATCTGGAATTGGAAATTCCGGACTATGCAGTTCGCGCAGGTTCAGTTCGCTCATCGAGCAGTGACCTCCTCATACCATTCCCGAAGAATCCCCTTGAGGATTTCGTCATTCACTAATTCAGGATCGTCTGCAAAATCAGACAAGTTAATCACCCACATATACAATTGATCCAAGCCGACGGATTCAACATCAATTTCCCCGTATAAATCCATCAAACATTGGACAATTTCATAGGATGAATCCCAGTAAAGTTTTTTATCCAAAGGCGGTAGCCTTTTTATACCCTTAGTTTAGCACAACTTTCCGCTTATTCCGATGTCCAGTAAACCTATGTTAAAACCACTTCACAAATTTTTTTAAGTGATGCGGTCAGCAGGGTAAATCTTCCGAATTACCCTTCACGGTTATCAATCTGAGCGCGTTGTAAACGTCCACTGTAATCGACATAAACGGATTTCCATTCCGTGAAGCTGTCTAACGCAGTTTGACCTGCTTCACGCATCCCATTTCCCGTACCCCGTGTACCACCGAAGGGGAACTGAATTTCAGCGCCCGTCGTCCCGTGGTTGATGTACACAATCCCCGTCGTCAAATCGCGGATTGCGCGGAAAGCGGCGTTCACATTTTCAGTGAAGATACTGCTCGAAAGCCCGTAGATCACGCTGTTATTGACCTCAACAGCTTCTTCTAGCGATCCTACTTCGATCACCGACAGCACAGGGCCAAAAATTTCTTCGGTCGCGATGCGCATGCTAGGCGTGACATCCGCAAATAAGGTCGGCTCATAGAAGTAACCGTCACCGTCAGCGCGCTTGCCGCCTGTGACCAAACGAGCGCCTTCATTTTTGCCAATTTCTACGTACTGCTCAACTTTTTCGAGGGCTTTTTGGTTGACGAGTGGCCCGACTTCCATGCCATCGACAAGGCCGTATCCCACTTTAATTTCATTGGCACGTGCTTCTAACGCCTCGATCAAACGTGCTTTGATCCCTGACTGAACGATAATACGGCTGGTCGCGGTACACCGTTGACCTGTTGTTCCGTAAGCGCTCCATGTGATGGCCTTGACCGCGAGATCAAGATTTGCGTCATCCAAAACGATGATCGCGTTTTTACCGCCCATTTCCAAACAGACTTTCTTGCCCATGCTGGCCGCTTGGGTATACACCTTCAACCCTGTTTGGGTAGAGCCTGTGAACGAAATCACACGGACATCTGGGTGACTGACCAACGCCGCGCCAGTTGCACCGTCGCCGTTGACCAAGTTCAACACGCCTGCGGGCAGGCCTGCTTCTTCAAAAATCTTCACAAATAAAGCAGAGATGGCGGGTGTTTCTTCAGAGGGTTTCCAAACAACGGTATTCCCTGCGACAAGTGCCGGAAGCATCTTCCAACTGGGGACCGCGACAGGAAAATTCCAAGGGGTCACTAAGCCGATGACGCCAACCGAATCGCGCAGGGCCATCCCAAACTTATCAGGCATTTCTACAGGGGCGGTATAGCCGTGCATACGGCGCCCTTCCCCCCCCATAAAATAGGCCATATCAATCGCTTCTTGCACATCGCCCCGCGCTTCAGAAAGCACTTTGCCCATTTCTTGGGTCATGAGGCGGGAAACTTCTTCTTTGCGTTGTGTCAGCACTTGCGCCACTGCGTATAAGATTTCGCCACGGCGTGGGGCTGGCATCAAACGCCATTCAGGATAAGCCGCTTTTGCCGCAGCAACAGCCGCATTCACATCATCAACACTACTGCGAATTGCAGGCGCAATCAATTCTTCCGTCGCTGGGTTAAAGGTGTCAAAACGTTCGCTTGACGAGCCTTCGGTCCATTCTCCAGCAACGTAATTCTTGATGAGTTCAGACATTCAACACCGCTTTCTAACAAGATACGCAAAAATTAATTTTCTTCTAAAAATAGGCATATTTCAAAGCGTGAGTATAGATTTGCGAAGGCTGTTTGTCAACTTTTTCACAAACTCTATTGGCATCATTTGAGCCTATTCCATATCGATGATTTTTGCCCCATCAGGATCGGTTTGCGTCACACGGGTAATGCAACCAATGCCCGCGTCCGCGTAGATTTGTTGCATTGCCAACGTCACTTGATGCGCAGTATCAGCACGGTCACAAACAGCACATAAAGTTGGCCCTGCCCCGCTGATGACCAAGCCCAATGCCCCCACCGCCTTCGATGCTTGGCGAATCGCTTGCAATTTGGGCATCAGATGTTGGCGTGCAGGTTCGATGACTTCATCACTTTCCATCGCCGCCGCCATTGCAACAAGGTCTTGACGGTAGATAGCATCAACCAGCATCGCAACACCGCCCGTCTGGTACACCATCGTTTTTAAATCTACTTTTTGAGGAAGTGCCGCCCGCGCTTCTGCTGTCGGGACTTCGACGGCGGGGGTCACCAACGCAAAAAACAGATTTTCTGGCACAGGAAGTTTGTAGATGCGGTCAAGGCTCGTCCCCAATGTGAGCGTGATTCCACCTAATAGACAGGGGGCAGCATTGTCTGCATGATACCCGCTGACCAACGCTTCACCTTCTAAGGCACAGGGTAAAAGTTCTTCACGACTCAACGGTGCATCAAAAAGTGCGTTCACCGCAAACGCCGCGCCTACCGCGCTCGCCGCACTGCTGCCCATCCCACTGGCTAGCGGAAGCCCTTTATGAATGGTGAGATTCACCCCATAAGGCGTTTTGAGCTTTTCTAGCACAGCCAACCCCGCAACGCCCGCCGTATTTTTGGCAGGGTCTAAGGGTAAACGTCCGCCCTCTCCAGTTTGGCTGACAATGCGAATACCAGCTTCTTCACTGAACTCAGCAATGATGGTGTCGCCGGGGGCTTGTAAAGCTAGACCTAAGATGTCAAAGCCCACTCCAAGATTGGCAACGGTAGCAGGCGCGAATACCTCAACTCTTTTCTTTGGCATAGGAGATGCTATCCTTAAAAGGAAATGCTTTCATAAGAATGTTATCTTATTCTCTTATCTCACGGGTAAATTTCAAAGAGGAAACTATGCCAAGTGTACTCCAATGTATGGATTGTCAGCGTATATACCCCACAAACGAAGTGATTTACACTTGCGAATGTGGTGGATTGCTAGATGTCATTCATGATTTGGAGACTCTGCGAACGACCATCACCCGTGAAACCTTTGATGCGCGCCTCGGCACGTTGGAGTTTCCATATAACAGCGGGGTTTGGCGTTATAAAGAACTGATCAACCCCGACGCGCCGAATGAAAAAATCATCAGTCGCCAAGAAGGGAACACCAACCTGTATGCGACACCCCGTTTGGCTGAATGGGCGGGGGTTGCCCGCCTCCATTTAAAACATGAAGGTGAAAACCCGACAGGATCATTTAAAGATCGTGGCATGACAGGCGGGTTCACCCAAGCAAACTTGATGGATATGCGTCGTGTCGCCTGTGCGTCTACAGGGAATACGTCCGCATCGCTCGCTTCGTATGCGGCGTTTAGTGGGTTTGAAGGCATCATCTTCTTAGAAAATAAAGAGATTCCTATTGGCAAACTCTCTCAAGCGTTAGCTTATGGCGCGACGTGCATCCGCATCCCCGCCGACTATGACAAGAATCTTCAGTTGGTGCGCGAAATCTCGACAGAATTTGGCATCTACGTTTTAAATTCTGTGAATCCCTTCCGTGTTGAGGGGCAAAAAGCGATCATCTTTGAGGCGATTCAACAACTCCAATGGCAAGTTCCGGATTGGATCATCTGCCCGGGCGGGAACTTGGGCAACAGCGCTGCCTTTGGCAAAGCCTTATACGAACTGCATCAACTGGGATTGATCGACCGAATGCCACGCCTTGCGATCATCCAAGCGTCAGGGGCCAACCCGCTCTATCAATCCTACAAAGCGAACTTCGCCACTTACGAGCCTGTCCACGCTGAAACCATCGCGTCGGCAATCAAGATTGGTGCGCCTGCAAACTACAAAAAAGCCAAACGTGCGATTGAGTGGACACATGGGGTTGTGGAAGAAGTGACCGACCAGCAGATCATGGATGCCAAAGCGATGATTGATGGTCAAGGCATTGGCTGTGAACCTGCGTCGGCCTGTTCGTTAGCGGGCTTGCGCAAACTGGTGGAACAAGGTGTGATCAGCCCTCATGAAACTGTCGTTGGCATTTTGACGGGGCATGTTCTCAAAGACCCCGATGCCACTGTGAACTACCATAAAAACACCCTGCCCAACATCCATGCGCTGCACCCCACCCCCATCTATGATGCTGAGGCTACTTTAGAATCTTTACGCGAAGTGATTACGCGTTAACTTCCGAAATAAAAAACCAGCGGTGAAGATAATGATTCACCGCTGGTTTTATGCTCACTCAAAAACGAACGTTAATTACGGAAACGTGATTCCCATAATTCGGATAAGTTACGCCGTTGGGATTGATATTCCGGAACGCCGGACAAACCTTGTTCAAGGTCGGCCAAAAGATCGTCGGTGTCTTCAATCCCCACTGCAAACCGCACCAGATTATCACTAATGCCTAAAGCAGCGCGTTCTTCGCTGGATTTATCCCAATAGCTGACAATCGCAGGTTGTTCGATCAAACTTTCCGTCCCACCCAAGCTAGGGGCGATATACGGAATTTGCAGACGGTCAATGAAGTCCGCAGTAGAGCGTAAATCGCCCTTCACACAAAACGTGATCACCCCGCCAAAAGCGCTCATTTGCTCAGTCGCAATCGCATGGTCTGGATGTGAGGGCAAGCCCGGGTACCACACTTGCTCAATTGCAGGATGAGATTCTAAATAACGCGCAACGGCTAAAGCGTTGGCATTATGTTGCCCCATGCGCACGCCTAATGTTTTCAACCCACGATCCACAAGGAACGCGGCTTGTGGGTCTACCACCCCGCCTAAAATCCCGCGGGCATCGCGCAGGGCTTGCATCCGTTCACCACGCCCGACGACTACGCCCGCTAAAAGATCGTTATGCCCGCCTAGATATTTGGTCGCGCTGTGAACTACTAGATCAATGCCCCATTCCAGCGGACGTTGATTGATCGGCGTGGCAAAGGTGCTGTCGATCATCGTCACCACTTTATGACGGCGCCCAATATCAGCGAAACGTTCTAAGTCAGCGATGCGCAAATACGGATTGGTGGGACTTTCAGAGATGATAATGCGGGTTTGTTTGGGGATGATGGCATCTTCCATCGCCTGATAATCGCCCATCGGCACGACTGTAGTTTCAATCCCCATGCGTTTCAGAATGGTTTGACAGAATTGGCGGGTTCGGCGGTAACAGTCATTCGTCATGACGATGTGTGTGCCGGAAGACAACATACTTAACAATACAGACGTGATCGCATTCATGCCGGAAGCATAGAGGACGGCTGCATCACCTCCATCTAAGGCCGCGAGTTTACGTTCAACGGCGTTGGTGGTGGGGTTTCCATAACGCCCATATTCTTCACGATCTTCCCCTTCATCCCAATCTTTCCGCTCCATAAAATCGATCAAGTCTTGGGTATCGCGGAAGGTATAGGTTGCGGTCTGTACAATCGGCGTGTGTAGCGAGTTATACGCCTTACGACGACGACTTCCCCCGTGAACAGAGCGCGTGCTCGGCCCTTTTTGGCGAATGCGAGCATTTTCACGACGTTCATTGTCGTTCATAAAATTGTCCAGTTGATCGTGAGACATCAGCTTCTTTTCCTCATTCAACAGATACGGTGTATACAAAATCTTGCTGAGGTCGCAAATAAAAACGACCTCAAGAAGATTTGAGGTCGTTTCATAGTTGTCTATCACTAGAAATTCGCTCTCATCTTCCAGAAAACTCTGACGGATTTAGCACCTTCCCTTTTAGGGGGTTGCCGCAGTTTCGTAGGGCCGTTCCCTCCACTGCTCTGGATAAGAGTATGTTGTTAATCTACCATGCTTTTGACAAGCACCTGAAAACAGTAACATATTTCACAGGCACTTGCAAGCACAAGATTGGTTTTACTCATCCTCAACTGTGCTGGTGAACGCCTGAAAAATGATAGAGAATGCGTAATCTTCTTGCAACGTGCCGCTGCACGTTGGCATTAAGGCGGCTTGCCCGCTGATGCACTCATGATCGCGATCGACGGACCAGATACTCAACAAGCCGATGCCCTGTGTTTGCGCAAACTCGGTGACGAGTGACGCATCTTCTAAAGTGAAGATTTCGGCTTGCACATCGTTGATGCCGATCATCGGGGTCAAACCGATCATCCCCCATAAATCATCAGGGTCAGCGTCGGGATATAAAGCCTGTAATTGTTCGTGCAAGCTGTGCGCCGCTTGGATGGTATTCTCTCCCATTTGGTCTGAGGGGAAAGATTCGCCAAAATTCATCGTCATCAAATTGATGATATCAATCATCACCCCGTGATCAATGGCAGATTGCAAAACCGCGATACCTTCGTTTGTTAACCCCGTCGGGATGACAGGCAAAGTGAACGAAACGACCAGATTTTCATTGGTAGATTGTAATGACGCGATTGCTTCTGAGCGTCGCGCAATCGACTCTGGATCACGAATTTCATCACCTTCGATATCAAAATCTAGATGGGTTACTTCGAGCGTATCAATCACACGTTGATACGCCGCCGTCAAGGTTTCGACATCGGGGCACGTCAAACCGAGTTCATTCCCACCGGCTCCACCCAACGAAACGATGACATCTCCACCCTGTTCGCGTAAGCGTTCGATGTCTTGGAGCAAGAAATACTGCCCCAACTGCGTGCTTCCGCCCCAGCGAGGCTGACAATTTCCCCCATCCAAGACAAAAGCTAAGGTGAAATATTTCAGCCCAAGTTCATCCGCAAGCATGGACAGGTTGTAATTTGGATAAATATAAGGGGCATAAACCTGTTCCGGCCAAACAGGGGATTGATCTTCGCTTTGAGCATCCACCGCTGAAACTTGGAACACCATCGCAGCGAGAACCAGCAAAAAGAATAATTTCATCATCAAGAAACCTTATATGTGTGAAAGAGGAACCATTGATGATTATTGTACTGGCAAAATCCCCCTACGATAAAAAGGTGGTTTGAACACTGTAGCATCAAGACACTCAATGGAATGATCAACCTGATATATACTTAAAAACACATTATTCATCCGTAAAATTCAGTTGATTCCATTTCTATGAATGCACATGTAATTGAAATTTCTATTATGTTTATGAGTGGCCTCTACGACGGTGAAGTGAAAGTATTTTCATCACAAGACCCCCATGACGGCATCTACGACGAACATAAACGCTGGATTTTACGCATCGGGCGAAAAACGGATGGCAACGATCTTGTGATCGAACAAGATGCCACAATTTCGCGAACCCACGCCTGTTTAACCTATCATGATGGGCAGTGGTACTTACAAGACAATGGAAGTCGAAACGGGACTTTTCTCGACAGTCCCACCTTACTTGAAGGACAGCAAGTGAAAGAAACCCCTGTCCCGATCCAAGTTGGGGAACTGTTTAAAATCGGGCGTACATGGCTTCGTATTCAGGCTGAGAGCTAAAACCCAATGGCGGCACTCTCTTATCACGATATTCTGATCAATGCACGGCAAGAATCTGCGCGGATGCAACATCACTTTATTGGCGTGGAACATCTTTTTATTGGGATGCTCGACTACCCGGGAAGCATCACCCGCATGCTACTGGAACGCCAAGGGGTGACGGCGCAATACATCACGGATGCGATTCGTAAATATGTGGGAAAAGGGGTCAAAGCGACCTTTCATACCGGAACCCCACACAGTGAGCGCGTCAAAAGCATCACCAGTATTGCCAATGACCTACGCCTTGAAGATGGTCGGAACGACACAATCGAACGCGATATTTTACAGGCGATTCTCGATGAGAACGATAATATTCCTGTGCGCGTCATGACCAAACTCGGTGTGAACTTAAAAGAGTTACGCAATGGGTTACTGGAAATCGCTTCCTCAAACCAAATCGGCATGATCCAAATCACCATTGAATACAGCGAGAGCTTGAACAGCGTGGCGATCACCGAAGATCATCACCGTTTATTGAGACGCATGTTTTTAGGCTATGCCAAAATCCGCATCGAGCGTCAGCTCACCAACGGCTATACATCGGCGTTGGTGTTGGTCATTTCCCCCGTCCGTAGTGATGGACTTACGGATGCGCCCGTCGTCGTCAAAATGGATCACTCCAACATCATCTATCAAGAGGCGAACCGCTACGATCAATATGTACGCTCGGCCTTACCCGCGCTCACAGCGCGGTTAGAAGAAAAACCCACCATTGATGAGTTCTCTCAACTGGCAGGATTAAAGTACACGTTCATCGCAGGGGCAGACCACACCCCGCCAGATTTACGAGTCGTGGTTCAAGAGATCGGCTTAGAGAGCATCGGCCAGTGGATTTACGATCAGGTCTTCACTCAATTTCGGCCGATGTGGTGGGTCAACCAACGCCCCTACCGTTTCCAAGTGTGGACGGAATACGATTGGATGCTTCCCCCACTGCTCACGCTTGAATATGACGACAGCATCGACCAACCCGAAGCGGTGATTCGCGACCCAATTCGCGCCAGTCGTGTACAAAACCTCGACTACGGCACACAGGTACAGCTTGAAAATTTCATCGTGAGCAAGGTCGATAAAGACCGCAAACTGATCCAGCTCACCCCTAGCGGGCAAAATGATGCGATTCAACGCCCGTACAAAATCAATATTTTAGAAGTAGACCTTTCAAAAACGGCGTTCTATACAGGGGAACCTGTCGAAGTGATCACGGGGCGCGTCGAAAAGAACCGTGATGATATTTTGACGTTGGCGATTGGCGCCCTCAATCCAGATTTTGCCACGACCACGCCGACGATTCCGGGCAGTTTGCTGATTCCTGAATTGCCGAACCCGCTCACGCGATACCCCGAAATCTTGAAGTTGTACATCACAGGGGCTGAAAGCCGTATTCATGGGGACTTACACTTTGGCAATATCTTGATCGGCGTGAACCGAAGTGCATTTTTGATCGACTTTGCCCAAACCCGCATCGGTCATATCATTTTTGACTGGGCCAATCTGATGAACAGTTTCATCAATGATCTGCTCATTCGCCCGCTCGATGGTGAGTGGAGTACCATCCGATCCACGCTTGATCTTATCATTGCCGTGCACCGCAAAGATGACCGCGCGATCACCTTACTTTCTGCTCAACACAGCCATTTTGGTGCGTGCGCAAAATCGATGGCCTCCATTTTAGAAATTGCGCGCGAATGTTTAGCTGTCACTGACGTTTGGGCGGAATACTATATTGCTTTAGGCATGTCGGCGATGCGCGCATTGACATGGGAAAGCCTGCCGATTCAAAACCGCAGAATGATGTTCCTCGTTGCGGGGTTTGCATTTCATGAGTTGTTACAACGTGGAAGCAGCGGAAGAACGACACCCGACACGTTATCCACTGATCGCACGGATATCATCGACAAATGAGGCGCGATAAGGGGCTTAAAGTACAGCCCCTTGCATTTGAAAATAACTTACAAATTCGATAATACTGTCTGTAGATATTCCGTCGTACTGATGTAACTTCCACCGCGTGGCGCGATATCCGCTGTACGTGCGCCAGAATCCAATGTGGCATCAACCGCCCGTTCAATGAGTTTCGCTTCTTCTTCTAAGCCGAGGCTGTAACGCACCAACATCGCGGCGCTCAAAATGGCTGCTGTGGGGTTGGCTTTGCCCTGCCCCGCAATATCTGGCGCTGACCCGTGCGCAGGTTCATATAATCCCATTGTGCCAGCACCCAATGAAGCCGAGGGCAACATGCCCAATGAGCCGGATAAAACGGATGCTTCGTCACTCAAAATATCGCCAAACATATTGCTGGCGACGATCACATCAAAGCTGGATGGACGGGTGAGCAAGTGCATAGCGGCGGCGTCCACCAAAACATGCTCTAACGCCACGTCACTATAATCTTCGTGGACTTCTACTACAGTCCGACGCCATAGACGATAGGAAGCCAAGACATTGGCTTTATCGATCGACGCTAATTTATGACGGCGTTTTTGGGCAGCACGAAAGGCAACATGCGCCACGCGGGAAACTTCAGCGGTGGTGTAATATTCCGTGTCGTAAGCGCTGTCAGTATCCCCTTGTTCTTGACGGGTGCCGAAATAAATCCCGCCCGTCAACTCGCGGACAAACAGCATATCAACCCCTTCGAGCAAGTCGGCACGTAAGGGCGTATGTTCCGCCAATGCGGGGTAAGCCTTGACCGGACGAAGATTGGCAAACAGGTCAAAATGTTTGCGAATTTTCAACAACCCTTGTTCGGGACGAACGGGCGCTGTGGGGTTATCCCATTTTGGCCCGCCAACCGCGCCGAGCAAGATCGCATCTGAGCTTTCTGCTTGGCGCAATGTGGCTTCAGGTAACGCGGTGCCTTCGGTGTCAATCGCAATCCCGCCGATGAGCGCAGGCTCAAAATTAAATTCGTGACCAAACTTGCCCGCAACTGCATTTAAGACGGCAATCGCGGCATCTGTCACCTCTGGACCAATGCCGTCACCGGGTAAAACAGTAATATTTGCTTTCATCACAACCCTCACTCAAACCATTACAAAAAAAGCCGGAACTTGATGGAGTTCCGGCGAAATGACGTTTTCATCTTAAAAATTACGACTGTGGTACCCCCTTATTTTGCCCTACCACCGCAAGGCCATATTCGATGCTATCGACCAGCGCAAGCCAACTTGCACGGATGATATTTTGACCCGCGCCAACAGTTTGCCAGCGTCCCGTATGATTTTGCGTTTCGATCATCACGCGGGTGGTCGCGGCTGTTCCGGCCGCAGTATCAAGAATACGCACCTTATAATCGGCCAATTGGAAGTCGGCAATTTCAGGGTAATGAGGCATCAACGCCTTGCGCAGCGCCAAGTCGAGCGCATTGACAGGGCCGTTTCCTTCTGCCGCCGTATGGATGATGTCGCCATCAATATCTAACTTGACCATCGCTTCAGAAATACTTCCCCGCCCGCGCCGATCTTCGACGATGGCAGTGAAATCGATCAACGTGAAGATAGGTTTATAATCTGGGCGGGCGCGGTATAACCGTACCGCAATTGAAGCTTCAGCGCCTTCAAAAACATAGCCTTCGCTTTCCAACTGCTTGATTTCTTCAAGCACTTTTTGCGCTTCTTGTTTGCCTACATCTAGGCCAAGTTCTTCGGCTTTGCTCAAGACGTTGCCTTGTCCTGAAAGGTCAGATACGAGGACGCGCATTTCATTCCCCACCAGCATGGGGTCAATGTGTTGATAGCTGTCCACATTACGACGAATCGCCGCGACGTGGATACCGCCTTTATGCGCAAAGGCACTTCGCCCCACATACGCCAAATGATTGTCAGGGGCGAGGTTGGCAATTTCAGCAACCGCCCGCGATGTCGTGGTGAGATGGCGTAGAGAACCTTCGGGTAAGCAAGTATAGCCCATTTTCAATTCAAGGTCGGCGATGATACTGCATAGGTTCGCATTCCCGCACCGTTCCCCATAACCGTTGATCGTGCCTTGCACTTGAACCGCGCCCGCATCCACCGCAGAAAGCGAGTTCGCAACCGCCAATTCACCGTCATTATGGGTATGAATCCCTAACTGAACCCCGGGGAACGCTTCACCTACAGCGCGCACATATTTAGCGACTTCCCACGGCATCGAACCGCCGTTGGTGTCACAAAGGGTGATGACGTTTGCCCCCCCTTCAACAGCCGCGCGAATCGTATCAAAGGCATATTCAAAATCGAGTTTCAGGCCGTCAAAGAAATGTTCCGCGTCATAGATCACTTCTTTTCCAAGCGACTTCAAATAACGCACACTTTCACGAATCATGCGCAAGTTTTCATCGGCGGTGGTCTGTAGCACTTCCGTCACATGAAGCATGGAGGTTTTCCCCACCAACGTAACCACTTCCGTATGCGCATCCACCAAAGCTTGAATGTTGGCATCGTTTTCAGGCGACACCCCTTTACGGCAAGTGGAGCCAAACGCGGCAATTTTTGCATGTTTCAGTTTTTTACCGCGCATGGCCTCAAAATAGCTTGCGTCTTTGGGGTTCGACCCGGGCCAGCCACCTTCAATATACGCAACGCCCAAATTATCCAACAGGTCGGTAATTCGTAATTTATCGGGTAAGGATAAAGAAATACCTTCACGCTGGGTTCCGTCACGTAACGTCGTGTCGTAAATGGCTGTCCGCATAAATCACTCCAGTGCTTAAGCTTGTAAATTAAGCGTGTATACGCGCGGCGCATGGGTTTCTTCATATGCGGCGGCGTTGCTTTCTAAACTCAACAAATACCCCAATTGATCGACGCCATTGAGCAAACAATGTTTGGAAAAACCGTCGATTGGGAATGTGACTTGACGGCCATCCGGCAAGTTCACGGTTTGCGTTTCCAAGTCGATATGCACTTGGGTTGAGGGGTCTTCTTCGCCCAAGCTCAACAGTTGTTTGTGGGTTTCTTCGTCCACCACAATCGGGATCAACCCGTTTTTAAGGGCGTTGTTGCGAAAAATATCAGCAAAGTAGGTGCTGATGACGGCCTTGAAGCCCGCGCCCATCAACGCCCAAGGCGCGTGTTCGCGAGAGCTACCACAGCCGAAATTATGACCACCCACCAACACCGCCGCGCCTTGATATTCTGGTTTGTTCAGAGCGAAGTCAGGTTTGGGCGAACCGTCACTTTCATAGCGCCAGTCTGAAAAACAGGCTTGGCCTAAGCCATTTTTATCGGTCACTTTCAGGTAACGCGCCGGAATGATTTGGTCAGTATCAATATCGTTAATCGGGAGCGGGACAATCCGCCCTTGAATCGTCTTGATCGGTTCCATGATTTAGAACGAGACCTCTCTTTCACCTAGAACTTCGCGCGGGTCGGTCACGACGCCACGCAGAGCAGTCGCCGCCGCAGTCAATGGGCTGGCGAGGAATGTACGCCCCCCCTTGCCTTGACGACCTTCAAAATTACGATTGCTGGTGCTGACGGCATATTGACCCGGCGCCAGTTGGTCGCCGTTCATGGCGATGCACATCGAGCAACCCGCTTCGCGCCATTCAGCGCCAGATTCGAGGAATACTTTATCCAGCCCTTCTTGTTCGGCTTGGGCTTTGACTTGTTGGGAACCCGGCACCACCATCACACGGACATTGTCGGAAACACGACGTCCGCGCAACATTTTTGCCGCTTCGCGCAAGTCACCGATGCGGGAATTGGTACAGCTACCAATGAACACCACATCGACAGGTTTGCCCAGTAAAGATTGACCGGGTTGTAAGCCCATGTAGTTCAAGGCTTTTTCTAACGCGAGGCGGTTGCTGAGATCACCTGCTTTTTCGGGGTCAGGCACTTGCGCGGTGATGGGCATCCCCATCCCCGGGTTGGTCCCATAGGTGATCATCGGCACGAGGTCATCAGCGTTCAGATCAATTTCCATGTCAAAGGTTGCGCCTTCGTCTGTAGGCAGGGTTCGCCAATAGGCGACTGCTTCTTCCCACGCCTCACCTTTGGGTGCTTGAGGGCGACCTTTAATGTATTCAAATGTGATGTCGTCCGGCGCGATCATGCCTGCACGCGCGCCACCTTCAATCGACATATTGCAGATGGTCATACGGCCTTCCATCGAAAGGTTGCGGATCGCTTCCCCACGATATTCGAGGACATAGCCCGTCCCGCCCCCGACACCAATCTTCGCGATAATTGCAAGGATGATGTCTTTAGCAGTTACGCCTTTATCTAAGCGTCCGTTGACGTTGATCGCCATCGTCTTGGGGCGGTTTTGTAACAGGTTTTGTGTTGCCAACACATGCGCTACTTCGCTCGTGCCGATGCCGAACGCCAACGCGCCAAACGCGCCGTGAGTGCTAGTGTGACTGTCGCCACAAACAATCGTCATGCCCGGTTGGGTCAACCCTTGTTCCGGCCCGATGACGTGAACGATCCCTTGTTTATCCGTACCTAGATCAAATAAGGGGATGCCAAAGTCGGCACAGTTTTTACGCATCACATCCAATTGCGCGGCAGCTTGGATATCGGTCACAGGGATGATGCCATCCAAACCCCGCGGGGTTGTGGGCGTACTGTGATCCATCGTCCCCAAAGTTTTGTCTGGACGGCGGACTTTTAAACCCCGTTCGCGCAGCTGCGTAAATGCTTGCGGTGAAGTCACCTCATGCACTAAGTGCAAGTCGATGTAGAGTACCGCAGGAAGATCGTCGGTTTGAGGACGGACTAAATGCGTCTCCCAAACTTTTTCAAAGAGTGTTTTTGCCATCGTTACTATTTACCGTTCTGGAACTACTTCCACAATGTCTAAGGCGACATCTACCGCCGCCTGTGCATGAATGACCGTTGTATCAAAAACCGGAACTGCAACATCTTCAGCACTCAATAAAAGGCCGATTTCGGTACACCCAAAAATTACCGCTTGTGCGCCCTGCGCAATCAAGGCATTGATAATCTCGATGTATGCTGATTTCGATTCTGGTTTGATCTGCCCGAGGCAGAGTTCATCATAAATGATGGTGTGAATCACATCGCGCTGTTCAGCGGTTGGTGTGATGACCTGTAAGCCAAATTTGCGTTCCAAGCGCCCACGATAAAAATCTTGTTCCATTGTGTAACGGGTGCCCAGCAGAGCGACACGCGCCATCCCCTGTGCTTGAATCGCCCGCGCAGTGGGGTCTGCGATGTGCAACAAAGGGATATTCACCGCCGCGCTGACCGCATCCGCCATTTTGTGCATCGTATTGGTGCAGATGATGAAAAAGTCCGCACCGCCCTTTTCTAACAACTGGGCAGCTTCGATCATGCGTTGGGTGGCTTCATCCCATAACCCCTGATGTTGGAGTGCTTCGATCTCGGCAAAGTCAAACGAGAACAACAATGACTTTGCCGAGTGCAATCCCCCTTGTTTTTCGCGGACGGTTTCGTTGAGCAGACGGTAATAGACCGCTGTGCTTTCCCAACTCATCCCTCCAATCATGCCAATGGTTCGCATCATCATGTCTTTCTTATTTCAAGCGAGCGAGATTGTCGCGGCTTCGCCTTCAGGCTTACGTTCGCCCAACCCCATGCCCGCAATCATACGGTTTAATGCCGCGAGATAGGCTTTCACACTCGCCACCACAATATCGCTGTCTGCGCCATAACCACCGAATGAACGGGACCCATCCTCACTGGTGATGCGAACGGTCACTTCACCCAAAGCATTGATGCCTTCGGTGACGCTGTGAACGCTGTATTCGGTGAGGGTGTTTGGGCATTGAACCACAGCATCTACCGCTTGGTAACAGGCATCTACAGGGCCTTTACCAACCGACGCTTGGATGAACGTTACACCTTCGCTATTGCTGATCTTGGCGGTGGCGGTGGGTAAGCCCATCGTGCCACACGTCACCTGAATATCATCCAGTTTGAAAAATTCTTGTGGCTTATGAAGCTCATCGACCATCAACGCTTCGAGGTCGGCATCCGTCACATTCTTTTTCGCGTCAGCCAGCGCCTTGAAGCGTTCGAATACTTGGTTCAGCGCGTCTTTTTCCAGTGTGTAGCCCAGTTCTTCCAAACGGGCTTTCAACGCGTGGCGTCCGCTGTGCTTCCCTAATACCAAACGGCTTTGCGTCCAACCGATGCTTTCCGGCGTCATGATTTCATACGTGCTGGCATTCTTCAGCATACCGTCTTGATGGATACCCGCTTCATGCGCGAACGCATTGGAGCCGACAATCGCCTTGTTCGGTTGGACATGAATGCCCGTGTAATTGCTGACCATACGACTGGTTTTGACAATTTCACGTGTATTAATATGGGTTGTCAGGCCGTAGACCGGGGCGCGCGTGTGCAGCGCCATCACCACTTCTTCTAAGCTGGTGTTGCCCGCACGTTCGCCAATACCGTTGATCGTCACTTCTATTTGACGCGCACCCGCTAAAACGCCCGCCAAAGAGTTAGCCGTTGCCAAGCCCAAATCGTTATGGCAGTGGACGGACCAAATCACGCCACTTCCCGGGCCAGCGCCGGGCGTTTCCGCAATCAACGTGGCGATGGTTTCACCCCATTCTGCAGGGGTGACATAACCGACAGTGTCAGGAATATTCAGCGTCGTTGCGCCACACTCAACGGCCAATGCACAAACTTGGATCAGGAATTGTGGATCGGTACGCCCCGCGTCCATCGGGCTAAATTCGACATCTTCACATAGACTACGCGCCAGCGTCACGTTCTTACGAATCACATCCAACGCCTGCTCACGGGTGATTCCAGTTTGATATTGCAAATGGATATCAGACGTGCCGAGGAAGGTATGAATACGCGGTTTCGCCGCGCCCTTCACCCCTTCCCAACAGGTCAGAATGTCTTTTTCAACAGCACGCGCCAGCCCACAAATAATCGGGCCGTCTTCTGTGCCGATTTCGGCGGCAATACGTTGTACCGCCGCCAGATCATCAGGTGAGGCCGCAGGAAACCCTGCTTCGATGACATCGACGCCTAAACGCGCCAGCTGACGTGCAATTTCTAGTTTTTCAGCACTGCTCAGCGTGGCGCCCGGGCTTTGTTCCCCATCGCGCAGGGTGGTATCAAAAATAACAACTTTATTCGGTTCGCGTACTACAGGACTTACGGACATGAGGATGATCCTTTCTTAATAGAGACTGCCAATAGGTTTTAAACGTAAGATCGCTAAGGCCATCTTCAGACACGGAATCACCCCCTTTCACGCCTCGAAATTGCCTTCTATGATTCTTGCTTGATATTCTTTGCTTTCAGGAACGGCATCATCGTGCGCAAGTCTGCGCCAACCTGTTCCAAAAGCAAGTCATGTTCGTTCTTACGGCGGGCTTTAAAGTTGGGCAAGCCTTGTTTGTTCTCTTCGATCCAGTTGCGGGCAAAGGTGCCGTCTTGAATCTTGACTAAGGTTTCCGCCATCGTTTCTTTGACTTCTTGTTCCACTTGGTCACCGACGGTGTAACCACCATATTCGGCGGTATCGCTCACGCTATACCACATATAGCTCATGCCACCTTCATACATCAGGTCAACGATGAGCTTCAATTCATGCAGACATTCAAAATAAGCAACTTCGGGTTGGTAACCACCCTTCACCAGCGTTTCAAACGCAGAACGGATCAAGGCGGTTACGCCACCGCACAAGACCACTTGTTCACCGAACAAATCGGTTTCTGTTTCTTCTTTGAAGGTAGTTTCGATGACGCCCGCGCGGGTGCAACCAATCGCCTTTGCATAAGCCAAAGCGACTTGTTTGGCATTCCCGCTTGCATCTTGGAATACCGCCACCAACCCGGGAACGCCTGCGCCTTCTTTGAAGACTTCACGAACGCGGTGACCGGGGGCCTTGGGCGCAACCATTGCAACATCAATATTGGCGGGGGGCTTAATTTGACCGTAATGAATGTTAAACCCGTGCGCAAATAATAGGGTTGCGCCAGCTTTTAGGTTGGGTTCAACTTCGCTATGGTAGACATCCGCTTGCTTGGTATCGGGGATGACGATCATCACCAAGTCAGCTTGGGCAGTCGCTTCTGCAACCGAGAAGACTTCTAACCCATCGGCTTCGGCTTTCGCCTTGCTCTTGCTGCCTTCGTGCAAACCTACGACGACACGAACGCCACTATCTTTTGCATTGAGTGCATGTGCATGACCTTGGCTACCATAACCGATGACGGCAATGGTTTTGCCAGCCAACAGCGAAAGGTCTGCATCGTTGTCATAATACATAGTTGCCATGAAACTTTTATCTCCACTATTTAATGTCAGCAGCCGCTGTGACCGCTGTGAATCAGCTAAAGCAAATAAGAAACCGCTTGTTACACGCTGTACACTTGGAATGACTTGTTTTCGTTGCTGTTGGCATAGTGTTCTTCGGGTTCGTAAGCCGAATCCAGAATACGCACACCACGCCCCATCGCAACCACCCCAGTACGCACCATCTCAACGATGCCTAAAGGTTCCAATTCATGAATCAGCGCTTCGACAATATCTTCTTGAGCGGTGATTTCTAAAATCGCCACTTCGGGGCCAATATCCACAATACGGGCGGGATAATGTTCGCAAATGATGGTGAGGCGGTTGCGCGAATCGGCATCATCAGCACGCACTTTGATCAGCGCCAAGTCGCGCGTGACATGCGGTTCTTCAGAAACCGTGGCAACATCAATCACGTTGATGAGTTTGAACAGGTTCGCCGCCATACGCTTCGCATTCACACGATGCCCATCGACCACAATGGTCATACGCGACATATGCTTTTTATGGGTACGGCCGACTGTTAGACTGTCTACGTTGAATGAACGACGACGAAATAAGCTCACAACCCGATTCAAAACCCCCGGGCGGTTCTCAACCAATGCAACCAAGATTTGCTTTGAGGGCTTTTGTGCTGTTCCGTTTTGACCGTTTTGTTCGCTCATTTTTAACTCTCCTCACCGACTTTAGGCCGACGAATCATTTGATCGAGGTCCGCGCCTGCCGGCACCATGGGGTAAACAACTTCTTCTTTTTCAACCATATATTCGATCAACACAGGCCCTTGCACACTGCGGGCAAACTCGACCGATTGGGCGATCTCTTCGCGAGAGGTCACACGCATCGCAGGGATGCCGTAGGCTTCCGCCAGCTTCACAAAATCTGGATTCACCATCGGGGTTGCGTGGTAGCGTTCTTCATAGAAGAACTCTTGCCATTGGCGCACCATGCCCAAATAGTTGTTATTGATGATAGCGATATTGATATTGACGTTCTCTTGTTTGGCTGTCGCCAGTTCACACAACGTCATTTGGAAACCACCGTCGCCGATGATCGCCCAAACTTCTTCATTCGGCTGACCAAATTTCGCACCAATCGCCGCAGGCAAACCAAAACCCATCGTCCCCGCGCCACCGCTGGTGATGAGCGTCATTGGGCGCTGATGTGGGTAATACTGCGCTTCTAACATTTGATGTTGGCCGACGTCGGTCACGGTGATGGCTTCGCCCCCCGTGAAATGCCACAGGTCATTAATCACCTGCGCACCCAACAACGCGTTCATATCACGGTTGATGATGTCGCGTTCGTCAGAATCTTCTTGCCAGTCGCGAATTTGACCTAACCATTCCGCATGATTTTGGGTTTCAACCTTCGGTAACAGTTGGCGTAAAACAGATTTCACATCGCCCACAATGCCGACATCGACCTTCACATTTTTGTTGATCTCAGAAGGATCAATATCAATGTGAATCTTCGCGGCATTCTTGGCGTAAGTTTTCAAATTACCGGTAACACGATCATCAAAACGCATGCCCAGCGCAATCAGCAAGTCCGCTTGTTGAATGGCGTGGTTGCTGGCGGCTTCGCCGTGCATGCCCATCATCCCAACGGTTAAGGGGTGATTTTCAGGGATGGCCCCTTTGCCCAACAGCGTCAGCGTGACAGGAATTTGCGCACGTTCCGCAAGTTCGCGCAGTTCTTGGGTTGCCTGCGCCATCAAAATACCATGACCCGCAAGAATGACCGGACGCTTCGCCTTCGCGATCAAATCGAGCGCGGCGTCAACATCAGTTTCGCTCGCTTGCATCGGCGGACGATAACCGGGTAAACGCACTTCGCCTTCTGGGTAAATAAATTCCGCTTTTTCAATTTGAACGTCTTTGGGGAAGTCGATCAAAACAGGTCCCGGACGACCACTTCGGGCGATGTAAAACGCTTCTCTCACCACATGGGGGATTTCACGCACGTCCATAATCAAGTAATTATGTTTGGTGACGGGTAACGTCACCCCCGTGACATCGGTTTCTTGGAACGCATCAGTGCCGATGGCGCCACGCGTCACCTGTCCGGTAATACACACAATTGGGGATGAATCCATCATAGCCGTTGCGATGCCAGTGACCATATTCGTCGCACCAGGCCCGCTCGTCGCAATCGCGACCCCTACTTTACCAGTCGCCCGTGCGTAGCCATCTGCCATGTGTGTCGCGCCTTGTTCATGGCGCACTAAAACATGATGCAACTGCGGATATTTCGTCATCGCATCATAGGTGGGCAAAATCGCCCCACCCGGATACCCAAACATGACTTCCACGCCTTCGCGAATCAAACACTCTAGTAGGATTTCAGCCCCAGTTAAAATCATGATTTATCCTCTCCTGACATGCTTATGAACTATGATTCTCGAACTATCGAACCGCGGTAAGCCAGCCATGACGGTCTGGAGCTTGCCCAGACGTCAAAGCAAAAAATTCATCCTGAACTGCTTTGGTAATTGGCCCGCGGGATCCACTGCCAATTTTGATGCGGTCAACAGAACGCACTGGGGTTACTTCTGCGGCGGTTCCCGTAAAGAAGATTTCGTCAGCGAGATATAACAAATCTCGCGAGATCACTTCTTGGCGCACTTCATACCCAAGGTCTTTCAAAATCGTCAGGATCGAATCCCGCGTGATGCCCATCAAAATTGAAGACCCAATCCCCGGGGTGTACACGACGCCCTCATGCACTACAAAAATATTTTCACCCGAACCTTCCGTCACATAACCACTATAATCAAGCGCGATCCCTTCCGTAAATCCATTGTCGTGAGCTTCCATCGTAATGAATTGGCTGTTCACATACTGCCCGCCGATTTTTGCCAGCGATGAGCCAGTATCTGGCGCAGTGCGTCGCCAAGAACTCACTTGGGTATCCACACCGCTTTCAATGGCTTCTGCGCCCAAATAGCGTCCCCATTCCATCGTAAAAATGAAGACTTCAGTGGGGTTTTTACGCCCTTCTACACCCAAAGGCCCTGCCCCACGAAAAGCGACAGGGCGAATGTAACAAGACTCGTGCCCATTGGCGCGAATAGTATCCACCACCGCTTGGTTCAATTCGTCGAGGGTGAACGGAATATCCATGCGTAAAATTTTTGCGGAATTCAGCAAGCGTTTCATGTGTGGTTCTAAACGAAATACCGCAGGCCCATTGGGAGTAGAGTACGCACGTATGCCTTCAAATACGCTCGACCCATAATGTAAGGCATGGGTGGTTACGTGTACGGTTGCATCCTCCCACGCGATCAAGTTGCCATTTTTCCAAATATGTGCAGCTGTCATCAATTACTCCCAAATCTTTCAATCTAACAAAATAAAACGCGCTTTCTGTCCATCTTTAGGCGGGGTATCCGCTGTTGTAGATGGTAGAAAGCGCGTCGTGGGTCGGCCGAACAGACTCATCCGCGTAGGCATGTTCAGAAAAATGCGCGGCGGATGTCGGGGTTTCTGCTTCGTCACAAAAAGCAGGGGCGTCATGATATGCCTCTGTCCATGGACTGGCAGGTTGTTGCACTGGGTGTGTTTGGGAAGATGGTGTCACGATTTTTAGCTTTCCTAGAACTCAACTGAACTTTGCCATTTACAACAAAAAAGCCCCTCGGCGGGGGCTTTTGTTATCTGCATTTTACTGCCGTCTTACACCGCCCAACCGATCATAACCCTGCACCGATAATAAGGATGAGGGGAAGGATTACTACAATAAGGCTAATGATGTGTAAAGACTGGAATTTAGACATTATTTTCCACGCATGAAGCTTGGCAACATTCAAATAGACTATCCTCAATCTGAAGGCGTGTCAACCCCTTCAGAGCATTTTTGAATAGGTCCATATAAGTTCGTATACCCTACACATTTTGACTTGTGCAACTTCACCAACGCAATTCCAAACAAAAGCAGATGAACGTAAACGTTCATCTGCTTCTCGTCAAAAATAGATAGAAACTACAGCGTTGCTTTTGCCGTTTGAATCTGTTTTTTCACCGCTTCGACAGCAGTCCCACCAAGCGAGTTTCGCGCATTAACCGAAGCCAGATAATCAAATGTCTCAAAGACATCTTCGCTGAAAAGATCGCTCAACGCTTGATAGTCCGTCAACGATAAATCCGCCATCGTCACGCCCCGTTCGCTGGCAAGGCGAACCGCCCTACCCGAAACATGATGCGCCTCGCGGAATGGCATCCCTTTGCGAACGAGATATTCGGCCAAGTCCGTCGCTAACATCTCAATTTGAAGCGCTTTGGTCATCGCTTCAGGGTTCAGTTGAAGGGTGCGAATGACCGCTGTAATCACAGGTAACAAAGATTTCAAGTTATCGAAGGAATCAAAAACCGATTCTTTATCTTCCTGTAGGTCTTTGTTATATCCACTAGGCAAGCCTTTGAGCGTGGTCAATAACCCTGTGAGATTGCCGATCAAACGACCACTTTTCCCGCGCGCCAATTCCATTGGGTCTGCATTACGCTTCTGCGGCATCAAGCTGGAGCCAGTGCTGTAACGATCATTCAGCGTGATAAACCCGAATGCAGGGTTGCTATACAGGATGATATCTTCTGCTAAACGGCTGAGATGCACCCCTAACAAGGCCATGCAAAAAGCACATTCTGCCGCAAAGTCACGGTCGCTCACCGCATCAAGGCTGTTTTGGCTCACGCCGGCAAAACCGAGCGTTTCAGCAAGGCGTTCACGGTCAATTCCAAACGGATGTCCGGCCAATGCGCCCGATCCCAAAGGCGATACCGATGTACGGCGGGCGGCATCCCGTAAACGTTCACGGTCGCGCGTTAACATCCAGAAGAAACTGAGCAACCAATGCGCCGCCGTGATCGGCTGGGCAGGTTGTAAATGAGTGTAGCCGGGCATCACCGTTTCGATGTGTGTTTCACTCACTTCAACCAACGCGGCCGCCAACGCCGAAACCAAATCATCGAGTTCTTTCAGCGCGTTGACCGTCCATAACCGAAAATCGGTAGCCACTTGGTCGTTACGACTGCGCCCGGTGTGAAGTTTGCCCCCCACAGCGCCGACAATTTCCGTTAAGCGACGCTCAACCGCCGTGTGAATGTCTTCATCCGATGGATGGAACTCGAGCTTGCCTTGTATAAATTCTTGACGAACCTGTTCCAAGCCATCCAAAAGCGCTTCCATCTCGTCTGACGAAATGACTTTTGACCACGCCAATTCACGCGCATAGGCCATACTTCCGGCAATATCTTCAATTGCCATCCGCTGATCAAAGCCGATGCTGTCATTTAATTTCTGTAAATCTCGGTCTGTGGGTTCAGTGAACCGCCCGCCCCATAAACTCATACAGCTTAGTCCCGTTTGAATTTGCTGTAATCAGGTTGTTTGTAACGGCTCTTGCCACCGCCGTCGATGGTCAACAAGGCTTCTACCTTTGAAGGCAAGCCGAATAATTGGATGAAACCTTCGGCATCCTTTTGATCGTACACATCTTCTTCACCGAACGAAGCATAATCTTCACGATACAAGCTGTAGGCAGATTTCCGTCCGGCAATGATGATATTGCCCTTGTACAGTTTGATGCGAATCGTCCCCGTCACATTCTCTTGGGTGATGCCCACAAAAGCATCTAAGGCTTCCCGTAAACGGGTGTACCACAAACCGTTATAGGTGAGTTCGGCATACTTAATCGCGACAGTATCCTTGTAGTGCATCGTGTGTTTATCAAGGCAGATGCTCTCTAACGCTTGGTGCGCTTTGTGAAGAATGGTACCGCCCGGGGTTTCATACACCCCGCGGCTCTTCATGCCGACTAAACGATTTTCGACCATATCATTACGGCCAATCCCGTGTTTTGCGCCGATCTCGTTGAGTTTGCTGAACAATTCAACGGGTTGGAGCTTCTCACCATTCACAGCGATGGGCGTTCCTTTTTCAAATTCAATTTCAAGATATTCAGGTTCATCGGGAGCATCTAAGGGGCTTACCGTGAGCTTGAACATTTCTTCTTCAGGTTCATTCCAAGGGTTTTCTAACAAGCCACCTTCATGACTTAAGTGAAACAAGTTACGGTCACGGCTATAAATAGATTTGAGTGTGCTGGTCACCGGAACGCCGAATTCTTCCGCATACGCCAACAGATCTTCACGGCCGCGCAAATCCCATTCACGCCAAGGAGCAATCGTCTTCAGTTTCGGGTTTAAGGCCATCACGCCAACTTCAAAACGAACCTGATCGTTCCCCTTACCTGTACAACCGTGAGCGACGGCATCAGCGCCTTCGGCCTCGGCAATCTCGACCAAGTGCTTGGCAATCAACGGGCGGGCGAAAGATGTCCCCAGTAGATAATCACGTTCATACACTGCCCCAGCGCGCATGGTTGGGTAGACAAAATCCGTCAGGAATTCTTCGCGCAAGTCACGAATGATGAGCTTGCTTGCCCCTGTACTCAGCGCCTTCGCTTCCAAACCATCTAACTCATCATCTTGACCTAAGTCAGCGGTAAAGCAGATGATTTCGCAGTTATAGGTATTTTGCAGCCACTTCAAAATGACTGACGTATCCAAACCACCACTGTAGGCTAAAACAACTTTCTTCACTTCTTGGGGGGGCATAATATCCTCGCTTATTTAGAAAACCCAAAATAAAAAGACCTCGAACAAGCATGATGCGGGTTCGAGGTCTGATTGAACGTAATGTGCGGTCTTATTGAATCATGAAGCACCCACGCCAAAGCTACCGAACCCAAAGCAGGTACGGCGACGACGGATATGACGGGGTGATGAATGAAAAGGTGTCTTCATAATGACGTAAGCATAACAAGCTGAATGGCATTGTCAAGATCAAGGTTTATAGCCATTTAATGTGACAGAAAAACATAGAGCATATTAAACGACCTGATCGCTAAAAGTTATATAAGGCTTAATTTGAAATCAATACACTTTCCATATAATACATATTTATTACCACGCTTATTTATAAGATCATTTTTTAAGAAAGTTATAGTGACTATGTTGCCAGCAAATCAACGTATTGATGTTATGGTGAGCAGTACACGGGGACAGTTAGATCCTTATAGAGAAGCCTGTAAAGAAGCACTGCTCCAGTTAAAGCTCACCCCTTTAATGATGGATTATGAACCCCACGATGCAAATGAAGACACGATCCAATATTCCCGACGACTCGTAGAAGAAGCACAAATTTATATTTTGTTATTAGGCTCACGCTACGGCTATATTCCTCAAAACGAGGCGCTGAACCCAGACCGAATTTCGATGGTCGAAATGGAATACCGCTGTGCTGAACAAGCCAATAAGCGCATGTATATTTTTAAGTTGGCGGATGACGCTGTCGATCCTAATGAGGCCAATACAGAGGCAGAACAAAAATATAAAGCGTTTCGGGATAACCTCAGATACAAAGAGAAAATCATCAAAGAGATCACAAACGTTGATCAACTAAAAGCTGAAATTCAATTACAGCTCAACAGATTTCTTGCGGAATATGTCTTAAACAATAAGTTAGAACCCTCTCCCCTGCCCGAACCACCCCGTCTATTTGGCAAACCTGAATATACCTTAACCAAAGATTTCATCGGCCGTGTAGATGAACTCAATACAATAGATACGTGGCTGGGATCAAATGATCGCTTTTTGATTATTGAAGCGTTAGGGGGTCAAGGAAAAAGTGCCCTTGCATGGGAATGGGTTACAAGGCGGCAAAAATATCCCTTCGAGGGGGTTGTTTGGTGGAGCTTTTACGAAGTTGGCGCCACTATTGAGACGTTGATCACCGAAACGCTGGCTTATCTTCTTAAGCAACACCCGAAGATTATTAACCTATGGCCAACTAAAGAACGCGCCCAAAGACTGCTCGCAGAACTCAAAAATCAGAATGTCTTGCTGGTGTTAGATGGCTTTGAACGCACGCTGAACGCATACGCTGGTTTAGGCAGCGCCTATTTAGCAGATGACAACATCAGCGAAGCAAAAAATGATCGTGAATCCATTAACCCTGATGATGCGCGTTTCTTAAATAATGTCCTCACGCAAACGAACACACGGGTGATCATCACAACGCGTTTAATCCCCGCTTGCCTTGAGCAGTTTAATACCTTGATGCCCTCCATATCCCACATCAAATTAACGGGCTTAAAAGCAGAAGATGCTGAAAAATTATTCGCGTCTTATGGCGTCACCAAATTTAATAAAATCCAGCTACACCTCTTTTTAGAAAAATTAGGCTATCACAGCTTGATGATCAAATTGTGCGCGGGTATGGTGGCTTCTTTTAGAATCGCCCCAAGAGATTTTGATCAGTGGTATCAATTTCGGGGGTCGAATATCAATTTCTCAGATGAGGCGGTCACAGAAGCGAATCACGGTGACCATAGACACATCATCCGAGATATTTATAACAGTCTAGAAACTTCTGAGCAGTTGGTACTCAATCAACTGGCGATGCTCGAACGACCGGCATCCTTTCAGGAAATCAATACGTTATTTAATCCGTATCTACCACCTAGTCCCCCTTTGCCTAAACTACCCCAATTTCCACAGACACGCCCTTTGCCGTTTGGTTCTCCAAGACTAGGTTGGTTAATTGCCGAACACTCAAAAACGGATGATAAAGATAGACTTCAACGATTAACGGCGGAAATTGAATTGGAAACCCAAGCCGTTGAACGACGCAATCAAGAGATTGGCCAAAATCAGGAAGCGCTCAAACGTAAAGAAATCAATGTGCGCGCCCAACGAAATGAAATCCTTAAACGCTATCAAGAAGCATATGAAGCATCTCCCGAATATCAGGAAGCAGTTCAGTCCTTTGAAGCGATTCTCGCCACGTTGGAAAATCACGGCCTTTTAGACTGGAATATAACGTCCAATAGCTATGACTTACATCCACTAATTCGCGGTTATATCAGTGAACGTGTCCAAGATGAGCAGAAAGCACAATCACAAGAGCGGATTATTGCGCATCTCACCAATCAATCCACACCACTTGATAGATTCCTCTCGCTAGAATCCATACATCGTGATATCGAAATTTACCGCACGTTTTTTAACATGAAACATTATCAAGAAGCGGTCTATCACTTTGAAGCAAGGTTATCCTCAAATTTACATCTTCTAGGGGATAACCGCACGCTCGCTCTTTTGCTGAAACCGCTCTTCGATCAATTTATGGAGTTGAAGTATGACGTCAAGAGTTCGAGGATTCCGACAGACTTAGCCTTAGCCTTTACGCGTATGGGGGACTTCACCTCAGCGGATACGCTTCTATCCAAACAGCTTAACCCCGCTAAAAACAATTCTCAGTTGGATATGGCAACAGCCCTTACAAACTATGCCTATAACCTCGCTCGTCGCAATGAATTAGCGCGAGCGGCCTATGCAACCGAATTAGCCCACCAGATCAGCATAACTTCTACAGATTCTAATACCCTGCTATGGAATGCATTAGAACAATTCGAATTTGCACTGCTTTTAGGCGATTTAGAACGCGCAACCCACCTCCAAAATGAGCTTATGCAAAGCAAAACAAGCATGCATCTCGGAATTTGGAAAGTTCGTTTTGATATTGCGGTCGCACAATTAGCCGTCGCGAAAAAACAAGCCGATGCCCACACGTTCTTAGAACAAGCGCATAGAACAATTTCAACCTATAGCAGTCGCCGCCGTGAAGAATATTTGCAAGGTGTTTGGGCTGAATATGAGTATGATCAACGAAATTGGGGCGCCGCTGCTGAACATGCGACGAAAGCCATTCACCTCGCTAACACGATGGGACATTCCACCGCACGCCATCAGATTATTCTAGGCTTGATTGACCTACAGCAAAAGAATCAAGAAGCTGCCCTACGTGCCGCCGAAAACGCGATTGGGGACACACGAATGCCCATTGGCGACCGCGCATTTGTTTATACCCGCGCGACTGAGATTTATATGCAAACAAGTCAACATGCGCTTGCTCAAGAATTCGCTGAATTAGCCTATACCTACGCATGGGCAGATGGCCCGCCTTATGCGCATAACCTAGAGCTTAAACGCGCTCAATCTTTATTAGAACAACTTCATCTCACTGTTCCGACCTTGCCCACCCGAAGCCCCGAATCATTCGCCCTGATATTTGAGGATGAAATTCGCGAGATGTTCTTAAGCCCCGACCAACCCTTTAAACCGAAGGCCATCGCTAAACCACAAATTGAATTTGAGGTTCAGGGTTATACTTGGTTCCAAGTTGGTACAGTTGCCTACTTCGGGGTATACGAAAGCACAAGTCAGAATTTCGATAAAAAATTAATTCGACAGATATCAGAAAAGCTGTCGTCGCTCAATGAGATTCCGCTACCTGTCGTTTTAACTGAAATGGGCAATGAATTAGAGTATCCTTCCGCCGAAGATTTTGAAATTCCTATGGAACGCATTGATTGGGATGACCTGAAGTGGGATCGGCGCGAGCGGTTAGCGCTCGATAAAACATTCGTCATTGCTTTCATTAGCACCCATGACGCCAACAATAAACCTGTCTACGCCTATATCAATGTGCGTGGAGATCGTCTAGAAGGACTACAAAAACAGCTAAAAAGTGGTGACGTATTTAATCTTTCAGATTATGTCACCCTCGTTTATACGGGAGAAAACCAGCCTTCACTGGTGGAAAGACAAAAACTTTTCCGCGATTATCTGTTTGGCGAATATTACATCAACGCGCGTATCTTTCCACCTTTGGATCAGGTGACAAATTCTGATTCAAGAGCAGACATGAAACAACCGATTCGCGGGTGCGAGACGTTCCATATTGGGGTGATCTCCACCTTTGGCATCTCGGACGAAAACCGTCTACCTGAGCGCATAAGCGAAAAAATCACTCAGCTCAACAGTCAAGTACTGCCTCTTGTTTCTACCAAAATGGGCGAAGATGTTCCCGTTCAAAATGCACCCAACTACTCACAAAATCCGTTACCATTTGACCAAATTCGCTGGGAAAGAGAAGATTTCGCCCTGTTTGACAAGGTGTTCTTAATTGCTTATATCCTCACCAAATCCCCGCAGAATGCGACGATTTCTGCGTATGTGAATGTACGCTTAGATCGTGTAGAAAATCTACTCAAGCAGTTACAGAGTAATGAGGTGTTCGACTTAGAACAATATGCCACCATTACAAAAGTAGAAGAAGGGCGACCAAGCGCTGAACTTCTCGAAGTCGTCAGCCGTGATTATCTCTTTTACCCTTCACAGGTGAATCTCAGACGGTTCCCACCTTTAGAGGAAGTCACGCAAAAAAACCAAACAGTAGAAGAACCTGCGCCTGTTGAGCCGGAGATGAAAATCCCTATCAAGTCCTTCAAATTTCTGCACATCGGTACTATCGCAATGTTTGATTCTATGGATGATGCAAAATTACCTGTAATCACCTCGATTTCAGAAAAATTACGCCAGTTAAATGCAGTGAAACTGCCCATTGTGATTAGTAAAATAGGAGAGCCAATCCAACAAACGACACAGCAAGCGATTACTGCCGCCCCTCATCATTGGGATCAATTGGCATGGACTGCGTATGAACGCTCAAACCTAGACAAAGTATTTTTAGTCATTGCGCTAGACACCTTTAATCCAGCAGGCGACCCTCGATTTGCTTATGTCTATATTCGGCTTGACTTTGTAGAGGGATTTATCAAAGCGCTGGATTCTAATCAAGTCTTTGATTTAGAGCAGTTTTCCAATGTTCTTGGTTTTGGGGAAGGCACACCCGATGAGGAACTGGTCAATACCCTCGTTCATAACTATCTTTTCTCGACTACGCAACTCAACGTCATCCGTTTCCCACCCATAGATGAAATGCAACAATAACATTGAGCCAAGTTCTGTACTTCGTGTCCTCAAAGAGTTCACGAAGTACAGAACAAACACTTGCTTCTAGTCACCTTTAAGCGATGACGCGCAATTATTCCGTCCGAAGATCACCGTAAAATTTCCCTACGGGTACGCCAGTGACGATAGAAAAATAAAATCTGCATCGGCAACCCGCTGAAAAACAGGCGTGTAAAGAGCGCCCAAAAGCCCTGTGCATAATGTTGCAACGTCACGCGGTCGGTCAGTTCTACCCCACCCTCGACTTCTCTCAAAAGATGCTCATGCTGCCATGATGCAACTGGCCCTTCGAGAAGACGATCCACAAAAGAAAATTCGTGTGGCCCTGCATCATGTTCCACACGCCAGCGCGATGGAATGAATAATAACCAGAGCGTGAATTCTATTTCGCCCGCCATCAATGAGGTGCGCGCATCACGATGAATATGCACGATGATCGGAAACGGCATTAATTTCTTCAGGACGTCGGGCTGTGCATGAAAATCCCAAACCGCGTCTATCGTCGCTGGAAGCGTCGTTTTGAACTCATAAATGTGGCGTAATGTCATAAATCCATCTTCTCACAAATTCTGGGACTCGTAGAAAACCATTTCGCGCTGTAGATTTACGTGTTAATTGACTTTGTTCTAAAATTTCTGAAGTTGCAAGGTAGAGATAAAATGAGTCGTTTACGTTTTGGGGTGATCGGCTGTGGTGGCATCGCTCAAATGATGCACATTCCCCATTTAGCAGCCTATGATGAAAAGTTCGAGATCGTCGCGCTGAGCGACACCCATGAACCCACCTTAACTGCTGTCGCTGACCGCTATCATGTTACCAAACGTTATACCGATTGGCGCGCCTTGATCGCAGACCCCAGTGTGGAAGCCATCGGCATTTTTCACGGGGGTTCCCATTTTGAAACCGCGCTAGCAGCCATCCAAGCGGGCAAGCATGTCTTTATTGAAAAACCGATGGGTTGGAACTTGCGCGAAGTAGAAGCGCTGGCCGAAGCCGCCCGCCAATCTACCGCAACGATTCAAGTGGGCTATCACAAACTCTATGATCCCGGGTTCCAATATGCGAAGGAACAAGTCGAAAAGATGCAAGAACTCGGCTATGTTCGCATCACCGTACTGCACCCTGATGATCCCTTGGGATGGTCAACACATCGTGTACATCGTGGGAATGGGGTGATCATCGAAGGGCACAACGAACCCGGTGATTGGGATTCCACCGTCAGCGGAACGTTAAATGGTTTAGCAGGTGGGGCGTTATCTTCTCTCGTAGATGAGGCGCTCGGTGACCGCAAAGACGATGCCCGTTTGCGCGTCGCCTATGGCATGATGACCGTCAGCTTAATCCATCAAGTGTATACCCTGCATGGTTTCCTCGGTGCGCCCCAAGAAGTCGTCTTCACCGATGTATGGCGCGACGGCCTCTCCATCAACTCGTTGATCAAGTATTCCGACCACCTGCACGTCTCGCTCGACTGGCAGTTCTTATCACACCTGAAAGATTACCGTGAAGAATATGCGTTCTTTGGCAACCATGAACGTGTCTACTTCCAACTACCATCCCCTTACATGAAAAACTTCCCTAGCCCTGTGATCGTGCAAGGCCATGATGGTGAGCTGACGTGGGAAAAGAAAGTGATCGTCAATTATGATGAGGCTTTCCGTAACGAAATCCTCGCGTTTTATGACAACATCACTCAAAACAAAGTCCCCATCTCCAATGTTGAGGAAGCGGTCAAACACGCCCGCATGATCCAAATGATGATCGACGCGGCACGATAAATATAAGAGCAGGGGTGACCTCAAAAAAGTCACCCCTGCTCTTTAAATCATCAAACACTTCTAAAACTAATCTTCTAGCGTGCTTAAATCCCCTTCAGGGGCGCCCGTCGCGCGCGCCTTTAACACACGACGCATGATCTTCCCTGAACGTGTTTTCGGCAGTGAATCGACAAACTCGATTTTTGTCGGTACGGCAATTGGCCCCACTTCATGACGAATATGTTCTTTTAATTCGTCGCGCAGTTTGTCATTACCTTCCACGCCTGAGCGCAAAATGCAGTATACATAAATGACATTCCCACGCACATCATCGGGCACGCCGATGGCTGCCGCCTCGGCAATCGCTTGGTGACTGACTAAACCAGATTCGATTTCCGCCGTACCCAAACGATAACCACTCACTTTAATAACGTCATCGTTACGACCGATCACCCAGATGTAGCCGTCATCATCTTTACGCGCAGAGTCACCCGATAAATACCAACCTTGTTCGCTGTAGGTGCTCCAATATTGTTTCACGAAGCGTTCAGGGTCACCGTAAATCGTGCGTACCATGCTTGGCCATGGGCGTTGAATCACCAAGTTGCCGTCCACGCCCGGCGGGCAAGAATTCCCCTGCTCATCTACCACATCAACTTTCACGCCCGGGAATGGACGAGTGGCACTGCCCGGTTTTAAGCCCATAGAGGGCAACGGCGTGATCATGAAACCACCGGTTTCCGTCTGCCACCATGTATCCATGATCGGGCAACGTTCTTTACCGATCACTTTATAGAACCAGCGCCATGCTTCGGGGTTGATGGGTTCGCCAACCGAGCCTAACAAGCGCAAACTGCTCAAATCATGACGGTTCGGCCACGCGTCGCCAAAACGCATCAAACCACGAATTGCGGTGGGGGCGGTATAGAGGATGGTCACGCCGTATTCTTCAACGATTCGCCACCAACGGTTCGGATAGGGATGGTTCGGCGCACCTTCATAAATCACACTGGTCGCGCCCGAAATCAGCGGGCCGTAGAGGATATAACTATGCCCTGTGATCCAGCCCGGGTCAGCCGCACACCAATAACGGTCTTCGTCTTTGAGGTCAAACACCCATTGTAGGGTTGTTGCCGTGTAAACTTGATACCCGCCGTGTGTGTGCAAAATCCCTTTGGGTTTGCCAGTCGTCCCGCTGGTGTACAAAATGAAAAGCGGGTCTTCACTGTCCATCACCGTAGCTTCGCAGTTGGGGCTGGCAATTGGCAGCGCCATCAAGTCGTGATACCAGTAATCACGCCCCTGCTCCATGTTGACATCGTGCCCGGTGCGCTTCACAACGATCACGGTTTCCACAACGGGTGAGCGACGAACGGCTTCATCCGCCATGTCCTTCAAACGAACGATATTGCCCCGCAACCACGCGCCATCGCAGGTGATGACTACACGGCTTTCAGCATCGGCGATGCGGTCGGCAAGCGCATGTTCTGAAAAACCACCATACACGACACTGTGCACCGCACCGATCTTAGCGCAAGCGAGCATGGCGATCAGCAGTTCAGGAATACGTCCCATATAAATAGTGACGCGATCCCCTTTTTTAACCCCCATGCCTTTTAATACATTGGCGAATTTATTGGTTTCACGGGTTAACGCGTGATACGAATACGTGCGCTTATCGCCGGGTTCCCCTTCCCAAATCAAAGCTAATTTATTGCGTCGCCATGTCTTGTTGTGACGGTCAAGCGCGTTATAAGCGATGTTGGTCTTCCCACCCGTAAACCACTTATAAAACGGCGCGTTCGAATCATCCAAAACTTGTGTCCACGGCTCGAACCAATCCAGCTTTTCGGCTTGTTTCGCCCAAAAACCTTCCAGATCAGCTTCTGCTTCTTTGGCAATCTCCTCATAATTGGGGATGACGACGTTATCAAGAATCTCTTTTGAGGGGTACACCCAATCATGAGTATTGGGTGAAAATTCTTGTGACATAATCAACAATTCTCCTAATAATTTTGTGAAAAACGCTTAGTTACGCGCGAATTATAGCGTATCCTATAAGTGAAGGGGAAAATAAAATTTCTTCAGGCATTTTGTGATTTTTGTTATGTGAAATTGTCACACTCTACAACTGTTCTCAAAAGTGTAACTCATTAAAATACCAGCGTGTATGAAAGGCACGAAACAAAAGAAAGAAGGCCACAATTTCATGAAACGTATCGCAGTTTTAACCAGTGGTGGAGATGCCCCGGGCATGAACGCGGCAATCCGCGCCGTTGTCCGCACAGGTCTTGCCAACGGGGTAGAAGTTTTTGGGGTATCTCACGGCTATGCTGGTCTCATTAACGGGGAAATGTTTTCCTATGGCTTACGTGACGTCGGCGGGATCATCCAATCAGGCGGGACAATTTTAGGCAGCGCGCGCAGTCTTGAATTTAAAACCGTTGAAGGCCGTCAGCGCGCCATTGAACAAATGAAAGAGCGCGGTATTGAAGGGCTTGTCGTCATTGGAGGCAACGGCTCACAAACAGGCGCTTATGAACTGCATAAAATGGGGATTCCAGTTGTGGGGGTCGCATCGACGATAGATAACGACCTCATCGGCTCTGACATCACTTTAGGCGTAGACACCGCCTTAAACATTGCGCTCGAAGCGATTGACCGCCTAAAAGTCACGGCATCCTCGCACCGTCGCGCATTTTTGGTCGAGGTGATGGGGCGCGACTGTGGTTATTTAGCCGTCATGGCAGGGATTGCAGGCGGTGCAGAAGCGGTGGTCATCCCTGAAATTGAGACATCCCCTGAACAGGTCGCGAACATCCTTGAAGAAGCCTATAAACGTGGCAAAACCAATGGCATCGTCGTCGTGGCCGAAGGGGCAAAATATAATGCGGATGCGTTAACTACCTTCTTCAAAGAACACAAAAGTAGCATTGGCTTTGAGCTTCGCGCGACAATTTTAGGGCATGTTCAGCGCGGGGGCGCCCCCTTAGCGTTTGATCGACTTCTTGGATCACGGCTAGGAAATGCCGCCGCGACAGCGCTCATCTCAGGGATGGATGCGGTTGTAGTCGGGCAAATTGAAAGCAAAATCACTTTCACCCCCCATATCGCGGTTGCGGGAAAGTTAAAACCCCTAGACCGCTCTTTATTAGACCTTGCCAACACCTTAGCGCAATAAAAAAGAGAGCCGATCTTGAATATGATCGGCTCTCTTTTATTTATGACTTCGCCAAGTCCTTACCTGCCGCTTGATCGATGACCCAATGGATGGTGCCATTTCTAGGTTCCACCCGCTGAGTAGGATATTGGGTGCGGTCTTCCCCGTTGAGGATTTCATTCAGAACGGATGCTTTTTCTTCACCCGTCACGACGAATAAGATATTTGCTGCAGAATTGATCGCTGGAAATGTCAGTGTTACCCGCCATGTATCCAACTTAGGGATAAAATTCGCGGCCACCCAACGATCTGAAATATTCAGCGCTTCTGTTTCAGGGAATAACGAGGCGGTATGTCCATCGTCGCCAATCCCCAGTAATAACAGGTCAAAGCGCGGGCTGGTTAATTGAGCGCGTTTTTCGAAAAAGTCACGTAACAGTGCATCATAAGCAGAAGCGGCTTCTTCTGGGGGCAAGTAAGTGTTAACGCGGTGAATTTGTGGAAGCGGAATCGGCACAAAATTCAACATCGCCTCTAACGCCATGTGCGCATTATTCTCGCGTGAATCATACGGAACCATGCGTTCATCACCCCAGAAAATATGCGTATGTTGCCACTCAAACGCATCTGCATATTCTGCCGAGCCGAGGAGTTCATATAACATGCGCGGGGTACGCCCGCCCGACAAGCAGAGCGTAAACCGTCCTCTAGTGGCAATCGCACGGTTCGCAATTTCCACCACATAATCTGCGGCTTGACGCGCCACAGTGATCGGATTCAGATAAACGCTGACACGGTTACTCACAATGTCCTCCACATCCTAGATACCATTCACGCCCTTCGCGCGCCAGTAATGCAACGGCGGCTTCTGGCCCCATACTATTGCGCTGGTAAGAACGGATTCGATTACTACTGTCTGACCATGCTTTATACACAGAATCGATCAGTTTCCATGAATGGGCAATTTCATTTTCGTGGGTGAACAGCGTGGGGTCCCCATTAAGAACATCTAACAAAAGACGTTCGTACGCATCGGGCAGTTCAATATCGGGGAACGCATCACGATAATGAAACTCCATAATCGCGGGTTTAATGCGCGCGGTTTCGTTCGGAACTTTCGTCTCAAAACGCAGATGAATCCCTTCGTCTGGCTGGATGCAAATTGACAAGACGTTTGCTTGTAACGGTGAATCGCGCTCCAGTTGGAAAATCGTGCGCGGTGGCTTACGAAAACGTACCGCAATCTCGCTGGTTTTACGCTCTAAAGCCTTGCCCGAACGCAGATAAAACGGCACATCTTGCCAACGCCAATTGTCAATTAATAATTTCAGCGCGGCGTAAGTAGGCGTTTGTGAACGGGAATTCACCCCTTCCGTTTGTTTGTAGCCCTTGTACTGCGCAAACACAATATCTTCGGCGGGGATCGGCCGAATGGCACTCAGGACTTTTACCTTTTCATTCCGAATCGGCTCTGCTTGGAAAGCCGCTGGCGGTTCCATCGCGACGAAACAGAGTAACTGCATCAGGTGATTTTGGAACATGTCGCGCAATACGCCAGATTGATCGTAATACCCCCCACGTGTCCCAACATCGACCGATTCCGCCACCGTAATTTGAACCGATTCCACATAATTACGATTCCAGATCGGCTCAAAAATAGCGTTCGCAAAACGGAAATAGAGGATATTCTGTACCGTTTCTTTGCCAAGATAATGATCAATCCGATAGACCTGATGTTCCTCAAAGGCCGCGTGGATCACGTCATTCAGTGCTTGGGCAGATTCGTAATCAAACCCAAACGGTTTTTCCACGACAATGCGACGCCAGCCTTCGTTTTCATCCGCCACTTTTAACGCCGCCATTTGTTCAACAGCGACTTCGTATAATTCAGGCGAAACAGAGAGGTAGAAAAGACGGTTGGCTTCCCCCTCCTCTAACTCGCTTAAAAACGCAAGCAGTTTTTCATAATCGTCACGTTCGTTGATATTCCCGGGTGAATAGAAGATGCGAGAAGCAAACCCGTTCCATGTCTTCTTCTCAAACCCCTCGGTGATGATGTCCTTAGCGCTGTCCATCAACAAGTCGCGAAATTCTTCATGGGAATACGGACGACGAGACATACCCACAATTTGAAATTTCGCAGGCAGTCGTTTTTGACGATACAAGTTGTATAAAGCAGGGATCAGCTTACGATGCGTCAAATCTCCCGATGCCCCGAAAATGACAATCGAAACAGGTTTTGCCATTGTGTTTAATCCTCTTTAAGAATTGCATGGCCACCAAATTGGTTACGCATCGCCGCTAATAATTTCGCGGCATAACTATCTTCTTGACGGCTGATAAAGCGCATCATCAAAGACATGGTGATGACAGGTGCGGGAATATCTTGGTCAATGGCTTCAAACACTGTCCAACGCCCCTCGCCACTATCAGCCACCCACCCTTTGATGTCCTCCATCTCAGGGTTTTGAGCCAGCGCGTTCGCCGTCAAGTCTAACAACCACGAGCGCACGACACTGCCATTACGCCAAATCTCCGCAATTTGTGAAACATCAAGGTTCATACCGGCTTTGTTCTTCATGATTTCAAAGCCTTCGGCATACGCCTGCATCAAACCATATTCGATGCCGTTATGCACCATCTTCACAAAATGCCCTGCGCCGTGTGGGCCAACATGCCCCCAGCCTGTTTCTTTTCCGGGGGCGAGTGACTCGAAGATCGGGCGTAAACGCTCTATAGAGTCTACTGTCCCGCCGATCATCATGCTATATCCCTCTTTAAGACCCCAAACGCCCCCGCTCGTGCCGACATCGACAAAGCCTATGCCATAGGCTTTGAGAACTTCAGCACGCCGAATCGAATCTTTATAATTACTGTTCCCGCCATCAATGATGATGTCACCAGCGCTTAAGACTTCCGCCAGTTCGCGGATGGTATTCTCGGTGATGTCACCAGCAGGCACCATCACCCAAACAGCGCGAGGCCCTGCCATTTTTTCAGCCAAATCAATCAATGATTGTGCACCCACCGCGCCATGCTCTACAGAGGCGACAACAGCGGCTGGATTATTGTCATAAACAATCACTTCATGTCCTGCTTGTAATAGGCGTTGGCTCATATTCCCGCCCATCTTCCCCAACCCAATTAAGCCTAGCTGCACAATCATCCTCCCAGAAGTAAACCCGAATCTTCCTCACTTTATCAAGTATTCGTGTTATGATTCAAGTCTTATAAGAACAGTGTAATTTTAGTTCCGACGCTGCGTTCATACCAAACTCTACGCAAATGTCATCAAACAACGTAGCAAATGTCACTCTGTCATTGCAACAGAGCCGTGATATCTCGTATCATCAGGGAATGTTACCTGACCCATAAAATTCATTTGGCGTTGCCACTTTTCAAACTATTTTTTCAAATCGCTATTTAAAATAAGGATTTCACTCATGACGGATTTACAACCCGGAGTACAAGGGCTTGATGCCATTTTCAGCCCGCGCACAGTGGCAGTCATCGGTGCTACTGAACGTCCCGGCAGCGTTGGTCGTACCATCCTTTGGAACCTGATCAGCAATCCCTTTGGTGGGACGATTTACCCCGTTAACCCCACACGTAGCAGCATCTTGGGCATTCGCGCCTACCCCAACCTAAAAAGCCTCCCCGAAAAAGTTGATTTAGCCATCATTGTTACCCCCGCAAAAGGCGTTCCCGCATTAGTGCAAGAATGTGCAGATGCTGGCGTGACAGGGATCATCATCATTTCGGCAGGGTTTAAGGAAACGGGCGAAGCAGGGGTTGAACTTGAACGACAAATCCTTGAGATTGCGCAAAAGAACAATATCCGCTTGATCGGCCCGAACTGCCTCGGCGTGATGCGCCCCATCTACGGGTTGAACGCCACGTTCGCCGCCGCGATGGCACAGCCCGGTAACGTCGGGTTCATCAGCCAAAGTGGTGCGTTATGTACCGCCGTCCTTGACTGGAGCTTCCGCGAAAACGTCGGCTTTAGCGCCTTCATCTCCATCGGCTCCATGCTAGATGTCGGTTGGGGTGACTTGATCGATTATTTAGGGCGTGATGAAAATACGCACAGCATCGTGATTTATATGGAATCCGTCGGGGATGCGCGCTCGTTCTTGTCAGCCGCGCGCGAAGTCGCCCTCAAGAAGCCGATCATCATCATCAAAGCAGGCCGTACCGAAGCAGCCGCCCAAGCAGCCGCCTCTCATACGGGTTCGCTCACAGGCAGTGATGAAGTCTTAGAAGCGGCCTTTAAGCGCAGCGGTGTGCTTCGTGTAGACCGTATCTCTGACGTGTTCTACATGGCCGAAGTTTTGGCCAAGCAACCGCGTCCTAAAGGCCCACGCATGACCATTATCACCAACGCAGGCGGGCCGGGCGTGCTGGCAACCGATGCCTTGATTCAAGGCGGGGGGGTGCTCTCCGAAATTTCTGACGAAACGACTGAAAAATTAAATGAGATTTTGCCCGCCCACTGGAGCCACAATAACCCCATCGACGTGCTTGGGGATGCAGGCCCTGAACTTTATGCCAAGACCTTAGAGATCGCTGGGCGCGACGAAAATAACGATGGCTTACTGGTGATCCTCACCCCACAAGCGATGACGGATTCCACCAAAACCGCTGAAGCCTTAAGCAAATTTGAACAATTCAAAGATAAACCGATCATTGCCAGTTGGATGGGTGGGCCGGATATTGCCGACGGTGAAGCCTTATTAAACCAAGCGAATATCCCGACCTTCCCCTTCCCAGATACCGCAATCCGCATGTTCAATTACATGTGGCAGTATGAATACAACCTGCGCAGTATCTATCAAACGCCGATGCTTCCGCTCGACTCGTACAATCAAACCCCAGACCGCGCCAAAGTTGAAGCGATTCTCAACCACGCAAAAGCATCTGGCCGTGATATTTTGACCGAATACGAATCCAAAGAAGTATTGGCCGCTTATTACATCCCAACCGTATCGACATATCTTGCCAATAGTTCAGATGAAGCCGTCGCTAAAGCGGATGAAATCGGCTATCCCGTTGTTCTCAAACTCAACTCTGAAACCATCACCCACAAAACCGATGTCGGCGGGGTGAAGCTCAACCTGCAAAATGCGGATGAAGTGCGCGAAGCCTATATTGGCATCGAAACGTCGGTGAACAAAATCGCGGGTGAAGGCCACTTCCAAGGCGTGACTGTCCAACCGATGGAAAAACTAGATGGCTACGAAATCATCATTGGCAGCAGCATTGACCCGCAGTTTGGCCCAATCCTGCTCTTTGGTTCGGGAGGTCAGTTGGTCGAAGTCTTTAAAGACAGCGCATTAGGGTTACCCCCGCTCAATACCACCCTTGCGCGTCGCATGATGGAACAAACTTTGATTTGGAAGGCGCTTCAAGGCGTGCGTGGTCGTCCACCAGTTGACATTCCCGCGCTGGAACGCTTGATGGTTCGCTTCAGCCAATTGGTCATCGAACAGCCTTGGATCCAAGAAATCGACATCAACCCGTTGTTAGTTTCTGATAAGCAGATCATCGCTTTGGATGCGCGCGTCGTCGTTCACCATAAAGACACACCAGAAAACAAACTGCCCCGTCCGGCGATCCGTCCATACCCCACCCAATACGTGGATACATGGATTTCCAAAGACGATACGAACGTCACCTTCCGCCCCATCCGCCCTGAAGATGAACCGCTCATGGCACAGTTCCATGAAGGCCTCTCTGAACGGACCGTGTACCTGCGTTATTTACAGGCGATGCAGTTAAGCCAGCGTATCGGCCATGAACGGTTGTCACGCTTAAGTTTCATCGACTATGACCGCGAAATTGCGTTGGTCGCCACGCACATCAACCAAGAAACGGGACATCCCGAAATCATGGCGATTGGGCGCATCAGCAAAATCACGCATACCAACAAAGCCGAGTTTGCGCTCTTAGTGAGTGACAAGTTCCAACACAGAGGGTTAGGTCGCCAAATGTTGACCCGTCTCTTGCAAATTGCCCGAGATGAAAAAATCAAAGTCGTATTTGGCGATATTCTCGCTGAAAATGCCGAAATGCTGAAGATGATCAATCAGTTTGGTTTCACGACAAGCCCAACGGATAAAGAGTCGATCTTACGCGCACAAATCACCCTATAACATCCATCCACAAAACAAAAATGCCTCAATATGGGGCATTTTTGTTTACCACGAGGTTTCGCTTATTCATCGTCTTCTAGATCGAGATATTTCTTCACTAAGTGGCGTAGTTCTTGCGTGCTAAAAGGCTTATACAGGATGTCAGAAACCGCATATTGTTTGATTTGTGCGAGATCATCATAACGGTTGCGCGCTGTAAAAACTAAAAAAGGCACGCTGACTAAAGAAGGCTTATCGCGTAATTGCTGCATCAATTGGATGCCGTCAATATCCGGCAAATTCAGATCGACCAGCAAGAGGTCAAATTTTTCAATATCGACGATAGAAAGTGCCTCTGCGGGGGTTCGTGCACCTTTCACTTTGATATTGGTAAAACTGCGTAGCATATACGTGACCAAGCGTAGAATTGTCGCTTCATCATCAATCACAAGAATATGCTTTATTGAGGGCTGACTATCTAACATTTTACGTGCATACCATACATTTCCAGTTTTTGAGTGGGTATAGCCCACAAAATCCATAACTTGGGTCAAAATATGAATCCCCCATCCCCCTTCAGATATATCGAAGGCTTCTAAGGGGTCTACCGCTTTGGAGGGGTGATACCGTGAAGGCGCGGAATCTCTCGTTTCGATTTTTAAGTGATGGTCGTCGAGTGTGAACCGAATCTCGATTTTACCTTCAGCCCCGCAGTACGCATGCCGAACGATGTTCAAGCACAGTTCGTGCAGTGCCAAATAGACTTTTTGCTTGGTATTTCGCGGGTACGAAGCTAGAAAACTATTCAGGTGTGCTTCTAGCTGTTCCAGTGCATCGTTGGTGGCATCAATGGAAATCACTTTTTCAAGCATCTGCCCAGCTCACTATCTCAACGCAAAGCCGATAATGGTTTGATCGTCACATTCCGTCACGCCATCGTAAACCTGAGCGATCTCGGCAAAGATCGCCTCAATACAATTGCGTAACGTATAATTCCACGGCTTATTGACCGCGTTAAATAAACCGTCTTCGCCCCAATAACCGTTTTTGGTAGGCAGTTCTGTAAACCCATCACTGTACGTCAAGAAGATGTCTTGAGGGGCAAAAACAGCGGTTTGTGCTTCGACTTGAATACGGGGCATCACCCCAATCGGCGGGGCGGTTGCGCCCCATAACTGCCATTGATCTTGAATCCGTATCAAACTTCGCGTATGACCTGCATTGGCTTGGGTCACTTTTCCAGTGAGGGGGTCAACTGTCACAATATTCAACATGGCGATGAGCTGGACGTTGACATACGTCTCATACACCATTTGGTTGACGCGCTGAACGACATCGACAGGTGACCAACCAATGGAGAGCAACGTCCGTACTTCTGCATGGAGCGAGAGTGAAGCCAGCGCTGCAGGCAAGCCCTTCCCCGCGATATCTAACATGAACATGGCAAGATCACCGGAAGGTTGAATCACCCAGCCCCACGCATCCCCGCCGACAATTTCAGAAGGAAGCCAATACCCCATGACTTCCACATTGCGCAGGTCAGGCAGTGTGGTGGGTAGTAAGGTCCTTTGAATGCGCGCCGCAACCGTCAGCTCATGTTCAAGGTGAGCCACTTGTGCTTGTGACTCGACAAACTTGATCTTGATGATCTGGTTGGAAAACTGCTCGACCATGCGCTCTAAAATACGCGCATCCAGCGCCGTGAAATTTTCGTGGAAACTGTGAACGCCAATGCCGATCACACCATGAAATTTGTCGGTGACCCAAATCGGCGCCATGAGCCATTTGGTGATATGCCCATTTTGGCTGATCACATTATCAATTTGGCGAGAGGTATGGATTTTCTTAAATTCAGTGAGGAGGGGTAAAAAGTCTTCTAGGACAAAATTATTAAACGGGATGGGTAAAAACTTTGTGGTTTCATCATCCATTTCGAAGATCACAACGCCAAAGCTGGCATCCGCCGCCGCCATGATCGAGCGTAAAAACGGCTGTACATTCGTCCAATCTTCAGAAATAGGTTCTTTTTGTGCGTCTAAAAGTTGAGCAAGTTGCCCCCATGCGTCAGAGAGCGCGCGGGTCATTTCATCAAGTTCGTGTTCTAGTTCTTTAATGTAGGCTTCTAAGTCTAGTACACTGCTATTTTTCATGAAGAACTTTTTAACCTCGCGATGGCGGCCTCTTGGCTCACAGCAACTTCAAACACACGGCTCATCGCCGTGAGTTCTAAGATATTCCGAATCGGCTGTGAAGGGTCTAAAAGCATAAGGTTCCCGCCCCGTTGGCGCGACGTTTTTAACGCGCTGACGAGAGCGGCCAATCCCATCGAATCAATAAAATTCGTCTCAGAGAGGTCGATCAAAATATATTTTGCGGTGTCGTCCTCTAACCATGTGTTTTTGATCTTTGTAACATTTGTTGAATCCAACCGCCCCACAATTTTGACAAGAAAAATGTTATCAAATCTCTCAACATAAAAACTCATAGGATTCAGCCTGTCAGTTGATTTCCACTCAGGGTAACAACACATTTTCTTTTGGTGTGGATGCGTTCAATCCATATTCATTGAATACTTATACGCAATCATAGTGACTTTAAGCTACTATTAGCAAACATTCAACATTGAGTTCCCTGAGTGGTTATGAACATACATCTACCCCTTACCGTGATTATTTGGCTTAGTTTTATGGGTTTCTCTCTCTCACCTCACAATACCAATCGACTTGTACTCGCTCAAAACTCTAAACCGTTCATCTTGCCCGTGAGCACACCGCCCGGCCCTGAAACATGGCTGTTAGGTCAACCGTATGGCAATACAATTGGCGCGTATCTTCGCGGGGATGATTGGTATTCAGCAGGTCAGCGTTTGCATTTTGGTTTGGACTTTTCGATGGTTTGTGGAACCCCATTGGTTGCGATTGGGGATGGTGAGGTCATTTTTGTAGACAGTTTAGGCTTTGGCTCTGCCCCCCATAACCTGCTCATCCGTCATGATGCGGGGGTAGTGTCGTTATACGGCCATCTCTTAGACCGCGCGGTGGTGAATGTAGGGGATCGTGTCAATGCGGGTGATCTTGTCGGCTACTCAGGCGACCCTGACCTCACTTGTACCTCTCGCCCTCACTTACATTTAGAGTTACGCTCGTTAGACTATCAAACCACGTACAACCCTGTCGATTACATCAATGCCAATTGGCACATGTTAGCCAGCATTGGCGGGTTTCGTTATCCCGTTTTTGAGCAAGACCTCGACAATGCCCGCCAATGGATGAGCCTTGATGCACAGCCGAATGTCGTTTTTGGTGGGCGGGCGCTCAACCTGTATGTCGCCCCCTATCCTGACTACCGAAATGGTCAACCGCTTCCTAATCCTCCACTCGAGCGCGAATTACTGCCTTTGGATGAAACGGTGTCCATTCATTTACAACAGGTCGCTTTTACGGGATGTTGTACAGGTGCATGGTGGGACCCGCTCACGGCAACGCATCTTTATGCGATTGATGGCGTACCCAACCAACGCGCGAATATTTTTCAGTGGGACTTGCAACAAGAGATGCCTACGCCCAATTTGGTCATGCAAGCGCCCCCGTCATTCGCTTCGGCCGATGGCACGCATCATATCATTCCACTCAATGAGCAAGAATTTAGCATTTTAAATACAGTGGATAATATCGCCTATACCGTCAATACCGGGGGCGCATTTCCCTCGCTGAGCAGTGACAATTCAAAAATCTTGTTTTTAGTCACCGCAGAGCCATCCGATCTACTCAACACTTCTGAGACTAGCATCTGGATCGCCAACATTGATGGCAGTAATGCGCATGTGATCGCCTCGGTCATGGGTGGTTCGGCACAATGGTTGGATGCAAACCGTCTCCTCATCAGCAGTCGGGGTGAACAGTCCACACGGCTCAGCGTATATGACACGTCTAACGGCGCGGCCTTTACTTTAGGTCAATGGGAACGTCTGCGCGTTTTGAGCATTGCACCGGGCGGGGAACGCTTGATGTTCTACCTCACCGCGCAAACGGAACAAGGCACATCCGGAACCTATACGATTCAAACACAGGATGGCGCGGTGGCTCAACATCTACCGTGGTTTGGGGCGTGGGAATGGCGCGATGCAAATTCCGTCTACTATCTTCCGTTTGAACCGTCGTCTATTTATCACACAATTCGAGTATATGATGTCATCACAGGTGAAGACCGCGCATTGACCGACCCCACAACCCATCCTTTTTTGGTCGCCAATGGGGATTGGTCTGTTTCTTCCGACGGACGGCGGATCGCATTTTGGAATGCACTCGACATGACGACATGGGTATTTGAATTTGATTCCTGAGATAGGATAATTATAAAAAATTTATCTAAAATACCCCTGAGTGCTTGACGAACAGGCGTTCTTTCATTATCGTATTAAATAAGATGAAAAACGCTTTATATTCCCCCCTGTTTTTAAACCCCTCTTCACAGGCAACCCGTTGCAAAGTGAAGTTGGGTGTTTTTGTTTTCCGGTATCGTTCATATACCGATGGGAGACACGGTCAGCATGAATCACGCGCAACAACCCTCTTTAGGCCTCACAGAATCACTGGGTATTCATGGTTGGCAGCATCTTGATGCACTGCTTCTCGCTGCGTTAGCCACTGAATCGCCATTGTTGCTGATCGGCCCACATGGTACGGCAAAATCACTTTTAATTGAACGGATGGCGACTGCCTTACAACTTGCCATGCGCCACTATAACGCCTCGCTCATCAACTATGATGATCTGGTCGGCATTCCCCTGCCTGAAGCGGATTTACAATCGCTTCGTTTTGTAACCACGCCCGGCTCTATTTGGGATGCGGAATTTGTCTTCTTTGACGAAATTTCACGGTGCCGTCCCGACCTGCAAAACAAGATGTTCCCGATTGTGCATGAACGTCGCGTCGCTGGCATCAAACTGGAAAAGTTACGCCATCGCTGGGCAGCGATGAACCCCCCCGCGCCAGAAGACCCAGACACCCAAAGCGGCGACCTGTACATTGGCTCTGAAGCGCTAGACCCCGCGTTAGTTGATCGTTTTCCATTCATCATCCCTGTGCCTGCATGGAAGAACCTCTCCAAAACCGACCGCAGACGGATGTTGGTTCGCTTACAAAACCTTGAAACCGATGCTATTGATATTGAGCACATGGTCAATATTGTTGCAGAGCTGATTCCCGATATTGAAAATGAGTTGGAATCATGGGTGATGGATTATGTCATCACAGTGGTAGACCTGTTAGAACAAGCCCATTTGCCCCAAAGCCCGCGTAGAGCGTACATGCTTGCGCGCACCATCTGCGCGATTCATGCCGCACGAATGATTTTAGGGAATGACCTCACAGGCGAAAACACATCGCTTGCTTTAAGCGCGGAAATGGCAATTCAGTATGGGATTCCACAAACCGCAACGGAAATTCCGCCCAATAAAGGCACGTTAATCACGATTCACAAACAAGCATGGGAAATTTCGACGCTGGCGGAAGATAGTAACTGGCGTATCATCCTTGAAGAATTTGATCCTGTTCAGCGCATTTCGTTAGCGCTTGAATTGCAGATGAACAATGATGATCTATCCCGTTTGATCACTCAAGCATTAGGCAGTAGTGAGTTTCCCCAGCATCGTCGTGCAGGGCTGGCGGCGATCCTGTTTTTGAAATTCCGCGAAACGCACGATCTTGCCCCCTCCACATGGGAGCCGATGGTGAAACTTGCACTTCCGTTACTGCACCCCAGAAGCCGTAAGGAACCCCTCTCTAATCGTGGGTTTAATTCGCCCATCACACAAGAATTGCGTCAGTTGGTTCAATCGCTTCAGGATCAACGTCAACGCCGTGCATGGCTGGAACGAAATTTTCTAGTTGAACATATCGCATCATGGTCACAACATGATTGGCGCCAAGCACTAACTGAATTCCGCGATGACTATAACCGTTTCTTGTCAATGGAGACGACTCATGACAGCTAAGAAAAAAACATCACAGTTCAAAAATCCATTTCAACAAATCAAAAAACGTTTAGAGGGGGGCAAACAGCTCACGAAAGCGCATGCCACCCGTTCAGCATCATCAGCGTCCCCCGTAGAATCGAAGCAGAGTAACAGTCTGTTCGGTAAAGCGAGCGGGCATGGTCTTCCGTCGCCCTTTAAACCGACAACCGTTGAAATTTTACCGATTGCATCGACGTACATTATTTTTGATTTCCATTATGTGGAACATCAAATTATCCGCCTTAACAATGAAGGGATATTGGTCTCTGACATCGTGGCAACGACAGGGAAGAATATCCCGCCTAGCCGTTGGACAGCGCTCAAACAAGCGCTCGATCAATACTGGGAAGAGCAACCCCATATAGGCGCATATCTCATTTTCCCGTGGGATAAAGATGAGAAAATTCCGTTCGAAATGCCGATTGTTCGGCAAACGACGCAACTGCTCATTGCGCATAATCCCCTACTCGTGTTGAACGTTTTAGCGCGCGTTCGGGCGAACTTACTGCTTGCCCAAACACCGCTTGCCTTAGAAGAACAATATTTGATGAACGCCTTCATCAGCGACGACCCGCGCTTGGTGAAACTGGCGCAAACGAGCGGAACAGAGTCCTTTTACAACCTGAAACAAGATGTCGCACAAGGCACTTCATGACCACATTCACCAAGCACAACCGCGATAGTCACGAAACGCAAGAGGTCATCGAGCGCTTACTACATTGTTTGCCATCTGCGTCCATCGAGATGGAGACGTTAATCCGCCTGACCGGAATTGAAACCACGCGCAAAATTCCCACCGCGGCGGTTGAATGTGTCGCCTTTCCGAAGATGCTCATCAATCCTGATTTTGTGAAAAATCATTGTAAAACCAATGAGCATCTATTCCTTCTCATCATGCACGAGTTGTGGCATGTGATGCTGGCGCATACGCGCTTATATCCCCGCCCGACCCAAGCGCACAACATCGCGTTTGATGCCATCATCAACGCTCAGCTTTCACGGCAGTTTTCAGCGCCTGAATTTCGCGGTTTCTTCGAACGCCTCAATAAAGCGGATGAATTTCCGAGCTGTTTGCTTCGTCCGCCGTTGGGCTACCCAACCCATCCCGAATATCCACAAGTGGGGCCAGAAGGAACCAGCGCCATCATGTACCGCTTGTATCCACCGATTGGCGCCGAGGTTAAACCCCCACTCTACGAAGAAATTTTGCAACTCTTACGCCAGCACGAACAAGAGAAGGGCCAACAAAACCAATCTGGAGAGCGTGAACCCTTCTTATTGGGCGACCACGATAGCATGAATGAAGAAAGTATCGTGGACAACCCTGCTATGGGGGAATTGATCAAAAAGGTCGCTGAATCTTCCCCTAAAGACGGCACAGTGGCAGGCTCAGGAACCCAACTTCAACACTTAAATTCGGCGATTGAGAAAGTCACCCCACAACAAAGGCGGGTTTTTCTCAACGTCCTGCGCACCTGTTTAAACCCGCGTAATGGACAGTTAAACCGCAGTTCGAAATATAAAGTACCGGGGATCAACGGCATCAGCGTGATTTTGAACCCGCGTGATCGGCTCAATTCCGCGCGGGAAATCATGGGCGTGCAGGGGATGTTATATAATCAACCCGGTCAAATTCGCGCAAGGACGAATGATCGTCCGGCAGTCGGCTTCATCTACTTGGATGTTTCCGCCTCTATGCGCGAGTATCTGCCCCCGTTGATCGGTCTCACGCTGCCGTTTATCGCGCGGGGCTATGCTAAAGCCTATCAATTTTCCACAGTGGTTGAACCGGTGACCTATAACAATCTCAAACAGGGGATTTATCAAAGCACGCTCGGCACGCGGATTGACCCCGTCCTTGAGCATTTATTAGAAGCGAAGCCCTCTATCAAAAAGGCCATCCTCATCACCGATGGGCATACAGGTCATGCAAGAAATCAGTTGATTGAGCAGATCAAACAAAGACGCATCAAGCTGTACGTCATCCTCACAGGGGAAAACGCCAGCAAGAATAACCTCGAGAATGTCGCTCACCAATTTATCACGCTCAAAAACGTCTAGCTCGTCACATGCTGTAAGTCGATGAAAGTTCTTAGCGAAAGTTGGCTAAGAACTTTTTGTTTCTTCCATTTGCGTAACGTAAATTACTGTTTATAATCACGTGGAAATAAGTCAAAAACGCGCAGTAATGCGCAAAAATATTATCAAATGCGCATACAACGCCCTGAACAGAGAGGCCAGAAAATGCCAAACCGTGGTGAACATACCCTGCGTGAAATTTTAAGCCAACCTGATGTTTGGAAACAAACCCTTGCCGACTTTGAAACCCAACGCGCCCAATTCAGTGATTATTGGCAAACCCATTGTGTAGCTCAGCCAATCGAGCAAATCATCATCACGGGCTGTGGTTCCACCTATTACCAATCGCTGATTGCGGCGACACTGTTACGGGCGAACTTGCAGATCAATGTACAAGCGCGTCCCGCCTCTGAAATCATCTTTTACCCTGAACAAGTTTTCACCCCCAACCAGCGGACGTTGCTCATCGCCATTTCGCGTTCTGCAAAAACCACCGAAACTGTAGGCGCGGTGCGTTTGTTTAAAAAACGGTTCTCTGATCAACCCAGTATCGCCATCACATGCTACCCCAACCGCGAACTTGAGCAGGTCGTAGATTTTACGCTTCTCGCCAGCGCGGCGCATGAAGAAAGCATCGCCCAAACACGTTCTTTTGCGAGTATGCTTCTACTCATTGAATCGCTCATCGCCAGCATTACCCAAACGACGACATTAGAGAGCCTACCTCAAAATGTTCAACAGCAGTTTGAGGCTTATTACACCCTCGCCCAACAATTAGGGGAAGCAAACAGCATCGAACGTTTCTTCTTTTTAGGAAGCAGTTATCGTTATGGGATTGCCTGCGAAGGCATGTTAAAGATGAAAGAAATGGCGCTGGCCTATAGCGAAGCCTTCCATGTCTTAGAATTTCGGCATGGGCCGATGTCGATGGTAACCCCTCAAAGTTTGGTGATTGGGTTGATCACACCAGAATCCGCCTCACATGAAACGGCCGTCCTGCGCGAAATGAGCGAACGAGGCGCACAAGTGGTTGCCATCACCCCAACACGTCTCGAACTTCCAGAAGCGATTCATCAAGTGGTGTTTCAGAGCGACCTGCCGACTTGGGCGAACACCTTATTGTATCTGCCCTTTCTACAACTACTAGCCTATTACCGCGCCATGAAGAACGGTCAAAATCCAGATGTTCCCGCAAACCTCTCGATGGTTGTGACGCTGGACACTTTACCCGAATAAACTGCGAGATTACCCTACAACCATGAGCCAACAAATCATCACCGTCACCCCAAACCTCGCCTTAGATCATACCGTTGTAGTGGAAAACTTTGTGACGGGTCAGGTTTATAAAACTGTACAAAGCACGCACGCCGCAGGGGGCAAGGGGATGAATGTGGCACGCGCCTTAAAAACCCTCCATCATACGGCGGTCAATATGGGGTTTGCCGGAGGTTACATCGGCAAATTTGTCGATGCCAAAGCAAAAGAAGATGGCTTACATGCACAATGGACATGGATCAAAGAGGAAACCCGCATCTGCACAATTATCGTTGATCGGGTTGAAAACTCGTCCACCGACGTGAATGAACAAGGCCCGCTCACATCCGCCACTGATTGGGAACGCCTCTCAGAAGACATCCTCGCGCAAGCCAATACCCAAGCCAACAGTCATGTGTGTTTGTGTGGCAGTTTACCGCGCGGTGCATCGCTCGAATATTATCCACGCCTCATTCAAGCGCTCTTGGATGCAGGTCATCTTGTTTGGGTGGATACCAGCAGTACCGCGCTCATTGCGGCGGCGACTGTGCAGCCAAGCTATCTCAAAATTAACCAGCTCGAAGCAGAAGTTTTATTGAACCGCCCGATCACCACTCCAGAGGACTGTGCTACTGCCATCCAAACCTTGTGTCATCAAGGCCTTGATACGGTGATTATTACGCAAGGCGGTGATGGGGCAATGGCGGGCAATCTTCACGGCGTATGGCAGTGTAAAGCGCCCGCTATTCAAGTGGTCAGCACAACTGGCAGTGGAGATTCATTCCTTGCAGGGATGCTTCACGGGATTCATTCCCATCAGGATTTGGCAACGGCGTTAAAGGCGGGGGTTGCGTCAGGTTCCGCCAACGCGCTGAGCATCGGCGGGGGCAAATTCACACTTGAAGCATTTGATAAGTTATATCAGCAAGTCCATGTTGAGCAGATCAAGTAGATTCAGCGCGTTCAGAATAGCCCACGCTGAATCCTTTTGTATGATCTATTTGGAAGGAAGCAGTGCGTCGCGCAAGCCATCCCCAATAAAATTGAAACCCAACACGGTCAGCATAATCGTCAAGCCCGGGTACATAGCATACCACCATGCAGTCGTGATGTAGTTCCCGCTGTTGTTCACCATCGTTCCCCAGCTTGGGGTTGGAATTTGCACGCCTAAGCCTAAGAAGCTCAACGTTGCTTCGCTCAAAATTGCCCCTGCAACGCCTAAAGAAGCCAAGACGATCATCGGCGCGATGGCGTTAGGTAGAATATGAAAGAACAGGATGCGCGGAACGCTTGCGCCTAGTGATTGGGCGGCAGTCACATATTCAAGCGCTTTCTGCCCCAACACCTGACTGCGCATCATACGCGCATTCCCTGACCACGAAATCAACCCCAAGGCGAGGAAGATATTGATCGTGCTGGCATCAAAAATCGTGATCCACACAATCAAAAACATGAGGCCGGGAATCGCAAAGAAAATATCCGCCAGACGCATCAACAAGTCATCGATCCAACCACTATACCAACCGGAGATCAACCCAATCGTGATGCCTAAAGTCAAAGCGACGGACTGGGCGACAAAACCAATGACGAGCGAGATACGAGCGCCATAAATCAAACGACTAAAAATATCGCGACCCAGCTCATCCGTCCCGAGAAAATATTTCGCGCTCGGCGCGTTCAGCACTTCAGTATAGTGGGGTTCGTTGGGGCTATAGGGCGCAACAACATCCGCAAAGACTGCGAAGAAAGCCATGATTCCGACGACGACCAGCCCCACCAGCGCGATGTGATTACGTCGAAACGCCCGCCAAAAACGCGAAGTATTCGTTTCCCGTTTATCTGGCAAGGTGACAATGGACGCGATAGGAGATTGAGTAGCAGTAGACATAGTATCTCCTAATTGTACCGAATACGGGGGTTAATCACCGCGTAGATCAAGTCAGTGATGAGGTTGATAATGATAAACAGGAATGCGCCAAACACGAGAATCCCAATAATCACAGGCGTATCACGGCGCTCAATCGCAGGGACAATCGCACGGCCTAAACCCGGCCAGTTGAAGATCGTCTCAGTGACGACCGATCCGCCTAATAACGCCCCGATATCCAAGCTGATCACGGTGATGACAGGAATCAACGCGTTGCGCAGTTGATGTCGCAACATGACGAGGCGGTAAGGCAAACCCTTCGCCCGCGCGGTAAGCATATAATCTTGACTGCGTACCTCTAACATCGCAGAACGGGTGACGCGCGCTAAGGTTGAGGAAAGGTAAATCCCCAACACAAGTGACGGCAAAATCAGATGGCGTATACTGCCCTGCTCATAGCCCGCCACCGGAAAGAGCGCGATCCCGTAGCGTTCTTGGGTTAGGTACATTTGGGCGAACCTTGCGATCCAGAAGACAGGCGCGCTCACGCCAATCAACGAAATCACCATCAACGCATGATCGATCCAACTGTACTGCTTTTCCGCAGCGATAATCCCTGCGGGTATGCCGATCAATATCGCGACAACAAGCGCCCCCGTCATTAATTGGAGGGTGTGTGGTAGACGATACAAAATAATTTCAGATACATTTTGCTCAAGGACGTAGGAACGTCCTAAATTCCCAGTCGCCATTTCGCCCAAAAATTCGGTATAACGTTCCAAAAAGCCTTTATTTAAGCCAAGTTCTTCACGAATACCTTCTACAACAGCAGGGTCTAAACGTCGATACTGGTCGCCTAATACAGCCCGCAGAGGATCACTAGGCATTAAATAAGCCAAAATGAATAAAACTGTAAACACTCCCCATAGGGTTGGAATCACCTGAATTAGGCGCTTCAAAATATAGGTTGCCAAAACGCGACCTCCACGAAGTTATATTCAAAAAAAGGAGTAGGGGCACTCTGAAATTGAAATACGTCCAGAGTACCCCTAACTTAAGATGTCAACTTACACTTTCAATAGCGCCAAGAATCTTTTTGGGATTAAGGCAGTAAATCACTGTTGACGGTGACGAGGGCGAGGCGAGCTGTGTAAGCGCCACCACCACCCGGGAAGAAGCTTTCAATGTAAGGTGCTTGTAACCATGCAACCTTGCTGTATGCAGAAACGATCCAAACAGCATCAGCAGTGATCAAGTCGTGCGCTTGTTGATAGAGCGCTTCTTGTTCGGCTGGGTCAAATACGGTCAATGCTTCTTCCAAGAGTGCATTCACTTCGGGGTTATCGTAGTGAGTGTCATCACGGCCAGCATAGAACAGGTAGTTGAGTGAGTCTGCAGGGTCATTGACGCCAGCGCTCCAACCGCTCAAGAACATCCAAACTTCGTCTTCACCAATGTGATCCCAATAGGTGGACGCATCTTCAGAAACGATGTTTAAGGTGATGCCCAAGGTACGCAGGTCTTCTTGCAACACAGGCAAAGACAGTTCTGAAGCAGCGCTGGAGAACACGTACAAGTCAATCGGCGGAATCCCTTCACCATTGGGGAAACCCGCTTCGACCAGCAATTCAGCCGCGCGTTCCATGTTGTATTCGTAGATGTTGGCTGGGGTTGAAGCAGGCATCGACGGGGGCAAATAGCCCAAATCTGCGGGGAAGCGTTCGCCTTCCATCAATTGATTCCAAACGAGGTCACGGTTGAATGCGTGAGATAACGCTTGGCGAACCAAGGGTTGATCCATAAAGAAGCCAGCATCCATTTTGAAGCCGAAGTAGCGGACATTCAAGCCGGGCAGTTCGCTATATTGTTCGGAGAATTCTTCGATCACAGCGCCACGTTGACCCGTGGGGAAACCAAACAAGAAGTCGAGTTCACCAGCACGGTATTGAAGCAGCGCGGTGTTGGCATCTGGCACGTTCACAAAACGAATGCCAGCGACACCGGGTTCACCTTCAATCCAGTAATCTGGATTGGCTTCTAATTCGAGGAAGTTATCACGTTGCCATTCCACAAATTGGAAAGGCCCAGTGCCGACAGGGTTGTTTACAAAGTCAGCGCCCAGTTGTTCATAAGCTTCATGGGGAACTGCGGGAACACCACCGACATATTGCAAGAACAAACGGTTGGGTTCGAGCGTGGTCAATTGGATGGTGTAGTCATCGATCATTTCGATACCGCTGATCGATTCAGCTTCGCCCGCTTTGAATTCAGCGGCACCCGCAACGGCTTCCATCCATTCAGGATGTGCCGACACGGTTTCATCATCGCTTTGGCTTAATTCCGCTGCCCAAACCCAGTCATCAGCTTTAAATTCACGATCACCGTCGGTGTATTCAACGCCTTCTACATCATGGAACATGATACCCGGGCGAATATGGAAGGTATAAACTAACCCATCATCAGAAACATCCCAGCTTTCGGCAAGCCAAGGAACGGTTTCGCCTGTTTCACGGTCGATGGTGGTCAAACCTTCATAGATGTTACGGCTAACGGTGCCAATGGCGATGGTGGTTGCGGTAAAAGGATTTAAGTGTTCGGGGTCAGGATTAATCGGATAACGAAGGATGTATCCGCCGTCTTGCGCGCTCATGGGCATGGCTGCGAGTAAGCCAAAAGATAGCCCAGCAAGAATAAGTTTGGAAACTCTATTTGACATAAAATTCTCCTCTTTAAAAACGCATGTCGTAATTTATAACAAATATTCTAAATATTTCATCTAGTGCTATTTCAACCAGAATATATGCCACAAAATTGTAACGTTTAACAAGCATTTCTACGAGAATCCAATTTCCATATCTAAAAGATGCGTATAAAATGGCTACCGAGCCAAAGTTTCTGTTAAACTTAAATTTTTATGGTTTCTTTGGAAGAGGAATTATGCTATTCAATAAATTTACGAAGGTTCTTTTCATTTTTAGCTTTGTTGTCATTTTGGGAAATACATTTATAGGGCAATCTCAAGGTGAAACCTTTCGAGTTCTCAGCGTACATACCGCAGGATGTAATGCTTATCAATTTACTTTTTCGGTAGAACGCGCTAATTTGGATGGTGGTACTTATATATTACATACGGTTGTTACTGCGGGCGGCCTTATTTATATGAATGAAGATGTCACAATCTCTGTTAATGGAGTTAGCGGTTGGGCACTTTATCCAAATTTTAACTATGGTTCTGTGCCGAACCCAGGAGCTTTTCCGATTCCAGCCGATACAGAGATGCGGGTTGACTTCTATATAGAACGCCCCATGGGAACACGCCTCTTTGAGTGGGTATTTATTACCGATGGATGCAATACAGGTGCAATTGTATATAACGGGCCGTCTTCTATCCCACCTACTGCTACTCCTGAAATCACTGCCACTCCTGAAGCTGCTGTCACTCATGTAGCCACGTACATTCCTCTTGTCGAACTCCCACCGCCTCCCGTTCCTCTTTGCGAAGACCACAATTTTGATACGAATGGGGTCGTTCGTTCGAGTTTAGCAGACACCAATGGGTTTGCAGTCAACTGTCGTATCATCTACCAAAATGGAATTCCCATCAGGATGCCCGATGGTACTTCTTACAGCAGTGCAAATCTTGGGGTAGAAGGTCTTATAGAGCTTGGCGTCATTCAAGCCATTGACATTTTCAGTCCTGCAAATCAAACCTATTTTGAAGGAGGAGCTGTTTTCTGCTTACGTGGAAGTGGGCATCTCATCTGGTTAGCTGCAAGCCAAGCGCCACGTCACCCTGAAATTATTGGTAGTTATGCTGTTGAAGAATGGGAAGGTTTTACGTGTGCAACTATCTTTGAACCCGGCACACTCATTTTGTTAAACAGCGTATCGATAGATATAAACAGCTAATACTTCGCGTATTTTAGAGGTACAACGCCCTATGAAAGTCATAGGGCGTTGTACCATCCATTGGTCATAACCGTAATGTTTGAAAATATGTCACAATCCTCACGCATACTTTGCCTATATTCACATTGTTGATTAAAAATGACCTTTCTCAAACCAACCGCCTTAAAAAAAGGATCAACGATTGCGTTGATCACCCCATCAAGCCGCCCTTATGACCCGGGGAAAATAACCAGCTTTAAGCAATTCCTTGAACAACAAGGATTTCATGTTCGTCTAGGGCAACACCTAACCAAACGGTTTGGCAATTTTGCAGGAACAGATGCCGTTCGTGTCGAAGATTTTCATTGGGCGTGGTCGGACCCTGAAATTGACGCGATCATCTGTGAGCGCGGGGGGAATGGTGGGGCGCGCATTCTGCCCTATCTTGACTTTGACATGATCCGCAAGAATCCTAAAATCTTCGTAGGCTACAGTGATATCACCGCCTTTCACCTTGCGATCCATCAACTCACATCACTCGTGACGTTTCACGGCCCTGTTGGGACAACTGCGCGCAGTTCGCGGTATACATGGGAACAACTCTTTCAAGCGTTGACCTCAACCCATCCCATCGGCGCAATTGGTGACCCGCCCGAACCTGAAGGGGGCGCATTTCCCCCACCCTATCCGCCCTATCGCATGGTGTTCAATGAAGGCGAAGCGGTAGGGGAACTCATCGGCGGGAATTTCACTTTGATCTCTCAACTGATGGGTACTCCCTACGAAATCGACACTAAAGGCAAAATCCTTTTCTTAGAAGATATTGGTGAAGACCCCAGCAGTTTAGACCAAATGCTGACCCACCTCAAACATGCAGGCAAGTTAGACGATGCGGCAGGGATTATTTTTGGAGCTTGTGAGCAGTGTGGCCCACAAGATTATTTCCTGATGAATTTCAGCCTCGAAGAAATTTTTCGTGAGCATACAGCCCATCTCAATATCCCCGTTGTCTACGGCTTACGGCTTGGGCACACCAAAGATCAATTCACCATTCCATTAGGGGTACAAGCCCAATTAACGGCGCACACCAATGAGGTTCAGTTGTCCATTTTGGAGGCGGCATGTCGCTAAATATCATCCATTCACTGCAACGTGGCGACACCATCGGCCTTATTGCGCCGAACGAATACATCAACCCCAAGAGCGCCTTCTATGAGCTGTGCGAGCAAATCAAAAATCGTGGGTTTAAGGTTCAAGTCGGCAATCACGTATTTGACCGTTATGGTTCTCTCGCCGGAACGGATGCGAACCGCGCTCAAGATTTTCAGGACATGGTGGTTGACCCATCCATCAAAGGCATCTTTTGCGTAGGTTTCCGTTGGGGGACTGCGCGCATCCTCGATGAACTCGATTGGGAAACGATCAAAGCGCATCCCAAGTGGATCATGGGATGGGGTGAAACATCCTCACTGTTGACACCGCTGGCACAAACTACCGCATGGCGTTGTCTCTATGGCGACCCTGCAGAAGTGTCAGCACACGATCATATATGGGAAAGTTTCGAGAAAAGCCTACACGCTGAACCGCACACGCTGTTTAACCCTGCATCTACAGATCGAAGCGCCTTCCTTATCTATGGAGATGGTGAAGCAGAGGGAACATTATGTGGGGGGCATCTCGCAAGCATGGCCTATTCGCTAGGCACAGCGAACGAGATTCAAACCGAAGGGCGCATCTTATATATTGATGGAAGCCACATTCGCCCTGAAATGGCAGAGCGCCATCTGACTGCCTTATGGTTAGCAGGCAAGCTTCAAGGCGCAAAAGCCATTGTCGTGGCCGAAACACATGATAATAAAACGGTTGGCGACGGCAACACATTCAGTTATGAAGAAGTCTTAGAAAACCGTTTACCGATGTTAGAAAAACCTATTCTCGCGGGGTTGCCTTTACAAAAGCGCGTGGTCGCACTTCATACTTGGAGCCATCTTCATACCCATTCTCATCACTTTGAAGTGAATTTAGAGACAAAAGATTAAGCCAATGTTGTGAGATTTTCTGAATTTTTAAAGACTTGAACAAGAAACCTATATTTTCTTTGACAACTTTAAAATCAATAGCTATTCTTTTCTCGGTGCAATTATGTTTTTGCTAATTGGAGATTGATATGAAAAACCGTCTTTTTGCAATAGGTGCAGCGTTATTACTTGCTCTTCCTACTGCGCAAGTAGCAATGATGCAAGATGATTTGGGAAGCGAAAGCAACCCCATTCAAGTGTATTTTGTTCCTTCCGTAGAAGCTCAAACCATCGTCTCTGGTGGTGAAGTTTTGGCCGAAGCGCTGAACGCAGCAACTGGTTTACACTACGAAATTTTTGTTCCGACATCCTATGCCGCCACAATTGAAGCCATGTGTGCAGCACCAGACCGCTCAATCGGTTTCATCCCCGCCGCTGGTTATGTGATTGCCAACCAACGCTGTGGTGTTGAAGTCGGTGCAGCAGCCGTTCGTAATGGCTGGCCTGTATATTGGGCAGAATACATCGTTCGTCGTGACAGCGACATCTACACCTTCGGTGACCTTGAAGGTCGTACATGGGGCTTCGGCGACAGTGGTTCTACCTCTGGTTATGTTGTTCCTTCAGTTGAATTATCAGCCGCTGGCATCACAACAGGTGAACAGGTTGAAACCGGTGGTCACAACCAAACCGTTCTCGCCGTATACAATGGTGAAGTTGACTTCGGGACCGTGTTCTTCAGCCCTGCAATCCTCCCCGGCGCTCCTTGGGACTTTGGCGACAACCCAGAACCCTATGACTTGAGCGTTGATGAATCTTATATCGGTGAAGATGGCAACCTGTATGTGGGCGACATCCGTATTTTGGATGCACGCGCCAACGTCCGTGAAACCGCACCCGATGTCATCGACCAAGTTCGCGTTCTGCGTTTAAGCGCTCCAATTCCTAACGACACCATGAGCTTTGGCCCCGAATTCCCTGCGGAACTCGGCCAATCCATCATTGATGCAGTGATCGCATTCTCTGGTACTGAAGATTGGGCAAACTCACTCGGTAACGAAGACTTCTATGGTTGGAGCACACTCGCCCCCATTGATGATTCCGTGTACGATTCGATCCGTTTGCAATTCCAAGTCCTCGGCTTGACCGAAGAAGACATCTTCAACTAAGTGATGGTTGAACGTTGTAACTGTCTTATTTTATTTAAGTAACGCTATGACGGGCAGTGTGCGAATGTGCGCTGTCCGTCATCTATTTTTAAGGGCATTCTATGCTCAAAATTGAGAATCTTACCAAAATTTATGACAACGGCTTTAAAGCCTTAGATAACATCAATCTTGAAATTCCTGATGGTCAATTTGTTTCCATCATTGGGTTAAGCGGTTCGGGGAAATCCACCTTATTACGCTGTATTAATCGTCTCATCACCCCTACTGAGGGGCGCATTATTTGGAATGATCTGGACATCACCGCCGCGCCGGATGATGAACTTCGGCAGTTGCGCCGTCGCATCGGCATGATCTTCCAACAGTTTAATCTTGTGAAGCGGTCGAAGGTCATCACTAACGTGATGAGTGGTCGCCTCGGTTATCTTAACCCTATCTACAGCTTGATCGGCTATTTCCCGAATGAAGAAAAACAACGGGCTTTAGCCAACCTTGACCGCGTTGGTATTCGGAGCCAAGCGTATAAACGTGCATCCGAGCTTTCGGGTGGACAACAGCAACGTGTGGGGATTGCGCGTGCCTTGATGCAAAACCCAGAAATGATGTTAGCTGACGAACCCGTCGCCAGCCTTGACCCCGCCACATCTCATTCGGTGATGAAATATCTCGAATTACTCAATAAAGAAGATGGCATTTCGGTATTATGTAGCCTCCACTTTTTGAGTTTAGCGCGTGCGTATTCAGACCGAGTGATTGCACTTAAAGATGGCAAATTAGAATTTGACGGTCCCCCTTCCGATATTGATAACGAGCGCTTCCGCCAAATCTATGGGGAAGACGCCGTGGAAGTGGAAATCAACTAGGACGTTTTATGACAATAGACAAACCACCTTCACAAAACGCCCTCAAACGGCTCATTTTTTTCTTAGTTGCCGCCGCTGTATTGATTTTATTTTCTTATGGCTGGACAGTAACCAATATTGATCTTTCTGTACCTCAACAACAGCAACGTCAAACAGGGGTTCAAAACGCCCTGCGCGAACTACTTTCCCCGAACATCTTCACTCAAAATTATGAGGTCACCAATTACAATACCTCATTCCTTGTCGAGTGTGGAGATGCGACAGGGCCAGAGCAAGTCACCCTTAGTGGAGAAGGATATATCACCGTTGAGCCTGCTTGCGGAACCAGTGGTGATATACTCACAGTGCATGGGTATGGTTTTCCACCCAATGCCCTTTCGCAACTGCGTTGGGTTCCGCTGTCAGGAACGAGCCGCCCGCGCACGATTTTAGGCACAACCTCGGATCGTTTTAATACCAACGTCAACGGCGAATTCACCGTACAAATTGAAGTGCCACGCATCGCGGGGTCAACAGGTGAAACCCATCAAATCCAATTGGGGGTCGCCATTCCAGAGGGAGCGCCCTACCTAAGCACCACAACTAATGAAGTCGTGACCAAGATGATCGAAACCATCTTTTTGGCGTTGATCGCGACGGTCATTTCTATCCTTCCATCTGTCATCCTCAGCTTCTTCGCTGCCCATAACCTCATGCGCCCCGTCCATTTGCGACTGGGCAATATGTTGGTGATGGTTTGTCTATTCCCTGTTGGCTGGTGGATTGGCTCTAACCTGCTCGCTACAGTTGGCTCGTTAGGATTGCAGATTTTCAGCGGTAATGGCATAGCGACTGCGGCCGCAGGGACGGGCTTAATTTTTGCGACGGTCGCCACTTCACGCAGACCTTCCTTGCCTGCGGAAAGAGGTATCTTCGCAAGCATCATTCGTTCCCTCATCATCGCAGTGTTGATCATCGTAGTGATTGGGGTGATAGGAGGACTTGCCACCTTATTAGGGAATTTTCTCGAACAACGTCCACCCATCGGCACCTATTTGGGGAATTTCATCGGCACGATTGGCGAAGTCATCCGTTTAGCGATGCCGTTAATCGGTGGTGCAGTTGGGGCTTTTGTCCTGACGTCCATCGGCTCTAAACTCGTGTCACCCTACTTTAAACGGGTTTCGGTTGTGCCAAGCCATATCCTCGGCTTGATTTTAGGCACACTCAGCGGGGCGATCATTCTAGGGGCAGCGGCAAGTGTCGCCTTATTTGCGGCCTATTTAGCCATCATCCCCCCCGTGATCGCGGCTTATTTAGGCGCTCAAGTCTTGCCACTCATTTATCGAGTAGGCACTAAAAATAACGCGCCGAACAGCTATCTAAAATCGATCCTTACGCTCGTCGGGGCGGTGATCGCGTTCCTCGTAACCTTCGCGGTGTTGAATGTACGGCAGTCGCTGGTAGAAGGCACCATCCCCAGCCTTGATGGCGTGAACCTGCTCGGTCTCAACATTCCCTATTATGTCCTGTATGCGGGGATCATCGGCGCTATCTTAGGTGGGATCATCTGTGGGCTTTCGGGCATCCGCGCTAACTTCCCGATAGGCAGCGTGCTGTACAACCTGACCCGCACTATTCTCAATATCCTGCGTTCGATTGAACCGCTCATCATGGGTATTGTGTTTGTAATTTGGGTGGGTATCGGGCCATTCGCTGGCGTATTGGCGCTCACGCTACACTCGATTGCCTCGCTCGGTAAATTGTATTCTGAGCAGTTGGAAAACATCGATCAAGGGCCTATCGAAGCGTTAGAATCGACAGGTGCGAACCAAGTCCAAACAATTATGTATGGCGCGGTTCCGCAAATCATCCCGCCTTACATTGCCTTCACGATGTATCGTTGGGATATCAATGTGCGTATGTCAACTATCATCGGTTTCGTGGGAGGTGGTGGTATCGGCTTCTTGCTGAACCAACAGTTGAACCTGCTTCGCTACCGTGATGCGGGTGTGGCGGTGTTGGCAATTGCGATTGTCGTCTCAATTTTGGACTACGCCAGCGCGTCGATCCGCGAACGTTATATGTAATCTACGTTCTACTTAAACAAAAAAATGCCGTGAGTTTCACGGCATTTTTTTATGAATGTGTCAGAAATAAAATCGGTGAATTAACCACGCCCAACGTAAGAACCGTCGCGGGTATCCACTTTGATCGAATCACCTTCGTTGATGAAGATCGGCACGGTGACAGACAAACCGGTTTCTGTCTTGATCTTCTTGGTGACGTTGCCCGCAGTATCACCCACAACGGCAACTTCACTTTCCAGAACGGTATAAGTTTCGGTGGTTGGCAAAACATAGTCGATGACACGACCATCCAACACCTTCAACTCAATTTGCATCCCATCTTTGATGTACAAAACATCATCATCAAAGAGTGACTTCGGAACTTCATATTGATCGTAGGTTTGGACATTCATGAAGTGAAGGGTATCGCCATCAGAATATAAATAATCAGATGCTTCACTTTCAACAAACACATCTTCCAAACGGTCATCGGCGCCAAAAATGCGGGTAGAGCTAGACCCACTCGCAATATCGACCAAGGTTGTTTTCATGGACGCTGTACCACGACCGGGCTTGCTATATTCGGTCTTTGTTACACGGTATAAATTACCGTCTAAACGGAGAGTGATCCCACGTTTTAAATCACCTGCTGCAATCATTGTTTTTCCTTCAATTTGCTATGAATGGCGCTCATTATACCACCCTCTACCCTTGAGGGCAGTACGAATTTACGTTACAGCTCTATTTCTTCTATCGGCTGCGCTTCCAGACTTCGACTTGTGGCACGCTAGGACGGGTCACATAACGATACGCGCCCCAATCCACCCAAGAAGCGCCATCATGTTTCACCCGCGTCATCAGGGTTTCATCAGCGGTGGCGAGGATGGTTTGCGCAGTTGGGACAATGCGCGCTTGTAAACGACTCCAACGGGTTCGCCTTCGTGCCATACGGTCGGGCACGTCCAACAAATGACTGCGGTTCTTTCCCTGTGTCGCCAAGCGTAGAGAATAATGGAGGTGACGGGTCACGATTTGATACACATCATCGAGATGAAAGATAGGCAAAACATGACGGTATTGACGCTCATCCGCTATCCAGAGACCACGCGAAGCCCAGCCACCCGCCGTTAAAGCGCGGTCGATTTCAAGGTCATCTTCCCATTCGTCGGTATCGACATGTTGAAGTAAAAACTCACACAGCGCATACGGAATCAAACCCATCTTTCCCCAAAACCCTTGTATATCACCTGTTTTGAGGCCCTCTCGAAACGTCCTATCGCGCGCGAAGATCAAGTTATAGAGGTTGGCCCCTAAGCGTGATTTATGCAGGTTGAGCGGCTTGGTGTCTTGGAATGCCGAATACGGACTTACAGCGGCGGGGATGCTTTGTAAAGCACACTGGTGACTGTACGCCATGAGCAGAGGTAAAAGTTGATCCCCCCAGCGAGCATCCCACGCAGGGAAAACCAGCCAGCCCACATCCCCCTGTTGATGCAGATATTTACCGACTTCAAACGCATACAGCAAGCGCGCCCAACGATCCGAACAACGCATCTTTCGCCACTGGGCAGGCATGTCCCACACCAATTCAAACGGGGTTTGAGGTTGTTCATCGCTCACGGTGGGGTTGGTGATACAGGCGATTTGGCGTACTTGCGAATAACGCTCCAGCAACGGCGTCACCGAATCAATCGAAGCTTGATCGGTGGCGATGAGCAAAACCCCGTCTTGCGCAGTCAATTGTTGTTGACGCGAATGAAACGTCAGATCAAAAATCGCCCCACGTTGAGGCGTGTGTGGGCGTGAAGCAAACAAAAATTCACAATTCAGCAAGCGAGTGCCCTTAAAGGCACTCGCGATTTTTTCAGGGTTTTCGAGCACTTCGATCATGGATACGGGATCAGTTCAACCAGCGGAAGCAACCGCTCCACATCTTCACGGCGACAATCCGCAGTGCCTAACATGAGACATACCGCTGAAGCGGTGGCGGTGCCTAAACGTAGACCGTCTTCAATCGGCAGGTTTTGATCAATTGACGCGGCAATCCCCGCCAGCATGCCATCCCCTGCCCCCGAAGCGCTCACGGCTTGGATCGGCAACGGCGGAATACGATAGGCGCGGTCTTTCAATACGGCCAGCGCGCCATCCTTTCCCAACGTGATGATGACTTGTGTGCCGTAATTTTCTAAGATATCACGGCCTGCTTGGTAGGCTACATCCAGTGTAGTGATCTCATGCCCAACCAACTGCGCCAGCTCATCTTGGTTCGGCTTGATGTAAAGTGGGCGCGCCTCTAAGCCAGCACGCAAATTCGCTTCGGCGGCATCAAAAATAGTGGGGACATTTTGCGCCCGCGCCCAGCCGATCAACTCGGTATAAAACTCGGCCTTCATGCCTCTGGGTAGCGTTCCACCAATCACCAAACAAGACATGTGCGGAAGCCACTCCAAAAACTTGGCTTTCAACTGGGCAATATGATCTTCACTCACCAGCAAGGTAGAGGTCGTGATCGTCGTTTGGGCGGGTTGGTCTTCGGCAACAATGATGATGTTGGTGCGGGTATCGCCTTCCACTTCGATGAAGTCGGGAATCGCCCCGCGCGCTTGTAACAGCGCTTTAACCTTCTGGCCCATCGCCCCCGCCGTGAACCCTAAAGCGCGACTTGTAAACCCAAGTTCGCCTAAAATCCATGAAGCATCCGTAGGTTTCCCCCCCATGCTTTGAATCGTTTCGCTGGCGCGAGTGGTCTTCCCGACTGCATAGGTTGGGATCACTACGGTGAGGTCAATCGTCGTGTTGGCTGTGAGTGTGAGGATCACGGTTTTATTTGTACTTGCTGATGCTGGTCACCAAGTTTTGACGCGCACTTTCCATCTCGGCAGACATGCCCGCCGCGCCCGCCATCAATAAACAGTAGGCGTTGGTGTCCATGCGTTCAGCGGCATCTAACACCAAATCAAGGTCTTTACCAAAGCAGAACAGCCCATGCCACGGCATAATTACACAAGCGGCATGTTTCTGCATCATGCTTTCACGGCCTTTCATGGCTTGGTACACATATTCTGACAGGTTCGAGTTATGAGAAGGCGCGTATTCTGTGATCGGCGCGTCGCCAAATTTCAGGGTCGCTTCTAAGACCATCGGCATGGATTTGGCTAACGCCGCAAAGACCATCACATTACGTGCATGACAGTGCACCATCGCGCTACCATAGTCGCGGAATTCATTCTGTAAACGCAGATGCGCTTCCGCTTCGCGAGAGATCACCCCATCCCCTGCTAAAACTTCACCCGCTTCACTACAGATGAGGATATTTTCGGGCTTCAATTTCCAATGATGACGCGCCCCCGCATACGATGGCGTCATCAAAATCACGTCACCCACGCGCACGCTGATATTGCCACCGCCAAGATCGGTCAAATTACGTTGAAATAAAATAGCCCCGGCCTCAACAATTTGCTCGCGGGTTGAAATAATGACAGGGTCTCTTTGAAGCGCTTCGAGATCAAATTGTTGCACAGACATACTCAATTCCTCATAAAGTGATATGACTAAAAAGTAAGCCGATTATAGGCTTTTAAAAGCGATTTTTCGCGGGTTTTGTGCAGATTACCTCTTGTAAAACTCTGCCCTTGTCTCCAAAATCAGCTGGTTAATGGATGGGATATCATCCCTATAAAAAGAGCCTCAGCCCTAATGTCACAAAATAGCTACACCGAAATTGAATTTAAAGATGCAAATTATTGGAGAAACCCTGTTGGCGTCAGCATAGCGTATGATACGCTCGATTTTTTGTATATTCCAGATTACGCTCAACACATGATGGTTTCTTCGCTCGCAAAAGATGTTTTTCATTATCAACATACTCATAAAGACACCGGTCGCCAAATGACCAAAATGGTGATGATCACGATGGGCGCGCTGCTCCCCGGCGTTCTCTTGCACGATTATGTCACCTATGGGGTCACTGAAGGGTTGCCTCATGTGGAGTTTGGTACGTTTGGCGTTCGTTTTTATGCAGGGCCGGGTCAACCTTTACCTGAACCTGAAGTCGTTCAACCCCTCTCGATTGATGTGCGCGGGCATGTCGTCGGCATCGTTGAAGATATGGCGGACTTAGGCCGAACGGTCAAATTTGTACGCAGTGTCTTGATGTCCCCTGCCTATGGGGCGCGGGATACAGTCTTGATCGCGCCGTACCGTAAGAGCAAGACGACCCAGTTTGAAATGGAAACCCTCACCTTTGGTATGGTTCCGGCGGATACGTGGATTATCACCCCACGCGAACGAGTCGAAACCATGATGAAACGGGTCCCCTTTTGGTTCCAGCAAGGCGCTTCGCATGAGGAATGTATCGAATCGTTACGGAAGATCGGCTATCCTGAATACCTGATCGAAGAATGGTTTGAGACGGCATGGGCAAAACGCAACGAGCCGATCACCTAACTATGACGCGCTAAAAATAGTTCGACATTTTCAAGATAAGGGGTGAACGCTTCTAAATGCACCGTATGCCCCGCCCCTTGTACGACATGCCATTCTTGCTGTGGGATGGCATGTTGCATTTTCTCCGCAATCTCACAAAATTTGATATCCAGCGCCCCTGTGATCAAACAGACGGGCATCTTCAGGTTCGTGAGTTCAGACCACAGAGACGGTTGTGAACCTGTTCCCATGCCCTTCAAACTGTTCGCCAGCCCAAGGGGATGATTCATCAAACGACTTTGGCGCACTTGCTGTATGATTTCGCTCGACAAATGTTGTTGAGTGGTGAATAACGGCAGACGTTCCCATTCATCCACAAACGCGACGATGCCCTTTTCAAGAATCCGCTCCGCCAGCTTGGCATCCGCTTGGCGACGCGCCTGCTGTTCTGCATCGGTTTCTAACCCGGGGGACGCGCTCTCTAAAGTCAACGACCTTATCACACGCGGATGATGCACCGCGCAGTACAACGCCAGACGCCCTCCCATCGAATAACCAATCCAATGCGCAGGCTGAGCGGTGAACTGTCCTAAAACAGTCATGACCTGTTGAGCGACATTCGGCATCGAATATTTTGTCACATCATTTGGAGAATCACTTTTCCCATGCCCGATCAAATCAAACGCGATCACATAATAGGCACGGCTTAAAGGTTCAGCAAGGGCGCGCCAAGAAAACGCATTCCCCGTAAACCCATGCAATAAAACAAGGGGCGGTGCGCTTGGCTTACCCCACGTCACGACATGAAGTTTCACCTCATCGACAGGCATAATATGCGTTTGTAGAATTTGCATAAAAATCCTTTTTACGCCAAAAAACCTTTTAAACCCGATCAAAATTGTGATACACTGTCAATAGACTGACCAGTCGGTTTAAAAGATAACGAATATGACGAACGATCCCCAAACCAAACCTGATAAGCGCGACCCCGAAGCCACACGCGGGCGAATTTTAGACGCCGCCTTAGATGTCTTTTCCTCTAAAGGCTATCATGATTCGAACGTGGACGAAATTGTAGAACATTCCAGCACGTCCAAAGGGTCTGTTTACTTTCACTTCCCGAACAAACAAAAGTTATTTCTCGCCCTTGTTGATAAATTCGCCAATCTTCTCGAACGGCGCATCATCGAAGCGATTGAAAAAGAAGACAAAGGGATTCAACGGGTTAACGCTGCGTTGGTAGCATGTTTGAGCACCTTTGGTAAATATCATAAACTCGCCAAAATATTATTAGTGCAAGCCGTAGGACTAGGCACCGTCTTTGAAGAAAAACGGCTTGAAGTCAATCATCGTTTTACAGCGCTGATCAAAACGTATTTAGATCAAGCTGTCGAAGTCGGTGACATTCCCCCCATTGATACCGAAGTCGTCGCTTATGCGTGGATGGGCGCCATCTATGAAACCGTGATTCAATGGGTGTACCAAGGGGAACCGAACCCTGAACGCATCCTTGCCACCTTACGCCCAATGTTATTACGCAGTGTCGGGTTTATTGAAACGGCGCCCAAAAAGTAATGGTTAACCGAGACTTCACCCAAGAGTTTCCCGTGAATACGTTGCAAAACAAACGTTTAGTCAGCATCACACGCCCCTTCCCCAAAGCCGACTTGATCGAGTTTTTGAATTATGGGCAGGGACAAGAACGGGTCTTTTGGCAAAACCATCACTACCCGTTCGCGTATGCGGGGTTTGGCGCTGTCATCACGTTGAGCGCCAAAGGCACAGACCGCTTTCGGCAGATTCACCGCGATATCCAAGCGCTGTTTCAGCAGTTTGAGGGGGTGCAAGACGCGCCTTTTGAAACCAGCCCACGCCTTTTTGGTGGATTTTCTTTCTTCCCCTTAGACCAACTCAGAGGGATTTGGAGCGGGTTTGAACCTGCCCATTTTGTCCTGCCAAAATTCATGCTCACCCGTACAGATGATCAAGCGTGGTTGACTGTTTGCGACATCATCCCTATCGAACAAGCAGTGAGCGAAACAAAGTTCTCTCTCGAACGTGAATATTACGCGCTCTACGAACATCTTAAAACGCGCTTAGGGCGCAAGACCTACGATCAATCGGTTTTAACCGATGAACAGTTTCCTGTCAGTCAAGAAGCATGGACAGACATGATCAGCGCGGCACAAGTGGATATGACAACCAGCCCGCTCGAAAAAGTTGTACTGTCGCGCACGCTCAATCTGCAATTTGATTGGAATGTAGACCCTTTGGTAGGGTTGAGCGCGCTTGAGCGCGATTACTTCGATTGTTATCGGTTCTTAATCGAGCCGATCCCGAATCACAGTTTTTTTGGCGCAACCCCTGAATTGTTGGTTGAAACCCGCGAACGTGACCTGATCACGATGGCATTGGCTGGTTCGCGCAAACGGGGCGCTTCGCCTATCGAAGATGCCGCGCAAGCCAGAACCTTGCTCAACACACCGAAAGAACGGATGGAGCATGCGTTTGTGGTCGAGGCGCTGCGCGAACGCATCAGCCCGCATGTGGAAGCGCTGGAAATCCCTTCCACGCCCCAAATCCTTCCGCTTAAAAATATCCAGCATTTGTATACGCCGGTTCACGCGACCCTGCATCAAAATGAAGGCGTTTTACGCTGGGTCGAACAACTTCATCCAACACCTGCGATGGGGGGAACCCCGCCCACACTGGCACAAAACGCCATCCAGCGTTTAGAAGTCACCCCACGCGGGTGGTACGCCGCCCCTGTGGGGTGGGTGGATTCGCACTTAGATGGCATCTTCGCCGTCGGCATCCGTTCCGCAATCAGCGTATATGAAAATGCCTGCCTGTATGCGGGCGCGGGCATCGTTCCAGAAAGTGATGCACAGCGTGAATGGGAAGAAACCAGTTTGAAGTTTCGCCCTCTCTACCAAGCCTTAGGAGCTTCGCGAAATGCAAGCGCCGAATCGTAACGTATATTGGGCCACGATCTTCGTGGACGAACTCGCAAAGAGCGGGTTACGCGCCGTCGTGATCGCGCCCGGCTCGCGGTCTACACCGCTTGCTGTCGCCTTCAGCCAGCACGCCGACATCACCGTTTATTCGGTGATTGATGAGCGGGGCGCAGGCTTTTTCGCTTTAGGACACGCCTTAAGCACCCAAAAACCCGTCGCGGTTTTATGTTCGTCGGGGACGGCGACCGCCAATTTTTATCCCGCAGTTATCGAAGCGCATTATTCCAATGTGCCCCTGTTGGTCATCACAGCCGACAGACCGCACGAACTGCGTGAAAGTGGAGCCAACCAGACCATCGACCAGGTCAAGTTATTTGGCGATCATGTGTTATGGTCAGTGGATGCAGCGTTGCCCGAAGCCAACCCGCCTGAACTTGCGATACGGAATTTACGCACGTTAGCCAACCGCGCCTATCACATCGCGGATGGGTTACCGCGTGGCCCTGTCCATTTAAATTTCCCTTTCAGAAAACCACTCGAACCGATTGAAGTTGCCAGCGAGGTTCGCGAAATTCCCAGCGGTCGCGCAGATCATAAGCCGTTCACGCACATTCAACGGGGCACACTCCAATTGAGTGATGCCCAGCTCGACACGCTCACCACGTTGATTGAGGCGCACACTCACGGGTTGATTATCTGTGGCCCGCGCCAGCGCGATGATGGCTTTGCCGATGCGATTCAAAAATTAGCCAAACAAGCAGGATATCCGATCCTAGCGGACCCGCTTTCTGAGGTTCGGTTTGCGCAAAATCCGCATGAGGCGGTGATCATTGGTAGTTATGACCAGTTCTTGACCTCAAAAATCGAGATGCCCCCTATCGACCTGATCATCTTCTTTGGCGCGCCACCGACTTCACAAGCCTTGGATACGTTCTGCGCCTCACAAGCGAATGCCCTGCGCATCGCCTTCACTGATACCGGCGTCTGGCCCGACCCTAATCATCTTTTAGATACGCTGGTTTGGGCAGATACTGTTTCAGCATGTCAGCAGTTGGCGGAGCGTTTACCCGAACGCGCATCTAGCACATGGGCGACGCGCTGGCAAACGTTGGATGCGCACACGCAAACAGTCATCCACGCAGAAATTACTGCCAGTGTGTTTGATGGTTCAGCAGTACATACCGCGATTCAATCCATGCCCGCGCAGAGCACTATATTTATCGCCAGCAGTTTACCCATCCGCAATCTGGATCAGTTTGTGGGTACGGCACAAACAGCATGGCAAGTGTTCTGTAATCGGGGCGCCAGCGGAATTGATGGAACTCTCTCGTGTGCATTTGGAGTAGCGGCGGGGCGTGTAGATCACCCTACCCTGCTCATCACAGGTGATCTGGCGTTTTATCACGATTTAAACGGCTTGTTAGCTTCACAACGTTTGCAAATCCCGCTGATTATTCTGCTCATCAACAATGATGGCGGAGGTATTTTCAGACGGTTGCCCATCGCCCAATTTGAACCGCCGTTCACAGATTTATTCTTAACCCCACACGGCCTCACCTTTGAGCACAGCGCAGCACAGTTCGGTTTCCGTTATACTGATGCTGAACGTTTGGAAGCGGTGCAAAAGGCGGTACAGACCGCCGTTCAAAACAAAGAATCAGCATTGATTGAGGTGAAAACCCAGTCTGATACTGACCTGATCGAACGTCAGCGCATGACGGATACGGTCAGGCAACAAGTTACTTTCCCTGCGTGAATTTTAGGGACACCTATCAAGTCCCTGTGATAAGGAGCAAAAACCGATGGTAGATTGGAAAGAAGTCAAGGCATATTCAGACATCACCTTCCACAAAAGCGAAGGGATGGCGCGTATTGCCTTCAACCGCCCTGAAGTTCGTAACGCTTTCCGTCCCGATACAATTGATCAAATGATCGATGCCTTTAACGACTGTTGGGAAGACCCTGATGTCGGCGTCATCCTATTAACAGGGAACGGCCCCGCCAAAGATGGCAAATATGCTTTCTGCTCCGGTGGCGATCAACGTGTGCGCGGGGATTCCGGCTACGTTGGCACTGATGGTGTACATCGCTTAAATGTCTTGCAACTGCAAAAGATCATCCGCAGTATTCCCAAAGTGGTGATCGCGCTCGTCCCCGGGTATGCCATTGGGGGCGGTCATGTGTTGCACGTCGTCTGTGACATGACGATTGCGGCCGACAATGCAATTTTCGGTCAAACAGGCCCGCGTGTGGGTAGCTTTGATGCTGGTTTTGGCTCATCCTACTTAGCCCGCATCATCGGCCAAAAGAAAGCCCGTGAAATTTGGTATCTATGCCGTCAATACAACGCTCAACAAGCACTGGATATGGGCTTGGTGAATACCGTCGTGCCAATCGACCAACTGGAAGAAGAAGGCGTGAAGTGGGCGCAAGATATCCTCCAACACAGCCCTCTCGCAATCCGTATCCTCAAGGCAGCCATGAACGCTGACGTAGACGGTCAACAAGGGTTACAAGAATTGGCGGGCGATGCGACGATGTTGTTCTACATGACAGAAGAAGGACAAGAAGGTCGCAACGCATACCTTGAAAAGCGTAAACCGAACTACCGCCGTTACCCTTGGCGTCCATGATTTTCACCGCTGTTCATCGTTAAAAACTGTTATCAAAAAGGTGAACTCTCACAAAGCGAGTTCACCCTTTTTTATGAAAGTGTCCACTTATGCAAGATTGGTTAGCCCTCGCTGCCCAACAACATCCCTCTAAACCTGCCCTACTGATCGCAGATGCGCCAGCGACTTATCATCAACTCAGCTATGGGCAGATGAATCACCGTGTTGCCCAACTTGCCCATTGGCTTCATACACAGGAGGTTCGTGAAGGCGATCATGTGGCTGTTTTACTGCCCAACAGCACCTTATTCATCGACTTAATTCATGCGCTCATCCGTTTAAAAGCGGTTCTGGTTCCGCTGAACTTACGGCTCACTTGTGATGAGATACGCTTTCAAATCGAAAAGGCTGAATGTCAGCATCTTCTGCATAGCGCATCACATAGTGACTTGGTAGATCAGCTCGGTTTCACAGGAAAAACGCTCAATCTAGAATCGTATCATGCTGATGAGACGGTAGACATCCGCCCGTTTTTAGACGGTGAGATCAATCTCGACGCCCTGCACGCCTTGATCTTTACGTCAGGAACATCTGGCCGTCCAAAAGCCGCACAAATCAGCTATGGCAATCATTACTTCAGCGCGATGGCTTCACAAGAACGGTTAGGCGCTTTTCCTGAAGAACGCTGGCTCTTGTGTCTACCGCTGTATCATGTTGGGGGAATCGCCGTCGTCTTGCGCTCGGCAATTTATGCCACCGCGATTGTGGAGCTTCAACCGCAAAAGCTGAATATTGAAGGCATCGCCCAAGCGATGAACCTGTCTCAAACAACGATGGTCTCTTTAGTCCCGACTCAACTCTATCGACTTCTGCGCGGGAATTTCACCCTTCCGTCTTCCCTACGGATGATTCTGCTCGGTGGAGCGGCCGCCCCGCCGGACTTATTGGCCGAGACGTGTCAACAAAATATCCCTGTCGCGACAACCTACGGTTTAACCGAAGCGTCCTCTCAAGTGGCGACGATGCTGCCCGATGCGGTCTGTCAAAAACGTGGCAGCATCGGCAAGCCGTTAAACGGAACGTCCATTCGCATCGTAGATCGTGAGGGAAATACGCTTCCGCATGACGAAATTGGTGAGATTGTTATCGCTGGCCCTACCGTGATGCAAGGTTACTGGAAAGAACCTCAACAAACGGCGCTTCGTAATGGTGAGCTATTCACAGGTGATTTAGGGTATCTCGATGCGGATGAAGATTTGTGGCTGGTACAACGCCGTAGTGATTTAATCGTCTCTGGCGGTGAGAATATCTACCCCGTAGAAGTAGAAAACCAGATTCGCTGTCATGTCGCAGTAGATGATGTTGCTGTGGTAGGGATTCCTCATTCCGAATGGGGTCAACAAGTCGCCGCGTTGATCTGCCTCAAGCCGGATGCAACGCTGACACCCGATGCGCTGATCCTCTTTTTAAGAGGGAATTTGGCGCGTTATAAACTGCCTCGCAAAATCATCTTCACGCCTGCGATGCCCCTCACAGGTTCAGGAAAAATTGACCGCGCCCAAGTGCGTAAACAACTCGAAACGACTGACCGTGAATCATAATGCCCCTTCACGGTCAGTCATCGAAACGCGCTAATCGTTAAAATTATGATCGCTTTGGTTTTTGCCTAAACGGTCGAGCGCATACATCGCCGCGCCGACAATGCCCGCCTCGTTCATCATTTGCGCGGGGACGATCGGCGTGCGAATGGTCAGATACGGCGCGAACGTATCAAATTTCTTGCTCACGCCCCCACCCACAATAAACAGGTCAGGCCAGGTCAACGCTTCAAAATAGGTCAAGTATTCGTTGAGCAGACCACTCCAACGCTTCCATGAGAGCTGTTTCTTGATGCGCACCCGTTCCGAAGCGCGTTTTTCCGCTTCTTTACCGCGCACCAACAAGTGACCAAACTCGAGATTGGGCACTAACACACCATCAGTAAACATCGCCACGCCAATGCCTGTGCCGATGGTCAGCATCGTCACAACCCCTTTAACATCCTTGCCCGCGCCAAACTTGATCTCTGCAATGCCTGCGGCATCGGCATCGTTCAACATCGCCACTGGGCAACCCGTTGCTTGGTTGATCAATGACTGCGCGTCTGCACCAATCCAGCCTTGATCGACGTTCGCGGCGGTCATCGTCACGCCATGCTTGACGACGCCCGGGTAACCACAGCCGATCAAGCCTTTCCAATTAAACTGGCTCGAAATTTCTGCGACACATTCGGCAACCGCTTCAGGCGTAGAGGGGTCTGGAGTCAAAATACGTACACGTTCTGCTAAGAGTTCTCCCGTTTCTGCATTGACAGGAGCGCCCTTAATACCCGTCCCACCAATATCAATGCCGAGAATTTCCATATTGTTATCCCTTATATAAAATAGAATGAGTGCATGAATTGCCAATAATGCTAACGCGAAATTCGCGTTTCAGCATTGGGGATTTAACGGAAATTGCGCTATTGTATAGAAATTGATTTTTCACCTAACGTGTAGGCTATAAATATGATGCCACTTCACCCAGATGCAATCAATGCGCTTATTCATGCTGACCACGGAGCGCCATTTGATATCTTAGGCCCTCACGCAACAGAAAATGAAACCATCATTCGCGCGTTCCGTCCGGGTGCAGAAACCCTTGAGGTGCTCTTGCCTAAAGGGAAACCCCACCCCATGACGCGTATTCACGAAAGTGGATTGTTTGAAGTCACCCTCCCTGACGCGCCATCCCCGCTGACGTATCGCTTACAGGAACGTCGCTATAATGGCGATGAGCAGATTTTTGATGATCCTTACCGTTTTCCTCTTTGGATGACCGAATACGATCTCTACTTATTTGGCGAGGGAAACTTTCTCTACAGCTATGATAAATTTGGCGCGCACCCGCGCGTTGTCGATGAAGTCGCGGGATATCACTTCATCGTTTGGGCACCAAATGCTCGTAGGGTGAGTGTCGTCGGAAGTTTCAATGATTGGGATGCGCGCGTTCACCCCATGCGCAAACATCTTTCAAGTGGCTTGTGGGAATTGTTCATTCCGCATGTTCAAGACGGCGCAATTTACCGTTATGACATTCGTTCCCAACACATGGGGTATCAAAACCAGAAAACCGACCCGTATGGGTTTTATAGCGAAATTCGCCCCGCCAATGCCTCGATCACCTTTGATATTGACACGTACACATGGCAAGACGAAGAATGGCTAACGAAGCGCGCGGTTGAGCCGTTGGTAGACCGCCCGCTCAGCATTTACGAAGTCCATTTAGGCTCATGGAAACTCAAAGAGGATGGCAGTTGGTACACTTACCGCGAGTTAGCCCACCTGCTGACTGAGTATGTGCTTCAACATGGGTTTACGCATGTTGAACTGATGCCCGTTGCAGAACACCCGCTCGACCTGTCATGGGGTTACCAAACGGTTGGCTATTACGCGCCGACCAGTCGCTTCGGCACACCAACCGATTTTATGTATTTTGTCGATTACTTACACCAGCACAACATCGGCGTGATCTTGGACTGGGTGCCCGCGCACTTTCCCAAAGATGGACATGGCCTCAGTTATTTTGATGGCACCAAGTTATACGAACATGAAGACCCACGACAAGGGGAACATCCCGACTGGGGAACGCTCATCTTTAATTATGGGCGTAATGAAGTGCGTAACTTTCTCATTTCGAACGCGCTTTACTGGCTCAAAAAGTATCATATTGATGGACTTCGCGTGGATGCGGTCTCGTCCATGCTCTATTTAAATTATTCGCGCAACGATGGCGAATGGCTGCCGAATAAATATGGCGGGCATGAAAACCTCGAAGCGATTGATTTCATCCGCAGTTTTAATGAGATTGTGCACCGCGAAGTACCGGGTGCGATCACCATCGCCGAAGAATCCACCTCATGGCCGATGGTTTCACGCCCCACGCAAGCAGGCGGATTAGGGTTCACCTTCAAATGGAACATGGGGTGGATGCACGACACGCTCGACTATATGTCCATCGATCCGCTCTACCGTCGCTATCATCATAATGAACTGACATTCTCGCTCATGTACGCCTTCACTGAAAACTTCGTCTTGTCCATCTCACACGATGAAGTGGTACACGGCAAAGGATCGTTACTCACCAAAATGTCCGGCGCGGACGACTGGCAAAAGTTCAGCACCTTACGCTTGTTATTCGGCTATCAAATGACCCACCCGGGCAAAAAGCTGATTTTCATGGGGCAAGAATTCGGTCAGCGCCAAGAATGGTCAGAAGCGCGCTCGCTCGAATGGGAGGCATTGAGCTACCCATATCACCAAAAAACCAGCGATTGGGTGCGCGACCTCAACAAATTGTATCAAGCCCAACCTGCGCTCTACGAAGTCGATTTTGATTATCGTGGTTTCCGCTGGCTCATCGTGGACGATGCCGAACACAGCATCTTCGCGTTCATTCGCTTCGCCCAAGACACCCAAGACTTCTTAGTTGTGATCGCCAATTTCACCCCTCAACCGTACTATCACTATCGCATTGGCGTGCCCTCAGAAGGCGTTTATCGCGAAGTTCTCAATAGTGATTCTGAATACTATGGGGGCAGTAACATCGGCAACTTGAGCGCGATCACCAGTGAGCCTACCCCTTCGCACGAGCTGAATCACAGCATCAATATCACCGTGCCCCCCTTAGCCATCATGATCTTCAAACTTGATGCCTAACGGCAAACCACGCTTCAACCCACGTTTCATCGAACACCTTTCGCCGCTTGACCACATTTTACTCACAGGTCGGGCGGCGACAGGGTTAACCGCCTTGCTTGAAATCCAATTTCGCCAGCAAGTCATTCTCATCCCTGCCAACGCCTGTTACATTGTGGCGTGGGCGGTCTTACAAAGCGGAAATTATCCGCTGCTTGTTGATGTTGATCCTAAAACCCTGTGCATCCATACAGAGACGATAGAACTCACCTCTCAGCATTGTAAAGATGCTCAACTGCCTAGCCCGGTCGCCGTGATCCCGATCCACATGATGGGCATCCCCGCGCCGATGGGTGAAATAAGCGCGTGGGCACGTCAAAATTACATTCACATCATCGAAGACTGCGCCTTACAGCCGTTTCAAAACCAGCCGTTTCTTCCGCAAGTACAAGCGCAGATATTTAGTTTTGGGGCGGGTAAACCCCTCGATTTAAACGGCGGCGGTTTACTGCGCCTACAAGGTGGATCGTTCGCGCAAGCAGTACAAAACCAGTTAGATACCTACCCCATCGCGACCCACGAAACATTTCAAGCCTTGCAACAGTGGAATGACATCTATTGGGGAATACATCAACACGAAGCCGACCGACCCGCATTAGCCAATCTGTATCCGCTTTTATGGGAACAGTATCGAACGCTCACCCAGTTTCAACTTTCAGCACAGCACTGGCAACAGGCCGAGCGTAAGCTCTACCCAAGCCAACCGCAAATCGATCATCGACGGCGCCTTGGTGAAGTCTACGCCAACGCCTTTAAAAACAGAGTAGACTTCCCGCAGGATGACATTGCATGGTGGAAATTCCCCATCTTCCCGCCTGCACATCAACGGCGCGGTATTTTGGAAACGTTGTGGGCAGAAGGCGAAAACAACATCACGCTGTGGTATCCGTCCCTCCAACCGATGATGCAAGCCTTACTGCCAGCGGTAAAACAACCGTCAACACCCATCGCCGATGACTTATGTCGTCGGGTCATTTCTCTCCCTGTTGACCTTGCGATGGATACCACCGACGCTGGACGTATTGCGGAACGGGTCATCCACGCACTACACTAAGCAAAATTGAAAAATCTCGCTAAAATACGTGCGAAAAGTCAAATCAACTTATCCAACGCTCCATCTTTCACATTAGAAAGCCTTATTTGAATGATGACTTCCTCTTTTGAAACTCAACCGATTGTTGTTGGCATTGATGTCGGCGGGACCAAAGTTGCTTTAACCGCCGCCGACCGCCAAGGTCAGCTTCTAAGCGAATTGACGATTCCCACGCTGGCCCATGACGAACCTCCTCGACAAATCATCCGTCGCATTGCGGATGCGGTTCACCAAGTCCAAGCACAGGCAGGTCGCCCTCTCGCAGGGATCGGCATCGCGTGTCCCGGCCCTGTCGATCCACTTCGCGGGATCGCCATCAGCGCGGTGAACTTAGGTTGGCAAGATGTTGAACTGCGCGACGAACTACAAAAAGCAGGTCACTTTAATGTGCCCATCTGGTTACAAAATGATGTCAAGGCGGGGGCATTGGGCGAAGCCATTTTTGGAACGGCCATCGGTGAACCCAACTTTGTTTATCTCGCCATCGGGACAGGGCTGGCAGGCGGGGCGTTAATTCAAGGGAACCCCCTCAACGGCGCAACGGGTTGTGCTTTAGAAGTCGGTCACATCTCGATTGATCCTCACGGGCCGTTATGTCCGTGTGGTTTGCGCGGATGTGTCGAAATGTACCTTTCGGGAAAAGGATTGATGACGGGCATGAAAGCGCATATCGCCGAACATCCAGAAAGCCCGTGGGCCAACCGTGATTTCTCAACGCATGACATCATCGCCGCGGCGCGTGAAGGGGATGAAGCATCGCTCGCCATCATTGACCGCGCGGGTGAAGTACTGGGCGAGGTCCTCAAATGGTGCACGATCATCCTCAACCCCTCACTCATCGTAATTGGCGGGGGGATGGGTCATGCTGCCTATGATCTGTTGATTGACCGCGCTTTAGAGGCGGTCAAAGCGGGCGTTCTGAAACAAAACTTTGAGGCGCTCAACATCCGTAAATCAATCATGGAGTCCAGCGCCTTAGGCCCTGCTGCGGTTGCGTGGCACAATCTGGAACAGAATTAACCTGCGTTGATCACGGCGGCCAATTGTCGCACCTTTTCAACATCGACAACGCCTTGTGTACGAGCCGCGCCCCCAATGTGGTAGACGTGTGCTCGTACAGTTGAAACCAATTCTGACAATTGTTCCGCGGTGATGCCACCGGAAAGGACAAATTCATATTCGGGGAATGTTTGAACCCAACGCGTTAACGTTTCGCGCCCTTCCCATGCGCTGGGCGCAGGGCCAGAACTTAAAACGCGAGGCAGAATGGGGCGCAAGGCTTCAAGGGTTTGGTCGGGGTTGGCGCTGGTATCCAAAGCGCGGTGTAACGTCACTTTTAACGGGGATGCAGCCTCGATCACACGGCGCATCAACGCAAGATCAATTTGGTTGTTTGCGTCCACTGCACCAAAAACGATGCCCGTGACGCCAACGTTTTTAAATTGTTGTATGGCATCAAAGATATGCGAATCATCGTCTTGGGTATAGGCAAAAGAATGAGCATAAGGGCGTACCATTGCATGCGCTTCAATAGTCAACGCTTGTTTCACCGCCTTGACCAGTTCAATGGGTGGGGTCAAACCACCGTTCGCCAAATCGACAGTGATTTCCAAACTGCGCGCCCCGCCCGAAGCTGCCTTCAGCGCGTCGTCCAAACTTTCTACCGCAATCTCCAAATGTGCCATGTTTTATCTCGTTTCTTAAGCCCGTCGTCGGGTGAAATGATATCGAGTGCTTATCTACTAAAATGCTGAATCTAGAATTATTGTAGGAGAGTATACCCATGCGTATCGCTTTAGGCGGAATCCATATTGAAAGCTGTACCTTTTCGCCGAACCCTAGCCATTTAGAAGACTTCCGCCAAGTGCGCGGGCAGGCATTGATCGATAAATATCCCTTCATGCACAAATTTCCTGATGTTGAGTTAGTCCCCTTATTTTTTGGTCGCGCGATTCCGGGGGGCATGGTCACGCAAGAAGCCTATCAACAGATGAAAAAAGAATACATGGATGGGCTAAAAGCCCACGGCCCGTTTGATGGCGTGTATATCGACTTTCATGGCGCGATGAATGTTCAAGGGATGGATGATGCAGAAGGCGACTGGGCCACCAGCGTGCGCGAAATCATCGGGACGGATGTCACCATCGCCGCAAGTTATGACCTTCACGGGAATGTCACCCTGCGCCAAGTTGAAAGCATTGATATTTTCACGGCCTTTCGCACTGCACCGCATATCGACTATTTTGAAACTCAAGAAAAAGCCTTCACCCTGCTCGTCAAATGCTTGCAAGAGAAGATTCGCCCACACCGCGCATGGGTACGAATTCCCGTCGTCCTTCCTGGTGAAAAAACCAGCACAGAATGGGACCCGGGGATGCGCATTTACGGCACCCTGCCCATCAGTGATGCCCGTCCTGAAGTTTTAGATGCGTCGATTTGGGTGGGCTATGTTTGGGCGGATGAGCCACGTGCGAGTGCAACGGTCGTCGTCACCGGTACGGATAAAGAGGTGATTCGCGAAGAAGCGGAACGCATCGCGCAGATTTACTGGGATGGTCGAAGTGAATTCAAATTTGGCGTTCCGACCGGAACTATTGACGACTGTATCGATTGGGCATTAGAAGCGGAAGAAAAATCCGTATTCATCAGTGATTCGGGCGACAACCCCACCGCAGGCGGGGCGAATGATGTCAACCTGTTTTTGAAACGCTTGATCGAACGGGGCATCCAAAACGTGATCACCGCGAGTATTGCCGATACAACCGCTCTTCAAACCTGTTGGGATGCAGGGGTCGGTGCAGAGGTAGAGGTGAGCTTAGGCGGAAAACTCGACCCGATCAACAGCCAACCGCTACTCGTAAAAGGCATTGTAGAATCCCTCGTTGACGACAGCACGCGCCAATGTTCCCTCAATATCAACGGCATCCACGCCATCATCACCGACAAGCGCCGTCCCTATCATTACATTCGTGACTTTCAAGCGCTCGGCTTAGAACCGCTGGATCATAAGATGGTCGTCATCAAAATCGGCTATTTGGAACCAGACCTCAAAGCAGCGGCTCCGCTTGCGTTGATGGCGCTCAGCGGTGGCGCGGTGAACCAAGATATCGAGTCTCTGCCGTTCAAACGCCTGCAACGGCCCATCTATCCACTTGAGCCAGACATGACATGGACACCCCAAGGTAAAGTCGTGATCGTCGATTAACCTTCAAAAACAAAAGAGGTCGCCCAATTTAATTTGAGCGACCTCTTTGATGATCTGAACAATCTCACTTAATTGATGCTGTAAATGCGCACCTCGTCGGCGGCATTGATCGCGAATAATGTTCCTGCGCGGTTAAAGGACAGGCGGTTTACAGGCGACGGCACCCCCGCAATTTGCATCAACTGTAAGCCAGAACGGATATCCCACAAACTTACGCCGCTACCGTCGGGGCTAATCGAGCGTGTGCCGACGGCGATCAAGCCGGAATCATGGCTAAAGTCGAGTGCAGAGACAGGCACCGCATGGTTCAACGTCATCGACGATTCCCCCGTCAGCAGGGCGATACTGATGTCATAAATGTACGTATCATTCCCCCGCCCAAGCGCAAGCAGGTTTCCGGTGTGGTTGAAGCTGATCGCCCCACCGCCATTGAAGATCGCAATCTGCTCACCGTTGCGTAAATCCCATAAGCGCGTTGTGCCATCATTCGACGCCGAAGCTAATAAAGTGCCATCAGGGCTAAAGGTGATGTCGTTGACGGGCGCATTATGCCCTTGTAAGAGATACCGCGTCGCGCCATCGTACACTTGCCACACGGTGATAACGTTATCCACCGTCGCCCCTAAAGCACGCCCCGAAGCAGCCACAAGGTTGCCATCTGGGCTGAAAGAGAGCGTATCGGGATACTGCTCGGTGGACATCACAAACTCTTGGAAAAGTTGGCTTTCTCGGATGTCCCACAAGCGAACGACAAAATCATCGTCGCCCGACGCTAACAGAGAACCGTCTGGGCTAAATTGCAAGCTGAGTGAATTGGCGGTCGTTTCAAACGGCATCGAGCCGACAAACGATTCCGTGTTATACAGGACTAAACCCGCGTCATTACTGGCGGCCAAATAGGAATTTTCTGGCGACCATGCAATGTCTAAAAAGCCACTGCCCGACAACACACCAATCTGATGTAGCTGGGACACAGTCTCGGCTGTGATCGAAGTTCGGCCGGGGATCACCACGACGGGCGTGGACGTATTTCCCGCCAGTTCAGCAGGACTACAAATGACGACCGTGCCGTTGCCTGCCACGCGATAATCGTAGGTGGTTTCGTTCAGAACGAACGTCACAATATAGGCACGGGTGATGAGCTGTTGATAGCTTTCCCCTTCTTGTGGACAACCCAACGAAGCATCATTAAAGACTTCTTCACGCCAAGTCCAGCTCGAAAAATCGTTCAATGAAAGATTAATTTGCAAACGCGCGCCCAAATCTTGCAGGGCAATTTCAACCTCTTCAGGCGGAACTTGTGCCTGTACCGAAAAAGCCGCTGGAAATAGCGACAGCAAAAGTATTGCAAACGCCTTACTTATCACTGGGACACTCCATCGCTTAGAATCATTAAATAATACGCTTTATGTCGTCTGTAGCGTCAAATAACTGCCGAAAATTCTCGAGTTTCATCGAACCTCAACATTACAAGACAAACCACACTTCGCTATAATATTCGAGAATTTTTGACACAAACTCATTCACACATACTGAACAGTATACACTTATTCACTGTAATGCTTGTGAATGTTTTCATGAACATTGTATCAATGTTTTATCTGCATGGTCATTTACATAAAGGATTTTCTCATGACATCTGAATCTATCTTGGTGCTCGGGCATCGCAATCCAGATACCGATGCCATCGCCTCTGCCATTGGTTACGCTTGGTTTCTGAATCAACAGGGCGACGCGACTTACGAAGCAGGAAAATTAGGGGGCTTAAACCCACAAACCACATTTGTGTTAAGTCGCTTTGGGGTTACAGAGCCAAAATTAGTCGAGCATGTTCATGGGAAACCCGCTCAAAAAGTCGTGCTGGTTGACCATAACGAAGTTTTACAGGCCGTTCCGGGCTTAGAAGAAGCTGAGATTGTCGAAATCTTGGATCATCACCGTTTAAATACGGTCGCCATCCCTGTGCCTATCCGCATCCAAATTGAACCGGTCGGTTGTACAGCAACACTCATCACCGAACGGATGCTGAATAATGGCTTAGTGCCCCCCGTCGAAATTGCAGGGATTCTGTTATCGGCGATCATCTCTGACACGCTCATTTTTAAATCCCCTACCACAACCCCGCGCGATCAAACCGCCGGGCTTCAACTGGCAAAGTGGGCGCAGTTAGCCCCAGAAACAGCCAGTGATGACGAAGTGTTCCAAGCAATTTCCACATGGGGCGACGAGGTTTTAGCCGCTGGCGCGAGCCTATCCGCCCGCCCTGCGGATGAAATCGTGAGTTCGGACACAAAATTTTACGAAGTCGGCCCGAATAAAGTTGGGATCACCCAAGTCGAAATCACCGACCTGAACGAATTGGAAGATTTTGAAATGGCTTTGCGTAAAGCATTAGAACACTTCAGCGCGCGCGAAGGGCTTTCGCTAGGGTTGTTACTCGTCACCGATGTCAAAATTGGCACAAGCAAATTGATCGCGGTCGGCAACCAAGCCATTATCAATGCCCTGCCCTACAAACAAATGAATAAGCATCTCTTGGATGCGCCGAACATTGTATCGCGTAAAAAGCAGTTGCTTCCTACCGTGCTCGAAGTGCTGGAGAAATTTGTCTAATCGCTTCATAAAAACATCCCTGAGAATAAGCTGTTCTCAGGGATGTTTTGTAGTGTTTTATGTCGTGGAAAATTAAACGGTTTCGGCAGGAATTCCCACCACGGGCAGATAAAAACTGAACTGACTTCCCTCACCTAGCACGCTGCAAACTTGAATTTCCCCGCCATGTAATTCAACAATCCGCTTACAAATAGACAAGCCTAACCCTGTACTACTCTCATCTCCAGTTGGGCTGGCGCTCAATTTTTGGAATGCGCCAAATACTTTGTCCAATTCATCGTCGCGTATTCCCAACCCTTGATCTTCAACAATGAACTTCAAGCCAATATCCTCTAACAGAACGTAGAGCGTGACTTGGGTTTCAGGGTGTGAAAACTTGATTGCATTACTCAGCAAATTATTCAAAACCTGCTCAATGCGGTGCGGGTCAAACATAAACGTCTCTGGCATTTGATCAATATTGACATTCAGCTTGATGTTTTTCATGTTGGCTAACATGCGGTTATAGCGCATGATGCGCACGATATAATTATTCATGTCCACAGTTTCGATATCCAACTGTAAACGTCCGGTCGCAATCGTCGTGTAATCCAACAAGTTATTGATCAAACGGCGCATGTCATCCAATGTTTCGCGGATGATATGACCAAATTCACGTACATCTTCAGCAGGCGTACGCGGGTGCACCATGAGGTCAGCAAACCCCTGCATGATGGTGATCGGCGTGCGTAGATCGTGCGCGGCCATGCCTAAGAAGGTATCTTTTTGCTTGTTCAACTGAAGTAACTGTTTATTCGCTTCTTCTAATTGGGAGGTGCGTTCTAATACCCGCGCTTCGAGCTGAACATTGGTGATCTGAAGTTCTTGGAGTAATTCGCGGTTTTGTACCTGTAAATCATACCGATCTAAAGCCTCACGCACGATGCTCTGAAACTCCATGTTATTCCACGGTTTTTGGATATAACGATAAATATGCCCCTCGTTGATCGCCTCAATCATTTCGTCGATGTTACGTCCGGCAGTCAGTAATAAACAGACGATGTCGGGATGCGACTGTTGGATTGTTTTGATAAACCGTCTTTCATGTTTACCTAATACATTGTGATCATAAATCACAACCCCCACAGGATAAGTGCTAATCACCTGCGACGCTGTTTTAGTATCGGGCACAATATGAAGGCAATAGTCATTCGTAAACAGCTCATTGAGCAATTGAATACTCGTGTCATCAGTTTCCACGATAAGTAGGTGTGCCTGACGCTTGCTCACAGCGACTTCCTCAGTGAGATCCTTCTCACCCATTTGACATACCCCCTAAAAGGTTAAAGATGTTTTCTCCATTTTCTTATTCACCCATAACCAACCATTGCTTCTAAATAGACTATGATAGCAATACCTTTCAAAAATTATTATGCACCAATTTGGCTCATCCCCCCACTTTCAGGGGAATTTGGATATAGTAACTTACTTAGAGTGTTTCTGAACGCTAGATTTTCCATTATAGTTATTGTTAGCCACACATCTCTTTGCGGGGTGTATTGGATAGGGAGAAATGATTCTATGAAAATACAACGGTTTATCATTTTTGCTTTTACAGTAACGATTCTTACTTTTCTTATTAGTGCTTGTAATCTTAGTGGAGCCTCATCGGCCACCGCAACCCCCACACCGACACTTACGACCACGCAACAAACGGTCACCGCAACATCGACATTGAATATCCCTACGCGCATTCCTATTCTGATTCCGACGTTATACCCCACCGCAATCAGTTTCTTCCCGACGCGGGTTGTGAGTTTCCCAACCGCTGTCATTCCAGCCACGCGCCCCCCACAAGGGACAATCATCCCGACGATGAATCCACAGCAGCCCTTGCCGGGTGCAATCCGTATCGCTGTGTTTTCCCCCTCACCGGGAAGCATTATCTCGGGTGATGTATCACTTCAAGGGTCGGCGATTCACCCCAATTTCTTACAATATCAAATTGAGTATGGGCCAGACCCCAACAACGGCAACCTTTGGTATCCCATTGGCGGGGTGAGCCAAACGCCTGTGGATAACGGTCAGCTTGCGGTATGGAATACCCGTAGTTTGGCCGACGGTGTTTATCAACTTCGCTTACGTGTCTACCTGCGCGATGGAAATACCCTTGCGACGGTTCTGAATAACATCCGTGTGCGCAACACTCAACCCACACCTCAACCCAGCGCCACGCCGATTGTTCAACGGCCAGTAGCGGCCTTCACAAGCGATGTTGTCGCAGGGCAAGCGCCATTAACCGTCCGTTTCTTCAATCAATCCGCTGGCGTTATTTCAGCAATCAACTGGAACTTTGGCAACAATGCGACCAGTAACGCGCCTAATCCCGTTCACACATTCACCACCCCAGGGCTTTACACCGTCATCTTAACCGTGACAGGGCCGGGAGGTAGCGCCAACGTTTCCGCACAAATCAGCGTGCGGACGGCGGCAGCGCCACAAGCCAATTTCACGCCGAACGTCAATGCAGGACAATCCCCTCTGCAAGTGCAATTCGCCAATCAAACCACAGGCACAGCCACCAGCTACCTATGGAACTTTGGCGACGGCACCACCAGCACAGAAGCCAACCCGCGACATACGTTCACAGGCGTGGGCACTTATAACATCATCCTTTCAGCAACAGGGCCGGGCGGGACAACCTTAATCACACGTCAAATTAGCGTGCAGAACCCGACTATCCCCGCGCCCGTAGCGTCATTTAACGCGTCGCCCACTTCGGGCACATTCCCGTTGAATGTTCAGTTTACGAACACGTCTACAGGAAGCATCACCGGTTACTCATGGAATTTTGGTGATGGTCAAGTCAGCACGCAGATTAACCCATCCCACAGCTATGTCTTGCCAGGGGTATATACTGTCACCTTAGTGACATCTGGCGCAGGCGGGAATTCATCCGCACAGACGGTCATCACGGTAGGAACACCTGCGACAGCGACTTCACTACCGCCAACAGCCACCTTGGTACCGCCAACAGCGACAATCATCCCGCCGGATACACTAGCCCCTGCAACGGCGACCTTGACGGAAACACCTGTTCCGCCAACCGCAACGCTGACAGAGACACCTGTTCCACCGACTGAAACGCTCGTCATCCCGACAGAGACGGAGACAGCATTACCCGCGCCAACGGAAACCGTTACCAACACCGTTGAGCCACCGACTGCCACCGCAACCGAGACGGAAACGGCGTTACCCCTTCCAACCGAAACAGAGACACCCACTGAAACGGCGACGTTGGTTCCACCCACGGCTACAGAAACCCCTGTACCGCCTACGGAAACACCGACCGAAACAGCGACACCAACAGAGACACTTGTCCCACTGGTCGCTCAATTCATCCATCTCACTTCGACGGATAACCCGCTCACGGTGCAATTCACCAATGGCTCTACAGGGGCGATTGAAACCTACGAGTGGAATTTTGGAGATGGTTCAGTTCTCAGCAACGAAATTAACCCCATCCATACTTTCCCGTCGAGTGGAAGTTACATCGTCACGCTCACGATCAGCGGGGATGGGCAGATGACCTCTGCCCAAGAAACCATCGTTGTTAGCGAACCTGTAGTTGCAGGCTTTGCCGCAACGCCGATTGTGGGACAACCGCTGTCGCTTCTCTTTACAAATACCTCTACAGGGCCGATCTCGACCTACTTATGGGACTTTGGCGACGGGAGCACCTCTACAGAGATCAACCCGGGTCATACCTATTCGGTCGGGGGCAACTACAATGTGACGCTCACCGTAGCCAGCACCGATGGAACCACCAACAGCTTCACGCAAATGGTCACACTGACAGACCCCATCATTGCAGGTTTCACCGTCACACCTGTTGATGGACAGCCTTTCACGGTTGCCATAACCAACAATTCCATTGGCCCTATCGTCAGCACCGCATGGGATTTTGGCGACGGGAATACATCTGCCGAAACCAACCCTGTATACACTTATGCACTCAGTGGCACCTATACCATCACCCTCACCATCACCGACGCAAACGCGGTGACTGAAATCGCCACTCAGGAAGTCACTATCAATGAGCCGGTTGTGGCAGGCTTTACAAGCACTGACGTAGCGGGGCAACCGTTGGCGGTTCAGTTCACCAACACCTCTACCGGCCCAGTCACAGGCTACACATGGGACTTCGGCAACAGCACGACGTCAAATGAAGCCAACCCCACCGTCACATATGCGGCAGGTGGCACGTATACCGCCACTCTCACCGTCAGTGATATGAACGGCATCACAAACAGCACGTCACAAACCGTCACTGTTTCTGACCCCATCGACGCGAGCTTTGTTGCCACTGTCGTGGATGGTCAACCGTTGGCCGTTCAGTTCACGAATACTTCGACAGGGCCAATCACAGGCTACGCATGGGACTTCGGCAACAGCACGACGTCAAATGAAGCCAACCCCGTGATCAGCTACACGGCCGCAGGCACCTACACCGTCACGCTCACCATCAGTGATGCGAACGGTGTCACAGACATCACTTCGCAGACCGTCACCGTTTCTGAACCGATTGTGGCAGGCTTCGTTGCAAATCCTGTCGATGGTCAACCGTTGGCCGTTCAGTTCACGAATACCTCGACGGGGCCGATCACAGGCTACACATGGGACTTCGGGGACGGCACGACGTCGAATGAAGCCAACCCCGTGAGCAGCTACACGGCCGCAGGCACCTATACTGTCACGCTCACCATCAGTGATACGAACGGGGTCACAGACACCACTTCGCAGACCGTCACCGTTTCTGAGCCGATTGTGGCAGGCTTCGTTGCAAATCCTGTCGATGGCCAACCGTTGGCCGTTCAATTTACGAATACCTCGACTGGCTCAGTCACCAGCTACGCATGGGACTTCGGTGACGGCAACGGCTCGAATGAAGCCAACCCAACCCATACCTATGCTGTAGGCAACACCTACACCGTCACCCTCACCATCGGCGACGTGAACGGCGCAACCCAAAGCACAACGCAGGCGGTCACCGTCACCGAACCGCTAACGGCGAACTTTGCCACTGCCCCCATCGACGGCAACCTGTTAGGCATCCAATTCACGAATACCTCAACAGGGCCAATTGCGGGCTACGCGTGGGACTTTGGCGACGGTGTCGGCTTTAGCTCTGAAACCAGCCCGCAGTACACGTATGCTACGGGTGGCACCTACAACGTCACATTGACAGTGACAGGTGCCGGTGGTGAAACCGCCAATACCAGCCAAGAAGTGACCTTAGTTGACCCGCTCATTGCAGGGTTCACACAGTCACCACTGCCTGAGAATTCGTTGGCGATCCAATTCACAAATTCATCTACTGGCAGTGTCACAGGCTATACATGGGACTTTGGCGACGGCAACAGCTCTAACGAAGCGAACCCGCTTCATAGCTATATTGCAGGGGGCACGTACAACGTCACCCTCACCGTGACCGACGCGCAAGGCCTCACCGATAGCGAAACGCTGGCGGTCACCGTCGTGGAAGCGGTTGTCTCCAACTTCCTGTATTCACCTGACGCATTGAACCCGTTACAGGTTCAATTCACCGATAGTTCTACAGGGCCAGTCACAGGTTATTCATGGGACTTCGGGGACGGTTCTGGTTCAACCGAGCAAAACCCGTTACATACCTATGCAGCAGGCGGAAGCTATGCTGTCACGCTCACGGTGAGCGATGTCAACAACGTCACCAATAGCAGTACCCAAACGGTCAGTGTGATTGGTGTCCCCACGCCCGATACAGGTGATGTGCCTCTCTTTACGCTTGCATCTCATCTTGAACCCGTGACCAGCGTGGACTTTGCGCCCTCTGGACTTCGGTTAGTCGATGGCAGCGAAGACAATAGCGCCATCATCTGGGATGTCAACACACAAACCCCAATCATCCCGCTGAACGTTGGTGTTGCAATCACAGCCGTCGATTGGTCAGCGATTGGTGATCGTATCGTGGTTGGCGGTGTGGATGGCAGTATCTCTGTTTGGAACGGCGTCGATGGTAGCCTGCTCTACAGCATCCCTGCCGACACCCTGCCCGTTACAGGCGTGCGCTGGAACAATGCCAGCACGATGTTCGCAAAATCGAACAGCAGTACATCCATCACCCTCTATGACGGGGCGACGGGCGCGGTCATCGGCACGTTGAGCGACCCACTTGGACATCAAAACACCATCAATTCGTTGGCGTGGTCTGTGACTGATACGTTCATCGTGTCGGGTTCTGAAGATGGCACCGTCGTGGTATGGGATATTGCGACAGCGACTTCCGCGTTCATCATCTCCGGCCAGCACGCAGGGTCTGTCACAGGGGTCGCCTTCAGCCCACTAGGTAATCAATTTGTCTCAGTCGATGACGAAGGTCGCCTGATTGTCTGGGATGTGACGAGCGGGACTGCGGCCAATATTTATAACGATCCGGCAGGCGCAGCGTTCACATCTGTCTCATGGAGTTCAGACGATCAAACCATTGCAGTAGGCGATGAAGATGGGTTCGTCCATCTCTACAGCATCGCCATCTTCAGCGTTACAGACACGCTGGAAGCGCATGTTGGGGCCGTCCGCTCGCTGACGTGGAACGCCACCAGCACGATGCTCGCCACGGCGGGCGACGATAACACCGTGAAGGTGTGGCAACCATAACATCATACCGATGAGGGCGAGAACTTAACGCCCTCATCTACACTCAAACAAAAATCCCGATCACATGATCGGGATTTTTTATGTTGTTACTTTACCTTAAACGCTCAGCTACGTTTTTGGACGATGAAGGTCGGCGTGATCGACCCGCCCCCCGCAGTGACATTCAACAAGGTGCTTCGTGAAAGACGCGCCATCGTTCCGCTGGTGGTACGGCCATAAAAAATGAATGGGTCGGTATCCACCAAGCGCGGGTCGATCAGCAGTTGAGAGTCTACATACGAAGGGAAGTCTTGATAGGCGATATGCACCCGTTCTTGCACCACATAAGGCATGTGCATCGCCTGCAAAAGCGTTTGATCCCACAGGTCTTGGGATGTTTCCCAACCGATCAACACGCCTTTTCCGCCGTATTCATCATTCGGTTTTAAGACGAGGTTATCGCGGTTTTGTGAGATGAACGGCAAGAGATCGACCTCATCCCCATGAAAATGAGTTTTGCGCTCTTGCACACGGCGCGTCCAAGGAATATGTTCCTCAATCACACGGCGTTCTTCATCATCAAACAGGTAATTGTTATTTTCGTCGCTCAACAGAACAAAACTCGCCTTTTTCGCGAGAAGTTTGGCGCTAAACGCATTCGACATCACCACGTCGCGGTTTTTGAGAGCGTGGACAATGGCGTTATCCATGCCCATACGGTGGATCAGCTCACTGCATAAGACACGTTTATAAATTAAGTCGATGCGGAAATCCCCCGCCCATAAATGACCATGACGGTATTCTAGCCCGCGCGGGTCCGCCAAGATGGTACGAATCCCCTCACGCTCGAACAGCTCTTGGCAAATCATGTGTTCGTTTAACGTAGGGACGTCGCCCCAATCTACAATCGCAATTTGAGGAAGATCGCGCTTGCCCGCTTGCCGATAGATTTCCAACATCGAGGCGATCAACCCCTGACTGACATGAAAACTGCGGATTTCGTAGTCTTCGTTAAAACGGCGCATGATTTCCAAATTCAGAAACACGTCGGCAATCTGGTCTTCATAAGCCATGCCCGCAGGGGTTTCGGCGTTGTATTCGACGAACCGCAAACTGCCCTGTTCGATATCAAAGAACGAGTCTAAGCGTGAAGTTGTCCACGGGACTTCAAAACCGATGTCCAGCATAAATAACTGTTCTTCATAAGACTCTAAATCCAGTTGAGCGCGAAAGTCAGCGTTCGCCATCGCAAAATGATGGGCTTTGCGAAACGCGCCTAACAACACTTCAGTTTCAGCTTTGAGATAATTCCAGTCTTGAGGTTCGAAGAAATTCGGGCGCAGGACAGTACATAAAGGGCGGTCACCGAAGTAGCACCGCCGTTTACGAAGTTCTTCATTCATGACCCCATACGTCTCTGCCGCTAAGGTATCGGTGATGAGGTCATGGTATCGGTTGATTGCTTCTGTAATCATCAGAATGCCATTCTTAAGGTTCGGATTGCGAAGCGCGATATTCCTTCACCATGTCATACCATACATAGCGATCTGCCGTTTGTTCAGAAGATTTTGCGAATTGAATACACATATCGGCCATGTGCGAAACCATCCAGTCAAAATGCTTACGCCCTAACGAGTTCACGTCCATATCTGGCGCGGGGTTCATAAAATCAATCGCATAAGGGATGTCATCGCGAATCGCAAATTCTACGGTGTTCATGTCATAACCAAGCGCTTTGACCAACCGCAGAGAATCGTTCACGATCCGATCATACAATGCAGGCGAGAAGTTGTGATCTTCGTAATAGTGACGTTCGCGCGGGTCATAACGCATCACATAGACTTCGTTCTGGCCTAAACACATACAGCGGGCGTAATTTTCCCACTCGATGAATTCTTGGACGATCATCGTCAACAAGCCGGATGAGTTATAGCGATAGATCAACTCGTCGAGCGAGCGCACGACATAGACATCACGCCAACCGCCCCCATGAGCATCTTTCAAAATACACGGCATGCCCACGTTGGAAACGATCCAATCCCAATCCAGCGGGTAATTGAGGTTGCGCAAACTTTCGCTGTGCACAATCCCCGGGACGTAATCTTTATTCGGCAATACAATCGTCTTTGGGGAAGCAACCCCTAGTTCATTGGCTAAGGATGCGCCAAAAAATTTATCGTCAGAGGTCCACATGAACGGATCATTGACCACCTTGACACCAGAAAGTGCAGCATTCTTCAAATAAGAGCGGTAGTACGGCACTTCATGTGAAATACGGTCTATAATCACACGGTATGGGTTAGGTTCGCTCATACGAGTGCCCCCTAAGTGCACATACTCAGCGACGACCCCTTCATCACGGCGGTTCACTTCATCAATGAAAGCCGGAGGAAATGACCATTCACGGCCTACCAATAATCCAATGCGTAAAGGTTCACTTTGAGTCATTATAAAAAACCCTCTAAATGCTATTTTTGTAGATAAAATTGCCTAATATTTAAGCGGTACTCGACTTAATCATGCCCGTTGACATACTGTAGAAGCATTTTTTGCCAATACGGCCAATCATGTGCCCAACCTTGCCACTCGCGCAAGGCGTTGCCGATCCCTTTTGCCCATAATAAACCTGACAAGTAACGCGCGCTATCAATTAAGCGGTCATCCACACCCGTTGCCATGATGATGTCCAAATGGCGAAGCATCGCTAAACGCCCCTCATCGGTTTCATTGGGAATGAAGGCGACGGGATTATTAAAATACACGTTGTCATCACTGTAGCCACCGGTAAAACGGCGGATGTCATAAACACCGCTCAAGCCGATGATGCGATCCACTTTATCGGGATGGCGCAAGCCAAAGTTCATCGCGTGGTATGCGCCAAAACTCGCGCCTGCTGTAATTAAAAATGGATTGGGGTTTTCGGATTGGGTCAGGGGTAAAACTTCATTCAATAAGTATTGGTCATATTCTTGGTGACGGATCGCCCGTCCGCTGGGGTGTGCCCAGTCGCAATACCAGCTTTCAGAATCGACACTGTCCACACAAAATACCTGTAGGCCACCGCTTTCAATGTGACCTGCCAGCGCGCCGATCATGCCCCGATCTTCCCACTCAAAGAACCGTCCCATCGATGAAGGAAAGACCAACATGCGAGCGCCACTATGCCCAAATGCGAGCAGTTCCATATCACGATTTAAAGAAGGACTGAACCAGCGATGATATTCTCGTTTCATAGAGGATGCCGTGTAATTCTTCTGGTGGCCTCAGCCAATGCATTTGGTAAATTGATAAGTTTGTTATTCGGTTGTGCTTGTTCCAATGTAGTCGGTGCGCTTGAAGCTGTTTGAATGAGAATATCTTTTATTTCAACAGGTGTCAAACTCGGGTTCGCCTCTAACAACTGCGCACAAACCCCGCTCACAATTGCCGTAGATACGCTCGTACCATCAACGTGTTGATAATGGGCATCGACCAGTTTGTATTCGTCAATCCAACCTTGGAGCTTCTTGAGCACCTTCAAAGATGGACGTATCGATTGCAACGGGGTGAGCTTCAACACCACCCGCCCCACTTTCAAAATTTCCTGCAAATGCAGGGTGTCTAAGTCCTCATCCAAAAGGCGGATGAGAAACTTGGCGCGTTGATCGACCAACGAACTGGGCAAGATAGGCGATGGGATAAAACGTCCCGTCACATAGATATCCGGCTTGGTAACATCCCCTTCACCCAGTCCAAAGTTATTCGGGTATGTTTGCCACAGCGTCGGGTCATGACTGTTTTGATCGTTATACGCGCCGACAGTAATCACCGACGCTGACGAGGCAGGTGGTAAAACCACATCGCGCCCGCTGTTGCCGGACGCTACAACGACGGTGACCCCCTGCGCGACCAATGTCGAAACCGCCACATGCAGGGGATGACGCGGGTCATTATCTGGAAAATCCCCGCCGACAGAAACATTCACCACACGGATGTGATACTCAGCGCCATGCTCAATCACCCAATTCAACCCGCGCAGGATATCCGCTTCTTTGATTTGATGTTTGGGGGTGCTGACTTTGATCAAGATCACGTGCGCGGACGGCGCGACACCCCGATAGCACCCATCAGAGAGGCTACCCGATCCAGCGGCGATCACGCTCGTCATCTGGCCGTGCCAACTCATCGGCAGCGGCTCATCAAATGGGGTGTTGAGTTGAATCTCTTTCACTGACGCATCTACATACAGATCAATCCGCCCTGCTAAGTCTGGGTGGGGGTAAAACCCAGAGTCGATGAAAGCGATCACGACGCCTTTGCCTGTATACGTTCCGTCGTCAGCCAATCGTTGTGGTAACGAAAGAAGATGGGGCTTCCCATCTTCCTGCGGATAATTTCGATGAAATTTCATGTACAAACAACTTCCGTGTATTACGCCACGCTGACAAATGCCTTGAACAGGTCCAGCATGGAATGGTCTTTATCAATCAAACTTTCAGGATGCCACTGCACCCCTAACGCAAACGTGTTGGTCGGGTGTTCAATCGCTTCAATCACGCCGTCCGGCGCGATGGCCGCCACTTGAAACCCCTCCGCAAGTTGTAACACCGCTTGGTGATGAAAACTGTTCACATGCGCATCCCGCCCTAAAATCCCTTCGAGGCGTGAGCCGGGGATGGTTTCCACAGGGTGCGCCACATATTCACGCGGGAATTCAGGGAAATATTGATGCCGTATCGAATCAGGGTGCATGTCGGTGATGTCTTGCATCAAAGTGCCCCCCGCCGCCACATTCAAGGCTTGCACGCCACGACAGACGCCGAGCAAGGGTTTGTTCTCATCTAATGCCCATTGGGCGTAAATCAGTTCGGCAGAGTCCCGCAGGTCATCAATGCCTTCGGTCTTTTGGTAGGCGTCGGTGCGGTAACAATGTGGGTTCATATCCCCACCACCCGCAAGGAAGATGGCATCTACCGTATCAAATAACGTGCGCATGGTTTCACGGCTGATATCCAAAGGAAATAAAACCGCCGCGGCCCCAACTGATTCAAGCGCGGTAAGGTATGGACGGCTCATCGCAAAACGTTGTGGCATTTTGTCGGGTAGCGTTGTGTCATGAAAGGTTGGAATACCAACCAAAGGTTTACGAGAAATAAAGCACCGCCTTTACTGGACAAAATCACACGAAAACAGGGCTTCGCATGATGCTTAATCTATTTATTATATAGTGCGAATGTCTGTAATCAAACCAAAAAATATACAAATTTTCGTAACTATTGATCATAAGCAAAAACAATATTTTGCAAAATAAAAACACCGTGCCCTCTCAATGGATGACACGGTGTTGATCGTATTCCAATTATTCTTCGTCAGAAAAATTGGGGGGTGTAGGTGGTACAACCGTTGGTGGCTGCGGTGGTTGAGGTGCATGCGGTGGTTGCGGGGGTTGCGGTGGCTCTGGCACATCACGCCCTTCACGGGAACTGTTCACCTGAATGTCGATATTCGAAATCGCCCGACGGATCGAGTTCTTGGTAAGCGACAAAATTTGATCTTGAAGCTCACGCCCCAAGCCTTTCAACTCATCTGCATCACCACGAAAAGCGAAGGAACTGCCATCCCCACTGGGATGGTTGCGCAAAAGTTCCTTGAGATAATCCGTCATTTGCCCACACAGGATATTGATCGCGCCTAACTTCTGGCGGTCATTCCCTTCAACGGGTTCATAGGTCAGCACTTCAGTGATGTAAAAATCATCTGGCAACAACTCTTTGATTTTACGATGCAAGGCTTGGTAACTGCGTACCGAAATATCGCCTGTGCCTTCGTAAATACCAATGTGCAGTTGTTTTTCAACATTTTTTGACAAGGCTTTGAACGCCATCAAAACTTGATTGAGTTCAGCACTATTCATTTCTTCAGCCATTTTATTTGCTCCTTAATATAAGCAGGTTTCTAGTCCAACGCGGCAACTTTTTCCGCAGGTTCGGCAGTTTCGTTTCCAAATTCAAAGTCGAGCGCTTGCAAAATTTCCGGACGTAAATGCGCCCGCAAAGTCTTCTTCGCATAAAACAAACGTGATTTTACAGTGCCGATGGTGGTTTCCATCGCTTCGGCAATTTCAGCATAGGACATCTCCTCTTCCGAATACAAAATCAACGTTTGACGCTGTACTTCAGGCAGGCGGTTCATCGCATCTTGCACTTCCAACTGAAGCAGAAGCCAATGTGCCACTTCTTCAGATTGGGGGACATCGTTAACATCGGTCAGCGCGAGGTTAAATTCCGCTGGCGCATCGTCATCATCAATCGAGACGGATTCATACCGCCCCAAACTGCGCAATTCATCGTAACAACGATTGCGCGTCATCTGAAACAGGTAAGCGCGAAAGTTACTGACAGGTTCAATCGTGTGCATTTTTTTAAAGAGCGCGATATATACCGATTGCAAAATATCATCTTCAGCATCGTTCATGCCAATTAACCGTCGGATGAAACGGCGCAGCATCGGGTCGATCAGCCCTTGGAGGTCTCCAAATGCGTCATAATCACCCTCTCGTGCCTGTAGTAAAAGCTGTTGTTCAGTTTCGCGCTGGTCCATGAATGCCCCCTGATATTACTTAATACGAGGCCTAAAGCATTTTGTTCAAAAGTCATAGAATAGGTTTCAAAATCAAAACCGAATGACTTTTGTCCGTCTAGCAAAAATATAAAGTTTCCTTAACCTTTGGAGGTATGGGTGAAAGTGACAACCCAAATCGATACATGGGATCGACAAAACAAACTATAATAATGGGAAGCCATTTTATAATTTATTCTTAGCAACGGTCATTGGTGAGTTTAAATCGTATGAAAAAAATGAATTCGTGTATTATTGTTGAAGATGAAACCTCAATCTATGACACGCTATTCGAAATACTCCAACTCAGTGGGTTAAATGACATCCCCTTCACCACAGGGGAAGATGCCATCGCATGGGTTGATGATTATGACAAAGGGGGATACCGTTCGTATCGCCCTCACCTCGCACTGTTAGACTTTCGCTTACCGGGAAAAATCAGTGGGTTCGATGTCGCTTACCGCATCCGTCAAAGTCCGGTTCTGAATAATATTGTGGTCGTCATCATGACCGCCTATTCCTTGACGGAAAAAGAGAAACAAGAACTCATGGACTATTCCGGGGCTGATCTCTTTTTAGAGAAGCCTCTCCCCCCGCGAAAAGATTTTATTACCCAACTGAATGAACAGCTTGCCAAACGTGCGAAGTTAAAGCGTGCGTGAAATTCAAGCTGATCTAATCATCGTTGGCGCGAGCGCTGCGGGGTTGATGAGCGCCATCATAGCGGGGCGCACAGCGCCACAACTGAATATTGTCATCTTTGAAGGCGCGAAAAAACTGGGGGCAAAAATCCTCGTGGCGGGCGGTGGGCGTTGTAATGTCACACATCACGAAGTGGATGCAAGCGCTTATGCAGGCGCTTCCCCAAACGCGATCAACAAAGTGTTACGACGGTTCACAGTGGCGAATACAACACGCTTTTTTGCAGATTTAGGCGTCGCCCTCAAACGCGAAGAAACCGGAAAACTATTCCCCGTCAGTGACGATGCCCGCACGGTTCTCAACGCACTGGTTGATGAAGCCCAACGTGTGGGGGTTAAAATCCTCAAAGAGCATCGGGTTGAATCCATCTCGACCGATCAAAACGAGTTTCATTTACGGGGCGAATGGGGAACGGCTCGCGCAAAACGCATCATCTTATGTACAGGCGGGAAAAGTTTACCTAAAAGCGGTTCTGATGGCGCAGGTTATTCTTTTGCGACGACGCTCGGCCACAGCCTCACCCCACATATTTTCCCTGCGTTAGTCCCGTTGATCTTGCCTCAAAATCACTTTATCCGCGCGATCAGTGGCATCACCTTACCGACAACGCTCACAGTCAAAAATGGTAACGGCAAACATTTAATCTCGTTCACCAACTCGACCTTATGCACGCATTTTGGCCTCTCTGGTCCCAGCGTATTAGATATCAGTCGCCATTACACCGCCGCTAAAATTGATGATCCGCATACCAGCTTGATCATCAATTGGTTACCGCATACCCACAGCGACGCCTTCGAACAGCAGGTTTTACAAGCGCAGAACCTACCGATTCAAAAACTACTCTCTCCACATTTACCGGATCGTTTGATGAAGGCGTTATGTATCCATGCAGGGCTTGACGTACAAACACCTTGCAACCAATTAAAGCGTGATGAACGTAAACAGTTTGTGCAAACCGTGACCGCTCTCCCATTGCCCATCGTTGGGGATCGCGGGTATACGTATGCAGAAGTCACGGGGGGCGGTATTCCCCTCAATGAGATTCACCTAGACCGTATGGAATCGCGCTTACAGGCGGGTCTGTTTTTTGCGGGCGAAATTCTCGATGTGGATGGTCGCATCGGCGGGTTTAATTTTCAATGGGCGTGGGCTTCGGGATATGTGGCGGGAACCAGCGCGGTACAAGCCTTATAGAAAATGAGATCAGCATTTTAAAGCTGCTTAGACTTATTGGAGTTTTTAGGATGGACTACCCCTTTCCCCTGATTTTGGATCATGTCACTTTCGCAGCAAAAGACCTTCAAACCCTTGATGATTGTTTCGCTGACGTGGGACTTCAACCGCAGTATGGCGGGGCGCACTCCAATGGCCTCACGCATATGTCCCTCATCGGCTTTGAAGACGGCACATATCTTGAGCTGATCGCTTTATTCACCCCTGATACAGAAGCATCATGGTGGAATACCGCCATCCAAAATAATGCGGGGCCGTGCGCGTGGTGCGTTCAAACCGACGGGACTGGACTTCAAAACGAAATCCAACGCCTACGCGGATTAGGAATCACAGCAAGTGATCCGCGCCCGATGCACCGTCAGCACCCAAATGAAACGATGATCGAATGGGAATTAGGCATCATCGGCGACGGCGAACCCGGCGAAATCTTCCCTTTCATGATCCATGACTTCACCCCAAGAGAATGGCGTGTCAGCCCTACGCCTACGCTGATTGGTTCGCCTCTTACAGGGGTCAAATATGTTGTGGTCGCGGTGCGCGATTTAGAAACGACAGCAAAACAACTCCAAGATACATATGGCATCATGGCCTCTGTGCCTTTTGAAGAAGCCCGCTGGAACGCGAACTTGTGCGTGTTTGATGACGCGCCAATCATCCTTGCTTCGCCTCACGGTGAAGGGTGGCTCAAACAGCGGTTGGATCAGGTTGGGGAAATGCCGTGCGCGTATATCTTAAATACAAACTCAATGGACGCCGCACAAAAAGAGTTTGAGCTACCGCTTTCCAGCCAGTGGCGTCACCTTGATATTCGCTGGTTTGCACCCGAACAACTCAATGGTTTTTGGTTGGGCGTGAACCAAACCCTATGAGTTGCGCATACGTGGGTCTAGCAAATCGCGCAGGCTGTCGCCAATGAAATTGAAGGCAATCACGACGCTGGCAATCGCCGCGCCTGGGTACAGCCACATCCACCATTGATTGAAGAAATCAATCGCAACGCTGACCATACGCCCCCATTCAGGTGACGCGGGAACTGCCCCAAGTCCTAAAAAGGAGAGGCCCGCAAAGGTCAAGATGGCGTTACCGATGTCCAGTGTCATCAGCACCAACGCGGATGAGAAACAGTTGGGTAAAACGGTGCGGGTCAAAATGTAAACATCACTCGCGCCGACACAACGCGCCGACTCGACATACTCATTGTTCTTGACGGTGAGGACTAAACCGCGCACCAACCGTGCATAGCTCGGCCACCAAACCACCACTAAGGCGATAACTGCGTTACGAATATCAGCACCTAACGCAGCCGTCACCGCCATCGCGAGGATGATTGTGGGAAAGGCCATGAACAGTTCAGCGAGGCGCATGATGATGTCGTCCCAAAGACCGCCTACATACCCCGCAATCGCCCCGACGACTGTCCCCAAAACACCCCCGATCACAATGACCAAAATCCCTGCGGGAATAGTGATTTGAGCGCCGTACAACACACGGCTGTAAATATCGCGCCCAAGTTCATCTGTCCCCCAATAATGATCTACCGAAGGCGCTTGCAGGCGATTACTGACGTTTTGTACAAGGGGTTCGAAAGGCGCGAGTTGAGTTGTGAACAAGCTCGCAAACAGCCAGTACATTAAAATAGCGATCCCCACAAACAGGAGCGGGTTTCTACGCGCTAAATTGAATGTCCGTCGTACCCGTTTTTTACGCTGTACGGATACGGGGGTCAAGGAAGTAGTAGAGGAGGTCGACAACGAAATTCACCATCACGTAAATAAAGGCGATGAGAATACTCACCCCCATAATAGCCGGAAAATCTTGGGCGGTAGAGGCGCGAAACATATAACGACCAATACCGGGCCAAGCGAAAATGGATTCTGTCAATACAGCGCCTGAAAGCAAATTCCCGTAAGAAACGCCGATGACCGTCACAATCGGAATCAACGCATTGGACAACCCATGACGCAGGACGACAAAACGCTCACGCAGACCTTTAGAACGGGCTGTCCGCATGTAATCTTGAGAGAGGACTTCTAACATTGCCGAACGGGTCACACGACTGATCAACCCCGAGATATACAGCCCTAAAACCACAGCGGGCAAAATTAAGTGCGAAAGCGCATTCCAGAAAATATTCCACTGCCCTGCGAGGAGCGCGTCAATCGTAAATAACCCTGTCACCAGTGGCGGGTCCCTCAGAATCGTATCTAAGCGTGAGGGGCCGGGTAACCAGCGCAATTGCACATAAAAAATAGACAGCCCAAGCAGCGCCAACACAAAGACGGGGACGCTCACGCCGATCAATCCTACCGCGCGCACCACATAATCAATCGGCTTGTTATACCAAACGGCCGAGATAATGCCGAACGTCAGCCCCATTGTGACGCCCGCAATAATCCCCGCCGTCGCAAGCTCAACCGTTGCCGGCAAGTAACGGGCGATATCGTCGGAAATCAACTGGCGTGTTTTGATCGAACGCCCCAGATTCCCCTGTAATAAATTGCTGATATAGGTGAGATATTGTTCGTGCGGTGGCTTATCCAAACCCCATTCACGGCGAAACGCCTCAACAATTTCAGGGTTGTTCAGCTGGCTTTGCGGTAAGTTAGCGTTGATGGGGTCGGCTGGAACCGCATTAGCAATCAAAAATGCAACCAGTGTGATCCCAAACAACAGCGGGATGACCACAATCATACGGCGAATTACAAATCTAAAAATTGACATGGCACTCGTTTACGGTTCGTCCTGTAGGTAAACGTGATATGTTCGCCTACAGGACAATGAGCAGAATTTTTATTCAGTGACGTGAATCAATGCGAGATCAATCACCCATTGAGGATGCCAGACGATACCCGTCACAGCGCTGTTATAAGCGATCTGGACGTTCGGTTGAATGAACGGCGCCCAAGGGCCATTTTGTTGTAAGTAAAGTTGGATTTCAGCAAACACTTCGTCGCGTTCTGCTTCGTTGGTTGCAACAGCAGCGGCGTCGCGCAGAGCGAGGATGGCTTCATCCGCATTTTCAGAAGTCCAGTTGGCGCGTTCACCGCCCACTTTACCGTCGGGCAAGAAGGACAGTTGATCAATCGGGTCTAAATAGTCAGGCCCCCAGAACCAATAGCTAAAGCCTTGTGTCCCAGAACGATAACCTTCTAAGGCAACTTGCAATTCAGCGGGTGCTAAAGTCACGTTGATGCCCACTTCCGCCAAGTCAGATTGTAACTTCTGAGCATTGGTATCCATGTTCACGCCTTGGAAAGAGAAGATGGGGTAATGCAAGGTGATTTCAAAGCCGTCAGGATAGCCCGCTTCTGCCAAGAGTTCACGAGCGCGGTCCAAGTCACGGGTCAAAGCCTGTGAGGGGTCTAATGATGTGGCGACACCGTATGCCATTGTTGAGACAGGTGAAACCCCACCCCACAAGACTTGATAGCCTTCATAATCAAGCGCGTAACGAATGGCTAATTGCACGAGTGGGTTAGACACAGGGCCAGCAATTTCTTCGTCTTGGTTCATCAATAAGAAGTGGACGATATTGCCCAGACCAGAGTACACAGAGATCGGGCCTGCGGGGTCTAAACCGAGCAGTTGGTCAGAGGTGAGGTCGAGCGCAATATGAATTTCGCCCCCTTGTAATGCCACCAATTGGGTAGAAGGTTCGGCGATGTTGGTGATGATAATGCGGTCGTAATACGGCGCTTCGCCAGCATAGTTTTCGTTACGGACTAAAACAGTTTCAACTTGCGGTTCCCAGCTTTCCAACACATACGGGCCACTGCCCACCGAAGTGCTGTTTAAATAGGCTTCTGCGGTATCGGCAGTTGCGGCATCTTCTGCATCTGAACCACCATTGGCGATGACGGTTTCAGCATCATAAATGTTGAAGGGGTTCGCCGTCAGGTTCGCCAAGAATTGCGGGGTTACGCTGGAGAGCGTAAACACAACAGTAGAGTCGTCTGTCGCTTCGACGCTCACAATATTTTCGGTAAGGAATGAAGGGCTACCGCCGACATTGGCTAAACGTTGAATTGAGAATACAACATCAGACGCGGTGAAAGCTTCACCATTCGAGAAGACCACCCCTTCAGCTAAATTGAAGGTATATGTCAGGCCATCTTCTGAAATTGTCCAATCGGTCGCTAGTTGAGGAATGATTTCGCTAGCGTCGGCATCCGGAAATGTGACCAAGTTTTGATATGTCAGCTTGTTCACAATCCCTGTCGTTTGAGTATACCCACGCGCAGGATCGAGCGAGTCAGTGCTTTCTGCGTGCCCCACAACGAGTACAAGTTCATCTTGTGCTTGAATGGTTCCGCCGATTAAAGCGCCCCCCATTGCCAGCAAAATCCCAATACGTCCAAGTTTCATAATAAAGTACCCTCAAAAAATTGCATAATATTACAAGTCCGAGCGATGCGACGTATTGTACTGTAATTATTTCCGAACCCGCAATCAGTCCGATTGGACTTAATTCCATTTCTCAAATTACGGTACGCTCAATCAAGTTCGGTTTTCACCTCAAAATGTCTAGAAAATAATAGTTTATAGGGCGCAACGGTATGCCAACTTTTATGGAACGAATTCAGAAATTTCAAGCACGCTTGGGGGATTTTGCAGACGTTGCGTTCATTCCGCTGTCGGCAGACCTTGAGTATTTAACGGGAATCCCGCGAGATATTCCTAATTTTGGCGTCACCATCCACCCGGGACATTGGCTTGAAGGTGCGTGGCTCACGCCGAATCAAGCGCCGATCCTCGCGCTGCCCCGCATGAGCGCCGAATTCAACGGCCTGAACCGCGTCCAAGGGGTGGAGATTCGTGTTTTGGGGGATTGGGATGACCCCGAAGTGATGGTCAGCAACATCCTCAAAGATTTTAACCTTCCCGTCCAAGCGCGGGTTGCCGTCAGCGACATCGCCAGCGCCGAAACCTTGATTCATATTCAACAGATTCGCCCTGATGCACGTTTTGTTTCGGCCACATCTATTTTGCGCGAACAACGCACAATCAAAGATGAAGACGAAATCGCCTTGATGCGCGAAGCAGGCGCGATTACCGAAGCCGCCTTTGGCGACGTCTTGAAACAACTCAAAATTGGGATGACCGAACTCGATATTGTCGCCGAAGTGGATTATCAACTGCGCCGACATGGTTCGCTCGGCCCATCGTTCACAACATCCCTCTATAACAGTGGCCCCAACCATCCGCTTTCGCATGGGGACCGCTTAGGTACATGGAAACGTGTCCTCACCGCGCCCGTGTCGATTTTGTTCGACTTTGGTGGCGCACACAAAGGGATGTGTTACGATTACGGGCGTACTGTTTCTTTTGGACAGCCGAACGAAGAATTTGTCAAAGTTCACCGTTTGGTCATGGACGCGCAAAAAGCGGGGATCGCCGCGCTCAAAGCAGGCGAAAACACCTGTGAACAAGCCGATGCCGCCGCCCGCCAAGTCATCATTGATGCGGGTTTAGGCCCCAACTTCAAACACCGTTTGGGTCACGGCATTGGGATGGATGTCCATGAACCGCCCTTCTTGACCCAAGGCAGTGATACCGTTGTTCAAGAAGGCATGATGTTCACCGTAGAGCCGAGCATCTTGATCTCAACAGGTTTTTCTGCCCGCGTTGAAGATATCATCGTGGTGCGTCAAGGCGGGGGTGAACCGTTGACCCGAGGCTTCCAAGACTTAATTGTGATCGAGTAAAACTGGTGAAATTCAGCTTACGTCTCAATAACGATTTGCCCGTTTCAACCTATATCCGCCTCGCGCAGCTTGCCGAGGCGGTGGGTTTCGATCAATTTTGGGTGAGCAACGACCTATTTTTGCGAAGCGCACCTGTCATTTTGAGCGCGGTTGCGACAGCGACCTCACGGATTCAAATCGGCTCGTGTATTTTCAACCCGTACACCCTGCACCCCGCCGAAATTGCAATGTTCGCCGCCACCCTTGACGAGCTGAGCGCAGGGCGTTTTCTGTTGGGCATCGCGGCAGGCGCAGGTGAATTTTTGAAGTGGGTCGGCATTGAGCAGAAACATCCGGTGGGGGCGATGCGCGAAACAATCTTCGCCATCAACCAATTGATGCAGGGGGAAACCGCAAACATCCAAGGGGAATTTATCCACTGGTCGCAAGAAGCCTATCTCCGTTTTAAACCCGCCCGCCGTGTTCCCATTTATGTGGGGGCAATGTCACCGAAGATGCTCAGTCTGACAGGCGAAATTGCCGACGGCGGTTTGCCTTTGTTACTTCCGCCCGAACATTATGAAACTGTCCTGCCTTACATCCAAGAAGGCGTTACAAAAGCAGGGCGTTCGCTTGAAGACCTTGATATTGCGGCCTGTATCTGGTGTTCCATTTCGGAAGATCGCCAAGCCGCTGAAGACATGCTACGCGAAAAAGTCGCCTATTACGGTCATGCGATGAGTCCGCTCATTTGGGAACGGTTGGGACTCACCCGCGCCGACTTTGACCCAATTGAGCAAGCGTCGATGGTCGAAAATGATCTTGAAAAAGCCAAGCGACTGGTCACGCCATCCATGCTCAATATTGGCATTGTCGGCACAGTTGAAGATTTGATCCCGCGTTTAGACCGCCTGCGCGACGCAGGTGTGAAACATCTCAGCTTTGGCCCGCCGTTAGGCCCCAACCTCGACGAAGCGATCAAGATTATTGGCGAGAAGATTCTTCCGCGTTACCAGACGAGTTAACCCACATGGCACATCTCTTTGAACTCTACGATCTACGGGTTACGGTAGTCGCGATTGAAGGGCGTTCCGTATGCAGTATGCAGGTCGGTGATTATTTTGATCTTGTCGAGAGTAACCAACTGCGCTTGCCTGAAGGCAAACATTTTTGCATCTATGCGTTAGCGGCTGTATTGCCTCTACTGGCCGCTAAACAACGGTTGTCACAAGCGGGGGATTGGATGGAACGGGATTCGCTGGTCGTTTGTCCCGACCCCGATGAGCGCCTCATCATGAAAATTGAACGGATTCACAAGCGCACGATGGATAGCGACGATCTGACATGACCCCAGAAATTAGCATTGCCTTTCAAACCGATAAAAGCGCAACAGAGTACATCGCCCTCGCTCAAAATGTCAACCAATATGATTTTGATGCCGTCTCGGTTTATTGTGACGCGCCATTTCAGCCCAGTTATTCAGCCCTGCTGTTAATGGCGCCACACCTCACCAAAGCGAGACTTGGCCCATCAGCGATTCCGTTGGCGCGGATGCACCCCATCGACATCGCCGCCAACGCCGCCTTACTCGAAACCCTCGCGCCAAACCGCACCTATATCGGCATCGCGCGTGGGGCGTGGCTGAAAGATCACAGCCTACATGAACCTACGCCATCCCTAACCGCGATTCGCGAAGCGATTCATATCATTCAACAGCTTCTTCGGGGTGAGCATGTTCAGCATCAAGGCAAGGTTTACCAAATCGCGGAATATGTCCGCGCGACCTATCCCCTTCCCCAAAATTTACCGCCCATCTTGATTGGCACATGGGGGCGTAAATTGTGCGAACTCGCGGGGGAAGTGGCCCATGAAGTGAAAGTCGGCGGTTCAACCAATCCGTCGATGGTCAGCTTCATCCAAGCCGACATCGCCCAAGGTGAGATGCGCCAAAACCGCGAACGTCATTCTGTCGGCGTTGTGATGGGGGCGGTCACTGTCGTGGATGAAGACCGTGAAAAAGCGCGCGCAGTGGCTCGTCAACAAGTCGCGATGTATTTACCGGTAGTCGCGCCGTTAGATCGTTCTCTGCACATTGACACGGAACTCACCCAACGCATCCAAGCATTGGTAGAACAACATGACTTCCAAAATGCTGGAAAACTCATCTCGGATGATCTCTTGAATAAATTCGCTTTTTCCGGCGCGCCGAAAGATTTGATTGAGCAAGCGAGTCAATTATTTGCGGCAGGTGCGGCGCGGGTGGAGTTTGGCACCCCTCACGGCTTGCCTTCGGCTAAAGGTATTCGTTTGATCGGCGAACAGGTGATCCCTGCGTTACAGAGTACGTTCCGCTAATCCATCTCAACATCACGACAAGTAGAATAGGTTTATGCGTATGTCTTCACTTTTTTCCCCACTGACTATACGAAATACTGTATTTCGCAACCGTATTGGCATGGCGCCGATGTGTCAATACAGCGCAGAGAGCAAAGTGGGGTTCCCGTCGGATTGGCACACGCTCCATTTAGGCGCACGCGCCGCAGGTGGCGCGGGGTTGATCATCCTTGAAGCCACCGCCGTTGAACCGCGCGGTCGAATTTCCCCTCAAGACTTGGGTATCTGGACAGATGAGCACATCCCTGCTTATAAAAAACTCGTTGACCTCATCCACAAACAAGGCGCAAAAGCAGGGATTCAAATTGCACATGCGGGACGCAAAGCCGGAACCGCTCAACCTTGGGCAGGCGGGCAACCCCTCAGCGATAGCGAAGGCGGTTGGCCGAGCATTGGGCCAAGTGCGATCCCATTCAATCGGCATTTCCGCGTGCCTGAAGCGATGACGCTGGAGCAGATCGCCGAAGTCAAACAGAAATTTGTGATGGCGGCCTTACACGCTGAACAAGCAGGGTTTGACGTGATCGAAATTCACGGCGCACACGGCTATCTCTTACACAGTTTCTATTCCCCGCTCAGCAACCATCGCGACGATGCCTACGGCGGATCGTTCGATAACCGCACCCGTTTGATTCGCGAAGTCACCCAAGAAATTCGTTCCGCCTTAAACCCCGACACCGTATTATTTGTCCGCCTTTCCGCGACCGATTGGCGCGAAGATGGCTGGACAGTGGAAGATTCTGTCGCCCTCTCTCACCATCTGCGTGAATTGGGCGCTGACCTGATCGATTGCAGTTCAGGGGGTGCAATTCCCGGCGTGGCAATCCCCGTAAGCGCGGGGTATCAAGTGCCTTTGGCTTCGAAAATACGCCAAGAAGCGAACATCCCTACAGCCGCAGTTGGCATCATTACAGAGGCACAGCACGCTGAAGAAATCATCCAAAATGGCGAAGCAGACCTTGTTTTATTAGGTCGCCCGCTGTTGATTAACCCGAATTGGCCGATCCAAGCCGCGATTGAACTCAAAGCCAATATCGAATCTCTACTTCCCGTACAATACCAACGTGGCCTAGAAACAGTTAAAATCAATTCTGTCACATCATGAGTTATGGAGAGAGGTTTTTATGTATATTTCGATTGTTCAAGTGTACGTCAAACCCGAAACGATTGATGCGTTTTTAGAGATCACATTGAAGAACGCACAAGGAAGTCTGCAAGAAGCGGGCATTATACAGTTTGATGTCCTCCAAGACCGTGAAAACCCCTCTCATTTCACCTTATACGAAGTCTTTCGCACCGCTGAAGATGTCCCCAAACATCATGCGACGGAACACTATCTACGTTGGCGCGAAACCGTAGCAGACATGATGACCGAACCCCGAACCAGCGTGAAATATAAAAATATCTTCCCCACCGATGAGGCATGGTCATGAGTATTTTTGAATTTGCAACCGCCACCAAAATCATTTTTGGCGCGGGAAGCATCGACCAACTGCCCAAATTAGCGAGCGCATTTGGCAATCAAGTCTTCCTCGTCACAGGCGGGGCTTTAAAACGGGTCGAATCGATTCTGTCAAAACTCGCTGAGGCTCATTTAGAGGTTCACATCTTCCAAGTGACGGGTGAGCCAGATATCGCGCTTGCGCAAGATGGGGTACAGCGCGCCCGTGAGTTTGGCGCGCAGGTGGTCGTCAGCATCGGCGGGGGAAGTGTATTAGACACAGGCAAAGCGATTGCCGCATTAGTCACCAATCAAGGTGACCCGTTGGATTATCTGGAAGTCATTGGCAAAGGCCAACCTCTCAAACAACCCGCCCTGCCGTTCATCGCCATTCCAACAACCGCGGGGACAGGTTCAGAAGTCACTTCCAACGCGGTCTTAAGCTCGAAAGAACATGCGGTCAAAGTGAGTTTGCGCAGTCCGTTGATGCTTCCTCGTATCGCCTTAGTAGACCCGACGCTGACGTATGGCATGCCTCCAGAAATCACCGCGCAAACCGGTATGGATGCGCTCACCCAAGTGATCGAACCGTTTGTATCTAACAAGTCCAACCCCATTACAGATGCGCTGTGCGCTGTCGGGATTCAACACGCAGGCCAAGCGCTTGTGCGCGCGTATCATCACCCTGAAGATACAGACGCCCGCGAAGCGATGGCGCTCACCAGCTTACTCGGTGGCTTAGCCCTCGCCAATGCGAAATTAGGCGCGGTGCATGGCTTTGCAGGGCCGATGGGGGGTATGTTCGATGCCCCGCATGGTGCGCTCTGTGCGTCCTTATTAGCGCCCGTAACACAGGTCAACATTCAAGCGTTGCAAGAACGTGCGCCAGATTCGCCAATTTTAGAGCGCTATCTGCAGGTGGATCGTTGGTTGGGCGGTGAAGGCAACCTCGAAAATTTAATCCAAACGTTACGCTCAATCACGCGTGAATTGGAGATTCCGCGCCTCTCACGCTATGAAGTTACAGAAGCGGACTTTGATGCGATTGTAGAAAAAGCTACCGTCGCCAGTTCGATGCAAGGCAACCCGATCAAGCTGACGACGGCTGAATTAACGCAGATTCTTCAATTAGCCCTTTGACCAAGGCACGCTTCGCTTTTGCTTTTTGAGCAAACGCATCGAAGGGTGTTGTTTCACGGCGGTGAGATCAATGGCTTTGGCATCGTGAAGTTTCGCGAAACTTTCCAAACCCTTCCCTAACGCCAAGATGAACCGTTCATCGAGCGGGTCGGTTTGTTCTTCTATCCAAAAGCCATTGATGAGCAGAGTTTTGGTTTTGCGGTCAAATTTCGGGTCGATTCGGCCAACCAACTGGTCACCGTACAAGATGGGCAAGACGTAATATCCCCAACGACGCTGATGAGGTTTCTTATAAATTTCCCAAATATACTCAAAGTTGAACACGGTTTTGGCACGACTACGCGCGCTCACCATTTCCAACGGCGATAAAAAGGCCACTTCATCGTACATGGTGGACGCGACAGAAGCCCATTCGGGCGGGATGTCGCCACGTTCAAGCACCTCTAGAAGTGGAACATCCTCTTTGAAAACAAAGTGAGACGCTTTCACATCGGCAATCGTCACAGGTTCGAGAGAGGCTTCTTTAAACGCTTGAAAGAGTTTGCGCGCTTCAGGGCCTGACCTGACCGCGGGGAACATCGTGCGAAAGCGCCATGTCCACAACGTTTCGCTAAACAACGCAACTTCGCGCGCCGCCTTTTGAATAAAATAATTTTGAGCATCTTCAAGGCTGACCTCTCGCATCAGGTCGGCGGGGATGATCCCTTCAGCAAAGTGATAACGGCGGTCAAAAGAGGTGCTTCGGCTGTGGGTCATCAGCTCGCCACTTTCCCACAAATAACGCAGCGCAAGCCCGCTGTCCTTTCGGGCGCGGTACATTTCGACGCGGTTCGTCCCTTTAAAATCGCGACTGCTCAACGGCCCTTCTTGGCGCAGTGCCTCACGCACAAAGTCGATGATGTCGCTGTGACCAGCGATGACTTCTTGATAATGACCGTTGCTCAACTGCATCACACTTTTGAAATATGGCAGGTCGCGCATAGGGTAATAAAATAATAAGTTGCCATAGTCAAAAAATTCGCGGTCTTGGTGCGCCAGTTGATCTAAATATTCGGGTTGATAGTCAGCCACCCGCCCCCACAAAGCGATGTCATGACTGCGCGCCACCACCACCACAGGGTCAATCTGCAAAGACTCAATGGCGTGGATCGCCTGCGATACCCCCGCTTTTCCTTGCCAGCGACGTCCCGGAAATAAACCTTGTTTTCCTAAAATGAACCGACGCATGGTTTGTTGCGAAATGTTCATCATTCCCCCCACTAAAGATAAGAACAAATTTTCTATAGTATAACGAATCCCCCAATAATTGGGCAATATGATTTCATGAAAACTCGTTTCAATAGAACTATCATGAATTTCTTATGAAAATGTTATATGGAGGACGTGCCTATCATGCGACCCAACCCCAGTAACACGTATATTCCACCCCTTGAGCCGCGTACTGGGGTCTTAAAATCATCACACTATCGGCCGAGAAGGAAAACACAAGACGATGACTCCATTTTGAAATACTGGGTCATCGGTTGTTTTGCGTTAGGCGTTGGTTTGATTTTGTGTCTCGTCTTCCTCGTCATCCTGTTTGCCGTTCCCATCACAAGGCGGATGCCTTCAGGGACAACGATTGCCGACATCGACATCAGCGGGACAACCCTTGATGAGGTTCGTGTGCTCTTGATGAACAGCGCGCCTCAAGCCTCGTTGATTGTGACCGACAATGAACGTAGTTGGCGCGTGCCTTTAGCCGAGCTAGGCATTGGCTTCGATGTGGAAGGGACGATGAACAATCTTGAGAAAGAGATTTTTCAAGCGCGGTACTTCATTGACTTATTTGTAGCCCAAAGTGCATTCTTACGCTTAAGCGAAATGACCGACATCGCCCCCACCGCAACCGAAAGCGGACGGCGTTTAAACATCCCCGCGCTGTTGCAACGCTTACAATTTGATGTGAACGGCGAAATTACAGATTATGTCCTCGACCTGCGTTTAGACATCCTGCCCCCAGACCCGTCCTTAGCGCCGAGAACGCATACCGTTCTTGCAGGGCAAACACTCGTCATCATCGCGCAGATGTACAGCGTCACCGTTGAGCAAATTGTCGAGCTGAACAATTTGACCGATCCCAACATGGTTTATGAGGGGCAAGAATTACGCATCCCACAACGGTAAGGTTTACTCGCCCCGTCCTTGCAACCGTGCGCGTAGACCGCTGTACCGTTCGGCCACCTTGTTATTACTGACCGCCATCGCAACCGCGCGGGGCATACCGACCAACACCACGATCTGTTTCGCCCGCGTGACCGCGGTATAGAGCAAATTGCGCTGTAACATCATATAGTGCTGGGTCATCACCGGCATGACCACGACGGGATATTCAGAGCCTTGACTGCGGTGTGTGCTGATGCAGTAGGCATGGATCAATTCGTCCATTTCAATCCAGTCGTATTCGACATAACGATCTTCAAAGCGCACTTCGACAAACTGTTCTTCAAGATCAATGCCGTGAATAAAGCCGATGTCGCCGTTGAAGACTTCTTTCTCATAATTATTGCGCGTCTGCATCACCTTGTCGCCTACGCGATAGGTTCTTCCGCCCAACTGTTTAGAAATGCGGGTCGTGCTTCCGTTTAACGCGCGTTGCAAGGCCTCATTGAGCGTGTTCACGCCGACAGGGCCACGATACATCGGCGCGATCACCTGCACATCTTGAAGCGGGTCTACCCCAAACTTGGCGGGCAAACGGTTGACCACGACATCCACCACAAGCTGGCTCGCTTCAAACGGGTCTTCTTGTTTGAAGAAGAAGAAGTCATTACTGCTGTTATCTAAAATCGGCATATCACCACGATTGATTTTATGGGCGTTGGTCACGATATGACTGGTTTCGGCTTGACGGAAGATCACATCCAAGCGGGTGACATGCGCCGCCTGACTGGAAATCACATCGTTCAATACATTGCCTGCACCCACGCTAGGAAGCTGATCCACGTCGCCGACCAACAAGAGATGCGCTTCTGGAGGCAAGGCCTTTAAGACGTCATTGAACAGCAGCAAGTCGATCATCGACGACTCATCAATCACCAACATCTCAATCTCAAGGGGGTTATCCTCATCAAATTGAAACCCCTCGCCCGGAACGAACGAAAGCAGGCGGTGAATCGTCCGCGCTGGGCGATCTGTGGCTTCGCCGAGTCGTTTGGCGGCGCGCCCTGTTGGTGAGGCCAGCGCATACGTCACATCCAGCGCTTCTAACGCGCCGATGACCATGCGTAAGGTGGTGGTTTTTCCTGTGCCCGGGCCACCCGTGAGCACGCTCACTTTATTGGTCAGCGCGGCTTGAACAGCGCCTTGCTGTTGCTCAGTTAAATCCACTTTGTTTTTGCGTGAAATCTTGTCGAGAAACTTACGCCACTGGAGCGTTTTGGTCTTTTCTTGAAGCAGCGAGGGCATGCTGTTGAGCATATGGATGCGTTTGGCCGCCCCTCGTTCTGAGTGGTAATACAAAGGCAGATAGATCGCTTCCCCCGCGACAATCCCCTCTGAATCGGCAATCAAATTTTCATGAAGTAGCTCACTGCTGAGCACGGCTTCGGCGCGCGCGGGGTTATCAATTTTGAGGAGTTCGCCCGTTTTGGCGATCAATTCTTGACGAGGCAAAAAGGTATGCCCCTCTTTGCTCATTTGGTTCAGGGCGTATTGCAAACCTGCCCGCACCCGTTGATGCGCGTCGCTGGCTAATCCCATTTCGCGCGCGATTTCATCCGCACGGACAAAGCCGATGCCAAACACATCGTCGGCCAAAGCAAACGGGTCTTTGCTGATGGTATCGACGGTTTTAGTACCGTAATGACGAAAAATCCGCTCGGCCATTTTGTAGGTCACGCCGTAGCCTTGCAGATAGATCATCGTTCGGCGGACATCTTGCCCATTCGACCATGTGCGAATGACTTCTTTCGCCAACTCATGTTTGATGCCGGGGATTTCTAAAATTTTCTTCGGGTCGTGATCTAAAACTTCAATCGTTTGATCGCCAAAATAATCGACAATTTTTTGCGCGGTCTTCGGCCCTACACCTTTAGTCGTCGCCTGTAAATAGCTGACCAACCCTTCTTCAGTGCTGGGTGTCGAGGGAACCACCTGTTCCGCTTTGAACTGTTTGCCATAGCGCGCATCGGTAATCCATGTGCCCGTAAATTCGAGGACTTCGCCGCTGCTCACTTCGGGCATCACGCCAACTACCGTCACCGTACCGTCACGGGCTTGAGCATCAGGATATTTTTTATCCGGCTGAATTTTGATCACGCTGTAGCCATTATCAGGGTTAAAAAATGTGACCCGTTCTACCGTCCCTTTTAACGCATCATTCATAGCAATTTCCACATGGTGTTTATTCTATTTGTCACTTAGAGTAAGGACAAACATATCTACTCAAGCTACAATCTGCATGATATTGTAATCACACTTGGTCTTTGTTTATACAGGGTCTTATGATGACTTTATTTCCCCGCTCAAGTGGTATTTTACTACATCCTACGTCACTTCCCGGTCGTTATGGCATTGGAGATTTAGGTAAGTTCGCGTACCAGTTTGTAGATTATCTCACGTCTATCCATCAAAAAATCTGGCAGATGCTTCCGCTCGGCCCGACGAGTTATGGCGACTCACCTTATCAATGTCTTTCCGCCTTTGCGGGCAACCCGTTACTCATCAGCTTTGACCGCTTGGTAGAAGACGGCTGGCTCACAGAAGCAGATGTCGCGGAAGTGCCCGCGTTTCCTTCTCACAGGGTCGATTTTGGGTGGGTGATTCCCTACCATGAAGAAATTTTATTACGCGCCTCCAAACGATTCGCCGAAACCGCCACCCTCATGCAACGCTCTGAATATGAAACATGGTGCGAACAGCACCATTACTGGCTTGACGACTTTGCACTTTTCATGGCGCTCAAAAATGCTCATGGCGGGGTATCGTGGGTCGAGTGGGATGTAAAACTTGCGCAGCGTGCGCCCGAAGCCTTAGCCGAAGCCAAAGTCACCTACGCAGAAGCCCTTGAACATTATAAATTCTGCCAATGGGTTTTCTTCCAACAATGGGATGCACTTCGTAATTACGCGCATGAAAAAGGGATTCGTCTGTTTGGTGATATTCCGATTTTTGTCGCGCATGACAGCAGTGATGTGTGGGCAAACCAGAGCCTATTTTATTTAGATGAGGTCGGCAACCCTACCGTGATCGCAGGTGTCCCGCCGGATTATTTTAGCGCGACAGGTCAGCGTTGGGGCAACCCGCTCTACAAATGGGATGTGATGGCAGAAGATGGGTATAGTTGGTGGATTCGCCGTATCCGTGCGACGCTCACGCTCGTAGATATCATGCGTATTGACCATTTTCGCGGGTTTGATGCTTACTGGGAAGTCCCTGCTAGTGAACCTACAGCGATGATCGGCCAGTGGGTGCCCGGCCCGGGGATCAAATTCTTTGAAGTCATCCAAGCCTCATTAGGAAAGCTCCCCATCATTGCCGAAGACTTGGGCGTAATCACACCAGAAGTCATCGCCCTGCGGGATGATCTCAGCCTTCCCGGCATGAAAGTTCTACAATTTGCGTGGGGTGGCTCAGGCAGTGAAAACTCGTTCTTGCCTCATAACCACGTCCCGAATTGCGTGGTCTACACCGGCACTCATGATAACAATACTACAGTGGGCTGGTGGCTTGACCCCAGCGAAACCGATGATTCAGTGCGCAATTTCATGCAACAATACTTAGACCGCCCGATCCATGAAGTGAATTGGGAAATGATCCGCGTGGGGCAAATGTCGGTTGCGCATACCTGCGTCGCGCCGATGCAAGACATTCTCAATCTTGGCGCAGACGCTCGAATGAACACGCCCGGCAAACCCGGTGACAATTGGCAGTGGCGCATGTCTGAAGACGATTTTCATCACGGCGGGAAAGATCGGTTAGCCTACCTCACCCATCTTTACGCCCGCGCTTAAACGTATTTGCTTACATTCTTGGGGTGGAATTGTTGCTCATTCTACCCCAACGTTTCCCTCTTATAGTTCTCCTATAGAATTTCGATATTCCTCTTACACAGCGTAAACATTCCTCATACATTGTCACCCTATCATAGAGGTAACAACTTGAATGAGTTACATATCATCAATGAATTTAAAACTTGATGCTGAGGAGTACAAAAAATGACTAAAGTGATGCGTTGGAACCCAATTCGTGAAATGGTCGCTATGCAAAATGCGATGGATCGTATCTTTGAAAATACAACCCCAAACAGAAACGTTGATCGTTCTTTGGCGCTCGACGTTCATGAAAATGAAACCAGCTATGTGATCATCGCTGCGTTGCCCGGCCTTAACGCCGAAGATGTGAAGGTCAATATTCACGACAACGTGCTGACCATCAGCGGTGAAACAAACAGCAACTACGAACAAAAAGACGGTGATCGCGCGCTCTTGCTCGAACGCACCTACGGTAAATTTAGCCGTTCAGTTCGTTTGCCGAAAGAAATTGATCACAATGCTGTCGAAGCGGTCTATAACAATGGTGTGCTCACCCTCACCTTACCCAAGACCCCCGAAGCACAACCCAAGACGATCCCAGTACGTGTGAGCAACGGTGTGGTCAACGTGAACACCGCCAGCGCTGAAACCGCTGAACAAAACTAAGTTCATCATCTTTGTCCCCCCCAAAAGAGCCTGCTAGAAATTCTAGCAGGCTCTTTTACTTCAAATTTCATGAGAATTACTTGCGTATTTATAAAAAAGGAATTTAATGAATGTATCGCCTATTTACACCTCATATAAGGAGCGCACGATCATGGCGAAGTCAAAGGAACCAGTCAAGACTCCAGCAAGTGGCGGTACAGGCAAGACGGTGAGTAAATCAACACCGGATAAAAACTCTGGTACGAACAAAAAGAAATAAAATTCATGCCTTTTGTTTAGTAAAAGGAAATCCCTTGAAGAGAGTCTCTTCAAGGGATTTTTAGTTTGCTACTTCACACGCTTGCTCAAAACCTCAAAGGCTTCGTTGATCTCGGCCATCTTAGCGGTGTATTTCTCTTTCTCATCGGGATGCAAGTCGGGATGAAATTCGCGCGCTTTGGTGCGGTAAGCCCGTTTTAAATCGTCGAGTGTCGCGCTGGTGCCGACGCCCAACATCACATAATACTGCTGTGTCCCTGTCCCCTGTGTTGAACGAGGCGGGCGCTGTTGCTGTTGGCGACGCCGTGAAGAAAACTGCTCAAAAAACTCAAAGTCGGCAGAGTCTTCGTAGGCTTCTTGAAAATCTTCCCAGCTATCCCAACCGTCATCATCAGACGATTGAGTGTGCTGATAAGACTGTGAACTGCTATACGTCCAGTTACGCCAAGAATACGAATAGTGTTTACTATCATTAGGCTGACGTTTCTTCCAAAACGTCCCTTCTCCAAAATCTACAGTATAGAATTTGCCATCTAAATACTTCGATGCGCACTGAACCGTAGAGGTTTTTAACGTGCCTAAATCTACCGCAGGGCCATACTCAATATTGCGACTGCTTCCGCGCCACTTCCATTCAATATGCGCAGGTAAAATCATCACATCACGCTTTTCGCACCAATAGGTGTATAAGCGCCCGTGTGAAACCGCCTGTAAAGCCGACATCCAAAAAGGAGGCTCATCATCGATGCTGGTGTCTGGCAGCATACGTCCGTCGATCAAAAACAACGTATGCAATTTAAGACGGGTGTTGGTTTCGTAACGTTCACGGATTTCGGGGACACGTATCGCGCGGTTAATCACATACACAGCAATACGCTGATGATTTTCGAGTTCAATCGTCAAATCCGCATCCGCTACGGAAGTATTCCATGAACGCACCCTTGGCATGGTTTCACAAGTTCTAATCAAATGATCCAAAACAAACTGTTTCATTCGCGAGAAACTACCCTTTTAAACAGACCAACAATAAACTTGTTCGCGTGAATGATGATCACGCGATTTTACCTACCCAACAAAAAGTGTACAAAATTTATACTTGAACGGTACGCTAAGCCACTAGCAATAGAAAAAGTCATTCGTAATAATGCAATATACTCTATGTAGGATGGGCGGGAATCGTGATGGGTTATTTAAAACTGGAGAAATTTTTACTAATTATAGCATATCTCTTGCTCAGCGTGCGCCTGCCGAGCACTGCACAAGCAGATTTAAATACATTATTAACACAACGGATTACAGAGACGCTCGATGCGTATAACACCTTACCCAACAACCCTATTTATTGGCAAGAACTTGATCGTGTGAGCAACCCCACCAGCGCCGTGATTTATCTACGGCCACATGATGCGACCACACGCGAACCTTTCCCCAGCGTCGTTGATTGGGCAGTCGCCATTTGGACAGGAAGTGATTGGCTCGTCACTTTACCCGGGGAAGTCTACTATACCCAGCAGTTTAATCGGGTCGCGCCCGCAGTCCTCGCACGTTTGAACGACAGCGCTTATCGTGTTCCTGCGGATGCGGAACTCACCGCGCAAGCCAACGTTATCCCGTATCATTTCCCGTGGGAAAACGAACAGTGGGCAACTGTCACGCGCAGTTACCGCGAACATGGTACAGGCAGAATTGATCTCGATGTCAGCCGTAATGTGATCACCGCCGCGAAAGATGGCGTGATCATCTACGCCAATGACAGCAACAACCGAACCACCTATACCAGCGGGGCATGGTGGCATTGGAATCTTGTTGTGATTCAACATGCCGAACATGAATTTTCTTTGTATGGGCACTTGGCACAAGGCGGGATACCCGACAACATCCGTTCCGCCTGTACTATCGATTATTCAACCTATAACTGTTCCGTCCCCGTCCAAGCGGGGGATGTGATCGGCATTGAAGGCAATACAGGGTATTCGTCAAACCCACATTTGCATCTCGAGCTAGGTCAAAATTTCGGCATCATCCCCTACCTCGACCCACAAATGCGCACTGTCTTTTATACGGGGTATATCTATGGGCGACATAATGTTGGCATTTCAGGGTATCGTCCCGGCCAAGTGCGCCAATGGACATATGGCGACGTATTACAAGCCTCACATCATCCGCAACTTCCCGGCGAAAACGTTCTGCTCAACCCTGACTTTACCGAGCGTACTGCGCATTGGAACCCTGTTGGGCAAATTTCATGGACGGTACAAGACGAGGCGCTCCATGCCTTCGGCTTGCGCTCGCAAGACATCGCGGGTTTCTACCAAGACATCCCCTACAGCATCAATGCCAATACGCCTATCCTGCTCCAATTTGAAGCGGAAAATCTGAGTTCGCTTGAAAAGAACATCATAGTGCGCATCCGTAACCGTTACGGCGTAAGTTATGGAGTTTTGGCCTGTGAGTTCACGCTCGAGCCTGATCAACCGCGCCAAACCTTCACCGTGACCGGCATCAGTCCTTCCGCGTGGGCGATTGCGCGTTTTGAAATTCTCATTCAATCCTTAGATAGTACACCCGCGATTGCCTTTGATCACTTCCATGTGTCACGGAATGGCCCCACGAGCGCGGTGACACGGTGTACCGTAGCGCCGTAATGGACGACGTTGGTCATAAAGTGGGTATGTTACAATTCGCCTGAGCGAATCACTTATACAAAAGAAGGAATAGTATCGTGCAAAAGGCGCTTCCCGCTACGGATCAGCCCATAGCTGACATGCGCTGGCTGTGGGGTTTTGTCCAACGCCAACGTGTTTCGACCATTGGGGCGATTGCGTCGGGCATTATTGGGGGCATCACCGCGGCGGCTGAACCTTATCTCATTGGGCTGATCATCGACCATCTACAGGCCGGTGTCAGCATGGATGTGATCCTGCAAGATATTTTTTGGATCATCGTTTTTGCCATTATCACCGTCATCGCATTTTATGGACAACGCTACTACAGCGGGCAAATTGCCTACACTACCAATTACGAAATCCGCAGTGAGGTGTTTGATAACCTGTTGGTTTTAGATCAAGGGTTTTACAACCATTTTCCCGTAGGCGACCTGATCTCACGCCTTCACGTTGACCTTGAAATGTTATGGCGCTTGCTTGCACTTGGCTTTATGCGCGGGTGGGCGGCCGCAACGGGTTTAATCATCACCTTTATTTTGTTGGGAACGGTCAATCTTCAGCTTTCGATTATGGTGTTCATCGTCCTCGCTATCTCGACTTTCTTTCAGATACGCGCGGGGTTAGTGTTAGCGCCCGTCTTTGAGAAAGTCCAAGATCAAGCGGGTGCGTATACCGCGTTAGTGCAAGATGCTTTTACAGGGATTCAGACGATCAAGACGTTTGGCGCTGAAGCAGGTGTGAGCGAAGCGTTCAAAAAGGAAAACCACGAATACCGACGCCGATGGTTATATTTCAAACGACGCAACGAACCTGTGGGCATGCTCCCGAATGCGATCAGCCAGCTCACGACTGGGATTGTGGTGTTATTCGGTGGTATTTTAGTCGTTCAAAACCAGCTCACATTAGGCAACTTCGCGCAGTTCATGATCTATTTGCTCATGATCAGCAACGTGCTTTTGCAATTGGGGACGATCTATCAACGGTATCAGCAAGCTAAAGGCGCTTTAGCGCGCATCACACCGATGTTACGACACACCTCAATTCAAGACAGCGCGCAACCGCTTTCAGTCATAGACGTGACCGAAGAAAAACTAGAAGCGGAACAACCGCATAAAGCCTTCTCGCATCATCGGGCGATCCCTTGCGAGATTGAATACAAAAATGTGTCCCTCCACCTTGATGGCACACCCTTGCTTCATGACATCTCGCTCACGATCCCTGCGGGGTCGGTGTATGCATTTGTCGGCCCGACAGGGTGCGGTAAAACAGCGCTCGTGAACTTGATCGCACGCGTCAACGATGTCAATGAAGGCAGTGTCAACATCAACGGTATTGATGTGCGCGAAATCGAATTGGCGGAGCTGCGCGAAATCGTGACGTATGTCCCGCAGTCTACGTTTCTTTTCAGCCGAACCCTTAGCGAAAACGTGCTGATGGGTAAGGAAGAAATCGACAAAGATTATTTTGACCGCGCTGTGCGCATTTCACGCATCAGCAATGACTTAACCCAACTGCCGGACGGTTTAGAAACTCTCGTCGGTGAAAAAGGCGTGATGCTGTCCGGTGGTCAAAAACAACGTGTGGCGATTGCCCGCGCAATTGTGCGCGACCCTTCGATCCTTGTTTTAGATGATGCCCTTTCCAGCGTTGATGTCCACACAGCTGCCGATATTTTGAGCGGTTTACGCAGCGTGCTCAAAACCCGCACCAGCTTGATTATCGCCCACAGAATCGGCACGGTGAAAGATGCTGACTGCATTGTGGTGATGAATCATGGGCGCATCGTCGAAAAAGGCAAACACGAAGAACTGTTAGCGAAACAAGGCTTTTATGCCCGTATGGTAGAACGCGAACTGAAAGAAGAGGCAGATCGTGTCGAAGACTAATACACCGCCTGAGCCTACACCCCACAAACGACTCATCAGCGCGGCCGATGTAGAGAACAGCCAAATTACAGACCGTTATTTGGTTGGCATGTTAAGCAATATTTTATCGCCTTACAAACTGCACATTACGGCAGTGTTCATCATGTTAGCGGGGGTGAGCATTTTGACCACCCTGCTGCCTTTGTTGATCCAGCGTGCCGTTGACGGGCCGATCACCGAAAATAACTTAGATGGCTTAATTCCGCTTGGCGTTCTGTACTTCGCCCTGATCATTTTCATCTTCACCCTACGGTTTATCTATACATATCTGCTCCAAACGGTGGGGCAAAATGCACTCGTCACCTTACGCCAACAGTTATTCGATCACATCCTGAAGCAAGATATGCGCTTTTTTAATACCTCACCTGTAGGGATGTTGGTCTCACGGTTATCCAACGACATTGAAGCGCTGACAGAATTACTCTCCACCAGTATTGTGATGATCGTCAGCAATATGATCACGTTAGCCAGCATCATCATCACGATGTTACTGCTCAATGTGCAGTTGGCGTTATTGAGCATGGCGGTTCTGCCGTTGATGATTTGGGGGACATGGTTCTGGCGCAAGCGGATTCGTGAAGCGTCGAATCGGTTTCATCGTTTTATCGCCGAAATGCTGGCGTTCCTCAACGAGCAGATTAATGGCATGTTGATCGTCCAATTGTTCAATCGGCAGGATGTGAGCCGTGCCGAATTTGAAGTAGTGAACCGTAAATATCGTGATATCCACATGAAAATGCGGGATTATTTCACGGCCTATGCGTCCGTATTGCAAATCCTCACTTCGGCAGGGTTAGCCATCGTTTTGTATGGCGGTGGTCAAGGCGTTCTGGCGGGATGGGCAACTTTAGGCATGCTCATCGCGTTTGTGGATTACACCCGACGCAGTTTTGAGCCGATCACCCAATTAGCCGAACAATTCTCACAAATTCAAACCGCCCTTTCAGCGGGTGAACGCATCGCCCGAATGCTCAACATTGAGCCTGAAATCAAAGACCAGCCGAATGCTCAACCGCTTCATGATGGGCAGAAATCGCTCACGCTCGAAAATGTCTATTTCGGTTATGATCCTGAACATCTTGTCTTAAAAGGGCTTTCAGTTCATATTCCCGTAGGACAGCGCATCGCGATTGTGGGCGCAACGGGTGCGGGGAAAAGCTCATTCGCCAGTTTATTGGCGCGCTATTATGATGTCACCGATGGGCGCATTTTATTAGGCGATCAAGATATTCGGGAAATCCACTTAGAAGACCTGCGCCATGCGATCACCGTAGTACCACAAAACCCATATTGTTTTAACGGCACCATCGCCGACAATCTACGCCTGTTCAACCCACACATCACCCTCGAACAGATGAAAAAGGCCGCCGAAATTGCCTGCGCCGCCCCGTTCATCGAACGGTTACCGGGCAGTTATGATTTCCAACTTTTGCCCGGGGGTGCCAACCTCTCGCAAGGACAACGCCAATTATTAGCGCTTGCACGCGCGCTCATCCATAATCCTGATAGCATTTTAGTCTTGGACGAAGCCACGAGTAACATTGATACCGAGACTGAAGCGTATATTCAAACTGCGCTGGAACATATTCTGCGTGGACGTACCAGTTTAATCATCGCGCACCGTTTAAGCACCATCCGCGACGCTGACCGTATTTTGGTGATGAGAGCGGGTGAGATTGTTGAAGAAGGGTCACATAGCGAACTTCTTCACAAAGAAGGGCTGTACGCAAATTTGTATCAAAAGCAATTTGACGAATTAGAAGCACTTGATGAAACGAGTAATTAAAAAAGGACTTATACAATGCGTGTTTTAATTATGGCAGATATGGAAGGCGTGAGCGGGATCGTCACTTGGGATCAAACCACAGGGGGCAAGTCACTCTATGAAGAAGGTCGCAAACTCTATACCGAAGAAATCAACGCGGCGGTGAGAGGTGCAAAGGCCGCTGGAGCTACCGAAATTGTCGCGGTGGACTGTCACGGCGCAGGCGGGGATTGGAGCTTCAATTCATTTGTGCCCGAACTTCTCCACCCCGACTGTGAATGGGTCGCGCATCATCCGTGGTCGCGCTATACCGACACCTTTGAAGATGGGTGCGATGCCCTGCTTCTGGTAGGGATGCACGCAAGAAATAACACGCCGGATGGCGTTCTATGCCACACAATTTCTACTGTTAAATGGCATAATCTCTGGTTCAATGATGATTTAGTGGGCGAAAGTGCGATCAACGCGGCATTGGCGGGACATTATAACTGCCCTGTTGCGCTCGTCACAGGTGACACCGCGACGATTCGCGAATGTCGCGAAACGATGGGGGATGAATTTGTTGGCGTGGCGGTGAAAAAAGGGCTTACCCGCTACTCTGCACGGCAAATCCCACCCGTTCGCGCCCGCGAAATGATCGAAGCAGGGGCGAAAGAAGCGCTCAAAAATCTGTCTAAAATGAAGCCGTATATCCCCGCAAAACCCACCACGTTGAAAGTGGAAGTGGGAAACGTCGAAAAACTCGCCGAATTTATGGGGCGTCCGAACGTCGAAATTGATACGCCTAATCTTATGGTGTACAGCCGTGGTGACAACTGGATGCAAGTGTGGGATCAAGTTTGGCACTGGTAGACTTGATCTGTACTGTTGAGAGACAAAAAGCGCCTTCATGATGAGGGCGCTTTTCAATTCAGAAGCTAATTTATGCCATTTGACAAGGGAGATCGTATGCTATAACACTTCAGCTCATGTCTTATTTCATGCTTGGGGTAAGTTGCTGGGTGGAATATCTTTTAAGAACGCATTTTGAGCGTCGCGCCCTGAAAGGATCGGCGAGGATGTCCCCCAGTCGATGTTAATCATGGGGTCGTTCCACGCCACACCATTTTCATCACTGCCGTCCCCGTAATAATTATTGACCATGTAGGTCAACACCACATCGGTGAGCGCGTAAAACCCATGCGCTACCCCAATCGGAATAAACAGCCCAACGTTATTGGTATCGCCAATTTCCAGCGTGTGCGTTGCCCTATATGTGGGTGACTGCGGACGTAAATCCACCAACCCGACACGGATCACCCCAGAGACCACATACCAATAATCGATCTGCCGATGATGATAATGCAACCCGCGCAAGACGCCCGCTTTACTTTCGGAACGGTTGGTTTGGATGGCATCCCATTGAATCCAAGGGAACCATTCACGGCGAAACGTCTCCATAAAACGCCCACGTTCATCGCCAAATGCTTTGATTCGCGCAACGTACATCCCATCAATGACGCCCATCGGCTGAACATGTTCAGGTAACTGTGGTGTAGTGGTCAAGTTGTTATGCTCCTTAATCAATTCCGTTGGAATTATGCCAAGTTCACCTTAGCACGTCAAAACATGGCTGATTCCATGTAAAATGTGAATTTTCACCACGTCACGCGAAAATTGTTTTTTATATCCGTGTATTCAGAAAAGGTACGTTATGTCCGTTCTTATTCCAGAAAATGCTCGCAATCTTTTAAGCCAACCGCTGATCGTGCGCATCACCAGCATTGATTTTGACGGTTACCCGCATACCATCCCTGTTTGGTTCATCATGGACGGCGACCAGCTCCTCATCACCACCGACCGTAACACCCGCAAGGTCGATTATTGGAAAGCTAACCCCAAAGGTTCTATCCAAATTGGCGGTGACGTCGGGCAAGATGGTTATCTGTTCAAGGGGGATTTTGCCATTGAAGAAGACCCCGACTTCAAATGGCTCAAAAAGATCACCTATGCTTATGAGACAAAAGAAGAAGCGGAAAAAAGCCTCGCGGAATGGACACAATGGGATATGGTCATTTTGCGCTTTACGCCTAAAAAAGTGATCAAAGTTTTTTAGAGAGCAACCCTTTTCAGGTCACTTCACAGACTAATCTCTATATCCAAGACAACCTGTTCTGGCAAAGGCCCATGATGTATAGAACGAAAAAACGCCTTCGATATTTGGTATTGGTTGTCTTTGTCTGCTATCTTTTGGTCGCCCTTTGGGTATTCACCGTCTCTAATGCACCCCCAATTGAAGGTTGGATGTTATCGACTGGGGGTGCGAGTATTTCCTACTCAAAATGAAAGCCAAAAACATCAAACGTGTTTTGGGCATTCGCCTCAATCTGCCGTAGATACTCCACATCGGTATAGGGGGATAAAACCGCTGGCACTTGGCTCACCATATCAAGATACAAACGCAGATAGATCAACTCGGAAGCATGCCAGCCATCAAAAAAATCGGTATCTTGTGCTTGTAATAATTCTGGATTTGAATAATCGAGAAAGTGAAACCCGCGTTCGCTGAATAAAGGGGCTAAAGTCGCGGGTAAATCGTGTATATAGCCGTACTGATCATTCTGCACAATCTCTGTATATAAGCTGGGCATATACGGCGGTAAAAAGCCAATCACAAGAATATTGTGTGAAGATGCCCAATCCAGAATAGCCGTCAGCTGCGCCACCCTTTCAGCATCGACCTCATCCCCATAAATGTACATATCATACCCATCGCGCATCCACTCCATATGACGCGCGCGTTCCAATTCCGGCATGAGATATTCGGCGATTAAAAAGTCACCATACTGTTCACTGCCATCATTTCGAAACCCGTGACCGTCTTGCAAGGCGCGTAAGCCTAAGCCTGTCGAAACACCATCTGATGATTGGCGCGTTAACAACTGTTGAAAATCGAACGTTTCGCCATCAAAAACATCTTGGATGAAACTTCGGTTGATGCGAAAAATTTGATCGAAATCGCTGACGGGGTCAGGGAATGTATCGCCGTGATAATCTCGGTTGAACCACGGGTGATCTAAAGACAAGATCAACACTTGCGGGATGGCGTTTGCGTCCAGTTGGTTCACAAACGTACTGAGCTGTGTGAGCGTCCATGCAGGCGCACCCGCATTATAAAATGTCTCAAGTCCGCCCGTGAAAAAGCCAGAGCGAAATTGCAGAATATGAGATGACCCTAGCGCAAGGATCGGCGCTGCCCGTAAATTGGCAGAGACCAGCTTAAAGGCTAAATCGCGGTTGCCGTAACGGGGTCGGTACAAAATCGGCTCTGACGACATTTGCATCTGCGCTACCCACGCCAACGGCATAGATTCCCCGCTGTAGATCAACAACCCTGTGAAAAGGATAAAAATGATCACAAAGGGGGCGAGAAAACTAATCAAGCGTACCCAGAAACGTGTGTTGGATGTAATTTTTGCCATAAGTTCGGGTTCGCTCGCTAGAAATTAAAGTAAATAAATTCTTGGGCGCCGTTGGCATACAGCCCTGAAAACATCACGGCAAAGCCACAGGCATAATACGCCCCCCAACGAAGCGCCGTTGGCATGGATGAAAAGAGTGTATTCAGCCCCACTTTTGCGCTACGCAAATCCACAAGGATGAGCAGGCCGATCAACACGAACGAGATGATCATTTCCCATATAGGCGGTAGTATGGCGCTGGCGAACGGCGTAAAGAGCTGTTCCCCCCCGCTCAACGTCAAGCTGTAACGGAAGATGTGCGCGGCATCCTCAAACGTGGTGGCGCGGAAAAACACCCATGTGATCAAAACCAGCGAGAACGTAAAAGCGATCTTGATCCCCGCAGGGAACAGAGGTTTGGCCTGTGGTCGCAGACGTTCCCAGAGCGTTTCAAGGCAGATGAACAGGCCGTGTAACGCCCCCCACACGATGAACGTCCAGTTGGCACCATGCCACAACCCGCTCACCAAAAAGATAATCATGACGTTGATGAGAGTGCGCGGTAATGAAACCCGACTTCCGCCTAACGGAATGTAGATATAATCCCGAAACCATGTGGATAGAGAAATATGCCAACGGTTCCAAAACTCACGGATGGACGTGGCGAAATACGGCTGACGAAAATTCTCTATCAGGTCAAAGCCCATCACCTTTGCCGTACCCAGGGCGATGTCGGAATAAGCTGAAAAATCACAATATAATTGAAACGCAAAGAAGAAGGTGGCTAAAATGAGCGGGATGCCTGTGTAATCCGTCGCGTTGTTATACACCGCGTTGACATACAGCGCGAGACGGTCGGCGATCACAATCTTCTTGAACACGCCCCACAAAATACGCCGAAACCCCTCCACCGTTCGTTCTGAGTGAAAGAATTGGCGCACATGGAATTGTGGCAAGAGATGATTTGCTCGCTCAATTGGGCCTGCGATTAAGAGCGGAAAGAACGCCACAAACGCGCCAAAAATCCCCGCGTGTTTTTCAGCGCCGACCTTACCTTTATAGACATCAATCACATAGGCGGATGACTGGAAAATATAAAACGAGATGCCGAGAGGTAAAATCAAATTCAGCGCTTGAATCTGGTACGGGATGTTCAATTGCGCGCTGATGCTTTCAAGCGTTGCGTTGAAGAAGTTGAAATATTTAAAGACGAATAAAAGCCCGAAGTTGATAACGAGGCTCACCCCTAACGTGATTTTTCGGGTGCGGGTACCTTCTACCGAGGCGAAGATACGCCCCGCGCCATAACTGACCAATGTGACAGTCAGCAACACCCACAGATATTGACTTTGCTTGTAGGCGTAAAAGAGATACCCCGCGACAAGCAGCCATATCCAACGTAAACGATAGGGAATAAAAAAATATAAACCAACACAGATGACGAAAAAAATAATATATTCTGGTGAAGTAAAAACCATGTTTTCCGCAGTTCGGTAACGGGTGTAAAATATCGATTGTAAACGAGAGCGTACGTTCAACAAAGTGTCGCTTCAATCTACGGTCGTGAACCCACTCTTTTGAACTGTGCGGTTTACGTAAACAAAAACGAGGACGTAGAGTGCGTCCTCGTTTTGTTTTATCTCCTTTGAAACACCTTACGCTTCGATCAGCAGGCTTTCGGGGTCTTCGATCAATTCCTTGATACGTACCAAGAATTGAACAGCTTCACGCCCGTCTACAATGCGGTGATCGTAGCTCATCGCAACGTACATCATAGGGCGAATCACCACTTCCCCATTGAGCGCGATAGGCCGTTGTTCGATCTTATGCAGGCCGAGAATCGCCACTTGGGGTGGGTTCAAAATCGGCGTGCTCAACATGGAACCAAACACCCCACCGTTGGTGATAGTGAATGTGCCCCCGCGCAGATCATCTAATGAGAGTGTCCCCGCGCCGGATTGTTGTGCGAAGCGCTTAATCGAGGATTCGATTTCGGCAAACGACATCCGATCCGCATCACGCAGGACGGGGACAACCAAACCTTCTTCTGCCCCAATCGCCACGCCAATGTCATAAAAGTGCTTCAAGACCATCTCATCACCTTGAATTTCGGCGTTCAACTGTGGGAACAGTTTGAGCGCTCCAATCGAGGCTTTCACAAAGAAGGATGAGAAGCCTAAGCCGACCCCATACTTGTCTTTAAACGTCCCTTTGCGACGTTCGCGAATTTCGATCACCTTCGACATATCAATTTCGTTGAAGGTCGTCAGCATCGCGGCATTATGTTGAGCTTCGACCAAGCGTGTCGCAATAGTTCGGCGACGACGCGACATCTTCACCCGTTCTTCACGGCGGTTAGAAATCGGCTCCACCGGATAGGGAATTTCGTTTTGAGTGGTGGTCTTAGAGGGTGTGATGGGTTGGGGTGTCGCGCGCGTATCGATATAACGCTGAACATCCGTCTTGGTGACTTTTCCACCGACACCGCTGGCCGACACACTGTTAATATCCACTTGGGCTTCTTCAGCCACACGACGCGCCACTGGGGTCGCCGTTGGTGCTGACGAAGGGGCCGGCGCAGGTTGGGAAACAGGCGCTGGAGCAGCGTCCGCTTTTGCGGGTGCGGGCGACGCTGAAGGCGTGCCACTGGGGTCTACTTCCCCCAAAATATCACCCACTGCAACATCTGAACCTGCCTCATGGGTGATCGCAATCAATACCCCATCTTGTTCGGTACTGACTTCAAGATCAACCTTGTCGGTTTCTAACACAACAACGGGTTCACCAACTTTGACGGCGTCCCCCACATTTTTAAGCCAACGTGCAACGGTTGCTTCTACAACGGACTCGCCCATATCTGGAACTAGAATTTGAAACGCCATACTCACTCTACCCTTAATTCACCACGATACCATCACGCTCTTCACGAGCAATGGGGCTGAAAGTTTGTTCGATAATCATTGTCTGATGCATTGTGTGCGCAGAGAGTGAGCCTTCAGAAGGACTGGAATTCCGTGCGCGCCCGACATAATACAATGGGAAGTGCTTATCTGCGATTTCTTCTAATAAGGGGCGTGCAAATTCCCATGCGCCCATGTTTTCAGGTTCTTCTTGTACCCACAACACTTCTTGCATATTTGCATATTTCTTGAAAATCGCTTTGATATCTTCGACAGGGAACGGATACAACTGTTCCACACGCACGATGGCAATTTCGGGGTGTTCTTGACGGAAACTGCTCTGCGTAAGGTCATAATACACTTTGCCACTGCACAAAACCACCCGTTGTACCGCTTCGGGTTTTTCAGTGGTAACGACATCATCTAAAACAGGGTTCCACTTCCCATTCGCCAACTCGTTCAATGAAGACGAGACGTTAGCATTACGCAGAAGGCTTTTCGGCGTCATCACAATGAGCGGTAACGGATCACTTTCCAACAGCATCGCTTGTCGGCGCAAAAGGTGGAAATATTGCGCGGCTGTGGTTGCGTTGGCGATGCGCATATTGGTTTCCGCCGCCATGTTGAGGAAGCGTTCCAAACGAGCGCTGGAATGGTCGGGGCCTGCGCCTTCATAGCCGTGAGGCAAGAGCATCACCAAAGATGGGGTTTGTCCCCATTTGGCGCGCGCCGAGACGATGAATTCATCAATGATGACTTGCCCACCATTGTTAAAGTCACCATACTGCGCTTCCCAAATTACCAATCGATGAGGTTCTTGCACGTTGTAGCCGTATTCAAAACCTAAAACGGCCGCTTCTGTTAAGGGACTGTTGTGGATTTCATAGGCCGCTTTTGCATAAGGCAAGGATTGAAGCGGGATAAATTTCTTCCCGTTCACAGAATCGTGTAACACCGCGTGACGTTGGCTGAATGTACCCCGACCGACGTCTTGCCCTGTGATGCGCACGCCAATGCCATCCGCCAAAATACTAGCCATCGCCAGTTCTTCGGCGCTTGCCCAATCCACGCCCTGGCTGTTGGGGTCTTTCAACACTTCCAAACGACGTTTGATCAAGCGTTGCAGCTTGCTGTGAATATTAAAGTCTTCAGGGAATGTGAGTAACGCGGATTGTAAATCGCTCAAGCGCTTTAATGACAAGCCGGTCTTGGTCCGTTTGGCCGTCCCGGGTTCAGGGGCAGTTGGACGTGCTTCGATCAGATCACGCTCTAAGTCCAAACTTTCATAGACGCGCTGCATTTTCTCAGAGAAACTGCGCACCATTTGATCAGGAATTGCAGAGCCGATGATGCCACGCGAAACGAGTTTCTCACCCCAAATACGGCGTACTGTCGGGTGTTTTTCGATGCGTTGGTACATCATGGGTTGGGTGAAGGCAGGTTCATCGCCTTCATTGTGTCCGTAACGACGATAGCCGATCAAGTCAATCACGACGTCTTTACGGAACTGCATCATATAGGCAAAGGCCATACGGGCTGCCATGATACACGCTTCAGGATCATCCGCATTCACATGAATGATAGGAATCTTGAAGCCCTTGGCGAGGTCGCTGGCGAACAAGGTACTGCGTGAATCAATCGGTTCGGTGGTGTACCCCAGTTGATTATTGGCGATGATATGAATCGAACCGCCCGTCCAATAACCGGGTAAACGAGAAAGGTTCAAAGTTTCGGCAACAATCCCTTGACCGGGGAACGCGGCATCCCCATGAATGAGGATGGGTAAGGTCGCATTCGGGTCGAAAACCGGAACGCCCCCTTTATCAACGCGTGTGCCTGCGGCGCGGGACATCCCCAAAACCACAGGGTTCACAAATTCAAGATGACTGGGGTTGGGTGCCATATTGATGACGACATCAATCGGCGCGCCATTTTGGATCGCATGACGAGCGCCCAAGTGATATTTCACGTCACCTGTCCAGCCAATTTCATCGCGATATTTGTACTTGTTATCTTGTACAGGGTCTTTAAATTCCGCGAGAATTTGCGCGTAAGGTTTCTTGAGGGTGTGCGCCAGCATATTCAAGCGCCCACGATGTGCCATCCCGATTGAGATGTTATAAATGCCGTGTTCCGCCGAAGCGCCGATCATCTCATCAAAAATTGGCACCATCATGTCCAAGCCTTCGAGCGAGAACCGATGCTTGCCGGGGAACATACGATGCAGGAATTGTTCAAACCCTTCAACCTCGGTCAACCGTTCCAGCAAGGCTTCGCGGTGGATCGGGTCACTTTCAGGGTAGAACCGTCGTGATTCGGCTGCTTGGCGTAACCATTGGCGTTCTTCAGGAACACGCACGTGCTCAAAGTCGTAGCCGATAGTCGAACAATAGACTTCTTTCAACTTTTGGATGGCATCCCATGCAGAAGTCGAAGTATGAGCAATCGGCCCGCCGATCAAATGGGCAGGTAGATGCTTGAGATCATCTTCGGTGATGCCGTGTGCCGTCACATTTAAAGAAGGGTCCCCCGTTGGGTTGGAGCCTAAGGGGTCAAGTTGAGCAGCGAATAAACCGTAATCACGAATTGCATCCGCATAATTCACCCCACCCACAACTTTAGAAATATCGGTTTCGTCGATATTTTCGCGAGCGCTACCCGTCATGGGTGGTGACCAACGCATGAAAATGGCGCGCGTTTTCTCATCTATAGATGCAGGGTCTTGAAGATACTTTTCGTAAAGTTCGAGTACATAACCAGCATTCGGGCCGGAAAACTCGTTCCAAAACTTCATGTCGTGATCTATACCTATCTCTTTTTTTTAGCAATGATATAGCTATTTTAAACGAACAAAACTCTTCCTAGTTTAGCTTCTTTTCACATAATCCGCGAGGTTCAATTCAAGCTAAAAAGATGACCATCAGCACTATTGATTCCCCTCATCGCATTCCGTCGCATAAAAGCCTTGCTTCGTCGTAAACGAAAAAAGTAGTATCGCATAATGCGTGTTGGCGTGAATTTTGTGACCGCGTGAAAATATTCATTCTGACCACGAAATAACAACTGCGATGTCCCCTCTGCTCGAAGCATCGCAGTAGCTGTAAATTGACATCCTGTTTCTATCATCGAAAGGCGCGCGAACTCCAACCGTCGGGCAATGTGAGCGCGTTCCTGTAATGATAACTCTGTTGAGGCGAGCAAGTCTTTGTAATATTGAACCACATCTTGCCAGCGCGCATGTGCCAAAACGGGCATCACATGGTCAATATATAAAATCCCATTTCGTTCTTGCATCCCCTGCTTCCAATCTCTAGACGGTGAGCGTCACTTTGCGAAGACCGCGCGGTTGGTCTGGGTCAAACCGTTTGGCAATCGTCAGGCCGAGCGCAAACAGTTGTCCCGGCACAACGGCAACTAAGGGGGATAACCATTCGGGAATCCCGCTAGGAATACGTAACGGTGTTTGCGCATGCGCCAGCGCTTCATCGACCGCGCTGACGACGATGAGTTCCGCCCCACGTTCGGCCAGTTGAGCGATAAACTCGACCAGTTCATCTGAAACCAACCCTTCAGGAATCACCGCATAGAGGGGGAATGAACGTTCAATCAAAGCTACAGGGCCATGTTTAAAGTCAGCGCTGGAATAAGGCTCAGCGATGATATAGGTCAATTCTTTCAGTTTTAGCGCGGTTTCAAAGGCAGTGGCATAATTAAACCCACGACTTAAAACCACGGCGTACTGAATATAGGCATAACGATTTGCCGCCGCAATCACGTCTTCACCGTGTTCTGTGACTGCCTCAACCCACTGCGGAACCCGCTTAATCTGCGCGAGTTTTTCTTCATCTTGTGCCAGCGCCGCGCTCAACATCGCCAGTGCTAACAAAGAAGCAGTATATGATTTGGTCGCGGCAATACTCTGCTCTACCCCTGCATGAAGTGGAATTGTATATTCGGACGCCTTCGCTAAAGGAGAGTCGGGGTTATTCGTCACGGCAAGGGTAAAAGCGCCCTGCTCTTTTGCGACTTCAACCACTTTGATGATGTCGGGGGATTGGCCAGATTGTGAGATTGAAATCACCAATGCGTCACGCATGTCAGGGGTTTGCCCATACACGGTATAAGCTGATGGCAGCGCTAGACTACTCACCAACCCGTTGATGGTCGCAAACAGATATTGCCCATAACGAGCCGCATTGTCGGACGAACCGCGTGCAACCCACAGCACATATCGTGGGTTTCTTTCTCGAATTGCTTGCGCAATCCGCTGAATATTCTCAGATTCTTTTTCAATCAAGGTGTGAAATATCTGCGGTTGTTCGTAAATTTCACTTTGTAAAATCGTGCCCGACATATCGACTTTTCTCCTAATGGCACAAAAAATGATGCCATTTTGCTGTTTTTATTCAGCTTCAGATTGTAGCTTATCCCGTTTTTTCTAGCGATGTTTACCCAAAGATAGCTACATCGTAACACGCAAGCTAAAATAATGGCTGTAATACACTTCTAAATAAATTTTTCAGGGAACTTTTATGTCACACAAAAACGTTTTCCGAATATGGCTCGTGATGCTCATCAGCATCTTCGGGTCAAGTTATGGTACAACCGCTCAAAATGACGGGGATGCCCAACCTGATCTGGTTGTGATTGCAGGGACGATCCAAAGTGTGTTAGGTTGTGAAGGGGATTGGCAACCTGAATGTGAAGTCACCGCGTTGAATTACAACGAAGAACATGATTTATGGTCAGCAGAATTTGACCTTCCTGCAGGCGAATATGAGTACAAAGTCGCGCTCGACGGCTCATGGACTGTGAATTATGGACTCAACGCCGCTCAAGATGGGGGCAATATCGCTCTCGTCCTTGAAGAAGATACCACTGTGCGCTTTTTCTACAGCCCTACTACCCATTGGGTGAGCGATAATGTCAATTCCATCCTCGCCAACGTGCCGGGTAGTTATCAAAGCGAGATCGGCTGTGCGGAAGATTGGGCACCGTGGTGTTTGCGCACGCTGTTACAAGACCCCGATGGTGACGGCATCTACACATACACAACCACCGCGATACCAGAAGGGTTTTATGAAGCCAAAGTCGCTTTTAATGAGACATGGTCATTAAACTATGGCGATAACGGCGCACAAAATGGCCCGAACATTGGCTTCAGCGTTCCCGAAAATGATAGTGAAACGGTGTTTAGTTTTGATACGGCGACAAACATTATGACGATTACAGTAGGTGGTGAAAGCGGGCCTGCTACCGGCAGTCTCTTTACTTCCCGCGGGTTATGGCTCACGCGCGACACCCTCGCATGGAATATTGGGCGGGTTCCCGGTGCAGTGTATCGACTGCATTACAGCCCAACCGCAGAACTTGACCTAACCGCAGAAGGTATTGAAGGCGGCGAGTCGATCATCCTTGAATATGATCGTTCGGGCTTCAGCGAAGAACTCCTCACCCAACATCCCTACTTGAGCGATTATTTCGCGCTCAAGATTTCAGAGGGTGATCTCGCGCTCGTCCCCGATATTTTATTAGGGCAAACCGCGCTTTCAGTGCATTTTAATAATGATACCGTCTTGGGGGATGCGACGGGCGTGCAAGCCGCCGTTGTCCTCGACGACCTGTATGCCAATGATGACCCGCTTGGAGTCACTTGGGAAAACGATATTCCCACTATCAGCGTCTGGGCGCCGACAGCGCAAAATGTACGTTTCCACTTATTTGCCGATGCGGAAGAAACCAGCGAAGCCACACTTTTTGATATGACGCGCAACGATGAAACGGGCAACTGGAGCATCACAGGGGAAGCGGATTGGCGTAACCATTACTATCTCTATGAGGTGACCGTCTACGCCCCTACTGAACGAGCGATTGTGACCAACCTCGTGACTGATCCATATTCGTTCAGCTTGTCGATGAATAGCACGCGCAGTCAAATTGTTGATTTAAGCGATCCGTCGTTGATGCCTGACGGCTGGCTCGAAACCCTCAAACCCGAATTGGATGCCCCTGAAGATATTGTGATCTACGAACTGCATGTTCGGGATTTCAGTATTCAGGATGAAAGTGTGAGCGCGTTAAACCGTGGGACATTCATGGCGTTCACCGAAACCGAATCTAACGGAATGCAACACTTGCAAGCGTTGGCGAACGCAGGCTTAACTCACATCCATCTGTTGCCCGTCTTTGATATCGCCTCGATCAATGAAAATGCGGATGAACGTCAAGAAGCAGACCGTGATGTTTTACTCGCCCTACCGTCCGATTCTGAAGAACAACAAGCGCTGATCGATGCGGTGCGTTCGGTAGACGGGTTTAACTGGGGTTATGATCCATATCACTACACCACCCCAGAGGGGAGTTACGCCACCAATCCTACAGGGATTCAAAGAATTATTGAGTTCCGCGCGATGGTGCAAGCTCTCAATCAAGCAGGGTTACGGGTCGTGATGGACGTAGTCTACAACCACACAAGCGATGCAGGCCAATCTTCACGCTCAGTTTTAGACCGCATCGTGCCCGGGTATTATCACCGCTTGAACAGCGAAGGGCGCATTGAAACCTCAACCTGCTGTCAAAATACAGCCAGCGAACACGTGATGATGGAACGTCTGCTGATTGATTCTGTTCTTACGTGGGCAACCGCCTATCGTGTAGACGGCTTCCGCTTTGACCTGATGGGCCATCACATGCTGGAGAATATGGTCGCCCTGCGCGAAGCCGTCGATAACCTCACCGTAGAAACCGATGGGGTAGATGGGCAAGCCATTTATATCTATGGTGAAGGCTGGGATTTTGGCGAAGTGTTAGGCAATGCACGCGGGGTGAATGCCGCCATTGGCAACATGGCAGGGACAGGCATTGGCACTTTCAGCGACCGCCTGCGAGACGGCGTGCGCGGGGGTACACCTTTCAGCGGCATCCAAGAACAAGGGTTCATCAATGGGCTGTTCACCAATCCCAACGATGCTGAAACCCGCGATGCCGACACCCAATTGGCCGACCTTCTCCACTCTACAGATTGGATTCGCATTGGGTTAGCCGGCAATCTCGCGAACTATCCCTTGATTGATTCGACAGGCGCAAGCGTTATAGGCGCGCAAGTCGATTACAACAATCAACCTGCGGGCTATACTGCCGACCCGCAAGAGAACATCGTCTATGTTTCGGCACATGACAACGAAACCCTTTTTGATGTGATTCAAGTCAAATCCCCGCTTCTCACCTCCATAGATGATCGGGTGAGAATGCAAAATCTGGGGTTGAGCATTGTCGCTTTTTCGCAAGGGGTTCCGTTCTTCCACGCTGGCGATGATATTCTGCGCTCGAAATCACTCGACCGAAACAGCTATGACAGTGGCGATTGGTACAACGCCATCGACTGGACGTATCAATCTAACAATTGGGGACGTGGCCTACCCCCTGCATGGGATAACCAAGATAACTGGGAAATCCAACAACCCTTACTGGCTAATCCTGACTTGGTTGTGACGAATGCCCAGATCACCCGCGCGATGGAACATTTCCGCGAAATCTTGCAAATCCGCAGTAGCTCACTGTTGTTCCGCCTGCGCACAGAACAAGACGTGATTGATCGCGTTGTGTTCTATAACACCGGTACTGAACAAACCCCCGGCCTGATTGTAATGAGTTTGAGCGACTTAGTGGGAGAAGATTTAGACCCCAACTATGACCGCATCATGGTGATCTTCAATGTAACGACCGAAACGGTCAGCACCCGCGTTGAGGATGCTGTCGGTCAAGCGTTTGAACTGCATCCAGTATTTGCCAACTCTACGGATGCTGTTGTCACAACGTCCAGCGTGGACGCAGCAACAGGAACTTTCACCGTCCCCGCGCTGACAAGTGCCGTCTTCGTCGTACCTCAAAACGCATCCTAAAGAATCAACATAACAGGGATATAGTCATGTGCTATATCCCTGTTGGGTTTATATTTACGTTCGACGAGCTGAAATCAGTTTTGCCTTGATTCCAGTCTTCAATACGAGGCACACCCACTCCGCTTAGACGCTCTACTTTATGTATAAAGTGATGTAAAGAATACTCTATGCTATCAGCGTAGTATAAGCTTTGTTAACAATAGATTGACTAAGGCGATTCTAGAATGTTGATTTTTAACTAAATAATCAACTTAGTTCTAAACATGGTCTGTTCGGGAACGGTGGCGATACTTTTCACCTTTTATGAACTCGTTGGCGCACGTACGCTTTGCATCAGGTATAAATAGCCATCTTCAAGGGTAGGTTCAAGCGGAACCGCTTCCGGCGTTGGCTTAGAATCCCCAATCAAACGATATTGCAACCCCTCATTGACCTGTAATGTAGAGGCAACCGTGAACCCCTCTTTTTGAAAAGGCATACTCTGGTTCACCTGCCATACATGACCTTGTGCTTGTTTCGCCAGTGATAAGGGGTCACCTTCAAATTTGATATGACCGTTCGCAATCAGCGCCATTGAACGACAGCTTTGGCTGATGTCTTCAATGATGTGCGTTGACAGGATAATCGTACTTTGTAGAGCGATCTCGGCAAACATGTTCCGAATTCTCAAACGTTCTTCGGGGTCTAGCCCGGTTGTCGGTTCGTCAACAATTAATAATTGAACATCCCCCAATAACGCTTGCGCGATGCCAATCCGTCGCTTCATCCCGCCGGAATAAGCTTTCAAGGGAGTTTTAGCGACATCTGCCAGACGTACAATCTCTAATACACGCTCGACTTGGCGCTGAACGTCGATGCCTGTCACGCCCTTCATGCCCGCAACAAACTTTAAGAACTCCATCCCTGTAAGGTTTGGATACAACCCTATCTCTTGCGGTAAATAGCCTAAATGTTGTTTTGCTTTAAACCGCCCCTGCTCTGTTTGGAGATCATTCCCAAACACAACGGCGGTGCCAGAGGTCGGGCGCAAAATGCCAGCGAGGATGCGCATCAAGGTTGTTTTGCCCGCGCCATTAGGGCCTAAAAGCCCAAACATCCCGGTGCCAATCTGTAAGCTGATATTGCTGAGCGCGTGTTTATCGCCTCCACGTTGTGAATATGTCTTCGTCAGATGTTTGATTTCAATCATGTGAACCCTGCCGTTTTAACCATTGATTCCCGAGGAAAACCAAGAGGATGAGTTGAAGAAGCGCGACTACATTCGTCAATAAAAGATGGATCACCGTGACATCGGCTGTATCTTGGGCCATGTTAAATGCCCGCAAAGTAGGCAAAATGTGATAGCGAATGAGCAAGGGGCGAGATGTGGCAATATAATCCAAGAAAATGATGTCGGAAGCGAAAGACCGCGCAAACAAAACCGCCGTCACCACCAGATAGATCAACCCGACAAAGACGGCACGGCGACGTGTCGGTTGTGAAATTGCCAACAGTGCAGACAGCCCACAAGCGATCAAAGCGGGTACCCCCAATGTGAGGAACACATTCCCCACAAACCAGAGTAGATCAAAAGCCCCAATCTGCAACCACCAGTAGATGCCGATCACAGCGCTGATTACGACGACCCCAAGCAGAACCACGCCCATCACCGCAACTAATTTCCCTAAAATGTACGTCAATGGCGTGACTGGAAATGTCCTCAGCAGTTCATAAACCCCTATTTGACGGTCGCGAGCAAAGATTTCGACTGTCAGCATAGGTAACATGACAAATAAGAAAAATTGAGTGGTCTGAAAATACAGGCCCATAAAATTGGTGGCGAATGTTGTTTGGGTTTCATAATCCATATCATGCAAACGTGGTTGGTTTGAGATTAAATAGACAAAGATGATGACCCCCGTAAAAACGAGACAGCCAAACAAGATGGTGCGCCGTCGCCAGTTGATGAGAAACTCATACTTCACCAAATTCCAAAATGCTGATGTCATCCTAGAGCATCCCCCTTTTATCCGTCTTTTCCTGTCAAAATCCACTCTGTGTTTTGTAACTGGCGAAGTGCTGAGAACAGCAAATAACACGCCAATAAAATGACCACCACACGGTTTATCAAAAAGTCAATCTCGGCCATAAAGAACGGGCGTTGTTGGGGAATATAGGGGAAAATCCCCCATAAATCAGGCATCCCTGCATAGATGGAATCCACCGCAAACCCTGTTGTGATCAGGACAATCAGGACGATCAAAATTCCGAACACCAATTCCCGCGAACGTAATGTGATGGAAAAACCAAACGCGAACAGTAACAAAGTGGCGGGAACCCATGCGACCAGACCGCCCATAAAATCAATTTCAGGTTGAGTGACTGAAACCAATGCCTGTACCCCCACCGCAATACTGAGATGTAACCCTAAACAAAGCGTGATTCGCCCGATCACCAAATGTAAAAGCGCCTGCGGATAGGTCAGCAGTAATTCTAAAACGCGCTCGTCACTCGGGGAAAATAACAGCGCAGCATGAAACCCCATCACCGCAGGGGTGATTAACGTGATGACGCCTTGCGGGTGGATGTTTTCGTGGGTTGAAATCAACGCAAGTCCGACGAGTAAAAGGATAAAATGGATAAGCGGAATCCCCCACCCAACTTGTTTCAAACTCAGGCGCCATATCCGTCGAAGTTGCGACAAGTTCCATGCGCCGATTGCTCGTATAGAGATGAAACACATCACCATGAGGAAAGGGATCAAGAGGATGAAAAAAGGGCGCGTGAGGGATGGATGAGCAACCCACGCATCATGTTGAGAACGCACAAAAAGAAAGCCGATGAGTAAAATAAGCGCTAAGATCATCTTTCGCTTCATACACCTCACCTTGGCATGCACAAACAGATATTTTCAAATCATAAATCAACACATGCCCTGCCAACCTTAAGCCTCTATTGACAGGGCATTTTCAAACTTAACCGAATATTGATTCTTCGCGCGTCAGTTCTTGAAGTGCGTTTACCAAAGCATCAACATCTTGATGGTTGTTATACCCCTGAATGGAAATGCGGATGAATTTTTTATCCTGCCAAACCACAATCGGAATTTCGATGTGATAACGGTCATACAAAGTCGCTTTGAGTAAGTCGGCGTTGGTGTCGGCGGGGAGAGGCATCGCCGCCATTTGGTAAAACCAATCCGCGCTTTCGGGGGTGATGGGGGTTAAGCCCCAAATATCTAAAATGCGTTGACGAGCCTCTTTAACCAACTGGTGCGAACGCTCACGAATCCCACCCCAATGATGTTCCGCTTGGAAACGTAACGCGCTTGGAACGGTCAAAAATGACGCAGGATCGCGCGTCCCTTGCAGTTGCATCCGCTGAACATAGCTGCTGCCGGGTAAATAGCCCCAACTAATCCATAATGGGATCATCTGCGGTTGAAATTCGGGGCGCACATATAAGAATGCGGCCCCCTTTGGCGCACAGAGCCACTTGTGCAGGTTCCCCGTGTAAAAATCGGCATCAATCGCTTTCAAATCTACGGGGATGTGACCCGGCGCATGCGCACCGTCAATCACCGTGATAATGCCCGCCTCTCGCGCCCGTTCACAAATCGCTTTCACGGGGAATGTCAACCCTGTTGGCGAAGTGATATGGCTCAGGTAAATCACTTTTGTACGGGGTGTCACCCCTGCCCAAAATGCCTCGATAAAATCATCATGGGTTGTGAGCGGGTACGGGATCGGATGTTCCACATACACCGCGCCGACTTTGGCGAGTTCATGCTGCCACGCATAGGTACACGCGCCATATTCATGATCTGTCGTGAGGACTTCATCCCCTGCCTGTAATTGAAGTGACTTCGCGACGATGTTCACCCCCGCAGTTGCGTTGGTCACATAGATCAGGTCTTCTGGTGACGCATTCACATATTCAGCCAGTGGAACCATCGCTTCGGCCATGAGCGCATCATATTCACGGCCTAAAAAGAGTACGGGTTGGCGCTCTAAACGGAGTTGCCATGCTTGATAGTCGGCAAATACAGGGCGCGGACACGCCCCAAATGAACCATGATTCAAAAAGATGACCGACTCATCCAATAAAAATTGCGGGCGTAATTGTTCGGGGGTTTCAAGTGTAAATGTCACAATAGTTAAGCCTCGATTGCATCAAACCGTGAAAGACGAAATAAACCAATATCGTGCGGGGTTTCCCCTTCAATAGCCAAGTCACTGAGGATTTCCCCAAGTAGCGTGCTGAACTTAAACGCATGTCCAGAACAGCATGCACCAATGATGATTTGCGGATGTTGTGGATGATGATCCATGATGAAATGTTCATCTGGCGTCATGGTGTATAAACAGACACGCTCTTGACGCAACGGGGCATTGGCAGCGCTCGGAATCACTTTGGCATAAAACTGCCGAACGATCTGATCCACGTTGGCTTCTGGCGTACGGTCAGGGTTATCGGGGTCAATCTCTGGGCCACCATGCACCCCCGTCTTGAGGCCACTGCCATTCACGCTCGGCAAACCATAAATCCAATAATCCGACACTTCTGATCCATGTCCGATAAAAATGGGCATGTTTTGACTTTCGTAGGGTGTCAGCGGAATCGGCAGATAGTAATTTTCTTGGCATTTGATCGGGCGTAGGGGCAAATTTAACCCTACTTGTTTCAAGAGCTGTCCCGCCCACGCGCCCGCAGTGACGATCAACCGTGACGCGGAGAATGTCCCCTTGCTCGTGACGACTTCCACCCCTTCACCGACTGGGGTGATCGTCTCTACTTTGGTCTCACTCATCACCACCGCGCCCTGCTTTTCGGCAAGGCGAACATGCGCCAATACACAGCGAGATGCAAACAACACGCCTGCATCCGCTTGATAAACGACTTGCATCCCTTCGTCGAACCGGAAACGGGGGAAACGTTCCATGCCCTGTTGGGCATCAAAAACTTCAAATGGCACGTCGGCCTTTTGCAAGTTGTGAAGGGTGTTCTGCAACGTGTCGATGTGAGGAAAGCCAAAGTCGATGCCCCCTGTGAGGGTATATAATGGCAAATCCGCTTCGGCTTGAAGCTCTGCCCACATCGGGTAGACAGCCTTCGCCAGTTGTATATATTCAGGATCGCTATAGGCATAGCGGATAATACGTGAATGCCCGAACGAGCTTCCCCGTCCATGATCGATCTCAAATTGTTCTAACAGTAAAACTTTCTTGCCTGTACGGGCGACATGATAGGCTGTCGCGCTTCCGACGGCACCCGCGCCAATCACAATGACATCAAAGGTGGACTGCATCGTATGTCCTTACCAAGTCTACAATTCGCTATAATCGCAAATTGTAGCTTGAAAGCGATAAACCATCCCATACCGTAGAGGAGTTGAAACTATGCTTGAAACACTGGAAAGAGCTGAGGAGTTTGGGAACGACATCACCGTTTGGCGGCGTGATTTTCACATGCACCCAGAACTGGGTTTTGAAGAATACCGCACGTCGAAGCGTGTGGCAGAAATTTTGCAAGAAATGGGCTGGAACGTCAAAACCAACGTCGGTAAAACAGGCGTTGTCGCAACTTTAGGGGAAGGAAGCCCCGTCGTCGCCATCCGCGCAGATATGGATGCCCTGCCCATCTTAGAAGCCAACGAAGTGGAGTATGCCTCGCAAAACGAAGGCAAGATGCACGCTTGTGGTCACGACTCGCACACCGCGATGTTACTGGGCGTGGCGAAGATTTTTGCAAGCATGGACGAACGGCCTGCGGGTGAAATCCGCTTGTTATTCCAACCTGCGGAAGAAATGCAAGATGCCGAAGGCAAAAGTGGCGCGTACCGTATGATCGAAGATGGCGCGATGGAAGGCGTTGATTATGTGATCGCCCAACATGTCGCCAGTGACTTACCCGCTGGCAAAATCGTCATCGAAGATGAATTCATCACGGCGGCATGCGACCAATTCTACGGCAAGATCATCGGTAAAGGATGCCATGCTGCCAGCCCGCACGAAGGCATTGATCCTATTTTTATCGCCGCACAGGTCATCAACGCAATTCAAGGGGTGCGTTCACGCCGTACCAATCCCGTTCATCCAGTCGTCGTCACCATCGGCGCGATTCATGGGGGCACGGTTGAAAATGTGATCCCCAAAGAAGTCACGCTCATCGGCACGATTCGCACATACGATGAAGATATTCGTCAACAAACCATCCAAGAAGTGGAAAGAGCCTTCTCGGTCGCTGAAGCGATGGGTGGCACTTATGAATTAGACATCGTGCATGGCTGTCCTTCGACCTATAACGCGCCCAAAGTTTCTGCCGTAATTCGCCAAACTGCGGTTGATCTGTTTGGGGAAGATAGTATTCTCCCCATGCCTGCGGGTTTAGGGGGCGAAGACTTCAGCTATATGACGCAAAAAGCCCCCGGCGCCATGTTCATGTTGGGCGCAAAAAAGGATGATGTTGACCGCCCACATCACAACCCTGTTTTTGATCTTAGCGAAGAAACGTTCCCCAAAGGGGCGGCCTTACTGGCTGAAACCGCATTACGCTTACTGAAGAACGGTGCCTAAATTCATCAACTTGACACTTTGTGCAGGTTTTCTCTCTGCACAAAGTGTTTCACCCTGTAAGCAAACGATGCTCTCGACCGAAATCATCTAACTAAGGAGTTCGCCGAATGGAAAGTGCGACTGACCCTAAGACCGCATGGATTGCAGAAGAAATTGCGTCTTTAAAGGAACAAGGTTTATTCAATCACATTCGTACTATTGATAGCCCGATGGATGCCACGATTACCGTCGATGGGCATCGTGTCATCAACCTGTGCGCAAACAATTATTTAGGTCTAGCAAATCACAGCCGTTTAAAAGAAGCGGCCAAAAACGCGATTGACGCTTATGGCATTGGCCCGGGCGCTGTACGCAGTATCGCTGGGACAATGAGTTTGCACGTAGAGTTAGAACGTCGTCTGGCTGAATTTAAACACGCGGAAGCGGTCATCACGTTTCAAAGTGGCTTCACGGCAAACCTCGCGACCATCCCCGCGCTGGTCGGCAAAGGGGATGTCATTTTCTCTGACCAGCTCAACCACGCCAGCATCATTGATGGCTGTCGCCTAAGCCGCGCAACGATTGTTTCGTACGCGCATAACGACATGGATGATTTGCGCCAGAAGATTGCCGAGACCAGCGAATACGGCCGACGGTTGATCATTTCCGATGGTGTATTCAGCATGGACGGTGATATTGCGCCCCTGCCCGACCTAGTAGACATTGCCAAAGAACATCAAATTCTGTTGATGATTGATGATGCGCATGGTGAAGGGGTCTTAGGCAAGGGTGGGCGTGGCATCGTCGATCATTTTGATTTGCACGGGCAAGTAGATGTTGAAATCGGCACGATGAGCAAGGCGTTTGGCGTTGTCGGCGGGATCGTTGCGGGGAAACAAATCATCATTGATTGGTTACGTCAACGCGGCCGCCCTTTCTTATTCTCCAGCGCGATGACTGTACCAGATGTCGCGGCGTGCATCGAAGCGGTGGCGATGCTCGAAGCCTCGGATGAATTGGTGACGCGGTTATGGTCCAACGCAGAATTCTTCAAACGCGAAATGCAAAATCTCGGTTTTGATATCGGTCAAAGCACAACCCCCATTGTCCCTGTGATGTTAGGTGAAGCGCAGGTTGCTCAGGCTTTCAGCAAGAAGCTCTTTGAACACGGTATCTTTGCGATGGCAATTGGGTTCCCCACCGTCCCCCGTGGCAAGGCGCGCATCCGCGTGATGAACAGTGCCGCCCATTCCCAAGATGATCTGGAACAAGCGTTAGACGCCTTTCAAGCCATCGGGAAAGAAATGGGCATCATTGATTAACCCCTTCGCATATGGTTGATAAGGATTTTTTATGACGATACGTAAACCCGTCATCTTAATTACAGGCGCAAATGGGGAAGTCGGTCACGGGTTGATCCATGCGCTTCACGAACAAGGTCAAGTAGATATTCTCACGCTCGATTTAAACCCGCTGGATAAAACCTTACAGCCGTTGGTCAAACAGTCGGCAGTGGGGGATATTCTCGACAAAAACCTGCTTCAACGCTTGATGAGCGAGTATGAGATCAACACTATTTTCCACCTCGCCGCCCTGCTTTCCACCCGTGCGGAATTCACACCCGAAGCGGCGCATACGGTCAATGTTGAAGGCACGCTGAACCTGCTCAACATCGCGATTGAACAGTCACAGTGGCTCGGGGAACGCATCAAGTTTATCTTCCCAAGTTCCATCGCCGTGTATGGCATGCCGAACTTGCAGACGAAAAACAGCGCCCCGCCCGTAAGCGAAGATCAATACACCTTGCCCACAACGATGTACGGGTGTAATAAACTCTACTGTGAACATTTGGGGCGGTATTACTCAAATCATTATCGACAGTTGGCGGCCGCGCCCGAACCTTATGGTATTGATTTTCGTAGCCTGCGTTTTCCGGGTTTGATCAGCGCGTTGACGATGCCCAGCGGTGGCACCAGCGATTATGCGCCCGAGATGATTCATGAGGCGGCGCAAGGAAAACCATATCACGCCTTTGTTGACGTTGAGACACGCATCCCGTTTATGGTGATGCCTGACGCGATTAAAGCGTTATTGACTTTAGCGAACGCGCCCGCCGAAAACCTGAGCCGTAACGTCTACAATGTCACCAGTTTTAACCCGTCGGCGGGGGAAATTGCCAGCATCGTTCAATCCGCTTTCCCTGACGCACAAATTTCGTATGAAAAGGAAAGTAAACGCAAATCGATTGTCGATTCATGGCCTGCCGACATGGATGACAGCGCTGCTCAGCGTGACTGGGGTTGGAAACCTGACTTCGATATGACAAAAGCGTTTGATGAATACCTGATCCCCACGATCAAGCAACGCTATGCCTCATCCTAAAGGCTGAGTAACAGCGCAATTGCCCAACCGATCACTAACCAGAAGCCGAATCGCCCATGTAGTTTGGCGGTTCGGCCTTGAGCGCCATGCAGTTTTTGCGGTTCATGGTCGCTAAAAATGATCTGAATTAGGCGATAGGCTTCGGGTACAGTGACCAGTACAATCAGCGTCGTCACGGGCATGATGCCCACAAAAATCATCAACCCAACCATGACATACGCCCCGCCGACGAGGATCAAATAGATGATGCGTGCGGGTTGTAGACCGAGCAATACGGCTAATGTGCGTTTATTCACAGCGCGGTCAGAATTGATGTCACGGATATTATTCGCGCTCATGATCGCAGCGACCATGAACCCGACCGGAACCCCGACCCAAATCGGCGTCCAATCAAAGACAGGGTGCATCACATAATAAGCGCCTAACACCATCAACGGCCCCATGAAAATAAAGACGACGATTTCGCCTAAGCCGTTATACGCCAGTGGGAAAGGCCCCGCCGTATACAAAATGACGACGAGCACACCGCCTAAGCCGATCCAAAAGAGTAACGGACCACTTTGAGTGAGCAAAAATAGGCCGATGATGACCCCAAGTAACACCGTCACAATCGCGCCGAGTAACACTTCACGCGGGGTTAACAGTTGATTTTTGAGGATCATCCCCTGCCCCGCCACTTTGAGGTCTTCCGCACCGCGCTTGAAGTCAAAATATTCGTTGATTAAGTTGGCCGCAATTTGCAAGAACAAGGCCGCAATCAAGGACAGCACAAAACGCACGCCGTCAAAAACCCCCTGTTGAATCGCAATCGCAGCGGCAAGTCCTAAAGGGACATAGGTCGCGGTTAAAGTACGTGGTCGTGCGGCACGATACCACGCCTCAAATTTATTTTTTGGAGCAGGTAAGCTAGTCGGTGTCATGATAATAAGGCCAATACGTCTTTATAGAGTTTGCTGTTTGTCGCTACGGATTCAGAAGCCCAGATAGTCGGTTCCCCTCGCCAGTCGGTGAAGGTTCCGCCTGCTTCTTCTAAGATAACCTGCATCGGCGCACAATCCCACACTTTCATGATGGGGTCAATCATGATGTCGGCGCGACCTGTTGCCACGAGCGCATAACCATAGGCATCCCCCCATGTACGCTGAAACAACGTGCCCGCCACCAAACGATCAAATTGGGCGCGACGTTGAGCACGATCAAATAAATTGATTTCACTCGCTAATAAAACGGCATCGTTTAAACTACTCACATGCGAGACGCGGGTACGCCGACCGTTCCAAAAACAGCCCTGTCCTTTTGCCGCGTAGATCGTCTCTTTGAGCGCGGGAAAGTGCATCACGCCCAACACAGGCTGACGATTTCGCACCAGCGCGATTAAACATCCGTACAGCGGGACGCCGGAAATAAACGACTTTGTCCCGTCGATGGGGTCGATAATCCATGTCCATTCGGCATCGCTCGCATATTCGCCAAATTCTTCACCGATGATGCCGTGATCAGGAAAACGTTCTTCGACCAAACGACGCAATAATTGTTCCGCATTTTTATCCGCAAGGGTGACGGGGGACGCATCGGCTTTACGTTCGATCTCAAGGCTCGTTTGAAAATAGCCTAACGTGACTTGCCCTGATTGAAAAATCGCATCCAACGCAAATTCAAGGAACGGCTGTAACTCTGTCATGTGAGTATCCAACACCTTAAACAGAATTTCACCCCTCAAGCAACCAAATTAAGGGGTGAAACTCGTCATACACATCGTATTTTTAACAGGCAGTTATAACTTTTCAAGCTGTTCGGGGCGATTATCAACCGTAATGCGCGGGCCGTTTGTGGGCATCGCCCAGTTGATCGCATTAATAATCACCTTTTGAATCATAGGATCGTGATAGGTCGGGAAGGTTTCATGGCCCGGGCGGAAATAGAATACTTTCCCTTGCCCACGATAATAGGCCGCCCCAGAACGGAACACTTCGCCCCCTGCAAACCAGCTCACAAATACGAGTGAATCCGGTTCGGGGATGCCGAAAGGTTCGCCGTACATTTCTTCGTTTTCAAGTTCAAAATAGGGGGGCAGATCATGGGCGATAGGGTGTGCAGAATTGACCACCCATAAACGTTCTTTTTCGCCAATTTCACGCCATTGTAAATTCCCGCTGGTCCCCATCAGTTTCTTGAAGATTTTCGAGAAGTGACCTGAATGGAGGACGATCAAACCCATGCCTTCTTGCACGCGGTTGTAAACTTTTTCAACAATTTCGTCCGAAACGTCCCCGTGTGCCAAATGACCCCACCACGTCATCACGTCGGTGTTGGCAAGCACTTCATCGGTCAAGCCGTGTTCGGGATCATCCAATGTCGCGATTGTCGTTTCAAAGCCAGCCGCCCGTAAAAACCCTGCAATCGTGCCGTGTAACCCTTCGGGATATACTTCGGCGACCTTTGCATTGACCTTCTCGTGACGACCTTCGTTCCAAATTGTGACTCGAATTGCCATGATTGTACTGTTCCTCTAAATAAACTATCCAACGCTGACGCAGGTTTTAGTGTGACTGCACCAGCGCATCCACTTCGATTTCGACGAGATGTTCGCTGGTGACAAGCGCCTTCACCGCAACCAGCGTACAGACGGGGCGAATTTCGCTGAAGACTTCCCCATGCGCTTGGGCGACTTCTTCCCAACGGTCAATATCCGTCACAAACATCCGCGTGCGCACCACATCGTTGAGCGTCGCGCCGGATTCGATGAGCGCCTGCTCGATCTTTTTGAAAATATATACTGTTTGTTCGTACGGGGTTTCCCCCATCACCGCGCCGCTTTCGTCACTGGCCGTCGTCCCTGAAATATAAATATGATCGCCAATGCGCACCGCGCGCGAATATCCTGCAAATTTTTCCCACGGTGTTCCCGTAGAAATATTAATCCGTTCGCCCATTCCGTATTCACTCCTCTGTAGCCCATATACTACTGCTACAGACGCAACTATGCTATGTACAAGTACAGGCATTTTGCAGATTTCATGTTAAACTAATTTAATCTAACGACGATTAGATTAATCTATATTTTAAAGTGTGGAGTTTACATAATGCTTGACGGACAAGACGCAAAAGCAACCGCCCCTTTTGACTTTTTTAAGATGGAAAGTTTTTTAAGCGATCAACAAAAAGCCACCCGTGACCGCGTGCGCCAATTTGTTCAAAATACAGTCCTTCCAAATATTAATCCTTACTGGGATAAAGCAGAATTCCCCCGCGATATCGCCATGCAGATGAAAGACTTGGGCATCATGGGTGGGATTCTTCGCGGGTATGAATGTGCCGCGCTCGACCCCTTAGAGATGGGGTTGACGATGTTTGAACTCGCCAAAGGTGACGGTTCGATTTCAACCTTCTACGGTGTTCATTCGGGTTTGGCGATGGGTTCTGTCGGCTTATTGGGGTCGAACGAACAGCGCGAACGTTGGTTACCGCCGATGGCACGCTTAGAAAAGATCGGCGCGTTTGGGTTGACCGAACCGCATCGCGGTTCAGATGCCGTGAATGTGGAGACCACCGCGACAAAAGAAGGCGATGTCTATATCCTCAATGGTGCGAAACGCTGGATCGGGAATGCGTCGATTGCAGACCTGCTCATCATTTGGGCGCGCGATGAAAATGGCGAGTTCGGCGGGTTTGTCATCGAAGACCCCAACCAAACCGAAGGCGTAGAAATTGTTGACCTACAAGGGAAGATCGGTAAACGTGCGGTACTCAACGCCAACATCACCTTGAACAATGTCCGCGTTCCGGTGGAAAACCGACTGGCAAAAACCCGTTCCTTCCGCGACACCGCCAAAGTGTTATTTGTCGGGCGTTTTGGCGTGGCATGGGAAGCGGCAGGCGTGGCCACAGGCGCGTTTGAACATGCGCTTGAATATGCCAAGACCCGCGAACAGTTTGGCAAGCCCATCGGCGCTTACCAATTGATTCAACAAAAATTGGCCGAGATGGCAACCGAAACCACTTTGATGCAAATCCTATGTTTCCAACTCACGCAGTTACTTGCTACCGAACAAATGACCGAAGGCATTGCGTCGATGGCGAAATACAACAACGCGCGCAAAGCCCGTTATGTCACCCAACTGGCGCGCGAGTTGATGGGCGGGAACGGCATCCTGATTGAAAACCATGTGGCACGGTTGATGATGGACGCGGAAATCATCTACACTTACGAAGGAACAAATGAAATCAACTTGCTCTTGCTGGGGCGTGACCTGACCGGCTTGAACGCGATTGTCTAAATACAAGTTATTAATCCTGCGAAGCCCACAAAACAAAAGACCTTCCAAAATGAACTGGAAGGTCTTTTATATTTCGGAAACAAACCGTTTTTAGGACTCGCCCAAATACGCCTTACGCACCATGTCGTTATTGAGCAAGATATTGGCTTTGTCGGCAAGGACAACTTCCCCTGTTTGCAACACATACCCACGATGCGCGACCTCTAAGGCCATCAACGCATTTTGTTCCACCAACAGGATGGTTTTACCCAACGAGTTGATACGGGTGATGATGTCAAAGATGCCTTCCACCAAAACAGGCGCTAACCCCATCGAAGGCTCATCTAATAACAAAATCGAGGGGTCAGACATCAAAGCACGGCTCATCGCCAACATTTGTTGTTCACCGCCCGAAAGTGTCCCACCTTTTTGAAAGGCGCGTTCTTTCAAACGCGGAAACAATTCGTAGGCTTGTTCAATGCGTTCGTTGATTTGGGCGCGACTTTTCACATTCCACGCGCCAATTTCAAGGTTTTCTCGCACCGTCAACAAGGGGAAAATTCGACGCCCTTCCGGCACATGGCCGATGCCTAACGCGGCGATTTCATGCGGTTTACGTCCTGTAATATCTTTCCCTTTGAGACGTACCGCACCCCGTTTGGCGCGCACCATCCCGCTGATGGTGCGCAGCGTGGTACTCTTGCCCGCGCCATTCGTGCCGACCAACGTCACAACTTCGCCTTCATTGACGGTTAAATCCACACCTTTGAGCGCATGAATATGCCCATAGTAGGTATGCAATCCTTCAAGTTCAAGCATCATGAGGATCACCCCCTTCTTTCGCAATGCCAGCGGCACGACGTCCAAGATACGCTTCGACTACACGCGGATTGGCACGGATATCATCAGGCGTCCCATCCGCAATTTTCTGTCCATAATCCAATACGCTGATGTGTTCACTAATGCCCATGACCACCCGCATATCATGTTCGATCAATACCACCGTCACCCCACGTTCGTCGCGAATACGCCGAAACAAATTCATCGCTTCTTCGCTCTCTTGCGGGTTCATTCCCGCCGTCGGTTCATCTAACAGAATGAGTTGAGGCTCGCTGGCTAAAGCCCGCGCAATCTCAATACGGCGTTGATCGCCATAGGGCAAGTTACGGGCAATTTCATCACCCTTCCCTGCCAAACCGACGAAACGAAGCAAGTCACGCGCTTTCTGGGTGACATCTTCTTCTTGCTTTTGAAAAGATGGGGTTCTGAACAACGTATGGATGACTGACATCTTCAAGCGTGTATGCGCACCCACCATTACATTTTCAAGTACGGACATCGTGGGGAACAACCGAATACTCTGGAAGGTACGGGCGACCCCCACCGCATTGACCTGATCCGGACGCAAACCGATGAGGGACTTGTTTCCATCAAAGGTGATCTTGCCTTGGTCGGGTTTATAAATGCCTGTCAGCAAGTTAAAGAACGTGGTTTTGCCCGCCCCGTTCGGCCCAATGATCGAGCTGATGCTATCTTTTTGGATCGACACGCTAACATCACGGACAGCGCGAATACCGCCAAAGGACTTCACTAAATTCTGCACATCTAATATCAACATTGTCGTTTCCTAGTCTCCACTGACTACAGGTGCGGGGTCAGAAGGAATCGTAGGATTTGGCGGTTCATCAATTTCATCAAAGTCACTGTCTTCCCCAGCCAACTCCATCTTACGGCGGCTTTCCGGCAGTAACCCCGCAGGTCTGAACAACATCATCAAGACCAAGATCAAGCCGAAGACAAACGGCTGATATTTCGCAGGGTCAAGCTGTGAAGGCCAATTACGAATCGGGAAATTAATTAGCGGAATTACAAAATCCGCATTTTTGAGACCGTTCAGTTGTTGGGAAAGGTTCACTAAAACATGCAAATCTAACAAGGTGATGATCATGCCACCGAGGATGACACCGCGAATACTTCCCAATCCACCTACAATCACCATCGCCAAAATTGTGATGGATTGAATCAACACAAAACTTTGCGGGTCGATATAGGTCTGTTTGGCGGCGTATAACACCCCAATCGCGCCACCGAAAGATGCCCCTGTCGCAAAAGCGAGAAGTTTCATTTTCACGAGGGGAACACCCATCGCAATCGCGGCAACTTCATCTTCGCGGATGGCTGTCCAAGCGCGACCAATCGGCGAATCTTGCAGACGACGGCACACCACAACGACAACCAGCAAGATACTAATTGCGAGGATGTAAAATAGGAGCTGTTTTGCCACAACCGTAGGGTTATCCATACGGATGCCGAGCGTCCCCGCAATTCCTTCGACAAATGGCGTTAAGAAACCGGGTAACGGTGGACTCGAAATTCCATGTAACCCTTGCGGGCCGTTGGTGAAATTGATCGGACTGTCGGCATTACGCGCCAAAATACGGATCATTTCGCCAAAGCCCAAGGTCACAATCGCGAGATAATCCCCACGCAGGCGAAGCACAGGCAAGCCGAGTAAAATACCGACCAGCGCCGCCGCCGCAAGCCCTAAGAAAATGAAGATGTAAAACGCCCAGTCAGGCACAATTTGCCCCGCCACACGGAACGTCGTTGGCGCTTGTGAGGTGAACATCCCCCACAGATACGCGCCGACAGCGAAGAATGCGACATAGCCTAAGTCGAGCAAACCCGCGAAGCCAACCACGACATTTAAGCCAAGCGCCAGCCCTGCGAAAATGCTGATCTGAATCGCCAACTCTAAATAAGAGGTATTCGAAATACCGACCAAAGGCATCACGATCAAAATCATGATGAAAATGATGATGCCTTTAATCCGATTGGTGATAGGCATGCCTAACACGATCATTGGCGAAAGCACGAAGAAAGAGAATGCAAAAATATTTGCGAGTGGATACCACAGCGAACGGCGATCCAATGACAGCAGTAACAGTACCGAAACCACACAATAAATGATGGCTAGAGGCAAGGCAAATTTCGGTTGTGAAATAAACGCCTTTAGCCGTACTAAAAACCCTTGATTAGGAGAAGTTCTCGTAACAGTCGTCATAGCTATACCTTCTCATCCACTCGTTCGCCCAACAAACCACTGGGACGGAAGATCAAAATTAAGATAAGGACCGAGAATGCAAAAATATCGGTATAGCGTGCGCCTAACGCGGGGAAGTACACCAGCACACCATTCAAGAATGCTTCGATCAACCCAAGCATCACGCCACCTAAGAGCGCCCCCGTCACATTGCCGATGCCGCCTAAAACCGCCGCGGTAAAGGCTTTGATCCCCGGAGCAAACCCGACGTATGGGGTCACTGTTCCTGCATTCATCCCGAACAAAGCACCCGCCGCGCCACCGAATGCACCCCCGACAAAGAAGGTGATCATAATCATGCGGTCTACATTGATGCCCATTAACCCCGCAGTGGTACGGTCTTGAGAAACAGCGCGGATACCGCGTCCCACTTTAGTGCCGTTCACAAAATAATTTAAGGCGATCAACATAATGACCGCGCTCACAACAATGACAATCGAAGTCACACGGACATTCACGACGTTGCCCGCATCGTTAATCGCTTCTAGGCTTTGCCCACCTACGGTGATACTTTCCGCTTCCACGCCTTCCGCGAGGACCAGATCACGCAGTCTTACGGGGGTTCCGCCAAAAGAGATGCCGCCAACCGTCACATCAGAATATTCTGTTCCGCCTACAAAGAAGGTTTCATAAGTCGTTTCATCACCAACAATTTCACCATAAGAAGTTCCGCCGATGGTGAAACCACCAACCGTCGCGCCGTTGAGTGTCAAAGGAACAGGTTGACCGAGACCACTCACAGAACTAATGGGATATGTCAGGTTAAAATCATTACGAGTGATTGCTTCAAACGCACGAACACCATCAATCAAGAAAAACGAGATACCAATCGCGGTAATAAGGGGGACAAGACGCGGTGCATTTCGCAAAGGGCGATAGGCAACCCGTTCGATCACCACCGCTAACGTTCCGCTGGCAATCATTGCAGTGAGTACGGTCACGATCACAACAATGACCGGGTTCCAATTTTGGAGTTGTTCGGCTTGGCGCAGGCGATCAAGGACTTCAAAGCCGATCACGGAACCAAGCATAAAAATTTCACTATGGGCGAAGTTGATGAACTTCAACACGCCGTATACCAATGTATACCCAAGCGCAATCATCGAGTACACAAAACCCAAGCTGATCCCACTGATGATCATGCCCGGTAATTGCCGAGTAATTTGATCTGCCAAGACCACGTTCGGACGCGGTTCGGGAAAAAGAAAAGCGATAAAATAAGAAAGTAATGTAAGTAAAACCGTCGCGCCAACGATAAATATCAGAATTTGCCCCACAGGGAACAAAATAAATCGATATACCCAAGAATTCCCAAACCGAGTTTCGGCAATTCTCTTGAAGGGGTTCAAGGTACGCGGCTCACGGATTATTTCTGCGGCCATACTAAATGCTCCAAACCGTCAACATCGAATAAAAAAGCGACGGACATCACACATGTATCCGTATGATGTCCGCCGCTCACTTCAATCAAAACAACCTTTAGGAAGCGGGGGTTGCTTCGGCTGTTGCTTCAGCATCGACTTCAGCTGCAAATAATGGAGACGGTGCTTGGAATGATTCCAAAACGGTATTTTCTGACCACGCTGAAGAATCGCCCGAGGTCACTTCGATGATGACATAGGTGGCAACTTCTGGGTCACCATGATCATCAAAATTGTACGTTCCGGTGATGCCTTCATAGTCTTCAACGGCACGAACAGCGGCGGCAACATCAGCACGGCTGGGGATACCACCAGCGGCTTCAGCGGCAGTGGCAATCGCTTGTAACAGGATACCTGTTGAATCGAACGATTGAGCAGAGAATGGTTGTGGGGGTTCACCGAAAGCGGCTTCGTAATCCACGATGTATTGCGCAGCGGCGGGGTAGAAGGACGCAGGCGCGGCAACGGTGGTGTAGTAGGTCCCTACAGCAGCGTCACCCGCTAATTCGGCAAATTCTGATGAGTCGAAACCATCTGGCCCTAAGAACAGACCTTCATAACCAGCAGAACGCGCTTGGTTGATGAAAATCCCTGTTTGAGAGTAGATACCACCGAAGTAAATCAAGTCAGGATCAAGCGCCAAGATCGGTTGAACAAGGCTATCAAAGTTCGCGACTTCTTCTGTACCTTCAAAGCCCAAGACAACTAACCCATGAGATTCAGCTTCATTCGCGAAGAATTGAGCAACACCTTGACCGTAAGCGGTGGTGTCGTGCAAAACATACACAGAGTCAACACCATCTAAAGAAGCGGCAAAAGCAGCGCCTGCCGCACCTTGCGAATCATCACGTCCGCAAATGCGGTTGACCGTCGCATAGCCACGATCAGTCACCGAAACGCCGGTATTGGCTGGAGAAACCATCACAAGATTATTGTCGTTGTACACTTCGGATGAAGGGATGGCAACACCGCTGTTATAGTGGCCGATCACACCCAAGATAGTCTCGTCAGAGACGATATTTTGAGCATTGGAAACACCCACATCAGGGGTCGCTTGGTCGTCGTAGGGTACGAATTCAATGGTATACCCTAAGTCATTCAATGGGCCAGATAATTGGTCAATTGCTAATTCAACGCCGTTGCGAATACTAATACCAATGGATGATTGAGGACCCGATAACGGACTTTGTGAGGCAATACGGATTACAGTCGGCTCTTGAGATTGCACCAAAGAGGTGCTCAATGCCGCTACTGCCATGCTTAAAGAAATTACTTTTCTAACGCTCATAACCTGCTTCTCCATAAAAATACTATTTGCGCCTTTAGAGAGGACACATGATATTGTACAGCAACATTAAAAGTGCGCAACAAACTGACGCTCTCTATTTTCATTATGTCAATGACCAGTTATAAAGAGCTATATCGGTCAAAAGCTTCGGCTAATTTATTATCAAAGTTCACTAATGACACGAAAGACGTAATACCAATGACAGCAAATTTATGGCGTGGCGCTCTATATGGAATTACAGCGGCAAGCATCTGGGGTGGGATGTATGTCGTCTCTGATATTGTGTTAGAAGTGATTCCCCCCTTCGCACTCTTAACATCAAGACTTGTTTTGGCGATCCTCTCGCTTGGGATATGGTTTTTATTCTCTCGGCCAGCAATTCCCAACAAGCGCGAGATACTGCCGTTGATCTTGGTCGGGTTGTTAGGGTATGGGGTGAGCGTCGGGGCACAGTTTGTCGGCACGGACAAATCTACGGCGATCAACGGCGCTTTGATCACGAGCGCGTCGCCCGCCTTCATCTTGATTTTTGCGGCGTGGATTCTGCATGAAAAGCTGACATGGATACGCATCGCATCAGTCGCGCTCGCTTCGCTTGGTGTGGTGGTGATCATCGACCCCGCCAAAGCCGATTTTGGTTCTGACGCGTTTTTAGGCAACATCGCGCTGGTGATTGCCGCGTTGACGTGGGGTTTATTTTCCGTCCTCATCCGAAAAGTGAGCGAGAAACAAGATACGTCTATCGTGACATTTTTCGGGTTTATGGGCGGTCTTTTGTTGACGATTCCCGCAACCCTCTTTGAATTACCACAACGCCCGATAGGTGAGATCACACCGGAAATCATCCTCGGTATCTTGTATTTAGGCATCATCTCGACGGCGGTTGCCATGTGGCTGTGGAACCGCGCCTTCGCCTTAGTGGATGCTTCGGTTGCATCTCTATTCTTCTTCGCACAGCCTTTTGTTGGCGCGCTCTTAGGGGTGCTGGTTCTCAACCAAGAACTGACGATCAACTTACAAATCGGCAGTGTTTTGATCATTCTCGGCGTGCTTTTATCCATCGTGAAAAGACGGGATAAAAAAGCGATCCTCGAAACTAGCGATGTACCGACGAGCTAGTGCCCTGTAATTGAATGAGTTGATCCAGTTCAGCGCGTGAGGTGGTCACCATATCGCCATGTTGAGACAGCGCCAAAGCCGCCATCATCACACCACAATCTAAGGCGCGCTCAGAATCATCGCTCAAAATACCGTGTAAAACACCCGCCGCCAAAGCATCCCCCGCGCCGATACGGTCTATGATTTGAGTTTTTACCGCGGGACGATGATGCTGTTTTTCACCATCGAAAAACACCGCGCCTTGATCGCCCATGCTCATCACAATCTGCTTGGCATGGGTGATCTTCTGTAACTGCTCTATACAGTGTTCGGGTGTGCCTTGAATCTCAAATACGGTATGAGCGTCGCGCAACGAACAAAAGAGCAGATCGACATTTTGTGCCAGCGCTAAGCAGGTGGTTCGCGCTTCTGACGGTGACCATAACCGCGCGCGATAATTGACATCAAAGGAACGTTTGATGCCTCGCTCGGTGGCTTGAGTAAAAAGCGTATGGATCAACGCTTGGCATGAGCTGGATAATGCGGGGGTAATCCCCGTGAGGTGGAGCCAACGAGTATTCAACAATTGTTCAAGATTCACATCGTCGATTGTCATTTGGGAAGCGCACGATTCAGCGCGGTCATAGACAACTTGGCTTGTGCGGGGTGGTGCGGCAAATTCGATAAAATACGTACCGACGCGCCCCGTTGATTTCCAGCCCACTTGAACATCCACGCCGACTTTTTGCATCGGTGAAACCAGCAGATGCCCCAGAGGTTGATCCGGCAGACTGCTAAACCAACCGACACGCCAGCCTAACTGTGCCAATGCGCCCGCAACATTCGATTCTGCGCCCCCCGCAGATACATCGAACTGCCGTGCGTTTTGAAGGCGCGTCCCCGTTGGCACGCTCAAGCGGAGCATCGTCTCGCCCAACGTGGTCAAATCATAAAGAAAATTCTTCTGGGTCATGGTTGCGTCACACGGTTATCAAGGCAGGATAAGAACGGATTATGAAAAAAATTGTAAGCTTAAGCAACTATCAACCTAAATTTGCGCATTGTCGTTTATGATCAAAAGAGCGGAAGATACAACAACTTATAAACACTTAGGATTGAACATGGGATCACGCCTGAAGGACAAGGTAGCAATCATCACAGGAGCCTCCCAAGGCATAGGGAAAGAACTTGCAATTGCATTCGCTGAAGAAGGCGCTTATACGGTACTTGTCGATAGCGATGAGCTTGAATGTCAAGCGGTATTAAATGAAATAGTCCTGCGTGGGGGCGAAGGTATGGCTTTAGGCGGTGACTACACCACCGACGAAAGCGGCGTCACCGACGATATTAAAAGCGTCTATCTACGCTATCAACGCTGTGACATTCTTGTGAACCATTCCGCGCATGTGGTGACTGGGCGGCTCCATGAAGTCAACACAGAAGCCTTCGATACGGCCATCAATCACAACCTGCGAAGCATCTTTTTATTCACACGCAGTGTTGTCCCTCACATGATACGCAACAAAAGCGGGTGCGTCCTCAACCTCTCGACCACCGCAGGGTTACAACCGTTTGAAAACTTGGCATTAGAAGCGGCCTTGAAGGGTTCGATTTTTGCCCTTTCACGCGCGATGGCGGCTGACTATGAAAATATCGGCATTCGGGTGCACGCACTTGCCTCTGACGCGCTGATGGATGCTTCGCGCCATACAGAGTTCATCGAACGCGCGGTTTTCCTCGCCTCGCCAGAGGGGGCATCGTTAACAGGAACGATCTTCGCGCCGGGCAGAAAACCGTCGAGTAAATAACTGAATATTAAGTTTCCACTACTGTGAGATTTATTTGTCTGTTAGAATACATCCCCTCGAAAAAAACATCTAAATTGGGGAAAAAACGTGGCATCAACCCGCAATGATATTCGCAACATTGCGATCATCGCGCATGTCGATCATGGGAAAACCACCCTTGTCGATGGCCTGCTAAAGCAAACAAAGGTGTTCCGTAATGCAGATGCAGCAGGTGAACGCATTATGGATTCCAACACACTGGAACGTGAGCGCGGAATTACCATCCTCGCTAAAAATACCGCAGTCACTTGGAATGACATCAAGATCAATATCGTGGACACCCCGGGCCATGCCGACTTTGGCGGTGAGGTGGAACGTGTCTTAAACATGGTAGACGGCGCCCTGCTCTTAATTGATGCAGTAGAAGGCCCAATGCCACAAACGCGGTTTGTGTTACGCAAGGCGCTTGAGCTGAATTTGCGTGTCATTGTGGTGGTCAATAAAGTAGACCGCCAAAACAGCCGTCCCGACGAAGTTTTGAATGAAGCCTTTGACTTGTTCATTGAACTGGGCGCTTCAGACGAACAAGCTGAATTCCCCGTTGTATATGCGATTGGGCTAACAGGTCAGTCGGGATATTCACCAGACGCATTAGAGGATTCGCTTGATCCCCTCTTCAAAACGATTATCAAAGAGATCCCCCCCCCATTGGCAGATGTCAACGCACCTTTGAGCATGCTCATCACTTCGATTGAATATGACAATTACAAAGGTCAACTTGGGATTGGGCGTATTCAAAACGGCGTGATGAAAAAAGGTCAACAAGTCCTTCGCGTCACCCCACAAGGCGAGCGAAGTACTGGAAAGATTGATTATCTGTTCACGTTTGCCAACCTCACCAAAACAGAAGCCGATCAAGTGAGCGCGGGCGACATCATCGCATTTGGTGGTTTTGATGGTTTAGGCATCAGCGATAACATCACTGACCCCGCCGCCCCTACCATTTTGCCTCCCATCAGCGTGGAAGAACCGACGGTTCGTATGACGTTTGGGGTGAATACATCCCCATTTGCAGGGCGTGATGGCAAGACAGGTTTAGGCACGTCCCGCAAACTGCGTGAACGTCTCTATAACGAAACACGAAGCAACCTTGCGTTACGGGTTGAAGATGGTGACTCACCTGAAAAATTCGTCGTCAGCGGTCGTGGTGAACTGCACTTGGGAATTCTGATCGAAACCATGCGCCGTGAAGGTTATGAGTTTGAAGTCAGCAAGCCTGAAGTCATTTATCATCGTGACGAAGAAACGGGCGAAATGCTTGAACCGATTGAAGAAGTTCATGTCGAAGTTGCAGATGCCATGACTGGCGTTGTGGTGGAACTGCTCGGCGGTCGTCGTGGTCGCATGGTCGATATGCGCACAGAGTCCGGCACAACCTATATGGAATACCGTGTGCCTACACGCGGGTTGCTCGGCTTCCGTTCCCAATTTATGACGGCAACCAGCGGGATGGGGCAAATTCATTCCATTTTCGCAGGTTACGAACCCCTTTCGGGGACAGTACCAACCCGTCAATTTGGAAGTTTGATCGCCTATGAACCCGGCGTCGCGACCCCTTATGCGATGGTTCATGCCCAAGCGCGTGGCACCTTCTTCATTGACCCGGGCACCGACATTTATGAAGGCATGGTCGTGGGTGAACACATTCGCCCTGAAGACCTCGCCGTCAACCTGTGCAAGAGCAAACAACTGAGCGCAGTGCGTACAAAAAATTATGCGGATGAAGAACGGATGAAAAGCGTTCGCATTCTATCGCTCGACGACTATCTTGAATTCATCGCCGATGATGAACTGCTCGAAGTCACGCCGGTTGCACTTCGCGCACGCAAACGTATTCTCAATAACGAGTTACGTATGCGCGAAGAAAAACGTCGCGACAAATTGATGACTGAATAGTTCTACCCATCACCCCAGATCAAGCCAGACTGGGGTGATGTTTTTCTCCATATTTTTTCACTTCGGCGGATGTGTTATGCTTGCTCATAAATTCCTTTTATGAGCTAAGGTTTATCAATTCTCCATGTCAAAATATACCCTTCCCACTTTGCTTTTCATGGCGCTGGGTTTAAGCGTAACCCCTGCGCTTGCTCAAGAAACCGATCCTCAAGCTGGGTGGTGGAACGACCGCGTTTTCTACGAAATTTTCGTACGCAGTTTCTATGATAGTGATGGGGATGGCATTGGCGACCTTCAAGGGGTGATCAGCCAATTGGATTATCTCAACGATGGCGACCCCAACACGACGGATGACCTCGGCATTACCGGCATCTGGCTGATGCCTATCATGCAGTCCCCAAGTTATCACGGCTATGATGTCACGGATTATTTCATAGTTGAAGAAGATTACGGCACCAACCAAGACCTGATCGACCTGATCGACGCCGCCCACGAAAGAGGCATTGCGGTCATCATCGACCTTGTGATCAATCACACCTCTAGTCAACATGAGTGGTTCATCGCGTCTGCTCAAGGCGATCCCGACTATGCCGATTGGTATGTTTGGGCAGATGAAAACCCGAATTTCAGCGGGCCGGATAGTCAACGGGTGTGGCATCCCCGTCATGGGCGTTATTATTATGGTCTATTCTGGGACGGAATGCCCGATTTAAACTACGAAAATGAAACAGTCACCGCAGAGATGCAAGCGATCAGTCAATACTGGCTCGAAGAAATGGGCGTGGATGGTTTCCGCTTGGATGCGATCAAACACATCGTTGAAGAAGGAAGCAACCAAGAGAGTACGCCCTCAACGTTGGCTTGGTTAGAAGGTTACAGCACGTTTATTGATTCGATTGCCCCAGACGCGCTCACCGTCGGTGAAGTCTGGCAGTCGAGCTATGCAGCCTCACAATATGTGAATAACGGCTCGGTCGATATGGTCTTTGAATTTGACCTCGCAACCGCATGGGTACAGTCCGCCGTTTCGGGGAATGGCGCAGGCGCAAACACCATCCAAAACCGCGTGGTTGACCTGTATCCCGAAGGACAATATGCGACCTTCCTCACCAATCACGATCAAAACCGTGTGATGTCCCAACTGCGCGGAAACGTCGATGCGGCCCGCGTTGCGGCTTCCTTTTTGCTCACTGCACCGGGGGTTCCCTTCATTTATTACGGGGAAGAAATTGGCATGATGGGTCAAAAGCCGGATGAACGCATCCGCACGCCCATGCAGTGGAGCGACGATCCCATCACCGCAGGGTTTACCAGCGCACGACGTCCATGGGAACCGCTCAGCACAGGCGCTGATTCTGGGGTGACGGTCGCAGATCAATGGAATGATCCGGATTCTCTCTTAAGCTACTATCGCACGCTGATCCAGTTGCGAAACACTCATTCTGCGCTCAGCAACGGGATGTATATTCCTGTGGATACAGATTCAAACAAGGTTTATGCTTTTCTTCGTCAAACAGAGGAAGAAACCTTGCTAATTCTCATCAACCCAGATGATCGCCCAGTCAGTCGCTACGCGCTCACGCTTGAAGAAGCCTCTGTACCCGGAAATAATTTAACTTTTCTGCTTGGTGAGGGTGATTTCGTCATGCCTGAACTAAATGACAATTTAGGGTTTACAGATTATGTTCCCTTCGCGGAACTACCTGCCTATGGGGTATGGATCATCCGTTTTGATGCTTAAATTTACCTGTATACTTTCCCAGTACGGTTTTTCAAGAAAGGTTTTATATGATTTCTAAACTGAGCAGTATTTCATTGAGCATTTTATTGGTGGGTGCATTGGGCAGCACTGCCGTGTTTGCTCAAGAAGCCCAAACCCCCACAGCCTATTGTGCTAATGTGGAAATGGGTGGCGAACCTCAAAACTTGAGCTTCACCCAACCTGAAGAAATGTTGGTTGAGAACGTCGATTACCGCGCAATTTTCTGTACCGATGCAGGCGCGGTGTACATCGACCTGTTTGAAGATTATGCGCCCATCACCGTCAATAACTTTATTTTCTTAGCGCAACAAGGCTATTACGATAACACCATCTTCCACCGTGTCATTGAAGATTTCATGGCACAAGGCGGTGACCCAACAGGCACAGGCACAGGCGGGCCGGGCTATCAATTCCAAGATGAATTCGTCGGCTTCTTAACCTTCAACCAACCCGGTTACCTTGCGATGGCAAATGCCGGCGCAGGCACAAACGGCAGTCAATTCTTCATCACCACTGTCCCCACCCCACACCTTGATTTTGCTCACACCATTTTTGGTCAAGTCTTGGAAGGTCAAGACAATGTCGAGTCGATCATCATCCGTGATCCCTCGTCGGGGATTGAAGCCACCCGTTTAGAAACCGTCATCATTGTGGATGACCCTGCGTTAGTGGAAACCACTTACGTTGCCCCTGAACCTGCAACTGCGGAAGATTTCCAAGCGGTGATCGATTTAATCGGCACTGAAGTGCCCGCGCCTTTGGGCTTGAACCCAGAAACAACTGGCATTTTTGATGCTGAAGTAGTCAGCGTGCGCGCCCCTGAAGCGCTCCAAGTGCAGTATGAAGAATTACTCGCGACGAATGGATTTCAATTCCGCGCTGAAGTGGAAGTGATCAATACCGAATGTGGTTTTGATATGGTCAATTACACCTCACTGCATTACACAGTAGATGTTTTTGACAGCGCAGACAGTGCATTTGCCGTATTGAATGATCCCTTCTACACAGAATTAAACGGTGCGTTAGGCTTAACCACGCCCGATGATCCTGCAACCAGCGATAGTTTTTATAGCGAATCGGTCACAGCATGTGACGGTTCTACTGCGTTGGAACATAGCGTGATGCGCTGGCAACGTGGGCAGTATGTCATCACAGCACAAGCGACCTACCAACCGATTGAAGGCGTAGAGGCAGGCACTTGGTTGACTGAACTCGTTGGCAACGACATCTTCGAAAACTATTTCGGCGCTCAACTGCGCACACAACTTCCCTAATTTTCAATTGAGTAGAGGCGGTATGGGGTATTTGACATACCCCATACTGTATTTTAAGGTTCGGGGTCGTCTAAGTCAGAGGGTTGTTCTTGCTGATGAAAGATGGCCGACTCCACCGGACAGCCCTCTTCTAAATGCGCTTTGATGATGCGCTTCAAAAGTGGCTCATCCACATGGTGATACCAAATCCCCTCGGGGTACACCACCATCAACGGCCCGCCGGTACACACCCCTAAACAATCGACCATTCCACGCTTCACACGCTTAGGGTTTTGATAATGCCCCAAGTGACCTAACCATGCAGGCAGTGAAGCATATAATTTTTCAGCGCGTCCGTGAGGGTCGCAGAAACGTCCGCGACACAGCAAAAGATGTTTGCCATACGGCGTCATCTGCGGGGCGGGGTTCGGGTTGGGCGCGTCCTCGTTGCTCAATTTGCTATCCTTGTTTGAGCGCATTTAACACCTGCGCCAATTCATAGAACGATGCAATCAACTTGGTTTTGTGTGGAGTTTCAAACTGCCATCCACCCGACGTTTGACGTAATATGAGAGCATCTTGATCCCCGTGATTGACGACGCGAAAGCCTACGCGCTCAATGGCACGCTGTGCCCAATGGAGCGATGCCCCTTCCCCGATGACGTTGATTTCACCATAGATCGGTTTTGTAGTGACAAAGGCGCCGGATTCGACATCAAACTGCACGTACGGGTGTCCCGCAAAGGCGCGGGCTAATGCACCACTGAGGACAATATCTTCTGGGGCGCCAGTCACTACCCTGCCTTGATCGCCCATCAGCCAAATTTGGTCACATAAGCGCAGGGCATGGTCGAGATCGTGCGTCGAGAGCAGAACCGCTTTGCCCGTTTCTTGAGCGAGCCGTTGTAAAAGCCCTAAAACTTCCACACGATGCGGTAAATCTAAAAAGGCGGTCGGTTCATCCAACAAAATCACGGGCGTATCTTGCGCCAGCGCCCGCGCGATCATCACCTTTTGACGTTCACCATCGCTCAATTGGTCGATATGCCGATGCGCATACTGGGACGCACCCACCGCAGAAAGCGCCGTCGTGATGATCTCCATATCTTGCTGGCTGAGGCGACTTGTCCAGTCCGTATAGGGGTGACGACCTAATGCCACCACATCGAAGGCGGTCATCAAACCGATCATGCTGCGGTCGGTCAAAACAACGCTCATCTTCTTGGCGAGGTCTTGGGGGTTTAACTGCGAGAGTGGAACCCCATGAAGATGGACATCGCCTTGCAGTGCATTTTGGCTTCCGCTTAATGTGCGTAATAAGGTCGATTTTCCGACCCCGTTCGGGCCTAACAAGGCGACCAATTCTCCTTCTAAAAGTTGTAAGTTGAGCTGAGAAACCACGACCTTTGACTTGTGACCTTCACCATAACCAATGCTCAGGTTGTGCGTTTGTAAGACGGGCATTTTCATGAGGCTAAACTGCGCAAAATCTGTCGTCGCAAAATCACCCAAACGACAATCGGCGCGCCAATCAACGCGGTGATGGCATTGAGCGGTAGCACGATGTCCGTACCGGGCATCTGCGAGATGACATCAGCCATGAGCGCAAAAGCACCGCCGATGAGCGCCGTCGCAGGGACAAGCACGCGATGATCTGCCGTACCCATGACCGCCCGCGCAATGTGCGGAACTGCGATCCCGATAAACGCGATGGGGCCACAAAAGGCGGTGATGCCACCCGCTAAAAGCGATGCGCTGGCGATCAATAATCTGCGCACATGGCGAATATCGACGCCTAATGTGCGGGCGTAGGCTTCCCCTAATAACAAGGCATTCAACGGCTTGATGCACAAAAATGCAATCACAAGCGCGCTGATGCAAACCAGCGCAAAAATCGGCATTTGCCCCCATGTGACCGATGCAAATGAGCCAAATGTCCAGTTCACATAGGTTTGGATGCGATCTTGGATGCTGAAGTGCATCATGATGCTGACCAGCGCATTCGTCAAATAACTGATCATCAAGCCTAAGATGAGTAACATCATCGTGTTTTTTACTCGCTGAGCGGCAATCAGCACGATGACCATGACAAACCCCGCGCCCAAACAAGCGGCGGCGGCAATCCCTAAATCGCTGATGAAGCTCAAGCCCGTGAGGAAAGTCGCCCCTGTCGTCCCCAAAACGAGAATGACCAGCGCAACGCCTAAACTTGCGCCGGAACTGACGCCTAAAACATACGAATCTGCCAGCGGGTTACGAAACAGCGTTTGCAGAATCAGCCCGCTCACAGCAAGGCCAGACCCTGCCAAAAGCGCGGTCAAGGCTTTTGGCAGGCGAAAATTCAAGATGATGGTCTTCCAAGAAGCGCGTTCGGTTTCCCCGCCGAATAAGGCAGAGAGGATGTCCTTCAAGGGAATATTCACCGAGCCGATCACCAAACTGATGATGAGCGCACCCACGAGCAGCGCCCCCAACACCGACAGGATCACTACCCAACGCTTGGTGCGCGCGGTCACATATTGCGGGTGCTGGACACTCTCTGCCGACCGAGCTAAGGAGCGCAATGTAGGTAAAGTTTGCTTAGAAGAAGCCATCGCTAAAAAAACCTACCTATTCCGGTAATTGGCGGTAATACACAAATTCGTGATTCGGCAGTAGGTCGGGGTGGAAAATAGCGATTAAATCCGCCAACACTAAGTCGGGACGAGTCACGCCAGATTCGTCGTAATCGTTCCCGAAAAATTCGTTGACGCGCAAGTTGTTGTTATAAAGCTGACCATTCTCAAACGCCGCAAAATCGATATAACGTTCATCTTCAGCGAGGCCGTCAGACAAGGTGTACCAGAAACTGGGGTTAATCCAGATGTCTGCTTCGCTGGCGATGTCCACCACTTCTTCAAACGACAGCGCGACACTTCCTGTACTGGTGTTATCGCTGAGGATATATTCCCCGCCTGCATCGCTGATCAACTGGACAGCGAAGCTCTCCCCCCCCGACAGATACCATGTGCCTGCATAAGGGGCATTGTTCAAAACCAACGGGCGGTCTTCAACGGTCACCGCTAATTCGCTCAGATCGTGATAAGCAGTTGCCACTTCAGAAAATAAGGCGTTGGCTTCAGCTTCGCGGTTGAAAAATAGCGACGTGAATTTGATCCATTCTGCACGCCCTAAGGGATCAGTTTCCATATAGTCGCCATTCAGCACCACGTCTAAACCAGCATCGGTTAACGTAGGATGCACATCATATTCTGGTGACCCTATGCCGTAGGTCATGGTGAGATCAGGTTCTAAGTCGAGCGCGAGTTCCACATTCAACGTGGGGCCACTCCCTATTTCAACAACCTGCCCCGCGTCAATCGCTTCGCGTACTTCAGGGGCATAGGCAAAATCAGTTTCGTCAAGCGCAACCAACGATTCGACCAAGCCCAACTGCACGAGGTGTGATAAATAGGTGGTGGACATCACCGCAATACTTTGGATGGGCACTTCAATGACAACGGCGTTCTCCACAGTTTCGGGCGCGGGGGTTCCACACTGCACCAAAACGTAGCTAAAGTCTTGTTCTGCACCCAGCCAAGGTTCGCTCACCGTGACGACTTTGTAATGATTAAAGTATTCGACTTGAAAACCACTGGCATACTCAACAACGGCTTGGTCAGGGAAATAATTGACCGATGCATCATACGTTTCGACACAACCTTCCGTGATATTCCCTCCAGCATCTTGCGCGAATACCATCGTGGGAAGTGCGAACAAAGCGAGGCTCAAACTCAAAACAGCATGTTTCATAGGGTTCCCTCATTAGGAAAATAAATAAACAAGGCTAACGGCCTGCTGAAAGGAAGCCCAACAATTAAATTGTTTTGGAAGTGGGTTAATTTGAAAGAGGTTTATGTTTAACATCCCCGTTCACCTTTCAAGCGAAGGCAACCTACGAGGCTTCAATCAAGTGGGCATTCGGGCTTCGTTAAAATAACGTTACCGTTGCGCGACAGCGCCGGACTTTCACCGGTCTTTCCCCATTCATCGTTGTACATCCGGGTACAACGAACTTGATTTAGCATCTGTTTTAGCACATAACTTCAGCATAACATGACAGAATGAGCCTGTCAAAGCATAAAAAAAGCAGTTCACGAGGAACTGCCTTTTGTTTAAATCTGTCAAAGTCGAAATGAACTTAAACGAGGGTAGATTCTACGGTGATGCTGGTTGCGCCCAATGCGCGGGCGACAATGCAAGTCTTGAGGGTTTCATCAGCATTTTCTTTGAAGGCGGCGGCGTCTAAGCCTTCAACGCTTCCGGTAGTCTTCAAGTTGATGCGAGAGATCGAAAGCCCTGCTTCACCACGTTCTAAGTGAACTTCAGCTTCAGTATCCACACTGTTCACAGTGAAGCCGGCCGAAGAAAGACGGTTTGCCAAAGCCATTGAGTAACACCCAGCTAAACCTGCACCCAGTAATTCTTCAGGGTTTGTGCCTGAACCATCTTCAAAACGTGACCCAAAGGAATAACTTCCTTCGTAAGCGCCACTTCCCAACTTCACGGTCCCGTTGCCTTCTTTTAAAGTCCCGTTCCAAACTGCGTTGGCTTTACGTGCTGGCATTGTTTCACTCCTAATACTAGAGGGGCAAAAAGTGTCTTCTCTGTGAGTATACCGAATCATCCCTACAATACTCAACCCAGATTAGTTCCACCAGCCCCATATCCCTGACAAAATATCATCATCGTCCATGACCACTGTATTCTCTGCCGAATCGGTGGTTAACCACATCAGCGCTTTAAACCCTGCTCGGCGCGTGGTCATATCTGGGGCGAGTAAGGCGGCGCGAATGTGTGGCACTGCGGATTCTTCCATGTCCCATAACGACTCAGAAACCACTTGCAACACCTGAAGATTGCGATCATTCATCGCTTGGATGAGCGTCGGAATCGACGTTTCATCATTAAACTGCGAGAGTGCATGGGCAGCCGCAAAGCGCACATAGCTATTCTCGTCATTTAATAGAGCATGTTCTAACGCATCGAGCGCGTTCTTATCGCCGATCATGCCGAGCGCTTCAGCGGCCGAATAACGGACGTAACTGCTTTGATCCGCCGCCAGTGCTTCCAAGAGTTCGGGCAGCGCTTCTGGGCTGGCGATGATACTCAGGGCTTTGGCCGCTTCATTCCGTACCAAACTGCTTTCATCGCTGAGCAGTGCATCCGCCAACGCCGACACAGCGTTTTCGGCTAAAAACACCCCGAGTGATCTGGCGGCGGCTTTACGAACTTCCTTGCTTCTGTCTTGCAACATTTCGGTGATCTTCTCAATCGCCATCGTGACTTTTAAGTGGGTCAACGCTTGGATCAAAATCACGCGGACTTCACGGTTTTTATGATCCAATAAAGACAGCATCATTCGGCGTGCATCAGAACTGTGCATCTGTGCGAGTTTATATAAAGCATCTCGTTGTTTCTGCTTATCATTACTATGAATATCTTCGAGCAGGTACTCAAAATCCAACTCATCCGACATCATGACATCCATTCTCTATTGAGGAATTTATTCCTCATTATAAACCTGACCCTGAACTTGAATGGATCAAATGTATCCAATTTACGCAAATCTAATATAGTTTTTATGAACTGGTAGTTGCGTTGCATAAAAAATAGGCGTACCCTATACAAGTTAATAGTTTGCATCCGAATCATTGGTATACAAATGGATTCTAATCCCAAGGTTACATCGACGGTCATTGAGCTGCATATTTTATTTGGCGTCATCACCCGAACCATAGCGCAATCGATCCATAGTTTTCTAGGGGAAAAAGCGGTTGACATCAGCGGTTTGCAATATGGGATACTGCGCATCCTCAACATGGAAAAGATGACCTTGAGTGATTTAAGCCGACGGATGCTTCTCGACCCCTCGACGCTAGTCCCTAGCGTAGAAGGTTTGGTCAAACGCGGGTTGGTGGTCAGACAACAAGACCCTGAAGACCGCCGACGTCAACCATTGCAGCTTACACAAGAAGGAAAGGACTTATTAGAGCAAGTTCCGCTGCATATGTATGATGACTTCGTTACAAAAGCAGTTAAGCAGTTAGGGGAAGAAAAGACACAGGTTCTTTTAGAAGTGCTTCGCGAAATCATCCAAACAACGCCCAACGGGGCGGCTGTTTTGGACAACATCCAAGAACACCTAAATCTACACTGTCAAAACCGCCCCACCCATCCTGAATCATAGCTATAAAACCCATTACGTTTTAAGAACCTAATTTTAAAGAGAGCGAGTATGGAAGCACAAACATCCAAACATACTGTTCGCCCTAAAGGAAATGGTGGGTTAATGCGCGCCATTCGCTATTTAGGACATCATAAACAATCGACGTATTTTGCCTATGGCGCACTTTTGGTAGCGACACTTGCCCAATTGGCAGTGCCCCGCCTTGTACAAAACATGATCGACGCGACCACACAAGGTTATACCGCCAATACGATTTTTGGTTTGCCGGAATTTGCACAGGGTTTAGCGGCTCAAGCCGCAGGTTTCAGCCTTGATGAGTTAAGACTTGTCCAAGCAAACGGGGAATCCTTGCTGGTTTCAGCGGCGTTGTTCATCGTCATCTTCGCTGTGGTTCGCGGTATTTTCTCATTTGTCCAATCGTATATGGCAGAAAAGACCTCACAAGGGGTTGCCTTTGACTTTCGGAATGACTTATTTGAGCGCATCCAACGTTTGTCCTTCAGCTATTACGACCAAAACCAAACGGGCCAATTGATGATCCGTGCGACGGACGACGTAGAAAAAGTGCGTCTGTTCATCGCCCAAGGGTTGATCCTAGCCGCCCAAGCCTTCGTCTTATTGGTCGGCACGCTCATCATTTTGCTGTTGACCAATTGGAAGATGACGCTGGTCGTCCTGCCGATTTTGCCCATCGCCTTTGCATTCTTCATCATCTTCGGCATTGTCAGCCAACCTTTATTCCGTGAAATCCAAATCCGCCTATCGAAGCTCAACACGATTCTGCAAGAGAATATGGCAGGCATCAAAGTGGTACGTGCCTTCTCGCACGAGCCGTATGAACGCAAACGTTTTGAAGCCTCAACGGTGGATGTCTTCAAACAGCAACTGAAGTTAGGGCGCACCTTCTCGGTATTATTTCCGCTGATCTTCTTGATTATGCAGTTTGGTCAAGTGGCGCTGCTCTACTTTGGGGGACGTGAAATCATCCACAACAACCTGACCATTGGTGAATACCAGAGCTTCAGCTTGTATGTGATTTATGTCTTCTTCCCCTTAGGGCAGTTGGGGATGATCATTTCGTTGATGTCGCAAGCGTCAGCATCGGCCGGACGTATTTTTGAAATTCTGGATGCAAAAAGTGATGTCGTGGATAAAGCCGACGCAATCCCGCTTCCGACGATTGAAGGCAAGGTTGAATTTCAAAATGTCACCTTCCGCTATTTTGGCGCGGGCGACCCTGTCCTCAAAGAAGTCAGCTTTACGGCACAACCCGGCCAAACCATCGCCCTGTTAGGCGGCACAGGAAGTGGTAAAACCACCATCATCAACTTGATACCACGCTTCTACGATGTCAGCGAAGGCAAGGTCTTGATCGATGGCTACGATATTCGTGACGTAGAACTGGATAGTTTGCGCAGTCAAATTGGCATTGTGTTGCAAGAAACGAATCTGTTCAGTGGAACCATCCGCGACAACATCGCCTTTGGTCGCTCGAATGCTACCGATGAAGAAGTGATCGAAGCGGCCAAAGCAGCGGCCGCGCATGACTTCATCGTGAGCTTCCCTGAAGGTTATAACACGCCGGTGGGTGAACGTGGCGCGACCCTTTCGGGCGGGCAAAAACAACGGATTGCGATTGCGCGCGCCCTGCTACTCGACCCTCATCTCCTCATTTTGGACGATTCAACCAGCAGTGTGGACTTGCTCACCGAATATCACATCCAAAAAGCGTTGGATCGTTTGATGCACGGGCGCACCTCTTTTGTGATTGCTCAGCGTATCTCGACCGTCCTCAATGCGGACCAAATCATTGTGCTGGATAAAGGTGAAGTTGTGGGCATTGGCAAACATACCGACCTGCTTGAAAGCAACGCCATTTACGCAGAAATTTACACATCACAACTCGTAGGGGATGCTGAACTGGAATCAGAAGACATCCCTTCCCAACAGTCCTAACAACTGAGGAGATAACCTATCATGATGGGATTGGACAACGGTCGCGCGTTGATGGACCGAGACACGTCAAAAGCGAGTAATTTAGGGGATACATTACGGCGTTTTGGCATTTACTTTAAAAATCACTGGGGGGGTGTGGTCATCGCCCTAGTGTTGATTGTTTTCACAACGTGGACTCAAGTCGTCACGCCGGAAATTATGGGGCAAGCGGTGGACTGTTACTTGTTACCCAACCCCCAAGCCACCTGCTACTACGGTCAAACCACGTTAGATTCACCTATCGAAGAACGGATTACAGGGCTAACTTCCCTTGTGGGAATGATGGCCGCGCTGTTTCTGGCGGGGTCAGCCATGAGTGGTTTAGCATTCTATGCGATGGCTTACGCTGGTCAACAAGTCTTGATGCAAATGCGTCGTGACTTATTTGAAAAACTTCAGGTGTTATCTTTCAACTTCTACTCGAAAAATGAAGTTGGCAACTTGATGAGCCGTGTAACCAGCGACACCGATACGATTCAACAAATCTTCGGGTTCGCCTTGATGAACGTGATCAGCGGGGTGTTGGGCATGATCTGGACGGTGGTGCGGATGCTCCAAACCAATGTGCCTTATACGCTCATCAGCTTAGCCATTGTGCCGTTCATGTTCATCGCCACTGTTTATTTCTCTAATGAAGCTCGTAAAGCATTTCGGCGCAGTCGTCAAGAAATGGGGTCGGTCAACGCTGACCTCCAAGAGAGCATCGCTGGCGTGCGTGAAGTGCAAGCCTTTAACCGCGAGACAGAAACGATCCAAGAATTTCGCGAAGTCAACGCGGCGAACCGCGATGCAAATGTCCGCGCCGCCGCTTTCACCAGCGCGCTCACCCCTATTTTAGAAGCATTGGGTTATGTAGCGCTGGGGATTGTGGTCGTGGTCGGCAGTCTCTCGGTACTGCGGAATGAACCACTGTTCGGGACGACGGTCATCACCATCGGTACGGTGTTTGTGTTTTTACAATACATTCAACGGTTTAACCAACCGATCCAGCAGATTTCGGTCTTGTGGACGAATATTCAAAGCGGGATCGCTGGCGGTGAACGCATCTTCAACTTATTAGATGAACCTGTGGACATCGCCGACAAACCAAACGCCAAACCGATGCCAGAAATTCAGGGCAATATTCAATTTGAAGATGTCAAAGCGGGTTATGACAATGATACGCCCGTCTTAAAAGGCATCAATTTTGAGGCCAAACAAGGGCAAATGGTTGCGATTGTCGGGCCAACAGGCGCAGGCAAAACGACAATTATTAACCTGATCCCGCGTTTCTACGATGTCACGGTTGGGGCGGTCAAAATTGATGGCATTGATGTGCGCGACGTCACCTTAGCGAGTTTGCGCAGTCAGATTGGGATTGTGTTACAAGACACGTTCTTGTTCTCTGACACCGTCATGAACAACATTCGTTACGGTCGGCTGGATGCAACGGATGAAGAAGTCATCGCGGCGGCAAAACTGGTCGCGGCGGATAGTTTCATCGAACGCCTACCGGAAAGTTATCAAACCGTGTTAGGTGAACGTGGCAGTGGTCTTAGCCAAGGTCAACGCCAGCTCATCAGCATCGCCCGCGTCGCGCTGATGAACCCGCGCATTTTAATCCTCGACGAAGCGACCAGCAGTGTCGATACACGGACGGAACGGTTAATCCAAAAGGCGTTTGAGACTTTGTTACAAGGACGCACCAGTTTTGTGATCGCCCATCGTCTGAGCACTATCCGTAATGCGGACATGGTGATGATGCTTAAAGACGGTCAAATTGTTGAACGAGGCACACATACCAGCTTGCTGGCTGAAGAAGGTGCGTATTACGATCTCTACATGAGCCAATTCCGTCATGAAGAAATGGCTGAAGGAAGCTAAAGCATAAAACAAAAACCGCGTTGGGATGTTTCCCAACGCGGTTTTTTTTGATTACAAATTATGGGGTTAGGAGTTCGCCATCACCACGCGGAAACCCACAGTGCGATGCAGGACTTCCGGTTGTAAACTGCTCAGATACATCACCTGCGCACGTTCGCGAGTGCTCATGAAGGAACCCCCCATCGCCGCACGGCGCGCGTTTGATCCAAGATCGGGTTTTTCATAGCGTGCATTCAAACACCATTCAAGCACATTCCCCGACATATTAAAAACATCAAACGGACTGCGCCCTGATTTGAAGTGATTCACCAGCGTTGTCATGCGTACACGCCCTTCGGTCGTGTTACACAGACTGGGATCAAAATGGTCACCCCATGGATAGAGCGTGAGCGAATCGCCCCGTGCGGCACGCTGCCATTGTTGCACAGTGGGCAAGGTGATCTTGACGCCGAGCAGGTCGCTCAGCCAATTACAAAAGGCAACCGCATCATACCAATTGATGGTTTCGCGTGGGCGTTGCGCGCCACCAAAACCGGATTGTAAAGGCATTGGGTTCGCCAGACGCCAATTGTATGCGTAAGAAGAATATTCCCACCATGTAAGGTTGTTATACCCGTTACGGTCTTTCAGGAAATGAATAAACTGTTCATTGGTGATGACATAACGGCTGATTTTAAACCCGCCGACTTTCAGCTGTGTGAGTGTAGCTTCACCCCGTACCAACCCATGATTGCGCAGTTGTTCAAATGCATGTCCATCAATCGACAGTGTGCCTGTGGGGATATCCACCCATTCTAACAACGGCAATTTAGGGTGAGGTAAATTGATGTGAGAGAACTGCTTTATGTGTCCCCCTTGGGATGTATCAGCCCTACCATTTTGGGCTGTATTTCGAGCGAAAAGCGGCGCTGTCTCGCTATCCTCCATCAAGATTTTGAGCAAGTTTTGCGGGTCATAGTTCAGAAATTTCTTAAGAAATTCGATAAAACTGAGCGCGCCAGAATATCGGGTGCGCTTGCGTTTCACCAATTCCGCGATTGCACGATACCACATTTCTTGCTCTTTGCGGTTGGCTTCTGAAATCAAAGCTGAGCGGGCTTCTTCAAGCAAGTTTTCCATATTGATATATCCCCAGTATTCTTTCCCATACTTGGAGATCGCATCTTGAAGTAGCACAACCGCATCTTCATAGCGGTTGCTGTCCATGTATTCCGAATACAGCTTCATCACTTGTGAAGGGTCTTGGTTGGTGACATCATCCCCGGGTGTAGGGACATTCTTACGGTTTTCCTCACCACCAATGAGCGTGTACAGCTCATTTTCAGTGGGCAAGACACGCCCGCTGAGCATATCCATTTCAATTTGATGCAGACCGTTCAGCAGGCCGGCCGTCGCTTCAGCGGTCAACCCATTACGCATGTCAACATAGTGAATTTCTTGTAGTTCAGTGGGGATATCGGTATCTGGGTTCAATGTCGGGTCAATCAAAATCGGCAAAATGACCCGTTTTGTCTCTAGCGCAATGAAGTATTCTTTACGACAGCTGTTGGACGCTAAAGACTCTTTAGACATCAAATACACAAACACATTACACCAGTTGAGGCGCGAGAGACATTCATCCCACCACCGTGTTGCAGGCACTAAACGGTGATCGTACCAATAGGCATAACGTGTAAGCTGTTCAACAACTTTAATGCAAATTACTTGGTCAACACGGGCATAGCAAATAAAAACTTTCATTAAGTCATTCATGGCAACCGCCTATAAGAACCGAGTATTGTTCGATGATAAACGCCATTTTTCAAGCGCAATTTTTGCCTCGGGTGTTTTCAACTGCTCAAGCACTTTTTCGACCTCATCACAAATCCGTTGGGTATCTTCTCGATAAGGAGGTCTAGACGTATCGTTGAGCAGTTTCACTAAGTATGGAACCGTACTAGGATCATTAAAGTTTGCCAAAGCCTGTACGGTTGTCCAACGTATTTGAGCCTCGGGATCATTCACCATCTCAGCAATGGCAGGCAAGGTTGCCTTATCTTTAATTTCACCCAAAGCGACGACCGCCGCACGACGAACAAACCCTTCGCTATCTTCCAGTGCCTTGAGCAAGGTTTGAACAGCCGCTGGATGTTTCAAGTTTCCCATTGCGTGCGCGGCAGATTCGCGAACGATGGGAATAGGATCATGAATGATCAAGTCCAACAGTTTACCGGCTGCGTTACGGTCACCCAACTCATTAATTCCGCGTACACCTGCCAACCGAATATCAGATTGCTCATCTTTTAAAGCGATTAAGAAAGCGGAAATCGTGGCAGGGTTATTGAGCCATGTAAGGGCATTAATCGCTGCCCACCGTATGGACATATCTGGATGTCTGAACGCATCCGTTAGTAAACGGATGGTGGTTTCATCAGCCCTATAACGGCGTTCGCTGGCCCCCTCATTCAAGGCTTTGGCGGCCAAACGATATTCTGCGTAATCGCCATCCTTTAACGCGTTGAGTAAGGCAGGCAGTTCAGGCCACGCAGCGTTATCAGCGTCTGGTTCTGGGCTTACGGGCGGTGCGGAAACGATGTTGGAGTCCTGTGGATCCCCCCACGGCACCCAATCGCTATTATCAGCAGAATTTTGAGGAACGGTCAACGCGTCCTCAAAGGGCAGCAATGTCTCTAAAAATTTATCGACAGCATCTTGTATATCATCCTTCACGGATGAAATGGTATCACGCAATGTCGGTTGTTCTTCTACAAAATCTTCAGATGGTGTTCCATCATCGTCGTTGATAATTTCCCCTTCAGGGATATCCTCATCGTCATATCCCGTCTGTATGGGGGGAACTGGGGCTACCGTCACTTCGATATTATTTTCCCGCTGCCACTCTTGCAATAGATAAAGTGATTCCCGTGTACCCATCGCTTCGAGAATTTTTGCCGCCATGTCGCAGATGCGTACATTTTCCCATTTGGGACTGTCCGTATCATGGAGTTTAGACGCGATTGCATGAACCGTATTGTTATTATTGATGCGCCCCAAAGCCTCTAAAGCGGCCCCACGCACATTCACCGAGGGGTCATTCAACGCATGGACTAAACCATCAATCGCAGGGGCGCCTAGACGTGCTAAAACCTTGCTCGCGTCGTCGCTCACTGCAGGTTCTTCATCATGCAGGGCACTCAGAAGCAAGACAATCGATTGATCAGAAGTGTTCCCTTCTAAGGCATGAACCACTGCATGGCGAACACTGACATGCTCATCTTTTAAAAGATAGGCCAATTTCGAAAGGTAATCGTGGCTTGAAAAAAAAGGAAGCTGAAGAGTGGCTTTTGCACGGACATCCGCCAAGGGTGATTGCAAGGCAGTCGTCAAGGCGTTCCAATCACTATATGTGGGAACGACCACGCCAGAGCTATTGTCTTGCCGACGGCGCCACAATTCATAATGGTTGAGCGCTTCATCCGTACCAATGCGAGATAACGCTTCCGCCGCAGAATCCGCTACAACACTCCCTTCATGCGGAATCGGATGGTTATCTAACAGCATCTCGACAAGGCGCGGGATCGCTCGAGGTGATCTCAAAAGTCCCAACGCTTCCGCGGTGGTAGCTCTGACCACAGGGGACTCATCTTCTGTGACGTTCATTAAAGCGTCAAACGCATCTTCAAGCCCAATCGCCCCTAAGGTTTTGGCGCTTATGATACGTGTATCCTCGTTTTCACTTTCGAGCAGTTCGATCAGCCCGGGTAGCGCGTTCCCACGGTAATTGACTAGAGCACTGCTTGCGATCTTTTTTAAACGTGTATCGGGATAAGATAAAATATTCAAAATGGGGTTGAGTGCCGCCATGTCATTCATCAGGCTAAGTGAATTAATCACGTCACGCAGAACAGTAACGTCATTCTCATTATTCAGCATCGCGACTAAAGCTGGGACAGCCGCGGTATCACGCAGTTCACCCAGCGCCCATGCAGCTCCACGGCGCGCATCCGACTTTTCATCACTCAAAACACGGATTAATAATGGAATCGCCATCGCACCCGCAAGACGGATTTTTTCTGCAACGACGCTGTTCATGCCATAATCCCACTCGGAATAGGCTTGAAACAGATCAGGCGGAATCGGCGGGTCCTGTTCAACAAGCAACTGGAGCGCTAAATTACGCGCGTTCCATGAACCTGTGCGCATCATTTCCAGCAGTACGCCGACAGTGGCTTTGCTATTGGCATCGCTATTCAAACTTTGAGAGGCGTTTTGAGCTTTCTGCGCGACCATGCTTCGAATAATCGTATCTACAACCGCTTCCGAAACTTTCACGCCACTCGCCATAGAAAGCGCGCCAAAACTCGGGTCTACTTCAGAAACATCTCGAACGAAACTATCGGCATTCGGCAAAATTCCCGCCATCATCACAATGACATGATCCCATTTTGAAGCGATGCGTTCGCCCCACGCATCCAGTTGAGCATTTTGCAAACGCGAAATAATGTCGGTACGGCTTAACCCTGCGGCGGCAAAGTAATCCCGCGTGAGGGTATTGACAAAACGAACCGTATCTTTCGTCACTTTTAATAAACCGGCATTTCTGCAGGCTTGTAAATAGCGTTCTTCTTGCAAGTAGAGGGTGGCATTAGAGCGGTTCACTGTGCTGGGGCGGTCATCATCCAAAATGGCAATCGCCAGTGTGGAAAGTGCGGCTTCCATCTCTTTAAATTCAACCCATGCGGGCATTTGGCTCAAGCGTTTTTGAATCCACAAGGCGGCAAAATAGCGCTTGTATAAACCGCCGATGGTGGCGGGTAGCGCCAACTGTGGTGAGCTTTTGTAACAAAACATCATCGCGTGAAGATGCGCCGGAATCCGCGCGAGGACGGTCAAGGAATAGGCTTGATCACGTTCTTCTTTCGTGCGCGGAAAAAGCAGATTCAAGAAATTCACCGCTTCTTGCCCATGCAAGATGTTATTCACAAAATGGCGAATCTCGTTGTCTTCCATCTCTTGAATTTCAACGGCGGGCAAACCCAAGTCTAAGTCTTGCGTGTATTCCCGCGTGCGGGCGCTGATCACCACATGGGCAGGGGCAAAGTCGCTGTATAACCATTCGCGCAGTTCATCTGCTTTTTCGGCAGACTGTGCCCCAAGTTCGGTTAAACCGTCTAAGAAAAGAAGGATTTTCCCTTCAGACAGCAGTTGAATAGCGTCGCCATCAAAGCGCCAAGCGCGCTTGATGAACGTTTCAATAGAAACATCATCAAACCAATCGGAAATATTTAAATACAGGGGCAATGGTAGGGTTGATTTCTCAATCGGCGTGCCTTGGCTGTGTTCCGCTCTATAAGCAAACGCGGCATCCAGTGCCATCCGCTGCATGACGGTGGTTTTACCCGCGCCTTTTGCGCCTAACAACACCAGTCGCGGGGAACGTGATAATGCCTGTGCCATCGTCCCCACAAGCGAACGATGCCAACGTTCACTGCTCTCCTCATGCGGTTCGAGATAATGCAAGCGAGAGTGCATCCCCCAAATCTGCGATTGGCGAGAGACAGGGCGCATTTGCCCATGATTCTGCACTTTACCATCAGAGCTGGACAGGTCAAGAAATTCGAGAATGCCCTTCTCGGCTTCGATCTGTGAAATGAGTTGGTTGAGATAGCGGGTTTGTGAATCCAGTGCGTGAGGCACGGCAAACTCACCAAACGCGGTAATGGAATTGATGAGCACTTCTAAACGTCTGCGATAAATCTGTTCTTCGCGCCAGTCGGTGAAGTCGATGAGGGCATGACGAGGAACATTAACGGGAATTTGTTCCTGCTTGATGAGATTCACAATAATGGGAATGATGATCAGCTCATTTTTTGCCGCATAAGCAATTTCGGCTAAGGTGTAATCACTACGAACGGAGTCGGGAGAGAGGACAACAATCATTGCGCGTGCCATCCGCAAACCATCATTGACGGCGGTCGGCCAGTCGCTGACAAGATCAGCGTCGAGGCGGTCAATCCAAATGGGCAACCCTTCATTTTTTAAGTCGGCTGCCAATGTTAAAGCTAAATCAGTCTCTGCGGTTGCGTAGGAAAAGTAGATACGACTTTGACGAAACACGCGCACTAATCCTCTATATATTTGTGGAGAGCAAGGTATACTATATTTTAACCAAAATATAACACAAAGAAATTAATTCTTGCTTATATATTAGATATTAGTTTGTTTTTAGTTAAAATCAAAAGGGTATACAATAAATTCATGAATTTTTGATGAAATTCATAAATCATAAATTTAGAATATGTGAATTCTAATACTGGATATTATTCAACGGGATCATTTGGATTGGAGCGGTTCACTCGCTGACGCATTTCCTTTGCGGAGACCGTTAACCGTTGGAAATAATCCGTTTCAGTGATCTGATTTACTTGGAGTTCAAGTTTATTTTTATCAATTTGAATTTGCAAACTTTGCAGTTCATTGAGCGCTTTATCTAACGAGGCTTTGACTTCCCCATAGCGACGGGCGTTTTCAATGGCGATAGCCGCCTGCGCGCCGAATGCAGAAAGCAATGGAATTTCTTCTTTGTGGAAAATATCTTGTGTGATGCGGTTGTCTGCATAGAGGACGCCTAGCACTTCCCCCGCAACAATTAACGGGACACAGATGATCGAGCGCAGTTGGTTATTCACCACACTTTTCACATCGAGGAAGCGGTCATCAGTCGCGGCGTTCGTCGCGAGGATCGCTTTCTGTTCGTTCAACGCCCGCATGACGATGCTTCGACTAAAGCCTGAATCGGTTTCAGTCAGCGATTCACGATCCCAATTCCGCGCAACGGCAACGGATAATTCACCCGTCTTACGATCCTTCAACATCAAATAGGCGCGTTCGGCCCCCGTGAATTGGATGACCGTATCCATGATTTCTTCAAGCACTTGGTCAAGTTCTAAGGTGGAGGTGATGAGCGTAAACGTGCGCAGTAAATTGCGCAACTGCCCCACTTCATCATAGGCTTGTTCGGCTTGCTTGGCCGAGTTTTCAATCCGCTTTTCCAAATTTTGGGTTATTCCCACAATATCTACTGAAACTTGGAAGCCATTTTCTTGAATCACCTGCATCAAGCGCGCCAAAATAACACCTAACTGATGCGTCTCTTGAGCAGTTTGCTTCAGGTCCAATGTCAGTGTGTCATTTTGAGGGCTTTTATCAATCATGTGATTTTTTATAATCCTGAATAGAGTTGATAATTTTTTTAAATTCACATTATTTTACACGGATCATTTTCCTAATATACCCTAAAAAGAAGCCTCAGTGACTATTCACTTAAGGCTTCTTTCTACTTTCATACCGATGTGTCAAAAACAGATGCTTCAGTATGCCCTAAATAGAGAGGATGATTTGTGCTTTTGAGCGCCCGCTGTCGGTCAAACGAAGCAGTTGCTCGTTCAATGTGATCCATCCCTTTTGCTTGGCATTAGTCACCGCTTTTGAGGCCAATTGCGCCGACCAGTTCAGCTCACTGGTGAGATGGGAAATCGTATTTTCGATCTGTTCACGGTCGGTGTGCTCATGCCGTTTCAAATGCACCAATAACATATCTACAGCAAAGGTTTCACGACGGCGCAGGTGTTCTAAACGACGCGCGATCAGCCCTTGGCTGGGCGCAAATACCAACGCTAACAAAAAGAAAACACCTGTAAAACCCGCCATCGTCCCCGCAACTTCGATGTTGAGCGCGCGCGCTGTCCAATACCCTAAAATGGCGGACGCAACGGCGATCAACACGCTATACAAAATCATGAAGGACAGGCGGTTTGTTAACAAGTAGGCGGTTGCTGGGGGTGCAATCATCAACGCGACGACCAGAATCGCGCCGACATGATCAAATGCCCCGACTGCGGTAATCGAAACGCTCGCCATCAACCCGTATTGAATCAACGCAGGGGCAAACCCAAATGCCGCCGCTAAGGCCGCATCAAACGTGGCTAACTTCAGTTCTTTATAAAACAAGATGAGCAACATCAGGTTCAGCAGGAAGATAGACCCCATCACCACAACGCCCATAGGCAGCGACACGCCGAAGATCATCACACGGTTAAACGGCGCAAACGCCAACTGGCCTAACAGCACCGTGTCAGTATCAATATGCACATCTTGTAAATTTTGGGTGATGATTAAAACGGCGATGCTGAACAAGGCCGGAAAGACCACCCCAATCGCCGCATCTTCCCGAACACGACGCGTGCGCAGAAGCAGTTCGCTGAGCGTCACCATCAATAACCCGCTGGCCGCCGCAAACAAGATCAACAGTGGGCTGGTGGTGTCACGGATGAGAAGATAGCCAATGACAATACCAAATAACACCGTATGGCTGATAGCGTCGCTGACTAAGGCGGAACGACGTAAGACTAAAAACACCCCTGGGATCGCACAGGCGGCGGCCACAAGCGCCGCGACCAATTGAATTTCGATCTGCGCTTGTAACATTATTCCACCTCTCCAAAACTCACACGCGACCCAAGCGAGAGCGAATAACCTTCATCCAGATGATAGTCGTGTAGCAGTTCTTCTAGGTGCTGAATCCCGCTCGAAGAAAGCGCCCAACCCTCACCTACTTGTTGAACCCACCCCTGTTTCGCCAGATAGTTCAGCGTATAACGCGCGCTTCGGTTGGGTAACGCGGCATCAATGGCAACAGCAGTATGGGGATAATAAGGATCGCCATGGTTCATCGCCATGTGATACATCCGCTCCAAAACAGCGGTAGTTTGAAGTTCACGCGCATTACGACGGCTTTCTAACCATTCCCACAACAGACCGCGTTCCGGCGCAAAAAAGAGCGAGAACAACACAATCGCGCTGATGGACAACACGATCAGCGGGCCAGTGGGCATCTGTTCCCCTGTCGCGCTCAGCAACGTGCCGACGATGCCCGCCATTGCACCGAAACAAGCCGATAACACCACCATTCGCCCTAAACGGTTTGTCCACTGGCGTGCGGCCACCCCGGGCGCGACGATCATGGCGCTCATCAAGACCACGCCGACCATTTGCAAACCAACCACCACCGTCAAAACGATCAACGTCGTCACAAGGATGTTGAGCACGCTCACAGGGAAACCCAAACTGGCCGTATAAGCGGGGTCAAAGCTGACCACTTTAAATTCTTTCCAGAATAACGCCAGTAACCCCAATGTGATCATGCCGACGATCACCATCGCCTCGACGTCCGCAGCGACGGTCGCGGCGGCCTGTCCAAACAGAAAATGACTTAAACCTGCATGTCCCGCATCTGGTTGGCGCGTTACCCAAGACAACAGCGCAAGGCCGATGCCGAAAAATACCGCCAAAATGACACCTTGAACGCTGTCTTCTTTGACGCGGGTTTGTGTCGTCACCAACTGCATAAATAACGTGCCGACCCAACCCGCAACCGCCGCGCCGATCATCAAAGGCAAAGGGGCGCGTTCACCCGTTAACATAAACGCGATGACGATGCCGGGCAAGGCGGCATGGCTCATGGTGTCGCCGAGTAAACTTTGTTTGCGCAAGACCGCGAACGCGCTCAAAGCCCCGCTCACGATACCGAGGACGACGGCCCCTAATACAACATTTCTTAGGGTGTAGTCAGTAAAGATTTGAGGGATCAATTCAAAAATTGTCATGATTTCCCTCGCCTATTTAGTCTTTCCAAGCAGGGCGCCGGAACTGGTCAACAGGTCTAAACGCCCGCCGTACGCACGTTGCAAATTCTGAACATTGAAAACTTCACCCACCGTGCCAGTGGCAATCGTTCGCACATTCAACATCAGCACATGGTCGAAATATTCAGGGACAGTTTCAAGGTCGTGATGCACTACAATCACCGTTTTGCCGTTGGATTGGAGCGTCTTGAGCACATCAATGATCGCGCGTTCGGTCGTGGCATCCACGCCTTGAAAGGGTTCATCCATCAAGTAAATTTGCGCATCTTGCGCCAACGCCCGCGCAAGGAAGACCCGCTGCTGTTGCCCGCCAGAAAGCTGGCTGATTTGTCGGTCTTTAAAGTTTTCCATGCCGACTTGTCCCAGACAGTTCAGCGCAATTTCACGGTCTTTGGCGCTCGGCCGACGAAACCAACCGAGATGGCCGTACCGCCCCATCATCACAACGTCGAGCGCGTTGGTGGGAAAGTCCCAATCCACACTGCCACGCTGGGGAACATACCCCACCAAATGGCGTTGTTGTGCATAGGGTTTGCCATAAATTAAAACGCGCCCTGCAGAAGGTTGGATCAAATTCAAAACTGTTTTGATCAGGGTGGATTTCCCTGCCCCGTTCGGCCCGACAATCGCCATCAGCGCACTTTGCGGAACCAATACATCCACATCCCACAAAACAGGTTCTTCACGGTAAGCAACCGTTAAATCTTCAACAACAATCGGGTATTTTGCGTGGTTATCAATACTCAGCATCTTTTATTCAGGCGTGAGCCTGCTCCTATTCCGTCTCGTTTTCGCCCAACAAACTCGAAACTATCGTGTCGGTATTGCTCTGGATCATGCCTAGATAAGTGCCCCCCAACGTTCCAGCGGTACCCATCGCATCCGAATACAGTTGACCGCCAATCTGCAAATCCCAACCTCGCGCTTGTGCGCCCGCTTGGATCGCTTCTACCACCGCGGGGGAAACGCTGGTTTCGACAAAAATCGCGGGGATTTGGCGGGAAAGAATCAAATCAATCGTTTCGCGTACATCTTGCACCCCGACTTCCGCTTGGGTAGAGATGCCCTGCGGTGCATACACATCGACGGCATAGCGCCGGCTGTAATACTGAAAGGCATCGTGCGCGGTGATGAGAATCCGTTGGGTTTCGGGGATGCGCTGAATTTGTTCCATCACATACACATCGAGCGCTTCCATTTGCGCCAAATACGCTTCTGCGTTGGCGGTGATATAAGACGCATTTTCAGGAAGCGCGGTCACAAACCCATCCCGAATCGCGCGCGCCGCATCCATCCACAACGAGACATCCATCCAAATGTGCGGGTCTGTCGCATTGGAATCTTCCACATGCAGAACCGAAGTTTCGGCGATGGATTCGCTCACCGGAATGACCGTCGTCCCGAGCGATTCATGAATCTGCTCAAAGACGTCGATCAAACGCGCCTCAAGATGAAGCCCGCCATATAAAATGAGGTCAGCTTCAAACAGGTTTTCGACATCGCGCAGGGTCGCGCTGTACACGTGAGGGTCAACCCCCGGCCCCATCATGGTGATGAGGGTGACACAATCCCCGCCGATATGGCCTGCGACGTCAGCGATCATGCCAACGGTAGCGACCACGTTCAGACGCGGTTCGTCACAACCATTGGATTGTGCGTGGCTTGAAAGGGGTAAACCTAATAGAAGCCAGAGCGATAGGGTGAAACATTTCCAGATCATCTTGCACCTAAGCGATTACCGAACAGTGAATAGCCTTAATGTAAACACATTTTTAAACTCATGACAACTATTTTTTAGACCAATCTAAAAATTGGATATAAAAATACCCTATTCTCGCTCAGACTTAGAATAGGGTATCGGATGACTTAAGGTTGTTGAGGCAAAATTCCGATGCGGTCATCAACTAAGAAACTGTCCCCCGTAACAACGCCGTTGGTTTGCACCGCAACACGCATGTTATCGCTCAGACGGTAGAAGCCCGCGACCAGCTCATAGCCTTCGCCCACGGGCGCAACCCCATCCGGCAGTTGCAAAACTCGCTCAAAGTTGATGTATTCACCCGCCTGCCAATGGAGCGTCGAGTAATAGCCTAAGACGCTTTCCCCCACAGGGCCATCCCAATTGGCGATCAGGTTTCCGTTTGCATCCAGTAAGTGAACGAAGATCATGTAGTCATCAGCAGCAGGGGCCAAGACTTCAAAATAAAGATGAAAGATCACCCGACGGCCAGGCCAAAGCTCTAACCCGCCGATGTCATAGCCGATGTAGCGGGCAAAGTCACCCATGAGAATATCGTCTGTAGAAATCCCGTTCATTTCAGGGCGTATAAACCGATTTTGTGTATTCAGCTCGTAAATTTCGTAACGGAAGATGCCGTCATCCAACCCCCATGCACGCCGTGATAAATCTGTACGGCCGAGCGCGCCAAACGCAGGGTTTTGATGCGCTGGAATTGAAGCATACATGCCGATGGTTTCGGGCGCGCCAAAAACAAAATACTGCGCATCATCCAAGTCGTTGATTTCGGTCACGACATCATCCACTTGAATGGTTTCTGTCGGGAAGAAAAAGGGTAAACGGTCTACGCTAGGCGCGATCACATGCAAAGGTTGTTGCGGGTTCTCTTGTTGATACGTCACTAACCCATCGACCACATTCATCAGCGCGGCATTCCCCGAACGATAACGCGCGTCGTCGTTCGGCATGGAATTATTCCAGACATAATCCCACCCCATGAAAGGATCGTAAATTGCAGAAATGATGCCCGGAATACTCAATGCCGTGATGCCCAAGACGAGTGCCCCACGCGCCCATACGGGTGCAGGGCGTGTCACCGTCACAAATTGGATGACTTGTGTCACGACATAGGCGGTGGGCAGAATCAGCAAAGGGACGATGGCAAAGGACAGGCGGTAATGATAGCTGTACGAGAAAAACCATGTGATGAAATAGGGCAAGCCCAGCAGACCGACCCACATAAATACCCGTAACGGTTGTTGAATCTCCACCCGTTGACGATACAGTTGAAATAAACCCCATCCCAAGCTGAAAAGCCCAACGAGGATCAAACCCCATTCGATCAAACCAAGACGAGCAGGCATCAAAATTGTCGGGACAGTGCCTAATAAAAGTAACCCCACCCCACCCAATAATGCCAGCTTAACACGCTGAGAAGGTTGGAAAAATAGCCACGCCCAAAGCAATAAAGCGATAGCTGCGAGGATGACCCAACCAAACTCAACCCCACTTTGTTCGGCGAGCGTTTGCCAATAACCGGGGGGTAAAACCAACGCATCCAGCCCCAGCAAGATATTACGTAGATACCATACTGCGCCTAAAGGGATACAGCACACCCCTACGATCAGGATCAGTTCAAGGCGTTTCCACGCTTCACGCACATTAAACCGTGTGCGTAAAAGCTCAAAACCTGCCAAGAGCGCCACGCCCCACACAAAAGCGCCCATCGTCGGTTTTGTCCACATGCCAATGCCAAAGATGATCCCGCTCAAAACAGCCCATCGTCTGGCGTGAGGATGTCCCAACCATCCGCTGAGGAAAAACGCGACGGACAGCGTGAATAAACCCGCGACGAGCATTTCAAGATCACCTGCGCGCGACCATTCGCCAACATGCGGGTACAACGCCCAAATAGCCATCGCAATCAAACCGACACGCCGACCAAACAAGCGATCCCCGAGGACATAGCCCGCTAATAAGGCGCCGATGTGCTGGAAGATTAAACCTGCACGCGCGATATGATCGTTGATCTCGCCGAATAAAACTTGTCCATAGGTGTATTGAAGCGGTAGATACTGCGGGTAATAGCCGATGGAATTGGGGATATAACCGAGTTCGGTGTAGAGACGGCCTTCATAGCCGTATACCCATAACGCATCATAAGCGGTGAAAGGCCAATAGGCGATCAACACCCAACGCACGATGAGCGCGGCCAGAACCAGCATCAAGATGATGATCTCAATACGGGTGAGTGGCACTTTTGGCAGAGAAACATTTTCGTGTTGGGGTCGTCGCCAGCGCCATAATACGCCTAAAATACCAACGACGATCAAGCCAATCACCCCATGCGTGATGTTGGTCGCGGTCAGGTAATGGCCATTCAGACCTTGTTCGGCTTGTATGCCCCCCGTCAACCCGAGGATGAACATCCATGCGGTGACGAGCGCCGGCCCCAGAAATATCGCGATGGCGAGAGTTTGAGGATGTCGTCGCCACTCAGAGCGAGGCAGACATAACAACGCCCAAGGAATGCCCACTAAAAAATGTAATACCGCATACGCAGGGGTAGCGGCTAAAGTATCGGTAATCCAGTACGGCATCACTGCACTCTATCATAAGCAGGGTAAATGGCTAACACTTGTCCACCGGTGACGGCAATATAAACCCGCCCTAACGAATCCACCGCAAGATCAAAGGGACGGCGCGGGAAAAAACTACTGTCTCGGTAGCTCAAATCTTGAGGGGAATAGTCTTGATTAGATGAAAAATTATACGGGATGATCGTTTCTATCTGCGCGGGATTTTGTGGGTCTATACTCACCACCGAATAGCCTCGCAGATCAAATGAGTTCGGCATCCCGGCCAACGTCACGATGAAGTGATTTTGCAGATTTGGAAACACGTCGGATGTTGTATAGGCCAAACCCATCGGCAAACTGCCCGCAGGTAAACTGATATAAGGGGCAGTATAGGCGCTACAATCCCCGTTATAACGTACGATGCTCTGCCCCATACAAGTGGGATAGCCAAAGTTCACAGGGGATTGCTGATTTAAATCGATACGGTTGATTTCATCTAAGAAGCGAGGTTCGGTAATCAGCGCAGACGCGTCGAGCGGTGCAGAGTCCACCACATAAAGTTGATCGCCCACAATTTGCATCGCCAAAGGTGCTCGTAAGCCTTGCGCTACCAGTTGATAATCTTCGCCCGTTAAAGTGGTGCTAAAAATAATCCCGCGCGTTTCAAGATCATATTCACACGCATCACAAGGTGCGCCAACAGCGACATACAGGCGATCATCAACCACTTCGAGAGCGCCGAAGCCAAACCCACCACGCACATCTATATCAGTGATGATGGGCTGTAAGCTGATTCCATCCCAAGCGCTGATTTGATCTCGTTCAGCAATAAATAAAATATCGGAATGCCAAGCCAACGCGCGCGGAAAATCTAAGTTCTCTAAAATCACTTGTGGGGCATCAGTAATGCCATCCCCATCACTATCGACGATGTGGAATATTTCACCCGTTTCAGGACGCGCGCTATACAGCGTATCGTCATCGGCAAAGGTGAGCGCGGCAAAACTCATTTCGCGCCCAACGGGGTCGGCCACCGCCAGTTTAAGGCAATCTAATTCAGGGTGCATCCACGGTTGATCTAACTGCGGGGAACGGTCATCGAAACTCAGCATACAGTTCATATCAACAATTTGAGCATTCGCCCAACGTCCACCACCAACAATAAACATCAACGCAAAAACACGACGCATTAAACTCAACAATCAAACTCTCTCCTTGCGATGAACTGTCGAACAATAATACACTAGGAAGAACGTGAAGCGATCTGTAATTCACCTACGTTTTCCATTTCACAAGAAAGGGTTACTCGTTATGACGGCTAAAACGCCATTGATCGTCTCGACAGAATGGCTTCATGAGCATTTGAATGATGACCACTTACGCATTGTAGATATTCGTGGGCATGTGTTACCTGCGACTGAACCCCCACCCCATTACTTTAATCACCACAATGACTATGAGAAAAGCCATATTCCCAACGCTGTTTTTGTCGATTGGGTGCATGAAATCACCCTACCCAGCGGGAAAAGTAATTTTGTGGCCGATGCCGAACAATATGCGCAAGTGATGAGCCGTTTGGGTATTGATGAAAATACGTTTGTCGTCGCCTATGACGATTCGAATCACATGTTTGCATCGCGCTTGGTGTGGACGCTGGCTTATTATGGGCATCCCACAGCCGCGATCCTCAATGGTGGATGGAACAAATGGATTGCGGAAAACCGCCCAGTCACGGCGGAAGTCCCTCAAATCCAGCCTAAAGAATTTAAGCCCGTCGTTCATAGCGAACTGCGCCGTTCCGCAGGGCAAATCCTCGATCAATTGGGTCAAAACCAAGCCTTGATCGATGTGCGCACACCTGCCGAATTTGCGGGTGAGGCGTCCCGCGCCAGCCGTAAAGGTCATATTCCAACGGCGAAAAACCTGCCCACCAAAAATTTCATCAACGCCGACGGAACGTTTTTGCCACCAGAACAACTGCGTGAACAGCTTGCCAGCATCCAGATTGATGGTGACAGCGAGAATGTCGTGTTTTATTGTAATGGCGGCGTTTCCGCAAGTTTGGCGTTCATCGCCTATCGGCTCGCAGGCTTTGATGATGCGTCGGTCTATGATGGATCATGGAAAGATTGGGGGAATGACCCTGAAAAACCGATTGAATAACACACTGAAACTTTAGAATTTTTGTGCTATGATTGAGTATAAAAATTCTCTATTTTAGGTGTGTTGAAGATGACCCAAACCCAAGTGCCATCACCGTCGTATACACAGCACTCGCCCAGAAAAACAGGCCACCGCATTGAGGAGCAACATAGGGTGAATTCCCCAAAACCTATAGGAAAAACTCAAGTTTTCACGGAAATCTTTCCGATTAAAACAGAAGCCTTGCCAGCGCTTACGGCGTATCGCATCTTGCTTGATGAGACACTTTCGCCTGCTGAAAATATGCGTCAACAGCGCACATTAGCCGTAGACTTGATGAATGTCCTCGCTGAGGTATGGGGTGGAAATTGGATTTGGAGCCGTCCTGTCTTGGTGACAGATCAACCACCAAGCGCGGCGCAAATCTTGAACTTGATCGATGAGCTACAAGAGAAAATGCCCGCTACTTTTGGCAGCGTGTTGGGGATTGAAGAAATCTACGATTGGCAGGCTAGCCCTGAACTGATCATTGATTATGTGACGAGTTTTCATCTCAAACTGACCCAACCCACTATCTTAGATGCGCTTGAGCAAACTGTTTTTTCTATTGATAAAGTGCGCATTGATCGCGATTTTCAAGCGACCGGTTGGGTGATTCAAAATGAACCTGCGTTATCGCTCGCGGTGAACTCACGCTTATTATGGAATGAACCTGTCGATGAATTTGCCAATAGCCAAGCCAATATCACCGATATGGTGGGCTTACGTGTGATTGACCGTTTCAACCTCCGTGAAGGGATAATTACCAAAGTTGCGGGGACGTTAGCGGAATTACGCCCTCAGATTTTAAAACACGCTCAGCATGAGGATGAAATCCGCTTGATTGAAGACACTCTAGATTCTGCATGGGTGTATCGCATCGAAACCGAACATGGGGATTATGAAGCCGTCTCAACGCGGTTGGTCTTATACATCCACCCCGACGATGTGCATCGTTTTGGGGTGAGCCAACAGCAAGCAGAACGGGCGCTCCATACCCGCCCTGCCCTACGCACACAAATGATCAAAGTGGTTGCGGATGTTCTCAAAAGCGCAGGCGTGATTGGCAACGCCTACAGCGAACAAAACGCGCCCGACTTATTTGAAGCCCAACCTGCTGATTTAGAAGTTGAATTTGGGAATGGCAAAATCCGCCCGTATGACGCGCAAACCCTCTCTAACTTATTTGAAGCCAACGGCTTGTATCAACTGAATGAAACTGGCCGTTCGGTCAAAGTGTGTATCTTGGATGCGTTGAGCGACGGTGTGAGCGATTTTATCGAAGCATTACGCCGTAAATTGGAAAAAGATTTTCGTTTTGAAATGAAGATCGTTCGTGAGCGGAAGGTACGGGTGACAACCCGTGTGAACGTTGAAAGTGCAATCCGCCTTCTGCAAAAAGAAAATGCTGATCTCATCTTGATTTTCATGCCTATCCAGCGCGAGGATGAACATGACGATGAGGCCGCTTCCGTCCAAGTCGCACGCGCGCAAACGATTGGACGTGGGCAGTCGTGTATGGTCATTCACGAATCGTTGATGCACGAACCCGAAACGATGACACAGCTCATCATTGGCTTGCTGGCGCGGGCAGGTCACATCCCTTACTTACTGGCTGAGCCAGTAGAATATGCAGATCGCATCATCGGATGTTCGTTCCTGCAAGAACAAAAGCGTGACGGGCAATTTCTGACGGGCATCTCACGTATTTATAAAAGTAATGGACAATTTCTCCAGTTCATCGTTCATACTGAAAAATCCACCAAAGAAGACCCTTTGCCCGATCAGCTCTTGGAAGCCATCTTCCCAAGAGAACTGATTCAAAACCAGCGAGTCGTCATCCACTTTGAGGGGCAACTGCGCAAAACCCAAATGCGTGCGTTGGGGGCATGGGAAGCCGAAACCAACGCGACGTTCTTCCCTGTGGAACTGTCGCAGAAGAATATCCCCTATTTATATGCGTTACAAAGCGGGAAGATCAATTCGGCACCGCGTGGAACCACGCTCTTTTTGAGCGAAGAAAGCGCCATTTTGACCACAGGGGATGCCAAAGAAAACGAGATACCACAACCGTTGTATGTCAGCACGGAAGCGCCGTTTACCATCCAGCAGGCGCTCCATTCTGTGTTAGCAATGAGCATCCTGCATTATGGGTCACTGTACGGGAATTTCCTGCCCGTTACGCTTCATCATAATTTATTGATCGAATCTGGCCTTTCGCGTGGGATTCTGCCCACCCCATACGCGAGTGAACGGCCGTTTTGGTTATGATTTACTTTTGTAATACTCTAAAATTGGGTATGGTTAGTTCATATTCAAAATGCTGAGAATCTTACGAGGATGACATCTCTTGGGTTCTACAGCGATAAAGATATATTGAAGCGCTTATGAGGCGACTCAGTAAATATCTTATTCAAACTTCACGGCAATGTGCTATCATGAAAATGAATTATGCGTTTGTTCCAAGCGAGCCAACCAAAAGGACGTTTTTATGTCAAAAATCATCTCCATTCATTCATTCCGAGGTGGCACAGGTAAATCGAATACCACGGCCAACCTTTCCGCACTTTATGCAAGTATGGGGTTAAGAGTTGGAGTTATTGATACAGATATTCAATCTCCGGGTATTCATGTTTTGTTTGGCCTTAAAGAAGATGATATTAAATATTCATTGAACGATTATTTATGGGGAAAATGCCAGATCGAGCAAACGGCACATGATGTCACGAGCAATCTTCTCAATGATTCTAATGGCGCTGTCCCCATTCCTAAAGGTGGGCAAGTTTTCTTGATCCCTTCGAGCATCAAAGTCGGTGAAATTGCCCGTGTGCTCCGCGAAGGGTATGATGTGGGTTTGCTGAACGATGGTTTCCAGAATCTTGTCAGTGAGCTTAAACTGGATATTTTGTTGATTGATACGCACCCGGGGTTAAATGAAGAAACCCTGCTTTCTATCGCGATTTCAGATGCATTGGCGATCATCATGCGCCCTGACAATCAAGATTATCAAGGTACAGGCGTCACGGTAGAAGTCGCCCGTAAATTGGACGTTCCGCGTATGCTTTTGATCGTGAACAAAACCCCAACCAGCGTTGATTTCAATGCAGTACGCCAGCGGGTGCAACAAACTTTCAATTGTGAAGTGGGCGCTGTCCTACCCCACTCTGACGAAATGATGACATTGGCGAGCGCAGGCGTGTTTGTGCTACGCTATCCTGAACACTCTATCACACAGAATTTACGTCAAGTGGCGCAACGGTTGATCGAATAACAACCTCGAGAACTTTCACTGATATAAAAATCATAACCCCCGCTCAGGGGGTTTTGTTTTGTAAACACATCTTGCCCATAAAAAAAACCTTGCCCTCAAAATTGAGGGCAAGGGGCTAAATGAGTTTGCTTTACAAGTGCCGAGAATCGTTAGCGGTTACGCGCGCGACCCGGTACTTGTCCTTCACGGCTTGCGTTTTCTTCAGCAGGAACGCTTTGTGGATATTGATCCGCGCTGTCCTCGAACGTCATTTGGCTGGCTTCAGCCTTGACATTGATGGCAGGTGCATCAATCGGGAGCGCATTCACATTGAAAATGTTGTTGTCTGCGCCAACGTTGATGTCTTCTGTCGCATCAGATGTCCACACGATTTGGGTGCTTTCGCAGATCCAAGTCGGGGCTACGTCTAGGGTTGTATTTTCCGTCAACAGACGTGTCTGTTGAGTTTCAATTTCGTAGACATAGATATCTTTGTCGCCATCCAAGTTCGATTCGTATGCAATCAAGCTATCTTCTGGTGAGAAGACGTGATTAATCGCATCCCCTGCTACATCGGAAACCCGTGTAACTTCCGTGCCATCACTATTCATTACGTACACGACGCTGTTGATCCCGTCACGATAGGAACGGAAGGCGATCATATCGCCATTGTTTGAATAGTGCGCATCGTGATCGTCGCCTGCGCCGTCACTCAACAGAACTGGGGCTTCTGTGCTGAACAAGGTCAGTTCATAGATTTGCCAAATTCCGTCAACATCCGATTGGAAGAGTAACTTATCGCTGTTGGGCGACCATGATGGGTGAATCTCGTTGCCTAAACCTTCCGTCAAACGCGTTTCCACGCCAGAGGTCACATCAATCATATACAAATCCCAGTTACCGTTACGGTTGGATTGGTATGCGATGTAGCGCCCATCCGGTGACCACGATGGAGAAGTTTCCAAAGCGGTGTTGTAGGTCACGCGACGTTGTTCGCTGCCGTTGGTACGTCCAATGTAGATTTCCCATTGACCATCACGGTTGCTTGCGAAAGCAATCCATTGTGAATCTGGTGAGCGAGCGGGTGAAACGTCGTAAACACGTTCGCCAACACCTTGGGTCAAGTTCACTTCTGCATTGGGTTCTTCTGGCAGTTCACCAAGACGGAAAACTTCCCAGTCGCCAGTGATGTTCGTGTGGTAGACAATCCAATCTGGGCAGATTGCGCCACCGATTTCCAGCGGTTCCCATGGAGCCGCGGGTAATGCTTCATAGCAAGAAGCGTCCGCAGCGCTCACGTTCACCGATGGGAAGCCGGGGCCTGTGCCAGAAACGGGCTGTACCACTACTGATCCGGGTGCGCCGGGGGTTCCGGGGGGCACGCAGACATACGGCGTTGGGGTTGGGAGTGACTCAGAACACTGAGCGGTCACAGTGATGGAGTTATCCACCGTGAACAAGCTATAAACGCCCGGTGCCTGACCATTATAAGTAACTGTTGTGCTGTCGCCCGGGTTCAAAGCAGGCAATGTGCCGCCGGGGAGGTTACCGTTGGGGCCAAATGCAACATAATCGGTTGCAAGGCTTGCAGCCCCGCTTGTATTGGTAATCGTGAAGACCACGTTGCCGTTTGCATCACAGATACCGCTTGAGGATGGAGGGGTCACCTGTTGACAAGTGACTGTTGTTTGTGCAGAAGCGCCACTCGAACCTGTTACGGTTACATCGTAAACGCCGCTACCCACAGTCCCTAAGTTCACAGAACCTGTACCACCCGCAGTGATCGTGCCGACGTTACCGGACGTATTGAAGCCGTTGGGGCCTGTCACGGTGTAGGACACAGTATCACTTACGCTACCTGTGTTGGTCACGGTGAGGGTCAATGTATTGGTTCCGGGCGCACATTCCGCAACAACGGTAAGACCTGTTGATGGGGGTGTGGGCGTTGGATCAATACACGTTACTGTTGCTTGCGCACTGACATTGTTGGGGCCGGTGACCGAGACGTCATACACGCCCGGTGGGACGCTGCCTAAATCAACCGTAGCACTTTCACCTGTATTCAAGGAGCTGATTGTCCCTTGTTGTGAATAGCCATTGGGGCCAGTCACGACGTAGTCCAAGTTGCCACTTGGCCCGCCATTGTTGGTGACGGTAAAGGTTAAGGTGTT